>NZ_JAGIOT010000002.1:0-2635000 GCF_017876855.1 Rhizobium sp. PvP014
GCCAATAGCGGTCATCTCGGGTCCGACTTATCGTGTAATCCGTTAGGTGTTTTTTAGGACGGGCATCTGGGGTGGGAAGTGGCAAAATTACAGGAACCGATGCCCCCTCGATTGCCATTCAGCAGCACTGTGCAACATCACTTGCATCGCTTAAAGTCATACCGAACATTCGGAAAATTCGATTGTTGGACTGGACGAATTCAAGACTGCGATCCCCATGACCCTAGACCAGTTGCGCATCTTCGCCGAAGTCGCCCGCCATCAGCACATCACCAAAGCCGCCAAGGCGATGCACATGACGCAGTCGGCCGTCAGTGCGGCAATTATCGCGCTGGAGGAACGTCATGGCGTAGCGCTGTTCGACAGGATCGGACGCTCGATCGTTCTCAACCAGGCGGGAACGATCTTTCGCGAACACGCGCTTCAGGTGCTCGCGGAGGCGAAGGCGGCCGAAACCGCGCTCAAGGATTTGACGGGTTTGTTACGCGGTGATCTGTCGGTCATGGCCAGCCAGACCGTCGGTGCCTATTGGCTGCCGTCACGGCTTGCGAGGTTTCATGCGTTTTATCCGGGTCTCGGTCTTGATGTCTCAATCGGCAATACGGAGGCGGTGGCGGATGCTGTCGAGACTGGGCGGGTCGAGCTCGGTTTGGCCGAGGGCGTGATAGATCGCTCGACCTTGTCCTCACGCGTGATCGCCACGGACGAGATGATCATCGTCGTTTCACCAACCCATCCCTGGGCCAAAGGCAAAAAGCTGGGCAAGGCGGATTTTGCAGATGCGACATGGGTGCTGCGCGAACCCGGGTCGGGCACGCGTCTCGCCTTCGAGGCGATGATGGCCAAAGAGAAGCTGAAGCTTCAGGCCTTAGATGTTGCGATTGTTCTGCCGGGGAATGAGGCTGTGCTCGGCGCAGTCGAAGCGGGCATGGGGGTAACGCTGACCTCGCGAAGTGCCGCCCAGACAGAACTCAACAGCAACATGCTGGTCGAGGCCAACCATCCTCCGCTTCCACGTCCGTTCTTCCTGATCCGGCACAAGGAACGATATCGCTCGAAGGCAGCCGATGCGTTTGAGACTCTGCTATCAGAGCAGGTCTGATGACCTATCGCGGGCCTGAGACACTCTGGCACGAGCACCGTCGCGACGAGCGGTTGGCCGCACTCGACAGACCGCATACGCGAGCACTGAATGACTACCGAGACCGCCTTCAGCTTGCATCCGGCCGGGATGTGCCGAACTTCGATCCATTCGATGGCGGCGTCCACGCGAGACTGCTGATCCTCCTCGAGACACCCGGGCCAAGTGAGGTCGAATGCCACCGCCGCTTCGTCTCAATCGATAACCCGACCGGCACGGCGAAGAACCTGCGACAGGCGCTGGCTGAGACCGGCATATCGAGAGATAACATCGTTCTGTGGAATGCGGTCCCGTGGGTCCGTGCGACGAGAACGTCGATCACGGCCAGCGAGCGGCGCGACGGCAAGGAGAAATTTTCTGGCCTCTTACCGCTGCTGCCGGACGTCGAGGTTGCCATTCTCGCGGGATCGGTGGCGAGTGCAGCGATGGAACTGCTCGAGAGTTTCGGTATCAAGGTGATCCTGTCGCCTCATCCGAGCCCGACGCTGATCAATACCTCGATAACGCAGCGTCACCGTCTGCATGAGGCCTTCGAAACGTTGTCCGCAATCCTCAATCAATCGAAAATGTCGATTGAAACATCCTGAACTATGCGTTGGAACTGATTGACGTGGTCGCGTATTTTCTCCTCAATAATCAGGAGAGAAGCCATGCAACGGGTTGTTGCCACCACTAAGCCCATCACACACGTCGCAGATGTGCCTATGCAGGGCAATATCATCCGCAACTTTACCCCGAACTGGTTCGCCACCACGATGGGCACCGGCATCCTGTCTGTCGCTCTCGCCCAGTTCCCGGGGCATTCGTGGCTGTTCGCCATGGGCCAGGCGCTCTGGCTGTTCAACATCCTGCTGTTCGCCACCTGCACGGCGCTCTACGCTGCAAGGTGGACGCTCTATTTCCATGAGGCAAGCCGGGTCTTTTCCCATTCGGTCGTATCGATGTTCTTCGGCTGCATCCCTATGGGCCTCGCCACGATCATCAATGGCTTTCTGATTTACGGCATCCCGCATATCGGCGACACGGCGGTAGCAATCGCAACGACGCTGTGGTGGATTGACGTCTCGATGTCGCTTGCCTGCGGCCTCGCCATACCGTTCATGATGTTCACCCGCCAGTCGCATTCGATCGACCAGATGACCGCAGTCTGGCTGCTGCCGATCGTGGCCAGCGAGGTGGCGGCCGTCAGCGGTGGTCTGCTTCTGCCCCATATCGCCGACGCCCAGACACAGTTGACGGTGCTGATGACCAGCCTGGTTCTGTGGGCCTGTTCGGTCCCGCTCGCCATGAGCGTCTTGGTCATCCTGTTCCTGCGCATGGCCGTCCACAAGCTTCCGCATGTCAACATGGCCGCCTCGAGCTGGCTGGCGCTTGGCCCGATCGGAACCGGAGCCCTCGGCCTTCTCGTGATGAGCCAGACCGGCCCCGCTGTGCTCGCGGCCAATGGATTGGCCAGCGTTGCTCCCGCCTTCGGCGGAGCCAGTTTCCTGGGCGCGATACTTCTGTGGGGCTACGGCATCTGGTGGCTGGCCACTGCCGTCTTGATCACCCTGCGCTACCTTCGCGAGGGCCTGCCCTTCAACATCGGCTGGTGGGGCTACACCTTCCCGCTCGGCGTGTTTTCCGTGGCCACGCTTCGTCTGTCGACGATGGTGCCAATGTCGGCCATCGCAGTTTTCGGAGAGGTTCTGGTCACTGCCCTTGCCTGCATGTGGCTGCTGGTTGCGGCCAAGACGATCAAGGGTGCACTCGACCGCTCGCTCTTTATCGCGCCCTGCCTCAAGGCAGACTGATGATCGAAACACTCCGGCGTCTGCCCATGTCGGAGTGTTTTCTCGAACCGAGCAGGAGAAGATATGACGCTTCGTATTATGGCCGTGATCGTCGGCGGCATTGCGTTGGGATGTGTAGGGTCCGCCAAGGCCGACCCCGTGCAGGGCTTGATGAATCCGGCTGTGTTCCAGGACAGTATCGTTGGAGTGAGGACGGCCCCGGTCACGCTGGTCGTCTATTCCTCCCCGACTTGCAGTCACTGCATCGACTTCCATGAAAAAGTCTTGCCGAAGCTGCAGGAGACGTATGTGGCACCAGGCAAGCTGAAGATCGCCTACCGGCCCTTCGTGCGAAATTCGGCGGATGCCGTCATCTTCATGCTGGCGAATACGCGGGGCCAGGACAGATTCGATGAGACGGTATCGACCTTTATGTCGAAGTCCGATGAGATTGCTTCGGCCTCAAACGCCGAGGATGTGCTGCGCGAGATCGCCGCTAGCATGGGCATCGACCGTGCGGGCTTCGATCGCGCTGTTGCCGATCAGGCTTATCTGGACAAGCTCAATGCCGTGACGACCGAGGCCAGTCAGAAGTTCGGTGTGGCCGGCACGCCATCGTTCTTTGTCAACGGCGAGCGGGTCGAAGTGAAGCGCAGTTTCGACGAGGTCTCCGATGCTGTCGCCGCCGCACAAGCCGGCTGATCAGAAAGGCCCGATGCAGAGCACCCGGAGCCCAGTCACGGGAACGTGAGCACGGATTGTCCGTCACGTGGGAATGAATCCCGCCTCCAGGGGTTCTTACCCATTATTGTCGAAAGGAAGACCTCATGCGCGCCAAAGTCACAGTTCTTATCGCAACGGCGGTCGGCATAAGCCTCTGTTCCCTCAGCCCCGCCTTGTCAGAACAGCAGCACCAGCATCATCAGCCCGAACCGGCGGGCAAGAATGAAACAGCAGATGCGTTCTCGGCAAGCATGAAGGCTGCAATGGAAAAGATGCATGCCGGCATGATGTCGGTTTCGGAGAGCGGAAATCCGGACAGGGACTTCCTGGCGCAAATGATCCCGCATCATCAGGGCGCTGTCGATATGGCCAAGGCGGTTCTGGTCAGCACGAAAGACCCGCAAATTCGAAACCTCGCTCAATCGATCATCACCGAGCAGACCTATGAGATTCAACTGATGCACGCGATGCTTGATAAGTCGGGCAATCAACCTGCCGCAACTCCGGAGACAGTAAAATGAAACGTTCCATCCTGGTTCTGATGTCCGCACTCGCAGCATCTCCCGCCCTGGCTCTTCCGGACGCCAAGGATCGAGTCTATGCCGCCGACCAGAACAGCAACACGGTTTCCGTCATCGATCCCTCGACGAACACGCTTCTGGGTCTGATCAAGCTGGGTGATCCAAGGCCGAACGTCCTGAGCCCTCTCTACAAGGGCGAGGTCAATGTTCACGGTCTCGGCTTCTCGCCGGACCATAAAACAATCGTTGCTGTCTCCACCGTTACCAATTCGGTGACCTTCATCGATACCGCGACCAACAAGGTGAAGGGTGTGACCTATATCGGCCGCAACCCGCACGAAGCCTTCTTCACACCCGATGGCAAGCATGTCTGGGTGACGGTGCGTGGAGAAGACTACCTGTCGGTCATCGACGCCAAGACGTTCAAGGAGACCGATCGGATCAAGACGGAGAGTGGCCCCGGCATGACGATCTTCGCGCCCGACAGCAAGCGCGCCTTCGTCGCAAACAGCTTCAACCCCGTCGTCCAGGTCTTCGACGTGGCGTCGAAAAAGCTGCTAGCTGCCATCCCGGTCGTGTCGCCCTTCTCACCGTTCATACAGGTCACGCCCAACGGCAAGGAAGCCTGGCTGACCCACAAGGACGTCGGCAAGGTAACGCGGATCGATACCAAAACCCTCGAGGTCAAGGGTGTTATCGATACCGGCCCGATCACAAACCATCTGGCCTTTGCCAAGACACCCGCTGGCACCCTCGCTTACGTGACCATTGGCGGCGAGAATGTCGTGAAAGTCTACACACTCGATGATGAAGCCAAACTGGTCTCGACCATACCGGTCGGTGCGCTTCCGCATGGCATCTGGGGCTCCGGAGACGGCAGCCGTATCTATGTCGGACTGGAGAATGGCGATGCGATCGATGTCATCGACACCGAAAAGCAGACGAAGATCGCCCACATCCCCTCCGGCCAAGCTCCGCAGGCCCTGATCTATGTTCCCGACGCAGTTGTGGGCGGTGATGGCCGTCAAAACTTGGAGCCGCGAAAGGATATGCCCGAGAACATCACCCTCAGGCTCAAGCCCGCAGAGAATATGGAGGGCAGCGGCATGATCGTTTCGCGCAATCTCGGTTTGATCGATATCGTCGACGTCAGCGTTTCCAAGCTGAAGCCGGACACCACTTACACGCTGCTCTTCGAAGGCCAGCCGGAACCGATCGTCGCCTTCAAGACCGATGCCAAGGGGGCCGCGATGGCATCCGCAACCAGCCCCACACGCGCGATCGTCAATGCGGGTGAAGCGTCAGCATCTCCCAACGTGATCCTGGTCGAAGGTGCCAAACCATCGAAGGATGCCGTTTTGAAGTCTCGATAGGATTGTCGGTTGGAGAGCCGCAGGCGTAGTGCTATTTCCTTGAACGGCGTGCGCCTGCCGCTATTAGAGCAAGCAGATGACCTGTTTGGCCGACTGCAGACCAAGGCCTCGGCAGGGCTATGCCAAAAGTGACTATTCCCCGTAGAATGCAGAATGATAGCGCACCACCCCATCACGCTTGTCATCTGAGAAAGCTAGGCGTTGGAAATACTCTTGAGGAACGCCTGGAAACTGGAGCGAGGCGTCAGGATGAAACCCGAAGCGACCTCCTCAACTCGTAATGTTGCTCCGTTTGAGCGCTGTCGTCCCGTACTACGACCATGTAATTGTCATGTGCCACGCATTTTATTCGGGGAGTCGTGACGCAAGATAAGCTCACCAACAGATTTCGCTTGATGCACGCGTGATTTCTCGCGCAACCTAATCGTACAGGCAAATGGTATATATACCACGCCATAATGCGTGGCGATCATACAGTTTAAAGTAATCGTATATTCCCAGCTGGTAAGTGCGGGCCGCGGCCTGCCTCGTCGGTGCCAGCCACCGGCCAATGACCGGCATTCCGCGCCATCAGCTCCAAGCTGAAATCCGGAACGAATGGCGTCTCGTCAAACAATGTCGGAGAATCGGGCGGCGTGCGAAGCAACATGGCGGCAGTTTCGCACGCCCGCCCGACCTCCGGCAACCCCCGGACAACGAGTGCGGCGTCGTTGCCCACCATCGGGGGCGCCCTTTCGGGATGATGGTGGGAACCGGGGGTCTTTCGGCAGGTGATATGCGGGAACCGTGCCGAAATTCGAAATTAATCGACCTGAATGAAAGCCGCTGTAACTATGGCGACGTCATCAGGCCGTTTCGCAGGAACGACGGATGCCCCTGCAGGCCAAACTCAAAGCAGCGAAAGCTGAATGCCCGCGCCATTCGGACGAACAAACAGATCGTCCCTGAGCGGCATGCTCCGACGCGTCATGCCGAGCCGCTTCGTTGCCATCTCGAAGCGTCGCCCGATCTGCCAGGCGTAAGGACCGGTGCCCTTCATCCGCTTGCCGAACTCCGCGTCATAATCCTTGCCGTCCCGCATCGAGCGAACGAGCGACATCACATGCCGGTAGCGGTTCGGGTAATGCTGCAGCAGCCAGTCGCGGAACAGCGGCGCCACTTCCAGCGGCAGACGTAAGAGCACGTAACTCGCCTCCGTTGCGCCGGCAGCGTGCCCCGCTTCCAGGAGCCGCTCGATCTCGTGGTCGTTCAGCGCCGGAATGATCGGCGAGGTGAACACAGCTGTCGGTATGCCAGCGTCCGAGAGCGCTTTGATCGCCTCGAGCCGTTTGGCGGGCGTCGACGCGCGCGGCTCCATGCTGCGAGCAAGCTTGCGGTCGAGGGTGGTTAGCGATATCGCGACCTTGGCGAGACCCTTCGACGCCATGTCGGAGAGGATATCGATATCTCGGGTGACCAGCGACGATTTGGTGACGATGGTCACCGGGTGGTTGGCCTTCTGCAGCACTTCCAGGATCTGCCGCATGACGCGCCATTCCCGTTCGATCGGCTGGTAGGGATCGGTATTGGTGCCGATCGCAATCGCCCGGACCTTGTAATCGGCCCTGCTCAGTTCGCGCTCCAGAAGCTTCGGCACGTCAGGCTTGGCAAACAGTTTCGATTCGAAATCCAGCCCCGGCGAAAGCCCCATGAAACTGTGGCTCGGCCGCGCGAAGCAGTAGATGCAGCCATGCTCGCAGCCGCGGTACGGGTTGATCGAGCGGTCGAAGGGAATGTCGGGAGAATCGTTTCGGGTAATCGCGGTACGTGGCTTTTCCACCTGCACCTCGGTCCGGAACGGTTCCAGTTCCTCGATCGTCTGCCAGCCGTCGTCGAAAGCCTCGCGACGCTCCGTCTCGAAACGTCCTGAAGGGTTCAGTCCGGCGCCACGACCGCGCCGGCGATCCCCCTCGATCCGGAGGCCGGAGGTCTTCACCAATGCATCGGCAATATCAGCCGTATGAGCAGGCGCGAATGCGTCCTGCCGCAAATGGGACAGCTCGTTCATGGGGCACTCCTGACGGGAAAAATTCCCGTTCTCGAATGACAAGATTCCTATCGCGACATTGAGAACAATGCAAGAACAAACTCGCAAAGGATTTGTGGCAATCCGTTGTACAATGCGCTAGACATTGAAAATGCTGACTGTTTTGTTGGAATGCCGGGATCAGGAAGCCGAGCTCGCGCAGACGTTGTCCGTCCTTGTTTCCGCCGCGGTGGAGGGGTTGGTCAGCGATGTCGTGGTGCTCGATCACAACTCGCGCGACGGGTCCTCCCGTGTCGCGGATGCCGCCGGCTGCCGTTTCCACAGCTCCTGGGATATCGTCGATATCCTGCACAAGGCGCGCGCCGAATGGCTGCTTCTGCTGGAGCCCGGAGCGCGTCTCCAGGCCGGCTGGATCGACGAGGTGATGGAATATCTGGCGCTCAACCGTCAGCCCGTGCGGTTCTCGCCTTCGCGAACCTACCGCAAGCCGTTCCTTACAAGGATCGTCCGTTCAGTCCCGCCGCTCGAGCAGGGGCTGATCCTGCCGAAGCGCGAAGCCGTCGCGCTCGCAAAGTCCGGCATGGGTCTCGTGGATGTCGCCAAGGCTGTGACGTCAGCTGCAAAGCCGTCGAGACTGGTGAGCGAGATGATCCCGGCGTGGGTTGCCGCGTCCGCGCGATAAATCAGACCGTTACTTGCCCGAACCGCGCCGCAGATGCTCGTCCAGCCGCGGCATGATCTCGATGAAGTTGCAGGGCATGTGGCGGTAGTCCAGCTGCGCTTTCAGGATGCCGTCCCAGGCATCCTTGCAGGCACCGGGAGAGCCTGGCAGCACGAAGATGAAGGTTGCATTGGCAACGCCGCCGGTTGCCCGCGACTGGATCGTCGAGGTGCCGATCTTGTCGTAGGAAATCCGGTGAAACACCTCGGAAAACCCGTCCATCTTCTTGTCGAACAGCGGCTCCAGCGCTTCCGGCGTCACGTCGCGGCCGGTAAAGCCGGTGCCTCCGGTGGTAATGACCACGTCGATCTCAGGATCGAGCGTCCATTCGCGCACCTGGCCCGCAATACGGTCCTTGTCGTCGGGCACGATGGCGCGTGCCCCAAGCCTGTGACCGGCCTCTGCGATACGGGCAACCAGCGTATCGCCGGATTTGTCGTCCGCTATAGTCCGGGTATCCGACACGGTCAGTACCGCGATCGAAATAGGAATGAACTCGCGCGTTTCGGCGATCTTGCTCATGGCTTTGCTCCGACGGTTTCGACCGCTTCGAAATACCAGTCCGGCTTCAGGGCGGTCAGCGCCTGCGCTGCGGCTTCCGCGTCTGTCTTCGAAGGGAACACACCGAAACAGGTCGCTCCGGATCCGGACATGCGCACCAGCTCGGCACCTTGCGCTGCGATCATCGCGGAGAGTTCCTCGATCTCAGGGATGAGCGCGCGAGCCGGCGGCTCCAGGTCGTTGCGAAGCGTTTTCAGGTAAGGCAGCCAGCCGCCTGCGTCGGTCGGCGTCGGCGGCAGGGCCGCGTTTTCCTTGTCCACCAGTAGCTTGAAAATCTCAGGCGTCGAGACGCTGATCAGCGGGTTGGCGAGCACGAGGGATAGGGACGGCATGGTCGGCAGCGGTTCAAGCCTTTCGCCGATGCCCTCGGCCAGAACGGCAGCCCCCGTCAGGCACATGGGCACGTCGGCACCCAGCGAAAGGCCAAGCGCCAGAAGGGCTGCTTCCGGTATCTCCGCATTCCACAGCCGGAACAGGCCGCGAAGCGTGGCCGCCGCATCGGCCGATCCGCCTCCGATCCCGGCTGCGATCGGTAGTTTCTTCTCGAGGTGGATCGAAACGGGAGGCGCCGGAAAGCCGTTGGAAACCAGCTGCTGGCGAAAGAGATCGCGCGCCTTGATCACGAGATTGCCTGCCTGACCCGCCTCGTCATTTGAAAGCTCGGACGCAAAGCGGCCGGAAACGGAAAACTCATCCGATTCCGAGAGCGTGAAGGTCAGCTCGTCACCCAGATCGGCGAAGGTGACGACGCTTTCCAGCAGGTGGAACCCGTCATAGCGAAGCCCCACGACATGCAGGCCAAGATTGATCTTCGCAGGCGCAAGTTCTGTCAGGGCCACGTCTGTGGCGTCTTGCGTATCGGATATGGTCATGCTGGAAAGCCCGCTTTATCAGGATTTCTTGTCGGGAGTGGCAGGTGCCGGCGGGGCAGGCGGCACTGGTGCTGCCTGGCCGCGATCGGCCGTCGTCGCGTTCGGATCGAGCGGCGGCAGGCCGTTGGCGATCTTTTCCTTGACCATTTCCTTGTTGACGTCCTCGCCTTCGGAGATCAGCGTCCGGTTCCACTGGTAGACCGCTTCCAGCTTGCGGCGGACACGCCAGTAGGCATCGCCCAGATGGTCGTTGATCGTCGCATCGCCGGCCCGCAATTGTACCGCGCGTTCCAGTTCGGTCACGGCTTCATCGAACTTGCCGAGGCGGAAATAGGCCCATCCCAGCGAATCGACGATATAGCCATCGTCCGGCCGGGCATCGACCGCCTTGCGGATCATGTCGAGGCCTTCGGCAAGGTTGAGGTTGAGGTCGACAAGCGAATAGCCGAGGTAGTTCAGAACCTGCGGCTGCTCGGGGTTGAGCTCCAGAGCCCGCCGGAAATTCGGCTCGGCCTTGTCGAACTGCTTCAGCCGCTCATAGGAAATGCCGCGCTGGAAGAACACGGTCCAGTCGCCCGGCTTCGGCACGGAGCCGATCATTTCGACAGCCTTGTCGTAATTGGCGGCCATCGCCTTGTAGTCTTTGGCTTCGGAGAGCACACTGCCATAGGCGATATAGCTGCGGATGTCGGCCGGATCCGAATCGATCAGCGCCTTCAGATGGCTCTTTGCTTCGTCGACCTTGCCGGTATCGGACAGGGTGATGCCCAGCTGCAGTTCGGAAATCCGGCGCATCGGGCTGTCGGCCGGCACCTTTGCATAAAGCTCGATGGCGCGTTGCGGCTGCTCCATCTTCTCGGCAATGCCGCCGAGCAGGATTAGCGTGTCGGCGCTCTTCGGGTCCATTGCATGGGAGATCTGCAGGTAGAGACCGACCATATCCTCGGCGCCCTGGCGGTTCAGCGCGCCGCCGATCGAAAACAGCACGCCGGCCGCGCCATCGGCAGCGTTGGTGATCTGCTGCTCGGGCTTCTCGCCCTTTTCAATGCTCTGGCGAAGCGCCTTCAGTGGCGCATAGTTGCTGATCATCTGGTCGCCGACCGAAATCGCGTCGAGCGCCTTCTGCTTGTTGCCGGCAGCGGCTTCAAGACGGGCAAGCGCCATGATGGCGCGCATGAACGTATCGGGCGCTGTCGCAACCGCTTCCTGGTTGGTAATGGCGGTGGTCAGATATTTGCGTGCACTGGCCGTGTCGCCAGAAACCAGCGCCATGGCGCCAAGATGATAGTCCGTAAACACCTTGAACCAGTCGGGCCCCTTGAGGCCGGCAATAGTCGAGATCGCCTGACGGCCGCGGCCTGCGCCGACATCCGCCCACGCCATCATCATCTGGTGGGTCAGCCGGTCAAGATCGTTCGGGCCGGTATAGGCAAGCGTCTTCTTGGCGGCATCGAAGCGCTTGTCGCGGATCGCGTCCAGCCCCCGCACGATGCGGGTGATGCGCTCGACGCCGGCATCGTCCTTCAGCCTCTCCGCTTCGCTCAAGCCGCCTTCGAAATCGCCGCTCAGAAACAGCGAAATCATCAGCCGTTCGCGGATTTCAAGGTTGGCCGCATCAAAGGACAGCGCCTTGCGATAGAGCGCAATCGCGTTCGCGTAATCATGGTCGACATCGGCGGTGCGGGCAGCGAGGAACGCGCCCGAAAACGACTGCGCGTCGCTGGCATCAAATTTCACGCTCTCCGCGGCGGCCGGCTTCGCCTCTGGCGTCGCCGCTTGCGCTGCACCGGCGAGCATGAGAACGGCTGCGAGCGCTGCGCTGGAAAGCAGACGGAGGCTGTATTTCTGCCGCATAAAAAGAATGCCTTTCGTGGTGGGCCTTGAGCAGGCGACGCTTTGACGGTGGCAAATCGCCACCATCCCGCGCCAATTGAGTCATGACAGAATGGCTTTTTTGAAGCATGTCCGCAAGGAATTCTCCGGCATCGCAGAGAGCGGATGCCGGGCAGGAACGGTCACACCTTCGTCAACGCGACGGAGAGAGCGTCAGTTCACGCGCTGGATGGAGAAGTCGATCACCTCGAGCATCGCGGATTTGAGCGGCGATGCCGGCAGCGGCGCCAGCGCATCGCGGGCAATCGTGCCGTAATGCAGGGCCCGACCGATCGTGTCGTTCAGCGCGTCGTATTTCTTGATCAGGCCCAGCGCCTTTTCAAGATTTTCCTCGCTGCTTTCGCCCTGTTCGATCGCCGTCTTCCAGAATGCCCGCTCCGTTTCGGTGCCACGCCGGTAGGCAAGGATGACCGGAAGCGTGATCTTGCCCTCGCGGAAATCGTCGCCGACATTCTTGCCGAGATCGGCAGCGGTGCCGCCGTAATCGAGCGCGTCGTCGACCAGCTGGAAGGCGTAGCCAAGGTTCATGCCGTAGGAGCGCATTGCGGAACGCCCGGCCTTGTCGGCATTGGCGATGATCGGGCCGACTTCCGCCGCCGCCGCAAACAACGCCGCCGTCTTGGCGCGAATGACGGAGAGATAGTCGTCCTCGGTGGTTTCCATGTTCTTGGCGACGGAAAGCTGAAGCACTTCGCCTTCCGCAATCACGGAAGCCGCGGTTGCCAGAACGTCCAGCGCTTCAAGCGAACCAACTTCGACCATCATCTTGAAGGACTGGCCGAGCAGAAAGTCGCCGACGAGAACACTGGCCTGGTTGCCCCAGATCATCCGTGCGGTGGATTTGCCGCGGCGCAGATCGCTTTCGTCCACCACATCGTCATGCAGCAGCGTTGCCGTATGCATGAATTCGACGCTGGTCGCGAGCTTCACATGGCCTTCGCCCTTGTAGCCGAACAGCACCGCAGACGCGAGCGTCAGCATCGGCCGAAGCCGCTTTCCGCCCGACGAGATCAGGTGGTTGGCAACTTCCGGGATCATTTGCACGTCGGAGCCTGCCTTCGACAGGATCAGCTGGTTGACCCGCTCCATGTCTCCTCTCGTGAGGTCCACCAGGGGCTTCACGGAAGCTGATTTGTTTTTGCCTTCTTCAAGCGGTATTACGACGCCCAACGACCGGACTCCTAAATTAAGTTCCGGCTTGGACAATAGAAAGCGTGGCAGGATGCGGCAAGTGACAATTCGCTGACCTGCCGTTTTTGAGGGGGATTTTTGCCGCATGCGGGAACTCATTCGCGCTAACGACCCGGTGCTTCTCTCGGTTGCGAGCAGCCTAATGAAGGATGCCGGCATTCATTTCATGGTTGCGGACCAGTCCATGAGCGTGCTCGAAGGCTCGCTCGGCATGCTGTCGAAACGCTTCCTTGTCGAGGAGGAGAGGGGAGATGAAGCCCGCCGCATCCTGATCGATGCCGGCCTGGAGGCGGAGCTTCGCCCGTGACCACGTCCGCCGGCATCCCGAAGGATCTTTCGTCGGACTTCACCATCGATGCGTTTCACCGCGGCCGCTTCCATCTGGTGCAGCCGAAGGGCGGTGGCCACCGGTCCGGCGTGGATGCGATGCTGCTCGCCTCGCTTGTGGCGGACGAACGGTCCGTTTCGGTTGCCGATCTCGGATCCGGCGCCGGTGCCGCAGGACTTGCGGTCGCGAGCCGGCTCGAAAACGCCCGCATCGTTCTGGTCGAGAAATTGCCGTTGATGGCGGAGTATGCGCGGCGAACGCTGGCTTTGCAGGAAAATGCTTTCCTGTCTGACCGTATCACGGTTCTCGGCGCCGATGTGACGCTCATGGGCAAGGCCCGGGTCGACGCGGGATTGCACGACGGCGTGCACGACCATGTGATCATGAACCCGCCCTTCAACCACGCCGACGACCGCATAACGCCGGATGCCTTGAAAGCCGAAGCGCATGCAATGACCGCTGGCCTGTTCGAAAACTGGCTGCGCACGGCCGCCGCCATCATGAAACCCGGCGGGCAATTGTCGCTGATCGCCCGTCCGGATTCCATCGTCGATATCATCGAGGCCTGCGGCAAGCGCTTCGGCGGGCTTGAAATAACCCCGGTCCACCCCCGCCCGGGCGAGGATGCGACCCGCATTCTGGTAACCGGCGTCAAGGGATCGAGAGCGCGGCTGGTGTTCCGCGCGCCGCTGATCGTGCATGGAGCGGATGGCAATTCCTTCATGTCGCAGGCGGATGATTTGAACAACGGCCGCACCGCCTATCACCGACGACGGCGATAAACCCCGTTTTTAGAGGCTCAGCCATTGTGTTCGCCCTTCGAGAACATACATCCAGGCTTCCGATATATGCTTGAACAGGATGGATGATGAGCTTCTTGAATCGCCTGCTGCCAAAACGTTTCCGCAAGACCGGTTTGTCGATCCCGGTGGTCCGACTGCATGGCACGATCATGGCGGGCGGCAGCCAGTTCAAGCAAACGCTCAACATCGCAACCGTGGCGCCGATGCTGGAAAAGGCCTTCGCAAAGAAGGATGCGCCGGTCGTTGCCATCTCCATCAATTCGCCGGGCGGCTCGCCTGTCCAGTCGCGCCTGATCTACCAGCGCATCCGGGCTCTAGCCGAGGAAAAGGACAAGAAGGTTCTGATCTTCGTGGAAGATGTGGCAGCGTCCGGCGGCTACATGATTGCCCTTGCCGGCGACGAAATCTTTGCCGATCCGACCTCGATCGTCGGCTCGATCGGCGTCGTGTCTGGTGGTTTCGGCTTCCCGGAAATGCTGAAGAAGATCGGCGTCGAACGCCGCGTCTATACGGCCGGCGAGAACAAGGTGATCCTTGATCCGTTCCAGCCGGAAAAGGAAGGCGACATCGAGTACCTGAAGACGCTGCAGCTCGAGATCCACCGGGTCTTCATCGACATGGTGAAATCGCGCCGCGGGTCGCGGCTTGGCGAAGATAGCACGATTTTCTCCGGGCTCTTCTGGACTGGCACCCGTGGCCTCGAACTCGGCCTCATCGATGGGCTGGGCGAGATGCGCGATGTGATCAAGCGCCGTTTCGGCAAGGATGCCAAGCTTGAGCTGATCGGCGGCACGCGGACCCTGTTCGGTCGCCGGGTGCCGGGCGTTGCGCTAGGATCCGCCAATCTGGGGGAAATTGCCTCAGGCGCCACGGCAGGTCTTGCCGAAGGCCTGGAAGAACGGGCAATGTGGAGCCGCTTCGGGCTCTGATATGCCCGCCTTATAAGGTTTCGACGGGAAATGGCTCAGCTCATACTTCTGGCCCTGCTGATCGGCGGCGGATGGATGCTCTACAAGCGCTTCATCAAGGACGCCGAAAAACTGACGGCCCGCACGCGCCGTGAGGAAGAGCAGCAACGCACCGGCGCCATGGGAACGCTGGAAAAGGATCCGGTGACGGGCGAATATCGGGTCAAGCGCGACGACGACGTCTGATCAGGCTGTCGCCGGCGAGTAGTCGCTGTCGATACGGTTTAAAGACATACACTTTGATATCGCGCTCATGGCCGCGTCACCCGCTTGCCACGTTGCTCCATCCTCTACTCGCGCTCTCGTTCATTCCGGCGCCCACGCCTCCCTCTATCCCCTGACGAGCACAGGAATGAGGGAGGTTGGCGCTCCACATAGAAAAAAAGCAGCGTCCGTTCCCGGGCGCTGCTTTTGCGTTGGTAGTTCCTGGCTCCGATGATCAGGCAGCCCGGCGTGTCTTGTCATGCTTTGTGGCAGCGGGCCGGCCGAGTGTGAACTGTGAGATCAGTTCGTGCAGGCGGTGGCTTTCGGTGGCCAATGAGGCGCTGGCGGCGCTGGTTTCCTCCACCATCGCTGCATTGCGCTGCGTCACCTGGTCCATCTGGTTGACGGCTGTATTGACCTCGGCAAGACCGACCGACTGCTCGCGCGACGACGTTGCGACCGCGTCCATATGCTGGTTGATAGTGATGATGTAGTCGCCGATCACCTTCAGGGAGCCGCCGGTTTCCCGCACCAGTTTCACACCGCTCTCGACCTCTGTCGTCGAATTCCGGATCAGTTCCTTGATTTCCTTGGCGGCCCGAGCAGAGCGCTGCGCCAGCTCGCGGACTTCCTGTGCGACCACCGCAAAGCCCTTGCCGGCCTCACCGGCGCGGGCGGCCTCGACGCCCGCATTGAGGGCCAAAAGGTTGGTCTGGAAGGCGATCTCGTCGATGACGCCGATGATGCTGGAGATCTGTCCCGAGGACTCCTCAATCCGCTGCATCGCATCGACCGCACTGGCAACGACGATGCCGGACTGGGTGGCGCTGGCATTGGCCTGGATCGCGATCGCGCGGGCTTCGTCGGCGCGCTTGGAGGCGTTGGCGACATTGATGGTGATCTGGTCGAGCGCCGCAGCAGTTTCTTCCAGCGAGGCGGCCTGCTGTTCCGTGCGTTTCGACAGGTCGTCTGAACTGATGCTGATTTCGCGGGTGCCGGTGTCGATCGAGCCTGCCGCCTGTGCGACGGTGGTCAGCGTCTGGTCAAGTTGGTGTACGGCTGTGTTCAGGTCGTGCCGCAGCGCTTCAAAATCAGGTGCGAAAGCGTCCGAGAGATGAAAGCTGAGATCGCCTGCCGCGAGCTTTCGCAGCCCGCCCGCCAGGCTGGAGGTTGCCTCGTGCAGCATCACGCGGGCTGCCGCTTCTGCTTCCCTGGTCACCCGGATGCGATCGGCTTCGTTGCGCTCCCGCGCGGCAATCGCCTCCGCTTCCAGTCGCTTGTTGGTAATCGCTGCCTGCCGGAACACCTCGACAGCCGTCGCCATCTCGCCGATTTCGTCGGTGCGATTGATCCCCGTGATGGACAGCGCCGTGTTGCCTCCGACCAGCTTCTGCATGTCGCCTGCAAGAAAGCGGATCGGCTGAATGATGGTCTTTCGCGATACGTACAGCAGGACAAGCGCAGATACGGCCGTTGTGGCCAGCACAGTCTTGAGGATCGTGTCGATCATAACCGCCAGCCGGTCGCTGTTGAGCTTGACGCCGTCGGACAGCGACGAGATGCTATCGCCTGCTTTTTCCATGGCGGTTTCGAGGATCGAGAATTGCTGCTGGAATGCAGGCAGCGACAACAGTGCCTGATCCGGGTGGCTCGCTGCCTGCGCGACAATGGCGCTGGCATTGTCGATGTAACCGCGCAGAGGCGTATCCAGGTTTTTAAGAACAGCCTGTATCTCGGGATCGGTCACCAGAGCCTTGTTGTCGTCGATTGCCTTGCGGAACGACTCGACATGCTCTTTCAGATCCGAGGTGACGTCAGCGGTGGAGATCTCGCCTTGTGCATTGCGCGCCATCAGAGCCGAAAGAACATCGGCGCGCAGGGCGTCGTGCATCATGTCGGCCTGCATATGATTGCGCAAAATCTCGGCGGTGCGCGCGACGGTATCGACATTGTTCGTCAGCGTCGTCGAACCCCAAATCCCGGCTCCGGCAGCACCGCCCGCAAGCACGAACATCGCAAAGCTCGTAAAGATCATCTTGGTACGAATTGTTACCATTTCAATCGTCCTATTGTGCGGATTTGTTGAAATTTAGCATAGTTTACTTAAGAAAAATGAAACGTTCCGACGCCCGGTCCGGTCTGGGTCGTTCTATACTTGGCAATAAAATCAGAGATTTATCCGAACGGTGCTTTGAACCATAGGTGACCTGCCCCTGCGTGAATTGCGATTGATCAAGTGACGTTTAGCCCGGCGATGTCGCGGTTCGCAACTGCGGCCGCAGCCGGGCGAATGCCGCAAAACTCTTGACCCCCAGTCCCGCCCGTGGCACCTGACGCCACCGGAAATAAGCAAATAGCGACCAGTCCCATGACCGCCACGACCCTGCCAGATCACATGAACCCGAAGCGCTCGTTCCAGGCGCTGATCCTGACCTTGCATGCCTATTGGGCTGACAAGGGCTGTGCGGTCCTGCAGCCATACGACATGGAAGTCGGTGCCGGCACGTTCCATCCGGCCACCACGTTGCGCGCGCTCGGGCCGAAGCCGTGGAAGGCCGCCTATGTGCAGCCGTCGCGCCGCCCGTCCGATGGTCGCTACGGCGAAAATCCCAACCGGTTGCAGCACTATTACCAGTATCAGGTCATCCTGAAGCCGAACCCGTCCAATCTGCAGGAACTCTATCTGGGGTCGCTTGCCGCGATCGGTCTCGATCCGCTTCTGCATGACGTGCGCTTCGTCGAGGACGACTGGGAAAGCCCGACGCTCGGTGCCTGGGGTCTCGGCTGGGAATGCTGGTGCGACGGCATGGAAGTCTCGCAGTTCACATACTTCCAGCAGGTCTGCGGCATCGAATGCTCGCCGGTCGCCGGCGAACTGACCTATGGTCTCGAGCGGCTGGCCATGTATGTCCAGGGCGTCGACAACGTCTATGATCTGAATTTCAACGGCCGCGAAGGCGAAGAGAAGATCTCCTATGGCGATGTCTTCCTGCAGGCAGAGCAGGAATATTCCCGCCACAACTTCGAATTTGCCAACACCGAAATGCTGCATCGGCACTTCATCGATGCCGAAAAGGAATGCCTGGCACTTCTCGCCTTCGGCGCGCCGGGCGATCAGGCGAACCAGATGCTGCACAAATGCGTCTTCCCGGCCTATGACCAGTGCATCAAGGCATCCCACGTGTTCAACCTGCTGGATGCCCGCGGCGTGATTTCGGTCACCGAACGCCAGAGCTATATCCTGCGGGTGCGCACACTGGCCAAGGCCTGCGGCGAAGCCTTCCTGCTGACGGATGCCGGTGGTGCCAAACTCGGCCGGGAAGCTGCCTAGAGCGTTTCCGGGCTAACCCACCGATTTCCAGTGACAATTCATTGAACCCGACTTAGTCTCCGCCCGGCTATTATTATCCGGGGGAGTTCTCGTCATGTATATCGCGCTCGGCATTCTTGCCCTCGTGGCTGTCTATCTCGTCATAATCTATAACGGCCTCGTCAAGGCGCGGCAGATGGCCGAGGAAGCCTGGTCCGGCATCGACGTGCAGCTGAAGCGCCGCGCCGACCTGATCCCTAACCTGATCGAGACCGTCAAGGGCTACGCCGCCCATGAAAAGGGCACGTTCGAAGAGGTCGTGCGGCTGCGCAACCAGGCACAGGCGGTGCCGGCCGGCGACGTCGCGGGCCGTGCCCAGGCCGAAGGCATGCTTTCCCAGGCGCTCGGAAAACTGTTTGCGCTGGCCGAAGCCTATCCGGATCTCAAGGCCAACCAGAATTTCTCCGAACTGCAGGCATCGCTCGAAACCATCGAAAGCGAGATCCAGATGTCGCGCCGCTATTACAACGGTGCTGCGCGCGAACTGAACGTCAAGGTGGAAACCTTTCCTAACAACCTTGTTGCCGGCCAGTTCGGCTTCTCCAAACGCGAATACTTCGAGATCACCAACGAAGCCGATCGCGCCGTTCCCACCGTGAAATTCTGATCGGAGCCGGCTGATGGTTCGGCGCCTTGTTCTTGCTGTTGTGCTTTTCTGCGCGGCATGGCTTCCGGCCGCTGCCGAGGAGTATATCCGCAGCTACCATTCCGAAATCGCAGTCGCGCCGGATGGCGAGCTTAAGGTGACCGAGACGATCGTCGCCAAGTCGGAAGGCAACCGCATTCGCCGCGGCATCTTCCGCGATTTTCCGCTGACCATGGTCGATGCCGAGGGACGCACGGTTCGCGTCGGCTTCGATATCGTCTCCGTCACCCGCGATGGCCGCGATGAGCCCTACCGCACCGAGACGATCGCCGGCGGTATCCGCATCTATTCCGGAGACCAGGACGTTTTTCTGCGCGACGGCGAGCATACATTCGTGCTCACCTACAAAACAGACCGGCAGATCCGCTACTTTGCCGATCACGACGAACTCTACTGGAACGTCACCGGCAACGGCTGGGATTTCCGCATCGCCCAGGCCTCGGCCAGGGTCACGCTGCCGGATGGCGGGCAGGTGCAGCAGACGGCGGCCTTTACCGGCCCGCTCGGCTCGACCGCCCGCAATGCCCGCATGCAGGCAAACGGTGACAATGCTGTCTTCTCGACGACGCGACCGCTCGGCCCGCAGGAAGGGCTGACGATTGTTGCCGGCTTTCCGAAAGGCGTCGTGGCCGTACCCTCCAAGGATCAGGAACGCAGCTGGTGGCTACGCGACCATATGGGCACGCTGATCGCCGGCGCCGGTCTCGTCATCGTGCTGGCCTATTACTTCGCCGTCTGGAAACGCGTCGGCCGCGATCCGGCCCGCGGCATCGTCGTTCCGCGCTGGGATGCGCCCGATGGCCTGTCCCCGGCGCTGGTCAACTATATCGACAACAAGGGCTTTTCCGGCGGCGGCTGGACCGCCTTTGCCGCGAGCGCCATCGATCTTGCCGTCAAGGGCTATGTCGTGCTCGATGATCTCTCGAGGCAGATCGTCATCAGGCGCACCGATAAGAGCAGCGGCCGCGATCTGCCCGCCGGGCAGTCCGTCATTCTCTCGGCAGTCGGCGGCAAGGGTGAAAGCTTCGTCATCGACAAGAACAACGGCACCACTGTGCAGACCGTCGGCAAGAATTTCCGGCAGGCGATCGAACGCGAGCATCGCGGCAAATATTACAACGCCAACTGGGGCTATGTGCTCGGCGGCATCGGCCTCAGCGTCATCTTCCTCATAGCCCTGCTTGTGTTCGGCAATCTGGAACCGGACATGATTGCCGTGCTGATCGTGCCGGTCTTCGTCGCTGTCTTCTTCGGCTTCATCGCGGTCGGCTTCGGCAAGAAGCTGCGGCGTGGCTCGTCGCTGTTTGGCCGCATCATGACCGTGGTCGTGCTCGGCTTTATCGGCCTCGTCGCGCTCTCGATCGTCACCTCCGTTCTGGTGGCGCTCGTTTCCGAACTCACCGGTACCGATCACTGGCCGCTTCTCGTCTCGGTCGGCGGCATCGTGCTCGCCAACGTCATGTTCTTCTTCCTGATGGGGGCGCCGACGCCGATCGGCGCCAAGCTGATGGACGGGATCGAAGGCCTGCGCCTCTATCTCACCGTGGCCGAGAAGGACCGCATGAACATGGCCGGCGCACCGGAAATGTCGCCGCAGCATTTCGAAAAGCTTCTGCCCTATGCAGTAGCGCTCGGCGTCGAGAAGCCGTGGAGCCAGGCATTCGACACCTGGCTTGCGGCAGCCGGTCTCGGCGCCGCCTACACCGCCGCCTGGTATCACGGCGGCGGCTTCAACAGTTTCGGAGACCGCATCGGCGGCTTCTCCTCCTCCATGGCCTCGACCATATCCTCGACCCTGCCACAACCCACATCCTCCTCATCCTCAGGCTTCTCCGGCGGCGGTTTCTCGGGTGGTGGCGGCGGTGGAGGCGGGGGAGGCGGCTGGTAGTGTCCTTCACCTCCCCCTTGAGGGGGGAGGTCGCCGCAAAGCGGCGGGTGGGGGTGACGCCTGCCTCGAGCACTCTCGTGGGGTGACGCATGGCAGAAACCTCGACCCTGCCACAACCACATCCCCCTCCAGGGGGACGCGGCTCATGACTTTCTTCACCTCCCCCTTGAGGGGGAAGGTCGCCGCGAAGCGGCGGGTGGGGGTAATTGCACGCTTCAAACACTCTCGTGAGGTGGCGCATGGCAGAGGAAAAACCGTCAAAACTTCAGCGCTTCAAAGTCGCCAACGCTCGTCGCTTGCGAAACAACGCGACGGATGCCGACGCCAGGCTTTGGCGCCATCTCTGGAAGATCCCGATTGAAGGCACGCACTTTCGCCGGCAAGTCCCGATCGGCCGGTATTTTGCCGATTTCGCCTGCCACCAGATCGGCCTGATCATCGAACTGGATGGTATCCAGCATGCTGAGGAGACTGCGCGCCGATATGACGCCGAACGCACCGCTTACCTTAAGGCGTCGAGTTATCACGTCGTCCGATTCTGGAATGCTGAAGTGCTTGACGAGCTCGAAGCCGTTCTCGACACCATATTTGCCATTGTGCAGCAGCGCTTAACTTTGCTAGCAGAAGCACACGATTGTCACCCCACCCCGGACCTGCGGTCCGACCCTCCCCCTCAAGGGGAGGGTGAGGAAGAATGATATGCCCGATCTGCTCCTAGAACTCCGCTCCGAGGAAATTCCGGCCCGCATCCAGCGCAAGGCTGCCGGCGATCTGAGGAAACTCGTTACCGATGCGCTGGTGGATGCGGGCCTGACCTATGAGGGCGTTCGCGAATACTGGACGCCGCGGCGCCTCACGCTGGATATCCGTGGCCTCAATGCGCGCTCGGCCGATCAGCGCGAGGAGATCAAGGGCCCATCCACCAAGGCACCGGAACAGGCGATCTCCGGCTTCCTGCGCAAGGCAGGCCTTGCCGATATTGCGCATGCCCAGGTCGCCAGCGATCCGAAAAAGGGCGATTTCTACGTGGCCGTCGTCTCCAAGCCCGGCCGTGCGGCGGAAGAGATCATCGAAGCGGTCATGCCCGGCATCATCCGCTCCTTCCCCTGGCCGAAATCCATGCGCTGGGGTGCCGCCTCCATGCCGAAGGGCGCAAGCTTTGACGGCATCGAGGGCAAGGGGTCTGAAAGCCTGCGCTGGGTGCGCCCGCTGCAATCGATCGTCTGCATGTTCGGCACCGAGCATGAAGAAACCAAGGTCATTCCGTTCCAGATCGACGGCATCACCGCAGGCAATGTCACCTATGGCCACCGCTTCCATGCGCCTGAGGCCATAACCGTGCGCCGCTTCGACGACTATGTGTCGAACCTCGAAAAGGCGAAGGTCATGCTCGATGCGGATCGCCGCAAGGACATGATCCTGCACGATGCCCGCGACATCGCCTTCGCCAACGGTCTCGACCTCGTCGAGGACGAAGGCCTGCTGGAGGAAGTCTCCGGCCTCGTCGAATGGCCGCATGTTCTGCTCGGCACGTTCGAGCAAGACTATCTGGAAATCCCGGCCGAGATCATCCGTCTCACCATCAAGACAAACCAGAAATGCTTCGTCACCCGTCGTCAGGGTGCTGACGATGGCAGCCTGTCCAACCACTTCATCCTCATCTCGAATATCGAGGCCAAGGATGGCGGCAAGGAAATCGTTCACGGCAACGGCAAGGTCGTGCGCGCGCGCCTCTCCGACGCCCGCCATTTCTGGACCCGCGACCAGGGCGACCTGCCGGATCTCGCGACACTCGAAGCCTCGGCCCAAAAATTCGGCCTCGATCTCAAGAAGCCGCTCGACCAGCGCATGGCAAAGCTCGATGCGCTCAACGTCACCTTCCACGCCAAGCTCGGCAGCCAGGGTGAACGCGTCACCCGCATCCGCGCACTGGCAAAGGAACTGGCACCGATCACCGGCGCCGATCCGGTTCTGGTCGATCGTGCCGCCGTGCTCGCCAAGGCGGACCTGCGCACCGAAGCCGTCGGCGAATTCCCGGAACTGCAGGGCCTGATGGGCCGCCGCTATGCGCTGCTGCAGGGCGAAGACGCATCGGTTGCCGCCGCCATCGAAGACCACTGGAAGCCGAACGGCCCCTCCGACCGCCTGCCGGAAGACAAGGTCGGCCTGACGCTCGCACTCGCCGACAAGCTCGACACGCTCGTCGGCTTCTGGGCCATCGACGAAAAGCCGACCGGCTCCAAGGACCCCTATGCCCTGCGCCGTGCAGCGCTGGGTGTCGTGCGGATTTTGCTGGAGCGGAAGGTGCGGTTGGGGCTGCAGAGTTATCTTACACGTTCATTCCACCGCTTGCTGACGAGCTTGTATTACTCAGATAAACTTTCTGCACTGAGTAAGATCGAGAGTTTGAAGGAAACCGGCGTCCAAGATGATTTCGTCGATGAACTCACAGTGCGCGTACAAGGATCGGTGAAGGCCCTCGATCCCGAAGATGATTATGCAATCGCAGCATTCTATCCTCGGCTTGGCGAAGAAAACGCAGCCGACCTCCTCTCCTTCTTCCACGACCGCCTCAAAGTCTATCTGCGCGACCTCGGCGCCCGTCATGACATCATCGATGCGGTACTGACGCCGGATGCTGACGATCTGCTGCTGGTCGCTCGTCGTGCCGAAGCGCTGACGGCCTTCATCACCTCCGAGGACGGAAAGAACCTGCTCGCCGGCACCAAGCGCGCCACCCAGCTGTTGGCCGCCGAGGAGAAGAAGGGCACCGTCGTTGCCGATGGCGTTTCGGAAGCTCTCCTGACGCTCGATGCCGAAAAGGCGCTCTGGGCGGCGATTTCGCAAGCCTCGAAGGAAGCCTCGGACGCAGTTGCCAAGGAAGATTTCCGCTCGGCCATGGAAGCCCTGTCGAAGCTCCGCGTCCCGGTCGATACGTTCTTCGGGGATGTTCTCGTCAATGACGAAGATGCCGCAATCCGCGCCAACCGCCTCGCCCTCCTGAAGGCGATCCGGGAGGCGACAGCCACCGTGGCGGACTTCTCGCGCATCGTGTCCTAACCTTTGTTCTCCATCGGCTCCGTGCTATCTTCATAGCGTGGAGCCGATAGGACAAAGCCCATGAACAAGCCCGTGCAGATCACCCTCGGCGAACCCTTCGCAGACTTCGTCGAAAACGAAGTGGAAAGCGGCCGTTTCGCCTCGCCCCAGGCCGTCGTCGAAGCCGGCTTGCGCCTGCTCGAGGAAGACCACGCCAAATATGGAAAGCTGCGCGCGCTTCTGATCGAGGGCGAAAACAGCGGTCCGGCTGAGGTTTTCGATCGCGATGCGCTCATGGCATCGATAAAAAAGTCCTGGCAAGAACGTGGTTGATGTCCGGATACGTAGAACGGCTAAGGTCGACCTGCACGATATCGGCAAATATACCCGAAGCATCTGGTCGGCCAAGCAGGCAGAACGATATATCGATGACATCATGGACGTGATCGAGCTGATAGCGGAGCATCCGCTGTCGGGGCAGAACCTGTCTGGGATCCGCCATTCCTATCGCCGGCGCCGAGCCGGACATCACCTCGTATTCTACGCAGTCGTTCCGGACGGATCGGTCGAAATCATCCGCATCCTGCACGAAAAGAGCGACGCCCTCCGGCATCTCGATCCATCCGCATGACACGACAAAAGATCCTCATCAGCGCCTGCCTTCTCGGCCATGCCGTCCGTTATGATGGCACGGGCAAGCCGCTCGTTCATCCGGCGATCGAGCGGTGGCGGGAGGAGGGGCGTCTGGTGACGATCTGTCCGGAGCTCGCGGGCGGCATGAGCGTGCCGCGTCCGCCAGCCGAGATCGAGAATGGCATGACGGGCGAGGACGTGCTTGCCGGCCGCGCCCGCGTGCTGGAAATCACCGGCGGCGACGTGACGGCGGAGTTTGTGGCCGGTGCCCGCCGGGCGCTGGATTTTGCGAGCCAAAACGGTTGCACCCATGCGCTGCTGATCGACGGCAGCCCGTCCTGCGGTTCGGGCTTGATCTATGACGGGTCGTTTTCCGGAAGAAAGCACGCCGGCAACGGCGTCACCGCAGCGCTGCTCGCCTCCGCAGGGATCGAGGTGTTTTCCCATATCGAGATCGACCGTCTCGCGGCGAGGGTCGGATCCGTCCCGATCGGGGACGCGAGACATCCCGTTCATCCTTCGGAAACTTAAAGCATATGCGGTTTCGCTAACCATTCAAAACGGCAGGTTTTCCTTAACCGCGATTTTTAAGCAGTCTCGAACAGCGCCCGCTTATTGTGAGCCTATCAGAGGACATAAGTCCCGCAGAGATACGCAGCCGGAAACACCGGAAACGGCTCTCAGGTAAAACAAGGGTAGCACAACCGATGACGAATACCGTTCTGAAGCCCGTCTGGGCAGGGTCGACATTGAGGATCGATCCGTCACGTTTTCCGCAGCAGGTCACCTATGCGATGAACGAGACGTCAGGAGATGTAACAATCACCATCGACGAGCGCGGAGCTGTTCTGCGCAAGATCCTGCCGGAAAGCGGTCTGCCGCTTTCCTTCGCTCTCCCGGCCCGCGCCTTCAAGGGTGTGGCCGCCCGCGCCATCGATCATGGCGATGGCGACGTCACTGTCACGCTTGAACTGCATCACGATGATCCGGATCTCTGCATCCCGCTTCTCGTCGCCCACGATCTCTGCGATATCGCTGCAGACTGGCGCAGCTGGTCGGATGCGTTCCGCATTCCGATGCTGATGGTCGAAGCCGATGGCATTGCCCGTCCGCTGGAAAACCACCTCGGCGATCTTCGCACCGCCACGACCAAGCCGCGCCGCCGCCATTCCTATTTCGCAGAGCGCCGCCCGCGTTTCCTGGTGCGCCGCGCAACCGGCAGCCTCGGTGTTATCATGAAGATCGAAGGCAAGGAAATCATCGCGCGGCGTTAAGAGACGTACTCTTAAGAACCACCGCCCGCGAAAATGCGAAGCCCGGCCAAACAGCCGGGCTTTTCCATGTTTACAATATGAGGCCCAAAATCAGTCCGCCGAACAGGACGGCGCCGACTTGTGTATTGAACTTGAACAGTTTGAGACACTGGTCGGGATTGTCGATATCGATGATCAGGATCTGCCAGGCGAGCATGACGGTCGCGGCGATCAGTCCGAAATAGGCAAAGAGGCCCGCGTCGCCGGCGATATAGGCAAACAGCAAAAACACAAGCGTCAGACCGTAAAGCCCGATCAGCCAGGCCTTGGTATTGTCCCCGAACAGTCTTGCCGTTGAGCGCACGCCAACCAGAGCGTCGTCCTCCTTGTCCTGATGGGCATAGATTGTGTCGTAACCGATCGTCCAGGCAACGGCTGCCGCATAAAGCCATATCGGCGCCCAGGAAAGGCTCCCGAACACGCCGGCCCAGCCCATCAGCGCACCCCAGGAAAACGCCAGTCCCAGAAAGAACTGCGGCCAGTCGGTAAACCGCTTGGCAAACGGATAGATCGCGACGACCAGAAGCGACGCGATGCCGAGCAGGATGGAAAACGTATTGAACTGCAACAGCACGATAAGCCCGACCAGCGCCTGAACCGCCAAAAACACCTTCGCCTCGAAGCGGGACACCCGGCCGGAGGGAAGTGGCCGCGAGCGGGTGCGCGCCACCTCACTGTCAATTTCGTGGTCGATCAGGTCGTTATAGGTGCAGCCGGCGCCGCGCATCGCAACGGCACCGATGAAGAACAGCACCAGATGCGAGATCAGCTGCCAGGGCTGGAACATGCCCTCGTCCATCGTCGCATTGGCGGCAAGCGCTGCCGACCAGAAACACGGCCACATCAGCAACTGCCAGCCGATCGGCCGGTCCCAGCGCGCCAGCTGCGCATACGGCCAGGCGGCACGCGGCAGCACCTGATAGACGAAATTGTCGGATGGAGCGTCTGAGACGCGGCCGCCGAAAGCATCGGAATTTGGTTTCTCGGTCATGGCCGATGTCATGCCCCCAGTGGTGGAAATCGTCAAGCGGGACGATCCGGACAGGGTGGTGCGACCCGCCGCGAGCCGTCGCCGCCAGCCGATGATCTTTCGCATCGACCCCGCTCAGCGCGTCCAGCCTCAACCTGCAATCTGCTCGAGCGGCATGCGGCCCTGTTCGAATGCGTAGAGCTCGGCCTCCCGCTCATAGATATAGTCGCGATTGTCCGGTACGGCTGTCCGCTTCTTGACGATCTGGATCTGGAAAATGTGAAAGGCCTCATGCGTGAAGGCCATTTCCGACGCGGCCAGATAAAACTCCCACATTCTCGCGAAGCGTTCGTCATAGAGCGCGATTGCCTTGTCCCGGTTCGTCATGAAGCGCTCGCGCCAGTGCCGCAGCGTATGCGCGTAGTGCATCGGCAGGATCTCGATGTCGGAAACCAGAAGTCCCGCTCTTTCGATTGCCGGCAGAACTTCGGAAAGCGAGGGAATGTAGCCGCCCGGAAAGATGTATTTGTCCATCCAGGGATTGTTATAGACCGCCGGATACGGCTGGCCGATCGAGTGCAGCACCATCACGCCGTCGTCGGACAGCACGTCGGCGACCTTGGTGAAGAACTTCCGGTAGTTCAGCCGTCCCACATGCTCGAACATGCCCACCGAAACGATCCGGTCGAAGCGCTGGTCGGCGGGAAGGTGATAATAGTCCTGCAGCTCGAAGCGTACATTGCCAGCAAGCCCGCGTCGTGCCGCACGCTCTTTGGAAATCTTCAGCTGTTCGGTGGAAAGCGTGATGCCGGTTACGTCGACGCCGGACGATTCCGCCAGATACATCGCCATGCCGCCCCATCCGGAGCCGATCTCGAGGGCTTTATGCCCGGGTTCTGCCAGAAGCTTTGCCACGATATGACGCTTCTTGGCGATCTGGGCCTCATCCAGCGAAATACCGGGCGGGTTGAAATAGGCGCAGGAATATTGCCAGTCCTCGTCCAGAAAAATTGCGAACAACCGTTCGTCGAGATCGTAATGGTGGGCGACGTTGCGACGGTTGTGGTTGATCGGGACACGATGGCGAAACTGCGATGCGATGATTCTGCCAAGGCTTCGCATGAGGATCTGGAAGGTCAGGCCTTCCTTCAGCGTGTTGTCCTTGATGAGCGCCAGGAACTCGTAGATGTCGCCCTGTTCGACGATGATCCGGCCGTCCATATAAAGTTCGCCGAGCTGCAGTTGCGGGTCGGAAACCAGCGCCTTTTCGGCCGCTTCATCGGTAAAGCGGATTGCAACGGTCCGTCCGCCGCCGCTGCCGTAATAGGTTTCCCCGCCCGATCCGCGGACGATGAGAGTGCCATTTCTGATGATCTTGGAAAGCAGTCTGTGAAGGGACAAGGTCATGGACCCACTTCCTGAACACGATGGATGCCTTGCTGATCATCAAAATTTACCGTCTTTCAACCCAACTGCAAGGGCAAAAACGCAACTGGGAGTAGCTCCATCGAGCCGGTGCTCGATGGAGTGATTCTGAGGTTATGCGGGGCGTCGCAGGCTCAGCGGCGTTTCATGGCTTCGGCAAGCGCTGCACCGAACGCGCCCTGCGATGGCGCGCTCTCGGTCTTTGCGAACTTCGGGTTCACCGGCTTGTCGCGATCACCGCCGCGGGGGCCCGGAGGCGGGGCCTCGCCGCCGTCCTTGCGCATGCTGAGCGCGATGCGCTTGCGCTTCACATCCACCTCGACGACGCGCACCTTCACCACGTCGCCGGCCTTCACAACCTCATGCGGGTCTTTCACGAACTTGTCGGCCAGCTGCGAGACATGCACCAGCCCGTCCTGATGCACGCCGATATCGACGAAGGCGCCGAATGCCGCCACGTTGGTGACGGTGCCTTCCAGCTGCATGCCGGGTTTGAGGTCGGTGATCTCGTCGATCCCGTCGGCAAAGGTCGCGGTCTTGAAGCTCGGGCGCGGATCGCGGCCGGGCTTTTCCAGTTCCGCGATAATGTCCTTGATCGTCGGCAGACCGAACGTGTCGTCGATGAACTGGCGCGGATCGACGGATTTGAGCGCTGCGCTGTCACCCATCACGGAACGCAGGTCGCGGCCGCAGGCGGCAACGATCTTCTTTGCGACCCCATAGGCTTCCGGATGCACGGAAGACGCATCGAGCGGCTCCTTGCCGTTGACGATGCGCAGGAACCCGGCCGCCTGTTCGAACGTGCGGTTGCCAAGCCTTGCGACCTTCAGGAGCTCCCGGCGCGTGGTAAAGGCACCGTTCTGGTCGCGATGGGCGACGATCGCCTCGGCAATCGATTTGCTGAGGCCCGACACGCGTGACAGAAGCGGTGCCGATGCCATGTTGAGATCGACGCCGACGGCATTCACGGCGTCTTCGACCACGGCCTCAAGCGAACGCGACAGCTTGTTCTGATCGACATCGTGCTGGTACTGGCCGACGCCGATCGATTTCGGCTCGATCTTGACGAGTTCCGCCAACGGATCCTGCAGCCTTCGGGCAATCGACACGGCACCGCGCAGCGACACGTCGAGGCCGGGGAACTCGTCTGCTGCCGCCTGGGATGCCGAATAGATCGAAGCGCCGGCCTCCGACACGATCACCTTGGTCGGTTTGGCTCCCGGCAGGTTCGCCAGCATGTCGGCCACCAGCTTTTCCGTCTCGCGGCTGCCGGTGCCGTTGCCGATCGAGATGAGCTCAATTCTGTGCTTGGCGATCAGGCTTGCGAGTTCCGCCTGGGTGCCGCGCACATCGTTGCGGGGCGGGAAGGGGTAGACGGTGGTGGTTTCGAGAAGCTTGCCGGTTGCATCGACGATCGCCACCTTGACGCCGGTGCGGATGCCCGGATCGAGGCCCATCGTCGCGCGCGAACCGGCGGGAGCGGCCAGCAGCAGATCCTTCAGATTGCGGGCAAACACATGGATCGCCTCTTGCTCGGCGCGTTCACGCATTTCCCGCATCAGGTCGAGCGAGAGGGAGACGGAAAGCTTCACCCGCCATGTCCAGCCGGCAACTTCCATCAGCCACCGGTCGGCGGCACCCTTGTCGCTGATATGGAAGGCAAGCGCGATAATCCGCTGCGCCGGCTTAATCGGGGAGGTGTCGTCTGCATCCACCTCGATCGTCAGCGTCAGGAATTCCTCGTTCCAGCCGCGCAGCATGGCAAGCGCACGGTGGCCCGGCGCGGTCGCCCAGCGCTCGGTATGCTCGAAATAGTCGGAGAACTTGGCGCCGGCTTCCTGCTTGCCGGCGACGACGCGGGCTTTCAGCACCGCACCGTCGCGCATGTGCTGGCGCAGCCGCTTCAGCAGGTCGGCATTTTCCGAGAATGCTTCGGCGACGATATCGCGCGCGCCGTCCAGCGCAACCTTCACGTCGGTCACTTCACCTTGCACGAATGTCTCGGCAAGCTTGGCCGGATCGAGCGTGCGGTCGGCCCAGATCGCATCGGCCAGCGGACCAAGACCGCGTTCGCGGGCGATTTCGGCACGGGTGCGGCGCTTGGGCTTAAAAGGGAGATAGAGGTCTTCGAGTTCGGCCTTTGTCACCGCCTTGCCGATCTTGGCCGCAAGCTCGTCGGTCAGCTTGTCCTGGCCTTTGATCGAATCGACGATCGATGCGCGGCGTGCTTCCAGTTCGCGAAGATAGATCAGCCGTTCGGCAAGGTTGCGCAACTGGGTGTCATCCAGTCCGCCGGTCACTTCCTTTCGGTAGCGCGCGATGAAGGGCACGGTTGCGCCCTCGTCCAGGAGCCCGATTGCGGCAATGGCCTGGTCCGGGCGGGCGTTGATTTCCGCGGCGATCACGGCGGCGAGAAGGCGGTTTTCGACGGCCATGCAAGTCCTCGTTGGATAGGAGGCGAGACCATAGTCAAACTTTGCGGCAAGACAACCGACCATCGGAACGGTTCACAGCTTACCCAAGCAGTCGTCTCGGAATGGGGCGTCATTTACCGGTCGGTAACCGCGAACCGGTGGAAAAAGAGATGACACCTTCTCGCATTGTGCCAGAATCCTATAGTTGCTCCTGCCACATGATTTGGCGTGTAAGGAGGTATGAATGCCTAGCAAAATAGCCCATATACTGGCGTCCGACGATGCCGTTGGCTCCGAAGAACTGGAGGCGGCGATCATCTATCTCGACGAAAAACTGCAGGACGCGGCGCGGCGCAACGAGCCTGTCCCATTTCTGGCCTTTCGTAACAAAGTGATATTCAAAGCAACGTTGAGATTGCGCAGCGACAGTTTTCGTCAGCAACCGGACCGGCCGTCTTGAATGCCGCTTTTGCCGGCGAGACTTGACCTTTTCCGTCCCTCGCCTTAACCGCCAGCACAGATGATAAATCGAGGGCGGCAGATGAAGGTTCTTCTTATCGGCACGGGCGGTCGCGAACATGCGCTGGCATGGAAGCTTGCCCAATCACCGAAACTGACGAAACTCTTTGCCGCTCCCGGCAATCCCGGCATGGCCGAAAATGCCGAACTGGTCGCGCTCGATGTCGACGACCATGAGGCGGTCCTTGCATTTTGCCGCAGCGAGGCCATCGATTTCGTGGTCGTCGGCCCGGAAGCGCCGCTGGTCGCCGGCATTGCCGATCGCATCCGGCAGGCGGGCATCGCCGTCTTCGGCCCGTCCGCCGCCGCCGCCCAGCTCGAAGGGTCCAAGGGCTTCACCAAGGATATCTGCGCCCGCTACAATATCCCGACCGGCGCCTACCAGCGCTTTACGGACGGCGTCGCCGCCAAGGCCTATGTCGAGGCGCAGGGTGCGCCGATCGTCGTCAAGGCCGATGGTCTGGCGGCCGGCAAGGGCGTCACCGTCGCCATGACCGTGGAAGAAGCGCTGGCGGCGATCGACGACTGTTTCGAGGGCGCCTTCGGTGCGGCCGGTGCCGAGGTCGTGGTCGAAGCTTATCTCGATGGCGAGGAAGCAAGCTTCTTCTGCCTCTCCGACGGCAAGACGGCGCTGGCATTGGCAACCGCGCAGGATCACAAGCGCGTCGGCGATGGCGACACCGGCCCCAACACCGGTGGCATGGGTGCCTATTCGCCGGCCCCGGTGATGACGCAAGATATGGTCGAGCGGACGATGAAGGAGATCATCGAGCCGACCATTCGCGGCATGGCGGAAAGCGGCTATCCGTTCACCGGCGTGTTCTTCGCAGGCCTGATGATCACGGCCAAGGGGCCGGAACTGATCGAATACAATGTCCGCTTCGGCGATCCGGAAACCCAGGTTCTGATGATGCGGCTGAAAAGCGATCTGCTGGAGATCCTTTACGCCGCCGCCACCGGCACGCTCGACGAGGTGAAGGCGGAATGGAGCGACGATGTGGCGCTCACCGTCGTCATGGCCTCGAAAGGTTATCCGGCCGCCTATGACAAGGGAACGCCGATCGCCTCGCTGCCATCAGCAGGCGAGGGCGAGAAGATCTTCCATGCCGGCACGGCGATGAAGGATGGCGCGCTGGTCGCAACCGGCGGCCGCGTACTCAACGTCACCGCGACAGGCAGAACGGTTGCGGAAGCCCAGGCAAACGCCTACCGGCTGGTCGACGCGGTGGACTGGGAAAACGGCTTCTGCCGTCGCGACATCGGCTGGCGCGCCATCGAGCGCGAAACCCGCTAGAGACGGTTCAGCAGCCGCGGTTTCGTTCAAAATTTACCAATTCTCCTGACGGGTTGGAAACGAAGCATTGCTATAGATTGTCGGACCAAACTCGGGAGTCCGGCGATGCATCGCGTTCTGATCACGGCAGCAACGGTAGCCGCAGCACTGCTGGCCGGCGGCGCCCAGGCGTCGTCCGTCACCGCAACCAATGGCAGTCAGAAATCCTCGAGCATCGTATCGTGGCATTGCAGCGACTGCGAGCCTCCGGCCGCAAAGCCCGATCTGTCCAACTACAAGGTTCCGGTCCTCGAGCCCGGCACACAGAAGACCGAGATCATCGAAATCAACGGCGAAAAGCGTCTTGTCCGCACCGAAGCATGGTTCGGCGGATCGCCCGTCGTCTTCGTCGGAAAAGTCCCGGCCTGGATGGACGCCGGAAAAACCATTGCGAACGTGCCAGCGCCGACCTCCACCTCGTTCGAAGAGATGATCGAGAATGCGCCGCCGCCGCGCGATGGCATCGATCTGGAGGCCACCACGAGCGCTGTTGCGCCAGCCCCTCAAGTTGCGGAAGCCTCGGCGAAACCGATCACTTTCGAAGACTTCAGCCTCAGGCTGAAACGGGCTGAATAAACAGTCAGCAAGTCATTGCAGCCAGTCAATAAAAGGCCGCGCAGTTACTGTGCGGCCATACGTTTTTCTGCGTTATTGTGTGATTAAATAATTATTTATGCATCGCTCATATGGTCGTTGCACTGCAATCATTGCAGACGACATGGTGCAGAATGTGCCGCCTCCCACAAACATCATTTTTCCCAAGGTGCGACCTGCGCGGTCGCTGCCGGTCACAGGTGAGCGGACCATGAAGAACCTCAAAATCTCCCACCAGCTGCTGCTGCTCGTGCTTTTGCTGATCGCCGGCTTTGCCGCTGCCACATACATGCAGCTGCGCACGTCCACCCAGGCGATCTACGCCGAACGTTACGGCATGCTGCGCACGCAGGTGGAATCCGGCATCGGTATCTTCAAGCGTTTCCAGGCTCTCGAGGCCTCCGGTGCGATGGGTCGCGAAGAGGCGCAGAAGCGGGCGTTCGAAGCCGTGTCGGCCATGACCTTCACCCCGGACGGCTACCTCTTTGCCTATGACTACGATGTGAACATGCGTGTCCATCCGGATCCCAAGCGGCTCGGCCAGAGTTTCAAGGGCAAGCCGGACAGCCAGGGCTTCATGTACCGTGACGAACTGGTCAAGATCGGCCGCGCCGGTGGCGGCACCGTCGATTTTCTCGGTCCCAAGCCTGGTCAGGAAGGCGATACCTTCCTGAAGAGCTCCTACGCGCTCGCCTTCGAGCCCTGGCAGCTGGTTCTCGTCACCGGCGTCTACGTCGACGATCTCCAGGCGCAGATCCGCAGCGAAGTCTTCAAGGCGCTGTCCTTCGGCTTCGTCATCCTGGTCCTTGGCTCCCTGCTGGCCTTCGTCGTAATCCGCAACATCTCCGGTCCGCTCGGTGCGATCCGTCAGGCGCTGAACGCCGTCGCCGACGAAGACGTAACGATGCAGATCCCGCACACGGACATGAAAAACGAAGTCGGCCTGATGGCCCGTGCCACCCAGGCGCTGCAGCAAAAGGTGCGCGAGCGCCATGCCATGCAGGAAAGCCAGCAGCGCCAGCAGGAGGAGCTCGACGGCGAACGCCAGCACAATCTCGACATGCAGCGCGACGAAGCAGCGCTTCAGGCCCGCGTCGTCTCGACGATCGGCTTGGCGCTCGAACAGCTCGCCAAGGGAGATCTGACGGTTCGCTGCGGCGATCTCGGTACCCGTTACGCCGGCCTGCGCGACAACTTCGACGAAGCGCTCGGCCATCTGGAAGCGGCGATGTCCAAGGTCAACGACAAGGGTATCGATATCGGCGGCTCGAAAGAGGAAATCCGCCGTGCTTCCAACGAACTGTCGCAGCGGACCGAACGCCAGGCGGCCAACCTCGAGGAAACATCCGCCGCACTTGACGAACTGACCGTCGCTGTTCGCCAGACCGCTGACGGTGCACGCGATGCCGCCCAGCGCGTCACGGCTGTCAGCACCGAAGCCAATCGCAGCGACGCCGTCGTCGAGGAAGCAATCGGCGCCATGAGCGGCATCGAACAGTCCTCGGCGGAAATCACCAAGATCATCGGCGTCATCGACGAGATCGCCTTCCAGACCAACCTTCTGGCCCTCAATGCCGGTGTCGAAGCGGCCCGCGCCGGCGAAAGCGGCAAGGGCTTTGCCGTCGTCGCCCAGGAAGTTCGCGAACTGGCCCAGCGTTCGGCCGCCGCCGCCAAGGAGATCAAGGAACAGATCTCCCGCTCGTCCGGCCAGGTCGCAAACGGCGTCCGCCTCGTCGGCGAGGCCGGTCAGGCCCTGAAGCGGATTTCCGATCAGGTGAAGTCGGCAAGCGACATCGTCGGCCGCATCGCCCATTCGGCAGCCGAACAGGATACGACGCTGCGCTCGATCTCCTCGTCGCTCAACATGCTCGACCAGGCCACCCAGCACAATGCCGCGATGGCCGAAGAGACCACGGCTTCCGCCGAGGCTTTGTCTGCCGATACGGAAGAACTGCTCAACCTCATCCGCAGCTTCCGCGTCAGCGGCACCGGGCGTCAGCCGGGCGCTCTGCAGGGCATGGGTGAACGGATGCGCCGGGCGGGCTGATCGCTCAGTCGGCCTTGTCGCTACCGGCGGCCCGGAATTGCGGGTCCGTCACACTATCAAGCCAATCGAGGTCGGGTTGCACTGCAGCCCGACTTTTTGCTTCCATATCCCTGTAGCGGCCAAGAAGCTGCTGGCCGAATTCGGTCAGCCCCGCACCGCCGCCCGACTTGCCGCCATGCCGGGTCGAGATCGAGGGCTCCAGAAACATCCGGTTGATCTCGTCTGCCAGCAGCCAGGCACGCCGGTAGGACATGCCGATCGCAGCGCCGCCGGCCCGGATCGAGCCGTGCTCGGCAATCAGTTCCAGAAGCTGCGCCTTGCCGGGCCCCAGCCGGACGCCGTTTTCCAGATCGACGCGGATCGTCATGGTCGGCCGGTCCGGTGCCGGCTTGCTCATGGCAATGCCACGACCTTGCCGGGGTTCATGATACCGGCCGGATCGAAGGCGTGCTTGATGCGCCGCATCAGCTCCATCTCGATCGGCGGGCGGATATGCGCAAGCTCGTCGCGCTTCAGCTGGCCGATCCCGTGTTCGGCGGAAATCGAGCCGCCGGCATCCAGCACGATCCCGTGGACGATCGCATTCACCTCCCGCCAGCGGTCGATGAAGGCGGCCTTGTTGCCGGCCATGTCGTTGCTGAGCGGCTGGGAGATGTTGTAATGGATGTTGCCGTCGCCGAGATGGCCGAAGGCGCAGATGCGGGCGCCGGGAACGGCCGCGAGAACAGCCTGCTCGGCTTCCTCCATGAAATGCGGGATCTTCGAGATCGGCACCGAAACGTCATGCTTGATCGATCCGCCTTCAGGCTTTTGCGCATCCGACATGCTTTCGCGCATGTGCCACAGCGCCTTTTGCTGCGCGACCGACGAGGCGATTACCGCGTCCATGACCAGTCCGGCCTCGAACCCCTGTTCGAGCAGCGCCTGCACCATCGTATCAGCGGTTTCGGCAGCGTCGGAAGTCGAGATGTCGATCAGCGCATACCATGGGTAGGGCTCAGACAGCGGGTCGCGCACGCCCTCGATATGCCGCGTGGTGAACTCGATGCCGATCCGTGGCATCAACTCGAACCCGGTCAGCGCCGTGCCGCAGAGGTTCGATGCCTTTTGAAACAGCAAGAGCGCATCGGCCGGCGAGGCAAGCCCGGCAAGCGCCACCTGGTGTCCGACCGGCCGCGGATAAAGTTTCAAGACCGCGCCGGTGATGATCCCGAGCGTGCCTTCGGCGCCGATGAACAGGTCGCGCAGGTCGTAGCCGGTATTGTCTTTTTTCAGCTTGCGCAGCCCGTCCCAGATCTCGCCGGTCGGAAGCACCACTTCCAGGCCTAGGCAGAGCTGGCGCATGTTGCCATAGGCAAGCACGGCCGTGCCGCCGGCATTGGTGGAAAGGTTGCCGCCGATCCGGCATGAGCCTTCCGACCCGAGCGACAGCGGAAACAGCCGGTTGACCTCCTCCGCCGCCTTCTGCACCTCGGCAAGGATGACGCCGCCATCGACAACGATCACGTTTGCCATCTGGTCGATCTCGCGGATGCGGTTCATCCTTTCCAGCGAGATGATGATGTCGGATCCGCCGCTGCGTGGCGTCTGGCCACCGACAAGACCCGTATTGCCAGTCTGCGGCACGACGGCCGTCCCGGTCTCGCTGGCAAGCTTCAGGATCGCCGAAACTTCCTGCGTCGTGCCTGGCTTGAGAAGGAGAGGGGACGCGCCCTTATAGAGCCCGCGGTTTTCGACGAGATGCGGCGCAAGCTCCACCGGATCGCTGACCGCATGCGCAGCGCCGACGATCGCCGTAAACCGGGCAAGTAGATCCGGGGAAGGGAGAGGCATGTCCATGGCGTTTTCTCCTGGGCTTGTTTTATTCCCGCGGCGCGGCCGCTCGGACCAGCCGGTCGTTGATGGCTTCTCCAAGCCCGGTATCGGGAATGGCTGTGACTGCAATGCGCGTCGCCCCCACCGCATCGGCTTTCTTCAGATAATCGAACAGATTGGCGGCTGCCTCGGCAAGATCGCCGGAGGGGCTGAGGTCGAACACTGCCTTCGCCTGCTCGATGCCCTCGATCGGATCCGATCCCAGCCGGATCAACGCCTCGCCCGGCGCCACATGGGTCGCATTCAACCGCACGGCTGCCGATGGCGCATAATGCGAGGCGAGCATGCCGGGCGCTTCGATGATCGCGGCCGGTCCTTCCGGACGAATGACGGCGCGACCGATCAGCGCCTCGATCTCTTCAGCGGCAACGCCACCGGGACGCAGCAGCCGGACAGTCTCGCCCTCGACGCGGATAATGGTCGATTCGACGCCGACCGAAGACGCGCCGCCATCGAGGATCAGTTTCAGCTTGCTCCCGAGATCACCAGCGACATGGCCGGCACTGGTCGGGCTGACCTTGCCGGACGTGTTGGCGCTCGGTGCTGCCAGCGGCTTGCCGAAGGAGCGGATGAGATCGGCGGCAAAGCCCAATGGCAGGCGGATGCCGACCGTATCGAGCCCTGCAGTTGCGAGCGGATGGATACCGCTTTCTGGAATGAGCGGCAGGATCAGCGTCAGCGGCCCCGGCCAGAAGGCTTCCGCCAGCCGACGCGAGATCGGATCGAACGATGCATACCGCTCCGCCATCGCGACATCGGCCATATGGCAGATCAGCGGGTTGAAGCGCGGCCGCCCCTTGGTTTCATAGATGCGGGTGATCGCCGAAGGGTTCGTGGCGTCGGCGGCAAGCCCGTACACCGTCTCCGTCGGAATTGCGACCGGAAAGCCTTGCGACAGCACGGCGCACGCTTGGTCAAGCGCGCCGTTCCTATCCGTCCTGATGTCGATGATCTCTGCCGTCATGTCCCGCTGTGCATAGCGCGGACTGAGACCGCGTTAAAGCGATTTGATGATCGCCCGCACCGCCTGGTCGGGCGCGCCCAGCATCAGAACGTTTTTCAGCGCTTCCTTCGGGTCGGTGGTCCGAAACAGAAGACCATTCTTGCGGATGCTGCGGTCGATCTTCATCGACTGATCCGGATCACTTTCGGTCGCCACCGCGAAATACATGCGGGAATACTGGGTGTTCACCCTCTTGAAGAACTCGTCCTCATCGCCGATCTCGGCCAGGAAATTGGCGATGTAGAAAGACCATTTGACCTTCGCCTTCGGCGATAACAGGGTGCTTGCGGCGGTAACATGGCAATAGCCGAGATGCGGGGTCTGCTCCAGCGTGCGGTGGAACACCATTTTCGGGAACTGGATCGAGTGATGGAAGCCGTTGATCCGCTGATGCGTGCGCTCGCCGGCGGACTCCAGCTTGAACCCGGTCCGCTCCGCCACTTCGTCATAGGTGAGATAACGGCGTTCCTTGGGAAGCCACAGCGGCTGCGCCCTGGAGATACGGCCTGTGCGCAGGAACTCGGAATGCCCGATCGCGCTCGTCGGTGCCTGCGCCGACACCGGCGGTGGCGGCCGGTTCGCGTCGTAGTAGCGTAGTTTTCCGGTCGTCTGCATGCGGCTGGCCCCTTCGCGCAAAAAGAAGTCTAGCCGGAGCGGTTTAACAGCCGGTTTACGTCTCAACGCACCGCGAGAAGCACCCTGTCCCCCACTTGTCAGCGGAAAACCGAAGCCGTCATGTGAGCCATCGTCGTCAATGCGTTTTCCGATGTCGCAATGTCGCCTGTGCGACAGGCAGCGCGAGTGCTTAAATCGGCAAAACTCATGGAGTCGCCTCGGCTAGGGACGGCGTTAAATTGGGAAGCCGGCAGGCGTGACGAGAACCCTCGGCCGATCCGGTGCCAGTCTGGGGACGTGATTGACGACCGATCGCGGTGGACGTTCGGGGTAGGATTGGGGGCAGGAGGTCTGTCCGCATTACCCCCCAAGTCTTTCGCTAGTGGAATTGACGAGGAAGACACGATGGACATTCACAGCCAGGTTCTGCGGCAGCTCAACAATCGCCGCGAAGGCTTCAGCCTCGAACAGCCCTTTTACATCGATCCGGACTATTACAAGCTCGATCTGGAAATGATCTGGTATCGCGACTGGCTTTTCGTCGGCCATGATTGCGAAATCCCGAAGGCCGGCAATTACGTGACGCTGCAGATCGGCGACTATCCGGTCCTCGTCCTGCGCACCCGCGAAGGCGAGGTCCGCGCTTTCCACAACACCTGTCGCCACCGCGGCCACCGCGTCTGCACCAAGGATAGCGGTTCTGCGACCCGTCTTGTCTGTCCCTATCACCAGTGGACCTACCAGCACGACGGCACGCTGATGTCGGCGCGCCATATGGGCGATGATTTCGACAAGAAGCAGTTCGGCCTGAAGCCTGTCCACTGCGAATCCGTCGCCGGCTATATCTTCGTCTGCCTTGCCAACGAGGCGCCCGATTTCGCGCCCGTCCGCGCGACGATCCAGCCCTATATGGCGCCGCATCGGCTGGCCGAAACGAAGGTTGCGGCCAAGAACACGATCATCGAAAAGGGCAACTGGAAGCTCGTCTGGGAAAACAATCGCGAGTGCTACCACTGCGCCGCCAATCACCCGGAACTCTGCCGCACCTATCCCGAAGCGCCGACTGCGACCGGCGTGCAGGGCGCCGGCGACGATCCGTTCATTTCCGAGCACTGGCAGCGCTGCGAGGCGGCAAACCTGCCGAGCACGTTCAACATGTCGACGGACGGCCAGTACCGCGTCGCCCGCATGCCGCTGATCGAGGACGCCGAAAGCTACACGATGAACGGGCGGCCGGCTGTCGCAAAAGCGCTGTCGGAAGATGTGACGATCTCCCATATCGGCACCATGCTGATGTTCCACTATCCGACCACCTGGAACCACATGCTGGTCGACCACGCGATCTCCTTCCGCGTCATTCCGATCGGGCCGGAAGAGACAGCCGTCACCACCACATGGCTCGTCAACAAGGATGCGGTTGAGGGCGTCGACTACACGGTCGAGGAACTGACCCACGTCTGGAACATGACCAACGACCAGGACCGCCAGATCGTCGAGGAAAACGCTTTCGGCATCCGCTCGCCGGCCTATGAGCCGGGTCCCTATTCGCAAGCGCATGAAGGCGGCGTCATGCAGTTCGTGGAATGGTACGCGAACTTCATGACCAATCGCCTCCAGGGCGACCAGGCCAAGCTCCACGCCGTCGCCTGATCCGGCGAAACCCGCAGGATAAGACAGCCCGTCCGGCATGCCCGGGCGGGCTGAGTTCGTTTTGCCATTCTTTCAGAAAATTCCCGTTCGCTTCAGAAGCCACCAGGCAATTGCCGCCGAAAGCACCATGAAATCCAGCGCGAAGGCCGTACCGTGCAGTCCCTCGGCAAACGGCAGCGACGACGTGTTCATGCCGAAAAAGCCCGTGACCAGCGATGGCGGCAGCAGGAAGGCGGTCATGATCGAGAGGATGTAGAGGTGCCGGTTGGTCTCCGATGCCTGTTTGGAATCGATTTCCTCGTGCAGCAGCCGGGCCCGCTCCTGCAGCGCATAGACGTCGTGGTCGACGGCTTCGAGCCGGCCGATCAGCCTTGAGGCGATATCGTCGAACCCGGGCGGCATATCCTCATCGTCGGCTGCCGCCGCACGCCGCATCAGCGAAAGGGTCGTGCGCAGGTGCCGGTGGAGACGCACCACCATACGTCGCACGGGAGCAAGCCGCCGGCGTTCGTCGCGCGGCACGTTGTCATAGACGAAATCTTCGATCAGGTTCAGCTCTTCGGTAAATTCCATCACCATCGAGATCATCGTGCGCTGGAATTCGGCCACCAGCGTCTCGAACAGGTCGAGCGGCCTTTTGTAGCGACCGGCATTCTTCTCGATGGCGCCGCGCACCCGGTCGACCGAACGCAGCGGCTGCAGCCGGGTGGTGATGATCATCTTGTCGGAGGCGAAGAAATGCAGCCAGCCGATATCGCGGGTGTCGCTGTCGAACTCCCGCTGGAAATCGATCAGCGTGCCATAGACGGACTGCTCGTCCAGCGTGATCGACGCATGCGTTTCATGGGTGGTGAGCGCGACCGCTGCGGCCGCCGGAAGGCCTTGAAAATTCTCCAGAAAGGCGCCGACCCGCAGGTCTGCCAGGTTGAGATGCAGCCACAGGAAACCGGTGTCGATCGCAAGGTCCGACGGCGTCGCCTCCAGCGAAAGCCTTGAGCATGTGCCAGCCTCGCCGGGACGGAAATGATAGGCCCAGACAAGCCCTGGCGTGGCGGGAATAATCGGAGAGTTTATCGGAGGCATGGACTGAAGACCTGCAAGCATGACGCCCCTCATTAGGCGCTATGTGTGACACCTGTTGCAACGGGGATTTTCTCGTATCCTGCCGCGGAACCGCGATGGATCGATTGACAACCTCGTTTACGTTTACGTAAAAAGCCAGAGGGAGTTCGGTGGCCGCACCTGCGGCATCGTCCGGAAGAATTGTCAATTTGGGAGAAGCGACATGTACAAGGCACCCGTGGAGGAGATTGCCTTCACCTTGAACCATGTGGCGGGTCTCTCAGACGCGCTGGAAATCGGCCGCTTCGGCGACCTCTCCCCCGATCTGGTCGATGCCATCCTGGCGGAAGCCGGTCGCTTTGCCAGCGACGAAATGGCACCGCTGGGCGATATCGGTGATCGCCAGGGCGCGCGGCTTGAGGACGGCGTGGTGAAGACGCCGGATGGCTGGCCGCAGCTTTATCGCCACTGGCGCGAAGGCGGCTGGAACGGCCTGACGGCACCGGAAGCGTTTGGCGGTCAGGCATTGCCGCATATGCTCAATGTCGCAACACTGGAAATGTGGAATTCCGCCTCGATGGCCTTCGCGCTCGCGCCGACGCTCACGATGGGTGCGATCGAGGCGCTGGTTGCCCATGGCAGCGACGATCTGAAAGCTATCTATCTGGAAAAGATGGTTTCGGGCGAATGGACCGGCACGATGAACCTGACGGAGCCGCATGCGGGTTCCGATGTCGGCGCGCTGAAGAGCCGCGCCGAACGCCACGCCGATGGCAGTTACCGTGTTTTCGGGCAGAAGATCTATATCACCTGGGGCGAACACGACGCCGCCGACAATATCATCCACCTTGTCCTCGCACGTCTCCCCGATGCGCCTGCCGGCACCCGCGGCATTTCACTGTTTCTGGTGCCGAAGTTCCTGGTCGGCGAGGATGGCTCGCTCGGTGAGCGCAACGACGTGATCTGTCATTCGATCGAGCACAAGCTCGGTATCCACGGTTCGCCCACCTGCACGATGATCTATGGCGACGGCAAGTTCGGCGATGGCACCGGCGCGATCGGCTATCTCATCGGCGAAGAAAACCAGGGCCTCGCCTGCATGTTCACGATGATGAACAACGCCCGTCTCGCCGTCGGCATGCAGGGTGTCGCGATCGCCGAAGCCGCGACCCAGAAGGCGGTCGCCTATGCGTCTGACCGAACCCAGGGCAGGGCTCCGGGTTCGACCGGTCCGCAGATGAGCCCGATCATCGAGCACCCCGATATCATCCGCACCCTTTTGACCATGAAGGCTTTGACGCAAGGGTCGCGCGCCATCTGCTTTGCCTGCGCCCACGCAATCGACATGTCGCATCACCTCGAAGGCGATCAGGCCACCCATTGGGTCGAGCGCGCCGCACTCCTGACGCCGATCGCCAAATCCTTCGCCACCGATTGCGGCGTCGATGTCGCCTCGCTCGGCATCCAGGTGCATGGCGGCATGGGCTATATCGAGGAAACCGGCGCCGCACGCTATCTGCGCGACGCCCGCATCGCCCCGATTTACGAGGGCACCAACGGCATCCAGGCGATCGATCTCGTGCTGCGCAAACTGCCGCTCTCACAGGGCGCGCAGGTGCGAACCTTCATCGGTGAACTGCGCGATATCGCGCAGAGAGTGGAAAGCCTCAACGCCCCCGGCTTCGGCAGCACGGCGGAACGGCTGAACGCATCGATCGACGACCTGCAAGCCTCGACCGACTGGCTGCTGGAGGCGCAGGCCGCTGGCCGCGTGGCGCAAGCCCTTGCGGGTGCCACGCCCTACCAGCGTCTGTTCGGCCTTGTTCTGACCGGAGCCTATCTCGCCAAGGGCGCGCTCGTCGCATCCGAAGATGGCTCGGGTGACAAGCGCGTATCGCTCTGCCGGTTTGCGGCCGAAAACATGCTGTCGGAGACCGCAGCCTTGAAGGACCGCGTCATCGCCGGTGCCGAGAGCCTGGAAGCCGCACGCATCGTGCTTGCCTGAGGAGGAATGCCGTGAGCGACGCCACTCCATCAATCGACAACCACGTCCTGATCGAACGCCCCGCCGACTGCGAGGGCGTGCTGGTGATCCGCTTCAACCGCCCGGAAAAGAAGAACGCGATCACCTCGTCCATGTATCACCGCATGACGGCGGCGCTTGAAAATGCCAATAGCGACGACACGATCCGCGCGGTCGCCTTTCTCGGCACCGAAGGCTGCTTTTCCGCCGGCAACGACATGGCGGATTTTCTGGCGCATGCGGTCTCGGGCTCGGATGAACCGCCGGCCGCAGCCCTCTTTATCCGCGCGCTGGCGCTTGCCGAAAAGCCGATGGTATCAGGCGTCGATGGTCTGGCGATCGGTATCGGCACCACGCTCAACCTGCATTGCGACCTGACCATCGCCTCGTCCCGCAGTCTGTTCAAAACACCCTTCGTCGATCTGGCCCTTGTGCCCGAAGCAGCCTCCAGCCTTCTGGCGCCAAGGGTTATGGGCCACCAGCGCGCCTTCGCGATGCTTGTTGCCGGCGAGGGCTTTTCCGCCGATGCCGCGCGCGAGGCGGGCCTTGTGTGGAAAGTGGTCGAGCCGCAGGCCGTCGAGCCGGAAACGCTGGCGCTCGCTGCAAAACTGTCGGCGAAGCCACCGCAGGCGCTGAAGATCGCCCGCGATCTGGTGCGAGGCCCCCGCGACGACGTGCTCGCCCGGATGGACGAGGAACTGACGCATTTCTCCGCCCGGCTGAAAAGCGCCGAAGCTCGCGCCGCTTTCGAGGCCTTCATGCGACGTTAACGCTGAGTTGCATCAAAGTTCCATCCACGCCGCGCTGCGCCTTCATTCGCAACGCAAGCGTGGCTAGATACTCCTCAAACGAGAGGACATCATGCGTACAGCCCTGACCGGCCTGCTTTCTCTTGCAACTCTTGGCCTCTCCTGCCTGCCCGCCGCTGCTGGGCCGGCATTTGCCGCGTCCGCCAATGCAGCGAACGCGCCGATCACCCTGATACAGAGCCAGCAGAGTCTTTCCGAGCAGACGGACCGGCGCGACCGACGCCGTCAGCGCTATGTATGCGTGGTGCAGCCGCGCCAGAGCGACGACCGCAACCGTCCCTATGTCTGCCGGGCCGGTGAGGGCCGGGTCGGCGGTACCTGCCGCTGCTCCGGCGTCACAGGCACCGGCAGGCTCGATCTCGACGACTAGAGTATGTCCTCCAGCCGTCAGCCGTCGACCTTCTCTTCTGCGGGTTGCGGCACAGCCGCACCGAGAGGATTGACGTCACCGACGAACTTGACGAGATCGGCCATCGTAAAGTGGCCGGGCGTGTCGCTCGGCAGTTCCGGCTTCCAGTCGGAGCGCAGCCACAGGAACGACTCGTGGTCGCCATGCACCATGCCGAGGAATGTCTCGGCGATGATGGTGGATGCCATCGGCCCGAGCCGTCTTCCCTTGTTGAAGACCTCCGCTTCCTTGAGAACGTAATACCACAGCGGTGTTTCCTCGAGCATCTTGTGCTGCTTGGCCGCCTTGCCGTCGGGACCCGTGGCAATCTTCTCGGGCGTCAGTGGCTGAAGACCCATGGCGCGACAGATTGCTTGCCCGGAGGGAAGTCCGATCTGTACGCCGCGACGCAGGTTGCGGAAGGCAAGGTCGAATTCCCGCGATGCAACCGAGCCATCACCAGGTCCGCCGGGCAGGGTGTGCAGGGCGGGTGTGATGAAAGGGTCCAGTCGCCGGCTGTGGTTGATGGCGAAATTGGTCTCCTTCTCGCCTTCGGGCGTATCCAGATCGTAGAACCGCCGCCAGTCGACCACCCAGTTCGACGGGAGCGCGGCAAACCCGACGCCCGGGTCGTTGGCGAGCTCGCCGGTAATGTTCCCGGACTTTCCGGTGAACAGGAACAGAAGGTCGAGCGTCGCGTTCGCAAGACTATCGGCTGTAGGGTTGAACACCCGGTTGTGGCTATAGCTTTCCCGCACCATCGAATGGCCGAGCCGGTAGCACGCGGCGCCGAATTCGGCGGGCATATAGGGCCGCTGCTTGAACCGGTAGAACCGCCGACCCTCCTTCTTGATCTTCTGGATCAAGCCGGGCTCGGTCAGACGTTCGACGAAATCGAACAGCACAATCCACTGGTAGTGCCAGGTGACGATCCGCCGAGCCTCTTTGAAGAGCGCGGTGCCCTTGAGGTCAGGCCTTTCCGATGCGACCTTGTCGAACACCTTGTTGTGAAACTTCAGCATCAGCAGATGCGTCTGTGCCACCAGCAGGTTCTCATCGTTGCGTTCGTCGAAGATGAGCGCGTGGCCCTCCTGGTTGCGTGGAAGGTCGTTGGGAAGATCGGGGATCGCAGCGCCTTGCTGATCCGATGACGCCGCTGCCCGTCCGATCAACAGTTTGCCGGAAGTTTGCAGCGTTTCGACGTCGCGTTGGTAAAGATAGGGATGGATACCCGGCCCATCGCCGTAGAGCGAATCGAGATCGAGCGCCGGTGTCCGGAAGTTGGTGGTCGCCTTCGGGTCGGCATGCTGCTGGTCGAGAGGCGTCGTGTCGAGCGTGATATCATGGTCGATGAACTGGCCAAGATAGGTGTAGCCGGCCGGAATGTTCGGGTTGTCCTTGCCCGGTTCCGGGTTGCCGTCGTCGAGCAGTTTATCCGCCATAGACTTGGCCAGGGCGGCAAGCGCATCGTCGCTTGCCGAAAACGGTAAGAGATTGGGAAACATGATCCCGAATTTCCCGGGATCACCGATGCCGTCGAAAGAATGCAGCGTTTCCGGCTTCATGCCGCGCACGCCATGCCCATGCATTGCGATCTGTGCCATGCTTTCCCCCCTTGGAGATCGCACTGGCGGCAAGTCATTTGCCGCCTTGGATGCGACACGGGAAAGCTACGCCTCTAAGGCTAGGTTGTAAACCAAGGTTGCACAACCGAATTGCGTTCTGTCAAGACTAGCGTCAAACTTTGCTGAGCAGCGCGACGGCTTCGACATGCGGCGACCAGAGAAACTGGTCAACCGGGGTGACCGAGACAATCCGGTATCCCGCATCGACCAGGATCCTCAGGTCGCGTGCGAGCGTCAGGGGATTGCAGCTGACCGCAGCAATCGTCTTGATGTTCGAGCGCGCCAGTTCCTTGACCTGCACTTCGGCACCCGCCCGCGGCGGGTCGAAGACGACGGCATCAAAGTGCTTCAGGTCCATCGGGATCAGCGGCCGGCGGAAGAGATCGCGCTTCTCGATGCTGACGGGCTTCAGCCCCTGGCTGTTGCGGGCCGCGTGGTCCAGCGCCTTCAGCGCCTTGTCGTCGCTTTCCACCGCGTGCACGCGTGCCGTTCTCGCCAGTCGCAGCGCAAATGTGCCCGAGCCGGCAAACAGGTCCAGCACCCGCTTGGCCTTGCCCATATGGCCATGCACCAGCGTCGCCATGGCTTCCTCTGCCTCTTTCGTCGCCTGCGTGAAGCTACCGGGCGGAGGAGAAACTTTGACGCCACCGAAATCGATCACCGGCTTTTGCGGCTCCAGCACGATTTCGCCATTGGCCGAAACACGGGCGATGCCCTTCAGCGCCAGAACCGTCTCGGTCACCTTGCGGCGCTGCTTGTCCGAAAGCGGCTTCAACCCCTCGGCCGCGATATCGAGACCGGAGAGGCTTTCGAGCACCGAAATGCGGAACGTCTCCGAGCCGGTTGCCAGCGCCATGCCGATCGCGCGGATCGCATCAAGCCGCGCCACGATGCCGGGCGCGGCGATCGGACATTCGACGATGGAGATGATATGGTTCGTTTCTGCCCGGTTGTAGCCCAGCAGAAGCTCCTTCTCCGTCTTGCGCGCGGAAAACACCGTGCGCCGCCGTTCGCCCGGATGACACTCGACCGTCTCCTTGACGTCGGGCGTCAGGCCCTTGGATTTCAGCGCGTCGATGACGAGCTGGCGCTTGAAGTCATTATACGGCGCCTTGGCGAGATGCTGCAGCGAACAGCCGCCGCAGGCATCGCCATCGGGTCCGAAGTGGCGACAGACCGGTTCGATCCGGTCCGGCGAAAGGTTGCCCGTCGACATGACCGTGCCGTGGTCGCCATTGCGGGCGATCGCCAGCGTTTCGCCCGGAAGAGCATAGGGAACATAGACCGGCCCGTCCTCGCCGTTGGCGACACCGTCGCCCTGTGCGCCAAGACGGTTGATGGTGACGTGAACCGTGCTCATTCCGGCTTCCGTCCTGCCAGGAGAAACTCCTCGTTGCCATCACCGCCGGCAATCGGCGAGGGGATCAGGCCAAGGCTTTCCCAGCCCATGTCTTCCACCAGCCAGCGTTCCAGCTCAGCCGCCACCGCCGGTGCCGTGTCCGGTTCCTTCAGGAGGCCCCGCTTGCCGATCGCGTCGCGGCCGGCCTCGAACTGCGGCTTGACCAGCAGCGCGCAATAGCTGCCCGGCAGCGCCAGTTCCAGCGCCGGCGGCAGGGCCAGCTTGATTGAGATGAAGGACACGTCCGAAACGACGAAATCGATCGGCCGGTCGTCGATATCGTCAGCCTCGAGATAGCGGGCGTTGACCCCCTCGATATTGCTGACGCGTGGATTATCGGCAATCCGCGGATGCATCTGCGCATGGCCGACATCGAGTGCCGTCACATGTGCTGCGCCGCGGGCGAGCAGGATTTCGGTAAAGCCGCCTGTCGAGGCGCCCACATCGAGACATTCGCAACCGGTCGGATCGAGCTTGAAGTGATCGAGTGCGGCAACCAGTTTCAGCGCCGCGCGCGACACATAGGCGCTCGCCGGATCGTCCATCTCGATCTGCGCGGTCGAGGACACGATCTGTCCGGATTTGGTAATGATGCGACCGTCGACCTTGACGGTGCCGCGGGCAATCGCGTCGCGCGCGCGCGAGCGGCTGTCGACGAGGTTGAGGGTGACCAGAAGCTGGTCAAGTCTTTGTTGAATGGATGACATGCCTTCCCATGACGCGGGCGAGCCCCGCACGCAAGACAAAAACGCGTTTCGACCTGCCGGACAAGCCTCCGCCGGCCTTTTATAGTTCGCTTCTTCTGCCTATTGTTGCCGCTCAAGCCGGGAGGGGAATGGATGAGACGCTGGACAATCGCCTTCGGGGCCACGCTGACGGCCGGCCTGCTTTTGGCTGCACCGCCGCTTTTTGCCAATGATACGACGGCGGAACTGACGACCGGCGGCCTCGTCTATGTCCAGACCGCCGATATCACCATGGCCGAAGAGCATCTTCATCTTTCCCGCCAGGAAGTTCGGGTCGACTACGTCTTCAGGAACGACACCGAAAAGGATGTCGAAAGCGTCATCGCCTTTCCGATGCCTGATATTACAGGCGGCGCTGAGAGCGACATCGCCTATGGCGATCCGGAAGCCGACAACTTCCTCGGCTTCACGGTCCTGCAGGACGGCCGCGAGATCAAGCCGCAGCTCCAGCAACGCATCATTGCCACCGGCATTGACCGCACCGAAGACCTCGTCGCCCAAAAGGTACCGCTTCTGCCCTATAGCGACAGAACCACCGAGGCCCTCAAGACCCTGCCCGATGACGTCAAGGCCGACTTCATTGCCAAGGGCTTGGTCCGGATAGATCGCTACGATGCCGGAAAAGGCTGGCAGGAGGACATCACGCCGGCATGGACGCTCCGCTCCGCCTATTGGTGGAAGACGACGTTCCCCGCGCAAAAGCCGGTCAAGGTCAGCCACCGCTACAAACCGAGCGTCGGCGGCACGGTGGCCATGACCTTCATCGAAAACGGCAAGCCGGCCTATGAGCACGCCCGCTACGTCGAACGCTACTGCATCGACGACAGCTTCATGAAGACAGCCGCAAAGCTTCAAGTCGCAGCCACCAAGGGCGGCCCGCATTATGCCGAGCAATGGCTGTCCTATGTGCTGACCACCGGCGCCAACTGGTCCGGCCCCATCGGCAAGTTCCGCCTGACAATCGACAAGGGCAACGCCCGTGACTACGTCAGCCTCTGCGCCGCCAACATCAAGAAAACCGGCCCGACAACCTTCGAGATGACCGCCGAGGATTTCACGCCGGAGAAGGACCTGCACGTGCTGTTTCTGACGGCGGGAGAATAACGAACGAACTCTCCAGGACGAACATTTCTAGCGCGTCCTGTCTCGATACGGACCGGGGATGTGATCGTCGGACTTACCCCGCAGCGCCAACCCCGACCTGGGTCTTGCCCAGCGCATTGAACACCGTCTTGACGATGCCGGCGCGGTCGAGGCCGGCTTTGGCGTACATCACGTCGGGGCTTGCCTGCTCCATCCACACATCGGGCAGGACAAGCGAGCGAACCTTCACACCGTGATCGAGCAGGCCTTCGGTGCTGAGGAACTGCAGCACATGGCTGCCGAAGCCGCCGACGGCGCCTTCCTCGATGGTGACAAGCACTTCATGATGGCGGGCAAGCTGGCGGATCAGGTCGTGGTCGAGGGGCTTGGCAAACCTGGCATCGGCCACCGTTGTCGACAGACCGGCGGCATCGAGATCCTCCGACGCCAGGAGACAGTCCTTGAGCCGTGTGCCGAACGACAGAAGCGCCACTTTCGAACCCTGCTTGACGACGCGGCCCTTGCCGATTTCCAGGATCTGGCCGCGTTCCGGCAGCTCGATGCCGACGCCTTCGCCGCGCGGATAGCGGAACGAGATCGGGCCTTCGTCGTAAGCTGCGGCGGTGCGCACCATATGCTTCAGCTCAGCCTCGTCGCTTGCGGCCATCACGACCATTCCGGGAAGCGTGGCGAGGAATGTCGTGTCGAACGAACCGGCGTGGGTCGGCCCGTCAGCACCGACGAAACCGGCGCGGTCGATCGGAAAACGCACCGGCAGACCCTGGATCGCCACGTCGTGGACAACCTGGTCGTAACCGCGCTGCAGGAAGGTGGAATAGAGCGCGCAGAACGGCTTGAAGCCTTCCGTCGCAAGGCCTGCCGCAAAGGTAACGGCATGCTGTTCGGCAATGCCCACATCGAATGTGCGGTTGGGGAAGGCAAGCTGCAGCTTGTCCAGCCCCGTACCGTTCGGCATCGCGGCCGTCACGCCGACGATCTTGTCGTCAAAACCGGCTTCCTGAACGAGGGCGTCGCCGAACACGCTGGTATAGGACGGCGCATTTGGCTTGGCCTTGGCCTGCGCGCCGGTGATGACGTCGAACTTGTTGACGCCGTGATACTTGTCGGCCGCAGCTTCGGCAGGCGGATAACCCTTGCCCTTCTGCGTCACGACATGGATCAGAACCGGACCCTTGGCATTGTCGCGCACATTGCGCAGCACCGGCAGAAGATGCTCGAAGGAATGACCGTCGATCGGGCCGATGTGATAGAAACCCATTTCCTCAAACATCGTACCGCCGGTCACATAACCGCGGGCGTGTTCGACGGCACGGGTGATCGCCCGGTCGATGTTCTTGCCGAGATAGCCGGTCAGCTTCTTGCCCACTTCGCGCATGCCCATATAGGTGCGGCCGGAAGCAAGGCGAGCGAGATAGGCGCTCATGGCGCCGGTCGGCGGCGCGATCGACATGTCGTTGTCGTTGAGGATGACGATCAGACGCGCGTCGAGCGCACCCGCATTGTTCATCGCTTCATAGGCCATGCCGGCAGACATCGCGCCGTCACCGATCACGGCGATTACATTGCGCTTCGAACCGGCGAGATCCGAACCCACTGCCATGCCGAGGCCGGCCGAAATCGAGGTCGAGGAATGCGCTGCACCGAACGGATCGTATTCGCTTTCAGCCCGGCGCGTGAAGCCCGAAAGACCGTCCTCCTGGCGCAGCGTGCGGATGCGGTCGCGGCGACCGGTGAGGATCTTGTGGGGATAGCACTGGTGTCCCACATCGAAGATCAGCCGATCGTCGGGCGTGTTGAACACCTTGTGGATGGCGATCGTCAGTTCCGTGACGCCAAGGCCAGCGCCCAGATGTCCGCCGGTCCTGGAGACGGCGTCGATCATCTCGTCACGCAATTCGCGGGCAAGCTTCGGCAGGTCGCGGTCATCGATCTTGCGAAGGTCGGCGGGAAGCTTGACGGTGTCGAGCAGCGGCGTCTCGGGCAGGGGTGTCACGGAGGCTGGCTTTCTCTTCTTTTGTTCTTAAAAGCAACTATCATCCCAACATGAGGATGAAACCGGCTTTTTCAAGTTGTCCACGGAGACAACCTACCCCGGTTCTAATCGATTTCATCGGCCGGGCAAGGGGGAAGGGCGAAGGGGAAGAGAGGGGGTCGCCAACGGCACGAACTCCGCGTCGTCATCCGGTACGATGTCGGAGGAGTAAGGAATGATCAGCTTTTCGACCGCATCGCAGGCAGATGCATCATCGCTCAGACGCATCCCGTGTAATCTTGCTGACAGAGTACGCGTCGAAATCCATACCGTGTGTATATTCGAGAATGGATTGACCGTTCTCGACAATGTCTCGGAAACGGATCAGAGGACGCTTAGTAGGCAATCGCCCTATCCCTCTCCACGCTCCGGCTAAAACGTTTCCGGCGCAACGGTTCGGGAACTATGTCAACGCTCCTTACACCAGTAATGCCAACGATCAGGGCACGTAGCTCTTCGACGGCCGTAAAATACCGCCAGCCAGACTGTATGACCGGCTCTGAAAACGTCACCAGAACATCAAGATCTGACTCGTCCGTCGCCTCGCCACGCGCCACCGAGCCGAAGATCGACATCCGCTCCGCGCCTGCGGCGCGCAGTTCGGCCTCGTGCTCGCGAAGCTTGGCGATGACCTGGTCCTTGTCCATGGGGAGACTATAGCGCAGGTCGGGATTTCAGTCGAGATGCAACTCAGGGCTTCATGCGAGTGAAGGCCTCACTCGCCGTCGAGCGGCTCCACGCCCTGCGGCTTGCCGCTGCGGTCGAGGCGGATCTTTTCGATCCGGCTTTCGGCGGCGTTCAGCAGTTTTTCGCAATGCTTCTTCAACGCTTCGCCGCGCTCGTAGATGGCGATGGATTCGTCGAGCGCCACGTCGCCGCGTTCCAGCCGAGCAACGATGCTTTCCAGCTCGGCAACGGCCTTTTCGAAGGAATAACCAGTGACGTCGATCGGAGCGTTCGGCTCGCCTGGGGCTTCGGTCATGTCCTTCATCCTCTCATCAGTCTGCAGATATGCAGGCCGGCCGATTCCGCCAGCCCTTCCAGATCATAGCCACCCTCGAGTAGGCTGACGACCCGGTTGCCGGCGTATTTCCCCGCAATTTCCATCAACCGGCCGGTCGCCCAGTCGAAATCGTCGCCGACCAGATTGATCTGCGCCAGCGGATCGCGGTGATGCGCATCGAAGCCTGCCGAGATCAGCACAAGATCCGGGCGGAAGTTTTCGAGCGCCGGCAGGACGCGGCTCTTGAAGGCATCGCGAAAATGGTCGCTGCCGTCATTGGCCGAAAGCGGCGCGTTGACGATCGTGTTCTTCGTGCCCGTCTCGTCTCTGGCGCCTGTGCCGGGATAAAGCGGCATCTGGTGCGTCGAGCAAAACAAAACGGACGGATCGTCCCAGAAGATGTCCTGCGTGCCGTTGCCGTGATGCACGTCCCAGTCGACGATCGCGACACGTTCGACGCCATAGGTCTGCTGCGCATGGCGGGCGGCGATGGCGATGTTGTTGAACAGGCAAAAGCCCATCGCCTTGGTCTTTTCCGCGTGATGTCCCGGCGGACGCGAGGCAACGAATGCGTTGTCCACCTTGCCGGTCATCACGTCGTCGACGGCCGCGATCGCGCCGCCGATGCCGGTCAGCGCCGCCTGCAGGCTCTTCGGCCCCACATGCGTATCGGCCTCGATCTGCAGGATCGTGTCTTCCTCGGGGATCTTGCGCATCACCCAACGCAGGTGTTCTTCCGGATGCGCCAGAAGCACCGTGTCTTCGTTGGCCTGTGGTGCCTGTTTGCGGTCGAGCTTGTCGAAATTGGGGTGTTCGAGCGCGATGTTGAGCGAACGCAGCCGGTCTGCCCGTTCAGGATGGCCTTCCGGCGTCGCATGCTCGAGAAATATGGAGTTTTCGTAAAGGCGCGTGGTCATTGGGCGGCCTCGTGAGGTATGTTGAGCTCGGACATGGCGCAGAACGGCGATGTTTTCAAGCGCATACCCCTTGCTCTTCACTGGATTTGCCGTGAAGTAGGCGCATTAGGCGTTTTTTGGAGTGCGGGCAGGAATGGCGAAGGATATCGGCAAGACCCATGATTTTCGCGTTGCCTATCGCGATGTGGATCTTAACGGCGAAATGTTTCGCGCTGCCTATATCGGCCTTGCGGAACAGGCGGTCACGGAATTCTGGCACCGCCGCAAGCCGGCAACGGATGACCCGTTCTTCGCGGTCGGCAAGATCTCCTGCATCTATCATATGCCGCTGAAGCTCGGCGATCTCATCCATACCCATGTCGGAGTGAGCAAGATCGGCGGCAAGTCCGCAGGCTTTATCGTCCGCTTCACGCGCGGCAGCGATGAGGTGGCCGAAGCCGAAATCGTCTGGTCCGCATGCGATCCGGAAACCCGGACGCCGGCCGCGCTGCCCGAAGACCTGCGCGACTGGCTGTATCAGTTCCTCGACTGACTGCTTACGCGCGCTGCGGCAGCAGCGGATAGCCTGCCATCACGGCCCGACCGGCGAGCGCCGCAATCACAGCCTTCAGGACGTCGCCCGGAATGAAAGCGAGCGAGCCGAGAAACGCTTTGACGAAGCCCATGCCGGTGATCAGCGCCAGATAGGTGATGCCGATCCCGTAAAGCACGATCACGCCGCCCATCAGGGCTGCGATAAAGAAGTTCACGCCCTGCACCAGCCCCGCCTGGTCGCGACCCACCATGATCTGCGACAGATATCCGGTTACCATCGCGGCAAACACCCAGCCGATCAGATAACCGGTCGTCGGCGCCATGAAGACGGCAAGGCCGCCGCGGCCGCCGGACAGAACCGGCAGACCGATCGCTGCAAGCACCAGGACCAGGAGGACCGCGATCGTGCCGCGCTTGGCGCCGAGCACGACGCCGGCCAGCATCACGCCGAGCGATTGCGCCGTGATGGGGACGGGAATGAAACCGAGCATGACCGGCGGCACCAGTCCCAGCACGATGATGATAGCGGCAAACAGGGCGGCCAGAACGAGATCACGAGTAGGCAAATAGCTATTCCTTGACGACTGAATCTGTATCACTTCTGCGCACGGATTGCCCGGGCGTCAATTGCGCTGGCAATCTCGTCGGCATTCTTTAATGTGAGGATGATCAGCGGGACGATGATGGAGAGGGTTCGAGGGCGCAACCCTCGCGCGATATGGGCATCGCGGATGGCCTGGTGACGCAGCAGGATTTCCGGAATGAAGCGAAGGACAAGGCCGATCGACAGGCCGATATCCGCAGCTTTTACAAGCCCGAGCTTTTCAAGCGGCAAAGCCGCAAATGTCACTTCCGTAATAAAATCGCCGGTAGTAGTCGTGGCCGTCACCACAGACGCAAGAAGCGCCAGTGCCGAGAGCCGGAAAAACACGCTGACGGCTTCCACAGGGCTGTTGAAAACCAGCGTGAACACCGCAACGGCTGCGATGGTGAGGAAAAGAACCCGCAGCCGCAGCCATGTTTGCCGCCATCCGATTCGCAGCGAACCGAAAAGCAGGCCGCTGGCGACCGCACCGACGCCAAGCACTAACGACGACTGGATGAGGAACAGAGCAAGGCTTGCGGCAGCCAGTAGCACAAGCTTCGCGCGGGCCGAAAGCCGGTGCAGAAAGCCGCTACCATCAACGTAAAGCGTCTTCATGCGGCAAGCTCGCGGTAATGGGCGATGATCTCGGCAGCGTTTCCGTCGCCGGCAAGCCGGCCGTTGTCAAACAACAGAACCCGCTCGAAGCCCGCGATGAGATCGAGATCGTGGGTGAGCACGATGACGTTTTCGGGGAGCTCGCTGATCGTCCGGGCCACCAGGTTGCGGTTCTTCAGGTCCAGCTGGTTGGTCGGCTCGTCCATGATCAAAATGTCCGGTTCCGTCACCAGAACCGAGGCAAAGGCCGCAAGCTGCAACTCGCCGCCGGAAAGCTCGTGCGAGCGACGGTCGGCAAGATGTCCGATGCCGAAGCGCTTGAGGATCGCCGTCGTTCGGGCCTCGATCTCGGCTTTCGAAAGCTTGCGCGACGTCAGGCCAAGCGCGATGTCTTCCTTCAGGATCGGCAGGATGATCTGGTTCTGCGGGTTCTGGAAGATGAAACCAACCTGCGCGCGGGCGCGGTCGGTGTCGGCCTTCGTATCGAAGCCGTTGACGACGACATTGCCGCTCGCGGGAGAGACAAGTCCATTGATCATCCGCGCAAACGTCGTCTTGCCGGAGCCGTTAAGGCCGATCACGCCGATGCGGCGCTCGGTCAGCCGCACCGTCAGCGGATGCAGCGTGACACGCCCCTCGAAGCGAGCTTCGGCCTTGTCGAAATGGATGTCCAATGCCGGTCCTCGGTTGCTGAACGGTCTATATCGCGGCGGGAGCAGAGCGGGAAGGCGGAATGAAAAGTGAACATTGCATCCGGTCCCCTGTCGCCCTAGTCTCGTTGCCATGGCGATTCTGATCGACAATGCCCGGGCAAGACGGATTTTCATCGAACGGCAGCAGCTTTCCGCACCGCCGACCCGTGCGCTCAACAAGGCCGGTCTTCTGCAACTGATCGACGATCTGGGCTTCGTGCAGGTGGATAGTATCGCGACCGTCGAGCGCGCCCATCACATGATCCTGTTTTCGCGCAACCAGACCTATCGGCGCGAACACCTGACGTCGCTCTTGGAAAAAGACGGCGAGCTGTTCGAACACTGGACCCACGACGCCTCGATCATTCCGGCGCGTCTGTTCCGCTACTGGAAGCACCGCTTCCGCCGCCGCGAACCGATCCTCGCCGAGCGCTGGCGCAAATGGCATGGCGAGAGTTTCGATTCCGCCTTCGAGGACACGTTCCGGCACATTTCGGAAAACGGCGCGATCATGTCGCGCGACATGAAGATGGAGGATCACAAGTCCGGCGGCTGGTGGAACTGGCACCCGAACAAGACGGCGCTCGAATATTACTGGCACACCGGCAAGCTTTCGATTGCAGGCCGGGTGAATTTCCAGAAGATCTACGATCTGACCGAGCGCGTTATTGCCGCCCACCATCACGAACCGGATGTCAGCCACGAGGACTTCATCGACTGGGCCTGCCGCAGCGCGATGGAAAAGCTTGGCTTTGCCACATCGGGAGAACTCGCTGCCTTCTGGGATATCGTCACGCCGGAAGAGGCGAGGGACTGGGTGAAAGCCCATCGCGATGAACTCGTCGAAGTCCTGATCGAAACCGCCGACGACAGCCGCCCGCGCGCTTCCTTCGCGTTCTCAGGCTTTCCCCAAAACCTCGGCGATATTCCAGAACCGCCGGCACGGGTGAGGGTGCTGAGCCCCTTCGATCCGCTACTGCGCAACCGTGACCGGGCGGTGCGGCTGTTCGATTTCTTCTACCGCATAGAGGTCTTTGTGCCCGAGCCGAAGCGGCAATACGGCTATTACGTCTTTCCGCTTCTGGAAGGCGACCGCATGATCGGTCGCATCGACATGAAGGCGGAGCGCAAAACGGGTGTGCTGGATGTCAGGCGGCTGTGGCTGGAAAAGGGTGTTCGGGCATCCGCGGGCAGGCTGGAGAAGCTCAATGCCGAGTTGCAGCGGGTGGGGCGGTTTGCCGGCGTGGACAAGGTCGTCTATCGCGACGGATGGCGGGGAGAGGGTTAGGTCTCCGCCGCCATCCGGCTCATCTCTTAGAAGCGCTAATTCCGGGCGATGCCGGGGACTTAACCCCGCCACCGCAGATACACCGTCGCCAGTGGCGGGATGTCGAGAGCGACGGACGCTGTCTTGCCATGCGCCGACTGGTTTTCCGTCCAGGCTTCGGTCTGGCCGAAATTCGTGCCGCCGTAGATCGCGGCATCGGTATTCAGCACCACTTCCCAGCGTCCCTCGAACGGCACGCCGATCCGGTAGCCATGCCGCGGCACCGGCGTCATGTTGGAAGCGACGATGATTGCCGACTGCCGATCCTGCGACAGACGCAGCATCGCGGTGACGGAGTTTTCCGCATCGTCGGACACGGCCCATTCGAAGCCTTCAGGATGGAGATCGCCATACTGAAGCGCCGGCTCGGCCGAATAGATCGCGTTGAGATCGGCGATCAGGCGCTGCATGCCCGCATGATCGGGGCTGTCCAGCAGATCCCAGACAACGGACGCGTCGTGGTTCCACTCGGTCACCTGAGCGACTTCGCCACCCATGAACATCAGCTTCTTGCCGGGATGGCCCCACATGAAACCGTAATAGGCCCGCAGATTGGCCATCTTCTGCCAGTGGTCGCCCGGCATCTTGCCAAACAGCGAGCCCTTGCCGTGCACCACTTCGTCATGGGACAGCGGCAGCATGAAGCGTTCGGAATAGGCATAGACCATGCCGAAGGTCAGGCTTCCGTGCTGGTATTTGCGATAGACCGGATCTTCCTCCATGTAATGGAGCGTGTCGTGCATCCAGCCCATGTTCCACTTGAAGTCGAAGCCCAGTCCACCCTGCTCGACGCTTTCGGTCACACCCGGCCAGGCGGTCGATTCCTCGGCCACCGTGAAGGCATGCGGGCAGCGCTCATGGATGATGCTGTTCAGGTGCTTGAAGAATTCCACGGATTCGAGATTTTCCCGGCCGCCGAATTTGTTGGGGATCCACTCGCCCTGATCGCGGCTGTAGTCGCGGTAGAGCATGGAGGCGACGGCATCGACGCGCAGCGCATCGATATGGAAATGATCAAGCCATTCCAGCGCAGACGCGATCAGAAAACCCTTCACCTCGTTGCGACCGAGATTGTAGATCAGCGTGTTCCAGTCCTTGTGGAACCCTTCGCGCGGATCGGCATGCTCGTAGAGCGCCGTGCCGTCGAACTGCGCCAGACCCCAGACGTCGGTCGGGAAATGCGCTGGCACCCAGTCGAGGATGACGCCGATACCGGCAGCATGGCAGCGATCGATGAAATAGGCGAAGTCTTCGGGCGTGCCGTAGCGTCCGGTCGGCGCAAACAGACCGAGCGGCTGGTAGCCCCATGAACCACCGAACGGATGCTCCATGATCGGCAGCATCTCGATATGGGTAAAGCCGAGCTTCTTGACGTAGGGCACGAGGCGCTGGCTGAGCTCCACCCAGTCGAGCGTACGGTTGCCTTCCTCGGCAATCCGCACCCAGGAGCCGAGATGCACCTCGTAGACGGACATCGCGCCTTCGCGGGCGCGGTCCTTGGCCTGCGCCGCCATCCAGTCGCCATCGGTCCAGCGGAACGGTTTGGACGAAGCGATCACGGAGGCCGTCGAAGGTGCTGCTTCCGAGGCACGTGCGATCGGGTCGGCCTTCTGCGCCAGCATATTGCCGTGAGCGTCGAGAATTTCGAACTTGTAGCGCTCGCCATGGGTCAGTCGAGGAACAAACAGTTCCCAGACGCCGGCCTGCGGCCGCAGCCGCATCGGATGCCGGCGACCGTCCCAGGCGTTGAAGTCGCCCACGACCGAAAGGCGCGTGGCATTCGGTGCCCAGACGGCAAAACGCACGCCGGAAACCCCATCCACTTCCATCGGGATCGCGCCCAGTGTACGGCCGAGATCGTAATGGGTGCCCTGGCCGATCAGGTGCAGATCGAGATCGCCGAGCAGTGGCGGAAAGGAATAGGAATCCTCGGTTTCCTGGATTGCTTCCGGCCATTCGATGCGCAGGAAATAGGGCGCAGTCGAATTGGTCACGCCGGCAAACAGACCGCCGGGGTGGATGCTGTCCAGCTCCGCGACGACCTTGGCCGTATCGCGCTCGACGACCTCAACCGAAAGCGCCCCGGGAAGCAGCACCCGCACCACGGTGAGGTCGCCGTACTGATGGCGGCCGAGAATGGAAAAGGGATCGCCATGACGGCCGTCGACGAGGGCCTGGAGGCCCTCCTCAACGGTTCCGATGATGAGGTCCGTGCGCTCGTATCGCATCACTCTGTCTCTCCCTTGGGTGCATCAGGGGTGGAATTGCTGTCGGTGTCGAGAAGTCGCGCCGCGATGGTCGCAAAACCTGCGAGCGGCAGGGGCAGCCACTTCGGCCGGCTGCGCACTTCGTAGGCGATCTCGTAGGCGGCCTTTTCCAGCAGGAAGAGGTCAAGTATTTTCGACCGCTTCTCGTGCGGGATGTTGAGCGAGTCGGACTTTTCCACAGCATCGAAATAGGCCTGCAGGAATGCCGGTTCCGCCTTGTCGATGAAGCGGCTGACGAGCTCCGGATGACGGGCGTCGTCCACTTCGCTGACGACCTCCCGATCGAGATCGGCCGAGGCTGCGAGATAGCTCAGCGACCGCAAGAGGCCGGCCACATCGCGCAGCGGGTTGGACTTTGCACGACGTTCCTCGAGATCGCGGGCTGGTTCGCCCTCGAAGTCGATGATATAGGCGTCGCCTTCTGCCACCAGGATCTGGCCGAGGTGGAAGTCGCCGTGGGTACGGGTCATCAGCGTCGAAATGGCAAAGCCGGACAGCGTCTCGACAAGGCCGAACAGGTCTTCGCGACGGCTGAGGATCATGCGTGCGTCTTCTGCGGCGCGACCTTCCAGTCCCTCGCTGTTCAGTTCGAGCATGGTCAGGCTCTGGTCGATCTGAGCCGTTACGCCCGCGCGCCATCTCGAGATATCGGCGTCGCCAGCCCAGATCGGGCTGAATGCCTCGTCATCGGTCGGCTGGGCCAGTGCGACATGCAGCTCACCAAGCCGTGTTCCGATGGTGGCCGAAAGATTGACGAGCGGCTTGAAGTGCTCGTCGATCCCTTCGCCCTCGAGCCCGGTCACCACAATCTCGTCGATTGCGCGGCGCAGGTTGCCGAGCATCCAGTTCCAGGCATCGCCCTGATTGCGGATCGCGCGCTGCACGATGATCATCGTGTAGCGGTTGCCCTCCGGCGAGGTGCGGGCGACTTCGCCGAGCAGCTGTCCCGTATTCTGGTAGCCGACATTGGTGAGATAACGCGTCATCTCCACTTCCGGGTGGATACCCGGGAAGATGTGACGGATCAGCTTTACCATGGCGAGATCACCGATGATCAGCGAGCTGTTCGACTGTTCGGCCGAAAGCCAGGTCACAGGCATGTCGTCGTTGAAGTTGAGCTGGTCGAGAGTGTCGGTGCCGACGAATTCAAGGGCGCCTGAAACGCCCGAGATCACGGCCCGTTCGGACAGTCCGCGGATCACGCCGCGCGCCAGCCCTTCCATCGCAAAGCCGTCGGTCAGGAAGCCGACACGGCGACCCTGACGGATGCGCGCAAGCGCCAGCTGCTGGGCAAGCGCCGAAGGCTGGGCTTCATCCCAGGCGATGGCGAGCGGCAGGAGATAGGTATCCAACTTGCCGGCAACATCGACCTCTAGCTCGCCGAGCAGGATGTTGTTGGCAAATGCGATCGGCGTCACGTTGGCAAGCCGCGCCGAATTGAGGATCGAGCCCTTGGAGCCGAACCAGCGGCGTTTCGAGAGGTATGGCGGCAGGATATCCTTGGCAAACATCTTCGACAGTGGCGAGTCTTCGCCGAGCTCCTGCAGGTCACGGCGAACGACCATGGTCACCATGTCCTGCATCTGCTCCGGTGGCTCCTTGCGCCAGATGGGGCCGTCGGAAGTTTCCACCAGCTGGAACCAGAAGAAGCCGTAGGGCGGCAGCGTCAGCAGATAGGTCAGCTGACCGATCGGCGGGAACGGCGACATGCCGGACATCTCGATCGGCACCCAGCCGGCAAACTGCGACAAATCCAGTTCCACCGCCTGCGGCAGGCGTGAAAGGTTGGCGACGCACAGGATCGTCTCACCCTCGTATTCGCGAAGATAGGCAAGGATCTTGCGGTTCCCGGGCGTCAGGAAACGCTGCGTGCCGCGGCCGAATGCGGCATGCTTGTTGCGCAGCGCAAGCATCCGGCGCATCCAGTTCAGCAGCGAATGTGCGTCGGCGCCCTGCGCTTCGACATTCACCGCCTCATAGCCGTACTGAGGATCCATGACCGGCGGCAGCACGAGGCGCGCCGGATCGGCCTTGGAGAAACCGCCATTGCGGTCCGGAGACCACTGCATCGGCGTGCGAACGCCGTCGCGGTCGCCCAGATAGATGTTGTCGCCCATGCCGATCTCGTCACCGTAGTAGATGACGGGAGTTCCGGGCATGGAAAGCAGCAGGCCGTTCATCAGCTCGATCCTGCGGCGGTCGCGCTCCATCAGCGGCGCAAGACGGCGACGAATGCCGAGATTGATGCGGGCGCGCCGGTCGGCGGCATAGATGTTCCAGAGGTAATCGCGCTCTTCGTCGGTCACCATCTCGAGCGTCAGCTCGTCGTGGTTGCGCAGGAAGATCGCCCACTGGCAATTGTCCGGGATTTCAGGCGTCTGGCGCATGATATCGGTGATCGGGAAGCGGTCTTCCTTGGCGATCGCCATATACATGCGCGGCATCAGCGGAAAGTGGAACGCCATGTTGCACTCGTCGCCATCGCCGAAATATTCGCGCGTATCTTCCGGCCACTGGTTGGCTTCCGCCAGCAGCATCTTGCCGGGATGGGTGCTGTCGAGCGCCGCGCGGATCTTCTTCAGGATGTCGTGGGTTTCCGGCAGGTTCTCGTTGATCGTGCCTTCGCGCTCGATCAGATACGGGATGGCGTCGAGGCGGAAACCGTCGATGCCCGTATCGGCCCAGAAACGCATGACTTCGAACAGCTCTTCGAGAACGGCTGGGTTGTCGAAGTTAAGGTCGGGCTGGTGCGAATAGAAGCGGTGCCAGTAATAGGCGCCGGCAACCGGATCCCATGTCCAGTTGGACTTTTCCGTATCGAGAAAGATGATCCGCGTTTCCGGGAATTTCTGGTCCGTATCCGACCACACGTAGAAATCGCGCTCCGGCGAACCGGGAGGCGCATGACGTGCCCGCTGGAACCACGGATGCTGGTCGGACGTGTGGTTGATGACGAGCTCGATCAGCACACGCAGATTGCGCGCATGGGCGGCAGCCACGAACGCCTTGAATTCGTCCACCGTGCCATAGTCCGGGCTGACGCTGGTATAATCGGCAATATCGTATCCATCGTCACGACGCGGCGACGGAAAGAACGGCAGCAGCCAGATCGTGTTGGCGCCAAGCGAAGCGACGTGATCCAGCTTCTCATGCAGCCCCTGAAAGTCGCCGATACCGTCGCCATTGGCGTCGTAGAACGACTTGATATGCAGCTGATAGATAACTGCATCCTTGTACCATAGTGGATCGTCGTTCATCGCTTGATTCTGGTCCTGGCCCTGGTTTCGGCCGCTCGTGATGTCCATGATGTCTCCTCCCATTCTTGTCTTTAACGGACGCGCCAGATGGAGAATGGCAGGCCGGAGTGAGGGTCGAGGCGGATGCGCTGCACCTTGCCGGTCAATGAGAAGCGATCGCCGCCGATGACATCCTCAAGATCTAGGGTTCCATGATCCGGCAGGCCGAACGACCACAGCGGCAGTTCGATATCCGCTTCCTGCGCATTGTGCGGATCGAGGTTGACGGCGATCAGCAGCACGTTCTCGCGGCCGGCACTGGCCTTTTCGAAGAACATGATGTTGTCGTTCCAGGCGGGCAGGAGCTGCAGACCGAGATGCGAATGCAGCGCCGGGTTCTCGCGGCGGATGCGGTTGAGAAGGGCGATCTCGCCCTTGATGTGACCCGGACGGTCGTAATCCCAGGCACGGATCTCGTACTTCTCGGAGTCCGCATATTCCTTGCGCTTGGCGTCCGGGCGTCCTTCGCAAAGCTCGAAGCCGTTATAGACGCCCCAGAGGCCCGACAGCGTGGCAGCCAGCGCCGCACGGATCAGATAGGCCGGACGCGGTGCGTTCTGCAGGAAATCCGGGTTGATATCGTGCGTGTTGACGAAGAAGTGCGGACGGAAGAATTCCTTCGGCTCTTCGGTCGTGATCTCGCGCATATACTGCTCGAGCTCCCACTTGGCATTGCGCCAGGTGAAGTACGTATAGGACTGCGAGAACCCGACCTTGGCGAGGCGGTACATCACCTTCGGCTTCGTAAACGCTTCCGACAGGAAGGCGACGTCTGGATGGCGCGAGCGGATGTCGGCGATCATCCATTCCCAGAACGGGAACGGCTTCGTATGGGGATTGTCGACGCGGAACAGCTTGACGCCGTTATCGACCCACTTCTGGACGACGTCACGCAGTTCGATCCACAGCGAAGGAACAGCGTCCTTGGCGTAGAAATCGACGTTGACGATGTCTTCGTACTTCTTCGGAGGGTTTTCGGCATAGCGGATCGTGCCGTCAGGCCGCCAGTCGAACCAGCCGGGATTGGACTTGAGCCACGGATGGTCGGGCGAGGCCTGGATCGCGAGGTCGAGAGCGAGCTCCAGCCCGTGCTCCTTGGCGGCATCCACCAGCCGGCGGAAATCCTCGAACGTGCCGAGCTCCGGATGGATCGCGTCATGGCCGCCATCTTCCGAGCCGATCGCGTATGGGCTGCCCGGATCATCAGGGGCCGGCGTCAGCGTGTTGTTCTTGCCCTTGCGGTTGGTCGAACCGATCGGATGCACCGGCGGGAAGTAGAGGACATCAAAGCCCATCTCCCGGATCGCCGGCAGCCGCGCAATCACGTCGTCGAACGTGCCGTGACGGTTCGCATCGCCGCTCTGGGAGCGCGGGAACACCTGGAACCAGCTCGCAAACGCTGCGGCCGTCCGCTCGGCATCGACCGGGATCGAGGTTGAGCGAACCCGATGCGGGCGGCGGTCGCCTTCCACCATCAGCTCGGCCGTGTCGGCCAGCAGTAGCGTTTCGATCCGCTTGGGATCGTCCTGCGCCGTCAGCGTGTCGAACAGCACCTTCAGCTCGGTCTTGAGGTCACCCGTGGCATGATCCAGCGCATCAAGCACCAGATTGATGCCTTCCTGGATCTCCAGCCGCAGATCGAGCCGCGCCTCGTGCTTCTTGGTGAATTCGTAGCGGAAGATCTGAAAGGGGTTCTTCCAGGCCTCGATCGCAAACTCGTGGCGACCCATCCGCTTTAGCGGAAACTCCGCCGCCCAGCGGTCGTTGACGACGAGCGTCATCGGCACTTCGGTCCACTGGTCCTCGTCGGCCGCACGCCACATCACCGATGCCGACAGCGGATCGTGCCCGTCGCCGAACACGTCGGCTTCGACCTTGACCGTCTCGCCGACAACCCGCTTCACCACAAAGCGACCGTCATCGACCGACGGAGTGATTTTCTCGATCGCCAGCCGCGGTGTTGCAGCGGCTTCGGCTGCGGTGGAAACCGGAACAGCTTCGATGATCGGCTGCGAGGCATGGCCTTCGAAAACGCGCAGTTCGCCCGGCTTCAGCATGAGATCGGGCGCAAAAATGTCGGCGTCATTCCCCGGCGCCGTCAGCGGCAGGAAAGGGGATGCTGCTTCACGTAGCACGTTGAACGGAGCCTTGGTGACCCTGCGCAAATCGCGGTTCAGCATGACGACGCGGATCTTCGAAGATGCACGGATATCCTCATGGTCGGTCTGCAAGAGCGCCACAGCCTGGGTCTGGCTGGTGGAAATCAGCCTCAGCGGCTGGCGGCCAAACCCGGCCGATGTCTTGTTCGGCGCGGCATTGATGGCACGGATGTCGCTCGACAGGTCGAACACGCCCTGGTCCTTGAGCCCACGCAGACCCATTCCGTCACCGGTCAGCGGGTCGAGCGGGATGGATGAGCCGTATTCGAAGCCCATCGGCACCATGAGGCCGCTGGCGAAGGTCGACGCGAGCTTCAGGGCCCGGACCGCTCGGCGCTCCGACACTTCGGTTCCGTCAATGCCATGCGCCATGCGCTTGCCGAACGGGGCTTCCGGAAAGGTGATCTGGTAGCCGAGTTCGCGCTGCACCTCGTATTCGTCGAGGATCCAGCGTTCCTCCATGTTCCACCAGGCAAAGGACGAAAAGCTGCCGTCAAAGCCGACGCCCTTGAGCGCCTTGCGATCTTCAAAACTGGTGCCGGGCGTCCAGGCAAGGAAGACGGTGTCAGAGACGGCACTGCGGGCCGCAGCGATCAGGCCCTTCCAGACGTCGGGCGCGACCTTGCCAATGCCGATGCATCGGAAGCCGGCGATGCCAAGCCCGGCCAGCCGCGCCAGTCGGCGGCGCCAGTCATCAAGCAGGTGCGTTTCATGAGTGATATCGATCGTGCGGCTGCCGCTTTCCTGCGGCGAGCGACGCGGGTCGAATACGACGGCGCTGCCTTGGTTTGACGCATCGGCGATACGATCGACGGCAATGTCGAGCATCAGCTTGATGCCATGCTCTTTAGCGGCACCTGTCAGTGCCTTCACGCCATCGTCGATGCTTTCCCCAAGTCCCAGCGCCGGATCAAGCCTGTCCAGGTCTCCGCTGACGAAAATGCTCGTGTCCGCGCCGCGTGCAAACAGCGGCGCACTGAGGACCGTATCGAAGCCGAGATCCTTCGCATGGGCAAAAACCTGGCGCCAATCCTGCAAGCCTTTGAGCATGAGAGGATGCACGTAGTAGATTTGCGGCGGGAGCTTTGACAGCGGGGTGGACGAGGCGAATTGAGGACGCGTGTTCATCTTTATAGCCTTGGGTTGCCGGGCCGTAGAGCGGGTGGCGATCAGCGGGGTAACTGCAAGGCTGCTGTGCTTGTTCCGATAAAATTGTGCCTATCGGATTTTTGCGCACGCATTAGATGTACATGAATGAACCCTAACGGACCCAGTGCCGAAGGAGGGGGCCGTCGCGGCCACGAAGCGGATCGGTCTGCGGCAAGGGAAGGCTCGAAATTCGGCTGAGACCCTCAGAATCCGCGGGTCCGGTCTGGAGATCCGCACGCTGTCCTGGCGGATAGGCGCCGACAACCACGAAGTCGCGGCTGGCTTCCAGCCGCATGTGCCCGGTGCCGGCCGGCAACACGATGCAATCGCCGCCATGGACTGAGATTTCGGTGCCATCCGGACCGCCGATCAGCAGCAGGCCGCGACCATTTGCGATGCCGAGGACCTCGTGGGCGCCCGTGTGGTAGTGCTGATAATCGAATACGCCATCGCGCCAGATGCCCTGCCAGCCGTTTTTCGCAAAAAGGTCTTCGAACAGGCTGGCGGGGTCGCCGACCAGAGGGTCGATGGTAAGGGCGTTGCGGTAGATCAGAGCCGGAAGGTGGGGGTGGTTGGGCACGAAGCCGCTCGGCGGAAACGTCATGCTCTCGACGGTCGTCCTTCCAGCGGAGACGGCGGGATCGAGGGCTGGCGGAACGATGTTCAGGCTTCGGGTCACGGACTTGATCCTTGCACGGTTGCGTCTGTCGGACGTCGCCGGCATTTTCCAGCAACGTCCTGAGACTGAACCCGTGCGCAAATGCGATGTTCCCGCGACAACCTCTATTTCAAAAGGTCAGCACGGAAACGCGCTCCGCTCAGTGGCCGTTCAGCAGATCACGGTCTCGGCGATCTGGATGCCGAACCCTTCGAGGCCGACGTAATGACGTTCGCTTCTGGTCAGAAGCTTGATCGAAGACACGCCGAGATCGCGCAGGATCTGGGCGCCGAGGCCGATTTCCAGCCACTCGCTGTCGCGGACCTTGGCCTCCGCGTGCGATTCCTCACCGAAGCGGACCTTGCGCGACGTCGTGCTGGCACCGACGCCAACCGAACCCTCGCGCAGATAGATGATGACGCCGCGACCCTCGTCGGCGATCTTTGCCATGTAACGGTCCACGGAGCGCGCCGCGCCGAACACATCGCGCGCCACGTCTTCCAGATGAAGGCGGACCGGAATGTCGACGCCGTCCCTGATATCTCCAAACACGATGGCGACGTGCTGCATCGTCTCCCAGGGCAGGGAGTAGGCGTGTGCCTTGGCCTTGCCCTTCGGGGTCTCGATGTCGAACGTGCCGTGCAGCTCGATCAACGTTTCCTTGCGCTGGCGATAGGCGATGAGATCGGCAACGGACACCTGCTTCAGGCCATGGGTGATCGCAAACTCCGTCACCTGAGGACCGCGCGTCACCGTGCCGTCGTCGTTGACGAGTTCGCAGATCACGCCGATCGGCGGCAGGTTGGCGAGCTTGCACAGGTCGACGGCCGCTTCCGTATGGCCGGACCGCATCAGAACGCCGCCTTCGCGGGCGATCAGCGGGAAGATGTGGCCGGGACGCACGAAGTCGGCCGGGCCGACATTCGGGTTGGCAAGGTTGCGCACCGTCAGCGTCCGGTCGTCGGCGGAGATGCCGGTCGTCGTGCCGTGCTTGAAATCCACCGTTACGGTGAAGGCCGTCGTATGCGCGCTGTCGTTTTCCGCCACCATGGCATTGAGGTTCAGGCGCTTGGCTTCGCTGCGCGGCATCGGCGTGCAGACGATACCGGACGTGTGGCGCACGATGAAGGCCATCTTTTCCGGCGTGCAGTGAACCGCAGCGACGATCAGATCGCCTTCGTTTTCGCGTCCGTCGTCATCGGTAACAACGACGATTTCGCCGGCTTCGAAGGCGCGGATGGCGTCGACGACGCGCTTCTGATCGTAGGGCATGTGATGATTCCTAGCGGGTTTTACCGGTCTGACCCCGGTCACGGAGAAAATGGTCGGCGATCGTGCAGGCCATCATCGCCTCCCCGATCGGCACGGCGCGGATGCCGACGCAAGGATCGTGGCGACCCTTGGTGCGAATATCCACATTGTTGCCGTCAGCGTCGATCGACTGGCGCTCGCTCAGGATCGACGAGGTCGGCTTGATGGCGAAGCGGGCAATGATCGGCTGGCCGGTCGAAATGCCCCCGAGGATGCCGCCGGCATGATTGGAGAGGAAGATAGGCTGGCCATCGTTGCCCATCCGCATCTGGTCGGCATTGTCCTCGCCGGAAAGCTCGGCGGCGGCAAAACCATCGCCGATCTCGACGGCCTTCACGGCATTGATCGACATCAGGCCGGAAGCAATTTCCTGGTCGAGCTTGGCATAGATCGGTGCGCCAAGCCCTGCGGGAACGCCCTCCGCCACCACCTCGACGATCGCGCCGATCGACGATCCGGCCTTGCGGATGCCGTCGAGATAGGTTTCCCAGACAGGCACCATCTCAGGGTCGGGGCAGAAGAACGGGTTCTCGTTGACCTGGCCCCAGTCCCAGTTGTCACGGTTGATCTTGTGCTTGCCGATCTGCACCAAGGCTGCGCGCACGGTCATTCCCGGCACGACCTTGCGGGCAATCGCGCCGGCCGCCACACGCGCTGCCGTCTCGCGGGCCGATGAGCGGCCGCCACCGCGGTAATCTCGAATTCCGTATTTGAGATCGTAGGCAAAATCCGCATGGCCGGGGCGATAGCTGCGGGCGATCTCGCCGTAGTCCTTGGAGCGCTGGTCGGTATTCTCGATCAGCATGGAGATCGGGGTGCCGGTCGAGATCATCGTCTCGCCGTCGGCATCCATCATCACGCCGGAGAGGATCTTGACGATATCGTCCTCGCGCCTCTGGGTCACGAAACGCGACTGTCCGGGCTTGCGCTTGTCCATCCAGGCCTGGATTTCGGCAAGCGTGAAGCGCAGGCCGGGAGGGCATCCGTCCACGACGCAGCCGAGCGCCGGCCCGTGGCTTTCGCCCCAGGTCGTGACACGGAAAAGATGACCGAAAGTATTGTGCGACATTTCACTAACCGGCTTCGGAGGGGCCGCCTCCGTCAATCTTGGACGTCAAACTTTGACGCGGATGTCTTATGGAAAAGGTCGGCGGGCGACAAGCCCTTCTTGCCCCATATCGGGCTGTCGATCCCGGACATGGATGCACGGCCGGCCATTCGGTGCCATTCATGCCGCCTGTTTGAGCCAGTCGGCTCTGGCCGCCTCAACGAATTCGTCAAAGGGCAGGGCCTTGGCAAAGGCATAGCCCTGCAGAAGGTCGCAGCCGAGTTCGCGCAGCAATTCCGCATGCTGCATCGTCTCCACACCTTCCGCCACCGTGTCGATGCCAAGCGAGCGGGCAATGTCGACGATCGAGCGAACCATGGTCCGCTCCTGCGGCGCTTCGAGGATCGGCATCACCAGCTGCCGGTCGATCTTAAGCCGCTTCGGTTTCAGCTTTAGCAGCGAGACGATCGAGGTATGGCCGGTCCCGAAATCGTCGATCTCGATGTCGATGCCCATTCCCTTTATGCGTTCGATATTGCCCGATACCGACACGTCGCCGTCGTCGAGGAAAATCGACTCCACCAGCTCGAAACAGATTTCGCCGGGTGTGATGGACAGCGACTCGAGGTTGGCGATCAGGTTTTCGTCATGCAGCCGCTTCGACGAGACGTTGACGGAGACCTTCGGCACCTTGAGGCCGAGCGCGGTCCAGCGCATCTTGTCCTTCAGCACCGTCTCAAGCACGATCTGGTCGAGCACCGCCGACACGTTGAGGTCTTCCGCGATCCTCAGGAACCGCGCTGGCGCGAGGATGCCGTGATGCGGATGGTTCCAGCGCAGCAGCGCCTCGGCCCCGGTCAGTTCACCGGTTCTGGCGCAAAACTGCGGCTGGTACCAGGTCACGAACTCGCCGTTGTCGATCGCCGAGAGCACTTCGTCGGCGGTCCGTTTGTGGCTGACGATCTCTTCCTGCAGGTCGAGCGTGAAGAATTCGAAACGGTTGCGGCCGAGGCCCTTGGCTCGGTAGAGCGCGATGTCGGCGTTGACCAGCGTGCGTCGTGCATCGACATTGAGACCGGTTGCCTGCGCAATGCCGATCGAAACGCCGCACCGGCAGGAAAAGCCGTCGAAGTCGAAGGGCTGACGAAACTCGGCGATGATCCGCTGCGAAAGCTCGGCCACGTCCTCGATGGATGCGGAATTGTTCATCAGGATGACGAACTCGTCGCCGCCGATCCGCGCAACGATATCCTCGTCACGCACGTTGCGGGACAGGATCCGGGATGAATGCACCAGCATCGCGTCACCGGCGGCATGGCCCATCGTGTCGTTGATCTGCTTGAACCGGTCGAGGTCGAGATGAAGGATGAAGAACTTCTGCCGCTCCACCTGGCTTGCACGCGAGAGGTGGTCGAGTTCCATGTCCAGTTTGCGGCGATTCCCAAGCATCGTCAGCGGGTCGTGCAGCGCATTGTGCTCGATGCGGGTCTTGGCCATCTGAAGCTCGACATTGCGAGCATCCGATTCCGCTTTTGCAGACTTGAGCTCGGTCGTCATCACCGCGTCCTTGGTCACGTCGAAGGCGAGGCCGATAAGCTTGCGTGAACCGTCGCGACCGATCACCAGCTGACCGACGGACCGGATATAGCGGAGGCTGCCGTCAGATTGCGGCACGCGAACGATCAGAGCCTCCTCGACGTCGCCGGAAAGGTAACGCATTGCCGCGTCAAGAGCACTTTGGCGATCCTCCGGAACCAGCAGAGACAGCCAGAAGTCGTGGGGAAGGGGGCCGGCAATCGGGGCAACGCCATAAAGCTGGCACATGCGAGCGTCCCATATCTCGCTGCCGGTTGCCGGATCATATTCCCAGACGCCGCATCCGTAGGAACCGAGTGCGAGGTCGAGCTTGCGCGACAGACCTTCCAGTTCCTGCTCCCGGTCCGACAATTCGTCGAGTGCCAGTTCGAGCTCGGCATTCTTGACCTCGCTATTGTCTTTCGCGTCGCGCAGGGTCTGTGCCATCGTCACGTCGGCGGTGACGTCCCAGACGATGCCGGTCGCCTGGATGCCGCGCTCGTTCTGAACCCTCGCGCCGGCGGAGCGAAGATGCCGGATGTCGCCGCCGGGCAGGATCAGGCGATAGGTCTCGGTCGATGGGCTGTCGGTGCAGAGAACTGTAAAGAGATGCGCTTCCGCGACAGCCCTGTCCTCAGGCGCGATCGATGCCATCCAGTCATCGAACCGGTTGCCGGTGGTGGCGGACGGATTGGCGTGGAGAGCGGCGGAGCGATCGTCCCAGGAGAGCTGCACACCCTCATCGATCACTTCCCAGATGCCCATCATCGACGCTTCCATGGCAAGCCCGAACCGTCGCGACAGTGCAAACAGCTTGTTTTCGCGCAGCCGCAGCGTCTCGATATGCCGGTTGCGTTCCGAAATCAGCGAGGTCGCAATGAGCACCGGCAAGACGATCGCAAGCGATGCCAGCGCCAGGATCAACCGGAACCGCATCTGACCGGCGGGCGAAGCATTCCAGCCGACGCGCGGCGCCGCAAGGATCTGCCAGTCCGTACCCTTGACGGTGATCGACCACCGGACCGGATCGCCGCCCTTTACCGCTTCATTGCCGTAAAACACGGCCTGGTCGACTCGACTGTTGTCGACGAGCGCGAGATCGAGCCAGTCGAAGACCGTCTCGGACGTTTGTGCCGCGTCGCCAACCTGAGGGCGTGTCGCGGGATCAAGCAGATCGGCGACATCGAGGACGAGAACCAGAGCGCCCCAGAGCCCGGCTTCCTGTCCGCTGGCGGAAGGCACCGGAATGATGAGGGTAAGCCTGCCCGTCTGCGATCCGGTCAGCACGCTTGGGCGCGCCTTGTTGCCGGCCCGGTCGAGATCCGCCTTAAGACCAGCAAGATCGATACCGGTCTCACCGGCCAAGCTGTCGCGGCGGAAGAAGGTCGTTGGTGTGAATCCCGGTGCCGCGATCACTGCGGAAAGGTGCGGCAGGTCGGCGAGTGCCTGACGAGCAGCGGTCTGCATATCGTTGGGCTTGTATCCTGCCTGACCGATCAACGCATTGCGCAGGCTATCGGCGACCGCGAAATCAAGCTCCAGCCGCGAGGCGATCTGACGGGCCGCCGTGCCGGCCGCGCGTGTCGTGGCGGCGTGAATATCGTCGCGATGTTTCTGCACGAATCGGTGATCGAGGACCACCGCGGTGACGATAACTGTCAGCGAAACGAGGAAGGCTGCGACGGCAGGCGCGCATGCACTGCTGAAAGGGCGAAACCTTTCGGTAATGGAGGAACGCCAGAGCGCCAAAACTGAACACCTTCTCGTTAACTCTTGTGACCGGGTATAACTGTATTGTGGCGCAGTTAATTTCCCATTCCACATCCGCCTTAGAGCTGTGAAGCTGCGTTTTATTGCAAATAGTTGGTAAACGCGGTCACTAAACGTTCGATTTGGTCTTAAGACGTCTTGAATTCGGAAGAATATGGTTAATAATCAAACTGTTGTTTGTAGCGAAAATGTCATGCTGGCGAGCAATTTTCGCCACAATCGGCAGGCTATCTTGCACCGAATTAGTACAGACCGTTTGTTCCAGGGATCTTCATCATGCGTATCCTCATTGCTGCCTTGCTTGCGACCGCCGGTGTTTTCTCGCCGCTGAGCACTTGGGCGCAGAGCGTGGACGTCGAGGCGACGATCAAGACGATCGACGCCAAGTCGCTCAGCCTGACGCTGGACGACGGCAAGACCTACAAGGTGCCGGAAGAGTTCAACTTCGAGGGCCTGAAGGCAGGCGTCAAGGTTCTGGTGTTCTACACGGTCGTCGATGGCAACCGCGTCGTGGACGATCTCGAAATCGTACAGTAAGGGCCGGAACCGGGCCTCAGCGGCTTACAGCCATTCCATCCGGCCGTCGAGCGGCTCGACTTTCAGGATACGGTCCTGATGGATGGCGATAGACGATGCTTCTTCTTCTCCCACGCCGCCGATCAGGCGAAAGATCGACCTGATGACGCCGCCATGGGCGACCGCCACGGTCGGACCGGTCAGAGACTGCATCCAGGCGCCGATGCGCCATGACAGGATTTCGTAGCTCTCGGCAGTTTGGCCCGGCGGAATGAAGCTCCATTTCTGGCGCTTTCTTTCCTTCAGCAGCTCGGGCTCGAGTTTTTTGACTTCGGCCAGCGTCTGGCCTTCCCAGTCGCCGAACGAAACTTCCACCAGCCGGTCGTCGGTCCGGTAGGCGAGGGGATCGAGCCCCATCGCTGTGCGCAGCCGCTCCATCGTCTCGCGAGTGCGCGAGAGCGGGCTTGCCACGAAGTCAAAATTGGCGACATCGTCGCCGAGCAGTTCTTTCAGCGCTTCACCATTGCCGGTAGCCTGAAGGCGGCCCGTATCGTTCAGAGGAATATCCTTCTGACCCTGAAGCCGGCCTTCAGCGTTCCAGTCCGTCTGGCCGTGACGGATGACGTAGAGAAGCACGGGGCGCTCAGTCCTTCACGACGGAAATGTCAGGCGCGTCGACGGCCTTCATTCCAATGGCGTGATATCCGCTATCGGCATGGTGGATTTCACCGGTGACGGAGCGCGACAGGTTCGACAGAAGATAAAGGCCGACATCGCCCACTTCCTCGATCGTGACCGTGCGGCGAAGCGGTGCGTTATACTCGTTCCATTTGAGGATATAGCGGAAGTCGCCGATGCCGGACGCAGCAAGCGTCTTGATCGGGCCGGCCGAGATCGCGTTGACGCGGATATTCTTTGGTCCGAGGTCAACGGCCAGGTATTTGACGCTGGCTTCAAGTGCCGCCTTGGCAACGCCCATGACGTTATAGTTCGGCATCACCTTCTCGGCACCGTAATAGGTCAGCGTCAGCATGGCGCCGCCGTCCGTCATCAGCTTTTCGGCGCGGCGTGCGGCCGACGTAAAGGAGTAGACCGAGATCTGCATCGTCTTGGCGAAGTTGTCAGGCGTCGTATCGACATAACGGCCGGTCAGCTCATCCTTGTCGGAGAAGCCGATCGCATGCACGAAGAAGTCGATCTTGCCCCACTTCTTCTCGATGTTGGCGAACACCTCATCGATGGTCGACTCGTCGCTCACATCGCAGTGGCCGGCCATGAAAGCGTTGATTTCGGCAGCGAGCGGTTCGACCCGCTTCTTCAGGGCGTCGCCCTGATAGGTCAGAGCAACTTCGCCACCCTGATCGTGAATGGCCTTGGCAATGCCCCATGCAATGGAGCGATTGTTGGCGACACCCATGACGACGCCGCGTTTGCCTGACATGAGGCCGGAAGCCTGAACCATGAATATCCCCTGGAAACTCGATTTGGCCTTGCCTATGACATAGGCAGGGCAAGGGTTCAAGCTTGCGGATACCAACTCATACGCCCACTCTTTGGCGAACGGGGAGGCCAACGTTTCAGCTGTCGCCGGAACCGGTTGGGGATCGATGTCTTACAGATACAGCCCGTGGCGCATGTGGCGCATCAGATCGGTCACCTTCGGGTCGGGCTTTTCGAGAAGCACAATGCGCAGTTCCGCCACCAGATCGCCGCGGCCGCCTGCATCGTTGTAGAGCCCCATGCCTTCCAGCCGGATTGCCTGATCGGACCCCGACCATGCGGGAACCGCGATCGTCTGCTCGCCTTCAGGCGTCTTCAGCATCGGCTCGGCGCCGAGAACGGCGTCTTCGAGAGAGATCGGCAAAATGGTGTGGATATCGAAACCGCTCACCCGGAAATCCGCATGCTTGGCCACTTTCAGGGTCACCACGAGATCGCCCTGCTTCATCCCGGGAAGCTTCAGCCCCTGGCCCTTCAGCCGCACAACATGACCCTCGGTCATGCCCGCGGAAAGCGAAACGCGCACGTCACGATCGTCGCTGGAATGCACGATGACCGAACCCCTGTTGAGAAGGTCTTCGATCGTCACGACCGCTTCGGCCAGAAGATCCGGCGCCGTTTCGAGAACGGTCACGGTTTCGCCGCGGATGCGCCGCAGCAGCGTGTTGAGAAGACCGGAACCCATGCCGGTGGTCGGCGGGGCCGGGCGGCTGCCGGGTCCCTCATCCGCTGCATCGGCTCCTGTCGCGTCGCTTTTCGACGATGGACGAGCGGCCTGCGCGGTCGACGCCTCGTCTGCGGTTTTTTTCGGTCCGGAGTCGGCGGTCTGGCCGTCTGGCGAGACGCCGAAGATACGCTCGACCATGTCTTCGGCCGGTTCCGGCGGAGCATCGCCGCGGGCCTTGCCGTTCTGCTGTTGCTGCTGCGCCTGGGATTGAAGCACTTCGGCCTGCGCCCGCTTGGCGCTGGCACGGGCAAGCTCTTCCATCACTTTTGCCGCGCGCTCGCGGGAAGCCTTGGCACGCAGTTCCGCTTCGCGGGCTGCCTGGCGCTGCTGCATGAATGTCTGTTGAAGAGCGGATGCGCGGTCGTAGCGCTTGCGCCGCTCCGGATCCTTCAGCACTTCATAGGCCTGACCCATCTCGGCGAATCGCTCGCCGGCGTCGGGGTCGTCCTGGTTCTGATCGGGATGAATGGTCTTTGCCTTCGAACGCCACGCCGATTTGATCTCATCAGCGTTGGCGCTCCGATTGACGCCGAGAATAGAGTAGGGATCGCGCATTTTGAAACCACCCGTAAAGCTTGGGGCGGTGGGTCGCGTATCCAATTCCGGACCCCCCGTAACTCAACAACTCTCGCGGCAGCCTTCGGTTCCTCATGCCCCGAGGCTGGCCGGATCACAGGCAGTAACCGTATGGAGGAATTGCTGAATCAGAGGTTACGGAGAGATGGTTGATGCATGTTACGGTAAACAAAACGTTTACCGCACAGTGCTGGCCTTAACACTACTGGCGGTCAAATGCCGTGAGCGACCAGTCGCCCGTTTCGGTCCGGCATGCCTGACCGGAGAACAGCGATATTCCCTCATAGGAATGGCGGCTGGTGGTGAAGGCGCGGCAGAGTAGGCCGGCGCTCCGGTCCTCGTGGATCGAGGAGACGACACCGGCACTGCCGGTCGCCGAATTTGCCCAGGGAAGGGGGTTCGCACCCACCTTGGCGAGATCGGCCGAGGTCACGGCATTGCGCACGGTGGCTTCGTCCGATTGCGGATCACCCGCTTTTGGCTTGCTGGGAATGCTGCTCGTCGAGATACTACGATCGACCTTGTCCGCGCCGCCGAACACATCCATGCTGGTGCAGCTGCCAAGCGAACCGCACAGTGCGACGATCGCGATGATTCGCAGGCTGGCGCCATTCAGGCTCTTTGTACGGCACATCGAATTTGCTATCACAATCACCTTGCATCCTGTCCGGCCAAGTGTCTCGGGCATGTTCATCAGATCGGGAGCACTTTAGTCAATATGTCGGAAAACGGGTTAACAAGCGGTGACTTCACGCAGGAAAGTGAACCCTTCACCTTATTTGGATCGTGGTTGAAGGATGCCGAATCCAGCGAGATCAACGATCCGAACGCCGTCGCGCTTGCGACCGTCGATGAACATGGGCTTCCCAATGTGCGAATGGTCCTGCTGAAGGGCTACGACGAGGACGGGTTTGTATTCTATACGAATTTCGAAAGCCAGAAGGGCGAGGAAATTCTCGGCCAGAAAAAGGCTGCGATGGTCTTTCACTGGAAGTCGCAGAGACGTCAGGTGCGTCTGCGCGGCCCCGTCGAGATCGTCAGCGATGCCGAAGCGGATGCCTATTATGCGACGCGGCCACGCGGAAGCCGAATCGGCGCCTGGGCCTCGAAACAGTCACGGCCGCTCGAAGGCCGTTTCGCGCTGGAAAAATCCGTTGCCGAATACACCGCGAAATTTGCGATCGGCGAGATACCGCGGCCACCGCACTGGTCGGGTTTCCGCATCCGTCCCGTGTCGATCGAGTTCTGGCACGATCGACCGTTCCGCCTGCATGACCGGATCGAATTCCGCCGCGATACGCCAGACGGTGCCTGGGAAAAGGTGCGGATGTATCCGTGAGCGACCGATCAGAGCTTGCGCCTAGCGCGCAAGCTTGAAGGGAATGCCCGAGGCGAGCGCCGACACATAGCGCGCCCGCTGGTAATGGCCGTTCAGCGAAATCCGCGGCAGACCCGTCAGCCGGGTCAGCCATTTTTCGCAGATCGTGCCCGGCTGGGTCGTGACGGCGACCGAAAAGCCGAGGTCGCGGGCGATGCGGTAGTCGCGCTCGCCCACCGCCTTCCGCGTGCCGTAGGGATAGGCGATCGTGGTCGGCCGTATCCCGGTCAGTTCTTGGACATAGTCGGCAGAACTCGACATCTCGGCCCGCGCCTGCGCTTCCGACAGCCGCCCGACGGCGCGATGACTGATTGTGTGGGCGCCAAGCGTTGCCAGCTTATGCCTCGAAAGTTCGCGGAGTTCGGCCGGATCCATCGTCAGGTCGGCGGTCATCTGCAACGGGTCGATACCGTGGCACCGCACAAGCGCATTCATCCTTGAGACGGCACTTGCCTCGTCATCGCGAAACACGAGATCGGCAAACCGGTCGAAGGCGTCGAACTTCTGCTCTTCACAGCCGAGCTCGATCCGCTCGGGTCCATTGCCGAAATCGAAACTCAGCTCCCGCTCGCGACCTATCAGGTCCGCCATTGTCTCCCACCACATCGAATGGGTCCGCTCCGCAAAGCCGCGGGCGACGAAAACGGTGAAGGGCACGCCGTATCTCTCGAACACCGGCAGCGCATGTTCGGCGTTGTTACGATAGCCATCGTCAAGCGTGAAGGCTGCAAACGGCTGGCCGGTTGGATTGGCAAGCCGCTCCGGCACTTCGTCCAGCGGCACGAACGCATATCCATCCGCCGAGAGCCGTTCGATCGCATCGGCCAGGAATTCCGGGGTAACCTCCAGATGACCGCTCGGCTGGAACGCGAGCGATTGTTTGGGGCGCACGTGATGAAGCGTGAAGATAGAACCACGACCGCGCGCACCTGCCAGCATGCCGGCCCGTGCGAGTGCTGCCGACGCCTCTAGACCTGTCGTCGTGACCTGACGTTTCAGGCCACGGATCCATGCCGCCGGCAACTTTGCTTTCAAATTCACCATCGTCGCCACGCCCGTTCAACCCCGAGATGCAACCTACCGTGTCAGCCGTTAAGCGTTGCTGAAGACCTGTTTTAGCGAATCATGCCGTCAAACAGCGGCAGGCCGATCAGGGCGGCGGATGCGATCAGGCAAAAGCAGATACGCCGGAACGTCGCCTCGCTCGCACGCCCGAACAGCCGTGAACCCGCGTAAAGCCCGATCCCGTAGCCCGGTCCTGCGATCAGCGCGATGAGCAGCACCTCGAACGTCAGGATGCCGCCGATCAGATACGACACGGACGAGATGACGCTGGCGAGCGCAAAATAGAGGACGAGGTTTGCCCTGACGACTCCCGGTGCCGTCGCGCCGCCAAGCCAGTAGGCAACGATCGGTGGTCCCGACATCTGCGCCGCACCGCCGAACAGGCCGGCAAGCGCCCCGACGCCGATGGTCAGCGGCGCCTTAGGCCGTCCGTGGTAGCGCCAGCCCGAGATCAGGAACACGAGAAGGCACAACACGACGACCGAGATGATCCAGCGCAGGGTGACGGAGGGAAGCAGCGCCAGCGCCGCCGCACCGACGGGCACGCCGACGACGGCACCCATCATCATCGTGAACACCTCGCGCCGGTTTGCCCTTCGCCAGCCGTCCGGCACCATCCCGAGCGTCATCACGCCATCGATAACCAGCAGCAGCGCCGCCGCGAGTTTCGGACCGATCGCCGTGCCTGCCAGCGGGACGAAGATCAGGGCGCCACCAAATCCCGAGAACCCGCGGGCAAGGCCGGCGATCATGGCCGCTGAGAACACGAAGGCGAGTTCACCCGGCGAATGGCCGGGAAGCCAGAGGCTGAACATGTCGGCAGTGGGGGTGGAGGAGGGCATGGATCGGCTTGCACTGTTACAAAGCCGGCAACTGCAGGGATTTGGCCGAAAGTGTCAAGCCGTCACGCCGACGGGTTCAGAGCGGCAGGGGCCGCTCTCCCAGATGTTCGAACAGCCGCAGCAGATAGCCATCCGGGTCGGCAACAATGAACTGCCGATTGCCCACCTCATGATCGCCGCGGCGATACCACTTGTCTTCCGGTTCGAGCTGAAGGGGCACGCCCGCTGCCTGCAGCCGCGTCAGGATCGCTCCCGACGACGGAACCTCGATCTGCAGGTTCAAGCCGCGACCGAACGGATAGGCGGGGGACGCCCCGTCGGGCAGAGCAAAATCTCGGCCGATACCGATCTGGTCGATCATCAGTTGCGCCTGGCCAAGCGCCAGGAATGCAAACCCTTCGTCCGGACGGTCATAGACGATATCGAAACCGATCAGCTCGCAGTAGAAATCGCAGCTTTTGCGCCAATCGCTGACGGAGAGCTCGGGAACCAGCGCGTTGGACCGGTGCCGCGTCACGCCTTAGTGCCGCCCACCGTGACCTGATCCATCCGCAGATGCGGCTGGCCGACGCCAACTGGCACCCACTGGCCGCCCTTGCCGCAATTGCCGATGCCGGTGTCGAGCTTCAGGTCGTTGCCGACCATCGAAATGCGCTTCATCGCATCCGGACCGTTTCCGATCAGCATCGCACCCTTGACCGGCGCGCCGATCTTGCCGTTCTCGATCATGTAGGCCTCGGTGCAGCCGAACACGAACTTGCCGGAGGTGATGTCCACCTGTCCGCCGCCGAAGGACACGGCATAGATGCCCTTCTTGACCGATGCGATGATCTCTTGCGGGGACTTGTCGCCGCCCAGCATGAATGTGTTGGTCATGCGCGGCATGGGTATGTGCGCATATCCCTGGCGGCGGCCGTTGCCGGTGGGTGCCACACCCATCAATCGGGCATTCTGGCGGTCCTGCATGTAACCAACCAGCTTTCCGTCCTCGATCAGGACGTTATAGGCAGAAGGCGTGCCTTCGTCGTCAACGGTCAGCGATCCACGGCGGTTGTCGATTGTGCCGTCGTCGACGACGGTGACGCCGGGGGCTGCCACCATCTCGCCCATCAGGCCGGCAAAGGCGGATGTCTTCTTGCGGTTGAAATCGCCTTCCAGCCCGTGGCCGACAGCCTCGTGCAGCATCACGCCCGGCCAGCCATTGCCAAGCACCACGTCCATCGTGCCGGCCGGTGCGTCGATCGCCTCGAGATTGACGAGTGCCTGGCGAAGCGCTTCGTCGGCGCCTGCCTGCCAGTTGCCGGTCGCGACGAAATCGCCGAACCCGATCCGGCCGCCGGTGCCGAACGAACCGGATTCCTGGCGGTCGCCGTCACCCACGACGACGGAGATGTTGATGCGCGTCATCGGCCGGATGTCCTGCACCCGGTGCCCATCGGCGCGCAGGATGTCGACCACCTGCCAGCTGGCAGCAAGGCTTGCCGAAACCTGCCGTACCTTCGGATCCTTGGCGCGCAGATAACCGTCGATCTCGGTCAGAAGCTTGGCCTTGGCCTCGAAGCTCGGAGAGCCGATCGGGTTCTCGTCGCCATAGTATTTCTTATTTGTGCGCTGGGGTGCGGCGGCATAGGAGCCGGAATGGTTGGCGGTGACGGCGCGAACCGCATCCGACGCACGCGAAAGCGCGGACGCCGAAAGCTCGCCCGCATGCGCATACCCGACAGCCTCGCCGGCAACGGCACGCAGGCCAAAACCCTGATCGGTGTTGAACGATCCACCCTTCAGGCGACCGTTGTCGAAGGAAAGCGATTCCGCCTGGGCATGCTCGAGATAGAGCTCGCCATCGTCAGCGCCTGATAGCGCCTGGCTCAGGATAGAACGCAGCTTCGTCTCGTCGCAATCGAAGAGGGAGATCAGGTCGGTGTTCATTGTTCTATGCTCCGCTTGCGCACGTCAGTGCATTCGGGACCGAGGGGCGCGAATGCATACGCGCCCAAGTCGATATATCTGGAGCCCGATGTAGTTCCGGCAATCCGCCGAAACAAGCGTCTTTACGGAAGCGCGTCGTAGCCGGGGCCGAAACCGTTGAGCTCGATCGGAATGCCGACGCGGTCCTGGTCAGCGGATTCGCGCAGCGCGAACACGGCATTCTTGCCGGCGCGAAGGATGCGCATCAGCTCGTCGTCGATTTCCACTTCCACATAGCAGCCCTCCGAGAAGCAGCGGGTGAAATAGGCGCGCCCGATATTGTTGCTGTCGACATAGAGTTCCATGCCGTCCTTCAGAAGAACGCCAAGCGGGGCAAGAATGCGCAGGATGCGCGCCTTGCGGTCGGCGGTCTTGAGGACGACGACGGACAAGCCGACTTCGGGCCTATCTTCGGCGATCACGTTCTGCATCATCGCGCACTGCTCGACAGAGGCACCGGCCGGCTTGTCGCAGATGATCGACCAGGCGCCGTGGTTTTCCTTCACGTTGCCGGGCTGTGCCGGAGAACCGGGGGCAGGGCTTTGCGGCGCCTGCTGTGCATTCTGCCCGGTCTTCGGTGCGGCACCAGTCGATGGGGCAGGGGCCGATGGGGCAGGAGCCGGCGCGGAAGGAGCCGGTGCCGATGGGGTATTGGGAGTCGGCCGAGGTCCCGGCTGCTGCGCGAGCGCGGGAAATGCGACGGCCCCCGCAAGCATCAAGGCAAGGCAGGCGCGAAGGCGGTAGGGACGACCCATGAAGACCTCTAAACGGACGAATCAGTGTGGCTATTCTTGGCGGTCCTACGCCGAAATGAAAGGCCTCGCTCTCTTTTCAGCCGAGTACGGCGAAAATGGGACTCGCAGGGTTTGGCGCCATGTCGTGCGCATCCAGTCAAGCAACACCGCATATTCCTGCAACTGCAGGCCTCTGACGCGTGTGGACCGGTTCAAAATGCCGCATGAGCAATGGTCTGCAGATATTGCGACGACCCGCAAACTGTGATTGAACCAAACCAGGCGCTTGATTTCCGCATGCCGTTCGATCGCGGGACTCGGGCGCATGGGAGAGAGGGTTTATCGTTATGTTGAGAGCTTACGCCGCAATGGCGTCGCTTATCTGTCTTTTCACGGCTTCGCTGGCCCATGCGGACCAGCCGAGGCCATGGCAGATGGATTTGCAGGCGCCCGCGTCACCGATCATGCACCAAATTCGCTGGTTCGAGCACTATACGCTCTGGTTCATCGTGCCGGTGACATTGCTCGTTCTGGTGCTGCTGATCATGGTTGCGGTCAAGTTCCGCGCCAGCCGCAATCCGGTTGCCTCGCGCACCAGCCACAACACGGTCATCGAGATCGTCTGGACCGTGGCGCCGGTGCTGATCCTGTTCTTCCTCGCCATCCCGTCCTTCAACCTTCTGAACGCACAGCTGGAAATTCCGGATGCGGACATGACGGTCAAGGCCACCGCTACCCAGTGGCAGTGGAACTACGAATATGAGGGTTCCGGCGAAACGCCCGTCGCCTTCGACAGCTACATGCTGAAGGATCCGGATCGCGCTGCCGCCGGCAAGACCGATATCGATCGCTATCCGCGGCTGCTTGCCGTCGACAACGAAATGATCATTCCGGTCGGCAAGACGGTACGCATGCTGGTGACGGCAGCGCCGTCCGACGTGATCCACGCCTTCGCCATGCCGGCCTTCGGCGTCAAGATCGATGCCGTTCCCGGCCGTCTCAACGAGACCTGGTTCAAGGCCGATCGCGAGGGGATGTATTACGGCCAGTGTTCCGAGCTTTGCGGCAAGGATCACGCCTATATGCCGATCGCCATCCACGTCGTCTCCGAGGAAAAGTACAACACCTGGCTTGCCCAGGCCGCCAGCGACCTTCCCGGTGCTTATAAAGCACTGGTCGCCGATGCCGGCACGGCCAAGCCCGCCGACGGCCTTGCCGTCGCTGCGAAGTAATCAGGAGGCTGACGATAATGGCCGGACATACCACTCATACGGATCCCCATGGCGCTCACGCCCAGGACGACCATGCTCATGATGCCCACGCCCGCGCGTCTCACGACGATGCGCATGCGCATGGCGACCATCATTCCCACACACCGGGCTTTGCCGCCCGCTGGCTGTTTTCGACCAACCACAAGGATATCGGTACGCTCTATCTGATCTTCGCGATCATGGCGGGCGTCCTCGGCGGCCTTCTGTCGGTTGCGATGCGCATGGAGCTGCAGGAACCTGGCATCCAGATCTTCCACGGTCTGGCGTCCATGGTCTACGGTTTCGAGGGCGATGCCGCGATCGATGGCGGCAAGCACATGTACAACGTGTTCACCACCGCGCACGCGCTGATCATGATCTTCTTCATGGTCATGCCAGCGATGATCGGCGGTTTTGCCAACTGGATGGTGCCGATCATGATCGGCGCGCCTGACATGGCCTTCCCGCGTCTGAACAACATTTCCTTCTGGCTGATCATCCCGGCATTCCTGCTTCTGATGCTGTCGATGTTCGTTGAGGGACCATCCGGTGCCTATGGCGCGGGCGGCGGCTGGACCATGTATCCGCCGCTGTCGACCTCGGGTCATCCGGGTCCGGCCGTCGATCTGGCAATCCTTGCGCTCCACGTCGCAGGCGCCTCGTCGATCCTCGGCGCGATCAACTTCATCACGACGATTCTCAATATGCGCGCTCCGGGCATGACGCTGCACAAGATGCCGCTGTTTGCCTGGGCCGTTCTCGTCACCGCCTTCCTGCTGCTTCTGTCGCTGCCGGTTCTCGCCGGTGCCATCACCATGGCGCTGACCGACCGCAATTTCGGAACCACGTTCTTCTCGCCTGAAGGCGGCGGCGATCCGATCCTTTACCAGCACCTGTTCTGGTTCTTCGGTCATCCGGAAGTCTACATCCTGATCCTGCCCGGCTTCGGCATCGTCAGCCACATCATCTCGACCTTCTCGAAAAAGCCGGTCTTCGGCTATCTCGGCATGGCCTATGCGATGGTGGCAATCGGCGCGGTCGGCTTCATCGTCTGGGCCCACCACATGTACACGGTCGGCCTGTCGCTTGATGCGCAGCGCTACTTCGTGTTCGCAACCATGGTGATCGCGGTGCCGACCGGCATCAAGATCTTCTCCTGGATCGCGACGATGTGGGGTGGCTCGATCACCTTCAAGGCACCGATGGTCTGGGCGATCGGCTTCATCTTCCTGTTTACCGTGGGCGGCGTCACCGGCGTCCAGCTGGCCAATGCCGGCCTCGACCGGTCGCTGCACGACACCTATTACGTGGTGGCTCACTTCCACTACGTCCTGTCGCTCGGCGCCGTATTTGCAATCTTTGCCGGCTGGTATTACTGGTTCCCGAAAATGTTCGGCTACATGTATAGCGAGAAGGTGGCACACCTGCATTTCTGGGTGATGTTCGTGGGCGTGAACCTGGTGTTCTTCCCGCAGCATTTCCTCGGCCTCGCCGGCATGCCGCGCCGCTATATCGATTATCCGGATGCCTTCGTGGGCTGGAACTACATCTCCTCGATCGGTTCCTACATCTCCTTCGCAGGTGTTCTGGTCTTCCTCTTCGGCGTCTGGGAAGCCTTCGCCAAGAAGCGTGTCGCCGGCGACAATCCATGGGGTGAAGGTGCAACGACGCTCGAGTGGCAGCTGTCTTCGCCGCCGCCTTACCACCAGTGGGAACAGCTGCCGCGCATCCGCTAAGGCAGCGTTCCGAACAAGGGACATCGCGTGTGACACGCGCTGTCCCTTGAAATTGCAAGGTTTTTAGGTCTCATGACAGTTATCGATGATCGCGACGCTCTCGGCAATGACGCAGGCCTGTTCCTGTCTGAAGCGGGCGCGCGCGATTTCTTCGAACTTCTGAAGCCGCGGGTCATGTCGCTCGTCGTCTTCACGGCGTTCGCAGGTCTCGTTCTGGCACCCGGCACGCTCAATCCGGTGCTCGCGGTAATTTCGGTTCTCTGTATCGCGGTCGGCGCTGGCGCGTCCGGCGCGCTCAACATGTGGTACGACGCCGATATCGATGCCGTCATGACCCGCACCGCCAAGCGCCCCATTCCTGACGGTCGCGTGCGGCCGAGCGAAGCGCTTGCCTTCGGCCTCACGCTGTCGGTCTTTTCGGTGGCGATCCTCGGCCTCGCCGTCAACTGGCTGGCCGCCGGTCTGCTCGCCTTCACCATTTTCTTCTACGCCGTCGTCTATACGATGTGGCTGAAGCGCTCGACGCCGCAGAACATCGTCATCGGCGGTGCTTCCGGCGCCTTCCCGCCCATGATCGGCTGGGCCTGCGTCACCGGCGGCATCTCGCTCGATAGCGTGATCCTGTTCCTCATCATCTTCCTCTGGACGCCGGCCCATTTCTGGGCGCTGGCGCTCTACAAGATGCGCGATTACGGCTCGGTAGGCGTGCCAATGATGCCGAACGTCGCCGGCGAGCGTTCCACCAAGATCCAGATGCTCGCCTATGCGGTTCTGACGGCCGTTCTCGGCGTCGCGCCCAGCTTCACAGGTCTTGCCAGTATCGGCTACGGCATCTTTGCCGGCGTGCTGGGCCTGATCTTCATTGCCTGTTCCATCTCTGTCCTGCGCATGCCCGAAGGCGACGAGCGGATGGTGCCGGCCCGCAAGATGTTCGGTTACTCGATCTTCTATCTCTTCATCATCTTTTCCGCGCTGCTTGCCGACCACGCGGCAGCCGGTGTGGCGACCCTGATCGGAAGCCTTCTATGATTGACACCGTCAAGCTCAACGACGCCCAGAGAAAGTCCCGCCGCAACAGAAATGTGGCGCTGGGACTGGTCCTCGCCGGGCTGGTCGTCCTTTTCTACGTGATGACGCTGGTCAAAGTCGGCGGCGTCGGCAACTGACCCAGAAAGCTTGAGGAGGAGGCAAATGGGAGGAGAGGTTCACGGGAATGGTCAGGGCAACGCCCAGCGGCCGGGCCATGGTCAGGCAAAGCGGGTCAGCAATGCCGCGATCTTTGCCGGCTGCGCGGTGTTCGTCACCTGCATGGTGGGCGCAGCCTACGCGTCCGTTCCGCTCTACCGCCTCTTCTGTCAGGTCACCGGCTATAACGGCACCACGCAGCGCAGCGAGCAATATTCCGATACCATCCTCGACAAGACCATCAAGGTCACCTTCGACGCCAATGTGTCGCCCGGCCTGAACTGGGATTTCAAACCGTCGAAACCGGTGGAACTGAAGATCGGTGAGACCGGGCAGGTGTCGTTTACCGCGAAGAACCGTTCGCCGGTGGCGACGACTGGAACCGCGGTCTTCAACGTCACCCCTATGGAGGCGGCGGTCTACTTCAACAAGGTCCAGTGCTTCTGCTTCACCGAGCAGACCCTGCAGCCGGGCCAGACGATCGATATGCCGGTCGTCTTCTTCGTCGATCCCGAGATCGTCAAGGCGAACGAGACGAAGAACATCAAGACCATTACCCTGTCCTACACCTTCTATCCGGGCAAGGAACCGCCGCCGAAGCCGGTTGCGGCCTTGCGGAATGAAGTGCAGGATAAGGGCAGTAAGCTTTAAAATGGCCCGCCGTTTTTGGCGGGTGGAACACTTGCGGTAAGCACCCTTGGGAGGGGCAGGCATGGCAGAAGCGCACCAGAAGAACCACGATTATCACATTATCGACCCCAGCCCTTGGCCGCTTCTTGCCTCGATCGGCGCCTTCGTCATGGCGTTCGGCGGCGTCGGATACATGCGCTACCTGAAGGGTTCGGAATTTCACATTTTCGGCATGAACCTGGCAACGCCATGGGTCTTCTTCATCGGCCTCGCGATCGTCATCTACGTGATGATCGGCTGGTGGTCGGATACGATCAAGGAAGGTAATGCGGGCGCCCATACGCGCGTCGTGTCGCTGCATCTGCGCTATGGCATGATCATGTTCATCGCGTCGGAAGTGATGTTCTTCGTCGCCTGGTTCTGGGCCTTTTTCGATGCCAGCCTTTACGCCAACGAGGCGATCCAGGCATCGCGGACGCAGTTCCTTGGCGGACAATGGCCGCCAAAAGGGGTCGAAGTTCTCGATCCATGGCACCTGCCGCTGTATAACACGGTCATCCTGCTGCTGTCGGGCACCTGCGTCACCTGGGCTCACCACGCGCTCCTGCACAACGACCGCAAGGGCCTTGTCACGGGCCTCGCGCTGACGGTCGCACTCGGCGTCTTCTTTTCGGCAGTGCAGGTTTACGAATACGCCCACGCCCCGTTCGAATTCGCCAATTCGATCTATGGCGCCACGTTCTTCATGGCCACCGGCTTCCACGGTTTCCACGTTCTGATCGGCACCATCTTTCTCCTGGTCTGCCTCATCCGCGCCATGAACGGCGGCTTCACCTCGGAAAAACACTTCGGCTTCGAAGCAGCCGCTTGGTACTGGCACTTCGTCGACGTCGTCTGGCTGTTCCTGTTCTTCTCCATCTACATCTGGGGCGGCTGGGGCGCACCGCTGGCGCACTGAGAACAAACGACACTCCGAAGGGCGGCTGATGCCGCCCTTTTTCGTTGCATGAATGTACCAAATTTGGTACATTCATCCTTAATGGCCGATTTACCAAAGAAGATCGTCGGGAGGTTCTACGCGACCGCAAACTGGCGCAGGCCGGTGCGCGATTGGCTGATGGATCTCACGAGAGAAGACAGGCGGCAGATCGGTATCGATATCCAAAGGGTCGAGTTTGGCTGGCCGTTGGGCATGCCCTATTGCCGCTCTCTCGGAAATGGACTGTGGGAAGTTCGGACCAACCTCTCCGGCGGGCGCATCGCACGGGTGATCTTTTTCATTCACGAGGGTCAGATGATCCTTCTCCACGGCTTTGAAAAGAAGACCCAGAAGACACCGGCTCAGGATCTTGACCTCGCGCTGGCACGAAAACGGGATGTGGAACTATGACGGAGCAAAAGGGCTATATCGACAGGACAGAGACTTTCGACGATTTCCTTGAAGCCGATGGCCTGCTGGAGGAAACCGAGACGATTGCCCTGAAACAGGTGATTGCCGACCAGTTACGGGCGGCCATGCAAAAGGAAGGCCTCACGAAGACTGCCATGGCCGAGCGGATGAATTCCAGCCGTCAGCAGCTTGATCGATTGCTCGACCCGAACAATCCCTCGGTTACCCTTCTGACGTTGCGCCGTGCTGCGACAGCTGTCGGCCGCAATCTCCGTATCGAGCTGGTCTAGCATGCATCAGTTGACCGAGCGACAGCCGGCCTCTTCAAGGCGCTCCCGCAGTCTTGTGCGCACCATCGCCACAATCACCCTCATCCTGGCCTCGCTCGCCATCCTCCTTGCTCTCGGCACCTGGCAGATGGAACGGCTGCACTGGAAGGAAGGCCTGCTCGCCGATATCGCCGAGCGGCGCAGCGCAGATCCCGTACCGCTGGCAGACATCGAGCGGATCGCGGCGGATGGCGGCGATATCGAATACCGCCGCGTCGCGCTTTCAGGCACGTTCGACCACACGAAAGAACGGCATTTCTTCGCCACGTTTCAGGGCCAGACCGGTTTTTACGTCTACACCCCGCTGATCCTTTCCGATGGTCGCGCCCTTCTCGTCAATCGCGGCTTCATTCCCTACGAGATGAAAGAGGTCTCGACGCGCACGGCCGGCGAAGTCACGCGCGAGCAGCGGCTGACCGGTTATGCCCGCAGCCGTCTGGCGCAAAAGCCATCCTCCATCGTGCCCGACAACGATATCGCCAAGAACATCTTCTTCTGGAAGGATCTCGACGTCATGGCGTCGTCATCAGGTCGCGATCCGGCCAAAACCCTGCCGTTCTTTGTCGATGTGGATGATCTGGTTCAAAATCCCGGCGGCTGGCCGAAGGGCGGCGTCACCCAGTTCGATCTCCCCAACAGCCACCTCCAATATGCCTTCACCTGGTACGGGCTTGCAGCGGCACTGGTGGCGGTCGTCATCGGCGCATGGTGGCGCCGTGCCAAGCCTGCGACGCCATAGCCGTCACTTTTTTCTTGGCGTGGCGGAGCCGGCTCGCCTATATGGGGACTGCAACGGCTTACGGAAGCGACATGAACATCCAGGTCACAAAACCGGCTCTCACGATCCGCCTCTGCGGTCCGCGCGGCTTTTGCGCCGGCGTCGATCGGGCAATCCAGATCGTCGTGCTGGCGCTGAAAGCCTATGGCGCGCCGGTCTATGTCCGTCACGAGATCGTCCACAACCGCTATGTCGTCGAGGGACTGGAAGCCAAGGGCGCCGTCTTCGTTGAGGAACTGGATGAGATCCCGGCGGAGCATCGCCAACAGCCGGTGGTATTTTCCGCTCATGGCGTGCCGAAATCGGTGCCCGAGGATGCCCAGGCCCGCAATCTTTTCTATCTCGATGCCACATGCCCGCTCGTCTCAAAAGTCCACAAGCAGGCGATGCGCCACCAGCGGCTGGGCCGCCATGTGGTCCTGATCGGCCATGCTGGACATCCGGAAGTGATCGGCACAATGGGCCAGTTGCCGGAAGGCACGGTCTCGCTCGTCGACACGATCGCCGATGCCGAAGCCTATATCCCCGCCGATCCTGACAATCTCGGTTACGTTACCCAGACGACGCTGTCAGTGGATGATACGGCCGGTGTCATCGCCAAGCTGCAGGAACGCTTCCCGAACCTGACGGCACCCGCAGCCGACAGCATCTGCTACGCCACCACCAACCGCCAGGAAGCCGTCAAGGAAGCAGCACCCGGCTGCGATCTCTTCATCGTGGTCGGCGCACCGAACTCGTCGAACTCCAAGCGTCTCGTCGAAGTCGCTCTGCGGGCCGGCGCCAGACGCTCGATCCTGGTGCAGCGCGCCTCCGAGCTGAACTGGGATGAGATCGGCCAGATCCAGACGCTCGGCCTATCCGCCGGCGCCTCTGCCCCGGAAGTCATCGTCGACGAAATCATCGAAGCCTTCAAGCAGAGGTTTTCGGCCGAAATCGAGCTTGCGATCACCGCCGAGGAAACCGAAAACTTCCTCGTCAACCGCGAACTCCGCTCCGTCCCCCTCACCATCGAAGACATGGCCTGGGTCAACGGCGAGCGCCCTCTCTCCGCTGGATGAACCGCTTCCGGCTCTAGCGAAGCACCGGCCAAGTCGGCGTGGACACTAGAAGCGGATCCTGATTGCGCCCTCAACAAGACACCAGACCATTACCGCTATAAAGAATACCGATTTCCAGATATCGACCGCGTAATCTATCGGGAATTTTCCGGAGATAGGAACCGAGTTGATCCACATGATGAAAATCGGAGCGATGACGACCAGCCATCTCATCTCCGCGCGACGATCCTCATCACGCAAGCTTCCGACAAGAGGGCGGACTTTGGTCTTTACCAGCGTCAGATGAAAGTATGCGACGGCAGCAACAGCCATGCTGCCAAAGGCAGCAAATGCGGGGCCATAGCCAAGCACTCGAGCGCATATCGTTAGAAATTCTAGTCCGACTATTCCGATAAGATAGACGTTAGTCAGACCCGGGATCAACATCGAATCACTCGCCAATTTTTCCGATTTTAAGCAGTACCGGTCGATGGTTCGCTATATTGTTTGTCTACGCCAGCATTGTCGGCGTAAATTTTTCCCGACCTGAATTTGGGGATATGTCTGCAAAATGTCTGACACCGCATCTATCGATGGGTTCATCGGTACCGATAGCCGTTTTTGAGTTCACGGCCCGGATTGAAGCGATCTGCCGGGGCAGATTTTCATCAGGGCAAAGGCGACCATTCGACCCCTTTTGAGCCAACAGCAGGCTTCAATCTGGCCAGGAAACGCTCTAGGAAGAGATCCAGCGCAACGATCATCAGCGGGACGAAATCTTGGCCGTCTATACCGATATCACCGAAATCGACCTGAACCGGTTCCTGGCCGAATATGATGTCGGGGAGCTCACGTCCTACAAGGGCATTGCCGAGGGCGTCGAGAACTCGAATTTCCTGCTCCACACCACACGTGATCCGCTGATCCTGACGCTGTATGAAAAACGCGTCGAGAAATCCGACCTGCCGTTCTTTCTGGGTCTGATGCAGCATCTGGCTGATCGCGGCCTGTCCTGCCCGCTGCCTTTGCCACGCCGCGACGGGCAGTTGCTCGGCGAACTCTCGACCCGGCCGGCAGCCCTCATTTCGTTTCTCGAGGGCATGTGGCTGAGACGCCCCGAAGCGCGGCATTGCCGCGAGGTCGGCAAAGCGCTGGCGCAGATGCATCTGGCCGGCGAAGGCTTCGAGATCAAGCGCCCCAACGCACTGTCGCTCGACGGCTGGAAGGTCCTGTGGGAGAAATCCGCAGACCGTGCCGATGAGGTCGAAACGGGGCTGCAGGACGAGATCACCTCGGAACTGGAATTTCTCGCCGCCCATTGGCCGAAGGATCTGCCGGCGGGTGTCATCCATGCGGATCTGTTTCAGGACAACGTCTTCTTCCTCGGCGACGAACTGTCGGGCCTGATCGACTTCTATTTCGCCTGCAACGACCTGCTCGCCTACGACGTATCCATCTGCCTCAATGCCTGGTGCTTCGAAGCGGACGGCAGCTATAACGTTGAGAAGGGTAGGGCGATGCTGGAAGGATATCGCAGCGTCCGGCCGCTGTCTGATGCGGAGATCGCCGCATTGCCGGTGCTTGCCCGCGGCTCGGCCCTGCGCTTCTTCCTCACCCGGCTCTATGACTGGCTGACGACGCCCGAGGGCGCGCTGGTGGTCAAGAAGGATCCGCTCGAATACCTCCGCAAGCTGCGGTTCCACCGCGGCATTTCCTCTACTGCAGATTATGGACTGACATCATGAAACAGGTCGACATTTTCACCGACGGCGCCTGTTCCGGCAATCCCGGCCCGGGCGGCTGGGGCGCTATCCTGCGTTACGGCGAAACCATCAAGGAACTGTCCGGCGGCGAGGCCGAAACGACCAACAACCGCATGGAACTCATGGCGGCCATCAGCGCCCTCAACGCGCTCAAGGACACGTGCGAGGTCGATCTCCACACCGACAGCAAATACGTGATGGACGGCATTTCCAAGTGGATCTTCGGCTGGAAGAAGAACGGCTGGAAGACGGCCGATAAGAAGCCCGTCAAGAACGGTGAGTTGTGGCAGCAGCTCGATGTCGCCAACCAGCGCCACAAGGTCAAATGGCACTGGGTCAAGGGCCATGCAGGCCATCCGGAAAACGAACGCGCCGACGAACTGGCCCGCACCGGCATGGCGCCTTTCAAGAGAAAGTAGCGGTTGCTCTTGAGGGTGGTTTACAGCAAAGGTGCGAAGCGGTTTCCCGTCGGGCATAGCGTTGAAGCAGGCTCCACGACGATTTCGCGCCATACAGAACAGCCATAGGGTGGACCCACCGATGATCCTTCATTGCGTCTTCATGCGCTTCAAGACTGCATTGCAGCCGGCAGAGAAGCTGGAAATCTACGACGCCGTTCACGGCCTCAAAACGCTCATTCCCGGCATTGTCGATGTGAAGTCCGGCCCGAACGCCTCATCGGAAGGCCTGAACGGCGGCTTCCTCGACGGCTTCATCGTCACCTTCGACACGCTGGAAAGCCGTGACGCCTATCTCGTCCATCCCGATCATATTACCGTCGCCGAACGAATTGTCGCCGCATCCGATGGCGGCGTGTCGGGCCTGATGGTTTTCGATATGGCAGTGTAATGGTTCGAGGCGGGCTCTAGCCCCTCGCAGCGTCTCATGCGTAATGGGAATGAGGGGCATGAGCCCCTCAAACGATCTCGTGGAATACTAACTGACTTAGAGGCGTTCCAGCATCGCGTCGGCACCCGAGACGGTGGCCTGGCCAGGGCTTTCCTCGATGTCGAGTGACTTCACCACACCGTCCTCGACCAGCATCGCGTAGCGCTTGGAGCGCACGCCAAGCCCGCCGGCGGAAAGATCGGCATCGAGGCCCATCGCCTTGGTAAAGGCACCGTCCCAGTCGGCCAGAAAATGGATCTTGTCCATGCCGCCGGTCTGCTGTGCCCAGGCGCCCATTACATGCCAGTCGTTGACGGCAACGACGGCGATGTCGTCGACGCCCTTGGCAAGCAGCGCGTCGCGATTGTCGAGATAGCCGGGCAGGTGGTTCAGTGTGCAGGTGGGCGTGAAGGCGCCGGGTACCGCAAACAGCACGACTTTCTTGCCGGCAAACAGCGCGTCCGTCGAGATCTCGACCGGGCCGTCAGCAGTCTTTTCCTTGAAGGTGGCACTGGGTAGTTTTTCACCGATGGCGATGGTCATGGGATCTCCTGTTGGCTTGAAGTTTGCCGTTCGGCGGAACTATAGGTCGCGGTCGGCAAGAGGCAAGCGAAGACGGGAGGGGTCTCAGTCGAAAACGATGGACGTCTCCATGGACCGACTGCCGCTGGTCGCCAGAATGCCCCACCGTTTGCCGCTGATGTCGTAATTGTCAGGCAATTTGCCCACCGGCATATCCAGCGTATAGGCATGACCCTGCCGCTTCGCATCGACGCTTTCGAACAGGACATGCCCCTCGGGACCGGTCACCACCACCTGCGGCGGCGCGGTCGCACTGTCCGGCAGCCGCAGCGTCAGCCGTAGAACCTTTCCGCCCTTCACCATCGCATAATCAGTCACGGCAAAATCGTTGGCCGGAGGCGAGGGGAGTGCGGCACTGGCGGCGTTGAGGATCATTGCCTCTTCCACCGGCGTGCCCCGGACCGCTTTCATCGGCAGAGAGAATTCGGCCTGGAAGGGTATGCAGATATTACGGCAAATGCCGATAAACGCGGAAACGTCGATGCTTGCTGCCCCCAACGGCAAGACCTGTGAGGCTTGCCCCGCCTTGGTCGGCTTGTCGAGCTTCAGCGCAAACGGAAATGCCACGGCGCGATCATAGCCGATGTCGGTCACGTCACCGTTGGTGATCAGCTTTGGAACCGGATAGGACATCGTCTGGGAGGTGATCCCGCTTTCGCGCGAAAATGTCAGTTGCGGCGGAATGCCCGCTTCACCCGGCTCTTTCCAATAGGTGATCCAGCCATCCTTCGGCTCGATCTGCATCGCTCCGCGCACGGTTCCATCGGGCTCTGGAGGCATGGTGACGATCCGCATGCGGCCGCCCTCGTTGGTGGCCCAGGGCGTCATTTCCGCCAGAGCATCGGCCGCAGCCGTCTGCAATCCAAGGCAGATGGCAGCGCCAAGCAACAGGTTTGCGGTTGTGGTTCGAATTGGGGTCAGGCTCCTCATCGCTCAGGGATTAACCGTTAAATGTTGAACGAACCAGCAGCGCTTTCGAAAAACAGGATCATTTTCCGTTGATCGCCACGGTTCGTGCCCCATGTTTCAGGAACGCTGCTGTGAAGCAGCAGCCACGGCACGCTCTCACAACCAGGCGGGCCCGGCCTTCAAAGACAGTCAGTACAGACATTTCAAACGGCCGCAGTTTTGCTAGAATAGGTTTCAAAGCGCTGCAGGTGGAGGCATGATGGCTTTTTCGCTTCTCTCGGGTGCTCAGGACGACGGCGGCAAGGGCGGTCGCGAACGCGGCTTTCTTGACGGACAGTTCCTGATTGCGATGCCGAGCATGCAGGATACCAATTTCTCCCGCACGGTCATCTATGTCTGCGCCCATTCTCCGGCCGGCGCCATGGGGTTTATCATCAACCGCGCCCAGGAAATTTCCTTCACGGAAGTATTGCGGCACCTGAAACTGCTGGACGAGCACGAGATCATCGCTCTCCCGCACGAATGCCGTGAGTTCCCGATCCTGTCTGGAGGTCCGGTGGAAACCGGTCGCGGCTTCGTGCTGCATTCCGACGACTTCTCGAGCGAGTCCTCCATTCCCGTCAGCGACGATATCTCGCTCACCGCCACGCTCGATATCATCCGCGCCATCTGTGACGGCAGGGGGCCATCACGCGCTACCATGCTGCTCGGTTACGCAGGCTGGGGTGCAGGACAGTTGGAGCGGGAGATTTCCAGCAACGGCTGGCTGAACTGCCCGGCCAGCGAAGATCTGATCTTCGGTACGACGCTGGAAGACAAGTACGAGCGCGCGCTCGCCTCGATGGGCGTGACGCCCGCAATGCTGTCCTCCGACGCCGGCCACGCCTGAATTTCTGAAATTCTTGAGCGATGCCGGAACGAACTGCCAAGGCTCGGAGTTCTCCTATTGCAAGACATCGAAAACGATGCCGCTAAGCTCAAGGAGAAACACTATGGGTAGCACCAGCGATAAAATTTCCGGAATGGGCAATGAAGTCTCCGGTAAGGTCAAGCAGGCTGTCGGCGACATGACCGACAACCACGAGCTGGAAGCCAAGGGCGCTGCCCAGGAAGCCAAGGGCGAAGCCCAGCAGGCCAAGGGCAAGATCAAGGAAGCCGGCAAGGACATCGTTGATCGCGCCTAAGCGATCCGAATCCGCCAAATCCAGAAACCTGTTCCGGTCCTACCGGGGCAGGTTTTTTATCATCCAGAATTCAGTTCACCCCAACTTCCACTTCGTCTAGCGGATCTGTCCATGCGCCTCTTCGACTGCGATCACTGCGGCCAACCGGTTTATTTCGACAATCGCAACTGCGTCCACTGCGGTTACAAACTGGCTTTCGTTCCGGAAAAGCTCGCCATCATGGCTCTGGAGCAGGACGAAATGGTTGCGGGTCCCGACGCTCCCGTGGCGGACCCGACCTGGCACCTGTTCGGCGACCTCGACAGCAAGGTGCGGCTCTGTGCCAACAGCAGCCTGGATATCTGCAACTGGACGGTCGTTGCCGAGGACCCGAACCCGTTTTGCCCGGCTTGCCGGCACAACCGCCTGGTGCCTGACGCCTCGACCGAGGAGGGGCTCGACCAGTGGCGCCGCATCAGCCAGGCGCAGCGCCATCTGTTCTACTCGCTGATGAAATGGAACCTGCCGCGCACCAACCGCGAAGAAGATCCGCAGGGCGGCCTCGTGTTCGATTTCCTGATCGACGAGATCCAGCCGGATGGAACGGTGAAGCCCGCCATGACCGGCCACGAAGACGGCCTGATCGCCATCCGCGCTGCCGAAGCCGACGACGCGACGCGCGAGCAGATCCGCATATCCATGAACGAGCCCTATCGCACGATGCTCGGCCACTTCCGCCACGAGACCGGCCACTACATCTGGGACAAGCTCATCCGCGACGGCGGCAGGACCGATGCATTCCGTGCCGTGTTCGGCGACGAGACGATGGATTATGCCGACGCGTTGCGCCGCAACTACGAAGAAGGCCCGCCCGTTGGCTGGCAGCAGTCCTATATCAGCACCTATGCGAGCTCGCATCCGTGGGAGGATTTTGCCGAGACCTTCGCCCACTACATCCATATCGTCGATACGCTCGAAATGGCGCGCGCCTACGGCCTGTCGATCGACCCGCGACGTCACGGTGAACTTGCAGCGGAAGTTGCGTTCCAGCCCTACGAGGCAGCGAGCGCCGAGCAGCTCGTTCGGGCGTGGATTCCGTTCAGCATGGCATTGAACAGCATCCATAGAGCCATGGGTGTGCCGGATCTCTATCCGTTCATCCTCGCCCCGGCGGTCACCACCAAGCTGCAGTTCATCCACGACATGATCCAGGAAAACCGCCGTCAGCATCCGGGCGCGACTTGGGAAGCCATGAGCGGCGCCGCGATGGCAACGGCTGTGTGATCAGGCTCTATGCAAGCGGACGGGCCTGACATCAGGCCTGTCGGGCTGCTCGTCTCCCTCATCCCCGCCACAAGGGCAGGATGAGAAAGTCGGAACTCAAGCCCGTTTCGTCAGCGGAAACCGTTCTTTCAGCAGTCGGCCAATCGCATCCGTCGTCGCCGGCGGGCCGAACAGGTAGCTCTGGCCGAAATGGCAGCCCATCTTGGCAAGTTCCGCCGCGTCTTCGTCGGTCTGAATACCCTCAGCCACCACGTCCATCTCGAGCGCCCGCGCCATGGCGATGACCGAGCGCAGCAGCACTGCGCGCTTGTCGGTTGCATCGCGCACCAGCGACTGGTCGAGCTTGATCGTGTCGAACGGGAACTGCGTGAGATAGCCGAGCGAAGAGTAGCCGGTACCGAAGTCGTCGAGCGCGAGGCTGAGGCCGGTCTCTTTGAGCTTGGCCAGAACAAGACGTGCCTGTTCCGGGTTCTCCATCATCAGAGACTCCGTCAGCTCCAGCTTGAGCTGGCCCGGCGCCACCTGCGTCCGCTGCAACAGCGCCCGGACGTCATTGTAGAGATCGGCGTTCAGGAGCTGCGCACTCGAGACGTTGACGGATACGAAGATCGGCAGCGAACCGGTTTGTGCCTGCCAGGACGTGAGGTCTGAGGCCGCCCGTTCCATCGCAAAGAGGCCGAGAGGGCCGATCAGGTCCGACATTTCGGCGATCGGAATGAATTCGGAGGGCGGAATGCTGCCGCGTTTGGGATGTTCCCAACGCATCAGCGCTTCGAAGCCGGCAATCTCGCCATCCACAAGCCGGATGATCGGCTGGTATGCGAGTGTCAGTTCGCGTCGCTCGATGGCGCGGCGAAGGTCGGTTTCGATCTGCAGACGATCGGTACCGGTCGAGCGGAATGCCGGACGGAACGGTTCGACGCGATTGCCGCCGGCGCGCTTGGCCCGGTACATCGCCAGTTCCGCATCGGCGAGAAGTCCCGGGGCGCTTTCCTGCTGATCTACCCAGGAGGCTAGGCCGATCGAGGCGGTGAGCACGATCTCGCGGTTGGCGAAGTTGATCGGCACCATGATTGCCTTGGACACCGCATCGGCGAAATCCGCGACCTTGCCCGGGTCCCGCTCGGACACAAGGATGAGGCCGAACTGGTCGCCGGCAAGCCGTGCCAGCGTGTCTTGAGGCTTCAAGAGACGACGCAGGCGCCGCGTCAGCGCGATCAGAATGTTGTCGCCCGCGGCAATTCCGAGCGAGTCGTTGACCTGCTTGTAGCGGTCGATGTCGATCGCCATGACGGTTGGGCGCAGATGCCCGTCGCCGGGTGCCAGCGTCAGTACCGATTGCAGACGGTCGAGGAACACCTGGCGGTTCGGCAACCCGGTCAGGTTGTCATGCATCGCGTCCTGCAGCAGACGCTCGATTGAGTTCTTCTGCTCGGTCACATCGATGACGGTGCCGACGCAGCGGATGATTTCGCCGTTTGAGCCGAGCACCGGCCGTGCGCGGATCTGCAGCCAGTGGAAATGCCCGTCTTCTGCGCGAATCCGGAATTCGTGGTTCAACCGGCCGCGGCGATGTTCCAGAAGCACGTCCAGCGTGGCGCGGAACCGGTCGCGGTCATCGGGGTGAAGCCGCGGCAGCCAGTTGCGCACCGGCCCGTGCATGGAGCCTTGCTCGAGGCCGAGCCGCGTCGAGATGTCGGGCGTGGTCACCACGCGGTCGCGCGCCACATCCCAGTCCCAAACCGTGTCGCCCGAACCGGTCAGCGCCAGCGACTGCCGCTCCAGATCGGAAAAGAGACCCTGCTGGTAGGCGCCGCCGGCAAAGGCGTGCTGCATCACGGTAAAGCCGATCAGAAGCACGATCAGAACCAGTCCGCCGCCAAGCGCCGGCTGCACGATGTCGTTGTCGAGCTGGCCGGTGACAGTCAGCCATCCCCCGAACAGCCAGACCAGCAGCAGCGCCCAGGTCGGAACCAGAAGGATGGCGCGGTCATAGCGGTTGAAGCCGAGATAGACGATCAGGAGGATGCCGACAGTGCCGGTCAGCGCAAACGAAAGCCGCGCGATACCGGATGCAACGGATGGATCGTAGATTGCCACACCGCCGAGGAGCACGAGGCCGGCCACCCAGGCAAGCGTCGCATAGCCCAGATGCACGTGCCAGCGATTGAGGTTGAGATAGGTAAACAGAAAGATGACGAGCGACGAGGCAAGCGCCACTTCGGCTGCGGCACGCCATATTCGCTCGTCGGACGATGTCACGCTGATGAGCTTGTCAAGAAACCCGAAGTCGACGCAGATATAGGCAAGCACCGCCCAGGCAAGGGCTGCCGCCGCCGGCAGCATGGAGGTTCCCTTGACCACGAACAGGATGGTCAGGAACACCGCAAGCAGACCGGCAATGCCGAGCACGATGCCCTTGTAGAGCGTGAACGAGTTGACCGAATCCTTGTAGGCATCCGGTTGCCAGAGATAGATCTGCGGCAGCGCCGGCGTCGAAAGCTCGGCGACGAAGGTGATCGTGGCGCCCGGATTGAGCGTGATGCGGAACACGTCGGCATCGGGGCTGGCGATACGGTCGAGCGCAAACCCTTCCGATGGCGTAATCGAGATGATGCGCTGCGAGCCGAGATCCGGCCAGAAAACCTTGGAATTGACGAGCCGAAAATGCGGCGCGACGATTACCCGCTCCAGCTGCTCCTCGGAAACGTTGGAGAGCGCAAACACAGCCCAGTCGCCTTGGTGCGACGGCGAGGAGGCGCGCACCTCGATGCGGCGACGGATACCGTCGGCAGCAGCGGCCGTGGAAACCTGAAAGGCCTCGCCCTGGTTGGCGTAGATGTCGGTCGTGCGGGTCAGGTCGAGCGCGGTGTCGTCGCGCGAGATTTTCACCGGCTCGGCCGCCTGTGCAAACGTCGCCGCCGCAAAAAACATCAGGACAGCGGAAACGATTCCAAGAACCGACGGCAGGCGCGGCATGGCCGAGAAACTCATGTGACGCAGCATCATGTGTTCAGCATTTTCGCAAATTCACCATCTTCTGGCAGTCGGGAGAAAATCACGTGGTCGCGCCACTCGCCATTGATCTTGAGATATTTCCGCAAAAGACCTTCCCGCTCGAATCCGGCCTTTTCGAGAAGCCGGATGCTTTTCCAATTGTCCGGAATACAGGCTGCCTCGATCCGGTGCAACTGAAGTCCGCCGTAGATGTAGGGGATAGCCATCTCCAATGCGGCCAACATATGGCCTTGGCCCGAATGTTTCTCGCCCATCCAGTAGCCGACCATGCAGCTCTGCGACGCGCCGCGGCGGATATGGCCGATCGTCAGGCCCCCTAAAAGCTCCATCGTGTCGCGGCGGAAAAGCAGCATCGGCATGGCAACGCCTGACGCATGTTCCTGGGTGGCGCGCACCACGCGAGCGCGAAACGCCGATTCCGTCAGCTCGTCAGGGCGCCAGGTCGGCTCCCACGGCTGCAGGAACGCCCGGCTTTGCGACCGCAGCGTCATCCAGCCCTTGTAGTCGGCATAAAGCGGCAGGCGCATGATGTGGCGCTCGCCTGAGATCTCCGGTGTGTCCGGATGTCGCGATAGGAACCGAAACACGGACTTGGCCATGGTGCTTGTGTGCTCCGGGCAGGGCAGGCGGCTTGATCAGCCGGCCGCCTTTTTGGTTGTCACGCCTGGTGAGGAAAGCGACGCCGCGATCTCTTCCATCGACGGCAGTTGCGCGATCGGCCCAACCGCCGAAAGCGTAGGCACCGTGTCGAAGAACAGACGTCCGGCAAGATCGGTCAGCCGCTGGGTGGTGATCCCCTCCAGGCGTTCCATCATCTCGTCATTGGGGATCGGTTTGCCGTAGAGCATCATCTGGCGGGCGATCTGGCCGGCGCGGGCGGCAGGGCTTTCCTGTCCCATCAGAAGCTGGGCGCGGATCTGCGCACGTGCCCGGTCGATTTCCGCCTGATGGATCGTCTCGGACGCCTTGCGCAGCTCTTCGATGACGACAGGCACGAGGTTCGGCAGCTCGTCGCCGTTGGTCGCCGCATGGACGCCGAAAATGCCCGTATCGGAAAAGCCCCAATGGAATGCATAAACCGAATAGCAAAGGCCCCGACGCTCGCGCACTTCCTGGAACAGCCGCGAGGACATGCCGCCGCCGAGGATGTTGGCGAGAATCTGCGAGCAGTAGAAGTCCCGCTGGTGATAGGCCTTGCCCTCGAAGCCGATCAGCAGCTGGGCATCCATCAGGTCGCGGTCTTCGCGGGTGTCGCCGCCGATATAATGGGCGGGCTCGAGAACGGGCGTCGCACTCGGCATGGTCGGCAGGCTGGCGAACCGCTCCTCGACCTGCTTGCAGAACACCTGGTGGTCGACAGCGCCGGCCGCGACGATGAACATCCGGTCGGTCGTATAATTGCGCGAGAGATAGCCGCGGATCTGCGGCGGCGTGAACCCTTTTACCGTCTCCGGCGTGCCGAGAATGGCGCGCCCGATCGTCTGGCCGCGATAGGCGACTTCGGAAAAGCGGTCGAACACCACGTCGTCGGGCGTGTCGTTGGCCGCGCCGATTTCCTGCAGGATGACGTGCTTTTCGCGGCGCAGCTCTTCCTCGTCGAATTCCGATTCCGTCAGGATATCGGCAAGGATATCGACCGCGAGCGGCACGTGGTCCTTGAGCACCCTTGCGTAATAGGATGTGGTTTCGGTCGAGGTCGCGGCATTGAGCTCGCCGCCGACATCCTCGATCTGCTCGGCGATATCGCGGGCGCTGCGCCTCGCTGTGCCCTTGAACGCCATGTGCTCGAGAAGATGCGCGATGCCGTGCTCGTTCTCGGTCTCGTTGCGGGCTCCGGACTTGATCCACACACCGAGCGCGACGCTCTCCAGGTGTGGCATGGTCTCGGTCACGACTGTGAGCCCGGAGGGGAGCCGGGTGATTTCAACATTCATATTCACGTCTTCGCGTCTTTCCGGCACTGCCGATAACTGGCTCAGTTTGCCCGTGCGTGGTCGCCGATGAATGTTTCAACGGCCTTCAGCTCGGCGTCCAGCGTATCGAAGCGCTCCTCCCTGTGCATCAGATCAGCGAGCCATGATGGAAGTGCCGGATCAATTCCGCAAGCGGATTTTACCGCCGCCGGGAATTTGGCGGGGTGCGCCGTGGCCAATGTCACCATCGGGCTGCCGGGTCGCGCGTTCTTCTGAGCCACGAAAACACCGGTTGCCGTATGCGGGTCGAGCAGGTATCCGGTGGCGGCCAGCGTCTCACGGATTGTCTCGGCAACCTGCTCCTGCGTGGCGCGGCCGGCGCGAAATTCGCGCTTGATCGCCTTCAGCGCTTCCGGCTTGATCTCGAACGCACCCGATTGCTTCAGGCTCGCCATGGATGAGCGCACGGCGCTCGGATCGCGGCCATAGGCTTCAAACAGAAGCCGCTCGAAATTCGACGAGATCTGGATATCCATCGACGGCGACGTGGTCGCCATCACCCCCTGCATCTCGTAGCGCCCGGTCTTCAGCGTGCGGGCAAGAATGTCGTTGTCATTGGTGGCGATCACCAGCCGGTCGATCGGCAGGCCCATCTTCTTGGCGACATAGCCCGCGAAAATATCGCCGAAATTGCCTGTTGGCACCGTGAACGAAACCTTGCGGTCCGGTCCACCGAGCGAAACGGCCGCGGTGAAATAATACACGACCTGCGCCATGATGCGGGCCCAGTTGATCGAGTTGACGCCCGAAAGCTTCACCCGGTCGCGGAAGGCGACATCGTTGAACATCTCTTTCACGATGTTCTGGCAGTCGTCGAAATTGCCCTTGAGCGCCACCGCATGCACGTTGGATGCGGTCGACGAGGTCATCTGGCGCTGCTGCACCGGCGATACCTTGCCTTCGGGAAAGAGGATGAAGATGTCGGTGCGGTCGCGCCCGGCAAAGGCATCGATCGCCGCACCGCCCGTATCGCCCGATGTGGCGCCGACGATCGTCGCGCGCTCGCCGCGCTCGGCCAGAACATGATCCATCAGCCGCGCCAGCAGCTGCATCGCCACATCCTTGAAGGCAAGCGTCGTGCCGTGGAAAAGCTCGAGAACGAAATCGTTCGGGCCGGTCTGCACGAGCGGTACGACCGCCGGATGACGGAAGGTCGCATAGGCCTCGTTGATCATGGTCTTCAGCTTGTCGTCCGGAATTTCCCCGTCGACAAAATGCTTGAGGATCTCGAAAGCCACTTCCGCATAGGACTTTCCGCGCAGATTGCGGATGTCCCGCTTGGACAGCTGCGGCCAGTGGCGCGGCAGGTAAAGACCACCGTCGCGGGCAAGGCCGGCCAGCAGTGCATCACGAAAGCCGAGAGCGGGCGCTTCGCCCCGGGTAGAAATGTAGTCCACGACCGATAATCCCCAATCGATTTTTATTCGCGCCGCTGGTATAGACGATTGAAATCTGCGGTGAAAGACTGGAAAACGGCGCTGCGTTACGCCATGAGCATGTTTGGCGCGGCAAGCCGGTCAAAAGGGATGGAACAAGGTTGAGTATTGTGTTTGGCAAGATTTCCCATGGTCTCGTAACGGTATCCCTCCTGACGGCGCTCGCCGGCTGCAACTCGTCCTCTCCGGCGGGTGGCCTTGCGCCGACGGCACAGGCTGAAACCCCGGCGGTGGTGCAGGCCTATTGCCCGCAGGTCGTTCTGCGCGAGCAGACGGCGATACGCCAGGAATACGCGCGTGGCGGTCAGGACGATCCGCAGAAGCTCGTCTACCAGGCATCGCTTGCCGACGCGACGCGTCAGTGCACGGCAAACGAAACGACGATGACCATCAATGTCGTGGTCCAGGGCCGCCTCGTCGACGGACCTGTCGGCGCGCCGGGCCGCGTTACCCTGCCGATCCTGGTCGAGGTCGTCGATGGCGACAACACGATCTACTCGCAAAAGGTCGCCTATCCGGTCGATCTTCCGGCCGGCGGTACGCAGTTCATCTTCCAGAAGGCGGATGTGCAGATCCCGAACGCGCAGGGCGGCGCATCGCGCTTCACCCGCGTCCGCGTCGGTTTCGACAATGGCGCACCCGGCAAGAAGCCCGCACGCCGCAGCTAAGCCTGCGGCCACTCCGGTCGGGCGCTGACGGCGCCCGTTTAATCTTCGGTTAACCATAAATCCGTACCCAGTATTTGAAGATCGTCAAGGGCGCGTCGCCCGCGACCATTCGAGACAGGGTTTGGGATGATTGCTCCAGCTATCGTGGCGGACGCGAAGCGGCGTCTGCGGCTTTGCACCGCCATCGTCACGCTGGCAGCGCTCGTTCCCGGCGGCGCATCGGCGCAATCGGCTTGGACCGGCGCCTCCGACAACGATTTCAAAAACGGCGCGAACTGGACAACGGCACCGGATGCCCCCGGCGCATCGGACGCAGCCTCGATCGGCTCCGGCGCCCCGACCGTCGCAACCGATGCCACCGTCGACACGCTCGCGGTGTCCGGCGGCACGCTCCACGTCGATGCAGATCTGACAGCGACGAGCGGCACGACCCTGTTCGACATGGGCCGCATGGAGATCTCGGAAAGCGGCACGCTGTCATCAGACGTCACGATGTCCGGCGGCTCCTTCAGTAATTCGGGAACGCTCTCCGGCGACCTCGCATCTTCGGGTGGCGAGATCGTCAACGACGGCTCGATCGAGGGCCGCACGACGCTGTCCGGTGATGCGCAGATGACCAACAATTTCGTCGTCACCGATGTCGATGTCGAAGCGACCGCCCGGTTCGTCAACAATTCCGGCGCCACGGCCGGCGCGGTCACCAATGCGGGCACCACCTCCAACGCCGGAACGATCGCCTCGCTCACCAATACCGGCGGATCCTTCACCAACAATGACGGCGGCACGATCACCGGCGATACGGTGGTCTCAGGCGGTACCGTCACCAACAACTTCGTCGTCACCGACGTCGATGTCGCAGCGTCAGCCAGTTTCGTCAACAATACAGGCGCCTCGGCGGCATCGGTCACAAACGCGGGCACGGCGTCCAATGCCGGCACTGTGGCAACACTTCTCAATACCGGCGGCAGCTTTACCAACAACGGCACTATTTCAGGCGCAACCACCCTTGAGGGCGGAACGCTCACCAACAATTTCGTGGTGACGACGGTCGATGTCGCGGCGGCTGCGATCTTCGTCAACAATTCAGGTGCCACGGCCGGCGAGGTCACCAACTCGGGCAATGCCTCCAACGCCGGAACGATCGCCTCGCTCACCAATACCGGCGGCACCTTCACCAACAATGACAGCGGCGAAATCACCGGAAGCACCACCGTGACAGGCGGCACTGTCACCAACAATTTCGTCGTCACCGATGTCGATGTCGCGGCTTCCGCCAGCTTCGTCAACAATTCGGGCGCGGTCGCCGGCGATGTCTCGAACGCCGGAACCTCATCCAACGACGGCACCATCGCCTCGCTCACCAATACCGGTGGCAGCTTTTCCAACACCGGCGAGATCAGCGGCGATGCGACGGTGTCAGGAGGAGTGCTCGTCAATGACGGCACGATCGGCGGCGCGATCGATATCGGCACCGATGGCATGCTGTCAGGCACAGGGGAGATCGGTGGCCTCACCGTCGGGTCAGGCGGCACGCTGTCGCCCGGCCCAGGTATCGCAACACTTGCCGTCAACGGCGACGTCACCTTCGAAGCCGGCTCGACCTATCAGGTGGAAACGCAAGCCGACGGCACGTCCGACAGCCTAGCCGCCACCGGTTCGGTCAGCATCGAAGGCGGCACGGTCCAGGTTCTCGCGGGCGCAGGCACCTATTCACCTGCTACGACCTACACGATCATCACAGGCGAAAGCGTTACCGGTGCCTTCGACGACGTCACCACCGATCTCGCCTTCCTGTCGCCCATCCTTGCCTATGGCGCCGACGACGTGACGCTGAGCCTCTACCGGAACGATGTCGATTTCGCCGACGTCGCGAACACCGCCAATACGCGCGCAACAGCTACAGCGGTCCAGTCGCTCGGAACTGAAAACGACGTCTTCCTCGGCGTTCTCCAGCAAAACGCCGATGGCGCTCGCGATGCCTTCTCGCAGCTTGGCGGCGAGATCCACGCCTCGTTGAAAACCCAGCTTTTGAGCGACAGCCGGCTCGTCCGGGACGCAATCGTCGACCGGGTGAACGGTGCCGTCCCGATCCGCGCATCGGCCGATGGTGCGACGAGCTTCTGGGCGACGGGCATCGCAGCAACTGGGCAATTGCGCAGCGACGGCAACGCGGCCGGCATCGACAGCCACGCGGCGGGATTGATCGCAGGCTTCGACGGGCAGGCCTCCGATCACTGGCGGCTTGGCGGATTGTTCGGCTACAGCAATGCCTCCTCGGGCAGCGAGGCGGACTGGGAAAGCTATCACGCCGGGCTCTACGCTGCAGCGACATGGGGTGACGTTACCCTCACATCCGGCGCCGTCTATTCCGAAAACCGCATCTCGACGTCGCGCAGCGTCAACTTCGGTACTTTCACGGACAATCTTCAAGCCGATTACAGAGGCGCCACCCGCCAGCTGTTTACCGACCTGTCCTGGAAGACGACGGCAGGTCCGGTCACGCTGCAGCCCTTCGCGAGCCTCGCCTATATCAATCTCGACACGGATGGTTTTCGCGAAAAGGGCGGGGCGGCCGCTCTGACGGGGAATGGCGAAACGGACAACATCGCCCTTTCCACATTCGGCCTTCGCTGGTCGGCGCAAATGCCCGTCGAGGACCTGCCGCTCACCGTGTCAGGCATGCTCGGCTGGCGTCACGCAATGGGCGACCTGACGCCCGCATCCCGGCTCGCCTTTGCCAGCGGCGGCAGTCCGTTCATGCTGGAAGGCGTGGCTTTGCCGCGCGACACGGCCGTCGTCGAAGCCTCCGTCACGGCGCAGGTTTCAAAGTCCGCGCGACTGAAGGTGACTTATTCCGGCGAATTTGCCCATTCTCTGACGAGCCATACCGCCAAGGCCAGCCTCGTGGTGCAGTTCTAGATCCCGCCCCATTCACCGAGTGCGGCAATCACCGCCGGCAGGTCGCTCATGCGCGAAATCACCGTTTCGGCGCCGGCATCCGTCAGCCGGTCCGCATGGCTCGGATAGGTATGCGATGCTCCGGTAAAGCCCACCACCCGCATGCCGGCCGTGCGTGCGCCGTGGATGCCATGGGTGGAATCCTCGATCACCAGGCACCTGTCCGGCTCAACGCCGAACTCCTTTGCCCCATGCAGGAAGATGTCCGGCTTCGGCTTGACGCGGTCGGGACCGAGGTCCTTGGCGGAATAGATGTGGTTTTCGAAATAAGGCTTGAGGCCGACCTTGGTCAGCATCATGTCCAGCCGCTGGCTCGATGAATTCGAGCAGATGCAGCGCTGCGTGGTCAGCCGCGACAGCGCAAACTTGACGCCGTCGATGATCTTGACGCTGCGTTCCAGCCGCTGGTCGAGCAGCTTTTCCGATTTGTCGAGCAGGGACGCCGACAGCGGAATATCCGCTTCCTGTTCCACCTGCAGAAGAATGTTCTTCCAGGTCATGCCGGCAAAGCGCTCGCCCATTTCCTCGACGCTGATCGGATAGCCCGCTTCCGTCAGCAGCCGGGATTCGACCTGTGCTGCGATGATTTCGGAATCGACGAGCACGCCGTCGCAATCGAAGATGATGAGGTCGAAGCCGCTCATGATGGATACTCATTGATGAAAGAAGGTGAGGGCGATCTACACGAGGGCAGCGCCGGAAACAATGCGGAGAGCGATTTCCTCTACCGCCAAAGCGGCAAGAACACGGCGCGCCTCAGAAACCGTAGCGCGCCTCGGCAAGATCGATCTCGCGAACGAGCTTTCGCGCGATTTCCTCGGAGATCTTGCGCCGGCGGCCAAGCCGGAACAGCTCGTCGCGTTCGGCACGCAGGGCGGCCAGCCTGAACCGCTTGTCGACCTCCTCCATCTTGCGCAACAGCTCTGCCTCGTCTCCGAGCTTGGAACGGCCCTCGATCCGCTGCCGGTAGAGTTCCATCAGCCGCGTGCCGACCTCGCCGTAAAGATCGGCGTCGGTGCGGCCTTCGCTCATCGCATGCTGCAGTTTCTCGATCATGCGGATCGCAGCTTCGGCTGCAGCAATCCGGGCGATATCCTCTTCCTGGAGGTGGTCAGGTTCCGGCGGCAATTCGAGGTTCTGGAGAAGATAGGGAAGGCCGATGCTGGCCGCCGTCAGCGACAGGATGATCACGCCGGCTGCCAGGAATATCACCAGATCGCGTGCCGGAAACGATGTGCCGTCGTTCATGGCAAGCGGCAGGGTGAGGATACCCGCAAGCGTGATCGCACCGCGCACGCCGGCAAGCGACATCGCAGCCAGAAGCCGCCAGTGCGGCTTGCGGATCGCCTCTCCGCGACGCGCGGCGCGATACAGGGTAAAGCGCAAGGATACCCACACCCAGGCGAAACGCAGAGCCGCGAGCGCGACGGTAATGAGCGCCACATAGGCGATCAGCCAGATCGGGTGGAGATGGCCGGTCTCGGTGACGATCCTGGCGGCACCTGAGACGATGCCCGGCATCTGTTCGCCCAGCAGCACGAAAATGATGCCGTTCAGCGCAAACTGCACCGTGTCCCACACCGCGTAGCGCCGCATGCGGGTGGCAGCCATCGTCTGGCCGCGCAATTCGGCAAAGCTCATGGTGATGCCCGCCGCAACAGCTGCCAGAATGCCGGAGCAATGCAGGTGCTCGGCCAGAAGATAGGCGCCGAACGGAATGAGCAGGCTGATCAAGATCTGCGCGCCGGGCTCTTCGCCGAGCTTGCGCGACACGTAATACTTCGCCTTCATGACCACGAATGTGGTGCCAAAGCCGATCAGGATGCCGCCGATAGCCACCCAAAGGAACGTACCCACCGCATCCGTCAGCGAGAACACGCCGGTCAGCACGGCGGCCACCGCAAACTGCATGCAGACAAGGCCCGACGCATCGTTGAGCAGCGATTCGCCCTCCAGAATATGCATCAGCCGGCCAGGGATCGGCACCCGCGCGGCAATCGCCGAGACCGCGATCGGATCGGTTGGCGAGAGAATGGCGGCGAGCGCGAAGGCGACCGCAAGCGGTATCGCCGGGATCATCCAGTGGACCAGAAAGCCGATCAGGATCACCGTGAATACGACAAGCCCGAGCGCCAGTTCCAGGATCACCGCCTTGTCGCGGAACAGCCCTTCCTTCGGAATGCGCCATCCATCGAGAAACAGTAGCGGCGGCAGAAACAGCAGAAAGAAGAAATCCGGATCGAGCTGCACCGCAGACCCCGTCACGCCGGCGATCGCGGCCCCAAGCGCGATCTGCACCAGCGGCAGCGGAATGCCGACAGGCGAAAGCCTTGCCAGCGTGCCGCTCAGAACCACGGCGAGAAGCAGGACCAGGGCAATGGTGATGCTTTCCATAGTGGCGCTCCTATCCGTTCCGGTTCCGGCCTGAATAAGAAATGGGAATGGATGAGGCAAGGGCCGGGAAGGGGGGTGCGACCTTTAAGACCGGCTCAGTCGTTCTTGTAGGCCCAGCATCGCGGCTTTGAGCGGCGGCAGGTCATGCGCAATGACGTCCCAGATAAATTCGTCCATCAGAACACCTGCGTTGCAGAAAGTTCTATCCGATCTTTCAGGATCGGATGAAGGCTGTCCCGCGTCGTGACGTCTACAGGCACGACAAGTTCATCCTCGAGAAACAGCTTGATCCCGACAAGATCGAGCAGAGAGAACTTCTTGCTCTCGTCATAATCGATAAACAGATCGAGATCGCTGTCGGGTCCGGCTTCGTCGCGGGCAACCGAGCCGAACAGATAAAGCGAGGTCGCGCCGAGCGCCCTGATCGCGTCGGCCTGCCGTCTCAGCTTCTCGATCGCCTCTGCTTTTTTTAAGAGTTGTAGCCTAGCGCATCTTCGCGCCGCTTCCCATCATTTTGCTTTTTTCCAGAAACAGGCCACCGGCTTCAGTCTTTGGTAACCAAAATGAGTAACCATAACAGTCAGTAAATTCGTGTTCAGTACAGCGTAGCGAGTGTCTCATGGCCGCAGTCCTTCCTTTGATCGACCTCCAGAAACAGGCCCGTCCTCACGCCTGGATGAACTCCATCATCAAGGGCGATTGCGTGGCAGCCCTCGAGGCGCTGCCGGATAAATCGGTCGATGCGATCTTTGCCGATCCGCCATACAACCTGCAGCTCGGCGGCGCCCTGCATCGCCCCGACCAGAGCCTGGTCGATGCCGTCGATGACGACTGGGACCAGTTCGCGTCCTTCCAGGTCTATGATGCCTTCACCCGCGCCTGGCTGCTTGCCTGCCGCCGCGTGCTGAAGCCGAACGGCACGATCTGGGTGATCGGTTCCTACCACAACATCTTCCGCGTCGGCGCGATCATGCAGGACCTGAATTTCTGGCTCCTCAACGATATCGTCTGGCGCAAGACCAACCCGATGCCGAACTTCAAGGGCCGAAGGTTCCAGAACGCCCACGAGACGATGATCTGGGCCAGCCGCGATGCCAAGGCCAAGGGCTACACGTTCAACTACGAAGCCTTGAAGGCCTCCAACGACGACGTGCAGATGCGCTCCGACTGGCTGTTTCCGATCTGCTCGGGCGGCGAACGCCTGAAGGGTGACGACGGCAAGAAGGTTCATCCGACCCAGAAGCCGGAAGCGCTGCTCGCCCGCATCATCATGTCCTGCACCAAGCCCGGCGATGTCGTGCTCGACCCGTTCTTCGGTTCCGGCACCACGGGTGCTGTCGCCAAGCGTCTCGGCCGCAACTTCGTCGGCATCGAACGCGAGCAGGATTATATCGACGCTGCATCCGCCCGCATCGCTTCGGTCGAACCGCTCGGCAAGACGGAACTGACGGTCATGACCGGCAAGCGCGCCGAACCGCGTGTCGCCTTCAATTCACTGGTCGAAAGCGGTCTCGTCAAGCCTGGCCAGATCCTCACCGACGCCCGCCGCCGACACAGCGCCATCATCCGCGCCGACGGCACGCTGACCTCGAACGGCGACGCCGGATCGATCCATCGCCTCGGCGCCAAGGTTCAGGGCTTTGATGCCTGCAACGGCTGGACCTTCTGGCACTACGAGGAGGCCGGCGTCTTGAAACCGATCGACGACCTTCGCACCATCATTCGCAACGGCCTGCCAAAAGCGGACTGAGCCACCAGTCCCGGGACCAGATCCCATGTCAGCTCGCGAGCTTCCTCTTCCGGTTTTGTACCTCTAGTCCCGGAAGAGGATCATGTGACGCCCGGAGTTTGAAGGCTCCGGGCGTCATCTTTTTTATGGGGCAATGCACTGATTTCGGGGCCGCAACGACGCAGGCTCTGACCAGAGTAACCCTGAACACCTCCGAACTAGAATGTTTCGGCCCGTCCGCCGATCACCCGGCTAGGTTGCCTGCCGTCCATCCGGGTATTCTGCAGGCCCCTTGATCTCGATCTTATTGCCAAACGGGTCATGGATGTAGAACGAGTGCCCCATGCCCCGGGCACCCCCATGAAACGCTTCCTGGACGATCTCGACTCCGTGCTTATCGAGATGCGTCCGCAGTTCGTCATGGTCGAAAGGGCTGGTCGCAAGACAGACATGATCGACATTGCGCCCACCGGTCACCAGAGGCGCTGCTTTCGTTCCGCCCGGGTGAGTTACATCCCACAAGACGATCAACGACGACCCGAACCACACCTGCTCCATCCCCAGTCCCGGATAGGAATAGCCAGGACGGCACCCTAGGACGTCAGTGTAGAAGGCGAGGGCGCGTTTCATGTCGTCGATCAGAAACACGATGTGATCAATGCCGACGGGAGCGAATGGTATTGCCATGAGGGGTGCCGTCTTAACGTGAGGTCGATTGCAAAACGAGGTGGGTGGGCCGGGAACTTATATCGTCAGCATACCGGCTACCACCCCCAACGCTCACACCTCGATACCGTGATCCCTCAAATCCTTCCGCAGCGTTTCCGAATCCGTGAAATGCACAGCGTGCCAGCCCGCTGCCCGCGCGCCTTCGACGTTGGGATAGCTGTCGTCGATGAAGATCGAGGCTTCGGGGGTGAGGCTGAAATCGCGGGCGTGCTTTTCGTAGATTGCCACATCCGGCTTGATCAGGCCGATCTCGCCCGACACCGTGACGCCGCGCGGCTTGTCGAGAAACGGGAATTTCCGGCGGGCTTCGACGAATGTGTCGGCGGCGAAGTTGGTGAGCATGGTCACGTCGCGGCCGTTCTCGATCAGGCTCTCGAAGATGGCAACCGAGCCGTCATAGGCATGCGGCACCATTTCGTGCCAGTGCTGGCGAAAGGCCCGGATATTGGCTTCCTGTTGCGGATGCTGTTCAAGCAGCAGCGCTTCGGCCTCGCTCCAGCTGCGGCCGCGGTCCTGTTCCAGGTTCCATTCGTGGGTGCAGACGTTGTCGAAGAACCACTTGCGTTCGGTCTCGTCGGGAATGATGCGGCTATAGGGAAGGTTGGGGTCGTAGTGGATCAGAACCTTGCCGATGTCGAAAACGATGTGATCAATCTTGGCCGCCATAGAGGATGTTTCCTGCTGTCAGTTTGGAGCTTTTGCGAAGGCGAGTGGTATAGCCTGGACGATTGCTTTTTTCATGACGGTCGGCAAGGCCTGGTTCTCCAGGCTTTCCACCGGTTCCCACCAGCCATTGTCCACAGCCACCTTGGTCACCTTCGCGCGAAAAATCGAAAGCCGCAGCTCGAAATGGGTGAAGACGTGAATGACCGTGCCGCAGGCCTGCCAGTCGGCAGAGGGGATCGGCGCGTGATCGATCGTCGTGCCGCCATCTAGCCGCGCGGTCCAGGCGGTCGTCGGCACTTCCGTCATGCCGCCCAAGAGTCCGGTCTCGATGCGCTTTCGCAGCAGCACTTCGCCATCGGGCGTCACCGCCACGAAGGCAGCGCCTTGGCGAACCGGCTTTTCCTTCTTTGCGGCCTTCACCGGAAACCGCTCAGGGTCGTCGCCGGCCAAGGCCAGACAGTCGTCCCGGAACGGACAGAGCGCGCAGGCGGGACGTTTCGGGGTGCAGATCGTCGCGCCGAGATCCATCATCGCCTGGGCAAAATCGCCCGGCCGGTCAGCCGGCGTCAGCTCCACGACCTTTGCCTTCATGGCGGGCTTGGACCCCGGCAGCGGTGCATCGATCGCATAGAGACGCGAGATCACCCGCTCGACATTGCCGTCCATCACAGCCGATTGCCGGTTGAAGGCGATCGCGGCAACGGCGGCCGACGTATAGTAGCCGATGCCGGGCAGGGCGCGCAGGCCGTCTTCCGTATCGGGAAACACCCCGCCATGATCGGCTGCAACCGCTTCTGCGCATTTCTTCAGGTTGCGGGCGCGGGCATAGTAGCCAAGCCCCGCCCAGGCCGCCATCACGTCGTCGGAAGGGGCTGCGGCAAGATCGGTCACCTTCGGCCAGCGCTCGAGAAACTTTGCGAAATACGGTTTGACCGCCTGCACTGTCGTCTGCTGCAACATCACTTCCGACAGCCATATGCGATAGGGGTCGGGCCGGATCCCGGCTTTGGCAGCCGTCGGGCTGATCCGCCAGGGCAGCTCGCGGTGGTGCCGATCGTACCAGGCGAGAAGCCTTTCCGCATGGGTCGGGCCATCGGCCGAATTCGTCGTCTTGGGAAGCGTCTGGAGCATCGTTTGCCGTTTGCCGCTGGAATGGCCTATAGGTATGCGTCAATGCGCCGGCATCAAGGACGGCACAACCTCAGGCGGCCAGTTATCCAGCGATGAATGCTCCGAAACCTCCGTTCCGCCGCAAAGGCGCGCTGCAGATCTCCGAAGTGGCGAACGGCATCATCGATCCGGTGCTGGCCCGCCGCGCCGGCATATCCACCTCGCTGCTCGGCTCCTGGGACGCGATCGCCGGCGAGGATTTCGCCGATTGCACGCGGCCGGAAAAGATCGCCTGGTCGCGCTATAACGATGGCTATAGCGAGGGAGGCCACCAGCCTGGTGTCCTCACCATCGCCTGTGAAGGGTCCCGCGCGCTGTTCCTCGGTCATGCCCAGGGCGAACTGATCGCCCGCATCAACGGCTTCTTCGGCTTTCCGGCGGTGCGCCAGATCCGCATCGTGCAAAAACCGGTGTCTCAGACGTTCAAGCATCCGCGCAAACTGCAGCCCCTCAAAGGCGAAGCGGCGAAACGGCTGGAGGGCATGATGGAAGGGATCGAAAGCGATGCGCTGAAGAAAGCCGTCGCCAGGCTCGGCACCGCCGTTCTCCAGCAGAAGCGCAAATGAGAGTTCCAGGGCCCCCGCCACTCTCATTCCTGTGCTCGTCACAGGAATCCAGCCAGCCCAAGTCCTTGGGCTGAAATAACTCTTTTCATCGCAGGGCCCGTTTCCCTCCGACTAGCATACGCATCCTGACGCAACAGAGCGGAAAAGGCCGAGGAATACACCGAACTATCCCTCGCACCGCCATTTCGTCACAATTCTTTGAAGGGATTTAACACTCCACCGCTTGTCGGGGCCAAGGCGCCACGATACGGAATATCAAACTTTTTCAAATCTCGAACACGGGTGTTCCATGCAGTTGAACGATAAGACCATCACCAGACGCGCGCTTCTCGGCGGAGTGGCGGTCACGGCGCTTTGCCTGTCGCTGCCGCTCGGCATCTCCGACGCCTTTGCCCAGGCCCTTCCGGAATCGCAGGGCGATGTGGATATGGCGGCGGCGCTGAAGCCTGGCACCCTGCCGGAAATGGCGCTCGGCGAAGAAAACGCCAAGGTCACCGTCATCGAATACATGTCGATGACCTGCCCGCATTGCGCACACTTCCACAACACCACGTTCGAGACGATCAAGAAGAACTATATCGATACTGGCAAGGTTCGCTTCATCATCCGCGAATTCCCGTTCGATCCGGTCGCGACCGCTGCCTTCATGCTGGCCCGCTGCAACCCGCAGAACCCGGCCGAACTCGCAACGTCTGCGCAGTATTACCCGATGGTGTCGATGCTGTTCAAGCAGCAGCGCGCCTGGGCGGCACCTGCCGACAAGGATGTGCGCGGCGCCCTCCTGCAGTCGGTCAAGCTTGCAGGTTACTCACAGCAGAGTTTCGAAGCCTGCTTGACGAACCAGAAGCTTCTCGACGACATTAATACCGTCGTTAAGCGGGGCAACGAGGAATTCGGCGTCAATTCCACACCGACCTTCCTGATCAACGGCAAGAAATACTCCGGAGATATGACGGTTGACTCCATGTCGAAGCTTTTCGACAGCCTTCTGTAAGATCGCCACCCCGGCGGGTAGGGGACCCGTCGGCGGGAGAAAGGGCGCAGCATGAAATTCAACAAGCTGCGCGTCGTGGGCTTCAAGTCCTTCGTCGAGCCGACGGAATTCATCATCGAGCGAGGGCTGACCGGCGTGGTCGGCCCCAATGGCTGCGGCAAGTCCAACCTTGTCGAGGCGCTGCGCTGGGTGATGGGCGAAAACTCCTACAAGAACATGCGCGCGTCCGGCATGGACGACGTGATCTTTTCGGGCTCGGGCAACCGTCCGGCCCGAAACAGCGCCGAAGTCGGCCTCTATCTCGACAATTCCGATCATACGGCACCCGCCGCCTTCAACGATGCCGATGAGATCCAGGTGTCGCGCCGCATCGAGCGCGAGAACGGCTCGCTCTACCGCATCAACGGCAAGGAAGCCCGCGCCAAGGATGTGCAACTCCTGTTCGCGGATGCCTCGACCGGCGCACGCTCGCCCTCCATGGTCGGACAGGGGCGGATCGGCGAACTGATCAATGCCAAGCCCCAGGCGCGCCGCCAGCTTCTCGAAGAAGCCGCCGGCATTTCCGGCCTGCATTCGCGCCGCCATGAGGCCGAACTTCGCCTGCGCGCCGCCGAAACCAATCTGGAGCGGCTGGAAGATGTCGTCGCCCAGCTGGAAAGCCAGATCGAGAGCCTGAAGCGCCAGGCCCGCCAGGCCAACCGTTTCCGCATGCTGTCGGCCGATATCCGCGCCCGCGAGGCGATGCTTCTGCATATCCGCTTCGTCCAGGCCCGCGAGGCGGAGGCGGAAGCCGAAACCGCGCTCAACCAGGCCACCAATATCGTCGCCGAAAAGGCGCAAGGGCAGATGGAAGCGGCAAAGGCACAAGCCATTGCCAGCCTCCGATTGCCGGAACTGCGTGAGGACGAGGCGAAGGCCGGTGCCGCCCTGCAGCGCCTGCAGATCGCCCGCGGCCAGCTCGAGGAAGAAGCCGGCCGCCTGCTGCGCCGTCGCGACGAACTGACGCGAAGGCTCTCCCAGCTTGCCGAAGACATAAGCCGCGAGGAACAGCTTGCCGCCGACAACACCGCTTTCCTCGACAAGCTGGATGGCGAAGAAGCCGAGCTGACTGAGACGCTGGCGGAGTCTGGTGCGGAAGCCGAAGACCTGCGTGAGGACTTCGAGTCAGCTGCCGCAACGCTTGCCGACAGCGAAAAGCTGTTTGCCGCGGTGACCGCCGAACGTGCCGAAGCTTCCGCCGGACGCAACGCGCTGGACCGGCTGATCCGCGATCTCGCCGAACGACGCCAGCGCCTCGACCGGCAGATGGCCGATGCGACGGGCGAACTCGACGCGATCGGACAAAAGCTTGATGGCCTCGACAACCCGGCCGAGCGGCAGGACGCGGTGGAAGCCGCCGAAATTGCCGTCGAAGATGCGACGATCGGGGCCGAAGAAGTCGAGTCGGCGCTCGCCCATGCGCGCTCGAACGAACTCATGGCCCGCGGCCCGGTGGAATCTGCCCGATCGGCGCTGAACGCGCTCGAAACCGAAAAGCGCACGATTTCGCGCATGCTGGCGGCCGGCGCCCTGTCCGGTGGCTTCGTTCCCGTTGCCGAAATGATCCGCGTCGATCGTGGCTATGAGGCAGCGCTTGGTGCAGCCCTCGGCGATGATCTCGAAACACCTGTCGATGCATCCGCCTCCGCCCACTGGTCGATCAATGGCGACGGCGCCGCTGATCCCGGCCTGCCGGAGGGAGCGCTGCCCTTGTCGACCTATGTCACGGCGCCGCCGGAACTGGCGCGCCGGCTCGGGCAGATCGGCGTGATCTCGCAAGACGACGCCGAGGGGCTGATGCCGCTGCTGCGCCCTGGCCAGCGCCTCGTGACCCGAGAGGGTGCCGTCTATCGCTGGGATGGCCATATCTCGGGCTCCGAAGCGCCGGGTGCGGCTGCCCTTCGCCTGTCCCAGAAAAACCGTCTGTCGGAGCTGGAAGGCGAGATCGACGAGGCGCGCGATATCCTCTCGGAAACCGAGGATGCGCTGGCGCAAGCCGGCACCGCCATCTCGATTGAGGAAAAACGGCTCGCCGAAGCGCGCGACCGCAGCCGTTTTGCCGCCCGCCAGTTGAGCGATGCCCGCGATGCGCTTGCCGCAGCCGAACGGGCAGCCGGCGATCTCACCCGTCGCCGCGATGTGGTTGCGGAAGCGGTCAGCCAGCTGACCGGCCAGATCGAGGATCTCGGTGTCCAGGAAGAAGATGCGCGCATCGAGCTCGAGGACGCACCGGATCTCTCCGCCATTGATGCCAAGCTGTTGAACCAGCAAAGCGTTGTCGCCACCGATCGGGGCCGTCTCGCCGAAGCGCGCGCAGCCTTTGAGGGCCAGAGCCGCGAGATCGAGGTGCGCAAGCGCCGCATCGCCGCCATCGCCCAGGAACGCGCCGCCTGGGTCTCCCGCATCGCCAGCGCCGCCGATCATATCGGCAGCCTGCGCCAGCGCGAGGAAGAGGCGCGCGACGAGATCGTCGATCTCGAAGCAGCACCTGAAGAATTCGACGAGCGCCGCCGGGCACTGATCAACGAATTGCAAAAGGCGGAAGCTGCCCGCAAGGCCGCCTCCGATCGGCTGGTCGAGGCCGAAACCCGCCAGCGCGAAACCGACCGTATCGCCGCCACGGCCTTGTCGGAACTCGCCGAAGCCCGCGAAAAGCGCGGCCGTGCCGAAGAGCGTCTGGTCTCCGCCGCCGAAAAGCGCCACGAGGGCGAGCTGCGCATCCGCGAGGCACTCAATGTGGAGCCGCATGACGTGATGCGCATTGCCGGCATCGCGCCCGGCGCCACGCTTCCTGACATCCGCGAGATCGAACGGGAAGTCGACCGGCTCAAGATGGAGCGCGAGCGGCTCGGTGCCGTCAACCTGCGCGCCGAGGAAGAGCAGAAGGAGCTTTCCGACAAGCTCGCCGCGCTGATCCACGAGCGCGACGACATCATCGACGCCATCCGCAAACTGCGCGGCGCGATCCAGAGCCTCAACCGCGAGGGCCGCGAACGCATGCTGGCCGCCTTCGACGTGGTCAACAAGCAGTTCCAGCGGCTGTTTACCCACCTCTTCAACGGCGGCACAGCCGAACTGCAGCTGATCGAATCCGACGATCCGCTCGAAGCCGGCCTCGAAATCCTCGCCCGCCCGCCGGGCAAGAAGCCGCAGACGATGACGCTTCTGTCCGGTGGCGAGCAGGCACTGACGGCGATGGCGCTGATCTTTGCCGTCTTCCTCACCAATCCCGCACCGATTTGCGTGCTGGACGAAGTGGATGCACCGCTCGACGACCACAATGTGGAGCGTTACTGCAACCTGATGGACGAGATGGCCGCGTCGACCGAGACGCGCTTCATCATCATCACCCACAACCCCATCACCATGGCCCGCATGAACCGCCTGTTCGGCGTCACCATGGCAGAGCAGGGCGTCTCGCAGCTGGTCTCCGTCGATCTGCAGACGGCGGAACTCTTGCGCGAAGCCAGCTGAGCCAGCGCTTTCCCGGTCAACCGGTCGCGGCCTCCGTATTTCTACCTACGTCAATTTACTCATATGGGACATCAGCGTCTCGGCGTAGTGTAATTTAACTAAAATCATATTGACGTGTGGTGCCTCGATGCCGCAAGTTCAGCATCGAAGTACCGCCGATATAGAGACCCCCCGCACGGGTTTTCCTGTCCTGTGCGGAAGGCTTTGCGGGGCCGATGTGATCCGGCCCCGCAAAGCGTTTTCATCTCTTTCCGACATCCGCGCCGCAGGCGTCCTTACAGCCCCGTCAGCCGCACATTCGTCCCCCAGGGGTCGAGAATGTCGATATGATCGACAGCCCTCGTGAAGCTAACCGACGCCTGTTTCAGCTTGTCCTTCAGCGCAAGCAGGTCGCTCTTTTCTGCAAATTCCAGCGAGAACCAGTCGAGCCCGGTTTGCGTCTCTTCCCGCATTCCCGCACCGGCGCTCTGCCAGGTGTTGAAGGCGAGGTGGTGATGGTAATGGCCGGACGAGAAGAAGCCCGAGTCGTCTCTGGTGCCCCGGGTCGATGACAGGCCGATCAGATCGCCATAGAAGGCCCGCGCCTTGTCGATCTCGCCGACCCGCAGATGGATATGACCGATCCTGAGGTTGGCGGGCGCTTTTGTGTAGGTGTCGCGGTTGATGTCGGTAGTCGCGACGATATCGTCCACGTCGAGCGCCTCGGTGCCCATCGTCACCACATTGCCGTTCCATGTCCACATTTCATGGGGCCTATCCCAGTAGACCTCGACGCCGTTTCCTTCGGGATCGGTCAGATAGACAGCCTCGCTGACGCTGTGATCGGCAAATCCTGTGATCGGAAATTGCCGCTGCGCCACATGCACCAGCCAGCGGGCGAGATCGCCGCGGTCCGGCATCAGGTAGGCGATGTGAAACAGACCGGCAGACCCCGGCGTCTCGAAGGCGGCCTCTGCCGAACGGACGAGATGCAGAAGCGGCGATCCCCCCGCACCCAGCACGACGCGATCGCCGGAAACATCATCCTGCTCGATAATCTCGAGCCCGAGCATGGCCTGGTAGTAGGCGGTCATGGATTTGAGGTCCCGCACCCGAAGCGCCGCCTGATCCACATGGACAGGCGTCGTCACGGCAAAGGGCAGGGCAGGTGCAGCCATCGCCGCGCTCGTTCCTTCCGCCAGCAGCGCGCCGTTAAGGGCGGCCGTCGCAGACACGACACCCGCCAGTTTCAATGCATTCCGTCTCGTGATGGTCATCGAAGGCCCTGAAGGTTCCGGCGGCGTTATAGAGACGCGCTAGCCCATGCGCACGTCACTTTCCTGTCAGGCATGACAACTCACCGATTTTGCTGCGCTGCAACATAATCCTGACGCATAATTCCCAAACGATCATAAACGCTGTAAATGCTTGAGAAGACTGGGTGGAGATGCGAAATGGCGAAATGGGTCTATCGCTTCGGCGATGGCAAGGCGGAAGGAGGCGCTGGTGACAGCATCCGTCTTGGAGGCAAGGGCGCAAACCTCGCGGAAATGGCAAGCCTCGGCCTGCCGGTGCCGCCCGGACTGACGATCGTCTGCGATGCCTGTACCCATTATTTCGAAAACGCCCGCATGCTGCCCGACGGTCTGAAGGCCGAAGTCCTCGATGGCATCGCCGCCATGGAAGCAATCACCGGCCGCCGTTTCGGCGCAGGCGTGCAGCCGCTGCTTCTTTCCGTCCGCTCCGGCGCCAGGGCCTCCATGCCCGGCATGATGGACACCGTCCTCAATCTCGGCCTCAACGACCAGACAGTGCAGGCGCTCGCTGAAGATTCCGGCGATGCCCGCTTCGCCTGGGACAGTTACCGCCGCTTTATCCAGATGTATGCCGATGTGGTGATGGGCCTCGACCACGAGATCTTCGAGGAGATCCTCGAAGACGAGAAGGCGCGGCTGGGCCACGAATACGATACCGAACTTTGCGCCGCCGACTGGCAGCACCTCGTCTCGCTCTACAAGCAGCTGATCGGGGAGGAACTGGAAACGGGTTTCCCGCAGGATCCGCACGAGCAACTCTGGAAAGCGATCGCCGCCGTGTTCGCGAGCTGGATGAACCCGCGCGCGCAAACCTTCCGCATGCTGCACCGGATCCCCGAGGAATGGGGAACCGCGGTCAATGTCCAGGCCATGGTGTTCGGCAACCTCGGCTCGACATCGGCCACAGGCGTTGCCTTCACCCGCAATCCGTCGACCGGTGAGAAAGCCTTGTACGGCGAGTTCCTCGTCAATGCGCAGGGCGAGGATGTGGTCGCCGGCATCCGCACACCGCAATCGATCACCGAGGAAGGCAGGCTCGCCTCCGGTTCCGACAAGCCCTCGATGGAAAAGCTGATGCCGCAGGCATTCGCCGAGTTCCGCACGATCTGCGACCGGCTCGAAGCCCATTACTGCGACATGCAGGATGTGGAATTCACCATCGAGCGCGGCAAATTGTGGATGCTGCAGACACGCAACGCCAAGCGCACCACCCGTGCCGCCATGAAAGTCGCCGTCGACATGGTCGAGGAAGGCGTCATCACCGAAAGCCAGGCCGTCTGCCGCATCGATCCGCCCTCGCTCGACCAGCTGCTGCACCCGACCATCGATCCGCGCGTCGAACGCCACGTGATCGGTTCTGGCTTGCCCGCATCGCCGGGCGCTGCCACCGGCGAGATCGTGTTCACAGCCGAAGAGGCCGTCGAAGCCGACAAGGAAGGCCGCAAGGTCATCCTCGTGCGCATCGAGACCAGTCCGGAAGACATCCACGGCATGAACGCCGCCGAGGCGATCCTGACCACCCGCGGCGGCATGACCAGCCATGCGGCCGTCGTTGCCCGCGGCATGGGCATTCCATGCGTCGTCGGTGCCGGCTCCATGCGCGTCGACCTGCGCAACGAGGTGCTTCTTGCCGCAAACGGCGTCAGCCTAAGGCGCGGTGAAGTCATCACCATCGACGGATCCTCCGGCCAGGTGCTGAAGGGCTCCGTGCCGATGACCCAGCCCGCGCTGTCTGGCGATTTCGGCAAGCTGATGGCCTGGGCCGACAAGACCCGGCGCATGACCGTGCGCACCAATGCCGATACGCCGCAGGATGCCCGCGCCGCCCGCTCGTTCGGGGCGGAGGGCATCGGTCTCTGCCGCACCGAGCACATGTTCTTCGAAGGCGACCGCATCCACATCATGCGCGAGATGATCCTGGCGGAAACCGAGAAGGCGCGGCGCGCAGCGCTCGGCAAGCTCCTGCCGATGCAGCGGTCGGATTTCACCGAATTGTTCGAAATCATGCACGGCCTGCCGGTCACGATCCGCCTGCTCGATCCGCCGCTGCATGAATTCCTGCCCAAGACCGAGGCCGAGATCGACGACGTCGCCCGCGCCATGGGCATGCCGCCGGCCTTCCTCGCAAGACGCATCGATGCGCTGCACGAGTTCAACCCGATGCTCGGCCACCGCGGCTGCCGGCTTGCCATCTCCTACCCGGAAATCGCCGAAATGCAGGCACGCGCTATCTTCGAAGCGGCTGTCGAAGCCGGAAAGACCACCGGAGAACCGGTCGAACTCGAAATCCTCGTGCCGCTGGTCAGCCTGCGCAAGGAGCTGGATTACGTGAAGGGCGTCATCGATGCGGTGGCGAAAGACGTCGCCCGCGAAACCGGCGTCCCGATCGCCTATCTGGCGGGCACGATGATCGAATTGCCGCGCGCCGCCCTGCGCGCCCATGTGATCGCCGAAACCGCGCAGTTCTTCTCCTTCGGCACCAACGACCTCACCCAGACCACCTTCGGCATGTCGCGCGACGACGCGGCGGCCTTCATTCCCACCTATCAGCGCAAGGGCATTATCGAGCACGACCCCTTCATCTCGCTCGATTTCGACGGCGTCGGCGAACTGATCCAGCTTGCAGCAGAGCGCGGCCGCAAGACGAGGGCAGACCTGAAACTCGGCATTTGCGGGGAACACGGCGGCGACCCGGCCTCGATCCGCTTCTGCGAAAACGCCGATCTCGACTACGTCTCCTGCTCCCCCTTCCGCGTGCCCATCGCAAGGCTCGCCGCCGCCCAGGCAGCGATCGAGCGGACGAAGGGCTGACCGGTCAGTGGCGGTGAATATAAACCGGCCGCGTCACCACGATCGGCGGGCGTCCCATCATCGCATCGCTTTCTGCCCGCCATGCGCGTCGCTCGGCGCGGCGGTCGAGCTCGAGGTCGAGCAGGCAGCGCGCCATGGAATCGGTCCCGGGACGGAACCCAAAGCGCGCGCAGGACTGCTGATCCGCCGCCCGCCGCTCCTCCGGTGTGATTGTCTGGCAGGAAGTGAGTGCCGTTCCGATGACGGCCAGTGTAGCGAGAAGGGCAAGACGCATGATAGGCTCCAGATCTTGGCTGCGGCATCCGGAGGTCGCTTTCGCGGATCCCAACTCGGTACCAAACCTATAACGACGCAATGCTCCAGACATGTCAAAGCCTGTCACCAGTGGAGGTTGGATTGGCCCGGCACTCGTGTGACCGAATGAAGAAGGTAGGCATTGTTGCGTGGGCGATCATCGCCGCCCTATTCGCGGTCTACAAGATAACCAGCGTTCCATTTCCTTTTGTGCAGGCTTGGTGGCACGCTGCAGATGACGATCCGCACGACCGCTTTTCCAAACGCCACCGCATGGCTGACTGACTCGTGATGACAGGCGCATTGGAAGGCTTGAGCCGTGGCGAGGTCCTGGCGAAACTCGGACAGCCACCACCCACAGCCAAGTTTACGGACTATGATCTCGTTTATCACCTCGGCGATGAACGCGGCTTCTTGTCCATCGACTCCGAATGGCTCGTGGTGCGCCTGTCTCAATCTGGGAAGGTGACGGAAAGCCAGGTGATCCGCGACTAATAATCTGCAAGGATTCCATTCCCCGCCGCGCTGTTCTACAGAAGGAACGAGACTTTGCATGGAGCCGCTTTCACACAATGACCGTCCGCTTTGTCCGGCCCGTTTCCCGCGCCGCCTATTTCGGGCGCAGGCTCGGCTTCTGCGCTTTTCTTCTATTCGTGGTTGCAGCCGTCGCGCATCGGTTCGGGCCGCTGAACGAGCCGGATTTCGTGGCACTTGTGCTGTGTTCCGCAGCCATCGCGGCTGCCTCGGTACCGCTGTCGCTGCTGGGTCTCGCGCGGCTCTGGAGTGTCGGTGCAAGAGGAGGCGTTGCTGCTGCACACGGGCTGGTGTTTGCAGCCGTCCCGCTTGCCGTCGTGGTGATGGGAACCGTGTCCTATCTCACGCTGCCGCCGCTTTACGACATCTCCACCGATATCGCCGATCCGCCTGCCTTCGTCTTCGAACCGACAGCCGACCAGCGCTTCCTGCCGCAGCGCCCGCCGATGGTCACGCCCACTGAGCGCCGCGCGCAGTTTGCCGCCTATCCGCGCCTCACCGGACGACGTTACGAAGGGGCCGTCGACCGCGTCTACGAAGGCGTCCAGAAGGCGCTACAGTCCGCCCGGATCGGCATCGTCAAGACAGAGGGGCTGGAGCTGGTGGAGCCCGACATCCTCACCCGTGCCGCGCCCCGCGACGAGCAGGCGCCGGTGCCGGATGTGGCGCCGGTGCCGCTGCGCCGGCCTGAACTCACGCTCGAGCCGACGATCGGCACCGCCGGCGATGTGCTGCTTCAGGGCGAGACCCGCACGCTGGTGCTCGGCCTGCGCTTCGATATCGTGATCCGGTTGCGTGAAGATGCCGAGACGACCTCCGTCGATCTGCGCGTCGTCTCGCGCTTCGGCCCGCATGATCTCGGCCTCGGGGCTGAGATTGCCCAGGATTTCCTCGATCGTCTCGATACCGAACTGCTCGGCATCACCGGCGGCTAAGCGCCCGTCAAGCCAGCGTATAGATGCCTGAAAGCGATGGCGGTCCGTCGGTTGCAACCTGTCCCTTGCCAATCAGGTCTTCCAGATGCGCCAGCACCGAAAGGGCGGCCGCACCATGCAGCCGCGGATCCGTCCGCGCATAGATCGCCGTCACCATATCCGGGATCAACCGGTCGCCGGCGCGGATCCGCTCCAGCACCGCACGCTCGCGCATCCGCCGGTGCGTCCGCAGGCCGCGCAGAAAAGAGGCGGGCTCCGTCACCGGTCCGCCGTGCCCTGGAAAGAAGATCCGGTCTTCGTCCCCGCGCGCCAGAAGCTTTTCGACCGACGCCATGAAATCCGCCATGGATCCATCCGGCGGCGCAACGATCGTCGTCGCCCAGGCCATCACGTGGTCGGCAGAAAACAGGATGCCGGAATTTTCCAGCGCGAAGGCGCAGTGGTTGGCGGTATGGCCGGGTGTATGGAGGACGGTCAGCGCCCACCCGTCGCCCTCGATCCTCTCACCATCACCGGCCGCGATATCGGGCACGAAATCGGTATCAGCGCTTTCAGCGAGTGGATTGATCTCGCCCGCGTGCAGGGAACGGGACGCCCGGTGCGGCCCCTGCGCCACCGTCAGCGCTCCGGTCGCTTGGCTCAGCCGCCGTGCCAGCGGCGAGTGGTCGCGATGCGTATGGCTGACGAAGATATGACTGACACGCCGCCCGTCGAGCGCCGCCAACAGCGCCTGAAAATGCGCCTCGTCCTCCGGCCCCGGATCGATCACGGCGACCGACGATGTCCCGACGATATAGCTGTTGGTGCCATGAAAGGTAAACGGCGAGGGATTATTCACCGTCAACCGCTGCACCCCTGCCGCGATCGTCACGGGCACGCCATAGGAGGGCGAAAAGGTCAGATCGAAATCAAGGTCGTCCGGCATGCTCAAAAACTGTCCTGCCGCCAAGGGCGCTTGTTGTCATCTCCCCGAGGTTTAGCACCCGATCAACGCCCGTAAACCCGAAACCCCGCGTTTATTCGTGACAATCCCGAATTTTGCCGTTGAGAGGGCGGCAAAGCTTTGCTAGAGCAAGGCCACTTCCGGTCCGGGCCAGCAATGATTTGCCCCCGACCTGTTGGGGCGTCGCCAAGCGGTAAGGCTCCGGTTTTTGGTACCGGCATCCCAGGTTCGAATCCTGGCGCCCCAGCCAACGCATCACGTTTCGTGCAAACCCTCCAACAAGTGACCGAGAAGCGCCTGGCCGCATATGGTCCTCAGATCCTGTGGTCTCCCGTGTTTTCCATAACTGACGACGTAGTTTATTTTAGACGAATGTAATTCTTTTGAAACCCTTGAGAGTTGCATATGCGAACAGGAAGAAATTGGTTCTTGTGTCGCATTAATGAGTTCATTCAATACAATCTCTCAAAGCCTTATCGATGTTTGGCTGCGGTCGGGCGAGATGGCAGACCCGGAAAGCGTGTATTCTAGCTTCGTCTCCAGCCTCTCCATCAAGATGGCGCTGTCCGTTGTCGCAACGGGAGACGAAGACCCGTATGACTGGCGGTTTCGGCGGGTGAGGGACTTTGGGTTCAAGAGCCATTTGCTTGGTCAATTGAGGCTGCAATTTCCCGATGCCAACCTTCGAGATCTCGATCGAGGCTTCGTCGATGAGGCCATCATCCCAACCTATTCCCGCTGTCTGCAGGTCGGGCGCCCGACGCTTGAGCTTGTCAGAACGAAGGTTCTCGGGGTCAGGATCGGCTACGAGCGACTGCTGCTTCCTCAAAAGTGCGAGGGAAGGCCGAACTGGTGTATCAGTCTGGTCGAAGGGCGGTTCTTTATTCCGCCGTCGAAAGAAGCAAAGACCGACATGACGGATGACAACATCATCCAGCTGCTGATCGAGGGGCAGACGACCAAGGAAATCGCCGAAGACCTTCACCTCTCGCCAAGGACGATCGAGCATCGCATCGACAAGCTGAAGGGTCGGTTCGAAGCCAAGAACCTCGTGCACTTGGTGGCAAAGCTCGTCGCCACGCAGATTGGTCATAGGGAAAGAGAGAACCCCTAGAGCGTTTCCTGGCAAGATTGAAGCATTCTGCTGCCTCGAACGATTGCAGATGGTTGCCCGGTCGGCGCCCGTCGTAGCCACATTCGACGGTCAAGTCGGCCGGGCGCTCAGGCCTCCCGATCCAGCCAACCCGATGGGCCGGGCAGCCTTTCGCCAGGATCAAAGCCGATCGGCTTTGACGTACCCACAGATATGCCCTTCGCCTTGCCTGTCCGAAATCCTGCGCCGGCAGGATGATTTACTCTCGCTGGGAAACGCTCTCGGTTACCGGTTTACAACCCGATTGATGGCAGCTCTTTCCCGGAGAGCCTCAAGCGACAATCCGGTACTTGTCGATGCGACATTGTAGAGGGCAGTGGAGATATTCTTGGTCTGGAAGGCCAGACCATTTTCGCCGAGCCGGTGATTGAAGCCTAGAAAATTGCCATTGCGGTCGAGGAGTACGTGGAGGCCGAAGAACATCTGGTCGAAGTCCTGGCTTCGCGGCTTGTAAAGATCTGTGCCGCCTGCGGACGTGTTGATCTCGCCGTCGAAATTCGCGATGAACATCTGCGTGACGGCGATGGCGTTGGGGCCGTGCTCGGTTACGACTTCCCCGAACTTGCAGGCTCCAAGATGCGGGACAGACTGCAGAATCGACGCACGAATTGCCTTGCGCATCCGGTGCCCTGTCGGAAGCGAAGAGGCGAAGAGGTGATTGGCATCGTCGCCGAGGATCGACAGGTTCTCCTTCGTGACAGCGATGACTTCTGAAAGAACCATGTCTGCGGCGAGCCGTCGAAACTTTTTGGCTGAGGTTGCCATCGGTTCCGGCTCGCCCGCTTCGCCATGAAACCAGCGTGTGTATTTCGCTGATGGGAGCGCAGCATCGCTAGAACTTGAGGCGGACAACGCCGTGCGCGAGATTTTCTTTACGTCGTCACCGAAACGGTCCCCGTACTGGAGCTTGGCTACACTCATGATGCCCTCTCTTCTTGCGTTGATGAAGAAGATATGAGTGCAGCCTTAAGAGGTTGCTCCCAGACGCTCCGTAGTTTCCCCTCAATTGACGCAGGTCAACTTTCGCTAGGGCGCGCTTGCAGCATTTTGGAAAGGCGGTTCTTCGCAGCAATGGCAATGGCAATGGCAATGGCAATGGCAATGGCATTCGGTATGCGGATAAGAATGGGTGCAGTGACACCGTGGTGCGCGGCTGCTGGAAGCGGGAGCGCTCCCACGCCCCGCGATGTTCTCGACTGGCACATAGGCGCAGCGGCCTTGATGTCTTAACCAAATTCCTTAGCCTTGCTTTAACCGCCGAAGCCTAGCGTCTGGAAACGGTTGAGGTGGTTAACTGAGACCGTAAAACCGCACCGATCCTAAATTTGGCAAGGGTAGGTGGCTGTCCACTTGTTGTTGAAGGCGCAGTGTGCTTTCAAGGGGCGTCCTTGCGCGACACCGGCCTTGCGTCGTGTCGGCCATCGACTTCGGAATCTGGAGTACTTGATTTGTTGCGAATGACTGCAGTCGTGTTCTGCGTGGCTTTGACGGGATGTCAGGCCGTTCCGGGGCAGGGGCCTTTGGCGTCGGCAATCACGACCGAGGGCGGTCAGTCCGCAGCCGAGTTGAATCGTCCGAATGCCGAGGTCTTTGACGTTGTCGACGTGGACAGCCGTTCCGCACGCCTTATCTCCGATTATGTCTCGACCGCGTTGAAGCGTCGATTTGGATTTGGCGGCGGCGGTGGCCGTGCCGTGATCGGCATCGGCGACCAGTTGCGCGTGACGATCTTCGAGGCCGGTGCAGATGGCCTGTTCTCGACACGCGAGTCGAAGCAGACCCCTATCGAGCTGGTCGTCCAGCCGGATGGCAAGGCCGCGATCCCTTATGTCGGCCAGGTGCGGTTCGCAGGCAAGACGCTTGAGGAAGCTCGCCAGTCCATTCTCACGGCGCTCCAGAGCAAGGCAGTCGAGCCGGATGTCATCGTGACAAGCGCAGACACGCCTTCACGCTCTGTGACGGTATCAGGCGCGGTGGCGAAGTCGTCGCAGACCCCTATCGGCCTCAGTGGCGACCATATCACGGATGTCATCGCCAAGGCCGGCGGCGCAACGGCGCAGCCCTATGAAACATATGTCACGCTTGTGCGCGGCAAGCGCACTGGCACGGTGCTTCTTAAATCGATCATCGACAATCCGAACGAGAACATTTTCGTCCAGCCGGGCGACCAGATCTTCCTGTCGCATGATTCGCGCACCTTCACGCTTCTGGGCGCGATCAAGGGCAACAGTCGCAAGGAATTCGGCGCGAACGACCTGAACCTTCTTGAAGCAGTTGCGATGGGCGGCGGCGGCGACGACGCGTCGGTCAATGGCAGCGGTTACTTCCTGTTCCGCTACGAGGAACAGGAAGTCGTTCAGAGCCTGCTCGGTCCTGCACGCCTCAATGCCATGTTGCGCAAGGGAATGAAGCTCAACAGAGACGGACGTTACCCGATCGTCTACAGGTTCGACATGAGCAAGCCCGACAGCCTGATCGTCGGCCAGACGTTCCCGGTCAAGAACCGCGACGTCATCTACGCGGCACGCCATTTCTCGGTCGACTTCACGAAGTTCCTGCGCATCATCAGCGCGCCGATCAGCACGGCGTATCAGGGCCAGCGCTTGCTGGAGGACTTGTAGCCCGCAGCCGCCGGAGCCCTCCCAAGGGATTTCGACGGTATCTTCAAGGGCCACTGCGACGGCGGAGCGCTGTTGCTTCATAGAGTTACGCCTAGGGCAGTGCCTGGCCCGTAAAGGGCTGCTGCGAGCCCGTATTCCCCATCACTACCTCTGCCAAACGCCTCGTAAGTTGTGCGCTGCCTGATCGCAGACCGCGCGACCTGCGGCCTGCAGAGAAGCCGGTCGGCAGATGGTTACGATTGAGAGCTCTCCGCGGTGCCATGACGAAAAATGCCGCCTTCCAAGGGAAGACGGCATCGATGATTGGCGTCGCGGCTTCAGCCGTATTTAGGGAATAGGCGAGGCCTAGTTCCTGTCGCGGATGTTGTAATACCCCATCACCACCACGCCCCACAGAAGCAAGCTGCCGATCAGAACCAGGAATGAGTTCAGTACGCGGGACGGATACTGCGCCATTTCCGAGAGGCTTGGACGAATGAAGACGGCCAAGTAGCGCTGCTTCGCGTTTGCATCGAGCCGCGCCTTCTCGAGGCTGGCGAGCGATGACGTGTAGGCACGTTCAGCAAATTCGCTACTGGTCTGCAGTGTCTCATACTTCTGGATACGACCGGCAACATCCGAGCCCGTAGCACTGCGGCCCTGCTTTCCGGCCGCGGTACCGCTACCGAAACGCTGCCGTTCCCGGTTAAGCTGGGATTCGAGGCTGGTGATCTGCGACCGCAGCACTCGGACGCGCGGCGTGTTTTCGCTCAACTGTGTCAATGCTGTGGACAGGTCCGTGCGCAACTGGACGAGTTGCTGTTCAAGCGAGCCGATCAACTGCGCAGCAAGCTTTGCACCTTCGACCGGATCAGCTTCCTGGGACGAGTCACGGTAGTCGCGCAGGGCTTCTCTGGCGCCGGCAAGCCTGTTTTCCGCCGTGCTAACTTCCTCCTGCGCCACTTTCAGGACTTCGGTACGGCCGTAAAGGGAAAGCTCGTTCACGAGCTTCTCGCTCTGGGTGATCACGAAATCGGCAATCTGCTGCGAATCCTCGGCCGAAAACGCCTTAACCTGAAGGTTCATGATACCGGATGTATGATCGAGATTGACGCTGATCATATTGCGCCAGTAGTCTAGCTTGTCCTCGATCGGCGCATCCTTCGAAATGCCGTAGAAAAAGTCGGATCCTCGTGGCGCAAAGATCTTGTCTATTCCGAACGCCTCGTCGATGGCCTGCACCATGCGCTCGCTCAGGATGAAGTCGAGGAGAACGTAGGAGTCCGAGATCGTGCTGCCGCTTGATGCCTGTCCAAATATGCCCATCAGGTCGGAAGCTTGGGCCGACTCGATGCTGCGCACAGAAAATGACGATGAACTGTGATACTGGTCTGCCGCTACGAACGCCATATAGAGCGAGCTCAAGGCCGTCGGGACAGCAACCGCTAGAACAAAGCTGGCGCCAATCACGAAATGTCTTGTTTTCAGCAGGCGCGTCTTGCCGACAGCGGCACTCGTCGAGACCGCATCTGAACTCGGCTCGGGTGCAACGACTTCCGGCTCCGATGGCGGAACAGGGGTGGCAGGAGCTTTGAGCGGGCGTTCCAGCAGTCCCTGAAGGAGAACCAGGTTCTTCGGCACCGGTCGCGGCTGGCGCAGCTCGGGTTCGATCCTGTTGTCGCCTGCACCGGCGATCTTCTGTTGCGCGTTGTCCAACCTCAATGCCTCTTCATATTGTTTTCGTGCACCGTGATGGCGTCTTCAAGTTTATCATAATACGTCAGCTTGCCGTCTTCCAGCACGATTCCGGTCTCGCAGTAATCCCGAAGCGTGCCAGCACTATGGGAAACCATGATAACATCTGAAGCGCTCAAACGCTCCTTGAATGTTTCCTTCGATTTCCGTTTAAAATTCGTATCTCCAACCGCAGTTATCTCGTCGACGAGATAATAATCGAATTTGACGCCCATGCTGACGCCGAACGCGAGGCGGGCTTTCATGCCCGATGAATACGTGCGCACCGGCGCCTGGAAAAAGGAGCCGAGCTCGGCGAATTCTGCGACATAGGCCACCAGTTCTTCCGTATCGACCCCGTAGATCCTCGCAACGAAGCGGACATTCTGTTCGCCGGAAAGATTGCCCTGGAAGCTGCCCGCGAACCCAAGCGGCCACGAAATTTTCCCCTGCCGGGTGACCTTGCCAGAGTCGAGATCCAGCGTCCCGGCGATGATCTGCAGCAGGGTCGATTTTCCGGCGCCGTTGCGGCCGAGCAGTCCCACGCTCTTGCCACGCGGGATCACAATGCTCGCATTGTCTATGATCGTCTTCGAAACGCCCTTCATCCGGACACGTTTCGTGGCCTTGTCCAGCTTTATCATCGTGCTCTCAACACGCCTCTCGAAATGGTGAATATCGCCATGCCTGCGAACAGCAAGACGGTCGTGACGCGGAGGAGATAGTCCAGATCGAAGCCTATCGCCCGATATTCTGGATAGAGTCCGGTCCGAAACAGCATGACAAGATGTGCAATCGGGTTGATCAGAATGGCATCACGCGCCACGGGTGGCAGGGAATCCGGTAGGTAAAAAATCCCTGAGATCAGGAACAGCGGCCGGCTGACGATGCCGAAAATCTTGTCGTACAGTGGAAATCGCTGGAACAGCACATTGTTGGCGAGCGCGAGCCCGAGCGCGATGAGGCTGCCGAGGCTAATCGCTGTCAGGATCGGTGACAACCGGATCGTCGGCGTTGTTTTCAGCTGCATGATCAGCGGTGCAATGATGCAAATCGCAACCACGCAGGTCGTGCAGAACTGCAACGAGAAGCGGGCCGCGATCGTGTCGATCGGAGCAACATTTGGATAGCTCAGCAACGGCCGGTTGGCATTGACGGCGCTGTTTAGATAGCCGGCCATTGCCGCATAAAACTGGAAACAGACAAAGCCGCTGGCAAAGAACAGTGGGAAACTGGTTCCCAGTGCAGGCTTGTGCGCGATCGCCATGAAGATCAGCGACATGAACGCGATATAGGCGATAGGCTCAAGCAGCGCCCACAGGTATCCGCCCGGGTTCTTTCCGAACCGGGTCGACATCTCTCGGATTACGAGAGCTGTCACGACGCGCAAGTGGGACGTAAAGTAGTACAAACGACCTCGTGATTTGCTCGCGGGTTGAAACTGGACTTGCCACGCCGCCGCAGGGCATGTTCTTGCACCTAAAATATGTCATTTGAAGGGAATACGCCAGTGGTTCGAATCATGCCGATTGAAAGGCGTGCCAGCGATCCCTGCTGACCTAATGACCTCCACCAACCATTCCCGTAGACCTTACCCATCGCACCAACACCAACACACCCAACGAAGGAACCCAATCGAGGATGATTGCCGCTGGAGCGCTGGACCTTAGTGGACGATCCGTGTTTGCGGTGCATATCCGGCGCTGGAAGCGGGCGATGCTGGAGGCGTATTTTCCGGAAACGGAGTTTCGGTACCTGCCGCTTTACCTGAATGACCGGACGTTTATGCGCGACTGGCAGGATGCCATTCTTGCAACACCCGGCGCGACCCTGCTGGTCTGGAGCCGGAATGTCTCGGATACCATCCTGGAATTCGCGCATTCCAACCATATCCAGGTCGTGTTTCTGGAAGACGGGTTTATCCGCTCGCTGGTCGGCAATGCCAGCAAGAGCCTGCCGTTCTCGCTCACACTTGATAGCCGCACGCCCTATTTCGACAGCCGCCAGCCCTCCGATCTCGAAGGTATCCTGAGCAGCTATGATTTCGATGCCGACCCTGATCTGATGGAGCGGGCAAGGGCCGGCATCGATCTTCTGCTCCGGTCCGGCCTCAGCAAATACAATTCCGCTTCCCGACAAGGCGCAGGAGCAGATGTCCTGGCGGTAAAGGCTGTACCGGCCGATTCTGTGGTGCAGGCGCAACGTCGCATCCTTGTTATCGGCCAGGTGGAGGACGACGCGTCGATCCGCTTCGGTTGCGATCGTCCGTTTACCAACAACGACCTCGTGCGGTTGGCAGCCACGGAAAACCCGGATGCCGAAATCCTTTACAAGCCGCATCCCGATGTTCTGAACGGTGTCCGGGCGCAGCGGTCCGATCCGTCCGACGTCGCCCATCTCGCAACAATTGTCTTCGCGCCGGTGTCGCTCCCGGAGCTTCTCGCGCGCGCCGATCATGTCTACTCCATCACGTCGCTCGCAGGCTTCGAAGCGCTGCTGCGGGGCATTCCCGTGACGGTGGCCGGATGTCCGTTCTATGCCGGGTGGGGCCTGACCGACGATCGGCAGCCGAACCCGCGGCGGGGCCGCAAGCTTACTATCGAACAGCTGTTCGCCGCGGCCTATCTTTTCTATCCGCGCTATTTTAATCCGGTCGATGGAACCCAGATCGATTTCGAAACCTGTCTGGCGCTGGCGCTCCAGTGGCGCGAAAAGGGCATGCCGGAAACTCAAATCAGGCAAGTACCGATGCCGGCGCGGCCGGGCTTCGAGATGCGGGGCGCCTATGGCCTGTTCGGCTGGCGGCATCTGCTGACCGTGCCGATTGCTTGGTTGATCAAACTGGCGGGGTCAGAGCAGGATGCGCGCGATTTCCGCCGGAACCCGATCCTGTTCTTCCGCGAGCTATCCAATCCGTGGCTGAGACGCCTCGGACGGATCCTCTATCCCCTCGATGGGGAGAGCCGTTGAGCGGGCATCGCCGAGTGACGGCGATGCCCGTTCCATTTACTTCTTCGGCAGCAGCAGTTCTTCGCAATAGCTTGGGCCAGTGGAGCCGGGACGATCTGCGGTGATGGTGATGTCACGGATCGTGTAGCTTTCGGAAACGGTGACCTTGGCCGAGCAGCTGACGCTCACCGATTTGCCGTTTGCAAGCTTGATGCGGGTATAGCCGCCGCGCCAGTTGTAGATTGTCGAGCTGCCGCTATCGACATCGCTCAAGGGCGGGCTGAACTTGGCGAAGAACTCGCCAGCCGAACGGCCGGTCCAGTAGGTGTTGATCGGGCTGCTGGCAACGCTGACAGTGGTGCATGCAGAAAGCGCTACCGCGAGAACGGCGGTCAAGGGGAACAGGCGGCGGCTCATAATCTTCAACAAATCCTCTTGCATGTGGTGATCGCCCCAGACAATGCCTGCCAGGCAGGGCTTTTGAGATGGGCAAAGCTTTGATCTCGCACTAACAGATTTCCGCTGCCTGTCGCGACATCATCTTTCCAAACAGCTCTCAATTTTCATCCGAGCCGCTTTTTTGCAACGCCTTGTTCTCGAGGTGTTTGAAGCGGTGATCAGGCCTGCACGAGACCTCATATTTTTTCAAAGCACACGCTTGTGCAACGGAAAATGCCGGTTTATAGAGGCGCCACTGGTCACGGAGTGTAGCGCAGCCTGGTAGCGCACGTCGTTCGGGACGACGGGGTCGGAGGTTCAAATCCTCTCACTCCGACCAGTTTGACCCTTGTCCCGCGAGGCTCCTTCCCGAAAAATCTCACTTCACAAGAGCGCGTTTCATCCACGCCCATCCAGCATCCCCGCCACAATCTCCGCCGACCTCTCCGCACCATCCAGAGAAAACGGCAGCTCCCGAAAGCCCGTGACCTCGCTCGCCTTCTGGATGGCCTCTGCCAGCGCTTCACCGGTCAGCGAAGCCTCATCCACCACTTCCGCAAGTCCCAGCGCTTTGAGCTTTTCGGCGCGGGCGGTCTGTTCGGTCTCGCCGCCGGTCGCGAACGGGATGAGGACTGGCCGGCAGGTGGTGCGGAACAGGTCGCAGACGGTGTTGTAGCCGGCCTGCGAGACAGAGATTTGGGCATTTGCCAGAAGCGACGGGAAGTCGGGGCGGAAACGGATGACCGTCACGCGGGAGCCGGCCTCTGCCGAAATACGGTCGAAATCCTCCGCGGGAAGATTGGGCCCGGTGATGACGCACCAGCTGCGGCCGTCGTTGAGAATGCGCTCGGCTTCCAGGGCCGCGCCGATCAGCCCCGCACCGACGGCGCCGCCGCCGGCGGATACCAGCACGTCGAACCGGTCGGGCGAGGGGGTGGGCGTGTTGGGTGCGACGAGGCCGGTATAATGGATCTTGCCCGCAAATTCCGACGCCCTGCGAAACGTCTCCTCAAGCTTCACGAAGCCCGCATCGCCATGCACCAGCACGCCGTCGAAATGATCGCGCATCAGGGCAATCGTCTCGTCGTCGCGGCCGGATTTGCGGTTCTCCTGCAGAATGTCGCGCACGGAGGCAAGAAGCAGCGGATTTGGCTCGGCAGACCTGATCGCGTCCAGCAGCGGCAGAAGTTCGAACCGCATCTGCCGGCGACCGAAGGGAAAGGCCTCGGTGATAACCACATCAGGCTTCAGGTCGTGAAAGAGATCGAGCAGCAGGCCGGTGCGATGGGCCTGGAAAGCCTCGTCCACTGGCTCGCCGGTCGTGGCATCGCTAAGCGATGAAAATCCGCTATTGGAGGCGACCACCGGCGGCAGCTGCACATGCGCCATGCCTGCAGGCGGAAAGCCTTTCACCGGCGTGCCACCCGTCACCAGCGTCACGTCGAACCCGGCGCTCTGCAGTGCCGTGGCAACGCGGCTTGCCCGAACGATATGGCCGATACCCAGCAGGTGCTGCACATAGAACAGGACGCGCCGGCCCTTGCCGATCGAGGTACCGTTGTTCATCGGTGGGTCTCCAGGCTTGCAAAGCTCTTGGTGAACAGCCGCTTGAGGTCGGCAATGCTGGTATGGTGGTCGAAGTCGTGGCGCACCTTCGCCTCGGCGGCCTGACCCAGGCGCTGGCGAAGGTCAGGTTCGCGGATCGCTTTTTCGAGCGCTGCCGCCAGCGCCACCGGATCTTCCGGCGCAACCAGCAGTCCGTTTTCCCCATCGACGAAAAGTTCGGTAATGCCTGAAATATTGGTCGCCACCACGGCAAGGTTCTGGCTTGCGGCCTCCACCATCACGTTGGGCAGGCCGTCGCGATCGCCGTCGGCGGTGATCCGGCAGGCGAGCGAGAAAAGGTCGCTGTCGCGGTAATGGTCGAGCACCTCGCGCTGGTCCAGCGCACCCTTCCAGGTGATGCGGGATGCGATCGAAAGGTCTTCGGCAAGTGCCTTCAGGGGAGAAAGCTCATCGCCGCCGCCGATATGGGTAAAGCGCCAGGCAAGCTCTTTGGGAAGCAGCGCCAGTGCCCTCAGAAGCGTATCATAGCCCTTCTTCTTCACCGCCCGGCCGACGCTGACGATCCTCACCGGATCATCCGGGTCGCGCCCGTCGCGGGCAGGGCGGGTACCTGCAAAATGCGGGAACCGGTCAAGATCCAGCCCGTGATAGCTCAGATGCACGTTGTGGCGGGCCGAAAGGCTCTGCAGCCGCTCATGGCCCGCCTTGGTGCAGGTGACCGTCCAATCAGCCTCGTCGAGCTTGTCGGAGAGATCCCAGGGCTCGGACGTCCAGATATCCTTGGCATGCGCCGAAACGGTAAACGGGGTGCCGCTCATCCGGCTTGCATAGCGGGCAACGGCTGCCGGCGTGTGGATGAAATGCACATGCAGCCAGCCCGCATCGTCAGGCCATTCCGCTACCAGAACCGCAGCCTGTCCGAAACGCCGGAAGCGGTTGCGCGAGAAATCGCGCGGCAGGTCGCGCAGGAACGCCTTGAGCGCGGAGCCGAAGCCCGGCAGCGTCGCGACCTTCATGAGCGCCTTTGCCACCCGCACCGGCTCCTCGTGCAGGTATTCCGGCAGGTAGCTCACCGGCGCCCTGATCTCGTCATGCACCGGATGCCGCTTCTTGTCGGTCGGGCGGCGCATGGCCACCAGCTTCAGGGCAAAGCCTGCCCGTTCCAGCCCTAGCAGTTCCTGGGCGATAAACGTTTCCGAGAGCCGCGGATAACCTTTCAGCAGCACGACGATGGTCTTGTTGGTCATGTCAAAGCAGTTCCAGCAGAAATGCGCAGCGGGTTTGCACCCGGGCCGTTTGGCGGCGACACTGCGTCAGGTCGAGAGAGGGCGTCTTACCCTTGCGCAATCGCAAGGTGGCGTCCCTTGTTCTTCATCCAGCCTTCGACGATCTCGCCGATATGTGGCAGGCCTTCCATCTGCAAGCCGGGTGCCGTCACCGAGGGCGGGTCGCGCTGCCACAGCGCCTTGATCGCGGCTGCAAATTTCGTGGCATCGGCACTGTCGTCGGCAGACAGCATGTCGACGAGACCGAGCTCCGCGCCGCGTGTCGCACGGATCAGCTGTTCCTCGCGCGGCTGCGTGCGCGGCACGATCAGCGCCGGCTTGTCGAATGACAGGATCTCGCAATAGGTGTTGTAGCCGCCCATGGCGATCACCGCCTTGGCGCCGGCGATCCGGTCTTCCATGCGGTTGTCGAACTCGATCACCTCAAGGCGCGGATCGTCCTTGCAGGCTTCGGTAAACACGGCGCGCTGCTCGGCCGGCATGTAGGGCCCAAGCACGATCACCGTCTTGTAGGTCAGCGCCGGATCGGCCTGATAGGCTGCAATCACGTCGCGCACCAGGTCTGCGCCATCGCCGCCGCCACCGGTCGTCACCAGCAGGTAATCCTCGTCCGCATCAGTTTCCGGCACGGCACCGGAGGTCACCTTGCGCTGCAGGAAGCCGACGAAATGCATCTTCTTGCGCACGGATGCCGGCGCATCCAGCCCTTCGAGCGGATCATGAAACTCCGGCGGGCCGTAAACCCACACGTCGTCATAGAGCTGGCCGATCTTGCGCAGCGTATCGTGACGCTCCCATTCGGCCTTGAGCAGATGCGGCGCGTCCATCACGTCGCGAAGGCCGAGCACCAGACGTGTGCCCTTGGTCTTCAGATAGACCAGCGTGTCCTCCACTTCGCCGCGAAGGCCAAGCGGCTCCTTGTCGACGATGAAGATGTCGGGCTCGAAGCTTTCGGCGGTATGGCGAATGCTGGAATGGCGCATCTTCAGCGTCTCGGCCAGATCGATATGCTGGTCCATCGACGTGTAATCGCCATTGTGCAGCTTGATCACGCTGGGGATCTTCACGAAATCCACCCGGGCGCGATAATCGAAGGCACCGGCAATCGTCGCGCCGGAAATGATCAGCACCTGCACGCCGCGGTAATTCTCCACCAGCGAATGAGCGATGGTGCGGCACCGCCGCAGGTGGCCAAGCCCGAACGTGTCATGGCTGTACATGAGAATGCGGGCATTATTCAGATGTCGCGGCATGCCCGAAACTCCTACCGGCAACGATGTGTCTGACAAAGCGGCGTGCCGCAGCAGTCACTATTTATATGGATCTGCCGCATCTCTAAGACCATCACCGAGGAAATTGAAGGCAAGTATGACGAATATCACTGGCACGACCGGCAGCAGCAGCCAAGGATAAAGTGCGATAGCGCTGACGCTTCGCGCTTCTGTGAGAAGAACGCCCCAGCTTGTGATCGGCGGGCGAAGCCCGAGGCCGAGGAAGCTCAGCGTCGTCTCGCCAAGGATCATGCCCGGGATTGTCAGCGTCGCGCTGGCAATCAGGTGAGACATGAAACCGGGGATCAGGTGCCGCCCGATGATGCGGGTACTTCCAGCGCCCATCAGCTGTGCGGCAAGCACGTAGTCCTCTTCGCGCAACGACAGCAGTTTCGAGCGCACCGCGCGCGCAAGCCCTGTCCAGTCGAGCAGACCGAGGATGAAGGTGATGCCGAGATAGATGACGAGCGGGCTCCAGTCGGCCGGCATGACGGCGGCAAGCGCCAGCCACAGCGGAATGCTGGGGATCGACTGCAGCACCTCGATGATGCGCTGGGTCACCGTGTCGAACCAGCCGCCCCAATAGCCGGCGATGCCGCCGATAACGATACCGAGGATGAAGCTTGTGGCGACGCCAAGCAGGCCGATCGTCAGCGAAATCCGTGCGCCGTAGAGAATGCGCGACAGCATGTCGCGGCCGAGCCGGTCGGTGCCGAGCAGGTGGAACTGGCCGCCTTCTGCGGGGCAGACCAGATGCGTGCTCATCTCGACCACGCCCCAGAACCGGTAGGGATCACCCTGGCAGAGAAAGCGCAGCTTCTGCACATCGGCCGTGTCGTCGGAATAGTTCCGCCGCAGCGTCGTCATATCCAGGTCCATCTTCTGGCCATAGACGAAAGGACCGACGAAGTTACCCTCGTGGAACAGATGCACCGATTGCGGCGGCGCGTAGATGAAATCGATATTGCGGGTATGCACCTTGTAGGGCGCCAGGAACTCGACGACCACGATCATCAGATAGGCGATGAGCAGAAGGATGCCGGAAATCAGCGCCAGCCGGTGCCGCTTGAAGCGCCACCACATCAGCTGAAGCTGCGATGCCTCGTGGACCTTCAGCGCACTGCCGTCGGCATCGCGCTCGATCTCGTAAGGGTCGAACGCGCCCTCGCGGACATAATGCGGCAGCTTGCCCGCGTCGCTGCTGTCGGTCACCGTCATTTGGTTCTCCCGCCGCGAAGCCTGATGCGCGGGTCGAACATCGCAAGCGCAATGTCTGAAATCAGCACGCCGATAACAGTAAGGAAGCTTAGGAACATCAGGAACGAGCCGGCAAGATACATGTCCTGGCTCTGAAGGGCGCGGATCAGCATCGGGCCGGTGGTCTCGAGCGAAAGCACCACCGCGGTGATTTCAGCCCCTGAAATGATCGAGGGGAGAATCGAGCCGATATCGGAGATGAAGAAGTTGAGCGACATCCGCAGCGGATACTTGGTCAGAACCTTGAACGGATGCAGGCCCTTGGCACGCGCCGTCATCACATACTGCTTGTGCAGTTCATCCAGAAGGTTGGCCCGCAGCCGCCGTACCATGCCGGCCGTCCCGGCGGTGCCGATGATCAGCACGGGGATCCAGATATGCTCGAGGATCGACTTGAACTTCGCCCAGCTCATCGATTCCGACATGTACTGCGCGTCCATCAGATGGCCGATCGACGTGCCGAAATAGATGTTGGCGAGATACATGAGAACCAGCGCCAGCACGAAATTTGGAACCGCAAGACCGATCAGGCCGAGAAGCGTCAGCCCGTAATCGCCCCAGCTATACTGGTGGGTGGCCGAGTACACGCCGATCGGGAAGGCGAGAACCCAGGTGATGATAATGGTCAGGGTGGAAACGAGGATCGTCAGCCATACCCGGTCGCCCACCACCTCCGTCACGGGCATGCGATATTCGAACGAGTAACCAAAATCGCCGGTCATCATCCCGGCCACCCAGTTGAGGTAGCGGATCGGCTCCGGCTGGTCGAAACCGTAACGGGCGCGCAGGTCTTCGATTTCCTGCAGATCGGCCTTTTCGCCCATCGCCTTCAGCTGTTCGACATAGCTTTCGAAATAGTCGCCCGGCGGCAGCTCGATGATCGTGAAGATCAGCATCGAGATCAGGACCAGCGTCGGGATCATCACGAGGATGCGCCATATAATGTAGCGGAACATCAGGCAGTTTCCTCGTCATACCAGAATGCATCCGGCAGATAGACGCCGAGATAGGATGTGGGGTCGAAACCGTAGAGCGCCTTCGACGGCACGTTTTGCAGCTTGGACGATTGCACGACGGGCTGCAGCGTGGCGTTGACGATGCCGATCGTAAAGACCTGGTCGGTAAACAGCGCCAGCATCTTGTGCCAGACATCCGTTCGCTGATCGAAGCCCTCTGCCTTACGCCATTCACTGTAAAGGTCCAGCAGCGCCTTTGCCTCGGGAAGATCAGGCGCCTTGCCATCGCTGCCGCCGGAAAGCGCATGCAGTCCCCAGATCGACCATTGCAGCTGGTCGTCGCTGGTCGGTGCCAGTTCCTTCGGCGCCATGTCGGCAGTTGGTACGCCATTGTCGAGGCCGCCGCCGACCGACATAATCGCATCGCCGCCCTTCACCCGCCGGCGCAGAAGCTCACGCTGGGCCACATGCGGGTAGATCTTGATGCCGACCTGCAGCAACTGGTCGCCGATCAGTTCCAAGGCATCGGTCTCGAACGTGCTCTCGCCGGTAATCTCGATGATGATCTTTGCCAGCCTGCCATCGGGCAGGCGGCGCATGCCCTCACTATCATCCATGGCAAGACCGATCTCGTCGAGCAGCCGGTTCGCCTGATCAGGATCGAACGCCGCCCAAGCCTTCTGGTATTCCGGCTTGAACAGCGGGCTGTCGGGTAGGATCGAATTGGAGCTCTCGGTCGCAAGACCATAGAACACCGCCTTGTTGATTTCGCCGCGATTGATCGCAAGAGACATCGCACGCCGGAAGCGCACGTCGCGGAAGAGGTTGCGCCAGCCTTCATCCTTGCAGTTGAGGTTGGGAAACAGCGCCATGCGCGATCCTTGCGTCCGCTTCCACAGATCCACCTTCAACGGGTAGCGCTGCTCGGCATTCTTCAGGAACGTGTAATCGGCAAAATCGAGGTTGGTCACCTGCAGGTCGCTCTCGCCGGTGCCGGTCTTTGCGGCGATCAGGTCCGCGGAGGAGACGTCCAGCATCACCTTGTCGATATAGGGAAGCTGCAGGCCGTTTTCGTCGACGCGGTAGTAATAGGGGTTGCGCTCGAACACGAAGCGCTCGGCCGGCGGCGCCGTGCGGTTGCGCCAGGCATCCAGCGTCGGCAGGTTCGGGTTTTCCGGCCGCACCACGCGCGACATCTTCTGGTGCAGCGCCGCCCAGTCGTCCACCCGTTCGCGGGCGATATGCTGTGCCAGCAGCTCTTTCGTCTGGTAGCGCATATGGAACTGCTTCATGTAGGCAGCGGGGAACATCAGACGGGTTGGCGAAGGCGAAGCCTGGTCGGCGAGGAAATCTGGATTGGGATCGTCCCAGCTGTAGCGCACGGTGCGCGCATCGATCATCTCGAACCGCGGCGGCTTGCCGTTGATCATCAGCCCGGCCGGCGGTCCGCCCTTGGCGAGCTTCTTCTCGTGGAAGACATCATCCCAGACATAGCGGAAATCATCCGCCGTGAACGGGCTTCCGTCCGACCATTTATGGCCTTCGCGTAAGCGGAAGGTGAAGATGCGATCGTTCTCGACCTCGTAAGCTTCCAGAATATCGGCTTCCAGCTTCAGGTCGGAATTATATCCCACCAGCCGGGCGTAACAGTTGATCGGCATGAAGCGGATGTCGCGCTGTCCGCCGATCAGCATCCGCATCGAACCGCCGTAACGCCCGGGTTTGAGCCCGCGCTCTGCAAGGTTGAGGACGCGCGGCGTCTTCGGAAGACGCTCCTCGATGGGCGGCAGCGGCGTCTCGGTCGGGATCTGCGCCAGATAGTCGGACTGGCTAAAGGCCGCAAACACCCGCGCCGGGATTGCGGTTGCACCCGCGACCGAGCCCAACAGGGCCAGCATATGCCGTCTGGAAATCGTCATCCTGCCACAAGCTCCCGCGCATCGACATTGGTGCGGGCAAGAACCAGATGCCCGCCGCCGAGATCCACATGGGTCAGCTGGTCGCTATCCTTCTCGTCGAGGAACTGCTTGCCCCAGATCTTCATGGCCGATGCCGTCGGCGTGCCGATCGTCTCGAAATCCAGCTTGTGGTCGAGGCTCGGCAGAGGCACGGCGGCCAGCAGTTTCTTCGTATAGGGATGAACAGGTGCCCGCATGATCGTTTCGCAGGGGCCGATCTCCACGATCCGCCCCGCATACATCACCGCCACCCGGTCTGCCATATAGTTCACGACCGCCAGATTGTGCGAGATGAACAGATAGGTCAGCCCGAGTTCGGACTTCAGGTCCTTCATCAGGTTCAGCACCTGCGCCTGGATCGACACGTCGAGCGCCGAGACCGGTTCGTCGCAGATCACCAGATCCGGCCCGAGAGCAAGCGCCCGGGCGATGCCGATACGCTGGCGCTGGCCACCGGAAAATGAATGCGGATAGCGCATCAGCGCGCTTTCGGGCATGCCCACCGCATGGATCAGCCGGCGCACCGCTTCCTGCCGCTTGGCGAGCGGGCCGCGGTCATGGATGTCGAGCGGTTCGCGAATGATGCTGCGAACCGGCATGCGCGGCGAAAGTGATGAGACCGGATCCTGGAACACCATCTGCAGACGGGTGCGCAGATCGTCCAGCACTTCGCCTTCGCAGTTGAGCACGTCGACCGGACCGTTTTCGCCGTTATAGACGACACTGCCTTGATCGACCGACAGTCCGCGCATCAGGATTTTGCTGAGCGTGGTCTTGCCGCAGCCGCTTTCGCCCACGAGACCAAGCGTCTCGCCACGGCGGATCTCGAAGCTGACATCGTTGACCGCGACCGTGCGCTCGGGCTTTGCCCCGAAACCGAAGCCTGCGCCCTTCTTGGTGACGAAGCTCTTGGTGACGTTGCTGACCGACAGCAGCACCTCGGGCAGGACCTTCTCGCTCTTGCGCCGTCCCATCAGGCCGACCGTATCGACCTTGATTTCGCGCAGCGGCTTCAAGCGCTCGTCGCGCGACCGTTCGAAATCCGGCACCGCGGCCATCAGCCCTTTCGTATAGGGATGCTGCGGATTGCGGAAAATGTCCGAGGCGGAGCCAGCCTCCATGACCTCGCCGCGATAGACCACCACCACTTCATCGGCCATCGATGCAACGACACCGAGATCGTGGGTGATCAGGAGCATCGCCATGCCGAGCTTGGCCTGCAACTCCTGCAGCAGCTTGAGGATCTGCGCCTGGATCGTCACATCGAGCGCCGTCGTCGGCTCGTCGGCGATCAGAAGCGCCGGGCGACAGACCAGAGCCATCGCGATCATCGCACGCTGGCGCATGCCGCCGGAAAGCTCGAACGGATACATGTCGAACACGCGGGCAGGATTGTCGAAACCGACGAGAGACAGCGTCTCCTCACTCGCCTCGCGCCGCTCGGCAGGCGACATCGCCGTATGGATTTTCAGGCTTTCCTCGATCTGGTTGCCGACCGTGTGGATCGGTGAGAACGAGGTCATCGGTTCCTGAAAGATCATGCCGATGCGGCTGCCGCGGATCGCGCGGATCTGCCGCCCGTCGCGGGGCAGCGCAATCAGATCGACGGACTGGCCGGTCGCTGGATCGTCGAACACCGCGCGCCCGGAAATCTTGGCGACGTCGGTCTCGATCCCCATGATCGCGCGGCCGAGAGCCGACTTGCCGGAACCGCTTTCGCCCACCAGTGCCGTGACCTGGCCCGGGCGTATCCGCATGCTGAGATTCCGGACCGCCTGGATCGCGCCGCCCCAGACCGGGAACGACACGTTCAATCCTTCGATGCGGAGAACTTCCTTCGGTGGGTTCATCAATGAAGTCCGGCTCCCGGAGATTGGAGCAGAGAGGTAAGATTGATCGATTGCAAAACACGGTAGCGCACGCTCGTGCACCTGTCCATTGCAGCAACCCCGCTGCCGATCGTCCCTATCATGCGCCCCCCTGCATGTCGGTTGACATCTGCGCCAATAAGCCTGACCTCTTGGCGGAGATCGAGAAATTCGAGTGTTAAACGCATATCCCCTAGGAGCGTTGCGTGACAGCGAGGTGAAATTACACGTGCCAGCCGAAAAGTCTGACCAGAAAACCTATAAGCGCAAAATCACCGATGCCCGCGCCCTGATCGAGGCCGGAAAACTGGAGGAGGCGCAGGCCGCTCTAACAGCACTTTCCGCCGACAAAACGGTGATGACGACGGATGTTCTGGGCGAGCGCACGGCTCTCGGAATGCCGCGCAAGCTTCACTCCGCATGGCTGAAGCTTGCGAAGGCGGAGGGCGACGCAATCGGCCGCGTCGGTCTGCAGCACGGCCTCGTCCCCGATCCCGCCGTGATGGCGCCGTTCATCACCTTCGATGCAGATGAGAAACGGCTGATGGCAGAGCTTGGGCGAGAGCCGGTGCCGCGCATCATTCACCAGATCTGGATCGGCTCGCTGCCGCTGCCACCAGCCGTCGCGCGCTGGGAAAGCCATGCAAAGGCGACCGGCTTCGAATACCGGCTGTGGCGCGAGGCGGATCTCGAACAGCTTGGTATTGCAAGCCATCCGGCCTATCTCGCGATGCTCGCAGACGGCGATTACCCCGGTGCCGTCGATGTCGCCCGCTATGCCATTCTGCTGGAGCATGGCGGCATCTATCTCGACTGCGACTGGTATCCGACCCGCGAGGATATCGGTTTTGGCGATCTTCTGCCGTTGATCGGCCTCGGCGCCATTGCTGAGGACGTGGCGCGCGATGTCGGAGCGGGGAGCCTTCTTCTTGCCAATTCCTTCATCGCCACACCGCCCGGCCATCCCGCCTTTGCAAAGATGCTCGAGGTGTTTCCTGACGTGATGGCGGCGCTGCCGCAGGCGCCCGCCTGGTGGTCCACAGGTCCGCTGATCATGACCATGTTGTTTCGGCAGACCAATGTGTTCCTCGCCCCCTTCGGCCTCGTCGCCGCCTCGCTGAAGCGCGGCGCACCGATTGCAGAAGTCGAGAAAGCCTGCGCGGACGCGGTTGCGTCCGGAGAGGGCCTGCTGGTCGCCTGGAAGAGCTGGTAGGCTCGAAGCGATCAGTAACGCGTCGGGTTAGAGCCCCAGCAAGACCCGGGCCGAGCGCCAGCGGCAAGCGGGGTGATCCGCCGTCACGCCGAACAGCAGGTCGAGGAAATGCCAGGCATTGTCGTCATGCACGAGATGATGGCCGAGCACGCCGATGACAGGCGCCCGGTCCGGTGTCTCGATCAGCGCGATCGTCTCTGTAATGAGATCGGAAGCCGGCCGTCCGCCGCGGGTTCCGTGCCAGTCCATGATGTCAACATGGCTGTTCAGCATCGCAACCGGCGCCGTCTTTTCCGGCCCGAAGGTCGATAGCGCCGCAAACCCAAGCTCTGGCAGTTTTTCGATCAGTTCCTGTGAGATCCGGTTCCACGGCGGCACCAGCATCGGCACGAACCGGGGGGCGTGCAGCTCTGCCATTTTGTCGAACCCATGCTTCAGCTCGGACACGATATCGGGCAGGGGGCGATGGCTCCCCAGTTCCTGCTTCTTCTCATCGGGACCCGAATAGCTGCGATGCGACCAGCCATGCACAGCGACGTCGAGATGCGGCTGGGTGTCGAGGTAGGATGCGAGATCAGCGCCTGTCTTTTCCGGTATGACAGCAAGCGTCGCTGGCACCGAAAACGCATCGGTCATGGTCGCAAGCTTTGCCAGCTGTTCCGTCGGTTCCACAGCGTCATCGTCGCGCAGCCAGAAATCGACCCGCCGTCCGTCGTCTGCAAGCCTGTCGAGCGCCAGCCTCAGGTCGTTTTCGGTCATGCTCATTCCTTTGCGCCAATCGCTATGATGATCTCGTCAAGCCTGTCGGCCGCAGCCGTGATCGATCGTTGCGACACGACGAAATCCCGCGCCCCTTGGCCAAGCCGCAGCCGCTCCGTCTCGTCATCCAGCAGCCGTTCGATGGCCGCCGCAAAGGCAACCGCATCCCCCGGTGGCGTCAGGATGCCGCCGATCCCGTCCGTCACCACTTCGGGCACACCGGCACCGTTTTCCGCCACGACAGGCACGCCGGATGCCTGCGCCTCCAGATAGGAAAGCCCGTAGGCTTCCGAAACCCCCGGCCATGTCAGGATCGCTGCGGTCGACAGCAGCGCCGCAACCTCCTCGGCGCTCTGCAAGCCCATCCATTCCACCCGCCCGGCAAGCGCGCCGCCGAAAACCGCCTCCACCTCCACCCGCATCGGCCCGTCGCCGATCGCCATGAGGTGCCAGTCGTCACGATGAGCAATTTGCTTCAACGCCTCGGCAAGCGCCGCATAACAGGCAAACTTGTTGCCCGGCCGCATCATGCCGACAGCCACCAGCCGCCCCGGTTCGGACGAAGGCGCGCGGGCGAGATAAGGCGTGGGATCAATGAACGGAAACAGCCGCGAAAGCCTCACATCCGGCATGACCTCTGCAAGCCCCCGGCCGTCGCGACCGGTGAAACAGATATTGGTCGCCGCCAATCCAACCGCGTCGATCACCATTTCCTGCGCCTCCACCCACTGGCCGAGATTGCGACGATGCGAATAGGAGGCTTCCGCCGTCACATAGGGAATGTCGAAACGACGGCAGAGGGCAGGGCCGATCAGGTCCGGCGCCTTGTAATAGAGGTGGTAGGTAAACCACAGGTCCGGCAGCCTCTCGCCGAGTGCCAGTCGTCTCTCCCACTCAGTCGAAATCCGCTCGACCTCGCGCGCCGCCTGTGCATCGCGTTCTCCTGTCGGCGAGGTCTGCTCCGCTAAGAAAGATCGGAACTCCGAAACCAGATCGACCCTGTGCCCCTTAAGCCCGAGTATCTCGATCAGCTGCCGCGCCATCAGCCGGTCGCCTGAGGGAACGGGATGGTTCGGCGATTTCAGCGGCGCGTAGAAAGCGATGTCCATGCTGTGGGATAGCATCCGTCACGCCAGCGTGAAAAGCCCGATCTCTTGACAGAGCCAGTCGTTGGCCTCACCTGATGGCTTCCCAGTTTGAATGCCTCCGGAGTGCCATCCTTGAACCAGCAATCGCCACAGGCGGCGGATCTTTTGTCCGCCATCGAAGACAAGCGCGCAATGATCGGCGTCATCGGACTTGGCTATGTCGGCCTGCCGCTGGCGATGACGGTCGCCAGGGCCGGCTTCAAGGTCACCGGTTTCGACATCGATCCGGCCAAGATGACCGCGATCGAGGCGGGTAAAAGCTATATCGAGGCCGTGCCCGACGACGTGCTTTCCGCCGAGCGCGACGCCGGCCGCTTTGCAGCCACCACCGATTTCGCACGCCTTGCCGAATGCGACGTGATCGCCATCTGCGTGCCGACGCCGCTCACCCGCCACCGCGAGCCGGACCTCTCCTATGTCGCAAAAACCTGCGAACAGATCGCTGGCACCCTGCGCAAGGGCCAGCTCGTCGTGCTCGAATCCACCACCTATCCCGGCACCACAGAAGAGGTGATGAAGCCGATCCTCGAAAAGACCGGTCTGGTTGCGGGCGAAGATTTCTTCCTCGGCTATTCGCCGGAACGCGAAGACCCCGGCAACCGTGATTTCCAGACCTCGACCATCCCCAAGGTCGTTGCCGGCGATGGCGAGGCGGCGTCTGCCATGGTGTCCGCCTTTTACGGCGCCGTCGTCGAAACCATCGTCCCGGTCTCCGGCACCCGCACGGCGGAAGCGGTGAAGCTCACGGAAAACGTCTTCCGCGCCGTCAATATCGCGCTCGTGAACGAGTTGAAGATCGTCTACGAGCGGATGGGCATCGACGTCTGGGAAGTCATCGCCGCCGCCAAGACCAAGCCGTTCGGCTACATGCCGTTTTATCCGGGGCCTGGCCTCGGCGGTCACTGCATTCCGATCGACCCGTTCTACCTCACCTGGAAATCGCGCGAATACGACCAGCCGACCCGCTTCATCGAACTCGCTGGCGAGATCAACACGGCGATGCCGCGCTATGTCGTCGACCGGCTGGCCGAAGCGCTCGACCGCATGCTTGGCAAGGCGCTCAGCCGTTCGCGGGTTCTCATCCTCGGTCTTGCCTATAAGAAGAACGTGCCGGATATCCGCGAAAGCCCGTCGCTGAGGCTGATGGAACTGCTTCTGGAACGCGGCGCCGACGTGGCCTATCACGATCCTTACGTCTCCGAAGTGCCACGCACCCGGGAATACGGTCACCTGATGGGTCGCAAGTCGGTCCCGCTCGATCAGCTCGCGGATTTCGATGCCGTCGTTATCGCCACGGACCACGACAGTTTCGACTACCAGGCGATTGCCGATGGTGCGCCGCTGGTCGTTGATACCCGCAATGCGATGGCCAATCGCGGCATCACGTCGCAAACCATCGTCAAGGCGTAACCGTGCCCTATCTCAACGCTTGATCGCCGGAAAAGGGAAAGCAATGAGCAGACTGGACAGCTTCATCAACCGGATGACCGCGCAGCGCGACATCCTCAATCACATCAAGAACGATCTCGGCCTGCCGGCTTCGGGCGATGTCTACGAGGTCGGCATCGGCAACGGCCGCACCTATAGCCATCTGCGCGAGCTGTTCGCCGACCGCCGCATCCTCGCCTTCGACCGCTCCAACGGCGCCCACCGTACCGAAGCACCGTCCGAAAACGACGTCGTGCTGGGAGAGATCAAGGATACCGGCCAGGAATATGTCGGCAAGAACGCTGCCCTCGTGCATGCGGACATCGGCACCGGCTATCCGGATGCGGATGCGAGAACCTTGCAGTGGTTGCCGCAAATGGCGGCTGGCATGCTCGCGTCGGGCGCCTATGCCGTCAGCGGCCTGCCGCTCGACCACCCCGATCTTGAAGAACTGCCGCGTCTGCCCAGTGTGGAGGAGGGCCGCTATTTCTATTATCGCAAGCGATAAACAGGCCGTGAAACGGGCGTGAGGACCAGCGCCACGCCCGTGTTCCGCCACAAATTCAGTTCAGAGAAAACCTATCGTCAGCATCGCTGACCGAGTGTCCAACGCGCGCAAATGGCATCGTTTGCGCGCTCAAAGACCAGCGGATGAGCCGAGGGAAAGGCTGTGGATAACCTGTGGATAACGGCCGATGACGGGCAATCAGGCGTGCTGACGGTCCCGGCGCATGTCGTCCATGCGGGCACCACGGATTGTTTCGGCGAGCGTCCGGCTGATTTCCATGCTCATGCGCGGATTGTCGGAGATCACCTTGAAGAAGGCATCCTTGGTAATGCGCAGAACATCGACCTCAGTCACGGCACGTGCTGTCACGGCCTGCGAGCAATTGGAGAGAAGGCACATCTCGCCGATAATGGAATTGCACCCGGCCTCACCGATCTTGGTCTCGGAATTCGCCGAACCGCTGATCATGTCGACCTTTCCGCACAGGATCACGTAGGCAGCATCGCTGCTGTCGCCCTGTGAGAAAATATCCTGCCCCGGTTCGTAGAGAACGCGGTCGGAGGTAAAGGCAAGCAGCTTAAGTTTGCACGGATCGACCCGGCAAAAATAAGGAACTTTCTTCAGCAACTGCACTTCATCGTTGAGCAACATGGTTTCCACCATTTGGTCATCTTGTTGGCGGCTGCGATATTATGCCACCAACGATTTAAAAATACCACTCTTTGTATCCAGAGCCTCAAAAGAGTCGTCTTCGGCCACGGATCCCTTGTCGAATACGATAACACGATGAAACAATCGTGACAGGGCAGTATTCGACAAAACCCACGCCACAGAAGGATTATTGTCCTGCTGAGCGAGGAAGTGAAGCACATTCTTAACAATTTCTTCCTGAGCCCTCCGATCGAGGCCCGGAAGGGGCTTGTTGAAGATGTAATAATTGGAGCGCCGCACCAGCGCTCGGGCAAGGCTCAGCTTGTGGCGCTGGACCAGTGTCAGTCGCCGGCCGCTGGCGCCCATGTCGTAGTCCAGCCCGATGCCGATAAAGCTTTCATAGAGACCCATTTCGCGCAGCAGCTTGCCTGCCACGTTGCGGATCTTGGTCGGCGCGTCGGCGTTGCGTTGCGACAGCTTGCCGAACAGGATGTTTTCGCGAAGCGTCGCCGAGCCCATGTATTTGTGCGGATCGTAGCGCTCGATCCGGCTGCGCAGCGATGCCGGCAGGTTGGCATAGAAGATGTCGCGCGTGGCAACGATCTGGTTCATGATCTCGGCGGTCAGGACGCCGAAGCGGTAGCGTGGCTCGATATAGTAGAGGCTGAGCTTGACCACCGCGCGCCGGTCGTCCTCGCTGGGCTTGAAGTCCCGGCGGCTGCGCTTGCGCTTCAAAAGCTGCTCGTAGAACGCGATATCGTCGGTGGTGATATGCTCGAGCTGCTGGAACAGCGGATGTTCCGGCGGCAGGCCCTGGAAGATTTCCGACAGGTTTTCTGCGATCGAAAGTCCCATGTCGTAGAACAGGTCGAACAGATTGGCCGTCTTCAACACTTCGAAGACATACTCTCCCTCGGCCAGTTCCATATCCAGTTCCGCCGACTGGCGCGTCGCCGCAAACAGCAGGTTTTCCCGCACCGTCGCTTCGGTGTTGTAGGCGCTGAAATCGAAATAGGAGACGAGATTGCCAAGCCCCTGACTGGCGAGTTCCTCGCGCAGGGCAAACCGCATCTCGACGACACGACCGGTCAGTTCCTCGTGTTCGGCCGGGTCGAGATAGGAATGCAAGGCCAGTTCCATCACGTCGGCTGTCAGCTGCACCGCATCGAGGGCCCTCAAGACCGACTGCTTGACATCGTCTTCGCCGCCTTCCGATACGGAGGTGGATCGACGGTCGATCCAGTCGACGGACGGATCGTGCGTCGTGTTTCCGGCGCGTTCGGCTTCGCTCATTTTCCAGCGCCGCCGCAGCTTCTTGTGTTTGGGCTCGTCTGCGGACTTCTCCTGCACGGCCGGCGCGTGCTTGAGCCCGTAGAGAAGATTGTCCTTGAGCGTCCCGTGGAAAAAGTAGCTGTCGGCCGACGCATAGGAGACCTGACGCCCGGTCACCGCTTCCGGCAGTTCCAGAAGGTCGACCTCGCCCAGCATCACGCGGCCCGAGGCCGGCCAGGTGATGCGGCCGAACGCTTCCGCCGTCGCTTCGGCGCCGATGCCGGCATTGTCGATCATCGCCACCAGCTCGCCGGGCTCGATCTTGAGTGTCACGTTTTCGGCGATATGGGCGCCGCTGCCATCGACAATGGTGAGGTTGAGCGCGGCGAGGGGAGACGGCGTATGGTCCGGCACATCGTGGGCGAGCGCATGCAGCGTCGGCGCGATCAGCACGCCCGGCTCGAACTGTTCGCGCACCTGTTCGTATTTCACCTGCACGTCCTGGCGTGCCTGGTCCCAGTCGATCAGTTCCTTGAGCGGGCCCGGCAGGTCCTTGTAGGCGTTGATGACGGCCACCAGCTGGCCGACGTCGAGCGTGCCGCGCAAGGCAAAATAGCCGCCGATCGAATAGAAGAGAAACGGCGTCAGCTGCGACAGGAAATTGTTGACGAACTTGACGATGAATTTCCACCGGTAGAGGTCGTAGCGGATCTGGAATATCTGCCCCAGCCGGTCGGATATATCGGCACGCTCGTAATTGCTGGTGTCGTAGCTGTGGATCGTATCCATGCCCTCGACGATCTCGCCCACCTTGCCGGCCAGATGCCGGGCGGTGATCTGCCGCTGACGGCCAAGATCGATCAGGCGACGGCGCATCTTCGGAATGATCCCAACCTGGATCGCCACCATGAAGGCCGCGATCAGCCCGAGCCACAGGTTCTGCAATAGAATGAAGGTGAGGGCGGCGATCGCCTGTCCACCCAGCATGGCCGGCTGCACGAAAGCATCACCGGTAAAGCCGCCGAAAGGCTCCACCTCGTCCTTGACCATGCTGGAGACTTCCGCACCGCGGATCTGCCGCATCGTGCTTGGCGGAAACCGCAGAAGACGGTCCACCAGCTCGTAGCGGATACGGCGCAGCAGCCGTTCGCCCAGGCGTCCCTTGTAGGTGTTGATGTAGAACTTGAACAACCCGTTGACGATGACGAGCAGCAGGAACACGCCCGAAAGCGCCATCAGCGTCGCCAGCCGGTTGAGCTCGAAGCCTTCGAAACCAAAGGACCACTGCGTCAAAGGAATGGTGAACTGGAATGCGAGGAAGGGCCGGGTTGCGGCCGCCATCTCGAACCCTTCACCCTGGATCGGCCCGTTGATGATCTGCTTGGGAAGGTCGAACGCAAGGAAGTACGGAATCATCGAAATCAGAACGATCGCGAGAACCCATAACTGCTGCGGTCGCGTATGATTCCAGATATAACGAAGTAGATGTTTTTCCATCGGCAACGGATCTCAGTTCCCGAGGCTGGATTGCACAGCGCGCCTCCCGGAAGGGTGAAGGGAGGCATGATATAGGTGGATCCGCCGCTTGTGCAAACGTCTCGTGCACGATGCTGCTTGATTAGGCGATTGGTTCGCCGCCAAGTGTGGCAAACCTGCCGGGATGGCTAAGGGCCGGGTTCTGCACCCCGGCCCATCAGTGTTTGAAAATTCCTGTTTTAAATCAACGGTCTTTGTCGCCCGATGTCAGGATTTGGGCAGCTTCCGCGCCGCTCACCCTGCGGATCTCCACGTCGTCGCGGCGGGCGGCAAACGCGTCGGTTGCCATCAGCAGCTCGGCAAGATCGGCCGGCAGGGAGAGAATCACGCGGTCGCCCTGCACTGGCTCGCCACGGCGAATGCCGCCGAGTTCGCCGCGCTTGGCCGTGATCATGCCGCCGGCGACCGTATTCAGCGTATCCGGGTCGATCAGGATGAAGGCACCGGTCGAGCGGTTCTGCTCATAGGTGTCGAACACCGCCTGCTCTTCGAAAGACAGGCGCACCTTGCCGATCGCGTTCATGTCTAGGCCGGACGCATGCGGAGCCCAACTGCCCGACTGCAGGTCGAGCTGCGAGATCGGCTCCACCGCCACGCGCTGGCGGCGCGAACCGCTTTTCAGCCAGTAGCGCTTGCCGGGCTCGATGCCGCCAGGCTGCAACGCCACCATCTGCCCCTCGAAGTTGAGGCCGGTCATCGGCTGGCCATCGAGCGAGGCGATCACGTCGCCGCGGGCGACGTCCACCTGTCGGTCGAGCACGAGCGTGATCGCATCGCCGGCGACGGCAGCGTTCCGCACGAGGTCGAAGGTGACGATCTGTTTGACGTTGGCAATCGTGCCCGATGGCAGGATGACGACGCTGTCGCCCGGCTTGATCGAGCCGCCCGCAACCGTGCCCTGATAGCCGCGAAAGCTTTCGCCGGGACGCGAGACGCGCTGGACGGGAAGGCGGAAGCCACCGGTCTGCGTGGAGCGGGTCGTCGCCAGTTCCAAAGCCTCGACCAGCGTCGGGCCTTCATACCACGGCATCGTGGACGTTGCGGGATAGACGACGTTTTCGCCCTTCAGCGCCGACATCGGGATCGCCGTGATCTGGCGAACGCCGAGCGACAGCGCGAATTCGCGGAATTCATGGCTGATCCGGTCGAAGATCTCGCGGTCGTAATTCACGAGGTCGAACTTGTTGACCGCCAGAACGAACTGCCGGATGCCCATCAAGGATGCGATCGTCGCATGCCGGCGGGTCTGTTCCAGAAGCCCGACGCGGGCGTCCGCGAGCAGAATGGCGAGATCGGCCGTCGAGGCGCCGGTCGCCATGTTGCGGGTATACTGCTCGTGGCCGGGCGTGTCGGCCACGATGAACGAACGCTTCTCGGTCGAGAAATAGCGATAGGCGACGTCGATCGTGATGCCTTGTTCGCGCTCGGCCTGGAGACCATCGAGAAGCAGCGCGAAATCCGGCAGGCCGAGATCGTTCTGGCCGCCGCTATCGCGGGCAAGCGTCACCGCCTGGTCTTCCTTGACGGCCTTGGTGTCCCAGAGCAGCCGGCCGATCAGGGTCGACTTGCCGTCATCGACGGAACCGCAGGTGATCAGCCGCAGCGGCCGCACGTCACGGGTGATCTTGGCAGCGGATTCGGCGAAGGGCAGAATGGTGGCCGAAGCGGCGGTGGATGTTGCTGTCACGCTCATCTCAGAAATATCCTTCACGCTTCTTCTTTTCCATCGAACCCGACTGATCGCGGTCGATGGCGCGGCCCTGGCGTTCGGAAACGGTGGCAATTTCCAGTTCGGCGATGACCTCTTCGAGGTTCGACGCCGTCGAGCGGATCGCGCCGGTCAGCGGGAAGCAGCCGAGCGTGCGAAACCGGATCGAGCCATGCTTTATCTCTTCGCCGGGAAGCAGTTCCAGCCGCTCGTCTTCGGCAAGAATCATCATTCCGTCGCGCTCCACGTAAGGGCGCTCGGCAGCGTAGTAGAGCGGCACCAGCGGAATGCTTTCCGCCTGGATGTAGCGCCAGATATCCACTTCGGTCCAGTTCGACAGCGGGAAGGCGCGCACGCTTTCACCCTTGCGGATCATGCCGTTATAGACGTTCCACAGTTCCGGCCGCTGGTTGCGCGGATCCCACTTATGGTCCGGCGTGCGGAACGAATAGATCCGTTCCTTGGCGCGGCTTGCTTCCTCGTCGCGCCGCGCGCCGCCGAAGGCCGCGTCGTAACCGCCGGCATCCAGCGCCTGCCTCAGGGCTTCGGTCTTCATCACGTCGGTGTAGAAGGACGAACCATGGGTGAACGGGGTGATGTTTTCTTGCCTGCCGCGGACATTGCTGTGCACCACGAGGTCGAGATCGTACTCCTCTGCGATCTTGTCGCGGAACTCGATCATTTCCTTGAACTTCCACGTCGTGTCCACATGCAGAAGCGGGAAGGGAACGCGACCCGGGAAGAAGGCCTTGCGGGCGAGATGCAGCAGAACGGAGGAATCCTTGCCGATCGAATAGAGCATGACCGGGTTTTCGAATTCGGCCGCCACCTCCCGGAAGATGTGGATCGCTTCGTTTTCAAGGGCCTTCAGATGAGGATCGAGCGGCGGGCGGGAAACGGGCGGGTTCTTGATTTCCGTTTCCTGTACTGACAGGGGCATTTCAGTCTCCGGTATTCTTAAAGACACAACATAGATGGCAAGGGCGGCAGGCGCTGCGATCCGGACGGATCATCGGATGGCGCTTGCCCCTTGGATGACCGAGGAGCGGGCCGCGGGGTCTTCGGAGGACTGCGCGTCAGACGCGTGACTTTCCGAAACATGCAGACCGCATTCTCGCTTCTCGTCGTTTTCCCACCACCAGCGGCCGGCCCGTTCGGGCTCGCCCGGCTTGATGGCGCGGGTACAGGGCTCGCAACCGATCGACGGATAGCCGCGGGCGTGCATGGGATTGATCGGAATATGCTCGGCCGCGACATGCGCGTTGATGCGGTCGATGTCCCAGTCGGCCAGCGGATTGATCTTGATCAGGTTGCGCTCGGCGTCGAATTCGGCAAACGGCGTCGTCGCCCGGTTGCCGGACTGGCCGCGGCGAAGGCCGGTGATCCAGATCTCGGCGCCGGACAGCGCTTGCGCGAGCGGCACCAGCTTCCTCACACGACAGCAGGCGTGGCGGGCTTCGACGCTGTCATAGAAACCATTGATGCCGTAGGTCTCGACAAACGCATCGACATCGTCCTTATCAGGGTAGAAACTGATGATCTCGAGGTCGTAGCGCGCTTCGGTCTCGGCGATCAGGTCGACGGTTTCGCGAAACAGCCGGCCGGTCTCCAGCGTCGATACCTCGATCGGCAGACGATGCGTGCCGATCGCAGCGGTTATCACCTGATCCTCGATCCCGAGCGACGTGGTGAACACGGCGCGGCCGAGCCCTGCCACAAGCGACAGACGGCCGGCAAGGTCGAGGCCTACAAGGCGAGTATCGAGATTTGCTGCAAGTGCCTGATGGTCAAGCCTTGCCACGTCATGAAAGGTCATCGGTCATCTTCCGTAAGCAATGCCAAGATTATTGTGGGGCAGGGCGGGAAAAGACAGGAAAAGCCGTTTCAACCTTAGGACTGCGGGAGCAAATATCTCTCCAAAGCTCCGTCTACACAGAAAACCCGACGCCTTAACCAAATGTGAGCCTTTTTTGCCCGCCAATGCGGCCATTGGTTTGTAATTTCTTGCCATTTGCGCTATCCCAGGACCAGGTTTTGCATTGCGGCATCGCCGCGTGCCGGCCTGCTCCTCGCGAATGCCGGTTGCGGCTTCATCGTGGATGCCCAGAGGAAAAATGAGCGGCGACGTGAGACCGATTTCGGCCTTGCGGCGGCGCTGCTGTTAGTGGTCGCGGTATGATATCCCAGAAGGCGAAATATGCGTTGAGAGCCCTGACGGCCTTGGCGCAGGCGGATCCTGAAGAACCGATGCTGATCTCCGAGATCGCGGTTCAGCAGAGCATTCCGAAGAAGTTTCTGGAGCAGATCCTGCTCGACCTCAAACGTTCGGGGATCGTCGTGTCGCGGCGCGGCAAGCAGGGCGGCTATCTTCTCCTGCGGCCCGCCGACGCCATCACCTTCGGCGAAGTGCTGCGTCTGGTCGACGGACCGATCGCGCCGCTGCCGTGCCTCTCCCAGACCGCCTACCGCAAATGCGACGATTGCGACGGCGAACACCTCTGCGAAATCCGCCACGTCTTCGCCCGCGTTGCTGACGCCACCCGCGACGTGCTGTTCAGCACTACCATCGCCGATGCGGTGGAAGGGGCTGGGGTCGAAGTGGCAGCAGCTGACGCTGACGCTGCCGACGCCGGACAGGTGCGCGAACTGCTGTCGGCCTAGTATCTGGCTAGCGCGCATCTAAGAATTTACTGTGTCGCGTTGATTGGCCATCGAGCACATGCGGGCCTCTGACGGCCTGTTCGAGGCGTCCTCTCTCGTCCAAAACCCGACCCGCTTCCCGGATTGCCTTACCCCTTCCTCCGCTTTTCCCAGCACTGCCGTTTCGCCTCTAGGCCTCGCGGGAACGCGCCCTTGTCGCCGCAGCCCGTCAAAGGGAAACAGTTTTGCCTTGGTTTCGCCGTCGATTGACTAAGACGACCGGCTCGGTAGAGTTTGGGCAGATCACAGGGGAGGCATTCATGCTGAATTTTACCGATGGGATATCGAAGCGGCTTCTGGCACTGGCGCTCGGCGTGACGCTGGCCGCCGGCAGCGTGGCACCGGCTTTTTCAGCCACCCAGCTCCTCAACGTGTCCTATGACCCGACGCGCGAGCTCTACAAGGATTTCAACGCAGCCTTTGCCAAGCACTGGAAGGCAGAAGGTGGCGATGATGTCGCCATCCGCCAGTCGCATGGCGGCTCCGGCGCGCAGGCCCGCTCCGTCATCGATGGTCTGGGTGCCGATGTCGTGACGCTGGCGCTGGAAAGCGATATCAACGCCATCCAGAAGGCCGGGAAGATCAAGGAAAACTGGCGTTCCCGCCTGCCGAACAATTCCTCGCCCTACACGTCGACGATCGTCTTTTTGGTGCGCAAGGGCAATCCAAAGGGCATCAAGAACTGGGGAGATCTGGTCAAGGGCGACGTTTCGATCGTCACTCCGAACCCGAAGACGTCAGGCGGCGCCCGCTGGAACTATCTGGCGGCCTGGGCTTGGGCCAATGAAGAATTCAAGGGCGACCAGGACAAGATCAAGGCCTATATCGCCGATCTCTACAAGCGCGCTCCGGTCCTCGACACCGGCGCCCGCGGCTCCACGGTGACGTTTGCGCAGCGCCAGATCGGCGACGTGCTGCTTGCCTGGGAAAACGAGGCCTATCTCGCCGGCGAGGAATTCGGCAAGGACGCATTCGACATCGTCGTACCACCGATCTCGATCCTCGCAGAGCCGCCGGTTGCGGTGGTCGACGCGACGGTCGATGAGAAGGGCACCCGCAAGGTCGCCGAAGCCTATCTTCAGTATCTCTATTCCGACGAAGGCCAGAACATCGCGGCCAAGCACTTCTATCGTCCGTCCAGGCGCGATGTGGTAAAGCCTGAATTGCTGAAACAGCTGCCGGATATCAAGCTCGTCACCATCGACAACCCGATCTTCGGCGGTTGGAAAAAGGCGCAGCCGGAACACTTCGGCGATGGCGGCATCTTCGACCAGATCTACAAGCCGGGCAAATAAGTCGGAACCAGAATGACCTCATCCACCGCTGCCACGTCGGCACGGTGGCGGGTAAAACAGCCGAGCATCATCCCGGGTTTCGGGTTGACGCTCGGCTTTTCGCTCGCCTACCTGTCGCTTATCATCCTCATTCCGATCGCAGGCCTGCTCTGGCGCACCGCCGAGCTCGGCTGGTCAGGCTTCTTCGCCGTCCTCTCGGATCAAAGAACGATCCGGGCTCTCACCGTGTCCTTCGGCACGGCCTTTGCGGCCGCGCTCATCAATGTCGTGTTCGGCACGCTGCTTGCCTGGGTGCTGACCCGCTACCGGTTTCCCGGTCGCCGGTTGATCGATGCGATGGTGGACCTGCCGTTCGCACTTCCGACGGCGGTCGCCGGCATCGCATTCGCCTCGCTCTATGCGCCGAATGGCTGGATCGGTTCGCTGTTCATGCCGTTCCGCATCGCCTTCACGCCTTACGGCATCGTCATCGCGCTGATCTTCATCGGTCTTCCCTTCGTCGTGCGCACCGTGCAGCCGATCATGGAAGAGATCGACCGCGAAGTCGAGGAGGCGGCAGCAACGCTTGGCGCCAACCGGTTCCAGACCATTTTCCAGGTGCTGCTGCCGGGCTTGGCACCCGCCATCCTTACCGGCTTCGCACTCGCCTTTGCCCGCGGTGTCGGCGAATACGGCTCGGTCATCTTCATCGCCGGCAACATTCCCTACGTCTCGGAAATCGCGCCGCTCCTGATCGTAATTCGGCTGGAAGAATTCAACTACGCCGGCGCCACCGCAATCGCCACGATCATGCTGCTGATCTCGTTCGCCATGCTGCTGGTGATCAACCTCATCCAGGCCTGGAGCCGCAGGAGGTATGGTTATGTGTGATATTTTCAGAGTTGCCTTGAAAAAGAACCCCTCCCAACCCTCCCCACAAGGGGGAGGGCTTAACCCAGCCTCACCCTCTGATGCAGGAACGCAGCGCTTGCCACGTCGGTTCTCCCTCCCCGTGGGCGGTCCGAAGGACGGGGCGAGACCCGTGGCTCGACCCCGGTCGCCCGGCAGGGCAGAGAGGGTCTTGTCTCATGTCTAAGTCCGCCCGCATCACACGTTTCCGCAGCCCCGCCGATGAAAGCCTCACCACCAAGCTGGTCCTCGTCGGGGTGTCGCTCGTCTTCCTCGGCTTCTTCCTGTTCCTGCCGCTCGTCTCGGTCTTCGTCGAGGCGTTTCGCGATGGCTGGGGTGCTTATGAGGAAGCGCTGGTCGAACCCGATGCCTGGGCCGCGATCGGGTTGACGCTCACGGTCGCCGCCATCGCCGTGCCGCTCAACCTCGTCTTCGGTCTTGCGGCGGCATGGGCCATCGCCAAGTTCGAATTCAAGGGCAAGGCCTTCCTGATCACCCTGATCGACCTGCCGTTCTCGATTTCGCCGGTCATATCCGGTCTCGTCTATGTGCTTCTGTTCGGCAGTGCCAGCGTGCTTGGACCCTGGCTGAAGAGCTATGGCATCGAGATCCTGTTTGCCGTGCCCGGCATCGTGCTGGCCACCGTGTTCGTCACCTTTCCCTTCATCGCCCGCGAACTGATCCCGCTGATGCAGGACCAGGGTACCGGCGACGAGGAGGCGGCGCTGTCTCTCGGGGCAACCGGCTGGCAGACCTTCTGGTATGTGACGCTGCCCAATATAAAGTGGGGCCTGCTTTACGGCGTGCTTCTCTGCAATGCCCGCGCCATGGGCGAATTCGGCGCCGTCTCGGTCGTATCCGGCCGCATCCGCGGGCTCACCAACACGATGCCGCTGCATGTGGAGATACTCTACAATGAGTACAACATGGTTGCAGCCTTCGCGGTGGCCTCGCTGCTCGCACTTCTGGCGCTCGTCACGCTCGCTCTCAAAACCCTACTCGAACTTCGGTTCGGTGCCGGCTCGGCCGGCGGCAGACATTAAAGGCTCCCGCTCCATGGAAGTTAGCATCAACAATATCCGCAAGGAATTCGACCGCTTCGCCGCGCTGAACGACGTGTCGCTGAAAATCGCGTCCGGCGAACTGATCGCGCTGCTTGGTCCCTCCGGTTCCGGCAAGACCACGCTCCTGCGGCTGATCGCAGGCCTCGACTTCCCGACCGAAGGCCAGATCTTCTTCGGCGCCGAAGATGCCTCGCATCATTCCGTGCAGGATCGCAATGTCGGCTTCGTGTTCCAGCATTACGCCCTGTTCCGGCATATGACGGTGGCGGAAAACATCGGATTCGGCCTGAAGGTTCGCCCCTCCGCCAGCCGCCCGTCGAAGACCGAAATCAGAAAGCGCGTCTCCGACCTCCTCGATATGGTCCAGCTTTCGGGCCTTGAGAGCCGCTATCCGAACCAGCTTTCCGGCGGCCAGCGCCAGCGTGTGGCGCTCGCCCGCGCCATGGCGATCGAGCCGCGCATCCTGCTGCTCGACGAACCCTTCGGCGCGCTCGATGCCAAGGTCCGCAAGGAACTGCGCCGCTGGCTGCGCGAGTTTCACGATCGCACCGGCCACACCACCGTCTTCGTCACCCACGACCAGGAAGAAGCGCTGGAGCTCGCCGACCGCGTCGTCGTCATGAGCCAGGGCAAGATCGAACAGGTCGGCTCGGCCGACGACGTCTATGACCGGCCGGGATCGCCCTTCGTGTTCTCCTTCATCGGCGAATCCTCGCACCTGCCGGTCGAGGTGAAGGACGGCACGGTCCTGTTCCAGGGCGAGCCGATCGGCGTGTCCGGGGAAGCCAACAGTTCTGGCGACCTCTACTTCCGTCCCGAAGATGTGGAACTGACGCAGGAGCGCGACGCGCTGTTCGGCAAGGTCACGGCCTCGCGGCGTCTGGCCGGCACCCGTATCGCCGAGATCGATATCTCCAACCCTGGTGGAAGCAACGACCACGAGCCCTTCCATGTGGAGATCGAAGTGCCGTTGCACGCACCGATCGAGCTCGGCTCCGAAGCAAGGTTCCGTCCGACCCGCTGGAAGATCTTCGGCCGATGACAGGGTGCTGGTACGGGTCGGGTACCAGCTTTTCAAACGCTAAATTGATCCCTATCAATTCCGGGCGCATCGGAAGCTGATATGCAGCCTGCGCGCGTAAGCTTCGGTAAATCAAAGTGCTCTATGAAGCTCGCAGTTCGATAGTCCGACAGGTCTCCTATGGCAGATATTGCGCATGAAACGATGGCCCCCGCCGTTGCGGAGGGCGAAGCGGTCTCCGCTGTGGGTCAGTTCGGCAAATTTCTTGCCGAGCGACTGCTGGACGTCCTTGGCAATCGCGGCCTTGCCTTCTATTTCGCGCTGATCGCCTTCACCGTGGCGCTGTCACTCTACGTATTTCTGGAAGAGAACCTGCTCGCAGTCGCCTGGCATCTCATCATCGGCGATGTCACGACCCGCGTCTCGGCCGGCTTCGTTACTGTCGCTTTCGTCGGCACGCTCGCCGCCAGCCGTCACCTGCGCATTCCGCGGCCCGTCTCCCGTGTTCCATCCGGCGAAGACCTGCAGAGAGCGCTCGATATCCTGGCGCTCCAGCCCAATGCTAGCGCCGGCCTCGTGCGGCTGGGCGACAAGAAGGTCCTGTTTTCCGATTGCGGCAATGCCTTCGTCATGTACGCCCGCTCCGGCCGCTCCTGGGCCGCGCTGTTTGATCCGGTCGGCTGCCGCAAGGCCTGGCCGGGCCTGATCGTCAAGTTCATGAACGCCGCGCGCCGCGATGGCTGCCGCGCCGTGTTCTACCAGGTCTCGCCCGAGTTTCTGCCCTGCGCAGTCGAGGCGGGTCTGAAACCTTACAAGCTCGGCGAACAGGCGGTTGTCCATCTCACCGATTTCGATCTGAAAGGCGGCGCCTGGCTGAAACTGCGCCGCTCGATCAACCGTGCCGAACGCGACGGGCTGGAATTCTCGTTGCTGCCGGCCGAAGCGGTGCCCGGCGTGATGGACGAGCTTATTGCCGTCTCCCGCGCCTGGCTTGCCGCCCATAACGCAGCCGAAAAGGGCTTTTCGCTCGGCACGTTCCAGCCGGCCTATGTCGCCGCCGGACCTGTCGCCGTCATCCGTCTCGAAGGCCGCATCGTTGCTTTCGCCAATATCCATGCGACGAGCTCGAACGGCGATGCCTTTATCGATCTCATGCGGCATGTGCCCAACACCCATCGCGGCATGATGGATCTGCTCTTCGTGCGCATCATGGAGCACTTCAAGTCGGAAGGGTATCGCACGCTCAATCTCGGCATGGCGCCGCTCTCAGGTCTTGCCACGCATCGCCGCGCGCCGCTCTGGAACCATATCGGCAACCGCATCTTCGAAAACGGCGAGCGCTTTTACAATTTCCGCGGCGTTCAGGCTTTCAAGTCGAAATTCGATCCGGAATGGCAGCCGCGCTATCTCGCCGTCTCCGGCCGCGGCATGCCGCTCGTTGCCCTGTTCGACGTGACCAAGCTGATTGCCGGCGGCCTGAGGGGCATCCTTCGCCGATGAAGCTTTTGCCTGCAATTGTTGCCGGCATCACCGTGGTCGCCGCCGCGGTGAATGCGTTTCAGTGGTGGGCCGGCCCCGGCATCAGAAGCCTGCCGACCGACCGCATCGCCTATCCCGACGCAAAGGCATCCGGCATCGTTCTCCTCCTGTCCGGCACCGAAGGCTGGTCGGACCGCGAGCAGACGGTCTCCGATGCACTGGCTGCCGACGGCGCCGTGGTCGTCGGCGTCGATCTGCCCGACTACTTCGCTGCTCTGGCTAAAGAAGAAGACCGCACCTGCCTCTACCTGGTCTCCGATATCGAGGGACTGAGCCGCCAGATCCACCGCGAGCAGGAGATCGCCGCCTACCTCCCGCCGGTCATCGCTGGCATCGGCGGCGGTGGCGCCCTGGCGCTCGCGATCGCCGCCCAGACGCCCGCCTCGACCATCGCAGAAACCATCGCCATCGATCCGCTGGCTTCCATTCCCGTAGAAAAGATCCTCTGCACGCCGGCCCCCAAGACGGTGGTCGAGGGCGGCGTCGCATACGGCCTCACGCCGGGCCCGCTGCCGGAACCGGTGCGCATCCTTTTGACGCCGCAGGCGGATCCCGCAGGGGAAGCCCATGCGGATGCGCTGAAGCAGACCCATCCGGCAATCGAGATCACCGCCTGGGACGAAACCGCGGAAACCCTGCTGCTGCAAACCGTTTCCACAACGCTTGCCCGCCTTCGCCAGTCATCGTCGCCGCTCGGCCTGCCGATCGTTCCGACCTCGGTCGTGCCGCTCCACGATACGCTGGCGATCATCTATTCCGGCGACGGCGGCTGGCGCGATATCGACCAGAAGCTCGCAGCCTATCTCGTGGAAGACGGTATCCCGGTCGTCGGCGTCGATGCGCTGCGCTATTTCTGGACCGAGAAATCACCGCAGGAGACGGCCACCGATCTCTCCCGCATCATCACCACCTACCGCCAGCGCTGGAACGTCAAAAACGTCGTCCTGATCGGCTATTCCTTCGGCGCCAACATCCTGCCCGCCACCTATCGACTGCTGTCGGAGAGAGATAAGCAGACTGTCTCGTTTCTCTCACTTCTGGCGCTCTCGCACCAAGCCGATTTCGAAATCGCCGTCACCGGCTGGCTCGGCTGGGCAGGGGCCGCCAAGCAGGGCGACCCGGTCGATGACCTCGCCGAGATCGAGCCGCACAAGATCCAGTGCATCTACGGCACGGAGGAGGAAGACACGGCCTGTCCTGCTGTCGAGGACATCCCCGGCGCGCTCATCCATTCACGCCCCGGCGGCCACCATTTCGATGGCGACTACCGCGCCCTCAACCGGCTGATCGTGGACCGCATCAAGGCTTTGTCGTCGCCCGCGATGTGATCCGGATCCACTTGCCAGAATACGCTTCCAGGCGCATCATGCATCGCACTTGCAACGCATGAGGTGATGCTAATGAAAACCGCAACCATCCCGTCGCTGCGCGTCGACCCGGAACTCCGCGCGGCTGCCGAAAGCGTGCTGAAGGAAGGTGAAACGCTATCTGCCTTCGTCGAGGACTCGCTGAAGAGACAGATCGATTACCGAAAAAGCCAAGCGGAGTTTATCGCCAGGGGGCTGGCAGGTCTGGCCGAAGCTGAGCGCACCGGGGTTTACTACTCATCCGAAGAGATTTTTGGAGAACTGAAAGGCATGCTTGAAGCCAAGCGGGCCGAAAAGCGCTCCAAATGAGCTATTTCGTGAAGTGGACGGAGCGCGCGCGAGTTGATCTAAAACGGCTCTATGCATATCTGCTGGATCGCGACGAGGATGCCGCGGCCCGTGTGCTGGAGCTTATTACACAGTCGGTGGTATTGCTCGAAGAGTTCCCATTCAGTTGCCGGAAGGCCTTAGGCGGCAACGCACTCCTTCGAGAAATGCTCGTTCCATTCGGTTCGTCTGGCTATGTCGTGCTGTTCAGAATAGACAACGAGACGTCCGTCACCGTTCTCGCCATCCGCTACCAGCGCGAGGACGACTACCACTGACACCGCACGACCTTAGCGGTCGCTCATCGTCGCTCTCGGATTGACCCAGGGCTCCTGATTGCTGCGGGGCAGGGGCTGCTTGCCGAGAATATGATCCGCGGCCTTCTCGCCGGTCATGATCGATGGGCCGTTGAGATTGCCATAGGTGACATGCGGGAAGATCGAACTGTCCGCCACCCGCAGCCCCTCGACGCCGATCACCCGGCATTCCGGATCGACCACGGCCATGGGGTCATCGGCCCGACCCATCCGGCAGGTGCCGCAGGGGTGATAGGCACTTTCCAGATGCTCGCGCAGGAAGGCATCGATCTGATCGTCGCTCTCAACCTGTTCGCCCGGCTGGATCTCCGGCCCGCGATAATCGTCGAACGCCTTCTGGCTGAAGATCTCGCGCGTCAACCGCACGCAGTGGCGGAACTTGATCCAGTCTTCCTCGTGGCTCATGTAATTGAAGCGGATGACAGGATCGTCTTTCGGATCGGACGAGCGCAGCGTCACCGCGCCGCGCGATTTCGACAGGTTGTAGCCCACATGCACCTGGAACCCGTGGCTCTTCGCCGCCGCCTTGCCGTCGTATGAAATTGCCACAGGCAGAAAGTGATACTGGATATCCGGCTGCTTCAGGCCCGGTTCCGAGCGCAGGAAGGCGCAGGCCTCGAACTGGTTGGAGGCGCCCAAGCCACTCTTGGTCATCAGCCACTGGGCACCCGCCACCCCCTGCCAGAACCAGGGCAGCCAGGAATAGAGCGAGACAGGCTTGGTCGAGATCTGCTGGAAATAGAATTCCATGTGATCCTGCAGGTTGGCACCGACGCCCGGCCGGTCGGCCACGACCTCGATCCCCAATTCCTTCAGGTGCGCCGCCGGCCCGATGCCAGATAGCATCAAGAGTTTCGGCGAATTGAACGACGAGGCGGCGATGATCACCTCGCGATTAGCCTTCACCACCTCCGGGACGCCCCGCCGCAGCACTTCGACGCCGATCGCTCGGCCGTTCTCGATGACGACCTTCTGCGCCAGCCCATAGACGACTTCGACATTCTTCCGCTTCATCGCCGGCCGCAGATAGGCGTTGGCGGCGGACCAGCGGCGACCGTCATGGATCGTCTGCTCCATCAGCCCGAAGCCTTCCTGCTTCGAGCCGTTGTAATCGTCGGTGGTCTCGAAACCGGCCTCTGCACCCGCCCGGATAAAGGCATGGAACAGCGGATTGGTCATCGGCCCGCGCTGCACATGCATCGGCCCATCGGTGCCGCGCCATCCCTCTTCGCCACCGTGGGCCGTTTCCATCCGCTTGAAATAGGGCAGCACATCCGCATAGGACCATCCGCTCGCGCCGAGATCCTCCCAGCGGTTGTAGTCTTCGGCGTGGCCGCGCACATAGACGAGGCCATTGATCGACGAAGACCCGCCCAGCACCTTGCCCCGCGGCGCGGTAATCCGCCGGTTGCCGAGGTTCGGTTCCGGCTCCGAATAATAACCCCAGTTGTAGCGCTTCATGCTCATCGGCCAGGCAAGTGCTGCCGGCATCTGGATGAACGGACCATAATCCGTGCCCCCAGCCTCGATCACGATGACAGAATGCTTCCCGTCCTCGGACAGCCGATAGGCCATGGCCGAACCCGCTGAACCCGAGCCGATGATGACGAAATCTGCTTGCAGCATGGTGACTTATCCGATTTTGGTTCTGTTAGGCATCAACCGTGATTTCGTTGATCCTGATTTGACTTGTGCTTTGCCGCAGACGAAGAATGCGACATTCCGCAGCAATGGTATCTCAGGTTTTGCGAACGCCGATGTCGAATGGTTTCACCACCAAGCTGATCGAGCAATTGCGCACGACCGAGGAAGCGCGTCTCGCTGATGAAGAGAGAAATCGACACACTCCGAAAATTCGCCATCGCTCATCTGACCATCGCTCATCTGACCATCGGTCATTTGCGTGGCAATGGCTTCGAAACAAGTTGCAAAGTGGTCTGATGATCGCGTCGGCGTTGCTTCTTCACTATACGACATCTTTGAACATCTACATTTGCCTCTCGATATCTCTCGCCGCCTCCATTGTGCTCATTATCTACCGATATCGCCGGGCAAGTAACTGACTACGTTCTCAATACGGCGCCTCAACCTTGCCCATTCCCACATACACCGTCTTCAGCTCCGAATAATGCTCCAGTGCCGCAAGCGAGTTTTCGCGGCCGAAGCCGGATTGTTTTGTTCCGCCGAAGGGGATTTCTACCGGGCAGAGGTTGTAGGTGTTGATCCACAGCGTGCCTGCTTCCAGAAGATCCACGACGCGATGGCCGCGTGTCAGATCGGCGGTAAAGACCCCGGCGGAGAGGCCGAATTCGGTCGCGTTGGCGCGCGCGATCACCTCTTCCTCGTTATCGAAGTCGAGCACGCACATGACGGGTCCGAAGATCTCTTCACGGGCGATGGTCATGTCGTCGGTGACGTCGGCAAACACCGTCGGCTGGATGTAATAGCCTTCGCCCGAGACATTGTTGGGAATGCCGCCGCCGGTGACGACCGTCGCGCCTTCCGAGATGCCTTTTTCGATATAGGACATCACCTTCTGGCGTTGATCGAAGGAGACCATCGGCCCCACCTGGGTTGCCTCGTCCATCGGGTCGCCGATCACCATCTTTTCGGTGCGGGCCTTCAGCCGCGACAGGAATTCGTCCCGGATCGCCTTCTGCACGAACACGCGGGTGCCGTTGGAGCAGACCTGTCCGGTCGAATAGAAATTGCCGAGCATCGCCCCACCGATGGCGGAATCGATATCGGCATCCTCGAACACGATCAGCGGCGACTTGCCGCCCAGTTCCATCGTCACATGCTTGAGGTTGCCGGCAGCGCTTGCCGCCACCTTGCGGCCTGTCGGCACCGAGCCGGTCAGCGACACCTTGGCGACATCAGGATGTTCGACCAGAAGCGGCCCGGTCGTGCGGTCGCCCTGGATGACGTTGAAGAGCCCCTTCGGCAGGCCGGCCTCGATCAGGATCTCGGCGATCTTGAGCGCGCCGAGCGGCGTGTTTTCCGACGGCTTGAACACCATCGCATTGCCGGCGGCAAGCGCCGGTGCGCCCTTCCAGCAGGCGATCTGCTGCGGATAGTTCCAGGCGCCGATGCCGACGCAGACGCCGAGCGGCACCCGTTTCGTATAGGCAAAATCGCCGCCGAGCGGAATATACTGGCCATTCATGCCGGCTGCGATCACGCCGCCGAAAAACTCGAAACTGTCGGCGCCGGATGTCGGGTCGGCGACGATCGTTTCCTGGATCGGCTTGCCGGTATCGAGCGTCTCCAGCTCGGAAAGTTCGCGGTTGCGGGTCCGCATGATCTCGGCTGCCCGCTTCAGGATCCGGCCGCGTGCGGTCGGGCTCATTGCCGCCCATTCCGGCTGGGCGCGCTTGGCGGCCGCAATCGCCTTTTCAACGATCGCAGGCGTTGCCGCATGCAGCCTTGCGATCACTTCGCCCGTCGCCGGGTAAAGGCTTTCGATGACGCTGCCGTCGGTATCCTCGACATATTCGCCGTCGATGAAATGGCTGGCGACTGGTTGTGCTTTCATGGGTCTTCTCCGTTCCTTGGCGCTTATTCCCCGCGAGGATAGCGCTTGGACTCTTCCAGATTGTCGAGGTTCATATGGTTGCGCATGTAGCGCTCCGAGGCTTTCTGCAAGGGTTGGTGATCCCACGGGTAGTAGGCACCGTTGCGCAGCGCTTCATAGACCACCCAGCGCCGCGCCTGGCTTTCGCGCACGGCCGCGTCGAATTTCGCCATGTCCCACTTTTCCGCCCGCTTGGCGCGAAACCCGTCCATGACCGATGAATGGGCCGGGTCCTGCGCAAGGTTGGTCAGCTCGTTCGGATCGGCGTCGAGATCGTAAAGCTGTTCGGGATCGAGCTCGCAGTGAACGTATTTCCACTTGCCCTCGCGGATGCCCACCAGCGGCGCATGCGAGGCTTCGGCGGCATATTCCATCAGCACCGGCGAGGTTCGCGTGCCGCCATCGATCACGGGCTTCAGGCTTTCGCCGTCGGTCCAGGGCATGATCTCGTCCATCGAGATGCCGGCAAGATCGCAAAGCGTCGGTGTCACGTCGAGATTGGAAACCGGCGCGGCATGCAGCGACGGCGTGATCTGAGGACCGGCGATCATCAGCGGCACCCTGGATGACCCCTCGAAGAAGTTCATCTTGAACCACAATCCGCGCTCGCCCAGCATGTCGCCATGGTCGGAGCAGAACAGGATGAATGTGTTATCCAGCATCCGTGTCCGCGTCAGCGTGTCGACCAGCTCGCCGACTTTCTCGTCGATATAGGAAATGTTGGCAAAATAGCCCTGACGCGCCCGCCGCACATGCTCGTCGGTGATCTCGAAAGCCGGATAGTCGCAGGACTTCAGAATGCGGGCCGAATGCGGATCCTGCTCGGAGAGCATGCCGATCTCGGGCATCAGGTGCTCGCAGTCGTTATACAGATCCCAGAACTTCCGGCGTGCCACATAAGGGTCGTGCGGATGCGTGAACGATACCGTCAAAGCCCAGGGCCGGCGGTCCGCATCGTCGTTGTCGCGGCTGAGATGGTAGAGCTTCTGGTTGGCGAGGAAGGCCACCTCGTCGTCATATTCCATCTGGTTGGAAATCTCGGCAACGCCGGCGCCGGTGACGGAACCCATGTTGTGATACCACCAGTCGATCCGCTCACCCGGTTTGCGGTAATCCGGCGTCCAGCCGAAATCGGCCGGGTAGATGTCGGTGGTCAGCCGTTCCTCGAACCCGTGCATCTGGTCCGGCCCGACGAAATGCATCTTGCCCGACAGCGCTGTGTAATAGCCAGCGCGGCGCAGGTGATGCGCATAGGTCGGGATAGACGAAACGTATTCGGCGGCATTGTCATAAACCCCGGTTCTGCTCGGCAGCTGCCCCGCCATGAACGAGGCGCGGGCCGGCGCGCAAAGCGGCGACGAGGTGTAGTTGTTCTGGAAGCGGGCAGAGCGTGCAGCCAGCGCCTTCAGATGCGGCACATGCAGCCAGTCCGCCGGCCCATCCGGAAACAGCGTGCCATTCATCTGGTCGACCATGATGATGAGAATGTTCGGACGGGACATGACCGGGCTGCTTTTCTTGAAGATGAGGAAGACCGCCAGAATGAGTTATTTTCGATTGGCCGCGCAATCAAGCAGGGATTGCGAACAGCGCTGTCTCAAAAACGCACGGCCGGGGACTGTGGGGGAAATCCCTGTGGAAGCTTAAGCTTGGCTCGTGGCGTTGACGTGGGACCGCACCTGCCCAAGCCAGACGATGTAATATTTACAACTCATTGTATTAGAAAGATAAATTACTGTCATGGAAGTTTCATCGAACTGTCATTTGCGGGAAAGGTATTTTTGACCAATGGAGGCAAAGGTGGCGCCCGTGAATAAGGCGCCGGGCGGATCTCGCCCACGCAGTAAATGGGGTGAATTGCATGTCGTCTGCGGCCGTTCTGGAACCGGGCGTTTTCCGCCGCTATGCCAGCGATCAGCTTCTGCCTCTGGCCAAGCTCGTCATCGAGAACGCCTTCCAGCCGATCGTGGAGGTCGCCACCGGGTCCGTGTTCGGTTACGAATCGCTGCTGCGCGGGCATGACCGTCTCGGCTTTGCCTCGCCGCTCGAACTGATCGACCAGGCCCATGACGGCGGCCAGCTTCTGGCGCTCGAACAGATGGTCGCCCACCGGGCACTTGCCAAATTCGCCGGCCTTCCGGATTTCTCCAGCCAAACGCTGTTTCTCAATCTCGATGTCCGGATGATCCGCGACGGCCAGCTTTTCCTCGAAAAGATCGTCCAGCACCTGCGCCAGGCAGGCGTCGCACCGTCCTCGGTCTGCTTCGAGCTGTCCGAGCGGTTCGACAACACGTCGGTGCCGGAATTTGCCGAGTTGATGAGCGAGATGCGCAAGGCAGGCTTCAAGCTGGCGATTGACGATTTCGGCGTCGGCCATGGCGAGATGAAGCTGCTCTGCGACTACCCGGTCGACTACCTGAAGATCGACCGGCACTTCATTTCGGATATCGATGTCAATCCGCGCAAACGGCATCTCGTCAAGAACATCGTCAATATTGCCCATGTGCTCGGCATCCGCGTGATTGCCGAAGGCATCGAGACCGAGGCCGAATTTCTGGCCTGCCGTGAATACGGCGTCGATCTGGTACAGGGCTATTTCATCGCAAGACCCACCAGCTTCGTCACGGAGTTGCAGCCGGCCTATCCGCATCTGGCCGCAATCGGTCTGTCGCGCCGCTCCAGCCAGTCTCTCGACGAAATCCTCATCCGCAAGCAGATCGAAAAACTGCCGACCGTGTTCGAGAACGAAAGCATCGACAGCGTCTTTGAACTGTTTCGCCGCAATCCGCGCCAGGCATTCTTTCCGGTGCTGAACGCCAATGGCGAACCGCGTGGCGTCATCAACGAATATCACCTCAAGGAATTCATCTATCAGCCCTTCGGCCGCGATCTCCTAAAGAACAAGGTCTACGAGCGCACCATCGCCCATTTCGTCGAGCGCGCGCCGATCATCGGGCTGGATGCCGAGGCGGAAGAACTGATGAGCCTGTTTGCCAACATGGAAAACAGCGCCTGCGTTATCCTTACCGAAAACATGCGCTATGCGGGCGTCGTCTCGGCCGCATCGCTGATCAAGGTGGTCAACGAAAAGCAGCTGAAGATCGCCCAGGACCAGAACCCGCTGACGGGGCTTCCCGGCAACCGGGCCATCCGCGACTTCATGTACCAGGCCGGCCGCGATGACGACGAGCAGCGCTTCTTCTGCTATTGCGACTTCGACCATTTCAAGCCGTTCAACGATCATTACGGCTTCCAGATGGGCGACCACGCGATCTCGCTGTTTGCGGCGCTGATGAAGCGCTACTTCTTCTCCGACGAACATTTTCTGGGCCATGTCGGCGGCGACGATTTCTTTATCGGCATTCGCGACTGGTCCCGCGACGAGTTGGAGGAAATCCTCGAGCGCCTTCTATCGGATTTCCACGATGACGCCGTCGCGCTCTATTCGGAAGAGGAGAGGGCGGCAGGCCGGATCCGTGGCCATGACCGCACCGGCGTGGAGCGCGATTTCCCTTTGCTGCGCTGCTCGATCGGCGTTGTCCATCTGCCGCAGGGCCTGATCCTCGACGATATCGCCCGGATCGGAACGGAGATCGCAACGGTCAAGGTTGCCGCCAAGGAGAGCGACCGTGGCCTTGTTTTCGCAAGCTACGGTGACGCGGCAGAGTAGCGCCACACCGGCTCAACCGGACGCATGCATCCAACCTCCGCCTTTCCAAGCAGGGGGCACTGTCCTAAGTCAGTCGTCAGATACTGACAGGAGTAGACCCATGTCCATGCCGTCCCAGATGCGTTTCGTCGACCTGCCGTCCTTCGGCGCGCCCGATGTAATGACCCATGCCACCGGCCCGTGCCCGTCGGCCGGATCAGGCGAAATCCTGATCAAGGTAGAAGCCGCCGGCGTCAACCGACCCGACGTCGCCCAGCGCCAGGGCAACTACCCGGCGCCGAAGGATGCAAGCCCGATCCTTGGCCTCGAAGTCGCCGGTGAAGTCGTGGCGCTCGGCGAGGGCGTGACCGAATTTGCAATCGGCGACAAGGTCTGCGGCCTGTCGAACGGCGGCGGCTATGCAGAATACTGCGTCGTGCCGGCTGGCCAGGCGCTGCCATGGCCGAAGGGCTATGATGCGGTGAAGGCCGCAGCCGTTCCGGAAACCTTCTTCACCGTCTGGGCCAACCTGTTCCAGATGGCGGGCCTGACCGAAGGCGAGAGCGTGCTGATCCATGGCGGCTCAAGCGGCATCGGCACGACCGCGATCCAGCTCGCCAAGGCATTCGGCGCGACTGCCTATGCGACTGTCGGCTCGAAGGAGAAAAGCGAGGCCTGCGAAAAGCTCGGTGCGACCAAGGCGATCAATTACAAGACCGAGGACTTTGCCGAAGTGATCAAGGCCGAGACCGACGGCAAGGGCGTCGATGTGGTGCTCGACATGATCGGCGCATCCTATTTCGAAAAGAACCTTTCGGTCCTTGCCAAGGACGGCTGCCTGTCGATCATCGCATTCCTTGGCGGCAACATGGCGGAAAAGGTCAATCTCTCACCGATCATGGTCAAGCGCCTGACGGTGACAGGATCGACCATGCGGCCCCGCACCGCTGACGAAAAGCGGGCGATCCGCGACGAACTGCTGAGCGAGGTCTGGCCGCTTCTCGAAGCCGGCAAGGTCTCACCCGTCATCCATTCCGTGGTGCCGTTTGACGACGTGGTCGAGGCGCACCGGCTGATGGAAACCAGCAGCCATATCGGCAAGATCGTGATGAAGCTGGGGTGAGGAAACGTGGGGGCAGGGGTGGCCTTGGGCATCGCCCGGAAGGCACCCCGCCGCCGGCTGCGCGAATAGTGGTCGAACCGCCGCCGATCCGCAACTCAATAATATCTTCGATTGTTTACATAACTTGCCTTGCAAGCGCCGCAGATCGCACCTACCTTCTAATCATCATCAACGTAATGAAAGGAAGGTGGTCCAATGTCTAATGAGATTTCGGTCTGTGTAGCGGGCAATGGAAAGTTGTTGGTCTTGACGGGGCAGCCCTCGGCCTGAATGACATCTTCCTTCGGACTGCATGATTGTAGCCCGGGTTCGTTCAACCGGACCAAACTCATGGAAGGGCCGCTCAAGCGGCCCTTTTCCATGTCTGCCGGTCGCAAATTTCGATGGTCTTCCATCCTGCCTGGCAATGATGACCAATTCCCTGACATGCACCCTTGAAAGACATGCATGGCGCGCATGGGTGGCCTGACGCTTCGGTGCTTCTGCTTCATCCTTGGGCAGCGTATAAAGAGGTCATCGAAGCAAGAGAAAGCGCCGGCATCTGGCAGCTGAAGCTTCGAAAGCCTCAGGAAAGGGGATCATCATGAACGTAGCACGCACCATCAACAACTGGCGCAAATATCGTCAGACGGTAACCGAACTGGACCGTATGACCTCGCGCGAACTCCACGACCTCGGTATCGACCGTAGCGATATCCGTCGCGTCGCACGCACTGCCGTCGGCTTCTGATCGGTTTCTGATCGTATAATCCGAATGTTTGCAAACGCTCGCAAATCTGCGGGCGTTTTGCGTTTCATGCATAGCTCCCATGCATCGCGGCACTGGTCTCTCGGCTAGATGCCGATCCGTCCGAGCGCCGGTACCTTGATGCCCGGCCGGGCGAGATCGAGGCCCGCGACGAGACCGAGGAAATGGACCTCGATGCCGCTCCTCACCCCCACCGAAAAGCCTAACAGACCGCGCAGCGTCACATGCAGGTCGCGGCTGTCCTCGTCCAGATGCACGAATTCCCCATCCGGCAGATAGTCGCGGCCCACCGCATGCGGCGGAAGCACCGCGCCGATCTCAGGCACGGTGCGCAGCACATAGGCCACGAACGTATTGGAATTCGGCCCCGGCCAGATCGTGTAGCCGCCGGGCTCGGCGTAAGGGTAGGCGGCAATCGCGCCTTCGATCTTGGGGATCAGCAGCTCCGCCTTCGATCCGGTGATCGATGTCACCAGCTGCGGCGGGTTCGAATACCAGAAGGCATCCGGATCGCGGTGGTTGCGGCGGATCGGGTTGCCCCAGCCCACCTTGTCATAGCGGGTATAGGTGGCCGCACCCTTTGCCTTGGTCACGATCCAGGCATGGCTTGCCACCGAACCTTTCAGCCCGCCCGTCATCGCCGAGAAAATATAGATCGCCGCATCGTTGCTTTCGTTCGCCTTGGGAAGGATGCCGGCCGACGACCAGCGCGCGGCACTCCAGCCGGACGGGTGTTCGCGCATCGCCCAAAGGCCGGCGGAAGCGAAGGTGGGAAGAAGGTAGACGACGAAGATAAGGAGCAGCAGTCGCTTTACCGATTTCATAAACATTCCCGTGCAACAAATCGCCGAAACGGCTATCAACGCCGCCGAAATGGCGTTTAAGCCGAATGAGCAATAGAAGCCGGCAAATTCAGGACTGACCGATGCAAAATCCCGTGACCGTTGAAGTGACCCGCGGCTCTCTCGTCGAAAGCCGCCATCGCGGCCTCGGCGTCGTCGTGGATGGCGAAGGCAAGACGCTGTTTTCCTTCGGTGATGCCGAAGCCGGCGTGTTTCCGCGGTCCTCCTGCAAGGCCATGCAGGCGCTGCCGCTGATCGAAAGCGGTGCAGCCGATGCCTACGGGTTCGGAGCTAAGGAACTGGCATTTTCCTGCGCCTCCCATTCCGGCGAGGATGCACATGTGGCCATGGCGGCCTCGATGCTGGCCAAGGCTGGCAAGAGTGTCGACGACATGGAATGCGGCGCCCACTGGGCATCCGAACAGGCCTCGCTCATCCACCAGGCCCGCACCATCGAATATCCAACGGCGCTGCATAACAACTGCTCCGGAAAACATTCCGGCTTCGTCTGCACCTGCGTCCATTCCGGCACGCAGCTGAAGGGCTATGTCGACTACGATCATCCGCTGCAGAAGGAAATCCGCGACGTGATGGGTAGCCTCACGGGCGCGGTTCTCGCCGAAGACAATTGCGGCATCGACGGTTGCTCGATCCCGACCTATGCCGTGCCGCTCAAGGGCCTCGCCCACGGCTTTGCGAAAATGCTGACCGGCTCCGGTCTCTCCAACGAACGGGCGAAAGCCTCGCGCCGGCTGATGGACGCCTGCATGGCCGAACCGTTCTATGTCGCCGGCACCGGCCGCGCCTGCACCAAGCTGATGGAACTGGCGCCGGGCAAGATCTTTGCCAAGACCGGTGCCGAAGGCGTCTTCGTCGCCGCACTTCCCGATCAGGGCATTGCCATGGCGGTCAAATGCGAGGACGGTACGACCCGCGCCGCCGAAGCGATGATCTTCGCGCTCATCGCCCGCTATTTCGAAAAGGGCGGCGAAACCGAAGCCAAGCTGATGGCGATGGCCAACCGTACGATGAAGAACTGGAACGGCCTCACCGTCGGCGAAGTCCGGGTCACTGACGCGATGTTTGCCTGATACCGACGAAGGGATACGGATCGATGCTGACGCTCTACATCACGCCCGGCACCTGCTCACGCGCCAGCCATATCGCGCTGGCCGAGTCGGGCCTCGATTATCAGGTCTCGCTCATCCGCTTTGCCGAGGGCGAGCAGCGATCGCCATCCTATCTGAAGGTCAACCCGAAGGGCCGGGTGCCGGCACTGGTCACGGACCAAGGCGTGCTGACCGAAACCGTCGCACTGCTTCCCTACATCGCCCAGCTCGTGCCTTTAAAGAGCCTTGCGCCGCTGGACGATCCCTTCCTGTTTGCAAAAATGCAGGCCTTCAACGCCTATCTCTCCTCCACCGTCCACATCAACCACGCCCATGGCCGCCGCGGCGCGCGGTGGGCCGATAATGCCGCCTCGCATGCGGACATGATCGCCAAGGTGCCGCAGACCATGCGCGACAGCTTCGCTCTGATCGAGAACGATCTTGTCGAAGGCCAATTCGTGCTCGGCGAAACGTTTTCGGTCGCCGACGCCTACCTGTTCGTCATGACCGGCTGGCTGGAAAGCGACCATGTGGAAATGGCCGAATTCCCCAAGGTCGCCGCCCACTACCGCCGCATCGAAATGCGGCCGGCGGTGCAAAGGGTGCTGGCGGAAGAAGCAGCAGCGAAACCCGCCACCTGATCGTCAGGCCGGCTCAGCGTTGCGCTTTGCCCACATCGCCTGATAGGCGGGCCGGGCGACGCAGCCGTCATACCAGGCTTTCAGCGCCGGGCGGCCGTCGAACAGGGCCGCATGGCTGCGCGCGTAACGCACGATTTCCGTCACGTTGATATCGGCCACCGTAAACCGCTTGCCCACCATGAAACCGTCTTCGGAAAGATGCTTTTCAAGCACGTCGAACGGCCGCGAAAGCGTGCGTGCAGCAGCCTCGATCGCCGCCTTGCCTTCGTCGGTGGACGCGCTGGACGACTGGATCGTCAGGGCCGCGGTCTCGACGCTGGTTGCCGCAAACAGCGACCACTGCACCATCTGCGCCTCTTCCTCGATCGTCTTCGGAGCAATCTCGCCGCCATGCTTGCGGGCAAGGTAAAGCGTGATGGCAAGCGACTCGTGCAGCACGAACCCGTCATCGTCCATCGACGGGATCGAGCCCATCGGATTGACGCTCAAAAACTCCGGCGACCGCGTGTTGACAGGCGCGCCATCAACCGAAGCGTCATCCAGCCGATAGGCCTGGATGACAGGAATATGCTCGAACGGCAATCCCAGTTCCTCGATCAACCAGAGCGGCCGCGTCGCGCGCGAACGATAGACGCCATAGATTTTCAGCATGCGTATCTCCCATTGTGTGTCGCGGGCGACGCTAGTGCGGTTCGGCCCCGAACGGAAGATGCAGCCCCCTCAAATCGACCGGTTGGACGTCCGCTTCAGTTTTCGCTATCTTGAGTACCACCCTGATCATCTTGAGGCCGCCCCATGTCCGCCACCCGTTCGCTCAGCATCACCCTGCCGGTCGAGATCGCCGACATGGTCGAAGCCAAGGTCGCCTCCGGCGAATACGCCTCGGAAAGCGACGTGATCGCCGAGGGCCTGCGCCCGATGGCAGCGCATGACGCCGCGATCGAGAGATGGCTGAGGGACGAGGTCGTGCCGACGCTTCAGGAAATGGATGCGCACCCGGAACGAGGATTAACCGGCGACGAGGTGGATCGATATCTGGACGAGCTGGCGGCAAAACTTACCGAGCAGATGACGAAGGAATGAAGTACAGGGTCGTCTTCGATCCTGCGGCGAGAGATGATCTTGCCGATATCCTGACATATCTGGCACCTCGCATGGGTGTAGACCCCGCATTGGCCTATGTTCGCCGCATCGAAGACTACTGCCTTGATTTTTCGACATTTCCCCACCGCGGCATGCGGCGCGATGACGTTTACTCCGGGCTGCGGCTCGTCGGTTATCGGTACAAAGCAACGATCGCCTTCCGCGTCAGGGACGACGTCGTGCAGATTGCCCGCGTCTTCCACAACGGCCGCAACATCGATTTCGGCCCCAGCCCCGAAGCTCCCGACACCGAAACCTAACCCACCCGGTTCCCCATAACCGTCAGATGCGGAAACGCCGCCGCTGCATCACCCGACCCACCCAACTCTTCCGTTGCAGCCTCCGTCCAGCGATAGCCAATCACGCCGCCGTCCTTCACATCCTGAAACACATTGCCGCTGATGACAGTCGATCCGGCACCTTCGGCAACGCTCACGGCGCAACCGACCTTGGCGCCGCGCACGATATTGTTGGCCGCGACGACGTTGCGGAGATAGGGGCCGAAGCCGAGTGCCAGGCCCCAGAGGGCGGCGTTTTCCACCACGTTGCCTGTGATCGCCGTGTCGGCCTCGGCGCTGATGCCGACGCCGAAGATGGCGCCGTCGAGTTTGTAGGGGCCGGTTGCGGAAAGGTTGCGGACGATATTGCCGGTAATGGTCGAAAGCCTGCCGCCTTCGTTGAAGTTGACGACGGAAATGCCGTTTGCCGCGCCGTCCACCGTATTGCCCGAGATGACGGCGCCCTCGAACGAGAATTCCGCATAGATCGCCGTCTCGCCGGAGCGAAAGCACTGGTTGCCGGAAATCTGCGCGTTGGACGAGCTGTTGGCGCGGACCGCCGAAAAGGCAGAGTCGGAAATGTGGTTGCCGCTCACCATCACGTTGGCGGCGCGAAACAGGTTGATCGCATTGCCATATTGCCCGGTACCGCCATTCCTGGCGCCGATCCGGAAGATGCGATTGCCCGTGACGATGCTGCCATCGACGCCCTTTTCCCAGCGATGGATGAGAATGCCGCCATTGCCGCAATCAAATACGCTGTTGGCGGTCACCGACAGACCGGTGCTTTCGACTGCATAGAGCGCGTAATCCGCAGCGCCCGATATCTTGGAGCGCTCGATGCGTCCGCCGCACCGCTCCAGCTGGATCGCGGATTTGCGCGCGCCAAGGATCTCGCAATTGTCGATGGAGATATCGGGAATGCCGGAGAAATGGATAAGGGCAGGGGTCTGATCATCCAGCCAGCGATTGCCGCCGTCGATCACCAGATTGGAAAGCTCGATCCGCCGCGCCGCGGTTGCACGGATAAACGATCCGTCGCCGGAATAGACGAGCCTGGAAGCGCCTGATACGCCGACCAGCCTTGTATTGTCGGGAAGATCGAGGCCGGAAACGCGGTAGTCGCCGGGCGGCAGATAGACCGGCTTGTTCTGCCTCGCCGCCTGTTCGATCAGCGCCAGCAGCTTGCGGCTGGAAACATCGCCGCCATCAGGCGCCACGCCATGGTCGCGCGCGTCGATCGAGCCGCGCAGGTCAACGGTCGAAACACTGGCGGGTGCTGCAAGCGCTGGCAGCGGCAGTGCCGCAACTGCAGCCCCCGTCATGCTCCAGCCAAGCATTTTGCGTCTCGAAATCATCCAGCCGTCTCCATCATCCCCTTCGAACACGCATTTATCGTGCCAGCGGAAGTGTCCGGTTTCGGGACGGGATGCGAAAGCGGTCAGGCCCGGTCAGGCCCGGTCAGGCCCGGTTAGGTCGGAGAGGGACGGCCTGCGCCGCCGGGATAGACCGCTTCGAAACCGGAGATGAACTTCTCAAACAGATGCGAAAACGCCGAAAGCTCTTCCTCCGGCCAGTCGCCCAGCACATTCACCAGCAGCGACCGCTTGACCGCCTGTAGCTCGGTCAGCAACGCATCGCCGAGTTCAGTCCTGACCAGCAGCGAGCGCCGCCCGTCCTCCTGCGAAGCGTCGCGCCTCAGTACGCCGCGCGACACAAGATCGGTCACCAGACGGCTGCCGCGCGACGGGTCGATCCGCATCGTCTCGGCAATCGCCCCGACAGTGATTTCGCCCTCGATCCTGCCCATCACGTCAAGCACGTCGAGATGCGCCGTTTCCAGCCCCGGAACCGTGTTGGCGATCGCGGTGCGCGCGATCATCCGTCGCCCCATCAGATGCCGCATCCGGGTCAGGTTGTCGCTGACACGCGAAAGACCCTCCGCAAATGCGGCGGTTTCGGTCGAGGGCTGTGGGTCTGATGCAGAAATCGTGGTCGTCATCGCTGCAACTTATCAGCAGGTGCCGGGTTGTTTCAACGAAATTGTTGCTGGGCGCATCTGCCTGCTGTTGACAAATATATGCTGAAGTCACATAAATTCGCCGACCTCTCAGGAAGTATGCCATGGATATGTCACGCCCGGCCCAGACCCCGCTTGTTGCCGACAAACGACAGCGTCTGTTCGTTTTCTGGTTCCTGATGGCGGCGCTGTTCATGGCGGCGCTCGACAATCACATCGTCTCCACGGCACTTCCCACCATCGTCGGCGAGTTCGGCCAGATGGAGAGTTTCGGCTGGGTCTCCTCGGCCTTTCTTCTGGCCATGAGCGCGGTCATGCCGATCTACGGCAAGCTGGGGGATCTGTTCGGCCGCAAATATGTGATGCTGTTTGCCATCGTTCTCTTCACGCTCGGCTCGGTTCTCTGCGGCTTTGCCTGGTCGATGAATTCGCTGATTGCGGCCCGCGTCTTCCAGGGCCTTGGCGGCGGCGGCATCATGGTGTCGATCTTCTCGATCAATGCCGATCTGTTCGAACCGCGCGAACGCGCAAAGTACCAGAGCTATTCCAGCCTTATGATCATGGCCGCCGGAAGCATCGGCCCTGTGCTCGGCGGCACGCTCAGCGATCTGTTCGGCTGGCGCTCGATCTTCCTGATCAACCTGCCGCTCGGCGTCATCGTCGTGACAGGCCTCGCCTTGCTGCTTCCCTATCGCCGGCCGCAGCGCAAGCCGAAGATCGATTATGCCGGTGCCGTCGTCCTGGCGCTGACGATCGCAAGCCTCGTCACCTTCGCCGACAGCCACCAGCTGTTCGGCTCGCTGATGGCAATCGAATCGCTGGTCCTTCTCGGCTTCGGCATGGCCTGCGCCGGCCTTTGGGTGTTCGTCGAAAGCCGGGTGCCGGAACCGATCGTGCCGCTCAAACTGTTCAGGGACAGCACCTTCTCGCTGTTTCTCATCATCACGCTTTGCTCGGGTGCGGTCGGCATCGGCATGGTCAACTATTACGCGCTGTTCCTGCAGACGACGACGGGCCTGTCGCCGTCGCAGGCCGGCCTGTTCTTCATCGGCCTCACCGGCGGCATCGTCGTCGGTTCCATGTCGGCGGGAAGGCTGATTTCCATCACCGGCCGCTACAAGCCGTTCGCGGTCCTGGGACTGGTCATGAGCATCGGCGCTCTTCTGCTTCTGTCGCAGGTGACGTCGGCTACGCCGCTCTGGCTCGTCGCCATACTTCTCATGTTGCAGGGACTTGCCGTCGGCTTCGGCCAGCAGGCCCCGATCATCGGCGTCCAGAATTCCGCACCGCGGGAAGATATGGGAGCTGCCACCGGTGCCGTGACGCTGATGCGGATGGGCGGCGCGTCGATCGCCATTTCGCTCTACGGCGCCATCATCGGCTCGTCGGTCAAGGGCAGCGGCGTGGTTATTCCAGGCGTTGCCGATATCGGCGCACTCACCCCGAAAGTGCTCGACCAGCTGCCGCAAGCCTCGCGCGAGGCCGTGGCATCCGTCTACTTCTCTGCCTTCACGCCGCTCTTCTTCGCCGCCGCCGTGATCGCCGCCATCGGCCTTGTCGCCGCCCTTTTCCTCAAGCCCAAACGCCTGCCGACTGCGCAAGTCCAGGCCGCCGCACAACAAAACAAGTTGCCCGCCCCGTAAGGCTCTTCCAAGCGGGCTTTCCCCGCCTATCTCTCGTCCTATGAAACCCGAGGCACTGCTTCATCCCACACCGGCCGGCCTGTTCTGCCCCGTCGGCGGCTTCCATGTCGATCCGGTGCGCCCCGTCGAGCGGGCGCTGATCACCCATGGCCATTCCGACCATGCCCGCGCCGGCCACACCCATGTGCTCGCCACCCGCCAGACGCTCGATATCATGAAGATCCGCTATGGCAACGACTTCTGCACCTCTGAACAGGAGGCTGCATGGGGCGAGGTGATCGATGTCGGCGGCGTCAATGTCAGCTTCCATCCAGCCGGCCATGTGCTCGGCTCGGCCCAGATCGCGCTCGAGCATAAGGATCTGCGCGTCGTCGTCTCAGGCGATTACAAGCGCGGCGTCGACCCGACCTGCGCGCCCTTCGTGCCTGTTTCCTGCGATGTCTTCATCACCGAGGCAACCTTCGGCCTGCCCGTCTTCCACCATCCCCACCCGCGCGAGGAAATCGGCAAGCTCTTGACCTCGCTCAAGCAGTTTCCCGACCGCAGCCACATGGTCGGCGCTTACGCCTTGGGGAAGGCGCAGCGGGTGATCCGCCTGATCCGCGACAGCGGCTATGACGAACCGATCTATATCCACGGCGCGCTCGCAAAACTCTGCGACTATTACGAAAGCCAGGGCATCGCGCTCGGCGAAATCCGCCCCGCGACGATCGACAAGAGCAGCCCCGACCTGTTCAAGGGCGCCGTCGTCGTCGGCCCGCCCTCGGCCTTTCAGGATCGCTGGGCCCGCCGCTTCAACGAACCCCTGATCGCCTTTGCCTCCGGCTGGATGATGGTGCGCCAACGCGCCAAACAAAGCGGCGTTGAGCTGCCGCTGGTGATTTCCGACCACTGCGACTGGCCCGAACTCTTGGAAACCATCAACGAGGTCGCTCCCTCCGAAGTCTGGGTCACCCACGGCCGCGAAGAAGCGCTGGTACGTTGGTGCGAACTCAAAAAAATCCCCGCCCGCCCGCTGCACCTGGTCGGCTACGAAGACGAGGGGGATTGATGATGGCTGTGTTGCTGAAAAAAGACCCCTCCCAACCCTCCCCACAAGGGGGAGGGCTAGAGCCCGTCGTGCCCCTGTCGCACAATCGAGGCAGTGCCGTGCCGCTGGTTTTCTCCCCCCTTGCGGGGGAGATGGCCGGCAGGCCAGAGGGGGATCGATGATGCGTGGATTATTGAAGAGAGACCCCTCCCAACCCTCCCCACAAGGGGGAGGGCTAGAGCCCGTCGTGCCCCTGTCGCACAATCGAGGCAGTGCCGTGCCGCTGGTTTTCTCCCCCCTTGCGGGGGAGATGGCCGGCAGGCCAGAGGGGGATCGATGATGCGTGGATTGTTGAAGAAAGACCCCTCCCAACCCTCCCCACAAGGGGGAGGGCTTAACCCGGTCGCACCCCTTTCGCACGATCGAGGCAGTGCCGTGCCGCAAGTCTTCTCCCCCCTTGTGGGGGAGATGGCCGGCAGGCCAGAGGGGGTTTTTCGAAGAGTGCTGCGCCCATGAAACCCTTCGCCACACTGCTGGACCGTCTTGTCCTCACCCCGTCGCGCAACGGCAAGATCACCCTGCTGGTCGATTACTTCCGCACCACGCCCGATCCCGATCGCGGCTATGGGCTGGCGGCGCTCGCAAGTGCGCTTGATCTCAAAAGCGTCAAGCCCGCCATGCTGCGCGAACTGGTGCTGGAGCGCATGGATGCGGTTCTGTTTCAGTATTCCTACGACTATGTCGGCGATCTCGCCGAAACCATTGCGCTGGTCTGGGATGGCCTCGAAAAGGACGACACCACCGATGCCGAGCAGCCGCTTCTGTCCGAAGTCGTCGCCCGCATGAACTCGCTCGGCCGCACGGAAGTGCGCTCAGCCGTCCGCGAACTGCTTGATCATCTCGATCCCTCCGGCCGTTTCGCGTTCCTGAAGCTTGTCACCGGGTCGCTGCGCATCGGTGTTTCGGCGAGGCTTGCAAAGCAGGCGCTGTCGGAAATGTCGGGCAAGGACGTGACCGAGATCGAGACGCTCTGGCACGGGCTGGAGCCGCCCTATGTGTCGCTGTTTGCCTGGCTGGAAGGCCATGCCGACAAGCCGGTTCTGGCGACGCCGGCGATCTTTCATTCGGTCATGCTCGCCAATCCGGTCGAGAGCGGCGATCTCGAAAAGCTCGATCCCGCCGATTACGCCGCCGAATGGAAATGGGATGGCATCCGAGTCCAGATGTCGGCCCATGGCGGCACGAAGAAACTCTATTCCCGCTCCGGCGATGATATCACCGGTGCCTTTCCCGATATCGTCGAGCAGATCAATTTCGATGGCGTCATCGACGGCGAGCTTCTCGTCGGCGGCACGATGCGATCCAACAATCCCACCCGCACCTTTTCCGACCTGCAGCAGCGCCTCAACCGCAAGACTGTGAACGCGAAGATGCTGGAGGATTACCCCGCCTTCGTACGCGCCTACGATATCCTGTTCGACGGCGAGGCCGACGTGCGCGCAAAAGGCTTCCTCGAGCGCCGCGAGCGCCTCTCCGAGGTGATCGGCCACGCCCCGCATGACCGGTTCGACCTCTCCGATCTCGTGCCGTTCAGCACCTGGGATGAGCTCGAAGCCCTGCGCCGTGATCCGCCGGATCCGGTCATCGAAGGCGTCATGATCAAGCGCCGCGACAGTGTCTATCAGGCCGGCCGGCTGAAAGGCCCGTGGTTCAAGTGGAAACGCGACCCCTATAACGTCGATGCGGTCATGCTCTACGCCCAGCGCGGCCACGGCAAGCGCTCCAGCTACTATTCCGATTTCACCTTCGGTGTGTGGACGGATGGCCCCGATGGCGATCATCTCGTGCCCGTCGGCAAGGCCTATTTTGGCTTTACCGATGCGGAACTGGAAGTCCTCGACAAGTTCGTGCGCGACAACACGGTGGAGCGTTTCGGGCCGGTGAGGGCGGTGCGCGCCGACAAGGATTTCGGCTTCGTGCTGGAAGTTGCCTTCGAGGGCATCAACCGCTCGACGCGCCACAAGTCCGGCGTCGCCATGCGTTTTCCCCGCATTGCAAGGCTGCGGATGGACAAGCTGCCGCGCGATGCTGACCGGCTGGAAACGCTGACCGCAATGATCGATGCCAAAACGGCGGACGCGAAGATGTGACCGCTGGCCCGCTTGCGTTCTGAACCGTCGGGTTTACGCTCAATCCCGATATCTGAGACTACTCATATCCTTATAGACGGTCGTTCCATGTCAATCACCCGCCGCATGCTGATGACCGGTCTGGCACTCGGTGCACTTGGTTCCCTTGCTGCACCCCAGGCCCTGGCCGCGCCCTTTCCCGTCCCCGAAACCCTGCCGCTGGAAAAGGAAGATTATGCCGAAGCCAGGCGCCGCTTCCGCACCCATCTTCTGAAGCATGGTCCGGCACCCGAAGCCTCGCCACCGCTTGGGACCCCGCCGGGTGCGCAAAAGGTCCTCTATCGCGGCGGTCCGGATGGCTCGCTCGAACTGATCGCCTGGCTTTCCCATTACGAAGCCTCGGGCAAGCCGAAACCGGCCGTGCTTTTCCTGCACGGCGGCAATGCCACCGGCGACGGCCACTGGGAACTGATGAAAGCTTATTGGGAAGCGGGCTTCGTGGTCCTGCATCCATCCTTTCGCGGCGAAAACGGCCAGGCCGGCAATTTCTCCGGCTTCTATGACGAAACCGCCGATGCGCTGGCAGCCGCCACCTATCTGGAAAACCTGCCCGGCATCGATCGCAGCCGGATCTTCATCGCCGGCCACAGCAATGGCGGCACGCTGTCGCTTCTATCTGGCATGACGCGCCGGTTCAGGGCCGCAGTTCCAATTTCCGCCGGCGTCAATTCCTGGCGCTTCTTTACCCGATACTCGAACGAAGTGCCCTTCGATGCGGCCGATCCGAAAGAGTTCGTGATGCGCTCGTCCGCCTGTTTCGGGCCGAGCCTCAAATGCCCGACGCTGCTTCTGCGCGGGTCGGAAGAGCGCCCTTTTGATGCCGACCACCAGCTGCTGATCGATCGTGCGCGGTCTGCTGGCGTTGCGATCGACAAGAAGCTTCTGCCGGGCAATCACAGCGGCGTGGTGCCGGGAGCCGTGGTCGAAAGCATCCGCTTCTTCAATCAGTTCACGTGATCCAGTCGCCACCGCTCCAGCCTCGCGAAAGCGCTAACTGACAGATTGCCGCCGACGTCATCAATGCCGAAGCGGGACTGCCATGCAAAACAAAGCCTTATCGCTCAGCCGGACCTCCGGTCTTGCGGCCGTTCTTGTGGCGACGACGGCGCTCAGCGGTTGCCAGGTGCCGTTCGTCACCGATACGACCCGCATGGACCCGGCCGTGTTTGCCCGCGAAACCACGCCGGTCTTCTATCAGCCGGCCTATAACGAGCCGGTCCAGCCGCAGCCTCTTCCCCAGAAGGAAGCTATTCCGCAAAAGCGTCAGCTTTATCAGACGCAGTTCCACCAGACCTACGGCATGCCGGTCTCCAACCCCGTGCACCGGGTCATGTACGAGGTGATCCGCGACGACGGCCACACGCTGCCGGCCATTCCCTATTCGCGCATCGACAACCGTTTTCTGCGCCAGGATGTGTCCTACCAGACCAATGAAGCACCCGGCACGCTGGTGGTCGATACCCGTGCCAATTTCCTCTATCTCGTGCAACCCGGCGGCAAGGCGATCCGCTACGGCGTCGGTCTCGGCAAGGCGGGCTTTGCCTGGTCCGGCCGCGGCGTCATCCAGCGCAAGGCGAAATGGCCGCGCTGGACGCCATCAGGGGAAATGGTCTCGCGCCAGCCGGAACTGCGCCAGTTCGCAGCAGCAGCCGGCGGCGCCGATCCCGGCCTGAACAACCCGCTCGGCGCCCGCGCGCTCTATATCTACAAGGACGGCAAGGACACGCTCTATCGCGTTCACGGCACGCCGGACTGGCAGTCCGTCGGCAGGGCAACCTCGTCCGGCTGCGTTCGCATGCTCAATCAGGACGTCATCGACCTGTTCGACCGTGTCCCGAACGGCACTCCGATCGTCGTTCTCTGACCGCTGGCGCGTGGCAAAGCTGCCCACGGTAAGCTTGCATCTCGCGCGTCAATCCCTCATGTCTCGTATCTGCCCTCACACACAGTGAAGTGATCACGCTGTTGCGCAGGGGACACAGGCCGTGTCGCATCCCTGTGATGGTGTGTGTCAACCTCGTGAATGGTCGATGAAGCTGGCCGCGTTATGTGATAGTGGAGCAAAACATCAGGCAGGGAACCAATCGGTTCGATTGCCGTTAGAATTTGCTTTTGCAGTGACGCGTTCCTCTAGGGTGACTTTCCGAACATGATTTCCAACTCTTCTTTCTCCCGACGGGGCTTCCTGTCCATGCTGGGTGTCGGCGCTGCCTCGACGCTCGCTGGCTGTGCATCGACTGCGCCGGGTCCTTCCGGCAATATCGTCACCTACCGTGACGGCGTCGCCCTCCGCAACGACGGCCTTCCGCCGGTTGGCGGCGATCCCGAAGCCGCGATGATGTACGGCGCCGTCGAAGATGGTGGCTATCTCATCCCGGCCATCCCCTATGAGCGGATCAATCCGCGCTACTATCGCCAGCGCGTTGTCGATCCGACAGGCGAACGCCCGGGCACGATCGTCGTCGACACCCCGTCGCGCTTCCTCTATCTGGTCGAGCCCGGCGGTTCGGCCATGCGCTACGGCGTCGGCATCGGTCGCGATGGCTTTGCCTGGAGCGGCGAGGGCGTCATCCAGTGGCGTCAGAAGTGGCCGAAATGGACCCCGCCGGACGAAATGGTCGCGCGTCAGCCGCAACTGGTCAAGTATTCGATCGCAAACGGCGGCATGCCTCCGGGCCTCACAAACCCGCTCGGCGCCCGCGCGCTCTACATCTTCCAGAACGGCCAGGACACGCTCTACCGCCTGCACGGTTCGCCGGAATGGAACTCGATCGGCAAAGCCGTCTCCTCAGGCTGCGTCCGCCTGATGAACCAGGACATCATCGACCTCTATGAGCGCGTCCCCAACAAGGCCCGCGTCGTCGTCTGGCAGTAAGCATCTTCTTGATCTACGACGAAAAGGCTGCGGGAGACCGCAGCCTTTTTTGCATCCGGTGACCATCCGTCCCTCGGCAATGGCGCCATCGGCGCACCTCTCTTTCCCGGTCCCCGTTCATTATCTCCCACCCCGGTCCTGACTTCGCGGCCTGCTGCCCTATCTCCTGCCTTAGCGACCATGTCGCTGGACTAATGCCGGTTCAGGTTTTCGTGCCATCGAATGCTCGCGCGATGATCCGGCAATACCAATCACCAAGGGAGTTACTCCATGCCCATTCTTTACACGACCAAGGGTTCCGCAACCGGTGGCCGCTCCGGCCACGGTGCTTCCGACAACGGCGTGCTCGACGTCACGCTGACGGTTCCGAAGGAACTCGGCGGCGATGGCGCCACCGGCACCAATCCGGAACAGCTGTTTGCGGTCGGCTATTCTGCCTGCTTCCTCGGCGCGCTGAAAGCCGTCGCTGCCAAGGAAAAGGTGAAGATCCCTGACGAGGCCAAGGTCACCGCAACGGTCGGCATCGGCCCGCGCGAAGATGGTGGCGGCTTCGGCATCGAAGTCTCGCTGTCGGTCAACGCCCCCGGCATCGAACGCGCCCAGCTCGAAGACCTGGTTGCCAAGGCACATATCGTTTGCCCTTACAGCCACGCGATGCGGACTTCCACGGAAGTCCAGGTTACCGTCGAGTAACACGACGCGACTTTGTCCCGCCAAGGGACGGCGAAAAGCGGCTTCGGCCGCTTTTTGTTTGCCCGGATTTCAGCCGACCGCGTTCAGCTCACAGCCTTCAACGAGTCGCGCAGCTGATCGGCATTGCCATCGGGCAGGGCGGCATCCAGCGCCGCATGCGTCGCCTCCCAGATCGGCAGGGCTTTCGCCAGAACCGCGCGGCCATCCTGCGTCAGCGTCAAAAGCCGTCCGCGCTTGTCCTTCGGGTCAACGGCGCTGCCGATCCAGCCACGAGCGTGCAAAACTTTCAGGGCCGCAGTCAGCGTCGTGCGGTCCATGGCAAGCAGGTCGCAGACGGATTTCATCGTCGCCGGCTGTGGGCGGTTGAGCGACATCATCAGCGAGAACTGGCCATTGTTCAATCCAACCGGCTTCAGCGCCGTATCGAAGGTTCGCGCTAAGGCCCGCGCTGCCCGTTGCACATGCAGGCAAAGACAGGTGTCGCGGACATGAAGCGTGGCGGAAAACGGAACCGAATCGGGATTTGACAGCATGGAAATATTATGTTGATATCAACCTATTCTGTCAAGAAAGGGGAGGTTCTTATGGATGTCAGCGCATTCCCGACAAATGCCGTCCTGTCGAAAGAAGAGTGGCTGAAGGCGCGGCTCGAGCTTCTGGCGCTTGAGAAGGAGGAGACGCGGTTGCGTGACAAGGTCCGCGCCGCCCGCCGCGCCTTGCCCTGGGTGCGGGTGGACAAGGACTACGTCTTCGACACGCCGCAGGGCGGCAAGACCTTGTCCGATCTCTTTGCCGGACGCAGCCAGCTGCTAATCTATCACTTTATGTTCGGACCCGACTGGAGCGAAGGCTGTGTCGGTTGCTCCTTCATGGCCGACCATTTCGACGGCACGCTTGCCCATCTCAACCATCACGACGTCACGCTCGTCGCCGTCTCGCGCGGCACGTTGGGGCAAATCGAGGCCTACAAGGCCCGCATGAACTGGCAGTTTCCCTGGGTCTCGTCCTACGCCGCGGATTTCAACCACGACTATCGCGTTTCCTTCACGCAAGAAGAGATGCAGGGCGAGACGATCAACTACAATTTCCGCGACATGCCCACGAGCGAAGGCTTCGAGGAGCTTCCGGGCCTGTCCGCCTTCTACAAGAATGAGGCCGGCGAGATCTTCCACACCTATTCCACCTATGCCCGCGGCCCGGAAGAGGTGATCGGCACGCTGATGCTGCTCGACCGCGCGCCGCTGGGCCGCAACGAGGATAAGACGATGAGTTTCCTCAAGCGCCACGACGAATATGCGGCAAAGCCCGAGCAACAGGCGTCATCCTGCTGCCATTGAGGGCACGTCGCCGGGTCCGTTCAACACACACAAGAGGGAGATGGGCATGCTGCAGATCGTTTCGAAATCCCGTTCGGACACGCATGGAAAGTTCATCTGGTGCGAACTGATCACGTCAGACACGTCAGCGGCGGGCAAGTTCTACGCCTCGGTGGTCGGCTGGAATGTCCGCGAACTCGCCATGCCTGATATGCCGTCCTATTACCTGTTCGAAATGGGCGAGGGCGAGAATTGCCCCGGCATCGGCGGCATGATGCACTTTCCGCCGGAGCTTGAAGGCAAGATGCCGCCGAACTGGACCGGCTATGTTGCCGTCGACGATGTCGATGAAACCGCAAGTGACTTCGTTTCCCTTGGCGGACGCATCCAGCGCGACCCGGAGGATATCCCGTGCGTCGGCCGGTTTGCTGTTGTGGCCGATCCCCATGGTGCGGTCCTCTGCATCATGACGCCGATCCCGCCCGAAAACCCGCCCCGCCAGCTCGGCCCCGCCGATCCCGGCAATCTCGGCTGGTGCGAGCTGATGGCGGGCAACGGCGAGGAGGCTTTCGAATTCTATGGAAGCGTGTTCGGTTGGGCGAAGGACCATGACATGGACATGGGCGAGATGGGCGTCTACCGCATCTTTGCCTATGACGGCCATCCCGGCCAGGCGATCGGCGGCATGATGACGAAACCGGACACGGTGCCTGCGCCGTGCTGGTCCTATTACTTCAACGTCGAGGCGATTGACGCGGCCATCGAGCGGATCACGGCCGGCGGCGGTAGTGTCGTGTTCGGGCCGATGCAAGTGCCCGGCGGAAGCTGGATCGTCCAGGCCACCGATCCCCAGGGCGCCTTCTTCTGCCTCGTCGCTCCGAAGCGCTCCTGATCCCCAAAACCTTGATCCTGTCCGTGTCAGGCCTAATTGCACCTTCACGCATAAGGCCGGAGGACCCACTCATGCATCCATTGCCCCGTCCACTGAGCCTTGTTTTCTTTAGCATCAGCACGTTCCTTGCCCTGTCTGGAATCCTCATGATCCTGACCGGTTTCAGGGGCGGCTGGCCGGTGCTCGCCCTGTTCGGGGCCGGCGCCTTCGTTTTTGCGCATATGCTCTGGCCGCAAACCTTCCACCGAAGGCGGCAGGATGCCGCAACGCTGATCGCCCGCTACCCCGGACCCGTCACCCTCTATTCCAGCCGCGTCCGCTATTTTTCGCTGGCCGTCGGCTGCGCAGCCTTCGCCGTCCTGCTTCTGGTTCTGCTGCTGGATATCGACCCCGCCGAACCGCCAATGCCGGCGTTGCGACAGGCCATTCTCTGGCTGGGCGTCGGTTTCCTGTCGCTCTGCGCCTCCGTCATGATGGCGGGCGTCCTCGTCGGCCAGCGGCTGGAACTGGATGGCGAGGGCTTGACCATGGTCACGTTCGGGCGTCGCAAAGTCTGGCGCTGGCGGGATGTCGAAGGCTTCAAGGCAGGCGCGATGACGCCGATTTCCGTGCGCTTTCTGCCGAAGCTGGAGATGAAAATGGTCGTGTTCGACGATGTCACGCTTCCGGAAACCGCCCTGATCCGCATGAGCCGCGATGCGACCGGCCGCAATTCCGGCCTGCACGATGCCTATGGGCTGGATTACGCCCAGCTCGCCTGGCTCCTGGAAACCTGGCGCGAAACGGCGCTCACAGGCTCGCAAGTTGCTCCTGCCGCACCCGTCCGCGACGACGAATTCGTGCCCGTCTCGGCTGCTTACCCGAACGGCTGATGACCCGTCACTCTGCTTGCGCGGTCGTCTTCAGGTAAGCGATAACATCGTCGATCTCGGCCTGGGTCCATAGCCCGAAGAAGCGCATGCTGGTTCCCGGCACTTTCTTCTTGGGGCTCGAGAGAAAGGCGGACAGTGCCGCATCGTCCCACACGAGACCGGCCGCGCCTGCATCCTTCATCGCCTGCGAATACTTGTAGTCGGGAACTTGCGCTGCGGGTCGCCCGGCGACGCCCTTGAGATGCGGGCCGAACCGGTTGGTCTCCCGGTCGGCCACATGACAGGCGACGCATTTCTGGTACACCCGCTTGCCGTTGCCGGCATCTGCCGCCTGCGCGTTCGAGGAAAAGGCGAGCGCGACAAGGGCGAGGGCGCAGAGCCCTGTCCTTGCCGCTCTGTGCATCCGCCCGGTCACCGTTTCAGACTGCCCAGAATGCCGCGCACGATTGCCCGGCCCACCTGGGTGGCGACGGTGCGCGTCACGCTTTTCATGGCAGCCTCGATGATCGTCTCGCGCTGGTAGCCGGAGCGGCCGACGGTTCTGCGGCCCTTCGGCTCGTCTTCGTCCTTGTTGCCGAAGCCGGGCAGGGTCCAGCCGGTGGTTTCGCCGGAGCCGGCAGGCGGTGCGGGCTCGAGTTCATCCTGCGCCTTGCGGGCAGCGGCTGCATCGGCGGCCTGCTTTGCCCGGGCGCCAAGCATTTCGAAGGCGCTTTCGCGGTCGAGATCCTCGTCATAGATCCCGAGAACCGGGCTGCGATCCATCACCGATTGCCGCTCCGCATCGGTCAGCGGACCGATCCGACCGGATGGCGGGCGGATCAGCGTCCGTTCCACCATTGACGGCGCACCCTTGCCACCGAGCGTCGAGACCAGAGCCTCGCCGGTGCCGAGCTGGGTGATCGCGGTGGCGCAATCGAAGGCCGGGTTCGGCCGGAACGTGTCGGCCGCGGTCTTCACTGCCTTCTGCTCGCGCGGTGTATAGGCGCGCAGCGCATGCTGCACCCGGTTGCCGAGCTGGGCGAGAACGCTTTCCGGTACGTCGAGCGGGTTCTGGGTGACGAAATAGACGCCGACGCCCTTGGAGCGGATCAGCCGCACCACCTGCTCGACGCGGTCGAGAAGAACCTTCGGCGCTTCGTCGAACAGAAGATGCGCCTCGTCGAAGAAGAACACCAGCTTCGGCTTGTCCGGATCGCCCACTTCAGGCAGTTCCTCGAACAGTTCCGACAGCAGCCACAGAAGGAAGGTCGCGTAGAGCCGCGGGTTCATCATCAGCTTGTCGGCGGCAAGGATCGAGATCTGGCCGTAACCGGAATTCGGGTTTACCCGCATGATGTCGGTGATCTTCAGCGCCGGCTCGCCGAAGAAATGCTCCGCACCCTGCTGTTCCAGAACGAGCAGCGCCCGCTGGATCGAGCCGACCGAAGCCTTGGAAATGAGGCCGAATTCCTTGGATAGTTCCGACGCGTTCTCGGCCATGTAATTCAGAAGCGAGGTCAGGTCCTTGAGGTCGAGCAGCGGCAGCCCGGCCTTGTCGGCCAGCTTGAAGGCGATGTTCAGCACGCCTTCCTGCGGTTCGGATGCATCCATCAGACGGGCCAGCAAGAGCGGCCCCATCTCGGCGATCGTCGTGCGAACCCTATGGCCCTTGGTGCCGTAGAGATCCCAGAAGATCACCGGGAACTGCTCGAACTCGTAATCGGCAAAGCCGATCTGCTCGGCGCGCTTGGCGAGGAAATCCTTGGGCTCGCCCTTGGCCGCGACGCCGGAAAGATCGCCCTTGATGTCGGATGCAAAAACGGGAACGCCGGCCCGCGAAAAGCCCTCGGCCAGAACCTGTAGCGTCACGGTCTTGCCGGTGCCGGTTGCACCGGTCACCAGCCCGTGGCGGTTGCCGAATTTCATGTCGAGGAATTCGGCCTTGTTCAACGTGTCGTCAGGGTTGCGACTGCCGCCGATAAAGAGTTTCGCCTGATCGTCCGCATCAATATTCGCCATGCAACTATGCGCTCCCTAAACGCGTTCAATCTGTGGCTTTTATAGGATGCGCTGAAGAGCCGGGCAACGGCTGAAAATCGGCCAAGTGAAAACTGGCGCGAGAGGCGGCAGAAGAGGGGTGAATACGTGACGATGACGGACACAGCCGGACCGGCGGGAACTCGGACACTCGATGCGCAAGGCGTGCGCGATGCGCAGAGGGGTCGCCATGCGGATGGCCCGATGGGCATTCCGGCCCGCGGCCTCAAAGACGTGTTCTGGCGCGTCTATGCCGGCGTGACCGAAGACCGCATCACGCTGATCGCCGCCGGCGTCACCTATTACCTGCTGCTGGCGCTGTTTCCCGCCGCAAGCGCGCTCGTGTCGATCTACGGGTTCGTCGCCGATCCCGTGACGATAGCCGATCGGATCGCGTTTCTGAGCACGATCATGCCCGCCGAAGGGCTGAACATCTTTCTCGATCAGGTCCGGGCACTTTCAAGCGAACGCGGCGCTACACTGTCGATCGGCCTGATCGCGGGTCTGGCGCTGGCGCTCTGGAGCGCCAACAACGGCATGAAGGCGCTTTTCGAGGCCATGAATGTCGCTTACGGCGAGCAGGAAAAGCGCGGCATCGTCAAGCTCAACCTGATGTCGCTGCTCTTCACGCTCGGCGCGATGCTGATTGCCATCGTCATCCTGTTTGCCATGGGCGTGGTGCCGGCATTGCTCAAATATTTCTGGCTCGACCAGTGGTCGGAAATGATCATCCGCATCGCCCGCTGGCCGTTGATGATGGTCTTCGTCACGCTCGGCATCATGGCGCTGTACCGGTTCGGCCCCAGCCGCGAGCCGGCAAAGATCCAGTGGCTGACCTGGGGCGCTGCCTTTTCCACCATTTTCTGGCTTCTCGCCTCGCTCGGCGTGTCCTACTATCTGGCCAACGTCGCCGATTACAATGCCACCTATGGCACGCTCGGCGCGCTGATCGGCTTCATGGTCTGGACATGGGTATCCGTCATCATCGTGGTTGTCGGAGCCGAGATCAACGCCGAGCTTGAGCACCAGACCGCGGTCGATTCCACCACCGGCCATCCGAAGCCGATGGGGGCGCGCGGCGCTGAAATGGCCGATACGGTCGGTGTCGCCGCCGAGGATTGATAAGCCGCCGGTTGCGCCAACCCGGGCTGCGTGGCACCAGTTGGAACACGCCTGTTGGCATCCGGCACGAGTCTATGTATGACCTTGACGTGAACGTCAAAACTGAGGAGATATTGATGAACGAGATGGTTACCCGCGTTGCCGACCGCGTCGGTCTTGCACCTGATGCCGCCGAAAAGGCGATCGGCATGATGCTGGGCTTCCTGCAGCGCGAGGCGGATGACGCTGCCGTGGCGCGGATGATCGAAGCCATTCCCGGCGCGCCGGAACTGGTCGGCAAGTTCAATGGCGAAGGTGCCGGTGGCGGCGGTCTGCTCGGCGGCCTGATGTCGAGTTTTGGCGGCGGCGGCATCATGACGCTCGGCCAGCAGCTGATGTCGCAGGGCCTCGGCATGGGCGAGATCACCGCACTCGCCAAGGAAACCATGGCTGTTGCGCGCGAACATGCCGGCGATGAAACAGTCGATACGGTCATCGCATCGGTGCCCGGCCTCAGCCAGTTCGTGTGATCTCAACTTGTGAATCGAAAGCCGCTGGCCCGCAGCCGGCGGCTTTTCTAAATCATCAGCTATGCTATAGGTCGGCGATGAGCGACAACATCATCAAGTTCCAGCGTCCGAAACCGGTCAAGCCGCCGCGCAAGTCGCCGTTCAAAAACATGGCGCCCGGTGTGAAACGCATGCTGTTCTGGGTCGCCATTATCGCGGGCCTGGTCCTGGCATTCCTCTATTTCCAGTTCGCCGGCAGCGCCCCTCCGGGCGTCTGAGCAAACCGGCCGAACGTCAGCCCTTGGCTGCCAGCCAAATCACGTGCTTTGCCCCGCGCTTGCCATTGGCGCGCGTGTTCACCACGTCTGCCTGAAATCCCACTTCCTTCAGCCGCCGGGTGAAACCCGCGTCGGGCCCTGACGACCAGACGGCGAGAACGCCGCCGGGCCTCAGTGCCGAGCGTGCGGCATAGAGACCAGCCATATTGTAGAGCCGGTCGTTCGAGGCCCGCGTCAACCCGTCCGGCCCATTGTCGACATCGAGCAGGATCGCATCGAAGGCACCGGTCGACTGGCGGATCAACTCGCTGACATCGCCCTTGAAAATCGTCACGCGCGGATCGTCGAGGCAGCCCTTGAAGACAGGCGCCATCGGCCCGCGCGCCCAGTCAACCACGGCCGGCACCAGCTCGGCCACGGTCACCTGCGCATCCTCGGGCAGAACTGAAAGCGCTGCCCTCAGCGTGAAGCCCATGCCGAGCCCGCCGATCAGCATCGAAGGCTTGGCTCTATTGCCGATCTTATCGTGTGCGAGCGTCGCAAGCGCTTCTTCCGAACCGCTGAGACGGCTGTTCATCAGCTCGTTGGTGCCGAGCATGATCGAGAATTCCTGGCCGCGCTGCTTCAGACGCAGCTCGCCTTCCTCGCCGGGCAGGGCGCCGGGAATGGTTGCGCGGTCGAGCTGGATCCAGGGCAGCATGGGACAAACCTCTTGGTCGGAGCGGCTTTGCTACAGAAGCGCAAACGACGGGTCAATGCTGCGCTGCGGGGAGTTGACTTTCCGTGATTTCCGCGCCATTTCACGCGCAAAGCGCTACCCGTTCGGGTGCCGCTCTTTCAAAGGACAAACCGAGATGAACCCCGACAGTCGAAGTTCGACGTCAACAGATAGACCTGCCGCTTCGGGGCTCTGAACCGTTCATATCGGTGATGCGCTCCGGGGACCTCAATGGTCCGGAATAGGAGCCGTCATGCTGCGTATCCATGCCTATGATCACGACCGCCTTGTCGCGGCCGACGCCGTAATCGCCAGTGCAGCCGCCGATGCGACGTCTGTTGCTCCGCAGCCGCCTGTGATCTGGTACGACCTGATCAACCCGACGGCCAAGGAAGAGCGCGATGTCGGCTCCCGCCTCGGGGTTACCATTCCAACCCAGGACGAGATGGAGGATATTGAACTCTCCTCCCGTCTCTACCAGGAAGACGGCGCCGAGTTCATGACCATGACCGTGCTGACACGCCCGGATGCCGGCACGCCGCACAAGGTTCCCGTCACCTTTATCGTCAAGGGCCAGGTTCTCGTCACCGTGCGCTATTCCGAGCCGCGTCCCTTCGATGCGTTCATGGCGCGTGCCCGCAAGGGCAACGGGCTCGGCCTCCATTCGGCAACCGGCGAACTGATCATGACCGGTCTGGTCGAGGCGATCATCGACCGCATGGCGGATACGCTGGAGCGGCTCGGCAACGATATCGACCAGATCTCGCGCGATATTTTTGCGGCCAAGGCCTCCAAGGTCAACAAGAAGACGCGCGACCTGCAGGAACTGATCCGGGCGATCGGCCAGAAGGGCGAGTTCATCACCGTCGTGCGCGAAAGCCTCGTCAGCGTCTCGCGCGTCGTCGCCTATTATGCCGCCCTCGATGGTGTCGATCGCAAGCTGCCCAAGGAAATGCGCCAGCGCCTGAAACTGCTGCAGCGCGATGCCACCTCGCTTGGCGATCACTCGGCCTTCATGTCCGGCAAGATCAACTTCCTGCTCGATGCGACGCTGGGGCTGATCAATCTGGAGCAGAACCAGATCATCAAGATCTTCTCGGTTGCGTCCGTCGTGTTCCTGCCGCCGACGCTCGTCGCATCGGTCTACGGCATGAACTTCGCCAACCAGCCGGAACTGCAATGGCATTACGGCTATCAGCTGGCGCTCTGCCTGATGATCGTCTCGATGGCGCTGCCGTATCTCTACTTCCGGCGCAAGGGTTGGCTGTAATCGCAAACCAAGACGGGCGGAGCACGGTTGCTCCGCCCGTCCTTGCCTGATCTAGGCGGCAATAGGCTTTCTAGCGTTCCTGGATCTGCGGCACGAAATCCGGGAGAAGCTTGCAGGGCTCCTTGTAGGTCTCGGCTTTCTTTTCACACAGGGCTGCCACCGTCTGCGGCGTCGGTTTCTCGCCCTTGTCGATCCAGCTCAACATGGCGGAAAAAAGCGCTGCATATTGCGGCGTCGAGAGCTTGGAATGCTCCGCCTCGTCGGAAAAATTCTGCACCAGCAGCTCGCCATTGCCAGCCTTATCCACCGTTTGGCGATAGATCGCCTCGTGATCGACAAACACGGTCGGATCGTTCTTGGCGTGCAGGGTGATGGTCGGCGCGACGATCTGGCCGGTGAGATCGGCATCATAGGCCATCAGCCGAGCCGCTTGCGGATCCGCCTTGAACCGCTCGACACCCTTGTTCAGCGCCGCGTCATCGTCTGATCCCTTGTACTGCACGTCAGCATTGTCGAACAGGTTCTTGCCATCCATCCGCCGCCAGACGATGTCGGAAAACAACCCGGTCGCCCAGCTCAAATGCGCCACCAGCGTCTTTTCCGGCACCTTGGTGACGGCGAGGATATTGGCGAGGTTCTTTGCTTGCTCTGGCGAGCGCTTGTCCTTCGCCAGAGAGATGCCTGTGCATTCGTCGACCCGCTGCTGCAGCTCGTCGCGCGACATCTTCGAGCCCTTGGGCAGGCCCTGCCAGACCGGATACTGCACCTCGTCCGCGCGCGGATGGTTCTTGCAGTAATACTGGTAGACGGCCCGCAGATCGGCGCGGAAGTCATAGCCATGGCCGCCGCCGGCCAGCAAGCCGCTGGTCAGCACCAAGCCGTCGTAATTCTTCTGGCCGCGCCAGTCGAGTGCGTAGAGTTCGGCCGTCTTCGCCGCCACATTGCCGCCCCAGGACTGGCCGTGCAGCAGAACATGCTTCGGCTCCCCGAGAAGCGCGATCGCGATCTGGCGCAGAGTGTCGGTGTCGGACGCCGCCATCCGCACGCCATAGCCCTCGCGGCGATAGTTGGAACCGGCCCAGGCATAGCCCTCCTGAACGGTGACCGCGAAACGCTCGAGATCCTCGACCGGATCGTCCGGCGTGGGCTTTGCGGTGCGCGGCCCGCCATGGGCATGAACGACGAGCGTGCCGTTCCAGTCCTTCGGCTTGGCGATCCAGTAATAGGCGCCGTGCAGATCCTGACCCGCGAAGCACTCGGTCCCGGCCGGCATCGAATTCGGGCAGTCCTTTGGCGCCGGGTCCGCAGGCTTTTGCTGCGCGCTGGCGGGCAGGGCGGTAACAACCATCGCCGCCGCGGACATCAATATCGTTCTGAAATGCATGAAAACTCCTCCTCTTCCAGCCCGTGACAAGACCTATGGTTCTGGCTGGGAGAGGCAAGAGAAGACGTGGCCTCGACCGCCGCATGGCGCAGGCTCGCCGGGCAATTGGGCGGGATCCCACACAAACCACGGCGGGAGTGTGTGGGAAGCGACCCAACAGACCTGTGTTTAGGACGGAGGCCTTAAAGCCGGATCAATCCCACTCAGGCGCGAGATGCACCGGCGATACGATGCGTCCGTCTGTCCGCGACAGCGCAAACACCGCTTCCATTTCCTGCGGCGAGAGCGAGAAGTCGAAGATGTCGTAATTCTCCGGCAGCCGGCTTTCGGTCGCGGTCTTCGACAGCGCGATCACGTCCTCCTGCTGCACGGCCCAGCGCAGAACGACCTGAGCGGCGGTCTTTTTGTACTTCGCGCCGATCTCCTTCAACACCTCGTCCTTCGGCACCGCGCCATCGGCCATCAGGTAATAGGCGGTCACCGACATGCCGGTCTTGCGCGCTTCCATCAGCACCTTGGTCTGGTCGAGATAGGGGTGATATTCCACCTGGTTGTTGACGATAGGCGCATCGGACAGCTTGATCGCTTCAGCCATCAGCGCGGTCGAAAAGTTGGAAACGCCGATATTCTTGACCTTGCCTGCGGTTCTCAGCTCGTTCAGCGCGCCGATCCGGTCGGCCAGCGGCATTTCGCTCTGCGGCCAGTGCAGAAGCAGAAGGTCGACGTGATCCGTCTTCAGCTTGGCAAGGCTTTCGTCCACCGAAGCGATAAAGGCATCGTGACCGACGCGGTCGACCCAGACTTTCGTGGTGAGAAAGATGTCGTCGCGCGGAATGCCCGACTGACGAAGAACGTCGCCGACAGCCTGCTCGTTCTTGTAGATCTGCGCAGTGTCCACATGGCGGAAGCCGAGTTTGAGGGCTTGCGGCAGAATGCGATGAACATCCGCATCGGGCATGCGGAACGTGCCGAAACCGAGAGCTGGGATATGGGCGCCGTTGGCGTTGACGGTTTGCATCATGTGCTCCTTGGAAAAGGGGGCCCGACGGGGAGCCGGGCAAAGAAGAGGCACACTCTAGATGGGCCGTGAAATCCGGCGATCAAGCAGAGACCGGCCCATGATCACTCCACCGGATGCGACAAATCGGCTTGAAAGAAGGCCCTGGAGGCCGCGCAATCGGCCTCGTCAGGTCTCTTTGCGCGCCCGTTTCGCCCGTCTCGCGACTCGACCGAACCGCTGTTTCAGAAAGTTTGATGTCCGGTACCGCACGCCGCTTGGTCGCTCGGGATCGGCAATGTCCGATTCAGCCAGCAATTCCTCGTCGGCACTCAGCTCCCGCATCTTGACCGGCAGAAGACCTCGGCCGCTCTGTCGGTTCAACGCCTCGATGGCCGCGATGATTGACCCGTCATGCGCTGCGACCGCGTCACGCACTTCCTGCGGTTCGCGCCCAAGATGTTCGGCGATGAGATCGTCGCGGGTGCTGACGATCTTCTCGCTCAGCGTGTCCTCACCCGGCTGCGCCTCGAGGATAAGGTCGCATTCGGTATCGTAGCCCATCGAGCGGTTGTTGAGATTGGCCGAGCCGATCTTCACGATCCGGTCGTCGGCAAACATCATCTTGGCATGCACATAGATCGACGTGCGGGCCTCGTTGACAGGGTAGTAGATCCGGAAGCGATCATGAACATCGGCGTCCTTCACCATCTTCATCAGCCGAATGCGGGCGCTGTCCATCGCCTTGGCTTCCAGCCAGCCTTCGCAGCCCTCCGGATTGATCAGCACGATTTCCGGTCCGTCGGGCTCCTTCAGCCGTTCCGCCATGGCCTCTGCAATACGACGCGAGGCGAAATACTGGCTCTCGACATAAAGCGTCTTTTTCACCGAACCGATGATCGCAAGCTTGGCCGTCTCGATCTCGACGATCTGGCTGCGCCCCTCGTATTCAGGCGCGGTGCGGGCGATGCCGATCGAGATGTCGCGAAACCCGACCTCCAGCTCGTCCGGCCAGGGATCGTTCTCCGTGGCGGTATTCTCGTCGGGCGGATCGAGCGTCTCGTCGGTTGCCAGTTTCCAGCGCCGCCGTGCGACCTCGCCGAGCGCCCGTGCGGCCTCGCCGGAAAGGCAGGTGGTGGCATCGTGCCAGGGCCCTTGCGCAAACCCCATCGGCGACTTGCGCAACGGCTCGTCTTCCGAATGATCGCGACTGTCCCAGCGCCCAACGGTCATGTCGATCCCGCCGCAGAACGCCACTTCGTCGTCGATGACGAGAAGCTTCATGTGATGCGCCGACAGCGCCGGATGCGCGCCGTCGAGCTTCAGATGGATGCGCTTGTCGAACATCCATTTGAGAATATAAAACGGGGTTTCACCGCGAGTGATCGAATTGATCAGCCCGATATCCCATTTGAGAATGCGAATATCGAGCCCGTTGTTTCGCTCGGCGAGCGCGTTCAGAAACTTGCCAAGCTCGTCGGGCCATTCTTCCTTCGCGGCCTTGTCAGCCTTGCCATCCTTCTTGCCCGGCTCCAGCTGGATGCGCGTGTCGAAATCCCAGCCGATCAGGTAGATCGACTTTTTCGCCTTCGTCATTGTGCGCTTGGCGAAGCGAAAGAAATCGGCTGCATCGATGATGATGGAAAGTCTGTCCGCCTTGGCAATCCGCCAGCACGTGTCGCCTTCGTTGAGGATGCTTTGCATCGATCCAGTCGCCCCAGTCTTCGTCTTTTCGGTTATCGAGGATATAGGGCAGCGCCGCGCTGCTTCTACGGGAAATATACAAGGATCGGTGGAGTAATGCGCAGCCGCGTCATCCTGCATTTCTGCGATCGCGATGACTGCTGACCGCGATCGCAATCAGGATCAGCGGCCACAGGCACGACAGCAAAAGTCCCATGATCCTGTCGAAGCTCCAGGGAAGCCGTCGTGTCACACCCTCGGCCAACGTCATCCCGAAGAACGCGGTCGCTACCGTCAGGTACACTATGGTGGCTACAGTCGTCATGGGTCTCGCTGGCACGGTACCGGTCATCGCGATGGGGGTCGCACGCGCCCCCGAAAGCGTTCAAACACGGATCGAGCCCGCCGTCCTCAACTTTTATGAGAGAGTGCCAGATTTCGCACTGCCGGCCCCGACGGGCGGCATCACGCTTTTAAGCGTGCATCGCTTCGATTTCGCGTGCCACCATCTCCTGCAGCCGCCAGAGATTGCGGTCGCGGATGCCGAATTCGGCCAGATGCACGACCGTATTATAAAGATATTCGGCGCAGGAACCGCGATGGCCGCAGGCACGCGCCAGAACCGGCGCTACATCCTGCAGCGGCGGAAGCGGCCGGATGATCCGCGGGCTTTTGCCTCCAGCCCAGAAAGTCAGTGCCCGGATCGTCTCGCCGCCTTGCGTCCGCACGGGGAGAAAACGGAAGGTCGAAAGGCTGTCCTTGTGGCTCACCTCGCGGCGCAGCGCCTTGTCGATCTGCTCGCGCTTTTCCGAATCGGACACCCGGTAGATCACGCCGTCGCAACGACCGCCGCGCGACAGCATCATCATCAGCCCCGGCTGGTCCGGCGAACCGCGGCCGCGTTCGATATGGAGCGAAAACGATCGATGCCAGCCGTAGGCCGTCGCCCGCTGGCAGGCGATCGAATCAAAGCCCGGCTTCCAGATCAGCGAGCCATAGGCAAAGATCCACAGCGGTTCTTCGCCGATTTCCTCCACCAGCCGCTCGGTAATGTCGGCATAGTCGGCATCCGTCAGCGGCTCCCATGTTGGTGGCGCGCCCGGATCCATCTCGTCGCGGAAACACAGGTCGACGAGGTCCTGCGTCAGCGACATGGACGATGACTTGAGAGCCGTTGAGGTGAGGGCGCCTGAGCTGGACATGGCCTCTGCGTTGTAAAAAAATGAGTGCGTAAACGGGAGGTGAGGCGCAAGACTGCAAGCCTGAACGGCTGCTGTCAACGTTTTTGGGCCGCGTTTGTGAAGGATTTGCTGCGTTGCCGCAGAGTGGCCCCACTGTTCTGGTCGAAGGGATCACGCAACGTTTCAGACGGAAATGTTCGCGTTATTCTGCGTGAGAGGGAGTTTTCGATACATGCGCTGGTTGTTTCTCATTGTCCTTGGCCTGCTGGTGGCCGTCATTTTGTCAATCACTCTGATGCAGAACGACAGTCGTCAGCTGGGTAGCGATAACCTGTTGCAGGGAGCGCCGGGCAGTCCGCGCCAGCCATCGGACTCGCCGCTTCTTCCGGCACCCGCACCGCAGCGAGCGCCCTGACCATGAGACGGCGGCAATTCGGGGTGCCATCAATATTTGTGATGAATCATCTCGGATTGTCGCTTGACCTTGAGGGCTTCGGGGATTTCATTCACGCCAAATTTTAGCGACCCCCGCCAAGCTTTGAAGACCCGAAGGAGAATATCATGGCCGTCGACACATCCCCTCGCTCCACCACCTGGACTTACGTGGATGGTGAGTGGGTGGAAGGAAATCCGAAGCTGATCGGACCCACCTCGCACGCCATGTGGCTGGGCACGACCGTGTTCGACGGCGCCCGCTGGTTCGAAGGCATCTCGCCGGATCTCAACATGCACTGCCAGCGCGTCAACCGCTCGGCCATCAATATGGGCATGAAGCCGGTCATGGCAGCCGAGGAGATCGAGCGGCTGGCGCTCGAAGGCGTCAAGAAGTTCGACGGCAAGACCGCGATCTACATCAAGCCGATGTACTGGGCCGAACACGGCCTGCCCAACAGCGTCGTCGCAGCCGATCCGGAATCGACCCGCTTTGCGCTCTGCCTGTTCGAAGCTCCGATGCACACGGCAAAGGCCTCGTCGCTGACCGTGTCGCCCTTCCGCCGCCCGAGCGCCGAAGTCGCGATGACGGCCGCCAAGACCGGCAGCCTTTATCCCAACAGCGGCCGCATGATCCTCGAGGCGCAGAGCCGCGGCTTCGACAATGCGCTCGCGCTCGACATGAACGGCAATGTCGCCGAAACCGCATCCTCGAACATCTTCATGGTCAAGGACGGCGTGGTCATGACGCCGATCGCCAACGGCACGTTCCTGGCAGGCATCACCCGCTCGCGCGTGCTGACCCTGTTGCGCGGCGCCGGCTTCGACGTGCGCGAAGTCACGCTGACGGCTGCCGATTTCGCCAATGCCGACGAGATCTTCACATCCGGCAACTACTCGAAAATCGCCCCGGTAAACCGCTTCGAGGACCGCTCCCTGCAGGAAGGTCCTGTCGCCCGCAAGGCGCTTGAACTCTATATGGACTGGGCACGCTCGACCAAGGGCGAAGACGTCTGATTGACGAGGGGCGGCACCCGGTCCGGGCGCCGTCCCTCAACCTTGTTTTGCAGCGTTAAAGCGCTTCGTATCCGAACACTTTCGCCAGAAATTCCACGGCGCGGCCAGCGCCGGCACCCGAAATCGTGTGTCCGAGCCCGGGCTCGATCGATGTCTCAACGTCGAAACCGTGCTTCGCCAGCGTGTCGGCCGCCTGTTCGCTTTCCCAGGACGGGATGACATCGTCGGCAGTGCCATGAACCAGAAACACCGGCATGCCCTTGGAGGGCGACAGCGGCTCGGGCGAGGACAGCCGGCCCGAAAAACCGACCACCGCACCCACGCCAACCCTGCCGTCTGCGACCGCGTCGAGCGCCATGATCGTTCCTTGCGAAAACCCCACCAGCGCCACGCGATCAAGCCTGCCGGCAAAGCCGTTGTCCGCGATGATGCCGTTGATCAAGGCATCGAACCCCGGCCGCGCCGCCGCAATCCGCGCGCCGCGATTTTCCGGCGTGACGCCCGCAACACTGAACCACTGGTAGCCGGCACCAAAGCTTGAAGGCTCCGGCGCATCGGGCGAAACGAAGACGGCATCGCCAAGCGTCCCCGCCCATTCCTCCCCAAGCGGCGCCAGATTGTCGCCACTGGAGCCGACCCCGTGCAGGAGAATGACGAGAAGGTTCGGGCGGGTCGTTTCGGCCATGGAGGACATACCTTTGCAGATGAGGATCAGACGTCGGAGAACACTCCGCTACGGCCCCCGGAGGAAACCGCGATACCCGTTATCTAGCGCGCCAGCCGCCAAAGGGACAGGTGCAGGGCAGCGGATGTGGGATGTTGCGATGGGCTGGAAGGTTAGAGAGCATCAGCCCTCAGATGATCCGCACCGCAGCCGTACCGATGATGATCAGGGAGACGGCGACCATCAGCGGTTTGGTCGGCAGTCGCTTGACGATCAGCGCTCCGAACGGGGCCGCCAGCACGCCGCCGAGGATGAGGCCGAGCGCCGACGACAGTTCTGACCAGCCGAGCGTGGCGATGAAGGTCGCCGAGATCACCGTCGTTACCGCAAATTCGGTGAGGTTCGTGGAGCCGATCACCTTCTTTGGTTCATGGCCGCGGCCGAGAAGCGAGCTGGTGACGATCGGCCCCCATCCGCCGCCGCCCATCGCATCGAGCACGCCGCCCGCACCGCCCACATAGGGCACGATCCGGTCATGGATGTCGCGCCTGAAGGCCGGGCGGAAGGCCTTGTAAAGAATGTAACATCCGACCAGCATCAGATAGACCGAGACGAACGGCTCGATCGCCTTGCCGTCGATACTGGACAGGAGATAGGCGCCGATCGCGCCGCCGATCATGCCGGCCGGCGCCAGCCGCTTGACCAGCCGCCAGTCTACATTGCGATGGTAGAGATGCGAGGCGCCGGATGCAGCCGTCGTGAAACACTCGGTCACATGCGTCATGGCGCTGGCGACTGCCGGCGGCACGCCGAAAGCAAGTAGACTAGTGGTGGTGAGAACGCCGAAAGCCATGCCGAGCGCGCCATCGATGATCTGCGCGAAAAAGCCGATTGCCACGAAGATCACGAAATCGGACGTCAGAAAGTCGAAGGTCAAGAAATCAAACACGGCAGCCCTCCCGGCAGTGTTTCATGCCCGGAAAAGTCTGCCGTGGTGGAAAAGTTCCCAAACGCTGCCACCCGCGCGGTCGCGGATGTTACTTGCCAGGTTTTGCCCTCAGCATGTCGGCGGAGATCTCGCCACCCACTTCGGCCTTTTTGGTCTTCTTGTCGTAGGCGCAGATCGTGCTGATCCTGACCTTGGCGCCTTTGGCTTTGCCGGTGACGACCGCAAGCCCATAGGACTGGCTTCCGAACGGATCGACCACCGCTCTTCCGTTCTCGATCAGGTCTTTCGATGCCGCCACGCAGGCCTTGCCGACGTCAGCCTGAAACGTCGTCCACGCATCGTCGGAAGCGGCCTGGGCCGTCACGGCGCCGGTTGCGCAAACGAGGAGGATCGGTGCCACAAAGTTTTTCATCGTCAATTTTCTCCGGTTTCTGCATTCGGTGCGAAAGCGATTGATTCCTCTCGCTAATGCTTGGAAAATTCAGCAATTTCTTGTCGATTGAGCGGTTGTTTTTGGAAGGTTCACCGTTGCCTCTTCCCCATCGCGCTCCTATGTTCCAGCACGACCTTCACCCACGGTGTTTGCCAAAAGGAGTATACCAATGGCTTTCGAACTTCCCGAACTTCCATACGATTACGAAGCCCTTGCACCCTTCATGTCGAAGGAAACGCTGGAATACCACCACGACAAGCACCACAAGGCCTATGTCGACAACGGCAACAAGCTTGCCGCCGAAGCCGGCATGGCCGAGCTGTCGGTCGAGGACGTCGTCAAGAAGTCCTTCGGCACCAACCAGGGCCTCTTCAACAATGCTGCCCAGCATTACAACCACGTCCATTTCTGGAAGTGGATGAAGAAGGACGGCGGCGGAAACAAGCTGCCGGGCAAGCTCGAAACCGCGATCGCATCTGATCTTGGCGGCTACGAGAAGTTCAAGGCTGATTTCATTGCAGCCGGCACCACGCAGTTCGGCTCCGGCTGGGCCTGGCTTTCGGTCAAGGATGGCAAGCTCGTCATCTCCAAGACCCCGAACGGCGAAAACCCGCTGGTCCACGGCGCAGAGCCGATCCTCGGCGTCGACGTCTGGGAACATTCCTATTACATCGACTACCGCAACGCCCGCCCGAAGTATCTCGAGGCTTTCGTCGATAGCCTGATCAACTGGGATTACGTGCTGGAACGCTACGAGGCGGCTTCCAAGTAAGCTCAATCAATTGCTGATTTGCCAGACACCCGGTGCGGCAAGGCGCCGGGTGTTTGCATTTCCGATCAACCGATGTCTGATCAAGCCTGGCTATCGTCAGGCGCCGCTGTCCGCCCACGCGCGGTCGAACTGAAGCGCTTGAAAAACATGACTTTGCATTGGGTTTGACGGCTTCTAGAATCGAGCGCTAAATTACGAAATCGTGACTTCTTTCGGTCATGTAAGCTTGCCATCATCATCACGCGAATGCGTTGATGATGTGAGACGCAGACATCACATCGTTTTAGGGATCGGAGCCGGAAATGAAATTCAGAACTATCGCCATGACGACCGCGGCACTCTGTCTCGGCTTCACCGCTGTCCTTGCGCAGGATGCGGTGGTCGAGAAGCGCGAACAGATGATGAAGCAGGTGGCCGCCTCCACGGCAGCCATGCGCAACATCGCCAAAGGCGACAAACCCTACGACGCCGATGCCATCAAGACAGCGCTGACCACGATCAGCACCAATATGAAGGCCTTCCCGGACCAGTTCCCTGTCGGATCCGAAGCCAATTCGGAAGCATCGCCGGCGATCTGGAAGAACGAAGCCGATTTCCGCGCCAAAGCGAACAAACTTGCCTCCGATGCCGACATGATCCTCGCTTCGATGCCGACGGATGCCGCAGGCGTCCAGAAGGCCGTTGGGACGCTTGGCGCCAATTGCGGCTCCTGCCACGAGACCTACCGCCTGAAGAAGTAGCGCATGCCTACATGCTTGAACGGCTGTCGCAAAGGCAGCCGTTCCGTTGCGCATCAATGTCGGAGGAAAGTTGACGATGGCCGCAAGATGGGCAAAAGTGTTGGGCATCGGCGTGGTCGTTGTCGCCGCCGGCGCCGTTGCGGCCTGGGCGCTGACAAAGCCCCAGCCGCATGACGCCGGATACTGGTCGAGCGTCGGTCAGCCCGATCTTGCCAAGGGCGAGCAACTGTTCTGGGCGGGCGGCTGTGCCGGTTGTCACGCCGCAGAAGGTGCAGAAGGCGACGCGGCAAAAATCCTGTCCGGCGGACTGGCGCTGAAAAGCCCGTTCGGCACCTTCCACGTCCCCAACATCTCGCCGGATCCCAAGGCCGGCATCGGTTCCTGGACACTTGCCCAATTCGGCGATGCAATGACACGGGGCGTCGGCCCGGGCGGCGAGCATCTCTATCCGTCCTTTCCCTACGGCTCCTACGCCCGCCTGTCGGCAGCCGACGTCAATGACCTCTACGGCTACATGAAGACCCTGCCGCCCAGCAGCAATGTCGCGCCGCCGCACGAATTGGGATTTCCGTTCAACCAACGGCTCGCGGTCGGCGGCTGGAAACTCCTCTATTTCGACGACGGCCCACGCGTCGAACTCGCCTCAGCCGACGACAAGGTCAAACGCGGCCAGTTCCTCGTCGAAGGTCCCGGCCACTGCGGCGAGTGCCACACGCCCCGCAACGCGCTCGGCGGCTTCGAAAAAGGACAATGGCTGGCCGGCGGCCCCAACCCGGAAGGGCAGGGCAGCATTCCCAACATCACCCCCGGCTCCAAGGACATCGGCGCCTGGAGCGAGGACGAAATAACCGAGTACCTCTCGACCGGCTTCACCCCCGATTTCGACAGCGTCGGCGGATCCATGGTGGAGGTTCAGAAGAACATCGCGCATCTGCCGAAAAGCGACCTGCAGGCCATCGCCGCCTATCTCAAGGCGGTGCCGGCAAGGTGAGGGCGGGTGCTTGCCGCCAGATGTTGTTGTGCTATATTTATAGCACATACGAGGTGAGCGATGACCGTTATTACCAAGATCAGGCGGCAGGGCGGGGCAGCTGTCGTGACAATTCCGCCTGCAGTTCTGAAGATGATGGAATTGCAGGTCGGTGATCAGCTTGCGCTGGAAATACAGGATGGCGAGCTTGTCGCAAAGCCCATCAGGAAGTCCAAGCGGCGCTTTAAGCTCAGCGAGTTGCTTGAAGGCGGCGAGGTTGTTTCCGGCCTCAATGCGGACATGGCCTGGGCGATGGAGGGAGACCCCGTCGGGCACGAGATCTCTTGATGGTCCGCAGCAACGTTCCCAATCGGGGTGATGTTTTCTGGATCGATCCCAACCCGGTCGCGGGCCGGGAGATGAAGAACAGGCACCGGTTCGTCGTGATCACCCCGCGCGCGATCAATGCACTGGGCGTCAGCATGACGGTGCCGATCACCACCGGTGGCGCTTTGACCCGAGCGGTCGGTCTGGCCGTCGCTGTAACCGGCCACGACACGACTGGGATCGCCGTCTGCAATCAGGTTCGCAGCTTCGATATTCCTGCAAGAATACTGGCCGAGACAGCAAAATATATCGAGACGCTGGACGAGGCGACGATGGACGACATCGTCGCTCGTGTCGTCAGCGCGATCGATCCCGCGTCAGAATAACGGCGTCGCGCGGCCTCAGCCTCACCCTCAAACAAGCGTCTGCATATACCGCATACCCGTCACCGGGCGCGGCTTGAAATCCATTTGTTCGTAGAACTTGTGGGCAGCGAAGTTGCCGGTGGCGGCACTGACCGAGAGATAGCCGCAGCCTGCATTGCGCGCCATGTCGCGGGCGCGGGAAACGAGGTGCTGGCCGATACCATGGCCGCGGTGTCCGTCGCGCACGAACAGGTGGTGCAGGTCCATGCCGCGGCTTCCCTCCTGCGCGCGGTAGAGCGGCACCAGAATGGCGTAACCGATCAGGGCGTCGCCCGCATCCGCAACCAGTGCGGTGATCCAGGGCAGGTCGCCGAACAGGTCGCGTTCCAGCATTTCGGGTGTAATGTCGGCCAGATCGTTGTGATGCGCGGCAAGGGCTGCGATCATCTCTTTCAATTGCGGCAGATCGTGGCGTTTGGCGGCGCGGATCGTCACCACGGCCGGGCGCGGCAGTGAGATCTCGCTGTCTTCGATCGAAATCGGGGGCATTCCGGCATTCCTTTTCGGTCTCGTCGTGCCGTCAGGTGCCCTTAGAAACAACCAAGCCGCCTGACGGCGGCTTGTTGACATGATGAGATGTCGAGCCGCCCTTTACAGGTAGGCCCAAAAATACGTTGCGGCGGTGGTGGTGCACGTAATCATCATGACAACTTTTTGCGCCGGAATAAATTGCTTGTCAAGCGGGTCGACAGGTTCTTGCTCACTGCAGGTGATGGTGTATATTCCATCAACCCGGAAGGCGAACTCCATGGCCAAGGCGACGCTGATCAGCAGGACGCGGAGTTATCTGCGCGAGGACGTCTTCGCAGAGATCGTGATCTGGAGCGTCCCTTCACCTTTGCGGGGAAGTGTGCACCATTTCAAATATCGCATGGCTCTCGTGGCGTCCGGGGAATGCGTCCTGCGCTACGACAATGAAGCGGGGAAGGGTGACCATAGACACGTCCATTCGCAGGAGGAGGCGTATCTGTTCGAAAGCGTCGAAACCTTGCTTGTGGATTTTCGGTCGGATGTAGAAGGATGGCTCGATGACAACCCTTAAAGTGAAGATCCAGAATTTTGACAGTTCGCTCAGCGCGGTTCTCGATGCGGTCAAGGGGGCTGAATCAGATCCAGCTTTTCAGGCAGAGCATATCCTGTCGTTCCCCACCTGGGACACGCTTCACCGCGTGCTGGCGCCCAAAAGACTGGAGATCGTGCAGGTCCTGACGGCGCAGGCGCCGATGACGATCCGCGAGGTTGCCCGGCGGGTGGGTCGCGACTTCAAGGGCGTGCATGGAGATGTCACCACGCTTCTGAACGCAGGCGTCATCGAAAAGGCGCCCGGCGGCGTCGTGTTTCCTTACGACCGCATCCATCTGGAGTTCGATATCGCAGCCGCAGCCTGACGCGACTGACGCCTCTAACCCCTCAATGCTCCCCCTCGCAGAGCCCGTGATCCGAGAGTGAGCGGATCACGTAGCAGTCCTTGATCGCGTGGTTGCCGTCGCAGTGGGACACGATGCGCTCGAGTTCCTCCTCGAGCTTCTTCAGCTTGGCGATCTTTTCGCGCACGCCGGAAAGATGCTCGGCTGCGATCCGGTCGATATCGCCGCAGGGCTGTTGCGGATGCGAACCGAGCGCGATCAGTTCGCGGATGGCGGATATGTCGAGGCCGAGATCGCGGGCGTGGCGGATGAAGGCCAGTCGATCGAGATCGCTGCGCTCGTAGCGCCGCTGGTTCCCTTCTGATCGCGTGGCGGCGGCAAGCAGGCCCATCTGCTCGTAATAGCGGATGGTTGGCACTTTGACGCCGGTTCTTTTGGAAAGATCGCCGATCGATAGCATGGCAGGCTCAAACCTCTAATGTCTGGAGGTTGAGATAGGACGCATTCACCACAGGTACAAGGATCAGCGTGTTGGCTTAAAGGGCGCCTTCAGGGAATGTTAACCCTGAACGGGGATTGTCACCGCGGTGACGGGCCATGATCGATCAGACATCGATCAGGAGAATTCCTGGTAGATGTCCTGAACCCAGGCCTGCTGCACGGGAGCGGTGGCGCCGCTGGTGGCAAAGTTCGAAGCGCTGTCGTCGCCGGCATCGAGGGCCCACAGGGCGCTCACCAGCGAGCTTGCAAACAGTGTGCTGCTGCCGGTCAGCGAACCGCTGGAACGGGTAGACGCAGGTGTGTCGCGCTGCTGGGTTTCGTCCTGCTTGCGATCGATGTCGACCGCCCGCTGGGGGTAGTTGTAGCCGCTGAGGCCACTATCGATCTTCATGGCACCGCCTCGATCTCGCTTGGGTTAAGCAAGAGTTAACGCCTGAAGCTTGTGCGAAGCTTGCGCCGGGAGATTTCCGCCCGGTTTTGGGGCTTGACAGCGCGCCTGGGACTTATTCGCGCCGCCGCCATTTCTGTCGAAAAATCAGCGATCTGACGGGAAAACCGAACGCCGCCAGGGCATATGCGCGTTTCCGCATATCCAAAACGATTTTTCCCACAAAAAAAGCCGCAGCACCCGATCGAGGCGCTGCGGCGATTGTCATTCGAGGTGACCGATTCTGCGGCGATCCGCCCGGTCAGGCTTTCCCGGCCACCTTGATCGCGAATGCAAATTCGAAGGCGATCTCTTCCAGACGCTGGAAACGCCCCGACTTTCCGCCATGGCCGGCAGCCATGTTGGTCTTGAGCAGGATCGGTGCCGAGCCGGTCGAGAATTCGCGAAGCTTCGCCACCCACTTGGTCGGTTCCCAGTAGGTCACGCGTGGATCGGTGAGGCCGGAAATCGCAAGGATCGGCGGATAGGGTTTTGCACCCACGTTGTCATAGGGCGAGTAGGCGGCGATCCACTGGTACTCTTCCAGGCTCTCGATCGGGTTGCCCCATTCCGGCCATTCCGGCGGCGTCAGCGGCAGCGTATCGTCGAGCATGGTGTTGAGCACATCGACGAACGGAACGGCCGCGATAATGCCCGCGAACTTTTCCGGCGCCATGTTGGCGATCGCGCCCATCAGCATACCGCCGGCCGAGCCGCCTTCGGCAATGATGTTCTCATAGGACGTGAAGCCCTCGGCCACGAGGTGGTCGGCAGCGGCGATGAAATCCTTGAACGTGTTTTCCTTGGCTTCCATCTTGCCGTCTTCGTACCAGGCAAAACCCTTGTCCTTGCCGCCGCGGATATGGGCGATGGCATAGATGAAGCCACGATCCGCCAGTGACAGGTTGTTGGTGGAGAACGATGCGGGGATGGTCATCCCATAGGCACCGTAGCCGTAGAGCAGGCAGGGCGCGGTGCCGTCGAGCGGCGTGTCCTTGCGGTAGAGCAGCGACACGGGCACCAGCTCGCCGTCATGGGACGGGGCCATCACGCGGCGGGTCACGTAATCTGCGGCATTGTGGCCGGAGGGGATCTCCTGCGTCTTCAAAAGCGTGCGCGTCCGGGTCACCATGTCGTAGTCGTAAAGCTGGGTCGGCGTCGTCATCGACGAATAGGAAAAGCGAATGACGGTGCTGTCATATTCCGCGGCGCCCGATAGCCCCAGCGAATAGGCCTCTTCGGCAAACGCGATCGAATGTTCCTCGCCGGTCCGCCGGTCGCGGATGATGATCTCCGGCAGACCCTGGTTGCGCTGCAGCCAGATCAGGTGCTGCTCATAGGCCATGTGCGAAATGATCAGCCGGCCGGGCTCGTGCGGTACGATCTCTTTCCAGTTTTCCTTGCCCGGTGCCGCAAACGGCGCCTCGACGATCTTGAAGTCCTTGGCATCGCCGTCATTGGTCAGGATGTAGAAGACATCGCCGCCTTCGGTCATCGAATACTCGATGCCCTCCTCGCGCGCCGCCACCAGCTTCGGCTCGGCGGTCAGGTCCGAGGTCGGGATGAGGCGGTATTCCGACGTTTCGTGATCGTGAATGTCGAGATAGATCACGTCGTCCAGCAGCGATCCGCCGACGCCCATGAAGAAGCCCGGATCCTTTTCCTCAAACACCAGCCGGTCATCCGACTGCGGCGTACCGAGAATGTGGTGGAAGACCTTGGAGGGGCGGTGGTTCTCGTCCTGCAGCGTATAGAAGAAGCTCTTGCCATCGGGCGCCCAGACGCCGCCACCGGCGGTGTTTTCCAGGAGGTCTGACATGTCCTCGCCGGTCGAGAGATCGCGAACCCGCAGGGTAAAATATTCCGAACCCTTGTCGTCGTAACCCCAGATGCCCTTGGAATGATCCGTCGCATGGTCGATGCCGGCCAGACGGAAATAGTCCTTGCCCGTCGCTTCCTTGTCGCCGTCGAGCAGGATCGTCTGATCGCCGCCGTCGCGCGGGGTGCGGAAATATTTTGGCTGCTCGCCGCCGGTCACAAACAGCGATCCGTAGGCAAACGGTCCGTCCTTCATCGGCACGGAGGAATCGTCTTCCTTGATGCGACCGCGCATTTCGGCAAACAGCGTCTTCTGCAACGCGGCCGTGTCGCCCATCGCCGCTTCCATATAGGCGTTCTCACCCTCCAGATGGGTGCGGATCTCTGGATCGAGGATCGACGGATCCTTGAACATCTGCTGCCAGTTGTCGGCCCGGAACCAGGCATAGTCGTCGGTGCGGGTAATGCCGTGACGGGTATCCGTCACCGGCTTCTTCGCCGCGACCGGAGGCGTCGGCAGATTTTCGAACGGCATTTTCGGGGAGGGGGCCAAGGAAGCACTCCGAAGTCATGAAAGGAGTGCCAGAGATAGGGGCGGCCGGACCATGAGGCAAGCGGGCAAGCCGCGTGAGCCTACTTCTTCTCAGGCTCGCGGGACTTGGCGAGAGGTGCGAAGTCACGGTGCTGCTGCCAGAATATGAAGGCGACGACCAGTGATAGCCCAATAGTAACAATCAGGAATACCATCGCCAGTTCGGCTGTCATCTGTTCAGTCCTCCAAGCATGATACCGATTCCGGTCTCCACCACCAAAAGAATACGCGTGAGGATAATTCCCGCTCTGGTAGGTGGTCAACGACGAATCTGTCTTCTAGTTTCCGCCCCGTCCGAGTCACGTTGGATAGGATTCCATGACGATACTGCTGCCCGCCTGGGCATCCATGACAGGTGCTCTCCTCCTTTGCGCCGCCTCCACCCTGCCTGCCCACGCGCTCGACGGCCGCATTGTTCGCCAGCTGAACGCCCTTGCACCTGAAGAAAGAGTCGAACAGCGCTGCGATCTCGAGGCGATGGATCGCCTGCGCAAGGAAGGCGACTTCCGCCCCGACAAGGTGATCGCCTACACGTTTTCAGACCCGGTCGAGAAGAACAATGGGTTGAAGGCGACCGGTGCCGCGTTTCGCAGCGGCGGCGACTGGTTCAAGCTGAAATTCAAGTGCGAGACCAACGAGGAGGGGCTCAGCGTCACCGCCTTCGACTACAAGGTCGGGTCGAAGATCCCGCGCGAAGAATGGGACAAGTATTACCTCTACGACTGACGGGTCGCCGACATCGCCGGGCTTTAGCCCGGCAGATGCGGAACGGTCTTCTTTTCTGGAAACAGTTCCGACAGTACGGTCATCATGATCAGCGACAGGGGCAGCGCCAGCATGGCGCCGACGGCACCCCACATCCATGTCCAGAACAGGATGGCGACGAACACGACAAAGGGATTGATCTCCCACTGCCGGCCCATGATCGCGGGGAAGATCAGGTTTTCCATCAGCAAGTGCACCGAGAAGAACACGATCGCGGGCAACAGTCCAAGGAGAAGGGTGTCATGCGTGATGATGCCACCTGCTGCAACCGCGAGGGTCATGATCGTGATCCCGAGAAACGGGATGAAGCTCGACAGGAATGCGAACAGACCCCAGAGAAGCGGCATGCTGAGGCCGCCGAAATAGGCGATTGCGATCATCACGATGCCGAGACCGAGATAGAGCACGCTCGCAGTCGCAAAATAATAGCCGAGAACCTGATCGATTGCGTTCAGCACACGGATCGCAATAAGCCTCTGGTGACGCCGCGGGAAGGCGAGGATGAGGGTACGGCGAAGTCTAAGCCTGCCGTAGAGAAACAGAAGCAGCGCCGCAAAGAAGATCATACCCTGCACGACGGCCGGCGTCAGATTGGCGGTAACGACGCTGAGGATGTTGCCGGAATTCTCCAAAAGCGCCTGCATCGACATCGGCCCGGTTTCAAACGTGGCCGGCGAGATGTTCAGCCATTCCTGGCGCTGCAGAAATGGCATCATCCGGTCGATCATGCGTTGCAGAAAGCTCGGACCTTCCTGGATCATCATGGCAAACGGTTCGGCCAGCGCGTTGACGACCAGAAAGACCGCGGCGAACACAGCGCTGGAGAGGATGATTGCAATGCCGAATTTGGGTACGCCCAGGCGGCCAAGCTTGTCTGCCACCAGACCGAGAATCAGTCCGACGACGACGGCAAGCGTGACAGGGATAAGCACCAGCGACATCATGTGGACGATGGCGAAGAACACGATCGCGAAAATGCCGATCACGGCCCAGGCCTTGGCGACTTCCAGCGCCTCGCGCCCCAGCACGAGGCTCTCATCGGCGTCTTCGCTCTCCAGGCCGGAAATGACGGCATCCTTGCGATGCGCAGACCGGTTGGCGGCAAAGTCGATCAGCCGTTTTTTAGGATTGGCTGCGCGCGTGCTCGTCATGGCCATGAATTGTCTGATGTCCTCGTTGTCGCGATCAACGCAAAAACAGTGTTCCGGTTCCGGAATACTGCTCAGGTTTACGATCGCAACGGTCAGGAATTCTGCACGCGTTACGCAGCAAGCGTCAGGCCGATGCCCCACGGGTCTCTGAGAGCCCAGCCCTCGACGGTTTTGGTTGTCGCGATTTCGTGCTTTTCCAGTGCGGAAAGCGCGTTCGCCAAGGCCGACTGATCGTTGAACTTCACGGTGTAATCGGAAAGCCCGGTCATGTTTTCAAGCCGGGTCGTCGCGCCGCGGCTGTTCCAAACGTTGGCAGCGATATGGTGATGGTAGTCGCCGGTCGCGAAAAAGCTCGCACCGGGATACCGCGCCATGATCTTCAGGCCCAGCACGTCGCGGTAAAAGGCGTCCGCCTGCGGAATGTCGCCGACCTGAAGATGGATATGACCGAGCGCTGTTCCCTCAGCCATTCCGGCAAATGCCGCCTGGGGCGCGCTGTTATAAAGCTCCTGAAGGTTCAGCCGGTCGGTCGCCATCGCCACGGTGCCGTCCTGATGGTAGGTCCATTCCGTGGGCGTGCGGTCGCGGTAGATCTCGATGCCGTTGCCTTCGGGATCGGAAAGATAGAGCGCCTCGCTAACCAGATGATCCGATGCGCCTTCGAGCTGGATATTGTTATGCGCTGCATGGGCCAGCCATTGGGCAAGCTCAAGGCGGCCCGGCACCAGAAAGGCCGTGTGAAAGAGGCCGGCCGCATTGCGCGGCGCGCGGGCCACGTTGCCGCCCGTCGTCAGCGTCAGAAGCGGCACGCCGGCGACGCCCAGAACCTCACCGCTCGGCGTCTTTTCAAGCACCGAAAGCCCGATGATTTTCTGGTAGAAACCGGAGACGCGAGCAAGATCGTTGACGACGAGATGCGCCCGCCCGACATGCAGCGGGCGGCTGAGTGCAAACGGCTGCTTCTGTTCTGTCATAATCTGTCCTCCAGCTTTCAACGGGATCGAAATGACGACGCGCCATGCCAATCTTTCCACAGTTATGCGCGCCATCGATCGTTCACGATAGTGAGCAGTTCGGCGATAGATTGTTCTCGATTTATTGACGCTGGGGCGGCCACCTCTAGCCGTACAGGCTTGATTGCCGCCGTTCCCGCACCATCCGGAACCGGCTCGTGCAGCCAGAGTTTTGGGCTCATGACCAAGAGTTGAAACCATCGGAAATTTATTGTGAATCGCGCAGTCTTGCCAAGCTTTCCGCTCGGCCCCATTCTTGGCACCGGTATGGAAGGTGGGTAATGAGCGATCTCTTCAAATTTGGCAGAAACTACGATTTTCACGAGATCGTCGCGGATGGGATTGTCCATGGCATCGGACTGGTCTTCGCCCTGATCGGCGCCACGGCCCTGATATTTTACGCCACCATGTGGTCGAGCCATGGCGAGATCGTTGCCGCCTGGATTTACGGGATCGGGCTGATCCTTTGCCTGTCGATCTCGTTTACCTACAACATATGGCCGCACTCGCCGACCAAGTGGCTGCTGCGGCGGTTCGACCATTCGGCGATCTTCATCCTGATCGCCGCCACCTATACGCCATTCCTCCAGCGCGGCGCCTCCGACCCGTGGATCTTCGGGATGCTGATCGCGATCTGGGCCACAGCGATTTTCGGTATCCTGATCAAATGCTTTTTCCCCGGCCGGTTCGACCGGCTGACCATCCTCCTCTATCTTGCCATGGGCTGGAGCGGGTTGATGGTTGCCGAACCTGTCTCGGCCTACCTGCCGCCGATCTCCGCATTGCTGATCGTTATAGGCGGCCTGATCTATTCGCTCGGCGTCATCTTCCACGTGTGGGAAAGACTGCGCTTCCAGAATGCCATCTGGCATTCCTTCGTCGTCGCGGCGGCTGCCGTCCACTATAGTGCAGTCATGACCTGCTTTAGCCTGTCGGCCAGCGCCTGACCGATCGTGTGCGCAAGACGCCAGCCCGCTTTACACACTGCGGCCGTCTGATAAAGTGGACGGGCAATCACTATAATGGACGATAGCCAGTGCCCCCTTTGATCCGCGATGCCACCGAAGCCGACCTGCCTGCGATCCTCGAGATCTATAACGACGCCGTAGCCAATACGACGGCGATCTGGAACGAGACGCTGGTCGATCTCGCCAACCGTCGCGACTGGTTTGCGGCACGCCAGGCGAGAGGATTTCCGGTTCTGGTCGCCGACGAGGACGGGGTCGTCAAAGGCTACGCATCCTACGGCGACTGGCGCGCCTTCGAGGGCTTCCGGCACACGGTGGAACATTCCGTCTATGTGCACCGCGAGGCCCGCGGCGAGGGCATCGGCCGTCTGCTGATGCGCGAGCTGATCACCCGCGCCGCGTCGAACGGCATTCATGTGATGATCGCCTGCGTCGAAGCGGGCAACGCCGCCTCCATCCGTCTGCATGAAAGGCTCGGTTTCCGCCTGACCGGCACGTTTTCCGAAGTCGGCATCAAATTCGGCCGCTGGCTCGATCTTGTCTGCATGGAGCTCAGGGTCGCGGGCTGACGTCCTTCGCTTTCTCGTGGCACTTCCGTCCGAACGGCCTATATGCTGGCTGACATCGCATTCGCATCAATCGCATGACGACGAAGGATCTTTTCCATGGATATCAAGCGTGTTGGCTCGCAGGCCTCCAAGAAGCAGCCGGCAGAGTATTTCACCGGCACAGTCCGCCTCGATCCGCTGAATTCCGCACCGGCACCGGCCCGCGTTGTTGCAGCATCGGTCACGTTCGAACCCGGCGCCCGCACCAACTGGCACACCCATCCGCTCGGCCAGACGCTGGTTGTTACCTCGGGTTCCGGCCTCACCCAGACCTGGGGCGGTCCGGTCCGGGTAATCCGCGCCGGTGATGTCGTCTGGTTTTCGCCGGGCGAAAAGCACTGGCACGGCGCATCGTCGCAGACGGCCATGACCCATATTGCCATCGGGGAAGCGCTCGACGGCAAGACCGCCGACTGGATGGAGGCGGTCAGCGACGATCAATATGCGATTCCCCCGGAAACCGTCTGATCGTCATCTAACCGACGCGCAGGGTAGGCAATCCTGCGCCTCAAGCCTGAAATTTGCCAGGAGAGCCGCATGTCCGCTGCATCAGATGATACTATGACCCGTATCGCCAACGATCGTATCTCCGTTGAAATCTCCCCCCTCGGTGCGGAAATGCAGTCGCTGAAGACGGCGGATGGGCGCAACTTTCTCTGGAACGGCGACGCCGCCTTCTGGGCCGGCCGCTCGCCGATCCTCTTCCCGATCGTCGGCAAGGCGCCCTCCGATACCGTGATGATCGAAGGCAAACCCTATCCGATGGCGCAGCACGGTTTTGCCCGCCGCTCGACCTTCACGCTCGCCGCGTCCGAGGAGACCAGCTGCCGCTTCGAGCTTGCATCATCCGATACCACCCGCAGCGTCTACCCGTTCGATTTCCGCCTCGCCGTCACCCATTCGGTCGACGGTTCGAAACTCACGATTTCGGCGGAGGTGGAAAACCGCAGCGACCGGCCCATGCCCTTCGGCCTCGGTTTCCACACCGCCTTCCTCTGGCCGCTGCCGGGTGGAGAAGGCCAGGCCCATACGATCGTGCTCGACAACGGTGGCGAACCGGCGATGACGCGCCTGTCCGGCGGGCTGATCGACCCGAGCCCACTTGCCTCGCCGTTCACGTCCGGCAAGCTGACGCTGTCGCACGACATGTTCGATGAAGACGCGATGATCTTTGCAGAGGGCGCCGGAACGGGCCTGACCTATGCGGCGGAAGGCGGCTCGGAGCTGAAATTTTCCTTCGACAACCTGCCAAACCTCGCGCTCTGGCAAAAGCTCAACGGCCCTTTCCTCTGCATCGAGCCCTGGCACGGAACGGCCGCCCAGAACGGGACCAGTGCCGATCTCGAATCGCGTCCCTACACCGTCATGCTGCCCGCCGGGCAAACCGCGCGATTTGCGTTCACGGTCGAGTTGCCGGGGTAAGCCAAACGAAAACAGCGGCCCGGATGGGGCCGCTGTCAATTTCAAGTCGGTACTTTGGTGACAGCCGTCCCGCTGACTAATCTGCCGGGCGGAAATTCATCGAGTGGCCGTTGATGCAGTAGCGCAGGCCGGTCGGTGGCGGGCCGTCTGGGAAGACGTGGCCGAGATGGCCGTTGCAGGTGGCGCAGCGGACTTCGGTGCGCACCATGCCGTGCGTGGTATCACGCAGTTCGGTCACCGCATCGGGGCTGACAGCCTCAAAGTAGCTCGGCCAGCCGCAGCCGCTGTCGAACTTGGTATCCGACACGAACAGATCCGTGCCGCAACCGGCGCAGCTGTAGATGCCTTTATCCTTGGCGTTCCAGTACGGCCCGGTAAAGGGACGCTCCGTGCCCGCCTGGCGCAAGATCTGATACTGCTCGGGCGTCAGCTCTTCGCGCCATTCTGCATCTGTCTTCTGGACTTTCTTGGTGATGACGTCGGACATCTGAACCATCCTTTCGTTGTAAGCCATAGATAGGTGCGTTCAGCCTGTCGATAAAGGTCACGGTGCCGTGTTTCTTGCCCGTCAATGCTTGAGGGACAGACGGGTTTCCCTTAGAAACCGTGGGGCGCTGCCGCTCGGCAGGGATTTGCGAGGATACTCAACGGGAGGGGACCATGGCCGCCACCACGCCGGCATTGACCTTCGCGGCACTCATGCTGCCGTTTCTTGCAGCACTTCTTGCCCCCATGCTCTCGCGCCTGATGGGCCATCGCGCAGCGCTTGTTCTCGCACTTGCACCCGCCTTGGCCTGCCTTCATTTCCTGAGCTTCCTTCCGGAAATTGCCGCCGGAGAATCTGCCACGGGCGGCTATGTCTGGGTGCCGAGTTTCAACCTGTCCTTCTCCTGGTTTCTCGACGGCCTGTCGCTCACCTTCGCGCTGCTGATCACCGGCATCGGCACGCTGATCGTGCTGTATTCCGGCGCCTACATGAAGGGCCACCAACAGCAGGGCCGCTTCCTCGCCTTCATCCTGTTCTTCATGGGTGCCATGCTGGGATTGGTCGTCTCCGACAGTTTTCTCATGCTGTTCGTCTATTGGGAACTGACCTCGATCGCCTCCTTCCTGCTGATCGGCTTCGATCACGACCGGGTAGAGGCACGAAGGGCTGCGCTGCAGGCGCTGGTCGTCACCGGCGGCGGCGGGTTGGCGCTTCTGGCCGGCCTCGTTCTTCTCTGGAACGTCACCGGCATCACCCAGTTGTCGCTGCTTCTGCATTCGGGCCTGCCGCTCAGCGCCAGCCCGCAGTATTTCGCCATTCTTCTTCTGGTTCTCGCCGGCTGCTTTACCAAATCGGCTCAGTTTCCGTTCCATTTCTGGCTGCCCAACGCCATGCAGGCGCCGACGCCCGTCTCGGCCTATCTGCATTCGGCAACCATGGTAAAGGCCGGCGTCTATCTCCTGATGCGGCTGCAGCCGGTTCTCGGCGATACGCCCGCCTGGGAAATCCTGCTTCCCTTCTTCGGCGGCATCACGCTGATCTCCGGCGCGCTTCTCGGGTTGAGGCAGACCGACCTCAAGATGATGCTCGCCTATACGACGATGGCCTCGCTCGGCCTCATGGTGATGCTGACCGGGTTCGGCTCCGACCATGCGATCGAGGCCGCGGTGCTTTATCTCATCGCCCATTCGCTGTTCAAAGGCGCGCTGTTCATGGTGGCCGGCGCCATCGACCACGAGACGGGCACGCGCGAGATCTCGAAACTGGGCGGCCTGCGCAAGGCGATGCCCGTTACCTTTGCAGCGGCAGCGCTTGCGGCCCTCTCCATGGCCGGCCTGCCGCTGTTCTTCGGATTTCTCGCCAAGGAAGAGATCTATCTGGCGCTCGTCGACGGCAATCCGCGAGCGATCTTCTTTCTCTGCCTCGCCGTCATCGGCAACGCGCTGATGGGAGCGCTGGCGCTGGCGATCGGTTTCAAGCCTTTTCTCGGTCCAAACCGCCCGGATCTTGGGCCCGTCCATGAAGGGCCATTGGGCCTGTGGCTCGGCCCCGTCGTTCTCGCGCTGCTCGGACTTTTCGCGGGCATTTTCTCAGGCACCGCGCACCAGTATTTTTCGACGCCCATGGCAAGCGCCGTGCTGCATGAAAACACGGTCATCGACATCTCCACCGTGCCGCATCTCGGCCTGCCGCTTCTCCTCTCGGTCCTCACCCTGATTCTTGCGGGTCTGGTCCTGTGGCAATTGGAGACGGCACGCGGGCTGATGCGAAGACTGTTCGATGCGCTCGGTCCCGGGCCCGATCGCGGTTTCGACCATGCGGTTCAAGGCCTGATACGCCTGTCAGTCGTCTTGACCCGCATTCTCCAGCCCGGCCGGCTCGAAATCTATGTCACCGCCACCTTCATCCTTTTGGCGCTTACCCTGCTGGTGCCGCCCTTCCTGTTCAATGAATACCCTACCATGCCGGCGTTCCCGCAAACCGTTGCCCTGCACGAATGGGTGTTTCTCGGCATTGCCGTGATCGGTGTTGCGGCGGTCCTGCGCGCGGCCGACCGGCTGACGGCAATCGTCGCGCTCGGCATCCAGGGCTTTGCCATCGCCGTTCTCTTCCTCCTGTTTGGCGCGCCGGATCTGTCGTTCACCCAGTTCATGGTCGAAACGCTCTCGGTCGTCATCCTGGCGCTGGTCATGACGCGCCTCCGTCTGACGCCGTCCGATCACCGGCCGCTCCTCCAGCGCCTGTTCGACGGCACGATAGCGCTCGCCTGCGGCACCGGCTTTACGCTGCTGCTGCTCAAATCCGTGGAGACGCCGTTCGACAACGCGCTGACGGATTTCTTCAACGCCTATTCCAAGGTCATCGCCCACGGCGCCAACGTCGTGAATGTCATCATCGTCGACTTCCGCGGCGTCGACACGCTGGGCGAAATCGCCGTCGTCATGATCACCGGGCTCGCGGTTCTGGCGCTCGTCCGGGTCCGGGCGGTGACGAAGACGGAACTTGGGGCAGGGGGCGCGAAACGGACGGCGACCGCTATCCCCAATGGAAAGACAGCGGCCAAAGCCCCAACCACCAAAGCCCCGCAGGCCAAACCATCGACCGGGAGACCAGGCCGATGATCAAAGCCCGGACACTTCCCCCAACGTCCCTCATTCCTGTGCTTGTCACAGGAACCCAGCCCCGGCGCGTCTGCGCCGTGAATGACGCGTCTCGCGCGACCACCTCTCCCGCACCCAAGGACTTGGGTGCGCTGGATTTCTGTGACAAGCACAGAGATGAGGGGAGTGTGGAGCAACGTCGCGCTGGCAGGGCGGAGCGCAGTCGTGCTGGACGGCTGGGCCACGGGAATACGGCAAGGCTGAACCACAGGAACGAGCGGCGGGTGACAGAAAGCTTCGAACAGGTGGCCCTGCCATGAACACCATCATTCTTCGCACCGTCGCCCCGGTCGTCACTGCACTGACGCTGCTCTTTTCGGTCTTTGTTCTGTTGCGCGGCCATAACGAGCCGGGCGGCGGATTTATTGGCGGTCTGATCGCTGTGTCGGGTCTGGCGATCTACGGGATTGCATTCGGCACCGGTGCGGTGCGCCGGGCCTTGCGCTTTCATCCGATGGCAATCGCCGGGGCGGGCCTTCTGATCGCCATGCTGTCGGGCCTCGTGTCGATCTTTGCCGGCGTGCCCTTCATGACCGGGCTGTGGATCACGCCGAGCCTGTTCGGCACGGACATTCCGCTGTCGACGGTCATATCCTTCGATCTCGGCGTTTACCTCGTCGTGCTCGGCGCCATCACCTCGATCGTGCTGGCGCTGGAACAGGAACCCGGTCCTGAGTTTCCCGCTCCGGCATTGCGCGGCACGACGTCGCGGCGCGCCGAAACGGCTGCGTCCGCAAGAGAGGGCGCGCCAGATCCGGTAACGAAGAAGAAGCGCCGCAAATCGGGAGGAAAACGCTGATGGAAACGCCGCTCGCGATCCTGATCGGCCTCTTCTTTTCGGCCGCGATCTATCTCATGCTGTCGAAATTCACCGTCCGTATTCTCCTTGGCGTCGTGCTGCTCGGCAATGGCGTCAACCTGCTGCTGTTTACCGCCGGCGGCCTGACGCGTTCGGTCCCGGCGATCATTCCGGCGGGCGCAGACACGCTGTCCCATACCGCCGCCAACCCGCTGCCGCAGGCGCTGATCCTGACGGCTATCGTGATTTCGTTTTCGTTCTTCGCTTTTCTCCTCGTGCTCACCTACCGCGCTTTTCAGGATCTCGGCAGCGACAATTCCGACGAGATGCGACTGGCGGAACCCCGCGACGAACCATCGCCGCCGATGGGATATTGAGGACGTTTGATGGCATCCCCCGCAACATCCCCCGTTGATCTCGCAGCCGCCCTGGTCCTCACCCCGCCGCCGCTCGGTGACTGGCTGGTGATCCTGCCCGTCGTGCTGATGATCGGCGCCGGCGCAATTCTCCTGATGGTGCGCAAGTCCGTTCGCCTCCACGGCGCGATCGCCATTGCAGCGCTGCTTCTGCTCGTCCTCGTCAATGGAAGCCTGCTTTTGCGGGTGATCGAAAACGGCCCGGTGACGATGGTCATGGGCCGCTGGCTGCCACCGTTCGGCATCGCCTTCACGGCCGATCTGTTCGGTGCCACGATGGCACTGACGGCCTCGCTCGTGGCACTCGCCGCCGGCATCTTCGCGCACAGGGATATCGATGGCTCCGGACGACGCTACGGTTTCTATCCCTTCCTGATGCTGCTGATGGCGGGCGTCTCGGGTGCCTTCCTCACCGGCGACATCTTCAACCTCTATGTCTGGTTCGAGGTCCTGCTGATTTCCTCGTTCGGCCTTCTGATCCTGGGATCACGACCCGAACAGATCGATGGCGCGCTCAAATACGCGGTCCTGAACCTTATCGCCACGACGCTGTTCCTGATCTCGGTCGGCTATCTCTATTCGCTGTTCGGCACGCTCAATATGGCCGATATCGCACTCAAGGCCGGCGACCTCTCGGGCACGGCACCGCTCGTCACGCTGACGGCGCTGTTTACCTTTGCCTTTGCCATGAAGGCGGCAGCCTTTCCGCTCAACTTCTGGCTGCCCGCCTCCTATCACACGCCGCGCATCGTCGTGTCGGCGCTTTTCGGCGCGCTCCTCACCAAGGTTGGCATCTACGCGCTGATCCGCGTCACGGTCATGCTTCTGCCGGTGGAGCGAGAGGTGCTGAGCCCCGCCATTGCCACACTCGCCATTCTGACACTGATAACGGGTGCCCTGGGTGCGCTGGCGCAGAGCGATATCCGCAAACTTGCCGGCTACCTTGTCATCGCCGGCATCGGCAACATGCTGGCGGGCGTGGCGATCGGGTCTCCGGCCGCCATTTCCGGCGCCATCTTTTATGCGCTGCATTCGATGGTGGCGATGACGGCGCTCTATCTCGTGGTCGGCGAGGCGGCCCGCCGCGCAAGCCTGCTTTCCGGGGACGAAAACCAAGCAAACCGCTGGTCGCTGCATACGCTCGGCGGGCTCTACCGGTCGTCGCCGGGTTTCACGGCGGTGTCGCTTCTCGTGTTCCTCGCCGTCGCCGGCCTGCCGCCGCTGTCGGGTCTGTGGCCGAAGATCATGCTTCTGAAAGCCGCGATGGACATCAACGCATGGTGGCTTGCCGCCGCCATTCTCGTCTCTTCCTTTCTCGTCACCCTCACGCTTGGCCGGATCGTGCTTCTCGCCTACTGGCGGCAGGGGCTCGAACCGGAAGCCGGCCTTGAGCGACAGACCGCAGTTCGCGGCGACTGGCGTCTTTCGCTACCGCTTGGCGCGCTTGTTCTGCTGCTCGCCGGTTTCGGTCTGTTTCCGGAACATCTTCTGTCGCTGACGCAATCGGCCGCCGAGGGACTTGCCGGCCCGTCCGCCTATATCCGTTCGGTCTTTCCGGACGCCCTGCCGTCGGGAGGCATAAGATGACGTCATTCATCCGCGCTTGCGTCTTTGCCGTCATCTGGGTGGCGATCACGGGCAGCGCCACCATCCTCAACCTTGTGTTCGGCTTTGCCGTCGCAGCGCTCGCGCTCTGGGTTGTGCGTGGCGAGATCGACCGCGCCAGCCGTAAGATGCGGATAGGCCGGATGCTCTCGCTCCTCGTCCTGTTTATCAGGGAACTGGCAATGTCGGCCTGGAAGGTGGCGGTCCTCGTCACGAGACCGAGGCTCGACGTCAAACCCGGAATTTTCTCCTTTCCGTTGACGGTCAGCCGCGATTTCGAGATCACGCTTCTTGCCAACCTCATCACGCTCACGCCGGGCACGCTGTCGGTGGATGTCTCGGCCGACCGCAAGTTCCTCTTCGTGCACGCGCTTGACGCCTCCGATATCGACGCGACCAAGCGGGAAATCGCGGATGGCTTCGAGCGCAAGATCCTGGAGGCATTCGAATGACCGTGTCCGATCCGTCAATGGCCGCGACGATCCTGTCTGTCTCCACCTGGCTTGCCATGGCGGTCCTGTCGGTCGCGTTCCTGTTGACCATCCGGCGGGTGGTGGCGGGACCGACGCTGCCGGACCGTGTGCTTGCGCTCGACATGCTGGTCGGCATCGTCATCGGCTTTATCGCGCTGATTGCCATCCGAACCGGCTTCAACCTCTATATCGATATCGCCATCGCGCTCGGCCTCGTCGGCTTCCTGTCGACCGTCGCCTTTGCCCGCTTCATCATGCCGCGCGTCACCGATGCCGCAAAAGATCCAGCGACATCCGGCAAGACTCGCGTGCAAAGGAGGAAACGCTGATGGATCTCGTCGTCGCGCTTGTCGTCTCCGTCCTCGTCCTCGCCGGCGCCTGCTTTTCGCTGATTGCCGCAATCGGCATCAACCGGCTGCCGGATCTCTATACCCGCATGCACGCAGCCTCGAAGGCCGGCACGGTCGGTTCGGGTCTGCTGCTGCTCGCTGTCGGGGTCTATGCCGGGGATCTGCCGGTCCTTGCCCGCGCAATTGCAGGCTTTCTGTTCTTCGTCCTGACGGCCCCGGTTTCGGCGCATCTTCTGGCCGTCGCTGCCCGCCGCGCCGGCTATCCGATGAGCGAACATTCGCTCCACGATGAGATGAAAGCGCACGAAGAATCAATATAGAGGCCGCAATTCGAGCTATAAGCCCGTCATAAAGGCGTCTTTTTTCGATACACTATCAGTTATCAGGTCTTCCCCCGGCTTTACCATCAGAATTCGATCGGCATTACTAGATTTCGCAGTTGGATTTTGGGGGTCCGGATGCTAATTCAGGTGCAGTAGAACCCTGAAATTGTTCTCTTGCGGATTATTTCTCGTGTAAAACGCACAATACGTCTCAGAATTGTGTGCCTATGCGGGAATTGTCCGAAGTAAACAATGTCCGGTGGTATTTATGATCGGCTTTGCGCGCGAAACTTAGGGGTAGGTTTCAGTCTTCGGACAGTGCACGGGCAGTGGAATGCCATCGTGGTTCTGCAGGATGCGGGTGTTGGTCGGCTCTCGCAACCGTCCGCGAATTACGAACAGGAGACGAAAATGACAGAAATCGCATTGGGCAAAGGCCCGGACCTGCTGGTGGAACTGACAGCAGATATCGTGGCTGCCTATGTGAGCAACCACGTCGTTCCGGTCGGCGACCTTTCAGGACTGATTGCCGACGTTCATACGGCACTGAGTGGCACGGCATCGCCGACGCCCGTCGTGGCCGTGGTTGAAAAGCCGAAGCCGCCGGTCCCGATCAAGAAGTCCATCGAGGACGATTACCTGATCTGCCTGGAAGACGGCATGAAGTTCAAGTCGCTGAAGCGACACCTCATGACCCATTACAACATGACGCCGGAAGAATACCGCGAAAAGTGGGGCCTGCCGTCCGACTATCCGATGGTCGCTCCCGCCTATGCGGAAGCCCGCTCGCGTCTTGCAAAGGAAATGGGCCTCGGCCAGCGCCGCAAGCGCGCCAAGGCTTGATCAGCCTTTAATAGACGGCCTTTAACAGACGGCAGCAGTAACATTGCCAATCAAGAGAACCGGGCGCATGCCCGGTTTTTTGTTGTCTAGAGATAGGAAAAAAATCATAATTAGATTCCTGATGCTTAGCTCGGATGGCGGCCGCTAGGGTGCATTTCGTATTTCCATCCGTCTCTTCCTCCGCTACCGTATGTGAATTAATTCCTAGAAGTGGAGGAGCTGTCATGCCTGCCGAACCGTCCGCCGGGGCAATACCCGTTTCGCCCAACCTCAGCGTTTCCGGCCGTTCCACCGCACGGATGGCCGCCGGCGCATCCGCGCCTTCCGGGGTAACGCTTCGAATCGGTCGAAAGCCGAAACCCACATGCCTGATCGTGTTTCAGCTCGTCTCGGAAATGGTGTTCCTCTTCGGAGACCGGGTCATGGTCCGGCGCGACCGCCGAAGGCTTGCCGCCCATTCCCGCCAGATCGCCATGTATGTCTGCCACGTGGCGCTGTCGATCTCGGTCGATGACATCGCCACAAGCTTCGGCCGGGAGCGATCAACCGTCGCCCATGCCTGCCATCTGGTCGAGGACCGCCGCGACAACCCGGCCTTTGACGATTTCGTTTCCGCCGTCGAAAGGATGGTCACCTCCGTCTTCGGTGAAGCGGATGAGGGCTGAGGCTGAAAGAGGAGACGGGTCGATGAAGGATGAAAAGAGCAAAGAGCGTCTGCGTCTTGTGCGCTTACTGCGCCAGCTTTTGAAAAACGACGGCGCGATCTCGGATGTCGAGACGGAGCATGGTCGCGACCTCGTGCACCAGGCCGTGTCGCTGGGTCTTGCTGTCCAGCAGGATGGCCGGCTTTCGGCGTCGGCTGAGGCCATGTCCTATCTGCGCCGGGCGATGGCGGAGCGGGAGGAGGAGGGGTTTGCCGCTCAGCATGGCGAGATCGAACGGGTCGGGCTGGTGGTTGAGGGCACACGCCAGACGGTCCGCCGCAATCTCGCCGAATCGCCGCTCGGCACTGTCGCAAGGCTGAAGGACAGGGACGGGTCGGCCTTCCTGCCATCAGCCGCCGTCGAGGCGGGTGAGCGGCTGCTTGCCGATTTCACCCGCGGTCAGCTGCAGCCCAAGATCACCGCCTCGTGGGAGCCGCGCCTGTCCAGCCGTGCTGATGGCGGCCGCGGCGGGCAGGCGGATGTGGCCGGCAGCGCCATCGACGCACGACGCCGGTTTGGTGCGGCCGTGGAGGCGATGGGACCGGAACTGTCGGGCGTCGCCGTCGACGTCTGCTGCTTTTCGAAAGGGCTGGAACTGGTCGAACGGGAGCGGCAATGGCCGGCACGCTCCGCCAAGCTGATGCTGCGCACCGCACTTCTTGCTCTCGGCCGGCACTACGATCCGCCGCGGCCGGATCCCCGCCGCCGCAGCCACAGTTGGGGAGCAGATGATTACCGGCCGATCCTCTGACGACGTCAGACCGCAGCTATGGCCTGGCGCCTGCGAAACAGGTTCAGGCCGTTGATGTATCTCCGGGCCGGCTGCTCCACCCCGTAGAAGCTCACAAGCGTTGCCACAAACATCGCGGCGACAAGGATAGGCGTCGCCCACCAGGGAGCGATCTCTGCCACCTTGTAAAAGGGCTGCTTCCACAGATAGAGCGAATAGGACCAGATGCCGATCATGGCAAGCGGCTGGAACGACAGGGCGCCGAGCGCTGCCTTTGGCGCCAAATCGATCGTGTTGATGGCAAAGGCGAGAAGCAGCGTCCCGACCGTATAGCGGGCCATATCCGGCGCCGGCAGGATCCACAGCGACAGGCCGAGGATGGCGGCGACAATGGGAGCCGCAGCCGGGACGCGAACCTTGTCGATGAGCACGAACAGCGCCACCGACGCAAAGATCGAGGCCATCCGCACATCGCTCAGCCAGTACACGCTCATGGCGCCCGGTTCGGCGAGACTGGTTCGGATCGCACCGTTTGCCATTGCGGCGATGGCAATTGCCAGGCTGACGAAAGCCGCAGCCCTCGCATTGCGGATGACGATGACGACGAGAAGGGCGAGCAGAACATAACTGTGTTCCTCGACCGACAGCGACCAGACATGCCCCAGCACCGACGACGTGTGGGTCCAGGCCTCGTAATAGTTCGTGGTGAAGGTGATCGCCGCGAGATAGGCGGAAGGCTCCAGCAGGAGATGCGACGGCGCGCCAGCAAGCCCGCCAACGACGGAGACGGCGAGCATCGCCGTGGCAAACACCAGGAGCGCTGGATAGATGCGGGAGAACCGACGCTGGAAGAAGGTCGGAATGTCGGTCTTGCGGACGAGCAGAATATCGGCCATCAGCCGTCCGCTCAAGACGAAGAAGAGTTCGACGCCGAGTGAACCGAAGGGCAGAAGCCCGCCTGAGAAATGGTCGGCGATCACGAACAGGATCGCGATGCCGCGCCATCCGTCCAGGTATGCGATACGGTTTGCCTTGTCCTGCATCCTGCTGCCCTGTGGTTGCTTTTAAACAAGCGAGTAGAGCATCAGTATAACAACGAGGATCGGCAGTCCTTCACGTCCGGGTGAGCGGGACTACTATCGTGCGACAGGGTTAATACCGGAAATCCGTGTCTTGATCAGGCGGCCTGCATGATCACCGCTTCCTGACGGATGCGCTTGACCATCGAGCGCAGGCCATTCGCGCGCTGTGCCGAAAGATGCTCCACAAGGCCAATCTTGTCGAACACCTCGATCGCATCCGTGGAGGCGATTTCAGACGCATGCTTGCCGGAATAGACCGACAGCACGATTGCGACGAGCCCGCGCACGATATGCGCATCGCTGTCGCCCTCGAACGTCATCACGGGGTCGGCGCTGTCATCGCTGCCGTGGCTGACGACCCAGACCTGGCTGGCACAGCCCTGTACCTTGTTCTCCGCAGTCTTCTTGTCGTCGGAAAGGTCGGGCATGGCCTTGCCGAGCTCGATCACATAGCGATAGCGATCCTCCCACTCTTCGAGATAGGCGAAATCGTCGATGATCTGTTCGATGCTGGCCATGGCGTGCGGTCCCGTTTGCGCCTTCATATAGGCGGTCACAGCCTCGATTAAAGCAAAAAAATCGCCGTGAGGATGTTGGTCCTCACGGCGTCAGCAACAGGCTGATGAGAGTTAAGGCAGTCCGGCACCGGGAACCGTGGCACGAGACCCGGTGCAAGCTTTGAATTTCGTTGGAGAAGCGCTCAGAGCGTCGGGCGCTTGAGCGGCACCGGAATGTTGCGGGGGATCGTGCCGGTCGCAACCTGCTCGCCGCGGGGGGTCTCGATGCTGATGTCGGAAAGCGAACCTGATGGCATCGGGGTGGCTTCTGGGTCGGCCTTCATGGCAAGCTTCGGCTGGCCGTCGCCGAACTGCTTGTCGAGAAGCTCGTAGGCGACACGGGCACCTTCCTTGGCGCGGACACCAAGCACGGCGAGGGTGTCGGCGCCCTTTTCGCAGACTTCGGGACGTTCGCTGCAGATCGCACTGATATACTGATAGGCGCCGCTTGCTGCGGACACCGCATCGGCCACCTGGAGCGGCGAAATGTTGGCGTCATCGGAGGCCGGTTCGGCACTGAAATAGGACAGCACCACCAGCACGGCTGCGAAGAACGCACTTCCCTTGATCAGAAACCACATCGTCTTGGTCCACCTGTTTTGCCCGTTTTCGGGCGTGCCGGCTAAGCTCCAGTCGTCTGGCTTGCCTGTTCCGGTCTTGGCGTCAATCTAGCCGCGGGGAGCGAACATCGCTTTGACGGGTTCGCTCGGGTTTTCGGCAAATTCGATTAAAATGCGACCTTTCCTTGCTCGGGCGGCGGGGTGGACGGATGCTTCCGGACAATTTTAACAAACCGGATTAAGCATAAATGGGGCGGCCCGCCCACGCGCCAAGGGTTGTCGGTCCGTGGATCTGCCCCAATGGTTAATGTATCAGGAAAAATCAAACCAATTCCGACGCTTACGCCCTGTTAACCACAATTGAAAAACAAGCCGTGGATGTGTGCCAAAGCCGGAAAACGGGGCCCTGGATGGGGCGGCGGAAGCCTGTCTTTATAGTTTCCTTAAGCGCACGAGCCCTATTGTGAAGCCTCGAATATGAGACTGAGTAGGTTTTGCGTGCGCGTATTGAGTGACATTGCCGAGAGGGCGGTTCTGCTGGTTGACGGGGCTGCATCCCGTTGGCTGCGACGCATCGGCGAGGGCGAAACCGTCTCTGCCGCGGCCGTCGCGTCGCTGCGCCGGCTTGCCTTTTGCGGTGGCGTCGCCTTCGTTGCCGTGCCGGCTCTTCTCTCCGTCTTTATGAAGCCGGCACTGGCTCTGCCGCTTGGCGCAACCGTCGTTTCGGCGCTCTTCCTGATTCTCGCAGCGCTTGCCTTTGCATGGCCCCGCAATGTCGTCCGGCCGGTCGCCAACGCGCCAGCCGTCGATGATATCGCCTTTCATGCCTGCCCCGGCCTCGCCCTCATCGTCGATCCGCAGGGACGGGTGGTCAAGCTCGGCGGTCGCGACCACGCCGCATTCCCGGACAAGCTGAAAGCCGGCCTTGGCGAAATGCTGGCCGAAATCGTCCACGTTTCCGATCGTCTGGCGCTTCTTCAGGCCGTCGATACGCTGCGCCAGGGTGGCCGCAACGCAATCGTCGACATCCGTGTCGAACGTCCCTTCAGCGCCGTCGGCGGCCGGCAGTTCCTGCATATGTCGTTCGACATGTCGGCGATCCGCGACGGCGAAGGCGATCTGGTCCAGATCTTCGTCCAGGCGCTCGATCGCAGTGCCGAAGAGCGCCTGCGGGTCGAAGCCGAAAATCGCACGATCGAGGCGCAGTCGGCCCATGAGGCGAAGTCGCGCTTCCTCGCCGCCGTAAGCCACGAGCTGCGCACCCCGCTCAATGCGATCCTCGGCTTTTCCGATGTTCTGGCCGGCGAATATTTCGGCAAGCTCGCCAATGACCGCCAGCGTGAATATGTCGGCCTCATCCGCCAGTCAGGCGGCCACCTCCTGTCGGTCGTCACCACCATGCTCGACATGTCGAAGATCGAGGCCGGCCGTTACGAGCTGCTCGCCGAACCCTTCCATATCAGCGAAGCGGTCGAAGCCTGCCGTGCGATGCTCGATCACTCGGCTCGCGAAAAGGGCGTCACGCTGACAGCCCGCACCAACCGCAACCTTGCCGAAGTGGTGGCCGACCGTCGCGCGCTGCAGCAGGTCCTGATCAACCTTGCTGGCAACGCCATCAAGTTCACGCCGGCTGGCGGCGTCGTCTCGATCGATGCCACCGTTGTGGCCGGCAAGCTGGTGATCACGGTCAGCGATACCGGTATCGGCATTGCCGCAGACAAGCTAGCGACGATTGGCCAGCCGTTTACGCAGATCGAAAACGATTTGAGCCGCCAGTATGAAGGCACGGGCCTCGGCCTGTCGCTGGTCAAGGGCCTGATCGCCCTGCACGGCGGCCGCTTCACGATCGAAAGCCGTCTCGGCGAGGGGACCGTCGTCACGATCGCCCTGCCAGCCGATGGGTCCGGCATCGAAGGCGCAGCCGTGGATGACGGTGAGGAGAGGGTGGAATTTCCGCCGCGCCTTATGATATCCAACAAGCCAGGCACGAATAAGCAGCAAGCCCACATCGCCCCCGAAATACTTACGACCATGATGGACGAAGAGGATTTTACCGATGGCCCCGCGAAAGCGAAAATCGCCTGAGAGGCGCAAACCGGCAAAACGGCCGGCGCTTGCCCTTCGCGCGGTGACCGCGACGGGGGGGCTTGTTGGTGGCGTCGTGGGCGGCGTCCTGACACGCCATCCGCGTCCTGTGTTGGGCGCGGCAGGCTTTGTCGTTCTGTTCAGTTTCGTCGCCGCCAATGCGCTCTGGTATCAGCCGGGCGGACATCCGTCGCCCTTCCTTGCCACACGCGATCCGAAAGACCCGAACGCCATCGCCGGCTACCGGCCTTACAAGCGCATGCCGGCAGAAGACGTCACCACGTTCCGCATCGAACGGTCCGGCGATGCCAAGCCCCTTATCGAACCGGTCGAACAGCCTGCCGAGCAGACCGCTGTCCAACCGGCTCCAATGCCGGCTCCAATGCCGGCACCCATGCAGGCTCCCGCTGTCGATCCGATCACGACGCTCATCACCGCAGCACCGCCGGTCCCCGGTTCCGACGAGGATCGTGAGCTGGTTGCCGAAATCCAGCGTGAGCTGACGAAGCGCGGTCTCTATGACGGGGCCGATGACGGCGTTACCGGTCCGCGCACCCAGTCCGCCATCGTGCTGTATCAGCAGCGCATGGGGCTGCCGCAATCCGGCGAGGCCGGCAGCGATCTGCTGGCGGCGCTGAAGGCGGAACGCAAGCCCTCGACCGCTGCCGTGCATGTCCCCGTACCCCAGCCATCAGTCGTTGCAAAATCCGCGGCTGACGAGACGGCTCGCGTGCAGCCAAAGCCGATGGCGCAGCCGAAGACGGTGCCTGCGAACCGGCCGGCCGAAAATATCAGTCTGAAGAGTGAAGACCCGGTGGCGGCGGCGATCCGCTCGTCCGAAACCGGAGGTTCGCGGTCGGGCCAGATCCGCATCCCGCCCGCGGATATTCCGACTGGCGGATTGCGTCCGTCGCCTGCGGTCGCGAAGTCGAACGCCGTCATGACGGCGGATATCCCGGCGCCGAAGCTCGTGCTGCAGATCCAGCGTGGGCTGCAGAACATTGCCTATTCGGATGTCGAAGTGGATGGGGTTGCCGGTGCACAGACGAAGGCGGCGATACGCCGTTTCGAAAAGCATTACCGCTTGCCGGAGACCGGTGAACCAAGCGAAGCGGTTTTGAAGAAACTGAAGGCGATCGGCGCGCTCTAAGCCTGAAGCCGCAAGCGCGCCGGGTCGGTTGTTAGAATACGGCCAGATACTTCAGCAGCGCGATGATGCCGATGATCAGTACGATAACCTGGATGATCTGCTTGATCCGTGCTTCGAGCGGCAGGCGCGCGACAAGATAAAGTACGAGGACGATCACGAGGAAGGTGATCAGAATGCTGATAAGAACGCTCAAGGCCCACTCCTTTTTGGCAAAAATGCGGTAGTGGGGTGGGAAATATGACAGCGGTGCCAAAAGGAAAGGGTTGCCAAGCCTTTACCCTCACTTTCTTTTGATTATTTTCGCTTAACGATGCCGTCCGCAGCCGCTATGACGCTGTAATGCGCCTTAAAACCCACATATTTGTCTCCGCCCTGACCCGCCGCGTCTTTGCCATGGGCGACTACGCAGCGGTTGAGAAAAAGGGTGCCGAGGAGGCTGGTGCCATCTTCATCCGCCAACGCTTTCGCGATGGCACCGAAACGCTTTATGCGCCGGCACCGCAAAACTTCTTTGACGACGAGGACGATGGCGGGCGCAAGTTCGAACGGCGTCTGGTGCGGGCGGAGCCCGATACGGTGCGCGAGACGATCGATCGCGAAAAGCGCTTCGACCCGGATCTCTGGGTGGTCGAGATCGAGGTGGGAGAGATCGGCGACCTGATCGAGGTCGTCAGCGCCGATGCTCGATAGGCCTTACCGGCCGCGGCCGGCGCGTCTCATGCTGGCCGATGTACGGAATGGCCGCTCGGCCTCTTCGGTCGCGTGGGGGGCAGGGGCCTCGACGGGTTGCGCAACCGGTCGCTCCGCATAGGTATAGCCGTCGGCCCGGCGCCAGGCTTCGAGCCTTCGTCCGCATTCGTCGATATCGAGAACCAGCCACATGGCCGTCGCCCGGCTTGCACCGTCAAGCTGTTCGTGTGCGAGGTGACCGTAGAACCTTTCCAGCACGAAGACGGCTTCCGCTTCGTCCATGAACAGACCCTTGAGCGTCGTCGCCAGCTGCTGGCCGGAGATATCGAGCATGATCCGTTGTGCGAGCCAGCGGCTGGCCGACAGCGCGTCTGCCAGAACGCCGGCAAACAGCGTCGCCTCGCGGGCACGGGCAAATCGGACCAGAAGGGCGGCATGCGTTTCGCTGAGCTGCCGCAGACCCTGCCGGTCGTCGCTCTGGCGTTCCATATAGCCGGCCAGAAGCTTGATGCGGCGGCGCAGCTCCTCTTCGCGCGCAGCCCGGGCTTCCTCGGGCAGCAGGAAGTCGTCTTCGGCCTTTGCGGTCTCGACCGGCGTGTCTGCCGGGGGTTCGACAACGGTCGACATGGCCTCGATCGCGGCAGTAGGCAGCTCGCGCCGTTCGGTGATCGGCCTTGCGATCGTATCATAGCGCATGCCGACCAGCGCATCGATGACGATCGGCGACAGGCTTTCGCGCTTGGCGATCGCGCGGGCGTGGTTGACGCCCTGGCTGCGGGCGATGGTGATCAGCGCATCGTTGGAAAGGCAGGGCGAGGCAATCAGGAATGGTGCGGCGACCGCGATCGGCTGGCTTCCGATGAAAAAGGCGACGGCCGGCGGAATGGCGGGTGATTGCGAAAGGGCTGCCACCGCATCGCGGCGGGCTTCTTCCGAAGAGGCGGCAAACAGCGGTGCGAACAGCTCGGCGAACTGTCTCAGTTCGGAGCGGGAAGGACGCGACAGGCTTTCGAAGCTCGTGACGGTGGCCATCAACACCACATCCTTTTTTCGCATGGCTTGTGGCCTCTCAAGGTCTCGAAACTCGTTGGTCACGGGCAACTCTCATCTACGCAATACATGTCCGAAACGCGTGATGCCGCCGGGTAAACACGCGCCCCGGTGCATCTCATCTACCTGTGCCTGGGGAACTCCCCGGAGCATATTCCGCCGGATGCAGCTGTCTCTCGCGCCGCACCCGTCGGTTTCGCCTTGGTTTACCAGATGCTAACGCTTTGAGGGTTAACGGTCAGTGAAAGCGGCTCGTTTTGGCGCACCGATGACCGTTCGAAAACGACAAAATCGTGCCGTTCGAAGACTGTGAAGTTTGAATGACGCGGTGAACAAAGATGCCGTTTTGGCGTTCATCAGCCTGATACCAGCATACGTCGATATCAACTGCCATATTAGAATTAACTCACTGTTAATCCACGTCTGGCTGTATTGGTCTGTAACCGCTGCGTAGCATCCGGTTTGATAAGCGTCGGGGCACCCTGAAAGCCCGTTAAACGGGGTAGATGGCCCGAAGGCTCCGCATAACGACCGTGAGGTCGCTTTTCTAAGGTAATGTCGCTGCGCCGCGATTGGGCGCTCTGACGAGAAGGACGCGGATGTTCCTGCCGTATCAGGCAGGTCGCGTCAGCCCCGAAAGGGCAGGGTGAGATATCTTCGTCTTCATCCGTCTCGAATTCGTAAAGTCACGGAGACGAGCATGGCAGAGATCGTGATACTGAACAAATGGCGTGACCAGCATGGCCGCAAGCCGCAGATCCGCATCGGCGAGGCCGATCCCGGCGAAGTGGTGCTGTTTACCGGCGTGCGCTACGAGCGTTTCGACGACCGGATGGACCGCAAGGCCGAAAACCACGCCGTCCGCGCCGAGTAGGACGGTACGAAACGGACCTAGAAGCGGCTTCTGCCGCGCCACTGGAACGCGCCACAATCCGCGTCCTTCAGAAACTGTGTGGCTGCCTCAGAAAAACTCGCCTGCGGCGTCAGCGCCCGCAGCACTGCATAGCCTTCGCCCGACTGGCTCTCGACAAGGATCGACTGGCTGATCCCGGTGGGCAGGCTTTTGCGCAGCATCGTCATCTGCGTCGGCGTCGCGATCACCACATCCAGCATGCCGCCCGGCGACGTTCGGTCGTTGATGCTGAACACCTCGTTGGACGCCCCGTCATAGATCCCGAGCGACCAGAACGGCAGGCCGGTATTTTCAGCCGTCAGCCTGACCGGGCCTTCCGATACGTCAAAACCGCAGACCGCGGTCTCCACGAAGGGATCGTCCTTGGAAAGACCGGCCCGGTCCGCCGTTTCGGTCAGTCGGTAGAACCGTTGCGTTTCGCCTTCCTTCAGCACCCGCGTATAGGCATCGTTTTCCGAAAAATGCGGCAGCGCGAGCACGATGATCAAATGCAGCAGTGCTGCCCCGACCAGCCCTGCCGCGACAGCAAACGCCAGACCTGTGAAAAACCGCCGGATCATGGGCCGCATCCGATCTTTTCAATGAGCGGCATGGCAAGGTCGATCAGTCCGGAACTGCCCGCGGTCGGCGTGTCGAACAGGGTGAGGACGAGCCTGAAGTCCCCGCTTTGTGTGAGAGCCAGCCAGTTGCCGGACTTGGCCGTCGGAGATGCGGTGATTTCGAACTCGCCATTCGGCTGGCGCAGCGTGATGCGCGAATTGAGCGCCTGCGGCAAATCCGACGACAGCGAGGGTGCAGCAGCCCCGGGCGCCTGCGCAAACAGCGTCCAGAACCGTGCCTGCGGCGTATGACCCCGGATCCTGTAGGAGCAGCTTGCCACAAGCCGCTCGCCTGTCATGTCGGTCGTCGCGGTAAAGGTCAGGCCTTCGGCGCTGGCATAGAGAAGCTTGCCGGCATTGGCCCGGTGCGATTTGGCATAAGGGTCTGCATCGGCCGTCTGCGCCTGCGGAAACGCCTCCCAAGGCCCGATCCGGAGCGCCCCGAACCCGGTCGTCGCATCAAGCGCCAGCCGGGTCGACCAGATCCCGCCGCCGAATGCGATGGCAAGTGCAACGGCGATGAGGAAGGGAATACGGAACACGGGATTGGCTTTGTGTCTTTTTGGAGCGTTCGCGAAGGGTTAGCATTGTTTGGCGGGAAGGGGGAAGGGCCTCGCGTGGCATATTGATTGCTATGACGGCATACGTTATGGTTCCGCATGATCAAAGATTTTGCAGATCGTGAGACCGAACGGATCTGGGACGGCCTGCGAAGCCGCAGGCTACCGGGAGATATTCAGTCACCCGCATTGCGGAAACTGCGTCTGCTCAATCAGGCGCGTGTGCTGTTGGATCTGAACGTGCCGCCTGGAAATCGTCTCGAGGCGCTGCGCGGGAACCGAGCAGGGCAACATTCGATACGCATCAACGATCAGTGGCGCATATGTTTCATTTGGACTGACGGAGGCCCCGAACATGTTGAAATCGTCGACTACCACAGCTGATGCTGAATGGCTGCCGAACCCGCATCCCGGCGAGATTCTTCTGGAGGATTTCTTAAAGCCGATGCAGCTTAGCCAGAACGGGCTTGCCCGTGCCGTCGGTGTTCCACCCCGGCGCATCAACGAGATCGTGCTTGGCAAGCGCTCGATCACAGCCGATACGGATCTCCGTCTGGCACGCTATTTCGGCATGTCGGAAGGCGTCTTTCTCGGCCTGCAGGCTGATTACGAGCTTCTTCGCCGCCGCCGCGAACTCGGAGATGAGCTCGAGCGGATCACCCCGCACGCTGCCTGAGGCCAACCTAGCTAGCGCCGCACTTCCAGATTGATCGGCGTCACCTTCGCCGTCGATTGTTTCGGCTGATGCCGGGTCGATATCGAGCCCGTCACGGGACCGGCTTCCGGCACCGACGCCTTGTCGCTTTGGGTAGCGGCGCCCTGGACCTTGTAACCCTGAATAGAGGTTGCCTGTCCGTCGACAGCTGGCTTGCCGGCATCGGCGACCTTGGGGCCGCCCGCTGTAAGCGGTGGAGCCTCGGACAGCGCCTTGCCGATCTGCTTGAGCGTTCTGGTGGCTTCGGCCGAAAGCGAGCGCGGTCTCTGCAGCGGCGGCAGGGCATTCTCGCCTTCCTTCGCTTTCGCAATTTCCTGGCTCTTCTTGTCGCTCTTGTGGTCGCCGTTCGGCAGTGGGTTTTCGATGCCGGGAATGGGTTTCAGCTCGATCCCCTGATGGGCGTAGTCCATCAGCACCTTGAAGGTCATCGCCGGAAGCGAGCCGCCGGTCATGTTGTTCATCGAGGTGAAGTCGTCGTTTCCGAACCACACCGCCGTCGTGTAATTGCCGGTAAAGCCGATAAACCAGGCGTCGCGATAGCTCTGCGACGTGCCGGTCTTGCCGCCGGTGACGATGCCGCCATCGAGTGCCGCGCGGCGCGCCGTGCCCTGATAGGGGATCGTCGTCAGGATGCGGTTCATCGATGAGGTCGCCTGTTCGGACAGAACCCGCTTCGCCGGCGCCTCGTCGCGGCCGAAATCGTAGAGAATGTTGCCGCCGTAACCGAGAACCTGCTCGATCCCGTGGCGATGCGATTGCACGCCGCCGGCCGGCATCACCGCATAGGCGGTGGCCTGGTCGAGTACCGTTACCTCGGACGTTCCGAGCGGGATCGTCTTGTCGCTTCTGAGCGGCGTCTCGACCCCGAACGCCTTTGCGGTGTTGACGATGACGTCGGTGCCGAGCACATCCTTGGCAAGCCGGACAGGCACCGTGTTGAGCGATTGCTGCATGGCGCTCATCAGGGTGACCTTGCCCTTGTAGGAGCGACCGTAATTCTGCGGCGACCAGCCCCGCCAGGTGATCGGAGCGTCGGAGATCACCGATTCCGGCTTGTAGCCGTGCTCCATCGCGGCGGAGTAGGTATAGAGCTTGAACGACGAGCCCGGTTGTCTCAGCGCCTTGGTGGCACGGTTGAACTGGCTTTCGCCATAGTCGCGGCCGCCGACCATGGCGCGCACGCCGCCGCCGTTTTCGATCATCACCATGGCGCCCTGCTTCACCTTGAAGCTGTCGCCGTATTCGCGAAGGCTGGTTTCCATCGCGGCATCGGCTGCCTGCTGCAGGCCCATGTCGATCGTGGTCCTGACCACCATCGAATGCTCGCGGATCTTGCCGGCCTTGGCCAGCCGCTGCACCTCGTCGAAAGCCCAGTCGAGGAAATAGTCTGGCGACTTGACCTCGGCGCGGTCGATCGCGGTTGCCGGCGTGCGGCGTGCCGCGATCACCTGGCCCTCCGACATCAGGCCTGACTGTACAAGGTTGGACAGAACGTCATTGGCGCGGGCGCGCGCAGCCGGCAGGTTCACATGCGGCGCATATTTCGCCGGTGCCTTGAACAGGCCGGCCAGCATCGCGCTTTCCGCAAGGCTGACTTCGGTGATGTTCTTGCCGAAATAGAATTGGCTTGCCGCGGCTGCCCCGAACGTGCCGCCGCCCATATAGGCGCGGTCCAGATAGAGCGACAGGATCTCTTTCTTCGAAAGGTTCGCCTCCAGCCACATGGCCAGAAACGCTTCCTTGATCTTGCGCTCGATCGACCGTTCGTTGGTGAGGAACAGGTTCTTCGCCAGCTGCTGGGTCAGCGTCGATCCGCCCTGGACGACACCGCCGGCCTTGGCGTTTTCGGAAAGCGCGCGGCCGAGGCCGATGAAGTCGATCCCGTAGTGATCGAAGAAGCGACGGTCCTCGGTCGCCAGAACAGCCTTGATCAGGTGGTCCGGCAGTTGCTCGATCGGAACCGAGCCCTCATGGATGATGCCGCGATGGCCGATGACGTTGCCGTAGCGGTCGAGAAAGGTAACGGCGAAATCGCCCCGGTTGCGCCAGTCTTCCTTGGTTTCTTCAAAGGCTGGCTGGGCAAGCGCCAGAAGCGCAACGCAACCGACCGTGCCGAGCGTCATAGCCTCGCCGGCAAGCTCGAAACCAAGCTTTTTCAAGCCTGTAACGCGGAACCGCCGGAAGAAGATGGTGATCTCTTCCCAGACTTCGCCGGCCCGGAAACCGAGGTTCCAGACAGTGGAATCGATCCAGCTGTCGATCCGCAGGAGGATGTGGCGCTTCTTGCGCGAGGAGCCGGAGCGCTCTTGCTTAACCGGTGATTTCGGATGGTCCTGCACTGGAAGTTCCTGCCCCATTTCCCCCATCGCCCGATGAGAAACGCTTGACGCCGACCCCCCGGAGGGATCAAAGGCATGAGCGTCTCACCGTTATTCAGCATTAGCTGACAAAAGGTTTATGCGCGATAGAGAATCCGCAACAGGGTAAAGGCGGCAGGGGAAAATTGGTCCCCATCCGCGACAGATATGATGATGGAAGACGCATTCTGGAAAACCAAGACGCTTGAGGATCTGTCCCAGCAGGAGTGGGAAAGCCTGTGCGATGGCTGCGGGCTCTGCTGTCTCAACAAGCTCGAGGATTACGACACGGGCGAGGTGGCTTTCACCTCGGTTGCCTGCCGGCTTCTCGACGGCACGAGCTGCCAGTGCAAGGACTATCCCAACCGCCAGGCGACCGTTCCGGAATGCATCCAGCTGACGCCGGCCCAGGTGGACGAAATCCCCTGGCTGCCGCCGACCTGCGGCTACCGGCTGGTGCGCGACGGCCATGATCTTTACTGGTGGCACCCGCTGATCTCAGGCGATCCGGAAACGGTCCACCAGGCCGGCATCTCGGCCCGCGGCCGCACGATCAGCGAAGAAGAGGTCGATGTCGAGGATTTCGAGGATTATCTGATCGACTGGCCCCTGCATGTCGGCGAAACACCAGGCGCCAGGTAGAAGACGCGAAGAACAACCCTCGCGAAAAAACGGCCCGGCCCTTGACCTTCCCATGATGGGAAGCCCTACATGCGGTTGCGAAGAGGATCGCGACCCATGAACCAGACTGTCCACCCCATCCATCGCTACGAACCGATCACCGTTCCCGTCGAGGGCATGACCTGTGCCTCCTGCGTGCGCCGGGTGGAAACCGCGGCTGCAAAAGTGGCGGGCGTCGAGAAAAGCGCTGTCAACTTTGCAACGAAGAAGCTCACGGTCGAGACGGGTGTGGGGTTTGATCCGGAGACGCTGGAGGCGGCTGTCCGCAAGATGGGCTACGAGATCCCCGACGGCGCGATGGATCTTGCGCTGCGGGAAGCGGGTTTTGACGCGGGCTCTGATCATCACCCGGCGTTGAAGCCTGCGGAGACGAGCGCGCAGGCTGATCATACCCATGCTGATCATACCGGGGCCGCCCATTCCCAAGCCGAGCATCCGCATCCAACGCATGAAAACGCCGCTCACGACCATGCCCACATGCATCGCGGAGAAGCGGGTGTCCTGAAGCGTGATCTCGCCATTGCGGCAATGCTGACGTTGCCGCTGTTCGTGCTGGAGATGACGGGCCACGTCTACGCGCCGTTCCATCACTGGCTGATGGGAGTCATCGACACGCAGAACCTCCACTACCTCTACTTCGTGCTGGCAACGGTGGTGATTTTCGGACCGGGTCTGCGGTTCCTGAAGCTTGGTCTGCCGGCCCTGTTGCGGGGCCATCCGGAGATGAATTCGCTGGTCGCAGTGGGCGTTCTTGCCGCCTATGGCTATTCGGTGTTTGCCACCTTCGCGCCGGGACTGCTGCCGGAAAGCGCGCGTTTTGTCTACTATGAAGCGGCTGCCGTTATCGTGACCCTGATCCTGTTCGGCCGCCTGCTGGAGGCGCGTGCCACAGGCCGCACCGGCGAGGCAATCGAGAAACTGGCCGGTCTGCAGGCGAAAACCGCGCGGGTCGAACGGAGCGGGGCGGTCGTCGATATTCCCTCGTCCGAGGTCGTGGTCGGCGATATCGTCGTGATCCGTCCCGGCGAACGTCTGCCGGTCGATGGAACCGTGATCGACGGGCAATCGAATGTTGATGAATCGATGATCACAGGTGAGCCGCTGCCGGTCGAGAAGATTGCGGGCGCGTCCGTCACCGCCGGAACGGTCAACCGCACCGGCTCCTTCCGTTTCCGCGCCGAAAAGGTCGGCCGCGATACGGCGCTTGCCGGCATCATCCGGCTGGTGGAACAGGCGCAGGGCGCCAAGCTGCCGATTCAGACGCTGGTGGACAAGGTGACTGCGTGGTTCGTGCCGGCCGTGATGCTTCTGGCGGTCGTTACATTTGTCGTCTGGTTCCTGGTCGGACCGGAGCCGCGGCTATCGCATGCACTGGTGGCGGCGGTGGCGGTGCTGATCATTGCCTGCCCCTGCGCCATGGGTCTCGCCGTCCCGGTCTCGATCGTCGTCGGCGCGGGCAGGGCCGCAGGGCTCGGCGTGCTCTTCCGCAAGGGCGATGCGCTGCAGGCGCTGTCGGATGTGGATCTCGTCGTGTTCGACAAGACCGGCACGGTGACGATGGGACGGCCGCAGCTGACGGATCTGGATGTCGTGGACGGGTTATCGGAAGACGAGGTTCTGCGCCTCACCGCAGCCGTCGAGCGTCGCTCCGAACACCCGATTGCGGATGCGATCGTCAAGGCGGCGGAGGCGAAGGGTCTGGTCTTGGCCGAGACCGAGGATTTCCGCTCCGTCACCGGCTACGGCATCAGTGCCCGCGTCGATGGCCGGGACATTTCGGTCGGCGCCGACAGGTTCATGGACAAGCTCGCCATTTCGGTCGCACCACTGGAACAGACGGCCGCCCGGTTGGCCGGCGAGGGCAAGTCGCCGCTCTATACCGCGATCGACGGTCGTCTGGCGGCGGTGATTGCCGTTGCCGATCCGCTGAAGCCGTCGAGCGTTCAGGCCATCAAGGCGCTGCGGGCGATGGGCATCGAGGTTGCCATGGTGACCGGCGACAACCGTCGCACCGCACAAGCGATTGCAGCCCAGGTGGGGATCGATACGGTCGTTGCCGAGGTTCTGCCCGAGGGCAAGGTGAAGGCGCTGGATGACCTGCGGAAGGGGAGCGGTTCCACTGCTCTGTCCTCGCCACAGGCGACTTCGCCTCGGCCGCGCCGGATCGCCTTTGTCGGCGACGGTATCAACGATGCGCCGGCGCTGGCGCATGCGGATGTCGGCATTGCCATCGGTACCGGCACGGATGTGGCGATCGAGAGCGCCGATGTGGTGCTGGTCGGCGGCGATCTGACCGGCGTGGTGTCGGCGATCGCGATCAGCCGCGAGACGATGCGCAATATCAGGCAGAACCTGTTCTGGGCGTTCGGCTATAACGTGGCGCTGATCCCGCTCGCCGCCGGTCTGTTCTATCCCTTGCTCGGATTGACGCTTTCGCCGATGCTGGGCGCTGCCGCCATGGCGCTGTCGAGCACGTTCGTGCTTGGCAATGCGCTGCGATTGAAAACCGTCGCACTGGGAGAGAAAGCGTGAATATCGGCGAGGCCGCACAGGCATCCGGCGTTTCGGCCAAGATGATCCGCTATTACGAGGAGATCGGCCTGATTACGCCGGCCGCCCGCACCGGCAACAATTACCGGACCTATGGCGGCGATCAGGTGCATGTGCTGCGCTTCATCAAGCGCGCCCGCTCGCTGGGGTTTTCGCTCGAGGAAACGCAGGCGCTCTTGAAACTGTGGCAGGACCGCAGCCGCGAGAGCGCCGCCGTCAAGGACATCGCCACCACCCATATCGACGATCTGGAACGGCGCATCGCGGAGATGCAGGGCATGGTCAAGACGTTGAAGCACCTTGCCCATTGCTGCGGCGGAAACGACCGTCCCGACTGCCCGATCCTCGACGACCTTGCCGGTTCCGCGTCACCGGCGCATACAGATTGAAGAAGGAGACCTGAGATGACCGTGATCTTCACCGTGCCGGACATGACCTGCGGCCACTGCGAAAAGACCCTGCGAAACGCTCTCGCCGAAGCGCTGCCGGATGCACCCGTGTCGATCGATCTTGTCACGCATACGGTCATGGTGGGTGGCGACGAGGCAAAGGCCGCGCAAGCGATCCGTGACGCGGGTTATTCGCCGGAACGGGCCAAGGCCTAGTACGTTATCGGCATCGCAGACCATACTCCATCGCAGAGCATACCATGACAGTTGTCGCCTCCTATGTGTACCGCAACGGAAAACGTGCCGAGGCGGTGCCTGTCGATGGGCCGGCGCCGAGACTGTCCGGTCAGGATTTCGTCTGGATCGGCCTGCACGAGCCGTCACCGGACGAGCTGCATGCGCTGGCCGAAACCTATGAGCTGCACCCTCTTGCGGTCGAAGACGCCATCAACGCCCATCAGGTGCCCAAGGTGGAAGCCTATGGCGAACAGCTGTTCGTGGTGGCAAAGACCGCCCATCTGGAAGGCGAGAAATTCAAGTATGGCGAGACGGCGATCTTCGTCGGAAGGCGCCACATCATCACCGTCCGGCACGGCTCGGCCCGCAACCATTCCGCCATCCGGGCACAGCTCGAAGCCTCGCCGCAGCTTCTCTCCAAGGGGCCTGACTACGTCCTCCACGGGATCATCGATTTCATCGCCGACGGCTATCTGCCGCTGGTGCAAACGATCGAGGACAAGGTGCTGGAAATGGAGCAGAAGATGCTCGCGAACTTTCTCGAACGCGAGCAGATCCGCCGTCTCTTCCGCCTGCGCCGTCAGCTGATCCTGTTCGGGCGTATCCTGGGCCCGATGTCGGAAGTGGCGGGCAAGCTCGTCAATCTCGACCTTCCCTGCCTCGACCGGGACGCCAAGCCGTTCTTCCGTGACGTGCTCGATCATATCCGAAGGGTCGAAGGCATGGTGGGCGGACTTCGCGAAGTCATCACCTCGGTCTTTGAAGCCTCGAACCTTCTGGAACAGCAGCGCCAGGGCGTCATCACCAGGCAGCTGGCTGCCTGGGCCGCCATTCTTGCGGTGCCGACGGCCATCGCCGGCATCTACGGCATGAATTTCGAGAACATGCCGGAATTGAAGACCGAATACGGCTATCCCGCCGTGCTGGTTGCGATCGTCCTTCTCTGCAGCATCCTTTTCTACCGGTTCCGGAAGTCCGGCTGGTTGTAGTTGCAACCAAGCAAGGGAACTCTCGAGCCGGCGTCGAGTTGGTTCGGTCAGAAAGATGAAACCCTTGCTACGGAGAACCCCGCCATGGTCGACCAGACCCCGATGATCCTGCTGGCCGTTGTCTTGCTTGCCGGTATTGGCACGCTCGGATTTTTGATCCTGCGCCGCTGGAAGACCAAGCGCATTCCCAAAGCGCACGATCTGCCCGAGGTCGCCAACCGGCGCTGGCTGCGACGCGAAGCGCGCAATGCGCAGTCGCTCATCGACAAACGGGTTCCATAAAAGCGCGGTTCCTCACGGGAATTTGAGATGAAACCAATTTGTGCCCGGCCGGTTAACACCCTGTAGGGATACGAAAAGGAATTCAAAAATGATCAAGACATTGACAGTTGTTGCCGCACTTTCGTTTGGCCTATCCTCTGCAGCATTTGCGCAGACGAGCTATGATATGAACGGTTCGGCCAACCGCGCGGACGTCCAGCAGAACATGAGCGGTGCCGGCGGCAACATCCCGCCGAAGCCAGCCGCATCGGGTACTGTAGACCCTTATTCGACAGGCAGCGTTACCCCGGGCTCGGCAGTCGGTTCGACCGGCGCCTACGGTAGCCGCGCAGGCTGCGCACCGGGCGGTGAGCCAGGCGATGCTGCAAACTCCGGCAACCTGCCGAACCTGACGGGCGAAACTGCCCAGGGTACCGGTTGCTGATTAAACAATGACGGTAGCGGTTGGACGGGTCTTACCCCCGTCTGATCGAGCCTGATCAGAGGTCCTCGGTGAAAGCCGCAGGACCTTTTTTCCTGACAAAAGGTTCGCAGTCACAACCAAGGTCGTAGATTGAATGCTGGGAAAACTGGGAAATCAAAAGGACGGCCAGCGTGATCTCGCGGCAGCGACGTGACGTCAATCGGCCACCCGACCCCGTTCTAAAGATAACGGCAGTCGCGTCCTTTCGCGCTTTTGGCAGACCGCAGCCGTCAAGTCCATTGCAAATTTGACAACACGGGCCCGACATTCCTGCATGAACATCGGTCATTGCAGGGGATCGTGCGAAAAGCTATTCGTCTGGCCTGAACGCATCGGCCGGGAGACACGACAATCATCAAGATCATGGTATTGCTTCACAGCGCCAACGGCCTCGAATGGCAGTCTCCGCCCAAGGGCACCAGCTTGAAGACGTTGAGCGAAGCCGAAGATCAGGGCTTCATCACCATCCGCGGCGAGTTCCAGAAACGCCAGTTCCGGCTGACCGAGATGGGTTTCGAATATATCCAGCGTGACAAGCGGCGTCTGGAAGCGCGCCGGTCGTAAGCCAGGCTAACGCCACAACGCTCGCAGCCTCCACCCAGAAAGCTCGAGGAAGCCGTCTGAAAGCAGTTCTGACAATGCTTGTATTATCCCCTCCAGGGGGATAGGATTTGCTCATGACAGAACACGAGCACGTCCACGAAAGTCATCCCGAAATCGTCAAGCGGCTGAAACGGGCTGAGGGACATCTCAAAAGTGTGATCGCCATGATCGAGGGCGGCAGGCCGTGTCTCGACATCGCCCAGCAGCTGCATGCGGTGGAAAAGGCGATCACCAATGCTAAGCGCACCCTGATCCAGGACCATCTGGACCACTGTCTCGAAGACGCGATCGGCGCGCTCGATCGGGAGAAGCGCCACTCCATCGACGAGTTCAAGTCGATCACCAAATACCTTTGAGACCTAAATACCCGTGAGATATTCCCATGCCTGATTTTGCCGACCTCCTGCAGCAGGGATCTGCCCATGCCTGGCTGTTTGTTCCAAGCGCCATCCTGCTTGGGGCCTTGCACGGCTTGGAGCCGGGCCATTCGAAGACGATGATGGCAGCCTTTATCGTTGCGGTGAGGGGGACCGTCACGCAGGCGGTGCTGCTCGGTCTTGCCGCGACGATCTCGCACACGATCGTCGTCTGGGGCATCGCCTTTGCGGGTATGTATCTCTGGCAGGGCATGGATGCCGAGGCTTCCGAACCCTATTTCCAGCTTGTTTCCGCGGCGGTCATCATTGCGATCGCACTCTGGATGCTGTGGCGAACATGGCAGGATCAGCAGATGGGAAAGGCCGCTGCCGCCCACGGGCATGATGGCTCGCATGGGCATGACGGTCATCACGGCCACCACGGTGGCCATGGCCACGACGGCCATCACGGCGCCCATCACGGCGCACATGACCACGGTTCAGCACAGGGGCATGCCGCAGGCCACGGTGACATCAGGCGGGTCGATACCGGGCACGGCATCGTCACGCTCGAAATCTTCGAAGACGGCGTTGCGCCTGTCTGGCGTTTTCGCACCGAGCGCGGCCACGGCTGGACGGCGTCCGATGTCGTCGTCACGACACAGCGCCCGGATGGATCGCGGCAGGCCTTCGTCTTTGCCGATCAGGGCGGATATCTGCAGTCGACCACGGACATTCCCGAGCCGCATGCGTTCGTCGCAAGCCTGAGCCTTGGCCACGGCAACCATACCCATGACTACGACCTGTCCTTCACGGAAGGCCACGACCATGACCACGACGAGATGCAGGGGCTAGACGTGGCGACGGACGGGTATCAGGATGCCCATGAAATGGCGCATGCCAACGACATTCGTCGCCGGTTCACCGACCGCAAGGTGACCACATGGCAGATCGTTCTGTTCGGTCTGACCGGAGGTCTCATCCCGTGCCCGGCCGCCATCACGGTTCTGCTTCTCTGCCTGCAGCTCAAGGAGTTCACGCTCGGCTTCGTTCTGGTCATGTGCTTTTCCATCGGCCTTGCAATCACGCTGGTGACCGTCGGGGCCGTTGCTGCGCTGAGCGTGCGTCACGCCACGTCGCGCTGGAGCTGGTTTTCGACGGTTGCCCGCCGCGCCCCCTACATCTCCAGCCTCCTCATCATCGCCGTCGGCCTCTATGTCGGCATCCACGGCTGGCAGGGACTGCCGGCGTAAGGGGCGTCGCGGATTGGGCGGGGCTTAGCTCCCCGCCGACTCCACCCGGTTTCGGCCTGCGGCCTTGGCGTTGTAGAGGGCTTCGTCGGCGCGCTTGAAGAGGGCTTGCGAGGTTGTCACGAGGTCCTGGCCGGGGGTGAGCGTGGCGAGGCCGACGCTGATCGTGGCGCGGTTGGAGGGTGGGTTTCTGCCGTGTTCCAGGCCGATCTCTTCGACGCCCACGCGGATGCTTTCGGCGATGGCATGCGCGGCCTTCGCGTCGGTTGCGGCGAGCAGCACCGCCACTTCCTCGCCGCCATAGCGGGCGCAGACATCGCCGGGGCGGATGACGGTTGACCGTACCACCTGTGCGATCGCGCGCAGGCATTCGTCGCCGGCCGCGTGGCCATAGGTGTCGTTGAAAAGCTTGAAACGGTCGGCGTCGATCATCAGCAGCGACAGCGGCGTCATCGAACGGTTCGCCGCAGTGACCATCGCTTCGAACCGCGCGTTGAAGAAGCGCCGGTTGGCAAGCCTTGTCAGGTCGTCGGTATTGGCGAGAAGATCGAGCTCGTCCTGTGCGCGCTTGTGGCGGCTGACATCGCGGGTGATCGCAACCACCCGCGGCGCCTGGGCCGGATGCGAAGCCGGCAGACGGCTCATCGCCGTTTCCAGCCATACTTCCTCGCCGTCGGGCTTGACGTGGCGGATCAGGAATTTCTCATGACCAGGCCCGCTGCCGAGCCGCTCCGTTGCCTGGCGGACCAGGAATTCGGTATCTTCGGCCATGCCGGCAAAGATGCTGCGGCCGATCAGGTCCTCTGGCTCGAGCCCGAGGATGCCGATCGAGGAGGGCGAGACATATTCGCGGATGCCGTGTTCATCGAACCGGGTGATGAGGTCGCTGGAGGATTCAGCGAGCAGGCGGAACTCCGCCTCGCGCGCGGCGACCAGCGCTTCGCGCTCCTGGCGCAACTGCATCTGGCGGCGCCAGTAGACCGTGGCGAACCCGGCCGCGATGAGAAGGATCGCCGCATAGATCCAGCGCGTCCTCGCGGTCGACGCCCAGGAGATCAGCACCTGCCATTCCGATGCGGCCGCGAGCGCCACCAAGCCGGTCAGCTGGCTCTGGTGAAAGCCACCCGCCCGCGCCGTCTGGTCGATCGGTGACTGGTAATGAAAGGCGCCGACGCGGGTCTGGCGGACATGGGCAAACAGATCGCTCTTGGACATGTCCTGACCGAGAATGCTGTCGGCCATCGGCGCGCGGGCGAGAACCACGCCATCTCCGCGAACGAGCAGGAAAGAGGCATCGGACCCGATATCGTAGCGGCTGAAGAAATTGACGAAATGGTTGACCTTGATGGTGGAGACCACAACCCCGCCGAACGTGCCGTCCGGTAAAATCACCTTCTGTGAGATCGGCAGGACCCAGGTCTGGGTCAGCCGGCTGAGGATGGGCTTGCCAAGGACCGGGAGCGGGAAGGGGCTGGCCTTGTGGAATTTGAAATAGTCGCGGTCCTGATAGGAGACCCCGGCGGGGCGTGTTGCCGACGAGGTCGCAACCATCTGGCCATCGGCATTGAGATAGGAGAGCGTATCGAGTGTGGGCGACGCACTGAGCTGGCGCTTCATCAGCGCGTCGATCGCCTGGGCGAGATCGGCCTCGCCGTCTTTCTCCTCGATCTTGGAGATCAGGCTTGCGAGCGGCAGCCGCGACATTTCCACCACGTCGTCGGCATGCTGGGTAATTGCTTCGGCCGTCTGTTCCAGTGCCGCTTCGACCCGTGCGACCTGTGTCTTCCAGTTGGAATATTCCGCCCAGCCGAAAAGCGCCAGAAACGCACCGAAGCCCAATACCGCCGCAGGCGTCGCCAGAGCGGGGCCAAGGCCGTGTCTGGTGCGGCGGCCTAGCCCTTTGCGGTTCTCGGGGTCTGCCCCGCGAGACGATGGGGAAAACGGCATGCGCAGAAACTTCCGAAAATAGTCAAAACACGAAACTGCAACCCGGCTGATTCACGTCGCGCACGACGTCATCGGCAGGACGACGGGCAAAGAGCCGACAAGTCCCGTCTAATACAGGAAAGTTAAGCGAACCTCTCGCAACGGGAGCCTGATCCTGCCGTGATGATGATGGCCGGGACAGTGGTCGAAATCCCTGAAGAACAAGTTCCAAAGAAAAAGGCCACCGCGCGAGCGGCAGCCTTCTCCTCATACAATCAGATGCTTGACGCGATCAGAACTTCACGCCGAGGCCAACCTGCACGACGTGCTGGTTGAAGTCGACATCAGCGCCGGCGAGGTTGCCGTTGCCGTAGTCGTTGTAGCGATACTCGACGCGGCCGAACAGGTTGTCGGTGAAAGCGTGATCGACGCCAGCGCCGATGGTCCAGCCGTGCAGCGTGTCGTCGTCGTCGCCAACCGGCGTGTCGACTTCAACATTGGTGGCTGTCCAGCCGCCTGCTGCGTAGATCAGGGTGCGGTCCATGGCGTAACCGAGACGTGCACGGGCCGAACCGGAGAAGCCGCTTTCGGCATCGACGCCAGCGGCGACATCGTCGTTGTTCCAGTCGTAGTTGACATCGCCTTCAACACCGGCAACGAAACCGTTGGAGAACTGCCAGTTGTAGCCGACGAAGCCACCCATGCGGGCGCCGTCGAAGTTCTGGGAACCAGCGCCTTCGATATCAGCATCGCCCCAGCCGTATCCGCCGTGGATACCGAGGTAAGGACCGGACCAGGAAAATGCCGGAGCGGTTTCGTAGGCGACTGGCGCGCTCGGAATGGTCTCAACCGCATCGGCGGCGAGAGCTGCGGACGAGAGGCCGGCTGCAAGAGCTGCGGCGAGAACGAGTGTGTTCCTCATGATGATTTCTCCGTGTTTTCAACGACTGCTTGTTATGAGGATCAATGTAGTGCGTTCGGCTTGGAAAGCTGTAGCTAAAATGTCACGCGCGCCAAAATCGATCCTTGACCGTTGACCGGGGGACTTTGCGCCGCCACTGCTGCGGTCGGAAAAGCCTTGCGGATGAACCGGGGAGCATGCCGTGCTGACAAGAACAGACACCGGATGGAAAACGCTTTTGTCCGGCCGGAACGGCCTGATGCTGGGGCTGATCTCCGCCGGGATCGGGTTGCATGCCTTCAACCAGTTCGCGATTGTTGCCGCCATGCCGCTGGCCGCCGCCGAACTTGGCGGGCGCGACTGGTTCAGCTGGGTCTACAGCCTCTATTTCATAGGTTCGATCGCCGGCGGCACCAGTGCTGCCTATCTCCGCGATCGGTTGGGTGTGAAATCCAGCTTGTTCTGGTCCATGGCGCTGTTTTCGCTGGGCGGTCTGATGGCGGTTCTGGCGCCGAGCTTTTTCTTTATCGTTGCGGGCAGACTGTTGCAGGGGATTGCCGACGGTCTGATCGTGGCAATCTGCTACAGCCTCATCCCGGCCAATTTCTCGTCCGCGGTGACGGCGAAGGTATTTGCGGTGGAGGCAACCGTCTGGGCGGTCGCGGCTCTGCTCGGGCCGCTGATCGGGGGGCTGCTCGCAGAGGCGTTTTCGTGGCATGCCGCGTTTCTGGCGGTGACGCCGTTTCTCATCCTGCTTGGTCTTTTCACGCTGTTGACGACGCCCGAGACCGGCAGCGCGGCAAAGGCCGCGTTTGCGCCTCTGGCCGTGGCGCTCTGCGTGACTGCATCCTTCATTTTCGCACTGTCGTCCGCAACGGGGGTGATCGGCTGGCAGGTCGCCTGTCTGGTGCTGGGATCACTGGCGCTGGCGCTGACCGTGACGACAGACGGAAAGCTTGGGCCGCGGCTGTTTCCGACTGGCGCTTTCAGGCTGGGATCGGTGCTTGGCCACGGGTTCTGGATGCTGTTCCTGATGTCGGCGGGCCATGCGTCTGGTGCCACCTATCTGGCTCTGATCATCCGCGACGTCTGGGGCATCGGACCGGCGGCGGTCGGCTATATCGTGGTGGCGATGGCACTGACCTGGAGCGCGGTCGCGATGGCCTCCAGCCGGATCAAGTCTCTAAAAGGACGACACTTTGCGATGCGGGCCGGGCCGCTGTTCCAGCTCGCGGGCTTCCTGATGATCGCGATATCGATCGACGTCCGGGAGATCCTGCTCGTGGTCCTGAGCCAGATGGCGATCGGCACCGGTTTCGGTCTGTCGTGGGCGGCGATCAACCAGGCCTCGATGGAGGCCGCCGGCGACGAGGAGCGTGACCGGGCTAGCGCGCTTTTGCCGACCATGTCGACGGCCGGCTACGCCGTCGGATCGGCGCTTGCCGGCATGATCGCGGCAGCGACCGGGCTGACACGGCAGTTGTCGCAAGGCGATCCCGGGCAGGTCGCCTACTGGCTTTACGGGACCTCCGCAGCCGCGGCGCTGGTGACGTTTCTGCTCGGGTTCGGGGTGCGGTTGAAGGCGGGCAATAAGGGCTGATCTTGCTTGTTCCGCAGGCGCGAGACCCCATATTAAGGATACGCCACAGACCAGACTCAAGCACATACCCGAGACCAAGCCCCTGAAAGGGCCGAAGGAGAGATCCCGTGTTCCAGTTCGACAATTCCTATGCCCGCCTGCCGGATCGGTTCTTCGCCTCCGTCTATCCGGAGCCGGTGGAAGGGCCGAAGCTTCTGAGGTTCAACCAGAAACTGGCAGCGGAACTGGGCGTCGAGGCGGATCTTTCGGATCCCGACCGGCTGGCCGCGGTGCTTTCCGGCAATGTCGTGCCGCAGGGGGCATCGCCGCTTGCCATGGCCTATGCCGGGCACCAGTTCGGCAATTTCGTGCCGCAGCTTGGCGACGGGCGGGCGATCCTGATCGGCGAAGTCATGGACCGTGCCGGACAGCGCCGCGACATCCAATGGAAGGGTGCGGGGCCGACGCCGTTTTCGCGCCGTGGCGACGGGCGGGCAGCGCTTGGGCCTGTCATCCGCGAATATGTCGTGTCCGAGGCCATGCATGCGCTTGGCATTCCGGCGACGCGGGCGCTTGCGGCGGTTTCGACCGGTGAGCTTGTCCAGCGCGAGCAGGAGCAGCAGGGCGCTGTGTTCGTGCGGGTTGCGGCAAGCCATGTGCGGGTGGGCACGTTCCAGTTCTTTGCCGCCCGCGGCGATACGGAGGGCGTGCGGACGCTGGCGAACTATGTGATCGAGCGGCATTATCCTGACCTGATGGGGGCGCAGAACCCTTATCTGGCGCTGCTGAAGGCGGTGGCCGACCGGCAGGCGGAACTGATCGCCCGCTGGCTCGGCGTTGGCTTTATCCATGGCGTGATGAACACCGATAACATGACGATTTCAGGCGAGACGATCGACTTCGGTCCTTGCGCCTTTCTCGACGAATACAATCCGATGAAGGTGTTTTCCTCGATTGATCGGCAGGGACGCTACGCCTATCGCAACCAGCCGGGCATCGGCCAGTGGAACATCGCAAGGCTTGCCGAGGCGCTGGTGCCGCTGATCGATGCCGACGAGGAAAAGGCGGTGGAAGCGGCCAATGCTGTCCTGAAGGCATTCGGCGACACGTTCCAGGCGCACTGGATCGAGGTGTTCCGCGCAAAGCTCGGTCTGGTCACCGCGCGCGACGGTGATGGCGATCTCGTGCAGGGACTGCTTTCTGCAATGGAGGAAAACGAAGCGGATTTCACGCGGACGTTCCGAGCGCTCTGCAACGCCGCGGAAGGACACGACGACGACCTGCTCGCCTGTTTCTCGGATACGGCCAAGCTGCAGGAATGGTTGCCGAAATGGAACGAGCGGCTGGCTGAGGAGGGTCGCGGTCCGGCGGACGTGGCAACAGAGATGCGCGGCGTCAATCCGTGGCTGATCGCCCGCAACCACCGGATCGAGGAAGCAATCGCGGCTGCCAATTACGGTGATTTCAGCTTCTTTGAAAAGCTGGTGGAGGCGCTCGAAAAACCGTTCGAAGAGCGGCCGGAATTTGCCGACTACGCGATTGCGCCGACGGCGGAACAGAAGGTTGCGCGCACCTTCTGCGGGACGTGAGGGAGAAGCTGCTCTGGTAAAATTTTCGAGATAGGAATTTAATCCTTGACGGCGTGACGGTTGTCGGGTAGTGTTTAGGCATAGTCGAAGAGTTGCGTCGGGAGAGGCTTCACGCCCCGACCGCCGCAAGGCTTCCAGTCAGGGCTCGGATTGACCTCCGGGCCCTTTTTTTTTCCAGGACATCGATATCGAAACCGAACGTGCGACGGCAAGCCGGCGCGGCGGGTTTTTCGGCTGTGGAGATCTGCCATGAACCGTTCCGATGCTCTCGCCGGTTTTGATCCAGACCTGTTCGGCCTGTGGACGGACGAACCGCTTTACGACGCGGATGACGACGTGACGCAGGATGCCGAACTGGAAGAGACGGTTCGAAACGTTCTGCTGGAGATCAAGTCTGCGGAAACCGAGCTGAAGCCCGCAGATGAACTGCGGCAGCTTTTGAACGAGATGACGGCGGAGATGCGCCAGCAGTTCGCCACGTTCCGGACGATGCGGGAAGCGGCGTCCGGGCTGTTGTCCAGCGAGGCCGACGACGCGGTGTCAGCTGACGGCAACGAGGCGTCGCAGAAACTGGCGCGGGCCGATGTGAAGGCGGCGACCGATGCGATGAGCCTGATCGTGCGCACGCTGGAAAAGGTCGATGCGCTGCAGCGTCAGCTGTCCCGCGACCGGCAGGTGGAGGCCGACAGGCTGGCCGATGCCGGCGGATACGAAGAGGCGAAGGCCCGCTTCGTCCGGATGATCGAGGATCGCGCCAATGAAACAGCCTTTGGGTATTTCGAAGCCTGGAAACGCGATGGCCCACCGGGATGGGTGGCGCAAAGGCTTCCAGCGAGAGGAACCCAGCCAGCGCAAGATGCGGCGGGCCGCAGAGAAGATCACGGGTGAGGCGGTAAAGGCATCCGCGTCATTCAGGGCGGGCATGTCTGGCATCGCTGATGTCAGGGAGAAGAGTGCACGGGATCTGGAGGCCGGAATGGTTTTGGCCGGTGCGATGGGCGTGCCCCGCGCTCCGGACTCGGTGCCGGCGGAGAGCTGTGACGAGCCTGGTCCGGGAGAGAACGCGTTTGACGGGTTTGTGGCCGGTCTCGACCGGGATTGGGCGTTTACGGCGCTTCCCGGACAGAGGCCGCCAGAGGGCGACTGGCGGACGTGGCTGATCATGGGCGGGCGCGGATCCGGCAAGACGCGGGCGGGCGCCGAATGGGTGCATGCGCTGGCGTGTGCGGCTGGAGAGCGGTCCGATCTACGCATCGCGCTCGTGGCGGAAACGCTGGGCGATGCCCGCGAGGTGATGGTGGACGGTGTGTCCGGCATCTGCCGGATTGCGGCACGGCACTGGCCCGAATTCGAGATTACACGCAAACGGCTGGTCTGGCCGAACGGCACGGTGGCGCAGATCTTTTCCTCCGAGGATCCGGAAGCCCTGCGAGGGCCGCAGTTTCATTACGCCTGGTGCGACGAGATCGGCAAATGGAAGCATGCGCAGGAAACGTTCGACATGCTGCAGTTCGGCCTGCGGCTGGGACTCGATCCGCGCCAACTGGTGACGACCACGCCGCGACCGGTGCCGGTGCTGAAGCAACTGATTGCCGACCCCGGCACGCGGCTGATCAAGATCTCCACAGCCGGTAACGCCGGCAATCTGGCACCGGGCTTTATCGCGGCGCTGGAGCGACGCTATGGCGGGACGAGACTTGGTCGTCAGGAACTTGGCGGCGAGCTGATCGAGGATCGCGACGACGCGCTGTGGAAGCGCACCGACCTCGAGGCCTGCGTGACGCGCTTTACCGGGGTTCTGCGGCGCATCGTGGTGGCGGTCGATCCGCCCTCGGGATCCGGTGAAAACTCCTGCTGCGGCATTGTCGTGGCGGGTGTCGAGGCAAGCGAAGGTTCGCCTGGCCGGGCCGTGGTGCTGGCCGATTGTTCGGTGACCGGCCAGACGCCGGGCGGCTGGGCAAAGGCCGTGGTGAAGGCGTATTCGCGGTTTTCGGCCGACCGCGTCGTGGCCGAGGGCAACCAGGGCGGCGACATGGTGCCGGCGATGCTGAAAAGCATCGACGCCAACCTGCCGGTGACGGTGGTGCATGCATCCCGCGGGAAGTTTGCCCGCGCCGAACCGGTCGCCGCCCTCTACGAGCAGGGACGGGTGGTGCATGCGGGACGGTTTGCGGAGCTGGAGGACCAGATGTGCGATTTCGGACCCAACGGACTGTCATCGGGACGCTCGCCGGACCGGCTGGATGCGCTGGTCTGGGCGCTGACGGCGCTTGTTTTGGACGGCCAGGGCGAGCCGCGGGTGAGGGGGATTTGAGCCTAGGCCCGGTGTGGCGCTTCTGGTGGACCGCGCAACGAAAAGCGGCCCGGATAGGGCCGCTCAAGCGTTCTATATCTGACAGTCGGCTACTGCCAACAGTTGCAATTCAGCTTTTGGCCGGCACAGCCGGAGCGCTGTCGCGCATCTGCTTCCATTCGGATTCCATGCGCTCGAGGACGTGCTGCGGCACCGATTTCGTGGCGGCTGTCTGGGCGGTCTGCTGCATCATCATGATCTCCGGATTGTGCGCTGCACCATCATGGTGGTGCGCCCCTATGAACGTCGCATGGTTGGATTGGTTCCACATCCTTACTCCGAAGTAAATCGTCACTAACAGACTAAAACGATTTAGTTTTTTCTAAACCGATTGAAACCTTCGAACGCGGTAAAGGGGTAGGATTAACATGGGATACGAGCGCAGTTTTTTCTTCGATCACGTGCGCAGGAACCCGTTCAGCGGGCGGTTGGCAAGTGGTCAGGTGGCCGGGTTGGCTGCTGTTTTGGAGGCATGGGAGGCGCGCAACCCCATCGAAGGCCCCGCGGCGCTTGCCTATGCGCTGGCGACCGCGTTTCACGAGACGGCAGCGACGATGCAGCCGGTGCGCGAAACGCTGGCCAAGACCGATCAGCTTGCGGTGGTGCGGCTGGAAAGCGCTTACAGCGCCGGCCGGCTGCGGACGGTGAAGACGCCGTACTGGCGTTACGATGCCGATGGCCGCACCTGGCTGGGGCGCGGGCTCGTGCAACTGACCCACAGGCGCAACTACCAGAAAATGTCGGCGCTGACAGGGATCGATCTGGTCACGGCACCTCATCGCGCCATGGAGATGGATGTGGCAGTAAAAATCCTGATCGAGGGCATGCGGGCCGGCAGTTTCACCGGCCGCAAGCTCGGCGATTATTTCGGCCCTGGGAAATCGGACTGGGTCGGGGCGCGAAAAATCATCAATGGCAATGACCGGGCGGCGCAGGTGGCGGGGTACGCGAAAGCGTTCGCGGCAGCGCTGCGGGACGATGCGGCGATGGCGGCCTGAACGTCTTCAGAGGGAATTGATCCCGGATCGAGTGAAGGATGAAACGATGAGATTTCCATTCCGGCTTCCTGGGCTTTCCCGCATCGCGCCGCCTCAGGAAACCAAGGCGACGTCGGGGCTATCGTCGGGCTTTGCGATCGTATCTGGCGATGGCGCGGCGCACTGGTCCGGGCGGTCCTATGCGGCTCTGGCAAAGGCCGGGTTCATGAAGAACCCGATCGCCTATCGGGCCATGCGGATGGTGGCCGAAGCTGCCGCCGCCGTGCCGTGGCTCGCCTATCGGGGGACGAGCGAGGCAGCCGATCATCCGGCGCTGGCGCTTCTGGCACGACCGAACGGGCGCCAGAGCGGGCCGGATTTCTTCGAGGCGCTGTACGGGCATCTGCTGTTGTCCGGCAATGCCTATGTGGAGCCGCTGGCGCTTGGCGGAGACCTGCGGGAACTGCATTTGCTGCGGCCGGACCGGGTGAGCGTCGTCGAGGGGCGCGACGGCTGGATTGCGGCCTATGATTATCGCGCCGGGCAGGTGACGCGGCGGCTTGCCGTCGATCGCGACGGGCCGGGGCTGCTGCATCTGAAGCTGTTTCATCCGCTCGACGACCATAGCGGCCTGTCGCCGTTGGTGGCAGCAGGGGCGGCGCTTGACCTTTCCAATGCGGCAGCGGGCTGGAACAAGGCGCTGCTCGACAATTCCGCACGACCCTCTGGCGCGCTGGTCTACCAGCCGAAGGATGGCGGCAATCTTTCCGCGGATCAGTATCAGCGGCTGAAGGACGAACTGGAGGCGGGCTATTCAGGCGCGGTCAATGCCGGGCGGCCGCTGCTTCTGGAAGGCGGGCTGGACTGGAAGGTGATGGGGCTTTCGCCGAAGGACATGGATTTCATAGAGGCAAAGAACGGTGCTGCCCGCGACATTGCGCTGGCGCTGGGCGTGCCGCCAATGCTGATCGGCATTCCCGGCGACAATACCTATGCCAATTACCAGGAGGCGAACCGCGCCTTCTACCGCCTGACCGTGTTGCCGCTGATCGCCCGCACCGCCGCAAGCTTTTCCGCCTGGCTTTCGGACGCTTTCGGAGAGGGACTTCGGCTGGAGCCGGATCTCGACCGGGTGGCGGGGCTTTCGGCCGAGCGCGAGGCGCTGTGGGCGCGGATTGGCGCTGCAGGGTTCCTGACCGAGGACGAGAAGCGCGAGGCTGTGGGATATTCGGCGTGATTGCGCGATCGCGGCGCAGGGTGTAATTTGTAATACGGTGTATTACAAATGGAGATCGTCATGGCAGACGCCAAATCCGAAAAGCCCGCTCTCTCGGACCCGATCACGCTGCGCGTGCCGCAGGACATTCTCGACGACATCGAGAAGATCGCCGAGACTTCGGATCGCAGCAGGAGCTGGGTGATCGTCCGGGCGCTGAAATATTATCTGATGGCGGAGGGGAATGACATCCTGCAGATCCGCAAGGGCGAGGAACAAATTGCGCGCGGCGAATTCGTCGATGCGGAGGAGTTCTTCGCGGAGGTGCTCGACGAGAAGAAGAGCGACGCCGCCTGATGCGGATCAGGCTCTCCAAGGATGCGGCGCTCTTTCTGAGAAGCGAGCAGCGGTATCTGGAGCGTTTCAATCCGCGCGCCGCCGAAGCGGTGCTGCGGCAGTTGCGGGGATCGATGCGGCTCTTGCTGGACTATCCGCAAGCCGGGAGCCCGATTGAGGCGCTGGAAGGCCGGCGCCGTTTCGTGTCCGGCGAGTATGTCATCGACTACAGGATGGAGAAGGGGATCGTCTCCGTTTCCCACATTCGACACGGCCGTCAGCTGCCGCCCGATCTTTTAGCGGACGCACCGGCAGACGACGGAAACTGAGAGACTCAACTTCTCACCCCCCTGACTCAACTCGTCAACGCTGTCTCTCAAGCGATTCAGGGGATTGATGAAAACCTGCCAGCCTCATGTGGCGCGTGAAGATGCGCGAGGCCTTGGCGGTTGCGGATGAAGATCCGCTTACCGGCTGACACTCTCAACATAACCCAGAAAGTTTAACGATGGCTGACCTTGGGCATGATCCGGGAACGCTTGGCGTTTGGGCTGCGCGGACCGCAGGTGCGGTGGCGGGTGCGGGCGTTTCGCTGGTCTATCTCCTGCCGAAAAGCGGGCACGAGGCGGCGAGCCGGTTTCTGACCGGGGTGGCCTGCGGACTGATCTTCGGCGGGCCGGCCGGGCTGTGGCTGATGGCACGGCTGGGGATCAGCGGTGAGCTTCCCGAGCCGGAGACCTTGCTGGCGGGATCGGCTGCCGCCAGCCTTTCGGCCTGGTGGGTGCTGGGCGCGCTGTCGCGCTTAGCCGAGCGATACGGGCGGCGCAGGGAGTAAGGCGCTCCCGACGACGAACCTCCTCTGCCGCAAGCGGCCGCCGCCGCGAGCGGATGGGGTTCAGCAATTCCAATGACTTTGCAGGAGATCTCGATGCACGCTGACCGCGGGCAACGCCCGCCCATGCGCCCGAATGTGCGCAAATTCGCCAATCTGGAACTGGCCGGCATTGCCGGCGACGGCACGTTTTCCGGTTATGCCAGCGTGTTCGGCGAGGTCGATCTCGGTCGTGACCGGATCGAACGGGGGGCGTTTCTCTCCTCGCTTGTCGAACGCGGCGCACCGGGGGTGCGCATGCTTTATCAGCACGACCCGAACGAGCCGATCGGCGCCTGGAAGACGATCCGTGAGGATGGTCGCGGGCTGTTCGTCGAAGGCGTGCTGTCGCCCGGCGTGGCCCGATCGAGGGAAGTGCTGGCGCTGATGAAATCCGGTGCGCTGGACGGGCTCTCGATCGGCTTTCGAACCGTACGGGCCCGCACCGACGCCAAGACGGGGGTGCGGCGCATTCTCGAGGCGGATCTTTGGGAAATCTCCGTCGTGACCTTTCCGATGCTGCCATCGGCACGGGTGTCCGACGTCAAGCATCAGCGCTTCTTCCGCGACCGCGAGACGGAGCTCGTTCGCCAGATGCGGCGGGCGGCGAAGCTGATGTGGAGATCGTCGTTCAGGCAGAACAAGGCTTAATGGAGAAGGACAGGACATGATGACGGGACATGTGCAGGGAAGTGGCGCCGTGGCGCCGGAAGTGAAAGCCGTACCTGAGACGGTGACGGCGGCGCTCGACGAATTCATGGAGGCGTTCGAGGCGTTCAAGGACGTCAATGACCGAAGGCTCGGCGAGATCGAGCAGAAGCTGACCGCCGATGTGGTGACCCGCGACAAAGTGGACCGCATCAACCGGGCGATGGACGACCAGAAACGGGTGCTGGACCAGCTGGCGCTGAAGAAGGCGCGACCGCCGCTTGGTGGAAGAAGTGGCTACGGCCAGAGTGCCGAGCTTTCGCCTGAGGCGATGGAGCACAAGGCGGGGTTCGACGCCTATATCCGTCGCGGCGAGGACAATGGTCTGCGCGAGCTGGAGGCGAAGGCGTTCTCCGTCGGGGTCGGCGCCGATGGCGGCTATCTGGTGCCGCCGGAGACTGACACGGAAATCGGCCGCCGCGTGTCAGTCGTGTCGCCGATGCGGGCGCTGTCGACCGTGCGCACCGTCTCGACCTCCGTCCTGAAGAAACCGTTCTCGACGACGGGTCTCACCACCGGCTGGGTGGCGGAAACGGCGGCGCGGCCGCAGACCAACACGCCGCTTCTGGCCGAACTCGCCTTCCCGACGATGGAACTCTACGCCATGCCGGCCGCCACCCAGGCTCTGCTTGAAGACGCGGCTGTGGACATGGAGGCGTGGATCGCCGGCGAGGTGGACATCGTGTTTGCCGAGCAGGAGGGCGATGCCTTCGTGCGCGGTGACGGGGTAAACAAGCCGAAGGGCTTTCTCGCCTATACGGCTGTTGCCGATGCGAGCTGGGCCTGGGGCAGCCTCGGCTATATCGCAACCGGCGTTGCCGGCGGCTGGAAGGCGACCAATCCCTCCGACACGCTGATCGAGGTGATCTACGCGCTCAAGGCCGGACACCGTCAGAACGGCACATTCATGATGAACCGCAAGGTGCAGGCCGATATCCGCAAGTTCAAGGATGTCGACGGCAACTACCTGTGGCGCCCGCCGGCAAGTGCAGGCCAGGCCGCCTCGCTGATGGGCTTTCCGATCGCAGAAGCCGAGGAGATGCCCGACATCGCCGCCAGCTCGACCTCGCTGGCTTTCGGAGACTTCCGCTCGGGCTATCTCGTGGTCGATCGGGCCGGTGTGCGCATCCTGCGCGATCCGTATTCCGCCAAGCCCTATGTGCTGTTCTACACCACCAAGCGGGTCGGCGGCGGGGTGCAGAACTTCGAGGCGATCAAGCTGGTGCGGTTCGCCGTCAGCTGATCGGCCAGGCGTACCGAAGCTTGCCGGAACGACCCGTCATCCGGCCATCCCCACCTTCTTCCCGCTGCGGGGAGAGGGTGGGGCAGGGCCGGATATCATCTTCGACGAGGATCCCCATGACCTATGCCCAGACTACTCCGCCTCTCGCGGAACCGCTGACGCTTGCCGAGGCGAAGGCGCATCTGCGCCTTGACGGTGCCGACGAGGATGCGCTGATCGGATCGCTGATTGCGACTGCCCGCGAGCATCTGGAACGCGAGACGGGCTTGTGCCTGATGGCGCAGTCCTGGCGGCTCTATCTCGACTTCTGGCCGTGCGACGGCGTGATCCGCATGCTGAAGTCTCCGGTGCAAGCGATTCAGACTGTTACGGTTTACGATGCTGCAGGCACTGCGGTTCATGTTTCGCTTGAAGACCATCTGCTCGACGGCAAGGGGCGACCAGCGCGACTGTGGCTGCGCTCGACGATCGATCCCGGCCAGGTGCTGAACGGCATCGAGATCGATTTTACCGCGGGCTATGGCGAGGCCGGGACCGATGTGCCGGATACGCTGAAGCGGGCGATGCTGATCCATATCGGCCATATGTTTGCCTTCCGCGGCGTGCTGTCGCCCGACCAGCAGCCGGCGGGAATTCCTGATGGCTATGAGCGCCTGATCGCACCCTTTCGCATGCGGAGGCTGTGATGGTGGTGTTTCTCGACCCCGGCCAGATGACTGCCCGACTGGAGCTGGAGGCACCAGTTTCCGTATCCGATGGTCAGGGCGGTGCGACCGTAATCTGGCAGCCGGTGGCGGCCGTTTGGGCGAAGATCGAGCCGGTTTCCTTCGTGGTGACGGAAGCGGCAAGCGCCGAGGTGGGCACGGTCAGTCACCGGATCTGGATCCGGTATCGCGGCGATGTCGCAGCCGGGCAGAGGCTGACCAAGGGCGCGCGGATCTTCCTGCTGAAGCTGGTGCGCGACCCTGACGAGACCGGGCGCTATCTGGTCTGCCAATGCGAGGAGCAGGCACCATGACCTCAGCCTCCAACGCCTTGATGAAGGCGGTGCATGCGCGGCTGACCGGCGACGCGGCACTGACGGCGCTGGTCGGTCAAGGCGGTGTTCATGACCGACTGATGCCGAAGCCGAAGCTGCCGGCGATCGCGTTCGGAGAGTGGGAGACGCGTGACTATTCGACCGGTACGGAACCGGGCGAGGCGCATAGCCTGACCATCACGGTGTGGTCGCAGGCCGAGGGACGTCGGCAGGCGCAGGAGATTGCAAGCCGGGTGGACACGCTGCTGCACGATGCGGCGCTGACGCTGGAAGGGTTTGTGCTGGTGAGCCTGTTGCGGACGGGATCGCGCACAAGGCGCGAGCCGAACACGCGGTATCTTCAGGTCGAGCTGCGTTATCGCGCGGTGACCGAGTGAGAGGCCGCCATGCGGTTACTCTGCCGGACGAGATGCATCAGAAAGAGGATGCCGGTAAGCGCCGAGCCGGCCAGAAGAACGGTGACGACGAGAACCGTCAGCGCGCCCGAACGATCGAGCAGTGCTGTGAACACGACGGGGGCGAGCGCATTGGCAAGGTTTTGCGGCATGGACAGCCGTGCGGCCTGGCGGCCGTAGTCGCGTGGTGAAAACAGGGCGAGCGGCAGCAGCGCCTTTGCGACCTGCAGGACGGCCGAGCCGATGCCGTAGAGCCCGATGAAGATCCACAGCGTTGCGGTCGACGACGGCAGGACGATGAGGCTGAGAAAGCCGAGGATCATAAAGCTGTTGCCGGTCACTGCCGTGATGAACGGATTGCCGCGCTTGCCGAGCAGCATATCGAAGGCACGCGCCGAAATGCCGATGACGCCACGCGCTGCGGCAAGCTGCAGGGCAAACTCCGGCGTCGCACCGGATTGCCGCAACAGTTCCAGAAGCGACGGCGACACGCCGTAGGATGCGAAGGAGGCAATGGTGGTGGCGGTGGCGACAAGAAGGAAGGCGAGCTTGCCTTGCCGCTTGGTGAAAGCAACCGGCGGCGCATCGACGCCGGCATCTGCGGTGTCCCAGGCGATCGGCTTCGGCAGGGCAAAGAAATAGAGCGGCACGCAGACGAACAGATGCAGGAAAGCGCAGACCATCATGGTGGTGCGCCAGCCGATGAGATCGTTTCCGAGACTGAGCAGCGGCCAGAAGATGGTCGCGGAGAGGCCGGTAAACAGCATCAGGATGGTGATGCTGCGACGACCCTTCGTGCCTTCACGCTCGACCACCGCGGCATAGGCCGGTGCCGACAGGCAAAAGGCGCCGCCGGCACCGAGCAGGATCCACGCGACCGCATAAAGCGGCAGGCCGTTCGAGACGGACAGCACGAGCAGCCCGACGCAGAAGAATACGGAACCGGCAGCGAGAACCTTGGCCGCCCCGTGGCGCCCGAGCAGCCGGCCGACGAGCGGACCACAAAACGCGCTGGCGAGCATCATCACCGACAATCCGGCAAACACCATTTCGTTGGCTAGGCCGAGATCGGGCGCGATGGAGCGACCGAGAACGCCGAGGCTTTCGAACGTGGTGCCCCAGCCGATGAGTTGCGTGATGGCGAGAACGCCAGTGGTCCGGGCGGACCGGAGGGGGGACTTGGTCAATGCGATATCGCGATGGGAAGCGGGCAAGGGGATGTGCCCCGCGGCTTTAGCAGGTCGGCACGCAACCCGAAAGCATCAATACTTCAAAGCGGTTGGAAAAAAAGGATCGGGACATGGTGGCACAGAAGGGCAAGGACCTTCTCCTGAAGGTGGACAATAGCGGGACGTTTCTGACCGTGGCGGGGCTGCGCTCCAGGCGGATCGCCTTCAACGCCGAAACGGTCGACATTACCGATGCCGAAAGTACCGGGCGCTGGCGCGAGCTTATGGGCGGGGCGGGGGTGCAGCGGGCATCGATGAGCGGTTCGGGCATCTTCAAGGACGGCACGAGCGACGCGCTGGTGCGCAGCACGTTCTTTGCCGGCACGATCCTCTCCTGGCAGATCATCATCCCCAGTTTCGCAACGCTCGCGGGGGCGTTCCAGGTGACGGCGCTCGAATATTCCGGCGAGCACAATGGCGAAATCCGGTTCGAGATTGCGCTCGAATCCGCCGGCGTCGTGAGTTTCACAGCATTGTAGGAGCATGAAAGGGGGATTTCATGGGCATGCATGGACGGGCCAACCGCCGCCGTGGCGAGGTGGAGGCCGAAATGGACGGCGAGCGGCGGATCCTGTGCCTGACGCTCGGCGCGTTGGCGGAACTGGAAACGGCCTTTGCGGCCAGCGATCTGACGGAGCTCGCGAAGCGGTTTTCCTCCGGGCGTATGAAGGCAGCCGACATGATCCGCATCATCGGGGCGGGCCTGCGCGGCGGCGGCAACATGATCACCGACGACGAGGCGGCGGCGATGAGTGTCGATGGCGGGATACTTTCCTGCGCGCGGATCGTCGGCGAGTTGCTGAGCGCGGCCTTCGGCACGGATGAGGGCACATCACCGGCAAACCCTTGATGGCCGCAGCGGGCGGGAAGGCGCAGACGTTTGAGCCTTTTCCATGGGATGCGGCGATGCACGCCGGTCTCTGCCTGCTGCGGCTTTCCGCACCGCAATTCTGGGCGCTGACGCCAAGAGAACTGTTTGCTGCAACCGGTGGTCTGATCAAACGCGCGATGTCGATCGAGCGTGCCGGGCTGGAGACGCTGATGCGGGCTTTTCCGGATGGAGCGTGATTTTGCGAGCCGGCTGATCTTCGATGTGAACGGGAGCGGATGCGATGGATCCAGATGACGAGACGTTTGGCGCGGCGGTGGCGGGGGCTGAAGCCTTGTCTGGCGTGATGGCGGATCTTGAGGCGCGTTCGGACCGGTTCGGCCGGGCTTTGACCAGTGCACTGAGCACGGCGACGACCGGGGGCAAGGGGTTGGACGACGTGCTGAAGGGGCTCGGCAACCGGCTGGCGGATATTTCGCTATCGGCAGGGCTGAAGCCGCTCGAAAGCCTGCTCGGCAATGCAGTGAGCGGGCTGATCGGTTCGGTGACGCCGTTTGCCGATGGCGGTGTCGTGCGGGCGCCGACTTTCTTTTCGATGGGCGGCGGCACCGGGCTGATGGGCGAGGCGGGTGCCGAGGCGATCCTGCCGCTTCGGCGCGGCGCGGACGGGGCGCTCGGTGTGGCGTCAGCTGGCGGCGGCGGGGGAGCGCAGGTGGTGTTCAACGTGACGGCGACCGATGCGGCAAGCTTCCGCAAAAGCGAGGGCCAGATTTCGGCCATGCTGGCACGCAGCGTTTCGCGCGGAAACAGAGGATTGTGAGGAGCAGCGATGAGCGGATTTCATGAAGTGCGCTTTCCGCTGCGGGTGGCGCTTGGCGCCTCCGGCGGGCCTGTGCGCCGGACCGATATCGTCAACCTGTCGAATGGACGCGAAAGCCGCAACCAGCGCTGGCGGGATTCGCGGCGAAGCTATGAGGCCGGATCCGGGGTGAAATCGGTTGCCGATCTCTATGCGGTTCTGGAGTTCTTCGAGGCGCGTGGCGGCCAGCTCTACGGCTTCAGGTTTCGCGATCCGGTCGACTGGAAATCCTGTGGGCCGGGCCAGGCGATCTCGGCAAGCGACCAGCAGATCGGGGTCGGCGACGGGGCGACGGCTGCGTTCTCCCTGACGAAAACCTATGCGGATGCGGCCGGCGGCTGGGAGCGACGGATTACCAAGCCGGTGGCGGCAACGGTGGTCGTGTCGGTGGACGGCGTGGCGAAGGCGGCGAGTTCGTTCACTGTCGATACGACGAACGGTACCGTGACGTTTGCGGCCGGGCATGTGCCGGCGCCAGGCCAGATCGTGCGGGCCGGGTTCGAATTCGACGTGGCCGTGCGCTTCGATACCGACCGGATCGAGATCAATCTGGCGCATTTCGACGCCGGGCGGATCCCGGCCATTCCATTGACGGAGGTGCTGGCATGAGGGCGATACCGGCGGGTCTGGCAGGCCATCTGATCGGCGAGGCGACCACGATCTGCTACGGCTGGCGGGTGACGCGACGCGACGCGGTGGTTCTGGGGTTTACCGAGCATGACCGCGACCTGGTCTTCGACGGCACGACATTTCTGGCGGCAAGCGGGTTTGCGGCAAGCGAGGCGGAACAGGCGCTCGGCATGGCGGCCAGCGCGGAAGAGGTGGAAGGCGGCCTCTCCAGCGCTGCGATCGACGAGGCGGATCTGGCTAGCGGGCGCTATGACGGCGCGCGGGTCGAGCTGTTCGTGGTGAACTGGGCGGATCCGGCTCAGCATATGCTGCTGAACATTCGCGAGATCGGCGAAGTTTCCAGATCGGGCGGCGCGTTCAGGGCGGAGCTGCGCAGCCTTGCGCATCGACTGGGCCAGCCGCAGGGCCGTGTCTATGGCAGGCGCTGCGACGCGAGCCTTGGTGATAACAGCTGCCGGGTCGACCTCTTGGCCTGGCGCGGGAATGGCGTGGTGGATGCGGTCGTTGATAAAAGCCGCATCGTCGTGTCAGGTCTGTCAGGTTTCGCAGAGGGATTTTTCGGCCGGGGCGTCGCGGAATTTGCGGCCGGGTCGCAGGTCGATATTGAAGTCCATGAGCGACGCGCCGACGGCAAGGCTGCGCTGACATTCTGGTTGCCGCTGGAGCAGGCAGTCGTTCCCGGGCAGGCGGTGACGCTGACGGCCGGTTGCGACAAGACGGTTTCGACGTGCCGGGGGCGGTTTGCGAACCTTCTCAATTTCCGCGGCTTTCCGCATGTGCCGGGCTCCGATTTCGCCTATTCCTATGTGGACGGCGAGCGGCTGCATGACGGCGGAGCGCTGTTCGAATGAGCGCCGAGCGGATCATTGCGATTGCGGAAAGCTGGATCGGCACGCCCTATCGGCATCAGGGCGCAACGCGCGGCATCGGCTGCGATTGCATCGGCCTGATCCGCGGCATCTGGCGGGATTTTTATGGCGAGGAGCCGGAACCGGTGGGTCCCTATGCGCCCGACTGGGCGGAACGGGGCGGCGAGGACAGGCTGCTGGAGGCCGGCATCCGGCTGTTTGGCCCGGCACTTGGCCTCGGGCAGATGCAGCCGAGCGATCTGCTGCTGTTTCGCTGGCGACCGGACACGATGGTGAAGCATGCCGGTATATTCGTCGGGCCGTCTCATTTCATTCATGCCTACGAGCAGGTGGCGGTGACGCGCTCGGTTCTCGTGCCCTCCTGGCGCCGCAAAATCGCTGCCGTGCACCGGTTTCCGCCGGCAAGGGATAGTTGAAAGTTGGCAAGGACCGGCGTATAGTCATGGAGTAATGGATGGGGCTGGAACCCCATCCATCGGTATGCTTATATTACGGATGAGATCCGGTCGGACAATGACCAGCCCGTCCGGGTCACCCTCAAGATAAGCGTCATGCCAATTGGCCAAAGCCTCATGACATCACCTCCATGGTTGTCTATACGGGGCGCCAGCGTTTACCCAAACTCGACTAACGCGTATGGCGAAACCGCTATGCCATTTTAGTCAGCTGAAACCAGAGCCCGAGCAGTCGTCGAGAGGGTCTCGGCGTACCGAGGCTTCAAGCCAGTGCCAATTCCGTCGGTAGAGGTTATTAAGCGCTGGTTGCCAAGCCTCACTGCAGACGGAGTGACATGCGGACTGAACTGGTCACGACGAGATGCGACGGGGTACGACTTTGCACCTTCCGATGTCCTCGTTCGATTGCTTACTAGGTCGTGAACTCCATAAAATGAGGATCGGGAAAGCTGGGTCGCCGTCGCTATTTGCGCCTGACACCTGATGATCATACCCAAAGCGGAATAGTTGGGACGGATAGGATTTAATGATCGAAAATCAGCGTTCGAAGATAAATTATATTGGAATATTCGCCACGAATGCATCCACGATGCTGTTCTCTCTCTTTCTGTTGTTTTTCCTCAGTGAGGATCTTTTTAAAACCCATCTTTTTCCTCTGGGCACTATTTTAGGCGCTATTGTTGTTTCGCTAGCTTTTATTCCTCGGTTTCTCGACGACATACGAGGGGCCTGCAATGCGATTGCAGCAGGTATAATCAGTGAGGCAGTAATAATATCTCTGTTTATATACGCTACAGGCATCCGCCCCGGGATGTTGGTAGTCGAAAAAGGAACCGCATTAGATGGTATAATGGTGTTCTTGGCGATTTATACGTTTATTTTTTTTCTTTTATACGTTCCAGGTCAATTTTCTCGGTCGTCTTAAAGTGGGGATCATTCGTTCACCGGCGTGATGACATTGATCGCATCGCGGCCGAGACGATTGAGCTTAGTGCGATCAAAACATCGCTGGCTCCTAGCTTATCCACGGGCCGGGAAAACTCTCGACGCCGCCTTATGAAGGGTAGCAGCTTGCTCCTGCCCCAATCGAGGCACGTCCTCTCTCCCCGCAGGCGGGGTTAGGGTGAGGGGCAGCCTCCAACGAGCAAGTGAGGGGCAGCCACCTAGGAGTAGTGAGGGCAGCCACCTCCATCCGACAATCCGATAGTTTCACTATTTTAGCGCGCATCCAGTTCACGACTGGGTCGGCGTGAGGGGATTCCATGGCGACGATCCTGTTTCAGGCGGCGGGTGCGGCACTTGGTGGGGTGTTCGGTCCTGTCGGGGCGATCCTTGGGCGGGCGGCGGGGGCGTTGGCGGGGAGCGTTGTTGATCGGGCGTTGCTCGGCGGTTCCTCGACCGTCTCGGGAGCAAGACTTGCGACGGCGCGCATTCCGGGGGCGGACGAAGGGGCGCCGGTCAGCCGGGTTTATGGGACCGCGAGGATCGGGGGCACGCTGATCTGGGCGACGCGGTTCGAGGAGGAGGCGACGCGGGAGCGGACCGGCGCCAAGGCGACGGGCGGGTCTCAGACCGAAACGTTTCAGTATTTCGCCAACTTTGCGGTCGGGCTCTGCGAGGGGCCGATCGCCTGCGTGCGGCGCGTCTGGGCCGATGGTCAGGAAATGGACCTGACGGCGATCGAGATGCGCGTTCATGCCGGCGACGAGACACAGTTGCCGGATCCGCGGATCGAGGCAAAGCAGGGCGAAGGGAAGGCGCCGGCCTATCGTGGGCTTGCCTATGTCGTGTTCGACCGGTTGCCGCTCGAAGCGTTTGGCAACCGCATTCCGCTGCTGCAGTTCGAGGTGGTGCGGCCGGTCGGGACGCTGGAGCGGCAGATCCGGGCGGTGACGATCATTCCCGGCGCCACCGAGCATGGCTATCACACGGTTCAGGTGACCGAGAAGACGGCGGAAGGCAGCGCATGCATTCTCAACCGCAACACGATGGTGGCTGAGACGGACTGGCAGGCTTCGCTCGACGAACTGCAGGCGATCTGCCCCAATCTCGAGAGCGTGGCGCTGGTCGTCGCCTGGTTCGGGACCGATCTGCGCGCCGGGCAATGCCGCATTCTGCCGGGTGTCGAAGTGGAGACGCGGCGCGACGAGAGCACGGCATGGTCGGTTGCAGGGGTGGTCAGGAGCGCGGCGCACCGCGTCAGTTCGTCGGGAGGCGGTCCGGCCTATGGCGGCACGCCTGGGGACGCGAGCGTGCTGGCGGCGATCGCGGATCTCAAGGCGCGCGGGCTGAAGGTGTTTCTCTATCCGTTCGTGATGATGGACATCGCGCCGGGCAATGGCTTGGCCGATCCCTATGGTCAGACGAAACAGGCTAGCTACCCCTGGCGCGGGCGGATCACCTGTCATCCGGCCCCGGGACTGGCGGGAAGTGCCGACAGGACAGCGCTTGCGAGGACGCAGGTCGAGGCCTTTGCCAGTGGGGCGGACGGCTATCGGCGGATGGTGCTGCATTATGCGGGGCTCGCCGTCTCGGCCGGTGGCGTCGACGGGCTGGTGATCGGGTCGGAACTGAGGGGGCTGACGCAGATCCGCGATGAGACCGGCAAGTTTCCGTTCGTCGAGGCGCTGGTGACGCTGGCATCGGATGTGCGGGCGCTTGTCGGACCGGCGACGGCGCTGACCTATGGCGCCGACTGGAGCGAATATTTCGGCTACCATCCGCAGGACGGTTCCGGCGATGTGCTGTTTCATCTCGATCCGCTCTGGGCGTCGCCTCATATCGATGCGGTCGGGATCGACAATTACATGCCGCTCTCCGACTGGCGCGACGAGGATCTGGCGGCGGCAAATCCGTATGGGTTCCGGTCCTGCGACGACCGGGCGGCGATGGCGGCGCAGATTGCGGCGGGTGAGGGCTTCGACTGGTATTACGCAAGCGAGGCCGACCGGGCGAACCGGCTGCGCTCGCCGATCACCGACGGGCTGGCGGGCAAGCTCTGGGTGTATCGGGCCAAGGATATCCAGGGATGGTGGGTCAACCGTCACTATAACCGGGTGGGTGGCGTGGAGAGCGGTTCTGCGACGGCCTGGTTGCCCGGGATGAAGCCGATCTGGTTTACCGAACTGGGTTGCCCAGCTGTCGACAAGGGCGCCAACCAGCCGAATGTGTTTGTCGATCCGAAATCGGTGGAAAGCAGCCTGCCGTATTTCTCGTCCGGCGGGCGGTCCGACAGCCAGCAGCGACGGTTTCTCGAAGCGCATCATGGCTGGTGGCAGGGCGAGGCGGCACCCGCCGGCATGGTCGATCCGGATCATGTGTTCGTCTGGACATGGGACGCGCGGCCGTCTCCTGCCTTTCCCGACGACCTGACAATCTGGAGCGACGGCGAGAACTGTTTTGTCACGCGCCAAATTTCATTATTTTTGGAAGGTATCGGAAAACCTAGCAAATTCATACAGGAACGCAAAAAAGCTATAACCCTTTTTCGTATCCTCGGGGGTTTCGGGGGCGGAAGCCCCCGTCTTTTTTGTGCGAATCGCACTAAAAACCGTCTCATCTGCTGGACTGGGCGCTAGACATTCACCGAATTTTTTCGGTTGCACTGCCAGCTAAGCGAAAAATTATAACCCTTTACGGTCATCGCATCCCTGCTGTCCCGTACAATAATATGATCTGATCGTGGAGATGATGTCAATACGACTTTTAATATTTCTTACTCTATCCCGACATCGATCAAGCTGGTCCCAAATTTATTCTGCAAACAGTATGGCGTTGCTTCGCGATATTTTTAACCAAAAAAAATTTATAGAAATTTTACGCTAAGGACATTTCCCGGTTATTATTTTAAATGAAGAAATTACAAATACTATCTATTAAATCGCTCCATTATTCCGACGCCCAAGTACAGGTCGGTTTCGAGGTCGCGTCTACCAAGCAGAATTAGTCCGCGTCCGCTGTAAAAATGAAAGAGTTTCTCTCTCTCGTTCCGCGAGATTGCGATGCCATCTTCCGCGGCACTCAAGACACGATACTGGACCCCCGACTCCTCAGCGACCGTTTTCATGCTCACCCCTGAAAATGCACGTGCCGCAGCGAACGATACGTCAGTTTCACAGTAGCTGTATTCCGAGTTTGATGACGCTCGTGGAGTAGGTGTCTCTGGGTCCCACCACCGGGCGCCAGCACCTCGTACGGTTCCCGAGCCAATCTCTACGATACCGAGGAATTCGATGTCGTTCATCTCGTAGTAATCTCGAAGTCGAGCGTTGACCTCGTCGATTGGTCGGGTTCCGTGTTCCGCAATCCGCAGCGACTTAGGGCCAACGCTGGCTGCAGCGGCAGCTTCTAACTGGGAGAGACCCATCAATGCACGGGCGGCTCGAAGGGCTGCGGGTGGTACTTGCGGCTTCATACACCGGTTCAGCCGGTCGTCGATATGAAAGTCAATAAAAACAAAAATAGGGTCTTTAAATACCCATTAAAATGTATAAAGTGCAAAAAATAGGTGTCTAGAATACCTAAAAATGTTGGAGAAAATAGACTTTGAGCGACTCATCCTCCTTACAGTGGTTTGGACTCACGAAAATAGAGCTGATGCATTGTCTGCAATGCCTTGCTAACGACCTGCGCGCAGGCACACCGGCACTCGAAAAGGTTTCTGTTGTTATCGACAACTGGGCTTTAGCCCGGCGTGCCGTTCCCTGCCTCGTCGGCATCACCACCGGTCACCCCTCCATAGAAGATGGAAAATCTCTGTTCTCCAGTGAGCTATTCTACCTCGATGAACAGAAGGGATTAGCTCGGTCGTTCTCCCGGTGGTACCGATTGGGCAATCGTGTGGAGCCCGAATTTTGGGAAAAGCAATATCCGAGGCAACCATGAGGGCTTGGATTTTCTCCGATCTCCATATTGAGACAAACCCGGAGTTCAAGCTCGCGAAAATCCCTGACGCCGACGTCTGCATCTGTGCGGGTGATGTCCTCGACGGCGGAGTGATTGCGAGCATTTTGTGGTTAGCCGAATTCGTTGCGCCACATATGCCTGTCGTTTTCGTGCCGGGTAATCACGAGTACTATCGAAGCTCTATAAAGGAGGGGCTTACCGCAGGCTACAAGCTCGCGGAAGCGTATGACAACCTTTTTATGTTGGATGGAGACTCGGTCGTTCTCGGGGGATATCGCTTCATCGGGGCAACCCTTTGGACCAATTTCGACCTTCATGATGAGCCTAGATTAGCAATGGCCATCGCCAAGGACGAGCTGAACGACTATCGCCGCATAAAATTGTCAAAGACGCCGTTCAAGCGCTTCAGTCCGCAGGAGAGCCTTCACCTTCATTGCCGTGCTGCCATCGACATCGACAATGTGTACCGGTCTCAACCAATATTGCCGACGGTCATAATAAGCCATCACGCGCCAAGCCTAATGTCGGTCCCTCGGCATTTTTTGAAGGACGGGCTGACGCCCTCGTTTGCGTCGAGGTTCGAGTATCGAATCCTCGAATACGAGCCGCTCCTTTGGGTGCACGGTCACATACACTCGCCTAGCGATTACCTAATCGGCAGAACAAGAGTGATTTGCAATCCGTTAGGATATCCAGGCGAGACATCGCGACAATCCTTCATTCCAAATCTGGTGATCGACCTTGCCGCACTCGCAAAAACGTGAAGCGCGCAGGGCGCGAGGTCATTCTCTCTGGAAGGAGAACGGCGCGGGCGATCAGTCCGACTTAACCGTTCCGATCCACCTTGCATATTGCGGAATAGTCGCAGCACTCCGACATCATGTTGCGGCGAAGACCTCGTCGCTCGCGGTCCTTGAGGTCGCTACGCCGGATTCGATCGATAGCTATATCCATGCCGCTCGCCTGTTCCTGCGCCAACTTCTTAATCGACGAGGATATTCGGACCCATTTGTGCGGGCTATAAAACAGCAGAAGAGCGACAGACCATCCGAACTGGAAGTCTACAGGCGCGCGGCCGAAGACGGCCGAGGTATCCTTTTCTGTAGCAGCCTGGACGACGTTGAAGAAGAACTCAGGCTGTTTGCAGATGTAGTCTTGACGATCCCGAAACCGACATCTCACCAAGTCAAGGCGACTTTCAGACGGTTCGGCCACGTCGTGACGGCACTTGAGAGCCAAATGATAGCGTCCGAGTCTTGGACCAGGCTCGTGTACGCGTTTCCCCCCGAGCGCACGGTATCTGCAGGGCTGCGGCGCCTTCGAGAAACGGCCGACCGGTCACCAGTGCAAAACGTGACGCAAGTCGCCGCCGGGCCAACACTATCTGACCTCAGCGGTCTCGGTCCGGCAAGAGAATGGGGTCTTGAACTTGCGCGCGATCTCGCGGACTTCAAAGCTGGTCTTATCTCATGGGATGACGTGGACACTGGCGCTTTGATTTCGGGCGCCCCGGGGACAGGCAAGACACTCTTTGCCGAGGCATTGGCGCGGACTTGTACCTTGCCGATTGTCGCCGCGTCGGCCGCACAGTGGCAGGCGGCCGGGTATCTCAATGACCTTCTCAAGGCGATGCGTGAAAGTTTCCGGGAAGCGCAGTCGAAAGGAATTGCGTTACTGTTCATTGATGAACTCGATGCGATAGGCAGCCGAGCGGTCAACGACAGTCAAAATGCGGACTACAGACGGCAAGTAATAAACGGGCTGCTCGAGCTCCTTGACGGTTTCCGGCGTCGTGCCGGGATTGTCGTCGTGGGAGCCACTAACCATCCTGAATATATCGACCCTGCTATTTTGCGACCGGGACGGCTTGATCGGCATTTCGAAATACCGCTGCCGGACTCGACGACGCGCCAGCAGATATTCCAGTTTCATGCCGGGTTTGCCCTACCCGAAGAATATGAAGATCAATTTGCCCGTTCCACTGCCGGCATGGCAGGTGCAGGGCTGAAGCAATTAGTGAGAGATGGGAGACGAATAGCCCGCCGCTCTGGAACACCATTTGGATTTGAACAAGTCCTGGAAGCGGCAAAGCCGATAATCGACCTTCCCGTCGAGCACATGCGGGTAGCAGCGTTTCACGAAGCGGGACACGCGATCGTCGGCCTTGAGTTGGGAATGGAGCTGGAGCGGATAAGCGTTGCGGATAAAGTCTTGGCCGAGGGCGTGAATACACTGGGCGGGGCGTTGTTCAGGAGGCAAGCTTTCCCATTGAAGACACGGTCCTTCTACCTTGATCTCATCACAATGTATCTCGGCGGCCTCGCGGCTGAAACCCTCATATTCGGCGAGTTCACCGAATCTGGCGCCGGCGATCCGAACTCTGATCTGGGGTTGGCAACAGCACTCGCCACGAAAGTTGAAGTGAGTTTCGGGATGGGAAGCACATTGGCGATCGAAGCCGTTCCCGACCACGAACTGGGTAAGCTGCGCAGTGGCGACTTCAGGGTCCGTGCCACGGTCTCCGGAATCCTCGACAGGCAGTTCACCCGCGCGAAAGAAATCCTAGACCTCCGGAACGCAGCACTCCGTAATATCGCCGACACGCTCATAACAGCACGTTCGATGAGCGCCTCTGAGGTGCGCGAGGTTCTTCGACAGCAGCCTAGTGCTGTCAACTGGAAAGGCATCGCGATATCAGAAAACCCTTGATTGCCCGTTTCGCACGAGTACCATGCGCGGGAGTTCAGTTTTGCGTTGTGGGGCATATCCAGTCTTTGAGTGCACGGGTCATTGAAAGTCGGACACGCCATGTCTGTTGAACGCTGACCTGATTTACTTCGCCGAGGCTGACTGTGGTATCGGGGTGATTGAATGACTGAGGGGATGCAGCTTTCGTCGAAGACGGAGGAGCAGCGAGGATCGATCTGGCGAAAATGGGATTTACACGTCCACGCACCAGGTACGAAGCTTGCGGACAATTATGGCGTTCGTTCCGACGAGCTCTGGGAGAGGTATATTCAGACGCTGGAGTCATCAGCGGTCCAGGCTTTTGGAATCACCGATTACTTCTCCTTTGACGGCTATCTCGAAACCATAGCCAGGTACCGCCAACTTGTGCCGGGAGGGAAAAAGCTTTTCATCCCCAATATCGAATTCCGACTGCTGGAAACGGTCAGTACCGACGGGCGAAACGTAAACAGCCATGTCTTGATCGACCCAGAGGCTGCAACACAGGATGCCCTAGCCAAGTTTCTGAGTGATCTTGAAACTCACATTACAGCCGGTGGCGGTCGACGCATACGGTGCGGCGAACTAAAGCAAGCTCAATTCGCGGCGGCAACGGTAAGTGTCCGCGATATCGAGGAGGGGCTGCGAAACTGCTTCTCTCCTGAGGAATACTTCATTGTTACGGCGGCCGGAAACGACGGACTCCGGGGTGCGGCGAAGAAGTCGCAACGCAGCCTGTCGATCTCCGACGAACTGGATCGTGCCAGCGCGGCGTTCTTTGGAAAGGCCGGGAGTTCATCCTACTTCCTTCTCGATTCCCGTTACGAAGACGGAGCAAAATCCGATCCCAAGCCCGTTTTCGACGGCAGTGACGCCCACTCGTTCGCCGATCTCTCGCGACTGACGGGCGATGAGCCCAGCTTTCAATCGACCTGGATCAAGGCAAACCTTACGTTCCGTGGCTTGAGGCAGACCCTGTTCGAACCGGAGCATCGAGTTTTCATCGGCGATAAGCCTCCTGTCCTGACGCGCCTTGAACGGGAAGGCACACGGTTCATCGACAGGCTGAACATCTCTCCCACCAGCACCTATGGGGGACAGAACGGGACGTGGTTCCAGAGTGTCGATATTCCGTTTAATCCAGAGCTTACGGCCATTATAGGTAACAAGGGCAGTGGTAAAAGTGCAATCGCGGATATCCTGGCGTTGCTAGGAGACACGCGACAAGCGAAATATTTTTCATTTCTGACAGACAATCCATCGAACAAAAAGTTCAAACGTCCTGGATACGCGGAGCATTTCAGGGCAAAATTAACGTGGAAGAGCGGCTCCGCGACAGAGCGGTTGCTGAGTAACGATCCCGACAAACTGAAGCCGGAGGCGGTGAAGTACCTGCCTCAGAATTATTTCGAGAGCCTAACGAACGAAATCGAGGTCCAAGAGCTCAGGCGGGAGATCGAGGACGTCGTCTTCTCTCATGTGGACTTGAGTGACAGGATAGATGCCTCGTCATTCCATGAACTGGAAGAGCGGAAGACGCTTAACAGTCGGCAAGAGGCGAGTCAGCTCAAAAGCCGCCTACGCGAACTGAACGTCCGGATCGTTGAACTTGAAGCGCAGTCCGAGCCTGCATTCCGCGCGCGTTTGGTGGCGGAGCTTGATAAGCTGAAATCTCAGGTTCAGGCCCTCGAGGCTTCTAAACCTCCGGAAGAGCAGCAGCCACCGACCGAGAGCGATGAGCAGAAAGCGGCGAATGACGGAATCGGCGTTCAGACCACCATTCTCGATGGCCTTATTGCCCGGGGGAAGGACGCGTCAGTGCGTCTTGCGGCCAATAAAACAACATTCCAGGAAACGCAGGAGCTGTTGGAGGCCGTCACAGCCGTCAAGGCGCGTGTCGATGCCGACAAAATCAGCCTCAAGGAGCGATTCGGCAGCCTCGGCTTCGATTTGGACAACGTTATAACCGTCACGACGGATACGGACGCGATATCCGCTCGCTCGAAGGAGCTGGCTGGTGCAATCCGGGAACTCGAGCACGATGCTCAGTTGGTCGTCAGTGAAAAAACCGATATTTCGAAGCTGCGCAGTATTCCCGATATGCGTGCTGCCCACCAGTATGTCTCGGACGGGATAAAGGCTTTGCGGGACGCCCTCTCAGCGCCACAGCAGCGATACCAGAAATACAGCCAGGCTATCCGTGAAATAGCTGATAAGATCGCCGCGCTAACGGGAGACTGGGATGCGCCCGTCGCTGGCACAATCGCTGATCTGGAAATGCGGATTGCACGAGTTGATAAGGACCTCGCGGGCGAGCTCGACAAGGCTTACCTTGCAAGACATTCCCTCTGCCTCGAAATTTTCGAGTGCAAGCGGAAGATCAAGACGTTTTACGAGGAACTGAAGAGCAAGGTTGAAACCAGACTTGCCGCCGTTAGCACGGGCGATTTCAATGTATCGATCGACGCGTCTTTCGTATTGTCATCGAACTTCGGCACAGAGTTCTTTTCGTTTCTGAATCAGGCGATGAGTGGACCATTCCGCGGCGTGGAAGAGGGTGCCAACCAACTGAGGCAGCGACTTTCGGCCGTCGACTGGAACTCCATGCAAAGCGTATTGCCTTTCGTCGACGAAGTTATCGCGTCCATGAGGCCGACCGACATCAAGAAGCAGGTGAAAGACGTAAAAAAACTTTATGATTTCCTCTATTCTCTCGAGTATTTCGAGGCACGTTATGAGTTAAGACTGGGTGGAAAAAACCTGAATCAATTGTCGCCGGGGGAAAAAGGTCTTCTTTTGCTCGTCTTCTACTTGCACTTGGACATGGACAGCACGCCATTGATCATTGATCAGCCGGAAGACAATCTCGACAACGACAGCATCTTTGCGGTGCTGGCGCGGTGCATAAGGGAAGCCAAAAAGACGCGCCAGGTCATCCTAGTCACTCATAACCCAAACCTCGCGGTTGGTGCGGACGCCGAACAGATCGTCTACGTCCGTTTAGATAAGGTGAACGGGTATCATTTTAGTTACGAGAGCGGCGCGATCGAGCATCCGAGCACGAACGGCCATATCGTTAAAATCCTCGAGGGTTCACGACCCGCGTTCGTCCAAAGGCGATTGAAGTATCAGATCGTTTAAGTTCTGCATGGAATGCAGGGCATAAAAGTCTTCCACGACCGCGGCCATGATAATGTCCACGGACGGCAACGGAGCCCGATTTCTACTCAATCGATCAAAAACCGAACGCCATCTGTGGGATCGATGCGGCCGACTCCGTTTTCCATAGCCACGCGTCGAATTCCCACCGGGGCAGTGACAGCAGATCGGCAGCGCAGCAGAATACTGGATTTGAGGAAGTCATAGTCGTCTTCCATTACGCCAACGCTTTTGGCGAAGGTCCTCACGTGGCGGTCCACGGCGATTGAATCCGCCCCGACCAGGCACCCATGTAGTCCACAGTCTTGGGGCCGAAACCCCGCACGGCTCGTATCGGCGGGTTCGCTCACCATCTGCTAGGACGGCTCGGGTTCGAGGAGAAGCTGAAGTGTCCAATCCTGGACGTCCGCGACATGCGCGATGTCATTACAGCATGCGAGTACCTCGGCAAGGGCGCGAGGCGGGAAAGCGCACTTCGTTGATACGATCTACGACAGGGCCGAGGTCATGAAGGCGCTGGACTTGACCATCGACCCGACGGTGGGGACAGACCCTGCGCTCATCTCATTCTGGGAAAAGCTCCGGTCGACGGCGAAAGAACGTTTCCCCACGCTCCTGTTTTCGGATCGGCCGATGCCAGGCGGGCAGACCGTGGGCACGACTACGAGGCTGTCCGTGTTGCCGATCACCTACGATCTCAAGACCCGGACGGTGCAGGCCATCGTGGCACCGGCGATGATGGGACCTGTTTTCACGTTCGATCTCGACGATGATGACTGGATTGCCGAAATGAATGACCTGTTCACAAGGCTGTTCGAGAGGGAGGAAATGTTCAAGACGCGGCGCTCTGAGTACCACAAAGGCAGGCGGCGGGAGGCGAGGGAGTCAGGTGTCTGCCTCCCGTGACGAGCTATCAGAGACTTTCGCGGAGTAAAAGCCCCTTATCAGCGGTGATCGCGAAGTCCGTTATCCGCTTGGCCCGGTGACATCAACGTCGTCTACGAGGCGATCAAACCATCGATATCCTCGCCGTTGAACAAGCACGGTGACCCCTTGTCGATGGATTGAATTCGATTGTATCCAGTGACCTTTTTTGAGGCAATCATCAGAAATTGAGTCCGGCATCGAATGCTGGACTCAACGCATAAGCGATGTCGTTGCCCGCCTTGGAGACCAGCACCTGCATCAGTTTCATGTCATAGCCGACATCGAAGATGAACTTCACGCCGTGGTCGGTGGTGTGAACCCCTAAAAAACCATAGTAGATCATGAACTTTATCACGTCATCAACGCGATCCGGGTCTATCCCGGCGGCAACGATGATGTCGGCAATCTTTGTATGCGGGAAGTTTTTCCCTTCACCGATGAAGTGGTAGACAAGACTGGTGTCCACGCCGAGGATATCTGTCAGTTCCTGATCGGCCTCCGTGATGAGATCAAGGGAGTAGGCCCTCAGGCCTTTCTCCAAATCGGACTCATCGATCTTCGGGCGACCCATGCCAACAGCGAATCCCCTGCAATGGGCGAGTAGTTTGATGAGATTTCGGGGCCGCATTAGCGAGCGGTCGATAAGGAACTGCGATGTCTCCTCGCCTTGGTAGTGCGACACGCAAATTTGTGACCAGACGCGATCGAACGGCGTGTCTTCAGGAAGGGCATTAGACACCAATCGACGGCGGAGGACCTCGCGAAGTAGGTCAGAATCCGTCCAGTCCAAGGTCGCGCGGCTCTCCTTGCCATAGTCGGCGGACGATTCGATCAATAGCTGATAAACATCATTTCGGACGAAAACCACGCTGTGGAAATCGTGCTGCTGTGCCTGCATCTGATGCTGAATTTTCCGCGCGGCATCGATTAGGCCCCGCAAAATCAGAATGTCTCCTGAAGTCAAGCCATGCGAGGACCAACCCTTGTCCAGATTATCGAATAGTATCCAGACGCTGCCCTTGAATTTTAGGTACGCCGAAAGCGTATCGCGTACTTCCTTGATGTTGTGCTTGTAGACAAGTTCGGTGACCTGAGCCGCATTAAGTCTCTGGCCATTGTCAGTCCCGAATTTGTCCTTGAACGCATCGACTAGATTCTGGGATATTCCCAAAAGGCGTTCGGAGAAGTCGCCTTCTCCCGCAGCACCTGCTTCATAGACTTTCTGCAGTTTGTTGTACGGTTCGTAGAGGGTGTTGTCCCGCAGATGTCTGTCAGCGTCTTTCTCCAGAACCTTGTAGCAGATTTCAAGGTAGAAGACGTATTCGAACAGGGCCGTTATCAAGTGGGTTTTTGCACCCTCGGCTAGATAGTCGAGAACGTCTTCCTTCAATCGAATGAGCTGGTAGCCTTCCGGCTTCAAGTCCACGACGATGTTACTAACATTGCTTCTCTTGCTGTTGCGGACCTGGGAAAACAGCGCTGTCTTGCCAGCGCCTTTACGTCCGACTACAAGGTTCACGTCGCCTCGCGATGCCCGCTGATATTGGTCGGTGCGAAGATAGTAGTCGCCTAGTGTCTGGAATTCATTCTCGGCTACAGCATCGCCAAACCTAAGCTCCGCGAGAAAGTTACCTTTCGGAAGCGGCAGGGGGTCATCAGCCTGAAGTTTCTCGGTAATTTCGAGAGCCATCTCGCCGATTATGTCGGATATGTCTTCCTGACGGTCAAATGTCTGGACGATATCCCTGACATCGAGAGGCGCAGGTCCGCCCCTCGGCTGAAGGATCGTTGTAGTTTTCCCCATTCCGAGCGCCAGACCGGCGATGAATGCGGCTCTGATATTATGGACGTCAGCGTCCGCAAAGTTGGACGCAAGCAGTGGAACTACGACGCCAAACGAGGCCGCGATATCGTCGATTGCCTTCGGCGCAGAAAGGCGGGGTTCATCATCTGGAATGTATCCCTTGAACCCTAGTCGAGCCTTCTTGATCCTGGCGATAATTGAAAGCATCGCTTGGTTGGACTGGGGAGTTCGCAATACGTAGATGGGGACTTTCGGGTTCAGCAGCTTCCTCAGCGGAACCGCGCTGTCGCCTCCAAATCTCTGAAGGAGCTTGGTAAGGCTCACGGAATCCGAATAGCTCTCAAAGCCTAAAGTATCGAAGATGCCGATCTTGTCGATCGTTGCAACATCTCGCTTAAAGTTGCTGTTTCTGGTCAGATAGACGCGTTTTCCCTGACCAATTGCATAACCGATTTCGAATGTGACATTGAAGTTCAGAACGGTGATGTCAGCAATGATGAAATCGCTCTTCTGGATATGTTCGAAAATAGGGTCGGTCAAAGGTAGGCCGCAGATGTCGTTTGCTTGCCAAAGGTGCAGAAATAAGCTTGGCCTTGCAGCCCCCAATGCCTTGTGAGCATCTTGAATAGTTTTTGTCACTTCAGGTTCGGACGATGGGTAGGCGTAAAATGTCTTCATGTCGTCCTCGCCGAATCGAGTCTGCTATCCTGGTGCAATCTATGCTTGTCACCGCAAGAATAGGTAGTGCCCTCGGCACATAGTCCACTGTTACCTGTAGGTCATGCGTCAAAAACAGCTTTGATGGCAAATACCGGACATGTTCGTGGCTACATTGGTTTCTAGCTTGGCAGTCGCCGAAACCTCTGCCTATCATTCCGACATGGCAAACAACGTCACGCAGAATCAGATCGTCGGTGAGATCGGTGAAACGTCGGCGAAGCTCCAATTCCTGAAGATCGGTTTTCAGTTCGACCCACGGTCACGGCTCGAAGCCGGCATCGATGCCATCGTGGAGGTTATGGACCACGGAAAGCCACTGGCCAAGATGATCGCCGTCCAGGTAAAGACCACCGAGTCGGCGAAGTATCCCGGCGAGGACGACAGCGGCTTCCATTACCTTCTCAAAAGCGAAGACCTAGCCTACTGGCGCGGAGCAACCTGCCGATCATCATCGTCCTCCATCGGCGGTCGGACAACACCTTCTACTGGAAGGAAATCCCAAGGGGAGAGGAGTTTCAGGATCGACGTCTGAATTTTAGCAAGACCATCGACACCCTCGACGAAGGAGCAGTAGACCGTCTTGGCGCGCTTACCGTCCCGAAAGCGGGGTTCGGATATTTCGTACCGCCTTTGGGAGGTGGGGAAGAAGCGCTGGTAAACATCCTTCCTATCAGGCTACCCGCCGAGGTCTTCGTTGCCACGACAGCGTATTCCCGACAGCAAGCGGCCGCGATTCTGTTCGAGGCAGATGAACCTGCGCGTTTCGACTGGGTCGTCAAGGGAGATACATTCTGGTCGTTCCATGATCCGAGAACATCTGTCTGCAGGCACATCGTGGATGTCGACCAGGTGGAGGCCATAGTCGCCGTGACATCCGGGACGACCTCCAAGGCGACGACTTCGAGGCGAACATCCGTGAGATCGATGGATCGCTCAGGGGTGACCTCGACGGGTTTGCCGTCGATCCCGAGGACTGACGTGGCGGGCAGGCTTACACGACGATGTCGTGCGATGATCTCCTTGGAGAGTATGTGAAGAGCGGTCTCGCCCGCCGTGGCGCAGTTCGCCGTCACCTCGTCGGGCTGGTGTGCGAAGTGATGACGATTTTGGTCACCGCCGTTTTTGGCGACTAGAGCACGCCCGCATCCGTAGCAGACGCAACCACAGCGAAGGCCATTCGCCACCTGTGAAATGTGCCGCCGTGACCCGCCAACGGCACCCTTGGTGACGAGGACAGCGCCGTCGTCGCAGGCAGTCAGGTCGGCCAGGGTTATGTTCGTTGCCATCAGCGCCTTGAATCATTGTCGAGGGCGCGAAGCTAGCCCGGTTTTCCCCGATCCGGAAGCTTACATGAGGTGACGTTGACGGGGTTCCGCGCCGTTGCCTATTGTCGTCATTGGGAGAGCGGGGATGAAAGCAAAGAGAACGAAACCTAAGCGGACGAAGCCAGCCCGTAGCAGGGCCGCAAGGCCTACGGTGGTCGTTACCCGTTGGCAGGTCGTCAAGGCCCGCATTGAAGCGGATGTGACCGCTCAGGTATCCCGACGAGGGTTTGCGGGATCGGTGTCGCTTCAACCGGGAAAACTCGATTTCCAACACGACGGGTCAAGCGGTGTCGTTTCCCGAGCTGACCTTGAGAGATATGCGGCATCCATGGTCGAAAAGGGGTTCGCCAGCGCAGCCTCTACAGAGAGCACGCATGTCGAAATCGCCATGACACCCAGAACAGTGGCGATCCTCACAGGCACCAAGACAGCGCGCCCGCCGTCCGCCAAGGTCGCGAAAGCAGTCACGCCGCGGAAGGTTCGCCCACAAGAGCCATCTTCTCTTCAAATTCCGTCTCCCGACAAAATCATGGAGGCGGCGGTTGTCACTATCCGTGGAGCCTCAGCGCAAAAAGCGGTTGTTCGGCAAAAGGTCGCCACGCTGCTGAATTACCCCGCTGACAAGGTCAAAGTCAGCGTTTACGAGCCTGGGAGCTTCAGAACGACCTGTTTCTCCGAGGCATTTGGTCTGGTCATCGCGCATCTGCAGAAGGTGGGGGCCGTCAAGGCGGAGGGTAAAAAGCTTATCGCTCTACCGTATGCCGATGGTCAGCCTATTCCGGATTTAGAACCGTCGAAAAACGCGAAAGCATGCGCGGCGCAGCCCAAGACGGCGCGGATGTCAGGAACAATGGATGTCGAACGTCTAGTCAGATCGCTTCCGGGACAAGACCCCTACAAGCTCCTGAGCATGTGGAAGAACGCCGTCCGGATATCAGACGACGGGTCGCAGAAACATCTTCACGGCGATGCGGCTATCATGTCGATGGCGATATCAAAGGAGTGGGAACGACGCGCGAAGACGCTTGCCGACGACTCCTACTTCAGGTGGCCCTCTACTGAAACGCCTGGCGGGAGACGGAACGGACTTTATCGCGATCTCCGTCACGAAGGCATGCTGAAATACCTTGAATACAAGGTCGGCAAAGATGGGGAGCATTCTTCGTATAGACACGCTTTGCTGTCCCGAATTTTCGAAAACGCGCTGCCTCCGGTTTTCGACCGGCTCTATATGGCCGAGTGGGGACCGAACGGGTCTTCCATCAGACTGCACAAGATGGCGCACTGTCTCGCCTCGTTTGCCAAGAACTTCAAGTATCAGGACAGCGACAAGTATGACGAGGCCATCAGGCACTGGGAGCAGGACCTCGAGTACCTACATGATAGATATTACGTTGGCAGGTTCGGGTTCGGTTGGCCGACGACATCTATTTAGGAGAGGGCATGCGTTCACTTACTGATTTCATCAAGATGCTACCCGGGGTCAAGCCGCGGAAAACCAGATCACTTATTTTGGACGGAGACTTACTGTCGACCGCTGAAAAGCGGGACATCTTCTATCGAGGAGACGGGATTTTCGACACGGTTCAGGTTGTTGGTCCCGACGCCGCCGTGGCGATTCTCCTGGCATACCGAGAGAATAGATTGCCGATGGATCAGGGTGAGAACGTGCGAGAAGCTCCAGAGGCGGAGCGTTACCTGGAGCAGTCGGACACTCTTCGTACGCAGATTGCGGAGCGTCGCCGGAGAGATGCCTGCGTGAAGGACATATCGCTTGTCGAAGAGCGTGACTTTCTCGACAATCGACTCTTGGACCGCATATTCTGGGCGAACGCTCCCAAAGGCAAAGGGACGCTTACGCTAGCGGGCATCGCAGTGACAAAAACCTTTCATGGATACTCCAGCAACAGCGGCAAGAGTACTGGCTACGAGGTCACCTTCCATTGGGTTGGGTCTGACGGCGAGGCAAGAAGTTCTGGAACAGGGAAGCCCCCTGAAGCCGACAACCGACGAAACGACGAGGACCGTAACTGGGGTCTTCACGAGTAATTGTGCCTAATCGAAATCTCCAACCTTGCCGACGCTGAACACGATCTCAGGCTCACCTTCCTCGCCGACAACAGGATTGCCCTCGCGCTTCCACACGACGACACCAGCGTGGCGGCCCTCGAGTTCACGAGCTTCGTCAACGGCAACCGCCTCACTGGCGGCCACCCGGGGTGCGAACGCCTGCACCGCTTGGTCACGGTCATCCAGATCAAACGCGACGATGTAGACGGTGGCGAACGTGCCAGGCATTTGGGTTCTCCTTATAGTTTCGGCGAACGCCCTGGGAATCCCAAATGTTCCACTCAGTCCGGGAGCCCTGCCTCTCCGAGAGCTTTTCACCATCAAGGCGGCAGGCAGAAGCGACGTAACAAAAGCTCTGATTGACCCTATTTCCGTCCGACCGCCATTATCTCCCTGACAACCGGATCGTCATCGAGGAATTCAGGCTCGACGGTCGCGCCGACCGCGTCGAAGTAGCGGCTCATGAAGTTTCTGAACGAGGCCGCAAGCGCGATATCGGCGATGTTGACATCGGTGAGACCCACATCCCGCAGCCGCTGTATGTCGGCTTCCGTGATCCTGGACGCGTCGCGGGTGATCTGTTGCGCGTAAGCGAGCATCTCGACCTGCTGATCGCTCAGTCCGGCGTTGCGGAAGTCCTTCCTGATCGCCAGAACCTGATCACGGCCGAGCTCGCCCGAAAGGCTGCGGAAATAGACGTGCGAGCAATAGCTCGATGGCACGTCTCCCGCCACGACGAACGTGATCAGGCGAAAATTGAGGAGGCCGAGGGAAAAGCCGTCGCGTATCTGGTGGAGCAGGTTCTCGATGGGGGCGATGACATCCGGGCGAGCGGACCAGCATTGCGTGGCCTGCATGACCTGGCCCATCGAGTTGATTTCCGCCTCGTAAAGCGCGGCGATTTCGCCTGTCGCCTCGCTTGGTTCGACCGTCTTGATGAACATCGGGTGCCTCCATGTGCCGAGCTTGCGTGAAGATACCCGAAAACCGGGAAGATGCCACAGGCTGTCCCTTGATGCCCCCGACGAGCCACCGCTTCCGCTCTCACCAGGTTCCATCGCTCGAGTTCGAGCAGGGCATCAGGCAGCGCACGATGCGGGGATGCGGACGGCTCGCGCCGCGCTATGACGTCGTTCACCAGGTCTGCGAGTTTCTGTTCCGAAACCTAAGACCCCAGAACCGCTCCCGCGGCGGCCGCGAATGCTTCGTCGGATTTCCGAAGACGCAGTTCGTGCCGGGGATGTCCCGCTGCGCGTAGCAGAGGGCGCAGCCATTTCCCGTCCCATGACGGCGCGCTGGCATACAGCTGGTCTGCGAGGTCTTAACCACTTCGTCCACGATGACGAAGCGTCCGCGCCGCTTGCTTTCTTCGTAGCCATTTGGACTGATCAGGCCTGTCGGCAGGGCGTGCGCGGCTGGCGCAACGGAACCCTCCTACTGTTGATGTACATCAACTCTCAGGTTTCAGGCGACGAGCGAAGGTCGCCGCAACGCAGCTTGCGAACGGCCAGCGGCACGTCGGACCACGTTCCCTATTGAACTTCGGCCTCCTGTGCTATTTAATGACCCATGAGTCATTAAAGGAAAACAACATGCAAAAGACCGACGTTCTCATCGTGGGTGCTGGCCCGACGGGCCTGGTCCTCGCTCTCTGGCTAGCCAAGCAGGGACTCAAGGTCCGGATCGTGGATAAAAGCAGCGGCCCGGGCGAAACGTCCCGCGCGATGGCGGTGCAGGCCCGCACCCTGGAGTTCTACCGGCAGCTGGACATGGCCGACGCAGTCGCCGCCGCGGGATACAAGACCCCGGCGATGAACATGTGGGCGCGAGGCAAGCGCCAGGCCCAGGTCAAACTCGCCGATGCCGGCGAGGAGATTTCGCCCTATCCCTTCGTCCTGGTGTATCCGCAGGATCGTCACGAGCGCATGCTGGTCGATCGTCTCGCGTCGATGGGGATTGAGATCGAGCGGGGCACCGAACTGCTGTCGTTCGTAGACAAGGGCGACCGGGTAGAAGCCATCCTCAGACATCACGACGGCCAGGAAGAAACCTGCACCGCCAGCTATCTGGCTGGATGCGACGGCGCACGCTCGCCCGTTCGCCACCAGATCGGGGGCGGTTTCGAAGGCGGCACGTACAAGCAGCTGTTCTACGTCGCCGATGTGGTCGCTGGCGGAGTCGATCCGGCTGGCGACGCGCACGTCGCGCTCGACAAATCCGACTTCGTCCTCGTGATGCCCTACGGCGAGGCCAATCAGTATCGCCTTATCGGCACGGTCCGTGGCGAGCGCGCCGAGCATCCGGAAACCCTCTCGTTCGAAGACGTGGGTCAAGAGGCGATCCGGGGCCTCGGCGTGCAGGTCGACAAGGTCAACTGGTTCTCCACATATCGCGTCCATCACCGGGTCACAGACCGTTTCCGTGTGGGCCGGGTATTCCTCCTGGGCGATGCCGCCCATGTACACAGCCCCGCAGGCGGGCAGGGAATGAACACAGGTATCCTCGACGCGATCAACCTCGCATGGAAGCTGACCGCAGTCGTCAAGGGGCAGGCCCCGGACAGCCTGCTCGACAGCTACGAGATCGAGCGCAAGGCATTCGCGCGGAAGCTCGTGGAGACGACCGACAAGCTTTTCACCTTCGCGACGGCTGAAGGCGGCTTCGCCGAGTTCGTCAGGACGCGGATCGCGCCTACCTTCATCAGTGTGGCGTACCGTAGCGAAAACGTCCGCGAATACATGTTCCGTATCGTCTCCCAGACGACGCTCAGCTACGAAGGCAGTCCTCTTAGCGAAGGGAAAGCGGGCAGCGTCCAGGGCGGAGACCGACTTCCCTGGGTTTCAGTGGCGGGGGCCGACAACTACGATCCGCTCCGCGAAGTCCGCTGGCAGGTCCACGTCTACGGGCAGGCCGATTCCGATCTCGTGGCATGGTGCGGTGACCACGGGGTTGCCCTACACGTATTCGAATGGCGACCGGAACACGGGAAAGCGGGTCTGGCCCGGGATGCCGCCTATCTGCTAAGGCCTGACACGTACGTCGCCATCGCGGCCTCCGACGGATCGGCGGCTCGACTGGACGGCTATCTTCGCGATCGTGGCATCGCCTTGAAACCCTAACGCTCGTTGCGGAAGCAGAGATGACCGATACGAAACCCAAATGGAGCCGCCGGAAGGAAGATCGTCCAGCGGAGATCGTGGAAGCCGCGATGGACGTATTCGTCGAACACGGCTTCGCGGGCACGAAACTGTCCGAGGTTGCAAAGAGAGCGGGTGTCGCGAAGGGCACTCTGTATCTCTATTTCGACACCAAGGAGAACCTGTTCAGGGCCACCGCCCGGCAGGCTCTCGCGGCCAACCTCGATGCGATGGAGCAGTCGTCCGCGGCGTTTAGAGGATCGGTTGCCGAGTTCGTTCCTGTCCTGCTGAAGCGCGCGGCCGGTCGCATGGGCGACGGAAGGATTCCTGGAATCGTCCGCATGGTGCTCGGCGAAAGCCGGGCCTTCCCAGACCTTGCACGCATCTGGCACGACGAGGTTGTCTCCCGTGTCCTCACCTTGCTTTCGGGGATGATCGCAAACGCGCAGGCCAGGGGAGAAATCCGCCCCGGCGATCCGAACCTGTACGCGTTCTCGGTTATCGGTCCGATGGTTCTTGGCCTTCTGTTCCACGAGTTTTTCGGACAGGATAGTCCTCACGCGCCTGACCTCGAAGCGCTTGCCGCCCAGCATTCGGAAGCAGTTCTGCGCGGGATCGTACTGTGATCCGTGCGAGCGCCCGCATCCACGGCCTCCTGGAATTTGGCGGCCACTTCGGCGGTCGCGTCGTCGATGGCCTTGTAGAGCTTGTCCAGCATCGCGCGCTCCGCCGCCTCTCTGATCTCCATGTACTTGCGTTGTTCGGGTGTCGGGATAGGGCAGCTCTCGGTCATCTCCGTGTCCTTTCTTGTCGGCCTTGGCGATCTCGGCGACCGCACTACCTCCAGTCTGGAATAGGGAGGTAGATATGAAGGTTCAGAAATTCAGCCTGTCCGATGCCGAACTGGTGAAGTCTCCTGGACAGGATGCCGATATCTTTGTCGGAAATCTGGTCGACGAGAGGCACGGCGGCCCGGTCACCATCGGTTACGGCCGCTACGCGCCGGGCCAGTCGCTTACAGAGACAATGGCCGTCCACGACACCATGATCGTCCTGGAGGGCAGGCTCTCGGTTTCCACGGGCGACGGAACCGTGACGGCAGGGGCGGGCGACATCGTCTATATGCCCAAGGGTGAGGCGGTGACGATCACCACGGAAGGCGAGGGCGCGCTGACGGCCTACGTGACCTACCCGCACTGGGCCGAGGCGCACCAGGGATGACGGAAATGCCCGCATCGCCGAAAGGCTGGACGACGCTTGCCTCGCAGTCCGACTAGAGCCAGTTCTATCTCGTAGACCAGGAAGACCAAGCGTTCGAGGCTCCCGTGGAGATCACGGCGGAAATGGAGGCGAGGTGCCTACAAGTTATGCCATCGGATATCACCGTCGACACGCAGTCCTGCCTGCAACAGCATATCCGGATCGCTATCTGTGACCGAGAACCGGATCACCCGCTGGCCGACCAAATGAGCGGTAAGCCGTGGACGCGTTTGGAGACGGTCGAGGTTCGTTTTCCATCGAAGAGCTTCTCGATTTCCAGTCCGTCGATGCCTGACCCATTGCCGAACGGACCGATCTTCCTGGTCGATACAGTCACATGTGCGATGCGGATCAGCTGGATGGAATTCGAGGGCAGCAGGGACGACAGCGTTCCCGTAGACCGGGATGTGATAGACATCGCGGTCTGGCCGGCTCGCACTTCTGAAGAATGAGGTCCTATGCAAAGTTCCCGTAAAAGCCTGATCTTTGCCCTGGCAATGATAGTCGGCGGTATCCTGGCCTTTTTCCTCTTACTCTATCTCACGGGACACGATCCTGACGAGAGCCCGCTCACCCTGATCGATTGGGTGATCGCTGGGGTCCTGATAGGACCGGGCTTCGGTTATCTGGTCAGGTGGAGGAGAGCCAAGGACCGATAGGACGCGTGTGGCGCATGGCAATCGCTGTGGAACATTGCTAGTGTGCCGCGAAACGGGAAATATCATGTCGGTCATTCATCGCAACAACGTCGTCGTCACAGGTAACGGGAAACGCGCGATCGTATTTTCCCACGGTTTCGGTTGCGATCAGGCCATGTGGCGGCTCGTTTCGCCGTCGTTCGAAGATGACTTCACGACCGTCCTGTTCGACCATGTCGGCGCGGGTAAGTCCGACTTGAACGCGTACGATCCTGACAAGTATTCCGGCCTCGCAGGATATGCCGACGACCTCGTGGAAATCGGCGAGGAGCTTGAACTGGAGAACGCGGTCTTCGTCGGACATTCCGTGAGCGCGATGATTGGCGTTCTGGCATCGCTCAAGGCTTCCAGCCTCTTCAGCGATCTCGTGCTTGTCGGCCCGTCGGCGCGGTATATCAACGACGACGGCTATCACGGTGGCTTCGCCGAGGACGATATCGACGAGCTGCTCGCGTCACTTGGCGACAACCACATGGGGTGGTCAAAAGCCATGGCACCCGCGATCATGGGCAATGCCGACCGACCGGAGCTCGGCGAGGAACTCGTCGACAGCTTCTGTCGCACCGACCCGGACATCGCGAGAAGGTTCGCCAAGGTGACCTTCACCTCCGACAACCGGAGCGATTTACCCCATGTGAAGGCGAGGACCCTTATCCTCCAGTGCCGCGACGACATCATCGCCTCCGAAGAGGTAGGCGAGTATGTCAGGGACCACATCCCAGGAAGCAAAATGGTACTGCTCGACGCGACCGGGCATTGTCCCAACCTCTCGGCTCCGGGCGAAGTCATCGCCGCGATCCGGGATTTTATCTAGTCGAACCCAATGTCCTACGTTCCTGACCACCAAGACCTTTTCGACAACGCTCCCTGTGGATATGTCGTGGCCGACAGCCGCGGCCGCATTCTGCTGGCGAATCGAACGCTCGCGAAGTGGCTTGATCTCGAAGCGGCAGCCCTGACGGGAAAGAGGTTTCTCGACCTGATGCCCGTGTCGGGCCGCATGTTCTACGAAACCCACTTCTCGCCGATGCTCCGCATGCAGGGCTTTTTACACGAAGTCGCGATCGACCTCGTTAAATGCGACAAGTCGAGACTGGCAGTGCTCGCCAATGTAACGCAGAAGACGGAGGGCGAGCAGACAGTCACGAGGATCGCGATTTTCCAGGCAACCAGCCGCCGGAAATACGAGCGCGAACTGTCCGACGCGCGTGCGGAGCTGGCGGACGCCAACACTTCGCTCACTGAGACGGCGAAACTGCGGGACGAGTTCGTAGCGATCCTCGGACACGACCTGAGAAATCCGGTCGCGGCGATCGGAAGCGGGATGCGGGTCCTCTACAAAGAGGAACTCACGCCAAGGGGGAGAAAGGTGGTGGAACTGGTCGAGGGCAGCGTGCAACGTATGTCCGGGCTGATCGACGACATCCTCGACCTGAGCAAGGCGCGTCTTGGAGGGGGTCTTACTGTCGTCAGGCGCGCCGAACCTAATCTGGCTCACGAGATCGGACAGGTCGTATCGGAGATAGAGGTCGGTGCGGGACGATCGATTGCGACGCGGCTGGACTTGCCGGGTCCCCTATACGTGGACAGCGCTCGGATCATGCAGCTACTCTCGAACCTTCTAGGCAATGCCATTTCCCATGGCGCGGCGGACCAGCCTATAGAGGTCTCGGCGGTTATCCGGCAGGGTTGTCTTGAAGTCGAAGTTTCGAACGGCGGAGACCCGATCCCCAGCGAGACCCTACCAAGGCTCTTCCAGCCCTTCTTCCGCGGCAACGACTCGGCAGGTACGCAGGGGCTTGGTCTCGGCCTCCATATTTCGTCAGAGATCGCGAAAGCTCACGGTGGAACGCTTGACGTGTCATCGTCAGCCGAGCGCACAACCTTCATCCTCAGGATACCCTGCGGAGAGGGTCCGCAAGCGATCTAGCTCCCCTCCCAGATCGTGTCGACCCACCGTGGCACCCTGTCGGTCACGTCTCCATTGGACAAGACCCGCTCTACTTTGAAAGTTCTTTTCAGAGAGATCGAGTATTCCAGTAACGCCCTCAGGACGACCTACAGGAACCAAACGCGGTTCCGGCGCTTTAGGCCGTATGAAAACCTCTGAATTCGCAAAACTCTCTGAACCGATCGCCCTCGTCGTCGACGACGAACCGCTAGTCCTGATGGACACGGCGGACATTATATCCGAGGAAGGCTACGCCGTCGTTGAGGCCAGGACCGCCGACGAGGCGTAAGCGTTTCTCGACAGGCATTCCTCGCTCCAGCTTCTGTTCACGGATGTCCAGATGCCAGGCAAGCTGGACGGGTTCGCCCTTGCGCGCGCCGTCGAGGATCGTTGGCCGCATATTTGTATTGTCATAGCCTCAGGCGCGGCGGTTCCCCGGCAGGGGGATGTGCCGGGAGACGCGACATCCATCAGCAAACCAGTGTCTGCCCAGCTCGTGCACGAGGTTTTGGTCAAACATGGGATGCCACGTTCGAGCTGAGCGTATTAGATGGAGTCACGTCTAAAAGCATTTCCAGCGCTACACTGAACGCTCATTGAAAGTGCTCCCCTTTCAGCCTAATGGTGAGCCGTTTCTCCAGTACGATCATGGTCATTTTAGCCGTTATGCAGCCTTTCTGAACGATGGCGGCGCAATGGGTGCGTGGATGCGTGCCCATGGTAGATCGAAGGCCTCATTTCTTACCTCGTCTCGGCCCGAAGCGGACGGGCCTAAGGCAGGTTCACCCGTCCAGCGTTTGTGTTGGCGCTCCGTCCACAACGTCAATCTGCTGGAGGGGGCAAATGAGGGTTCCAAACCACATCCCACAAATGCCCGTCAGGATCACGGAAGTAGCCAGCGTAGCCGCCGTAGAACGTGGACACGGGGGATTTCACGATCTCGGCTCCGGCCCGCTCTGCGGTATCCATCACCTCATCGACCTCTTCCATCGTGGAGACATTGTGGGCAATGGTAAAGGACGTGGAGCTAGGCGGCTGTAACGGCAGCCCAGTGTCATGAGCAATGTCGCTCTGCGACCAAACGGCTAGCTTTAGACCTCCAGCCAGATCGAAGAACGCGACCGCTCCGTGCTCAAACTCCTGTCCGATGATACCTTCAGTTGGCAGCCCCAGACCATCGCGATAGAATGAAACCGATTTTTGCAGGTGAGAAACGCCCAGCGTAAGTACTGATACTCTAGCTTTCATGCCCATACTCCTACTCTCGGCACGCGCACTATGCTCATGCCATCGTAGTCTTGGGCCGCTTGATATGAGCGGAAGGACCCACCTAGTGGGGGCCGGGCCAACCTTCCCGAGCCTAACCTGTTTCAGACCTGACCAAGCTAGCTCCCCGTGACTAAACCGTCAAGGAAGGCCGCTTGTAGTGCATTCCTGCAATAACCTCTGTCGGCCCAAAGCCGACATGGCGATATTGAGGACTGCATGGCTGGCGGCTGAAATGCGACCAGCCATGTCGTCATATGCAGATAGCCCGAGCGAGGCGGACACCAAAGTCTGCGTCCGGATTGGTGGTCGCATCGCCCACTCTTTCCTGAATGACCGCGACAACAAGATCACGGCGCTTTGGCAGCCGAGCTTTCTCGGCCTTCGCCAGCGCATCGGGTATCTCTTCACGGGTAAGGTCCGTGCAGTAAGCGGGAGCGCCGGGCTGCTGCCGCCACGACTCCGCAATGGTGCCGGAGTAGACCGCATCAAGACCTGAGTCCTCGACAAGTGCCAGTCCTACCTGGCGATCGTGCTCACGGTCAGCCGCAACAGGTATCGCGAGGCGATCTGGGCTTCCTGCTGGTTTGCCTTTCCGCGCAAACGAGTCCGAACCGATGGCATTCCATGCCTTGACGATGGGGCGGCCTAGCTGCTCGGAGACCCAAACGCTTTCAACCTTTCCGTCTTCGATCTCGGCGATCTTTTCATCGCGCATTGGATAGTAGTTCGACGTATCGATCACCACTGTGTCTTCAGGAGCGGTCGCCAGCAATGGCGCGGTGCCTGGTATACGGTTCAACGGGATTGATAGGATGATCGCATCCGCGTCTTTTACAGCGACCTGAGCAGTGACTGCCCGTCCGCCAGAGACAAGCACCTCGGACGGAATTGTCTCCGGTCCGCGCGAATTTGCGACCTTCACGTCATGCCCCGCCGCGCTGAGGGTCCTAACCAAAGTCTTTCCTATGTGGCCAACGCCAAGAATTCCTATTTTCATAATACTGTTTCCAGACTTGTTGTTTTGAGGCTACGGCGGGAGAAGTTCCGCCACAGCCGTGGCGGGTTAGACAGTGACGACGATCTTGCCGATCTGCTCATTGCTTTCCAGGAAGCGGGTTGCCTCGCGGATGTCCTCGAAGCTAAACGTGCGGGAGATCAACGGATCGAGGGTCCCAGAGCGCAGCCCCTCATTGATGAAGGTCTTCGCGCGGGAAAGGATCGCGTCGTCGGAGACGATCTCCGTGTAGAGATACCCCTTCAATGTCAGACTTTTGCCCAGCACGGCGAACTGGGGGAACGGGCCCTCGTCGAGGCTGAGAGCACCGTATTCGAGCAGGATGCCGCCAACCGCCATGCATTCTGCAAGCTGCGCGATGGCCGGGCCGCCAATGGGATCGAACACAACCCGCGCACCCTTGCCCCCTGTGATCTCTTTAACGCGGGCTGCAAGATCGTCTTCTTCCGTCGCGATGACATGATGCGCGCCTGCCTTGATCAAGGCTTCCACCTTCGACCCGGTCCGCGTCGTGGCGATTACCGTCGCACCTACGCTGCGACCAACCTGGATTGCGGCAACGCCGACACTGCTCGATGCCGCAGACACGATCACGAACTCGTTCCTTTTGAGTTTTGCCTGTTCGATCAGCGCGCCCCAAGCCGTGACATACTGCATCCACGATGCCGCCGCCTGTTCGAACGACAGGTTTTCCGGATGCTTTACGACGTGACGGCCCGGCACGTTGATGAGTTCGCCGTAGGTGCCCCATCGCGTCATGTCTAGCGTTGGAATAACGCTAACCGCATCGCCTTTGGCGAGCCCCATAACCGTGTCCCCCATCGCAGTAATCGTGCCAGACGCTTCATAACCGAGCATCGAGGGGAACTCAGCCTCCTGCAGATAAGCATGGCGGCGGAACATCACCTCGGCGCGATTAAGACCGATGGCCTTGACTGCGATCTGCACCTCGTCACTCGCCGGAGCGGAGACATCGATGTCGTCGATCTGGAGAACATCGGGTTCCCCGTATTCATGAAAGCGGACAACTCTCGTCATGCTGAAATTCCTTTTAGCTTCTTCCGCGCGCCGTAAATACAGCGCGTATGATCAGACGCATTTCGCAACTGGAAGCGAAATTGAAAATACGGTAATCAAACGCACATAGTGTCCAAAAGTATACCGTCAACGAGGCTGGAATGAACAAAGATCGGAACTACGACGAGGTCCCCGGCTGCACGATGTATGCGGCGCTCAATCTAATCAGCGGCAAATGGAAGGGCATGATCCTGTACCATCTCCTGAAGGGAACTCTTAGGTTCAACGCCCTGAAGCGAGAGCTGGGAGACTGCTCCCAGCGTCTCCTGATCAAACAGCTTCGAGAGCTTGAAGAGGATGGCCTTGTGGCACGGAAGGTGTTCGCGGTTATCCCGCCCAAGGTGGAGTATTCCATCACTGAGGAAGGCAGAACGCTTGCGCCTATTCTCCTTGGGCTACGGGACTGGGGTCACGGGTGGCTCAATCGGCGCAACCTAGTAGCCCGCGACGATCATCTTGATGCTGCGTAGCGAAAGAAGCGGAGTCGCAGCTTGAAGCAAGGCGAAGGAGAAACGACCAGGCGTACGGGAAGCAATGTCCGCTGATGGCGCGAGAGGGACCATCGGCAATCCGCCGATGGTCACGAACTTACAGTTCAATCTGCTCAGCGATCCGCAGAGCATCGTCCACCTCGACACCCAGGTATCGGACGGTGCTTTCAAGCTTGGTGTGACCGAGCAGAATCTGCACGGCTCGGAGGTTGCCAGTCTTCTTGTAAATCTGTGCCGCCTTAGTTCTTCTCAGGGAGTGGGTCCCATAGGCGCTGGCTTCAAGTCCGATGGACGTTACCCATCGCTGGACAATCCGGGCGTACTGCCTCGTCGACAAATGCTGCGACGTCTTGCGGCGGCTTGGGAACAGATAGCTGCCGCCGCTACGTCGGACGAATGGGAGCCATGCTACAAGTGTAGCTTTCGTTTGCTCGGTCACTTCGAACTGTACGGGCCGCTTTGTCTTTTTTTGCATGATGGTGGCTCGATCCCTGACCGAGCTACCAGACCACAGGTCTTCGCCCCTCAGTCTTACTGAGGTCGCAAGCGCGAAGCTTGCTGTCTATGGCGAGATTGAAGAGCGCCAGCTCTCTGATCGCTCCGCTCATTTCCAGTCGAACACGGATCGACCACAGGTTCTTGGGCTGAAGTGAGCGCTTCTGACCAACAAGAACTGAGCGTGATCGGATAACCCGCTGGAGTCGGCCTTCGGCCTGCAGCGGCCCAAAGCGGGCGTTCGCCGTGCGCTTGACACCAATAAGCCCTCGCCGGATCATCCGGCCTTGGAGGATACTCATGGACATGGTTACGCTGGACTACTTCCGAGAGCCGGGACCGCATTCCACGGCAAAGAAGAACAAGGTCGGGCTGGCAGGCGCTCCAACGGACATCGCCGACCTAGCCGCCTGGATTCAGGGAAGAATGCTTCACGAACACTGGGCATCGAGATATGGCGAAGAGCTGACCCCGGAGCGCCGTGAACTCTCGCAAAGGAGATCGGTGGACGCCGTGCTGGACGGCCTCCTTGCGGGGGGCAATTCACCACGTCCTGCTGCGGGTCGAGCGGTTGGTGTCTGCAGCCATTTCTCGCTGCTCGCGGTGTCGGCCTTGCGAGCGAGCGGCCGTGCGGCAAGGTCGCGGTGCGGGTTCGGCACTTATTTCGCTCCCGACAAGGCGATCGACCACTGGGTGGTGGAGGTCTGGAATGGTGATCGCTGGCGGATGGTCGATTTTCAGATCGATGACTTTCAGCGCGCAGAATTGGGGCTGGTCTTCGACACTCTCGACTTGCCGTCGGGTGAGTTCCTGCTGGCCGCCCAGGCCTGGCAACTCTGCCGGCGTGGCGAGGACGACCCCAATCGCTTTGGCATCTTCGATGAAGGCGGCTTCTGGTTCATCGCCTCAAATATGATCCGTGACCTCGCCAGCCTGAACAAGGTCGAGATGCTGCCGTGGGACGACTGGGGGGCGATGCCAACCCCAGACGCGGAGATCAGCGCCGAGGAACTACGACGCTTCGATCATTTGGCGGAGGTTCTGCTCGATCCGGACCGTCATAGGGAAGAGCTCCGTTTACTCTATGGTGCTCCAGGATTCGGCATGCCTGGAGAGGTCTTCAATGCTGTCAGGCAGGTTCGTGAGAAGGTTTCGGTCGTGCAGTAGGTACAGAGTTCGTCGGCGGAAGCTCTGCATGCTCGGGTACTATGCGATCGCAAATACCAATGACCGCTGTTGGCCCAAACAGGTCATCTGCTTGTTTTGATAGCGGCAGGCGCACGCCGCCTAACGAAATAGCACTACGCCTGCGGCTATCCAACCGACAATCCTATCGAGACTTCAAAACGGCATCCTTAGATGGTTTGGCACCTTCGACCAGGATCACGTTGGGAGATGTTGACGCTTCGCCCGCATTGACGATCGCACGTGTGGGGCTGGTTGCGGATGCCATCGCGGCTCCCTTGGCATCGGTCTTGAAGGCGACGATCGGTTCCCGCTGGCCTTCGAAGAGCAGCGTGTAAGTGGTGTCCGGCTTCAGCTTGGAAACGCTGACGTCGACGATATCGATCAAACCGAGATTGCGCGAAACGATCATGCCGCTGCCCTCCATATTCTCTGAGGGCTTGAGCCTGAGGGTGATGTTCTCGGGCATATCCTTTCGCGGCTCCAAGTTTTGACGGCCATCACCGCCCACAACTGCGTCGGAAACATAGATCAGGGCCTGCGGAGCTTGGCCGGAGGGGATGTGGGCGATCTTCGTCTGCTTTTCGGTGTCGATGACATCGATCGCATCGCCATTCTCCAGTCCGACATAGATACGGCTGCCGTCTCCGGAGCCCCAGATGCCATGCGGAAGCGCACCGACCGGTATGGTGGAGACCAGTTTGGCGTCATCGTCGAGTGTGTAGACTTTCACGACATTCTCGCCGCCAATGGTCACGTAAGCGAGGGTGCCAGCGGGTGTCTTGGCAAAGGCCAGATGGTTTGTGATCGGGCCGGTATCGATAACACCCTTGACCTCGAGGGTTTTGGTATCGATCCGCGTTACCTTGCCGACGTCCTTGTGGGTCAGCCAGGCTTCCTTGCCGTCGGGCGTGACCTGTATGAACGGCGAGAAGGGCGACACGACCGGGATGGCAGCTAGCAGCTTTTTCGACGCCACGTCGAAGACCTGGACGACGGGGTTGAAGCTGTTTGCGACGAAGGCGCGCTTGCCGTCGGGCGCGAAGATCGTCATGCCGGGGCCACTCTCCGTCTTGATCCGATCGGTCTCCTTGAACGTCTTGGCGTCGATGACCGACAGGTAGTCTTCTCCACGAACCGTCACCCAGACATGCTTGCCATCGGGTGTGAAGAAGGCTTCGTGCGGGTTGCGGCCGATATAGGTCACACCCTTCACCTTGTTGGTCGCGGTATCGATGAAGGTCACCGAATTGGTAACGGTGGAGACAGCAACGATTGTTTTATGGTCCGGCGAGAAGCCGAGACCGTGAACATTGACCTCGCCCTTGTAGAGAGGGCTCAGGACGTTCGGCCTTGGATCACCTAGCTTGATCAGACCCAGAAGCGTGTTCGTCGAGGGATCGATGACGGAAACCGTGTTGCTGTTCTGGTCGGCGGCATAGACTCGGTCCTTGGCGTCCGGAAGAGCCAGGGCGGGAGATGCTGCGAGTGCGGACATCAGAACCAGGATGGAACGTTTCATTTTACGGTCTCCAGAGTTGCGGCAGGTTGATTGCCCGACTGATCGAGCATCGTGTGCATCAGTTGAATCTCATAGGTCTGCTCGGTGATGATCGATTGAGCGAGGTTTCGAATTTGCGGGTCTTTCGTGCTGACCAGAACCGCCTTGGCCATATCGACAGCGCCCTGATGATGCGGGATCATTTGCGCCAGGAAGTCCCTGTCCGGATTTCCGCTCTCAGGAACCGACATCATGCCGGCATGCATCTTTTCCATTGCAGCCTTCATGCTTGCCGAGAACGCATCTGCTGTTTCATTCTTGCCCGCCGGTTCGGGCTGATGATGCTGGTGCTGCTGTTCTGACAAGGCGGGGCTGAGGGAACAGAGGCCTATGCCGACCGCCGTTGCGATAAGAACTGTGACTTTGGCGCGCATGAGGTCTTCCTTTCGACAAGAGTGGGTAAGAACCCCTGGAGGCGGGATTCATTCCCACGTGACGGACAATCCGTGCTCACGTTCCCGTGACTGGGCTCCGGGTGCTCTGCATCGGGCCTTTCTGATCAGTCGGCTTGTGCGGCGGCGATAGCATCGGAGACCTCGTCGAAACTGCGCTTCACTTCGACCCGCTCGCCGTTGACAAAGAACGATGGCGTGCCGGCCACACCGAACTTCTGACTGGCCTCGGTCGTCGCGGCATTGAGCTTGTCCAGATAAGCCTGATCGGCAACAGCGCGATCGAAGCCCGCACGGTCTATGCCAATGCTAGCGGCGATCTCGCGCAGCACATCCTCGGCGTTTGAGGCCGAAGCAATCTCATCGGACTTCGACATGAAGGTCGATACCGTCTCATCGAATCTGTCCTGGCCCCGCGTATTCGCCAGCATGAAGATGACGGCATCCGCCGAATTTCGCACGAAGGGCCGGTAGGCGATCTTCAGCTTGCCCGGTGCCACATACGTCTCCTGCAGCTTCGGCAAGACTTTTTCATGGAAGTCGATGCAGTGACTGCAAGTCGGGGAGGAATAGACGACCAGCGTGACCGGGGCCGTCTTCACTCCAACGATACTGTCCTGGAACACAGCCGGGTTCATCAAGCCCTGCACGGGGTCGGCCTTGGCGGACCCTACACATCCCAACGCAATGCCGCCGACGATCACGGCCATAATACGAAGCGTCATATCTTCTCCTGCTCGGTTCGAGAAAACACTCCGACATGGGCAGACGCCGGAGTATTTCGATCATCAGTCTGCCTTGAGGCAGGGCGCGATAAAGAGCGAGCGGTCGAGTGTACCCTTGATCGTCTTGGCCGCAACCAGCAGCCACATGCAGGCAAGGGCAGTGACCAGAACCGCTCCGAAGACTGCGATGGACGACATTGGCACCATCGTCGACAGACGAAGCGTGGCCACGGAAAACACGCCGAGCGGGAAGGTGTAGCCCCACCAGCCGATGTTGAAGGGCAGGCCCTCGCGAAGGTAGCGCAGGGTGATCAAGACGGCGGTGGCCAGCCACCAGATGCCGTAGCCCCACAGAAGTATCGCGCCCAGGAAACTGGCTCCGCCGAAGGCCGGAGCAACGCTGGCCAATCCATTGGCCGCGAGCACAGCGGGGCCGGTCTGGCTTATCACGAGAAGGCCGAGGGCTCCGGTTCCGATCGGGCCAAGCGCCAGCCAGCTCGAGGCGGCCATGTTGACATGCGGAAGCTTGTGGACGGCCATGCGCAGGAACAGGATGGCCAAGACGCTCATGGCGAGCGGGACCGAACAGGCCCACAGAACCAGGCTGGTCATCAGCACCGTCAACTGTGTCTGGGCGTCGGCGATATGAGGCAGAAGCAGACCACCGCTGACGGCCGCCACCTCGCTGGCCACGATCGGCAGCAGCCAGACTGCGGTCATCTGGTCGATCGAATGCGACTGGCGGGTGAACATCATGAACGGGATGGCGAGGCCGCAGGCAAGCGACATCGAGACGTCAATCCACCACAGCGTCGTTGCGATTGCTACCGCCGTGTCGCCGATATGCGGGATGCCGTAAATCAGACAGCCATTGATGATCGTGGCGAGGCCCATAGGGATGCAGCCGAAGAACATCGATACGACCGAATGGGAAAAGACCCGGCTTGCCTCATGGAAATAGAGCGTCCACCTTGCAGCGTAGAGCGCCGTGCAGGTGGCGAACAGCAGGATGTTGAACAGCCAGAGCGCCTGGCCCATGGCGAACAGCCACAAATGCCCCGGGAACTGGGCGAGAGCGACAGACAGGATGCCGGTGCCCATCGTGGTGGCGAACCAGTTCGGGGTAAAGTTGCGGATGATATTGCCCTGCATAGGCACATCTGCGACGTGTGTGATGGGCTTATTGGCAACAACCTGTTGCATGGCTTCTCTCCCGATTACTGAGGCGAAAATACGCGACCACGTCAATCAGTTCCAACGCATAGTTCAGGATGTTTCAATCGACATTTTCGATTGATTGAGGATTGCGGACGACGTTTCGAAGGCCTCATGCAGACGGTGACGCTGCGTTATCGAGGTATTGATCAGCGTCGGGCTCGGATGAGGCGACAGGATCACCTTGATACCGAAACTCTCGAGCAGTTCCCTCGCTGCACTCGCCACCGATCCCGCGAGAATGGCAACCTCGACGTCCGGCAGCAGCGGTAAGAGGGCAGAAAATTTCTCCTTGCCGTCGCGCCGCTCGCTGGTCGTGATCGACTTTTTCATCGCACGGACCCACGGGACCGCATTCCACAGAACGATGTTATCTCTCGATATGCCGCTCTCAGCCAGCGCCTGTCGCAGGTTCTTCGCCGTGCCGGTCGGGTTATCGATTGAGACGAAGCGGCGGTGGCATTCGACCTCACTTGGCCCGGGTGTCTCAAGGAGGATCAGCAGTCTCGCGTGGACGCCGCCATCGAATGGATCGAAGTTCGGCACATCCCGGCCGGATGCAAGCTGAAGGCGGTCTCGGTAGTCATTCAGTGCTCGCGTATGCGATCTGTCGAGTGCGGCCAACCGCTCGTCGCGAAGGTGCTCGTGCCAGAGTGTCTCAGGCCCGCGATAGGTCATCAGACCTGCTCTGATAGCAGCGTCTCAAACGCATCGGCTGCCTTCGAGCGATATCGTTCCTTGTGCCGGATCAGGAAGAACGGACGTGGAAGCGGAGGATGGTTGGCCTCGACCAGCATGTCGCTGTTGAGTTCTGTCTGGGCGGCACTTCGCGAGGTCAGCGTTACCCCCATGCCCGCTTCGACTGCGCCGAGCACAGCCTCATTCCCCGGCAGAACAATCGCAACATCTAAGGCCTGGAGCTTCAGCTTCTCTTTGGCCATCATCCCCTCGAAGGCGAGACGCGTGCCCGACCCGGGTTCGCGCAGCACCCATGTCGCATCTGCAAAATCCGCCTTGCCCAGTTTTTTGCCTTTGGCCCAGGGATGGGTTGGTGAAACGACGATGATCATCTCGTCCGTGGCGATCACGCGTGAGGACAAGGTCGAGCGATCGATCACGCCCTCGGCCAAACCGAGCTCGACCCGCCCGGTCTCGACAGCATCCGCCACCGCCTCCGTATTGCCGATTGAGACATCAAGACCGAGACCCGGATAAGACGCATGAAACCTCGCAAGCCGTGACGGCAGCCAATAGGCACCGACGGTCTGGCTGGCCATGATCGACAGATCACCGCGTAACAAACCCGTCAAATCCTTGAGCGCGGTTTCGGCCGCCTTCGCCTCCGCGAGCACCTGAAGCGCGTGTTCGAGAAAGATCGTTCCCGCCTGGTTGAGAACGATCGAGCGTCCGATCCTGTCGAACAGCGCTACCCCATGACGTTCCTCCAGCGCGATAATTGCCGCACTGACGGCCGACTGCGTCATGTGCATCGCCTTGGCGGCTTTGGTGATGTGCTGATGGCGGGCGACTTCGACGAAAATGCGCAACTGGTCTAGGGTCATGGGGATCGCAGTCTTGAATTCGTCCAGTCCAACAATCGATTTTCCGAATGTTCGTTAGGAATTTAAGCGATGCAAGTGATGTTGCACAGTGCTGCTGAATGGCAATCGAGGGGGCATCGGTTCCTGTAATTTTGCCGATTCCCAACCCAGATGCCCGTCCTAAAAAACACCTAACGGATTACACGATAAGTCGGACCCGAGATGACCGCTATTGGCGCGAAGCGGAAGACGCCTTCTGGCCATTGCGAACGTTGTCGTCGCGTGCGGCTGTTACTGTTAGAGGAACTGCAGGAATAGGCTCAGTCCGACCAGGCTAAGAATAAGGATTCCTCCCAACAACACCATCCAATCCTTGCGATTCCGGCGCTCTATAGACCGCCATATCACATCGATTATAACGTCGATCGGGTTCAATGGATTTGACCTCAGAGGATTGTCTTGCTTTCGAAAGGCTAGACGGAACCTGCAGGTAGCGCAACGGCAGCAAAGCCCCGAGTTGTCGAGGATCGCGGGCACCATGCCTATAGGACACGACTTCCGGAGCCTGCCCGACAGTTAGCAGGTTAATCGTGTGACCGTAGCCATCATCGACCCTTGCTGATCTGGATCATCGCGGACGATCCTGTCTGCGAGAAAGCGTACTCTATCCCTTCTTTATTCCAGAAGGCGGTTGTGCTTTCGATCTCCTCCATCTTCTCGAAATCGTCCGGAGAACCGAGCCGGGCTTTCAGCGCGTCAAGAAGGCCCGCAGGGTGATCCGTGGAGTATATGCACGCCTGATGACCACTGGGCCCAACGGCGATCCAGAACGACAGGGAATCCGTGCTGTCGGACTGTTCGCGCTTCCAGCCGACCACCTCGACCGATCCTCCATTGTATTCCTGGAACGCCGAACGCCATTCCGACGTATCCGCCTCGGACATGCGCTGCCATCCGAGCTCGTCGCCATTGGCGGACACGTCCTGGATGTCGGAAGCCATACAGATGCTGATGAGACGGTCGACCGTCATTTCCACGGGAGCGGCAGCAGATGATCCAGCATAGATCGACACCACTGTGGCGACAATAATGGCGATCCCGCGCGGCCGCAAACCGCGACAAGACGACTTTTGCCAGCCCCGCTTGGGTCGATCGATATCGATGACTTCCGTACGCGTTTCGCAGATTACGCAGTGCAGTGATGAGACGCAATGACCGCTCTTGGCGCAAAGCTCGCGAACAATATCCCGGTAACACGAGCTATTAACGCCGCATCTGGACGTCACTTGTTGAGCTGGCATTGCAATGCAGATGTGGTCTGCTCATCGGCTGGCAGAAAAGTTTCTATCACAAGATCGGACACGGCGACGTCAACGGCCGTACCGAAAACGGTCGTCGCGCTAATGAAGGTCAGTTGTCCATACCGACTGTCAAGAATGAGAGGGATTGCAATGGCGGGCACCTCAGGGGTCGACGACGTAGTTCTTCGAAAAGGGACAGGGTAAGACTTCAGTTCTTCAAGAAGCTCTATCAGTCGGTTATCGCCAGTTACATCGATGTCGTGCGAAATCCTGCACAGAACGTGGTCACGCCAGCTATGGAAGTTGACGATGCGCGACGCTAGGCCGCCTGGATGAAACGTTAGCCGCAGAGCGTTGACCTCACCCTCCAGCAGCGATGGGTCAACACCCTCTGTCAGCACGCCGACAGTGCGGTTTCGCGCCAGAATATTCCAGCCACGGTCCAATGCCATAGCTGGATGCGGTTGATGTGCGCACAGTATCCGGTCGACCATCTCCTGAATGTGCTTCATGTCAGGAGAAGACAGGGGCCTCTCAGAGAATTCCGGCGCGAGGCCCGACGCTACCAGCATCGCGTTTCGCTCGCGAAGCGGTATTTTCAACGGTTCGGCGAGCCGCAGAATGGTCTCCCGGCTAGGCCGCGAGCGTCCTGACTCGATGAAGCTGAGGTGACGCTGCGAGACCCCAGCATCCAGCGAAAGTTCCAGTTGGCTAAGGCGGCGACGCTTGCGCCACATCCGAAGCAGATCACTAATCGAGGGAGAATGAGCGTCCATATCCAAATGACCTCTCGATGGATCAGTTTGATTACCTCACAGGTAATCGACCCAGCCGTGTCCGTGTCCGATACTCGGCACAGCATCAAAACGGAGATAGTGGGATGACAATACCGAATCTGACAACAGAATCGATTGGAAAAGCGGTTCCGTCCCCTCACGTCAAACCAAAAAGCGGCACGCTGATCGCGCCTTCGATGACTGCCTATGCCGTCGGATTACTCCGCAACGTGCGCCTGAACGATGGGATCGTGGCTTACCTGTGCGGTATAGACGCAACACTGGAACCGTTTGGCGGGCGCTTCATCATCCACGGTGGAAGAAAGGAAGTGCTGGAAGGAGCGCCATCCGATGACCTGATCGTCATCGGCTTCCCGACTATGGAGGCTGCGCGTTCCTGGTATGCTTCGCCCGCCTATCAGGCGCTGATTGGCTTCAGGACCCAGGGAGCCGAAGGAGATGTCTTCTTGATCCAGGGTGTCGACGAAGCCCACCAGGCAACCGACATCCTGAAGTAGTTGATCGAACCGGCATCGCAAAACGACGAACTCGTATCTAGAGGGAGGTGGCGCTTCCGCGGCATTACTGGATTGGGCCTGTAGTGGGCGTCGGGGAGCTGTCAAAATGATGCGCATGTTGCTAGTGAGACTGGGTGTTTCTAAAAGCTAATGTCAGAGATATGTCGAAACTTCCTACATTCACAACCGCTCGTCTCTTGCTCAAGCCGCGTAACCTGGCAGACCTGCCAGCCTGCTTGGCAATGGATCGTGACCCGGAAGTGACGAAGTTCATTCCCGGCCCCTGGTCAGACCTGGAGCGTCATAACGCATTCGTTAGAGAGCGGATCGTCACCGACTTCGGAAATGGCCTCGGTTACTGGTCTGTTTTCCAGCACGATCACCCTGAACTCTTTCTCGGGTGGATTTTGCTTACTCCCACCGACAAGACGAAATCCGAAATTGAAATCGGCTGGAGATTTAATCGAAGTGCATGGGGAAAGGGTTATGCAACTGAAGCCGCCAAGGCCATATTGGGTTACGCGATGGAAACCCTTGATCTCGATGGTGTCGTCGCAAACATTGATCATGAGAACCTCGGATCGATCCAGGTCGCTCTGAAGATCGGCATGACGGATGAAGGCTTACAGGAGGGTGACGGCGACCCGTCCCGCGTCTTCAGAGCATGGCGCAATACCTGCAAGCAGCTTTGAACAAATAAGCTACAAGCGACAACAACGGCCGCTAATGGTGCAAATCTGCCTAAAGTCAGCCGTCGGCCCGAAACGGGCTATCGTTGTCGCTGGCCTCAGATCACAAACGAAATGATATACTGTCCCCTTGGAAAAGGGACGCGAACTGGATGCCGCCGCCGTGGGAGAACCAACCAATGACTGGACCGCGGCGCCGACCGATCAGCCTTCGACTTCATAGACCGCGATTTCGTCGGCGACATCCCTTATGCCTTTGAATGAGGCGTGCCGGAGTTTTCCGTCGCCCGTCCACGCGCGGTATTCAATTTCGGCGGCGATGACAGGCTCGACATAAACGGCCGACTTTGCCTTTACGCGGACGGTTGGTCGTTTCTTCCCTATCGCGTCGAGTTGTGTTCTGAGCTTGCGCGCGACCGCATCCGAGAATCCCGTTCCGACGTTCCCGACATAGACCAGATCGTCGCCCTTTCGTGCGGCGAGCAATAGGCTGCCGATAGCGCCTATTGCCGACGTGGACGGCTCGTAACCAACGACCATGAACGTGTCCGACTGCACACATTTGATCTTGCGCCAGTCGCCGCCACGGCCCGACTTGTAGGGTGCGTCGAGTCGTTTGGCTATGATACCTTCGAGGCCCAGCTCTGCGGCGCTCGCGAACAGGCAGGCCCCGTCGGTGTCGAACATCTCGGAAAGCCGGATCGCGCCCGATGCGCTCTCCAGCAGCGGGTCGAGCAGCACGCGACGCTCCTCGAGAGACAGCATCGATATGTCGTGACCGTCCAGATACAGGAGGTCGAAGGCATACAGCACCGTGTCCGATGACACCTTCTTGCCTCCTCGTCCGCCGAGAGATGCCACGAGCAAGTTGAAGTCGCTTTGCCCCTGTTCGTCGAGGATAACGGCCACGCCGTCCAGTATCATCGTCCCCGGGCCGAGCTCCCTAACAGCCTTTGCGATTGTCGGAAAACGGTCGGTCCAGTCGTGTCCGCCGCGCGTCAGGATGCGGACCTTGCCGCCAAGTTCGGCGTGTACAGCGACGCGGTAGCCGTCCCACTTCACCTCGTAGCCCCACGCCGGGCCCTCCGGCGGTTTGCTCGCCAGGAGGGCGAGGCAAGGCTCGATCCGGGACGGCATGGGATCGAGAGGCAGCTGTGGCTGAGCAGGATCGCGTAGCTTCCTTCGGCCCCCGCGTAAAGGCGCGTCGGGCTCGATCTTCAGGCTCTGAGGTCTAGGGCGATCCGAGGTTTTCTTTGCCATGACCGCAAGGAAAACATGGAAACGTTAAAGAACGACCGGCTCCCGGTTCGCCCGTCAAGGAACTTCCCGAATCCGGCAGAGTTATCAGGGAATTCAGACTGGAATATGTCTGCATCGCACGGGAGGCGAGGCTCGGTGCCGCAGTGCAGTCCGTCGGGTCTACAGCGTTCGCCCGGATCGAGCAGCACTACGGTTTCGGGAAGGCACTGTCTGTCGATTTGGGAAAGGGAGATCGCCCGCTCGAGTACCTCAGAGACAGAGACACCGACCTTCGGCATCTCGTGGATGCCCGAATGAAAACGCAGTTCGAACGCGCGATGACACTGCTCTTGGAGCGGCGGACCGAACTCGATCTCCTTGCTGCCCAGTTGTTCGTAAGAGGACATGTAGGAGGCGAAGAGGTGAGGGCGCTCTGCAAGGTGAAGTCCAGGAATACCGCATCTGTCGCCCCATGACGGCTAGCGGGTCTGGCGGCGTCGTCCCGCGCTCGAGAGCAGGACGGGGCCGCAACTCCTTCCATCGAAAAGCCTGTTGATACACGCGAAGCGGTCCAACAAACGCTGTTCGCTACCATGGCTGCTTGATAAGGATTGGATACGAGGTCTCCCCTCGCATACGCGCTGTAGTAACTGCGGCGTAAGAGCGAATGTATCTACAATATCGTGCGCGCCACCTATGCTCGGATGCACATGGCGTGATTGGAGGGAGACCTCGTGCCACATCCACTGCGTGCTTTCGGCGGGGTCAGCTTCCGCGTCCGCATTCCGTCGGAAATGGTAGACCTCGCCACCTTTCTTGAACACCTTTGCCTCTCCGAAGCCGAACTACGCAAAATTTGGTGGTTTCGAGGGCGAATGTACCGAGACTTCCCTGTTCCCTCGAAATCCGGGAAGCCAAGGATTATCAGTGCGCCAGATCGGCGTTTGAAGATGTTGCAGCGGAAAATTGCTCCACTTCTAGATCAAATCTACGCCCCAAGAAATCCAGTCCACGGCTTCGTCCCAGATCGGTCCGTGAAGACAAACGCGACATCACACCTCAAAAGCAAGTTCGTCGTAAACCTAGATGTCGAACGCTTCTTTCCGTCCATATCAGAAAACCGGGTCGCGGGTCTTTTAAAGGCCGTTGGTGTCGATGAAAGCGTCGCTACTGTGGTGGCGCGTCTATGCACAAACAAAGGGGCGCTGCCGCAAGGAGCGCCGACTAGCCCGGTCTTGTCGAACATGGTTTGCTTCAAGCTCGACAAGGAACTCCAAGCGATCGCAAAAGGAGCGCATTGCATTTACACGCGTTATGCCGACGACATTACTTTTTCGAGCTATCAGCCGCCAGGCAACTTGTTTGCAGAAGGCGTGCCTCCGACTGGCAGTTTTGTCCCCGATGCGCTTTCGCCGAGGTTGATTGAGGCCTTCACCAATAACGGCTTCAAGCTCAATTCGGCCAAGGCTCACTATGGCGACAAACATAGCCGCCGGATCGTTACTGGCTTGAAGATCAACGCGGGCCTAAATGTCGATCGGCGTTTCGTAAGGGACATCCGGAGCGCTCTGTACTCGGTCGAGACAATCGGAAAAGTGTCCGCGCAGAAAAAATTTGAAGACGATCATGACGGCAAATGCGAACTTTCCCAGTATCTGAAGGGCAAGATTTCATGGCTGGGAAATGTGAAAGGTCAGTCCGACCCTGTCTTCCGAGCGATAGCGGCTCGCTATAACTTGTCCTTTCCAACCCAGCATATCCGAGTTTCTCCGACTCCCGCGCAAGTCCGGAGCCGAGCCGTCTGGGTCATCGAGCACTTCGAAGGCAAGTTTGCTCAGGGAAGTGCTTTCTTTTTGAAGGGTGTCGGACTTGTTACTGCCGCTCACTGTGTTGAGGAAGTGCTTGGAGAGGATATTGATGTCTATCATCCCTCAAAGCCATCGAACGTGTTTAAGGCCAGGGTCAAGCAGCATCATGCCGTGCGAGACCTTGCAATCTTGGACCACAGCATTCCCGCGAACGAGTTCTTTGAACTAGAAATCGTAGCCAAAGCACCTTTGCTGGGGGATGGGGTGAACGCAGCTGGATATCCTGGATACGGCCCCGGTGACAGCTTGAACGTGCGCTCGGGCCACGTCAGTAGTTTTTCAGTTAAGAGTGCGGTTCCCCTCATCGAAGTCACGCAGAAGCTCACACAAGGGATGTCCGGTGGGCCAGTGCTCGATAAGGAAGACCGCGTCGCCGGAGTTATCCATAAGGGCGGGCCGGACGAGGGAAGAGATTTCGCGGTCCACATAGATGCTTTAATCGCATGGCTTGGAGAATGACGGAAAGTGAATACTCCGCTTCGAAACCGCTTGAGTTCTAACGAGACAAGCGCTGTCATCGACGTTGGACTACAGACGTTTTGGAAAGTCCGGCCTTCGGGTACCCGCTCTCAGCTTCGGCACGGCGACCTTCGGCGGAAGCAACGACTTCTTCAAGGCTTGGGGATCGACCGATTCCAATGGCGCGTCGCGCTTGATTGACGTCTGCCTTGATCACGGTGTCTCTCTCTTCGACAGCGCCGACGTCTATTCCGCCGGGCAGGCCGAGGACATTCTCGGCGCGGCGATCAGGGGCAAGCGCAACCGCCTGCTGATCTCGACGAAGGCAACGTTTTCGACGGGTGACGGCCCCAACGACTTCGGTTCGTCCAGGCAGCACCTTGTCGACGCCGTGGACCAAGCGCTTACACGCCTCGGAACCGACCACATCGATCTCTTCCAGCTCCACGGTCAGGACTACAACACACCCGTCGAGGAGACGCTGGCGACGCTCGACCAGATCGTCCGCTCCGGCAAGGTGCGCTATATCGGCAGCTCGAACTTTTCAGGCTGGCACCTGATGAAGTCGCAGTCGGTCTCCGATCGGTACGGCTATCCCCGGCACGTCTCGCACCAGGTCTACTATTCACTGCTGAACCGCGACTACGAATGGGAGCTGATGCCGCTTGGCCGCGATCAGGGAATTGGCGCGATGGTCTGGTCGCCGCTTGGCTGGGGCAAGCTGACCGGGAAAATCCGGCGTGGACAGGCCGCGCAACCTGGAACACGCGCGTACCAGATCGGTGGGGTCGGTCCCAAGTTCGACGACGAGCATCTGTTCCGGATCGTCGATGCGCTTGACGTGATCAGCGCCGAAACGGAAAGAACCATCCCACAAGTGGCTCTCAATTGGCTCCTGCAACGTCCGACGGTCTCCAACGTCATCATCGGTGCACGCAACGAGGAGCAACTGATCGAGAACATCGGCGCAGTGGGATGGAACCTCACCGCCGAGCAGGTTGCCCGGCTCGATGCAGCAAGCGATGCGCCGCCTGCCTATCCCGTCTGGCACCAGCGGAACTTCCCGCAGTCGAACGAGACCGCTTGATCATCTCCTCTCTGTGCATCGCACAAACGTTAGCAGTCAGTGTTCAAGACCGCCGCGGACGGTCAAGTGGCTGGCGTGTTCCAGGGCAAGTTCGCCATCTGGAAGACGCGCAGAAAACCGATGGCAAGATGATGTCGGAAAATACGGCCGTTAGAAACCTGCATCAAACCAAATTGATGACCGCGCGAGCGTCACACGGGTTTCCATCAATGCAAGGTTGCCCGATACTCGTGCAGTCAACGACGAGCGAACGGAAATTGGTGGCAAGCGATGCGAACTGAAATCAGCCGGCGCGAAGCTCTCAGCCTGATGGCCTCGGCCGGAGCTCTTGCGGCATTCCCGGAGACAGCGCTCGCACAGGTTCCCATGCTTGTGACCAAGCCTATACCGTCGTCCGGCGAGGTTATTCCTGTGGTCGGCCTTGGTAGCTGGATTACATTCAACGTCGGCGGTGACGACCAGCTTCGCGACGAATGCGCGGGCGTGATGCAGGCCTTCTTTGCCGCAGGCGGCAGGTTGATCGATTCTTCCCCGATGTACGGTTCGGCGCAGGAGACCATTGGCTACGGACTCCAGAAGCTCTCCCGGCCGCCATCCCTGTTCGCTGCGGACAAGGTCTGGATCAGCGATCCAAAATCGGGGCGAAGGCAGATCGGGCAGTCGCGCAGTCTGTGGGGCGTGCCGCAGTTCAACTTGCTTCAGGTCCACAATCTTCTCAGTTGGCAGGCACACCTTGAGACGCTGTTCGAAATGAAGGCCGCAGGGCAGCTCAAGTATGTCGGCATCACGACGTCGGAAGGACGCCGCCACACCGATATCGAAGCCATCATGAAATCCCAACCGATCGATTTTGTGCAGATTTCCTACAATGTGCTCGACCGGGAAGTCGAGGAACGCATCCTGCCGCTCGCCATCGAGCGGAAGATCGCCGTCATCGTCAACCGCCCGTTCAGGCAGGGCGACCTGATTGCGGACATGGAGGGCCAGCCACTGCCGGGATGGGTTTTGGAGACAGGAGCCAAAAACTGGGCGCAGCTGATGCTCAAGTTCATCGTCTCCCATCCAGCCGTCACCTGCGCCATCCCAGCAACTTCCAGCGTAGAACACGTTCGCGAAAACATGGAAGCGGCGACAAGTGCGCTGATGACGCCGGAGCTTCGCAAACGGACCGTCGACTATATGAAAAGCCTATGATGGCACGCTTCATAACAGCGGCTGAAGCCCCATGACGGAATGGTGGTCGTACAGGCCCTCCGACTTCCTGATGTTCTCGCCCCGGGTTTACTTCAGGCAGATCGCAAACTTCAACGTCGGTCTCTGGCCACTTCACTTGGCGATGGTCCTTATCGGTGTCGGCCTTTTATGTCTCGTCCTACGCGGGCGTCCAAACGACAGGCGAATTGTCGCGGTTACCCTGGCGGTGCTGTGGCTTTTCGTTGCATATGCGTATCTCTGGATGAGGCTTTCCAGCATCAATTGGGCGGCCACCTATGCGGCTATCGGTTTTGGCGCTCAGGCGATCCTCACCGTCTGCGTTCACACTCGGCCGACTGGCGCGGACCGGCGTCTCCCTAGAAAATTGCCGGGCGTGATCGTAGCTGCCGTATCGATCCTAGCTTATCCTGCATTGTTCGTGTTCAGCGGTAGGGGACACGGCCAAAGCGAGGTTTTTGGAATCATGCCGGACCCGACCGTGCTCGCCACCATTGGCCTTCTAGCCGCAAGCCGACAGCGTTATGACTTCGTTCTGTTTGTTATTCCGTGCCTGTGGTGCGTGGTGAGCAGCGTTACCCTTTACACGATGCACGACACCACTTGGTGGGTTTCGCTCGCCATCGGTTTTTCTGGTCTGATGGCGGCCGTCGCAGAAAGGGGTAAAACCTGAGGCGACCCGGTTCTAGCAGGCTATATCCAGACTGGGGAGGTGACGTCTCGGGGCTTTGAATGGAAACCCACCGAAACACACGGCCTCGCTCTGATCAATCCAGAGGGCTCGTAGTCTAACGATACTTCGCCGTATGATTGCAGGCTCGACAAAATAAGGCGCGACCCGATTCGTCGGTGGCTTGGTTTCGTCACAGGCGGTCCACCGGATTCCCGCCAGAAAGATTTGAGAATCTCCGCGCCGTCCAGATTTTCAGTGGTCCAAGAAATCTGCACCTGTCCTTCGCTGTTCGAAAGCGACCCGTATTTGACGGCGTTGGTCTGGAGTTCGTGCAGCACATCTGGCCTCCGTCATCCGTGTTGCATCACGATGATGGCCGAACAAAGAGCAGGTTCAATAGAAATATCTAATAAATTTAGTCACTTATAGTGAGTCTTAAGTTTTCCTGCGAGAGGGGAAATCGCAGCCACCGGACGTTGGCGATTCGGTGTAAATGAACATCACTACTTAACGATACGCAAACGGCGCCGCTCGTTGCGGGGAGGTCGTATGGGTGGCGGATTGATATTAGAATCGGCTAGCGCCATTCCAAGCAACTGGTGAAACGCCGAACCTGGTCCTTGGTTGGCTACCGCGGTCACAATATCGAAAATGGTGGCGAAGTCGTCCTCTGACAGGGACGTACGTTTGCGACGCAGAAGCTCCATTGTTCGGCGATAGCCATTAACGCTTCTCAAATTTGCTTCGGAATGCGCTTCCAGCTGACCAAAGTCGACGTAGAACCTCCCTGCCGTACTATTGCTCGAGTGGCCCAACCTATCCGCCAGGCGGTCACCGACGTTGGAGCTTGTGTGAGAGGTTAGGACATAGTCTGATTTTCTCAGTTCCTCATCCCAAACCTGCTTAGCATCTTTTGTAGCGCCGTAATGTCTTAACAGATGACCACTTACAGCTACGCCTGCCGCGTTGGCCTCAGTCTTGATCAGGTTTGCGATTGAGCGGCCGCTAAGACCGTCGCGTGTTTCGAAGGAAAGAAAGACGTTCTCTGATTCAGCGTAATCAGGTATATAGTTACGCCAGTTCGATACCTGTACATATCGCACATCCCAGATGATATACTGCAGTATGTCCCTAAATAGGGGAATCGGAAAAGGTGCTTTCCGAGACTTCGAGCCCTTCCCGTGAACGGTGACAAATACATTTTCTCGGCCTCGATTTTCGAGTTCGTCAATTTTATCGAGTAGGTAGTTTTGCGACTGGTAGTCTAGGCACCGAACATCGATGTCTTTCGACAGCCCTTCTCTATCCAAGGGCAAGAGGCTAGTGGAAATCAACGCCTCATTAAAATCGGAGACGGCAAGGCCGCTGACCTCCATTGCTCGAAGCATGGCGCCCGCCTCACACCGCGCGATCATCCAGTTTCGGATGGCAACCAGCCGCGTGACGTCATCTTGATAAGGCGGTTTCCCGAATTTTCGCCCCGCCACGCTGACCTTGTTGCGAATTGAACCAAAGAGCAGTTCTACCGTTTTATCGCTCGGTGCAGGTTTCTTACGATTTGATGCCGATACCGTAATGCGCCGAGACCAACAGGCGACGGGAGGCATTTTCTTTCGCACCCTAATATCCGCTGAGATAGGGAAGTCGCGGCTGCCCGGCGCAACGAACGGATCATTTGTAAAATAAGGCATACGTTCGCCGTTGCTTCGAAACTGTATGGCAAACCGTGCATAATAATAGAAATCGAAAACGCTATTTACCTTGTATGAAGTTCGCGCTTCTCCAGCCCGATCGCTTTGGCTCGAAACCCACTCGCTCATCAAACCGTCTGACGGACTATCCCAATCCACCCGTCGATTGAGAAGATAAACTAGCCATTCCCGAATCGCATAAATCTCGGTTGCAAAACTGCTGATCATTTTCCTGGTGTTAGAGGCCCGGTAGGCAAAAACACGGATGACCGGTTCACACAGTGTGCCATCGGGCCAATGGAGTATCGGCAGCCCCGGCAATTTTTCGCCATCCCAAGTAAAGTCAGCGTCTGCCCGTTTAATGAGCATGTCTGAAGTGTTGATCATATCAGCTTTTTCCTCGAGCCGTCGCAAGAGATCGTTCGAGACGATCTATCCTCTCTAAGAAGTCAAGGTTTTGCTTGCGCAATGCAGAAATGATGTTTTTGAGCTGGACGATGTCTTGTGGAGGTTCCTCGTTTTTATCTTGATAGTTTTCGCTGGACGCAAAATCGCGCAAAGACTTTATTGCCGCAGCGTATCGGTCCATCAACTTGTGATTCGCGCCATCAAATCTGTCGACGGCAGGAAGCGCCCACCTCCACATCCCTCTAGGTTCGTCTTCGAAACTTCGCAGCTGAGGCCTTGTCTTCATTGGGATTTTGGCTGGATCGAACGGTACACGACCTACCGCCATTTCTTCTAGATATGCAACTTTCCGCTCGAGAGAGGTGAGCGCTCGAAGACTTTTTTCTGCCGGCCTCAGGTGATTAAACTCATATTCCGTCAGGATGCGATCCCATCTCCCCATCTGCTTCATGCCACGCCTCTTGCAGCGGCCAGCCGGGATTTGAACTCTGCAAGTTTCTCGCTCGCGAGCTCCTTGGATGCTGAGGAGAACGCGCCTTCCACTGCCTTTTCCAGTTTAGACTGTTTTGTATCTAGTATCTTTTCATCTTCGCGAAAGCACGACGCGTGCGCGCAACTCAGGCATACATAGGTATTTGTAAAGGCGAAGTCGCGTGCCACTGGGACATGCACCTGAGGCAATACTACATTATCCTCGTGTGTTAGCCTCAATAGTTCACATTGCGCTACTGCAACCTGATCAGCGTCATTTGGATCACATAGACAGTGAACACCAACGCCAGGAACAGCCTCCATAAATAGCCCATACGCTGTATCTTTTGCGACTTGCGCAAACGCCTTGCGCGCCTCCTCTGGACTATTTGATCGTTGTCCATGTCTGATCTGAACTTGAACGGAATCCTTCAACCGATCAACAAGCGCAGACAGGCTTTGCCCCCCTTTTCCGAACGGACGCTCTGCACCATCCCAGATTGCTATAAGGCGAGAGGCAATCGCATTGCTTCTATGATCTCGAAATGCTTCAGCACGGTCTTCCAATTCGAGAAGTTGCTGTTTGGCTTGTGCAATAAAAGCTTTGTCCTCGTCCGAGAGGCGGAAACTCTGTTGTCTCGCACGCAGTTCCTCTCTCAACTCCGACATCAAGCCTGGTAAGACGTGATTGATGTAAATTCTAGTCATTTCCGGGTCGTTATGGCGGTAGAATCTACTGAGGGCGTCGAACGAGCTGAGCATGAAGCCATTGACGTAGATTATGCCGAATCCGCGGCGGAGTTGATGTGAGGAAAATTCCCAAGTCTTGTGCCCGATTGGAGGCGCAAGCGCATTGAAGGTTACGAAGTCGTCCAGTCGCAATCCGTACCGCGTGCACAGCTTCTCTTTCTCAGCTCCTGCAGGAGCGACGATTTCAAAAAGCCAAGGCTCTCCGGATTTGTGTCGAGCGTTCTCGCTCAGCTCTTCCATGATCGCGACTGGTCGCTTCAATAAGGCAGGAACCGGTACGTCATCGTAGTGCCTCAGTGTCTTTTCAATATATATCGACAGAAACAGACAGTTGCCCGAGCCGGTGAGGCACCCTGCAACGAGGTTCGTTATTTCTCCTAGACGGCGAGCCGCAAAGCCTCCTATTAAAATTATGCAAGCTGAAACTAGATGCTTCACGGCAAGGGAAGTTGTGATCCGGCCCTCTAGAGGAGTTGTGTCCCTCCACGACAAACTAATCTGCGGTGCCCCTTCGGGCCGCATCGCGTCCAATTTTTCTTCAAGGGCGCACTTCAAAGGCCTTCGTGTCTTAGCCGTCCGGAGGCCGTTCTCCGTCGAGAGCATTCTAAACGCTGTTAAGATATATTCTGAATAGTCGAGCACCCATTTGGCGGCTAAGTCCAACAGCCGTATGAAATCCTCGGGTCGTAATGTTGCCGTACGCCTCGGTGTCCTTGAGATGTCGGTGGCGCAGGCAGACTTCGTCATCTGTTTGAAAGGATGCAATAAAATGGGATTGAACCAAGCTTCGCCGGTCTGTCCACCCACATAGGCCCATTCTAGCGGGTTGAGAAGGTGGAGTGCGGTCGTTGTAGAGATTCCTGCCTCAGACTGTTCCATCGTGGAGATTACAGCTGAAGAATTCAGCGCTCCTTGGGAAAGTAGCTGTATACGTTCCGCCAGATGGAATCGAAAGTCTTTGGATCGAGTAAGAACGGCTCTGCTAACTCCAAATTGATCACTGACTTTACCCCAATCGAACGTCTGCCTAGTGGTGACCAAAGAAATCGAGCCGTTTTCAACTTTCTCGATCAAATGATCGAGCCAATTTTCGTACGGCAAAAGGCCTATCAGGTCTCCCTTTGTAATATCTTTTCTGTATAACCTGAGAGTTTCCTCGGTATGATCGCGGTTATTTTCCATACCGCGGGATATCCGGTATCGCGTGTACCAATCGAAATACTCACACGCTTTTAGGATTCCATTAGGCGCGACGTTTTTCTTCAGTAACGACAGGCAGAAAAGTTTTTTAGCTAGACGGTCGGGGAGCAGAGCACTTAGACGGACCCCACCGTATGCCACAACCGTGTCGAAGTTGACGTAGCCGCCATTGCCGACCAGCTTTCTAAGTGATCGGTGATGTTCAATAAGCCAGTGTGAATGGAGCAAGTCTCGCTTCGCATCGCGATTCCATTCCGACTTGGCATCTGCGCGCGTTGCCACAATACCCGGCGGAATAAATTGTTTCTGCAGTGTTTGCACGTAGTCAGTGGCGGACAGACTAATCAGAACGTTCATAACTCCAGCCTCAATCCAACATTGATGGAAGCGAAAGTTTTCCTGAGCGAAGTCCCTCGGAGGCTTCCCGCGCGGCTCGAAAATACTGCGGCATCCCCATGTGTGCTATCATTTTCCTGCCGTAGAACTTGACTGCAGCGAGTTGGCCCTGGCCTTGAATTAGCCACCGGCCCCGTTCGTGTAGATGGAATTCCCGCCGGAGAGCGAGATGAGCGAGGTAGATTTCTCCCAGTATGAATTCATCAGCGGCGAATTTGATGAGGAGTGAGTAGCGTTTTGATGCCGCGTCATAGGCTCGAGCCACAACGTGAAAACCGCCCAGCCGCGAGAAATGGTAGAACCATTTGGTAATCTCTATGGGAACGTCTATCTTTTCCTCAAATCCTCCATGTACGGCTATATTTGCGCCCATCGAATTCTGAAAGAATCGAATTTTTGCGTCTAAATCGTCTTTAAAATCGGGTGTAGTGAGATAATATTTCATGAGAGAGCGGGTATTGTTGTGCCCGGAAGCTGCAACCTGTGCCGAAATCGATCCAACTCTGTTGTATTCGATAAGTTGAAATGTTTTTCTTATTGCTTGAAAATTCGTGCCTTTTGGAAACAAATCACCAAAGTGAGAAATTTCCATCTTAGGATGAGTGCTGACCCCGTCGTTTCTGGTGAGTGATATGAAGAAGTAGTCAGCGCATACACCGCAGGTATCGAAAATTCGGACCGCAGTTCCGATTTCCTCATAATCGTCTAACGCCTTGATAATAGATGAGCCTGGCGCTTCAAGCCGCCAAGCCCCTTTGCTTGACATCGTACTGCTGGTCTTCTGCCAGGCATGGAGCGCTTTTTCCGCGATTCCTCCGCGCATTACCCTCCCATCCTCGATCGCGGCCAAGATATTATGGCCAGCGCGCCCTTTAAATTCCTCAAAGTACGTCAAATCGGAAAGGCCAACCGCCGATTCCGTTCGTAAAACTACCGGGCTACGCCTGAGAAACGTTATCTGTTTTCTGTTCCAACCCGTGGCGCACGCCAGCCAAATCCTAAGCATTGCGGTAATTCTGGCAGTTGGACCGCAAAGGCCAAGCACTAACGAATAGATCGCCTCCGGCATCAGTCGTGTTGCATATCGGCCTGGCCCTTTAGAAGGAAGTGAGGTCATTGGTACGCCTGCGGCTATCCAAAATCGCACGTCTGACATCTTCCGCATAACTTCAGGAGGGAGAGTCAGCGGCGCAAGCCCCGCTTCTTCTATACGCTCGGGCGCTCGGCGATCGAACTGCGACATTCCGAACTTTTGCCAGCACAGTTGTTCAAAGCGCATGCAGGCTGCGAGGTTCGCTCGCGGTGAAGAAGCGGGTACTGCGGAATTGGGCTCACTAAAAATCGCCTCGCCTGCTTTGAATAGATCATGAAGCCGATAAAATTCTTGTTCCGCTATACCCGAAATGATGTCGCGCGCGGCCTCCTCTCGCTTAAATCCGACCTTGCCAGGCGTTTCGATTGAGGCAAGGTCGCCTAAGGAGTCTGCTGTATCATCGGCGTTTGGAAGCTTAACCATTGATCTCGTGATCTTGGGGTAGGCGCGGCTTGGCAAAGTCGACAGGTCTATCAAGGCCCGTACTGTTTGGAGTCCGTAGTTCCGAACAGTCCATTTTGACAAAGGACTGTCGTTACTCATCTCATCTATCCAAGCCTGGACTGCCTCGACGACTAAGGTGAGTCGCTCTCCCTCTGTGGTCCCACCCCGCGCCCCTTTAAGCTGGGCTAGCGCTTGGCTCGATTCGCTCGCGTTCGATAAAAGCCACGTAGCAAACCTCCTCCACGCCATGTCCGCAGAGTTTCCGCGGCCTTGCATGTTCTGGGGATCGAATCCGATCGCGTGAAGGTCCTCCGTCAGCTGCGGTCCGCATTTGTCCGCCAACTGTTCCCAACTAAGCATCGCTTCACATTCCAATTTTTCCGGTATGTATCAAGCAATCGAATTTATGACGATTCGTCAACATGATGATACATTCCGAACGTTCAGGTATGGCAAAAGACGTGGCGCACGGGGCATTGGCTGAACGGCAGGCTGGGCGGAACGACGCTTGCCGACGCGATTGCGGCAATCCTGACCGATCACGGTTTTGACGATTTCGACGTGTCCGGCGTGAGCGGCGATCTGACCGGCTACGTGCAGGCCGATGTTACCTCGGCGCGCGCGCTGCTGGAGCCATTGCTGAGCGTGTTCCAGATCGACGTCAGCGAGGATGCCGGGCTGTTACGGTTCCGCTCAAGGCAGGGCGCGAGCCTTGCTGCGCGCGAGATCGCGATCGTGGCGGAGGTCGAGGGCGAACCGCTCTGGTCGGAAAGCCGGGGGCACGACAGCGATTTCCCCGCGCAAGCGGTGCTCGGCTTCTACAATCCGGTTCTGGACTACGAGCAGGCGAGCGCACGGTCGCGCCGCGCTACGGCCGAAAGCGAGCGGGTGGCAAGCTACGACCTGCCGGCGACGCTGTGCGAGGAGGCGGCGCTCGGGGCGGTGGAATCGGTGCTGCGGGCGCAGCGTGTGGCACGGCGCTCGATCTCCTTCACACTGCCGCCACAGGATCTGGCGCTTGAGCCTGGCGATGCGGTGCACCTTACCGATGGCCCCGACGGTATGTTCGTCGTCCAGCGGGTCGAGGACGGGGCGGTGCGGCGGATCGAGGCAGAGAGCCATGCGCCGCTTCCGCCTGGCCGGTATGACGCGGTGACGACGCGGCGCGACAGCGGGCGTTCGGCGAGCGACGCCTTTGCGCCGGTCCTCCATTTCCTCGACCTGCCGCACCTGACCTCCTCTGATGATGAAGGGTTTGCGGCGGTGGCAGCCTATTGCAGGCCCTGGCGGCGGATCGCGGTTTCGTCTTCGGCAACGACCGACGGATATCGCAGGCGGGTGACGCTCGACCGCCCGGCGCGGCTGGGTGTGCTGGTCTCGGCGCTCGAACCCGGTGTGACGGGGCGGTTCGACCGCTCAAAGGTGATCGATCTCGACCTCTATTTCGGCGGTCTCTCGTCGGCGCAGACACTGGCGGTGTTGAGCGGCGACAATCGTATCGCGATCCGCTCGACAAGTGGTGTCTGGGAGATCGTCGGGTTTCGCGAGGCGCAGGAGATCGCGGCGGGGCGATGGCGGCTGTCCGGATTGCTGCGGGGACTGGCGGGAACCGAGGATGCGATGGCGGCCGGGAGCGTGGTCGGTGCGGCCTGCGTGGTGCTGGACGATGCTGTGAAGCCGCTCGGGCTGACCGGTGACGAGCAGGGACGGCGGCTGAATTTTCTGGCCGAGAGCCTGGCTGCCGGCGGAGGCCGGTCCGGACCGCATGTGTTTGCCGGCGGAGAGAGGGCGCAGACGCCGCTTTCGCCGGTGCATATCCGCGGTGTCCGATTGGCCGACGCGGGCGCCCGCTTCACCTGGATCCGGCGCGGGCGCGTCGATGCCGACGGCTTGGACGGGCGCGATATTCCGCGAGACGAGCCGGACGAAGGCTACCGCGTCGAGATCCTCGGGACCAGTGGTGTGGTGGTGCGGCGGGTGGACGTCGAGGCTCCGGTTTTCCTCTATCCGGCGAGTGACGAGCTTGCCGACTTCGGCTCCCAGCAGCCTAGCCTGACGCTTCGTATCCGGCAGATGGGGCAGGCCGTACCGCTCGGCATTGCGGCGCTTGCAACGATCCAGTTTTGACAGCCGAGTTTGAGTGCCGATTTTTGTGTGCCGATTTCTGACAATATCGTGATGGGAGACAGCTATGGACGGGACAAAAGCCTGGTATCAATCGAAGACGATCTGGGGCGCGCTGATTGCCGTTGCCGCCCCGCTTGCGCATGTGGCGGGAGTGGAGATTAACGCTGATGCGCAAGGGGAGCTTGCCGACATTCTGGTCACCTTTGCCGGTGCTTTCGGCGGGTTGCTGGCGCTCTACGGGCGGATCGTCGCGAGCGCGCCGATCCATCCGACGGGCAATGGATGACGGCGCCACGAGGGTCAGCATTACAGACCATTCATTTGCCATTCAGTTGGTATTGGATACATACTCCATCGAATGCTTTGGACATGATTTCGGGGACGTGATTCAAGACCGTGATCCCGGGGCGTGACACCTGTCGTCTTATGAGTGGAAACCGAAAGCCATGGCGCGACTGCCGATCATTGCGATCATCGCCGCGACAATAGCGGGATTGGCGGCCTTTGTGCCGGCAAACGCGCCGGCGCGCGACTATCTGATCCTGGTTGCAGGCGACTGCGGCACGGCGGCAAACAAGGTCTTGCGCGACACGGGAGGTCAGCTTTTGTCCGCCCAGCCATCCTCGGACGGACAGACCTGCATTGTCACCGTGCTGGTGCAGGGCAATGGCGAACGTCCGCGCAAGGTGACGGTCCGGGTTCCCATGTAGGCCGGTTGCCTGTAAACCGGCTTGTAAGCTTCATACCGCGGCGGGGCCCGCAGTGATTTTCAGGACAGTTTCATGCGTATTCTCGTGGTCGAAGACGACGTCAACCTCAACCGCCAGCTTTCCGACGCGTTGAAGGAATCCGGCTATGTGGTCGATCAGGCCTTCGACGGCGAAGAAGGGCACTATCTCGGCGAGACCGAGCCCTACGACGCCGTGATCCTCGACATCGGACTGCCGCAGATGGACGGCATCACCGTTGTCGAGAAGTGGCGTGAGGCGGGCAAGGGCATGCCGGTGCTGATGCTGACGGCGCGTGACCGGTGGAGCGACAAGGTGTCGGGTATCGATGCCGGCGCCGACGATTATGTGGCAAAACCCTTCCATGTGGAAGAAGTGCTTGCGCGCGTGCGTGCGCTTATCCGGCGTGCTGCGGGGCATTCGTCGTCCGAGATCATCTGCGGTCCGGTTCGTCTCGATACCAAGGCATCGAAGGCAAGCGTCGATGGGATACAGTTGAAGCTGACCTCGCACGAGTTCCGGCTTCTCTCCTACCTGATGCATCACATGGGCCAGGTCGTGTCGCGCACCGAGCTTGTGGAGCACATGTACGACCAGGATTTCGACCGCGATTCCAACACGATCGAAGTGTTTGTCGGGCGCCTGCGCAAGAAGATCGGTGTCGACCTGATCGAAACCGTGCGGGGCCTCGGCTACCGCATGCAAGCGCCCAACGATGCGCATTAAGCGGATAGGGCCTCGCTCGCTCACCGCTCGCGTTCTGCTTCTGGCAACCACGTGGTCGGCGGTGGCGCTGGTGGTGATCTCGATCGTCATTTCGCAGCTCTACCGCCAGTCCGCCGAACGCTCGTTTACCGACCTTTTGCGGGCGCAGCTCTATAACGTCATCAATTCCGTGACGATCGGCGAGGACAACAAGCTGATCGGCAACCCCCAACTGGGCGACCTGCGTTTCTCGCAGCCGGAGACCGGATGGTACTGGATCATCGAACCGCTCGGCACGTTTGCCGCGACGGCGATCTCGTCCTCGTCGCTCGGGACCTCTAACATCACAGTGCCGTCGATCCTGCAGGCGCCGTTCAACAATCGCTACGAGCGTTTCTATCCGACCCGCGACGCTTTCGGGAACCATGTTCTGGTGGCAGAAACCGAGGTGGTTCTGGACGGCGAGGGACGCGCGGCGCGGTTTCGCGTCTCGGGCAATCTCGATGCCGTGGAAGACGATATCCGCAGCTTTTCGCGCAGCCTCTATATCGCGCTCGGCGTGTTCGGGATCGGCAGCCTGATCGTCAACGGCCTCGCCATCCTCTACGGATTGCAGCCGCTTGATGCGGCGCGCCGCTCGCTGGAGCGGGTGAGGCGCAGTGAGGCGGAGCATCTGGAGGGAGAATTTCCCCGCGAAATCATGCCCTTGGCAAACGACATCAATGCTTTGATCGAAAGCAACCGCCGCATCGTCGAGCGGGCCCGCATGCAGGTCGGCAATCTCGCGCATTCGCTGAAGACGCCGATCGCGGTTCTGCTCAACGAATCGCGCATGCTCGACAAGGTCCAGTCCGATCTCGTCCGCTCGCAGGCCGAGACGATGCAGGCGCAGGTGCAATCCTATCTGAATCGCGCCCGGATCGCGGCACAGCGCAACTCGCTTCTGGCGCGCACGGATATCGAGCCGGTGCTGGAACGGCTGGTGCGGGTCATGCGCCGCCTCAACCCCGACAAGGAATTCCACCTTTCCGTCTATCCGCCGGGCGCAGCGCTTGCGCTGGAGCAACAGGATGTCGAGGAGACGATCGGAAACCTGTTGGAAAACTCCGCACGGTTCTGTCGTACCGGCGTCTGGGTGACGGCAGCGCTTGCAACAGCGCCACCGGAAAAGGCAGAGGGAGAGGCGGCCAAGCGTCCCTGGATCGAGATGGCCGTCGAAGACGACGGGCCGGGTCTCAATCCCGACCAGATCACCGAAGCGGTCAAGCGCGGCAGGCGGCTGGACGAGAGCAAGCCGGGGGCCGGGCTGGGACTGTCGATTGTAAGCGAGATCGTCAGCGAATATCAGGGCGAGCTGGAGATGACGCGCGGGGTGCGCGGTGGCCTTCGGACCCAGTTGCTGCTGCCGGGCATGATCAAGGAAGTCGCCGGCTGAGCACAAGGCCGGTTGAGGGAAGAAAACTGTGGCCGATGGGCAACGACGCCGCACTTGCTTCCGACGGTTCTGGACGGACGGATCGCCTGCTATATCTTGTCTACAGCCAATGCAACATCATGCCGTGACGACACGGCGACAACAAGAACTGCGCACAAATAGGAGAGGCGACAATCGCAGCATTTCAGTTCCGACCCAATAGCGTCATAATGGCGCCAAGCCGGAAACCGAATGATGCCGGTTCCGATCCTGAAAACGAAACGAGCGCGGTTCCCGACACGATGCGGTTGTCACATCTCCTCACTGCAGCAACATTCATGACGATTGCCGGCCTGCTGGCAGGGTGCAACACCAGTTCCACCGCGGCGGGTGCACCGAAAGGCTTGCTGTCGCAACGGCCGTCAAGTTCGGCTGCCTATATCACGGCGCTGCAGGGCGGGATCGTCGGGCGGACCGGCGCCGAGCTCTCCAGCAGCGACCGGACGCGGGCGCTTGAGGCAGAATACCGCGCGCTTGAAGGCAGCGCTGTGGGGCAGACGATCAAGTGGAAGGGTGACGATGCGAGCGGCGAGGTGATTGCCAATGCGCCGTTCCAGGTCGGTTCGCAGAACTGCCGCCAGTATCGCCACACCGTCACGGTCGCCGGCAAGGAACTGATGTCGCGGGGGGCAGCCTGCCGCAACGCCAGCGGCACATGGACGCCGTTGACCTGACAATCCCGATCAGACGCGGAAAATAAAAAACCGTTGCCGATGCTGTCGGGAGCGGTCTCCATCTTTGCTGCTAGGGGAACGCTTGCCGGCTGCGGCAATACCCGTCAAATTCGCGTCAACGCGCGCTAGACCACTGGCCGGCCATTGGAAAGCGTCACCGATTGCGGTAATGGGCGATGATGTATTTGTGGATCGTTCTCGCGCTGCTGACGGCTGCCGTCGCAGCCGCCCTTCTCCTGCCGTTTGCGCGCAGCGCTTCGGCGGCTGCCTCCGGCGTATCGAATGCTCGTCGGAGCAATTCCACGAGGGCCGGAGAGGTCGAAGTCTATCGCGACCAGCTGCGGGAAATCGACCGCGACCGCGAAGGCGGGTTGATCAGCACTGAGGAGGCGGAGAACGCCCGCGCCGAGGTTGGACGCCGGCTGATTGCCGCTGCGGCCGAAAACGATCAGGACAAAACCGGCGGTGCTGCTACAAACAAGCACCGGATCGCGACGGCACTCGTCACGATCGTTCCGCCGGCATTGGGGCTCTGTCTTTACTTGAGCCTCGGAAATCCCGGCATCCCGGACCAGCCGCTACAGGCGCGTCTTGAAAACCCCGGCAACAATATCGCGCTGCTCGTCACCAAGGTGGAGCGGCATCTGGCCGAAAATCCGACTGATGGCGCGGGCTGGGATATTCTGGCGCCGATCTATCTGCGGCTGGACCGCGCTGGTGACGCCGAACTTGCCTATCGCAATGCGATCCGTTTCATCGGGCCGAGCAATGCCCGCTATTCGGGCCTCGGCGAGACGCTTGTTGTCGCCAATGACGGGATCGTCACGGAAGCGGCGCGTCAGGCGTTCGAGCAGGCGGTGAAACTCGATCCGGCTGACCCGCGCTCGCGCTTTTATGCAGCACTCGGGCTTGAGCAGGGCGGGAGGAAGGACGAGGCACGCGCGGCCTTCGAGGAGCTTGCGAGCGCAACCCCTGCCGATGCGCCGTGGAAGGGTCTGCTCGACGAACATATCGTCAAGAACGGCGGGACGCCTTTGGCGGCAAAGCCTGCGGCCCCTTCGCTCGGAGGGCCGACACAGGAAGATGTTGCGGCAGCGCAGGACTTGTCGCAGGGTGATCGCAAGGCGATGATTGCCGGCATGGTCGACAGTCTCGCCGCAAAGCTCAAGGACGAGCCCGACAATATCGAGGGCTGGCTGCGGCTGGTGCGCTCCTATGCGGTGCTGGGCGACGAGGCAAAGGCCCGCGACGCACTTTCGACCGGACTGGCGCAGTTTCCGCCTGACGGCAATGATGGCAAGCGTCTGCTGGCGCTTGGCAAGGATATCGGGCTCGATGCGGATGCATCGCCGGCGCCGGGAGGAGCAAGACCATGACACGCAAGCAGAAACGCATGGCGGTGATTCTGGGCGGCATGAGCTTCGTCACGATCGCAGTGCTGCTGGTCATGTTCGCCTTCTCGCAGTCGGTCGCGTATTTCTTCATGCCGGGCGATCTGGCCAAGACTGATATCCAGCCGGGAACACGCATTAGGCTCGGCGGGCTGGTGGAAGAGGGATCGGTCAGGCGCGGCCAGGGATCGACGGTGAGCTTTACCGTGACCGACGGCACCGGCAAGGTCGATGTCAGCTATACCGGCATTCTGCCCGACCTGTTTCGCGAGGGGCAGGGCGTGGTGACCGAAGGCGTGTTTGACGGCGGCACCCGGTTTACCGCCGACAGCGTGCTGGCCAAGCATGACGAGAATTACATGCCGAAGGAAGTGGCCGACCGTCTGAAGAAGGACGGTGTCTGGGAAGACGGCACCGGCAAGGGCATGGCGCCGAAAAAGGATGCGGCGCAGCCGGAAACCAAGACCGATGGCAAGCCGCAGGTGATGCTGCATATGCCGGGGACGTCCGCCGAGGGAGTGACCAGACAATGATTGTCGAGATCGGCCATTACGCGCTGGTTCTGGCGCTTGCCACCGCGCTGATCGTGTCCACCCTGCCGATGATCGGTGCCAGGCGTCGCGATCCCGCGATGATGGCGCTGGCAACGACCGGATCGCTGACGCTGTTCGCTCTGGTGGTCATCTCGTTTGCGGCACTGACCTGGGCCTACATGGTGTCGGATTTTTCGGTCAAGAACGTCTGGGAAAACTCCCATTCGATGATGCCGATGCTCTACAAATTCTCCGGCGTCTGGGGCAATCACGAGGGGTCGATGCTGCTCTGGCTGCTGATCCTCGCTTTGTTCTCGGCGCTGGTGGCATGGTTCGGCGGAAATCTGCCCGATACGCTGAAGGCCAATGTTCTGGCCGTGCAGGCCTGGATCTCTTCGGCCTTCCTATTGTTCATCCTGCTCTCGTCCAACCCGTTTCTGAGGCTCGACCCCGCACCTGCGGAAGGGCAGGACCTCAACCCGGTTTTGCAGGATCTCGGCCTCGCCATCCATCCGCCGCTGCTTTACCTCGGCTATGTCGGCTTTTCCGTCTGCTTTTCGTTTGCCGTCGCGGCGCTGATCGAGGGGCGTATCGATGCCGCCTGGGCGCGCTGGGTGCGGCCGTGGACGCTGGCGGCCTGGACATTCCTCACGGCAGGCATCGCGATGGGCTCCTACTGGGCCTATTACGAACTCGGCTGGGGCGGCTGGTGGTTCTGGGATCCGGTCGAGAATGCTTCCTTCATGCCGTGGCTTGCGGGCACCGCGATGCTGCATTCGGCACTGGTGATGGAAAAGCGTGAGGCGCTGAAGATCTGGACGGTGCTTCTGGCGATCATGACCTTCTCGCTGTCGCTGCTTGGAACCTTCCTGGTGCGGTCGGGCGTGCTGACCTCGGTGCATTCGTTTGCGTCCGACCCGACCCGCGGCATCTTCATTCTCTGCATCCTTGCGGTATTTATCGGTGGTGCGTTTTCGCTGTTTGCCTGGCGGGCGCCGAGCCTGAAGGCGGGCGGACTGTTTGCGCCGATCTCGCGCGAGGGCGCGCTGGTGCTGAACAACCTGATCCTGACCGTGGCAACTGCCACTGTTCTGACCGGCACGCTCTATCCGCTGGTGCTGGAGACGCTGACCGGCGAAAAGATCTCCGTCGGCGCACCTTTCTTCAACATGACCTTCGGGTTACTGATGCTGCCGCTTCTGATCGCCGTGCCGTTCGGCCCGGTGCTGGCCTGGAAGCGCGGAGATCTGCTGGGCGCTCTGCAGCGGCTCTACGTGTTTGCCGGACTGTCGCTCGCCGCCGGTCTCGCCTTCGCTTATTTCCAGGGCGGAGGGCCGGTCCTGTCGATCTTCGGGCTGGCGCTCGGTTTCTGGGGCATGTTCGGCGCGATCGCCGATCTCTGGTATCGCGGCAATTTCGGCAAGGTCGGGTTCGCGACAGGCCTTCGACGCGTGAGGGGCCTGCCGCGTTCGGCGTTCGGAACGGCACTCGCGCATTTCGGGATGGGCGTCACCGTGCTCGGGATTTTTGCGGCAACGACATTCGGCACCGAAACGGTGGTTGAGATGAAGCAGGGCCAGACGGCCGAGGCCGGTGGCTATTCGCTGACCTTCGACGGGTTCCGCGATGCCGTCGGGCCGAACTACACCGAAAGCCGCGGGCATTTCACGGCTCGCAAGGGCGGGGCTGCTGTTGCCGACGTCTGGTCTTCGAAGCGGCTCTATACGGCGCGGCGCATGCCGACGACTGAGGCGGGCATCCTCACCTTCGGTTTGAGCCAGCTCTATGTGTCGCTCGGCGACCCAATGGATAGCGGCGGCATCGTTGTGCGCATCTGGTGGAAGCCGTTCATCCTGTGCATCTGGGGCGGATGTCTGATCATGATGATGGGCGGGTTCGTGTCGCTGTCCGATCGCAGGCTGAGGGTCGGCGCGCCGGCCAAGCGGCCGAAGGTGGTGACGCCGAAGGGTGGGCTGGAGCCGGCGGAATGATGCGTTTTCTGTCGAGAGTGCCCCTCACCCTAGCCCTCTCCCCGCAGGCGGGGAGAGGGGACTTGCCCCGCTTGTGGTTGGAAGAGCGCCGCTTGCGTCCTTCGCCCCGCTTGCTGGGAGAAGGTGGCGGCAGCCGGATGAGGGGCGGATGGGGTTGGCGCAGATCAGGGCAAGTGCTGCTTGCGCTCTTCCTGCTACTCGCACCGCCTCCCGCCTTCGCCGTCAATCCGGATGAGATCCTCAAGGATCCGGCGCTGGAACAGCGGGCGCGGCAGATTTCCACGCAGTTGCGCTGCATGGTCTGCCAGAACCAGTCGATCGACGACAGCAATGCCGAGCTTGCCCGTGATCTTCGCGTGCTGGTGCGCGAGCGGTTGACGGATGGGGATACGGACGGGCAGGTGATCGATTATGTCGTCTCCCGCTACGGCGAGTTCGTGCTGCTCAATCCGCGTGTGAGCGCAAGGACGATCATTCTCTGGGCGCTGCCGATCGGAGCGCTGGTGATCGGCATCGTCGCGCTGTTCGTCTTTATCCGGACCCGGCCAAACACACGCTCCATCGCGGCTCTGACAGATGCCGAAAAGAAGCGGATCGACGAGTTGTTGAAGCGGTAAGGCCTGCCGTTTCTCAAGGCTGCAAGAATCTCGAACATTACCAACAATTCATGCCGCCGACACGTGCAGTTAAGGTGCAGGCTCCTATATCTCTTCTCAACCACCGCCGCCGGACCTCCGGCAACACCAAGACTGACGAGAAGAAGAAGGTAGCTCAGATGCGCACCATTAAACGTCCCTCCCTGAAGACGGTTCTCAAGACTTCCACCGTAGCCGGCCTTGCGGCCGTCATGCTGTCGACCGGCATTCCGGCCCAGGTGACCGCATCCTTCGCGGCCCCCGTCAGCGTGACCGCGCCCCAGGCGCCGAGCTTTGCCGACGTGGTCTCCGCCGTATCGCCCGCCGTCGTGTCCGTTCGCGTTCAGTCGGACGAGCCGCAGGAGACTGCCGATGAAGGCGGCAACAACTTTTCCTTCAACTTCGGCGGCCGCGGCTTTGACCAGCTGCCCGACGACCATCCGCTGAAGCGCTTCTTCAAGGAATTCGGCGGCCAGGGCGGCCAGGGCGGCCCCGATGCTCCCGGTGGCCCGAACGGCGGCCCCGGTGCCGGTCCACGTGACCGCGCCGAGCGTGGTGGCCCGGGCGCGAACCGTCCGCATCACCTGCGCCCGACCGCACAGGGCTCCGGCTTCTTCATCTCCGAAGACGGCTATGTCGTCACCAACAACCACGTCGTTTCGGACGGTCAGGCCTACACGGTCGTCCTCAACGACGGCACCGAGCTCGAAGCCAAGCTGGTCGGCCGCGACAGCCGCACCGATCTGGCGCTGCTGAAGGTCGATGCCACCAGCCGCAAGTTCACCTACGTGTCCTTTGCCGACGACACCAAGACCCGCGTCGGCGATTGGGTCGTGGCTGTCGGCAACCCGTTCGGCCTTGGCGGTACCGTGACTGCCGGCATCGTTTCGGCCCGTGGCCGCGACATCGGCTCCGGCCCTTACGACGACTACATCCAGGTGGATGCGGCCGTGAACCGCGGCAATTCCGGCGGCCCGACGTTTGACCTTTCCGGCCAGGTGGTCGGCATCAACACCGCGATCTTCTCGCCGTCGGGCGGCAATGTCGGCATCGCCTTCGCGATCCCGGCCTCCACTGCCAAGGACGTGATCAACGACCTGATGAAGGACGGCAAGGTTGCCCGCGGTTGGCTCGGCGTTCAGATCCAGCCGGTGACGCAGGATATCGCGGACTCGCTTGGCCTCAAGGAAGCGGCCGGTGCGCTTGTCGTTGCTCCGCAGGAAGGTTCTCCAGGCCAGAAGGCCGGCATCAAGGAAGGTGACATCATCACCGCCGTCAACGGTCAGGCAATCAAGGATGCCCGCGAACTGTCGCGCCGCATCGCAGGCTTTGGCCCTGACGCCAAGGTGAAGATCGATCTGTGGCGCGAAGGCAAGATGCAAGACGTCACCGTGACGCTCGGCAACATGGCAAGCGACGAGGCGGCTTCGGCCGAACCGAAGCAGCCGGATGCGCCGGTTCCCTCGACCAGCAAGGCGCTCGCCTCGCTCGGCATCACCGTTGCGCCGGCAGAAGACGGTTCCGGCCTTGCCGTGACCGAAGTGGACCCGGACAGCGAAGCCGCGGCCCGCGGCCTGAAGAACGGCGAAAAGATCCTGTCGGTGAACAACCGCAAGGTCGCTACCGCCGATGACATCGGCAAGGTGATCGAGCAGGCCCGCAAGGACGGCCGCACCCGTGCGCTGTTCCAGGTGGAAGCCGGTGGCACCAGCCGCTTCGTGGCCCTGCCGATCGACGAAAGCTGATGTCAGCGACTGGTTCCCAATAGGTTGGTCCTCCCAGACGACCTCATGAAGGGCGCCACCGGCAACGGTCGGCGCCCTTCACCGTTCATGGAGTTTCAAGATGCAGACGATCATCCCACAATCCGGCAGTTCCGATGATTCCGCTGGTGCAAAAATCGCAAGCGACGCTATTGTCCCGCACATGAAGATTCTGGTGATTGAAGACGATCTCGAGGCTGCGGCCTACATGACGAAGGCCTTTCGCGAGGCAGGGATTGTTGCCGACCATGCAAGCGACGGCGAAAGCGGCCTGTTCATGGGAACCGAGAATTCCTACGACGTGATGGTGATCGACCGCATGCTGCCGCGGCGCGATGGTCTCTCGGTGATTTCGGAACTGCGCAAGCGCGGCGTCAATGCGCCGGTGCTGATCCTCTCGGCGCTTGGCCAGGTGGACGACCGGGTGACCGGGTTGCGCGCCGGCGGGGACGACTATCTGCCAAAACCCTATGCATTCTCCGAGCTTCTGGCGCGTGTCGAGGTTCTCGGCCGGCGCAAGGGCACGCCGGAACAGGATATGGCCTACCGGGTCGGCGATCTGGAACTCGACCGGCTGTCCCACGAGGTGAAGCGCGCCGGCAAGGAGATCCTGCTGCAGCCGCGCGAGTTCCGTCTTCTCGAATATCTGATGAAGAATGCCGGCCAGGTGGTGACCCGCACGATGCTTCTCGAAAACGTCTGGGACTACCATTTCGACCCGCAGACCAATGTGATCGACGTGCATGTGTCGCGGCTGCGCTCGAAGATCGAGAAGGATTTCGACAAGCCGCTGCTGAAGACTATTCGCGGTGCCGGCTACATGATCAAGGACGAGGGGTAAGCCTTCGTGTTTGCCCGTATCGTAAACCGCGCCAGGCTGATGTTCCGCTCCACGGCGGTCAGGCTTTCGGCACTTTACATCCTGCTCTTTGCGCTCTGCGCCGCGTTTCTGGTGTTCTACGTGACAGCGCTTTCCGAAAAGACGCTGGTGCAGCAGACGCGCCAGACGATCCAGGAGGAAATCCAGGACATTCAGCGCGCTTATGATCGCGGCGGGATCAACCTTCTGCTGCGCATCATGGAGCGGCGCGCCCGCCAGCCCGGCGCCAATCTCTATGTGATTGCCGGCCCGAGCGGCGATATTTTGGCCGGCAATGTCGCCTCCGTGCAGCCGGGCGTTCTCGACAAGGAAGGCTGGACGGACATGCCGTTCGGCTACACACCATATTCCGAGAACCAGGGCGCGCGGCGGCATCTTGCGATCGCCAACGTCTTGCGCTTCGACAACGGGCTCAGGATCATGATCGGCCGCGATCTCGGTGATCCCAGCCGTTTCCGCTATATCGTGCGCCAGGCGCTGATGGTGGCGCTGGCGATCATGGGGCTCGGTGCTCTCGTGATCTGGTTCGGCATCGGCCGCAATGCGCTCAAACGCATCGACCGGATGTCGGCCGCGAGCCAGAAGATCATGGCGGGCGACCTGTCGCAGCGACTGCCGGTTGGCCGCTCCGGCGACGAGTTCGATCGGCTGTCGGAATCGCTGAACGCCATGCTCGGCCGGATCGAGAAGCTCAACGAGGGACTGAGGCAGGTTTCCGACAACATCGCCCACGATCTGAAGACGCCGCTGACACGGCTGCGCAACAAGGCGGCCGATGCGCTTTCGGAAGACCGCGAGGACGTGCGCCGTCACGCGCTGGAGGGGATCATCGGCGAAAGCGACCAGCTGATCCGGACCTTCAACGCGCTTCTGATGATCTCGCGGGTCGAGGCGGGCTCGATGGCGGCGGAAATGTCTGACGTTGATCTTTCTGCCGCCTCTGCCGACTGTGCCGAGCTTTACGAACCGGTGGCCGACGAGGTGGGGCTGGCGCTGGTGACGGAGATCGAGCCCGGTCTTTCCGTGAACGGCAACCGCGAACTGATCGGCCAGGCGATCTTCAATCTGCTGGACAATGCGATCAAATACGCTGCTGAAGCCGGCGGTGTTCCCGAGATCAAGGTGAAACTGTCCTCAGTGGGCGGGCTGATCCGGCTGTCCGTGTGCGACAACGGTCCGGGCGTGCCAGCGGACAAGCGCGAAGAGGTGACGAAGCGGTTCTTCCGGCTGGATGCCAGTCGTTCCAAGCCCGGAACGGGTCTCGGCCTGTCTCTGGTCGAGGCAGTGATGGGGCTGCATGGCGGAAGGCTGGAGCTCTCCGCGACCGACGAGGCGAGCACTGAGGCTCCCGGCTTGACGGTGACCATGGTGTTTCCGGTGGTGAAGGGCTAGGCTGGCGGAGCGCGGGAGGAAAAGAATGGAGACCGGAAACCGGCTCGACGACGTAGCGGCTGGTGTGATCCGGCCGCTGAACCAGGCGGAGGCCAAGCTTGCGCTTTCCCTGTTGAAGGAGATCGGCAAGACCGAGCCTTCCGTGGCTGAACTCGTCAAGGCCGATGGGCCGCTCAAGGCCTTTTTTGTCGCAGCGTTCTCGCTGTCACCGTTTCTCCGCGATGTGGCTTCGATCAGGCCTAAGCTCCTGGCCGGTGCGATCGACGGGCAGGTCGAGGATGCGCTGGCCGCGCTGGTTGACGCAGCGCGAGACGCCTGGCGACCGGTGGATGCAAGGGTCCCGTCCGAGAACGAGGTGATGACGGCGCTGCGCAACGCCAAGCGGGCATTCGGGTTTCTGCTGGCGCTCGCAGATCTTGCCCGCATCTTCTCGGCACGGGATACGACGCGCTGGCTGAGCGAGTTTGCGCAGGCTTCTACGGCGGCGGCGATCGATCATCTGCTTCTGGCAGCGCATGAGAGCGGCAAGCTCCGGCTCGTCGACCCGACGGAGCCGAGCCGCGGGTCGGGCCTGATCGTGCTCGGCATGGGCAAGCTGGGTGGCCGCGAGCTGAACTACTCTTCCGATATCGACATCGTCGTGTTCTACGATCCGGAAGCCGGCATTCTCTCCGACCCGCTCGACGCATCGGAGACCTACGGGCGGATGATGAGGCGGCTGATCCGCATTCTGCAGGAGCGCACGGCAGACGGCTATGTGTTCCGCACTGATCTGCGGCTGAGGCCCGATCCGGGCTCGACGCCGCTTGCCGTGTCGATGGATGCGGCGCTGATCTATTACGAGGGCAGGGGGCAGAACTGGGAACGGGCGGCCTTTATCAAGGCGCGGCCGGTGGCAGGCGATATCGCAGCGGGCGAAGGCTTTCTCAAGCTGCTGACGCCCTTTATGTTCCGCAAATATCTCGATTATGCGGCGATTGCCGACATCCATTCGATCAAGCGCCAGATCCACGTTCACAAGGGCCACGGTGCGATTGCCGTCAAAGGCCATGACATCAAGCTTGGCCGGGGCGGCATTCGCGAGATCGAGTTTTTTGCGCAGACCCAGCAGCTGATCGCAGGCGGCCGCATGCCCGCCTTGCGCACGCGCGAGACCGAGGCGGCGCTGAAGGGGCTGGCCGAGGCGAAATGGATCAGGCCGGAGATCGCGGCGGCTCTGACCGATGCCTACTGGTTTCTGCGCGATGTGGAGCACCGCATCCAGATGGTGCATGACGAGCAGACGCATCGGCTGCCGACCACCGAAGCGGAACTGAAGCGCATTGCCTTCATGCTCGGTTTCGACAGCGTTGCGGCATTTTCGACGCGGCTCGAAGCCATTCTGAGGACCGTCGAGAAGCGCTATTCGCGGTTGTTCGAACAGGAGGAAAAGCTTTCTTCGCAGGGCGGAAACTACGAAGGCAATCTCGTCTTCACCGGCCAGAAGGACGATCCCGATACGCTCGAGACGCTTGGGCGGCTCGGTTTCGAGCGTCCGGCCGACATGAGCCGGGTGATCCGGACCTGGCATTCCGGTCGCTACCGGGCAACGCAGTCATCGGAAGCCCGCGAGCGGCTGACGGAGATGATGCCGGCGCTCTTGAAGGCGATCGGCGAAAGCCGCCGCGCCGACGAGGCCCTGCTGCGGTTCGACAGTTTCCTCAAAGGTCTGCCGGCCGGCATCCAGCTGTTCTCGCTGATCGGCAACAACCCGCTTCTTCTCTCGCTGATCGTGACGATCATGGCCTCCGCGCCGCGGCTGGCCGATATCGTCGCCTCCAAACCGCATGTGTTCGACGGCATGCTGGATCCCGGGCTGATGGCGGAGATCCCCACCCGCGACTTTCTCGCTTCGCGGCTGACGGCGTTTCTGGCAAGCTCGCGGCACTACGAGGACCGGCTGGACCGTCTGCGGATCTTTGCGGCCGAGCATCGTTTCCTGATCGGGATCCGGTTGCTGACCGGGTCGATCTCCGGAGAGGAGGCGGGTCGCGCCTTTACCCATCTCGCCGATCTCCTGATCGAGGCGGCCCTGGTTGCGGTAACAGCCGAAATCGAGGCGGCGCATGGCGCCTATCCGGGCGGTCGGCTGGCCGTGCTCGGCATGGGCAAGCTCGGCTCATTCGAACTGACCGCCGGCTCCGATGTCGATCTCATCCTTCTCTACGACTATGACAGCGCGGTCGCGGAAAGCGATGGCCCGCGGCCGCTTGATGCGCAACGCTATTTCACGCGCCTGACGCAGCGGCTGGTGGCAGCACTTTCGGCGCCGATGGCGGAAGGCGTGATCTTCGAGGTGGATTTGCGGCTGCGTCCCTCCGGCAACAAGGGACCGGTCGCCACCCGCATCGGTGCCTTCGGCAAATATCAGCGCGAGGAGGCCTGGACCTGGGAGCATATGGCGCTGACGCGGGCGCGGCTTGTCTGCGCTGACACAAGCCTTCAGGACGAGGTGAGGGACGTGATCGACGACGTTTTGTCGGCAAGCCGTGATGTCGGCCAGATCGCCAAGGACGTCTCAGAGATGCGGGTCCTGATCGGCAAGGAAAAGCCGCCGCGCGATAGCTGGGATCTGAAGCTGATACCCGGTGGGTTGATCGATATCGAGTTTCTGGCCCAGTACCTTCGGCTTGTCGCACCCGAGAGGGACATCACCGTCCCCACCTACGGCTCGACGACCGGCGAGTTGCTGGAACTGTTAGGCCACGACCTGATGACGCCCGGTGACCTCGATACCTGCCTTGAGGCAATCAGGTTGTTCAGCGAACTGTCGCAGATCATCAGGCTCTGCGTCGACGGCCCGTTCGAGCCGAAGGATGCGCCATCCGGTCTCGTGGAGCGCATCTGCCGGGCTGGAGACTGTCCGGACCTGTCAACGCTCGAGGGCGAGGTAAAGCGGCTATCCAAGGCGGTGCGGAAGGTTTTCGAGAAGGTGGTGAGAGCCTGAGCCCCCTCTGCCGGTTCTGACCGAGATGATCATCTGATCAGAGTGAATATCCCGGCTGTCGCAGCGATTGCTGCCAGCACCAGCCCGAAGATCACACAGGTAATATTGATGATCCAACCCTGATCCGGCTTCGAATCCAGTTTGACGTTGATCATCGCAAGCGCTGCTCGCGTGTCGTCAGCAATTTCGCAGAGCTTGGGAATACGGGCGTCTGCAGCGCTGCTTACAGGTGATCTCTTTCAACAGATGAGAAGGTCGCAGGTGTGTATGGGCGAGTCAATTGCAATCTGGGATTGATAGTGTGGTGTTCCTCAAGCCACCTTCTTTGCCGTAAACTGGACCACATCGCTTTGAGGGATGTGGATCGACACCACGGTTCCCTTGCCCATGACGGACCGGATCCGCATCGTGCCGCCGTGCAGGGTGATCAGCGAGCGGGAGATGGCGAGGCCGAGGCCGGAGCCGCCTTTGCTCTTGGCATACTGGCTCTGCACCTGTTCGAAGGGCTGGCCGATCTTCGACAGCGATGCCTTGGGGATGCCGATGCCGGTGTCGGCGATGGTGAGCACGATGCCGCCGCTGATCGGCTTTGCGCGCAGTTCGATGCGGCCGCCTTCGTCGGTGAATTTCACGGCGTTGGAGAGGAGGTTCAGCATCACCTGTTTCAGCGCCCGGCGATCGCCGATCATGTCGAGGGAAGGCGACAGGCACTGGCGGATGGCGATCTGCTTTTCCTGCGCGACCACCGCCGTCAGCCTCAGGCTTTCCTCGATCAGCGGCGTCAGGTTGACGGGCTCCGACTGGATCAGCATGTGACCGGCCTCGATCTTCGACATGTCGAGGATATCGTTGATGACGTTGAGGAGATGCTTGCCGCTGTCGTGGATATCGCGGGAGTATTCGCTGTATTTGGCGGATCCGAGCGGGCCGAACATGCCGTTCACGAGGATCTCGGAAAAGCCGAGGATGGCGTTGAGCGGCGTTCTGAGTTCGTGGGACATGTTGGCGAGGAATTCCGACTTCGCCTTGTTGGCGGCCTCGGCGCGTTCCTTTTCCGCCTGGTAATTGGCATTGGCGGTCGAAAGCTCTTCCTTCTGGCGCTCGAGCTTCTTCTGCGAGGCGGAGAGATCGCCGATCGTCGCCATCAGGCGGCGCTCGGAATCGCGCAGACGTTCCTGGTGACGCTTGAGCAGGGTGATGTCGGTGCCGACGGAAACAGTGCCGCCATCGCGGGTGCGGCGTTCGTTGATCTGCAGCCAGCGTTCGTCGGCAAGCTGCACTTCGGTGGTGCGCGACAGGCCGCTGCGGTCGGGATCGGCGACGCGGCGTTCGATCACCGGACGCGCAGAGGCGCCAAGCACGGTGCTGCGTTCGGTGCCGGGGACGAGGACTGAGTCCGGAAGACCGTGGGCCTGCTGGAAGTGAGTGTTGCACATCACCAGGCGGTCGTTCTTGTCCCAGAGCACGAAGGCTTCCGACGTGCACTCGATAGCGTCGGCCAGGCGCTGGTCGGCTTCTGCATAGCGTTCGGCAAGCCGGTGCTGCTCGGTTACGTCCATGGCGATACCGATGACGTGCGTGCGGCCGTTTGCCATCCGCACGACCTGGGCACGAGCGCGCATCCACACATAGTGGCCGGCGGCGTGGCGCATGCGGAAGACCTGGTCCACCTGCTTGGCATTGCCGCGGCTGATGGCGCGGGCGAGTGCGTAGAGGTTGCCATCGGTCGGGTGCATCATCCGCGCCGCATCGGTAAAGGACACGACGTTGCCGACCGGGGGGAAGCCGAGCATCTCGTACATCGAGCCCGACCAGAACAGGCGCCGGTTAGTAACGTCGAAATCCCACAGGCCGCAGCGACCGCGCGACAGCGCCGTCTCGATGCGCAGGTTCGATTGCACGAACGTCTCGTCGGCATCGCGGGCGCGCTTCACCTGCGCATAGTAGGCATAGAGGATGACCAGCAGGATGGCCGAAATGCCGGCAAAGATCGTGACGCTGAGCGAGACTTCGCCACGTACGAATTCGTTCGTCGTCTCCAGCGAATGGGCCGCTACGATCAGCGCACCGTCGTTGCCGATTGGCTTGATCGACGCATAGTAGGGGACATCACCGAAAAAGGTCTCGATGACCGTGCCCGACCCGCCGACGCGGCGCATGGCTGCGGTTTCGGGAAGAACCGAGGAAAGACGCTTGCCGAGATAGCTGCCGGTATCGCCGATGCCGCCGAAGATCCGGCCGGTCGTATCGGTAAAGAGCACGACAGCGCCCCGCTCCAGCTTGTCCTGGCCGAGGAATGTCGAGAGACGCGCTTGGGCAGTCTGGCGATCGGCTGCAGCAAACAGCGATTCCTGTCCGGAGAAAGCGGCGGATGCGGTCGCGGACATCAGTGACGCGGACTGGCGCGCGGCATCTTCCATCCGGCCATGCTCGCCCACGATCCCCATAATGCGCGATGCGGCAACGACGGCAAGAAAGATAAGGATCAGAATTGGAATGGAACGCTTCAGCACCAGCTCGACGCGCGGCGTCTGCTGTGCGATCGGCCGGACGGAAAGCTGAGCTTCCTCCGGAGCCGTCCGTCCAAGGCTGCTGAAGCCTGGAAACTTGAAGCGCAACCATCCCCCGGCCTCGGTTTCCCGCTGCACGCCCGATATCATCGTCATCCGATCCCTCGTCGTGATTCGCTGCGCCGCCGCTCGAATCTGACCTAATGAATCACAGAGTGATTCTCTGTGTCCAGAGGGTTGGTAACATTTCGTTAACCATATGATAGTCGACGCATTTACGCCTGAGAGGATCCGCAAATCAGGTGTCTGGGTAACGCTTTTCAGGATGCGAGTTATCAAGCCCCGTCAAGCAAGATGTACCAAAATGTGCCAAATCGGCGCAAAAAATATCCGCGCCGGCAGGCAGCCGACGCGGATGTCATTTTGCACGAAGATTGTCTCAGCCCTTCAGCATACGCTCAACGATGTCGCGCACGTCAGTCGAAAGGGACGGGCTGCGTTCAATCGTCATCAAAGCGTCGCGGGCCTGGTCGGCGCGGGTCGGCTCCAGCGAGCGCCATGAGCGCATCGAGGTGAGGATGCGGGCGGCAAGTTGCGGGTTCTTCGGATCGATCTCGAGGATCTGTCCGGCGAGGAACCGGTAGCCTTCGCCGTCGCGGCGGTTGAAGCCGGTCGGGTTCGAGAAGGCATACATGCCGACCAGTGCGCGAACACGGTTCGGATTGCCGGCATTGTAGCGCGGATGGTCGATCAGCGCTTTCACCCGTGCCAGCGCATCTTCGCCGGGCATGGTCGCCTGCAGCGAGAACCACTTGTCGATGACCAGCGGGTTTGCGTCGAACCGCGTCAGGAAGCTTGCGAGCGCACCCGTCGTTTCCGAGGCTTCCGGGAAGCGATGGGCAAGCAGTGTGAGCGCCTGCGAGAGTTCCGTCATGTTGTCGGCGGCACTGAAGGCTTCGGCCGCGCGCTGCGGGCTGTTTTCGGCATAGGCGAGGTAGGTCAGCGCCGCCGATTTCAGCGCACGCCTGCCGGCGGCTTCGGCATCCGGCGAATAGGCACCCTCTGCCTTCATCTCGGTAAACAGGCGCTTGAACAGCTCTACACCGGCATCACCGATGAGCTTCAGCACGGCGGTGCGGCCCGTGTGTATCGCCTCCGGATCGTTGTTGCCGCCAAGTTCGCGACCGATATCGGCTTCGCTCGGCAGCGCCAGAACCTGGGCGCGGAAGGCGGGCTCCAGCGTGTCGTCGCCGGCGGCTTCGAGAAGTGCCTCGATCAGGGCCGGGTTGCAGGTGACGTCGTGGCCTTCCCGCGCATCGCGGGCAGCCTTGGTAAGGTTCGGGATGGCGAGATCCGTCAGGGCCTGCCAGCGCGAAAACAGATCCGTGTCGTGACGAGCGATATGCGCAAGATCGGCCGGCGTCTGGGTAAAGGCGATGTTGACCGGCGCCGAGAACGAACGGTTGAGCGACAGGACCGGCCGCGACGCGATGCCGGTGAAGGTGAAGGTATGGCGGCGATCGGTCAGATGCAGCACGTCACCGGTGACTTCGCCGCCCTTGACGGATGTTGCATCGGCAATGGTGCCATTGTCGAGGATCAGCGCGAAGGACAGCGGAATGTGCATCGGCTGCTTGTCGGGCTGGCCGGGCGTTGCCGGCACCATCTGTTCGAGCGATAGCTTGAACGTGGCGGATGCCTGGTCGTATTCGGTCGAGACGTTGACGAGCGGCGTGCCAGCCTGCGAGTACCAGAGCGAGAACTGGGTGAGATCCCGGCCGCTCACGTCCTCGAAGCATTTCACATAGTCCTCGACGGTGACGGCCTGGCCGTCATGCCGTTCGAAATAGAGATCCATGCCGGCCTTGAAATCGTCCTTGCCGAGCAGCGTGGCGATCATGCCGGTGACTTCGGACCCCTTCTGGTAGACCGTCGTCGTGTAGAAATTGTTGATCTCGCGATAGGTCGTCGGGCGGACCGGGTGGGCGAGCGGGCCGCCATCCTCCGGGAACTGGTCCGAGCGAAGATGGCGCACTTCGGCGATGCGCTTGACCGGGCGCGAGCGCTGGTCGGCCGAGAATTCGTGGTCGCGATAGACCGTGAGGCCTTCCTTCAGGCACAGCTGGAACCAGTCGCGGCAGGTGATGCGGTTGCCGGTCCAGTTGTGGAAGTATTCGTGGGCGATGATCGCCTCGATATTGGCGTAGTCCTGATCCGTTGCAGTCTCTGGATCGGCCAGCACGTACTTGTCGTTGAAGACGTTGAGCCCCTTGTTCTCCATGGCGCCCATGTTGAAGTCGGAGACGGCGACGATCATGAAGATATCGAGATCGTATTCGCGGCCGAACCGCTCCTCGTCCCACTTCATCGAACGCTTCAGAGCGTCCATGGCATAGGCGGTGCGCGACTCGTTGCCGTGCTCGACAAAGATCTTCAGCGTCACTTCACGCTCGGACATCGTCACGAACGTGTCTTCGACGACCGCAAGATCGCCGGCGACGAGAGCAAACAGGTAGGATGGCTTCGGATGCGGATCGAACCAGGCGGCAAAGGCGCGGCCTTCATCATATCCGGCACCGCCCAGGAAATTGCCGTTCGACAGCATGACCGGGTTGGCGGCCTTGTCACCGATGATGGTGATCGTGTAGGGCGCCAGAACGTCGGGACGGTCAGGGAAGTATGTGATCCGGCGGAAGCCTTCGGCCTCGCACTGCGTGCAATAGATGCCGTTGGTGCGGTAAAGCCCCATCAGCTGCGTATTGGCTTCCGGATTGATATGGGTCGTGATGGTGATCTCGAACGGCGCCTCGGCCGGCAGATCACGGATGATGAGGCTTTCCGGCGTGGCATCGTACTGACTGGCAGGCACGTCCTTTTGGTCAAACAGCAGGCCGGAGAGAGCAAGCTCGTCGCCATCGAGAACCAGCGGCGCGGACAAATCCACGCCTTCGCGGCGATGGAAGATCAGCCGGGCATCCACTTTCGTGTTCGTCGGGTCGAGCTCGAAGGTGAGGTCGACACGTTCCAGAACGAAATCAGTGGGGCGGTAATCTGCCAGATGTACGATCTGGCCCGTATCTGTTCGCATGACTTTTCCTGAACCGGCTCTTCAAATTGAACGCGTCGAGGATCTGCGCGGTTGCGCGCATTGAGCTTTCGACAATCCCCATCGCCGCCGCGGATCATTGCACGCAATACTAAACGATTGTTGAAGCCACCTTTAAGATAACGCGATTTTGTACCAGTCTTGAGCAGCCTCGCGGAAGCTGACTTGCCATCATGCTTCGTGATTGTGCTTTGTCAATTTCCTGTCGCGGCCCCGGGAAATGTGGTTATTGTGATTTGTATTCGAATCCTTTTCTCTGACGGTGCTGCGATTACGGTCCCGTCACCGTGATTTTTGCAGAGTGCATGATGGTGGCCGACGCGCAGAACCCCTTGCGGGGCATTCTTTTCAAGGTCATCTCCGTCGTCATCTTCGTGGCCATGCAGGTCTGCATCAAGTCCGCAGGCGCCGGCATCCCGGCAGGACAGATAACCTTTTACCGCTCCGCCTTCGGGATCGTGCCGATCGTGCTCTACCTGTCGGTTCTCGGACAGTTATGGCCGGCATTCCACACGTCGAGCATTTTTGGACATTTCAAGCGCGGTGTGCTGGGCATCATGTCGATGGCCTTCGGCTTTTACGGCCTGATCCACCTGCCGCTGCCGGAAGCGATCGCCATCGGCTACGCGGGACCGCTGATGGCCGTCGTGTTTGCAGCGCTCATCCTCAAAGAAACAGTGCGCGTCTATCGCTGGACGGCGGTGTTGATCGGAATCGTTGGCGTTCTCGTCGTCTCATGGCCAAAGCTGACACTGCTCCGCGACGGCGGGTTTGCCTCCGAACAGGCGCTCGGGGCGATCGCGGTTCTCTGTGCCGCCGTGCTGGCCGGTCTTGCCATGGTGCAGGTGCGCCAGCTGGTGCAGACCGAAAAGACGGCGACGATCGTGCTGTATTTTTCGCTGACCGGCGCGCTTCTGTCGCTGGCCAGCCTGCCGTTCGGCTGGGTGTCGCTGCCCTGGAGCAGTTTTCTGCTTCTGATCGCGGCCGGGCTATGCGGTGGCGTAGCGCAGATCTTCCTGACCGAAAGCTATCGATTTGCCGATGTCTCGACAGTCGCACCCTTCGACTATACGTCGATCATTCTGGGCATTGCCGTGTCATATCTGCTGTTTGAGGACGTGCCGACGGCAACGACGCTGATCGGTACCGCGATTACGGTTTCCGCCGGTATCTTCATCATCTACCGCGAGCATCGGTTGGGTCTCGAGCGCAAGGCGGCACGCCGGGCGTCAAGCACCGCCAACTGAACCCGTGCTGCAGGAACATGCCCCAAACGCAAAAGGGCCGCATGACGCAGCCCTCGACAGTTCAATCCAACATGGATGACGCTTTACAGCGGAATTGCAGTTTCCGCGTCGGAGCGCTTCACCGCTGAGCGAGAAAACTCGACGGATGCAGATACCGCGCAGCTGATCTGGAGAATGCTGTCGCGGATCGTACGGATCGGGTGCAGAACGGTTTTCATTGTCGTCATACCCTCAGCGTTCACGAAAGTCTGCGAAGACGGCGGACGGACGGGTGATCCCGACCGGACGGCTCATCGAGCGCGACGTGATCTGCTCGTGCGTGGCAGATCCGAAGTGGTGGTACCCGTTCGAGGAGCGCGGCGCGAGGCCGGCAACGCGGAGGGTTTCAAAACCCGAATGGATCGGACGAAAGCGTGTGGTCATTGCCTTGGTTCCTTAAACCGTGTCCTCCCAAGACAGGATGATATATTGCAGCGCAGCATTGATTCATCAATGGCGGCAAACGCGGCGCTGACATGCAGCGCACGCATAACGATATTCACAAATTGGTAATATTAACGCGAATCGTCGGTCCGCTGCCTAGATTCTGGGCATTCAAGTGCCGGAAATGCGGCTTTTGAACAGCAGCATATCCTGCCAGGCGAGAGCCTTGTTGGCCGGTGCCGCAAGCAGATCCTGCGGGTGAAGCGTCGCGAGCGCGGAAACCGCAAGTCCCGCTGCCGTGACCTCGCGCCATTCGCCGCGCATGGAATGGATCGTGCCGGTGTCGCCGAGGAACAGACGCGCGGGAAAGTTGCCGAGCAGCAGCAGATGGCGTGGCTCGGCAAGCGCGATCTGACGGTCGAGGAACGGCCTGCAGATTTCAAGTTCGGCGTCGGACGGCATCCGGCTTCCCGGCGGACGCCAGGGGATGATGTTGGTGAGCAGCACCGTCTCGCGCGACAGGCCGATCGCCGACAGCATCCGATCGAGCAATTGGCCCTGCCGCCCGGAAAACGGTGTGCCGTCGCGATCATCTTCGGCATTCGGCATCGGGCCGATCACCATGATGCGCGATTGCGGATCGCCGGTCATGAACACCGTTGAGCGGGCGCCGTGTTTCAGGTTGCAGCCGCCGAAGGTTTCCAGCGCCGTCTTCAGTTCGGAAAGCGTGCCGGCACCGTCTGCCGCAAGACGCGCGGCATTGACCGCGCCGCCATCGGGAATGGCGACCTGCTGCATGGAGGAGGGGGTAAGACGCGGAGCTGGTGGCGCGGGACGCTGCGGCTGTGGTGTATCGCCACCGCCAGCATAGGCCTCACGCTCACCTTGCGGCGAGGGTGACGAAGTGTTCGGTGCCGCTCGCCCTTGCGCCTTTGCCGCCTTCTGCTCGGCAAACTGCGCGAAGCGATCGACCGGTTCGTCCTCGACCAGCCAGTCGACACCCGAATCCGCATAGAAATGCAGCAGCGCTGCAAGTTCGGCAGGATCGAGTTCGGAGGCGGTGGGGCTCATATGCGCACCCTATAGCATGTCGGGCTCGGGTTGGAATGGGATTCCGTCCGCGGCTGTGGAGAACCTCGTGGAGTGCTTACGCCGCCCACTGCTCCACATCGCCGCTTTCGCCGATCAGGGCCAGACCGTGGGCGATCGACAACAGTTCGCCGCCGCTCTCGATCTTGCCGGCATCGAAGCGCCGGTTGAAGATCTGCCGCACCGCCGGCACGAAGGATGTCCCACCGGTCAAGAACACCTTGTCGACCTCATCAGGTGCCGTGTTTGTCTTGGTCAGCACGTCGTCCAGCGCACCTTCGATCCGGGCGAGGTCGTCGGCGATCCAGGTTTCGAAATCGGTCCGCTTCACCATCTTCTTGCCACCCCGGCCGAGCGGCGAGAAATTGAACTCCGCCTCGTCGGACGCAGACAGCGCCATCTTGGTGGCCGAGATCGACTGATAGAGCGGATAGCCTTCGTCGTGATCGACGAGATCGATGAAGAGTTCCAGCTTGTCCGGATCGGTTGCCGAGCGCACCAGCGATTTCAGATCGGTGAACTCGCGGGTCGTCTTGAAGATAGACAACTGGTTCCAGCGCGAGAAATTGGCGTAATAGCTCGACGGCACTTCGAGGAGCTTGTCGAAGCTCTTGAAATGCGTGCCCTTGCCGATCTCTGGCGCCACCAGATGCTCCACCATCTTTGCATCGAAGTGATCGCCGGCGATGCCGACGCCGGAATGGCCGATCGGCGTGGCGACGAGCTTGCCGGCGACACGCTCGAAGCGGATGAGCGAGTAGTCCGTCGTGCCGCCGCCAAAGTCGGCCACCAGAACGGTGGCATCGCTCTTCAGGCTCTGCGCGAAGTAATAGGCGGCTGCGACAGGCTCGTAGACATAGTGGATTTCCGGAAAGCCCAGCCGCGTCAGCGCTTCGTTGTAGCGATCGGTGGCAAGTTTCTCATCCGGGCTGGCGCCGGCAAAATGCACCGGACGACCCGCAACAAGACGCGAGACTTCGCTTGGCCAGTTGTCTTGCGCATAGGCCTGCAGCCGCTTCAGGAAGATCTCCATCAGATCTTCGAACATGTGCCGGCGGGCAAACACCAGCGTACCCTGAAACAGCGGGCTTGCGGCAAAGGTCTTGATCGACTGTAGGAAGCGGACATCGCCGGGATTGTCGATGAACTGGCGGATCGCCGCCTGACCGGCCTCGATCTTCAGCGCCTGCGCGCCAAGTTTCGCATCCTTCATGAAGGACAGCGCCGTGCGCATTGAATCCGTGGTGCCGGCGCTGCTGGAAAACTCCAGCGAATGCGTGGTGGCGCCGCTGTCCGCCAATGCCAGAACCGTATTGGTCGTGCCGAAATCAAGCCCGAGCGCCCGTGCCATGGCCGTGCTCCTTAAAAATCTACGTCGAAAATGATGAACCGGAAGCGCCGCCTCCGAGGGCAACAGAACGCGAAAACGCGCCCCGTTTTTCAAGAGGGCGCGTGATGGCACAAGGTGCGGACGAAGGCAAGAGCGGAAAGGGACTGAACCCCATGCCGATAGCGTTTATGCCGCGCTGTAGATCTTCTCCGTTTCCAGCGTGTCGGCCTCGTCTCGGGAGCCGAACAGGGTGCCAATCGTCTGGCTCTGCTTGGAGACGATATTGTCCAGCAACTGGCTGACCATCAGGCTCTGGACGACTTCCGAAGCCCGTTCGCGAGCCTGTTGTTCCTCGCTGGTACCTGCCGTTCCGAAACGCGTCTGGATCCTAGCGACCTGGTCGAGGAAGTCAGCGACGCGATCGGCAGAAGCCGTCTTGGAGACGGAGGTCGACGCGGTGGTCGGAGCGTTGGACGACGAAGCGGTCGTTCCCGTGCTCGAGCCCGTCGCCGGTGCCGTGGATGCCGTGCCAGCCTGTACCGGACCCGACGAGGATGGGCCAGACGCGCTGCCGGAACTCACGCTGTTCGATGGCGCACTGTTTGATGGAGCGCTGTTTGCTGGAGGAACGGCACCCGCCTCAGGTTCAGCGGATGGCTCAGCTTCCATCGTGCTTTCTGCCGGCACGCTTCCGGTCGATGTGCTGCCCGATGGCGCACTGGACGTTGGCGCTGCGGTGTCGTCGTCTTCAACCATCGAAGCGTCGCGGTCTGTTTCGGCGCCGCTGGTCTCGGTGCTTTCAGGCTTTGCATCGCCGGTCGCAGCAGTTTCCGGCGCGGTGGAAACCGGCGTCTCGGACTCGTCTGCGTCGCCTACGCTTTCGCTGGCTTCATCATTATCGGCCGCTACCGGCTCGGCTTCTGCAGTCTCGTCACCCGACGCCGGAGGCGTGGCGGAGTAGATGCCGTCATCGCTATTGTCGACCTGCGTTTCGGGTTCTGCGCTCGCGACCGGTTTGACCTGCTCGGTGCTGGTCGGGGTGGTTGCGGCTGAAGTGCCGGATGTTGTGCTTGTCGGCTGTGTGCCTGAGGTGGACGTCTGGCTCGTAGAGGACGGCTGGCTAGAACTAGACGTCTGGCTCGGCGAGGATGAACTCGATCCGCCTTTGAAAAGGCTGTCAATTAACACGGTATGCCCCTTGGGTTCTAATCAAGCGCGGCCTGTAACAGCGTCGCCTTGACGAGGGGTCAAAACCGGAAGTTCAAATTAACTCAATGTTTACACATTCATGGTCGATCTTTCCGGCGTTACCCAAGGAGGACTGCTAGAGTGTTGAAGAAAATGAAGTTTCTGTCGTTGATCACGGTTGCGTGCATGTTTTCCGGTGTGGCCTCCCATGCTGCCGAACCGATCGCCTGCACGGTCGTGATCGAGGAAAAGACAGGCCAACAGGTTCACCGGGAAGGCGCCTGCGATCAGGCTTTCTACCCGCAATCCACCTTCAAGCTGCCGCTCGCGATGATGGGCTATGACGCCGGTATCCTCACCGACGAGACGACGCCGCTCTGGAAATACCAGGCTAAGTTCAACCGCTCGCAGCGCGAGCAAAAGGATGTCGACCCGACCATTTGGGAACGCGATTCGATCGTCTGGTATTCGCAGGAGATCACGCGCAAGCTCGGCAAGGAACGGTTCGCGGCCTATGTGAAAAACTTCGGTTACGGCAACCGCGATGTCTCCGGCGGACCCGCCGGCACCGACGGCTTGACGGAAGCATGGCTGATGTCGTCGCTGAAAATTTCGCCGGACCAGCAGGTGGCGTTCATCCGTCGCTTCCTCACTGGCAAGCTGCCGATCTCGGAAAAGGCTTCCGACATGACGCAGGCCATCCTGCCGCATTTTGCAGCCGGCGACGGCTGGGACGTTCAGGGGAAGACCGGTGCCGGCTGGCTGCGCGGCAAGGACGGCAAGCCAGACTACGCCCGTCCGATCGGCTGGTTCGTCGGCTGGGCCGAGCAGAACGACCGCCGCGTGATCTTTGCAAGGTTGCTGGTCGACGTGAAGCGCTATCCCGACACGCCGATCAGCTATGTTGTGCGTGACAGCCTGATCGCCGACCTGCCGAAGCTTGCCGCCGATCTTTAACCGTCGCTTACCCGTTCGGCCGGAACGCCACGCTGCCGCCCTGAAGGAAGCAGGTCCGGCTGAACTGTGAAAGGTCGATCGGGTTGGGAAGCCTGACATCCGCGATGTCGGGGAGGGGCTTCACAGCCGCGTCGTAAGCGCGGTCGATCTGCGACACGAAGACGATGATCAAGCCACGCCTTCGGGCAAAGGCACTGAGTACGGAAACCTGATCGGAAAGCGGCGGGTTTTCGCGTCTCTGGTCGAGCAGTTGCAGATAGTCCACCACGACCAGCGTACCGGCTGCAGCGGTTTCCAGCGCCTCGATCATGTAACCGGCATTGATCGCATCGGAGCAGTCGAAGGAAAACTGGTCTCCGAAGCGCTGAGGCTCGACCTCAAGCGCGCGAAAGCGCCCGAGAATGTCGGCAGGCGTATAATCGAGGCTGAAGAAAAAGGCGCTATTGCCGGCTTTCATGGCCTCGATGGCAAGGCTGAGCGCCATCAGCGTCTTGCCCTGTCGCGGCCTTGCACCGACCAGCAGCATGTCGCCCTGTTTCAGGCTTCGGTACAAGATTTCGGCGGGCGATGTTTCGGCATGTTTGGCCGATAGCAGGCTCCAGCTCCGGTACCCTTGCTCGATGGCGATCCGGTCGAGCGCGGCGTGGAGGGGAGTGGATGTCTGCCGGGCGAGAAGCTTCGCCTTGCGTTTCAGCTGGTAGATCGGAACTGTCGTCTTCATGGTCAAACCTCCTATTGCGAGCGTGTTTCGCAATCCCTCCTTGTGCGGATGCTCGAACAGTCGGTTCGATGATCGGAGGCCCGGTATGAGGTTTACTTTCCCGGTCGGAGGGGGGAGGCGTGGACCGCGCCAGAATCAGAGTCTAGCGCGATCCTTGTCGTCTTCAAAGTGGGCTCATCAGGTTAGAACGAGCGGGCGGCTCCGCCATCGACGCGCAGCATCGATCCGGTGATGTAGCTTGCGGCTTCCGAGCAGAGGAAGGCACCGGCAGCGCCGAATTCCTCGACCGTGCCGAGCCGGCCGGCGGGGATCGTCTTGACCGATGCGGCGCGGACTTCGTCCATCGTCTTGCCCTGCTTCTTTGCATTGGCCGTATCAAGCTCCTCGATCCGGTCGGTGAGGATGCGGCCAGGCAGCAGCATGTTGGCGGTAATGCCGGAACCGGCGACTTCTGTCGCAAGCGTCTTGTTCCAGCCGACCAGAGCGCCGCGCAGCGTATTCGACAGCGCGAGGTTCGCGATCGGCTCGACCACGCCGGAGGAGGCGACCGTCAGAACGCGACCCCAGCCTTGCGCCTTCATCTGCGGCAGCAACGTGTTGGTGAGCGTGATGACGCGCAACACCATCGACTGGAAGAACGTGTCGAGCTTGTCGGCGCTCATGTCCTCAGTCGTTCCGGGCGTTGGACCGCCGGTATTGTTGACGAGAATGTCGATGCCGCCGAGCTTTTCCTCAACGGCCGTCACCATCGAAGCGACGAAATTCTCTTCGCCGAGGTCGCCCCGGACCCAGTCTGCCTTGCCTTTGCCGAGCGCATTGATCGCCTTGCAGTTTTCGGCGAGCTGATCGCCCGAGCGACCGACCAGAAGGACGTTTGCGCCTTCCGCCGCCAGAGCCTTGGCGATCCCCAGCCCGAGGCCGCGGGAGGAGGCGAGTACCAGCGCGCGTTTGCCGGCAATACCGAGATCCATGAAGCTTTCCTTCTCTGCACGAGGTTCATGACGGGCCTTACGGCGCGACGACAGGTTGCGACGCTGGACCGGTCATTTGGATGCCGGGGCTTTATAGCTTTGGTATAACAGTGGCGAAAGCCAGAACTTGCCTTTGGCGCCAGAACCGGTATTTACGTGTACGTCAACGTAAGTTGAGAAAACGGAAGCGTGCTTTGCGCGAATGACAAGCCGGAAGACGTTTTCGCGCCTCGACAAGCGGGATCGCTTTTGACAAGACAGAAACAGACCTACTGCGCCGGCGAGGGGCCGGCATCGGAGTTTGCAATGGACGCCCAAGACCTTTCCGCCAACCCGCTTCCCGAACGTGAAAGCATGGAGTTCGACGTCGTGATCGTTGGCGCTGGCCCGGCCGGCCTGTCGGCTGCGATCCGGTTGAAGCAGGTCAATCCGGATCTGACGGTGGTCGTTCTGGAAAAAGGCGCCGAAGTCGGTGCGCATATTCTTTCAGGCGCCGTGGTCGATCCCTCGGGCATTGATGCGCTCCTGCCTGGCTGGCGTGAGGAAGAGGGCCATCCCTTCAAGACCGAAGTGACCGACGACCAGTTCCTGCTGCTCGGTCCCGCAGGCTCGATCCGCCTGCCGAACTTCGCCATGCCGCCGCTGATGAACAATCACGGCAATTACATCGTCTCGCTCGGAAACGTCTGTCGCTGGCTCGCCGAAAAGGCCGAAGCGCTGGGCGTCGAGATCTATCCTGGCTTTGCGGCCGCCGAAGTGCTCTACAATGACCAGGGTGCCGTGATCGGTGTCGCGACGGGCGACATGGGGATCGAGAAGAACGGCGAGCCTGGTCCGGCTTACACCCGCGGCATGGAATTGCTCGGCAAGTACACGCTGATCGGCGAAGGCGTGCGTGGCTCGCTAGCCAAGCAGCTGATCGCGAAATTCGATCTCGCCAAGGATCGCGAACCGCAGAAATACGGCATCGGCATCAAGGAACTGTGGCAGGTCAAGCCGGAGAACCACAGACAGGGCCTCGTGCAGCACTCGTTCGGCTGGCCGCTCGGCATGAAGACCGGCGGCGGTTCCTTCCTCTACCACCTGGAGGATAACACGGTCGCAGTCGGCTTCGTCGTCCACCTCAACTACAAGAACCCCTATCTCTATCCGTTCGAGGAATTCCAGCGCTTCAAGACCCATCCGGCCATCCGCGGCACGTTCGAGGGCGGCAAGCGCCTTTCGTACGGCGCGCGTGCGATTACCGAGGGTGGCTACCAGTCGGTGCCGAAACTGTCCTTCCCGGGCGGCGCGCTGATCGGCTGTTCCGCCGGCTTCGTCAACGTGCCCCGCATCAAGGGTTCGCACAACGCGGTCATCTCCGGCATGCTCGCCGCCGACAAGCTGGCCGCAGCGATTGCTGCCGGCCGCGCCAATGACGAGCCGGTCGAGATCGAGAACGAATGGCGCCAGACGGCGATCGGCACTGACCTCAGGCGCGTGCGCAACGTCAAGCCGCTCTGGTCGAAGCTCGGAACCGGTCTCGGCGTCGCGCTCGGCGGTCTCGACATGTGGACCAACCAGCTGTTCGGCTTCTCGTTCTTCGGCACGCTGAAGCACGGCAAGACCGATGCGCAAAGCCTGGAGCCGGCGGCACAGCACAAGAAGATCGACTATCCGAAGCCTGATGGCGTGCTGACCTTCGACCGTCTTTCGTCAGTGTTTCTGTCGAACACCAACCACGAGGAAGACCAGCCGGTCCATCTCAAGGTGAGGGATATGGACCTGCAGAAGCGCTCCGAGCTCGAAGTCTACGCCGGCCCTTCGACCCGCTACTGTCCCGCCGGGGTCTATGAATGGGTGGAAAAGGACGGCGAGGAAGTCTTCGTCATCAACGCGCAGAACTGCGTCCACTGCAAGACCTGCGACATCAAGGACCCCAACCAGAACATCGTGTGGGTGCCGCCGCAGGGTGGCGAGGGGCCGGTCTATCAGAATATGTGATCCTTGAGGTGCCGAGGGAGACCAGAGCAATCGCTGTGCGTTCAATTGGACGCACAGCGATCTAGAGAGGCGCCTCCGCACAGTCCTGGATGCAAATCGCTGCGCAGGTTTGCTGGGAGCGTTTCAGACTGAGGTCCAGTCACGGCCGAACCGGTGGGCGACAGCGTTCAGCCGCTTGTCCCGTGTCCAAAGCAACAGATCCGGCGTCAACAACAGAGACGCCACGAGATGCGCGTCACAATAGCCGATGCCTGAGCCGGACAGTTTCTGTGTCCGTATCATTGCCAGAACCTCCGCATCTGACGCTGTTACGGATTTCGGCAGCCGATGCAGATAGCCGATGATCACATCGTATTGGCGCATGTTCCCCAGCGCCAGTTCCCCGATCACATGCGGATGAGTGCAGACCTGTCCATTCTCCAGCAGAGCAATCAGCCTCGGGTCTGGTTTGCCGAGATGGTCGGCCCAGATGACTGTATCGACCAGAATCACTGCTCGTCCGGCCGCCAGCGGGGCGCTGATCTGAAGTCTGGTTCCGTTCCGCCCAGAAGAGCAAGGCGCCGTGCAGCTTCGTTTTGAACGAGAAGCGTAAGCGCCTTCTTGACGATCGCCGATGTCTCCTGAAGACCGGTCAGTTCCTTTGCATCGATAAGCAGTTCATCATCGATGGTGATCGTCGTTCGCATGGTCAGTCTCCCTTCGCATGAAAAATAACATCAGATGATGCGCTTAACAACGTCGCGTGCGCCAGTGGGCGTGCACGGTGTTGTCGGTGCAAATACGCCATGGAACTCGCTCGATCCGCACCCGCCTTATCACTTCATTAACCATAATATCCGTAATTCTTGGTCATCTTCTCGACTCGCCAAGGACACATTCATGTCGATTTCCCGTCGCGGCCTGCTGGTCGGTTTGCCGCTTCTGCTGGCCGGCTGCGCTTCCACTTATCCAGAACAGCGCAACTATGCGGCGCTTCCAGGCGAGGCTTTCCCCTTGTCACCGGTGCCAATCGATCGGATCAGGCCCGAACTGCGCCGGACCGAAGTCGACTATGTCAGCTCCTACGAAGCGGGTACCGTCGTCGTTGATACGCCTGCGCGCCGGGCCTACTACATCCTCGGCGGCGGCCGGGCGATCCGTTACGGCGTCGGTGTCGGCCGCGCCGGTCTTGCACTCTCCGGAAACGCCTATGTGGGCCGCAAGGCCGAATGGCCGACCTGGACGCCGACGGCCAACATGCAGCGCCGCGAACCGCGCTACCGGGCGCTCGCAGGCGGCATGCCGGGCGGCCCTAACAACCCGCTCGGCGCCCGTGCGATGTATCTTTACCGCGGCGGCAACGATACGCATTTCCGCATCCACGGCACCAACCAGCCGGATTCGATCGGTCACGCGATGTCGAGCGGTTGCATCCGCATGATGAACCACGACGTCATCGATCTTTTCCAGCGCGTCCAGGTCGGCGCAAAGGTCGTCGTCATCCAGGCGAGTGCCTGATCCAAGCCGCAGCCATCCGTAAGAAGCCTGCCGTCATTGTCGTGGCGGCGGGCCTTTTCGCATGTGGATGTTATGGGTGGACCTGAACACCCTTCAGCGTGATTTCCAGGCGACGACCATCAGGCCGCCGATCACGGTGATATGCTCCATCACCACGTAGAACTCGAGCGTCTTGAACGGCTCTTCCATCGTCCAGAAATGGTGGACGATCGGAATCGTCAGCGCCGTAAAGACGCCGAGCGCGCCGGCACCGAGCCAGGTCCAGCGATTGAGGATGATAAGCGCCGAACCCACCAGCTGGGTGATGATGACGGCCACGTTGAAGGCGAATGCCGGTTCCAGCCCGAACTGCGTCATCTCCGCGACGCCGGCCGGAAAATCGATGAGCTTCGAAAGCCCGCTTCCCCAGAACATGAACGTCAGGACGGCTCGGGCCAGATACCCGAACCATGTGGACCCGGTCACGATATCCAGCGGATTTCCGAATGTATTGGACTGCGATGTCGCCATAAGAACCCCCTTTGCGCGTACCCGCTTGGACCATAGCTCCAAACGGCAAACGTGATAAGGTGTAAGTTTTTATCGATACACCTTATGGGGTGTGTGTTGCTGCGTGGTCAGAAGCCGGACAGAACCAGCTTGCCTCGCGTCGTGCCGCTTTCGATCCTGGCGTGGGCCTTCTTGAGGTTTGCAGCATTGATCGGGCCGATCACGTCGGACAGCGTCGTGCGGATCTTGCCGGCATCAACCAGTTCGGACACATGATTGAGCAGCTTGTACTGTTCAATCATGTCGGCGGTCTGGAACACCGGCCGAACGAACATCGTCTCCCAATGGATCGACAAAGCCTTGCGCTTGAACTGGCGGATATCGATCGGCTCCTTCGGGTCGTCGATCAGCCCCAGTCGTCCCTGCGGCGCGATCATCTCGAGGATGTCGTTGATGTGATCGGAGGTTTCCGTCGTCGAGAAGACGAATGCGGGGTTGCCGATCGCCATCCCGGCGATCTGTTTTGCCAGCGGCTTGGAATGGTCGAGAACATGGTGAGCGCCGAGCGTGCGGATCCAGTCCTGTGTTTCCGGCCGCGAGCCGGTGCCGATCACGGTCGCGTCGGTCAGCTCCCGCAGCAACTGGATGGCAATCGAGCCGACACCACCGGCGCCGCCGATGACCAGAACCGCATTCCAGGCGCTCGCTACCTTGTCCTGCACCTTCATCCGGTGAAACAGCGTCTCGTAGGCAGTGATGGCGGTCAACGGAAGGGCGGCGGCCTCCTCAAAGGAGAGGCTGGAAGGCTTCTTGCCGACGATCCGCTCGTCGACCAGATGCAGTTCCGCATCGGTGCCGGGACGGTTGACCGCGCCCGCGTAAAACACCTCGTCACCCGGCTTGAAGAGTTTCACATCCGGCCCGACCGCCCGGACCACGCCGGCTGCATCGAAGCCGAGGATGCGGTACTGGCCGGCTTCGACAGGCTGCAACCGGCGCTGCTTGGTATCGACAGGATTGACCGACACGGCCTTGATCTCGACCAGCAGGTCGCGCCCCTTGGCCTCGGGCTCCGGCAACTCGATGTCGAGAAGGGCGTTTTCGGATGTGATCGGCAAGTTTTCGCTAAAACCGACAGCGCGCATGGAATCTCCTCGTCAAGCTCAGGGCATCGAGGACGATACATCGCGCGTAACGACGGCAACCGCAAGTCGGCGCAGACGAGCGCCGGTACGCTTTACCGAGCCAGCACTTTCCTGGCTCAGGCCGAGGGCTTTGCCTTACGTTCCAGAGCGACCGACACGCTGAAGACGCAGAGCCCGATCAGCGAAAGTACCGCACCGACATAACCGGTTGCCTGAAAACCCCAGCCCCAGGCGATGACGAGCCCGCCGAGCCAGGCACCGAGTGCGTTGGCGATGTTGAAGGCCGAATGGTTGGAAGCGGCCGCCAGCGTCTGGGCGTCGGCGGCCACATCCATCAGCCGCGTCTGCAGCGCCGGGCCGCAGGCAAATCCGCAGCCGACCAGGAAGACGGTGATATAGAGCATAACAGGGATATGCGCGAAGGTCGCAAAGGCCAGCATCACGGCCACGTAGAACACCATCGTTCCGCCGATCGTGCCCTTCAGCGAAATGTCGGCAAGCCTCGAGCCGACAATATTGCCGACATTCATGCCGATGCCGAACAGGGCGATGACGATCGACACCATGGTGACCGGAAGCCCGGCCGTTTGCGTCGTGGTGGAGGCGATGTAGCTGAACACCGAAAACATGCCGCCGAAACCGACCGAGGCAATGCCGAGCGTCAGCCAGACCTGGGTCTTGCCGAATGCGCTGAGTTCGCGGCGAATGCTGGCGCCTTCCTGCACCTTGTCCCTCGGCTGAAAAAACCAGACGAGTGCCACGGTCAGGAGACCAATGAAGCCGACAAGGTAGAAGGCCGAGCGCCAGGACAGCATCTGGCCCATGAAGGTGGCAAGCGGCGTGCCGAGCAGCGTCGCGATCGTCAGCCCGAGCATGACGCGGCCGACGGCGCGGGCGCGCTTGTTGGGCGGCACCATGGAGGCGGCCACCAGCGAGGCGACCCCGAAATAGGCCCCGTGCGGCAGGCCGGTGACGAAGCGCAGCGCGGTAAAGCTCCAGAAACTCGGCGCCATCGCCGACAGGATGTTGCCGACCGCAAAGACACCCATCAGCGCCAGAAGCAGCGTGCGGCGCGGCAGCCGGGCCGATAGAATTGCGATGATCGGCGCGCCGATCACCACACCCAGCGCATAGGCGCTGATCACATAGCCCGCCGTTGGGATGCTGACCTGATACGTCTCCGCCACATTCGGCAGCAGACCCATGATGACGAACTCGCCGGTACCGATCCCGAAGCCGCCGACGGCAAGCGCGAATTCGATCAGAAGGACGGCGAGGGGGGAAAGGCTGGTTTTCGGGATGCTGTCGTCAGGTCTGGTGTTGGCCTTGGCATCGGGCACGTGTCGGACTGCGGTGTCTGTCATGGTATCGCATCTGTTGAAAAAGCGGACGGGTACGGCTCGAAGCGAGCGCGTCCGGGAGCAAATGATGGGGCTTTGAGGCAGTTGAATTGACGGCAGATTAGCACGTGATTGTGCAGCGCGGTAGGCTTTTGACAAAAACCAACTGTACCACAATCGTGCAATCGCCATTCGGTGCCGTTGATATCTGCCGCGGCCTCACCATTTTCCACCCTGTCGTTATCCGCCGCCCTCGAGCACCTGGTCCCTTGTCGATGAAACTACATGCCGTTTTCAACCGCGATGGCGGGACTTTTCGAACCACGGATATGGACGCTTACTGCGACCACGCCCTGAAGACCTTCCGGGCTGCCGGCCACGAGATCGAGTGCGAAGTTGTTGCCGGCGACAAGGTCGTTGAGACGATGGAAAAAGCAGCCTCGATGCCCGGCGTCGAAGGACTAATCGCCGGCGGTGGCGACGGCACGATTTCCGCGGCGGCGGGCATTGCCTGGAAAAGCGGTATCGTTCTCGGCGTGGTGCCGGCCGGCACGATGAACCTGTTTGCCCGTTCGCTGAAACTGCCGCTCGACATCTGGGAAGTCCTCGACGCGTTGGCAGAGGGTACGCCCGAAGCGATCGATATCGCCAGCGCCAACGGAAAAAGCTTCGTGCACCAGTTTTCCGCAGGCCTGCATGCCCGGATGGTGCGCTACCGCAACTCGATGAATTTTGCTTCGAGGCTCGGCAAGATGCGGGCAAGCGCAAGGGCTGCGATCGGCGTCATGTTCAACCCGCCGGAATTCGAGATGGAATATGTCGTCGATGGCAAGCGCACTTCGCGCAAGGTGTCGGCCATCTCGGTCTCAAACAACGAGTTCGGCACCGATCCTCTGATGTTTGCCGATGACCTGACCAGCGGCCATCTTGGGTTCTACCTCGCCGAACCGATGAAGCCGTCCGGGGTCGCAAAACTCACCTTCGACATCCTGCGCGGCAAGCTCAAGGAAAACGCCGCGGTCACGGCGATGACGGCAACAGAACTCGAACTGCACTTTCCTCGCCACCGCCGCGACGTCAGCTGTGTCATCGATGGCGAACTCCTGCCGATGAAGCGGGACGTGACGCTGAAGATCCATGCCGGCGAACTGAAGGTTCTGGTTCCCGGACAGAATACGGCTGCAGGACGCGAAAATGCCGCTGCGAATATGTCGCCGGAACCGTCTACGGTCTGATCGGCGCTGAACGCGGCAATGTCGAACGCTCAGACAGCGATCGACGTCAGCGGTGGCGGCGTGCCGGCGGCGGCGGCTTCGATATCGACGGAATTGGCTCCGTTCGAGCGCACCGTCACCGCATTGGATGCGAGCTGCACGCCGGCGGCCTTGCAGGCGGCCAGCAGCCGCGTCATCGCTTCGCGCTTCAGGATGCCCGGATTGCCGGGCAGGCAGGTAAACTTGAAGCGCACGATCATCGCCGTTTCGGTGATGTCCTGGATACCCTGCATCTTCAGCGGAATGAGGAACTGCGGCCCAAATTCCGGATCCTCCAGCATGCCCAGCCCCACCTTCTTGGCGGCACGGCGGATGGTCTCGGCATCGCTGTCGCGCTCGAAGCGGAGCTGGAACTTGATCGTTCCCCAGTCGCGGCTGAAATTGGTGACGGAGCTGATCTGCCCGAAGGGAATGGTGTGGATGGGTCCGTTGTGATGGCGCAGCTGCACGGAGCGCACGGTGATCTGCTCCACGGTCCCCTGCAGCTTGCCCGTATCGATGTACTCGCCAATCCGGAAGGCATCGTCAACAATAAAGAAGATGCCGGAAACGACGTCCTTCACCAACGCCTGAGACCCGAACGAAAGCGCAAGCCCGAGCACTCCGAACCCGGCCAGCAGCGGCGCCACGTTGATGCCAAGCGAACTGAGCACGATCAGCGAGCCGACCGCGAGAACCGCACCGAGAACGAGGTTGCGGATCACCGGCAGCGCCGTCGTCAGACGGCTTGTCTGCTTCTTGTCCGCTTGCTCGTCTTCCTGGCCGGGCAGCATCACGGTCTGCGGTGGGGCGATCGTCTCGGCGTATTTCCACACCAGCGTGTAGACGGCCCAGCTTGCGACCACGGCAAAGCTCAGCCGCTCCAGCCAGAGGATCCAGCCGGTTGCGATGTCGCCGCCGCTGGTCATCAGCGGCCACCAGAGCGCGGTGATCAGGTGCAGGCCGCCGATCCACACAGCGCCCGAGCAAACCACACGAAGGCTGGCGAGTACAGAAGACCACAGGCCCGCCCCGTGGGTGGTTTCCCAGTGCCGCGCGAACTCGTCCACCACGTGGTGGGCACCGAGTGCGAACACCGGCAGGAGCAGCAGGATGACCTGAGTCGAGCCGGCTGCGAAGCTCCAGCGCGCACTGTCCGGCGAGCCGATGATGACCGACCCGAAGAACCAGATGAAGATGGCCGAAACGACATAGAAATCCGGAAGCAGGTTGCCGATGACGCGCCGGACGGGGCCCGGGCTTGAGCCTTTGAACGCAGCGCGGATGCCGGCGCGGCCGCCCCAGAACCAGGTTAGCTTGAGCAGCGTCAGCAGGGTGCCGCCGATCAAGAACCACCCGTCGAGTGAGGCCCGGTCCAGGCCCAGCCAGTTCCACAGCCGCATGGTCTCACCAAACAGGGCGGTGATCACGCCATAGGCGGTGAGCATATGGAAATGCCATTGCGGATTGCTGATCGCGAACAGTGTTTCGCCGCTCTCATCGGGCCGAAACAGAAACCGTCCCACCGCCATGTAGACAAGCAGGATCAGGGCGAAGGCAATGGCGGCCTGGCAGACCTGGAAGGCAGCCGTGGTATCCGCGAGCATCGTCAGCAGGACCCACCGGGCGACACCGAGAAAAACCGCGATCGACAGCAGATCGCCGACCAGGCGCTTGAAGAAGCGGCGGAACTTGCCGGCGATGTGACGGGCCCGCAAATGGCTGTGTCGCAGCAACTGCGCAAACAGGAGCCGCACGCTGAGCGCCGCGGCGCCGCCCGCCAAAAGCGAAAGCAGCGCCACCATCGCGATCCGGCCGTTCGCAATGCCCTCGGCATCCAGATGCGTGGTCGTCATGCCCACCATGGTGGACAGGGCCTGCAGCCCCGCAATCGCCGTCGTGAAACCGTGGGACGAGGCATCCGAGAACCGTTCCCAGCTGGCCATGCCCATGTTGGCCGCTTCCATTTCCGGCGTCATCTGCATCGTGTCGGCGCTGGTTGCGGTGGCAGTGCCAGAGGTCGTGTCCGATGCGGAGGTCGCGGGGTGTGCAGCGGCGCCGGTGGTTGTGGTCGCGGTCTCCACCTGCACCGTCAGCGGTCGGCCCGTGCGAGCCGCAAGATCCAGCACCTGCTGCACGTCGGCGGCGGTCTGACCGGGCTTGAGGACGACGGTCAGCGGCGCGTCCTGCGACCACATCGGAGATGCGGTCAGGAGAAGGCCGAGAAAGGCTGCTGCGGCAGCTCGGCAGAACGGCATCAGCGTCTCCATCGGCCAAGCGGCCCTTGCCCGTCCGCGCCGCGCGTGGCGCCTGACGTCCTTTTGCAACCCCTGCAGGCTCGCAGGCAGGCTCCCATCATATGGCGAAGATCGTCGTTCCGCCAGCCGCCCGCCGATGGATGCTGGATCCTAGATTCGAGGCAGGTATGTCTGGTAGTCAAAGTCGCTGACGGTCCGCAGGAAGGTGATCGCCTCCTTGCGCTTCGTGTCGCCGAAGAGCGTCTGGTATCGCTCTCCGAACACGTCCTGGATGAAAGGCGAGGCAGCAAAATCCTCGACCGCGGTGAGGAAATCATGGGTGAGGCGTTTCGCGTCAGCTGGGGGTTTTTGGCCGGGCTCCGTTGCCGGACCGGGATCGAGATCCGCTTCGAGCCCTAGGAGCATGCCGCCAAGAATGGCGGTCAGCAGCAGGTATGGATTGGCATCGGCACCGGCGACGCGGTGCTCGATGCGGGCGGCAGGACCGTTCGCGTCCGGAATGCGGACTGCCGTTCCGCGATGGCCGAAGCCCCAGTCGATATCGACGGGCGCAAACGAATCGGGCTGAAAACGCCTGTAGGAATTTGCATAGGGCGCGAAAACCAGCTGCGCATCACGCATTGTGTTGAGCATGCCGGCGGTGACGGATCGAAGTTTTGCAGGATCGCCGCCCTTAGCGTCGAGAATGTTGTTGCCGTCGGAATCGATGATGCTGGCATGCACATGCAGGCCGGAACCGGCATGATCCGAATAGGGCTTTGCCATGCAGGTGGATTTCAATCCGTGCTTTCTAGCTGCCTGTTCGACGATGCGTTTCAGGCAGATGCAGTCGTCGGCCGCCGCCAATGCATCCGCCCGGTGCAGAAGATTGATCTCGAACTGGCCGGGCCCGAATTCGGCCGTTGTCGCATCCGCCGGCAGGTCCTGAGCATGCGCCCATGTGCGCACTGTCTGCAGGAAACCGTCGAGCGCATCGACTGCGCCCATGTCGTAGAGCTGGAAACCGTTCGGCTCGCCGCGATAGGCAAGTTTTGCCGGCGGCCGCGGACGTCCGGTGTCGCGCCAGTCATCCTCTAGCACGTAGAATTCGAGCTCGGTCGCCACGACCGGCGTAAGCCCAAGCTTCGAAAAGCGCTCAAGCACACCGGCCAGAATCGCACGCGGATCCATGAAACTCGGCTGCCCGTCCATCTCGTGCATGGTCGCAAGCACCTGCTTCGAGCCCGGCGGCCCCCAGGGCATCGGCGCAAGGGTGCGGCGGTCGGGAATGCAGAGCCCATCGGGATCGCCGATCGAGATCGAAAGCCCGGTCAGCTCGTCATTGTCGCAGCCCCAGATATCGAGCGACTGGGTGGAGGAGGGCAGCCGTACCGTTCCGTCCCAGATCTTCTTTTCGGCCGTCATCGGAATGCGTTTGCCGCGCAGGTCGCCGTTCATGCCGACCAGCATGATTTCGATATGGGGCTCGGCTGCGGTCTCGGTCATGAAGCATCATCTCGATGGTTGCGCTGCCTCGTTGGTAGCCGATAAGAATTGGTCGCACAATCTGAGCCGCGTCTAAGCCCTGAGGGAAACCGCATGAACGAGAAGCCGACGATCTCCAATCTCGCCGCGATCGATGCCGCTCACCACATTCATCCGTTTTCGGACATGAAAGAGCTGAACGCCAAGGGCACCCGCATCATCGAGCGGGCCGAGGGGCGCCATATCTGGGATTCGACCGGCAAGAAGTATCTCGACGGCTTTGCGGGCCTCTGGTGCGTCAACGTCGGCTATGGCCGAAAGTCCATCGCGGACGCTGCCTACCGTCAGATGCAGGAATTGCCCTATTACAACAGCTTCTTCGGCACCACGACGCCGCCCGCCATTCTGCTTGCCCAGAAGATCGCGTCGCATGCGGGGCCGCACATGAACCGCGTGTTCTTCACCAATTCCGGATCTGAGGCCACCGACACCTGGTTCCGCATGGCTCGCGTCTACTGGAAAGCGCTCGGCATGCCGGAAAAGACGCTCGTGATCGCGCGGCGAAACGGCTACCACGGCTCGACGGTCGCCGGCGCCTCGCTGGGTGGCATGAAGCTGATGCATGAACAGGGCAACCTGCCGATCGACGGCATCCACCATATCGGCCAGCCCTACTGGTATGCTGAGGGTGGCGATCTTTCGCCGGAGGAATTCGGCCTGCAAGCAGCGCGCGAGCTTGAAGCCAAGATTGATGAACTGGGCGAAGACAAGGTTGCCGCCTTCGTCGCTGAGCCTATCCAGGGCGCCGGCGGCGTGATCATTCCGCCGGATACCTACTGGCCGGAGATCTCGCGCATCTGCAAGGCGCGCAACATTCTGCTCGTGTCCGATGAAGTCATCTGCGGCTTCGGCCGCCTTGGCTCCTGGTTCGGCTACCAGCATTACGGCTTTGAGCCCGATCTCGCGCCGATCGCGAAAGGCCTGTCCTCCGGCTATCTTCCGATCGGCGGCGTGCTGGTTTCCGACCGGGTCGCGGATGTGATGGTCAACGAGGTCGGCGACTTCTTCCACGGCTATACCTATTCGGGCCACCCAGTGGCCGCAGCAGCCGCGCTCGAAAACCTGCGAATCATCGAAGACGAAGGTCTGGTCGAACGGATCCGCGACGATATCGGACCCTATTTTGCGAAAGGCTGGAAAAGCCTTGAGGCGCATCCGGTCGTCGGACAGGCCGATTGCGTAGGCTTGATCGGCGGCCTTCAGCTTGCAGCCGACAAGGCGACCCGGCGGCGCTATGCCAAACCCGACGATATCGGGTCGCTCGTGCGCAACCACTGCCTCGAAAACGGGCTGATCATGCGCGCCACGTCAGACCGCATGCTGGCATCGCCGGCCTTCACCATCACCCGGGGGGAAGTCGACGAAATGGTAGTGACGTTGTCAAAGGCTCTGGATCAGCTCGCAGAAACCGTGACGGAATAGGGTCAGTCCGGGAGATCGACAACTGCCATGGCGAATGGGTACTGGTCGCCTTCGTGTCCCCAGGAGTAGGGAAAGCGCAGGATGACCGGGGTAGCCGAAAGCCCTTCTAACCCCTGCGTCTTCAAATAGCGGCCAAAGACGGTTTGAAACCCGTCCGGCATTGTGCCATCCGAGCGGCGCCAGACAAAGACTGCCTTGCGATAGGCTGAGATTGCCGTGGTCACCATGCCGGCCGGCTGGTGCGAGACGACAACGGTCGTATCGGGCAGGTTGAAACGCATATTTCCGGCCAGATGCCCATCGGCGGCAATGATCAGCACCGGGCGCGGGTCGGAACCGTCGCTTGCGAGTTCCGGCTCGATCTGCTTCGCCAACTTGTCGAAGGGAATGTTGACGTAACCGTAGTTGCGCGTGAAGGGGTCGATCGCCACTCTCCCAAACAGGATCAGGGGAACAATCACCATGATCGCCGCAGCAGTCACCCAGAGGCGCTTGAGCGGCATCGATATGTCGATCCCGGCTGCGTCGATCTTCAGCGTCAGGTAAAGCGGCAGAATCAATAGCAGCGGCGTGAGCCAGCGGTCGCGCACGTCATCCACGCCGCCGAACAGGACCATGCCCAAAAGGACGGCCATCACGAATGCCAGGATGCGACCGGCAAGCCGGCTCCAGTCGTCGTCGGCCCTCATGACCGTCGAAAGCTTTTCACGCAGCGAGATGGCGAACACCGCTGCGGTGAGGGCCATGAACCCGGTCGATGACAGGAGCAGAGATCGCAGTCCGCGGGAGATCGCTGCGAGCGTACCGGCGTCAGCGCTGATGAGTTTGTCCACCGACCGGCTGCTGGCCGCCTCGAAATTGTCGAGCAGCCAGACGGCGTGCGGGGCAACGACAAGCAGCGCCACCAGGCCGCTCAAAAGGATGCGCCAGTCCAGCACCCGGTCTCGAAACCTGCTTTCCATCAGCACCGCAAGCATCGCGCAGAGCGGAAGAAGGACAAAGTTGTACTTGGTCATTCCCCCGATTCCCGTGGCGAGCCCGAACAGAAGGAACGAGGCAAGCGTCGGAACGGATAAAAGCCTGAACAGCGCAAACAGGAAGAGCGAACTGCCGAAGATCGCCGCCACGGTGTGGCTGAGGTCCCGTTGCGCCTCGAACGAGACCTGCGGGATGGTCAAAAGACCGAGCACCGCCACCACCGCGAGGCGCTTGTCCTTCAAGACCTGTCGGGCAGCGAGGAAATAGAAGCCGTAAGCACCGAACAGAAGCAGGTTCTTCAGTCCCGACAAGGTCGGCATCGACATGCCAAAGAGATGAACCGCGAGGTATTGCAGCCAGTTGTAGATCGGCGGCTGGGTGCCGTATCCGGCCAGCAGCCATTGCGACAGATAGGCCTGTTCGCCTTCGTCAAGCTCCAGCGCATGCGGAAGAACCAGACGCACCCCGATATTGACCAGAAAATAGACCGCCAGGACCGTGAAAAACGTGCGGCCGCGGGAAAGCCGGTCCGCGGAGACCCTGACAGTGGAGAAATGTGAACCCTCAAGGCTATGCAAAAGGTTTTCTCCAGGTCCGCCGGTGACGAAGACTGAATAATTCAGGCGCGATTGTCTGTCTGGCGTATCATGCCGTGCCCGCAGATCAAGCGGCAAGCCAGCGTGCCGGCGGCTCTTTCGACGTGTTTTCTCAGAATATCGCTGAGTGTGTCACGGCTGCGGCGTAGCGTCACTCGAGTCGACACCCTCGTGGACTGCCCTGACGATATAGGAGAGCGACGCGCCGTCACGGTAATAGATGCGGGCGATCATTTCGGCGAGGATGCCGGTGGTGATCATCTGCACCGAGGACAGGAACAGCATCACCCCTATCATGAAGAGCGGACGTGTCCCGATATCGTTGCCCAGAATGAACTTGTCGATGAACAGGTAAAACAGGATCAGAGCCGAAAGCGCAACGAGGCCAAGGCCGAGCGATCCAAAGAAATGCCCCGGCCGCGCCTTGAAGCGCATGAAGAACATCACCGACAGAAGATCGAGAATGACGCGGAAGGTGCGCGAGATCCCGTATTTCGAAACGCCGTGCTGGCGGGCGTGATGGGTGACAGGCATTTCGCCGATCCGCGAGCTCGGCACGACGCCCGCAACCCAGGCCGGGATAAAGCGGTGCATCTCGCCCATCAACTGGACCTGCTTGATGACCGCCGAGCGATAGATCTTCAGCGAGCAGCCGTAGTCATGCAGGCGGACGCCGGTGATGCGCCCGATCAGCCGGTTGGCGATAAAGGAAGGCACCTTGCGCAGGAACAGCCCATCCTGGCGGTTCTTGCGCCAGCCGACCAGGAGGTCGAGTTCGCGTCGCTCGAGTTCGGCGACCATCGAAGGAATGTCTTTGGGGTCGTTCTGCAGGTCGCCGTCGAGCGTCGCGATCAGCCGGCCGCGTGCTTCCGTAATGCCGGCCTGCATGGCGGCCGTCTGGCCGAAATTGCGCTGCAGCTCGATGATCCGCAGGATGAGACCCGAACGCGACAGCGAAAGCTTCGCATTGGCGATCGTCGCGTCGGTGCTTCCGTCGTCGACCAGGATCAGTTCCCATGCCGAGGGATAGGTGGCCATGGCGGCGCAGATCCGCTCGATCAGCGGACCGACGCTTTCCTCTTCGTTGAAGAGCGGCACGACGAGGGAGAGTTCGACCGGTGAAACGGTGCCGATCGTACCATCAAGCGTGCCATCGATCGTACCGGCCGCCGAACTTGCTGTTGTACGCACCTTGTGTTTCTCCTAGAAACTCGGGAAACCTCGGGCGTGACGGTCCGCCGGCATGGCGGCCGCAGTCTCTGCGCCTTGGTCTTAATGCTTGACCCGAAACCTCGTATTGGGCCCCCTGATATATGAAGAATTCTCCGGTTTCCAGCCGCAGACCGTGGATAATTCGCCACGCCATGACGCTTGGCACAGTTGCGATCGTGGCCCTCTACGCCGCCTTCATCCACTATGTCTGGGGCTGGGGCAGGGTCGTTTCATTATGGAGCGCCGCCGGGTGGGGAACGGCTGCTTTAGCGCTCGTGTTATTGCTTGCGACCTATGTGCTGCGCACCTGGCGAATCTATGATTATTTCCCGCACGAAACCGGCGGCCGCTTCGGCACGTTGCTGCGGCTCGTGCAGGTCCACAACCTTCTCAACATCATGCTGCCATTCCGCTCGGGCGAAGCAAGCTTCCCGCTTCTGATGCGGCGCGAGTTCGGCGTTTCTCTCACCCGCGCAACGGCAGCGCTTCTCGTCATGCGGCTGTTCGATCTGCACGCCCTGTTGGCCGCTGCCGGCGTCGGGCTCGTGCTGCAGACGGGTGGTACGACGGGTGCAATCTGGGCGTGGGCGTTGTGGGCCGCGTTTCTCATCCTGCCGGCGCTAGCCTTTGCCTTACGCGGCCATGCCTTCAAGCTCGCGGAAAAGCTGCTGCCGGCGAAGGGGAAGACGCTGCTCGACGAGATCAAGGCCGGACTGCCGCTTGATGCAAACGCCTTTGCTCGGGCCTGGGGCGCAACACTGGTCAACTGGTTCACCAAGATCGCGGTTCTTGCCTGGATCCTCGGCCTGCTCGGCGGGCTCTCGGTCGGCCCGGGTTTCGGCGGCGCGCTCGGTGGTGAATTGTCCTCGGTACTGCCCGTCCACGCACCCGCCGGCGTCGGCACCTATCCGGCCGGCATCACTGCGGGAGCCATTGCCTTCGGAGCGGATGCGGGTGGGATGGCATTGGAGGAACTCGGCAAGGCTGCGGTCAACACCCACATCCTCGTCATCGTCTCGTCACTCGTCGGCACCGCATTGTCGCTTTTGGCGGCACGGCCGAAGAGGGGGGATTGATCAGGCGAAAGACGAAAGAGGAACAGCCAGCTTCCTTACCGCCCGATCGGTACTCTGACCCAGCTTGCGCACAAGGCTTTCATCGGCCGTCACGAATTGCAGCCCTTCACGTTGGGCAAGGGCCAGATACAGGCAATCGTAGGCCGGATGGTCTATCCGCGCGGCGAGCTCTATGGCCGCCAGCCAGATCGGCAGCATCTCCCGAAGCTGGAGATCCGATCCCTCGATCATCAGAGCGGCAAACCTTGCCTCCGGCAGTGACAACTCCCGGCGCCGCACCTTTTTCCAGAATATGTTGGCGCACTCCGCCAGGATGAGATCAGGCGCCGCCAACTCGTGTCGGTTCAAAAGGGCCATAGCCTGCTGGGTGCCGGGTTCTTCGACGACCCATTTGACGACAACGCTCGCATCGACCACGTAAAGGGTCATCGCTCGTTGCGCCCCTCGCGCTGCAGCACTTCCGATAGTGTGTGGTCACGGTCTGCCGTCAGCCTGCGGAATTCTTCCGCCAGCGTCTCGAATGTTGGACGGCTGTGGCGGGGCCCGTCCCATCCCGTGCCCTCCAGCGCGTTCAGGGCACGCTGCCTCCGCTCACCTTCCACGAAGTGGCGAAGCACGTCCTCGACTGTTGCCGTTTCCGGCAGCCCGCTGATCTCCTTCGCCTCAATCAGTAGGTCATCGTTGACTGTCGATGTCGCGCGCATTGCAGCCTCCATGCACGCACAAGTGTATACGCGATTTGACCCGCTGTCACTGGAAAGCCGTCTCGTAAAAGCTTCGCAGCTTGCGCGAATGCAGCGTCTCAGTGGGCATCGCCGCCAGTTTCTGCACGGCACGGATGCCGATCTGCAGATGCTGGCTGACCTGGGTCCGGTAGAACGCCGTCGCCATGCCGGGCAGCTTCAGTTCGCCATGCAGCGGCCGGTCGGAGACGCAGAGCAGCGTTCCATAGGGCACACGGAACCGGAAGCCGTTTGCGGCAATCGTTGCCGATTCCATGTCGAGCGCGATCGCTCTCGACTGCGAAAGCCGCTTTACCGGGCCGCGCTGGTCGCGCAGTTCCCAGTTGCGGTTGTCGATCGTCGCCACTGTGCCGGTGCGCATGATCCGCTTCAGCTCGAAACCCTCGTAACCGGTCACTTCCTCGACGGCGCTTTCCAGCGCCTGCTGCACTTCGGCAAGCGCCGGGATCGGGATCCAGACAGGCAGGTCGTCATCGAGCACATGGTCTTCGCGAACATAGGCGTGGGCCAGCACGTAATCACCCAGCCGCTGGCTGTTGCGAAGGCCCGCGCAATGTCCCACCATCAGCCACGCATGCGGACGCAGCACGGCGACGTGGTCGGTAATCGTCTTCGCATTGGAAGGCCCGACGCCGATATTCACGAGAGTAATGCCGGAATGATCGCCCTTCTTGAGGTGATAGGCCGGCATCTGCGGCATCCGGATCGTGCCCGGGTTCTCCGGCCGGTCGTTGCCGGCGGTGGTGAGGATGTTGCCCGGCTCCACGAACTCCGTATACCCGTCGCCACCTTCCGCCATCAGCTTACGCGCCCAGGCGGCGAATTCGTCGATGTAGAACTGGTAGTTCGTGAACAGCACGTAATTCTGGAAATGCTCTGCCCCGGTCGCGGTATAATGGCTGAGCCTTGCCAGCGAATAATCGATGCGCTGCGCGGTAAACGGCGCAAGCGGCGCAGGCTCGCCGAACGGGGCCTCGTATTCGCCATTGGCGATAAGATCGTCCGTATTGTTGAGATCCGGCGTGTCGAACAGGTCGCGCATCGGGATGTCGGCCATCGCGTTGCTGACGGACGACTCGATATGCGCGCCTTCGCCGAATGCGAAATGCAGCGGGATCGGTGTCGTCGATTCCGACACGATCACGGGAACGCCGTGGTTGCGAATGAGCAGATCGAGCTGCTCGATCAGGTAATGGCGAAACAGTTTCGGCCGGGTCACCGTTGTCGTGTAGACGCCGGGGGACGTCACGTGGCCATAGGAGAGACGCGAATCCGCATGGCCGAACGACGTGGTCTCGATCATCACCTGCGGATAGCAGGCGCGGTATCGACCGGTCACGGCCGCACCCTTCGCAAGTGCGCCGAAGGCATCGATCAGGAAGGACGTGTTGCGCTCGTAAAGCGCTGTCAGCGCATCGACGGCTGCTTCCGCATTGTCGAAAGCCTGCGCCGCGACAGGGCTCGGGCTGATGAAAGCAAGGGCGGGGAGTGAAGAGATTCGTGTGTTCATGCGCTATTATAATGGGAAGTTTTCGACAATCAAACGACAGCTGACGGCGATAATAGCCTGATCTCATCCCCAATCGCCGGCGAGACCTGCACTGCTATCCCGGCCCACCCGTTACAGAGGTGACTGCCGGGATCGCAGACGCTGCTGCGGCTTTCTCGACGATAGCGTCAGAGACGCGTCCAGGTCTGCGACTTGCAGAGGATCTTCATCACGCAGCCCTTCATCTTAAGCGAATTGCCGCTAACCGAGCCGGAGCCGCTATAGGTCTTGTCCGCCTCGGGATCGGTGATCTCACCGGTATAGTCGCTGCCCTTGGGCGAAAGCTTGCCGATCTGCCGTCCCGCATGCTTGCCGGTTTTCAGCGTCACGCAGAAGGCGCCGCCGCATTTGCCGATCTCGGCCGTCTCGCCGCTCGCGGTCTTCCAGTTCCCCTCGATCGCTTCTGCCGCATGGCTGGTGCCAGCAATGCCGAATACGGCAAGCGAAACGGCGGCTGCAAGTATCGATATGCGTTTCATGATGGTTTTCCCTCCCGGAGCCGGCGCTTCCGCACCGGTCATATGTCTGAGCGTTCGCACCTCCTCGCGCGAACAGCGGAAAATCTAGCTTACGCACACGTAAAGGTAAATATCCTGAGCCTGCGCATGGGGCGGAATATCAGCCGAATCTCCCGCCGTTTTCGCCGAGCGACGCGCGTTTATTTCGACGCGATGAAAACGCGACCCGAATTCGTGGTGAAGAAAGGGTTGAAATCCAGATCTGAATTTTTCGTAAAAATGTCCGCAAAACCCTTAATAGCCAAGGGCCGCGATGTTTAACAAAAAACCAAGTTTACCAAGCGTTTGCACTTTGTTTTCAGCAAATTAATCATGCTTTTTAGGCGCTTTTTGCAAGCTTTGGCCGATACTCAAATCATCAAAGAGCGGCACAAACCGCCACCCCGGAAGGGCCGATAACAAGCTGCACAAGACAGCGACGGTCCCGACGGAAAACAGGGCAGACGACAAGAACAACGTTCTCGAAACAGGGATACGAACCGATGGCACGCTTTGAAATGAATGCTTCCGAAATGGCCACCATGGGTGGCGAGGCTCGCGCAGACGTTCTCTGCGACATGGGTCTGATGTATGCGACCGGACGGGGTTGCCCGGTCGATCTGGTCTCTGCCCACAAGTGGTTGAACATCGCCGCGATCAAGGGCTGCGACCGCGCCGCCGAATTGCGCGCCGATCTCGCCGCGACGATGACCAAGATGCAGCTTGCAGAAGCGCTGCGCGCAGCCCGCGAATGGATGACCATCCACTAACGCGCAAGCGCATATTCAGTCATGCGACCGGCCCAGAAGAAGGCCGGCGATCAAGAACACGGGCCTACCAGAGAGAAAACGGGATGGAGACGCGGCGCGAACCGGAGCTGTTCCCGGCAACAAACCGCAGCCGCTGAAGATCAAAAGACCGCGACCGGCAGAAACAAGGCCGGCGCGGTCTTTTTCTGTTCTAGAGACCCTTCAGAACTTTCGGCAGCACCTCTTCCAGCAATGCCATATCCTGCTCCGGTCCTGCGCTGATGCGGATGCAGCGGTTGAGAGGTGCCACGCCCGGCATACGAATGAAGACGCCGTGCTCCATCAGACCGTCGACGATCGCCCGCGCATGGGTACCATCGCGGCCGCAGTCGATCGCCACGAAATTGGTTGCCGATGGCAGCGGCTCGAGCCCGTTGGCCCGGGCGATCGCCGAGATCCGGTCGCGAGAGGCTTTGATCTTGTCGATCACCTCAGCCAGATAATCCTGGTCTTTCAGTGCCGCCAGTGCTGCTGCCACGCCGACCCGGTTCATGCCGAAATGGTTGCGGATCTTGTCGAACGCGGTGGCGTTGTCGGGCGTCGAGATGGTGTAGCCAACGCGAGCACCCGCCAGACCATATGCCTTGGAGAAGGTCCGGGTGCGGATGATGTTCGGCAGGTCGATCATCGCTGCGAGTTCCGGTGTCGCTCCATCGGGCGCCGTTTCGCAATAGGCCTCGTCCAGCACCATCAGGCAGCTTTCCGGCAGGCCCCGCGCGAAGGACACGATCTTTTCCGCGTCATTCCAGCTGCCCATCGGATTGTCGGGATTGGCGAAATAGACGAGCGGCGCGTTTTCGCGGATGACGGCGTCCATCAGGGCGTCGAGATCTTCACGATCGTCGCGGTAGGGCACTGTTACCAGCTTACCGCCATGGCCGGCCACATGAAAGTTGAAGGTCGGGTAGGCGCCGTAGGAGGAGACGACAGGCATTCCGGGCTCGATCACCATCCGCACGATCTGGCCGAGCAGACCGTCCACGCCTTCGCCGATCGCAAGGTTTTCGGCGTTGCAGCCAAGATGCGCGGCAAGCGCCTGCTTCAGCTGGTAATTCTCCGGGTCCGAATATTTCCAGCTGTCTGCGGCTGCGGACTTCATGGCTTCGATGACTGACGGGGCAGGGCCGAACCCGTTCTCGTTGGCGCCAATTCGGGCTTGCACGGCACGCCCTCTGGCGCGCTCAATGGCCTCGGGGCCGACAAAGGGAACGGTCGCGGGAAGAGCGCCGACGAGAGGCGTGAAGCGCGAGAATGAAGACATGATATCAGGATCCGGTTCAAAAAGTCCGCACACAATAGGGGGCTTTGAACGGCGTGCAAGGGCGGACAAGGCCGCTGATGGCGCGCATGAAGCAAAACTATGCCCCTGACGACGACCCGGCTTAGTGGCTCGTTTCGAACGAAAGCCGGATGACGTGATGCAGGAATTCCGCATCGATCAGCATGTTGAAGGCGACCGTGACCTTCTCCTCTTCGCGACGCATCACGGTGCAGCCGATTTCGTCGTGAATGCCGAGGATTTCTAGGAAGAAGTTGGCCGGTACCGGCAGGCTGGGACTGACGTCCAGTTCGGCGCCATAAAGAGAGATTGTCCGGATCAGGCATCGGAAGGCAGTATTGGTCGAGAGATGGTGTCCGACAAAGATGATCCGGCCAGGCCGGTCTATCGTAAACTTTTCAAATGCCCGATCGCCCGTATGAGCATGGTCGTGTGCGGTATCCTTCATCATCGTACCCGGCAGATCGCCTCCCTTGTTCTCGTCCTCGACTATGACTTTATTCCTCTTTTTATGAATCATTCTGAAACAGATGGGTAAAATGCCGCTGATCTGCGCGTTTTCGTCGCGTCATGATCACGCGTTGCGCAAGTTGCACCGTTAGTGTGCCGAAATCGGGCTGTTGACGGGTCGCCGGGGCGGCGCTACCCCTTCAGCCGCGAGTTTTTCGCGATGGGAGCAGGGCGTGGCAGCAGGTAGATTGGTGATCGTCGGGGCAGGGCAGGCCGGGTTCGCGCTCGCCGCCAAGCTGAGAGCGCTGAAGGATGAGCGGCCGATCACGATGATTGGCTCCGAAGATGTCATTCCCTATCAGCGGCCGCCACTGTCCAAGAAGTACCTGATGGGCGAGATGAGTTTCGACCGCCTGACGTTTCGCCCGGAAACCTGGTTTGCGGAACACGATGTCGAGCTCCGGCTCTCGACCTTTGTCGAAGAAATCGACCGGGATGCAAAGACGATCCGAATGCAGGACGGGTCTGTCCTCGAATATGAACATCTGGCGCTGACTACCGGCTCGACGCCGCGCACCCTTCCAGCCAGCATCGGCGGTGATCTCACGGGTGTCTTTACCGTCCGTGACAAGCGCAACGCCGATCTCCTCGCCGACGAGATGAAGGCAGGTCGCCGGCTTCTGATCATCGGCGGTGGCTATATCGGCCTCGAAGCCGCAGCCGTCGCCCGCCATCTCGGGCTTGAAGTTACGCTCATCGAGATGGCTGACCGCATTCTCCAGCGAGTCGCGTCGAAGGAAACCGCCGACGTGATGCGGGCCATTCACGCCGAGCATGGTGTCGTCATCCGGGAAAAGACAGGCCTCACCCGCCTGATCGGCGAGGACGGCCGGGTTCGCGGGGCCGAGTTGTCCGATGGCACGGTCATCGATATCGATTTCGTCATCGTCGGTATCGGCGTCACGCCGAACGACCGGCTGGCGCAGCAATGCGGCCTCGACGTTGGCAATGGCATCCTCGTCGACGACTATGCTCGCACGTCCGATCCGGCAATCTTTGCCATGGGCGATTGCGCCATGCTGCCCTGGAAGGGCACCAATATCCGTCTCGAGTCGGTGCAGAACGCAGTCGACCAGGCCGAATCGGTTGCCGCGACCCTGACCGGGTCAGCCGAGCCCTACGAGGCAAAGCCGTGGTTCTGGTCCGACCAGTATGACGTGAAGCTGCAGATCGCCGGGTTCAACCTTGGCTACGACGAGACAGTGATGCGGCCGGGCAGCCGGGAAGGCAGCGTCTCGATCTGGTATTTCCGCGAGGGCCGCCTGATCGCGGTGGATGCGATCAACGACGCCAAGGCCTATGTGACCGGCAAGAAGCTGCTGGATAACGGCCTGACGGCAGACAAGGCGCTGATCGCCGATCCGGCGACCGACCTCAAGCAGTTGCTCGCGTAATAAAGACAGCATTTTTTAAAAGGAGATACCATGCCGGCACCGAAAAACGCCTTCAAGGCTCGTTTGCAAGCCGGCCTGCCGCAGATCGGCCTCTGGCTCAACATGGCCGAGCCGCTGCCGGCGGAGATTGCCGGCCATGCGGGTTTCGACTGGCTGGTCATCGACGGCGAACACGGGCCCAACGATCTTCGCAGCATCATGGCGCAGTTGCAGGCCCTGTCCTCCTCCTCATCGGAAGCCGTCGTTCGCCCGCCGATGGGCGAAACCTGGATGATCAAGCAACTGCTCGACATCGGCGCCCGCACGCTTTTGGTGCCGATGGTCGATTCGGCCGAACAGGCGAAAGCACTGGTTGATGCCGTCCGCTATCCGCCGGAGGGAAAGCGCGGCGTGGGTGCAGCCGTTGCCCGCGCCTCCGCCTTCAACGCGATCGCAGACTATACAGACACGGCTGCAGACGAGATCTGCCTTCTGGTGCAGGTCGAAACCATGGCGGCGATCGATGACATCGAGCGAATCGCGGCGGTCGAAGGCGTTGACGGCATCTTCATCGGCCCGGCCGATCTCTCCGCCGACATGGGGTTTCGCGGCCAGATCGGTGCACCGCAAGTGCAGGACGTGATCGAGAACGCGATTCGCCGAATCGTCGCCGCCGGCAAACCGGCCGGCATCTTGACCTTCGACGAAGATCTCAACCGCCGCTATCTCGATCTCGGCGCTACGTTCGTGGCCGTCGGCGCCGATGTCGCTCTCTATTCCTCTGCCCTGAAGACGCTCGCCGGTCGCTATGGACGCGGTTCGGGCGGGGCAGGGCCTGCCAGCTACTGATTCCACGCCTATTCCGCTCTCGAATCGGGATCGGCCTGCGAAAGACCTTGCAATCGGCAACGTTCCGAAATAATCAGGCCGGACCGGAGAGGTGGCCGAGTGGTCGAAGGCGCTCCCCTGCTAAGGGAGTATACGGCAAAACCGTATCGTGGGTTCGAATCCCATCCTCTCCGCCATTCCCAAACTTCAAAATCCCAATCGATTTGCGATCCTAGAATCGCTGTTGCGCGCGTAGTTCGCTGAACCTTGCGCGAAGCCTAAGTGGCTGCTTTCCAATGTGTTTCTTAACGATGTGTAAACTTTTAACGGTCGCCCGAGGTGCTTTTGTGCTCTTTCGGCAACACGGGTTTGTGAAGCAGGTGGGTAGAAGGTGCGGATGGCCAGTTCGCGATTGCATGCGCGGCCTGCATTTGTAATTTGAACCACGGAAGCGCGGCGGTGGTTCGTCCGTTTTCAAAGTCCCGGGGACGGGCAGGGAACGCTGGCCTTTAGCAAAAGACCCATCCCCATATGAAACTTTGACTGGAGGTCAAATATGAACATCAAGAGCCTTCTTCTCGGCTCCGCTGCAGCTCTCGCAGCAGTTTCCGGCGCCCAGGCTGCTGACGCGATCGTCGCTGCTGAGCCAGAGCCAATGGAATACGTTCGCGTTTGCGACGCTTTCGGCACAGGTTACTTCTACATCCCGGGCACGGAAACCTGCCTCAAGATCGGTGGTTACGTTCGTTTCGACGCTAAGTACAACGAAGCTTACCGCCTTGACCGCGAAGGTTCGTTCACGAACACCCGCGCTCACATCTCGCTCGACACAGCTTCGGACACCGAATGGGGCGCTCTGAAGACCAAGATCGTAGCTCGCTTCGACTACAACCCGCATAACCCACAGTTCGGCGATTACGAAGAGAACACACGTACACGTCTGAACCAGGCTTACATCACTTGGGGCGGCTTCCTGGTCGGTCTCGCTGACTCCCAGTACTCGCAGTTCTCGGGTTACGCTGGCGACGTCATCAACGATGACGTGATCTCCTACGGTCCTTTCGAACTCAACCAGGTTTCCTACACCTTCGACGCTGGCAACGGCTTCAAGGTTGTTGCTTCGCTTGAAGACGACGGCACCAACGACAACGACATCCCAGGCGGCGCAAGCGACTGGCCGGATGCAGTTCTCGGCGCTAAGTACGACAACGGCACGTTCGCTGCTTCGCTCGTCGGCGGTTACGACGAATCGCAGGAAGAAGGCGCTGTAAAGGGCCGCATCTCCGGCAAGTTCGGCGCATTCTCGGCCTTCCTCATGGGCGGCTGGAACTCGGACGGCGACGACATCAACAAGTACGCACCAGGCACGAACTACGGCGACGCAGTCGTTGGTTGGGGTGACTGGGCTGTTTGGGGTGGCGCTGGCTACAAGTTCACCGACAAGGTTGCTGCTAACGTACAGGTTGGTTACACCGACTCCGAAGTTCTTGCTGCTACGGCAAACGTCAAGTGGACCCCAGTTTCGGGCCTCCTGATCCAGCCAGAAGTTTCGTACACGAGCGTCGACAACGCGCAGATGGACGACGATCAGTGGACCGGTATGGTTCGCCTTCAGCGCACGTTCTAATCCTTACCCAAGGATTGTTTCACGGGAGGCCCGGCTCACGCCGGGCCTTTTGTCGTTTGGGCAATGAAACTGCCGGCTGTTTCTGTCGCGATCGGTCGCGGCCGTCTGGTGATTCTCTCCCGCGACTGAGGTGGTCACCAGTTCCTCGACGCGTCGCGGACGGCCGATTCCCGGCCCGTTTATTAAGTGTTGGTTAACGCTCGAAACCAATGCGATGAAACGTTGCAACACTTTTGCAAATAAACACCAAAAACGCGCATCGAAGCTTGTGATTTACTTGTCACAATTGGAAAGGTCTCGTAGCTTCGGGACATGAAGCGCGTCGGTTCGTCGCCGTTTCTTGAGTCGCGGGGAGGGGCAGATGTGCTGGCTCCAGCAAGCTACTCACCCCTTATGAAACTTTGACTGGAGGTCAAATATGAACATCAAGAGCCTTCTTCTCGGCTCCGCTGCAGCTCTCGCAGCAGTTTCCGGCGCCCAGGCTGCTGACGCTATCGTCGCTGCTGAGCCGGAGCCAATGGAATACGTCCGCGTTTGCGACGCTTTCGGCACGGGTTACTTCTACATCCCGGGCACGGAAACCTGCCTCAAGATCGGTGGTTACGTTCGTTTCGACGCAGGCTATGCTGATGCCTACACGCCAAACAGCGATGGCCTGTACACCAACAGCCGCGCGCACATCTCGCTCGACACAGCTTCCGACACCGAATGGGGTGCACTGAAGACCCGTATCGTTGCTCGTTTCGATTACAACCCGCACAACTCGGAAACTTTCGAAGAGAACACGCGCACGCGTCTGATCGAAGCCAACATCACTTGGGGTGGCTTCCTGGTTGGTCTTGCTGACTCGCAGTATTCGTCCTTCTCCGGCTACGCTGGCGACGTCATCAACGATGACGTGATCTCCTACGGTCCGTTCGAACTGAACCAGGTTACCTACACCTTTGACGGTGGCAATGGCTTCAAGGCTGTAGTCTCGCTCGAAGACGACGGCACCAACGACAACGACATCCCAGGCGGCGCAAGCGATTGGCCGGATGCTGTTGCTGGTATCAAGTACGACAGCGGCACGTTCGCTGCTTCGCTCGTCGGTGGTTACGACGAGTCGCAGGAAGAAGGCGCAATCAAGGCGCGCATCTCCGGCACCTTCGGCGCATTCTCGGCCTTCCTTCTCGGTGGCTGGAACACAGACGGCGACACCACCAACAAGTACGCGCCTGGCGACAGCGTCGGCACCAGCTGGGGTGACTGGGCTGTTTGGGGTGGCGCAGGCTACAAGTTCACCGACAAGGTTGCTGCAAACGTACAGCTTTCCTACACGGACAACGAAACCTTCGCAGCAACTGGTAACGTTCAGTGGACCCCGGTTTCCGGCCTCCTGATTCAGCCAGAAATCTCCTACACGAGCTGGGATGCAATCGACGAAGACCAGTTCGCTGGTATGGTTCGCCTTCAGCGCACGTTCTGATCCTTTAAAAGGATTTGGTTTTACGAAAGGCCCGGCTTCTGCCGGGCCTTTTGCGTTTCGGCGTTTGATTCGGCCCGCCGCTTGATGATTCGCTGCAACGCAGCATCGTCCGCTCTTCAGCGATTTAGAACACACGAACAAACTGATGAATGCTTGCAACACCGACCGGTTCGATTGAGGCGCTAATGGACACAACAGTGCCGATTTCGTTGCCGCAAAGTTGATCGACGACTAGCGTCTCGGCAGCCGACCACGCGACTCGGGGTGATTCCTGCTTCCATGGACGACCTTGTTTTACGACATGCATTGTTTCATCTGCGTTTGTTTGGAGATTACAAAATGAACATCAAGAGCCTTCTTCTTGGCTCCGCTGCTGCCCTCGCAGCAGTCTCCGGCGCTCAGGCCGCCGACGCCATCGTCGCCGCCGAACCGGAACCCATGGAATACGTCCGCGTCTGCGACGCGTTCGGCACCGGCTACTTCTACATTCCAGGCACCGAAACCTGCCTCAAGGTCGGCGGTCGCGTCCGTTTTGATGCCGCTTATGGCAGCGCATACAGCCCGGATGCCGATGGTCTCTACACCAACAGCCGCGCAGAGCTCTATCTCAGCACCGCTTCGGACACCGAAATGGGCACGCTGAAGACCAACCTCACGGCGCGCTTCGACTACGATCCGCATAACCCGTCTTACGGCTACGAAGAAAATACCCGTACGCGCCTGATGGTTGCGACGATCGAACTCGGCGGCTTTGCGGTCGGCCTGCAGGATTCGCTCTATGAATCCTTCATCGATTACGCCGGTAACGTCGACAGCGACGACGTCATCAATTACGGCCCGAGCGAAGTCAACATGGTTGCCTACACCTACAAGGGTGGCAACGGCTTCTCGGCATTCGCCGCTCTCGAAGACGACGGCCAGAACGACAACGACACCGCAGGTGGCGCCAGCGACTGGCCGAATGTTGCCGCTGGTCTGAAATACGACACAGGCAATTTCATGGTCGGCGTAACAGGTGGTTACGACGAATCGGCTGAAGAAGGTGCCGTCAAGGCACGTGTCGGCGGCAAGTTCGGCGCTTTCACCGCCTTCCTCATGGGTGGCTGGAACAGCGACGGCGACAGCTTCAACTCCTATGCACCTGAAATCATTGATGGCTTCGGCTGGGGTGACTGGGCCGTCTGGGGTGGTGCCGGTTACGAGTTTAACGAAGACCTTGCTGCCAACATGCAGGTTTCCTACTCTGATAGCGACGTTCTTTCAGCTGTCGCCAACCTGCAGTGGACGCCGATCCAGGGCTTCCTGATCCAGCCGGAAATTGCCTACACCAAGTGGAACAACGCCACGCTCGACAACGAAGCATGGTCGGGTCTCTTGCGCTTCCAGCGCACATTCTGATTTCTGCGATCAAACGCGAAAGGCCCGGCATTGCCGGGCCTTTTTGCATTCTGAGGTGTGATCGGATGAACCAGGCGCTGCAAAATAAGATTATCGGCGCCCCAACCGCAGGTCTGTCACGATATCCGACGTCTGTCCGAGCCTGACCTTGTAGACCTGGTAGTTCTCCATTACCCGCTGCACATAGTTGCGCGTTTCGGGGAAGGGGATGCGCTCGATCCAGTCGACGACTTCGTCGATCGGCTTGCCGCGAGGGTCGCCGTAGCGGGCAATCCACTCGTTCACCCGTTTCGGCCCCGCATTGTAGGCGATGAAGGTCATGATGTAGGAGCCGCCGAACGTCTCGATCTGCTCTCCCAGATAATGGGCGCCGAGCGTCGCGTTATAGCCGGCATCGCTGGTCAATCGGTCGGCCTTGAAGGCCAGCCCGTGGCGCCTCGCCACGCCCTGGGCGGTCGTCGGCAGGATTTGCAGCAGCCCGCGGGCGTTGGCCGGTGACACGGCTGTTGGATTGAACGCGCTTTCCTGACGGGCGATCGCGTAGGCAAGCGCCTTGCCGGACCCCTCGATATTGGCAGCCGTTGGAATGACGCCCAGTGGATAGGCAAGCGCTGCAACGTCGATGCCGCGTGAAAAGGCACTCTTGCCGATCGAGAGCGACAGCGCATGGTCGCCCTGCGCTTCCGCGCGTGACGAAAGCAGCGCGAGTTCACCGGGGCTTGTCAGCTCTTCGCCAAGTGCCTTGTAAAGCGCTGCCGACCGGCGATCGTGGCCGGCGGCGTCCAGTCTTGCGATAGCCCGAACGGCCTCGCGGTTTTCGAACATCTGCCGGTCGGCTGCCGATGGCGTCGGATAACTGACATCGAGCGTCCGCGTGCCCAGCCTTGCGGCGGCGAGCTGGCCATAGAATGTGCCGGGGAACCGGGCAGCGCGGCTGTAGAATTCCGATGAGGAACCCGGTCCGCCAGCTTCCGCGGCGCGTCCGAGCCAGTAGAGCGCGCGCGATGCCGAGAGCGGACGGCTCGAGGCGGCAAGAATCCTCGAGAAATGCTTTTCGGCTGTGGCCGGATCGTTGAGCGCCCGCAGCGCGTACCAGCCCGCATGGAATTCCGCATCCACCTTGTCGGTGGAGAGAGCCGCCATTGGGTCGGACACCGTCCGGTAGGCCAGCCTGACATCGCCGAGATCGGCGAGCCCGCGGGCAACGATTCGCTGCTCGTTCCACCATTCGCTGGTGTTGATCAGGCGGCCCGCTTCGCGCGGAGCCTTTGCGAGAAGCGCTGCGGCCTCCTGGTACTTGTCCTGGCGGCGCAGATATTCGATCCGCACGAAAAGGGTAGCCGGATCGCCTGCCAGCGAACGGTCAATTGCCTCGATCGCCGGTCCTGCCGTCTTTGCGTTGGCGATGACGGCGTTCCACGCCTTGTAGAGCGATTGCGAACCGCCGAGCTCGGCAAAGCGCTTCGCCTGCGCGCCGCGGCTGCGGTACATCAGGTAATCCATCCTCGCCCGGTGATCCGCGGGCGAAAGAAGCGCAGAAAACTCGGCAAGGATCCGGTCTTCCATCGGCTTGTCCAGCGGCTCGGATGCCCAGATGTTTTTCAGGATGCGCCCGGCATCGGCATGTTTGCCACTCGCCACCAACGCCCTCGATAGAATGACGGCACCTTCCGGCGTTTCCGGTTTCGTCGTGCCGAAAGCGGCAAGCACCTGGGCCGGCGTCGGGTTTTCGCGGTAGAGCGCGCGTTCGGACTGCGCCCGCAGGGTGGAAAGCCCCGGCCATCCGACGAGCCTGCGCTGCGCAGCGGCAATTTCGCTCGAAGGAATACCGCGGGCGCCCGAGGTGGCAATCGCCCAGGTCAGGATCTTTTCGTCGAGCGAGCCTTCCGGCAGGCTGTCGCGCATGGCGATCGCCTGTGCGGCATCGTTGTCGGAGAGTGCATCGAGACCGGCCTTGAGAGCAGGGGCGGGCGCGGGCGTCGCAAGCGGCCGGTTCATCCTGGGGATTGCGCCGGTAATGTCAGGCACGGGAACCAGCGCCGGAGTGGCCGGCGGTGTTGTCGGTGGCGCAGGGACGGGCGTCGGAACGGTGGTGAAGCCCGGGATTGCAGCGGAAGCGTCCGGCCTCACGAATGGGAGCGGTGCGACGCCTGCATTGGAACCTGGAGGTGCAGCGTAAGCCGGCAGGACCGCGACGCTGATTGACAGCGCTGCCCCGAGCGTCTTGAGGATTACAACGGGTTTGCTCATCCGGCAACTCGCGACAACGATGTTTCAGACCCCTTATTAGCTGCTGACAAGCTTAACAAAACCTTACCACAGCGGTCACGATCGCGCGAATTCTTAAGTGGAATTTACGCTGAAAACCCATGTACTTCCGCTTGTCGCCGCCCGGTCGCCGATTTATGGTGCCCAGCCTTATAGTCGCGGATTACGGCCGAAGCATGGATTGTACCATGCCCTTCGGCCTTTGGGAGTTTTGCATGTTCAAGGGATCGATCCCCGCTCTCGTCACCCCCTTCACCACCGACGGCGCGGTGGACGAGGATGCTTTCGCCGCGCATGTGGAGTGGACGATCTCGGAAGGCAGTTCCGGTCTGGTCCCGGTCGGCACGACCGGCGAATCTCCGACGCTCTCGCACGACGAACACAAGCGGGTCGTTGAACTGTGCGTCGAGGCCGCCCGCGGCCGCGTCCCTGTCATCGCCGGCGCCGGGTCCAACAACACCCGCGAAGCGATCGAGCTTGCCCAGCATGCGCAGACCGCGGGCGCCGATGCGCTTCTGGTGGTCACACCCTATTACAACAAGCCGACCCAGAAGGGCCTGATCGCGCATTTTTCCGCGGTCGCCGAAGCCACGGATCTGCCGATCATCATCTACAACATTCCCGGCCGGTCGGTCATCGACATGACCCCGGAAACGATGGGTTTCCTTACCAAGGCCTACAAGAACATCGTCGGCGTCAAGGATGCGACCGGCAAGATCGAGCGCGTCTCCGAACAGCGCATCACCTGCGGGTCGGAATTTGTGCAGCTGTCCGGCGAGGATGCGACGGCACTTGGCTTCAACGCCCATGGTGGCGTCGGCTGCATCTCGGTGACGGCCAATGTCGCGCCGCGGCTTTGTGCCGAGTTCCAGGCCGCCACGCTTGCCGGCGATTATGCCAAGGCACTCGAGTATCAGGATCGCCTGATGCCGCTCCACAAGGCGATCTTCATGGAGCCCGGCGTCTGCGGTTCGAAATACGGACTTTACAAGGTCCGCGGCCTGAACCGCGCTGTCCGCTCTCCGCTGATGTCGACGCTGGAACCGGCGACGGAAGCTGCCATTGATGCAGCACTGCGTCATGCGGGTATCCTGAACTGAAGCCGCAGCGCTTCACTTTTGCTGCCTGGCGCATTACATAGAAATCGAACCCCGCTCATCGCCCATGGGCGGGGATTGTGTTTCAGATGAAGGGCGACGGAAGATTTCAATGGCCCCCAAAGGCAGCCAGCGCACGGTGAACAAGATTGTCGCGGAAAACCGCAAGGCCCGCTTCAATTACGAGATCCTCGATACCTACGAAGCCGGCATCATGCTGACCGGCACCGAGGTGAAGTCGCTGCGTGACGGCAAGGCAAATATCGCCGAGTCCTACGCCTCAGACGAAGGCAATGAAATCTGGCTGATCAACAGCCATCTTCCGGAATATCTGCAGGCCAACCGCTTCAACCACGAGCCCCGCCGTCGCCGGAAGCTGCTTTTGTCGAAGCGCGAGATCTCCCGCCTGCGTGTCGGTATCAACCGTGAAGGCATGACACTGGTGCCGTTGAAGATCTACTTCAATGAAAAGGGTCGCGCGAAACTCGAACTGGCGCTCGCCAAGGGCAAGAAGCTGCACGACAAGCGCGAGACCGAGAAGGAACGCGACTGGAACCGCGAGAAGTCGCGCCTTTTCAAGGCCGGTTGAGGCTGACCCGTCGGGCGTGCGTTAAGCGCGTGCTCGAGCGAGCATGAGAACCCTCGCTGCGGAACAAAACCACACATCGCCCGTTTCAGCTCGTTATTTTGGGGCAAGTGGGCGATGACGAAGAAGCAGATCTTTACCTACATCACGATTGTCATCGGCTTCGGCGCCGCCGGCTACCTTCTGTACCACACGTTCCGCGAATACTCGCTCAGCGACATAGTCCAGTCCGTCCGGGATATCCCGACCTATAATCTCGTCATGGCGGGCCTGTTTGCCGCCGGATCTTATGTTTGCCTGTCCGGCTTTGATTGGGCTGGCGTGCGCTACGTGAAGAACGACCTCTCCTATCCCAAGATCGGCCTTGCCTCCTTCATTGCGCTGTCGATCGGCCAGAGTGTCGGCCTGTCGGGTCTCAGCAGCGGCGCGCTGCGCTATCGCTACTATCATCACTGGGGCATGAGCACCGAGGACGTTGCCAAGATCGTTCTGTTTTCTGGTGTCACTGTCGGCATCGGCATGGCCGTTCTGTCGGGTATCGTGATGATCATCAATCCGAAGGATGCCGCAACAGTCCTGCGGCTGTCGGAGGCGATGGTCATGGGGATTGGTTTTGCCTGCCTCGCCGTGACGGGTGTATATCTCATCCTCGCGGCAACGGTGCGCGCGCCTTTGAAGATTCGCTCCTGGAGCTTTGAGATGCCGACGCTCAGGATCGCCATCGCACAGGTGGTGATCGGCACGATCAATTTCGCGCTCGTATCCGCCTGTCTGCGCGAAGTCATGGCAGCGAGCGCCGATGTCAGCTACCTGAAGGCCGCGACCGCGTTCGTGCTCGCCAATCTGGCAATCCTCATTACCCATGCGCCGGGTGGCCTTGGAGTCCTCGAGGCAACCGTTCGCCACGTGATGGGCGACCAGGCGTCGATCGGTTCGCTTGTCGCGTTCCGAGTGATCTACTTCTTCATTCCGTTCTTTATCGGGCTTCCCCTGGCCCTGATCGTCGAGGGCGTGTTTCGTGCACGAAAGCGCAGCGCCGGGCAGGGGGCGTCATCTTCGGTGACGCCGGAGCCGCATTCGGCCTAGTCGTTTTCCCCAACAAAAAAAGGCGCCGTCGAACGGCGCCTTTTTTCATTTCAGGGATGATCTCAGCCTTCGGCCGGTTCGGGAGCAGGTTCCGTCGGCCGCGGTGCGCGTTCTGATGGATCGCGGCCCACTTCGGCTTTCAGTGTCATCAGATCGATGAAATGATCGGCCTGCCGGCGCAGGTCGTCGGCGATCATCGGCGGCTGCGTCTGCATCGTCGAAACGACCGAGACCTTGCGGCCGCGGCGCTGCAGCGCCTCGACAAGATTGGTGAAGTCGCCATCGCCCGAAAACAGCACGAGATGATCAACAGTCTCGGCCTGTTCCATCGCATCGATCGCGAGCTCGATATCCATGTTGCCCTTGATTTTGCGGCGGCCAAGGGAATCCGTGAATTCCTTGGCGGGCTTTGTCACAACCTTGTAGCCGTTGTAATCCAGCCAGTCGATCAGCGGTCTGATCGACGAATATTCCTGATCCTCGATCAGCGCCGTATAGTAATAGGCACGCAACAGATAGCCGCGCTTCTGAAAAGCCTTCAGAAGCTTACGGTAATCAATATCGAAACCAAGGCTTTTCGAGGCCGCGTAAAGATTAGCACCGTCGATAAAGAGAGCTATCTTCTCTCTTGGGTCAAACATATGTCTCCATCCCCTTCAAGCTGCTTGACCAAGGACCCGTCAAATGAAAAGTTGAGCCGATCGCTTAGGTATTTATCGGTTAAATTACCAGCTAATCATATAAATGTCATTTATGGTAGGATTCGCTTTTATCCAAGCAACCTTTCGTTGAATCTGGCCAGAGTCATCGCCACCACGGTCGGCGGCATGCGGCAGTCGGCATGAATAAACTTGAATTTCGCCGGCAATGGCTGTATCGGGCGTAGCAATTCCGAAAATAACGACCGCAAAGGACAGGCAATGGCCCGTGTCACAGTAGAAGATTGCATTGACAAAGTCGATAATCGTTTTGAGCTGGTGCTTCTCGCCAGCCACCGTGCCCGCCAGATCTCGCAGGGCGCAGCGATCACCATCGATCGCGACAATGACAAGAACCCGGTCGTCGCACTGCGCGAAATCGCCGACGAAACGCTGTCTCCCGACGACCTGAAGGAAGACCTGATCCATTCGCTGCAGAAGCATGTCGAGATCGACGAGCCCGAGCCCGATCCGGCAACCCTGATTGCTGCCGGCAGCACGTCGACAGTCTCTGGCAACGACGAGGAAGACGGCGCCGCGGAAACCGTCAATTTCGACCAGATGTCGGAAGAAGACCTTCTCGCCGGTATCGAAGGCCTTGTGCCGCCGGAAAAGAGCGACGATTACTGATTGATGCATTGTTTGGGCAAGGGACCGTTCATTCTCTCGCCCTAATCTGTCTTGATATCTATGATGGCCGCGCTGATCTGATGGTTGGCGCGCCATTTTTATTTTGTTGGACCCGGTATCGAGGGCATTTCACGGGATGATGAGGCAGTACGAGCTTGTTGAGCGGGTGCAGAAGTACAAGCCCGAGGCCAACGAAGCTCTTCTCAACAAGGCCTATGTCTACGCCATGCAAAAGCATGGCCAGCAAAAACGCGCCTCTGGCGATCCCTATATCTCGCATCCGCTCGAAGTGGCTGCCATCCTCACCGACATGCATCTCGACGAGTCGACGATCGCCGTCGCGTTGCTGCACGATACGATTGAGGATACGACAGCGACCCGCGCCGAGATCGACGAGCTGTTCGGCGAGGATATCGGTCGTCTCGTCGAAGGTCTGACCAAGCTCAAGCGTCTCGATCTCGTATCGAAAAAGGCCAAGCAGGCCGAAAACCTGCGCAAGCTGCTGCTGGCGATCTCAGACGACGTGCGCGTGCTGCTGGTCAAGCTTGCCGACCGGCTGCACAACATGCGCACGCTCGACCATATGAAGGCCGAGCAGAAGGCACGCATTTCCGAAGAGACGATGGATATCTATGCGCCGCTGGCCGGCCGCATGGGCATGCAGGACATGCGCGACGAGCTCGAGGACCTGTCCTTCCGCTACATCAACCCGGAAGCCTATGCGACTGTCACCCAGCGGCTGGCCGATCTTTCGGCCCGCAACGAAGGGCTGATCAAGAAGATCGAGGACGAGTTGCGCGATCTTCTCGTCGCCAACGGCCTGCCGGACGCCGCCGTCAAGGGGCGCCAGAAGAAGCCCTATTCCATCTTCCGCAAGATGCAGTCGAAGTCGTTGTCCTTCGAACAGCTTTCCGACCTCTACGGTTTCCGCATTGTCGTCGACGACGTCGCCTGCTGCTACAAGGCGCTCGGCATCGTTCATACCCGCTGGCGCGTCGTGCCGGGCCGCTTCAAGGACTACATCTCCAACCCGAAGCAGAACGACTATCGCTCGATCCACTCGACGATCGTCGGCCCTTCCAGGCAGCGTATCGAACTGCAGATCCGTACCGAGATGATGCAGGAGATTGCCGAATACGGGATCGCCGCGCATGCGCTCTATAAGGACGGCCAGTCGGGCGGCGCCAAGGGCGACGATCTTCTGCCCAAGGAATCGAGCGCCTATTCCTGGCTGCGCCATACGATCGAGTCGCTTGCCGAAGGCGACAATCCGGAAGAATTCCTGGAGCATACCAAGCTCGAACTGTTCCAGGATCAGGTCTTCTGCTTCACGCCCAAGGGCAAGCTGATCGCGCTGCCGCGCGGTGCCACGCCGATCGACTTTGCCTATGCGGTTCATACCAATATCGGCGACACCACGGTTGGCGCCAAGATCAACGGCCGTATCATGCCGCTTGTCACCCGGCTGAACAACGGCGACGAGGTGGAAATCATCCGCTCGGGCGTGCAGGTTCCGCCGGCCGCCTGGGAAGAAATCGTCGTCACCGGCAAGGCCCGCTCGGCCATCCGCCGCGCTACCCGCATGGCGATCCGCAAACAGTATGCCGGCCTCGGCTATCGCATTCTGGAGCGCACCTTCGATCGCGCCGCAAAGACCTTTACCCGCGAGGCGCTGAAGCCTGCTCTGCATCGGCTTGCCCACAAGGATGTCGAGGATGCGATCGCTGCCGTCGGGCGAGGGGAGCTGTCGTCGCTCGACGTGCTGCGCGCCGTCTTCCCTGATTTCAAGGACGAACGCGTTACGGTGAAGCCATCGGCCGATGACGGCTGGTTCAACATGCGCAGCGCGTCCGGCATGATGTTCAAGCTGCCGAACCAGCCAAAGGCACCGCTGGAGGATGCCCAGACGGTCGTCAATGCCGGCGATGTCGTTGCGTTGAGCCCTGAACCGGTTCCGATCCGCGGTCTTGCCGGCAATATGCAGGTGCGTTTCGCACCGAGCGGCGCCGTGCCCGGAGACCGTATCGTCGGGATCATGGACAAGGGCGAGGCGATCACCATCTATCCGATCCAGGCGCCGATCCTGCAGCACTTCGATGAGGAACCGGAGCGCTGGATCGATGTGCGCTGGGATCTCGACGAGGCCAACAAGTCTCGTTTTCTGGCCCGGATCGACGTCAACACGATCAACGAGCCAGGCACCCTTGCGACGGTCGCGAAGACAATCGGCGGTCTCGACATCAACATCCGATCCTTGTCGATGGCCAGCAATCGCGCCGCCGATTTCTCCGAGATCGCCATGGAAGTCGAAGTCTGGGACGTGCGCCAGCTCAACCAGCTCCTGACGCAGCTGAAGGAACTGGACTGCGTTTCCAACCTGAAGCGTGTCTACGACTAGACCCCAGCCGATCGTCGATGCGGACTGCCTGTTTTGAGTGCGCTCCCCTGAAGCGGGTATGCATTCAATGCAGGGCTGGGAGGTAACCCTTGCGTTGGTAAAGCCCGCTGGTTCAGCCTATATCTGCTGCACCGCAACATTTACCGAAAGAGACGTCAGATGTTTACCTCCGTCCGCAAGTTCGCCCGCGTCCTGTGCGGTCCTTCCGTCCAGGAACGCGAAATGGCTTACCTCAATGAAGCCTGCGATCGCTTCGATCTCGAGCACCGCGTTCGCCAGATCGACCGTGGCATGTTCCGCAAGTCCATCTGAATTCAATGACATGACAGCGGCTCGGTCGTCTGTCGTGCAGTAGATCTATCCGGGGGCCGTGCGCGAAGCGGCCCGATGTCAGCGGCCAATTTTCGCCATCATCTTGGGCTTCCGCTACGAAGACCGTTTCCGAACTGAGATGATGGTTCTCGGATCCTTGACCGGACCGAACCAGAAAGAAGCTGCTTCATGCCCTTTCGGCGCCGCAAAGCCCCGACCTTCCGAGAAAAGCTGCATCGCGCAATATCCCCCCCGAAGGGGTTCCGCCGTGTGCTCGGATATTACCGGCTCAAGATCTTGCGCATCGGCGGTTCGCCGCATGCGGTTGCTGCCGGTCTTGCGATCGGCATGGTCAGCGCCTGGACACCCTTTCTCGGCTTCCACATCCTTTTTGCGATTCCTTTTGCCTGGGTGCTGGGCGGCAGCATGGTCGCTGCGGCGCTTGGCACGGCCTTCGCCAATCCCGTTACTTGTCCCATCATCTGGCCCCTTACGTGGGAAATCGGCCAGTTCATCCTTGGCCGCGCTGGCGGCGGCGAAGCGCGGCCGGTCGATCTAGCGGCGCTGTTTTCCCAGCTCAAGCTATCGGAACTCTGGGACCCGATCCTGGAGCCGATGCTGATCGGCTCGCTGCCTCCCGGACTGTTCTGCGGACTGCTTGTCTATGTCGCGACCTATTTCGGGATCCGCAGTTTTCGCAACAGCCAGACGGAGCGTCGCCTTGCCCGCCGCAGCGAATATCAGCAGGCCTATGAGCGGGAATATCAGCCGGGGAACTTGACGGCGCAGCCGGCAGACCGCAAGTCAGTCGATGCTTGAGATAGAGGGACTTTGATGATTATCGGCATGGGCAGTGACCTCATCGACATCCGTCGAGTTGAAAAATCCATCGAACGTTTCGGGGAACGGTTCACCCATCGTTGTTTCACCGATATCGAGCGCGCGAAGTCCGATCGTCGGAAGAACCGCGCCGAATCCTATGCCAAGCGGTTCGCCGCCAAGGAAGCCTGCTCCAAGGCTCTCGGCACCGGCCTTGCAAACGGCGTGTTCTGGAAAGACATGGGCGTTGTCAACCTGCCGGGCGGCAAGCCGACCATGGTGTTGACGGGTGGCGCGGGCGAGCGGCTGGCGGAACTGATGCCCGCCGGTCAGGAGCCTTTCATTCACGTCACGATCACCGACGAGTATCCCTATGCGCAGGCCTTCGTGATCATTGAGGCGCGACCGGTGGCCGCTCGGTGAGCGTACCAGAATTTGGCGAAGCGGTGGCCCATTGCCGCCGCTCTGTGAAGACGCTAAAGCATGTCCCGCAAAAGCGCGCAGCGGTTTTGTAGCTACAAGGTGCCACGCAGGAATGACCTGAACGGCGGGCGTGATCTCTCGAAGATTGCGGCACGTTTCACACAGGTAGCCATCCGCCGTGAAGAGAGAGATTGAAATACGTGTCCGATAACGCCGAGACGAAGCCGCAGAATGCCCTTTGGGAAAACATCAAGGTCATCATCCAGGCCTTGCTGCTGGCTATGGTGATCCGCACCGTCCTGTTCCAGCCCTTCACGATTCCGTCCGGCTCGATGATGCCGACGCTCCTGGTCGGCGACTATATCTTCGTCAACAAGTTCGCCTACGGGTTCTCAAAATATTCGATGCCGTTTTCGCCGGACCTGTTTGAAGGCCGCGTCCTTCAGTTCAGCGAGCCGAAGCGCGGCGACGTGATCGTGTTCCGCCTGCCGCAGCAGCCCGAGATCGATTACATCAAGCGCCTGATCGGTCTTCCCGGTGACCGCATCCAGGTTCGCGACGGCGTGCTCTTCGTCAACGGAACCGCTGTACCCAAGCAGGGCGACGGCGCTTTCACATCCGACTACCGCTCCGATCCCGGCACCAACGTTCCGGTCTTTCGCGAGACGCTCGACAACGGCGTGACCTTTGACACGCTCGACCAGTCCCCAAGCTCGCGCGGCGACAACACCCGCGAGTTCGTCGTGCCGGCGGAACACTATTTCTTCATGGGCGACAACCGCGACAACTCGCTCGACAGCCGCTTCGATGAAGGTCCGGGCATGGTTCCCGCCGAAAACCTCGTCGGTCGCGCCAGCGTCATCTTCTTCTCGCTCGGCAACGACACGTCCTTCCGCGAGATCTGGAAATGGCCGTCCAACATGCGTTGGGACCGTCTCTTCAAGGGCGTTCATTGATGAAACCGCTCTCACTCTCGGATGAAGAACGCGGCCGTCTCGAGACGATAATCGGCCATGTCTTTTCCGAGAAGCAGTGGCTTGACCGGGCGCTGACCCATGCCAGCGTCGGTCTTGCCAAGGATGCCAATTACGAGCGTCTGGAGTTTCTGGGCGACCGTGTGCTCGGGCTCTGCGTTGCCGAACTTCTGTTCACCACCTTCCGGTCCGCACCGGAAGGTGAGCTGTCTGTGCGCCTTAATCAGTTGGTCAGCGCCGAAAGCTGTGCCATTGTTGCAGACGAGATGGAACTGCACCGTTTCATCCGAACCGGCGCCGACGTCAAGAAGATCACCGGCAAGCGGATGATGAACGTCCGCGCCGATGTGGTGGAGAGCTTGATTGCCGCCCTTTATCTGGATGGCGGACTGGAAGCTGCCCGCGGTTTCATTCTGCGTCATTGGAAGGCGCGTGCGACCCGCGCCGATGGCGCCCGCCGCGACGCCAAGACGGAATTGCAGGAATGGGCACATGCCAAATTCGGTGTGACCCCGTCCTACCGCATTGACGACCGCTCCGGCCCGGATCACGACCCGCGCTTTACCGTGACGGTCGAGATTCCCGGTGTTTCGCCCGAAACGGGCGCCGACCGGTCGAAACGTGCAGCCGAACAGGTGGCTGCCACCCGGATACTCGAACGCGAAGGCGTCTGGCAGAAGACCTCTGCTGAAGACTGATTGGACATCATGATCGAAGACAACACCACCGAAGGCAAAGACGACCAGGCAAACGCCGCGCAGCCGGAAACCGCAGCCGATGAGACCCCCGCGGCTCCGGTTGAAGCCGGCCCGACCCATTCCGGTTTCGTGGCGCTGATCGGCGCGACCAATGCCGGCAAGTCGACGCTGGTCAACCGTCTCGTCGGCGCCAAGGTGTCGATCGTCAGCCACAAGGTGCAGACGACCCGCGCCATCGTTCGGGGCATCGCGATCCACAACAACGCCCAGATCGTCTTCATGGATACGCCCGGCATCTTTAAGCCGCGCCGCAGGCTGGACCGCGCCATGGTGACCACCGCCTGGGGCGGCGCCAAGGATGCCGACATGATCGCGCTCCTGATCGACAGCGAACGCGGCCTGCGCGGCGATGCCGACTCGATCCTCGAGGGTCTGAAGGATGTGCATCAGCCGAAACTGCTGCTTCTGAACAAGATCGATCAGGTCAAGCGAGAGGATCTTCTGGCGCTTGCTGCCGCGGCCAACGAAAAGATCGACTTCGTGCGCACCTTCATGATCTCGGCGACGACCGGTTCCGGTTGCGACGATCTGATGGACTATTTCTCCACGACCCTGCCGGAAGGCCCCTGGTACTATCCGGAGGATCAGATTTCCGATCTGCCGATGCGCCAGCTTGCTGCTGAAATCACCCGCGAGAAGCTCTTTCTAAGGCTCCACCAGGAGCTTCCCTACGCCTCGCATGTCGAGACGGAGAAGTGGGAAGAGCGCAAGGATGGATCGGTCAGGATCGAACAGGTCATCTATGTCGAGCGCGAAAGCCAAAAGAAGATCGCTCTCGGCAAGAACGGCGACGCCATCAAGGCAATTTCGACAGCGTCGCGCAAGGAACTGACCGAGATCCTTGAACAGCCCGTTCACCTGTTCCTTTTTGTGAAGGTCAGGGAAAATTGGGGAGACGATCCACAACGTTTCCGCGAAATGGGCCTGGAATTCCCGAAAAACTGAATGTTTAACCGTTTTTGGCTTGCCGACTCCTTCCGATGCGTTAGCTTGATATCGGGAGAAGGAACTGCTGTGTAATTTCGAATGTTAGTAAATTCGGAAATGCTTAATTGTTATTTCCTAAAATACGCCGACGGGTTACGCTGGTTGTATTGAAGGACTGAGGCGATCTCGGCAAATCGTGGAGGTGGTGCCAGGCATGAGCGATATAAGACGTTTTGATGCCTTCAGTGGTATGGATCTCAGCGATGCGGTTGGGTTCTTCAGCTGGAACGTTCAGGAGAACAAGGTCTACGGCGATCAGGTCTTCGCATTCATCTACGGGGTCCCCTACAGGGACCTCGAGAGCGGCGCGCCGATCGAACAGGTCATCGTCAACGTCGACGATGGCGACAAGCAGCGCGTCGCAAAAGCCCTGCACGAGTCCATCATTTCTGGCAAAAAGTGCCACCAGAGTTATGGGATCACCCATGTGGACGGTCGCCGCGTCACGGTGACAGGGCAGGGACGATGCCTTCGCGACAAGCTCGGCCTGCCGTCGATCTACACAGGTTCCGTTACCGCTGTCGAAGTGGGCAGTGGTGCTCATTCTGGCGATCCACTCAAGACCCATTGTCTCGAGGCTTTGAAAATCGCCAACAGCCGCCGCCACGCGCTTGCGGCCCGCTACCTGTCCTCCGCACTCAACGTGCTGGATGGCGGCAAAAAAGCGTAAAGCATCCATCGTTCGTGCAAATTGCGGCTGCATCCTCCGGTCGTGCACGATGGCTGCAGAATCGCTCCCTTGGACATTCCTGTCAGCCAAAGGGCGCTCGTGATTCGTTACGTAGAACCCCGTAGCAACTTGTCATCTATCAATGTACGCGATTGCTAACGCGATGGTGATGGTACAACTACGCGTCGTATTGGCATAGGGAGCGTACATGGCACGCGGAACGATCGCTTCTGACGAAGCGGATCAGGATTTCATCAACGCGGTGGGGTTCTACAGCTGGAATGTTGCAGAAAACCGCGTCTATGGTGACGACGTCATCGCCCATGTGTTTGGTCTCTCGATCGAGGACCTGTCGATCGGAATGCCGATCGACGTCCTGGTGCGCTACATCGACGAAGGCGACAAGCAGCGTGTGGCCAAGGCTATCCACATGGCGATCGTCGATGGTGCAGCCTACAATGCCGAATACAGCCTGACCCATCCGGATGGCCGTAAGGTTAGTGTTCGCGCGAACGGACGCTGTCTGCGCGATGTCGATGGACTGCCTTCGATCTACAGCGGCACTGTCATCGTGCAGCCAGCTCTCGCCGAACCGATTCAGATCAGTGATCCGCTCGAGAGCCACTGCCGGGCAGCGCTGGATCTCGCTTCAGCGCGCGGCCATGCTCTGGCCGCGCGATATCTGTCTTCAGCACTGAACATGCTGACGCCGGATCTCGGCTGAGACGGAGATCTTACTTCTTGCGCTCCATCAGCGCCTTGACCTCTTCGAAGCGACGACGATTTTCGGGTTCCTGCTCACCCGGGCCGTAGCATGTCTTCGAGATGCAGAAGCGCAGCAGCGTGAAGGGAGGTCCACCCTTGCCGAACTCGCAATCGATCTCGTTGGTGAAATCGGTCGGCTTGGCGTCCTGGCGGGTCGAATAGGTGAGACGTGCGCCCGGCGGATCGAGTTCCGGGAAGGACTGCACAATGCCGGTCTTGACGTCTGGAATGAGCAGGAAGTTCTTGGCAACCGCGACGCAAGCCTGTTCAAGCTGCGGCGACTGTGCGGCCGCAGGCGTTGGCAAGGCGAGGCCAAAGGGCATCGCGGCAATGATAGCGGTAGCGAGCAGGGCGTTTTTCATGTGATCTCCGGCAGCGTATTGCTCTTGGCTGTTCGGCGGAGAAATCCGCGGCGAAGGCAATTTGTTCCAGCCCGGTCGAGAGATAAATCGAGGGAGGCGCGACAGCCACACCTAGATACCGACAGAGCCCGCAAACCGTGCCGGAAAGACGCAGAAACCGATTCAGTCCCAAGAGGTTATACGGTAGAACTGATCAACGCAGACAGGAAGTTCACCTATCGATGCAGTGGCAGGACGAGGCAATCATCATCGGCGTGAAACGCCACGGCGAGACGAGTGTCATCGCCGAACTGATGACGCGCGAACGCGGCCGCCATCTCGGCATCGTCCGGTCCGGCCGCTCGCGCGCGATGCAACCGGTGCTGCAGCCGGGAAACCGCGTGGAGGTGGTCTGGCGCGCGCGTCTCGACGAGCATCTCGGCGAATTCAAGCTCGAACCGCTGCAACTGCGTGCAGCAAAGCTGATGGAAACCGCAACGGCGGTCTACGGTGTCCAGGCGATGGGGGCTCTGCTTCGGCTGCTTCCCGAGCGTGATCCGCATCCGCACCTGTTCGAAGCTCTCGATATCATTCTCGATGCGATGGATGATCCGTCCGATGCGGGCGAACTCTTCGTCCGGTTCGAACTCGCGGTACTGAACGATCTTGGTTTCGGACTGGATCTTTCGGAATGTGCAGCGACAGGCACACGCAGCGATCTTGTCTATGTGTCGCCAAAATCCGGTCGCGCCGTGAGCCGCGATGCCGGCGCTCCCTATGCGGACCGCATGCTGGCCCTGCCGGATTTTCTGGGAGAGGGAGCATCCAGGACTGCCGACCGCGACGGCATGGCCGCGGCCTTCCGTCTGACCGGCCATTTCCTATCCCGGCATGTCTATGAACCGCGCGGAATGACCCAGAGTACCGCCCGCGACGGGTTCGTTCAGGCGGCGCTGAAGGCGCTGTCGAGAGCCCCTGAGGATCAGACGCCGCAAGGATCAGGTATCATTCCGCCGGCTGCATGACCGGTTGGCGGTTCACCGTCTTTTCGCGAATGGGCCAGTGTACGGCCGCGGCAAACAGGCCGAACACGACGCCGAACCACCAGACCATGTCATAGGAACCCAGCCTGTCGTAAAGCGCGCCGCCCATCCAGACGCCGAGGAACGACCCCACTTGGTGCGACAGGAACACGAAACCGCCGAGCAGGCCCAGATGCCGCGTGCCGAACATGATCGCCACCAGTCCGTTGGTCGGCGGCACCGTGGACAGCCACAAGAGACCCATCACGGCGGCAAAGATGATGACCGAGGTCGGAGACTGCGGCAGAAGCAGGAAGGCCGTGACGGCGATCGAGCGGCCGATATAGATATAGGCGAGCAGATAGGGTTTCGAGTAGCGCTGCCCGATCACGCCGGCGCCAAGCGAGCCGATGATGTTGAAGAAACCGATCAGGGCCATGGCGATCACCGCATACCGAGCCTCGATGCCGATATCGCGAAGATAGGCCGGAAAATGCGCGGTGATGAAAGCTACCTGAAAACCGCAGACGAAAAAGCCCGAGGTCAGCAACAGGTACGACTTGTGCCCGAAGGCTTCCCGCAGTGCCTGCGCCGCGGTCTGCTTGAACTCCGTCTGGTTCTGCGTGCCGGAGCTCGCGTTGCCCCGGAGCGGGATGGCAAGCAGCGGAACAGCAAGCATCATCGCCGACATGATCATCAGACTGTCCGACCAGCCGTAGGCCGTGATCAGCGCCTGGCTGAGCGGCGCAAACAGAAACATCCCGGCGGAGCCGGCGGCAGTGCCGATCCCGAACGCGAAGGAGCGCTGTTCGGGCGTCACGTTGCGGGCAAAGGCTGACAGGATCGTGCCGAACGAACCGGCGCCGACGGCAAGCCCCACCATCAGGCCGCCCGACAGGTGCAGCATCGGAATTGATTGCGCGGACGACATCAGAAACAGTCCGCCCGCATAGAGGAGACCGGACAGGGCGAGCACGCGGCCGGTACCGTATTTGTCCGCTATCGCTCCGAAGATCGGCTGGCCAAGGCCCCAGGCGAGGTTCTGGATCGCCATCGCGAGCCCGAACGTGGTGCGATCCCAGCCCCGATCGGACAACATTGGCAGTTGGAAGAAGCCCATTGCCGAACGCGGGCCGAACGTCAGCATCGCAACCAAGGCACCGGCCGTGATGATCAGCCAGGGCATCGATGAGCGCGCGGGGTTGGACATGCTTGCCTCCTGAATTGAGGCATTATCCATAGCCGCGCAGGTGTGAAATGGGAAACGACTTTTCCTGACGCGATGCATCACAACAGCTGATGCGACAAAGCCTTTTCTACAGCGCGCCGGGCGGCTCGATCGGGGGCGGTGGGACTTTGCCAAGCCGCGATTCGCGCCAGAGCGTGAAGGCGCCGGCGCTGATGACGATCGCACACCCGGCCACCATGTTGATGGTCATCATCTCGCCAAACAGCATCACACCGATCAGGCAGACGAGCACCGACTGTACGTAGAACATCGGCTGTACCGCGACGGCATCGACGAGCGAGTAGGCGCGGATCAGCAGATAGTGCCCGGTCATGCCGGTAACGCAAAGCGTCAACATCCAGAACCAGTCGGAAAGCGTGATGTGCGACCAGTAGAACGGACCGACCAGCGTAATCGCCGCAGCACCGGCAATACCCGTGTAGAAAAACGCGGTATCGGCCGTGTCGGTACGGCTCGCGAGCCGGGTCAGCACCGAGTAGAGCGCAAACATCGTGGTGCCGATCAGCGGGATGACGATCCGGAAATCGAATGTCGCATGCAGCGGATTGATGATCATCAGGATGCCAGCAAAGCCGACGCCGATCGCGGTCCACCGCCGCCAGCCGACCTTCTCGCCGAGCAAGGGCACCGAAAGGCAGGCAACGAGCAGTGGCGTCGCAGCAAAGATCGTATGGGTGGCCGCAAGACCGACCTCGGCAAAGGAGAAGATCGACAGCGCGATCTGGAAAACCAGAATGACCCCGCGGGCAATCTGCAGCCACAACCTGTTCGCGGACGCTGCACCTTTGACACCGCCGGACGAGCGACCGGCCACGATGAGCACGAAACCTGCGAAGGCCCAGTAGCGGATCATCGCCACGAAAATGGGAGGATAGGCGCCGCCCAGGTGTTTCGAGATGCCGTCCTGAACCGCGAAGATAATGACAGCAGTCAACGCGAAGAGAAGTCCCGTAGACCGAGATGTCATGATGGTGATCGATTCCAGTGCGGAGCGCGCAAGCGCCGCCGTGACGCCCTACGTTTGTGAGATCGGTGTTTTTGACCGGTTTTGACCTTTGTCAACAAACGCCGATTGGACATGTCTGCCATGCGGTGCCGTCAGAGGGAACCTTCAGATCCGAAAAAGGTATATGAGAAACTGCAAATAGTTCTGGAGACCTGCACTTGAGGTCTTCCCCGTACTGGCGACTGGAACATATGTTCTCAAGGTTGAGTTAGACTTGGGCAAGCAAATCAGGAGAAACGATGCTCACTGGGATGACGGAAGACCAGCGAAACGAATTTCTGGAGCGCATCACCGCGACCACGATTGCAAACCAGGCAATCCTGAAGTGCAGCATCAGCGGTTTTCCTTTGACGGCGGATAATGTTGTCGCCTTCGTTGGCGATTTTCTCGATCCGGAAAACCCGAACCTGCAGGAACTGATCGAAAAAATTGGTCACGCCATCGACGAGGTGCTGGATTGCCAGGGCCAGGCAATGCGTCTGGCTCGGTAAGCTCACGACAGTTCTCAAGTCCGGTAAGGGGACGCGGCCAGACAACAACATGGCCGCTGTTCTTTACCGCTGCTTGATGGCCCACGCGCCGCGTGTTGAGACCACTTTCACGTCGTCACCAATTGCGATCATGCCGCTGCCGCGCGGCACGGCGTTCCATCCGAACAGCGGGCCGGGAACACGCCGGTCGGCCGACATGCGCAGGCGACCGAGTGCCGGCATCGGGTTGGCGACATCCCGCGAACCGGTCACCTGATCCTGGGTGATCATGATGCAGCGGGCGCAGGGTTTGACGAGATCGAGACGAACGCCGCCGATCTCGATCGCCTCCCAATGGTCGTCGCCAAAGGCGTCCCCGTCGTCGATGACGATGTTGGCGCGGAACCGGTCCATCCCGACGGCGCCTTCTCCATGCTTCTCCATGTCGGCATTGATCGCCTCGAGCGAGCCGGTGGTCGTGACCAGGACCTGGTATCCGTCGGCAAATGTGACCGGCGTATCGGGTCCTGCCCAGTCGTCGCTTGCGGTCCGCTTCGAACGTTCATCGAAGAAAACAAGCCGCACGTCGCAGCCCAGCCAGTCGCAAAGGGTCGAGTTGATATCCTTGTCGGCCAGCGCGGCGCTGACGATCGAATTCCAAACGACCACATCGGTACGCCGGTAGCCCGGCGGCCGGGTGACGGTGATCTCGCCCTTGCTCTCCATCGAAAACCGGAACCCGTCCGTGTCGGGCAGGACCTGCAGCTGCGCCATTTCTGGAAGATCGCGCTGGTTGACGAAATGCCCCCTGGTATCGACCAGCATCAAGCTGCGATCGCCGGGTATGCCCGTGGACGTCATCTGCGTCTCAGTGAGCGAAATGCCGCGGCCGCTCTTCAAGGGGTAGTAGTTGATCTCGCTGACATGCATGGGTTTTCCTCAAATTTCATCGAGAAAGAGGTCGAGAACACTTTTCAGACGCTGGTGTCGTTCGTTTGCCGCCTGCCGGCCGGCCTGCGTCTTGAAGCCGTCGGCGAGCTTGAACAGCTTCGTCTCGAAATGATCAATTGCAAACGTCCTGTCGTCCAGCGGTCGATGCTTGGCGAGAGGATCGGCCGGATCGTAAAGCGCGGAACCCATACGCCCGGCAATGTAGAAACAGCGTGCCGCACCGATCATGCCGATCGCATCCAGCCGGTCGGCATCCTGCAGGATCTTCGCCTCGATCGTTTGCGGCTCGAGGTTTGCCGAAAAACTGTGGGTGAGGATGGCGTGGGAAACCGCATCGATATCGGTCTCGCTCCAGCCCATCTCGCCCAGAATACCCGCCGCCTTTTCCGCGGCAAGACGAGACGCCTGGTTGCGCAGCGGCGAGTTCTTTTCCACCGCAACGCAGTCATGCAGCAGCACCGCGGCTGCCAGCACCCGCCCGTCGCCGCCTTCGTGTTGATGAATACGCATCGCATTCTTGAAGACGCGGGCGAGGTGAGCCAGATCGTGGCTTCCATCGTCGCCAGCACTGGCATGCGGAATGAGGCTTCTGGCCAGATCCTGGTGGGGCGAAAAGGCTTCTGCGAGTGACGCGGTCATGCTGGTTTCTACGAGGGTTCGTGAGAATCGTCTGTATTAGATGTGTCGCTCTTGTTGACCAGAATCCGTTGATAGAAAAGCCCGATTCCGATCAGAACTGCCCCCAGCCCGATGAAGGACAGGGCCCGCATAATGCCTTCGAGATTGGCCATGTCGATCAGGAAAACCTTTGCCACGGACACGAGCACCAGCACTGCAGAAGCAAGCCGCAGGCTCTTGGCGTTCCATTTCGAGCCCGCTACCAGAAGGCCGATGCCGATCAGGAGCCAGACGACAGAATACGCATAGGTTTCGGAAGCGAGAAAGCCCTTCCACTGGGCAATATTCTGGCCCTGGAAAAAGCGTCGAACCGAAAGCGTCGCCCAGAGAAAGCCGAGCAGGGCGCCCGAGACGGCGAGCATCGCCACATAGGGCGCTGGCCGCCGGCCGCGCGCCAAGTACGAGGTCAGTCCATAGGCGAGCGCCGGGAGAAGATAACCGAGCAGCAGAAGGTTGAGGACGGGCCAGGAGCCCGTGCTTTCGCCTGAAAAGAACGGATTGAGCGCAAACACATGCGCCGAGAGCACGTTCACCGTCGCGATCGCGCCGGCGATCATCGAGCCGTAGCGGAAGACCGGGCTCGGGCTTTTCAGGTCGAGCGTCATCAGAATGCCGGAGAAGCCGATCGTCAAGAGCGTGTAGATCGACTGCTCGCCAAGCGTCGGCGTGCGGGCATCGAGCACGCCGCCATTCATCGCGTGGCGTATCAGCACGGCAAGTGTCAGCAGGGCTGCAAGCGATGCCAGTCCCTGCAAAACGTTGCGGACACGGACATCGGGTGAATTGCGCAGCATCCAGGCTGCTACAATCGCGAGCAGGGTCGGAATACCGTAGCCCGGCAGCAGCGCGTTGAAGAACGGCGTCGTGCCGAGACTGTCCGCGCCAACCAGCGTCGGCTGCCAGGCGATGCGGCCGAACACGATCGCGATTGCCGCCGCCATCATCCAGGGCAGGGCAGCCCATGTCCGCACTCGCATCGCCATCAGATAGGCAAAGCCGAGAACGGAAAGAAGGATCGTCGTGACGATGCCGTTGGTAAGCGCGTGTAGTGCCAGCGTGAAGCCCGCGAAGGAGCCGAGCACTGCGATATTCGCCGGCCAATCGATGCCGTCGCCATCGCTTTCGTCACGTCCGCGAAACAGCCACTCCGCCACCGCGAGCATCACAAGTCCGATGCCGATGCCATAGAGGCCGTGCGTCCAGTCGCGGAAAAAATTGCCGAAGTTCAGAAACGAGATGAACCCGATCGTGACCGGCATTGCCCCCATCATAAAGGACCAGAGTACCGAAAACTTTGGTTCCTCATGCCGGAAGCGCCTGAGGAACCCGGCCCCGAGCAGCGTGAATATGCCGCCGAGGAGCAGGAAGCCTGCAATCTCGTGGCCGAAAGCGGCAACGACAGGCGCGGTTGTGCCGGTCACCGGTTCGGGCATCACATAGGCGAGCAATGTCGACGCAACGGTCGCGATACCGGCAAGCGCGGCGAGCGCTGCAACCACGACCGTCCACACCCCGTAGCTGCGACTGCTGCCGACGGCGGCCAGCGCGCCGATCAGGGCGACGAAGACGAACAGCGGATGAAGAGAGCCCCCAGGCGTGGCGACCAGCATGGCAAGCGCCGAAATCGCGACCGTGACTGATAACGAGAGGGTGATCCGCAGCGGTGGCCTCTTCAGCAGCGCCCGCCAGCCGCCGCTCCCTGTCAAGCCGCGCGTATAAACGCGGCCGGGCCAGATGAGGATCGTTCCGGCAATCATCATCAGCAGCACCAGCGAAGGCGGCATCATGTCGATCGGCAGCGATTGTGACGTGTAGGCGAGAACCCAGAGGCCGATCCCGAAATTGGCGATCATCGGCACCACGGTCCAGCGGCGGATGCGCGAGGCGGCGTTCAACGCCAGCCAGCTCACGCCGAGAAACAGGAACAACGCGTTGACGTCCGGGTCGTCGGTCGTCACCAGAAGCGGTGTGATCAGCGAGCCGAGCAGGCCAAGCCCGGCCAGCGTCTGCCCGTGCAGCAGCGACAGCCCGATTGTTGCAAACGAAATCAGGGCCATCAGCATGAAGGCGGTGCCGGAGCCGATGAAATCGTAAAAGGCGTAGGCCGCGAAGGACGCGCCCAGCAGCGTGATGCTACCGGCGGCCGTCAGCGCACCGGGGATCATCGCATTGGCGTAGAGCTCCGACATCTTGGGCATTGCCCGGCGGCGCACCAGCTCGCCGGCGGCGATTAGCACCAAGCCGAATATCGCTGCCAGCGACAGACGAGCACCGGGGCCGAGCAGGCCGGCTTCGATCGAATAGCGGACAAGGAAGATGCCGCCAAAGGCGAGTGCCACGCCACCCACCCAGACCGGCCAGCGAGCACCAAGATAGCTTTCCAGATTTTCACGGCGGAAGCGCGGAGCGGGCGCGGGGAGCGGTGGTGTTTCGGCTGCCTGATCGGACGTCCTCTCCTCGGGCGCCGTGATCTCTGCCAGAACTTCGGTCTTCGATGGTTCTGCTGCAGCCTTTGCAAAGCCCGTGTCTTCGACCATGTCAGCCGCGGCTTCGGTGCGGATCTCGGCAAGCGCCGTCTCGGGCGACACGACCACCTCGGAAGTGATGGGAACGCCGGTCAGCAGGCGCGCCCGGACATCCGAAAGTTCTTTCTCCAGCGAAGCGACCCGGCCCGTCAGCTTTCGCTGCGAGACGACGAGGGAGAGAATGAGAACGATCAGCAGAAGCTGGAGGATCATATGCTAGCGGGCTCGGTTGAGAAGGTCAGCGGACGTTATACCATTGGTCCGCAAAGAAAAGCCGATCTCCCCGTCGATACCGTTATGGGGTGTATGAAGCCGGACCGTCGTCCTGCGCATCGGCCGGCACCTCTTCCTCGACCACCTTATCGAAGGCAAGCTTGACGGCCTTGGTCATGTCGCGGCTGACCGCCCACCACTGGGCGCTCTTGATCCAGTAGCGCAGTGTCAGTTTGGCGCTGCCGGCATCGAAATCCGCAAGATAGGTGGTCGGTGCCGGGTTGCTCTCCACCCGCGTTTCCGACTTGGCGATCGACTTGAGCTTGGCTTCGGCCTCGTCGAGGCTCTGGTCGGCCGACAGCGTCACCGAGATCTCGTGCCGGCGCGTGTGCAGGCGCGAATAGTTGGTGATCGGCACGTTCCAAAGCGTCGAATTCGGCGCCAGGCGATAAACGCCTTCGGCGGTGCGAAGCTCGGTTGCAAACAGGCCGACATCGACGATCGTGCCGCTGACATTGCCCGTCTCGATCGATTCGCCGACGCGGAACGGGCGCAGAACCAGAAGCATGATGCCGGCTGCGATATTCTGCAGCGTGCCCTGCAGGGCAAGACCGACGGCAAGGCCGATCGCGCCCAGTGCCGCAAGGACCGATGCCGTCTGGACGCCGAACTGGCCGAGCACCATCACCACGACGATGATCAGCACCGCGTAACGGATGATGTTGGAGAAGAACTGCGCCAGCGTTGCGTCGATGCCGTTCACCCGCGACAGACCGTTGTGCGCCCAGCGACTGAGCAGGCGGGCGGCGGCCCATCCGACGATCAGAAGAAGAATGGCGCCGATGACCGAGAATGAATACTGGATGCCGAGGGCTGTGAGCTGTGAGAGTGCCGTACGAGTTGCGACGACGAAAGCCGATGCCTGTTCCATTCGGGGCCTGATCCTTTGCTGTAAAGAGGAGGCTAATTGGCGCGGGTGACTGTCAGGTCAAGGCAAACGGAGCGACGTTTCTCACCCGCCGCAGGGGATCAGGACGCGCGGTTTTCGATTTCGGCCTGTGCCGTAACAGGCAGCACGAACGAGGCCCGACCATCCGTTTCAGCGCCGCGCCCGATCCGCTTGATCGCCTGCACAAGCCGTCCGTCACGCTGCAAAAGACGGTCGCCGATCTCAATCAGCCTTGTATTCGGCGTCGCATGCGGCGCGACCTTGCGCAGCCTTGTCGCGAGCTCGACCTCGTCCTGATCGGGATAAAGTGAAAGCGACGCAATGACGGCCGCTGCCGGAGACCGCGACACGCCCATCCAGCAATGCACGACGAGCGGCGCGGACTGATCCCAGTCTTTGGCGAAGGCGATCAGCTGCTCCACATGTGCCTCGCTCGGCGCAATCAGAGTGCCGGTGCCGGCAAAGCCGATATCGTTCATCTTGAGCTTCAGGTGGCGCGCGGCGGCAATCACGGCAGGCCGGTGGAAATCCTGCTTTTCGGCAATCAGGCTCACCATTTCACGGGCGCCGTGGCGGACCGAGAGTTCGGCGATCTTGTCGAGCGGACAGACGATGATCCGGCTCATGCCGTCACACCGCGATCGGCTTCAAGCGCATGAAAGCGCTCGAGAAAGCGCGCCTGAGCATCCAGCGCCGGCATCGGCTTCAGTTCCAGAATGTCTCGGGTTATGCCACGCGGCACGCCGAAGAATTTCTGGGCTTCGGCGACGGAAAACCCGGCAAGCTCGGTCGCTTCGAAAAACGCGGCAACGGTGTCGGCCTTCTTGATCATCACCTTCAGCTCCTTCGTCGGATGCGGCGGCAGGCCGAAGCGGATGTGGATCGCAGCCTCGAGCCGCAACTCGACCGCCTTGTAACCGCCGCCGACCACCGACTTGAAGGGCGAGATCATGTCGCCGATGACGTATTCGGGTGCGTCATGCAACAGCGCCATCGCCATCGCCTCGCTGGAGGCATCGGGATTGGTGCGAGAGAAGATCTGCTCAACGATCAGGCTGTGCTGCGCCACCGAAAACGCGTGGTCGCCTTTGGTCTGGCCGTTCCAGCGCGCAACGCGGGCAAGCCCGTGGGCGATATCGGCAATCTCGACATCGAGCGGCGAGGGGTCCAGCAGGTCGAGCCGGCGGCCGGAAAGCATCCGCTGCCAGGCGCGCATAGATTTCAATCCGCTCACGGCTCGGCCTCTTGCGTCGCTGTCGGGAACAACAGGTCGGTCCATTCCGGCAGCGAGAGAACGACGGTGACATCGCTCGCCGTCAGGGGAATACCATTGGCGATCGCATCGCCGACCCGGTCAATCCGCACGATTGCAAGCCCCTTGTTACCCAAGACGGATCCGAGCGTGCCGACCGGCTTGCCACCGGCCATGATGTCCGTGCCTGAGACGGGCAGGGCAGTCTCGCTTGTGACGAGCGCGACACGCCGCCGTGCCGTGCCACGGTGCTGCATGCGAGAGACGACTTCCTGCCCGACATAGCAACCCTTGCGGAACGACAGCCCGTCGGTCTTGTCGAGGAGAACGTCGTGCGGAAAGGCATCCTGCAGGGCATAGTCGAAGCCGGAGGCCGGAATGCCGGACGTGACCCGCAGCGTCTCGTACTCGGCTTCCGACGCGTCGATCGCGATGCCCTCCGGCTTTCCCGGATACCGCGACAAAGTCACGCCGGCTTTGGCAAACGCCGCATCCGCAGCACCAGTAACCGAACCGTCGCCCCAGGTTACCGTCACGCCATCGGCATCGTCGGCTGCAATCGTCACGGCCGCCCGCAGCTTGTACATGGTGAGACGGCGCATCAGCGCGTCACGCTGGGCTGCATCGGTCTCCATCAGGAAATCGTCGCCGTCTCGGGAGATCATGAAGTCGAACAGGATCTTGCCCTGCGGCGTCAAAAGCGCGCCGGGACGGGCCGTCCGTTCAGGCAGGGACTCGATATCTGTCGTGATCAGGCTGTGGAGAAACTCGCGTGCATCGCCACCGGAAACCCGGATCAGCTGGCGCGAGGAAAGATGGACGGCGGGCATGGCGGAAGGTCCGATTGTTGAGCCGGAAGGTCGAACCCGACAGGTAAGCCCTCCCGACCGCGCGAACAAGTGCAGTCGCGGTGCCGCAAGCGGATCGGCAGGAGTCAGTCGCCGCCGGTGAAGAACTTCCACTGGCCGTCGGGCGACAGGCCGATGCGGTAGAAATTATAGGCGTCGTTTTCTTCCATGCCGATCATATCGCCGGCCGTAACGATCCGCAGCAACTCGACGCGCTCGGGTGGGGTGAGGGCAGAGATCGACTTGCCGGCGAAATACGGCCAGACGTAAACCTCTTCCGGCTGCCCCGCCTCGAGCCTCACGGCGCTGGCGGAGAGAAGGTCCATGACAATCGCCAGAATTTCCTGGCCGTCTGGATCGCCGGAAAAGTTCTTCAGCGCGCCGACCGGATCGTCGCCCTGATAATCCATAACCTGGGTCTGGTTCGGGCCGGGATTGGTCAGCGGCTTCAGCCGTTCGATATCGCCGGAGGCTGCGGCCTCGATCAAGGCGGCGCGCATTTTCTTGACAGGCTCAGGCAGCGTGGTCATGTCGCGGATGATGTCGGCCTGGATCGTGTCGGTCGCCGCAGCCGTTGGCTGGCCGGCGGCAGGTGCAGCGGGCGCTGCTACGGGGGCCTGGGCCGACCCGGTCGCCGGCACTTGCGGACCCTCGAAAGCCTGCATGACGCCGGACGATGGCTTGCTGCCGCCTGTTTCACCCTGCGCGGTGGTGCTCAGCGCCAGCGCGGAAGCCGGTGCCATAACCTGCAAGCCGCAAAAACATGTTGCGGCAAGCGCCAGACGCAGACCGTTGAAGTTTGTCATGATATGCATTCCGGCCGCCTTCCGAAGGGGAATTCTCGGCTTTTCTTGTGCCTAATAAGGATGTGCGAGATTACTGAACGATCCGTTCCGGCGAAAACTCTCCGGCCAGCATGCGGTTCTTCAGCGAATCCAGCAGCGCTTCGGCGCCGGTTTCGCCCAGCAGGCGGATCGTCTCGCGAATGGCGCAGGCCATCGCGACATCAGCAATGATTTCAGCCTCGATGCCATCGGCACGGCCATCGGCCCAGGCTTCATTCTGATATTCCAACGCAGCCTGCATCTTCTCGTGGACGATCATGTCATCGATTTCGTTGCGGCCTGTCTGCATACTCTTGATCCTCGGTACCCGTATTAATTACTGACCCATTAAGAACTTTATCAGCCTTTTATCAAAACGACACGGCTTGAGGTCAAAAGAGGTAAATAAACCGCTAATTTCCGTAGCGACTGGCTATTTCGGCGGCAAGTGTTGCGCCTTCGGCACGGTAGAGTTCCTCAGCCATGCGTGCGGGTTCATTGCAGGATGTGTGAACCGCGGCAAACGAGCGGTAGCCGCGGTTGTAGGCGGCGGTCAAGCGTTCCCGCCGTTTAGGCTCGCTGGCGGTGTCAGAATCCAGCAATTTCTGCATGGATCCGCGCCAATCGTCACTGGTTGCACCGCAAAGCGACCGCAAATAAGTGACCGATCCCAGCACTTCCGCAAGCCGCATCATCTGCGAATCATACGGAGCCGGTTTTGATTCGGTTTCCGCCTGTGGCGCTGCCGTGGTCGCGGAAGGCGCCTGTTTCGCGGGAGCTTTCTGCGACTGGGCGCCAGCCGGCGCGGCGGCACAACTGAGCGCGATCGCAGCAACGATCGCGAATCGGTGGAAAGACGTGAGGAAAGACATCAGGCGGTGCATACGAACTCCTAACCGCGTTTCAGTTCCGCCGCCAGCCTTTCGGCGCACTCCAGCACGCTCGCAGGCACTGGAAGATTGCGGATCTCCTCAACCGAATACCATCCCGGATCGGCCGCATCGTCGGCGGCAATCGCTTCTCCTTCGGGGTCCGCTTCGACACGGAACACCGAGAGCGAGAAATGGCGGTTGTCGTCCTTGTCCTTCTTAAGGTCGTAGGTGGCAAACAGGGTCGGATTGCGCACAGCGATGCCGGTCTCCTCGAAGAATTCCCGCACCGCCGTCTCCGATGGCGTCTCGCCGGGCTCGGCCCGACCCCCTGGAAAGGCAAACAGGTTGGCCGAGGGCGGGTTCAATCGCCGGATCAGCAGAAATTTGCCGTCGCGTTCGAGAATGGCCGACGATGCGGCCTGCGGGGAGGGCGTGGCTGTTGTCATGGACTGCTGAAGCTTTGAAGAGCGATAAGGTCAGGCTAGTGTAGGCGGGAATAGCCGCCCATCAAGGACATATCATGTCGCGCGCAAAAACCCTCTCTCACGGCATGACACGGCCCGAACCATGCCGGTGAACCTCAACGGCTGGACAGCATGAAAACCTATCTCCTCTACTCGCTTGCCGCCCTGTTCGAGATCGCCGGCTGCTTTGCCTTCTGGGCCTGGTGGCGGCTGGAAAAGCCGGCTCTGTGGCTGGTGCCGGGTATGGTGTCGCTCGCGCTGTTTGCCTGGGTGCTGAGCTTCGTGCCAAGCGACGAGGCCGGGCGGACCTACGCCGCCTATGGATCGATCTACATTCTGGCCTCCATCCTCTGGCTTGCTGGTGTCGAGAACCGGATGCCCGACCGCTGGGACTTGATCGGCACGACCGTGTGCCTCCTCGGCGGCGCGATCATCCTCTTCGGTCCCCGCAGCGCCTGATCCGCTTGACGTCTGCCTACCCCGGTGCCATCTAATCTCGCATGTGCGGACGCTACGCCCTGACGGCGACTTCTGAGGAAATTCTGGAGGTCATGCAGGCGCTGGGGGAGGAAGGTTTCCCGGCCCGCTACAATATTGCCCCGACGCAGCCGATCCTGATCGTCATGCACAACGAGTATGTGAAGCCCGGCAGCAATCTTCCGCCGCGTCGCGCCGTACTTGCCCGGTGGGGCCTGATTCCGGGCTGGGTCAAGGATATCAAGGACTTTCCCCTGATGATCAACGCGCGCTCCGAGACGGCGGCCGAAAAGGCGTCGTTCCGGGCCGCCATGCGTCACCGCCGCGTTCTCATTCCGGCCTCCGGTTTCTACGAATGGCGCCGGCCGCCGAAGGAAACGGGACTGCCTTCGCAGCCCTTCTGGATCCGCCCGAAGAATGGTGGCGTCATCGCCTTTGCGGGACTGATGGAAACCTACGCATCTGCCGATGGCTCGGAAGTCGATACCGCGGCGATCCTGACGACTGCTGCCAATCACGCCCTGCGGCCGATCCACGACCGCATGCCCGTCGTCATCGCGCCGGAGGATTTCGATCGCTGGCTGGATTGCAAGAACGGTGAGCCACGCCACGTGGCGGATCTGATGCGGCCGGTACAGGACGATTTCTTCGAGGCGTTTCCGGTATCAGATCTGGTCAACAAGGTGTCCAACATGGGCAAGGATCTGCAGAAACCGGTCGCGGTGGCACAGCCGCAGGAGAAGCCGCCAAAGGCATCCGGCAGCAGCGGCCAGATGTCGCTGTTTTGATCCGTTCCGACCGCGTCACACCATCCAGCCTTCGAATCACGTCCTGAACGGATCTCCCTATGAACCTGATATCCGCCGGTTTTTCCGGCTTTGCGCTGGGCGGCTCGCTGATCGTGGCGATCGGCGCTCAGAATGCGTTTATCCTGCGCCAGGGGCTGATCCGCAGCCATGTCTTCGTGCTGTGCCTGATCTGTGCGGCATCCGACGCCTTGCTGATTGCAGCTGGCGTCGGCGGGCTGGGAACGATCGTGTCGCAGTCGCCTCTGCTGATCTCGGTGGTGACGCTCGGCGGCGCGCTGTTCCTCGCCACCTATTCGGCCATGGCATTCCGGCGGGCGGTAAAGCCCGATGCGATGGTCGCCGGCGCGCCTCAGGGCATGGCACTCAAGGCGGCGGTGATGACCTGTCTCGCCTTCACCTTTCTAAACCCGCATGTCTATCTGGATACGGTCGTGCTGCTCGGCAGCCTGTCTGCGGCCTATCAAGGTCCGGAAAGGGTAGCCTATGGCGCGGGCGCGGTGATCGCATCCTTCGCCTGGTTCTTCGGCCTCGGCTACGGCGCCCGCTATTTGGCGCCGCTATTTGCCAGACCCGCCGCGTGGCGGGTGCTGGATGGCCTGATCGGCGTTGTCATGGGGTTGCTCGCGGTCGGGCTTCTCATAAGCTTCCTGCGCGGCGCCTGAGACGGATCAGCGAGCCGGGCTGAGCGTTGGCTTGCGCTTCAGCATCATCGCCGCAGCAGCAACGGCTTTGAGGCCGAGCGGACGGTAATGGCTGGAGAGGTCCGGCTTGGTCTCGATGTTGGTTTTGTTGGTTTCGCTGCTCACGTCTGTCTCCTCACGAATCTCTGTTCCGCTCAAGGGCGGGCCGGCGCATTTCGCCGCCAATCCGGGCGGAATCATGGCTGCGGCTTTACGATGCGATAGAGAAAGAATGGACGCGCCAACTTGCCGCAAGCTGGGGCTGCGACGCAACAATTCGTGTGCGCCGCAGCATCAGTCGCAAGGGAAGGACGATCAGACGTGCGTGCGCTCGTCCTCGATGGTGATCGTGCCATAACGCTTTTTCCACGCACGGGCAGAAAACGGCAGAACACAGAGATAGGCAATCGCGGTGATTGCCAGGATTTCCCAGGTGTAGCTCATCAAGAGGCCGACATAGAGAACGGCCACAAGCATGATCGGCAGCATCAAGTCACGGCGGATGCGGCCCGACTTGCCCGACCAGACCGGCAGACGCGAGACCAACAAGAAGCCGATCAACAGCGTGTAGAGAACGCTGGCATACACGAAAAACTTCGTCTGTTCGACGCCGAGAAAACCGAGATAGACCGGCAGAAGCACGAGAAGCGCACCCATGGGTGCCGGGACGCCTACAAAGAACTCCGACTGCCAGGGCGCCTTGATGCCGCGGTCTTCCATCACGTTGAACCGGGCAAGCCGCAGGCCAGCCGCGATCGCATAGAGAAGTGCCGCTATCCAGCCGAAGGATTTCGCTCCGTCGAGCAGGAAGGCATAGGAAACGAGAACGGGCGCGACGCCAAAATTGATGATGTCGGCAAGCGAATCCATCTGCACGCCGAATTTCGACGTTGCCTTCAGAAGCCGTGCGATCCGACCATCGATCCCGTCGAGGAAGGCTGCCAGCAGCACCATCGCGACAGCGAGTTCGAACCGTCCCTCGAAGGCAAGTCTGATCCCGGTGAGGCCGGCGCAGATCGCCAGCACCGTGATCAGGTTGGGGATCATCAGGCGGACCGGGATCTCGCGGAGGCGCGGACCACGGGCCTCGTCGGTCGTATGGTTCTGTTCCGGCGGCGAGACGGGCGTCTCCATCAGATGATCTCCTTGCGTTTAGTTAGGCACGACGGCCGATGGTCGGACCCTTGGCGGAGCCGAATTCGGCCAATACGGTTTCGCCGCCGACCGCTCTCTGGCCAACCACGACGCGCGCCTGGCCACCGGCCGGAACGAAGACGTCAAGGCGCGAACCGAAGCGGATCAGGCCGAAGCGCTCACCGGCGCTAACCGGCTCGTTGGGCTTGACCCAGCAGACGATGCGGCGTGCCACGAGACCGGCGATCTGTACAACGCCGACGCGGCCGTGTGGGGTGTCGATGACAAGCCCGTTGCGCTCGTTGTCGCTGGACGCCTTGTCAAGTTCCGCGTTGACGAACTGCCCTTCGCGATACTCGATGCGTGTCACCTGGCCTCGAACAGGCGCGCGGTTGATGTGGCAGTCGAACACGTTCATGAAGACCGAGATGCGCAGCATCGGCTCGATGCCGAGATCCAGTTCGGCCGGCGGCACGACCAGAGCAACATGGCTGACGCGGCCGTCGGCAGGGCTGATGACGAGATCGTCATCCTGCGGTACGACCCGTTCCGGATCGCGGAAGAAGTAGGCGCACCAGAGCGTCAGCACCAGGCCGATCCAGAACAGCGGCTCGGCGAAGTAGCCGAGGATCAGCGAGACGACGAAAAAGATGACGACGAAAACGTAGCCTTCCTTGTGGATCGGCACGAGCGTGTTGCGGATGGTGTCGAAAAGATTGATCAACCCTTGGTTCTCCTCAATGGTCTGTGCTGCCTGCCTATAGAAAAACCCTATTTGCGGCAATCCGGTTCCGTCGATGCGCCCGTGACGTCATACAACTTCCCGGTATAATTGACGGAATACACCGTTTGAAGCGCCCAGCGACCTCTGCTTGAACGCGGTTTATCCCTGACGCGTCAGTTTCCCAAAGGCCGAGCCTCGTCTTCTGACACTCGCCGACGCGGTGCATTGCCGCAGATGTCTTCGCCTCAGCGAACCGCCTCAGGGTCTACCCAGCCCATCCAGGTCGAGAAGGCGAGCAGAGGCGAGCCGTAGAAGACCAGCACCAGCATATAGATGATGGCGATACCGCCGAGTACCAGCATCCGCCTGTTCGTATATCGTCTCATGCTGTTCTCCTGTTATTCTGCTGCCGTTACTCAGCAGCAGGTGCGCCGCGACGGACGATGCCGAGATCGTCGTTCTCGCGCACCTTCTTCAATTGCTCTTCCGCTTCAGTCGCCTCGCGCTGACGGTTCCACATCGAGGCGTAGAGGCCTTCCTGCTGCAGCAGCCCCGAATGGGTGCCGCGCTCGGCAATCTGGCCGTCGCGCAGAACGATGATCTCGTCGGCATTGATAACCGTCGAGAGGCGGTGGGCGATGACAAGCGTCGTCCGGTTCTTCGAAACGAGATCGAGTGCGGACTGGATCTCGTGCTCGGTCGTCGTATCGAGCGCCGAGGTCGCCTCGTCGAGAATAAGGATCGGCGGGCTCTTCAAAACCGTTCGGGCGATCGCCACGCGCTGCTTTTCGCCGCCCGAGAGTTTCAACCCGCGTTCGCCGACCTTTGTCTCGTAGCCATCCGGCAGAGCCTTGATGAACCGGTCGATCTGGGCAATCTCGGCCGCCGCCTGGACTTCGGTATCCGAGGCACCCGGCCGGCCGTAGCGGATGTTGTAGACGACCGTGTCGTTGAACAGCACCGTATCCTGCGGCACCATGCCGATGGCCGAGCGCAGCGACTTCTGCGTCACGTTGCGCACATCCTGGCCGTCGATGGTGATCGATCCGCCCTGGATATCGTAGAAGCGGTAGAGCAGACGCGAAATGGTGGATTTACCAGCACCCGAAGGGCCGACGATCGCCACCGTCTTCCCGGCCGGCACGTCGAAGGAGATGCCTTTAAGGATCGGTCGTGCCGGATCATAGGAGAACTGCACGTCGCGAAAGGCGATGGCGCCTTTTTGAGGTCCCTGTCCTATGACAAGATCCTTCGCGTCCGGCCGGTCCACGACTTCTGCTTCGACTTCAAGAAGGTCGAACATCTGCTCGATATCGGTCAGCCCCTGGCGGATTTCGCGGTAGACGAAGCCGATGAAGTTAAGCGGAACCGCGAGCTGCATCAGCAGCGCGTTGACGAACACGAAATCGCCAATCGTCTGGTCGCCGCGCTGCACTGCAAGCGCCGACATGATCATGATCACGGCCTGTCCCAGCCCGAAGATCACGCCCTGGCCGAAGTTCAGCCATCCGAGCGAGGTCCAGACGTCGGTCGCCGCCTTTTCATAGCGCTCCATGGAGGAATCGAAGCGCTTTGCTTCCATGTCCTCGTTGCCGAAATATTTCACGGTCTCGAAGTTCAGAAGCGAATCGATGGCTTTTGTGTTCGCCTCGGTATCGTTGTCGTTCATCGTCCGGCGGATGGAGATGCGCCAGTCGCTGGCCTTGATCGTGAACCAGATATAGGCGGCAACCGTAACAGCCGTGACGGCGAGGTAGGCGAACCCGTAGGCGGCCCAGAAGATGATCGCCGTCAGCAGGAATTCGATCACCGTCGGCACCGAATTGAGGATGGTGAAACGAACGATCGTTTCGATGCCCTTCGTGCCGCGTTCGATGATGCGCGACAGGCCGCCGGTCTTGCGTTCCAGGTGAAAGCGCAGCGAAAGCTGATGCATGTGCACGAAGGTCTTGTAGGCAAGCTGGCGCACCGCGTGCTGGCCGACCGAGGCAAACAGCGCGTCACGCAGCTGGTTCAGACCCACCTGCAGGATGCGGGTAAAGTTGTAGGCGACGACCAGCACGACGGCGCCCAGCAGAAAGACCGGCAGGATGCCCGCCATGTCGAGCTTGCCGTTTAGCGCATCCGTCGCCCACTTGAAGAAATAGGGGACGGAGATGAGCACCAGCTTTGCCAGCAGCAGAAACACCGTCGCCCAGATGACGCGCGCTTTCAGATCCGCGCGTCCGACCGGCCACATATAGGGCCACAGGTTGACGAGTGTGCTGAAGGGATTGCCGCTATCCGCAGATACGGTCTTCTTTTTTGCTGCCATGGATTTTACCTGAATCTGAGGGCGAAGAAACGCCTTCCCGGCAAATAGGCTGCGCAGGGCCATGTTGCAAATGAAACTCGCATGAAACCTCATCTGGCCTCATCGGTCGAAAGTAGGTATGACTACGGAGTGTATAAGTCCGAATTGCGAGGCGGAGGAGGTCTGGCTATTCGAGGGAAGCTCGCATTGGGAGGAATATCATGCGCTTCAAGACGATTGCCGTTGCGACTGCCCTGAGCACTCTTCTGTGGGGAGCCTCGGCCGGCGCGGCTTTCACTGCCTATACGGTGGTCAAGCATGTACCGCATCTGAATATACTGGAAACGGTCACAGCACTTGTCGAGCGCAACAGTCTTTCACTGCACGTTGCCGCCCATTCACTGGCAGTCACGCCGTCGCAACTGATGATCGGCGATCGGTCGTAAGTCTGTTTTTCTGCAGAGTGTTGCACCGATAGCCGCCGCCGCGACGTGAAGCTCAACCTCCCGCATTCCCGTGACGAGCACAGGAATGTGGAGATTGGGGAACCCGAAGCATTGGCCCTGCGGCTTTAAGTCGTTTTTCAGATGCCTTGGAGCCGCGTCATCATTTGCGATGCTGGATCCGTTCGCGGTGCAGCTCTTCCGAATCCGGCCGGAACTCCTCCGGCACGCCGAAGATCTGGCCGGGCTGGATGATGTCGGGGTTGCGGATCTGATCCTCGTTGGCGAGGTAGATCGTCGTGTAGCGCACGCCCTGGCCATACATCCGGCGCGAAATCTGCCACAGCGTATCGCCACGTCGGATGATCACCGAGTTGCGTTCGCTTTGCGTCAGTGGCGCCTGCTGGAACGTCTTTGTGCCGTCGACGCCTGTGGCGGGAGCAGCCGGCGTGCCGGCCATCTCCTGTTCGTTGCCACCATCCATCTGCCGTGCCATGGCAGGCCCGACGGCGCGGGCGATCATGGCGCCGAGGTCCTTGAGGGTTGCGCCAACGGCCGCAACGTCGTTTGGAACCTTGTCGAGTGCGGCAAGTGCTGACGCTGCATCCTTGGCGGCATTGTCGGCAACGGAGCGGGCGGAAACGGAAGCGTCGGCCGGCAGGCGGTATTCGGTCAAAGACTTGAGCGTGATCGATGTGGACGAACGTGCCGCCGCCATCTGTTCGCCGCTCGGCACCTTGCCGTCGGCGTAGAGGTTCTGCAGCAGGTTGAAGGCGCGTACCACTTCGTTGCGAAGCTTCTCGAAGGCGCCGCCATCGATCGTCGACATCGGGCTTGAAACTGCGGGGGCTGCGACTGCCGCCACCTGTTCGCCGGCCGGACGGTTGAAGGGAACCTCGACCATGACGGTGCGCTGGCCGGCACCGTTCAGTGCCTCGACGCTGATCCGGTGATCGCCGACCGAAAGCTGCGTGTTGCCCTCGATGACGAAATGGCCGTTTCCGCCTGCGCGCGACTGGCCGACGGGCTCGCCGTCGACAAGACCGCGCACCGTGACACCCGAGCGGGCGATGCCGGCGATAAAGATTTTTGAGCCTTCAAGCTCGACGGCGGTGATCTGCAAATCCGGTGTTCCAGCCGGCGCAGGCGTCGCGTCGGGCGCCGCGGTCGAGGACGGAGCAGAGACGTTTGGCGCGCTGGATGCGATCTGCGACGATGCCTGCGGCAAGGCCGGAGTGACGGCTGGCGTCTGAGACTGACCCGCAGCCGTCTGGCCTGCAGTGGACGGCGCAGCGTCAGGGGCAAGGGGTGTCGGTGATGTCGCGGCATTCGGTGCGGCAGGCGCAGACGCGTTCGGCGTCGCGATGACCCGGCTCGCTTTGCCCGGCGTCGTCACCATGGCAAGCAGCTTGCCGGTCTTCGGATCGCTGGGTACGGAGACCGTCGCGGTCTCGTCCGAGACGACCGTCTTGCCGTCCTTGCCGGTGGCTTTGAGAACCAGTTGGTGATCGCCCGGCGGCAAAGGTTTGTCGAGAACGGCTGCAAAATCGCCGCTCGGGCCGACGTCGATCTTGGCGACGACCGAGTTGCCACTGGAGATTTCGAGTGTCGAATTGGGCAGCGCGCGGCCGGCAATCACGGCCGAACCGTCGGGCTCGACGCGCAGCACGTCAAAGGCGGGCTTGGCTGGCGTTTGGGCAGCGTTCGGCTGGGCGGTGACCGGGCTTGTCGCGCTCGGTGCAGCTGTTACTGCGGGTGCGGCCGGAGCGGAGGGCGCTGCCGGAGCGGAAGGGGTTGCCAGGGGAGATACGGGAGCGGCCGGCGTCGTCGCGGGCACGGATGCCTGCTCCTGCGGCTTCGGCGCGTCCGGAGAATTCGGTGCGTCTGTCGGCTTCACCGCCTGCTTCGTGCTCTCGACCGCGTCCTTGACCGCATCGCCGGCAGCGTTGATCGCATCGCCGAGCGGTTTGGCATTATGGTTGATCCGCGGCAGCACGAAAAAGACCATCAGCAGCGATGCGATGGCGAGTACGACCAGAGCGAGCCAACCGGCGCGGTTTTTCATGAGCAAAGCCTTTTCCCGATGGACCCTCCATCGTCTTTCCGGATTATCCGTTTCCTCCAGTCATAACAAGCTTTTCCAGTGTTTCAGCCTTGCTCTGCGCAGTATTTCCAGCCAAATCTCGTGGTTGGTGCTTTGCGTGCCAACCCTTTGAAGTGCCTGATGGAGAAAACTGTGCCAATACGATCCATATGCGTTTACTGCGGCTCGCAGCCGGGGCGCGATCCCGCCTATATCCAGGCCGGCCGCGCGCTCGGAAAATCCATTGCAGCCCATGATCTCAGGCTGGTCTATGGCGGCGGCACCAAGGGCATCATGGGTGCGGTTGCTGCAGGCGTTCTGGCGCATGGCGGCAAGGTCACGGGCATCATTCCGGACTTTCTTGTCGATATGGAGGCAACCCGTCATTCGCTCGGCCAGCTCGACGAACTGATCGTCACCAAGGACATGCATGAGCGCAAGCACAAGATGTTCGAACGCTCCGATGCCTTCGTCACCCTTCCGGGCGGCATTGGCACTCTGGAGGAGATCGTCGAGATCATGACCTGGGGCCAACTCGGCCGTCATGAGAAGCCGATGGTATTTGCCAATATCGGCGGGTTCTGGGATCCGATGCTGTCGCTCGTCACCCATATGCGCGAGGAAGGCTTCATCCACCGGGGGCATCTGGTACAGCCGATGGTGATCCCTGACGTGGATGACATCGTGCCGGCCATTCTCGACCGCGACGAACAGCAGGCTGCGTCAAAGGGCGAAGCCGCCGTCATTTCGAAACTCTAGGGTTTCAGGCTCCCGCCGAGGGTAGGGAACAGGAGCACCGCATGCCAGACTGGAATATCCTGTTCGCCTTCCTTGTGACGACGTCCATCTTCGCGTTCATTCCGGGACCCGCGATGCTTTACGTAGCGGCCCGCACGATCGCTGCCGGCCGCAAGGCGGGCATGATGGCGGTGCTTGGCGTCCATCTCGGATCCTACGCCCATATCATCGCTGCAGCAGCTGGCCTTTCGGTTCTCTTTCACGCCGTTCCGGTGGTTTATGCACTGGTGAAGCTTGCAGGCGCGATCTACCTGGTCTGGCTCGGCATTTCCCTGTTTCGCGCGAAGGCTGCGGGTTCAGGCGATCTGCAGGCGGAGACGCCGAGATCCGCCCGAAAGGCATTTGCCGAAAGCATCGTCGTCGAGGTTCTCAACCCGAAGACGGCGATCTTCTTCCTGGCCTTCCTGCCGCAATTCGTCGACAGCGCGGCCAGCTTTCCGGTCTGGGTTCAATTCGTGGTTCTGGGACTGGCCGTCAGCGTGATCTTCACGATCGCCGATGTTTTCGCCGTTGCTCTTGCCGGGTTGGTGATGGCACGGCTCAACCGATCGACGACCGCGCAAAAGCTTGCCCAGCGAGCAGGCGGCACCATCCTGGTCGGTCTCGGCGCGCATCTCGCGCTGCAGAGAAGCTAGAGACGCGTCAGTCGACGATGAAGAGCTTGGCGCCCAGTGTCGTCGAGGACCGGTGCGGTTCGGCGCTGTCGGCCACCTGATAGCTCATGCCGGGTTTCAGCACAAAGACGCGTCCGTCGGCAAGTTCGGTCGTCATCTCGCCTTCGAGGCACAGCAGGATATGGCCCTTCTCGCACCAGTGGTCGGCGAGATAGCCCGGCGAATGCTCCACCATCCGCACCCGGATTGGTCCGAAATGGCGGGTGCGCCAGGTCGAGTGTCCGGTGTCACCCTTGTGGACGGTCGGCTCGATCTGCGACCAGTCCGTCGTGCCGAAGGGGATATCTGACATCTGCATGAACGAAATCTCCTGAGGGGCGGTCAGCGGCTGCGAAGGTCCCGCAGCATCGCCAGCGTATAGACCGCAAGTGCCGACCAGATAAACACGAAGGCTGTGAGCTTGATGCCGCTCAACGGCTCCTTGAAGATAAACACGGCGGTCAGAAAGATCATTGTTGGTGCGATATACTGCATGATGCCGATGGTCGAAAGCTTCAGCAGCTTGGTGGCATTGGCATAGATCATCAGCGGCACGGCTGTCGCTATACCGGCAAAGGCAAGAAGGGCCGCATCATAGCCGACACCGTTCAGGAAGTGGCCCTGGCCCGTCGCTTCCAGCCAGATGAGGTAGGGCAGCATCGGAATGCTGATCAGAAGCACTTCGAGGAAAAACCCCTGGTTCGGACCGATCGGCAGCGTCTTGCGGAAGAGGGCATAGAAGCCCCAGGTAAATGTCAGCGCCAGCGACACCCACGGGAGACCGCCCGAACCCCAGGTGAGGATTGCGACGCCGACCACGGCAAGCCCGATCGCTGCCTTCTGCATCGGCAAAAGCTTTTCCTTCAGCACCAGCGCTGCCATCAGGATACTGAACAGCGGATTGATGAAATAGCCGAGCGCGGCATCGATCGCATGACCGTTCGAGACCGCCCAGACATAGATACCCCAGTTGGCGGTGATGAAGGCGGCGGTGACGCAGGCCATGCCGAGCATGCGCGGCGTCCGGATCGCTGTCTTCACATCCCCGGTGCGTCCGAGAATGATCAGCACGAGGCCGGCGATCGGCACCGACCAGATGGCGCGGTGCGCCAGCACCTCCAGCGCCGGAAGATGCGCGACCGCTTTCAGGTAGAAGGGAAGGACGCCCCACAGGAGATAGGCGGTGATGCCGAAGGCAAAGCCGCGCGGCGTGTCCTCGTTCTTCGCTCCCGCGGGTTGTGCGGCGACGGGAACGGTATCGGTGGCCATCAGGGCGTTTCCGGCAATTTGTTATCGTTGGCTGGCGGGATACACCAAGGCGTGGCCCCCGGCCAATTCATTTCTGTGAAGCATGGATCAGCGGCGCGACCGCTCCGACCGACCCGCTCACCGGATGCCGCAACTCACTTCGGCCTCAGCGTGATCACGGTCAGTTCCGAGGGTACGCCGAGCCTCAGCGCAAAACCGATCCACAGGGCCGTACCGTTATTGACATAGAGCGACATCTGATCGACGTCGTAGAGACCGGACACGAAGCCGTTGTTGAAGCGGGCGATAAGACGATCGAACCCCCAGATCATGCCGCCATGGGTATGGCCGGACAGCTGCAGATCGGCCCCGGCCTCTGCCGAAAGCTTCGCATCGCGTGGCTGGTGATTGAGGAGGATGACCGGAACATCAGCCGGCGCACCTGATAGCGCCTTGCCGACGTCAGGGCCTTCCAGGCCGAACCGGGTGGCGTTGAGATCGTTGACGCCGGCCAGCACCATCTGCGCACCGCCGCGCGACAGCACCACGTGGCCGTTGGAAATGGTGCGAAGGCCAAGCGTCTCGTATTGCCGCATCCAGTCGTCATGGCCGAAGTAATATTCGTGATTGCCCGGAATGGTGAAGACGCCGTCCGGAGCGCGCAGCTTTGCAAGAGGGGCAACATCCAGATTGCGCGCCTGCAGATCGCCATCGATCAGATCGCCGGTGATGACGATGAGGTCGGCATTCTGGGCATTGGCCTTGGCAACGGTCTCTTCCACCCATGGCGCCTGGAACAGCCGGCTGATGTGAAGATCCGTCAGCTGGATCAACCGGTAGCCATCAAACTGCGCCGGCAGGTCGGGGATGCGGATCTCGACTTCCTTCACCGGCGGCACCCGGATCGCCTGGTTGACGGCAAACGCCGCAAGCGACATGGCGGCTGCGCCGATCCCGTAGCGCAGCGCGACCGGTATCCGGATCCGGCGACGGCGAAGTGCTGCCGTGGCGAGGGAGACCAGATCGAGCACCAGCTGGAATATGCCAAGCAGCAGGATACTACCCGCCACCCAGTTGACCATGATCATCGTCAACCGCGGCACTTCAGGCGAAAACATCGTGCCGAACACGATCCGACTAATGAGACTGTGCTGAAACACCACCATCAGCACGACCGCGATCAGCCCCTTTGCCCAACGGGGCCAGGGCAGCGGCAGAAGGAAGCGGAGGACGACGTAGAGGCACAGTAAGGCTTTGGCGAGATGAAACACGTCGATAAGGCTCGGCTTCAGGAGGATGGAACGAGGCGGGAAGCGCCTAACTGTGCCGGTCGGCGCACAATCTCAACCGGCATAACGGGATGTTGATCGGGACGGGTGAGGAAACAAGCGCGCGCGGTGGCGGCGGACGATCAGACGAGCGGCGAGGAGGGCGTCGCTATCAAGCCGCCGTCCGATCCGACTTGGGCATTTTACTGATCTCAATCGTGGCATGCATGTCGAGCGCATTCAGGATCCTGACCATTTGATCGATCGTGAAGTGGCTGAGATCAGCATTGCGGATGCGGGAAAGATCGGCAGCGGGAATGCCGATCAGCTTTTCGCCGGCTTGGATGGACAATTTGCGTTCGTCGAGGACAGAGATGATCTCGGCGGCCAGTCTGGCTTTCATCAGCTTCGCGTCGGCATCCGGATCGGCCAGATCTGCGTAGACGTTGCCGCTGCCACGGACGATTTCGAACTCATCATCGCTCATCCCAACATCTCCTCTAGTCGTTTCAAGCGCGCCCGGATCAGGTCCAAGTCCTTTTGCGGCGTGCCAATACCGGTCGTCGATTTCTTCTGGAAGGCATGAACCACCCACAGTGCGTTGCCTATCTGCACTGCATAGACGGCGCGGTAGGCATTTTTGCGATATGATAATGCAATCTCGAAGACACCGGAACCGAGGCCTTTCATCGGTTTGGCAATATCTGCCTTCTGACCCATGCCGGCGATTGCCAAGGCGTCCTTCATTCGATCCTGAACAGCTTCGGGAAATGCCCCGAAGTCCTTCAGTGCCGCGTTAATCCAAGCAATCTCCCTCATCGGAGAGCATTGTCATATCTGACAACGATCCGGCAAGTCTTTGCTCTCGAAGGTTGTGCTTGTGGCTGCCTTATCGGCGGTGCTCTGGCCAATCTCCGATCGGTCTCAACCCTTCCCCGCAAACCGATCCGTCGCCCTGATCAACTGATCCGTAATCCCCGGTTCCGACACCGCATGGCCCGCACCCTCGATGATGTGGAAGTCTGCATCGGTCCAGACCTTCGACAACAGATAGGCATATTTGAGCGGGCAGGGCATGTCGTATCGGCCGTGCACGATGATGCCAGGGATGCCCTTGAGCTTTGTCGCATCGCGCAAGAGCTGGCCTTCCTCAAGCCAGCCGGCATTCATGAAGAAGTGGTTTTCGATGCGGGCAAAGGCGATGGCGTAATGGTCCTCGCCGAAGCCTTCAGTCAGCGCCGCATCGGGAAGTAGGGTGATCGTCGAGCCCTCCCAGATGCTCCAGGCCTTGGCCGCCTCAAGCTGCGCCGCCGTGTCCGTGCCGGTCAGGCGGCGGTGATAGGCGGCCATCATCTCGTGGCGCTCGTCCTCGGGGATCGGTGCGACAAACGCCTCGTATTTGTCGGGAAACATCTCCGAGACGCCGAACTGGTAGTACCAGTCGAGTTCGGCTCTGGTGAGCGTATAGATGCCGCGCAGCAGCAGCTCGCTTATCCGCTCGGGATGTGTCTCTGCATAGGCGAGGCCGAGCGTCGAACCCCAGGATCCACCAAACACCTGCCACTTGTCGACGCCGACCATCTCGCGCAGCCGCTCGATATCGGCGACCAGATGCCAGGTCGTGTTGGCCTCAAGGCTCGCATGCGGCGTCGACTTGCCGCAGCCGCGCTGGTCGAACAGAAGGATGTCGTAGAGTTCAGGATCAAACAGCCGCGACTGGATCGGCGTGATGCCGCCGCCCGGGCCGCCATGCAGGAAGACGATGGGTTTTGCCCCCTTCGTGCCATGCCGTTCGAAATAGATCGAGTGACCGTCGCCGACATCGAGCGTACCGGTCTCAAAGGCAGTCGTTGCCGGGTAGAGCGTGCGCAGCACTTCCGTCATAGATGCAGCCCTTTCGCCGGCCAGTTTTCCGTATCGTGATCGGGGTGCTGGAAGGAGATGATCTGCTCCTGCTTCGAATAGTAGTCTGTATCGCCATGAACGGGAGCGTCGAAGATCGTCTCCACCCAGGGCAGCCGGAAAGCGTGGTTGACCTGCACCTGCGGCATCAGGTCGTCGCGCTCGTCGAAGGCACCGATCGCGATATCGAGGCTGGTCGGCGTACGATAGGTCAGCGGCGTGCCGCATTCCGCGCAAAAGCCGCGGTCGATATTGATCGACGACTGGAAATACTTCGGCTCGCCGCGGGTCCACTCGACCCCGGTCTCCGCACCTTCCTGCGGTGCTGCCACAAGCGGCCCGAAGAAACCGCCGAACGCCTTCTGGCACATCCGGCAATGGCAGATGGAGGCACGACCGAGCTGTCCGTTGATCCTGAAACGCACGGCGCCGCACTGGCACCCGCCGGTTCTCGGCTGACCGGCTTTTTCCGTTTCACTCATGCGTCGTCCTCCTTCGTCATTCCGCGATCGGCGGGAACTGGTTGCCACGTCTGTGTATCGTGATCCGGGTGCTGGTTGGAAACGATATCGGAAAGGAACGGCGCCTCGTCGATATCATCCATTGTATCGTGCCCGGGCAGGGTGTGCAGATGATCCACGAAGGGTATCTTGCCTTCGGTGCCGTACTGGACCGACGGCGGTAGCGCCGACGGATCGTCGAAAGCACCGGCCGAAACCGCGATACCGTCCGCCGCCTCATAGGTCAGCGGCGTGCCGCAATTGTCGCAAAAGCCGCGCCGCACATGGTTCGAAGAGTGAAAATATTTCGGCTGTCCGCGCGTCCACGAAAAGCCGGTGCCGCGGGTGGAGACGAGGGGCGCATAATAGGCACCGAACGCCTTCTGGCACATGCGGCAGTGGCAGATCGAGACATGGTCCGGCTTGCCTTCGAGGCGAAACCGCACGGCCCCGCACTGGCAGCCGCCGGTATGAGTGTCAGCTGTCATGCATTGCCCCTTAGGAAAGTCTGCCCGCCGCTATTGCCCACAGGATTTGGTTGGCGCTCTGCACTCATGTCATCCTCCCCTCATTGTCAGGGTGGTCCCGTGCGCAAAGCATAGGACCACCGCACCAAGGCGGCAAGCGTTAGCGCTTTACCTCCCAGGTGGTCACCCGTTCGCCGGTCTCGGCGTTCTTGCCATCCTTCAGCTGGATGCCCTTGGCTGACAATTCGTCACGGATGCGGTCGGCTTCGGCGAAGTTCTTCGCTTTGAGCATTTCGAGCCGCAGCGCGACGAGCGCATCCACCGCTTCGGCAAGCGCTCCGTCGACTTCCGTCTTTTCCGGCGCGACGCCGAGAAGGGCGGCACTGGCGGCAAACAGCGGCAGCAGCGTGCTGTCGGCATTGGCTTCCTGCGCCAGTGCATGGATGCGCTGGATCGCGGCAACCGTGTTGAGGTCGTCGGCGAGCGCGTCGAGGACGATCGGGCAGGGCTGCGTGCCCGAAGGAATTTCGGCAAGGTCGACGGCCGGCCATTTGGCAATAAGCCGCTCGGCCTCCTCGATGCGCTTGATCGAAAAGTCGATCGGTTCGCGGTAATGCGTCATCAGCATGGCGAGGCGCAGCACCTGGCCCGGCCACTTGCGGCCGCCGAATGTGTCGGTATCCAGCAACTGGTTGATGGTAATGAAATTGCCGTCGGACTTCGACATCTTGCGGCCTTCGACCTGCACGAAGCCGTTATGCATCCAGACATTCGCCATCACGTCGGTGCCATGGGCGCAGCGCGACTGGGCAATCTCGTTTTCATGGTGCGGAAAGATCAGGTCCAGCCCGCCGCCATGGATGTCGAAGACTTCGCCGAGATAGCGGCCGCTCATCGCCGAGCATTCGATATGCCAGCCGGGGCGACCGCGTCCCCAGGGGCTGTCCCAGCCGGGTTCGTTGTGGGAGGAAAGCTTCCACAGCACGAAATCACCCGGGTTCTTCTTGTGCGCATCAACAGCGACGCGCGCACCCGCCTGCTGCTCGTCCAGCGGACGCTTGGAAAGCTGGCCGTAATCGGCCATCGACTTGGTGTCGAACAGCACTTCGCCCTCGGCGACATAGGCATTGCCGTTGCCGACCAGCTTTTCGATGATGGCGATCATCTGTGCGATATTGTCCGTGGCGCGCGGCTCGATGCTGGGCTCAAGGCAGCCAAGGGCCGCGACGTCGTCGTGAAACTGCTTCGCCGTCTTTTCGGTCACCGCATGGATCGCATCGTTGAGCGCAAGATGCGGAAAATCGCGCAGCGCCCGGGCGTTGATCTTGTCATCCACGTCGGTAATGTTGCGCGCATAGGTCACGTGGGCGTCGCCATACACGTGCCGCAGCAGCCGGAACAGCACATCGAACACGATCACCGGCCGGGCGTTACCGATATGGGCGAAATCGTAGACCGTCGGGCCGCAGACATACATGCGGACGTTGTCGGCATCGATGGGCTCGAACGCCGTCTTCGCGCGGATCAAGGTATTGTATAGCTTGAGCGGGACGCTCATCAAAAAATCTCCCAACATCCTGACGTCGCATGCATCTATGGCGAGCGGACCAGAGCGTTTGTCTTCAAAGCTTTTCGAGAGACGAAAACGGCCAGGCCAGCGCTTTACGCTGAGCGAATAATGATCCCGCAGATGGAAATCGCCGTGTTCATCCGTCGTTTATGGCGCGAGGCCACTCTTTGGTCAAGAGATTTGCTGGTGCGTTCCCGGTCCGAAGTCCTATCGAAAAAGCTGTTGAAAAGAGGTTTTCTTCACACGCGTTTAGTTACCGGTTAATCTTAACCAAAACCTGTGTTTTGCGTTTTGTCCATTCTGCCTAATATTAGAAATCACTGATGAAGAGTGGGAGGCAGGGTCATGGACGTAAGAACGACCTTCGTGGGAAAGCCGCTTGATCCGGGTGAGCTGGAACGGCTGGCGCGAATATACAACGTCGCGCGCTGGATGACCGGTCGCTCCAGGCACGATCCGTCCGCCGCAAGGCTGGCGGCCATGGCAATCCGCTTCTACCAGCTCGGCGTGCGCGACGACGATGTTCTTCTCGAAAAGGTGCTGAGCACCCATTCGGCTCTCACGAGCAACTGAGATGTCCGAACGGCGTGCGACCTAATTTCGGGTTCCCGCCCACACGCGTGACAACGTCTTGCGCGCCAGGAATGCGGTGACGGCAACCGCAACAAGGATTACGCCGAGGGCTGCGAGCATGTGAACATGCAGTCTCAAATGTCCAAACAGCGCCTCGACCGCGTTGCCGAACAGGTACCCGATCGCCGTTATCCCGACGCCCCAGACGAATGCGGCGATGAGATTGAGAAAGAAGAAGCGAAGAGGCGAGATGCCGGAAAGTCCGATCATCAAGGGACTGACGGTGCGGATGCCGTAGATGAAACGGAACGAGAGGATGAAGCCCGTCGGATGCGCAGCAAGCAGGGTGCGGACGCGTTCTGCAGCCTTTACCCGCATCATCCGCTGGACGATTGCCAAGCGGTTGGCGTGGCGGCCCGCAAAAAACAGCGCCTGGTCAGCGATCAGCGATCCCAAGAAGGCACCCGCCGCGGCCTGCCAGTAGGGCATGAGGCCGCGGTGGGAAATCACGCCGCCGAGAAACGCTGCCGTCTCGCCCTCGACAGCCGCTCCCAGAAACACGGCCACCGGTCCATACTCACCGATCAACTGTTCCAGGCTCATGACTAGATTCCCCCCAAACGTCCGGGCTGTCGGTCTATCCGGTTATTCCGGCATTCTGAAATCGACGAACCGGTTTTCGCGCACCACGAACATGCGGCCGCTGTCGGTAAGCTCTGGCGAGGCGAGGAAGAGGATCTTCTGCGCCACCTCTGAAGGGTGCGGCAGCGTTTCCGGATCTTCGCCAGGCACGGCCTGCGCCCGCATCGCGGTCCTCGTGGCGCCCGGGTTGACCATGTTGACCTTGAGCGTCGTGTGGGTGTTTTCCGCAGCCCAGATGCGGCCCATGGTTTCCACAGCCGATTTCGAGATCGCGTAGGCACCCCAGAAGGCCGGCGCCTTGGCGGCAGCGCCTGACGAGAAGAGCAGGGCGCGACCCGCATCGGAGCGCACCAGCAGCGGCTCGACGGAGCGGATCAGCCGCCACATCGAGGTGACATTGGTCAGCATCACCTTTTCGAACACTTTCGCCTCGATATGCCCGAGCGGCGAAATTGTACCAAGGATGCCGGCATTGGCGACCAGGATGTCGAGCTTGCCCCAGCGTTCGAAGATCGAGGCACCTAGGCGGTCGATCGCCTCCATGTCGGTCAGATCAAACGGTACGAGCGTTGCCGAACCACCGACGGCCTTGATCGCGTCATCCAGCTCTTCCAGCCCGCCGACGGTGCGTGCGGTGGCGATCACATGCGCGCCGGCCTTTGCCAGTTCCAGTGCCGTAAAGTAACCGATACCGCGCGAGGCGCCGGTCACCAGCGCAATCCTACCCTTCAAGTCGATCGTCATTGTTCCATCCCTGCCAGTCGCCACCAAAAAAGAAGGCCGCGTTCCCGCAGCCTTCTAAAACGTTCATGATCGATTGAAAACCATTCAGCCGTTACTGGCCAGAAGCGAGACCTTGCGGCCGACCGCTTCACCGTCCTTGTCGAGTAGACGCGTCGGGTAGTCGCCGGTGAAATAATGGTCGGTGAACTGCGGCCGTGCCTCGTTGCGGTCTTCGCCGCCGACAGCGCGGTAAAGCCCGTTGATCGACAGGAATTCGAGCGAGTCCGCGCCGATATATTTGCACATCGCTTCGAGGCTGTCGTACTGGTTGGCCAGCAGCTTTTCCCGGTCCGGCGTGTCGATGCCGTAGAAATCGGGATAGTAGATCATCGGGCTTGCGACGCGCAGGTGAACTTCCTTGGCGCCGGCATCGCGGATCATCTGGACGATCTTCAGCGATGTGGTGCCGCGCACGACCGAATCGTCGACCAGCACGACGCGCTTGCCCTCGATCATCGCCCGGTTGGCCGAATGCTTCAGCTTCACACCGAAAGCGCGGATCTGCTGAGTGGGCTCGATGAAGGTGCGACCGACATAATGGTTGCGGATGATGCCGTATTCGAACGGAATGCCGCTCTCCTGGGCGTACCCCAGAGCTGCCGGCGTGCCGCCATCGGGAACCGGCACGACGACATCAGCTTCGACAGGCGCTTCCTTGGCGAGGTTGATGCCCATGTTCTTGCGCGCCACATAGACCGAGCGGCCGCCGACAACGGAATCGGGACGAGCGAAATAGACGTATTCGAACAGGCAGAGCCGTTCCGGCTGGCCATTGCCCGCCTTGCGGGCATCGATCGAGATCGAGCCGTCTGACTGGATCTCGCAGATGATCACTTCGCCGTTTTCGACGTCGCGGATGAACTTGGCACCGATAATGTCGAGCGCGCAGGTTTCAGAGGCAAACACAGGCTTGCCGTCGAGTTCGCCCATAACGAGGGGACGGATACCGGTCGGATCACGCGCCGCGATCAGCTTGGTGCGGGTGATGGCAAGCATCGAATAACCGCCTTCCATCTGCCTGATGGCATCGATGAAGCGGTCTGCGGTGGAGGAGTAGCGCGAGCGCGCGATGAGGTGAAGGACGACTTCCGTATCGGATGTCGACTGACAGATGGCGCCGCCGGCGATCAATTGCCGGCGCAGCGTGAGACCGTTGGTGAAATTGCCGTTGTGGGCAATCGCGATACCCCCGACTTCAAGTTCCGCAAACAGCGGCTGGACGTTGCGAAGAGCGACTTCGCCGGTCGTCGAATAGCGGTTGTGGCCGATCGAGATATTGCCGGGAAGCTTCGCGAGCGTGACCGGGTCCGTATAGTGATCGCCGACCAGGCCCATCCGGCGCTCCGAATGGAAGCGCAAACCGTCGAACGAGACGATACCGGCGGCTTCCTGACCGCGATGCTGCAGGGCATGCAGGCCGAGCGCCGTCAGCGTTGCCGCATCCGGGTGGCCGAGGACGCCAAAGACGCCGCATTCTTCATGAAGGGTGTCTTCGTCCCATACGTTGGAGCGGTTGACATCGAATGTTTGCGATCCCGGCTGCTGCATCTGGCCGTACCCTTTCAGGAAAAATGGAAAGGCTGGCCGGGGGAGATTTCCCCCGGAGACCAGCCCGTCTATCATCAGATTTCGAATGTTACCACAAATGGTGATGGTGTGCGCTGCATCAAGCGCAACACAGCGTCAATTATTTGTAACCGGTGCGTCTTCGGCCGGCGTCTGGTCCGTACCAACAGCGCCATCGGCCGGCGCTTCTTCCTTGCCGAGGATACGGGCGCGGATCTGCGGCTCGATATCGGCGGGCAGCACGGCTTCGAGGCGACCGACCAGCGTATCGAGGAACGGCTTCGACTTGGCGTTGGTGACCCAGGTCGGCTGGGCACTTTCAGCGACCAGCCAGTTCCAGAAGGCAACGGCCACGACGAGAAGCAGGATGCCGCGGGCAGCTCCGAACAGGAAGCCGAGCGTGCGGTCGAGCGCACCGATGCGGCTGTCGATGATGAAGTCGGCAATTCTGGATGTGATGAAGGAGATGATGATCAGCGCCACGAGGAAGATGACGCCCGCCGAACCGGCAATGGCGATGCGGTGATCGGATGTGTACTTTTCCGCGTAAGGGACAAGCAGCGGGTAGAGATAGTAGGCGGCGGCAATGGCGCCGGCCCAGCTTGCGATCGACAGGACTTCGCGGGAGAAACCGCGAACCATGGCAAGCACGGCCGAAAACAGGGTGACGCCGATGACAATACCGTCAAAGATGGTGATGGGCATGTAAACTCTACTCCAGAACCTGCCGTTGCATGCCTGCCGTCTTGGTGAAGCCAATGTGGGCCAGCCGTTTTCGTGCCTAGATGAGGGCGGAGTTTCCAGCCTGATCCAGAGCGTCGAGCGCGTGTCTTACATCAGCCGTGGCGTTAACGGAAGATCAATCATCTTCCTCCTGCTTCCCCAGTTTTTTGACCGAACCGGCGATGCGCGACACCAAATCCGGCAGGTCCTCGATCATCGTCCAGCGGGCGCTGGAACCCTTCGGCAGCTCGGCGGATGTGGCGGGCAGCATGGCACCGGAAAAGCCGAGCTTTTCCGCTTCCTTCAGGCGCTGCGCCGTCTGCGAGACGGGACGCACCGCGCCGGAAAGACTGATCTCTCCGAAGAACACATGGTCGGCCGGAAGAGCGATGCCGGCAAGCGAAGAAACGAGCGCGGAGGCAATCGCCATATCAGCGGCCGGCTCCGAAATGCGGTAGCCGCCGGCAACGTTCAAATAGACGTCGTGCTGTCCGAGACGCACGCCGCAATGGGCTTCGAGAACCGCAAGGATCATCGCGAGACGCGACGAGTCCCAGCCGACCACCGCGCGGCGCGGCGTGCCGAGCGAGGTTGCCGCCACCAGCGCCTGAACCTCGACCAGGACCGGCCGTGTGCCTTCCATACCGGCAAAGACCGCAGCCCCCGGAGATTTGGCATTGCGTTCGCCGAGAAACAGTTCCGATGGGTTGGTGACCTCGCGCAGACCCTTGTCGGACATTTCGAACACGCCGATCTCGTCGGTCGGGCCGAAGCGGTTTTTTACCGTGCGCAGGATGCGGTAATGATGGCCCCGGTCGCCCTCGAAATAAAGCACCGCATCGACCATGTGCTCGACCACGCGCGGACCGGCGATCTGGCCTTCCTTCGTGACATGGCCGACCAGCACCATGGCGGCACCCGTCTGCTTGGCAAAGCGGATCATCGCCTGCACGCCGGTGCGCACCTGGGTGACGGTGCCCGGCGCCGAATCGGCGGTATCGCTCCACAGCGTCTGGATCGAATCGATGATCACGAGATCCGGCCGCTTGCCTTCCGACACCGTGGCGAGAATGTCCTCGACATTGGTTTCGGCCGCCAGAAGCACTTCCGTATCGGCAGCACCCAGCCGCTGGGCCCGAAGGCGAACCTGGGCGACGGCTTCTTCGCCCGACACATAGATGATGCGATGACCACGACGCGAAAGGGCGGCCGCCGCCTGCATCAGAAGCGTCGACTTGCCGATGCCCGGATCGCCGCCGATCAGCACCGCTGACCCGCGCACGAACCCGCCGCCGGTGGCACGGTCGAGTTCGGAAATGCCGGTATGGATACGCGGTGCTTCCTCGGTTTCACCGGAAAGGGCCGTCAGCGTCACGGCGCGGCCCTTTTTCGGCACCTTGCCAGGCCCGGAGCCGATGCCGCCCATCGGATCTTCCTCGACGATCGTATTCCATTCGCCGCAGCCTTCGCACTTGCCAGCCCAGCGGCTGTGCACCGTGCCGCAGTTCTGGCACACGAATTGAGTTTTAGGTTTTGCCATAAGATCAGTTTTCGTCAGTCTTGAAGAGGTCGGGATGAAGGTTTTGATGGCCGTGCAGGACCCGGACGATGCGGACAGCCGTTTCCGTTCGGCGGAAGTAGATACAGCGCTTGCGGTATGGGAGTGCTTTGAGACCGGGTGAGAGATTATCGCGCGGCGAACCTGGAAAACCGGTGAAGGCAATCCACGCAGCCTTTCGAGTAAGATCTCGGACGAAGTGGCCGGCCGCGACCGGATCGTCGACGGCGATGTACAGGAATATGTCGAGGAGATCCTGATCGGCCAGCGGGGAGTAAATCAGCTCTTTCGGTTCAATATGCGCATCCCCCGTTCGATGATCGAATCCGCGTGTGTGTCGGCATCGTCGAAACGCACGAACTCGCCTCTCTCCAGCTGGGCATCCGCCTCGGCGATCATCGTCCTCAAGAGCTCGTCTTCGCTTCCAAGACGGCTTAGTCCCGCCGCGACGACATCCTCAGCGCTTTCATAAGCGCCCGTCTTCACCTGCTCTTCGATAAACGCCAGAGCCTCGTCATTGAGATGGATCTCGGTCATTTCGATCTCCTTTTGTTCTCATTTAGCACGAAGATATCGCCCGCGAAAGAGGGGGATCTCCGCATGCGCTTCCGCTCTCACTCGTCGGCGTAAAGATACCGCCGCTCGTATCGCAGGCCAAGGCTGGTGAGGAGTTCGTAGCCGATCGTGCCGGCCGCGCGCGCGACGTCGTCGAGCGGCATGTTGGGACCGAACAGCTCGATATAGTCGCCAGTGCGGATATCGCGTTCCGGCACATCGGTAATGTCGAAGATCGTCAGGTCCATGGTGACGCGGCCGACGACCGGCACGCGGTGGCCGGCGATGAAGCCCAAACCGCCTTCGTGAATGCTGTCGCGGATCGGAACGCCGGAGCCGGACAGCGACCGCTTGTAGCCATCCGCATAGCCCGCCGCGACGATCGCCAGCCGGCTGTTGCGGGTCAGGCGGTGTGTGCCGCCATAGCTGACGGTTTCGCCGGTCTTGGCGCTGCGGATCTGGATGATGCGCGCCTCGGCCTTGGCGACCGGCCGCATCGGATTGCTGACGCCACCGACAGCCTCGCCGCCATAGACGGCAATTCCTGGGCGCGTGAGGTCGAAATGGTATTCGGAGCCGAGCATGATACCGGAAGACGCCGCAAGACTTGCAGGAATGCCTTCATAAGCCGCCGCAACCTTCTGGAATGATTCAAGCTGCTGGCGGTTGAAGGACGAGGAGGGCGTATCGGCGCTGTGCAGATGCGACAGCACGAGGACGGGCGAGAAACTCGCAGGCCGCGACACGTCGTCGGCAAAAGCGAGCGCGTCCTCGAGCGGAATGCCGAGCCGGTTGAAGCCGGTATCGATATGCAGCGCGCAAGGATGATCGCCGTGTTCTGCGGTCACCGCCATCCAGAAGCTAAGCTGCTCTTCGGAGACGAGGACCGGAACCAGCCCGTGTTCGTAGAACGTCGCTTCCTGACCGGGCCAGACGCCTGACAGGACATAGATGCGGGCATCGGGCGCATAGGTTCGAAGCGTCACACCTTCCTGAACCACGGCCACGAAAAAATCGCGCGCGCCGGCCTCGTAAAGCGCCGTACCGCAATCCTCGAGACCCAGCCCATAGGCATCCGCCTTGACCACGGCCGCAGTCGAGGCATTGCCGGAGAGATCAGCCATCTCCCGCCAGTTGTCGGCAAGCGCTACGAGATCGATGGTCAGCCGGGCAGGGGCGATATCGAATTCGTCTAAAGGCAGGGCGTCGTCGTCGAAATCTGTCATGAGCGCTCAGCAGAATGGATCGGATCGACGCCAATCCTTACCCGTTTCCACGGCCGGAAAAAGACGTACGGGCGAGATTTTGCGCGCTGCACGCTTTTTTCAAACATTACAAGCAATCCGATAAAAACAGACACATCTACAACGTATTAATTCAGTGTTCAGATTGTATTGTGTATCAGATTTACTGTTCAATTAATTGAATTTCCCCGCGTCATTGGGCAGGGAGAGGGCAGAAATATATTTCGGGAGACTAATGTGAAAAATGTACTTTCAATCATATTGACAGCAAGCTTTCTTGCTTCCGGCGCGTCTGCAGCCTTGGCGCAGACGAAGGGCGACTGGGTTCTCGGCAACTATAAGGGCGCTGGTTACTGGTTTCCGGGTGTCATCGAAAAGATCGGCGGCGGCAGCGTCACCATCCGCTACGATGACGGTGACCGGGAAACGGTGGCTTCGAGCGCGGTGCGTCCGTACGACTGGATGATCGGCATGAAGGTCGAATGCAACTACAAGGGCGCCGGCGACTGGTACCCGGGCAAGATCACCGCGCTGGCAGGCGAGAAAATCGGAATCGCCTATGATGACGGCGACAAGGAAAACACCCGGACCGGACGCTGCCGGACCCAGTAGTCGATCAGCGACCCTCGACTGGTCGATGCCGGCCGCTTTGCGGCGGCGGGCATTGACCATCTTATCACAGAGACTTGTGCCGCAATGAGCTCATCAATGCTCTTCGTATTGCGTGAAGCTTGGTTCGGCCAGATCTGCAAACCGTGTGAATTCCGCCTGGAAGGCGAGCTTGACGGTGCCGGTTGGTCCGTGGCGCTGCTTGGCGATAATGACGTCGGCCGTCCCCTTCACCTTGTCCATCAGCTGTTCCCATTCCGGGTATTTCGGATCGGCCATATCGCGCGGCTCTGAGTTCTTCACGTAATACTCTTCGCGGAACACGAAGAGAACCACGTCGGCGTCCTGCTCGATCGAGCCTGATTCGCGAAGGTCGGAAAGCTGCGGGCGCTTGTCTTCGCGGCTTTCCACCTGGCGCGAAAGCTGGGAGAGCGCGATGATCGGCACGTTGAGTTCCTTGCCGAGCGCCTTGAGGCCCGTGGTGATCTGGGTGATTTCCTGCACGCGGTTCTCGCCGGATTTGCCCGACCCCGTCATCAGCTGGATATAGTCGACCACGAGGCAGTCGAGGCCGCGCTGGCGCTTGAGACGGCGGGCGCGGGCAGACAGCTGCGCAATCGAGATACCACCGGTCTGGTCGATGAACAGCGGCACTTTCTGCATCATCTGTGAGCAGGCGACGAGCTTTTCGAAATCGGCCTCGGTAATGTCGCCGCGGCGGATTTTTGACGAGGACACTTCGGTCTGTTCGGAGATGATACGGGTGGCCAGCTGTTCGGACGACATTTCGAGCGAATAGAAACCGACGACGCCACCATTCTTGGCTTTCATCGATCCGTCCGGCTGCACCTCCGGCTCGTAAGATGCTGCGATATTGTAGGCGATGTTGGTGGCAAGCGAGGTCTTGCCCATGCCCGGACGACCGGCAAGCACGATTAAGTCAGACCGCTGCAACCCGCCCATCTTGCCGTCGAGCGACATGATGCCGGTGGAAATACCGGACAGATGGCCGTCGCGCTCGAAGGCCTGGCCGGCCATGTCGATCGCCAGCGCCACCGCGTCGTTGAACGACTGGAAGCCACCGTCGTAGCGGCCGTTTTCGGCAAGCTCGAACAGGCGACGCTCGGTATCTTCGATCTGGCTCTGCGGCGGCATGTCAAGTGGCGCGTCATAGGCGATGTTGACGACGTCCTCGCCGATGGTGATCAGCGCCCGGCGCAGTGCCAGATCGTAGATCGCCCGGCCGTAGTCCTCGGCATTGATGATCGACACGGCTTCGGCAGCGAGACGGGCGAGATACTGCGCCACCGTCATGTCGCCGACCTTCTCGTCCGCGGGCACGAAATTCTTGATGGTGACCGGGTTGGCGGTCTTGCCCATGCGGATGATGTCGCCCGCCACTTCGAAGATCTTGCGGTGCAGCGGCTCGTAGAGATGGGTGGGCTTCAGAAAGTCCGAAACGCGGTAATAGGCGTCGTTGTTGACGAGGATCGCACCCAGCAGCGCCTGCTCGGCTTCGATGTTGTTGGGAGCCTCACGGTAGTGCGGCGCTGCATCCTTGTTGCTCAGCGATGCGATGTTGCGCGCGACTTCGTTCATGATCTCTGTCCGTCCTGTCCGTCGAAGTTGCCGGTTCTACTGGTAAATGCGCCGTGCTGAAACCGGCCTTTTGCCCCAGCGGCTTTTCCACAGCTATCCACAGCGCCATTTTGCCGGTGCCAGAAAGAACGCAGTGAAACGATGAATCCGGTTGACTGTGTTTCGCTGCGACTCAGTCACTGGTCGCATCAGTATAGCCCCAAGAAGACAAAAAAACGCCCGGGCTGATGACCCGGGCGTTTCTCGAACTGGTTAGACGATGACGGCTTATTCGTCGTCTTCAGCGTTGCCGTCTGCGTCCGGATCGAAGAAGTCTTCCGGACGAAGCGCGTCTTCGTCGACGCCGTAGATGGCGTCAGCCGAGGTGAGGCTTTCGCCCTTGGCCTGGCGCTCGGCTTCTTCAGCGGAACGGGCAACGTTGACGGCGATTTCGGTTTCGACTTCCGAATGCAGGTGCAGAACGACCTTGTGCAGGCCGATTGCCTTGATCGGGGTGTTGAGATCGACTTGGTTGCGGCCGACGTTGAAGCCTTCGGCAGCCAGTGCCTCGAGGATGTCGCGGGCAGCGACCGAACCGTAGAGCTGGCCGGTTTCGCCAGCGGAGCGAACGATCACGAAGGTCTTGCCGTCAAGCGCGTCGGCAACGGTCTGGGCTTCGCCCTTGCGCTCCAGGTTACGGGCTTCAAGCGTTGCACGCTCGGATTCGAAGCGCTTCTTGTTGGCTTCGTTGGCGCGCAGCGCCTTGCCCTGCGGCAAAAGGAAGTTACGGGCAAAGCCGTCCTTGACCTTTACCGTTTCGCCCATCTGGCCAAGCTTGGCCACGCGTTCAAGCAGAATGACTTGCATGTTGTGGTTCCTTTCAAGTTTCAATTCTTAGGTGGTTCGTCTCTGCCGTCTGCAGATTTTGCAGGCGTCAGGGCAATGGTGCGGCGTGTGTCGGAAAGACCCAGCACGACAATGGCGATCGCCGGCAGGATAAGCATCGACGACAGGTAGCAGAGGACGAGAACCGGCAGGCGCCAGTCCTTGTCGCGGGTGCGAAAGTGAAGTGAGGCATAGCCCGCCATGAGAAAGCCGGCGCCGAATGTGCCGCAGACGACCGCGCCGATCATCGCCGGAGCGCCGCCGAAGAAAGTCATCACGGTGCCGGCGAGAAAGATGAAGATGGCATTGCGGTTCATGCGCAGCGCCGACGGCATGTCCTCGCGCGGGCGAACCGCACGGCCGGATCGCGACACGACGCGTACTGCGATATAGAAGGCCGCAAACAGCAGCGTCACCCAGATGCCGCCCTGGAACATCGGCAGCATCAGCACCAGCAGCGACTTGGTCTGGGAAAGGCTCGCGACATCGGGGGCGAGGGTGGGCTCCTGCGCCTGCAGCGCTGTCGTCATCGCATCGACCATCTGGTCGATCAGTTCCGGGCCATAGCCGATCGCAAAGCCGAGCGCGATGACGGCAATCGTGACAAGGCCGCAGAGGTGCAGCAGAATGTCGGAGATCGGGTACCAGGCCATCAGATTGTCCGGGCCGCCGAGTTCGGAGGCGGGACGGGCGAGATTGGCAAGATGCGACAACCAGCCGGCGGGGATCAGCGTGAACACTGCCATGGCCAGCGCAAACATCGGCGACACGAGAAGTGCGCCGAGCACTCCGGCGGTAACAACACCGACGATGGCGGCACGATTGCCCCAGCCGAGGCCGGCAATCAGGATGGGAAGAGCGGAAGCTGCATAGAGAATGGAGGCAAACGACGACTGTGCGCTCGCACCCATGACAAGCACGGTGGCGATAACACCGGCAAGGATACCGGTCGGCAGCACTGTCTGGAACTTGTTCGTCACTTTGTCTCGCTGTCCTGCCACATCAAGCAGTTAGGGGATAGGCCGGGACGGATGTCGCAATGGCCTTGATCCCCAACATGGGGTTTTGGTTTTGCCGATCCGCGCCCAACGCGGAAGGGGAGATGGACCTGCCGGCTTTGACAGCCGGCAGGTCCGATATCAGATTACGAAAGAACGTAAGGCAGCAGGCCGAGGAAGCGGGCGCGCTTGATGGCCTGGGCCAGTTCGCGCTGCTTCTTCTGGGAAACGGCCGTGATACGCGAAGGTACGATCTTGCCGCGCTCGGAAATGTAGCGCTGCAGAAGACGAACGTCCTTGTAGTCGATCCGCGGTGCATTCGCGCCCGAGAACGGGCAGGTCTTGCGACGGCGGTGGAACGGACGGCGTGCCGCGGAGGAGGATGAGTCAGCCATTGGTGTTTTCTCCTTCGAACCGATTAAGCGTCACGTGGCGGGCGCGGTGCGCGCTCGAAACCACCTTCACGCGGGGGACGATCGCCGAAATCGCGGCGCGGGCCACGATCGCCGAAGTCGCGGCGAGGACCACGGTCGTCGCCATCACGGCGCGGACGGTCGTCACGATCGCGCTTCTGCATCATTGCAGACGCACCTTCTTCGTGCTTCTCGACGGCAAGCGTCATGTAGCGAAGAACGTCTTCGTTGATGCGCATCTGGCGTTCCATCTCGTGCACGGCAGCTGCCGGTGCGTCGATGTCCATAAGGGCGTAATGCGCCTTGCGGTTCTTCTTGATGCGGTATGTGAGGGACTTGAGGCCCCAGTTTTCTACGCGCCCGACCTTGCCGCCATTTGCTTCGAGGACACCCTTGTACTGTTCTACGAGGGCATCAACCTGCTGTGCGGACATATCCTGTCGAGCAAGGAATACGTGTTCATAAAGAGCCATGTAAGCTTTGCCTTTCTTGCGGTTGTTTTGTCACCCGGGTTCGGCGGCTAAGCCTCAACGACTGCTCTTGGAATGGGGCAAGCCCAGGCAAGAAAAGCTGTTGTATCGAGACGGTCGAGAGCGGAGACACGGGAGGCCGGAACGCTTTTCGTTCCTACGGCCGCTCACGCGACCTACCCTCCGTTCAGCCACCAGCCAGAAGACCGGGTGTTTCGAACAAGGCGGCTTATACGGATTTTTGACGATAAGGCAAGGGGGAGGGGTTCGACGCTCGCAAAAATAGTTAAATGGACTTCATGTCACCTTGGGTTGTAATTTGGGTTCGGGTCAATTCGACCCTTTGCCAAGAGGAGCAGGAGGCATGGCTAAGCTCGATACTATTTTGAATACTACCATCACCTGGAAAAATTGGACGTCGGATGCGGATCTTCTTTCGCTTTTGTCGGACCTGCAGGCCAATATCCTGAAGGGGCACGGCAGAGACCATACCAAGAATGTCTTTCTCAGTTTCGCTGGCATGAAGTCTGATGCGGTCGCCGGCCTGCTGCGGGATCTTTCGTTCGTGACGACATCCGCGCTGACGCAACTGCGCGAGGCAGAAGCATTCAAGGCAACAAGCCTGAGCGGTGGAACCGTTCTCAGCGTCTTTCTCAGCGCGAACGGCTACCGAGCGCTTGGTTTGCCCGACGCCAAGATTCCCGCCGATAAGGCCTTCCGTGCCGGGATGCGGATCCGCGGCCGGCTGCCGGCGGTACCGCTTCCGTTTAACGGTCCGCCGATCAATGATCCGGAAAAGGAGCACTGGGAAAAGGGTGAGGCTTGGGACAGCGCCAAGGACGACCCCGACGCCATGGTTCTGATTGCAGACGAACAGGCCTCACTTGTGGGCAATTCCTACAGCGCGTTGCAGAAGGTTTTCGCAAAGCACGGCGCAACGGTTCTGGGTTCGGACATCGGCCTGGCACAGAGGCGCAAGCAGGCGGGCGGCGATGTTCGAGGCGAAGGCATCGAGCATTTCGGTTATGTCGATGGTATCAGCCAGCCACTGTTTCTGACTGAAGATTTCCTCGACAACAGTGGAGTGCCCAAACCTCGTGGCAAATGGAACGAGGAGTTCAAGGCGTCGCAGTTCGTCGTCTCGGATCCGGGCAATCCCACGACATTTTCATGCGGCAGCTATTTCGTCTACCGCAAGCTCGAGCAGAACGTGAAGCTGTCCAAGCAGAGGGAACGTCTGCTTGCGCAGTCGGTGGATCCACAGAACCCCGATCAGGACCGCGCGGGTGCGATGGTTGTCGGTCGCTTCGAGGACGGAACACCGGCACTGCAGAGCGGTCCAGTGGCGGGCGCGCCAACCAATGACTTCGACTACACACTCGACCCGGTCGGGCTGAAATGTCCCGTTCGAGCGCATGTCAGGAAGACCAATCCGCGCACGCCGGGCGACGAATTCGAGCGCTCGCATATCATGGCGCGCCGAGGCATAACCTATGGCGATCGGGCACCCGATTTTTCAGATGAGCCAGACAAGGGAGTCGGTCTTATTTTCATGGCTTACATGGCCGACGTCAATCAGCAGTTCGAGTTCACCCAGAGTGCCTGGGCGAACAATACGTCGTTTCCATTCCAGCCGGCGGTTCCGGCGAAGAAAGGTGTCGATTTCATCATCAGCCACGTCGCAAACAGTGGCGATCCGTCCGAAAAGGAATGGATCGATGGCCATAGCCAGCCACAAAAGGTCGGCGTGATGGATTTCGTGCAGACGGTGACCTTGATGGGCGGCGAGTACTTCTTCGCTCCATCGATCAGCTTCCTTCAGTCGGCACCATCCTTGATCGCAAACCCGCCGGCTGAGTTGTCGTAAAATAGCCGAGCGATTGAGCGGCGACAGAGATATATCCGGCGGCCGGGACTTATCGTTCCGGCCACCTTTATGCTGACCTACCGCGCCGCCCGGCTTTTCCGGTATCTGACCACGGCAATCACGGCGAGGAGGGCGGCGAGCGGAAATCCAGCTTCCGTCACGAAGGTCCGGTCCGCCCTGACCTGGTCGCGCATGGCGATCCAGGCGATCGAGCTGACGATGCAGTTCTCGTTCGTGTCGGATATCTCGGTAATCGGCAGCTGACCGCATTGCGCGGCGGCCACCAGATAGGCCTCGTGGAACGGGCTTCCGGGCCTTGGAATGTCGATCATGGCTTGTCCTCCGCCGGAAGAAATAGCGCAAGTTTGCGGATGACGACAGCGTGTTTCAGCCGGTCATCCGCAATCTGTCGCGACCTCAGATCGGCATCGGATAGTCGCGATAGACCGCGGCAATCTCTCTCAGAACCTCATCCGACAGCGTCACGTCGGCAGCGGCGATGTTGGTTGTCAACTGGTCCATCGTCGTAGCCCCGATGATGACGGAGGCCATGAACGGACGCGTCAGGCAGAAGGCGAGCGCCATCTGCGACGGGTCGAGGTCGTGCTTCTTGGCGATGTCGAGATAGGCCTTGACCGCCGGCTCCTGCCGCGGCTGAAGACGACCGCCGAGATCCTCGTTGATCGAGCCGCGCGAGCCTTCAGGTCGTGCGCCGCCCTGATATTTGCCGGAAAGCAGCCCGGCTGCGAGCGGCGAATAGGCGAGCAGGCCGACATCCTCGTGATGGGACATTTCTGCAAGATCCAGATCGAACTGGCGGTAGAGAAGATTGTATTCGTTCTGCAGCGTCGCGACGCGGGGCAGGCCCTTCTCCTCCGCCACATCGAGATAGCGCATCGTGCCCCAGGTGCTTTCGTTGGAAAGCCCGATCGCGCGGATCTTGCCCTCCTTCACCAGTTCGCCGAGCGTTTCGAGTTTTTCCAGAAAACTCGTGCGTGCCTGTTCGCGATCCTGTTTCGACGCATCGAACTTCCAGGAATTGCGGAAGTGGAACGTGCCGCGGTTCGGCCAGTGGATCTGGTAGAGGTCGAGGTAATCCGTCTTCAGGCGCAAGAGGCTGGCATCGAGTGCTTCCCGAATCGTCTCGCGGGTAATCGGGCGGCCGTCGCGAATGTAGGAGCGACCGCTGCCGGCGATCTTGGAGGCGAGGATCAGGTCCTGTCTCTTGCCGCTCTTTTGCAGCCAGGTGCCGATGATCGTTTCCGTGTCACCGTAGGTTTCGGCACCCGGAGGCGTCGTCGGGTAGAGTTCGGCCGTATCAAAGAAGTTGATGCCGTTGTCGAAGGCATAGTCCATCTGTTCATGGGCTTCGGCCAGGGAATTCTGCGTTCCCCAGGTCATCGTGCCCAGGCAGATCTCCGAAACGGAGAGGTCGGTGCGGCCCAGTTTATTGTATTTCATAAAGATAGATCCCGTCTGAAAAAGTGGCCGGACTTTAGATCGGATTTGACGCAGTGCAAGAGCAGATCGGTGCCGGTTTCGTGCGTCGGTAGCGTAAAATTTATCAAGAGTTTGCTGGACGGGAGAGAATTTTTTCCAACTTGTTCCCGATACGGCAATTTTGCGGCCGGATTTGCGTCTGGCGCAGAACAAATTTTTGGAGGGCATTTTGAATGGTCGATAACGCGACGCAGCATAAGACGACACAATACGACGACAAGGGGTTTCCTGACGCCGGCGAACCGCCGAAGACGGGTCGATGGAAACTGATCGGTCCCGGTATCGTGGTTGCCGTTACCGGCGTCGGCGCAGGCGATCTGATCGCCACGCTGATTGCCGGCTCGCGTTTCGGCTATGCGCTACTCTGGGCAGCGGTCATTGGCTGTATCGTCAAGATTGCGCTTGCCGAGGGATCGGCCCGCTATCACCTCGCTACCGGTTCGACCATGCTCGACGGCTGGCGGTCGCTCGGCAAATGGACGAGCTGGTACTTTGGCATCTACATCATGATCTGGGGCTTCGTGTACGGCGCTACCGCCATGAGCGCGACGGCACTGCCGCTGGCGGCTCTCTTCCCGTTCCTGCCGCTCTGGGCCTGGGCCATGATATCCGGCCTGGTCTGCGCGGCCTTCGTTGCCTTCAACAACTACGAAGTCTTCGAAACCGTGATGAAGGTCTTCATCGCCATCATGTTCACCATCGTCGTCGGTATCGCGATTCTTGTTGTGCCTGATGTCGGCAATGCGCTGACCGGTCTGATCCCGACCATTCCCGAGGGCTCGGCCATCTACACGCTCGGCCTGATCGGTGGCGTCGGCGGTACCATCACCATGGCCTCCTACGGCTACTGGGTGAATGCCAAGGGATGGCGCACACCGTCCTGGATGGGCGTCATGCGTCTCGACAACCGTGTTGCCTACATCATGACCGGCATTTTCGTGATCGCCATGCTGATCGTCGGTGCCGAGCTTCTCTACACCGCGCAGATCGCGCTCTCGACCGGTGACCGCGGGCTGCTCGATCTCGATGCGGTGCTCCAGGAACGGTTCGGTCCGTTTGTCGCAAAGGCCTTCCTGGTCGGTTTCTTTGCCACCACGATCTCCTCCATCCTCGGCGTCTGGCATGGCGTGTCGCTGCTGTTTGCGGATTTCGTCCGCACCGTGCGTGGCGAAACCAGTGGCTCGCGGCAGGGGCTGGAAAAGACGCCGGCCTTCAAGTTCTACCTGTTCTGGCTGACGATTCCGCCGATGACGCTGTTGTGGTTCGGTCGCCCGTTCACGCTCGTCATCATCTATGGCGCGCTCGGAGCCTTCTTCATGCCGTTCCTGGCGGTCACGTTGATCTGGCTGCTGAACTCAGCCCGCGTCCCGAAGGAATGGCGCAATGGCTGGCTGTCGAATGGCCTGCTCGGCGCCGCAGCGCTGCTGTTCGTTGTTCTTTGCGTCAACGAAGTGATCAGCCTGATTTCGGGCTGATAACAGGGGGTAAGCACCGGCCAAAATCGGGGTAAATGCCCGAAACCCTTGACTTGCAAGGCGGGAATGTGAATGGAAAGGGCAAAAATAGGGAAAGGAAACGACCTTATGAGTAGTCCGGCGAGCAGTATCGCATTCACATTCCCGGGTCAGGGAAGCCAGGCCGTCGGCATGGGCAAGGAACTGGCCGACGCCTTTCCCGAAGCCCGTGCCGTGTTCGATGAAGTCGACGAGGCGCTCGGCCAGAAACTGTCCGAAACAATGTGGAACGGGCCGGAAGAAACGTTGACGCTGACCGCCAACGCGCAGCCGGCCCTCATGGCCGTTTCCATCGCGACGATGCGCGTTCTCGAAGCCCGTGGCCTCGTTCTCGCCGAAAAGGTCGGTTTCGTCGCCGGCCATTCGCTCGGCGAATATTCGGCTCTTTGTGCGGCCGGCACGTTCTCTCTCGCAGACACAGCACGGCTGTTGCGCATTCGCGGTGACGCGATGCAGTCCGCCGTTCCGGTCGGTCAGGGCGCGATGGCTGCGATCATCGGCCTCGACCACGCCGATGTCGAAGCGATCTGCTTGGAGGCGAAGTCGGAAGGCGTGTGTCAGATCGCCAACGACAATGGCGGCGGCCAGCTGGTGATTTCCGGCTCGAAGGCTGCTGTCGAGAAAGCAGCGGCTCTGGCGACCGAAAAAGGCGCCAAGCGCGCGATCATGCTGCCGGTCTCTGCACCCTTCCACAGCGACCTGATGGCGCCGGCGGCCGACGCCATGCGCCATGCGCTGGACACCGTCCAGAAAAACGATCCGGTCGTGCCTGTCATCGCCAATGTGCGCGCAACGCCGGTCACCGACGCGAACGAAATCGCGACGTTGCTGGTGGCGCAGGTGACCGGACAGGTGCGCTGGCGCGAAACCGTCGAGTGGTTCGGCGCCAATGGCGTGACGACGCTCTACGAAATTGGTTCCGGCAAGGTGCTCACGGGTCTTGCCCGCCGCATCGACAAGAATATCTCTGGCATAGCCCTCAACACCCCGGCCGATATTGACGCGGCGCTGGCTGCCATCCTCGGCTGAAGAGAAGGAATTCAACATGTTTGACCTGACCGGCCGCAAGGCCCTCGTCACCGGCGCCACCGGCGGCCTCGGCGAAGAAATCGCCCGCATGCTGCATGCGCAGGGCGCAACCGTCGGCCTGCACGGCACTCGCGTCGAGAAGCTGGAAGCACTCGCTGCCGAACTCGGCGATCGCGTCCACATCTTTCCGGCCAATCTTTCCGACCGCGCCGCGGTCAAGGCGCTCGGTGAAAAGGCGGAAGCGGAACTCGGCGGCGTTGACATTCTCGTCAACAATGCGGGCATCACCAAGGACGGACTGTTCGTGCGCATGAGCGACGAGGACTGGGACGCAGTCCTTGAAGTCAACCTGACCTCCGTGTTCCGCCTGACCCGCGAGCTGACCCATCCGATGATGCGCCGTCGCTTCGGCCGCATTATCAACATCACCTCGATCGTCGGCGTCACCGGCAATCCGGGCCAGGCCAACTATTGCGCCTCCAAGGCCGGCATGATCGGCTTCTCGAAGTCGCTGGCGCAGGAAATCGCCACGCGCAACGTGACGGTCAACTGCGTCGCGCCAGGCTTCATCGAGAGCGCCATGACCGGCAAGCTGAACGACAAGCAGAAAGACGCCATCATGGGTGCCATTCCGATGAAGCGGATGGGCGCCGGATCCGACATTGCCGCCGCTGTTCTTTACCTCGCTTCGAATGAAGCGGGATATGTGACTGGACAGACCTTGCATATCAATGGCGGTATGGCGATGATCTGATCCGGGGCACGGGCGCAGCAAATCCGAGTAAAATCGGCTGTTGGCGGCTGTGCGGCGGAACAGATTCTGGCTTTGCGTAGCACGGAAACCGTGTTAAGCGGGCCTTGACTACACGAAGTCACCCCGAAATTCAGGGCGTCATAATGCGTGAGCATGTGACTGGAACCTGAAGAGGGGCGAAGGGGTTTGCCCGCATCGGCACCATGAAGTGCCGGCGGCAGGTATTAACAGGATACGGATGCCATTCAGGCATTCGAGAAGACAAAAGGTCGAGGAAACCGACATGAGCGATATCGCAGAACGCGTTAAGAAAATTGTTGTTGATCATCTCGGCGTCGACGCCGAAAAGGTTGTCGAAGGCGCTAGCTTCATCGACGACCTCGGCGCGGACTCGCTCGATACGGTCGAACTGGTCATGGCGTTCGAAGAAGAATTCGGCGTGGAAATTCCGGACGATGCAGCTGACTCGATCCTGACGGTCGGCGACGCTGTAAAGTTCATCGAAAAGGCTCAGGCCTGATCGAACCATATTCGGGACGCGCGCCTCGTTGCGAGGCCGCGATCTCTCATGACGGCCCGCTTGTTCGGGCCGTTTCAGCAACTAACTGACAATACTACTACAGGGTGGGGCACTGGCGATGAGGCGTGTCGTTATCACCGGTACCGGCATGGTATCTCCTCTGGGATGCGGAACGGAAGTCAGCTGGCAACGTCTGCTGGCCGGCGACAACGCCGCCCGGGTCGTGACCGAATTTGAAGTCGAAGATCTTCCGGCCAAAATCGCCTGCCGCATTCCGGTCGGCGACGGTTCCAACGGCACATTCAATGCCGACAACTGGATGGAGCCGAAAGAACAGCGCAAGATCGATCCATTTATTCTTTATGGTGTTGCCGCCGCCGACATGGCGCTGGCCGACGCCGGCTGGCACCCGCAGACCGACCAGGACCAGATCGAGACCGGCGTCCTGATCGGCTCCGGCATCGGTGGTCTCGAGGGTATCGTCGAGGCTGGCTACACTTTGCGAGACAAAGGCCCGCGCCGCATCTCGCCGTTCTTTATTCCCGGCCGCCTGATAAACCTTGTCTCCGGACAGGTCTCAATCAAGCACAAGCTGCGCGGCCCGAACCATTCGGTCGTCACTGCCTGTTCCACCGGCGCACACGCGATTGGCGATGCCGCCCGGCTGATCATGCTGGGCGACGCGGAGGTCATGGTGGCCGGTGGTGCCGAATCGCCCATCTGCCGGATCGCGCTGGCGGGCTTTGCTGCCTGCAAGGCGCTGTCGACCCTTCGCAACGACGACCCGCAAAGCGCCTCGCGCCCCTACGACCGCGACCGTGACGGTTTCGTGATGGGCGAGGGCGCCGGTATCGTCGTGCTGGAAGAGCTCGAACACGCCAAGGCGCGCGGTGCCAAGATTTACGCCGAAGTCGTCGGTTACGGCATGTCCGGCGATGCCTTCCACATCACGGCTCCTTCCGAAGACGGCGATGGTGCTTTCCGTTGCATGACGTCGGCCCTGAAGCGCGCTGGTCTTGGCGCATCCGACATCGACTACATCAACGCGCATGGCACATCGACCATGGCCGACACGATCGAACTCGGTGCTGTCGAACGCCTGGTTGGCGATGCGGCCTCCAAGGTCTCCATGTCGTCGACGAAATCCGCGATCGGTCACCTTCTCGGTGCAGCCGGCGCTGTCGAAGCCATCTTCTCCGCACTGGCGATCCGTGACAATATCGCGCCGCCGACGCTCAACCTCGACAACCCTGATGTCGACACTGTGATCGATCTTGTTCCGCATACCGCGCGCAAGCGCGAAATCAACGTGGCGCTGTCGAACTCCTTCGGTTTCGGCGGTACCAACGCGTCTCTGGTGCTCAAGCGCTACGAAGCCTGACGCGCATTCGGCCTTCGCTTCTCGGCTGGACTTCGACAGTCCGGCCGATATCATTTTCCGAACCTGCTTTTTGCCGTATTGCTTGGCCAAACAGCCGGTTGAAAGTCCAGAGTCGAGGGGAAACGGTTGAGCGACATGAATTCATCGAATGATCAGCCGGGTTATGGCAGTGGAAACGGCCATGGCGGCAATGGCACCGGTGGAAACCGAGGTCCGATCATTCCGAAATCGCCGAACGAGGCCCTGAAGCCCGAACGGGTGCCGGAACCGCCGCGTCGCTCCAAGAAGGCGCGCAGCCAGCTGGTGATCTTCCTGAACTTCGTCATGACCATGGTCGTGCTCGTCTGCATCGTGGTGATCGGCGGCCTGTATTACATGATCCGGACGTTTCAGGATCCGGGCCCGCTGGAGACGAACTCCCACTTCATGGTCCGTCCCGGCAACGGCCTGGCCGAAATCGCCAACAATCTCGAACGCAACGGCGTCGTGTCCGACGCGCGCGTGTTCCGCTATGTGACCGCGACCTATCTGCGCGGCGGCGAAACGCTGAAAGCCGGCGAATACGACATCAAGGCGAAGGCCTCGATGAAGGACGTGATGGAGACGCTGATCTCCGGCAAGTCCATCCTCTATTCCGTCGTCTTCCCCGAAGGCCTGACCGTGCGCCAGATGATGCTGCGTCTCAACGAGGATGCGGTGCTGGAAGGCGACTTGCCGGCGGAGCTTCCCGCCGAAGGCAGCCTGCGGCCCGATACCTACAAGTTCTCGCGCGGAACCAAGAGGACGGAAATTATCTCGCAGATGCATGCCGCCCAGCAAAAGACGATCGACCAGATCTGGGAAAAGCGTGACCCAGACCTGCCGATCAAGACCAAGGCAGAGTTCGTGGTGCTTGCCTCGATCGTCGAGAAGGAAACCGGCAAGGACGACGAGCGCGCCCATGTCGCCTCGGTCTTCATCAACCGCCTGAACAAGGGCATGCGCCTGCAGTCCGACCCGACCATCGTCTACGGCATATTCGGCGGCGAGGGAAAACCGTCCGATCGGCCGATCTACAAGTCCGACCTCACCAAGCAGACGCCCTACAATACCTATCAGATCAAGGGCCTGCCGCCGACGCCGATCGCCAATCCCGGCCGTGCCGCACTCGAGGCGGTTGCCAATCCGTGGCGCACCAACGACCTCTATTTCGTGGCCGACGGTACCGGCGGGCACGTGTTTGCAGCCACACTGGAAGAGCACAATGCCAACGTACGTCGCTGGCGCCGGATCGAGGCCGAACGGTCAACCGGCAATGCGGCAGCCCGCGGTGAAGAAGTGGTCGATGGCCAGCCGGATGGCGACGACGCCGAAAAGCCACCGAAAAGCAACTGACGCCTTGCCTCTGGGGAAGGCAGTCCGGAGAAGCGTATGAGCCTGCCGTCTGACCCGAAATCCCTGCAGTCGATGACCGGCTTTGCCCGCAGCGAAGGAACAAGCGGCCGCAATCGCTTTGCCTGGGAGCTGCGCTCGGTCAACGGCAAGGGGCTCGACATGCGATTGCGGCTGCCCTCCGGCGTTGATCGTCTTGAGCAGGATGTCCGCAAGCGGATTTCCGAACGGTTTTCTCGCGGCAATCTGCAGGTGGCGCTGTCGCTCTCGACCGACGACGCAAAGGTGGAAGCGGTGCTGAACCGCGATGCACTGGCCGCCGTGATGGCGCTCCGTGCTGAACTGGGCGATCTGGTCGATTCGGCACCGCTGCGTCTCGACACGTTGCTTGGCATCCGTGGTCTCGTCGAGATCCGCGAGGCCGAGGATGACGAACAGGCGGTGACGGCGCGCGACGCCGCCATCCTGAACTGTCTCGGCGACGCGCTTTTCAAACTTGAAGAGATGCGCGAGCACGAAGGGTCGGCACTGCGGGACATTCTCACCCGCCATGTGGACCGCATCGCCGAACTGACGACGCTGGTGGAGAAGGACCCGTCCCGCTCGCTGGAAGAGATTGCCAAGAAGCTTTCCACGCAGCTCGCCGCCTTGATGGCGGAGGCGCCGACCCTCGACCGCGACAGGCTTTATGGCGAGGCAGCACTGCTTGCGACCCGCGCCGATCTGCGCGAAGAGATCGACCGGCTGAAGGCCCATGTCGTCGCAGCCCGCGAGCTTCTGCAGACGGGCGGGCCTGCCGGGCGCCGTCTCGACTTCCTTGCACAGGAATTTAACCGGGAATCGAATACGATCTGTTCCAAATCCAACGCCTCTGCTGTAACGGCAGCAGGACTGGAACTGAAAGTCGTGATCGACCAGTTCCGCGAACAGGTTCAGAATCTGGAGTGACACGACCATGAGCCCGGCCCCCTCGACACCGAAAACCTCGTCGCCTTCGAAGATGAAGACGACGATCGCGCGCCGGGGATTGATGCTGGTGCTGTCGTCGCCGTCAGGCGCTGGCAAATCCACCATCGCCGGCAATCTCTTGCGCGGCGACCATAGCCTCGAGATCTCGGTCAGTGTCACCACCCGCGCCAAGCGCCCGAGCGAGATCGCCGACACCCATTACCACTTTATCACCGTGCCGCAGTTCGAGCGCATGCGCGATGCCGACGATCTCCTGGAATGGGCCGAGGTGCACGGTAATTTCTACGGCACGCCGCGCGAGCCGGTCGAAAAGGCGATGGCCGAGGGACGCGACATGCTGTTCGACATCGACTGGCAAGGCGCACTTCAGCTGCAGGAAAAGATGAAGGCGGACGTCGTCTCGATCTTCGTGCTGCCGCCAACCATGACCGAGCTGCAGTCACGTCTGCACCGCCGCGCCGAAGACAGCGAAGACGTGATCCGCACCCGGCTTGCCAATTCCCGCTCGGAAATCGAGCGCTGGCGCGAATACGACTACGTCATCGTCAACGACGATCTCGACGAAGCCTTCCACAACGTGAGCTGCATCGTCAACGCCGAACGCGTCCGCCGCGACCGCAGGCACGGCCTGTTCGAGTTCGTGAGCAACCTCCTGACGGAAGAGCCAACGCTTTAGGTTTTGGTTGGAAGGGCGCGCGTTCGTCGCGCCCACAAGTCGAGATGGCCCCATCGCGCCAAGCGATAGGTGACGCCCTTCAGAGCAGATTTGCCAGTTTCACGAACTCTTCCACCGACAGCGTTTCGGCGCGGCGTTGCGGGTCGATGCCGGCTTTGGCGAGCAGGGCTTCTCCACCAACCGGTTTGAGGCTCTGGCGCAGCATCTTGCGGCGTTGGCCGAAGGCAGCGTGGGTGACGCGTTCCAGCTTGGAGACATCGCAGGGCAGGGGATTGGCGCGCGGGATCAGATGTACGACAGTCGATGTCACCTTGGGTGGTGGCGAAAAGGCCTGAGGCGGCACGTCGAACATCATGTGGGGATCGGTGCGCCAGCCCGCGAGGACGCCGAGGCGGCCGTAGTGGTCGTCTTCCTGGTCGGCAACGATGCGCAGACCCACTTCCCTCTGGAACATCAGCGTCAGGCTCTGCCAGAATGGCGGCCAGGTCTTGTCCTCAGGCAGAAGCCAGTTCAGCAGCAGTTGCGTGCCGATATTGTAGGGCAGGTTGGCGATGATCTTGACCGGTCCACCGGCAGCCTTCTCGGCCGCGAGCGCGGCAAAATCGATCTGCAGCGCGTCGCCCTCGATGACCTCAAGCCGTCCCGGATAGTGGTCCGCGATTTCTGCAAGCACAGGAAGCGCGCGGGCGTCGCGCTCGATGGCGATCACCTTCTTGGCGCCGAGCGACAGGATGGCACGGGTAAGGCCGCCGGGACCCGGCCCAACCTCGAATACGGTCACGTCTTCCAGCGGTCCGGCCGCGCGGGCGATCTTCTGGGTGAGGTTGAGATCGAACAGAAAGTTCTGGCCAAGCGATTTCTTGGCGTCCAGTCCATGACGCTGGACGACGTCACGCAGCGGCGGCAGCCCATCGAGCGTCGCCATCAGATGCGCCCCGCAAGGCTCGGTGTCATTGTTCCGGCCATGGCGCCTGCAAGCCGGATTGCCTCGACCAGGCTCGTCTCGCGGGCGACACCCTTGCCGGCGATGCCGAAGGCGGTGCCGTGGTCGGGAGACGTCCGGATGAAGGGCAAGCCGAGCGTGACGTTGACGGATGTGTCAAAACCCAGCGCCTTGGCCGGGATCAGCGCCTGATCGTGATACATGCAGATTGCCACGTCGTAACGGCTGCGGGCTTCGTCATGAAACATCGTATCGGCCGGGAGTGGCCCGAAGGCGTTGATGCCCTCTGCGCGCAGCTTGACGATGGCCGGATGGATGATGTCGCGTTCTTCGGTGCCCATCGTGCCGTCTTCGCCCGCATGCGGATTGAGACCGGCAATCGCGATGCGCGGCTGGTCGATGCCGAACCGGACTTTCAGGTCGTGATGGGTCACGCGGCAGGTTTCAAGGATCAGCGTTTCGGTGAGCGCCGCTGGAATGTCCTTGAGCGGAATGTGGATCGTGACGGGGATGGCCCGCAGCTTCGGTCCGGCCAGCAGCATGACGGGGCGCACGGGGGTGCCCGTATGCTTGTGCGCAAGGTCCGCCAGGAATTCCGTATGGCCGGGAAAGCCGAAGCCTGCCTGGTATAGAACGGACTTGGCAATCGGATTGGTGACGACGCCGAGCGTCTTGCCCGCAAACGACAGCGACACGGCGGTCTCGATCGCCTCGATCGTCCCACGGGCGGTGGCGACATGCGGCTCGCCGGCAGCGACTTCGGCTCCGGCCGGGATCGGAAGAACGGGAAGCGCGTTTTCGAAGATCGAAACGGCGCCGTCCGCGTCGGTTTCACGGATCGCAACGTCGAGGCCAAGCAGGGCCGCGCGCGATGCAAGCACCGCCGGGTCGCCGAGGAAGAGAAACGGCGCAATGCCGTGCTTCCGTCTCGCCGTCCATGCGGCGAGCGTGATGTCTGGACCAATGCCGGCAGGATCGCCCTGGGTCAGCGCGAGCGGACGATCAAAAGGCATGCGGTCTCCGTTCAGGCCCTTTGGGCTTTACGACTTCTGGATGTAATCGATCTGGGCCTTGGCGCGCAGATCGTCCATGTACTTCTTGCTATTCGGGTCTTCACCGGACTTTTCAGCCTTGCCGAGATCCTCGGCGCGGAACACGGCTTCGGCCGCCACGTCGTCCGAAACCTGACGCTGCTCGCAGATCGCCAGGAACTCGACGCCACGCTCGGTAACGCGGGTGCCGGTCGTGTTGCCGGAGGACTTCTCGATCAGAGGCTTCCAGTCTTCCGGCAAATCCGGCGCAAGCACGCGGCCCAGATCACGGATGGAAACGTCCAGCATCGTCGCTGCAAAGGTTTTAGCTTCGGCGCAGCCGGGGAACCGCGACCGCGACGCGTCGGCTTCCGCCTTGCGCTTGTTGAGGATGGCGTTCCGCTTTGCCGCGGGAACAACGAAGATCACCTGTTTCAGGAAATATTCGGTGGTGACGGGCTTCTGCTTGTTTTCCATCATGCGGGTGACAAGCTGGTCGGTCGACATGCGCTGACGACCGCCGCCGTAACGGGCGTTGACCAGGCGAGGCCAGCTCATCTGCACGGCGATATAGGCCTTGAAATGGTCCGGTGTGACGCCGGCCTGATTGAGCACGCTGCTCAACTGCTCGGGCGTCATCTTGTTGCCCTGCGCGAAGCGGGCAAACGAACGATCGACGTCCTCGGTGCTGACGGACATCTTGACGCGCGAGATTTCCTGGCGCTTCAGCGTTTCGTCGATCAGCTGATCGAGAGCTACCTTGTTGCTCGGCTTCTGACGCTGAAGGCGCATGAAGGCCGAACGGCGAGCAACGTCGGCGGTGGTGATCGCCGACCGGTTGACGACGGCTGCGACGCCGCTCGTCGACTGTGCCATTGCCACGATTGGTGTCATCACCGGCGTGGCGACCGTGGTCGCGGCGAGCACGGAGACTGCCAGCACGATCTTGCGTGTCGCGGTCATTGCAAACATGAAACCAATCCCTTTTTTCCGCCCGGGCACTTGTCGCGCGACTTTGCGCGCTTTCGGCCGCCATACTAGCCGATTGGCGTCCGATTGCACAATCGTTGCGGCAAAACCATGACGATTCTTCCGTTACCGATCTCAGTAACGGAAGGTTTGATCGTAATCCTTGGTCGTGCCGATATTGACGTCGCCAAGCGTGCGGAAACTCAGGCGCGCACTGATCGTCCAGTCGTTCGCATCGGCTTCCGAAGGCTTGTCGGTATAGGCAAGCGTGAAGATCGTGCACTCGTCGGCGTAGCTGATACCGACGCCGCGCCGGATGAGCGAACTGTCTGTCAGGTCCCACGTGGCGGAACCGGCCAGCGACCAGTTTTCGTTGACCCGGAGCGACATGCTGTTCTTCAGCACGTCCGTCGCGTCGCTGTCGCCGTACTCGTCCTGCGCATCGACCTTAGTGTAGATCAGCTTGCCGCTGACCCGCGGTGTGGAATAGCTGAACGCTGTATCGGTGCGACGGATATCGAGCGACTTTTCATCGAGCCGCACGTTGTTGGAAAGCGAGAAGCCCTGCGGCAGGTCGATCGCCGCCATGGCGACGTAATCGGATCGCGATGTTTCGAGGCCCGAATTGGCCCCGGCCTGAACAAGATCGTCGCTGGCAAAGGAATTCTCGCCGGCAATCTGGTAGGACTGGCCGAAGATGCCGCGCACGCCGATGCCGTTGTTGAACGAGCCGGTATAGCGGAAGCCAACATTGGCACGGGTGCCGCCTTCGACACGGTCGTAGCCGGAGAACTTGTCCCGTTCGAACAGCGAAGTGGCATCGAACACGAAGCTCTGCGCATCCTCGTTGGGAAGGCCGCCGGACATCTGTTCGTCCGGACGCGCATAGATCTGCGCGATCGGCTCGATGATGTGGCTGCTGTTTTCGCTGGTGATCAGGAACGGATAGCGGGCCTCAAGGCCAGCCGTCAGCATGTATCGACCGTTCGTGCCGTTCGGCTCCAGATTGCCGTCATAGGCAAAGTTCGGATTGGACACATCGTGGCGGATGCCATCGGCGCGTGCTGCAAACAGCGGCGTCAGCAGCAGGCCGCCCGATGTCGTGTAGGTGCGCTTCCATTCGGCTTCGGTCGTCACGCGGGCGTAATCGCCTTCGAGACCAGGGAAGCGGTATGTGGTGCCCTCGAAGTAGGAATCCTCTTCGCGACGCGACAGGTTGGTCAGGTTGGCGTTGAACGAAAGCTCACCGCCGTACACCGATTCGGGCGCGATATACTGGTAGTCCAACGACGGATAGGCGATCGCCTGCTGGCGCTCGAGCGTGTTCGACGTGCCATTGTCCTGGACGTCGAAATAGTAGGCGTGCAGGTCGAAATAGTTACGCTTGCCAAGGCCGGTCAGGTAGACGTCGTTGGTGAACGTATCCTGGCTGACATCGGTCAGGCTGTAGGTCCGCGAGAAGTTCGCGTCCGTCTGGGCCATGACGTTCCAGCCGAAGGCCCAGCGCGGGTTGATCTGGAACTCGCCCTTGGAGGCGGCCATGAAGCGGCTGTTCTGCTCGCGGTCGCTTGTGCCAGCGTCGAACGAGCCGGGATCGCGCTGATCGATGCCGGCAAAACGGAACGTGTGGTCGCCGTTGTCGAACCGGTTGCGCACTTCGCCTTCGACCAGAAGTCCCTGGCTCGAATAGTAGGTCGGGCTGATCGTCGCATCCATGCTTGGCGAGAAGACATGGTAATAGGGGACGGTGACGCCGAACCCGAGGTTGTCGCTGACGATGAACTTCGGAAACAGCACGCCGGACTTGCGCTCGACAGTCTCGTCGGGAACTTCGATCGGGAAGGGCAGTTTTCCAAGCGAAAAGCCGAACAACTCGAACTGTGCATTTTCGAGGCGAATCGTATGCTTCTGTCCGTTGCGAATGACGCGCTGCGCCTTGACTTGCCAAAGAGGCGCCTTGCCGGGTGTGGCGGCGCATGGAAGGCAGGCGGTGTACACGGTGTTGTTGAGCACCATGATATCGCCGGTCTGGCGCTCGGCGCTTTCAGCCGCAAGGCGGGTATTGTCAGTGGTTTCCACGCGCAGGGCATTGATGAAGCCCTGGCCGAAATCGTCGGTCACGTCGAGCTCTTCCGCGTAGACGCGGCTGCCCGACGGTTCAATGAACTCGATATTGCCGGTCGCCATGACGCGGCCGGTGTTCTGATCATATTCAACGCGCTGCGCGACCATGCGGTAACGGTTGTAATAGATCTGGACGCCACCGGTCGCGGTGACGCGCTTGTTGTCCTGATTGTAGGTCAGTTCGTTGGCGCGCAGAAGCATCTTCGCACCGTCTTCAGCAGCCGGCACGAGGCCCTGCGCATACGCGCCGCCCGTCAATGCAGCGACGCCAGAGACACATACAGACACACCGGTCAGCAGGGCGGCGGCGAGCCGACTGATATTTCCGCGGTTACTTACCGCCACTAGCCATCCTCCTGATGAAGCAAGATCGTAGCGCCCAGGGCAGTCGCGACGACGACTGGAATCCAGACCGCCACGAAAGGAGGAATCGCCCCGCTGCTCCCGAATGCCTTCACAAGCACCGAGACGACATAAAGCACGAAGCCCGAAACTATTCCACCCAGAATCATCGACCTGGACTGTGCGAAGCGACTGAATTTTAACGACACTGTTGCCGCAATCATCGTCATGGCGACGAGCAGCAGCGGCAGTGAAAGCAGGGAGTGAAACTGGGTTTCCAGCGCCTTTGTCGAGATTCCAAAGGATTTGCCTATCTCGATCTTTCGGGAAAGACCAAGAAACGCAACGGTTTCCGGCTGAGCAAGGCTCTCCTGGAGATACTCTCGTCTCAAATTGGTTTTGACCTGTGCCGTCTCGAGACGGGTCGGAATTTCGCCCGGCCGATTCTCCAGAACGTCGTTAAGAAGCCAGTAACCATCTTCCAACTTAGCCGTCTTGGCGTCCTGCCGCATGGTGATGACGTCGTCCTTGTCGAAGTGGAAAACCACCACGTCGAGGAGCTCGGTTCCGCTCTCGCGATAGGTCTTGGCACCGATGATCACGTCTTCATCGCCGGACAGCTGGCGGATCCACGGCACGAACTTGGACGACTTGGACTTGTTGCTAGCCTGCCGCCATGTGGTCTCGAGCGAGATTGATTCGCGCTGGCCCCAGGCGCCGATCGGGTTGACGACGAACAGCGTGAAGAGACCGAGCAGAAACGATCCAACAATGAACGGTGCGACGAACTGCCAGACGGAAATTCCGGCTGCACGGGTGACGACCAGTTCGTAGCGACGGTTGAGCGCGATCAGCACCGTCATGCCGATAAACAGGCTCAGCGTCGGGATGGCCTGCTGCAGGATCTGCGGCACGCGCAACGCCGTCATCGCCAGCGCGCCGTAGAGGCTGTAGCCGTTGAGGCCCGAGAGGCGACGGCTCGTCTCGCTGAAATCGGCGAGAAAGATAATGGCGCTGACACCGAGCAGGAACCAGAATGCGGTGCTGATATAGCGCTTGAAGAAATAGCGGCCGAGAGTGGAGAAGATCATTTCACTTCTCCCGTGGTTCCGCGTCCCGTCGGCGACAAGCGCTTCTGCACGACGGTTGTCGCTTTCGTGATGCTGCGGCTGAACAGGCGAGGCATCTGGATCTGCCGGTTGGTGGCCAGCATGAAGCCCGTCACCAGGCAGGTCACCAGCGGAATCGCGTAGACCAGCGGCACGTAGGCCGCGTTGCGTTCCGTCAGATTGGTGGCCGAGAAGCCCAGCCAGCGCAGCAGGAAGGCGAAAAGCAGCACATAGATCATCGGATGCAGCCGTGCCGACCGGTGCGACCGCGTGTTGCCGGCGACAAGCAGAGACACCAGCGCGAAGGTGATCGGGAACAGCCAGTCGGACAGGCGACGATGCAGTTCGCTGCGGAAGCTCTCGGGCTTTTTCTGATAGGCGGGATCGGTCTTGTCGGGGTTGAGCAGGAAGCTCAGCGGCCGGTCACCGGAGTAAAGCGGCAGGCCGCCCTCATCCGATTGGGTCATCGCTGACAGATCGAACGCATAGGACGCGAACTTGACGATCGAGATCCGGCCGTCCGGGCCTTTGCGATGCACTTCGCCATCGCGCATGGTAAGCGATGTGCCGCCAGGATCGACCGATCCTTCGCGGGCATAATAGATCAGGCCGAAATTCGGATCGCGGTAATCGACGATGAAAAGGCCTTTCAGCACCCGGCCTGAATGGCGCTCGGAGATCTGGACGTAAAGCCCGTCCTCGATGCTGCGAAAGGTCTTTTCCTCGATCACGGAAGATAGAAGGTCAGCATAGGCAGCTGCGACCATTTCGCGCGCGCCGAGCCGTGATTTGGGTTCGATGAAATTGGTGATGGTGAAGGAGACGAGGCTGAGCGCGACCGCGAGCAGGATCACCGGCTTGTAGATGATGCTGCGGGCCGCACCGGCCGCGTCGATCACAGGCAGTTCCGAATCGTTGTTCATCGCCGTCAGCGTCTGGGTGATGCCGATGACAAAGGCGAAGGGCAGGACAACCGGAATGATGGTCGGCAGGATATAGCTTGCGAGCTGCATAAACGAGCCCATCGACTGGCCGGTGTCGGTGACCAGGTTGATGCGGCCGAGCACCTGAATCGTCCAGATGATCGTGAGCACCGGAACGAGTGCCACCAGGAACATCTGCAGGATTCGGCGCAATATGTAGAGTTCGAGAAGCTTCATTCCCGCATTATGCCTCAGGTCCTAAGGGGCTTTCGTCCCGCATTCGATCGATGGTAGCCGCGCCTATCTAAGCGATTGGGAACGGCATTGCGACAGGGCCCCTGTCACAAAATGTTGGCAACCCCGGTTTTCTTCGGCGTTGTGACATTTGGAAACAGTGGATTGGACATCAATACGGGCTTTAGGAAGGCACGAAGTTCGATCCTGCGCGCTTGCGTTCGCGACCGAAAGGGTGAAGATCGGGCCTTTCTTCCGCACCACAATGCCTGGAGCTGTAATGTCCATGAAATTCGATATCGCCTTTTCCGCCTCCGCCGTCATCGATGGAGGACTTGCGATTCAGCTCAAGCTTTCGGGAGATGCCGTAGCCGCCGGTGTCGCCGAAGTCGATCCGCAGGCTGTTGCGGTAAGGGCGGCGGGCATCGCCAAGTTCAAAGGCAAGGCGTTGTCGACGCTTGATATTCTGGCCCCGGCCGGATCGAAGGCCGATCGGCTTATCGTGCTGGGTCTCGGCAAGGCCGACAAGCTGACAGCCTACGACTGGCTGAAGGCGGGTGGCGTCGCGGCCGCTGCGGTCAAGACGATGGAGAAGGTGACGGTGTTCCTCGATGCACCCGGTGCCGACGTCGGCGCGGCCGAAGCTGCGGATTTCGCGACCGGCATGCTGCTGCGCGCCTACAAGTTCGATACCTACAAGACCAAGAAGAAGGACGACGACGAGGACAAGTCGCCGAAGACGGTGACCGTCACCATCGTAACCGCAAAAGCCGATGCGGCGACTGAGCAATTCGTCTCGGCGAAGGCCATTGCCGAGGGTGTGATTCTTGCCCGCGACCTGGTCAATCTGCCGCCCAACGTGCTTGGCCCGATCGAGTTTGCGCAGAAGGCGAAGGATCTGGAATCGCTTGGCGTTGACGTGGAGATCCTGACCGAGACCGAGATGACGGAACTCGGCATGGGCGCTCTGCTCGGCGTCGCCCAGGGCTCTTCCCGGCCACCGCGGCTGGCGATCATGACCTGGAACGGCGGCACGCCGGGAGATCAGCCGGTCGCCTTTGTCGGCAAGGGTGTCGTTTTCGATACCGGCGGCATCTCGATCAAGCCGAGCCTCGGCATGGAAGACATGAAGGGCGACATGGGCGGAGCTGCCGCCGTGACCGGCCTGATGCACACACTCGCCGCTCGCAAGGCCAAGGCGAACGTGATCGGCATTATCGGCCTGGTCGAAAACATGCCTGACGGCAACGCCCAGAGACCCGGCGATATCGTCACCTCGATGTCCGGCCAGACGATCGAGATCGTCAATACCGATGCGGAAGGCCGTCTCGTGCTGGGCGATGCGCTCTGGTACTGCAAGGAACGCTTCAAGCCTCGCTTCATGATCGATCTCGCGACGCTGACCGGCGCCATCGTCGTCGCACTCGGCAACCTCCATGCCGGACTGTTTTCCAACGATGACGCGCTGGCGGACGAACTGACGCAGGCGGGCGAGACAAGCGGCGAGAAGCTTTGGCGCATGCCGCTTTCCAAGGACTACGACAAGATGATCGACAGCCGCTTTGCCGACATGAAGAACAGCGGCGGCAGGCAGGCCGGCTCGATCACCGCGGCGCAGTTCCTCAAGCGTTTCGTCGGCGATACGCCCTGGGCGCATCTCGACATCGCGGCAACGGCGCTCAATTCGCCGCAGAACGAGATCAACCAGTCCTGGGCATCCGGTTACGGCGTACGCCTGCTGGACGAACTTGTCCGCAGGAACTACGAGAACTGATGACCGAAGTACTGTTCTATCACCTGACCGAATCGAAGCTTGAGGATGCGCTGCCGGCGCTTCTCGAGAAAAGCATCGAGCGCGGCTGGAAGGTGGTCGTTCAGACAGCCGAAGACGTGCGTCGGGATTTTCTCGACGCACATTTGTGGACGTTTCGCGATGACAGTTTTCTGCCGCACGGCACGGATGCAGCGCCGATGCCGCAGGAGCAACCGGTTCTGCTGACCGCGACGGCAGAGAACCAGAATTCCGCTACCGTACGTTTCGTTGTCGACGGCGCCGAGCCGCCGCCGCTCGACCCCTATGAGCGCGTCGTCTTCATGTTCGATGGCTACGATCAGCTTCAGCTGGAAGGCGCGCGCGCCCAGTGGAAGAAGCTGAAGGGCGATGGACATGCGCTGACCTACTGGCAGCAATCGCCCAAGGGACGCTGGGTGAAGAAGGCCTGATCAGGCAAGGTCGGTCCGCGCAAAATCTCCGCCGACGTAGAGAAGCGGCAGTCCGGACTGGCGCGCACCGGCATAGGAAAAGCAATCCCCGAAATTAAGCTTTGCCGGATGGCGGCCCTTGCCGTAACGGGCGAAGGCGTCTATGGCGGCAGACGCGACTTCGTAGGATGCTGGCAGGACAGAAATCTCGAAGCGTTCGACGAAGCGCTGTACCAGCAGCTTTGTTTCTTCGGGTTGCCTGCCAAGCCGGGTCGCCAGCACAGTCGCCGATTCGTAGATCACGGTCGGTCCCGTGCAAATCGACCGGCTCTCTGCCATGCGCCCCAGAAGCTCGTTTGCCCTGTCGCCGTCGATCAGGATTTCAACGGAGACCGAGCTATCGATGAACATCGTTCTCGCCCCACATCTCGTCGAGATAAGCCTTTTCATCAAACGGGGGCAGCGACTCATTGGGTGGCATGTTGAAATCTTGCCTCAGCCGCTCCAACCGGTCTCGCAAAGCCTGCAGTCGTTCGCTTCGTGTCGTGTTGTCGGAGACAGGTTCAGTTTGTTGATGAACCTCTCCCACCACGCGAACCAGCGCCTGCCGGACCGCATCCTCCTTGCTCGGAGCATTCAGAATTCTCTGCGTCTGTTCGGCAAGCGCGTCGAGAACCGGGTCGGTGATATGAAGCGTCATGGTCATGCCTCACGGGGTTGCGAATGAACGATAGTGTATCCGCGGATTTGGCACAACCGATGGCTACCGCTCACGCTTTCATGATCGTTTCGCGCAGGAAACTGTAGCCCATCGCCAATCGCGCGGCCTGTTCAAGCGTATCGCCGGCGCCGCCGTGGCCGCCCGAGCCGTATTCGTGAAACAGAGGAAGATGCCCGGCGTCGATCAGTCGCTTGGCGAAACGGCGGGCATGCGATGGATGCACGCGGTCGTCGTTGGTCGAGCTTTCGATGTAGATCGGCGGATAGGTCACCTCAGCCGCGGGGTCGATATTGTGGAGCGGCGAATAGGTCAGCATCGCGGCAAGCTCTTCCGCGACGTCAGGGTTGCCGTATTCGTCCATCCAGGCCTTGCCGGCTGGGAAGACGTGGAAGCGCGACATGTCGATGACGGGGACGGAGGTCCAGATCGCGCCGAAATCTTGTGGGTATCGCGTTGCCATGACAGCGGTCAGAAGTCCGCCATTGCTGCCGCCATGGCAGGCGATGCGCGACGGTTTTGTGATTCCACGGGCGACAAGATCGCGGGAGACTGCGACGAAATCCTCGAACGCCTTGTGACGGCCCTTGCCCTTGGCGACCGTGTGCCAGTCGGGGCCGAATTCCGCGCCGCCGCGGATGTAGGCCTGTACATAGGCGCCGCCATGCTCGAGCCAGACGCCGGTATTGCCCGAGTAGTAGGGAGTAAGCGGCCAGCCGAAACCACCATAGCCATACATCAGGACCGGCAGTTCGCCTCGGTCCCAGGTCTTTGGATAGACGATGTGATAGGGAATTTTCGTCCCGTCTTCGGACGTGGCCTGCAGAAGCTCGGACTGCATTCCCTGCGCATCGAAATAGGCGGGTGAGACGCCGGTTGGAACCAGTTCGGGTGCATGCGAGCGATCCGTCAGGTCGAGACGCCATGTCCCGTAAGGCTGCAGGAAGCCCTGGCCGATGACGGTCAGGATTTCCTCGCCGCGCGTGAGGTCGGCATCGAGCGTGCGGAATCCGACGGTCTGCAGAGTGGACGGCAGCTGCAGTTCCTGCGGCTGCGCATCCGGTTTCGTGAGGTCGATCAGGAATAACCGCGGCACCATCACGTCGCTGACGACGAATGCGCCCCAGGTCTTGAACAGCGAGAACTGGGTGACGGTCTGGCCGTGTTCTGGAGCGAAGATGACACGGGCCGCGCCCAGAGGTTCATCCGAAAACGGGATGAATTCCTGCAGGACGAGGCTGCCGGTTGGATAGCGCTCGTCACTCTTGGCCCGCCAAAGCAGTTGGCGATGGTTGGCGGTGACATCGATCCTGTCGGGCAGATCGAGACGCCGGAGCGCACCTTGTCCATCGCGGACATGGACGCTCATCCGGTCGATCTCGTGGATGACGGTAAAGAACTCGATCGGCTGCTCGTCCGGTCCGCCGTTCCAGAACAGTGGATCGATGATCCCGCCGGTCGCCTGAACGTCGTCCGGGCCCGCCTCGAACAGGATCGGTGCATCTTTCGGATCCATGCCGCGCTTCAGCCGGCGGCCGACGCGGGGCCAGCCTGAGCGGGTGGCGGAGTTCTCGTCGATCGACCCGAAATAGGCAATCTCGTCCGGGCCGATCCAGCTTGCATGGGCTCGCGCCACCGGCGTGTCGAAACCGCCCTCGACGACCGCCTTCGCCTCCGTGTCGAACTCCAGCAATCGCATCTGGTCGGATCCGCCGTCGGACAGGATGACGAGAACGCGGGTCGGCTCGTAAGGGGAGGTGACGGCGCCGCTGTAGATCCAGCGCTTGCCTTCGGTAACGCAAAAGGCATCGAAATCGAAAATGGTTTCCCAGGCTGCATCGTGGCGCGGCTCCTCCGTCGCCGGCAGTCGGCGCCAGAGACCGAGCGGATTGTCCTTGGTGCGATGAAAGTCGAACTGCCAGCGTCCGCGCCGCGCCGGCACGATCAGCCGGTCCTCGCGCTCAAACATCGCCTTCAGCGTGTCGCGGTCCGCTTCGAATTGGGGTGTTTCCAGGGCGTCCGCCGAGATCGCGTTCTGCTCGGCGATAAAGGCGAGCGTGCGGGCGTCGTCGTCGGTTTCGAGATAAAGATCCATCGAAGGCCTCCTCTGGCTGCAGCCACTTAGCTAGGCATGCAGACCGGCCGGGGCAACCGGGATGTCGAAACTCAGCCGACCATCGCTTCTTCGTATTCCGAAGACAGCATCAGCCATTGCTCTTCGGCAGCCGAGAGTTTGGCCGCGGCTTCGCCCCGTTCCTTGGCCTTGCTTGCGGCCTTTGCCGGCGTCTTTTCATAGAGCGCCGGGTCCGCAAGCTCTTTATCAAGCGCCTGAATCAGCTTCTCAAGCTTGGCCGTCAAGGCCTCGGTATCGTTGATCTTTTTGCGCAACGGGGCGAGCGAGGCACGCCTTTCCGCGCTCGCCTTGCGCTGTTCGACCTTCGATGCCGCATCGTCAATCAGCTGCGGTTTTTCTTCTTTTTTTTTACCGGAACTGACAATCAGGTCGCGGTATTCTTCGAGATCTCCCTCGAAGGTTTGCACCGTGCCGTTGTTGACGAGCCAGAGACGATCGACCGTCGCCTCGATCAGATGCCGATCATGGGAGATAAGAATGACCGCGCCCTGATAGTCGTTGAGCGCCTCGATCAGGGCTCTTCGGCTGTCGATGTCCAGATGGTTGGTCGGCTCGTCGAGGATGAGGAGGTTGGGCGCGTGGAAGGCGGCAAGCCCCATCAGCAGGCGCGCCTTTTCGCCGCCCGACAGATCCTTTGCAGGCGTCGACATCTTTTCTGTCGCAAGCCCCATCTGGGCGACGCGGGCGCGTACCTTGCCTTCCGGGACTGACGGCATCAGGCGGCGCACGTGCTCCACGGGAGAATCACCCGGGACGAGGTCGTCGAGCTGGTGCTGTGCGAAGAAGCCGATCTTCAGGCTTGGCGCGAGCTTCAGTTCGCCGCTTTCGGCGGCAAGCCGGCCGGCGATGAACTTGGCGAAGGTCGACTTGCCGTTGCCGTTCGAGCCGAGGAGGGCGATGCGGTCGTCATGGTCGATCCGGAGCGTGATGTTCTTGAGGATCGGCTTGCCCGGCTCGTACCCGACGGCACCGTTCTGCACCGAGATGATCGGCGAGGCGGGTTGCTTTTCGGGCTCGGGGAAGGTGATCGGCTGGACATGATCCTCGATAACAGAGGCGACCGTTCCCATCCGCTCCAGCGCCTTGACGCGGCTCTGCGCCTGCTTGGCCTTGGAGGCCTTGGCCTTGAAGCGGTCGATGAAGGTCTGCAAATGCTTGCGGGCCGCATCGTTCTTCACCTTGGCCTTGGTCTGCAGCTCGTCGTTTTCCGCCTTCTGGCGTTCGAACTGGTCATAGCCGCCGCGATAGAAGGTGAGCTTCTTCTGGTCGAGATGGACAATCGACGTGACCGCATTGTTGAGCATGTCGCGGTCATGGCTGATGACGATCACCGTGTGCGGATAGCGGCGCACGTAATCTTCCAGCCAGAGCGTGCCTTCAAGATCGAGATAGTTGGTCGGCTCGTCGAGCAAAAGCAGGTCCGGCTCGGCAAACAGAACCGAAGCAAGCGCCACACGCATGCGCCAGCCGCCGGAAAATGACGAGGCAGGCCGAAGCTGGGCTTCCTGCGAAAAGCCGAGGCCCGCGAGAATGCTGGCGGCGCGCGCTTCCGCCGAATGGGCGTCGATGTCGACGAGGCGCATCTGGATGTCGGCAATTCTGTCCGGATCGGTGGCCGTTTCCGACTCTGCCATCAGCGCTGCGCGTTCCTTGTCGGCGGCGAGCACGATTTCCAGCAGCGAATCCTCGGTGCCGGGCGCTTCCTGCGCCACCTGTCCGAGCTTGGCGCTCTTCGGATAGGAGACCGAGCCGGTCTCCGAGCTGAGCTCGCCGGTAATCAGCTTGAACAGCGTCGATTTGCCCGCACCGTTGCGGCCCACAAGCCCGGCTTTGGTGCCGGCGGGCAGCGTCACGCTGGCATGGTCGAGGAGAAGGCGCCCGGCAATACGGGCGGAAAGGTCGGTAATGGTAATCATGGCCGCGGTTTTGGCCGAAACCGGGCGTGAAGGCAAGACGGCGGCCGTCGCGATTTGCGGGCATTGTGCGCTGCGAAGGGACAATCTCTCAAGGATCTCCCCCTGTTCCTCCGGGAACAGCCCTCCAGACCACGCCCATCTAGGTTCGTCCCTGGCCACTCGGCCGAAGCATCCCTGACGGATGTTCGAACAAGGAGGGTTGAGAGATGAAGTCCTGAAAAGCGTCATGCCTGACACTTTTGGTGTCGGTTTCCTTTGCACCGACAGGCGCATTCGCCGATGACCGGTTCACCTGCTGGGCACCGACCGCGGCGCAGGCGGCCTTTACCGCAGACTACTGGACGGACGAGCGCCGTCGCAATGCAATCCCCGCTCCCGGCCTACTGCCGGAGAGCGGCATGCCAGGTGGCGACGTACATTCCCTCGAAGGGACCGAGGTCAAGCTGGCACCGATCAAGGAGGCTCCGTTCAAGTTCGGTGGCAAGCTGTTCTTTAGCCTGGGCGGAATCGATCAAGCGGCCAGCGCCCAGTTCGTCTCCGACGACAAGATCATTATCGGGGCGGCACACGCCATGTGGCTGAATGGAGACCAGGCCAGCAACGTAGTGTTCTATCCGGGTTATGACGGAGCGCCGGGCGAGGCTTATCCTATCGAAATGGCGTCCGTCCTGACGGCGTGGACGAAGATACCGCAAGTTCCGGGCCTTGCTGCGGCCGCAGTCGATTACGCGGTCATGCGCAGTACCAAAGCCTCGACGTCTGGAAAATTTCAGCTGCGTCTCGCTAAGGTGCCTGAGAAAACCGAACTCACCCTGATGGGATATCCCGGACGGCTGGATGGTGGCGAGTACATGTTCATGGAGGACCCGTCGATCAGCGTCAGCGATGCGACGGCTTACGAGGCAAAGCCGCATCCGATGTACGGCGGCGGTGCCAGTGGCGGCGCGTGGTTCCTGCCGGCTGAGAATAAGGCTTTCGAAATCTTCAGCGTCGTGTCGAATGGCAGCCCTAGTAACGTCAAGGGGCCGCATTTCACGCATGAGACCGAGGAAATGATCGAGTACGTCAAGGGTGGCTGCAAGTAGCAATCGCAAAAGGGCAGGCGACCTGCGCGACGGACCTTAAAATCCGTCGCGCTCGGCGTCGCGCCTTGGACCACCCTGTCAATTGTCGGTCGCCCCCTCGCGCGACATGATCTTCAGCGATCGGTAGTCGAGGATGATCAGGCGGCCGCGCCGCATGCCGAGCACGCCGTCGCCCTTCCAAGCCTGAAGCTGCGCGTTCACTCGTGGGCGGCTGGCATTGATCAGTTGCCCCATTTTCTCCTGCGATATCGCTCTGTCGATCAGCAGCCCCTCCGCTGTGCTGCGGCCGTGCAGGCGGGCGAGATCGACGAGAAGACGCGCAAGCCTGGTCTGCAGCGTATGCAGTGCCATGCCTTCGGCAAAGGCCATCGTCTTTCTGAGCTTGCGTGCGAATGTCTTCATCAGAAAAGCCGACATCTGGGGCATGCGGGTGATCTCACTGAATGCGCTGCGACGGACCACCATCACGCGGGTCTCACCGGCCGCGACCGCGTTCGCGAAGTGGGTGCAGCCGAGGGTGAGTTCGACATCCCCCAGAACGTCGCCAGCGCCGAGCTCGGCGAAGATCACTTCATGCCCATCCTCCGAGATGAAATAGAGGTGCACGCAACCGGACACGATGATCGACAGCGCGTCGCAGGCCTGACCGCTGAAAAACAGCGTCTGGCCGTCCCTATAGAGGCGGCTCGCCGACCCCGACACGAGACGCGAGTACGTGTCGTCGTCGAGATCGTCGAACCACGCGGAATGTCGGATGTCGTTGTTGATCTTGGAGATAAGGTTCGATGTCATAAACCCACTCGGACGCTGAGGTGTCGCTTGCCGTCTGAGCCGTGATACGAATAAATGCAATCAAAAGTTGTTACATGCGTGACATTCTCCAGCGATAAATCATTTTAGGTTGTACTCACGGCAGGAATTGCCGTTGGTAGCCGAACGGGCCGTTCGGTCCGGTCCGCATGTCGCGGCGGCAAGAATGTCAAAGAGGAGAGGTCAGCATGCGTGTTATGATGGGAAGGGAATCGATCGAGATCTTCGAGAAACAGGATCTGGGGACGCCCTATACGCTTACGGTCATGAACGAGAACCCGAAGTTCCAGAGTTATGCGTTGTTCCAGACGATACCGGACGTGGTCGGCGCGTCGCAGAGCCCGTTGTCTCTGGCATGGATGATCGGCAACGCGGCCTCGGGCAGCCCGGAAAACCCGAGCACGTCGGTATTCAGCTGGACGATCGACTACTCGATCAGCGCCGGTTACATCCAGGAACTGGGTTCGACACTCAACCCGCGGGCATTTGCTACCGCCAGCAAATGTGACGTGGTTCTCGATGGCCTGAACAACGTCGCCGTAACCTATCAGGGCGCGTTCCCGAACGGTGCTCCGGCGTTTCCTACAAATCCGACCAGCGGCCCCGCAGGTGTCTTTCTCGTGCGGGCGAACAACCTGATCCCGTCGGTTCTGCAGCAGGCCAGTGTCCGGATGTCGCTGAACGTGGGTCTTGCGATGGGCGGCAAACCGGCCGTCGCCGTGCAGCTCGAGCCAAACCTTGACTACACGTTCACACCGAAGCCGAGCTATTTCATCATCGCCGGCTCGTTCATCGAGGGACAGGTGATCGATACGGCCATCTCGTCTGCAGCGTTTCCGGTCCAGTTCGCGCAGGGCGTGACCAGAAAGACGATCCGCTTCACGCAGGAAAACCAGTTCGTTCCCGCCTGACGCCGACGCGATCGACTTTTTGCTGAAATGCAGGACGCGGCGCCCGGACGGGCCGCCGCGTCACTGTCGTATGGGGGATCGGTCGATGCGTTCAGGAAACGCGACGGCTTGGATCGCCGAAGATCGCCACGGTGTCGGTTCCGGCACCGGAACCCTGGACGCGAAGGCTTTCGAGTGCGGTCGCCGCATGCAGCTTGATCTGCTGCGGCGAGAATGCCTCGGTCGAGAGCGCCACGCCGATCGACAGCCGCATGTGGGGGTGATGACCTTCACCGGAACCTGCAAACACGAGGCTGTCCGCGATTGAAGCCACGAGCCGATCGGCAATCGCTTTTGCGCCGCTCCGATCGACATCGTCGAACAGAAACGCAAAGCTGTCGGTGGCGGTCCGGGCCAGAAAGTCGTTCTTCTTGATCGCCTTGCGGAAGATCGCGGCGGCACGCTTGACGATCCGGCCGGCAGTCACCTGGCCATAGGTCTGCGCCAACTCGCCGAGATCGACGAGCCGGACCACGAAAAGGGCGGCCGCGCGGTGCTCGGCGGCCGGCGCGTAGAGGAGATCCAGCTTTTCGGCCAGCGCCACATGGTTCGGAAGCCCGGTCAGCCGGTCGGACAGAGAATTGGTTCGGGCCGCTTCCGCCAGATTGCTCGACATCAGCAGCCGGTCGGCGGCAAGCTCCAGAGATTTGGTGAGACCGATCTCGGCGGAGAGCGTTTCGCTGAGGTTCGCCTGCAGATGATCGAGCTCGGCCTGGATGTCGGCGAGACCGCTGGCACTTCCGCTCCGAAGGCTTTCGGCCGCCGTCTCCAGCGCACGCACGAAATTCTGCTTCTTCAGCGTGGCCTGGGCAATCGTGCCGACGAGATCGAGAACGCGTCTCGTTTCCTCGTCCCGGTTGGCGATCGATAGAACCACGAAGCCGGGAAGCTGGTAGCGCAGGCCAATCTCGTCGATCTGGGCCTGGGTAGCGCCGGCCGGAAGCGTGGCGACGTCGCGGGTAAGCGCCGGATCGGACCCCGACAGCGCTTCGTGGAACAGCGTGTAATTGCGTGGAAGACCGGCAACGTCCTGCTTTGCCATCTGCTGCGCCACCACAGCCAGGCTCCTGTCACGCGATTGCCGTGCATTGTCCGCCGACATGATCCACCTATTCCTCAGGGTCTCGTTACTGTCTCGTTTCAGGAAAACAGTACGCGAGACGGAGGGTTAAGAACGCCTGAAACGTTGGCTTTTGTCAGGCGTTTGAAGACGTCTCGTTGCGAATACGGTTAAGGCTGAGTTCACAACCCCTGTTTGTCCTAAAGCCGTATTACATTAAACCTGCATCCACTGTTTTCCATGCCCGCGCAGGAAGGCGATCATATCGAGCACTACGGAGGGCTTGCCGAGCGAGGTGAGGATGGCGTGCACCTGTCCCCGGTGGTGGGTCTGGTGGTTGAAGAGATGGGCGAGAACAGGCGCCACTGGTTCGGTGACCTCCGTCGGAACGGTCACCGGCGTATAGGTGACGGTGGTGCTGAGCGCGTTATCGGTCAGAGACCCGAGATAGTTCGTGATACGGACATCTTCAGCGTCACGCGCCGTGCGCAGGTCAGAGAAATCCTCGAACAGAACGGCCCCCAGATCCGTCGGCGCCGTGCCGTCTCCGGTCAGGCGGCGCATCCAGATGCGGTCGGCAACGAGGATGTGGTTGAGCGTGCGGTGGACTGATCCGAAGAAGGCGCCACGATCTTCGCGGTATTCGGCGTCCGTCAGCGCGGCACAGGCATCGTAGACCTGTGAATTTGCCCAGGAATTGTAAGCGGCAAGCATCTGGAAATGGCGCAGCATTCAAAACGTCTCCGGTTGTTCACGTGTAATCATACCGGATTTGTCGGCCAACCCGAGGGGCAGGGGTTGATACCACCCATGAAATTTCCTGACTGGATTTGTGGGGCTTGCCATCCCATCATGTGAGGTGAGTGACAGATCAGGAGCCCATGATGACACGCATTCTCTATTCCCTCTGCGGCGCTGACGCGCACCGGCCATTTTCGCCGCATGCGTGGAAAGTGGTAATGGCGCTCAAACACAAGGGGCTCGAATACACGGAGCAGCCGACACCGTTTACGCAGATCCCCAACCTGGAGAACGGGTTTTCCAAGACCGTACCGATCCTGCGGGACGGAAACGAACTGATCCGTGACAGTTTCGACATCGCGGTCTATCTGGACGAGCGCTATCCCGACCGTCCGACCCTGTTCGGCGGGGAAGGCGGCAAGGCGCTCTCCCGGTTTGTCGAGGGCTTTTCGCAGACGGTGGTACACGGCGCAATCGCGAGGATCGCAATCAAGAGCGTGCACGATACGCTGGGGCCGGCCGACCAGGCCTATTTCCGCAGCAGCCGCGAGGCCATATTCGGCCGGTCGCTGGAAGAGGTCGCCGCCGACCGGCAGAGGGAAATCGACACCTTCGCCGAGAAACTGAAGCCGGTTACGCACACGCTGAAATTCCAGCCTTTCCTTGGCGGCGAGGCGCCGCTGTTTGCCGACTACATTCTGTTCGGCGCGCTGCAGTGGCTGCGGGTGACGGATGGTGCCGACGTGCTGGGCAAGGACGGCCTGCTGGCTTCGTGGTTCGAGCGTCTGCTCGACCTTCATGACAGCGCAGGACGCGTTGTGACGGCTGCGTGAAATTAGGCCCATCCCCCTTGTTTCCCGCGAAAGGGGCGGTTAAACACCGCCCACTTTCCGTGGAAACAAAGGATGAGACCAATGGCGATTGAACGCACGTTTTCGATGATCAAGCCGGACGCAACGAAGCGCAACCTGACCGGCGCCATCACCAAGGTATTTGAAGACAACGGCCTGCGCATCATCGCATCCAAGCGCGTCTGGATGAGCAAGCGCGAAGCTGAAGGCTTCTACGCCGTTCACAAGGAACGTCCTTTCTTCGGCGAACTCGTCGACGGCATGACGTCTGGCCCGACCATCGTTCAGGTTCTCGAAGGCGAAGGCGCCATCCTGAAGAACCGCGAAATCATGGGCGCGACCAACCCGGCCAACGCCGACGAGGGCACGATCCGCAAGCAGTTCGCCCTGTCGATCGGCGAAAATTCGGTTCACGGTTCGGATGCTCCGGAAACCGCTGCCCAGGAAATCGCTTACTGGTTCGCCGAAACCGAAATCGTCGGCTGATTGCTGACGGATCGGTTTGATCTACAAAAGGCCGGGGCATTCGCTCCGGCCTTTTTTGCTGTCTGCGGCAAGGTCATGGAGTCGCCGGGCAGCCGGTTCGCCCGGAGAAGTCGGTCGAGCCATCGGCCTTGAACATGTCGGGGTTGGGTGTGTAGGCCGGGCCGACGACCAGCGGTGCCGCCGGTATCACAGACTGATCGACATCCGACGTCACGGTGGTTTCGATCACCTGCAGCACCTCGCCGGACGCGCCTGTCAGCGTGATGGCCACGCGGTAGGGCCTGTCCTTCCGGACGCACTGGACGAACGGGCTGGCAAGCGTGAGGACATCGTCGACATCGAGCACTCTTTCTTCAGTGAAAAGCGCCGGTCCGCCCTGCGGATCTTCGAATTCCGCTCTGGCGCGGCTTTCCTTTGGGGTGCCGGCGACCTTTCGAAGCGTGACGAGGTAGTTAGCGGTGGCCACCCGGTAGTTGAAGACGAAAATCCGGCCGGACAGTTCGAAATACATGCCTTCCGACGGTCGCTGGCAGCCAGTCACAATCAGGCCCATCATGCAGAGCCCGGCTGATATCGCTGCCCTCCACGTCATGACGGGTCTCCAGCCGAAGGTCCGCCATCGCGGCTGCGGCGATAGTGGCGGTTCGCCTTCACGCGGTTGCCGCAGACGGTCATGTCGCACCAGCTTCTGCTGCGGTTGCGGCTTCGGTCGATAAACAGCCAGCCGCAATTGCGGCAGGTCTTCAGGCGGGAAATCTGATCGTCGCCAAGAAGACGCAGGGCCGAGCGGGCTGTGGCAGCCTCAAGTGAGCCGATGCCGGATCCGCGCAACGCCACAGCCGCAGCGCCAAGCAGATCCGCCAGTTTGTGCGGGTCATCCTCGCCATCCGCTCGAGCACGGAAATACCGGTCGATCGCCTCCCGAAGCACGAGGAAATCGGCGCGTCTTTCCGCGGCGACTGGCGTCACTTCTCTAAACAACGCCCGGTCCGCCGAGAATTCTCCGGCCGCCTCGGGAAAGGCATCCATCTGCTGCGGTAAGGCGAAGCGATCAACGCGGCGTGACGGATCGATGCGCAGGATGACGCTGTTGGCGACATCGAGCGCCAAGGCGCCACCGACGAAACGATGCGGGGTCCAGGTGAAATCCATCCCAGAATTATAACTGGTGTAACGCGGTTTACCAGTTATATTCGTGTCATCCTTTTGGGGTTTGCCGATGGCCTATCTGCTCCAGCAATTGGCGAATGCTGTGCCGCTGTCGGTACTCTACGCAACGCTTGCCTTCGGCTACGTGATCGGCTTTGCGCTGACGAAGCGCGCAGACATCGCCTATGGCGCCATCTTTGCTTTTTCCGGCCATCTCTACGTGTTGTTCGCGCAGCTCGGCTGGGACGAGTTCTGGCTTGTCCTGCCGGCGGCACTGGCGATGGGGGCGGGCGCGGCGATCGTCGGCGGCGTCGCGACCGGGATCGCGGTCGGCGGGCTGACCCTGCGGTTGATTGAAAGGCATGCCCGCAACGCGCCGATCGTCGCCGCGCTGGGCGTGCTGCTGGTGCTGATGGAGGGCGCTCGGCTTGCCTCCGGTTCCCGGGAGATCTGGCTGTCGCCGTTTCTGAACCGTGCCGTTCCGCTCTGGGCGGGTCACGGTTTCGCGGTAACCCTGACGCTGATCCAGTTGCTCAATTCAGGCCTGATGCTGGCAATGATCGCGGCCGGCTGGCTGGTAATCGATCGTACAAGACTTGGGCGCATCTGGCGGGCGGTGGCCGACGACAAGATTGCGGCCCAACTCTGCGGCATCAGTTCCCGTCTGGTATTCGTCCTCGCCTACGCGGCAGCATCTCTGTACGCCTCCGTCGCCGGCGTGTTGGCGACCTCGTATTATGGAACGATGGACTTCGGCGCCGGGTTGCCGATCAGCATCAAGATCGTCCTGATTGCTGCAGCCGGAGGCCATTCGCATCCGCTGCGGTCGGCAGCCGGTGCCGCCGCTATCGGCTTCGCTGAAACGCTGTGGAGCGGTTACGGTCCGGTCCTGTGGCGGGATTTCGCCATCGGCCTGGTGCTGGTTGCGGTTCTTGTCATCAGCCGGCGGGAAAGGGTGGTCCTGTAAACCTCAGCGCCAACGGTCGCGTGCGGTATCGTCGGCGTCTTTGGCATCGACCCAGGACCGGGGCGAACCATCAGCCGCGTGTTCCTTTTTCCAGAACGGCGCCGATGTCTTCAGAAAATCCATTACGAAATTGGCGCCGTCGAAGGCTGCCTGGCGATGCGAGGCGACGGCAATGACCAGGACGATGTTGGCCCCGGGGGCAATCTTGCCGTAGCGGTGGATGGCGGTCAGTCCGAGAAGCGAAAAGCGGTCGATGGCAAGGAGGGCGATGCGGTTCATCTCGGCTTCCGCCATGCCCGGATAATGCTCGAGCTCCAGCGCCGAGAGCGCTCCCTGCTCGTCACGGCAAAGACCGCAGAAGCTGACCACCGCGCCGATATCCATGCGGCCGGCAGTGAGGAGATCGATCTCCGACTGCAGATCGAAATCGTCGGCCTGTACGCGGATCGTGGGCATGGTCATCAGAATGGTTTCCGTTTACCCGCCTGTCATTGGGGGGAAAATGCCGATCTCGCGTGCTCCGGCGATCTTTTCAAAATGCTCCACATGCTCCTGGTCAATCGCGACGCGAATGACCTCGGGATATTGCAGCGCGTTCTCGTATTCCTCGCCGAGCGTCTTCAGGTGATTGAGGAGATCACGCGCGGTAAGGACCTCAGGCGGCAGGTCGAGATCTTCCTCGGTTTTCCCGATTCTCTCGCGCACCCAGGCGAAATAGACGAGTTTTGTCATCCCTCGTCATCCACGAGATGCTTGAGACCGGCGCGGAAATAGTCGTAGCCGCTGTAGAAGGTGAGGGCCGCTGCGACCCACAGAAGGCCGATGCCGATCTGCGTCGTGAACGGCAGGAACTTGTCGCCGGCAGGTCCGGCCAGCAGGAAGGCGATCGACACCATCTGGATCGTCGTCTTCCACTTGGCGATGCGGGTCACCGGCACCGATACCTTGAGCGCCGCCAGATATTCACGCAGGCCCGAGACGAGAATTTCGCGGCAGAGGATCGTGATTGCAGCCCACAGCGACCAGCCGGCAATCGTCTGGTCGGCAGCAAGCAGCAGAAGCACGGCGGCAACCAGAAGCTTGTCGGCGATCGGATCCAGCATGCGGCCGATATTCGAGGTCTGGTTCCAGATACGGGCCAGATAGCCATCCAGATAGTCGGTCAGCGACGCCACGACGAAGATCCAGAATCCGGCCCAGCGGGCAAAATCCGAACTTTCCAGCTTTCCTTCGATGAAGAAGCACAGAACGATCACCGGTACGGCAAGGATGCGCGCATAGGTCAGAAGATTGGGAATGTTGTACGCGCGGGAAGCCATGATGGACCTGTGCTTGAGGGTTGCCTCTAGTTGAGGTTTCGAGACGCCAGCGTCAACAGTTTTCGCGGCTTTTTTACAGTTGGTTGAGATGCATACGCTGTTTTGATGACCCATGCATGTCGTTCATCGTCATCCACTTCGGCTCTCGTGGAAGTGATTATAGACCTGTTTTGCCACCGCTTCGGAAATTCCTTCGACCGCCATCAGATCGTTGAGACCTGCGCGGGACACGGCCTTTGCGGTGCCGAAATGCTGCAGCAGCTTGCGCTTTCGGCCCGGCCCGATGCCCGCGATTTCGTCGAGCGGGTTCTTGATCATTTCCTTTTTGCGCCGGGCCCGGTGCGAGCCGATCGCGAACCGGTGCGCTTCGTCGCGCATGCGCTGGACGAAGTAGAGGACGGGATCGCGTGGCGGCAGAGAAAAATCGCTGCGGCCATCGGCAAAGAAGCGTTCGCGGCCGGCATCGCGGTCGACACCTTTGGCCACCCCGATCGCCGTCACCACGTCTCGGATGCCGAGTTCGTCGAGGATGGTGCGCACAGCCGTCATCTGGCCCTGGCCGCCATCAATCAGGATGACATCGGGCCAGGCCGGAAACGCGGCATCGTTGATGTCTTCGCTGGTCGCCTCGACGGGTTTCGGCGTCGAGATGCTGCGATCAGGAATGCCTTCTTCCTTGATCAGTCGCGAGAAGCGCCGGGTCATGACCTCTCGCATCATGCCGAAGTCGTCGCCGGGGGTGATGTCGGTCGATTTGATGTTGAACTTGCGGTACTGGCCCTTCACAAATCCTTCCGGACCCGCGACGACCATGCCGCCGACGGCATTGGTGCCCATCATATGCGAGTTATCGTAGATCTCGATGCGCCGGGGCTGGTAGGGCAGGCTGAAGGTTTCGGCGAGACCCTTGAGAAGGCGCGCCTGCGACGATGTTTCGGCCAGCTTGCGGCCATGTGCTTCGCGCGCATTGGCAGCGACGTGATCGACAAGATCGCGCTTTTCGCCACGCTGCGGCACCAGGATCGAGACCTTGTGTCCCGCCTTTTCGGAAAACGCGAGCGCCAGCAGTTCCTGCTCCTCGACCGTTTCCGACAGCAGAATCTGCTTGGGAACCGGCTTGTCGTCATAGAACTGCGCGAGAAACGCGTTGAGGACCTCGGCTCCTGCCATCTGAGGATCGGCCTTCGGGAAATAGGCGCGGTTGCCCCAGTTCTGGCCGGTGCGGAAGAAGAACACCTGGATGCAGGTAAGCCCGCCTTCGTGTTGGATGGCGAAGATATCGGCTTCCTCGACGCCGGCCGGATTGATGCCCTGGTGGCTCTGGACGTGGCTGAGCGCTGCAAGCCGATCGCGATAGATCGCGGCGCGCTCGAAATCCATGTCTTCGGAGGCTTCCGACATCTGCCTGGCGATGACGGTCTTCACGTTCTGGCTCTGGCCCGAAAGAAAGTCCGAGGCTTCCTTGACGAGCTCGGCATAGCCCTCGTCGCTGACTTCATGGGTGCAGGGGCCGGAACAGCGTTTGATCTGATAAAGAAGACAGGGACGCGTGCGGCTCTCGAACACGCTGTCTGTGCAGGTGCGCAGCAGGAACGCACGCTGTAGCGAGTTGATCGTTCGGCCGACGGCAGAGGCCGATGCGAACGGTCCGAAATACTGGCCTTTGCGGGCGCGGGCGCCTCTGTGTTTCATCAGGGCAGGGGCACGGTGATCGCCGCTGATGAGAATATACGGAAACGACTTGTCGTCGCGCAGCAGAACGTTGAACCGCGGACGTAACCGCTTGATGAGGTTCGCCTCGAGCAGCAGCGCCTCGGTCTCCGTCCGCGTCGTGACGAATTCCATATGCGTGGTTTCGCGCACCATGCGGGTGAGGCGGTTGGAATGCAGTCGGCCCTGCGCATAATTGCTGACGCGTTTCTTGAGGCTCTTCGCCTTGCCGACATACATCACGTCGCCGGCCTCGTTGAACATCCGGTAGACACCCGGCGCGTTCGGAAGGTGCTTGACGAACTCGGCGATCAGGTCGGCGCCCTTGAGGCCCGTGTCGTGGCGGACCGCCTCGTTCCAGTCGATGGACGTGGTGATAGCCGCAGCGACCGCTTCCGGTGCCAGGGCATCGTCGTCGTCGTCTTCGTTTCCGTCATAAAGAACGCCGCCATCGGGCACATTCTTCGCGTTCATCGCATGTCTCCGCCGGCAGAATCAGTCCAGACGACTATTTCTGCGGGCTCATCTCGTCTTTGTGATCATCCAACCCGAAGATATCGGCGACTCGGGGCTGAAGCTGTTTGCCAACAGATAGTGTTTTGCCGGCGGCTTTGGAAGCGTGCCACCACGCCTGCATTTCTCTCTCAGCAAACGTGCTCGCGGGGTCTTGGAAGCGAATACGGCAGGAATTCGGCCTCGTTTCGACCGGAAATGACGAATTGCAAGTAGGAGTTCTGCAGGTTGCTGTGATGGCGTTGATGCGTTGCTCGGCTAAATTTGAGTTAAACTCGAATAAAGGAGGCTAAATCTCGCGCCTCTCGGAGTCGTGATATGTATCGAGGCTGTTTGACAGCGTTTGTTTGCAATGTTAAGAAACGGTCAAGAAATGTAAAATGCTCTATAGTGCGATTAACGTCTCATTATCCTTAACGATATACCTGTGGCGATGAAGCAACATCGAAATTTAGCCGTCTAGCTGCCACAAACAATTCACATTTCGGCTCTTTCAATTCCTCAATTGCCCCCCAAATTCGTCCTCAGCCAGCAGGGAACAAAGCTGTCGTCAACTCTGTTGATGTGACACTTGCCCGGCAGCCTACAGCGCCGATACCCGAAAGGGTGCGCAGGGACGTTGTAGCAATTAGGAATACTCGTGTCGGACCTTCCGAAACCCGAAGTGGTTTTTGAGCCGATGCGCCAAACGGAGAAAAAGGTATGCGTATTCTCGTCGCGACTCTGATGGCCTCGGCTGCCAGCTTTATTGCAATTTCCTCGGCCAGCGCTGCTGACGCCGTCGACCAGATCCCTGCAGCTCCTATGGCTGTTGAAGAAGTCGCACCGGCCGCTACGTGGCAGGGCTTCTACCTCGGCGCCACCGGTTCCTACGACTGGGGCCGTTTCGGCGGTGGCGACTACAATGCCAAGGGTGCAGGCGGCGGTGCTTACACCGGTTACAACTGGCAGAGTGGCCAGGTTGTGTACGGTATCGAAGCTGACGTCGGCTACAACGGCCAGGACGGCAGAACTTCCGGCGGTTACCGTGGCGAAGCTGGCTGGGACGGTTCGGTCCGCGGCCGCGTCGGTTACGACCTCAACCCCTTCCTGATCTACGGTACGGCTGGTGTCGCGCTGCAGAACAACGAACTCAAGGATGCAACGTCGTCTGACGACAAGACATCCGTTGGTTACACGGTCGGCGTCGGTGCTGAAGCATTCGTCACCAGCAACATCACGACCCGTATCGAATATCGCTACACGGACTTCGCAGCCAAGGACTACAGCCTCGACAGCGGCAACGTCTCCAAGGGCTTCGACGACCACAGCGTTAAGGTCGGTATCGGCGTAAAGTTCTAATAAGAACAACAAAAAGCCGGGAGCGTTTCCCGGCTTCTCATCTAAAAGCCCGTTGTCACCAACGGGCTTTTTTCATGCGCGGTTTTCGGTCGGTATAACGGTCAGTCCATCTGGATATTGGCGTTCTTGACGACCGGGGTCCATTTTGCGAGTTCGGCTGTCACGTGTTTGCCGAGTTCCTCCGGGGTAGACCCGACGATCTTGGCGCTGAAATCCTTCATCCTCGCGACAACTGCCGGGTCCTGTAGCGCCTTGTTGGCGGCGTCGTTCAGTTTTGCGACCACTTCAGGCGGCGTGCCGGCCGGTGCGAACAGGGCGTTCCAGGTGTAGGTCTCGTAACCCGGTACCGTCTCGGCAATCGTCGGCACGTCCGGGAACGAAGCTGCCCGCTCGGCAGTGGTGACGCCCAGTGCCTTCAGAGTTCCCGCCTTGATATGCGGAGACGAGGAGGGCAGGTTGTCGAACATGATCGAGATCTGGTTGCCGATCAGGTCGTTGAGAGCAGGACCCGCACCCTTGTATGGAACATGCTCCATCTTGACGCCGGTCATCGCCTTGAACAATTCGCCCGAGAGATGCAGGGGCGTGCCGTTGCCCGACGACGCGTAAGAATATTTCTCCGGCTCCTTCTTGAGGAGCTCCACCAGTTCCGCCACCGTGTTGACCGGCAGTTTCGGATTGATGACCAGAACGTTCGGCACGATGACCAGTAGCGAGACAGGCGCAAAATCCTTCTCGGGGTCGTAGGGCTTCTGCTTCAGGATCAGCGGGTTGAGCGCGTGGGTCGCAACCGTGCCCATCAGGATCGTGTAACCGTCCGGCTCCGCACGCGCGACGCGGTCGGCGCCGAGATTGCCACCGGCGCCAGCGACGTTTTCGACCACGATCTGCTGGCCGAGGATATCGCCCATCTTCTGCGCCACGACTCGACCGACAACATCAGTCGATCCGCCGGCTGCGAACGGCACGACGAGGGTGATCGTCTGGTCGGGAAACGACTGGGCCGCAGCCCCGGTGGCTGACAGTCCCAGTGACATCAGGGACAGGGCCGAGCCTGCAAGGACTACGGAAAGGCGCAGGGCGGTTCGCCGCGTCAACGCTGATCGCTTCATGAAATTCCTCCGAATTGCTTCAAACGGCCTCCCGCCGTTCTCGTCATAGTAGCGGAGGAAAACCGGAGGGCAAGCGTTTCAATTGCTTGTGCAAATGGAAGAAGGTCTCGAACGACCGGCAGGTTGTGCCGGGATCCGCGGCAACCCAAGAGTTCTAGGGCGGCCGCGGACCTCATTCGGTTCAGGCGTAGGGCTTCATTTCCATATAGGCCGGAAAGCGCTTGGAGAACGTGTCAGGCCAGGAGGCGAGTTCCGGACGACCTTCGGCCCACTGGCCGTTGAAGCGCAGGTCGAGGTAACCGATCATCGCAGCCATCGCGAAATGGCCGCCATGCAGCTTCTTGCCGGTCTTCGGCAGGTTCTTTTCGAGATAGTCGAGGCCCCGCACGACCTTGTCCCACTGCTTGTCGATCCAAGGCTGATGGACCTTGTCCTCATCGCGCGAGCGACGCTCGTAAACGATCGCGAGAAGGCTATCGGTAATGCCATCGCAGAGTGCTTCGAGCACTTCCGCCTCGGTGCGCTTCACGTCCTTCTTCGGATAGAGCTTGCCGCCGGAGTGACGGTCAAGGAAGTGCATGATCGCGACGCTGTCATAGACCGACGGCTCGCCCTCGCGGATCAGAACCGGGATTTTTCCGAGAGGATTGTTCTCGGTGAGCTCTGCCGGCGCCGCATTGGTGTCGGTCTTTACATCGGTGACATCGATGCCGAGATGGCGGGCAGCCATGCGGACCTTGCCGGAATAGGGCGATGCCGGGGAATAGAGTAACTTCATCGGTGTTTCCTTGTTCTGATATCGGAGGCCGCTGATGTCATCTTGCGCAAGCGGATGTCATCGGGGCGGAGGAAGCGTGACCTGGCCGATCCGGCAGCCACGGCGGTCGACCTCTGCGCAATCGCGAAACTGCAGATCCTTGGTGAGGCAGATACGGATTTCATCGAGCTTTTCACCCTCGCAGCTCGCAGCGATCCCGCGGCGGGAAAGGCCCGGATTGACGGACATGAAGGCCTGCTCGATGGCTTCAGGCGAAAGCTTCAGCGGATTTTGCCCGCCGGCAATCTCCGTCGGCAGTTTTACGTGCTCATAGGCCTTGCGAACGGTGTCGAAATAGGTGGGCTGGTCGAGCCCGCTGCAGCTTCCATGCTTGCGCCACTGGTGGCCGATCAGACCCATAGACGGCATGATGTCGAACAGCTTTTCACCAAGCTGGCGCGGCACGCGGTCAGGCTCCGAGGAGCGGCAGAAATCCGGAAAGCCGGTTTCGTATTGCGGCCAGAGCCCGTGCACGACGAACCGGAAACGCTTGTCGGTGCCGCATTGCTGCCGGTTGCGGCCTCCGTCATCGGATGCGCAGAAGGTTGGCGACCAGGACAGGGCGAGAACGTAGAAATCGAATGTTCCCGCTCGGTCCTCGGAACTTTGCCCGCCTCTGATGCGCGGCCGTTCCTGTGCCATCGACGTGGTGGCAAGGGCGAGTAGGACGACGAGGCCTGAAAGGGCGGCGAACAAGCGTTTCATGGTGGGCGGCCTCCTGTCGCGCCGCACCATGAAAGGGATGCGACGACGGGTCAAGCCTCGGCGTCGGTGTGTTCACCTCTTATCCAGAAGCATCGCTGCGAGGCGTAACGATCCTGTGCCAGCGCCGTCTTTATCGGGGGCAGGATCGTATGCAGCTCATCCTTGAGCGTGAAAGGCGGGTTGACGATGACGAGGCCCGAGCCGTTAAGACCGACAAGATCCCGGTCGCTTTTCACGGTCAGCTCGACGCAAAGCATTTTGGGGATATCCAGCGCGTTCAGGCGCTCGTGGAAGTCCTTGATCGGCGCGCCCTTTTTCATCGGGTACCAGAGGCAATAGGTACCGCCTGAAAACTTGCGATAGGCGTTGGCGAGACCCCTGACCATCCGGTCGTACTCGCCTTCTTCCTCGAAAGGTGGATCGATCAGCACGATGCCGCGCTTTTCCTTCGGCGGCAGATGCGCACCGAGCGCCAGCCAGCCGTCGAGTTCGGTCACGCGGGCCTGGTAGTCACCTTCGAACAGCCGCGATAGGCGGGCAAAGTCTTCCGGGTGCAGTTCCATTGCCGAGAGACGGTCCTGGGGGCGAAACAGCATGCGCGCAAGTTTTGGCGAGCCGGGATAGAACTTGACGCCGCCCTTCGGGTTCAGCTCCTTCACGGCACCGAGATAGGGCGCAAGGATTTCGGCCACTTCGGGAGAAAACTCCGCATCAACAAGCTTGCCGATGCCATCGAGCCATTCGCCGGTCTTCTGCGCTTCTTCCGAGGATAAGTCGTAGAGCCCGATGCCCGCATGCGTATCGAGGAAGCGGAACGCCTTGTCCTTGTTCTGCGCATAGAGAACAAGCCGCGAAAGAACGACGTGCTTGAGGACGTCGGCGAAATTGCCTGCGTGGTAGATGTGCCGATAGTTCATCTCAGCTTGTGTCTCGCTTGAATAAAATTGATGCACTGCAAATGGCGCTTTTTGCATCCGTCGCCATGCCATATAGAAAAGCCATGAACGTTGCGACCCCCATTCCCGAAAGCCCCGTCGTCGGTCACAATTCCGTCGGCCATACCGTCTGTCCGCATGACTGTCCGAGCGCCTGTGCGCTGGATGTCGATCTGACTGCGGATGGCAGGATCGGTCGTGTCCGCGGTTCCTCCGACAATTCCTACACGGCCGGCGTCATCTGCGCCAAGGTCGCGCGCTATACCGAGCGCATCTATCATCCCGGCCGCCTGATGGTGCCACAGCGCCGTATGGGTGCCAAGGGCGAAGGGCTCTGGCAGGAGATCTCCTGGGAAGCGGCGCTTGACGAGATCGCCGACGCTTTCGTCAACGCCGAAGCGAAGCACGGGTCCGAAGCGGTCTGGCCCTATTTCTACGCGGGAACGATGGGGCAGGTGCAGCGCGATTCGATCGAGCGCCTTCGCCATGCCAAGAAATATTCCGGCTTCATGGGGACGATCTGCACCAACATGGCCTGGACCGGCTATGTGATGGGCACCGGCGCCCTGCGTGGTCCGGACCCGCGCGAGATCGCGAAATCCGATTGCGTCGTGATCTGGGGCACCAACGCCGTCTCCACCCAGGTCAATGTGATGACCCATGCGATCAAGGCCCGCAAACAGCGCGGCGCCAAGATCGTCGTCATCGACATCTACGACAATCCGACGATGAAGCAGGCCGACGTCAAGCTGGTGCTGCGCCCCGGCACGGATGCAGCACTCGCCTGCGCCGTGATGCATATCGCCTTCCGCGACGGCTATGCAGACCGCGCCTATATGGCGAAATATGCCGATGATCCCGCAGGCCTTGAAGCGCATCTGAAAAGCCGCACGCCAGAATGGGCGTCGGCGATCACAGGCCTCACCGTCGAGGAGATCGAGGGCTTTGCCAAGCTCGTCGGCACCACGCCGAAGAGTTTCTTCCGTTTGGGCTACGGCTTTTCCCGTCAGCGCAACGGTACGGCGGCGATGCATGCGGCGCTGTCGATCTCGACGGTGCTCGGCTCCTGGAAGCATGAGGGCGGCGGTGCCTTCCACAACAACGGCGAGATCTATCGGTTCAACAAGGCCGAGCTGATGGGCACGGCCTACAAGGATCCGGACATCCGCATGCTCGACCAGTCCCAGATCGGCCGCGTGCTGACCGGCGACGCCGAAGCGCTGCGTCATCGCGGACCGGTGACGGCGCTATTGATCCAGAACACCAACCCGATGAACGTTGCGCCGGAACAGCGGCTCGTGCGCGAAGGCTTTCTGCGCGACGATCTTTTCACCGCCGTCCACGAGCAGTTCATGACCGATACGGCCAAGGTCGCCGATATCGTTCTGCCCGCGACCATGTTCCTCGAGCATGACGACCTTTATCGCGGCGGCGGGCACCAGCATATCCTGCTCGGCCCGAAACTCGTTGAACCGCCGGCAACGGTGCGCACCAACCTTTTCGTCATCGAGGAACTGGCAAAGCGTCTTGGTATCGACGGGTTTGCCGGGTTCGGCATGGACGAACGCACGCATATCGATCGTATCCTGACTGCCAGCGGCTGGGGTTCCTATGACGCGCTGAAGGCCGACAAGTGGATCGATGCGCAACCGGATTTCGACACCGCGCACTACATCAACGGTTTCGGCTATCCGGACGGCAAATTCCGCTTCAGCCCCGATTGGGTCAACGGCCCATCGCCGGATCGGACGCCCGACAGCGTCGGCCCGCTCGGGCCACACGCGCAGTTGCCGCGTTTTCCCGATCATGTCGATGTGATTGAGACAGCCGACGCCGAGCATCCGTTCCGCCTCGCGACCTCGCCGTCGCGCAGCTTCCTCAATTCATCCTTTGCCGAGACCAAAAGCTCGGTGGAGAAGGAAGGGCGGCCGGACGTGATGATCGATCCGACGGACGCCGCACGTCTCGGCATCGTTGACGGCGATATAGTCACGCTCGGCAACAGTCGGGGCAAGATCCGTCTGCATGCGAGACTCGTGGCCGGCGCGAAACCGGGCGTGCTGATCGCCGAAGGACTGTGGCCCAACGACGCGCATCTCGACGGCGAGGGCATCAACGTCCTCACCGGCGCCGATCCGGTGGCGCCTTTCGGAGGTGCTGCCGTGCACGACAACAAGGTCTGGCTACGCAGGGAAGTCGCATGAGCGACGTGAATGACCGGGTGAAGATCGTCAGCGATACGACGCTGTCGCAGGGCTGGACGCGGCTTTCCGATTATCAACTCGACTATACTGATCGCAACGGCGAGACGCAGCGGATCAAGCGCGAGGTTTTCCATCGCACGCCGGCCGCCTGCATCCTGCTACATGACCGCGAACGCGATATCGTCGTCCTCGTCAAACAGTTCCGGCTGCCCGCGCATCTCATCGGCGAGCCGTCCTTCATGATCGAGGTCCCGGCCGGCCTTCTTGATGGCGAAGACGCCGAAGACGCGATCCGCCGCGAGGCGATGGAGGAGACCGGCTACCGGATCCGCGACGTGCGTTTCGTCTTCAAGGCACTGACGTCGCCGGGCTCCGTGACCGAGGTCATCCACTTCTTCCACGCCTCGATCGATCTTTCCGACCGGATCAACGAGGGTGGCGGGCTCGCCGACGAGCACGAGGATCTAGAAGTGCTGGAGTTTCCGCTCGACAAGGCCGTCACGATGATCGCCGACGGCGAGATCATCGATGCCAAGACAATCATGCTGCTGCAGTGGGCCGTGCTTAACCGGGCGGCGCTTTAGGCCCGCACGAGGCTGCACCCGGCCGACGGGGCTGCCGCGATCAACTGCTTGTCGAGCGTTGCGAGTTCGAGGTTTTCCTCGAGCGACAGCGCAAGATAGGCGGCGTCGTAGGCGGATAGGTGGTAACGGGCTATCAGCTCGAGGATACGCCCGTCCTCTTGCCCTGTGACGGTCGTAATTTCCAGCTCTCGCAAGCGTGTCATCGATGTAGCAACATCTTCCAAGACGATCCGCTTCCTTCGAGCGGCGATAGTTAGCAGGCTGCGCATTTCGTGCCAGAAAAGGTCAGGCACAACTGCGCCCAACGCCATTGAGGCTTTCAAGACATGGTTCGAATATGGATTGGCCTCATCAGCTATGAACCAGCCGGCTGCAACCGAGGCATCAACCACGAAAGTCTGCACTAACGCCGACCTTCTTTTTTCCATTCGTCGATTTCTTCGGCAGTGGCGGACATTCGAGCGTCGCGCTCAGATATGATCGTCTCAATAAGGGCCCGCCGCCGCGCGAGTTGTTCTTCGGTGAACTCAGCATTCATACCGGGCGTGGCCGCGATCGGGCTGAGCCGCGCGACCGGTGTTTCGCCACGCGCAATCACCACCTCCTGGCCGGCTTCGACGAGGGGCAGGAGCTCGGAAAGTTCGGTTTTCGCATCACCCAGCTTGACCGTGATCGTCATCTCACACCTCCGGTTCAATCCAAGGTAGTCCGCGCCAAGCCGGCCGTCAAATGGCTGGTCGTTGGGAGGATGCATCGCTTCCACGTCGGGGAACAATTGCCAGAGACCTCCCGTTAGACTGGTTCCATTGCCAGAAGAAGGGATGCAAAGATGACCATGATCACCACCCGCGACGGAACGCAGCTTTATGTCAAGGACTGGGGTCCGAAGACCGGCCGTCCCGTTATCATGATGCACGGTTGGCCGCTGACGTCGGACACCTGGGACGACTTCGCGGTGGTGGCAGCAGACGCCGGTTTCCGTGCCATTTCCTATGACCGACGCGGGTTCGGCCGCTCCGAGCAGCCGTGGGACGGTTATGAGTACGATACGCTGGCCGACGATCTTGCCGATGTCATCGAGGCGACCGGCGCGTATGATGCGGCACTGTTCGGCTTTTCCATGGGCGGTGGCGAGGTTGCCCGCTACATGTCGCGCCACGGCGGCAAGGGCGTTTCCAAGGCCGCGCTGATCGCGTCGGTCGTGCCCTATATGGCGCAGACGCCCGACAACCCTGATGGTGTGCCGCAGTCGGTGTTCGACGAGATGACGGCCGGCATGAAGGAAGACCGGGCGCATTTCTTCCACGGCTTTTTGAAAAGCTTCTACGGCGTCGGCGTGTTCACCGGGTCGGTGAGCGAAGCCGTGCTCGACTGGTCGTTCCAGCAGACGATGATGGCGGGTCTTCGGCCAACGCTTGCTTGCGCAAAGGCCTTCTCCTCGACGGATTTTCGTCCGGACCTGCCGAGCTTCAAGGTGCCGACGCTGATCATCCACGGAACAGGCGACCAGACCGTGCCGATCGAGACGTCCGGCCGTGCCGCCGCTGCCGCGATCCCCGGCGCGACGCTGATCGAATACGACGGCGCGCCCCACGGGCTGTTTGCCTCGAACAAGCAGCAGCTGACGGACGACCTGATGGCGTTCCTGCGTAGCTAAGTGATGAACGCTGCACGCCGGATGGTTATCGCCGGCGTGCGGCGCGGAAGTGTACTAACCCTCTGGGTCGAATTTTGCCCTGCCGGCCTTGAGTCTGACGCCTCCCGTTGCCAGAAGCGCAAGCGCTTCCGGGTAAAGCCGGTGTTCGACGGTCAGTACCCGTGCGGCGAGCGTATCAGGCGTGTCGTCGATATGAACGGGCACGCAGTCCTGCGCGACAATCGGGCCTTCGTCCATGCCTTCGGTCACGAAATGCACCGTACAACCGGCGACCCTCATCCCGGCATCGAGCGCGCGCTGATGCGTGTGCAGACCCGGAAACAACGGCAGGATCGACGGGTGGATGTTAAGCATCCGGCCCTCGTAGCGGGAAATGAACTCTCCCGAAATCAGCCGCATATAACCCGCAAGACAGATAATATCCGGCTGAATACCCGATAGAGCCGCCAGGATTGCCGCCTCGTGTTCGGCCTTGCCGGCATAGGACTTGCGCTCGAAGGCGAGTGTCTGGATGCCGCGCGCGTTCGCCTTTGCAAGCCCGCCGGCTTGCGGTTTGTCGGAGATGACGGCAACGATCTCGGCTGGGAAGTCGGGGCTTTCGCAAGCGTCCGCCAGCGACAGCATGTTGGAGCCGCCGCCGGAAATGAACACGACGACGCGCTTCTTCTGCACGCTGGCGAGTGCTCCGCTCATAGACCGAGCGTGCCCTTGTAGACGACGCCGGCGTCGCCTTCCGCACGGTCGATCATGCGGCCGAGCGGAACGACGATTTCACCTTCGCGGGTCAGCACATCCGTCACCATCTGCGCATTCTCAGCCGAAACGACGACGATCATGCCGATGCCGCAGTTGAACGTGCGCAGCATTTCCTTCGGCTCGACACCGCCGGTCTTTGCCAGCCACGAGAACACGGGCGGAACAGGGATCGAGTCGAGATCGACTTCTGCGGCCAGGTTCTTCGGCAGCACGCGCGGAATGTTTTCGGGAAAGCCGCCGCCGGTAATGTGGGCGAGCGCCTTGAGGGCCCCGGTTTCGCGGATCGCCTTCAACAGTGGCTTTACATAGATGCGGGTCGGCGTCAAAAGCGCTTCGCCGAGCGACTTGCCGTCGAAGAACGGGGCAGGCGCATCCCAGCCAAGGCCCGAGATCGAGACGATCTTGCGCACCAGCGAGAAACCGTTGGAATGCACGCCCGAGGAGGTCAGGCCGAGAATGACGTCGCCAGCTGCGAGATCGCCGACCGGTAGAAGCTGGCCACGTTCGGCTGCACCCACGGCAAAGCCGGCAAGGTCGTAGTCGCCATCGGAATACATGCCCGGCATTTCCGCCGTCTCGCCGCCGATCAGCGCGCAGCCTGCATCGACGCAGCCCGCAGCGATCCCCTTGACGATGGCAGCGCCCTGGTCCGGATCAAGCTTGCCGGTGGCGAAGTAGTCAAGAAACAGCAGCGGCTCTGCGCCCTGCACGACGAGGTCGTTGACGCACATGGCGACGAGATCGATGCCGACAGTGTCGTGGAAATTGGCATCGATCGCGATTTTCAGCTTGGTGCCGACGCCGTCATTGGCAGCCACCAGGATCGGATCGGTAAAGCCTGCAGCTTTCAGGTCGAACAGGCCGCCGAAGCCACCGATTTCGCCGTCTGCGCCGGGACGGCGGGTTGAGCGTACCGCCGGCTTGATCTTCTCGACCATCAGGTTGCCCGCGTCGATATCGACGCCGGCATCGCTATAGGTGAGACCGTTCTTGCCCGTCTCGCTCATCGTAATTCTCCGTTGGGACATGCCGCGCGAACCGAAGATCGAGACCTTTCGGCGTGGTGCGGCTGCGCAAAAATCTCCGGCCCGCCATTGCATGACAAGGCGGAGGATGCAAGCAGAAGCGTGGGCTTTCAAGGCTTTTCACAGGCCCGGCCTCCGGCGACGCGGCGAAGTCGATGCCGATCTTGACCTTACCCGGTCCGGGCTCATATGCGTGATACCGGGAATGCAGTGCAAAAAGGACGTAAAGATGCCCTATCATATCAGCGGAGCGAGCCTGCGCCGCCATGTCTTCTTCTGGGCAGCCGTTCTTTTCATCTTCGCGCTGTTTCTGTGGTTTTTCAGCTCCATCCTTCTTCCCTTCGTCGCAGGCATGGCGCTCGCCTATTTCCTCGATCCTGTCGCAGACTGGCTGCAGCGCCGCGGACTAAGCCGGATGATGGCTTCCGTGCTGATCCTGGTCTCGTTCGTCACGGTGTTCGCGCTGTCGCTGATGCTGGTCATCCCGATCATCGTCACCCAGTTCACCCAGTTCGCCGCCGCTTTGCCCGGTTACATCACCCAGTTGCAGCAGATCATTTCCAACCCGGAGAACTCGTTCCTGCCGAGCTGGGTCTCCAGCCAGATCGAGACCGTCAAACAGAATTTCTCTGAAGTGCTGAGCCAGGGCGCCGGCTTCATCGGTACCCTGTTTGCGCAGATCTGGAACTCCGGCAAGGCGATCGTCGACGTCGTGTCGCTCCTGATCGTTACCCCGGTCGTCGCCTTCTATCTGCTGCTGGACTGGGACCGCATGGTGTCGAAAGTCGATAGCTGGATCCCGCGCGATCAGGTCCAGACAGTGCGCGACATCGCCCGCGACATGGATGGATCCGTCGCCGGCTTTATTCGCGGGCAGGGATCACTCTGCCTCATCCTCGGCATCTACTATGCCGTCGGTCTGTCGCTGGTGGGCCTGAATTTCGGCCTGCTGATCGGCTTCGTCGCCGGCATGATTTCGTTCATTCCCTATATCGGTTCGATGATCGGGCTGATCATGGCGATCGGTGTGGCGCTCGTACAGTTCTGGCCGGACTATCTGTGGATCATGGCGGTCGCTGCCGTGTTCTTCTCCGGCCAGTTCCTGGAAGGCAATATACTGCAGCCGAAGCTGGTCGGCGAAAGCGTCGGTCTGCATCCGGTCTGGCTGATGTTTGCGCTGTTTGCTTTCGGTGCCATGTTCGGCTTTGTCGGTCTTCTTCTCGCCGTGCCCGCAGCGGCAGTCGTCGGCGTGCTTGTCCGGTTCGCGATCTCACGGTATCTTGACAGCGATCTCTATTACGGCCGATCGGTAGATCTGCCGTGGGAAGGGGCGCCACAGGCCGTGGTCAATGAAAATACCGGCATGCAGCGTCTCGATGCTCCCAAGAGCGACCAGAAAGACATCTGAAAAGCGAATGACCGGATCGAGCGAACGCGACCAGCGCAGAAGCGAACAGCTTCCGCTGCAATTCACCCATGATTCCGCGCAGAGCCGGGACGATCTCCTGGTCTCCGAACGGCTGGCCGCCGCCGTCTCTATCGTCGACGAGTGGCCGGCCTGGCCATCGCCGGTCGTGATCCTTGCGGGTCCCGTCGGTTCCGGCAAGTCGCATCTCGCCCATATCTGGCGGGAGCGGGCAGGGGCTGCCGAGATCCATCCGATCTCGGGTTCGAATGCAGCAACTGTCGCAGCGGATGGGCCGGTGCTGTTTGAGGACGCCGATCGGCGCGACTTCGACGAGACCACGCTTTTCCACGTCATCAATGCCGTGCGCCAGCATGGCCGCACTTTGTTGATGACATCGCGGCTGTGGCCCATGTCCTGGTCCGTGACGCTGCCGGACCTCAAATCACGGCTGAAGGCTGCGACCGTGGTGGAAATCGGCGAGCCCGATGAGGAACTGCTGGCCCAGGTGATGGTAAAACTGTTTGCCGACCGTCAGCTTTATATTGATGACAAACTTCTCAGTTACATCGTCAACCGGATGGAGCGATCTTTGGGCGCTGCGCAGACCATCGTCGACCGGCTGGACCGGTTGGCATTGGCGCGCGGGACCCGGATCACCCGTCCTCTGGCAACCGAAGTCCTCAAGGATTTCGGCAGTGCCGGACCGAATGATTAGCAACGTCTGCGCCGGCAATTGACTATGACGGTCGCGTCGTCAAACGTATCGCACGGCCCCACGCATACCGGTTATGGGGCTGGCTCTGGGATGGATGAAGATGGAATCGATGACGACCGAGATTGAGCAGCCCAAAAAGGGCGAGGCAGCCAGCAGGGACGAAGCGGTGGATATGGGTGAGGCGCTGCTTTCCAGCCCCGAGCGGTTCATCAACCGCGAGTTTTCCTGGCTGCAGTTCAACCGCCGCGTTCTCGAGGAAACGCTGAACGCGTCGCATCCGCTTCTGGAGCGCATCCGCTTCCTGTCGATCTCGGCTGCAAATCTCGACGAATTCTTCATGGTGCGCGTTGCCGGTCTTGAGGGGCAAGTCCGCCAGGGCATCGTCATCAAGAGCCCCGATGGCAAGACGCCGGCAGAACAGCTGGATGCGATCCTGCAGGAAATCGACAATCTGCAGATGGAGCAGCAGGCCTCGCTCGCCGTGTTACAGCAGTATCTGGCGCAGGAAGAGATTTTGATCGTCCGTCCGGCAGCACTTTCGGACGAAGACCGTAACTGGCTGTCCGGGACGTTCGACGACGAGCTGTTCCCGATCCTGACACCGCTTTCGATAGATCCGGCGCATCCGTTCCCGTTCATCCCCAATCTTGGCTTCTCGATGGGGCTGCAATTGCACAGCCTGAACGGCAAGGAGCCGATGACGGGTCTTCTGCGCCTGCCGACGACGCTTGACCGCTTCATCCGTCTGCCCGACGACGCAAACACGATCCGCTACATCACGCTCGAAGATGCGGTCGCCATGTTTACCGACCGGCTTTTCCCCGGTTACGAGGTTAAGGGCGGCGGTACGTTCCGCATCATCCGCGACAGCGATCTCGAAGTCGAGGAAGAAGCCGAGGATTTGGTCCGCTTCTTCGAGACTGCGCTCAAGCGCCGCCGCCGCGGCAAGGTCATCCGCATCGAGACCGATTCGGAAATGCCGGCGGAACTGCGCCAGTTTGTGGTGCAGGAACTCGGCGTTCCGGACAACCGCGTCGCGGTCTTGCCGGGTCTTCTGGCACTCAACACGCTGTCGGAAATCACCAAGGCGCCGCGCGACGATCTGCGGTTCGAAAGCTACAACGCCCGATTTCCCGAACGCGTCCGCGAACACGCCGGAGACTGCCTCGCCGCCATCCGCGAAAAGGACATGGTGGTCCACCACCCGTACGAGAGTTTCGACGTTGTGGTGCAGTTTCTTCTTCAGGCAGCCCGTGACCCCGACGTCCTCGCCATCAAGCAGACCCTCTACAGAACCTCCAACGACAGCCCCATCGTCCGAGCCCTGATCGATGCGGCCGAGGCCGGCAAGTCGGTGACGGCGCTGGTCGAGTTGAAGGCACGCTTCGACGAAGAGGCCAACATCCGCTGGGCGCGAGACCTGGAGCGAGCTGGCGTGCAGGTCGTGTTCGGCTTTATCGAGCTCAAGACACATTCGAAGATGTCGATGGTCGTGCGCCGTGAGGACGGCAAGCTGAGAACCTACTGCCACCTTGGTACCGGCAACTACCATCCGATCACCGCAAAGATCTACACGGACCTTTCCTTCTTCACCTGCAACCCGAAGATCGCCCACGACATGGCGAATATCTTCAACTTTATCACCGGTTACGGCGAGCCGAAGGAAAGCACCAAGATCGCCATGTCGCCCTACACGCTGCGACCGCGCATTCTCAAACACATCGAGGAAGAGATCGCGCACGCGAAGGCGGGAGCTCCGGCCGCGATCTGGATGAAGATGAATTCACTGGTCGATCCGGAGATTATCGACGCGCTTTATCGCGCCAGCCGCGCCGGCGTCGAAATCGATCTGGTCATCCGCGGCATCTGCTGCCTGCGCCCGCAGGTGCCGGGTCTTTCCGACAATATCCGCGTCAAATCGATCGTCGGGCGCTTCCTCGAACACAGCCGCATCTTCTGCTTCGGCAACGGTTACGGCCTGCCTTCGGACAAGGCTTTGCTCTACATCGGGTCCGCCGACATGATGCCCCGCAACCTCGATCGCCGCGTCGAAACGCTGGTGCCGCTGCTCAATCCGACCGTGCACGAGCAGGTTCTTTCACAGATCATGCTGGGCAATCTCATTGACAATCAGCAGAGCTACGAGATATTGGCGGACGGTACGTCAAGGCGCATGGAAGTGCGCAAGGGTGAAGAACCGTTCAACGCGCAGCATTATTTCATGACCAATCCTAGCCTCTCGGGGCGTGGTGAAGCCCTGAAATCCAGCGCTCCGAAACTGATTGCCGGCGTCATGTCCGGACGCAAAAAGTAGCCGGCAAGAACAGTCAAGAAATAGGCAGCATGGTACGATCTGAAGCTCAAGGGCGCCTGCCTGGCATCGCCCCTGTTTCCGTCATCGACATTGGCTCGAACTCGGTTCGCGTGGTGATTTACGAAGGCCTGACCAGGGCACCGACCGTTCTCTTCAACGAGAAGGTTCTGTGCGGTCTTGGCAAGGGGCTCGGCTCGAACGGCCGGATGGACGACGAGGGCGTGTTGCGCGCGCTCGCCGCTCTCAGACGGTTCAAGGCGCTGTCCGACCAGGCGCAGGCGACGGAAATCTACGTCCTTGCAACAGCCGCCGCCCGCGAAGCCTCCAACGGCCCTGATTTCATCGCCAAGGCGGAGGAAATCCTCGGCCAGGAAATCCAGCTCCTGTCCGGCGAGGAAGAAGCCAAATATTCGGCGCTCGGCGTCATCAGCGGCTTTCACGAGGTCGACGGCGTCGCCGGTGATCTTGGTGGCGGATCGCTTGAACTGATCGACATCAAGGGAGACGAGTTCGGCAAGGGGATCACCCTGCCTCTCGGCGGCCTGCGGCTGTCGGAATCGTCAGGTGGTTCCATTTCCAAGGCGCGGACTTTTGCCCGCAAGCAGGTCAATACCGCCCGCTTTCTGGAAAAGGGCGAGGGCCGCACCTTCTATGCGGTCGGCGGCACGTGGCGCAACATCGCCAAGCTGCACATGGAAATCACCAAATATCCGCTGCACATGATGCAGGGCTACGAGCTGACCTTCGAGGAAATCCAGAAATTTCTCGAAGACGTGATCGATGCCAAGGATTCGAAGGATCCTGCCTGGCAGGCCGTCTCGAAAAGCCGTCGTTCGCTTCTGCCCTTCGGCGCCGTGGCCCTGCAGGAAGTGCTCTCCGTCATGAAGCCGTCGGTCGTCAGCTTTTCGGCGCAGGGCGTGCGGGAAGGCTATCTCTATCATCTGATGCCGGATGAGGAAAAGCAGGCCGATCCGCTGGTCGTGGCTGCCGATCAACTCGCCATCCTGCGCGCGCGTTCGCCGGAACATGCGCGCGAGCTTGCCGATTGGACCGGCCGCATGGTGCCGTTCTTCGGCATTACCGAGACCGAGGAAGAAAGCCGCTATCGCAGGGCTGCCTGCCTGCTGGCCGATATCAGCTGGCGTGCGCATCCCGATTACCGCGGCGCCCAGGCACTTAACGTCATCGCCCACTCGTCCTTCGTCGGCATTACCCATGCGGGCCGCGCCTACCTGGCGCTCGCCAACTACTACCGGTTCGAGGGTTTGAGCGACGACGGTGCCACCGGCCCGCTCTCGACGATTGCGACACCGCGGCTGCTGGAGCTCGCCAAACTGCTCGGCGGGCTTTTGCGGGTGGTTTATCTGTTCTCGGCTTCGATGCCCGGCATCGTCAATAACCTGACTTTCCGCCAGTCGAGTTCGCCGGATCTCGACATGGAATTCGTCGTGCCGCACGCTTACCGCAACTTCGCTGGCGAGCGGCTGGAAGGTCGGCTGCAGCAGCTTGCCAAGCTGACCGGCAAGAAGCTCGCCTTCGTGTTCGAATAGCAGCTGTTGCGAGAACAGATGCATCAGATCTAGACGGTTGCAACCGAGCGGGCTTCGGCTTATCTTCGGTTGAACGGGCATGCCTTATGTTGGTGTTGGCTTCGAGGGGGGCTCGAACATGGCAGTGGCAGATCAAGGCGCGAACAATCATGCGGACCGTGGGGCCAATAACGCGCTGGCGCCCGAGAACAATTTTCCGGAAAAATACTTTGTTGCCGGCGTGGCCGTCGGGCTCTTTCTCGTGCTGCTGGGTACTGCGATCCTTCTCTTGGGACGCAGCCAGACCGCCTCCTCGCTGACCATCTGCGTCGGTTTCGGGCTGGTGCTTGCGGCGTTCGGTGCAAAGGTTGCAGGGAACTGGGCCGGCTGGTCGGTGACCGGGGCCGGCGCCATGGCAGTCGTTCTGTTTCTAATGCTCCAGCAATTTACGCCGCCTGGCACGCCGGCGCTGTTTAAAGGCGAGATCAGCGGCGACTTCTCGCATGTCGCCGATATCCGCATAATCGATGACGAGCCGCTCTACATCTACAAGGATGCCATGGTCCGACGGATCAAGTTTCTTGGCCTCGGTACATCGCTACAAAGCACGCAGATGCGGATGCAGGTCGATACAATCGAAAAGGAAGCTGGCAAAGAGTATTTCGAGCTTATCGGCGATGCCCAGAAAATCCGGGCAATTTTCGCCGAAGGCCGGCCGGTCCAGTGGCGCTTCGACTATGATGCGCGGCAGGTCAAGAACGGCTCGCTGGTTCTCCTGTCCGAACTGGATACGCTTTCACCTGGGCCGACAGCGGAGGTTAGCGGCAGCACGACAGGTGCATGGTGGGATCTGAGCGCGTTCGCTCAGGCGGCGGTTCGGCCGGAAGCATCGGTCGACCAAATTCAGAAGGCGCTTGCCGGCCTACGGAACGAGGATACGTTCCTGAGGCGCAATTCCCGCGACTTTCTGGTCTCTGCCGGAGTTGTCGCAGTGCCCATGATGCTGTCTGCGCTGCACGCATCGCCGGACGATTACCGCGTCAAGCTCGGCGTGGTCTATGCCCTGGCAGAAATGATCCGCTCCGACCCCAATCTGGCGTCGTCTCTGTCGCAAAAGCTGGCCGCTGAGGATTTTCCGTTGCTGATTCAGGCGGCCGCAGATCCGGACAAGACCATTCGCTACCAGGCAGCAGATTTTCTGTACCGCCTGCAGGATCCGCGGGCCGTGGAGCTGAGCGTAAACGCTGCCAAGGATACGACAGATCAGGGTGTGGCCAATAACCAGATCCTGATCCTGCGGCAGTCGGGGAGCAATCTTTCCTCGTCGCAAAAGAGCGACATCGTCCGTCAGCTCAATGATCCTTCGACGAACTTGAACAGAAGCTTGAAAGCGCCATCATCGCTTAACGACGTCCTGAAATGGTAATCCTGGCGATACCTGAGCTTTAATACGTCCAGGTTCGAGGTGTCATGGAGTCGAAAAGGGTACCTGCTGATGCAGATACCCTTTTCTGTTTCGTCGTGGTGATGTCCGGGCTCTAGAGGCCTGCCGATCACCGCCTCACTGCTTTACTTCGCGTTGAGGAACTCGGCGGCTTCGATCAGGCTGAACTCGTTGTCATCAGCCTTGTTGACGGCGCGACCGGCCGAGAAGGGCAGGTTGTTGTCATTGCCGATGATCAGGTGTGTCGCGTCGATCTGGTCGACATTCTCGATCGTCACGAACGGCATGTCGTAGATGCCGTCCTTCGAGCCAGCCATCTTCTTGCTGTCGGGGTCCTTGATGTTCAGAAGGTCGATATAGCCGATCTTGCGGACGGCCGCGCCGACATTGGCGTCGGTCATCTCGATCTTGTAGACGCGCTTCAGTTCGGCCGGCGCATCGAAGCAATCCGGTTTCGGCTGCTTCGGATCGGCGCAGGCCTTGTCCTTGGTGCCGGCGCCGTTGTCGCGTTCGATGACGAGTGCGGTCGTGGCGTCCAGCATGTTGAAATCGCCGATCGCGACACCCTTTTCAGACAGCGGATAGAGCCAGGAACGACCGGTCCAGCTTTTCGAAGCGACGTCGAATTCGATGACGCGCAGCGCGGTGCGGCCATCGGCCTGTTCGACCTTGCCGTCGTCGAGGAAGAGCGGGCCTTCCAGCAGGCCGTAGAGCTTCTGCCCATCCTTCGATAGTGCCATGCCTTCATAGCCACCCGAACGCTTCAGGTTGAAGACCGGCATCTTGGCGGCGGGGTTGGCCGGCATGGACAGCGTCGGGTTGTCGGGCGAGGTGACTTTCTTGCCGTCGACGGTGGTGGCAACGACGTCAGTCAGCTGGCCGAGCATGTCGACCTTGATGAGGTAAGGCCCGAATTCCTCGCCGAGCCAGAAACCGTCTGCGACGGGCTGGATCGATTCGATGTCGAAATCGGCGCCGGTCAGGTAGCGCTTGTCGCTGCCTTCCATGGCGATCGGGAAGGGGGCGATCTTGTTCGGGTCAGACAGGAAGATGTTCTTGACGACATCGACCTTGTTGGTCGCCCAGTCGAACTTCACCTGATGCAGGAACAGCATCGCATCGGAGGAATTGGCCTTAGAGCCGAAGCCGTTGTCGGAGAGCGTCCAGAACGTGCCGTCGGCCATGGCCTTGATCCCGGAAAAGCCCTGGATCGGCTGACCGTTGAACGGCAGCTTGACGTCGGTGACGCGAACACCGTCCTTGCCGTCGATCGAGCCAAGCTTTTCCGTGCGCTTGCGGTCCGGCGTGGTGAACTTGCCCGATGTCTTGAGAAATTCAGGCGCATCGGTCGGAGCAGCAGTCACCGTATTGGCCGGCAGGATTGCCTGGCCCGCGAGCTTTGCGGGAAACTCCTTGTCGTCGGCCAATGCCGTGCCGGCGAGGAGGGCACTTACGAAGACGGAGGCTAAAAAGGTCTTGGTCATCAAATCACCTGTTCGATTGAGAAGAACACGCGACGTCGATAGGCGGCACGCATGACGGTGAGGTGATGATCGCTTGACGCTTGGATGAAGGTTTTACGTCTGTTTCTTGACACGCTAAAGCACCCATCAGCAGCATCGCTGAGCAGGGCAGAAACGCCGGAAATGTCTGGGATTTAAGCGAAAAGGGATCGCGCCACGGTGGCCGATCCCTTGGATGTTTGGAGACGGTGGGGGCGAGCCTTACAGCTCGACCGCCTCGACCTTCTTATTGACGAAGCGCAGCGCCACGCCGCCTTGGATCAGCTTGAGCGCCGTGTCGCCGAACAGTTCGCGACGCCAGCCGGAAAGGGCGGCCACTTCGGCCAACTCGCCTTCGGCAGCAATCTTTTCCAGATCGTCGGTATTGGCAAGCACCTTGGCGGCAACGCCCTGCTTGTCGGAAATGAGCTTCAGCAGAACCTTCAAGAGTTCGACGGCAGCGCCCGTGCCTTCCGGCAGGTGAACATGCTTCGGCGCATGCGGCATCTCGGTCTTCGGCAGCGCCAGCGCCGTATTGACAGCCTCGACGATTGCGGCGCCCGAGGACGAGCGCTCCCAGCCTTTCGGCACGGTGCGCAGACGTCCGAGCGCTTCGGTATCCTTCGGCTGCTGCTGGGCAATCTCGTAAATCGCGTCGTCCTTGAGCACGCGCGAGCGCGGTACGTTGCGGCTGCGCGCCTCACGTTCGCGCCATGCGGCGACGAATTTCAGGATTGCCAACTCGCTCGGCTTCCGCAGACGCGACTTCAGACGAAGCCAGGCATCGTCGGGATGCAGGTCATAGGTCGACGCGCTCTCGAGAACCGCCATTTCCTCCGTCAGCCAGAGGGCACGGCCTTCACGTTCCAGCTGTTCTTTCAGAGACAGATAAACGTCGCGCAGATGGGTGACGTCGGCCAGCGCATAGTCGAGCTGCTTTTCCGACAGCGGCCGGCGGCTCCAGTCGGTAAAGCGCGACGACTTGTCGATCTGCACGCCCTTGATGCGGTTGACCAGCTGGTCGTAGGAGACGCTGTCGCCGAAGCCGCAGACCATGGCGGCGACCTGCGTATCGAAGATCGGATGCGGCACGAGATTGCCGAGATGATGGATGATCTCGATATCCTGGCGGGCGGCATGAAACACCTTGGTGACCGCCGTATTCGCCATCAGCTCGAAGAAGGGCTTGAGGTCGAGCCCTTTTGCCAGCGGATCGACGAGAACTTCGACTGTCGGGCTCGCCATCTGGATCAGGCAGAGTTCCGGCCAGAAGGTCGTCTCTCTCAAGAACTCCGTATCGATGGTGATGAAGTCTGACTGAGCCAGCTTTTCGCAGGCTTCCTGAAGGGCAATTGTTGTTTCGATCATCGTCTCATTCACGTGCAGGTGGTCAACCTTCCTTTCCCTTCCCGCCGCAGATGTCAAGACAAACGGCCAGCCTTTCCCGGAAGCGGGCGGCTATTTCCTGTTGTTGCCGTCAGCGTCCCTGTCCTTGTCGCTAGCCCGGTCCGCAGGGTCTGCAAGCCGGTTGAAATAAGCCGACGTGCGCAAGAGCGCCCGAAATCGCGAGTTGCGCTGCTGCGGCGGCACCGGTGCCCGCACCCGCATCCGGCGCAGCGTGTAGATCGCAAAACCGGCAAAGATGAAGGACGTGTAGAGGAAGAAGGCGCGCGGGCCGTAGAGTTCCAGGAGCGCTGCGGCAAGCAGCGGTCCGAACGTGGCGCCGACCGACCAGAAGAACAGGAGGCCTGCCGCGATCACCGCGTGTTCGCCGGGCTTGGCGTGGTCGTTGCCATGCGCCGAGCAGAGCGAATAGAGCGGCATCGAAAAGGCGCCGAACAGGAAGACGCTGATGATATTGGCCGTCTCGTTGCTGCCCGCGCCGAACGACAGATAGGCGCCGGTGATGACGGACCCGATCGTCGTCCACAGGATGACGCGCCGCCGGTCGAGCTTGTCCGAATAGACGCCGAGCGGATATTGCAGTACCACGCCGCCGATGATGCCGGCACTCATGAAGGTCGCGATCGACGTGATACTCATGCCGATCTCCTTGGCGTAGATCGGCCCGATATTGCGAAAGGCCGCCATCGACAGGCCGACCGCCACGACGCCCACCACAGCGAGCGGCGAAATGCGCCATACGGTTCTCAGATCAAAGGAAATCGAGGCCGGTGGCGTCGGCCCCGACTTGTCGGCGATGGATATCGGCACAAGCGACAGGGTGAGCGCGATGGCGATGATGTTGAAGATGACAGGTCCGTCGATGCCGAAGGTCGGGATCAGGTATTGCGCGATCGTGACCGAGCCGAGATCGACGAAACGGTAGATCGACAGCGTCCGCGCGCGGTTCTCGTTGGTCACTTGCGAGTTGATCCAGCTCTCGACGGTGGCAAACAGGCTGGCGATGGTGATGCCGATCAGGAAGCGCATGGCGAACCAGAAGACGGGATCGATGACCATCGATAGGGCGATCGAGGCGGACGCAGCGATCGCCGCCATGGCCGCAAAGGTGCGGATATGGCCGATCGAGCGCAGCAGCCGCGCCACATAGATGCAGCCGATCGCAAAGCCGACACTGTAGCCGGCACCGATCAAGCCGATGACTGACGGCGAAAAACCCTCGGCCGAACCGCGCAGCGCGATATAGGTGCCCTGGAGCCCGTTGCCGCCGATCAGGATCCCTGCGGTGATCAGAAGCGGTATCAGCGGGCGGATCTGGTTCATCGGATGCTTTCGGGCATGGTCGGCAGGCGCAGAGACTCAGCCAGCGCGCTGGCCGTATCGACCCATTCTGGTTATGACATCCTCCTATGCAACTCTAGCCGTAAAAGCGGGGGAAAGGGCTCGAGCGCCGCGAGAGACTGTGACAAGTCTTGACAAAGCAGGCCCACCATGCGCTTTTCCGGCCGATTTTCATGGGTTCGTACGGCTGTGCTTCGCGCGCCGATGAAGCCGCTTTCAGCATCAGTCCAGGATAAAAGACAATGCATCGTTACCGCAGCCACACCTGTGCAGCCCTCCGCAAGTCGGACGTCGGCTCCAATGTCCGTATCTCCGGCTGGGTTCATCGCGTCCGTGACCATGGCGGCGTTCTGTTCATCGACCTTCGCGACCATTATGGCATGACCCAGGTCGTTGCCGACCCGGACAGCCCGGCCTTCAAGTCGGCCGAAGTCGTGCGTGGCGAATGGGTCATCCGCATCGACGGCACCGTCAAGGCGCGTTCCGACGAGACCGTCAACAAGACCATGGCGACTGGCGAGATCGAACTCTACGCCCAGGAGATCGAAGTTCTCTCCGCTGCCAAGGAACTGCCGCTGCCGGTGTTCGGCGAGCCTGAATATCCGGAAGACGTGCGCCTCAAGTACCGCTTCCTCGATCTTCGCCGCGAAACGCTGCACAAGAACATCGTCAAGCGCACGCAGATCATTGCGGCCATGCGCCGCGAAATGGCGTCGGGCGGTTTTACCGAATATTCGACGCCGATCCTGACCGCATCGTCGCCCGAAGGCGCGCGCGACTTCCTGGTTCCGAGCCGTATCCATCCCGGCAAGTTCTTCGCGTTGCCGCAGGCGCCGCAGCAGTACAAGCAGCTGATGATGGTGGCGGGCTTTGACCGTTACTTCCAGATCGCGCCCTGCTTCCGCGACGAAGACCCGCGTGCCGACCGCCTGCCGGGCGAATTCTATCAGCTCGACATGGAAATGAGCTTCGTTACCCAGGAAGAAGTCTGGGAGACGATGGAGCCGGTCATGCGCGGCATCTTCGAGGAGTTTGCTGAAGGCAAGCCGGTCACCAAGGAATTCCCGCGGATCCCTTACGACGTCGCGCTGCGCAAATACGGTTCCGACAAGCCGGACCTGCGCAACCCGATCGAGATGGAAGCCGTCACCGAGCATTTCGCCGGCTCCGGCTTCAAAGTGTTCGCAAACATGATCGCGTCCAACCCGAAGGTCGAAGTCTGGGCGATCCCGGCCAAGACCGGCGGCTCAAGAGCGTTCTGCGACCGTATGAACGCCTGGGCGCAGGGCCAGGGCCAGCCGGGTCTCGGCTACATCTTCTGGAAGGAAGAAGACGGCAAGATCGCGGGCTCCGGTCCGCTCGCCAAGAACATCGGCGAGGAGCGCACCGAAGCCGTTCGCACCCAGCTCGGCCTCGAAGCGGGCGATGCCTGCTTCTTCGTCGCTGGCGATCCGGACAAGTTCTACAAGTTTGCCGGCGAAGCCCGTAACCGCGCTGCCGACGAACTGAACCTTTCCGACAAGAACCAGTTCGCCCTGTGCTGGATCGTCGACTTCCCGTTCTTCGAATACAACGAGGAAGACAAGAAGATCGACTTCGCCCACAACCCGTTCTCGATGCCGCAGGGCGGCCTCGACGCGCTGGAAAACCAGGATCCGCTGACAATCAAGGCCTACCAGTACGACATGGTCTGCAACGGCTTCGAAATCGCGTCTGGCTCGATCCGTAACCAGCTGCCGGAAGTCATGGTCAAGGCCTTCGAAATGGTCGGTCTTTCGCAGCAGGACGTGGAAGATCGCTTCGGCGGCCTCTACCGCGCATTCCAGTACGGCGCACCGCCGCATGGCGGCATGGCAGCCGGCGTCGACCGCGTCGTCATGCTTCTGACCGGTGCCAAGAACCTGCGCGAGATCACGCTGTTCCCGATGAACCAGCAGGCCCAGGATCTCCTGATGGGAGCGCCTTCGGAAGCGAGCCCGGCGCAGCTGCGCGAACTGGCGATCCGCCCGATCCCGGCGGTCAAGAAGGACTGATCTTCGGTTCTATTTCTGTGACGAGATTGGAAAGCCCGGCGCTCGAAAGACACCGGGCTTTCCCGTTTCAGCAGGGCAGGGCTTGGTTGCAGTGCAGCGATCAGACCTTGGTCGGACGGAACCATCGTCGCGTACTTCGAGTTGTAGAGGCAGAATAAACAAATGGAGTAAGACTATGCGCAAGATCGTACTGACCGCTTCGGCGGCATTCATGGCGCTTTCGAGTGCAGCCTTCGCCCAGACGACGATCATCACGCAGGAACCAGCAATGGCACCCGCAACGGTTGTCATGCCAGGCGAAGTCCGCACCTACGTGATGGAGCAGCCGGTTGAATCCGTGCCGTACGAAGGCGACGTTCTGGTCGGCCGCGTGCTGCCGGAAGCCGTTCAGGTTCGTCCTGTGCAGGGATATGACTCCTACGGTTACACGGTCGTAAACGATCGCCGCGTTATCGTTGACCCGCAGACACGCACGGTTATTCAGGTCCTGGAATAGGACCTGTCTGATTTCGGATAGGATTTAAGAGACCGGGGCTGCCACCGCAGCTCCGGTCTTTTTGCGTTGGAGCTTTTAGTCCGTATCGCTTCGGGGCCGCTACCGTCGCCGTCTCGCAGATATTCCCGTACCACGCTTGGCATCTGCAATTCTCTCCGCTATAGGTCGCCCATCACAAGGACTCAGGTGAAACTCCCGAGTGGCTCTTCCGGCCGCCGATCCGCCGGACAACGCAAAGCATCAGCCGTCTTTCTCACCCTGGAGGATACCTCCCGGCGGATGCGCTTCATTTGCGAAGTTTCCAATACATGACACAGTCAATTTCCGCCTATCGGCGCGAATGGTTTTCGAACATTCGCGGCGATCTCCTTGCCGGCATCGTCGTTGCGCTCGCGCTCATCCCCGAAGCTGTCGGTTTTTCCATCATTGCCGGCGTTGATCCAAAGGTCGGCCTGTTCGCCTCGGTCGCCATTGCCTGCACCACCGCGATTACCGGTGGCCGCCCGGCCATGATTTCGGCCGCCACAGCTGCCACTGCGGTGCTGATGGGGCCCCTTGTACGCGATCACGGCATCCAGTACCTGTTTGCCGCAACCATCCTGATGGGCATCCTGCAGATCTTCGCCGGCATGCTGAAACTCGGTCGCCTGATGCGGTTCGTGTCGAAATCGGTCATGACCGGCTTCGTCAACTCACTGGCGATCCTGATTTTTTTGGCTCAGCTTCCGCAGCTCATCAACGTTCCCGAAGTAACCTACCTGCTCATCGCATTGGCGCTCGGCATCATCTATCTGTTTCCCTATGTAACAAAAGCCATTCCGTCACCCCTTGTGGCGATCGCTGCCGTTACCATTCTGGCGCTCTCCTTCGGCATAGAGGTTCCGACCGTTGCCGATCTCGGCGCGATGCCGACGGCGCTTCCGGACTTCCTGTTGCCGGACGTACCACTGACCTTCGAGACGCTGCGGATCATCTTTCCGTATTCGCTGGCACTCGCAGCCGTCGGTCTTCTGGAATCGCTGCTGACCGCACAGATCGTCGACGAAATGACAGACACGACCAGCAGCAAGACAAAAGAATGTTTCGGTCAGGGCAGCGGCAACATCGTTGCAGCCCTGTTCGGCGGCATGGGCGGCTGCGCCATGATCGGCCAATCGGTGATCAACGTCACGTCAGGCGGGCGAGGCCGGCTTTCGACCTTTGCCTCCGGCATATACCTGCTGATCCTGCTTCTGGTACTTGATGATATCCTGCGCATTGTGCCGGTTGCAGCACTCGTGGCCGTCATGATCATGGTGGCGATCGGCACGTTCTCTTGGAAGTCGGTGATCGATCTCAAGCGGCATCCCGGTACATCCTCAATCGTCATGCTCTCAACCGTCGCGGTTGTTCTGGCAACGCACGATCTGTCGAAGGGCGTCATCGTCGGCGTGCTTCTGTCGGGTGTGTTCTTTGCGGGCAAGGTGGCCAGGATGGTGCGCGTGTCCTCCAGCCTTTCCGAAGACGGCAAGGCAAGAACCTATGCGGTTGAAGGACAGGTCTTCTTCGCCTCGGCAGACGCTCTCGTTGATGCCTTCGATTTCGCCGAAAGCCTGGAGCGCGTCACGATCGACGTTCGCCGTGCGCACCTCTGGGATATCTCGGCCGTCGGTGCACTCGACCGTGCAGTGATGAAATTCCGTAGCCGCGGCATCGCCGTCGAGGTGATCGGTGCCAACGAGGCAAGCGCCTCGATGATCGACCGGTTCGCGCTGCACGACAAGGAACACGCAGCCCTTTCGGCAACCCCCGGACACTGAAGCGGCGCACCTATCCTGAACAAAACAAAGCCCCGGCAATCGCTTGCCGGGGCTTTTTCATTCATTCCGTAGAGGGAAGCGATCAGTCGTTCGCGAAGACCTTGACGCCCAGCACGTTGGGCAGCGTGTTCGGTGCGCCCATCGCTGCGCCCATGATCATCGGGAACGGAACAGGGTTTGCCGGCTCTGCTGTGATCGTCAGGTTCTCGGGCTTGTCGAGATAGGTGTTGACGGCCTGGCTCAGCATGTTCTGCAGTTCCGGAATGTTGTACTGCGACAGCACGATCGGCGTCATCGCCTTGATCATCTGTGCCATCTGCGGGCCGTTCGAACCCTGCTTCTTGCCGGCATAATCCAGCGCCTTCGCCGTCACGCCGTCATCCTCGAAGCGGATCTGGGCGGCGTTGAACGTGAGCCGCTGCATCAGGCCGAGCATGGCAAGGTTTGCCGCCTGCTGCGCTTCCTGCTTGTTCGGGTTGGCTTCCAGCGCCTTTGCGGTTTCCTGCGCGGACTTCAGGAAGTCGATCGTATAGCCGGAAAAGCTGAAGGACAGGTCGAGGCGGCCAACCTTGTCGAAGTCGATCGCATATTCCTCGACGGCGACAGTACCGTCGTTCTGCGTCCATGTGCCGTTGAGGTTGATGCTGCCATCCAGAGTGTTGACCCCAAGCGCCTGGATTGCCTCGCGCGACTGCGGGTCGTCGATGATGCTGAGATCCGCCTTGATTTCGTTCAGCGCCATATCGAAGTCGATACCGGAATTGTCGTCCGCAACCTCCGTCGTGACGCTGCTCGGGCCGACTGTGAGAACGGTCTTGCCGCCGACTGCGACGGTCGTGGCGCCGGTCTTGGCTTCCTCGTAGAGCAGGAGCGACTCGATTGTGTTCTTCGTGGCGTCCGCCGGTACCGTGACGCCGCTCATCGTGATGTCGGACGCGCTGATGGTGGTGGCTTCATGCGAAACGTTGATGTTGGGGAAGGTCACCTTGTCGATCGTGTAGCCACCCTCGGCTTCTTCGACGCCATCCATCGTCACAGTGCCGATCGGCATCTTCTGCGGAGCCCCTGAGGGATTGTAGGTTGCGCCTGTCAGCGTCACCTTCGACCCGTCGACGGCAACCGACTGAGCTTCGAGCGCGCCGCCCTGGATGACGAGCGCGGCGTTGATCTTCTTCAGAAGATCGTTGCCGTCGAGAGCCAAGGCCGGCCCGGCAAACACCGACAGCGCTGTGGCGGCGGCAAGCAGGCGCGCCGTGGTGGAAAAGTGGGTCATAGGTCCTCCTGGCGGGCGGCACGGCCCGGGATCAATTACAGTCTGGCTGAGGCAAGAGTTAAGGCGGACGGTGCAAAACGTCCATGCCGTAGTGTCCATTCGCTTCGGCATAATTGCGGCAGCGTAAATGTTTGTCGCCAAACAGTGAAAACTTGTGTCATCGGCCCGATCATCCACAGGGCGTTTGGATAGGTTTCTTGCCGGGAATCAGGGATTTCTATAGTCAAGTGCCATGGGAAAAATTGTAACTCCACCTGGCGACGGCTCGGGAGACGGCGGCGGCGACCACATTCAGGCGGTTGACCTGAAGGCAGCGCTCGAAGAGCGCTATCTTGCCTACGCTCTTTCCACGATCATGCACCGTGCTCTGCCTGATGTGCGCGACGGTCTGAAACCCGTCCATCGCCGTATCGTCTACGCGATGAACGAGATGGGCCTTCGCCCCAACTCGGCCTTCCGCAAATGCGCGAAGATCGTCGGTGAAGTGATGGGTAACTACCATCCGCACGGCGACCAATCGATCTACGATGCGCTTGCCCGTCTCGCGCAGGATTTCTCGCAGCGCTATCCGCTGGTCAACGGCCAGGGCAATTTCGGCAATATCGACGGCGATAGCCCCGCCGCGATGCGTTACACCGAATCGAAGATGACTGCCGTTGCCGAACTGCTGCTGCAGGGAATCGGCGAGGATGCGGTCGACTTTCGCGATACCTATGACGAGAGCAACTCCGAACCGACGGTTCTGCCCGGTGCCTTCCCGAACCTGCTGGCCAACGGCGCCTCCGGGATCGCGGTCGGCATGGCGACGTCGATCCCGTCGCACAATGCCCATGAAGTCTGCGACGCGGCGCTGCATCTCATCGCCCATCCGGATGCCAGCGTCGAAAAGCTGCTCGAGTTCATGCCGGGTCCGGATCTTCCGACCGGCGGCATCATCATCGATAACCGCGAGTCGATCCTCGAGAGCTACAAGACAGGTCGCGGCGGCTTCCGCGTCCGCGCCAAGTGGGAGATCGAGGATCTCGGCCGCGGCGGCTATCAGATCGTCGTCACCGAAATTCCCTACCAGGTGCAGAAGTCGCGCCTGATCGAAAAGATCGCCGAACTGCTGATTGCCCGCAGGCTGCCGCTGCTCGACGACATCCGCGACGAATCCGCCGAAGACGTCCGCATCATCATCGTGCCGAAGAACCGCACGGTCGATGCGACGCTGCTGATGGAATCGATGTTCAAGCTGACCGAGCTTGAAAACCGCATTCCGCTCAACATGAACTTGCTCTCGATGGGGCGCGTGCCGCGGGTGATGGCGCTGAACGAGGTGCTGCTCGAATGGCTGGCGCATCGCAAGGACGTGCTGGTTCGCCGCTCCCGCTACCGTCTGGCAGCAATCGACCGGCGGCTGGAAATCCTCGGCGGCCTGCTGATCGCCTACCTCAACATCGACGAGGTGATCCGCATCATCCGCGAGGAGGACGAGCCGAAGCCTGTCATGGTGGCGCGCTGGTCTCTGACCGACCTGCAGGTGGAATCGATCCTCAACATGCGGCTGCGCAATTTGCGCAAGCTCGAAGAGTTCGAGATCCGCACCGAGCACGATAATCTGACCAAGGAAAAGGGCGAGATCGAAGCGCTTCTCGCCTCCGACGAACAGCAGTGGAAGACCGTCGCCTGGGAGATCCAGGAGGTCAAGAAACAGTATGCCAAGGCGACCGAGCTCGGCCGCCGGCGCACCCAGTTCGCCAATGCGCCGGAAGCCAATCTGGAAGCAATCCAACAGGCGATGATCGAAAAGGAACCGATCACCGTCGTGATTTCGCAGAAGGGCTGGATCCGCGCTTTGAAGGGGCATGTGACCGATACGTCGGGCCTCGTCTTCAAGGAAGGAGACGGACCGAAGATCGCGTTCACGGCGCAGACGACCGACAAGCTGCTGCTGGTGACAACAGGCGGCAAGGCCTACACGCTCGGCGCCGATAAGCTGCCGGGCGGCCGCGGCCATGGCGAGCCGATCCGCATCATCGTCGACATGGAGAACGACCAGGACATCCTGACCGCCTTCGTCCACGACGCCAGCCGCAAGATGGTGATCGCGTCGACAGCGGGCTATGGCTTTGTCATTGCCGAAAGCGAGATGGTGGCCAACACCCGCAAGGGCAAGCAAGTCATGAACGTCTCGATGCCGGACGAGGCAAAGCTTGTCGTTCAGGTCAAGGGCGATCACGTCGCGATTGTCGGCGAGAACCGCAAGATGCTGGTCTTTCCGCTCGACCAGTTGCCGGAAATGACACGCGGCAAGGGCGTGCGCCTGCAGCGCTACAAGGACGGCGGCATCTCCGACATCAAGTGTTTCGCAATCGATACCGGGCTTGCCTGGGAAGACAGTGCCGGACGCGCCTTCAACCGCAGCAAGGATGAGCTTCTCGAATGGATGGGTGACCGCGCCTCCGCCGGCCGCACCGTTCCGAAGGGCTTTCCGCGCAGCGGCAAATTCGCCGGCTGATCAGGCCTTTGGATTGAGACGGTTCGCCCTGATGGGCGGACCGGTTCAGGGGTAGGGGACCGTGTGATCGCGAAGGAACCGCGCTGCACCATCCTCGTCGATCTCGCCGGCTGCGACGGAGAGGATGAATTGGTAGAGCGTGGCGTCATCGGTATCGATGGCATACCCGTTGTCCATCAGGAAGACACCGGCTGAGACGATCGCGATCCGCTTGTTTCCGTCGATAAAAGCATTGTTCATTGCAAGAACGTAAAGATACGCTACCGCCAGCTCGATGAGGTCTGTCGATCCATATGCAACCTTGTTGACGGCAAGCATCAGCGCAGATTCCAGCGCGCCCTCATCGCGCAAACCATAAGCCCCACCGAATCTTTCGATCTGGCGCAGGTGGAGGCGTTCAACCAGCGCTCGTGAAAGAAATTGGATGGCCATCACTCGGCCAGCTTCTTGAGGGCAACCTTGTATCTGTCCATGAAGCGCTCCGCATGCTCTAGCTGATGGTTGAAATCGTCATCGAGCGGCTTCAAGACCAGCTTCCCTGCTTCTTCGCTAAGATCGATATTATCTCCCGCGCGCAAACCCCATCCGCTCCAGAATCTCCTTCGGGATGATGATGCCTTCAGAATTGCCGATCTTGCGGATGGTGGTCTTGATGCGCGTATCCTCGTGTTGCAACGCGAGTTACAACATGAGGATGGCCGATTTGCAATGCCGTCGGGAGAGGGGGCGTCAGACGTCGCGCGCCGGATCGGCAAGTTCCCATCCGCGGGCCGTCAGGTGTTCCTGAGGCTGGTAGCGGGTCTTGTAGCCCATCTTGGGCGAGTTCTTCACCCAGTAGCCGAGATAGACATGCGGCAGTCCGAGCGTCTTCGTGCGGTTGATATGGTCGAGGATCATGAAGGTGCCGAGAGAGCGCTTTTCGAGATCGGGATTGAAGAAGGAATAGACCATCGACAGCCCGTCGCTCATCATGTCGGTCAGCGCCACGGCGAGCAATTCGCCCCTCGGCGTGCCGGCGATACCGTCTCCCGGCTCGCGGCGGCGGTATTCGATGACGCGGGTGTTGACGTGCGAATCCTCGACCATGATCGCGTAGTCGAGGGCGGACATGTCCGACATCCCGCCGCGCTGGTGACGGCTGTCGAGATACCGTCGGAACAGGGAGAACTGTTCGGTCGACGGCTGCGCTGGACCAAGGGTCGCAATGATGTCGCTGTTGGTCGCGAGAACGCGCCTCATGGACTTCGCCGGCTGGAAGTCGCCTGCAAGGATTCGAACAGAAACGCAGGCACGGCACGCTTCGCAGGCTGGCCGGTAGGCGATGTTCTGGGACCGTCGAAACCCGCCTTGGGTCAATAGGTCGTTCATCTCCGCCGCGCGAGGACCGACGAGATGCGTGAACACCTTGCGTTCCATTTCACCCGATAGATACGGACAAATCGCCGGTGCCGTCAGGTAGAACTGAGGTGATGGCGTTGTCTGTGTGTTCATGGAGGTGCAGCCCGGTCCGTCGTCTTGCTCGTGGCGCTACTGATCCTAGCATGGCGCATAACGCGGAAACGTCAACTGGCGCATTTGCCGGTTGACGCATCCCTGGATCACTGTTGCGGTCTTACGACCTGCGGACGACGACGGTGCCGAGGAGGAGATCGTGAACCAGCCGCGAGCGCTCGATAAACAGGCCGGCCAGGAGCACCAGCGGCGTCAGTACCGAATTGATCACCCAGAACAGTACCGTGTGAACCATGGCAGTCAGGAAATCCATCCGGCGCCCGTCGACCCGTGTCATGGCAAGCCCCATGGCGCGCATGCCCGGAGATCCCTGGCTGGCGCCACCGAGCGTCAGGCCGAAATAGAGGAGGGCGACAATGAAGAACAACGCGGGATAGAGCATGAAGCCAAGCCCGAGCGTCAGAATTCCCAAGAAGAACACGATCACCGCTGCAGGGATGCACAGCAGAAGAACGAACAGGTAATCGATGACGAAGGCGAAGATCCGGCGTGACAGAACGCCGCTATAGGCGCGCCAATTGTCCGGTGCGGCATAGGTCGGGTTCGGTTCGAAGCTCATTCGCGTGGTTCTCCAGTTGTACCAAACCCGATATAAGAGGTGGCAAGCCCAACAGCAAGGTTTGCCACCATAGGCTTTAAACCCGGCCGAGTTTCTTCGCGGCCTCGATCGCAAAGTAGGTCAGGATGCCGTCGCAGCCGGCGCGCTTGAAGCAGAGCAGCGTCTCCATCATGATCCGGTCGCCGTCGATCCAGCCGTTCATCGCCGCCGCCTTGATCTGCGAATATTCGCCGGAGACCTGATAGGCGTAGGTCGGCAGGCCGAAAGCTTCCTTCACGCGCCAACAGATGTCGAGATAGGCGATACCCGGCTTGACCATCAGCATGTCGGCGCCTTCTTCCACGTCGAGTGCCGCGTCGCGCATCGCTTCGGTGCCGTTGGCGGGCGAGATGTAATAGGCGTTCTTGTCGCCCTTCAGGAGCCCGCTCGTATTGATCGCCTCACGGTACGGACCGTAAAATCCCGAGGAGAACTTTGTCGCATAGGACATGATGCCGACATCCTGGTGACCGGCAGCGTCGAGCCCGCGGCGGATGGCGCCGATGCGACCGTCCATCATCTCGGACGGCGCGATGATGTCGGCACCTGCATCCGCCTGCAGGACCGCCGCCTTGATCACCTGATCAACCGTCTCGTCGTTGACGATGATGCCCTCACGCAGGATGCCGTCATGGCCATGGCTGGTGAATGGATCGAGCGCCACGTCGGTGATGACGCCGATATTGGGCACCGCTTTCTTCGCGGCGATGGTGAACTGGTTGATGAGGTTGTTCGGATCGAGGATCGCTGATCCCGTCTCATCGCGCAGGTTCATCTCGATGTCGGGGAAGGGCGCAACAGCTGGAATGCCGAGATCGGCCGCTTCCCGTATGGCTTCCACCGCCTTGTCGACGCTCATCCGGTTGACCCCGGGCATCGACTTGATCGGATCAACGATGCCGGTGCCGGGCACGATGAAGATCGGCCAGATCAGGTCGTCCACGGTCAGCCGGTTCTCCTGCACCATGCGTCGCGTCCAGTCTGCCTTGCGGTTGCGCCGCATGCGGCGATGACCGGTGACGTGGTCGACGAGGTGGGTCTTGTCCATGACGGATACTCCGTTCTTATTGCTCGCTGCTGACGAGAGCGTTTCCTGGCTGGATTGAAACATTCTGCCGGAGCAGGCTTGTGTCAGGTCAAACGCTCTAACACGCGAGAAACTGTTTATGAATGGGGCTTACTGCGCATTGCTGCCATGCGGCCTGCTGGCGGCTCGCGACGTCTCCCGATATGATCGCCGGCATGGAATCTGATTCACCCACGGTACCCAAGCGCACGCTGACGGAAATCCTTTTCGTCGTCTTCCTCAGGATTATCGCGGTTGCCTGCCTATGGTTCGGCATCCAGTACTGGGCGATGCTGGTCGGCTATTCGCTGCACGGCATGGCGCGCTTTGATCTTCTGGCGCCGCCATGGAAAGTGGCGGCGGCCTCGCTTGCCGTTCTGTTTCCGGTTGCCTCGCTCGGTTTGTGGCTCACCGTGTCCTGGGGCGCGGTGCTCTGGACTATCGCAGCGTTCTCGCAGGTGCTGATGTATCTCGTCTGGCCAGAAATCTTCGGACGGAACACTCTTGTGCCCATCCTGCACGGCCTCGTGGCCGCCATTTACGGCGTGTTTCGGCTCTCTTTATGGCTGGAAGAGCGGCGCAAGGCGGAGCGGGTAAGGATTGATTCACCTTGACCCTAAAGCTTTGGCGCCTTTATTTGGCCTGAAATTTCGACCTAACCCATTGATTTCAATAGGGCGGAAATAAGGGTGAGGGGGAGGCAGCTAGACTGCCGACGATTGGAAAAACTTCTGCAAGATTTTGTTAACCCTTTGTTTTAAGTCGAATTTTATGCGCTTTCGTTAGTGTCTGTCTCAAGGCGGGAATAAACAAACACACCGCCAAGCAAAACAGTGAGGCAGTCATGATGAACACGAAAATGAAGCCGCAGGCACCGGTCGCAGCAGACTTCAACGAAGACCCGATCCGTTCGCTTTACATGGAATCGCTCCACCTGGTCGAGCGCCTTCACCGCCGCCTGCTCGACGTCATCAAGGACGAGTTCGACCGCCAGGGTCGCGACGACGTCAACGCCATCCAGGCACTTCTCCTTTTCAACATCGGCAACTCGGAACTGACTGCCGGTGAACTGCGCTCGCGCGGTTACTATCTCGGCTCCAACGTTTCCTACAACGTCAAGAAGCTGGTCGACCTCGGTTTCATTAACCACCAGCGTTCGCGCATCGACCGCCGCTCGGTCCGCATCAGCCTGACCAAGGAAGGCCAGGAAGTCGCAGAAACCGTCGCCAAGCTCTATGATCGCCACGTCGGCTCGATCGAAAAGGTCGGCGGCATCGGCGAGGGCGAGTTCTCGCAGATGAACAAGCTGCTGCAGCGCCTCGACCGTTTCTGGAACGACAGCATCGCTTACCGCATGTAATATCTGCCATCGCCGCGCCGCGCTCCTGAACCACCGGAGGCGCGACGGCGGCACGGCAAAGACAACTGTCGGCGCCTGCATTTCCTCCAGTCATGCAGTGGCACGACACACATATCGGGCGGAGCGTAGCAATACGCTCCGCCGATCCCGTTTCAGAGCTCCAGATGTCCTCTATCATGGTCGCCTGATGCAGGCTCTTTCAGAACACCGGAACGCAGCGTTCTCTCGCTCCACAGCGCACTCCCAACCTCCCGAAATGGCTTCGAGTTCGCGCCTGCCACATTTCCCGTTGAGTATCTCGAAGGAGGCCGAAAAGTCACGCTTTCACACGGCTTTGTGACGCTGCGGCAACTGACACGAATTGGCCATATTGCTATGGGACCGCCATGCTTGAACAGGTTCGGGAAACTCGTGCTACTCCAGATGACCCCCCGAGCATTTCCAGCAGCCCAGCCGCGAAATTTTGCGCGTTTATTAACCATATCCCTGTAGCGCTTTTGTTTTGAAGCCTCTGGGACCAGATGGACAGGATGATGTCGAAAAAGATCGGATCGGAATTGCTTTCCCGCCGCGCCATGTTGCGTTCGGCCGTCTCCGTGGGTGCCGCCGTTCTGGCCGCGCCGGCTTTGGCGCAGTCGACGCTCGATGGCATCATGACCGCGCCCCGTCGTGGCAACTGGGATGACCAGTTCGATGCGCGTGGTTCGCGCTCGGCCGTCGGTGTCGTCTCCAACAATCCGATCCTTGGTTCCGAAGGCCCGGCAAACATCCAGCAGGCAATTGCCTTCTATCAGCAGATTGTCTCTGCAGGTGGCTGGCCAGATGTCAATTCGTCCGTGCGCCTGCAGCTCGGCGTCGTTGATCCGTCGGTGCAGAACCTGCGCCGTCGCCTGATGATCGCCGGCGATCTCGATCAGTCCGCAGGCATGTCCAGCTCGTTCGACAGCAATGTCGACGGTGCGGTCAAGCGCTTCCAGGCCCGTCACGGCCTGCCGGCAGATGGCGTGCTTGGCGAATTCAGCGTCAAGGCGATGAACGTTCCGGCCCAGACACGTCTGATGCAGCTCGAAACCAACCGGGTTCGCCTGCAGTCGATGTCGGGTGATCTCGGTTCGCGTTACGTCATGGTCAACATCCCGGCGGCCTATGTTGAAGCGGTCGAGAACGATCGCGTGGCGCTGCGCACCAATGCGGTCGTCGGCCGTATCGACCGCCCGACCCATGCGATCAATTCGAAGATCTACGAAGTCATCCTCAATCCTTACTGGACCGCACCGCGCTCGATCGTCGAAAAAGACATCGTGCCGTTGATGCGCAAGGACCCGACCTACCTGACGCGCAACAACATCCGTCTGATCGACGGTCGTGGCCAGGAAGTGTCGCCGGAAACCGTGGATTGGAATGCCCCCAAGGCGCCGAACTTCATGTTCCGCCAGGATCCGGGCAAGATCAACGCGATGTCCTCGACGAAGATCAACTTCCACAACCCGAACAACGAATACATGCACGACACGCCCCAGCAGGGCCTGTTCAACAAGCTGATGCGCTTTGAGTCCTCGGGCTGCATGCGTATCCAGAACGTGCGCGATCTCGTGACCTGGCTGCTGCGTGACACGCCCGGCTGGTCGCGTCAGGAAATCGAACGGGTTATCGCTGCTCGCCAGAACAACCCGATCAAGCTCAGCCAGGAAGTTCCGGTCTATATCGTCTATGTCACGGCATGGTCGGCAAAGGACCAGGTCGTCCAGTTCCGCGACGACATCTACCAGCGCGACGGCAACCAGGAACTGGCTCTGCAGACCACGACCGGCGTGGAGCGTGCCTCCGGTGCGATCACCGAACAGGATCTCCTGCCGCAATAAGCAGGACGTCGCTGACGAACGACCAATTCGATTGAAAGGCCGCATCGCCCAAAAGGGTGGTGCGGCCTTTTGCCGTTGTCTCGAAACGGAGTTGGACGCGCAAATGTCGCTCCGTGTATTGCCCTGATCGGAAGGGAAGGCTAAGACGCGTCACATCGCCTGCCACCCTTCGAGGAGCCTCGCACATGTCCAATACCGAAGCATTCTTCTCCCGCCCGCTGGCCGAATCCGATCCGGATATTTTCGGCGCGATCGAGAAGGAACTTGGCCGTCAGCGCCATGAGATCGAACTGATCGCCTCGGAAAACATCGTGTCGCGTGCCGTGCTCGAAGCCCAGGGCTCGATCATGACCAACAAGTATGCCGAGGGCTATCCGGGCAAGCGCTACTACGGCGGCTGCCAGTTCGTCGACATCGCCGAAGAGCTTGCCATCGAACGCGCCAAGAAGCTGTTCGGCGTCAACTTCGCCAACGTCCAGCCCAATTCCGGTTCGCAGATGAACCAAGCCGTGTTCCTGGCGCTGCTGCAGCCGGGCGACACATTCATGGGCCTCGATCTCAACTCGGGGGGACACCTGACCCACGGCTCGCCGGTCAACATGTCCGGCAAGTGGTTCAACGTTGTGTCCTACGGCGTTCGTGAAGGCGACAACCTTCTCGATATGGATGCCGTGGCCGAGAAGGCCCGCACGACCAAGCCGAAGCTGATCATCGCCGGCGGCACGGCCTATTCCCGCACCTGGGACTGGAAGCGTTTCCGCGAGATCGCCGACGAAGTCGGCGCCTATCTCATGGTCGACATGGCGCATATCGCCGGTCTCGTTGCCGGCAACCAGCATCCGTCGCCGTTCCCGCACTGCCATGTCGCGACCACCACGACCCACAAGTCGCTGCGCGGACCGCGCGGCGGTATGATCCTTACCAATGACGAGGATCTGGCGAAGAAATTCAACTCGGCTGTCTTCCCCGGCCTGCAGGGCGGCCCGCTGATGCATGTCATCGCCGCCAAGGCGGTGGCGTTCGGCGAAGCGCTGCAGCCTGAATTCCAGGATTATGCAGCTCAGATCGTCAAGAACGCCAAGGCCCTGTCGGAAACGCTCGTGGCAGGTGGTCTCGACATCGTCTCCGGCGGTACCGACAACCACCTGATGCTGGTCGATCTGCGCAAGAAGAACGCGACCGGAAAGCGGGCCGAAGCAGCGCTTGGCCGCGGCTATATCACCTGCAACAAGAACGGCATTCCGTTCGATCCTGAAAAGCCATTCGTCACGTCCGGTATCCGCCTCGGCACGCCGGCTGGCACGACGCGCGGCTTCAAGGAAGCCGAGTTCACCGAAATCGGCAACCTGATCGTCGAACTGCTTGACGGCCTGAAGACTGCCAATTCGGACGAGGGCAATGCGGTGGTGGAAGCGGGTGTCCGCGAAAAGGTGATGACGCTTACCAATCGCTTCCCGATGTACCCATACCTCTAAGGAAAAGCGATGCGCTGCCCCTATTGCGGTTCGGAAGATACCCAGGTTAAGGACTCGCGTCCGGCCGAGGATTTCACCTCCATAAGGCGGCGGCGCATTTGCCCTGACTGCGGCGGTCGCTTCACGACATTCGAGCGCGTGCAGTTGCGCGAGCTGCTGGTGTCGAAGAAGACCGGCCGCAAGGTACCGTTCGACCGCAACAAGCTGGTGCGGTCGTTCCAGATCGCGCTGCGCAAGCGGCCCGTCGATCCCGACCGCATCGAGCGTGCCGTCTCCGGCATCGTCCGGCGCCTCGAAAGCTCGGGCGAGAGCGAGATCTCCTCCGAAGAGATCGGCCTGCAGGTGCTCGAATCGCTGAAAAGCCTCGATGACGTTGCCTTCGTGCGCTACGCATCCGTCTATCGCGACTTCTCCCATGCGGAGGACTTCGAGAAAGTGATTTCCGAGATCAACGCCAAGATTGCCCGCGATCCCGGGCTGGAGTCCTGACGCCATGTCGGAGGCCGACGACCAGCGGTTCATGGCCGCAGCGCTGAGGCTGTCGCGCTGGCATGAAGGCCAGACCATGACCAATCCATCGGTCGGCTGCGTGCTCGTCAGGGACGGAGCGATTGTCGGCGCAGCGGTTACTGCCCGCGACGGCCGACCACATGCGGAAGCCCGCGCACTCGCCGTTGCCGGCGAGAAGGCGAGGGGTGCGACCGCCTATGTGACGCTCGAACCTTGCGCCCATCACGGCAAGACCCCGCCCTGCGCCAATGCGCTCGTGGCGGCCGGTGTTTCCCGCGTTGTCGTCAGCGTCGCCGATCCCGATCCGCGCGTCTCCGGTCAGGGATTGAAGATCCTGCACGATGCCGGCATCGCGACCGAGCTTGGCCTCATGGAAGATGACGGCAAGCGCGCGCTCGCCGGTTATCTCTCCCGCCAGATCCGCCACCGCCCTTACGTCACGCTCAAGCTTGCCGTCTCGGCCGATGGAATGCTGGGACGCCGTGGCGAGGAAGTACTGATCACCGGGCCGCTCGCCCGTGCCCAGGTGCATGTCATGCGCGCCGAAAGCGATGCGATCCTGGTCGGTATGGGAACCGTCCGTTCCGACGATCCGCAACTGACGGTCCGGCTTCCCGAGATGAGCGACAGATCGCCCGTCCGCATTATTCTAGATCGCCGTCTCGAACTGCCGCTCGACAGCCTTCTGGTGAAGTCTGCCCGCGACGTGCCTGTGATCGTCGCCTGCGTGCCGGTCTCGCAAGAGTCCGAAAAGCGCGAGAAACTTCTGGCCGCAGGTGTCGATGTGATCGAGGCAGGCGATCTCGCAGCACTTCTCGACCAGTTGGCGACACGCGGAATTTCCCTGCTGTTTGTCGAAGGCGGCGCGACGATCGGAAAGGCATTCCTTGATGCCGGCCTCGTCGACCGGATCGTGGTCTCGCAGGGACCGACGACGGTGGGTGAGGGTGGTCTTGAATCGCCTCTGTCGCCATCCGATATGCCGGAAGGGTTCAAGCTGGTTCGTCAGGATGCGTTCGGTCCCGACCGTTCCTACGATTTTCAGAAAATCGAGCAGTCATAGAGGTCGTCGATGTTTACCGGAATTGTCACCGATGTCGGAACCGTAGCGGCGACGACCCCGATGGACGAGGGCGTCAAGCTCCGCATCGCCACGAGCTACGATCCGAAGACCATCGCGATGGGCGCCTCGATCGCCCATGGAGGTGTCTGCCTGACCGTGACCAACTTGCCCGAGGACGGCAGCAATGAGCGCTGGTTCGAAGTGGAAGCCTGGGAAGAAGCGCTGCGGCTGACGACGATCGCTGGCTGGACATCCGGGACCCGCGTCAATCTGGAGCGGGCGCTGAAGATCGGCGACGAACTGGGCGGCCACATCGTCTCCGGCCATGTCGACGGCAAGGCGGAGATCCTGTCCGTGACCTCTGAAGGCGAAGCGGTACGCATCCGCCTGCGGGCGCCGGAAAGCCTTGCCCGCTTCGTCGCGCCTAAGGGATCGGTTGCGCTCGATGGCACATCCCTGACCGTCAATGCGGTCGATGGCACCGATTTCGACGTGCTGCTGATCAGGCACACGCTGGGCGTCACCACATGGGGCGATCGCCAGGCCGGCGATTTCGTCAATTTCGAAGTCGATACGATGGCCCGCTACGCAGCAAGGCTGGCCCAGTTCCCGACAGGCTGAGGCTGACCCGACGACATGCGGAAACAGGCGGCAGCGTGCAAGCTGCGCTCCTCCTGTTCCGCCCCGATGACGTTGCAGAATAGGTATTCGCGCCCTGCAACGCAGCGTTCAGCGAAAACCACTTGCCATTCCCGGCCGGGCATGTTTTGACCGCCGACTATTCGGCTTGTCGCCCAACGCGCCGATGTAACCAAGGTGAAATCATGCCGCAAGAAAACGCACCTCACATCCTGATCGTGGAAGCACGGTTTTATGACGACATGGCGGACGCGCTGCTCGATGGCGCAACGACCGCTCTCAAGGATGCGGGTGCGACCTACGACGTGGTGACGGTTCCCGGCGCGCTCGAAATTCCGCCGGCAATCGCGATGGCGCTCGATGCTGGCGATCAGGACGGCACGTCCTATGACGGCTTTGTCGCGCTCGGCATGGTCATCCGTGGCGAAACCTACCATTTCGACATCGTCTCGAACGAATCCTCGCGCGCGCTGATGGATCTTGCGGTCTCCGAATCGCTGGCGATCGGCAACGGCATCATGACCGTCGAGAACGACGAGCAGGCCTGGGTGCGCATCAAGCGGTCCGAGAAGGACAAGGGCGGCTTTGCGGCCCGTGCCTGCCTCACCATGATCGCACTGCGCGAAAAGCTGAATGGTGGTTGATAGAATGTCCAAAGAAGGCGAGCATCCGGTCAAGCCGGCAAATCAGCGTGGCGCGGCGCGTTTGGCAGCCGTTCAGGCCCTGTATCAGATGGATGTCGGCGGCACCGGCGTTCTCGAGGTCGTGGCCGAATATGAGGCCCATCGCCTCGGCCAGGAACTCGATGGCGATACCTATCTGAAGGCGGATGCCTCCTGGTTCCGCTCGATCGTCGCCGGCGTCGTACGCGATCAGGACAAGATCGACCCGCTGATCCGCTCGGCGCTGCAGGAAGACTGGCTGCTGTCGCGGATCGATTCCACCCTGCGCGCCATCCTGCGTGCCGGAACGTTCGAGATCGTCGAGCGCAAGGATGTCCCGGTGGCTGTCATCGTCACCGAATATGTCGAGATTGCCCGCGCGTTCTTCGAGGAAGACGAGCCGAAGGTCGTCAATGCGGTTCTCGACCGGATTGCCAAGCAAATCCGCGGCGACGCGAAGAAGTAACATCCCGGAAAGAGCATCAGATGGACGAAGCGGTCGAGCGTCAAAGAATTGACTTGAGCACCGCCCGCCGCAGCGTCTTTCTGCTCGCAGGCACCCAGGCCATCCTGGGGTCTGCCACACCTCTGACCGTGTCGATCGGCGCTCTTGCCGGCTATCAGCTTCTCGGCGACGACAAGTCGCTCGCGACAGCGCCGATCACCGCGTTCAACCTCGGCACCGCCGTCGGTGCGGTGCTGATTGCCATCGCGTCCAAGTTCCTGGGCCGCAAGGCGGCCTTCATGTCGGGCGGAATGCTCGGCGCGATCGGCGGCGGGCTTGCGGCAATCGCGCTGTTTCGTGGTGATTTCTGGCTGTTTGCCTTCGCGCTTCTGCTGGTCGGGTCCTGCGCCGGCTTCACCCAGAAGATCCGCTTCGCCGCTGCCGATATTTCTCCCAAAGCCTATAAGCCGCGAGCCATCTCCTGGATCCTCGGGGCCGGTATCGTCTCGGCGATCGTCGGACCGCAGCTCTCCATCGCCGCAAAGGATTGGCTGGCGCCGGTGACCTTCGCCGGTGCGTTCCTGATGCTGATCCCGCTCTGCCTTGCCGGTATCTGCATCATGGCCTTCCTGCGTCTTCCGACCAAGGCGGATGCGTCGCTCTCAACCCAGCAGCCGCCGGCACGGTCGCTGCGGGAAATCGTCGTGACCCAGCGGTTCATGACCGGCATGGTCTGCGGTATCTGCACCTACGCGCTGATGACCTTCGTGATGACTGGTGCGCCGCTCGCCATGGTGATCGGCTGCGGCTTTCCGACAGAACTGGCGGCGCTCGGCATCCAGTGGCATGTGCTCGCCATGTTCGGACCGAGCTTTTTCACCGGCATGCTGATCACCCGCTTCGGCGCGGAAAAAGTGGTCGCCGCCGGCCTCGTCACGCTGATGGGCTGCGCGATCGTTGCCCATATGGGCGTGGAATTGTGGAATTTCTGGCTGGCGCTGGTCCTGCTCGGGATAGGTTGGAATTTCGGTTTCATCGGCTCGACCACGATCGTCGCCTCCAGCTATCGCCCGCAGGAGGCCGACAAGGTGCAGGGGTTTCACGACATCGTCCTCTTCGGCACGGTGGCGCTGTCCTCCTTCTCCTCGGGCAAGGTGTTCGTCACCTGGGGCTGGTCATTCATCAACCTGGTGATCTGGCCGGTCGCGATCTTTTGCCTTCTTCTCATTCTGGCGCTGATGCTGCGCAGGCCCGTCGCAAAAGCCAACTGACCCGGTTCTATTACCGTCGTAGCGCTTGACGGCGGTTGTTCCTCACCGCAATCTCACCCGCGCATGGCAACAGCTGCGTTCCTTGGGAGGGGAAAGCCGTTGCTGGAGGGTGCAGAATGCCGGGGCGGCATCGGCCGCAGCCGGTCAGGGAGAGGAAAATTCGCATGACTGTAATTCTAGGTGTGATCGTCTGCGGTCTGCTGTCGATCATTTATGCTGCATGGGCCACGCGTTCCGTACTTGCCGCCGATCAAGGCAATCAGCGGATGCAGGAGATCGCCGGTTATATCCGCGAAGGCGCACAGGCCTATCTGTCTCGCCAGTATATGACCATCGCCATCGTCGGTGTGCTGGTTGCGGGTCTCACATGGTTTCTTCTGTCTGGCACGGCAGCCATCGGCTTCATCATCGGCGCCGTTCTCTCGGGCGCTGCCGGCTTCATCGGCATGCACGTCTCGGTGCGGGCCAATGTGCGCACGGCGCAGGCGGCATCCCATAGTCTGGCAGCAGGTCTCGACATTGCCTTCAAGTCTGGCGCCATCACCGGCATGCTTGTCGCGGGCCTCGCACTGCTCGGCGTGTCCATCTACTTTTTCATCCTGACAACCGTGCTCGGCCATGCGGTCGGTTCACGCGAAGTGATCGATGCCCTTGTGGCACTCGGCTTCGGCGCCTCGCTGATCTCAATCTTCGCGCGCCTTGGCGGCGGCATCTTCACCAAAGGCGCCGATGTCGGCGGCGATCTCGTCGGCAAGGTGGAAGCCGGTATTCCGGAAGACGATCCACGCAACCCGGCAACGATCGCCGACAATGTGGGCGACAATGTCGGTGACTGCGCCGGCATGGCGGCCGACCTGTTCGAGACCTACGCAGTCTCGGTCGTTGCGACCATGGTGCTCGCGGCAATCTTCTTTGCCGGCAGCGCCGTCATCGACCAGGCGATGCTCTATCCGCTGGCGATCTGCGGCACCTGCATCATCACCTCGATCGTCGGCACGTTCTTCGTCAAGCTCGGCACCAACGGCTCGATCATGGGCGCCCTCTACAAGGGACTGATCGTGACGGGGCTGCTGTCCATCGTCGGGCTTGCGATCGCGACCTCGATCACCATCGGTTGGGGCACGATCGGCACGGTTGCCGGCATGGACATCACCGGCGCCAGACTGTTTGCCTGCGGCCTCGTCGGGCTGGTCGTGACAGCGCTGATCGTTGTCATCACCGAATACTATACCGGCACCAACAAGCGGCCGGTCAATTCCATCGCCCAGGCTTCCGTCACGGGCCACGGCACCAACGTCATCCAGGGGCTGGCCGTCTCGCTGGAATCGACCGCACTGCCGGCACTCGTCATCGTTGGCGGCATCATCTCCACCTATCAGCTCGCCGGACTGTTCGGCACAGGCATTGCCGTCACCGCCATGCTCGGCCTTGCCGGCATGATCGTGGCACTCGATGCCTTCGGCCCTGTCACCGACAATGCCGGCGGCATTGCCGAAATGGCGCATCTGCCGCCGGATGTTCGCAAAGCCACGGATGCTCTGGATGCCGTCGGCAATACGACCAAGGCCGTCACCAAGGGCTACGCGATCGGCTCGGCCGGTCTCGGCGCACTGGTGCTGTTTGCGGCCTATGCCAACGATCTCCAGTACTTCGTGGCAAACGCCGATAAATATCCGTACTTCCAGGGGGTAGGCCAGATCTCGTTCAGCCTGTCGAATCCGTATGTGGTGGCGGGCCTGCTGTTTGGCGGTCTCATCCCGTATCTGTTCGGCGGCATCGCCATGACGGCGGTCGGCAAGGCGGCAAGCTCGATTGTCGAGGAAGTTCGCCGGCAGTTCCGCGAAAAGCCCGGCATCATGCAAGGAACGGAAAAGCCGACTACGGCCGCGCGGTCGATATCCTGACCAAGGCTGCGATTCGCGAAATGATCGTGCCCTCGCTGCTCCCGGTTCTCGCGCCGATCTTCGTCTATTTCGGCGTGCTTCTCGTCTCGGGCGGCGACAAGGCGTCCGCCTTTGCAGCGCTCGGTGCCTCGCTTCTCGGCGTCATCATCAACGGCCTGTTCGTCGCGATCTCGATGACCTCGGGCGGCGGCGCCTGGGACAATGCCAAGAAAAGCTTCGAGGACGGTTTCGTCGATAAGGATGGCACGCGCCACATGAAGGGATCCGAAGCCCACAAGGCTTCGGTGACAGGCGATACGGTGGGTGACCCCTACAAGGATACGGCAGGCCCTGCCGTCAACCCGGCGATCAAGATCACCAACATCGTCGCCCTTCTGCTGCTCGCGGTTCTCGCCCACTAGAACCAGGTCTCATCCAGACAAAAGAAAGCCCGCGGTACCATTGGTATCGCGGGCTTTTTGATATTCGGAAATGCGCTTGTTAGTTGCCCATGCTCTGCAGCATGTTGCGGATCTGGCCGGCACCGCCGCTTGCTGCTCCGGAACCACCCGACAGAAGCTGCTGCAGGAAGGTAAGGTCGCGGCCGCCGGTTGGCGTCGTGCGCGAGATCGTGTCGAACACCTTGCCGTCCTGAAGTGCGTAGTTGGCGCGCTGGGCGACCACGCCGTTCTTGTCGAAATAGATGGCAAGCACGCTCTGCTCGACGATCTGCGGCTTCATGAAGGCTGCCCGACGGTGGCGCTTCTGGGAAATGTAATAGAACACTTCCGTATCGAAGGTAGCGGTCGTCGACGGTGTACCCATGGTCAGGATCACCTGCTCGCGGCTTGAACCGACAGGGATCAGGTTCAGCGACTGCTGGTCAACGACATAGCCGTTGTACATCGTGTCGCCGATTTCCATGGACGTGCAGCCGGAAACTGCAATCGATGCAACGACAAGGGCCGCCGCCGTTTTGCTCAACGCTTTCATTTCGTATCCGAAAACCCGCTTCTTCAACGGTATCCCCCACATGTCGATGTGCCGGCGGAAGCCGGTTACTCTGCTGCTCATACCATTGTGGCTATTCCGGGGACAGCTGACTGCCGCTTCCGGATAGCCGAACCGAAGCCCGCCGATGGCGAATGCATTGCAATTCGTGCCTGCTTCGGTAAACCAGCTTTCGTTTGCATGCAACATCGCCAGCTTCGACCATGACGCAAACATGAAGGCAAATGCAGGAAACACGATGATATTCGGCCTGTTCAAAAAGAAAAACAGCAATCAGACCATCGTCAACCGGCAATACTACGCCCTGACGTCGGCAGCGCGCATCCCCGTCTTCTACGAGGATTTCGGCGTACCCGATACCGTGATGGGCCGGTTTGAAATGCTGTCCATCGTGATGATCCTGTTTTTTCGCCGGACGGCGAAGTCGGGGCCGAGCGGGCAGGAACTGGCGCAGGAGATCGTCGATGCCTTCTTTCAGGATATCGACCATTCGATTCGCGAGCTCGGAATCGGCGACCAGGGGGTTCCGAAGCGGATGAAGAAGCTCGCGGGCATGTTCTACGGTCGGCTAGAAACCTACGCCGCAGCTCTCGACAGCGGCGACGAAACCGCGCTTGCCGCAGCGCTGCATCGTAATATCCATCCTAAAGCCACCGATATACAAGACATGAGCGCACTTGCGCACTGGATGACAACCACCGAAACCGCTATGTCAGCGGTCTCGGAAGATACGATTTCCCGTGGGCTGCTGGTCGTGCCGCAGCCGGTCCGGGAAGGCGAGGAACAATGAAAAGCGATCAAGAACCCAGCAAAGCCAGAGGCGGCAAGCCTCCGTTCTCCTATGCCGTGAAGGTTGGAAATATTTCCGCCAATCCGGTCACCGTTACTGTCGAAGCCGATGAAAACGAACGGAAGGACTTGGCCGTTCTCTGGGACGTCGTATCGGTCAATTCGTTGAAGGCGGAAATCTACATTGCCCGCTGGAAGAAGGACGGCGTGCGCCTCAAGGGCCACGTCAAGGCCGCTGTCACCCAGGCTTGCGTGGTGACGCTTGATCCTGTGTCGTCGACCATTTCAGAGGATTTCGATCAGGTCTTTGTGCCTGAGGGATCCAAGCTTGCGCGCGTCGTCACGGCCGAAAGCGCCGAGATGGTGGTCGATCCTGATGGTCCGGACCTGCCGGAAATGTTTGTCGGCGATACGATCGATGCGGGCGAGGTCGTTGCCGAGTTCGTGGCACTGGCGATAGACCCTTATCCGCGCAGGCCGGGCATCGATTTCAAGGACCATATCGAGAGCGACCCGAACGATCCGGCGACCAAACCCAATCCGTTTGCCGCGCTCAAGGATTGGAAAAAAGACTGAGACCGGTTGTAAGCAGAAACAAAACCTATATTTTGGCCACGATTTCGCCGGCAGGGCGGCGCATGAGCGTGCCCACTGAAGAAGCAAAAGTCGGCGCAGGCATGTCTTGCAGGCGCGTGCGGCCGGTTAAAACAAGGATCAGGGACGCGTGATCAGAATTTCGATTGACGCCATGGGTGGCGACTTTGGCCCCGAGGTTGTCATGGCGGGCGCCGCGAAGGCGCTCGAACGCCATCCCGACGTCAGTTTTCTCCTCTACGGACTGAAAGCCGAATGCGAGCCGTGGCTTGCACGCTATCCGAAACTGCGTGAACGGTCCGTGTTCCACGCGTGCGAACTGGCCGTTGCCATGGACGAGAAGCCGAGTGCGGCGCTACGCCGTGGTCGCTATGTCTCGACCATGTGGCGTTCCATCGAAGCCGTGAAGCTTGGCGAAGCTGATGTCGTTGTGTCCGCCGGCAATACCGGTGCGCTGATGGCGATGTCGAAATTCTGTCTTCGCACATTGGCGAGTATCGAACGCCCTGCGATTGCAGGCATCTGGCCAACCTTGAAGGGCGAAAGCATCGTCCTCGACATCGGCGCGACGATCGGCGCTGACAGCCAGCAGCTGCTCGATTTCGCGCTGATGGGTGGTGCCATGGCGCGGGCCCTGTTCGAAGTGGATTGCCCCACCGTCGGGCTTCTCAATGTGGGTGTCGAAGAGGTCAAGGGGCAGGAAGAGGTGAAGGAAGCCGGTCGGCTTATCCGCGAAGCCAACCTGCCGCATCTCTCCTATCACGGCTTCGTCGAGGGCGACGACATCGGCAGGGGCACTGTCGACGTTGTGGTGACCGAAGGCTTTACCGGCAATATCGCTCTGAAGACCGCTGAGGGAACTGCGCGCCAGATCGCCACGCTTTTGCGCGAATCCATGTCGCGCACGCTGCTTGCCCGGATCGGCTACCTTCTCGCCAAGCCAGCATTCGATCGCTTGCGCGAGAAGATGGACCCGAACAAGGTCAATGGCGGCGTCTTTCTCGGCCTCAACGGTATTGTGATCAAGAGCCACGGTAGCGCCAACGCCGAAGGCATCGCAGCCGCGATCGCAGTCGGCTACGACATGGCGCGAAACGACCTCAACGCCAAAATTTCGCAGGATTTGAAGATTTATCATGCCAGACGCCTGCCGCCGGCCGGCCCTGAAGCCGCATGACGTTAGGATGTGATTTGACTATGATTCGATCAGTTGTTCGCGGTTACGGGGCAGCGCTCCCGAAACGGGTCGTCACCAATCGCGAGCTGGAGACGATGGTCGACACGTCGGACGAGTGGATCGTCCAGCGCACCGGCATCACCCAGCGGTACATCGCCGGCGACGACGAAACGACGGCATCGCTCGGTGAGAAGGCGGCGCGGGCAGCGCTCGATAGTGCTGGCCTGACACCTGACGACATCGATCTGGTCCTTCTGGCGACTTCGACGCCGAACAACACCTTTCCCGCGACCGCCGTCGAGATCCAGAACCGGCTCGGCATGAAGCATGGCTACGCTTTCGACATGCAGGCGGTCTGCAGCGGCTTCGTTTACGCGATGACGACGGCAGACCTCCACCTGCGTGGCGGGCTTGCGAAGCGCGCGCTGGTGATCGGCGCCGAAACCTTTTCCCGCATTCTGGACTGGAACGACCGCACAACCTGCGTGCTGTTCGGCGATGGCGCCGGCGCCGTTGTGCTGGAGGCTCAGGAAGGCGAGGGCACGATTGCCGACCGCGGTATCCTGACGGCGCATCTGCGCTCGGACGGATCCCACAAGGACAAGCTCTACGTCGATGGCGGCCCATCGACGACCGGCACGGTCGGGCACCTGAAGATGGAAGGCCGTGAGGTCTTCAAGCATGCGGTGGCTATGATCACCGACGTGATCGAGGACGCATTCGAGGCGACCGGCACGACTGCCGAGGATATCGACTGGCTGGTACCGCACCAGGCCAACCGTCGTATCATTGATGGATCTGCCAAGAAGCTCAACATTCCCACCGAGAAAGTCGTCGTCACCGTCGACATTCACGGCAACACGTCTGCGGCATCGATCCCGCTTGCGCTTTCAGTTGCCTGTGCCGACGGTCGCATCAAGAAGGGCGATCTTGTGATGCTGGAAGCCATGGGTGGCGGCTTCACCTGGGGGGCCGTCCTGATCCGCTGGTGATGCCGGCTGAAAACCTGAGCCATATTATGAAATAATCAATGCCGAACAGATGCTTGGCCCGGGGGCGCTTGACCGTGGGGCACAACCAAAATACTGTTTGCGGGCTTTGATAATATCACATTAAATCAGGCGGGGGACCATGGCCGGCAAGACAGTCACACGCGCGGATCTGGCGGAATCGGTTTTTCGCAAGGTTGGCCTCTCTCGCACGGAATCGGCGGAACTCGTCGAAACGGTAATCGACGAAATCTGCAACGCCATCGTTCGCGGCGAAATGGTCAAGCTTTCGTCGTTTGCGACATTTCAGGTGCGCGCCAAGAACGAGCGCATCGGTCGCAATCCGAAGACAGGCGAGGAAGTACCGATCTCACCCCGCCGGGTGATGACCTTCAAGGCATCCAATGTTTTGAAGCAACGCATCCTCAAGGCGCACACATTGCGCAAGGTCAAGCAGAAGCCGGCAAGCCCTGCGAGCTGACACGCCCGTTTTGCACGCTGGCACCCCTGCCAAAACACCAATCTTGTGAACACACTTGAATCTTTCGGTGCAAGCCGTTGAGAAATGTGCGATTCGACGCTAAATCACGTCCAGCCTTTCGTGCTGACCCCTTTCGCGCCGCACGGCCGTTCGATCCCTGGAGATTGACACTTGGACAAGAGCCCGGACGCATTCCGCACCATCAGCGAAGTCGCTGACGATCTCGACCTGCCGCAACACGTGCTGCGCTTCTGGGAAACGCGGTTTCCGCAAATCAAGCCGATGAAGCGGGGAGGCGGCCGTCGCTACTACCGCCCGGAGGACGTGGATCTGTTGAAGGGGATCCGTCACCTTCTCTACGACCACGGATACACGATCAAGGGCGTTCAGAAGCTCCTGAAGACGAATGGCAACAAGTTCGTCTCAGCAATCGCATCGGGTGATATCGCCACGATGGAAGCCATCATGGCGGCCAACAGCGAGAAGAATGCCGAGCCGAAAATTTCCACCCAGGAAGAAGATCAGGTCGTCGGGCGCCCGAAGGTAAAGCCAAGCGGCCGGTTCTTCGGTTTCGGCGGTGCCGGGGAGGACCAGTTGGAAGTCTCGGTTGGAAAATCGAGCGTCGGCAAGGAAGACCGTGCCCTGCTGCAGGAGGCACTGTTTGACCTTCTCGAATGCAAGCGCCTGCTGGACCAGGTTCGTTGATCCGATACCTGCTTACATGAACTCACTGTAAATTTACCGTTCACCTCTGGTTCAAACGCGAAGGTACAACATTTACCTACGAGGAAACACTAGAGGAGATGCAAACGTGAAAAAACTCGCAATCATTGTCGTCTCGGCCATGACGGCACTGACGAGCATGGTACCGGCACACGCCTTCCCTGTCGTCAACGCACCGAAGACCATCGAAGCGCCGCAGAGCGTTGATCAGGTCCAGCAGGTTCAGTGGCGGCATCGTGATCGTTGGGAAGGTCGTCGCTACTATCGTCACCATCGCGACTACCGCCGAGGCGACTATTACCGCGGTCGCCACTACCGTGGCCACAATTCAGGTGCGATCATCGGCGGTCTTGCTGCTGGCGCTCTGATTGGCGGTGCCATTGCATCCCAGCCGCGCTACGCCGAACCGCGTTACGTGCAGCCACGTCGTTACGTGAACGCCAATAGCGCGCACGTCAACTGGTGCGCCAACCGCTACCGGTCCTACAGGGCTTATGACAATACGTTCCAGCCCTATAACGGCCCGCGCCAGCTGTGCTACTCGCCCTACTGATAGGGTAGTCGCCAAGGCGTCCTGATAGGCCGGCTCCAGACAATGGGGCCGGCTTTCTTGTTGAAGCAAGACCGTCGATCCGAGATCCATTGAAAGCCGATTTTTTCCTTGCGTGGTGAAGATCATGTCAGTATGGAATGCATGCTTCACGCGACGCCGGTCCGCCGGCTCGAAGCGATGTGGCGGAATGTAGCGCAGCCCGGTAGCGCACTTGACTGGGGGTCAAGGGGTCGTCGGTTCGAATCCGGCCATTCCGACCATTCTTCCTTCGGCGACAGGCTCCCCCAGAGCCGCTTTGACATGAGCTCGCCATGGGTGAACTCGTCTCTCGTCACACCAACCTGTTGCGACGTCACTCACCAGAACCTGTGAACGAATGATGGATCATCCCGAACCGCGTTCGACTTATCTGACTACAATTTGCATTTGGCTGGAACGTCAGTGTTCCCGACGCGTTGTCAGATAGGAAAACAAAGGAGAATGTGATGTTGAAGGGTGTTGTACTTTGGGCGATGGGCGTTCCGATCCTTGTAATCGTGCTGCTCTACGCATTCGTATTCTAAGTTCTGGATTTCTGGCGGTAACGGCCAGTGCATTTCGACCTAAAAGGGTCAGCTCCGAGACACGAGCTGACCCTTTTTCATTTTTGCCGCTGTTGTCGAGATATAGCTCGAGCAAAAAAGGCCCCGCACTTGCGGGGCCTTTTCAGTCAGTCTTAGATTTCCGGGCAACCAGGGCGATTGGCGAAGGTGATCCGGTCGGGACCCCGACGGGTCATGCCCTGGACGGTGATGCTGCGGCGAGTGGCGCGGACGATCTCCGTCTGACGGAAGCCTTCGTCGCGAGCGGCGGCGCGTGCTTCGCCAGGGCTGCAGCCCATGCGGCGATCGCGTCTGTCGTAATCGCGATCCCTGTCGCGGATCACCGGGCGCACGCCGTCAGGTCCGATGCGCAGCTGTACGTCTTGGGCCGATGCCGGGGCAGTGGCCGCACCAAGGGTGCAGACGGACAAGGCCAAGGCCAGGCCTGCCTTTGCGAAAACATTGATCATTGTATCCTCCGTGTATGGAGCCGTGGCAGGGCCTGCGGCGCAAGATATTCACGGGGATGTAACTGATTTGTGAGTGGTAAAGTTCCGCCTGCGATCAATTAGCAAGTATAGGCGTAGCAGACGTGATAGTAGTTCGCGTTAGCGAAAACGCGCTGTCCGGCTCGCATTCATCAGAAGCTCCTGCTCGGAAGCAAACGACCCCAGGAGCTGCAGAAGACGGTTTTCCTCGTCCTTGTCGAGACGGTAACGGCGGGCGAAGTCAGTTACGCTCCACACCTTCTTCATTCCGGACTGCTGAAGATCGACGGGTGTAATATGCGACATTGTGCCCCCTCACAGATATTGGAGGATGGTATCCTCCAATATCCAGTGCATATAAAAACGACGTTTAATAGAGAAACTTCTTAAGCTCGGTTTTCCCGGAAAAACTACTTTTCCTCGACCTTGACGCCATCCTGGCCGATGCTGAATTCTACGCCCTTAGGCTTGGTTTCTTCGCGGTAGACATAGAACCCCAGACCGACGACCAGAACAACGAGAGCGCCGATGATGAAGTACAGATTATTGGAACGCGTCATGAATTTCCCCGACTATGCAATTCTGGCCGGGAAACGCCTATGAGCTCAATATGTTCCAGCGAGTTTCAGGTTTTTTTCAATCGTCGTTTGCGGCGTTGAGATCTTCGGGACGCATGCCCTCTTCCTGACCGTCTTGCCTCAGTCTCACACCCGGTCCCATTCCGGATCCGCCGTCGCCGGCTGCCAGGAATATAACGCCCCTTGTCTCGAAGAATGCCCTCAGTCTCTCACTGATGGTTGGGTCGGGCAGGGCGTCATGGGCCTCCGCGTTGTCGAATTCGACGGAGGACAGGCCCGAAGCGGCGCAAAGCGCGTCTTTCGAGATGCCGGTGAGTGCGCGCGCAGCGCGAATTTGTGATGCGGTCAACATACGAGAAATCTGGCGCAACGCGATCCAATGTCAAGGACTTGCGCTAGAGGCAACAACTCAGGCCTGTAACGGCTGCATCGCGGCAGTGGTGTTTCGCTGATAGCGGTTTTCCAGGGCGACGCACGCCCAGAGAATGCCGAGCGAGAGATAGAAATGCCGCCAGTGGTCGGTGTCGATGACGTTGCCGATCATCGCATGTCCCAGGATCAGGACCCATGCAATCATCAGAAAAGGCTGCCACGGCCTCTCGCGCAGCATATAGCGGAAACCCATCCACAGGCTGGACCAGATCATGATCTGATACGTCACCGCACCCACCCAGCCATAGGTCGTGAGTGTCTTCAGCCAGATATTGTGCTCGTCTTCGCCGAAGATTTTTCCAAGCGCCATCGGTCCCATGCCGAGCGGTCGCTCCATCGCCATCAGGAAGCCGATCTTATGCCGCTCGAAGCGACCAAGCCGCGCGCCGTCGTAATCCTGCACCAGTTTCGCACGGTTGGAAAACAGGTCGGCGATCTGCGGGATCTGCAAAGCGATCGCAAGGGCGAGCACGAGTGCCACGCCGGCACAAATCGAGATGACCAGGATCTTCAGGCGGAATGCCGTCGTGCGCTCCTTGAGGAGCATGAGGACGATCAGTGCGATGGCACCGAACAGCAGGAGGCCCCAGGCCGCGCGTGAAAACGACAGAAAGATGCCGATCGCCAGCACCAGCATGCCGAGGATGAGAAGGGGGGTACGGATGACCGGGCCGGTCAGCATGCGGTAAAGGAGATAGAGGAGCGGGCCGACCAGATAGGGGCCGAACACGTTGGGGTCCTGAAAGGCGCCCATGGCGCGGTTATAGCGGGTAAAGACATGGGCCCCGGGAAACGCGTCGAAATAGCCGAGGATGCCGAGAGTGGCCGTGATGATGGCGGCCGCCACCCAGGCATGAAAGATGATCTTCAGCCGCCGATGGTCGTTCTCTATGACCGCTGCAAAGAACACGGCGGTGAGCGCAAGAAAGATCGAGACCGCATAATACATACCGGCGCCGGACGAATCCTTCATCACGAAGATGGAAAACAGGCCGCTGATGTTGAAGATCAGCAGCATCGCCATCAGCATCGCGACGGTGCGCGAGATTCTGAGCCCAAACAGGAACCAGAGGCCGATCTGGGCCACCATCATCAGTTCGTAAGGGGCAGGCTCCGACATGACGAAGCCGGACAGAAAGACGCCAAAGGCCAGCATGCCGTTTGCCACGAGGGCGACGACGGCCAGCTGGACGTTGAACGGCCGGGTCTCATGTGCGGCCAGCGTCGTCAATATGCATTGTCCGTGTTGAGAAGCCGGATCGGCGTCAGGAACAGGATCTTGAGATCGAACAGGATCGACCAGTTCTCGATATAGTCGAGATCGTGGGCGGTGCGGGCACGGATCTTTTCGTCGCTGTCCAACTCGCCGCGCAGTCCGTTGATCTGCGCCCAGCCAGTCACGCCGGGTTTCACGCGGTGGCGGGCGAAGTAGCCTTCGACGACGTCCACATATCTGCGTTCGCCAGTCTGGGCACTGACCGCATGCGGACGGGGACCAACGAGAGACAGCTCTCCTTTCAGCACGTTGAACAGCTGCGGTAGCTCGTCGATCGAGGACTTGCGCAGAAACCGGCCGACGGGCGTGACCCGCGGATCGCCCTTGGTCACGGCCCTGATCGCGGTCTGGTCGCTCATGCTCGTGTACATCGAGCGGAATTTGAGAACGTTGATGATCTCATTGTTGAAGCCGTGGCGCTTCTGGCGAAACAGCATCGGCCCTTTCGAGCTGAGCTTCACGGCAATGCCGGCAGCCAGCATGACGGGCCAGAGGCAGGCGATCGCGAACACGGCAAAGACGATATCGAAGATGCGCTTTGCGACCGAATCCCAGTCGCGGATCGGCTTGTCGAAAATATCGAACATCGGAACGGTGCCCACGTGACTATAGGCCCGTGGGCGGAAGCGCAGGCGGTTCGCATGCGCCGCAAGCCGGATATCGACCGGCAGAACCCAGAGTTTGCGCAGAAGCTGCAGGATACGCTGCTCGGCGCTGGCAGGAAGCGCGATGATGAGCATGTCGATACGGGCAAGGCGCGAGAATTCCACAAGCTCGGCAAAGGTACCAAGCTTCGGGTAGCCGGCAACGACGGTCGGCGAGCGGTCGCTGTTGCGGTCGTCGAAGATGCCGCAGATGCGGATGTCATTATCCGACTGGCGTTCCAGGGCGCGCACCAGTTGCTTGGCAGGTTCGCCGCCGCCGACGATTACGGCGCGGCGTTCCATAACGCCGTTGCGCGCCCAGTGGCGGATGCCAAGCGCGATCGCCTGCCGCTCGGCGGCAAGGACGACGCAGCTGACGGAGAACCAGACGATGAGACCGGTCACGGGCACCCAGCCGCCCGCGGCAAAGCTGAGCGCGAGATTGGTCAGGACAAAACCGAAGGCCCATGTGATGAGAACCCGCTTCAAGGTCCTGTTGGCGGACCTCAGGGAGGGGATCTGATAGGTGTCGGCAATCTGCAGAAGCAGAAGCGTGATGGCAGAACCGAAGGTGATGATGACCAGGCGGGAAAGCGACATCTCGGTCGCGCCGTAGATCAGGTCGACGATGAGGCCGACAATCAGGATCGCGGCAAATTCGGTAAGCCGGATCAGTCCGACCAGCAGGGATGGCGAATAGCTGGTTTCGCGGAACTGCTGGGCGATCTGGCGTGCGAAGGGATTGAGGACCGCGCCCGCTTCCTTCTCCTCGCTCGCACGCATCTCTGAGACCTTGCGGCGAAGGCTTTCGACGTCGAATTCATCGGGCTTGTTCAGCGGGCTCATGCCAGGATCCTCGACTCAGCTGCCGCGAAGGCGCAGAAGTAGTCTCAGTCCAGTAGCAAAAAGAAGCTAAAGAAGCCTTTAGCTGTACCTTCGGTCAGGGATTTGGCCGAGTAGATCCTGGTACAAGTGAAGCATGTCGTCCGCCATAACGGAGGCGGAAAACACTGCCTTAAAATCGGACGGCTTCGGCATGACGCGGTCATGCCACTCCGGTGTCTGCAGTGCCTGCGTCATCACGTCGGAAAGGCTTGTGGCGTCGCCGGGGACGGCAAGGGCCGCACTTTTCACTCCCAGCACTTCGGGAATGCCGCCGACACGCGATGCGATGACAGGCTTCCCGGCGGCGAGCGCTTCCAGCACGATATAGGGCATCGCTTCCGCCCGCGACGGAACGACGACGAAATTTGTAAGGGCAAACGCCTTGCGGGCGGGCATGGCCGGCATCATCGTCAGCCGGCGGCCAAGGCCACGTTCGGAAATCATGGCTTCATAGCGCTCACGGTCCGGACCGTCGCCGACCATCAGCGCCGAGAGCGGCCGACCGACCGCGCGTTCCGTTCGGGCAAAGGCGTCGATGAAGACATCCGGCCCCTTCAGGTCGCGCAGCATGCCGATATAGAGAAAGTCGACCGCGGAAATGACCGACGGGACCGGCTCGAACTCGGCCTCGCCAATGCCGTTATAGATCACGCGCGCAGTCTTGAGCGGTTTTCCGACCTTTTCCTCGTAGGTGCGGCGCTCGTAATCGCAGACAAAGACCAGGGCATCGCCGAAGCGTTCCTGGAACCGTTCGAGCTGCAGCACGACCTTGCCCGAAAGACTGGACCGGTCGAAATGCAGACTGCCGCCGTGCGGCGAATAGAGGCGGGCCACGCAATACCTGTTAACCCGCAAGGCTGAGCCGATCAATCGCGCCAGAACGCCGCCCTTGGCGCCGTGTCCGTGCAATATGTCCGGCCGCAAGCTCTTGATATGCTTGTAGCTTCTGTAGAGTGCCGCAAGATCGGAAGGAGCGATCGAACGGCGCATCGGAATTCGTGTCAGGCCAAGCGAAAGCTGCGGCCGGATCGTGTCGAACAACCTGTCCTCGTGCTCGCCACCGGTCGAGCTGTCGCAGAGGATGCCGACCTCGTGGCCGGCAGCCCGATGTTCATCCACCAGGTCGCGCACATGGCGGAAGATCCCGCCGACGGGCGACCTGAAACAATGGAGGATGCGCAAGGGAGGGGCCTCAGCCGACATGATGATGTCAGAACAGCCGCTCGCGGACGTAGACCGTGTCGCCAGCGAGGACCTGTGAGGAAATCGTCGTACGGCCCGTGATGACCTCGCCGTTGATCTTGCGTGTGACGTCGACATCGCGCTGGTTTCCGCGAGAGGTAAAGCCTCCGGCGATTGCGATGGCGTTCTGTGCCGTCATGCCGGGCACATAGGAATACTGTCCGGGTCGTCCGACTTCGCCCATGACAAAAACCGGGCGGTAACGATCCATTTCGATCGTCACGTCGGGATCGCGCAGATAGCCCTGCTTGAGCTTGGCGGCGATTGCACCCTCGAGCGTCGGCATGGTCTGGCCCCGGGCCGTGATCTGACCGATCAGCGGGAAGGCGATATAGCCGGCCTGATCGACGGTATAGGTGTTGGAAAGGCTCGGCTGTTCGAAGACGCTGACACGCAGCCGATCGCCGCTGTCCAGCCGGTAAGGCTGGATCGTCGCTTCCTGAAAGCTTTTGGGAGCCGGCTTGTAGGAGGCGCAGCCCGACAGCGTCATCGCAACGGCTGCCGCCGCAAGAGCCAGAACGGTTTTGGCGCGCTGGTTGCGCGTCGGATTTTTCTTGTCTTGGGCGAATAGCATGTTCGCGTCCCAGGCTCGGGGTGGTGGTTCGACGATTTCGAGCCTGTTATCGATCCATTAGGGTTAATGCCCGGTAAAGAGAGGCGCGACGACCCTCGGAAATAATGCCTGCAAGATCAGAGTCCGGTTTTTCTTCGAAGCCGCGGCTCATTAACTGTAGCGTTACCATGATAATTTACTGTCCGCCCAAATAGACCAGTTTGGAGCGGGCAATGTCTGGCGTAAACGGCGGCCATCAGGATGTGGATATCGACCTCAGGCAGGTCATCGCGGCCGTCTGGGAACGCAAGGCGAAGATCCTCGCCGTGACGATCGCGGCGGGCGCGCTGGCGCTGGTCGGCGCCTCGCTGATCAAACCCAGCTACAAGGCCGAAACCAGGCTGCTGATCGAATCGCGATCGCCGAACCTCTCCGGCGGGGAAGGGGCAGGCAGTTCCAACGATCCGGTTCTCGACACGCTGAACATCACCAGCCAGGCCCAGCTGCTGCAATCGACCGACCTCATCAAGCGGGTTGCGCGCGATCTGAAGCTTTCCGATCGCCCGGAATTCGACCCGGCTGGACAGTCGGCACTGCCGGACCTCCTGGTGATGGTCGGCCTGAAGCAGGATCCGATGGCGATCGATCCGGAAGACCGGGTCATCCAGAAGTTCCGCGAAAAGCTGTCGGTCTATCCGGTCGAGGGCTCGCGCGTCATCGCCGTCGAATTTGCCTCGCATGATCCGAAGCTCGCGGCGGATGTGCCGAACCGGATGGCCGAAGCCTATCTTCAGATCCAGAGTGGCTCGAAGGTCGACACCCATGCCGAAACCGCCCGCTGGTTGGAGCCGGAAATCGCCAACCTGACGACCCGCGTCAACGATGCCGAAAAGAAGGTGGCGGACTACCGCTCCTCGAACGGCCTTTTCCAGACCAGCGAAGCCAACAGTTTTTCCAGCAAGCAGTTGAACGATATATCGACCGAACTTGCCCGCGTTCGCGCCGATCTCGCCAATGCCGAGGCCCGTTCGGAAAACGTCCGCGCTGGTTTGAGAGCCGGCCGCGCTTCGGACACGCTGGCGGACGTCGCGGGATCGGCGGTCATCCAGCGTCTGAAGGAAACCCAGACCAATTTGCAGGCGCAGATCAATGATCTCTCGACATCCCTGCTCGACAACCATCCGCGTCTTCGGGGACTTCGCGCGCAGCTCAGCGGTATCAATCAGCAGATCGAGCGTGAAACCCAGAAGATCCTGGCAAGCCTCGACAACGAGAGAGAGATTGCACGGCTCCGCGAGCGTCAGCTGACGCAGCAGATGAACGGCTTGAAGGCTGATTCGGCCAAGGCCGGTGAAGAGGAAGTCGGGCTGCGGGCCCTGGAACGCGAAGCGTCTGCCCAGCGCCAGCTGCTCGAAACCTATCTCGTGCGCTACCGCGAGGCGACGTCGCGCCGCGACGCCAATTCAAGCCCTGCGGATGCCCGGATCGTGTCGAGCGCGGTCGAACCGTCGGAACCCTTCTTTCCGAAGGTCATCCCGATCGTCATCGTGGCGACGCTTGCGACACTGATCGTCAGCTGCCTGGTCGTCATCATCGCCGAACTGTTCAGCGGCCGAGCGCTCCGCCCTCTCAATCGCCGTCGCGAGGACGATTTCCTGCTGACCCCACACGAGGTCGCAACGCCTGCGGTCGAACCGGCCCCGGCCCCGGCCGAGCCCGAACCGACCCCTGTAGGCGCTTTGGTTGCAACAACACCCGCCGCAGCTCCGGTTGCGGCAGAAACTGTTGCGGATCGGCCAAAGCGTGAACACAGACTGTTCGCGGCGGCAAAGGAAATGCTGGCTGCCTCCCGCAAGGATTCCGCTGCCGCGAAGGGCGCGGAAGTTGATCAGAAGCAGGAGGCTTCGATCGCTGCCGAGCCACCGGTCGAAGAAATTGCCGTGGCGCCGCCGGCGAACGACGGGGAGGAGGAATCCTTCACGATCGCGTCCGTTGCCCGCTACCTCCAGCGCCGTGCGGTGCCGATCGGCCTGGTCGTGTCGCCCGGTGGCGATGCAGGCTCGACGGCGACCGTGATGTTGGCCCGTGAAATTTCGGAGCGCGGTCGCACCGTCGCCCTGATCGACATGACCGGCTCGGCTTGCCCGACACGGCTGATGGCGCAGGACGTCAAACTTGCCGGCATCACCGATCTGCTGTGCGGCGAGGTTGCGTTCGGGGAAGCCATCCACCCGGACCGTCTCTCGGATGCGCATATCATCCCGTTCGGTTCTGCCGATCCGGTTCGCGCCATGCGGGGCGCCGATCGGCTGCCGATGGTCGTCGATGCACTCGCAGACGCCTATGATCTGGTGCTGATCGAATGCGGCCCGGCGGAAGCGCCGATGCTGTCGCGACTGACCCGCAACGAAAAGGCGGAGGTCATTCTCTCCGTGCCTGAGTTCAAGGAAGAGGATGTCGCAAAGATCGTCCAGGACTTCCAAGGCGAGGGAATTCGCAACCTGCTGGTAATGTCTGACGCCAATGACCGCAGTTCGCCGCGCAAGGCTGGACGACAGGTGGCGTGAGCCACACCGCATGAACCACGATCTACAAGGCGGCTTTCAGGCCGCCTTGTTCGTTTTGGCGGCCCGCAGTTTCTGCAAAAGAGCGTAAAGTCGCGGGTTGTGCTTCACCGCAGCCTTCGCCCTCGTTGCCAGAACCATCAGCGGTTTGAGGACGGAACCCTTCGGGGTGATGGCGATGAGGATATCGTGCAGGACTGTTTCCTGGCTGCACCAGCTGCGCTTGTAGGGCTGGTCGCCCACGCCGAAATCGAACAGTGCCGCGCCTTCGCGGCAGCTTTTCTCGATCATCAGCCAGAACAGCAACTCGCCGGGGCTTGCCTCGGGGCAGATGCTGTCGTCGATGGAGCTGAACTGGCAGATCACATGGTCGCCCTTGCGCGACACGCCGGCGATAGCCACGACATGTCCCTCGTGCTCACCCCGCATGCGGATCGCGTGAAGGGTGAGCGACGTGTCTGTCCCATCAGTCGGCGCGTCCATCAGGCGATGGAAAAACTCTCGGATCTCGGACGCGTGGAAGACATCGGGCAGGCCGAACATCTTCAGCCGTGCCGCCTTCTGGCGGAAGAACGTATCGAGCAGCGCGTGCTTTTCGTCCCCGTCTAGCGCGATCAAGTGATCGTAGCCGCCGGCAGCTTCGATCTTGCGGCTCTGTGAGCGGAATTTCTTGCGCCGCGTCTTGGCGTTGAGCTGTGCCAGCGTCGTCTCGAAATTCGGAAAAAGCGGCAGCTGGAACGAATGGTTCTGGTTCTCGGTCGTCGCAAGCGCACTCAGCGGATGCCGACTGGCGCGCCAGGAGAGCGGCACGCAATCGAGCACCATGAGATCGGCGTAAGGAGAAAGCGCCGTGCGCAGCATGTGCAGGAACGGCTTCAGCTCGGCAGCGGAAGCCACCTCGAGTGCCGGATCGAACAGGCCGGTATTGAGATTGTTGTAATGGTTGCCGGGGAGGCGGGCGACGCGGATGCTTTTTTCAAGCACGATATCGAGCGGCAGGATAAACACGGCGCGACCGTCGATGCGACCGACGACGACTGCAAGCGTGCGACCTTGGGATTTCGCCCAGGCTTCGCACCAGTCGAAACCCTGATGCAGCGAATTGAGCTTGATCGCCTGCAGACGGTGCCAGTCGGACTTCAGATCCGCCATGTCCGTCGTGACTGCCATTTCGATCTGCGCGAAACGCAACGGGACAGTCTCACGGGAAGGCGATCCCGATGTCCCTGCCGGCGCAAGCTCTTCAATCAGTCTCGAGGTTTGCATGGCGCGCTCCGCTGTCTTTCAGCGGGGAGAATAGGCAGCGTGCACCAACAATCTGTTTATTGCTGTGTCGCCCGCCGCCAATACTATCACGGCTGGTTAATGCGGGGTGAACCCAGGCATAACCTAGACTTTCGGCCGTGCGCCCGCCATCCACTTGATGATCAGCATGGCCGGCAGGATCCACAAAAGCCCCGACAGCAGGAAGTAGAGGAAATGCACCCACCACGGCGATGTCGCGAGCAACAGCGTCGCGACCGTGGTTGCAGCCAGCGCGTAGACGATGACGAGCACGATGATCATGATCGTGCCGATGAAACTTCTCAGGCGTGGGACCAACGCGTTTCTCCTCCCGCGACGCGATGCCGCAAAGCATCGGGGCTTGTTTTGCACGTGTCCTTGGGGCAAATCAACGCCAGGAGCGGAAAGATTACCGCCCGCATGGTGCTCTCAAGCGCGTGCAAGGCTGATCTTTCTTCGAGCGACAGGAGTTTCCGCATGTCGGCGACTGATAGCGTCATCATCGATGTCATCCATCCCGCAGCAAGACGCCGCGTGCGCGACCGCAGATCGGTGCGTATCTGGCTCGGCTTCGTCGTCTTCGTGCTCTTCTGTCTCGTCCTTGTGGGCGGCGCGACCCGGCTGACCGATTCGGGCCTTTCGATCACCGAGTGGAAACCGATCCACGGCGTCATTCCGCCTCTCAATGCGGCCGAATGGCAGGAGGAGTTCGAGCTCTATCAGCGCATTCCGCAATACCAGCTGGTCAATGCCGGCATGACGGTGGACGAATTCAAGACGATCTTCTGGTGGGAATGGGCGCACCGGTTCCTGGCGCGCTCGATCGGCCTGGTCTTCGCTGTGCCGCTGATCTTCTTCTGGGTGACCGGTCGCATTGAGAAACGTCTGCGCTGGCCGCTGGTCGGCACGCTGGCACTTGGCGGATTTCAGGGCTTCGTCGGCTGGTGGATGGTGTCGTCGGGCCTCACCAAGCTCGTCAGCGTGTCGCAATACCGCCTCGCCACACATCTGGTCATCGCCTGTCTGATCTTTTCTGCCTGCGTCTGGATCATGCGCGGCCTCACGCCCCAGAAGCAGGGCGCAGCCCCGACGCGTCACTCCTATATCGCCGCCGGCGGCCTCGCGTTTCTGGCGCTGTTCCAGATTTATCTCGGCGCACTCGTTGCAGGCTTGGACGCCGGTCTCAGCTACAACACCTGGCCGATGATGGACGGCGCCTTCGTTCCGGCCGACCTCTTTCTGCGCGATCCCTGGTGGATCAATCTGTTCGAAAACCCGAAGACCGTGCAGTTCGTCCACCGCTGCGGCGCCTATGTGCTTCTGGCAGCAGCGCTGGTCCATATGGTCGTCTCGCTGTCGAAGACGCCCGGATCTGTCCACACCGGACGCGCCGTCATCCTGTTCCTGCTGGTCTGTCTGCAGGCCGTGATCGGCATCCTGACGCTGGTCTATCAGGTGCCGCTGGATTTGGCGCTGGCGCATCAGGGCGGCGCGCTTGTTGTCCTCGGCTATGCCATCACCCATCTGCGTGGCTATGTCGGAGAATATGCACTTGAAGACGGAAAAGCCGCGGCGAACTGAGTTCACCGCGGCTCTGATTTCAAATTCGGAATGGTTAGGCCGACAGCATCAGGTCCATGTTCTGGACAGCGGCACCGGAGGCACCCTTGCCGAGGTTATCGAGCAGCGCCACAAGATTGACATGCGGGCTGCCAGCCGCGCCGAAGACGAACAGTTTCATCCGGTCTGTATTCACCAGTTCCTCGGCATCGACGCGGGCAAGCGTCGCGCTTTCGTTGAGCGGCACGACGGTGACGATATCCTGTCCCGCATAGTGGGCGCCGAGAGCGCTATGAATGCTCTCGATCGTGGCACCATCCTTGAGGTCTTCGAGGAACAGCGGCACCTGCACGATCATGCCCTGCGCAAAGCGGCCGACGGACGGCGAGAACAGCGGCGCGCGATCGAGCAGGCCATGTTCCTTCATCTCGGGCACGTGCTTGTGCTTCAGCGTCAGGCCGTAGAGGAAGTTGTTGGCGGAGATGGCGTCCTCGCGTGACGCGTCTTCCATCTGGCCGATCAGCTGCTTGCCGCCGCCCGTATAGCCGGACACCGCATTGACCGAGACCGGGTAGCCGTCGGGCAGGAGACCGGCAGCGCGCAGCGGACGTAGAAGCGCGATCGCGCCGGTCGGATAGCAGCCGGGATTGGCGACGTTGCGGGCAGCCTTGATCTTGTCGGCCTGTGCCTTGTCCAGTTCGGCGAAACCATAGGCCCAGTTCGGATCGACCCGGTAGGCGGTCGAGGTGTCGATTACCCGCACGTTGTTGTTGCCGGCAAGCATCGTCACGGCTTCTTTCGAAGCCTCGTCCGGCAGGCACAGGATCGCGATATCGGCGCTGTTGAGCAGGTCCTCGCGCATCGCCGCGTTGCGCCGTTCGGCTTCCGGGATCGACAGGAGCTCGACGTCGCGGCGGTCGGCCATACGGGTGCGGATCTGCAGCCCTGTCGTGCCGTGTTCGCCGTCGATGAAGATCTTTGCCGTCATGGTCATTATCCCTGAAATGTCAGTGCCTTGGGGTGAGAGCCGGAATCAGTTTGCCAGCTGCTTGATTCAATGTGTCAGCGGGCGGAAAGTCGCTCCGCGCGCAGGCCAAGCATATACATCGCAACCGTTGCCCCGGCAATGGCGGTGATATCGGCATGGTCATAGGCCGGTGCCACCTCCACCACGTCGGCGCCGCAAATATCGAGGGCGCCGAGTTTGCGCAGCACCGACAGGATTTTCGCGCTAGACGGCCCGCCCGCAACTGGCGTGCCGGTTCCGGGTGCAAAAGCCGGGTCAAGGCAGTCGATGTCGAAGGTGAGGTAACACGGGCGGTCGCCGACATGAGCAAGGATCGCGTCGGCGATGGCCTGGGCGCTCAGGTCCTCCACCTCATGGCCGAGCATGATCCTGATGCCGAAATCCTCAGGCGCATGAGTGCGGATGCCGATCTGGATCGAATCCTGCGGCTCGATCACGCCCTGTCGCACGGCGCGCGCCACGAACGATCCGTGGTCGATCCGTTCGATGTCGCCGGCCTCGTCAGCATCGTCGCTCCAGGTATCCTGATGGGCATCGAAATGCACGAGCGCGAGGGGGCCGTGGCGCGCCGCATGCGCCTTCAAGAGCGGCCAGGTGACGAAATGATCGCCGCCGAGCGAAAGCAAAAACGCGCCCGACTCGATGATCTTCGTCGCCTCGGCCTCGATCAGCCGCGGCGTCTTCCAGTGATGACCGTAGTCGAGCATGACGTCACCATAGTCGATCACGGACATGGCTTCGAAGAGATCACGCGAGAACGGATATTGCGGGTCGTTGTCGAAGATAGCCGAGGCCCGGCGAATGGCCTGGGGTCCGAACCGGGCGCCTGGCCGGTTGGAGACCGCAGCATCGAAGGGAATGCCGAGGACGACCGCATCGGCGCCTATCAGGTCCTTGGTATAGCGCCGCCGCATGAAGGACAGCGCGCCCGCATAGGTCGGGTCGGTGGCAGCATCGCGCAGGGACTTGGCGGTAAAGGCGTTGTCGATGGATTTTGAAGCCATTGCATTCTCCCGGATCGCAGAGAAAGTGCAGTGGGAGTGCCGGGATGACAAGACCCGCAATGAAGAAAGCCCGAAACGAAAAAGGCGGAGCCGAAGCCCCGCCTTTCGAAATGCAAAGTCTTGAAGCGATTAGCGCTTCGAGAACTGGAAGGACCGGCGGGCCTTCGCCTTACCGTACTTCTTACGCTCGACGACGCGGCTGTCGCGGGTCAGGAAGCCACCCTTCTTCAGAACCGGGCGAAGGCCTGGTTCGAAGTAGGTGAGGGCCTTGGAGACGCCGTGACGAACGGCACCGGCCTGACCGGAAAGACCACCACCGGTGACGGTGGCAATGATGTCGAACTGACCTGTGCGGGCAGCGGCAACCAGCGGCTGCTGAAGGATCATCTGCAGAACCGGACGGGCGAAATACGCCGAGAAGTCGCGACCGTTGATGATGATCTTGCCGGAGCCTGGCTTGACCCAAACGCGGGCAATCGCGTTCTTGCGCTTGCCGGTTGCATAGGAACGGCCCTGTGCATCGACCTTGCGGACGTGAACCGGTGCCTGGCTTTCAGCCGGAGCGAGGTCCTTCAAAGAGGAAAGATCGGCCATGATCAGGCGCTCCTTACGTTCTTGCTGTTCAGCGATGCCACGTCGAGAGCGACCGGCTGCTGCGCTTCATGGGGATGGTTGGAGCCGGCGTATACACGCAGGTTCTTCAACTGGCGACGGCCGAGCGGGCCGCGCGGGATCATACGCTCAATCGCCTTTTCGACGACGCGCTCAGGAAAGCGGCCTTCGATGATGGCGCGTGCAGTACGCTCCTTGATGCCACCCGGGTAACCGGTGTGCCAGTAGTACTTCTTGTCTGTGTATTTCTTGCCGGTCAGGACAACCTTTTCAGCGTTGATGATGATGACATTGTCACCGTCGTCGACGTGAGGTGTGTAGGTGACCTTGTGCTTGCCGCGAAGGCGATTGGCAACGAGGGTGGCGAGGCGACCGACAACGAGGCCTTCGGCATCGATGATGATCCACTTCTTCTCCACCTCTGCAGGCTTCTGAACGAAGGTTGACATTGTTTTTCTCTCTCATCTGAACCCAAGACCACCGGAAGACCGGCCGTAAGGGCGTTTTTTGTTGCTTGATTTGCTCGGCTATGCCGACAAAAAAGAAAGCGGGCCTTCGAGAGGTCCGCGATCTGGGCGGCTTATACGACGGAGCCTAAAAAGCGTCAAGCAGCCGGCCCGGAGCGGTCGGAAAAATAGCTCAACGTTTAGAACGACTTACTGATGAGGTAAAATAATACCTCACAAATATTCGGCCGGTGTTTCGTCTCTTACACGACTTCTTGAGAAGGGATACCTTGGTTTGAGCCGCAGCAGGCCGGACGCCTGGCTGGTGGGAAAATGTGATTCCGGAACCGAGTTGGAAGATTTCCATTGCTTTCCTATGTCCAGGTGACTGCATGAGGAGATTAGAACCATGGCTCACGATCGGTATGACGACGACGTCATCGCTGGCGTCTTGAAAAGCACGAAGACGATTGCGCTGGTCGGCGCATCGCCCAATCCCGACCGGCCCAGCAACCGCGTCATGGGATTTCTGTTGCAGCGCGGCTACCGGGTGTTTCCGGTCAATCCCGGCCATGCCGTCAAGCAGATCCTAGGTCAGGAGGTCTATGCGAGCCTCGCGGATGTGCCCGAACCCGTCGATATGGTCGATGTGTTCCGCGCCTCGGAATATCTGGATAGTGTGGTGGACGAAGCACTGGCGCTCGATCAGCCGCCCAAGGTCATATGGGCGCAGCTTGGCGTCCGCGACGATCAGGCCGCAGTCAAGGCGGAGGCTGCCGGTATCCAGGTAATCATGGATCGCTGCCCGGCGATCGAGTACCCAAGGCTTGCCCGTCTTCTCGGATAGGGTAAGGGAGCGGGGCAGGTAATTCGCGGACTCTTTTCGCAATCGCTGCGAATGCTGCAACGATATTTCTTGATCGCCGTCGGCCCGCAGGCTCTGCTGTGATGAAACGACCCTAGAGGAGACCGGCATGGCCAACCCGAATTCACGCAGTTCCGGCAATCCCGGATTTTCAACGCTCGCTGTTCATGCCGGCGCCGAGCCCGATCCGACGACCGGCGCCCGGGCGGTGCCGATCTACCAGACCACGTCCTTCGTCTTCAAGGATACCGAACATGCAGCCGCTCTGTTCGGGCTGAAGGAATTCGGAAACATCTATACCCGCATCATGAACCCGACGCAGGCCGCGCTGGAGGAAAAGGTGGCGGCGCTCGAAGGCGGCACGGCAGCCCTTGCCGTCGCGTCCGGCCATGCGGCGCAGCTGCTGGTTTTCCACACGATCATGCAGCCCGGCGACAACTTCGTCGCGGCGCGCAAGCTTTACGGTGGCTCGATCAACCAGTTCGGCAACGCGTTTCAGAATTTCGGCTGGCAGGTGCGCTGGGCCGATAGCGCCGATCCGGAAAGTTTTGAAAACGAGATCGACGATCGCACCAAGGCGATTTTCGTCGAAAGCCTGGCAAACCCCGGCGGCACCTTCGTCGATATCGCGGCGATTTCGGAGGTGGCCCAGCGTTTCGGAATCCCGCTGATCGTCGACAACACGATGGCGAGCCCCTATCTCGTGCGGCCACTCGAACACGGCGCCGATATCGTCGTGCACTCGCTCACCAAATTTCTCGGCGGCCACGGCAATTCCATGGGCGGAATCATCGTCGACGGCGGCACGTTCGACTGGTCGCGCTCCGGCAACTACCCGGTCCTGTCCGAGCCGCGGCCGGAATATTCGGGCATGGTTCTGCACGAGACCTTCGGCAACATCGCCTTTGCGATCGCCGCGCGCGTGCTCGGCCTTCGCGACCTCGGGCCGGCCATCTCGCCCTTCAACGCCTTCCAGATCCAGACGGGGATCGAGACGCTCTCGCTGCGCATGCAGCGGCATTGCGATAATGCGCTTGCGGTTGCCGAGTGGCTGAGCCGCCATCCGAAGGTTGGATGGGTGAACTACGCCGGCCTGCCTGACGACCCGAACAATGCTCTGCAGAAGCGCTATTCGCCGAATGGTGCCGGCGCTGTCTTCACCTTTGGCCTGAAGAACGGCTACGAGGCCGGCAAGATCTTCGTGGAGAGCCTCAAGCTCTTCTCGCACCTTGCCAATATCGGCGACACCCGCTCGCTGGTCATCCACCCGGCATCGACCACCCATCGGCAACTCACCGAGGAGCAGCAGATTGCTGCCAGTGCCGGACCTGACGTGGTCCGCCTGTCTGTTGGCATCGAGGATGTCGCAGACCTGATCTCCGACCTCGACCAAGCATTAGCAAGGACTTGAGACACTCATGAAGAACTGGCTGACATTCGATTTGACCGCAATCGAACCGGAGGAGGGCGCACCCGCGCCCGACCGCGTCATCTTCGGCGATCCGAAATTCCTCACCTGGAATTTCGAGGAGGCCGACGGCGGCATCTATGCAGGCGTCTGGGAAGCGACGCCGGGTAAGTGGAAGATCGTCTATGACGAGTGGGAATATTTCCACATCCAGTTCGGCTACTCGATCATCACCGAAGAAGGCGCAGAACCGCTGCATCTGAAGGCCGGCGACAGCATGGTTCTGCGGCCAGGTCTGGTTGCCACCTGGGAAGTGGTGGAGACGACCCGCAAGGATTACGTCATCAGGCTGTAAGCCTGACGGCGGGTCCTCCGGCTGCTCCTACCCCCAGGTGAGATCGAGCCGCTCCAGCCCGTGGAAATGGTAGACATCCTTCACCGTCGGCACCCCGGCCAGTTTGAGGCCGGGCAGGCGGCGAAACAGGATGGGCAGAACGGTATTCAGTTCCAGCCGCGCCAGTGGTGCGCCGATGCAGAAGTGGATGCCGGCGCCGAAGGACAGGTTCTGGCCTTCCTGACGATCCGGCTTGAACGTCAGCGGATCTGAAAATTTCTTGCTGTCGAGATTGGCGGCGGCGAGGATCAGGCTCACCTTGTCGCCACGCTTCAGGGAAACGCCGTCGATTTCCGCGTCTTCGAGCGCCCAGCGCTGGAAGATATGGACGGGCGCGCACAGCCGCAGCGTCTCTTCCACCGTCCGCTCCGTCGCGGCCTCGTCGCGGAAGAGCTCGGCCGGCGAGAGACCGCTTTCCAAAATCACCCGAACCGAATTGCCGATCTGGTGCACGGTCGCCTCGTGGCCGGCGTTCAAGAGCACGATCGTGGTTGAGACGAGTTCGTCATCGGCCAGATACTGGCCCTTGTGCTCCGTATGGATCATGTGGGTCAGCAGATCTTCGCGCGGCTCCCTGCGGCGCTCGGCAATCAGCGTTTTCACATAGGCTGCGAACTCCCCGGCCGCCCTGTCCGCCGCATGTTCGTCTTCCCGCGAGCGCTTGAACATGTACATGCCGACATAGGCATGGCTCCATTTCAGCAACTGCGGCCCCATCTCGTCCGGAATTCCGATCATCCGGGCAATCATCGTCACGGGAATGATGTCGGCAAAGGCCGAGAGCAGTTCCACCCGGCCTTGGCCGTCGAACGCGTCGATCAGACGCTCCGCAAGCTCGGTAATCTCCGGCCTCAGCTTTTCGATATGACGGGAGACGAAGGCGCGGTTTACCAGTGTCCGCAGCCGCGTATGTTCCGGCGGTTCGATCTCCAGCAGCGAGTATCGTTCGGCCAGGTCGAAATTCGCAAGATGCGCTTCCGGCTCGGGGAGGCCCAGCTCCTCGCGGCTGGCGACATGCAGGATCTGCCGGCCGAATCGGCGGTCGCGCAGGAGAAGGTTCACATGGTCGTAGCCGGTGAAGAACCACTGCCGCTGCTCCTCCCAGAAGAACGTCGGACAGTGCTGATGCAAAAGCCCGTAAACACGGTTCGGATCGCTGTAGAAGGCCGGGTTGCGGCCATCCAGCGAGACGCGGCGGGTTTCTGGATCGATGCAGAGGAAATCGGGGATCGCGGTCATGTGGAATGGGTAACTCAATCCGCGGGCCCACGAAAGCCCGTCATTCGCCTGTCGCGATACCCTCGCGCCGCGGATCGGCACTTCCCGCAAGTCCTCGGTCGGTGATCTCGATTGCCTGCAGGCCAGACGTCATTTCACCGGCCTTCACCTCGTAGCCGAGTGACTTCAGCGGCTCCATCAGCGTCTCGGCCCGCGTTCCGGCTTCGATATCGTATGTCCCGAAACGGTTGATCAGATGCGGCTGGGCGACGATCTGCTCCACCGGCATGCCCCAGTCTATATAGGCGACCAGCGCCTGCGCCACATATCCGATGATCTGGCTGCCGCCGGGCGACCCGATGGCCATCAGCGGCTTGCCGTCCTTCATCACGATCGTCGGCGCCATCGAGGAGCGGGGGCGTTTGCCCGGCTCGACGCGGTTGGCGACCGGCAGTCTGCCATCATGCGTCTTGAAGGAAAAGTCGGTGAGTTCGTTGTTGAGCAGGAACCCGTTGACCATCAGCCGCGATCCGAAACCGTTCTCGATCGTCGTCGTCATGCTGGCGACGTTGCCGTCCTTGTCGACGATTGAGATATGGCTGGTGGAGGGAAGTTCGATCGCCTCGCCGCGGCCGAACAGGAGCGCGTGATCCCAGGTCGGCTCGCCAGCCGTCACGGCATCCTTGGCAAGTGCCTTGTCCGTGTCGAGCAGTCTTGCCCGTTCGCCGAGATATTCCTTTTTGAGGAGACCCTTGATCGGTGCCGGCACGAAATCTGGATCGGCCAGATATCTTTCGCGGTCCGCAAACGCCAGACGCTGCGCATCGCCGATCAGCCTCCAGCTTTCAACATTGTCCGGCCCGAGCCCCTTCAGATCGAAGTTTTCGAGAATGCCCAGCATCTGGCCGACGGCAACGCCACCGGAGGAGGGTGGGCCCATGCCGCATATATCGAGAGCGCGATAGGCAAGGCAGACCGGTTCCCGCTCCTTGATCCTGTAATTGGCGAAATCGGACAGCGAGAGAACGCCGGGATTGCCCTTTGCCTCGCGCACGGCCTTGACGATCGCCTGCGCAATCGGGCCGGAATAGAAGGCATCGGCGCCGCCAGATGCGATCGTTCGCAGCGTTTCTGCATAGGCGGGGTTCTTGAGGAGAGTGCCGATTTTCAGCGGTGCGCCGCCATCGTCGAAGAAATAGCGGATCGTAGCGTCATCGGTCTTCAGCTTGTCACCTTCGGCCGCAAGCAGCGTGCCGAGCCGGGGCGAGACCTCAAAGCCGTCAGTGGCGAGGCGCTCGGCGGCAGTAAACAATCCCGCCCAGTTCGCCTTGCCGTATTTACGGTGGACCGTCTCCAGCAGCCGCACCGTGCCCGGCGTGCCGACCGACCGACCGCCGACCACGGCTGCCATGAACTTCAACGGCTGACCCTGATCGTCGAGAAAGAGCTTTGGCGTCGCTTCCATCGGCGCCGTCTCGCGGCCGTCTAACGTTGTCAGTTTCTTCGAGGCTGCGTCGTAATAGACTAGGAAGGAGCCGCCGCCGAGGCCGGAACTCTGCGGTTCCACGAGGCCGAGCACGGTCTGCACGGCAACCAGCGCATCGGCAGCACTGCCGCCTTTCTCGATCACTGCACGACCCGCTTCCGCGGCGAGCGGATTGGCGGCGGCGACCATGTAGCGCTTCGTCTCGACCCGCTTTGCCAACCTGACTGCCGAAGCCTTTTCCGGCGCGGTCCTGTCCGATGCCTGCTGCGCCAATGCTACCGAGATCGTGAGGAAACCGGCAAGAACAGTCCCGGAAATTTGCTTCAGCATCGCATGTCTCTCCGCATTTTTGAATTTGCTCGGAGAGAGTGTGGAGCATTGTCGCGCCATTGCAAGACTTTAGGCGGTCGTGGGCAACGGCACTATTGGCTGAGGACGACGATGCGTTTCAGCGACGCCACCTGTTGGGACACGCTGATGTCTTCGAAAGGATCTGCGGCAAATGGGGTTGGGGACGCAAAATCCGTTGACGGTACGATCATGATTTCCTGATCCGTATGAACAGCGGTGCGGTCGCGGCCGCTGGTCTTCGACACGTAAAGAGCCTTGTCGGCAGCGGTTAGCAACGCGTCGATATCAGCGTCCTTCGTGGAGCACAGCGAGATGCCGGCGCTGACCGTCACGGCTATCCTGTGTTCGCCGACACTGATTGGATGGCGTCTGAGCGTCGAGCGGATTGCCTCTGCGATACTGGCTGCTTCGACCATATCGGAAACGCGGATGATAGACGCGAATTCCTCGCCGCCCATGCGTCCGAACGAGCCGCGGCCGCGCTGAGCCGCCGCACCAATCCGTGCAAAGGCGGAGAGCACGTCATCGCCGGCCTGATGACCGTAGACGTCGTTGATCTGCTTGAACACGTCGAGATCGAACTGGATGAAAGCAATCATGCTGCCATCCACCGCATCAACGCCCTTCGACCGGTGAAACTCTTCCAGCAGACCGCGGCGGTTGAGCACGCCGGTCAGCGGGTCGGTCCGCGCCAGCTCTTTCAGGGTCAGCTCGGACCGCTCGGTCAGGAGTCGCGCCCCGCAGACGATGCTGCCGACAAAGACGAAAGCCGTCGGGAGATAGAGCCACGGCGAATGCGACGCAGCGACAAGCGCATCCGGTCTACCGATGAACACCATCAGGACAATCAGCGCGCAGGAGAAGAACTGTATCCCGATGACGCTGGCAAACACGCGACGGGTGATGCTGGGCGGACCGCGATGGTAAAGCAGAATGCCGATGATCATGGCGTGACCGACCATGGCCGCGACGTGGTGAAGGATGGCGCGACTGGCGAAGTCGCCGCGGACGGGGTCTAGAAACATCCCGGCAATCCAGATCAGGGCCGGAATGCCAACATAGGGTTCCACGGGCCGGCGGTCGAGCTGCATCAGGCCCGCAGCCCACAGGCCGATACCCGCAAGAACCATGGTATTGGCGACCTCGATCGAAACGAAGTCCGGAATGTCGCCGCGCATTGCGACCAGAGCTGCGCCAATCCCGTGCACAGCGAAGCCGCTGCCCCAGCTGAGATAAAGTGGTTCGCGCTCATAGTACCAGCGTGAAAAGAGCAGGACGGCGAGCGTCACCGCTTCAGCGGCCCAGATCAACAGACCCGTCAAGATATCCACGTCCAGCTCCGTCATTCATTCCCGGCCGCTTCAGTATGCGGCCAAGTCTTTAAGGCTGCGTTGCTGTTTTGCGTCGGTTATTTTGATTAGAATGCTGTCATTTATTCATATCTGCTTTACCCTGCTCGATCAAAAATGCTTGGATGGCCGTCGATACTTCTCTTTTGCCTCTGGTATATGAGAGTTGTTGCATTATCGGTCAGCCTCGCGCATCCCAAGCCGATTAAGGATATCGGGCTCTCCGTCTTGAAGTACCCGGCGGTGACACTCTATGTAGGAGATAACCCATTCCAATGATTCCGGAGCGCATCGCCGCCTTCGGCGATGCATTTGACAAAGGACGGACATGAGAAATCCAGTTGATACCGCAATGGCCTTGGTGCCGATGGTCGTTGAGCAGACCAATCGCGGTGAACGCTCCTACGATATCTACTCGCGCCTCCTGAAGGAGCGCATCATCTTCGTCACCGGTCCGGTGGAAGATTACATGGCGTCGCTCGTGTGCGCCCAGCTGCTTTTCCTCGAGGCCGAAAATCCGAAGAAGGAAATCGCGCTCTACATCAATTCGCCAGGTGGTGTCGTCACCGCCGGCATGTCGATCTACGACACGATGCAGTTCATCAAGCCGGCCGTGTCGACGCTCTGCATCGGCCAGGCCGCATCCATGGGCTCGCTGCTGCTGTGCGCCGGCGAGAAGGGCATGCGCTTTGCAATGCCGAACTCGCGCATCATGGTTCATCAGCCGTCCGGCGGGTTTACCGGCCAGGCATCCGACATCGAGCGTCATGCCCGCGACATTCTGAAGATGAAGCGCCGTTTAAACGACGTTTACGTGAAGCACACCGGCCGTACGCTTGAGGAAGTTGAAAAAACCCTCGATCGTGACCACTTCATGACCGCCGACGAAGCTCAGGACTGGGGCGTCGTCGACAAGATCCTGACCACGCGTCAGGAAATGGAAGGCGTTTCGGCATCTTGAGGCAATAGTGGCATCCGTGCTGCTCACCCGGATTTGAGTGATTTCGGGGGTTTCAAGTGGCACGGAACGCGCTATTAGTACCTATTAAGGCTGTGTTGAGTGTTTATGACATAGCATTGGCGTCTTAGGGGTTTCGTTGCAGCCGGTCATTCTGGACCTGCGAAAGCGAGTTTGAGGCCGGTAGAGTACCCCTTGAGCGAAGACAGGCGCGGCATAGCGTCCGCGCGTGTCGACAGCGACAAAGTTGACCGCGACCGTCTGGACAGGCGGATAGGCGGAGTGCTGGAAGGAAAGTGATATGAGCAAAGTCAGCGGCGGCAACGGCGGCGACTCCAAGAATACCCTGTATTGCTCCTTCTGCGGAAAGAGCCAGCACGAGGTCCGCAAGCTGATTGCCGGCCCGACCGTATTCATCTGCGATGAATGCGTCGAATTGTGCATGGACATCATTCGCGAAGAGAACAAGTCTTCGATGGTGAAGTCCCGTGAAGGCGTTCCCACGCCGCAGGACATCATCAAGGTCCTCGACGAGTACGTCATCGGCCAGAAGCAGGCCAAGCGTATTCTGTCGGTCGCAGTCCACAATCATTACAAGCGTCTCGCGCATGCCTCAAAGGGCGGCGATGTCGAGCTTGCGAAGTCGAACATCATGCTCGTCGGTCCGACGGGTTGCGGCAAGACCTATCTTGCCCAGACGCTCGCGCGCATCATCGACGTGCCCTTCACGATGGCCGACGCGACGACACTCACGGAAGCCGGCTATGTCGGTGAAGACGTGGAAAACATCATTCTGAAGCTGCTTCAGTCGGCTGATTACAATGTCGAGCGCGCCCAGCGCGGCATCGTCTACATCGACGAAGTCGACAAGATCTCCCGCAAGTCGGACAACCCTTCGATCACCCGCGACGTGTCGGGCGAGGGCGTCCAGCAGGCGCTTCTGAAGATCATGGAAGGCACGGTTGCATCGGTTCCGCCGCAGGGTGGTCGCAAGCATCCGCAGCAGGAATTCCTGCAGGTCGACACGACGAACATCCTGTTCATCTGCGGCGGCGCGTTTGCCGGTCTCGACAAGATCATCTCGGCCCGTGGCGAGAAGACCTCGATCGGTTTCGGTGCATCCGTCCAGTCTCCGGACGATCGTCGCGTTGGCGAAGTGCTGCGCGAACTCGAACCGGAAGATCTGGTCAAGTTCGGTCTCATTCCGGAATTCATCGGTCGTCTGCCGGTTCTGGCAACGCTCGAGGATCTCGATGAGGATGCGCTGATCCAGATCCTGTCGGAGCCGAAGAACGCGCTGATCAAGCAGTACCAGCGCCTGTTCGAGATGGAAGACGTCGAACTGACGTTCCACGAGGACGCGCTGCGCGAGATCGCCAAGCGCGCCATCATCCGCAAGACGGGTGCTCGTGGTCTTCGCTCGATCATGGAAAAGATCCTGCTCGACACGATGTTCGAGCTGCCGGCGCTGGAAGGCGTTCGCGAAGTGGTCATTTCCGACGATGTGGTGCGGGGCAATGCACGTCCGCTCTACATCTACGCCGACAGGCAGGAAGAAAAGGCCAACGTTTCGGCCTGATCCTCAGCGGTCATAGCAACATTGAGAAGGGGCCCCATTGGGGCCTCTTTTTCGTTTTAGCCTCGGCTATTGTTTTAGGCCGTATTACACGATTTTTGCACTGCAAAGAGTTGCAAGATAATCCGCTTGATTTAGACAGGGTCAGGGATGAACCTTTCCGTTCCGGCTGCTTCGCACCTTTTGTGCGTGTGCCGTTGATTTCGGACCTCGTCTCGAAAAGGTTTGTCGGCAAGGACGGTAGCGCGTCCGTGCTGAAGAGCTGACATTTTGCGTAAGGCGTTATGCGTGGGCGCTTTGTCTGACGGCTGGTTGCACAAGGTGCAGTGCAGCGACCTTGCAAGGCTTGAAAACGATCTGTGAAAACTCCACTTTTAGCGGGAGTGAAGTGCTTGGGTAATTTCTCAAGCCATCCCGGCAACGGGACGATGGAAAGGAAATGACATGACGAATTCAACGTCTGCGGCATCCGGCGCTGAGACCTATCCGGTCCTGCCTCTGCGCGACATTGTGGTCTTCCCGCACATGATCGTGCCGCTGTTCGTCGGACGGGAAAAGTCCATTCGGGCGCTTGAAGAGGTCATGGGTTCCGACAAGCAGATCATGCTCGTCACCCAGATCAATGCCAGCGACGACGATCCTGAGCCTGAGCAGATCTACAAGGTCGGCACGGTGGCCAATGTGCTGCAGCTCCTGAAGCTCCCGGACGGAACCGTGAAGGTTCTGGTCGAAGGCAAGGCGCGCGCCCAGATCTCCGAATACAGCGACCGCGAAGAGTTCTACGAAGCCAAGGCCGAGATTCTGGCCGAGCCCGATGAGGACGCCGTCGAGGTGGAAGCGCTGTCGCGCTCCGTGGTTTCCGAATTCGAAAACTACGTTAAGCTCAACAAGAAGATCTCGCCGGAAGTCGTTGGTGCCGCGAGCCAAATCGAGGACTACTCGAAGCTGGCCGACACGGTTGCCTCGCACCTGTCGATCAAGATCACCGAAAAGCAGGAAATGCTCGAAACTGTCTCGATCAAGCTGCGGCTTGAAAAGGCCCTCGGCTTCATGGAAGGCGAAATCTCCGTCCTCCAGGTCGAGAAGCGCATCCGCTCGCGCGTCAAGCGCCAGATGGAAAAGACCCAGCGCGAGTATTACCTCAACGAGCAGATGAAGGCGATCCAGAAGGAACTCGGCGACGGCGACGAAGGCCGTGACGAGATGGCCGAACTGGAAGAGCGCATCGGCAAGACCAAGCTTTCCAAGGAAGCCAAGGAAAAGGCCGATGCCGAGCTGAAGAAGCTGAAGCAGATGAGCCCGATGTCGGCGGAAGCCACCGTCGTGCGCAACTATCTCGACTGGCTGCTCGGTATTCCGTGGTCCAAGAAGTCGAAGATCAAGACCGATCTTAACGCGGCTGAAAAGGTCCTCGAACTGGATCACTTCGGTCTCGACAAGGTCAAGGAACGCATCGTCGAGTATCTCGCCGTGCAGGCCCGCGCTACCAAGCTCAAGGGCCCGATCCTCTGCCTCGTCGGTCCTCCGGGCGTCGGCAAGACGTCTCTTGCCCAGTCAATCGCCAAGGCGACCGGCCGCGAGTATGTGCGCATGGCCCTCGGTGGCGTTCGTGACGAAGCCGAAATCCGTGGTCACCGCCGCACCTACATCGGCTCGATGCCCGGCAAGGTCATCCAGTCGATGAAGAAGGCGAAGAAGTCCAACCCGCTCTTCCTGCTCGACGAAATCGACAAGATGGGCTCGGACTTCCGCGGAGATCCGTCGTCGGCCCTGCTCGAAGTGCTCGATCCGGCGCAGAACTCGACCTTCATGGACCACTACCTCGAGGTCGAATACGATCTGTCCGACGTGATGTTCATCACCACGGCGAACACGCTGAACATCCCAGGTCCCCTGATGGACCGCATGGAAGTGATCCGCATCGCCGGGTACACCGAGGATGAGAAGCGCGAGATTGCCAAGCGTCACCTTCTGCCGAAGGCTATCCGGGACCATGCGCTGCAGCCGAAGGAATTCTCGGTGTCGGACGATGCCCTGATGGCGATCAGCCAGCAGTACACGCGTGAAGCCGGCGTTCGCTCCTTCGAGCGCGAGCTGATGAAGCTCGCCCGCAAGGCCGTGACCGAGATCATCAAGGGCAAGACGAAGTCGGTTGCGGTGACCGCTGCCAACATCTCGGATTACCTTGGCGTTCCGCGTTTCCGTCACGGCGAAGCCGAAGGTGAGGATCAGGTCGGCGTCGTCACGGGTCTTGCCTGGACGGAAGTCGGCGGTGAGCTTCTCACCATCGAAGGCGTCATGATGCCGGGCAAGGGTCGCATGACCGTCACCGGCAACCTCAAGGACGTGATGAAGGAATCGATTTCGGCTGCGGCCTCCTATGTCCGCTCCCGTGCCGTCGATTTCGGCATCGAGCCGCCGCGCTTCGACAAGTCGGACATCCACGTGCACGTGCCTGAAGGTGCGACGCCGAAGGACGGTCCGTCGGCCGGTGTCGGCATGGCAACCGCGATCGTTTCGATCATGACCGGCATTCCTGTTCGCAAGGATGTCGCCATGACCGGCGAAATCACGTTGCGCGGCCGGGTGCTGCCGATCGGTGGTCTCAAGGAAAAACTCCTTGCGGCTCTGCGCGGCAACATCAAGGTTGTGCTGATCCCGGAAGAGAACGCGAAGGACCTCGCGGACATTCCGGACAACGTGAAAAACGGAATGGAGATCATCCCGGTGTCGCGTATGGGCGAGGTGATCAAGCACGCTTTGGTTCGCCTTCCCGAACCGATCGAGTGGGATGGCACGGTAGAGACTCCGGTCATTGCGACAGTTGACGGTGCCGACGACTCGTCGACAACGATCGCTCACTAAGCGGTGCCTTGAAGCCGCCACGAACAGATAAAAAAGCCGGCGAAAGCCGGCTTTTTTTGTGAAAAATGCCCAAGACCCCTTGTTTTTCAGGCTTTTTCGGAGCCTTTGGGTTGCCAAGTGCCGACGCAAAACTATTGTCGGCGCCGACCAAATGAGTCGTTCCAAAACCGTTGAAAGGGTGGAAATATGAACAAGACCGAACTGGTGTCCGCAGTGGCCGAAAAAGCCGGCCTCTCCAAGGCTGATGCCGCCTCTGCAGTCGATGCCGTTTTCGAGACTGTCCAGGCCGAACTGAAGAATGGTGGCGACATCCGCCTCGCTGGCTTCGGCAGCTTCTCCGTTTCGCGTCGCGAAGCATCCAAGGGCCGCAACCCGTCCACGGGCGCTGAAGTCGATATCCCTGCTCGTAACGTGCCGAAGTTCTCGGCCGGCAAGGGTCTCAAGGAAGCTGTTAACAGCTAATCGAAAGCATCTGGCGGCTTGCCGCCATGATGCAAAACGTCTCGAAAGGCCCGGTGAAAACCGGGCCTTTTGCATTGCTGGACGCATTTGTTTTGGCCAATCCAACAGACCGTCGTTCAACGCCAAAAAGTGTCATCCGCCTGTCATGACAGTGCAGCACAAGCCGAGTGTAGTTTCACGGAGGCTTCCCATGACATTTTCGACACGCGCCGCTTTGACCGCGCTCCTCCTCGGCTCCGTTGCAGCTCCTGCCGGCGCCGAGCAAGTCTTCAACCGCATTGCATCCTTCCCGGTCGCCCAGAACCTGCCCAAGGGCGAGGACAAGGCGACCTCGTCGGAAATCATCACGGCGACCGCAGACGGCAACACGCTCATCTATTCCGATGCGCCTGGCGGCACGATCGGCTTTATCGACATCACCGATGCGAAGGCTCCGAAGGCCGCCGGGTCGGTCAAGATCGACGGCGAGCCGAACTCGGTCGCCGCAACCGGTGCGAAGGTTCTCGTCACCATCGACCGGACCAAGGACCTCACCAAGCCCGCGGGCCAGCTCGGGGTGGTCGATATCGCCTCCCGCAAGATCGAGGCCACCTGCGATCTCGGCGGCCAGCCGGATAGCATCGTCGTCTCGCCGGATGGCACGTTTGCGGCCATTGCCATCGAGAACCAGCGCGACGAAAAGCTCAACGACGGCGCTCTTCCGCAGCTGCCGGCCGGCGAATTGCAGATCGTCACCCTGAACAACGGGGTGCCCGTCTGCGACAGCATCCGTCACGTCGATCTGACGGGACTGTCCACCGTCGCTCCTGAGGATCCCGAGCCTGAATTCGTCAATATCAACGCCAACGGCGAAATCGTCGTGACGCTGCAGGAAAACAACCACATCGTCATCGTCGACAGCAAGACCGCAAAGGTTACCGCCCATTTCACGGCGGGCACGGTTGATCTCGATGGCGTCGATACCAAGACCGACGGCGCGCTGACCTTCTCCGGGAAGCTCACGGCCATTCCGCGCGAACCGGATGCAGTAAAGTGGCTCGGCACCGATCGCTTCGTTGTCGCCAACGAGGGTGACTACAAGGGCGGGTCGCGCGGCTTCACCATTTTCGATCGTACCGGCAAGGTTCTCTATGACGCCGGAACGTCGCTTGAATATGCTGTCGCCCGCGTCGGTCACTTCCCGGAAAAGCGTGCCAAGAACAAGGGCATCGAGCCGGAAGGCTTGGAAGCTGCGACCTTCAACGGTCAGAAGTATTTCTTTGTCCTGTCGGAACGCGGTTCAATGATCGCGGTCTACAAGGATACCGGTGCGGAGCCGGAACTGGTGCAGCTTCTGCCATCCGGCATCTCGCCTGAAGGTGCTGTCGCCATTCCCGGCCGCAACCTGCTCGCCTCCGCCAACGAAGCCGATCTCGGCGAAGACGGCGGTGCCCGCTCGCATGTCATGATCTACGAGCTTAGCGAAGGCGAAAGGGCCTATCCGATGCTCGTCTCCAAGGATGTCGACGGCAAGCCGCTCGGCTGGGGCGCCATGTCGGGCCTCGTCGGTGATGCGGAAAAGGACGGCATTCTCTATGGCGTGAGCGATAGCGTCTATGCCATGCAGCCCTCGATCTTCACCATCGACGCCACCAAGAAGCCGGCCGAAATCACCAGTGTCGTGCGTGTGACCCGCAACGGTCAGCCGGCCCAGAAACTCGATATTGAAGGTATCGCACTCGACGGCAAGGGCGGCTTCTGGCTCGCTTCCGAAGGCGACAGTGCCAAGTTCGTCGGTCACGGCATCTACAACGTCAGCGCCAAGGGCGAGATCAAGTCCGAGATCGCGCTTCCGGCAGAACTTCTGGCAGGTGAAACCCGCTTCGGTCTCGAAGGCATCACCACAACCGGTTCCGGCGACGACCTGACACTCTGGATGGCAATCCAGCGCGAATGGAAGGACGATCCGAAGGGCCAGGTGAAGCTTCTGTCCTACAAGCCGAAGTCCAAGGAATGGGCCGCCGTTCGCTACCCGCTCGACAAGACCGAAAAAGGCTGGGTCGGCCTGTCGGAAATCACCGCCCGCGGTGACTACCTTTACATCATCGAGCGCGACAACCTGATCGGCGACAAGGCAAAGCTCAAGAAGCTCTACCGCGTGGCGATCGCCGATCTGAAGCCGGCAAAGCTTGGCGGAGAACTGCCGCTCGTCACCAAGCAGGAAGTGCACGACTTCCTCCCCGACCTGAAGAACGCCACCAACGGATACGTGGTCGACAAGCTCGAAGGTTTCGCCTTCGACAAGTCCGGCAAGGCCTTCGCCATCACCGACAATGACGGCGTCGATGACAGTTCTGGTGAGACGCTGTTCTTCCCGGTTGAGATCAAGGCGACCAACTAAACCGTTCATCAACAGGAAAAGGCCGGGTGTTTTCGCACCCGGCCTTTTTTATTGCCGATGCGTGACTTAAGTCTGTCGTTCCCGATGTGTTCCAGCAGCCGAGTCGATGACCTCATTCCGCTTCATCCATGCCGCCGATCTGCATCTAGGCAGTCCCTTTCAGGGCCTGGCGCTGAAGGATGCCGAACTCGCCGATATCTTCATCGAGGCAAGCCGCAAGGCGTTCTCGGGCTTGGTGGACGAGGCGGTGGAGCGCAAGGTCGACTTCTTTATCGTCGCCGGCGATGTCTATGACGGCGACTGGAAGGACAACAAGATCGGCCTGTTCTTCAACCGCGAGATCGCCCGGCTGGAACGCGCCGGCATTCCGGTCTTCCTGCTGAAGGGCAATCACGACGCCGAAAGCGTCATCACCAAGACAATCACGCTGCCGAAGAATGTCAGCGAATTCCCGACGGCAAAGCCCGGAACGTTCAAGCTGGATCATCTGAAGGTCGCGCTGCACGGCCAGGGTTTTGCCGAGCGCTCGGCCAATGAAAACCTGGCGCTTGCCTATCCGAAGCCGGAGTCCGGCTGGTTCAACATCGGCGTGCTGCATACGTCGCTGACCGGCCGCGAGCCGCACGCAGCCTATGCGCCCTGTTCCGTCGAAGATCTGCGGTCGCGTGGCTACGATTACTGGGCGCTCGGCCATGTCCACGATTTCGAAATCGTCGCCGAAGACCCGCTGGTGGTTTTCCCCGGCAACCTTCAGGGACGATCGATCCGCGAGCAGGGCGCAAAGGGCGCCGTGCTCGTGACCGTCGAGGACGGGCGCATCGCCTATGAGCGCATCGTGACCGACAGCGCAAGGTTTGCCGAACTCGCAGTTCTCGTCGAGCCGGACGAGACGCCGGCGGCGATCCTGCGTCGGCTTGAAGACCTGCTTGGTTCTGTCATCGATGCCATGGAAAGCCGCCCGCTTGCGCTGCGCATCCGCATTAGTGGGCGCAGTCGCTTCCGCAACGAGATCTTGGCGAGAGCGGCCGATTTTCGGGACGAGGTGCAAGCCGCCTGCCACCGCGGCCATGAGGATATCTGGCTGGAAAAGCTGGAAGTGAAACTCGAAGCCGAGATCGCATCGACGGGCAAATCCACCGATCTGCTCGGGCTCGAAGGCCTGCTGCCGACGGCGGAGTTTTCGCCGCTTCTGGTCAGCGAGGCCGAGGCCCGGATTGCCGAGATCGCCGCGCGTCTGCCGGGCGGTATCGGTGCCGGCGATTTGGCACTGGGTGATGATGCGGCAGCGCTGTTGGCGGAGGCGCGCGAGCTGCTTCTGTCGCGCGCGGCAAGGGTAGGGTAGTCCCATGCGTTTCACCCGTCTCGACATCCTGCGCTACGGCGCGCTTACCGATCGCGCGCTTGCGTTTCGCCCCGATGCTCAGTTGCATGTCATCTATGGTCCGAACGAAGCCGGAAAGTCTTCGGCGCTGTCGGCGATCTCGGATCTGCTGTTCGGCTTTCCGACGGCTGCCGAATACAGTTTTCTGCACGACGCGACCGCACTTAGGGTTGGCGCGGAAATCGAGACGCGCGATGGCAGCAAGCTGGGCTTTCGCCGTCGTCGCGGCCGCAAGAACACGCTGCTCGCGGCAAGCGACGCGGAGGATGCGCTTCCCGAGGATGCGCTGGCGCCCTTTCTCGGCACGCTGAACCGCGACGTTTTTCAGCGCGCATTCGGGCTTGATTCGGCGTCGCTCCGGGCTGGCGGCCAGAGCATGCTGAAAAGCGGCGGCGAGATCGGCAGCCTGCTGTTTTCCGCAGCGTCGGGCCTTACCGGCCTCTCCGACCTGCGCAAGAGCTTCGATGCCGAGGCCGACACCATCTACGCGTCGCGCCGCTCCAAGGACCGTTTGTTCTACCAGGTCCTCGACAGCCATGACGAGGCGCGCAAGGCCGAGCGCGACAACGAGCTGAAGTCCGGTGACTGGAAGAAGCTGCTCGCCGAGCAGGCCGAGTTGGAAGCTGAACTCGCCACCATCAAGACCGAGCGCGAAACCACCAAGCAGACCCTGGAACGGCTGCGCAAGCTGATGCGGCTGGAGCCGGTGCTGCGCGAAATCGATCGCGAGCAGGACCAGCTGGCGCAGTATCAGGCGCTGGGCTCGCTGCCGCCGGGCTTCGAGGATGCGTTGGAGCGGGCGCTGGACGAGTCGCGTCGCAACGACGACGCCCATCGGGCGGCGGAAACGGAAGTTTCGCGGCTGGGCGATGAGATCGCCGCCCTCCATGTCGACGACGCGCTGATCGCCGCTGCCGGCAGCATTCTCGCCCGCCACGCCGACAAGGGCGTCTATCTGAAAGCCCGCGAGGATATCGCAAGGGTTCGCGGCGAGGTCGAGGATTTCGACACCCGGCTGGTGCAGCTGGGGCGGAGGTTAGGTCTCGTCAGGACCGACGACCTGGAACGCCACCAGCCGGCCGATGCCGATCTGGTGCGGCTGAAGACCCTTCTCGAGGAAGGCAGCGAACTCGACCGCAGCCTGAAACAGCTGCATCTCCGGCTGGAAGAAGAGCGCGAGGCGCTGCGGCGTCTGGATGAGGCCAATCCGGACAGCCGGCTGATCGATCCGAAACCATGGGCCGAGCAGCTCACGGCGCTCCGCCCCGAACTGAGTGATCTCGCAGGCATCGAAAACCTGCAGGTTCGCGTATCGCGGGCAGAGAGCGATCTCGCCGCCGCCGTCGCAAGGCTCGATCCGCCGGTCAAGGACATCGACGCCCTGCTTGCGAGCCCGCTGCCGGATCTCGCAGCGCTCAGCAGCCACCGCAAGCTGATCGACGATGCACGCGCCGTGCATGCGAGGATCACCCAGACGCTGACGACGGTGAAGGCAGAAGCCAAGACCGTGGCGGATCAGATGGCGGCGCTGGAAGGGCAGGGCCGCATCGTTTCGCGTGCCGATCTTGTTGAAGCCCGGAAACAGCGCGACGCGGGTCTTGCCGCGCTCGGAGCAAAGCCATCAGCGGGTCAGCTAGCCGATGTCCAGAAGGCCGTGCAGAACGCTGACGAACTGGCTGACGCTGCCCTGACAGACGCCGAGCGCGTTTCCCGCCACGCGCAGCTCAGCCTGCGCCAGCACGAGATCGAGCAGCAGTTGACGAACGCCCGCGCCGAAGCGCGCGAAAGCGATATCGCGCTGTCGGATGCGATCACAGAATTCGAGGACCTGTTCCGCTCGGTGCCCGTCTCGCCGCTATCGCCGGAGCGCATGCTCGAATGGCGCCGCGGCGTCGAAGCCCTGTCGCATCAGGTCGATGCGCTGAAGGATGCAAGCGACGCGCTGCAGACCGCGCGGCTGAAGGAAGAGCGATTGAAGCCGGTGCTGGTCGGTCTTGCGGACGCGATCGGGCTTGCCGCAACCGCCTTGCCGCCTGCGGCCCTGGCGCGCGCTCTCGACCGCAGACTGGCGGAGATAGCGGAACGCTGGACGGAAAGCCGCTCGCTGGAGGGCAAGCGCCATTCCGCTGTCGATGCGCTGCAACGCCTCGAAGAGCGCGAGACCGTTCTTCGTCGTGAGGTCGATAGCTGGCGGGCCGCATTCTCCAACGCTGCGACCATGGCCGGCCTGCCGGATGAGGCGACGGTCGACATGGCAGCGGCAGCGCTCGATGTCTGGCGCAGCGTGCCGGATATTCTGGCCGAGCGCGAAAACCGCCGCCGCCGTGTGCGCGGCATGCAGCGCGACATGGAAACCTTCGACGAAGAGATCCGCAGCCTCTGCACCAAGGTGGCACCCGACCTGATCACTGTGCCGGCAGACGTCGCCGCCGGCCTGCTCAACGACCGGGCAATGGACGCCAATGCCGCCGCCAAGCACAAGGCGGCCATGTCGGCTGACCTGGAGCGTGCGACGCTCTCTCTGGATCGCTACGCCACGCGCGAAAAGACCCTGCAGGACGAGCTTGCGGCCCTTGCCGCATCCGCCTCGCGAGACGTCGCCGACCTCGAGCAGGTGCTGGAAGAACTGCGCCAGCGAAGCCGGCTGAACGGACAGCTGCTGCAGTGCCGCTCCCGTTTCAACGAGCACGCCGATGGTGACGACGAAGCAGCGGTGCGCGAGGCGCTGGTCGTTTTCGACAAGGTGACCGCAGGGCTCGAGATCGAGCAGCTGGAGAGCGCCGATAGCAGGCAGATCGACCGGATTTCTTCCCTGCGCACCGCTGAGGCAGACAATGCCCGCCGCCGCCGCGAACTGGAAAGCGGCATCGGCGCCGAGCGCGCTGTGTTCCAGAAGCATGCGGCCGAAACCGAGGCGAGGGACCTTGCGCGTCGGTGGGTAGTGCTGAAGCTTGCCGCAAGCCTTCTGTCGTCCTCGATGGAAACCTACCGCGAGCAGCAGGCCGATCCAGTCATGCAAAGGGCCGGCAAGGTTTTTGCGGATCTCACCGGCGGACGGTTTGCCAAGCTCGTGCAGCTCTATGACGAAAAGGACGAGCTGCAGCTGGCTGTCGAGCGAAACACCGGTGAGCAGGTTCCGCTATCGGGCCTCAGCGAAGGGACCGGCGACCAGCTCTATCTGGCGCTGCGTCTGGCGTTCCTCGAGGATTACTGCAGCCGCAACGAACCGGCACCGCTGATCCTCGACGACATCTTCCAGACATTCGACGACGAACGCACCGCTGCCGGCATCCGCACACTGGCTGCTGCCGGCGACAAGTTCCAGACGGTGCTGTTCACCCACCAGCTCAGCCTGGTGGAAACGGCGCAGCGCGAACTCGGAGAGCGGCTGGATTTGATCAGGCTTTAACGCAATCTGACGGTTGCGTAGCGTGGCTAGCCTTGCGGCGAAAAAACTTGCCCCACTGGGAGCGTCAGGCAGCCGATCCGCGTGCTGACGATCGCTCGCTGTGACGCCCTGCCAGGTTCCGGCGTCGGTACCGGGCATGCCGTGGTAACGGGATGGGCAACGAGGAGCAGGTTGAACCGTCTCTGGTCCATCATTTCGGGGACAAAGGTGGCGCGGTAGTTTTCGAGATCGGATTTAAACGCCGTGCGGGCGGAAAGCCTTGCCTCGAGATATGACCGGCTCTGCGGTGTCAGCGACAGGCCGTAACCGTCGAGCGTGGTCAGTGCAGTCTGCAACAGCGCACCGTCGTGGCGCTCATCCGTGAAACTGAGCTTGATCCGGAAGGTGCGCAGGTCATCCTCTCCAACCCCTTTCGCCTGGATGAACAGAGACGCCGGATCTTCACCCGGGCCCAGCGGCAGGAAGAACGTGCACTCCCATACATTGGCGCCCGCCAAGAAGTTCGGCGGTTCGCCGCCTATGCCCGCCAGTGCCTGGCAGCGTTCCTCGGTTGATGTCGTAACGGGTGGGATGAGACGCGACGTGTCGTGCGCCAGCGGCCGGACCAGTCTGGGCAGCTGCTTGCTACTCGCCGCAAGCCGTCGCTGGCGCCCGATGCGAACAGCCGGTGCGGGAGGAGGAGGAAGCAGATAGGTTTGCAGGCCGAACTGGCGCACCAGACGCTTATAGTTGCGCCCTTCGTTGACGAAAAGGACGGTCGCCGCAAGCCCGCTGAAGACAACGAGAAGGAATACCGCAAGAACGAACAACCGGCCGCCGCGTCGGCGACGCTGTTCGGCAGGGGTCGAAATTGCGGGCCTCTCCTCTTGCGGCATAGTCTTGTTCCGATCGAGGAATGCCTGCGATGATGCCTGCGCTTACCACATTACTAACAGGCTTCAAATCTAGAGCTTCGCCATATTTTCGATTCGACCGGCGCTCATCAGCGCCTGGCGGACGAGTTTACGCTGGTCGGAGCTGTAAGCTGTCTCGCCTTCTCAACTCCATTTGCAGGCGTGGTGCCGCTTTCTGTTCACTGTATGGTTGATTGTTGCTGTAAGGTATCTGGCGATCCAACCCATGCTAGTATAAACAGGAGGCAGGTTATGTAATGGCTTGTTTATGCAATAACTTTGTGCTTTTTGCGAACCCCTGAACCCGCCTTGGGCCATATGTGTATTAGCTTTTCTCGTGACATCCGCTAATAAGTATGTTGTTAAAGTTGTCCGATGCGGGCATTCCGCATCCGCCATTTTAGCTGTGAAAACAGAGTGACAATGACGATCGAAATTATTGGTAGAGCCTGTGTGGCGCCGGGTGCAAGCTCCGTCAAGGAACTCAAGACGATCCTGAGCGGCGGCCGTTGCACCGTTTCGGAGATCCCTGGAGATCGATGGGACTTGGCACGTTTCTGGCATCCGGCACAGGGTGTCGCTGGAAAGACCTATACGTTTGCCGCAGGCGTTATCGACAGGCTGTATGACTTCGATCCTGCCGTTTTCGGCATTTCGCAGCGCGAGGCCATGCAGATGGACCCGCAGCAGCGCGTGCTTCTGACACTGGTCTGGCAGGCGCTGGAAGACGCCAATCTTCCGGCAAGCACGCTCGCCAAGGAAAAGGTCGGCGTTTATATCGGCGCGTCCAGTCTCGAAAACAGTACGCTGTCGTCGGAGGATCCGGCATCCGGTAGCCCGTATTTCATGACGGGCAACACGCTCTCGATCGTCTCGAACCGCATTTCGCACGTCTTCGGCCTCAATGGGCCGAGCATGACCATCGACACCGCCTGCTCGTCGTCGTTGGTGGCGCTGGATCAGGCGGTGCGCTCGCTCGAGCGCGGTGATATCGACACCGCGATCGTCGGCGGCGTCAATATCCTGGTCAACCCGCTCTCCTTCGTCGGCTTCGCGCAGGCGCGCATGCTGTCGCCCGAAGGGCTTTGCCGTGCTTATGACACCAACGGCCATGGCTATGTCCGCGCCGAAGGCGGGGTGGCGATCGTCCTTCGTCGCAGCGATCGCGCGAAGCGGGAAAATGACCGCAGCTACGCCAAGATCCACGCAACAGGCGTGAATTCTTCGGGCCGCACCAACGGCATCAGTCTGCCATCGCGTGATGCGCAGGCCGATCTTCTGCGCTCCATCTACCAGGGTAACGGCATCGACGTGAACCGCGTCGCCTTTATCGAAGGCCACGGCACGGGAACGCGTGTGGGCGACCCGGCGGAAGTCTGGGCCATTGGCACTGTAATCGGCCAGAACCGTCCGGCCCCGCTACCGATCGGTTCGATCAAGTCGAATATCGGTCATACCGAACCGGTGTCTGGTCTGTTCGGCCTGATCAAGGCGATGATTGCGCTGGAAAACGATTTCCTGCCCGCGACGCTTCATATCGAAAAAGCCAACGAGGATATCGACTTCGCCTCGCTCAACGTGCGGGTCAACATGTCCGCGATGAAGCTGATGCCTGCCAAGGGCGCTCGGCTCGCCGGCATCAACTCGTTCGGCTTCGGCGGCACCAACGCCCACGTCGTGATCGGCGATCCCGATCCGGTCGACACGCCGGCGCTGCCCACCAAGGCCGACAGCCAGTTCTTCTTTGCCAGCGCCCATAGCGCCACCGCCCTGAAGTCGCTTCTGGGAAACTACCAGTCGGCCCTCGAACGCTCCGATGCTGTCAAGGCACGTCGGATGATCGCCGCCTCCAGCGCCAATCGCGACCCGATGCGTTATCGCTTCGCCGTCGAAGCCAAGGACGAGGGCAGGGTTCTCAAGGCGATCGAAACGCATTTGGCCGGAACGGCTTCGCAGGGGGAGCGCGGAGAAGCGCCGTCCCATGCCGGCAAGACAGCTTTCGTGTTTTCCGGCAATGGTGCGCAGTGGGCTGGAATGGGTGTTGAGGCCTATCGTGAAAGCCGCCATTTCCGCCAGTGCTTCCAGTCCTTCAGCGCGCTGTTCGAGTATCACCTGGGCGAAAAGCTCTCGGATCTGCTGTTTGCCGACGATATCGGCAGTAGGCTTGCCGATACCAAGATCGCTCAGCCTATGCTGTTTGCGATCCAGGCTTCCATCTCGGATTGCCTCGCTAATCTCGGGGTTCGCCCGGATGTCGTCTTCGGCCACTCCGTGGGCGAAATTGCAGCTGCCTATGCCGCCAAGGCCCTGACCGCTGCGGAAGCCGTGGCGATCGTCGCCAAGCGCTCCAAGTCGCAGGATCTGTTTGCCGGCAAGGGCAAGATGGCTGCCGCTGTGATGAACGAGGAGACGGCGCTTGCCTTCGCAAAGACCCATGGTCTGAACGAGATCGGCGTCGCCGCCATCAATGCACCGAACTCGGTCACGATTTCCGGTCCGACTGACGAGATCCAGGCGTTTCGCGATGCGGCACGCAAGGCGCAGACCGTCGTCCATGTTCTCGACATCAACTACCCGTTCCATCACCCGATCATCGACAGCGCGCGCGATCTTTTTCTCGCGGACCTGCCGACGATCGAGCCGAAGAGTGGCGCTTGCACCTATGTTTCGACGGTCACCGGCGGCATCTACGACTGCCGCGGCCTGGATGCCGATTACTGGTGGCGCAACGTCCGTGACCCGGTTCTCTTCAAGTCTGCCGCCGAAACTGCACTGGATCTCGGCTGCAACCTCTTCATCGAGATCTCGCCGCGTTCGATTCTGTCGAACTATGTCAGTGAAATCGCGAAGCATGCGTCGCATTCGGCTGTCGTGATCGGTACCCTGCAGCGAGAGACCCCGATCGAGGGACGTGACCCGGTCGCGCAGTCGTTTGCCCGCGCCATCGCCCACGGCGTCTCGCCGAGCGTGTCGCGCCGTAGCAGCAAGCGCGATGCGTTTGCAGGCCTCCCGGTCCTGCCGCTCGAGCCGTCCGTCTTGAAGATGGCGAACACGACCGATGAGGTTGATATCTTCGGCCGCGAACACCGCGGCAGCTACTCGCTGCTCGGATGGCGCACCGATCCCAACAGCGCCCACTGGAAGAACCATGTCGACGCGCAGCTTTTCCCGGATCTGGCTGAGCACGTCGTCGATTCGCGCGCGATCCTTCCGGGTAGCGGATTTGTCGAGATCGCCGTCACAGCCGCCCAGGTGCATTTCGGGTCCGACGACGTCGAACTGACGAATATGGAGATCGTGCGTCCGCTCGAACTTCGTACCGACCGGCTGCTCGAGCTATCGACGATTTTGTCGCCCGAGACAGGCGATATCGAGATCCGCTCGCGCGAACGACTGAGCAGCGACGACTGGACCGTGCATGCGGTGGCCCGCTGCCGCAAGCCGGTAGAGCATGCATCTGACCGTCAGATCTGGCGTGCCAACGAAGGCGAAAGCGCGAAGCTCTCCTCGCTGGAGGTCTACGGGACTGCCGAAAAGTTCGGCCTCCAATACGGCCCGCACTTCCAGCTGCTGCGCGAAGCGCGCGTCTTTGGTCGCAACACCGTCGAGGTCGATCTGAAAGCGGCCGAGGCTCCGGCCCACCCCTATCTGACCTACAACCTCAACCCGTTCTCGGTGGACGCGGTGTTTCATGGCCTTGTTGCCATGTTCGACCAGTTATCGGGCAGCGATGCCGGCTCTCCCTATATCCCTGTACGATTTGGTTCGGTTCGGGTGGGGGCGCGGGCCAAGCCTATTACCCGTGCAGTCATTGAGATCGAACGGTTCAGCGGCTTCTCGATCAAAGTCAACTTCCGCATGTTCGGGGAAGATGGCGAAATCGTCGCGTCGTTCGACGACTGCCGGTTCCGCCGCACCTCGTTGCGTCGTCATCACACCTTGGCCTCGGTGGCGTTCCATTACGAAGCCGTGCCGTCGACGATGTCAGGCAATTTCGCTCGGATCGGGTTTGCCGGCGGTCTACTGGCCGCGACGACGGATGCAGAAGCCAAGGACACTGCGTCGTTGATGCTGGATGCGATGATTTACCGTGCCTGCCACGAGATCGCGCTGTCGCTCGCATCACAGGACGGGTTCGTCTCCGTCACCGAGTTCCCGGGCGAACCCAATTTCCGGGCTTTCCTGGCAAGCTGTCTGTTTATTCTGGAAGATGCCGGGATCGCGTCGTCCGAGGAATCCGGCTGGCGCGTGCCGTCCGAATTCACCATGCCGGCCGTCTCTGAACTTCTGCAGGAAATCTACCGTGAGGATTCCGGGCGTATCGCCGAGGCCGTGCTGCTGCACAATGCCTATCGCGATGCTCTGGAACACCTGTCGCTTGGCGGCCTCCATAGCGGCGAAGACGTCTCCGAAGCGCGCCACACCAGCGAAGCAACGCTCGAACACGTGCTTGTTCACTCGCCACTTGGGCGCAAGCGCTCCGATCTGGCGCTGCATCTTGTCGAGCAAGCCTGTCGGGCCAATGGCGGCCGGACCCGGGTCATTGTCGAGCTCGGCTCCACATCCGTATCCGTCAGCAGCAAGCTTGCGTCGCTTGCCGTCGATCACTCGGCGACGCTCGCCATCGTCGAGCCGCGCGAAAGCGTTCGCCGTACACTCGAACTTGCCTTCGAACAGCATGCACATGTCTCGGTGATCGAGCCGAAGGCCCTGACCGATCTCCGCGGCATCGATGTGATCGTTGCCGCCGGACTTGAAAGCCAGGCGGTTCTGGTCGCCGACGATAGCCTTCGTTCGGCTGTCCGAGGCGCTGCCGCAAGAGGCGCTGCATTCCTGTTCGTCGACCGTGCACCGTCGGCGTCCAACGACTTTGCCTTCGGCCTGTCGGATGACTGGTTTGCTGCAAGTCAGTCGCCGGAATTCCCGGTCGGGCGTCTCGCGACAACCGAACAGGTAACCGACCTTCTGACAGGTCTCGGCTTTGCCGCCCCGCTTGTCGAAGAGAAAGATGTGGCCGAAGGGCTGCTGATCGTTGCAGGCGCATCCTCGGCCGCGGCCGACCAGTTGCAGGCACTGCCGTCGATCCCGTCTGCGCTCGTCTTCGCTGAAGATGTCGCCCGTGCTGCAGCGTTTGGTGACGGCGACACCGTCGTCCTGCTCAGCGCGGATGCGGACGAGACTGCGATTTCGCAGTCGCTTGCCGGATTCGATGGCAAACCCGTGCAAGCCATCTTCCTCGCCGAACGCCTGGGTGAGCGCGAAGCCTCCGATGTCGCGCTTGCACGTCTTGAAAACCTCAAGCGTATCGTTGAAGCCTTTACTCGCCATGGCGCCAGCCTCGCGTCGGGCGACCAGTGCCGTCTGGTGATCGTTGCGCCCGGCGGCTCGCCGCTTGCGGCTGAAACGACCGATGATGGCAACGCAGGGCTGTGGACGTTCGCCCGCGTTCTTCAGAACGAATACGATGCCGTCGCCACCCATCTTCTCGATCTCGAAACTGACAGCGCGGAACTCGGCATCTATGTCGGCGAGATCCTGGCCTCCGCCAGTGCCAACCGTGAGTGGATCCTGCGCGATGGTTCGCTGTCGGAAATCCGCGCATCGAGCGGTCCGTTCGGGCCGAAGGATACAGAAAGCGCCGATTTCACTGCAGCCACGATCCGTCAGACGGTGAATGGACGCGTCGACAGCATCATCTGGGAGAGCGCCTCCGAGCCGGTACCCGATGCCGACGAGATCGTTCTCGCGGTGGAAGCCGCCGGTCTCAACTTCCGTGACGTCATGTGGGCGATGGGCCTGCTTCCGGAAGAAGCGCTCGAAGACGGTTTTGCCGGCGCAACCATCGGCATGGAAATGTCCGGCCGCGTCATCTCGGTCGGTGCGTCGGTGACGGATCTCGTTGCCGGAGACCGTGTCATGGGCATCGGCCCGGCCGCGTTCTCCACGCACGTCAAGGTTCGCCGTGACGGCGTGACGAAGTTCCCCGCACGCCTCGACTTTGAGGCTGCAGCAACGGTTCCGGTGGCATTCCTAACCGCCTATTACGCCATGGTTCAGCTCGGCCATATCGAACCCGGTGAAACCATCCTCATCCATGGCGCAGCTGGCGGTGTCGGCCTTGCCGCATTGCAGATCGCCAAGCTGAAGGGTGCAGTTGTCATCGCGACGGCCGGTACGGTGGAAAAACGCCGCTTCCTGGAAGCGCTTGGTGCAGACCATGTGTTCGACAGCCGCTCGCTGGATTTCGTGGCCCGCGTGCGCGGCGTCACTGGCGGCGAAGGTGTCGACCTGGTGCTCAACTCGCTGTTCTCGGAAGCGATGGAACGCAGCCTGGAACTGGTGAAGCCATTCGGTCGCTTCCTCGAACTCGGCAAGCGCGACTATTATTCCGACCGCAAGATCGGCCTTCGTCCGTTCCGTCGCAACATCAGCTATTTCGGCATCGACGCCGACCAGTTGCTGGTGAAGCTGCCGGCGATCACGAAGAAGATCTTTACCGAGATCGGCGTCCTGTTCGAACGGGGCGACTTGTCTCCGCTGCCCTATCGCGCCTTCGGCTATGACGAGATCGGCAGTGCCTTCCGTCTGATGCAGAATGCCGGCCAGATCGGCAAGATTGTCATCCGTCCGCCGGTTGCCGGCAAGGACAAGGTGGTGATTTCAAACGAAAAGCCGGTCGCCTTCGATGCCGATGGCATCTACGTGGTTGCCGGCGGCATCGGCGGCTTCGGTCTCGTTGCAGCAGACTGGCTTGCCGCACGCGGTGCCAAGCAGATTGCACTTTGCTCGCGCAAGGGTATCGCCGACGCTGAAACCGAGGCGGCGATCGCCAAATGGAAGGCCAAGGGCGTCAAGGCATCTGTCCACGCCTGCGACATCACCAGCGAGCCGGCTCTTTCGAAGCTCCTCGACAGCCTGCGCAAGCAGGCTCCGATCAAGGGCATCGTTCACGCGGCCATGGTGCTCGACGACGCGCTTCTGTCCAACCTGACGCCCGAGCGCAACCGACCGGTTGTCGAGGTCAAGGTTCGCGGTGCGGCTCTCCTCGACAAGCTGACGGCGGGCGACGATCTCGATCTCTTCCTCGTCTTCTCCTCGGCCACGACCATGCTCGGTAACCCGGGCCAAGCCAACTACGTCATTGCCAACGGCTATCTCGAAGGTCTTGCCCGTGCACGTCGCGCGGCCGGCAAGCCGGGTCTCGCAGTCGGCTTTGGCGCCATTGCCGATACCGGTTTCCTTGCACGCAATGCCGAGGTCAACGAAATCCTGTCCAAGCGAATCGGCAAGACGGCGATGAAGGCGCGCGATGCGCTGGAGCAGGTCGAACGCTACATGGCGTCAGACACCGGCACCATTGATGCGGCAGCCGTGATGATTGCCGAAGTCGACTGGCAGGCAGTGCGGATGCTGCCGATTTCTAACGCCTCGATCTTCGAGACGGCGATCCGTTCGGCCGGCAATCAGCAATCGGCCTCCGATGGCGACCGGATTGATCTTGAGGATCTGATCCGTGGCAAATCGGCGGATGAAGCGCAGCAGCTTCTTCACAACCTCGTCGCGTCTGAAATCGCCACGATCCTGCGTGTCACGGAAGACAGTATCACGCCGGAAAAGGTGCTGAAGGATATCGGTCTCGACAGTCTGATGGCGATGGAGCTCGGTATGAGCTTCCAGCAGAAGACGGGCTTTGATATTCCGCTGAGCGGAGTAGGGGAAGACACGTCCGTCAGCGACGTGGTAAGCCGTCTGAGAGAGCGTGTCGCCAAGCGCAACGGCGAGGACGACACCGTCCAGAACGAAGTGATCGACCGGCTGGTCAAGAGCCATTCGACGCAGCAGAAAGCCGCAACGCAGTGACAGACAGCAGTTCGGATGAAACCCGGCCCTCCAAGCTGAGCCTTGGGGGGAAGGGCAATTTTATCGACCAGATGCGCAAGGCCAACGAAAACGTCGGGCGCAATCGCACGACGCGGCTCAATGCACAGCCGCAGCAACCGGCCCGCCCTCCGGTCGGCTTTGACGCCTTGCCCGAATATCAACGGGTCATGGTGCAGCGCAAGGCGAGCGAAATCATCGGCGTCGACAACCCGTTCTATCGCTCGCACGACGAAGCCGCCGGCGCGACGACGACCATGGACGGGGAAGTCTATGCGAATTTTGCTTCCTACGACTATCTCGGTACCAACACGGACCCGAGGGTGACCGAAGCCGCCAAGGCTGCGATCGATCGTTTCGGCATTTCTGCCTCCGCCAGCCGTCTGGTCGCAGGCGAGCGCCCGGTGCATGCGGAACTCGAAGAAAAGCTTGCCAGCGTTTACGGCGTTGATGCTGCAGTCTGTTTCGTCAGCGGCTACCTTACCAACGTTGCGGCAATCAGCTGTGTCGTCGGCCCCAAGGACCTCGTCATCCACGACGAATTCATCCACAACAGCGCGCTGGCCGGCATCAAGCTTTCCGGCGCCACGCGGCGCCTGTTCAAGCACAATGACGTCGATAATCTTGAGACGGTGCTCAACACGCTCGCCGGCGATTTCCGGCGCGTGCTCGTGATTGTCGAGGGCGTCTATTCGATGGATGGCGACATCGCCGACCTGCCGCGCCTGATCGAGCTGCGCAATCGGTACGGCTTCTGGCTGATGGTCGACGAGGCCCATTCCCTCGGCGTTCTCGGCAAGACCGGTCGCGGCTCGTTTGAACATTTTGATATCGACCCGAAGAGCGTCGATATCTGGATGGGCACCCTGTCGAAGACAACGTCGAGCTGCGGCGGATATATTGCCGGTAGCCGGGCGCTGGCTGACATCCTCAAGGCAGAAGCGGGCGGTTTCGTCTACAGCGTCGGGCTTGCGCCTGTTCTGGCAACGGCTGCAGCCACGGCCCTCGATATTCTGCGCGAGGAACCGGATCGGGCCGAGCAGTTGCACCGGAACGGTTCGCTGTTTTTGAAGCTCGCCCGGGAAGCCGGTCTCGACACAGGATTGAGCCTCGGCTTCTCCGTCGTGCCGATCCTCGTCGGTGATTCGCTTCGCTCCATCCAGCTGTCGAACGAATTGCTGGAAGATGGCGTCAATGCTTTGCCGATCATTCATCCCGCCGTCCCGGAAGGCATGGCCCGGTTGCGATTCTTTATCACCAGCGACCATACGGAAGAGCAGATTCGCCACGCGGTGGAATCGACCGCAAGACGCCTGAAGGACCTGCAGGACAGGAATTTCGGTCTTGCCTCTCTCAGCCCGGAAAAACTGATGCAGCTTGCGCCGCTTCTCCAGTCGCCTGACAACACCTGAGGCTGTGGCGACGACGATGCACGTGATCATAACGGGTGGATCAAGCGGCATCGGACTGGAAGTGGCGCGGATCTACGCATGCCGGGGTGCGCGCGTATCGATCATCGCGCGCACGGCGGCAATGCTTGAAAGCGCTGTTGTCGACCTCCGCAGTACGGGCAAGGCTGACATCAGATGCGAAAACGCGGATGTCGCAAACGATAGCGAGATCTCGCGTGCTGTTGATGCCTGCGAGGCCGCATTCGGACCGTGCGACGTTCTTGTAGCCTCGGCCGGGATGGTAGAGCCGGCATTTTTCGACCAGCAATCGCAGAGCGACTTTTCCCGCCAGATAGACGTCAACCTGCTCGGTACGGCGAATGCCGTACGCGCAGTCTACGCGGGCATGAAGAGCCGCGGGCAGGGCGCAATCATGATCGTGTCCTCGGGTGCGGCACTGATCGGCATACCCGGCTACACAGCTTATTGTGCCTCCAAGTCGGCGCTCACGGGTTTCGCCGAGGCCCTCCAGGCTGAGTCGGTTGGATATGGCGTCACCATAGCGCTGTGCTTCCCGCCGGATACCGAAACGCCGCAGTTCGAGAGGGAACTCGCCAAACGCCCGGCGCGGGCACGGGCTCTGATGGGTGCCGCGCCGCCGTGGAAGGCGAATGCCGTTGCCGAAAAGATCGTTCGCGGCATCGATCGGCGGTCGAAGAAAGTCTATTTCGGCTTTTCCATCACTGGCCTTGGCCTGTTCGGTCCACTGGTGAAGCCGTTCGTGGCGGCCTGGTTTTCCAGACGTCGCTAGATAAACCGCGTCTCTTCGCCCGCAATCCTCAAGATCGTCAGCTTGCCCGAATAAAATGCCCCGGTATCGATGCCGATTCTGTTCGGTCCGAGCGAGGGCTCAGTCTGCGGCGTGTGGCCGTGGATCACGAAGGTGGATGGCAGGTTTGGTCCTTTCGCAAGGAATGGATCGCGGATCCACATCAGGTCAGCCTCCTCCTGGTCTTTCAACGCGACACCCGGCCGAATGCCGGCGTGGACGAACAGGAGTTGTCCGACCTTCATGCTGATCGGCAAATCGGTGAGGAACTGGCGGTGCGCGTCGGGCACGACTTCAGCCAGCAGCTGCTTCAGCGTGCCATTGCGGCTGCGCTGGCGAAAGTTCTGGTCATGCACGTCGAGCCCGTAGGACGCCAGCGTCTGCTCTCCGCCGAGGCTTAGCCATTCGCCATGCGTCTCCGGATCATCGAGGAAGAGGCGGAACACATCGTCATGGTTTCCGCATAGCGGCATTCGGCGCAGACCGTATTCGCTCGGCTTGATCAGAGAGTCGAGAACACCCGAGGATGCCGGGCCGCGGTCCACATAGTCGCCAAGAAGAACCACCACGCCCGCACGGCGCGTTTCTTCGATGTCGCGGGCGATCTTCGCCTCGGCTTCCTTGAGGAGCTCCAGGCAGCCATGCACGTCGCCGATCGCGTAGATTGGATAGGTCGGCGCGTCTACGCCAAGGTCGATACGCCGACGGGGACGTGGGACGCTCCCCTGGCTGGAACGTTTCTGGGTGAGCCACCCTATGACCTTGCGCATGATACCGTTCGTTTCGAGAATGAGATATAACGTGAGAACACAATGGGAAATGTGCCCCTAATGGACGTTTAACAAGCCCTTTCGGATCTCGTTGCAAACCGTTCAACGATCCCGATGCTGCTGCACCTCCGCTGCAGTATGAGAAAGTATAAACCGGAGCTCCGCAAAATATAATGCTGCACTGCACCAAGTCCTCGTGCTGCTATGGAGAGTTGTTTTATTTTGAAACACTATCGAGGGGAGGAGCTGGGGGAGGGAAATAAATGCGGATACAGATCGTTGCCATCTCGATTATGGCAAGCCTTTTCCTGTGGATTTTCGCATACTATTGTCTGCAGACCACCTACAGGACCGGCCAGGCTTACGGCGTGATGCCGAACCTAAACATCAGCAAACGACTCAGCATCTTTGATTGAACCGGTAAGCGCTTCGAGTAAACGAGAGCTTCTGCGGTGTTGCTAAGGCTGCCTCTGCGCGTAGGTCGCCGCGAGTTGCTTGACCCCTTGGCGATATTTGAACAGCTCTATGCCGCCGACGAAGACGGCGCAGCAGGAGAGGAGAATAAAGGCGACAGCGGCAGCTTTCATGGCTGGACAATGGCATGCCGCTCGCTTCTGCGCCAGTCCCGGTTGAAGTGCTGCCGGACAGGCGTGCAAAACAAGAGACCGGAGAGTGTTCGCCGGCCGTCCAACTGCTACAACGCGTATAGTCGTGCAGGCCGACAGTCTTTTGCAACGTAGCGCTTCAGCGATGCAAACACACAATTGTGTAGCTCGCCAACGTCATTTGCCCGTGATCGAATGATTGAGACTGGATAACGAATCGGTTGGAACCTGGCGTTGATGTCGCGCAGTATTCTGTCGGAGCGGATGAGCCGCTTAGAGCCGCCGCCTATTTCTGGTCAACGCAATCGTCCAAAAAGCAGTGATGGGCAAATATGTGCCATTATCAGCGCGAGAGCATTCTACGGAAACTATCTGGGAGGGAAGGCCGAAGAATGGTGGGCGATGACGGACTCGAACCGCCGACATCCTCGGTGTAAACGAGGCGCTCTACCAACTGAGCTAATCGCCCCTAAACTGCAGACCGTTTCGTCTGCCGCTTCGGTGGCCGTGATCTATGCGGATCGCGCGAAAACCGCAAGAGCTTTGACGACATTTTTTTGAATTTTCGACAAAATCCGTGGCAGATAAGGGTTCTTAACGACAAACCACGGGCCTCGATGTGGGAAAGTGAGTGGCGTCATTATTTTGTCTTCAAACTTGCTTGACACCTCCCGTCGAACCTCTTAGGAAGCGGCCAACCGAGCAGTCGAGGCTGCCTGGTGAGAGACGAAAGTTTCTGAAGAAATGTGCGGGTGTAGCTCAGTTGGTTAGAGTGCCGGCCTGTCACGCCGGAGGTCGCGGGTTCGAGCCCCGTCACTCGCGCCATTCTTCTTCCTCGAACGTCGTGTCCAAATGATGCGGCGCCGTAAAGTCGGCAATATGCGCGGGTGTAGCTCAGTTGGTTAGAGTGCCGGCCTGTCACGCCGGAGGTCGCGGGTTCGAGCCCCGTCACTCGCGCCATTTACTTTCTTTCCTCAAAACTGATCAAGCGTCTCTATCCTCACCGGGATGGGGAATGATCGGGTCGTCGAACCCACCTGTCGCGCTGAGAGTTGCAACGTCCGTCCGCCGCGCCTCTCGAATCGCTATTCCTGAATGAAACTCCATCGTTAGAAGACCGTCGGCAGACCCTTGGCCGGGAACATGTCGGGTACTGATTTGTTGGCGAACGAACTGGTGTTTTCCAGTGGAGTATTATTGGTAGGTGAGGGGGACTCAAAGGGCTTGCGCCTTTCCTCACGCTGCGCTAGTCACGCCTTGTTGCAATGCACGTACGCTTGTCGAATTCATGTTCGAGCGTCGCCCGGCGCTAAAGGCAAGCAGGGATCGAATATCATGAGTGAACTCCTCACTTCCTACGTCCCGATCGCGATCTTCATCGGTATATCCTTGGTGATCGGTCTGGCGCTTCTCATCGCGCCTTTCGCCGTTGCCTACAAGGCGCCTGATTCGGAAAAGCTTTCCGCCTACGAATGCGGCTTCAATGCCTTCGACGATGCCCGCATGAAGTTCGACATCCGCTTCTATCTCGTGTCGATTCTGTTCATCATTTTCGACCTCGAAGTTGCCTTCCTGTTCCCTTGGGCTGTGTCCTTCGGTGAAATCGGCTGGTTCGGCTTCTGGTCTATGATGGTGTTCCTGGGTGTCCTCACGATCGGCTTTATCTACGAATGGAAAAAAGGAGCGCTGGAATGGGAGTAGTCGATAGCGGCACAACTCTCGTCGCGCCGAAGTCCAAGGGTATTATCGACCCGAATACCGGCAAGCCAATTGGCAGCGACGACGCGTTCTTTGGCGAGATCAACAATGAGCTCGCCGACAAGGGTTTTCTCGTCACCTCCACCGACGAGCTGATCAACTGGGCCCGTACCGGCTCGCTGATGTGGATGACGTTCGGTCTGGCCTGCTGCGCCGTCGAAATGATGCAGCTTTCCATGCCGCGTTATGACGTCGAGCGTTTCGGCTTTGCGCCACGCGCTTCGCCGCGCCAGTCGGACGTGATGATTGTAGCGGGAACGCTGACCAACAAGATGGCGCCTGCGCTTCGCAAGGTCTATGACCAGATGCCGGAGCCACGTTACGTCATCTCGATGGGATCATGCGCAAACGGCGGTGGGTATTATCACTATTCCTACTCCGTCGTTCGCGGTTGCGACCGCATCGTGCCGATCGACATCTACGTGCCGGGCTGTCCCCCCACGGCAGAGGCGCTGCTTTACGGCGTGCTCCTGCTGCAGAAGAAGATCCGGCGCACCGGAACGATCGAGCGTTGAGGGCTTGAGGAGGATATGATGACCGAGACCCTGAGCGAGCTTTCGACCTACATTCGCGAATCGCGCTCGACGCTGGTCGAAGACGCGGTGATGTCCTATGGCGAGCTGAACCTGATTGCCACCAGCGACAACATCATCGAGCTTCTGACCTTCCTGCGTGATGATCCGAAATGCGGTTTCATCAGCTTCATCGATATCTGCGGCGTCGATTATCCGGCCCGTGCGAAGCGTTTCGATGTGGTCTACCACCTGCTGTCGCCGCACCGGAACCTGCGTATCCGGATCAAGGTTGCAACGGGCGAGGACGAACCGGTGCCTTCGGCATTCTCGGTTTATCCGGGCGCCGACTGGTTCGAACGCGAGGCCTGGGATCTCTACGGTATCCTCTTTACCGGTCACCCGGATCTTCGCCGGATTCTCACCGATTACGGTTTCGAGGGGCATCCGCTCCGCAAGGACTTCCCGACGACCGGCTTCGTCGAGGTTCGCTACGACGACAGCGTCAAGCGCGTCGTCTACGAACCGGTCGAACTCCGGCAGGAATTCCGCAACTTCGATTTCCTTTCACCTTGGGAAGGGACGGATTACGTTCTTCCCGGTGACGAGAAGGCGAAGACCTGACGCGGTTGATTTGGTAATTGCCGGGTTGGGTGGACTTGGTTGAGGGAGCGGGCAGGCGGGTCGATTAGACGTGGTAATGTGATATCGGTCGAAAATATCAGGAGAGGACAGCAACATGGTTGCACTCCCCGAAAGATCGGTTCCTACTAAGTCTGCGTCCGTCTGAATTGATTGACATGACGATGAAGCAGAATTTCGGGCGGTTGCCCATTTTCCAAAGCGCGGAGCGCTGAAATGACGGAACACAACGTCCGGAACTTCAATATCAACTTCGGTCCGCAGCATCCGGCTGCCCACGGCGTTCTGCGTCTGGTGCTGGAACTGGATGGCGAGATCGTCGAGCGTGTCGATCCGCATATCGGTCTCCTGCATCGCGGCACCGAAAAGCTTATCGAGACCAAGACCTATCTGCAGGCCTTGCCCTATTTCGACCGGCTCGATTACGTCGCGCCGATGAACCAGGAGCATGCCTACTCGCTCGCGGTCGAAAAGCTGCTCGGCCTCGAGATCCCGATCCGCGGTCAGCTGATCCGCGTTCTCTATTCGGAAATCGGCCGTATCCTCTCGCATCTTCTGAACGTCACGACGCAGGCCATGGACGTCGGCGCTCTGACCCCGCCGCTTTGGGGCTTCGAAGAACGCGAAAAGCTGATGGTGTTCTATGAGCGCGCCTGCGGCGCCCGCATGCATGCGGCATACTTCCGTCCGGGCGGCGTCCATCAGGACCTGCCGGTGGAACTGGTCGAAGACATCGGCCAGTGGTGCGATGAATTCCCGGCAAAGCTCGACGACATCGACGACCTTCTGACCGGCAACCGTATTTTCAAGCAGCGCAACGTCGATATCGGCGTCGTCAGTCTCGATGATGCATGGGCCTGGGGCTTCTCCGGCGTCATGGTGCGCGGTTCGGGCGCGGCATGGGATCTGCGCAAGTCGCAGCCTTACGAATGCTACGCCGACCTCGACTTCGATATTCCGATCGGCAAGAACGGCGATTGCTACGACCGCTACCTGATCCGCATGATCGAGATGCGCGAATCCTGCAAGATCATGAAGCAGTGCGTCAATCGTCTGCTCAGCGACGCAAAGACCGGCCCAGTGTCTTCGACCGACGGCAAGGTCGTGCCGCCAAAGCGTGGCGAGATGAAGCGTTCGATGGAAGCGCTGATCCACCACTTTAAGCTCTACACCGAAGGCTACCACGTTCCGGCCGGCGAAGTTTACGCGGCCGTCGAAGCGCCAAAGGGCGAATTCGGCGTGTTCCTGGTCGCCGACGGCACCAACAAGCCCTACCGCTGCAAGATCCGCGCTCCGGGTTATGCACATCTCCAGGCGATGGACTTCATCTGTCGCGGACACCAGCTGGCGGACGTGTCCGCGGTGCTCGGTTCTCTGGACATCGTGTTCGGTGAGGTTGACCGCTGATGATGCTTCGCGCCGTCGCAGCCGCTGCTCTCGTGCTCTCTGCTCCTGCGGTCTCGCAGGCGCAGGAGGCGCTGTCGAGTGTCAGCGGCGGTTCGGCGTCGATGGCTACGCTCCTGTCCGAGGGATACGAGATCAAGACATCCGTACTCAACGGCACGAAGCTGATCGTGTTCATGCAGAAAGACAAGACGGCCTATGCCTGCGAATTCGTGACCCTCACGAGATCGCGGTGCGGGGTCATAAACTGATAAGGCGTTGAAAGCATGTCCGTTCGTCGACTAGCCGAAGAACAGTTCCAGCCGGCAAACTTCTCCTTCAACGAGGAGAATGCGGTCTGGGCAGAGGCAACGATCAGGAAATACCCGGAAGGCCGGCAGCAGTCGGCCGTCATTCCGTTGTTGATGCGTGCGCAGGAGCAGGATGGCTGGGTCACCCGTTCCGCCATCGAGCATATCGCCGCCAAGCTCGACATGGCCTATATCCGCGTTCTCGAAGTCGCGACCTTCTATACCCAGTTCCAGCTGAAGCCGATCGGCACCCGTGCGCATATCCAGGTCTGCGGCACGACGCCTTGTATGCTTCGCGGTTCGGAAGACCTGATCAAGGTCTGTCAGAAGAAGATCCACCACGATCCGCTGCATCTCAATGCAACCGGCACGTTGTCCTGGGAAGAGGTCGAGTGTCAGGGCGCCTGCGTCAACGCGCCGATGGTGATCATCTTCAAGGATGCCTACGAGGACCTGACCCCCGAGCGTCTTGAAGAAATCATCGACACGTTCGAGGCAGGCAAGGGCGCCGAGGTCAAGACCGGTCCGCAGATCGACCGTCATGAGTCGGCACCGATCGGTGCTCCGATCACGCTGGTCGACGATATCAAGCCTGTTCGCACCAATCTCGAGCCGCAGCCACAGGCTGTGACCGAAGGCGCATCCGTGCCGCCGGCAAATGCCGGTCGTCCAAAGGATACGGCGCCTGAGACCGACAAGTCGCTGAAGACGCCGGTCACGGCGCCGAAGGCTGCTGCCGAAAACGTCAAGGTTGCCGAGAAGGGCGAAGGTTCGCCGACGACAACCGACACGGCGCCAGCGGCAACCGGCAGCAAGGCCGAAGGCGCACCGGCAGAGCTCGGCGTTCCCTCGGGCGAGACGAAGCCGAAGCGCAGCCGCAAGCCGAAGCCTGAAGGGGAAAGCTCCTGATGATGGGCGCGGCAAAGTTTCGGTCCGTCACTACGGGCATGCTGATGATGACATCCGATGTGATAAAGTCGGTCGAGTAGGTAGATAGATCATGTTGCAAGACCAGGATCGCATTTTCACCAATATCTACGGTCTCAAGGACAAGTCCTTGAAGGGCGCGATGAGCCGTGGCCACTGGGATGGTACGAAGATCATCATCGAGAAAGGCCGCGACTGGATCATCAACGAGATGAAGGCTTCCGGTCTTCGCGGTCGTGGTGGCGCAGGCTTCCCGACCGGGCTCAAGTGGTCCTTCATGCCGAAGGAGTCCGATGGTCGCCCGCACTACCTTGTCGTCAATGCCGACGAATCGGAACCCGGCACCTGCAAGGACCGTGAAATCATGCGCAACGATCCGCATACGCTGATCGAAGGCTGCGTGATCGCCGGTTTCGCCATGAACGCGCATACCGCCTACATCTATGTCCGCGGCGAATACATGCGCGAGCGTGAAGACCTCCAGGCGGCGATCGATGAATGCTATGCTGCCGGTCTTCTCGGCGTGAACAACAAGAACGGCTGGGATTTCGACATCTACGTCCATCACGGCGCCGGTGCCTATATCTGCGGCGAAGAGACGGCGCTCCTCGAAAGCCTCGAAGGCAAGAAGGGCCAGCCGCGCCTGAAGCCTCCGTTTCCGGCCAATATGGGTCTCTACGGCTGCCCGACGACCGTCAACAACGTCGAATCGATCGCTGTTGCGCCGACCATTCTGCGCCGCGGAGCCTCGTGGTTCTCGTCGATCGGTCGTCCGAACAATGTCGGCACCAAGCTGTTCATGGTGTCTGGTCACGTCAACAAGCCCTGCACCTTTGAAGAGGCGATGGGTCTGTCGTTCCGCGAGATCATCGAGCATCATTGCGGCGGTATCCGCGGCGGTTGGGATAACCTTCTCGGCGTCATTCCCGGCGGCGCGTCCTGCCCGATCGTTCGCGGCGAAGACATGGCCGATGCCATCATGGACTTTGACGGCATGCGCGACGTGAAATCGTCGTTCGGCACGGGCGGCATGATCGTCATGGACAAGTCGACCGACGTCATCAAGGCGATCTGGCGCATCGCAGCCTTCTTCAAGCACGAGAGCTGCGGCCAGTGTACACCTTGCCGCGAAGGCACGGGCTGGATGATGCGCGTTCTCGAGCGCATGGTGCGCGGCAACGCGCAGAAGCGCGAAATCGACATGCTATTTCAGGTCTCGAAGCAGATCGAGGGTCACACGATCTGTGCGCTGGGTGATGCGGCCGCTTGGCCGGTCCAGGGCCTGATCCGCAATTTCCGCCCTGAAATCGAGGCGCGTATCGACCAGTACACGAAGGACTCGACCTCGCACGGCGCAGTTCTGGAAGCAGCGGAGTAACCGGACGGCATCAGCCCGAAGGTTGGAAAGAATTCGAAGGACAAAGGTGTTGGCGGGCTTGCCGCGATCGCCGCTTGGTCCGAAACAGATATTGCCCGGTTCGAAGACGACTTGGGTTTCGATGGGCGCATTTCGCGGGGCGACTGGGTCGGCCAGGCGAGGGCGCTGTTGAAGTAAGGAATGTGTCCCTCGGCGAGACGGCTGATGGATGAACTGAGGACGTAGTTAAGACGATGACGAAGCTGAAGGTAGACGGCAAGGAAATCGAAGTCCCGGATCATTTCACGCTGCTTCAGGCGTGTGAGGAAGCCGGCGCCGAAATCCCGCGCTTTTGTTTCCACGAGCGTCTGTCCGTGGCAGGCAACTGTCGCATGTGCCTGATCGAGGTAAAGGGTGGCCCGCCAAAGCCGGCGGCATCCTGCGCGATGGGCGTGCGCGATATTCGCGGCGGCCCGAATGGCGAACTGCCGGAAGTCTTCACCAACACGCCGATGGTCAAGAAGGCCCGCGAAGGCGTGATGGAATTCCTGCTGATCAACCATCCGCTGGATTGCCCGATCTGCGACCAGGGTGGCGAATGCGACCTGCAGGACCAGGCGATGGCCTTCGGCATCGATAGCTCGCGCTACACCGAAAACAAGCGCGCCGTCGAAGACAAGTATATCGGCCCGCTCGTCAAGACCGTGATGAACCGCTGCATCCACTGCACGCGCTGCGTTCGCTTCACGACCGAAGTCGGCGGCATTTCCGAGCTTGGCCTGATCGGCCGCGGCGAAGATGCCGAAATCACGACCTACCTTGAGCATGCGATGACCTCGGAGCTTCAGGGCAACGTCGTCGATCTCTGCCCCGTCGGTGCGCTCACCTCCAAGCCGTTCGCCTTCACGGCCCGTCCTTGGGAACTGAACAAGACCGAATCGATCGACGTCATGGATGCCGTCGGCTCCGCAATTCGCGTCGACACCCGCGGCCGCGAAGTGATGCGCATCATGCCGCGCGTCAACGAGCAGGTGAACGAAGAGTGGATCTCGGACAAGACCCGCTTCATCTGGGACGGTTTGAAGACCCAGCGCCTCGATCGCCCTTACGTCCGCAAGGACGGCCGTCTGCAGGCTGCAAGCTGGGCCGAAGCCTTCGCAGCGATCAAGACCGCTGTTTCCGCGACATCAGGGGACAAGATCGGCGCAATTGCCGGCGATCTGGCTTCGGTCGAGGAAATGTACGCGCTGAAGTCGCTGATGAACTCGCTCGGTTCGGAAAACCTCGATTGTCGCCAGGACGGGACGGCGCTCGATCCGTCGCTTGGTCGCGGCAGCTACATCTTCAACCCGACCATCGAAGGCATCGAACAGGCCGGTGGCTTGCTCCTGATCGGCGCCAACCCGCGCTATGAAGCTTCGGTTCTAAACGCCCGCATTCGCAAGCGTTTCCGTCGCGGCAACTTCCCGATCGGCGTGATCGGCGAAGTAAGCGAACTCCGCTACGCCTATGATTATCTCGGCGCCGGCCCGGACTCGCTTGCCGAGCTTTCGTCGGGAAGCAACAGCTTTGCGGAAAAGCTGCGCGGCGTGAAGAACCCGATGATCATCGTAGGGCAGGGGGCTCTCTCGCGTCCGGATGGTCTCGCGATTCTCCAGGCAGCGGCAAAGCTTGCCGGTTCCGTTGGCGCGCTGACCGACGAGTGGAACGGTTTCGGCGTCCTGCACACCGCAGCATCGCGCGTAGGTGGCCTCGATCTCGGCTTCGTGCCGGGTGCCAAGGGTGCCAATGCCGCAACCATGCTGAAGTCGATGGACGTTCTCTTCCTGCTTGGCGCCGACGAGATGGAGTTCTCGACGAAATACGCCAAGTTCACCGTCTATATCGGCAGCCACGGCGACAACGGCGCGCATACCGCCGACGTCATCCTGCCGGCAGCGACCTACACGGAAAAGTCTGGAACCTGGGTCAACACCGAAGGCCGCGTCCAGATGGGCAACCGTGCCGGCTTCGCGCCGGGCGAAGCCCGCGAGGATTGGGCAATCATCCGCGCCCTGTCCGATGTGCTCGGCAAGAAGCTGCCGTTCGATTCGCTTTATGCTCTGCGTGCGAAGCTCTATGCGGATCACCCGCATTTTGCGGATCTCGACGAGATCGCGACCGGTTCGGTCAACGACATCGCCACCCTCGGCCTGAAATCCGTTGAGCTTTCCAAGGGCGGCTTCACGACGCCGATCAAGGATTTCTATCTGACCAACCCGATCGCCCGCGCATCTGCCGTCATGGCGGAGTGCTCGGCACTGGCCCGCAACAATTTCCAGGTTGCGGCGGAGTAATATGAACATGGATTCGTTCTTCTGGACCTACGTTTGGCCGGCACTGATCATGGTTGGGCAGTCTCTTCTGCTCCTGGTCTGCCTTCTGGTCTTCATTGCCTATATCCTTCTCGCCGACCGCAAGATCTGGGCGGCCGTTCAGCTGCGCCGTGGTCCCAACGTCGTTGGTCCGTTCGGTCTGTTCCAGTCCTTCGCCGACCTTTTGAAGTTCATCCTGAAGGAGCCGATCATTCCGGCTGGCGCCAACAAGGGCGTCTTCCTTCTGGCTCCACTGATTTCGGTGACGCTGGCGCTGGCTACCTGGGCGGTCATCCCGTTCAGCCAGAACTGGGTTATCGCCAACATCAATGTCGGTATCCTCTACGTCTTCGCGATCTCGTCGCTCGAAGTCTACGGCATCATCATGGCCGGCTGGGCATCGAACTCGAAATACCCGTTCCTCGGTGCGCTCCGCTCCGCAGCGCAGATGGTGTCCTACGAAGTCTCTATCGGCTTCGTCATCGTCTCGGTCCTGCTCTGCGTCGGCTCGCTCAACCTGACCGACATCGTCAATGCACAGCATGACGGCCTCGGCACGATGATGGGTCTGCCGGCCTCGTTCCTCGACTGGCACTGGCTGGCACTGTTCCCGATGTTCGTGATCTTCTTCATCTCGGCCTTGGCAGAAACCAACCGTCCCCCGTTCGATTTGCCGGAAGCGGAATCCGAACTTGTCGCCGGTTACATGGTCGAGTATTCGTCAGCGCCATACATGATGCTGATGCTCGGCGAATATGCCGCCATCCTGATGATGTGCTCGCTGACCACTATTCTTTTCCTCGGAGGCTGGCTGCCGCCGGTAGACGTCTGGTTCCTCAACTGGGTTCCCGGCATCATCTGGTTCATGCTGAAAGGCTCCATGGTCTTCTTCATGTTCGCTATGGTGAAGGCCTTCGTACCGCGCTATCGCTACGACCAACTCATGCGTCTCGGCTGGAAGGTGTTTCTGCCTCTGTCGCTCGCCATGGTCGTGATCGTTGCATTCGTGCTGAAACTGATGGGATGGGCATGATCATGGCCCGTTCGTCACTCGGCATCATTGGAGAATAAGATGGCTATTGCCCAGGCTATCAACTCGCTGTTCCTGAAGGAATTCGTCGGCGCCTTCTTCCTGTCGATGAGGTATTTCTTCAAGCAGAAGGCGACGATCAACTACCCGTTCGAAAAGGGCCCGGTCTCGCCGCGCTTCCGTGGTGAACACGCACTGCGCCGCTATCCGAATGGCGAAGAGCGTTGCATCGCCTGCAAGCTGTGCGAGGCGATCTGTCCCGCCCAGGCGATCACCATTGAAGCCGGCCCGCGCCGCAACGACGGTACGCGCCGCACGGTTCGTTACGATATCGACATGGTGAAGTGCATCTACTGCGGCTTCTGCCAGGAAGCCTGCCCGGTCGATGCTATCGTCGAAGGTCCGAATTTCGAATTCTCGACGGAAACCCGCGAAGAACTGTATTTCGACAAGGCACGTCTTCTCGAAAACGGCGATCGTTGGGAGCGTGAAATTGCGCGCAACATCGGGATCGACTCGCCCTACCGGTAACAGGGCGAGCATGCCGTCGCTCTGATCGGGCGCCGGGCAAGCATTGGTCATTTAATCTCGGTGCGTTCGAAGCGCCGGGTTCTGACGGGCAGGGGGCTTTTTGGAAGCGCCGCCCGATGAGGAACGAAAAGGCACCACGATGGGTCTGCAGGCTATCTTTTTCTACATCTTCGCGTTCATCGCGGTGGCGTCGGCGTTCATGGTCATCTCGGCCAAGAACCCGGTCCATTCGGTGCTCTTCCTCATCCTCACCTTCTTCAACTCGGCGGGACTGTTCCTGCTGACCGGGGCCGAGTTCCTGGCGATGATCCTGCTCGTCGTCTATATCGGCGCGGTCGCGGTTCTCTTCCTGTTCGTCGTGATGATGCTCGACATCGACTTTGCCGAACTGCGCTCCGGTATTCTTCAATACGCGCCGATCGGCATCGTCATCGGGCTGATCCTCGCGGCTGAACTGATCGTCGTGATCGGCGGCTCGGTTCTGGCGCCTGAGGCGGCGAGTTCCATCACAATGCCGATCCCGAACCCTGCCGTGCGCACCAACACGGCCGCTCTCGGCGATGTGCTCTATACGAATTACGTCTATTTCTTCCAGCTCGCCGGCATGGTGCTTCTGGTCGCAATGATCGGCGCCATCGTGCTGACGCTGCGCCATCGCACCAACGTCAAGCGCCAGGATATTTCCAGGCAGGTCGCACGGACGCCCGAAACCGCCGTCGAGGTGGTCAAGGTCAAGTCCGGCCAGGGTCTCTGAAGGTAGCGGGAACAAGGAACAACAAACATGGAAATCGGTCTTTCCCACTATCTCACGGTCAGTGCCATCCTGTTCACGCTCGGCGTGTTCGGCATCTTCCTGAACCGCAAGAACGTCATCATCATCCTGATGTCGGTCGAGCTGATCCTGCTCGCGGTCAACCTCAACATGGTGGCCTTCTCATCCTTCCTGAACGACATCGTCGGCCAGGTGTTCGCACTGTTCATTCTGACCGTCGCTGCTGCGGAAGCCGCCATCGGTCTTGCAATTCTCGTCGTCTTCTACCGCAACCGCGGCTCGATCGCGGTCGAAGACGTCAATATGATGAAGGGCTGATCGGGTCATGATCTACAAGGCAATCGTCTTTCTTCCCCTGATCGGCTTCCTGATCGCCGGCCTGTTCGGCCGCCAGATCGGTGCCAAGGCTTCCGAATACGTCACCAGCGGTCTGATGATCATCGCGGCGATCCTCTCCTGGATCGTCTTCTTCAACGTGGCCCTTCACCACGGCGAAGCCGGCGAAGTCATCAAGGTTCCGGTGATGCAGTGGATGCAGTCGGGCGGCATCGACGTCGAATGGGCGTTCCGCATCGATACGCTGAGCGCGATCATGTTCGTCGTGGTCAACTCCGTGTCGACGCTCGTACATATCTACTCGATCGGCTACATGCACCACGATCCGCATCGCCCGCGGTTCTTCGCTTACCTGTCGCTGTTTACCTTCGCGATGTTGATGCTGATCACGTCCGACAACCTGGCGCAGATGTTCTTCGGCTGGGAAGGCGTGGGTCTCGCGTCCTATCTGCTGATTGGCTTCTGGTACAAGAAGCCGTCCGCATCGGCTGCGGCCATGAAGGCGTTCATCGTCAACCGCGTCGGCGACTTCGGCTTCATTCTCGGGATCGCCGGCCTGTTCGTTCTGTTCGGTTCGATCAGCTTCGAAACCATCTTTGCCGCAGCCGCCAACTACCTGCCGGCTGAAGGTGCGCCTGAAGCCACCCAGGTCATCGCCAACATCTTCGGCATGGAACTGACACGGGCGACAGCACTCACCGTCGTCTGCCTGCTGCTGTTCATGGGCGCCATGGGCAAGTCGGCGCAGTTCCTGCTGCACACCTGGTTGCCGGACGCGATGGAAGGCCCGACCCCGGTCTCGGCCCTCATCCACGCAGCAACCATGGTCACCGCCGGCGTCTTCCTTGTCGCCCGCATGTCGCCAGTGTTTGAACTGTCGCCGGATGCGCTGACCATCGTCACCATCATCGGCGCGATCACCGCTTTCTTCGCGGCAACCGTCGGCCTCGTGCAAAACGACATCAAGCGCGTTATTGCCTACTCGACCTGTTCGCAGCTCGGCTACATGTTCGTGGCGCTTGGCGTCGGCGCTTATGGCGCCGCTGTATTCCACCTGTTCACGCATGCCTTCTTCAAGGCTCTCCTGTTCCTATGCGCCGGCTCGGTCATCCACGCCGTCGATGGCGAGCAGGACATGCGCCACATGGGCGGCCTGCGCAGCCACATCAAGCTGACCTTCGCCATGATGCTGATCGGCACGCTTGCCATCACCGGCGTCGGCATTCCGTTCACGCCGATCGGTTTTGCAGGCTTCTTCTCGAAGGACTTCATCATCGAGGCAACCTACGCGTCCCATTCGCCGGTTGCAGGCTTTGCCTTCACTCTGCTGGTCATTGCCGCGATGTTCACGAGCTTCTATTCGTGGCGCCTGATCTTCCTCACCTTCTTCGGCAAGCCGCGTGCGAGCCATGAAGTGATGCATCACGTCCATGAGAGCCCCAACGTCATGCTGGTGCCGCTCTACATCCTGGCAGCCGGCGCAGTGCTCGCTGGTGTCGTGTTCAAGGAATTCTTCTACGGCCACGACTACGACGCCTTCTGGAAGGGCGCGCTGTTCACGTCGGAGCAGAACGAACTGCTGCACGAGTTCCACCACGTGCCGGCACTGGTGGCGCTGTCGCCATTCATCGCCATGCTGATCGGACTTGTCACCGCCTGGTACTTCTACATCAAGTCGCCAGAAACCCCGAAGCGTCTCGCCGCTTCGCAGCAGGGCCTCTACCAGTTCCTGCTGAACAAGTGGTATTTCGACGAACTCTACGACTTCCTCTTCGTCCGCTCGGCCAAGGCTCTCGGCCGCTTCCTGTGGAAGAAGGGTGACGTCGCCGTCATCGATAACTACGGCCCCAACGGCGTCGCCGCCCGCGTGGTCGATATCACCGACCGGGTGGTCAAGCTGCAGTCCGGTTACCTTTATCACTACGCGTTCGCGATGCTGATCGGCGTCGCCGCCCTCGTCACATGGATGATGCTCGGGAGCTCAATGTAATGACCGACTGGCCAATTCTCTCGACGGTCACCTTCCTGCCGCTGGTCGGCGTTCTCCTCCTCTTGCTGACAAACGGCGAGGGGGCGAACGGTCGCCGCAACGTGCTCAACATCGCGCTCCTGACGACGGTCGTCACCTTTATCGTCTCTCTGTTCATCTGGATCGGTTTCGACAATTCGAACCCGGGCTTCCAGATGGTCGAAAAGCATGAGTGGCTGAGCACGGGGATTTCCTATCATCTCGGCGTCGACGGCATTTCCATGTTGTTCGTCATCCTGACGACATTCCTGATGCCGTTCTGCGTGCTTGCCAGCTGGGAAGCGATCGAGAAGCGCGTCAAGGAATACATGATTTCCTTCCTGCTCCTGCAGGTGGCCATGACCGGCGTCTTCGTCGGCCTCGATATCGTGCTTTTCTACATCTTCTTCGAAGCGACTCTGATCCCGATGTTCATCATCATCGGCGTCTGGGGCGGCAAGGATCGCGTCTACGCATCCTACAAGCTGTTCCTCTATACGCTGCTTGGTTCGGTTCTGATGATGCTGGCCGTGATGGCCATGTACTGGCAGGCCGGCACGACCGATATGACCGAGCTTCTGAAGTTCGGCTTCCCGGCCGGCGTTCAGACCTGGCTGTGGCTTGCATGCTTTGCAGCCTTCGCGGTCAAGATGCCGATGTGGCCGGTCCACACCTGGCTTCCGGATGCGCACGTTCAGGCTCCGACCGCAGGTTCGGTCATCCTGGCCGGCGTCATGCTGAAGCTCGGCGGCTACGGCATGATCCGTATCCTCTTGCAGATGTTCCCGCTGGCATCCGAGTACTTCGCGCCGATGGTGTTCGCGCTGTCCGTCATTGCCATCATCTACACCTCACTGGTGGCGATGATGCAGGACGACATCAAGAAGCTGATCGCCTATTCGTCGGTTGCCCATATGGGCTACGTCACGATGGGCATCTTTGCGGCAAACCAGCAGGGCGTTCAGGGTGCGATCTTCCAGATGCTGTCGCATGGCATCGTCTCCGGCGCGCTCTTCCTCTGCGTCGGCGTTGTCTACGACCGCCTCCATACCCGCGAGATCTCGGCTTACGGTGGTCTCGTCAACAACATGCCGAAATACGCCGTCGCCTTCATGATCCTCACCATGGCGAATGTCGGTCTTCCGGGCACATCCGGCTTTGTCGGCGAATTCCTGACGATCATGGGCGTCTTCCGGGTCAACACCTGGGTGGCACTGTTTGCCGCCACCGGCGTCATCCTTTCCGCGTCCTATGCGCTCTGGCTTTATCGCCGGGTCATTTTCGGGGCACTGGAAAAGGAAAAGCTGAAGGCACTTCTCGACCTTTCGACGCGAGAGAAGTTCCTGCTCTACCCACTGGTCGCGCTCACGATTTTCTACGGTTTCTATCCAATGCCGGTCCTTAACGCGACCGCAGCCTCGGTGGATCTCGTGGTGAACAATTACTCCGCAGCCTTGGCCGCAGCAAAGAACCTTGCACTCAATGTGCACTGAGACGGGACGAAACTGGACATGACCGCTGAACTCTTGAGCCAAAGCCTGCGTCTGGCCCTGCCGGAAGTCATCCTGGCCGTAGGCGCGCTCGCCCTTCTGATGATTGGCGTCTTCTCCGGCGAGAAATCCGCCCCGCTGGTCACCGGTCTTGCGATCGCCCTTCTGGCGGTCGTAGGCGCCATGCTGATCTTCATGACCGGCGACGGCCAGGCCTTTGGCGGCGCCTTCGTATCGGATACGTTCGCCCGCTTCATGAAGATCCTGGCACTGATCGGATCGATCACCGCCATGGTCATGTCGATGGGACAGGCCAAGGCGCTGGAACTCGACAAGTTCGAATTCCCGGTTCTCCTGGTTCTCGCGACGCTCGGCATGATGGTGCTGATCTCGGCCAACGACCTGCTCGCCTTCTATCTCGGCCTCGAGCTGATGTCGTTGGCGCTCTATGTTGTCGCTGCCTTCAGCCGCGACAACCTCCGCTCCACGGAAGCGGGCCTCAAGTACTTCGTCCTCGGCGCCCTGTCGTCGGGCATGATGCTCTACGGCATGTCGCTGGTCTACGGCTTCACCGGCAATACCGGCTTTGACGAAATCGCTACCGTTCTGTCGTCTGAAGAGCGCGGCCTCGGCCTCATCTTCGGCATGGTCTTCATCCTCGCCGGCGCCTGCTTCAAGATCTCTGCCGTGCCGTTCCACATGTGGACGCCTGACGTATACGAAGGTGCACCGACACCGGTGACGGCCTTCTTCGCGTCGGCGCCCAAGGTTGCGGCCATGGCAATCCTGGTTCGCGTCGTATCGGAAGCCTTCCTGCCGATACTGTCTGACTGGCGCCAGATCATCGTCTTCGTGGCGATCGCATCCATGCTGCTCGGTTCATTCGCAGCGATTGGCCAGAAGAACATCAAGCGCCTGATGGCCTATTCCTCGATCGGCCACATGGGCTACGCACTGGTCGGCCTTTCTGCCGGCACAGAGACCGGCGTCTCCGGCGTCGTGCTCTACATGACCATCTACATGGTGATGACGCTCGGCACCTTTGCCTGCATCATGGCGATGCGCCGCGAAGACGGTACCTATGTCGAAACCGTGAAAGATCTCGCAGGTCTTTCCTCGACCAAGCCCTTCATGGCGCTGGTGCTGACGGCGCTGATGTTCTCGATGGCCGGCATTCCGCCGCTCGCAGGCTTCTTCGCCAAGTACTTCGTGTTCGTGGCGGCGATCGAGGCTAAGCTCTATGCGCTGGCAATCATCGGCGTGCTCTCTTCCGTCGTCGGCGCCTACTACTACCTGCGCATCGTCAAGCTGATGTGGTTTGATGAGCCGAAGGGTCAGTTCGCCCGTGTCTCCGGCGAACTACGTCTGATCTTCGGCCTGTCCGGCCTGTTCGTCGTCGCCTATGTGCTGATCGGTGGACCGATCGGCTCGGCCGCCAGCGCTGCAGCGAAGTCGTTCTTCTGAGGATGACGTTGAGGGGCCGAAGCCTGTCGCTCGATGCGTTTCGTCACGAAGCCCTGAACGAGGTCGGCTCCACCAACACAGAATGCCTCGCCCGCGCCCGTGCGGGCGAAGCCGGTTTGTTGTGGTTGACCGCCAGCCGCCAGACAGACGGCCGTGGTCGCCGCGGCCGCGCCTGGACGTCAGAGCCCGGCAATCTCTATGCCTCGCTGCTGCTGATCGATCCGGCGCCACCAGAGCGCCTCTCGTCGCTCCCGCTTGCTGTCGCTGTCGCTGTTCACGCCGCCCTGCGGGCCGTTCTTCCCACCGGTGGAGAGCCGCTCGAGGTCAAATGGCCGAACGATATCCTGATCGGCCGCAAGAAAACCTGCGGTATCCTCATTGAAAGCGAAGCGCTTCCGGGCGGCCACCGTGCGCTCGTGATTGGCATCGGCATCAATATTCGCCACATGCCCGATAGCGCACCCTACGGTGTCACACGTCTCCACGACCAAGGGTCTTCTGCGTCGCCAGAGGATGTCTTCGCACATCTTTTCAGGGAGATGGCGACAGTTCTGGAGGAATGGGACGAGGGTCGGGGTATTACCACAGTCGTCGACAGATGGCGCCGCGTCGCATGCGGAATTGGTGAGAAAATTACGGTAAATCTACCTGAGCGCTCGCTAAACGGCACATTCGCAGGTATCGATGACACTGGATTTCTGCTGCTTGATACCGGCCATGGCTCTTTGATGCCGATCGCAGCAGGCGATGTATTTTTTGCAAGAACGGAATAACAATAAAAATGGCTAAACAGGACGAACTGGTGTTCCTGCCGCTTGGCGGCGTGGGTGAGATCGGCATGAACCTCGCTCTCTACGGCTACGGAACGCCGGACAAGCGGCAGTGGATCATGGTCGATTGCGGCGTCACTTTTCCAGGTCCGGACCTGCCAGGCGTGGATCTTGTCCTACCCGATATCCGGTTTCTGACGGCCCAGAAGAAAAACATCAAGGCGATGATCATCACGCACGCGCATGAGGATCATTACGGCGCCATGAATGATCTGTGGCCCGGCCTCAACGTGCCGGTCTACGCCTCGCCGTTTACCGCGGGCATGCTGGAAGCAAAGCGGAATTACGAAGGCACGCGCGCCGAAATCCCGATCACCATCTTCAAGGCTGGCGACCGCATCAATGTCGGCCCGTTCGAGATCGAAGCCGTCGGCGTCAACCACTCGATCCCAGAGCCGATGTCGCTGGTCATCCGCACGCCGCTCGGAAATGTCGTCCATACCGGCGACTGGAAGATCGACCATGCGCCGTCGCTCGGGCCACTGACCGACGAGAACCGTTTCCGCGCGATCGGCGACGAGGGCGTTCTCGCACTGATGTGCGACAGCACCAATGCGCTGCGCGAAGGCGTTTCCCCCTCCGAAGAAGAAGTGTCGGAAGGCCTGCGCCAGGTCATCCAAAATGCTGCGGGCAGGGTGGCGATCACCACCTTCTCGTCGAATGTCGGCCGCATCCGCTCGATCGCCGAAGCAGCGGACGCCGCCGGCCGCGAAGTGCTGCTGCTCGGCTCGTCGCTGAAGCGCGTCGTTGCCGTTGCCCGTGATCTCGGTATCATGGAAGGCATCAAGCCCTTCATCTCCGAAGACGAGTTCGGCTACATCCCGCGCGACAAGGTCGTCGTGATCCTGACGGGCAGCCAGGGCGAGTCGCGCGCAGCGCTTGCCAAGATCTCCCGCGACGAGATGCGCAACGTCGCCTTCGCAGCTGGCGATACGGTCGTATTCTCCTCGCGCACCATTCCGGGCAACGAAAAGCCGATCATCGAGATCAAGAACGCGCTGATCGAACAGGGCATCAAGATCATCACCGACTCGGATGCGCTTGTGCATGTTTCCGGCCACCCGCGCCGCAATGAACTTCTGAAGATGTACGAGTGGACGAGACCGGAGATCCTCGTGCCTGTTCACGGCGAGGCAGCCCACCTTACCGCCCAGGCAGCGCTTGGCGCCACCGCCGGCATCAAAAACATACCGCGTGTTCGCAACGGCAATATCCTGCGTCTCGCACCAGGTCCGGCCCAGGTCATCGACGATGCGCCCCATGGCCGCGTCTTCAAGGACGGCAAGCTGATCGGCGACTTCGAGGAAATGGGCATCGGCGACCGCCGCAAGCTCTCCTTTGCCGGTCACGTCTCCGTCAACGTCCTGCTCGACAGCCGCTTCGACTTCCTGAGCGATCCCGATGTCGTCGCCTTCGGCATGCCCGAGCTCGACTATGAGGGCGAGGACATGGAAGACACGCTCTATGACGCGGTCCTCAATGCCATCGAAAGCATTCCGCGCGCCCGCCGCAAGGATCTCGACATGCTACGCGAAGCCGTGCGTCGCTCCGTCCGCTCCGCCGCCAACCTGGCCTGGGGCAAGAAGCCGGTCGTGACGGTGTTCGTCTCCAAGGTCTAAGGCGCCGTCGCCAAACCAAGTCTGCCCGCGGCCTCCGACACCTTCTTCTCGCTGTAAGCGTCAAGAGGGTTCGGGGCCGGGCAGATGTGTCAGCATTTCAGCATGTTGGCTGCGTCTGCGGAATCAATCTCGCAGAGCTTGGCCGGACGGGAAATATCGACCTCGTCCTTTGCGCCCGGCATCCTCTGTTCTATAGGTAGTGCGGAGGAGACACATCATGCCATTGCTGACCGTCGCTGCGATCTATTTCATTCTCTGGTGGACGGTTCTGTTCGCCGTCCTGCCGCTTGGCTATCGCAGTCAGCAGGATGATGGGGAAGTGATGATCGGGACGGTTGAAAGTGCGCCCGTTCGATTCCGCGGAGGCAGGGTCATCTTGTTGACGACCGTGATCTCGGCGGCGCTCTACCTCACCTACCATCTCGCCTCCACCTATTTCGGCTTCGGGATCGACAGCATTCCCAACTTCATGCCGACATTTGAGTAGGGCGCTGCTGGCGGACGTGTCATCCGGCTGTCATTTTCTTCAGGCATAGCAGCGACGAATTGCAGCTTTCGTTCTGGATTTCTGCAGAAGCGGCCCGGCCTGTGAGCAGGCCAAAAAAAAACAAGGCGGTTAAGCCTTGTTTTTCAGTTTCGCGTGATACTCATTCCGTTGCCGGGGCTGCGACGAGCGCGCCAGAGATCTGATCCTCCCAAGACTTGACCGCGAACTGGCAAGAATTTGAACTCCTTGCCTCTTTTGTGAGCTGAACCTAGCCCAACGAATGTGCTTTGTCACTCGATTTTTTTGCATTTTTGACACAGTTTGGCAAAAATTTCCCGTGGACGAATTTGTCGCAGGGCTTGTCATCAAACCGTTGAGCTCCAGTCGTTGCAAGCGCAATCTGCTGTTCCGCAGCGTGCGCTATGGGTTCCATTTGCGCCCTCGAACGGCTATGTACGCCGTCAAAGTTTAAACCAAGAAACGGCCGATTCCCTTGTTATCTGGGGAACGCCTCGGAAACCGGAAACGTCCATGCGTCTGTCCCGCTATTTTATGCCCATCCTGAAGGAAAACCCCAAGGAAGCGGAAATCGTCTCGCACCGGCTGATGCTGCGTGCGGGCATGATCCGTCAGCAGAGCCAGGGCATCTATTCCTGGCTGCCGCTTGGCAAGCGCGTGCTGGACAAGGTCAACAAGATCGTCCGCGAAGAGCAGAACCGGGCAGGCGCCGTCGAGCTGATGATGCCGACGCTGCAGTCGGCCGAGTTGTGGCAGGAAAGCGGTCGCTACGACGCCTACGGCAAGGAAATGCTGCGCATCAAGGACCGCCAGGAGCGGCCGATGCTCTACGGACCGACGAACGAGGAAATGATCACGGATATCTTCCGGTCCTACGTCAAGTCCTACAAAAGCTTGCCGCTCAACCTCTATCATATTCAGCTGAAGTTCCGCGACGAGATCCGTCCGCGTTTCGGCACCATGCGTTCGCGCGAATTCCTGATGAAGGATGCCTATTCCTTCGATTTGAACAAGGAAGACGCCGTCCATTCGTATAACAAGATGTTCGCGGCCTATCTGCGCACCTTCGATCGGCTGGGACTGCGCGCCATTCCGATGCGTGCCGATACCGGCCCGATCGGCGGCAACCACAGCCACGAGTTCATCATCCTTGCCGAAACCGGTGAGTCGGAAGTGTTTTCGCACCGCGACTTCGTCAATTTCGACATTCCCGGCGAAGACACCGATTTCGACGATGTCGCCGGCATGCAGGCGATCTTTGACAAGTGGACATCGGTCTACGCTGCAACGTCCGAAATGCACGACGAATCGGCCTTCGATCAGATCCCGGATGCCGATCGCCTCTCTGCCCGCGGCATCGAAGTCGGCCATATCTTCTATTTCGGCACGAAATATTCCGAGCCGATGGGCGCAAAGGTGCAGGGCCCTGATGGCAAGGAACATCTTGTCCACATGGGATCCTACGGCATCGGGCCGACACGCCTTGTTCCCGCCATCATCGAAGCATCGCATGACGATAACGGAATCATCTGGCCGGCATCCGTTGCGCCGTTCGATGTCGTGGTGATCAACATGAAGCCCGGTGACGAGGCATGCGATCGTCTGTCGGAAGATCTCTACGCAAAGCTCAACAAGGCCGGTAAGGACGTGCTGCTTGACGATACCGACGAACGCGCCGGCACCAAGTTCGCGACAGCGGATCTGATCGGTGTTCCGGTACAGATAATCGTCGGTCCGCGCTCCGCCGCCAACGGCGAGGTCGAGGTCAAGGACCGCAAGTCCGCAGCCCGTGACGTCATGACGCTCGAAGCGGCGCTCAACCGCGTCGCCGGATGATCGGACACCGACGTCTCGCCGGGCCAGTCTGACGACAGGCTAGGCAGGCATATCTGATACAGCAGCGCGGGAAGCCTCCCGCGCGCTCCATGTGTAAGGAAGCGTGAATGGCGAGCATCGCGACGAGTGGTGAACCAGAGAAGGTCGACAAGTCTCCGCGGGCTGGCGCTTTCTCGTCGTTCGAGCGAATGGTCGCCTGGCGCTACCTGCGCTCGCGCCGCAAGGAAGCCTTCATCTCGGTCATCGCGGGCTTTTCTTTCGTCGGCATCATGCTCGGCGTCGCCACCCTGATCATCGTTATGGCGGTCATGAACGGTTTCCGCACCGAACTGATTTCCCGCATTCTCGGAATCAACGGCCATATGGTGATCCAGCCGATCGACCAGCCGTTCACCGATTACGCCGAACTGACCAAGAAATTCGCTGCCGTTCCCGGCGTCAAGATGGCCCTGCCGCTTGTCGAGGGACAGACGCTGGCATCCGGCAAGGGTGGCGCCGGTTCCGGCGCTCTTGTGCGCGGCGTACGGCCGGAAGACCTTGAAAAGGTCACGGAAGTCGCCGGCAACATCAAGCAGGGCGATATCGTCGGCTTTGCATCGGGGCAGGGCGTTCTCGTCGGGTCCAGGCTTGCCTCGCAGCTCGGCATTTCGGCCGGCGACCAGATCACTCTGATTTCGCCCGAAGGCGACGTGACACCGATGGGCGTCAATCCGCGCGTTAAATCCTATCCGGTGTCGGGTGTCTTCGAGATCGGCATGTCGGAATATGACGCGACGATCATCTACATGCCGCTTGAGGAATCGCAGCTCTATTTCAATGCCGAAGGGCTGGTGCAGTCGATCGAACTGTTCATCGATCACCCCGACAATGTCGAGGACATGCGTCCGCTGGTGGAGCAGGCTGCCGGTCGCCAGATTTTCATTACCGACTGGCGCCAACGCAACCAGACGTTCTTCTCGGCGCTTCAGGTTGAACGCAACGTGATGTTCATGATCCTGACCCTGATCGTGCTGGTCGCGGCACTCAACATCATCTCGGGCCTGATCATGCTGGTGAAGGACAAGGGCTCCGATATCGCAATCCTGCGCACGATGGGCGCGAGTTCCGGCGCCATCATGCGGATCTTTTTCATGACGGGTGCTGCTATCGGCATCGTTGGCACGTTTGCCGGCGTCGCGCTCGGCGTTATCGTCTGCCTCAACATCGAATCGATCCGACAGTTCTTCTCCTGGGTCTCGGGCACCATCCTCTTTGATCCGGAGCTCTATTTCCTCAGCCAGCTTCCGGCCGAAATGAGTTTTGGCGAGACCTTCTCGGTCGTCATCATGGCGCTGGTCCTGTCCTTCTTCGCCACCATTTTCCCGGCATGGAGAGCCTCGAAGCTCGATCCTGTCCAGGCCCTCCGATACGAATAGGTCTCCATGGCTGTCCCGCGTAAAACCGTCCTCAATCTCTCAGGCGTCGAACGTCACTACGGCCAGGGGGAGACGAGCCTGTCGATCCTCAACGGGGCAGACTTCTCGCTCGTGAGCGGCGAGATCGTGGCGCTCGTCGCCCCGTCCGGTACCGGCAAATCGACGCTCTTGCATCTGGCAGGCCTGCTTGAACATCCGGACGCTGGCGATGTGACGATCGGCGGTCGGGCCTGCAACGGTTTGTCGGATGAAGAGCGCACCTCGATCCGTCGCTCCGACATCGGCTTCGTCTACCAGTTTCACCATCTCCTGCCGGAATTCACGGCGATCGAAAACATCATGATGCCGCAGTTGATTGGCGGCCTTTCGAAGGGGGAAGCGCGCGAACGCGCGGGCCAGCTTCTCGATTACATGCGAATCGGTCATCGCGGCGAACACCGCCCGTCGGAACTGTCGGGTGGTGAACAGCAGCGCGTGGCGATTGCCCGTGCGGTGGCCAACGCGCCCCGCCTTTTGCTGGCCGACGAACCGACCGGCAATCTCGACCCGAAGACGGCATCCTACGTGTTCGAAGCGCTGGAGGCGCTGGTGCGCCAGTCAGGGCTTGCTGCACTGATTGCCACTCACAATCATGATCTTGCTGCCCGCATGGATCGTCGCGTCACGATCGAAGGCGGCAAAGTCGTCGAGTTCTAGCGAACGCACTGATCCCCATAGCGTGCCCCTGATCCGATAGTGTCCATCGTCACATCCTCGAAGGGGCGTGCGATGGACACTGCTGCCATGGAATGACGTCACGTCAGCGATCCGCAGCGATGGCTGGCGTTTGGCTGCCGACCGCGTGCGTCGGCCGGCAACGGCTTGGTCCTATGGAGCGCTGGTTACCTCCAGCCAGCAAGCAGCATTAACCATCGGTCAGAATCTTCTATTCCCGTTTTGTTCTACTATTGACGTTGGCACGAAAAGAGAACAAAGTGCCAACATAAACGAACACGGGAGACGACGATGACTGACCTTCTTCGTGATATTGCCGCATTCGCCTCCATTGCAACTTTCGTTGCCAGCTTGTCGATGATCATGCTGGTGATGTGAGCCGGTCCGTGCTCGCCCAGCTGGCGGGCGCAAGCGGAAAGAGGTTGAGAAGACCATTCTTGACTCGACTCTGAAGCCCCCGCGCCGGACAATGACCCGATTCAAGGAATGGGTATCAGATGGCGGACGCAGCGACTTTACAATCGGAATCGGAGGATTTGGGAGCGACGCCACAGTTCGTGCATCTGCGCGTCCATTCCGCCTATTCGCTTCTGGAAGGTGCGCTGCCGCTTAAGAAAATCCTCTCCAAGGCCATCGCGGACAATCAGCCCGCGATCGCCGTCACCGATACCAACAATCTCTTCGTCGCGCTGGAATTCGCCCAAAAATCCATCGGTGATGGCATTCAGCCGATCATCGGTTGCCAGCTGTCGATTGACATGGAGGATCAGCCAGACGAGCGCCGCAACGGCCATTTGGCGAAGCTGCCGGCAATCGTTGTGCTTGCCGCCAATGCCAAGGGATACGAGCGGCTGGTGGATCTCGTCAGCCGCGCCTATCTCGATGGAGAAGGGCAGGCGGCAACGCATATCTGCCGCGCCTGGCTGGAAGATGGCGGCACCGAAGGACTGATCGCGCTGACAGGTGCTGCCGGTGGCCCTGTCGACGTGGCAATGAAGGATGGCAACACCGCGCTCGCCAAGGCGCGCCTCCTGTCCCTGAAGCAGATCTTTGGCGATCGTCTCTATATCGAACTGCAGCGTCACGGCACTTACGACCGCCGCCATGAGCAGCGGATGATCGATCTTGCCTACGATCAGGATGTGCCGCTGGTCGCCACCAACGAAGCCTTCTTCCCGGGCCAGTCCGATTATGACGCCCACGATGCCCTGATGGCAGTCGCGCACAATGCGATCGTATCCGACGATACCCGCTTTCGCCTGACGCCGGACCATTATCTGAAAAGCCGCGCCGAAATGGCAAAGCTGTTCGCCGATCTGCCGGAAGCACTCGAAAACACGGTCGAGATCGCCAAGCGCTGCTCCTTTATTCTGCATACCCGCAGCCCGATCCTGCCGCGCTTTACCGGCGCCACCGACGATCCGGCAGAGGCAGAGCGCGCCGAAACGGCCGAGCTTCGCCGCCAGTCCATCGAAGGTCTCGAGAACCGGATGGCCGAACTCGGTATCACCGCGGGCTTCACCGAGCAGGATTATCGCGAACGGCTCGATTTCGAGCTCGGCGTCATCGAGAAGATGAAGTTTCCGGGCTACTTCCTGATCGTTGCCGACTTCATCAAATGGGCAAAGCTGCAGAACATCCCGGTCGGTCCGGGCCGCGGTTCCGGTGCAGGCTCGCTGGTTGCCTATGCGCTGACGATCACCGACGTCGATCCGCTGCGCTTCTCTTTGCTGTTCGAACGCTTCCTCAATCCCGACCGCGTCTCGATGCCCGACTTCGACATCGACTTCTGCCAGGATCGCCGCGAAGAAGTGATCCGCTACGTGCAGCGCAAATATGGCCGCGAGCAGGTGGCGCAGATCATCACCTTCGGTTCGCTGCAGGCCCGCGCAGCACTGCGCGACGTCGGCCGCGTTCTCGAAATGCCCTATGGCCAGGTCGATCGCATCTGCAAACTGGTGCCCAACAACCCGGCCAATCCGACCACCTTGGCAAAGGCGATCGAGGAAGAGCCGAAGTTTCAGGAAGAGGTCGACAAGGAGCCGGTCGTTGGCCGTCTTCTCGATATCGCCCAGAAGATCGAAGGTCTCTACCGCCACGCCTCGACCCACGCCGCCGGTATCGTCATCGGTGACCGCCCGCTGTCGAAGCTGGTGCCGATGTACCGCGACCCGCGCTCCGACATGCCGGTCACCCAGTTCAACATGAAATGGGTCGAGCAGGCCGGTCTGGTCAAGTTCGACTTTCTCGGACTGAAGACGCTGACGGTTCTGAAAACCGCGGTCGAATTCTGCAAGAAGCGCGATATCGTTGTGGATCTCGCCAAGATCCCGCTCGATGACGAACTGACCTACCAGATGCTGTCACGCGGCGAGACCGTCGGCGTGTTCCAGGTGGAAAGCGCCGGCATGCGCAAGGCGCTGATCGGCATGAAGCCGGACTGTATCGAGGACATTATTGCGCTGGTGGCGCTTTATCGCCCGGGTCCGATGGAAAACATCCCGACCTACAATGCCCGCAAGCACGGCGAGGAAGAAATCGAATCGGTCCATCCGTCGATCGATTATCTGCTCAAGGAAACCCAGGGCGTCATCGTCTATCAGGAACAGGTGATGCAGATCGCCCAGGTCCTGTCGGGCTATTCGCTCGGCGAAGCCGACCTTCTGCGCCGCGCCATGGGCAAGAAGATCAAGGCCGAGATGGACCAGCAGAGCGAGCGCTTTGTCAGTGGCGCCATCAAGAACGGTGTGTCGAAGCCGCAGGCGAAGAACATCTTCGAACTGCTGGCGAAGTTCGCCAACTACGGCTTCAACAAATCTCACGCCGCCGCCTACGCCATCGTCTCCTACCAGACGGCCTATATGAAGGCGCATTACCCGGTCGAGTTCCTCGCCGCGTCGATGACCTACGATATGGCGAACACTGAAAAGCTGAACGATTTCCGCGAAGACGCGGGCCGGCTCGGCATCAAGGTCATTCCGCCATCGGTTCAGACCTCGTTCCGCCGCTTCGAGACAGGTGACAACCGCATCTATTACGCGCTCGCCGCCATCAAGGGCGTCGGCGAAAACGCCGTCGATCACATCGTCGAAGTCCGCGGCGACACGCCCTTCGCGTCGATCGAGGATTTCTGCCTGCGCATCGACCCAAAGCAGATCAACCGCCGCGTCTTTGAGAGCCTCAACGCCGCTGGCGCCTTCGATTGCTTCGGCTTCGATCGGGCGCAGCTCAGCGCCGGTATGGACCGCGTCATCGGCTATGCCCAGCGCGCCCAGGAGGAGAAGGTCTCCGGTCAGTCCGATTTCTTCGGCTCGGGTGCGGCAAGCGGTCCGGAAAAACTCGTGCTTCCAACCTTCAATCCGTGGATGCCGTCTGAAATGCTGATGCGGGAGTATCAGGTGCTCGGCTTCTACCTGTCGGCCCATCCGCTCGATACCTACGGTGCGGTGCTCGACAAGATGCGCGTCCAGACCTTCGCCGACTTCTCGACGGCGGTGAGGGCAGGCGCCACCGCCGGCCGTCTTGCCGGGACCGTCACCGGTCGGCAGGAACGCAAGACGCGCACCGGCAACAAGATGGGCATCGTCATGTTTTCCGATTCCACCGGTCAGTTCGAGGCGGTGCTGTTTTCCGAAGCGCTTGCTCAGTACCGCGATCTGCTTGAGCCCGGAAAATCGCTTGTCATCACCGTTCAGGCCGACGAGCGTCCGGAAGGCATTGGCCTGCGGATCCAGACGGTGCAGTCGTTGGAGGAACAGTCGGTCCGCATGCAGAAGGCGCTGCGGGTCTTCGTGCGCGACTCAGGGCCGCTGAAGACGGTCGCCCGGCATCTTAATGCCCGCGGCGATGGCCTCGTCTCGTTTATCGTCATCAAGGATGATGGCAAGCGCGAGATCGAGGTGGAACTGACGGAACGGTATCGTATCTCGCCGGAAATCGCCGCCGCTCTGAAGGCGGCGCCCGGTGTGCTGGATGTGGAACTGGTCTAACCGACCGCGGTGGCGTTGGCCTCAGTAGAGGCCGACGCCGCCTTGGTAACGGATGACACTGCGCTTGGCGCGCGGCTCGGCGGCAGGCGTTGAGCCAATATCCTGAACTGCCACCATCTCGCTTTTCGACGACTTGGTCAGCGTGACGAAATCGGTGCCCTTGCCTGTCTCCGGTCCAAGCGATTCGTCGTTGATCGTGACCGACGTCCCATCCGCCATTAGCGTCTCGATCCGGTCGCGAACGTCCTGCGAAATCTCGATCCGGTCGAGTGCGGCTTTTGCGGCACCCGGCAGTTTCGCATCGGCCGCCACGGTGATCCCCAGCCGCTTCATCGTCGCATCGGACAGCACGTTCGGCAACGTCACCGCGTGCCAATCGGCTGATTCGATCGAGCGATCGATCTTGTCGACAGTGAAGAGATGCGTGCCGAGGGCCACTTCCGGCGCCTTGATGCCGACAGGGGCCTCAAACAGCGGTTCGAAATTCTGCCGCACCATGATCTGGCCGGCAGGTGGCTTCGGCTGGCCGGCAGAGGCGTAAAGCGCGTCGATGAACTCGCCGCTTATCATCGGGCCCGTCTGCTTCAGGCCTTTCCAGCGTTTGAAGCCGGCAACGGCGCTGCGGGTCAGCGGCCCGACATAGCCGTCGGAGCCGCCGGTCTCAAAACCCATTTCTTCCAGCAACTTCTGGGCGTCCATCAGCGTCTCGCGGTCGGTACGCCGCGTGATCAGGATGCGCAGCGCGTGCGTCTGCGCTTCCTCGAGATCATCAGGCTGCGTCGGAAGAGCATCCGTGGCGCGGTTCGGATTGGCCGGCGCGACATTCATCGCCACTTCCACCGGCTTCTTCGGCGAGGCCTTGATCGATGCGGTGCGAAGATCGACATCGGTCATCAGCGCGCCGGCAGGCAAAGGCTTGCGCGGCGAAAACAGCACGACGTCCTCGATGCGCTGCGGCACCACGTCCGCGTCGGTCACGATCACATGCGCACCACGCTCGGTCAGGCCGTAAAGCTTGGTCGCAAAACCGCTCGGCAGGCGCACGCAGCCGTGCGACGCTGGATAGTTCGGAACATTGCCCTCGTGCAGCGCGATACCTGACCAGGTGATTCGCTGCATGAACGGCATCGGTGCATTCGAATAGATGTTCGACTCGTGGTATTTCCGCTTCTCAAGGATGGAGAAGATGCCGGTCGGCGTATCGTGCCCGGCCTTGCCGCTCGATATCCGCGACCTGGCGACCACGGTCTCGCCCTCGTAGACGGTCAGCGACTGCTTGTCCTTGGAAACGATGATCTGCAGGGGAGCACTGTCCGCTGCAAACGCTGGAGGCGACAGCATCGTCGCAGACATCAGACAGAACCCCAAAACCAGGCGACGCATCATGCTAAACCTCATACGCAAAACTTGAGCCGCATTTTACCGAGCGAGGTTTAACGAAGGTTTGCATCCGCGCTGATCTCGTCAAGTTTAGCAGGAAAGATTTAATCACGTTTGATTGAAACTATCGGTCGCGGCGCTTGTCGCCAAACGTATAGCCGGTCTCGACGGCCGCAGCTCCGAACTTCTCACGCAGCTTGTCCATGGCCGCTTCCGCAGCCGCCCGGCGTCCGGCCTGAACATCCACGAGATCCGGCGGATCTGCACGGGCAGGGTCGGTCAGATCGGTGACGCCGATCCCGAGCAGGCGAAATTTTGTACCATCCGTCTCCCGCTCCAGCATGGAGATACCGGTGCGAAAGATGCGGTCGGCAAGCTGGGTCGGGTCTTCCAGCCGCTTGTTGCGGGTGCGGCTCTTGAACTCCGCGGTCTTCAATTTCAACACCACCGTCTGGCCTGCAAGGTCCTCGCTCTTCAGTCGTTTAGACACCTTTTCCGAAAGCCGGCGCATGATCGGGACCAGGTCGTCGTGGCGGGAGATGTCGTCGAAGAACGTGGTCTCGGCCGACACGCTTTTCGCCGGGTCGTTGAGATGCACCTCGCGGTCGTCGATACCGCGAGACAAACGATAGAGGCGCTGGCCCATCGTGCCGTAGCGGCGCATCAGGTCGGCCTCGTTCATGGCTTGCAACTGCCCGATGGTGCGGATGCCGTCCGCCTCCAGCGTCGCATCAAAAGCCCGGCCGACGCCCCAGATCGTCGTGACCGGTCGGGTCGCCAGAAACTCCACGGCTTCTGCGCGACCGATCACCGAAAAACCCCGCGGCTTTTCGAGGTCGGAAGCGACCTTGGCGAGGAACTTGCAGTAGGAGAGCCCGACGGAAATACTGATGCCAATCTCGGATTCGACGCGTTTTGCGAGCTTTGCGAGAATGCGGCTGGGCTGATCGTGGTGCAGACGCTGGGTGCCTGCCAGTTCCAGAAACGCCTCGTCGATCGAGATCGGCTGCACCAGCGGCGTCAGATCCATCATCATCTGCCGCACCTGTCGGCCGGCAGTCACGTATTTCTCCATGTTCGGCTTGATGACGACCGCATCCGGGCAGAGTTCGAGCGCCTTGAACATCGGCATTGCCGACCGGACGCCGCTGATGCGGGCGATGTAGCAGGCGGTCGACACCACGCCACGCTTGCCGCCGCCAATGATCACCGGCTTGTCCACAAGGCTCGGGTCGTCGCGTTTCTCGATGGTGGCGTAAAAGGCATCGCAGTCGATATGCGCAAGCGTCAGGTCATGAAGTTCGCGGTGATACACCAGCCGTGGACTGCCGCAGGCGCGACACCGTCGCACCTCTGCCTTCTGCTCGGTAAAGCAGTCTCGACAGAAGCCGGGCTTGTGATTTGGTACGACTGTCATCGGCGGAACAAAGGTTGAACATTCCGACAATAGGCCGTAAGCTGCAACCTCTCAAGAGTAGAACGCACATCCTTCAACCACTATTTTGCGGTTCGATGATGCGGGATGTGGGACAGGATGTAGGCGTCGATCATCTCTGCGGCATGCGGCCAGTCTGTGGCCCGGATGATCGGTTGATCAGGCTTCGGAGCAAGCTGGTGCAGAGGACTGTCCGGCATCATGTGAATCAGCAGGCAGTTCTCGACGTGGTCGCGGACCGAATGCAGGTTGTGGGCCATGTCATCGATAAAGACCGAGGGAAGGGGGCGCGCGGCATGGATCATCTGCATGACAGGGCCTTTCTTCTCCTCCGTCGCGACGAGAGGGAAGGTGAGGTCGAGCCGGTCGAGAAGCCGGCGACGCTGTTCCTGATAGCGTGGCGGCATGGCAGTGAGGAAGATGACGTCTGCAGCCTTACCGATCGCCTTAAGGGTCTCGATCGAAAGCGCAGAGGGCGTCTGCCAGTCTTCCTGGCGGTCGAAGAACGCGCCGATCAGGCGTTTGACGTCCGCTTCCTCGATAGGGACCTGCGTTTCGACCGAAACGATATTGCCGGTGAGGCGGAAGGAGCGCGGCAGCAGCTCCAGCCCCTCTGCCTTGATGAACTCGGTGAAAGGTGCCGCGAAGTCCAGAACGACGTCATCGACGTCGCATACGACCAGCGGGCGGTCGCCCAGTTGGACATGGGAGAAATCGAGGGCAACGCCGGAAGAGTTCTCCATCTCAGTAGTCGCCCGAATCGAGTGCAGGCTTGGAATAATAGTGTGAGGCTGCGGCGACCGTTTCTGGTCTCGTCTCAGTCGCTTCGCAAAAAGCCATCAGGGTCGGTTCGTGGCTCATCAGGAAATCGATCATTCCGCCGAGAAAGCCCGGATCGTCGATCACAGAACGCAGCTGACCGGGCTGGAGACCGGACAGCGCCAGAAACCTTGAAAACATGTCGGGCTCGTCCGCAAGCCAGCTGAGGATTGCGCCGGCCGTCTCTTCGGGGGCTGCGGCGGGTGCCTTGTTATTCAACGGATCGAACCTCATCGCCTGCTCAAGTTACCTATTTCTCAACCAAATGCCCTTAACGTGTGCCGCTAGTGGCTTAAAGAATCTCGTGTTCGGAAAGCTTATAGACTGAAAGCACGCTTGCAAGGCGCGATTTAAGGAACGGATCGACATGCCCAAACGGGTCATGATTGTCGAAGACAACGAGCTGAACATGAAGCTCTTCCGCGATTTGATCGAAGCGTCCGGCTACGAGACGATCCAGACGCGCAATGGCATGGAGGCGTTGGATCTTGCCCGCCGTCACCGTCCGGATCTGATCCTGATGGATATCCAGCTGCCCGAAGTATCGGGTCTGGAAGTGACCAAGTGGCTGAAGGAAGACGACGAACTGCACGTCATACCGGTCATCGCCGTCACCGCATTCGCGATGAAGGGCGACGAGGAACGAATCCGACAGGGCGGGTGCGAAGCCTATGTTTCGAAGCCCATCTCGGTGCCGAAGTTCATCGAGACCATCAAGACGTATCTTGGCGACGCGTAAGGTCGGAGAATGACATGACGGCACGGATCCTGGTAGTCGACGACATTCCCGCAAACGTGAAGCTGCTCGAGGCACGCCTGCTTGCGGAATATTTCGACGTTTTGACTGCCGATGACGGCTACAAGGCGCTGGCGATCTGTGAACAGGCCCATGTCGATGTCATCCTGCTCGACATCATGATGCCGGGCATTGACGGGTTCGAAGTCTGCGAGCGGCTGAAAGCCAATCCGCGGACATCCCATATCCCTGTTGTCATGGTCACCGCGCTGGACCAGCCCTCCGACCGCGTGCGCGGCCTGAAAGCCGGTGCCGACGATTTTCTGACCAAGCCGGTCAACGACCTGCAGCTGATTTCCCGTGTCAAAAGCCTCGTGCGGCTGAAGACGCTGAGTGACGAGCTGCGCATCCGGTCCGACACCGCGCAGGATCTCACGCTGCAGGACATGATGAAGAGTGCAGCGGGGCAGGACGCTCAGGACGACGTCGCGCAGGTCCTACTGGTCGATGGCCGCGGAAGCTCGCAGGAACGCATCGTCAGGGCGCTGAAACCGGTCGCGGATATCACTGCCATCTCCGATCCGCAGGCAGCCCTTTTCGAAGCGGCTGAAAACCCGTTCGATCTGGTGATCGTCAATACGAATTTCGATGACTACGATCCGCTGAGGCTCTGTTCACAACTCCGATCGCTGGAGCGGACCCGATTCCTGCCGTTGCTGCTGGTGACGGAACATGGCGACGACCAGGTCATCGTCCGGGCGCTCGATCTCGGCGTCAACGACTACATCATCCGGCCGATCGATCCGAATGAACTCGTGGCCCGGACCCTGACGCAGATCAAGCGTAAGCGTTACAACGACCGCCTGCGGTTAAGCGTGCGCCATACGATCGAACTGGCTGTGACAGATGCCCTGACCGGTCTGCACAATCGCCGTTATCTCGACAATCACATGAAGGTGCTGTTTGCCCGCGCAACAGCCCGTGGGCGGCCGCTGTCCGTCTGCATCACCGACATCGATCGCTTCAAATCGGTCAACGACACGCACGGCCACGACGCCGGTGACGAGGTGCTGAAGGAAGTTGCGGCCCGTATCCGGTCCACAGTACGCGGCGCGGATCTCGCCTGCCGGTTCGGTGGCGAGGAATTCGTTGTGGTTATGCCCGATACGGATAGCGCCGCCGCGGCTTTGATTGCCGAACGATTGCGCAACATCATCGAGCAGACGCCGTTCGTGCTGAAAAGCACTGGCGCCAGCCTGAACATCACAGCTTCGCTTGGCATTGCCTGTAGCCGCAGTGGAGCGGAAACGCCGGAGCAGTTGTTGAAACAAGCCGACCGTGCGCTGTACGACGCCAAGAACAGCGGTCGCAACCGAGTCGTTGCAGCCGCCGCTTAAGATTTGCACGAGAATCGTCGTATATTAAAATACGCTAATATAATATCTTTCGTCTTGCAGCGAGGCTTTTTGATAAAGAAGCGCTCGTCCCCCAGTTTCCTCAATTAAATTTGACGATTCGTACGCGGCTTCGAGCCAAATAAAACGCATACGGGAATGGAAGACCGGTGCTTTGTTTGAGCATTGCCGAACAATACGGTAGCATCTACACAGAAGCGAGAAAGTCCTGCTTCTCGCTGACGATTTATAATCGCCTTTTACTTCCGTCTCGAAGCCGGGCTAATCTTCGAGCTCGCACCAAACACCGTAGAGTGGATAAAGCTAAAAACGCTTTGGCTCAGAATAAACCTAACAATTGAAGAGCCGGAATAGCGTCTTTCTACAAAGACGCGTGTGGATTTTAACCATCATATCCAAACAGTTTCGTACTGATCTAAGTATGTGTTGATTTTCCATTGATTTTGCGCAATTTTGGTTTCAACGGGGCGAAGGGTTCCTTCAGCTTACGTCGAGATACCCCATGATGCTCAGGTCCGCCGCATCTCCTGGGTCGTGGGGTCGGTCGACTGGCAAGCAATTTCAACGGCTCCTCGTGCCGCGATTGCAAGCCGGTCGACCCCCAATCAAAGCGCCGCTGTCAGAAATGACGGTGGCGCTTTTTGCGTTTTGGTACTCACTCGTGAAAACAGTAGGCAAAGAAAAAGGCGCCCGGCTGATCAGCCTGCGCCTTCTTTCATGCCTTTAAGGGACCAGATCTTACTTGATCTTGGTTTCCTTGAATTCGACGTGCTTCCGGGCAACCGGATCGTACTTCGTCTTGGTCATCTTGTCTGTCATCGTACGGCTGTTCTTCGTGGTCACGTAGAAGAAACCGGTATCAGCCGTCGACAGCAGCTTGATCTTGATGGTCGTAGCTTTTGCCATGGTCTTAGCGCCTTTAAGAAAAGTGGAGCCGCGGACGCAGACGGTCGACGGCGAAATCTGGGGCGAAATTACAAATCGCGGTCAGAATGTCAACCTTGTTTCGTTGGTAAAAACCATCGAGCCCCCGAAACAACCACGTAAAAGCCGAAGAAACCGGCCAGCGCCCAGGCAAAGCCGTCATTGCCCGCGACATCCATGGCAGCGCCGATGCCCTGTGGTCCTGCAACCGTGCCGACGGCATAGCAGAAGATGAAGGCGGCATTGGCAGCGACCAGATCGGCACCTCGAAGGCGAGCGCCCAGATGCGCGAGGCCAACGGTGTAGAGGCCGGAGATACAGCCGCCCCACATGAATAGGAGAACCGCGGTCATCATCCAGTTGCCGATCAGGAAGGGGATCGTCAGCGAGCCGAGAACGCCCAGCACGGCGAGGCCGGTCAGAAGCGGCCTGCGGTCACGCATGCGGTCCGAAATCATCCCCAGCGGGATCTGGAAGGCCATGTTGCCCAGTCCCATCACCGTCAAGAGGATGGCCGCATGCGATTCGGTCATCTGTTCGCGCAACGCATAGATCGGAAACAGCGACAGTCCGCCAACCGAGACTGCACCAAAGGCGAAGACGGCTGCCGTCGCACTGGGAACGAGGAATATATAGTGGAAGAAGTGCCGCTCGGGCTTGCTGTCTAGCTTCGGACTTTCGTGACGGGCGAGAAAGATCGGTATGATGGCCGTCATGATAATGAGTGCGCCGACGATGAACGGAAGCACGCCATCGCTGCCGAGAAGCGAAAACAGCATCGGCCCGATCGCAAACCCGACCGCCAGCACCGTTGCGTATATGCCGAGGACCAATCCGCGTCGTCTGGGTGGCGCGGCTTCATTGATCCAGAATTCGGAAAGGATGAACAGAGCCGTGGTCGCGCCATGGAACGTAAAGCGTAGCGGAAACCACATCCAGAATTGGTCAGCATAGTAGAAACAGATGGCGCTGAAGGCGGCGATCACCACGGCGATCATCATGCTGCGCGCCACACCAAAGTCATGAGCACATTTCGTCGTGATCGGGGCGGCAACCATGGCTGCAACGCCTGCCATGGCAGCGTTCAACCCGATCAGCGTCGATGAGATACCGCGTTTTTCAAGGATGATGCTCAGCAGCGGCAGGCCGAGCCCCATGGCTATTCCCACGGCGCTGACGGCGGCGGTGGCTGCGATCAGGGATGGCCAGTGGATCTCCGCGACATGGCCGTTTTCGTCGGTCGTCGGCTGAGGCATTCAGACTTCCTTACAAGTCGGCTTCGGACTGGACGTCCGTACGCATGAAATAGGACGGGAAGGTGGTAACGAACGGTGGTCCATGATCAGTTCGGTCTGTTGCTCGGACCGCTGGTCGAATCGGTCCCGTCCTCGCCGCCGCCGAACCCATGCATGCGGTTTGCCCATTGCAGGCCGATGACACCGCCCTTGATGGGCTGGATCGTCGCGATGGCGGCAAGCACCGCAAGCGGTGCCCAGATGGCGAGGTGGACCCAAGGAGAGACACGCAGGATCATATCGGTCAGCATGTAGCCGGTCATCAGCACGTGACCAACCACGACGATGACGAGATAGGCCGGAAGGTCGTCTGCACGATGGTGGGAGATATCTTCACCGCAGACGGAACAATGATCGACTGGCTTCAGGAAGGCACGGAAAAGCCGGCCCTCTCCACAGGCAGGACAGCGACAGGTGAGGCCCCGTTTGATGGATCGGCCAAGAGGTCGATCGACCGGGTCCGACCCGCCGAAGCGGACCGTCTGTTCGCCATCTGACTGCATTGCTATCTCCTGCCGCCACGGAAGGGGCGCGTACCTGGCTTTTTGGGCCGTCCGCCAGATTTGTCTCGTCGCGCAGACTTGTGGAACGAGCGGGCGCCGCCCGGCAGCTTCTTGCCTTCGCTCAGCATTTCAAACTGAAGTGCACCGGCAAGCGGAACTGCCGCCTTCAGCTTCACATCGACGGTATCGCCGATCTGGTAGCCGAGACCGGAACGTTCGCCTGTCAGCGCCTGATGCGCCTCGTCATAGATATAGTAATCGTCGCCGATCGTTGACACCGGCACGAAACCATCGGCGCCATAGGTCGGCAGGGCCACGAACAGGCCTGCCTTGGTCACGCCGGACACGCGGCCCTGGAATTCCTCGCCGATCTTCGTCGAGAGGTGGTGCGCGACAAGACGGTTTACCGTGTCGCGTTCGGCCGCCATGGCGCGGCGCTCGAAGGTGGAGATCTCTGCCGCAATATCTTCGAGCTGGGCTTCTTCGCCCGGCGTGATCCCACCTTCGCCGAGGCCGAGCGACCCGACCAGCGCGCGATGCACGATCAAATCCGCATAGCGCCGGATCGGCGACGTGAAGTGCGCGTATTTCATCAGGTTGAGGCCGAAATGGCCGATATTGTCGGGGCTGTAGACCGCTTGGCTCTGGGAGCGCAGCACCATCTCGTTGACCATGATCTGGTGCGGCGTGCCCTGTGCCTGCGACAGGATGCCGTTGAACGAGTTGGAGCGCATCTGGCCGCCGCGAGCCATGGAAATGCCCAGCGTGTTCAGGAACTCGCGCAGCGTCTCCTGCTTGGCAAGCGAGGGGCCATCATGGATCCGGTAGATCAGCGACTGCTTCTTCTTCTCGAGCGTTTCGGCGGCGCAGACGTTTGCCTGGATCATCATCTCTTCGATGAGCCGATGCGCGTCGAGCCTCTCTGGCACGATCACACGATCCACCGTGCCATCCGGCTTCAGCATGATCTTGCGCTCGGGCATATCGAGTTCGAGCGGCTGTCGACGGTCGCGGCCGATCGTCATGATCCGGTAGGCGTCCCACAGCGGCTTCAGGACAGGCTCCAGCAACGGACCGGTCTTGTCGTCGGTCTCGCCGTTGATGGCGGCCTGAGCCTGCTGGTAGGAGAGCTTGGCCGCACTTTTCATCATGATGCGGTGGAACGTATGGCCGGCCTTGCGGCCTTCCTTGGAAAAGACCATGCGCACGGCAAGCGCCGGCCGGTCTTCGCCCTCACGCAGCGAGCAGAGATCGTTGGAAATGCGTTCCGGCAGCATCGGTACGACGCGGTCGGGGAAGTAGACGGAATTGCCGCGCTTCTGCGCCTCGCGGTCGAGCGGCTTGCCGGTGCGGACATACCAGGAGACATCGGCGATCGCGACGGTGACGATGACGCCGCCCGGATTGTCGGGCGAGGTGTCTGGCTCGGCATAAACAGCGTCGTCGTGATCCTTGGCGTCGGCGGGATCGATCGTCAGGAGCGGCACGTCGCGCCAGTCTTCGCGCTTCGACATGCTCGCCGGCTTTGCAGCTTGCGCTTCTTCCATCACCTCGTTCGGGAAGATGTGCGGAATGCCGTGCGAATAGATGGCGATCATCGAGATCGCCTTTTCGGAACCGACGGAACCGACAATGTTGAGGACGCGGGCGCGGGGCAGGCCGAACCGGCCGTTGCGAACGACTTCCGACTCGACCAGGTCGCCGTCCTTGGCGTCTCCAATGTCCTCGGGTTCGATCACCATTTCCTCGCCGCGCCTCTCGGTCGGCAGAAGACGCATTTCGCCGTCAGCCAGTCTCTGGACGACGCCGAGGGCCGCGCCGCGGCGCTTGTCGATGACCTTGATGACGCGGGCCGTATAGGCCGGACCTGAGCGGTCCTTGTTCGGGAAGATCTTTGCCAGAATGCGATCGTTGAGACCCGCGGCTGGCGCCTTGCCCTTTCCGCGGCTGTCATGCGACTGACGGATGAGCACGGCAGGGGCAGCACCCAGATCCTCCGGCCATTCCGTCGGCCGGCCGATCAGTTCGCCATCCTTGTCGCGGGTGGTGATGTCGAGCACGGTGACCGGGGGCAGGGCGCCCGGACGCGAGAGCGACTTGCGGTTCTTGGTGAGAAGACCGTCTTCCTCGAGCGAATGCAGCAGATCCTTGAGCTCGATCCGCGTATCGCCTTTCAGGCCGAAAGCCTTGGCAATCTCCCGTTTCGAGCCCTTGTCGGGATTGTCAGCGATGAACTGGAGCAGCACATCGCGCGGAGGAACCGCACCCTGGACAATTACCGGTCTGCTCGCCGACTGGCTGTCGCCACGGTCAGCCTTCGCGGCGCGTTTCTGCTGGCGATTGGATCGCTCGTTCGGTTCTCTCACGTGTCCGTCTTCTTCGCCTTCGATGCGGTTGTCTTTCTGGCAGGTGCCTTCTTGGCAGGCGCCTTCTTGGCTGCGGTCTTAGCCTTGGCAGGCGACTTCTTTGTGGCGGTCTCGGTCGTTGCGTCCGCCTCTGTCTTGGCAGCAGCCTTTTTTGCTGTGGCCTTCTTGGCAGGCGCTTTCGCCTTGGCCTTGCCCGACGATGCCTTGCCGCCCTTTTCGATGATCAGCGCCATCGCCTGTTCCATCGTTACCGACTGCGGGTCCATGCCCTTCGGCAGCGTGGCATTGACCTTGGCCCAGTTGACGTAAGGCCCGTATTTGCCGTCGCGCACGGTGATCGCGCCGCCGTCCGGATGCGCGCCAAGGTCCTTGAGCGCTGCCGGTGTGCCACGACCGCGTCCGCCGGGGCCTTTTTCCTTTTTCTCGGCAATCACGGTGACGGCGCGGTTGAGACCGATCGAGAACACGTCCTCGATCGTTTCCAGGTTCGCATAGCCACCGTCATGCAGCAGGAACGGCCCGTAACGGCCAAGACCTGCCGAAATCATCTTGCCCGATTCCGGATGCTTGCCCACGTCGCGCGGCAGGTTGATCAGTGCCAGCGCCTTTTCATGGTCGATATCGTCAGGCAGCCAGCCCTTGGGCAGCGAGGAACGCTTGGCTTCCTTGCCGTCGCCGCGCTGGATATAAGGTCCGAAACGACCCGACCGCAGCGTCAGCTGCTCGCCGGTCATCGGATCGGTCCCAAGTTCCTTCGGTTCGTTGAGGCCGGAAGCTTCCGCATCCGCGCCGCCTTCGGACGACAACTGACGGGTGAAGTTGCACTCCGGATAGTTCGAGCAGCCGACGAATGCGCCGTACTTGCCGAGCTTCAGCGACAGGTTGCCTGTGCCGCAGACCTGGCAGATGCGCGGATCCGAACCGTCTTCCCGCTTCGGGAAGACCAGCGGTGCAAGCGCTTCGTTCAAGGCATCGAGCACGTTGGTGACGCGCAGTTCCTTGGTGTCTTCGATCTGGCCGAAGAAGTCCTGCCAGAACTCCCGCAGAACCTGCTTCCAGTCCAGTTCGCCAGCCGAGATCCTGTCGAGCTTCTCTTCGAGATCCGCCGTGAAATCGTATTCGACGTATTTCGTGAAGAAGTTCTCTAGGAACGCCGTCACCAGCCGTCCCTTGGAATGCGGGATCAGCTTGCGCTTGTCCATGATCACGTATTCGCGATCGGACAGCGTCTTCAGCGTCGCGGCATAGGTGGAGGGACGGCCGATGCCGAGCTCTTCCATCTTCTTGATCAGCGATGCTTCCGAATAGCGCGGTGGTGGCTCGGTGAAGTGCTGGCTCGAGTTGACCTTGTTCTTGTCGAGCTTTTCGCGAGCGTTGATCTCGGGCAGGCGACCGTCTTCGTCGTCGTCCTCGCTTTTGTCATCCTCTTCGCGGCGGTCCACATAGGCGCCGAGGAAGCCGTCGAAGCGCACGACCGAACCGACGGCCCGAAGGCCAGCCTTCTCGGCGCCGTTTGTCGCTGAGATCTCAACGGTTGTGCGCTCCATCTCAGCAGATGCCATCTGGCTGGCAATGCCGCGTTTCCAGATCAGCTCGTAAAGCCGCGCCTGATCTGCATCGAGATACTGGCGAACCTTGTCCGGCGTGCGGTTGAAGTCGGTCGGACGGATCGCTTCGTGGGCTTCCTGCGCGTTCTTCGCCTTGGTGGAGTAGAAGCGCGGCTTTTCGGGCATGTAACGCGGGCCGAACTGCTCGACGATGGCGCTACGAGCCTGCTCAATCGCCTCAGGCGCCATCTGCACGCCATCGGTACGCATATAGGTGATGAGACCGACAGTCTCGCCACCGATATCGATACCTTCATAGAGCTTCTGCGCGACCTGCATCGTGCGCGACGCGCCGAAGCCGATGTTCGAGGACGCGGCCTGCTGCAGGCTCGACGTGGTGAACGGAGGGCCCGGATTGCGCTTGACCGGCTTCGCTTCAACGGTCTCGACGCTATAGGCGGCGCCATCGAGCAGCGTCTTCACGCGGCCGGCTTCCTCGCCGTTCGTGATCGATTTGCCCTGCAGACGCTTGCCGTCGGCCTGCACCAGCTTGGCCAGGAACTCATCGCCTCGCGGTGTCTTCAGAAGCGCAGAGATATTCCAGTATTCTTCCGAAACGAAGCGCTCGATCTCGGTTTCGCGGTCGCAGACGAGGCGAAGCGCGACCGACTGCACACGGCCGGCAGAACGGGCACCCGGAAGCTTGCGCCACAGGACCGGAGACAGGTTGAAGCCGACGAGATAGTCGAGCGCGCGGCGGGCGAGATACGCGTCTACCAGCGGCACGTCGATATCGCGCGGGTTGGCCATCGCATCGAGAACCGCCTTCTTGGTGATGGCGTTGAATACGACGCGCTTCACCAGCTTATCGCCGATCACCTTCTTCTTCTTCAAAAGGTCGAGGACATGCCAGGAAATCGCTTCACCCTCGCGATCCGGGTCGGTCGCGAGATAAACGGCGTCCGAACCTTTCACGGCGTCGGCAATATCTTTCATCCGCTTCTGGGATGCGCTGTCGACTTCCCAGAGCATCTCGAAGTCCTGGTCAGGCAAAACCGACCCGTCCTTGGCAGGAAGGTCGCGGACGTGGCCGAAAGACGCGAGAACCTTGTAACCCGAGCCAAGATACTTGTTGATGGTCTTGGCTTTGGCTGGAGATTCTACAATGACTACATTCATCTTGTTTCTCTGCAATAGAGCTTTGCCCGGTCTCGTAACGATCCAGGCGGAAATCTGGTCTCCCGACATGGCGGGCGTTTGTCCCGGGGTCAAGAGGTCATCGTTAATTAGTAGGATACAACGAACTGCAACCTGAGAGTGATGTGCAATTAGTTGCAATCTTAAATAAACATCTCTAAGCTGCGCTGATAAGGTGACGAATAGTTATATTAGGCGGTGTCGCGCCCTATTTGTCAGGATGTGAAATGGTCTCTCACGGTGACAAGGACGGACGGGGCGACGAGAATTCACGCAACATCGCCTACATCCGGCAGATGCTGGCAGAGTTGCGGCAGGTCGCGCTCAGCGAGGGGGCTGATATGCTGTGCTACCTCATCGAGATGGCCTATGTCGAGGCTGGCGACGTGCAGGCCGGGCGACGACCGCGATCAGTCTTCCATAGCAAGTGAGACCATGCCGCCCGGGTGCCGGTGCAGCCGACCGGCAAGATCGAGTTCCAGCAGAATAAGATAGACACTGGCCGCGGCAACACCCGTATGCCGGATGATATCGTCGATATCGACCGGTGTCGGACTAAGCGCCGAAATGATGCGCGTCCTGTCGTCGTCATCGGGCGGCAGGAGTGTGCTGCCTCTGCCGGGCTCTTCGATGACGGTATTTTGAAATCTATCGAGATCGGACAGCGGCGCCAACGCGTCCAGCACATCCGAAGCGCCGGTCGTGACGATGGCGCCCTGCTTGAGAAGTCCGTTCGTACCGTGGCAGCGCGGATCGAGTGGCGAGCCGGGGACGGCAAACACCAGCCGGCCGAAATCGGCAGCAAGCCTTGCGGTGATCAGCGAACCTGAACGCTCAGCCGCTTCGACAACAACAAGGCCCAGCGAAATTCCAGCGATAAGCCGGTTGCGACGGGGGAAATCACGCGCCCGGGGCTCCCACCCGAATGGCATCTCTGAAACGGCAAGGCCCCTGCCGGCGGTGATCTCATCGAGCAGGGCGACGTTTTCCGGCGGATAGGGACGGTCGAGGCCGCCGGCCAGAACCGCGATCGTGCCGGTATCGAGACTGGCGCGGTGCGCCGCCGCATCGATGCCGCGCGCAAGTCCCGACGTGATCGCATAACCGGCGCGGCCGCAATCTCTGGCAATCGCCGCCGCAAACTTCGCCCCGGCGATTGAGGCGTTGCGCGAGCCGACAATGCCGACCGAGGGGCGGTTGGCGGTGAAGAGATCGCCCTTTGCCGCAACGAGCGGCGGCGCTGCCTCGATCTGTCGCAACGCGGGAGGGTAGTCGGGTTCACCGATGCCGATGAACTGTGCGCCCTGGCGGCGTGCTATCTCCAGCTCGCGTTCGGCCTCACTGGCACTGGCGATGCGGATTGCCCGTGTCGATCCGCCGCGCGCTGACAGCTCCGGCAACATGGCCAGCGCATTTTCCGCCGAGCCGCAATGATTGATGAGATCCCGGAATGTCGCCGGGCCGACATTGTCGGAGCGGATCAACCGCAGCCACGCGATCTTCTGCCGTTCGGTGAGCGCAATTCCGATACGTCTTGCGCCGCTTCCCGGCATGATCGGTCCTTTAAGGGACTAGCCCTTTTGGCCGATCTTGCTTTCGGTGCCGGCAATCAACCGCTCGATATTGGTCTTGTGTTTGATAAAGGAGATGATCGTCATGAGAGCCATGACGGCAGCAATCTTTGGTTCCTGTATGAACCACAGCACAACCGGAATGACAAGGGTTGCAACCAGGGCGGACAGCGATGAGTACTTACTGAGCTTGGCAACCGACAGCCAGACGGCCGCAAACACCAGAACCATCAGCGGCGCAACGCCGAGCAGCGTGCCGATATAGGTCGCGACACCCTTGCCGCCCTTGAAACCGAGCCAGACCGGATAGAGGTGACCCATGAAGGCTGCAAAGCCCGCAAGAATGCCCGCTTCCGGCCCGAACGCGTACCAGCCGATCAGCGCTGCGACCGTCGCCTTCAAGGCATCGAGCAGAAGCGTGCCGGCGGCGAGCTTCTTATTTCCGGTGCGAAGAACGTTGGTCGCACCGATATTGCCGGAACCGATCGAGCGGATGTCGCCGAGACCGGCGGCGCGGGTGAGAAGCAGGCCGAACGGGATCGAGCCCAAGAGATAGCCGAGAACAAGCGCGCCGGCTGCGATCGGCAGCGTGATCTGCCAGGTTAGAAGGTCGGTTATCATGTGTTTCCCCCAAAGCCCCTAGTCGGGTTTGCCCCGTTCCAACCCTTTCCCGCAAGCAGGCGAGGGGTTGGCCCGCCCCATCTCTATCCCAGTTTGTAGACGCATTTTCCGCCGACATAGGTCGCGACGGCCCGGCCGGAAAAGCGCGCGTCCTCGAACGGCGTGTTTTTCGAGCGCGACAGAAGCATATCCTTGGCGACGATCCAAGGCTCGTCGAGATCGATCAGCGTGATATCGGCCTTTGCGCCCGGTCTCAGCGTACCGGCATCGAGACCGAAGATCTCGGCCGGGCGGGTCGACATCGCAGAAATCAGCCGCATCAGCGGCACGCGACCGTCGTGATGCAGGCGAAGGGCAGCCGACAGCATGGTTTCAAGCCCGATCGCGCCATCGGCGGCATCGGCGAAGGGAAGACGCTTGGTGTCGACGTCCTGCGGATCGTGCGAGGACACGATGATATCGATGCTGCCGTCGGCGAGCGCCTCGACCATGGCGATTCGATCGTCTTCGGAACGCAGCGGCGGCGACAGCTTGAAGAAGCTGCGGTATTCGCCGATGTCGTTTTCATTGAGCGACAGATGGTTGATCGACACGCCGCAGGTGACGTTGGCACCGCGTGCGCGGGCAGCCCGCATGGCTTCGGCCGATTCCGCCACCGAGATTTTTGCCGCGTGGTATTTGGCGCGGGTGAGGCCGGCGATGCGCAGATCGCGTTCAAGCGGAATGATCTCCGCTTCCTTCGGCACGCCCGACAGGCCGAGCCAGGAGGCGAACAAGCCCTCGTTCATGACGCCGTTGCCAAGATATTTCTCGCGCAGTTCGAGCGAGATGACCGCATCGAACTCGCGCGCATAGGTCATCGCGCGGCGCAGCAGCAGCGAATCGGACAGGCCGTGACGGCCATTGGTAAAGGCCACGGCACCGGCTTGCTGCAGCAGGCCGAACTCGGTCATCTCCTTGCCGGCAAGCCCTTTGGTGAGCGCTGCGGCAGTGTGGACATTGACGATCGCCTTGTCACGCGCCGTCTTCTGCACGAATTCAACGAGCGCAATATCGTCGAGAACAGGATCGGTATCCGGCATCATGATGAACGAGGTGACGCCACCGGCAGCAGCGGCGCGGCTGGCCGATGAGATCGTCTCGCGATGTTCCGCACCCGGCTCGCCGACATAGACGCGCGCATCGACAAGTCCTGGCGTGGCGACAAGACCCTGGCAATCGCGCACCGTGGCGCCGTCGGGTGTGCCCTGGTTCTGGGCATCCTTTCCGGCCGCGAGGATGCGGCCGTCTGCGCCGATGATGATCGTGCCGGTTTCATCGAGATTGCGCGATGGATCGATGATGCGTAGGTTCCTGAGAACGGTGCCGTTGGACATGGTCGTGCTCATGCGCGCTCTCCCTGATTGGAGGTCAGGAGCGTTTCCATGACCGCCATGCGGACGGCGACGCCCATTTCGACCTGCTGCTCGATGACGCTCTGCGGACCGTCGGCGACATCGGAAGCGATCTCGACGCCGCGGTTCATCGGACCCGGATGCATGACCAGCGCATCACCCTTGGCGACTTTGAGCTTTTCCGCATCGAGACCGTAGAAGTGGAAGTATTCGCGCACCGACGGCACGAAGGAGCCGGCCATGCGCTCGCGCTGCAGGCGCAGCATCATCACCACATCCGCATCCCGCAAACCTTCTTCCATCGAGTGGAAGACCTCGACGCTCATGTCGCGGATGCCTGAGGGAAGAAGCGTCGATGGCGCGACGACCCGGACGCGGGCGCCCATGGCATTCAAGAGGATGATGTTGGAGCGGGCGACCCGCGAATGCAAAACGTCGCCGCAGATGGCGACGATGATGCCCGACAGCTTGCCCTTGGCGCGGCGGATGGTCAAAGCGTCGAGCAGCGCCTGCGTTGGATGTTCATGCTGACCATCGCCGGCATTGACCACCGAGCAGGTCACCTTCTGGGCAAGCAGGGCCGCGGCACCGGCCGACGAATGCCTGAGAACCAGCACGTCCGGGTGCATGGCATTCAGCGTCATCGCCGTATCGATCAGCGTTTCGCCCTTTTTCACCGACGAATTGCTGACGGACATGTTCATCACGTCGGCGCCAAGCCGTTTGCCGGCAAGCTCGAACGAGGACTGCGTGCGCGTCGAGGCTTCGAAGAAGAGATTGATCTGGGTGAGGCCCCGAAGCGTGGACGTCTTCTTTTCCCGCTGCCGGGAAATCTGCACGGCCTCGTCGGCCTTGTCGAGAAGCGTCGTAATGTCCTGCCGGGTGAGACCCTTGATGCCAAGAAGATGGCGGTGGGGAAAGAAGACCATAGGGGGCGTCTCCGCTTGCGTTCGGCGGTCTATAAGGTCTGGGGGGAAAGGCCGCAAGCGGGATGGGAGGTTATGTCACTGCTGTTTTCCCCCGTTTCCGTGATTCCCAACCGCAAGCCGTTTGTTGAGAACGCTGAAATTCCTTCTGCGCTACCGTTCCCACGCCCTTTAACTTCCGCTAGAACCGGCCCATGAACGACATGTCGCGCGATGAAGAAAAATTTGGCGAACTGAACCAGCCGAAGCCCTGGTCGGGGATCAATGCCTACCGCTCCGATCCCCTTGTGGTCGACCTGACCGGCGATCTGAACCGCGCGATCCGCGACGAATACGACCAGCTCGGCAATTACGTGACCTCTCCGGAAGCCCAGGAACTGGCGCGGATGGCGAACGAAAATCCGCCGAAACTGCGCACCCATGGTCCGCGCGGCGAGCGGCAGGACACGGTCGAGTTCCATCCTGCCTGGCATGCCCTGATGCGCCGTTCGATGCAGAGCGGCCTGCACTCGTCGATCTGGGAGACCATTCCGGAGCAGCGCGCCCACGAACACAAGGTTCGCGCCACCCGCTTTTATCTGTCCGCCCAGCTGGAATGCGGTCATCTGTGCCCGCTGACGATGACGAGCGCTTCGATTGCGGCGATGATGGCTTCCCCACGCGTCCACAAGGAATGGGCGCCGAAAGTTCTGTCGCGCAAATACGATTCGACCAATCGGCCGGCCATGCAGAAGTCCGCCATCACGGTCGGCATGGGCATGACCGAAAAGCAGGGCGGCACCGACGTGCGCGCCAACCGGTCTACCGCCGAGCGTGTGGGCGAGGGGATCTACCGCCTTTCCGGCCACAAGTGGTTCATGTCGGCGCCGATGAGCGACGGCTTTATCATGCTGGCAAAGACAAATGAGGGAATCGGCTGTTTCCTCGTGCCGCGGCTTCTTGAGGACGGTTCGGCCAATGGCTTGAACTTCCAGCGGCTGAAGGACAAGCTGGGCAACCGCTCCAATGCATCGTCCGAAGTCGAGTTTACCGATGCCTTCGGCTATCTGCTCGGTGAGTCCGGTGGAGGCATCCGCACCATCCTCGATATGGTGACGCTGACCCGTCTCGATTGTGCTGTCGCGTCTGCCGGCATGATGCGCGCGTCGCTGGCCGAAGCGGTCCATCATACCCGCGGTCGTGCCGTGTTCGGCAAGAACCTGATCGACCAGCCGCTGATGACGCGCGTGCTCGCCGATATGGCGCTCGATGTCGCGGCAGCGACCGCTCTGTCATTCCGGCTGGCCGATGCGTTTGATCGCGCCCGCGGCAACCCCGGCGATGCGGCCTATGCCCGCGTCATGACGCCAGTCATCAAATACTGGAACTGCAAGATCGCGCCATCGCTGATCGCCGAGGCAATGGAGTGCCTGGGCGGCAATGGCTATGTCGAGGAGCGTCCGATTGCCCGGCATTACCGCGAGGCGCCGGTGAATGCGATCTGGGAAGGCTCGGGCAGTGTCATGGCGCTCGACGTTTTGCGCGTGCTGTCGCGAGGCCGCGATCTGTTCGATACGGTTCTGGCCGGTTTCGAGCGGGATCTCGGCGCATCGGGCAAGAAGACCGTGGAAGTCTTGCGTGCCGCGATGGCGCTGTGCGAACGCGACGAGGGCGCTGCGAGGCTTCTGATCGAGCAGCTGGCGCTGGCCGCCGGTGCCGCAGAGCTTGCGCGCCTCGGTGCCGGCAAGATCGCCGATGCCTTCCTCGAAACACGTCTCGCCGGCGGTTGGCGCTCGACCTATGGCATGCTCGATGCCCGCTTCGACGCCCGCTACATCGTCGATCTTCTCTACCCGCCAGCAACGTAAGCTGCGATCGCCGACAGACGAGACGTTAGGCTGCCCGCCCGGTTGCGGCAACTACACCGTTTTCCGCCTTCTATCCTGTGCATGGCGTCGTCTGCCGCTTGCGATGACGGGAAACCGCGGGGTATCGCCATGGTTAACAAAGAGTTGCGAAACAGGCGGGCGATGCTTCAGATAGCCGAGACGAATACCGAGACCGGTGCTGCATCAGCTCAGGCCATACGTCCGCGGAACCGGGCCGGCACGGAGCGGGCGATCTTCATTGCTGCCCGCACGCTGCTGGCCGAGGAAGGGTTTCAAGGCTTCGGCGTCAATGCGGTCGCACGGCGCGCCGGCTGCGACAAGCAGCTGATCTATCGCTATTACGGCGGGCTGAACGGCCTCATCGACGCGATCGGCGCCGATCTCGGCAACTGGGTCAAGGATCGCATTCCCGAAGATACCGGCGGCATGTTTCTTCTGACCTACGGCGACCTGATGGAAAAGCTCGCCATCTATTTCATGGATGCGCTGCGCGAGGACCCGCTCGTCTGCAAGATCGTCGCCTGGGAAGTCTCGCAGGATACGCCACAGGTGCGGCGTCTGACCGAATCACGCACCAAGGCTCTCTCAAAGTGGCTGGACAAGATGCGCGGCTCGCTCACACCCCCGAAGGGTGTCGATGTCGCGACCACGAATGCCATCCTGTTTGCCGCCATCCAGCATCTGGTCGTCTCGTCTGCCGTCAGCGGCCAGTTCGCCGGCATACCGTTAAAGTCCGAGAAAGACTGGGAAAAGGTAGCGTCTTCCGTCCGCCGCCTGGTTCGCGCCATCTACGGCTGAGCAGCAGACGTTCTCCACAGCGACGCTCTGGAAATTAACCATGTTTGGCGTTTTGAATTGCAGCTTTCGCCATGCGGACTAAATCTCTGGTTAATAATTTCTTAACCAAATCGCGGCCGTCCATGGGCAAGAATGCAACTTCCACAACGAGCATCGCATTGCTGATCGTCATGACGACGATCTTCGCAGTGCTGGCGCTCGACATTGCCATTCCTGCTCTGGTCCTCAGCCTGATGGCGCTGTCGAGATGGGTCGTAACGCTGGACCTGTCTCCAGCGGAACCAGAAGGCGAAACCGCATGAAGTTGCTCTTGATCTTGTGGGCAGGGCCCGTGCTTTTGCTGGGCAGCTGGTACGGGCTTTCCTATTACGACATGAGCTTCGGCTTCTTCATGCTGACCCGTCAGACCCATGATCTGGTCTTTCAGGTCTATGGCGACGTCCTCGGAATTCCGCCCGAAACCATCCCGCCCCTGGTTGCCCGCGCAATCGCATTCGACAGTCTTGTCGTTTTCGCCATCATCGCCTTCCGCAAGCGCAAGCAGATTGCAGCCTGGTGGCGTAGCCGTCAGGTGGGGACGTCGTTGCCGGTTTCTCTGGCAAGGGACGAAAGCCTGTCCAAGGCACCCTGAAGAATAAAGCTCGCGGCCGCCGAATCGATGCGTTCGGCGCGCTTGGCCCGCGACACGTCCATCTCCAGAAGTGCCCGTTCGGCCGCGACCGTCGATAGTCTCTCGTCCCAGAAGACGAAAGGAATGGCAGTCTTGTCCGACATCGCCCGCACAAAGGCGCGGGTTGCCTGGGCGCGTGGCCCGGCCGAACCATCCATGTTCATCGGCATGCCCAGAATGAAGGCCGAGACCTTCTCCTTCTCCGCAAACGCCAGCAGAACCTCGGCATCCTTGGTGAATTTGACGCGCTTGATGACGGTGCGGGGCGTGGCAAACCGCCGGCCGAGATCGGACATCGCAAGCCCGATGGTTTTGGTACCGAGATCGAGCCCTGCAACAGCCTTGCCGGGCGCAAGTGTCGCGGCGAGTTCTTCTATGGTCAGAATTGCCATATGCTGACCTTAGGTTTTCTTGCGCACAAATTCGGTGCGCAGCACGAGGCCCTTGATCGCATCGTGCCGGCAATCGATCTCTTCCGGATTGTCGGTGAGACGGATTGAGCGGATGACGGTGGCCTGTTTCAGCGTCTGACCGGCACCCTTCACCTTGAGATCCTTGATGAGAGTGACCGCATCGCCATCGGCAAGAATATTGCCGGCTGAGTCACGCACCTCGGATGCAGCGGAAGCCTTCGCAGCCGCATCGGCTGCAGACAGCCATTCGCCGGTAGCCTCGTCATAAATATAATCGTCGTCGGCCATGTCGGTTTCCTTAGGGGTTCGGATGTGACGCAATCGCAGCGAGCATGCGACGATCATATCGGGATGCGACCGCTTAACCCAGTGGCAAGTCCGTGGCAACGTGGCGCCGCCTGTGTGTCAATTCCGATACGGGCGCTGCTCGCGCAATCATTGTCCTAGACCTTTGAAATGTGAAAGCGCCGCGTTATTTGATGAGGTGTGAGGTGAGACAACTGAGTTCAGAGTCTCATCCGCTTTCGGTGCTTCGAAACCTCCCTTTCGAAGTTCCATCTATGAATTTTGATTTGGTGTCATCACCTCTCTTTTTGCCATCCTCAAGGACACTTCCCCATGAAAATTACCTGGCTCGGCCATGCCGCCTTCCGCATCGAAACGGCAAAGGCAAAGATCCTGATCGACCCGTTCCTGACTCATAGCCCGACCTTTGCCGGCCAGGATCTGAAAGACGTGACCGAAGGTGTCACGCATATCCTTCTCACCCACGGTCATGGTGATCATGTCGGTGATACGGTCGCGATCGCCAAGGAAAAGGGCGCCATCGTTCTGGCCAACGCCGATCTTGCTTCCTGGCTGGGTGGAAAAGGCGTCGAGAAGCTCGAGATGGGCAATACCGGCGGCACAGTCGGCTTCGAGGGCTTCACCGCGACCTTCACACAGGCGCTCCATTCGTCCGGCCAGATCGACGAGCTCGGCGTGTCCCACTCGCTCGGTTCCGCGAACGGACTGATGCTGCATTTCGACGACGAGATGTCGGTTCTGCACATGGGTGATACGGATATCTTTACCGACATGGGACTCATCAACGAGTTGCACCAGCCGGATATCGGCATCGTGCCGATCGGCGACCGCTTCACCATGGGCGGTGCTGTCGCAGCCGTTGCCTGCCAGCGCTTCTTCGATTTCAAGCACGCCATTCCCTGCCACTACGGCACGTTCCCGATGATCGAGCAGACACCCGATAAGTTCGTCAAGGGCATGGAAGGCAGCCGCACCGCCGTCGAGGTGCCGGGCGTCGGCGTGACGCTGACCTGCTGAACGGGCATTTCAGTTAAGGCGCGCCAGGAAACCGGCGCCCTGCCTGTTGCGAAGGACGGGCATGGCCATTATAGCGAAGGTGAATTTTACCACCGGAGCCCTGCCATGTCCGTCGATCTCGCCACCGTCAAGCGCGTCGCGCGCCTCGCCCGTATTGCGGTTACGGAGGATGAGGCCAATCGCATGGTTGGCGAATTGAACGGTATCATCGATTTCGTCGAGCAACTCTCGGAAGTGGACGTCTCCGGCGTCGAGCCTATGACCTCGGTGATGCCGATGGAAATGCGGTTGCGCGCCGACGTCGTCACCGACGGCAACAAGGCAGACGAGATCGTCGCCAACGCGCCGGCAACCGACCGCAATTTCTTCATGGTGCCGAAGGTCGTTGAATAAGCCGCTTTAGCCCAAGCGCCGCCGACCCGTTTTAGCCTTTCGAGAGCACGAAAAATCATGACCGACCTGACCAGCCTGACCATTGCCGAAGCCCGCGACAAACTGGCATCGAAGGAATTCACCTCCGTCGACCTGACCAACGCATATCTGGGCGCCATCGACGCTGCAAATTCCGTCCTGAACGCCTACATCACCGTCACGCCCGAGATGGCGCTGGAGATGGCCGGGGCATCCGATGCCCGTCGCGCTTCGGGTCAAGTCGGGGCGCTGGAAGGTATTCCGCTCGGCATCAAGGATCTGTTTGCCACCAAGGGCGTCCACACCCAGGCCTGCAGCCATATACTCGACGGGTTCAAGCCCGAATACGAATCGACCGTCACTCAGAACCTGTGGGATGACGGCGCCGTCATGCTTGGCAAGCTCAACATGGACGAGTTCGCCATGGGCTCCTCCAACGAGACCTCGCATTACGGACCGGTGGTCAATCCCTGGAAAGCCGAAGGCTCGAACACTCAGCTGGTTCCGGGCGGCTCCTCGGGCGGTTCAGCCGCTGCCGTCGCCGCGCATCTTTGCGCCGGTGCGACCGCGACCGATACCGGCGGCTCGATCCGCCAGCCGGCCGCCTTTACCGGCACCGTCGGCATCAAGCCCACCTATGGCCGCTGCTCGCGCTGGGGCACTGTCGCGTTCGCATCTTCGCTCGATCAGGCCGGCCCCATTGCACGCGACGTGCGTGATGCCGCGATCATGCTGAAGTCGATGGCAAGCGTCGACCGCAAGGACACGACCTCGGTCGATCTGCCTATTCCGGATTACGAGAAGGCGCTCGGCCAGTCGGTCAAGGGCATGAAGATCGGCATTCCGAAGGAATATCGCGTCGACGGCATGCCTGAAGACATCGAGGCCCTGTGGCAGAAGGGCATTGCCTTCCTGAAGGATGCCGGTGCCGAGATCGTCGATATCTCGCTGCCGCACACGAAATACGCGCTGCCTGCCTATTACATCGTGGCGCCCGCTGAAGCCTCGTCCAACCTTGCCCGCTATGACGGCGTTCGCTACGGCCTGCGCGTCGACGGCAAGGACATTTCCGACATGTACGAGAAGACCCGTGCTGCCGGCTTCGGTACTGAGGTCAAGCGCCGCATCATGATCGGCACCTACGTTCTTTCGGCCGGCTATTACGACGCCTACTACCTGCAGGCGCAAAAAGTCCGCACGCTGATCAAGCGCGATTTCGAACTCTGCTTCCATGCCGGTGTCGACGCCATCCTGACACCAGCGACACCGTCGTCTGCCTTCGGCATTGCCGACGAGGCACTCGCTGCCGATCCGGTCGCGATGTACCTGAACGACATCTTCACCGTGACGGTCAACATGGCAGGCCTTCCCGGCATCGCCGTACCGGCCGGTCTCGACAAGAAGGGCCTGCCGCTTGGCCTGCAGCTGATCGGTAAGCCGTTCGACGAGGAAACCCTGTTCCGCACAGCGCACGTGATCGAACAGGCGGCAGGCAAGTTCACGCCTGCGAAATGGTGGTAGCGGCAGGTCGGCTGTCCGGCATCTGCCAACCCAGTGCGGTTCTAGCCCGAATCGCACGCCGATGATCTACTGTTCCTGAGACAGGAGACTCCATGGCAGTCATTCGCAACGCACGCCAGGACGACGAAGCCGCGCTAGTTCAGATCGGCTTGCTCAGCTGGGAAAAAGCGATGGGCGCCGTTGGCGATCCGTCCAGCATGCGCGAAAGTGCGCTTGCCGCATTCCGCGACTTCGTTTCCTCGTCCTGGCTGACGATTTTCGTGATCGAGGCGCACGGCACGGTTGCGGGTTGGGCGGCCTGTGAGAATCGCGACGACCTGATCACCGACTTCTGGATCGAGCCGCAGTTTGAGGGGCAGGGGCTCGGAAAGGCGCTGCTCGCCGATATCGAGGCCGATATCGTTCGTCGCGGGTTCGACAAGGCGCGGGTCGAGACCCATGCGCAGAACGACGGGGCAGTCGGTTTCTTCGAAAAGCAGGGATACAGCGTCCATTGGCTTTCGAGCGCCTACCAGCCGAAGATCGATCGCGATATCCAGTCCATCGGACTGTCGAAGCAACTCGTATCCGACGATCCGGGCACCTACGGGCCGAATTTTTAAACGCCGACGAGCAGCGTCCAGATCGATGCGAGCATTCCGGACACCGCAAGGATCAGCACGATACTCACGCAGACATGTAGCGTGACGATGGCGGCAAGGATGGTCCTGAACGGCTCCTTGTGCGTCTTGTGACGCAACATGCGCTGAGCCGCCACGGCGCCCAGACTTCCGCCGGCAAATGCAAGCAGGAGGAGCGTGGTTTCGCTGACCCGCCAGCGTCCATTCCTGGCGGCCCGCTTGTCGATCCAGTAGATGGAAAAGACGACTGCGTTGAAGAGGATGCAGAGAACGAGAAGTGTCAGCGCAAGGTTGAGGGTCATGAAGCTTTGCTAACCGCGCTCCGGTTAAGATTCATCCCCGGCGGTATCAGATGTTTCACCCGGCAAGCCTTGGCCTACGCTTGCACCTCGCCAACATTTGCTCTACCCACAAAGCACTTCGAAACTAAGCCCGAACGAGCATAAGATGACCCTAGTTGACGTCCGCACGCCCGATCCGAAACGCTTCATTCCCGGCGCCACTGGCGATTGGGAAGTGATCATCGGCATGGAGGTGCACGCCCAGGTTCTCTCCAATTCGAAACTGTTCTCCGGCGCTTCGACCGAGTTCGGCAAGCCTGCCAATGCCAACGTCTCGCTGGTCGATGCGGCCATGCCCGGCATGCTGCCCGTGATCAACGAGGAATGCGTCCGCCAGGCTGTCCGCACCGGGCTTGGCCTGAAGGCGCAGATCAACAATCGTTCGATCTTCGACCGCAAGAACTATTTCTATCCCGACCTTCCGCAGGGCTACCAAATCTCGCAGTTCAAGGATCCGATCGTCGGCGAAGGCCAGATCGTCATCTCGCTCGGTCCCGACCGTCAGGGTCAGTTCGAGGATATCGAGATCGGCATCGAGCGCCTGCATCTGGAACAGGATGCCGGCAAGTCGATGCATGACCAGCATCCGACCATGTCCTATGTCGACCTCAACCGGTCAGGCGTCGCTCTGATGGAGATCGTGTCGAAGCCGGACATGCGTTCGTCCGACGAGGCAAAGGCCTACATGACCAAGCTGCGCTCGATCGTGCGCTATCTCGGCACGTGCGACGGCAACATGGACGAGGGCTCGATGCGCGCCGACGTCAACGTGTCCGTGCGTCGTCCGGGCGAAGGTTTCGGCACGCGCTGCGAAATAAAGAACGTCAACTCGATCCGCTTCATCGGCCAGTCGATCGAATACGAAGCCCGTCGCCAGATCGCCATCCTCGAGGACGGCGGCTCGATCGATCAGGAGACCCGCCTGTTTGATCCGGGCAAGGGCGAAACGCGGTCGATGCGCTCCAAGGAAGACGCGCATGACTATCGCTATTTCCCGGATCCGGACCTGCTTCCGCTCGTCTTTGACGACGCGTTCGTGGCAGAGCTTGCCAAGGACCTGCCCGAGCTGCCTGACGACAAGAAGGCTCGCTTCGTGGCTGAACTTGGCCTTTCGATCTACGACGCCTCGGTTCTGGTGTCTGAGAAGGCAATCGCCGATTATTACGAAGCCGTGGCTGAGGGCCGCGACGGCAAGATGGCGGCCAATTGGGTCATCAACGACTTGCTGGGCGCCTTGAACAAAGCGGGCAAAGGCATTGAAGAGACTCCGGTTTCTCCCGCCCAGCTTGGTGGCATCATCGATCTGATCAAGTCGGAAGTCATCTCCGGCAAGATCGCCAAGGATCTGTTCGAGATCGTCTTTTCCGAAGGCGGTGACCCGGCTGACATCGTCGAGAGCCGCGGTATGAAGCAGGTCACCGATACCGGCGCCATCGAAAAAGCGGTGGACGACATCATCGCCGCCAATCCCGATCAGGTCGCCAAGGTTCTGGCCAAGCCGACGCTTGCCGGCTGGTTCGTGGGACAGGTGATGAAGTCGACCGGCGGCAAGGCTAATCCACAGGCCGTCCAGGCTCTGGTCAAGGCCAAGCTGGGCATCGAGGACTAACCTGTTGGTCTACTTCATTCGCACAGCGGGCGACGAGGACGTGGAGAAGATCCGCGTCCTTCTCGCCGAGACGTTTCATCAGTCCTACGACCCGTTCTACGGTTCAGACGCCGTCGAGAAGATGGTGCGCAACTGGCATTCGCCGGTCGCCATCCGCACGCGGCTGATCAAGAAGGACGGCGAGTTTCTCGTCGCCGACGATGGAAGCAAGATCGGCGGCATCGCTTACGCCGCCGTCTATCCCAAGATGGCAAAGACGGTGATGCTGCATCAGCTCTACGTCGCGCCCGCCTGCCAGAATGACGGCATCGGTCGGGATCTGTTTGCCGAAATCGAGACCTGCTTCCCGGATGCGGAAATCATGCGGGTCGAGGTGTCGCTGCCGAATGTGCGTGCCGCCTCCTTCTACCAGCGGCTTGGCTTTGCCGAAGTCGACCGCATGGAGGAATGGGGCGCGCCGAACTCCGGCCTGCCGGCGATCATCATGGAAAAGCGGCTCCAGTCGCTTTAGACGGCTCGGATCAGGGGAGGGTGACATGGACGGCATCATCATTCGCAGGGCTCGCGAATCGGACCTCTCCCAACTGATCGCAATGTTTGCTTCCGACGATGTCGGTGGCCACGGCGATACGACCGATGCAGACGCCTACGACGATTACCTGCGCGCCTTCAACATGATCGATGCCTCCCAGAACGAGCAGCTTTTCGTTGCCGAGCGGGACGGCGACGTTGTCGGCACGTTCCAGATCCTGTTCAACCGAACGCTGACCGGTCGCGGCTCGCTGTCGATGATTATCGAAGCCGTGCAGACGAGACCCGACATGCGCGGGAAGGGGATCGGCGCGCAGATGATCGGTTACGCGATCGAAGAGGCAAAGCGGCGCGACTGCCGCCTCGTGCAACTGACCTCCAATGCGGCGCGCACGGATGCCCATCGCTTCTACGAGCGGTTGGGTTTTGCCAAGAGCCATGCGGGCTTCAAGATGAAGTTCAAATAGAGGTCTACATCTCGGAAATGCTGGACATCACCGCTGTCTGGCGGCATAAGCGGTGGAGCCAGTTCGACTGGTCACCTGTTTGCCAATCCTATGGACAAGCCCATGAAAAATCTCCTGCTGCAGATCTTCACCTGGTGGAACGGCCAAACCATGGGCACGCGTTTCTTCACCTGGCGCCATGGCAAGAAGGTGGGCGACGATGAGTTGGGCAACGTCTATTTCGAAGGCCCGATGACCTCCTGGGGTAAGCCGAAGCGCTGGGTGATCTACAAGGATTACGCCGAAGCCTCCGCGATCCCGCCAGGCTGGCACGGCTGGATGCATTACCGCACCGATACGCCTCCGTCGCAGGAGGATTACAAGGCGCGCGAATGGCAGAAGTCGCACAAGCCGAACCTCACCGGATCGCCGCTTGCATACCGGCCTCAGGGTTCTCTGTCGGCCAATGGTGAACGTCCTCGCGTCACCGGCGACTATGACGCCTGGACGCCCGGCAACTGAGCCTGACTGGCACCTGTTTTGGCCATATTCCACAACTAGTCCTCGATCGGGCATTCCAAGGACGCCTTTTCGAGACGGGACCAATAATGACACGTACCAAGCTTTCCCCACGCACACGATCGATTGGCGTCTTTCTGGCCGTCGTCTCGGTTCTGACAGGGGGAAATGCCTCGGCTGCGCGGATCGAAAATCCGGTTGCCGTCTTCAACGGCATCGACAAGATCACCGGCCGCATCACCACATTCGACGTCTATCTCAACGAGACGGTGCAGTATGGCGCGCTTCAGGTGACGCCGAAGGTCTGCTATTCCCGAGACGAAACGGAAGCCCAAAAGATCGACGGGTTTATCGAAGTCGACGAGATCACACTCGACCGCAAGATCCGCCGCATCTTCACCGGTTGGATGTTTGCGGACAGCCCCGGCCTCAACGCCGTCGAGCACCCAATCTATGACGTCTGGCTGACAGGCTGCAAGCAGACTTCCGACGTGCCGGCACCCGCCCGCGCGACCAATTGAAATCAACGATTTCCGGACAGATCAAAATTCGAGATGCGGCGAGTTGACTGCCGCATGCAGCAGCTTGAGATAGTCATCCTTCGGAACGTCGATCGCCCCGAAGGTCTTCAGGTGTTCTGTCGTGAACTGCGTATCGAGCAGCTCGAACCCCTTGGCCTTCATCCGTTCCACCAGATGCACGAGGCAGATCTTGGACGCGTCGGTTCGGCGCGAAAACATGCTCTCGCCGAAGAAAGCAGCGCCAAGCGAAACGCCGTAAAGCCCGCCGACGAGTTCATCGCCGTCATAAGCCTCGACGCTATGGGCATGGCCCATGTGGTGGAGTTCGCGATAGAGCTTGCGGATCGTCTCGTTGATCCAGGTGCTCGGCCGGTCATCGGCCGGTTGCGCGCAAAGCGCGATGACGCCCTCAAAGTCGGTGTCGAAACGGATGTCGAAGGGTTTTTTGCGGACCGTTTTCTGCAGGCTCTTGGAGACGTGAAAAGCGTCGAGCGGCAGGATACCCCGCATCTCGGGATCGACCCAGAATATCTCCGGATCATCGGCGGCTTCCGCCATCGGGAAAAGCCCGATGGAATAGGCTCGCAACAGAATTTCCGGGGTTATTGCCGGGTAATATTTGCCACGACGCCCTGCCATCGGTCTCCTTGATCCGGCCATCGCATTCCGCGCCTCATCTGGCGCGGAATGGTCGACAGCATCTTATGAACCGCTAACGGATCGTGTGGATCCGGTAGGTAGCGTCTAGTGAGACTTGTCGCCGGCCAGATGGTTCTCCAGCCAGTGAATATCGTAGTTGCCGCTCAAGATATCCGGATTGTCCACCAGTTCCTGGAAGAGGGGAAGCGTGGTCTTGATACCATCCACGACGAACTCGTCCAGCACGCGGCGAAGGCGCATCATGCATTCGGCGCGGGTGCGTCCGTGCACGATGAGCTTGCCGATAAGGCTGTCGTAGTAAGGCGGGATCTTGTAGCCGGCATAGGCACCCGAATCGACGCGAACGCCGAGACCGCCGGGAGCATGGAAATGCGTGATCGTGCCGGGCGACGGAACGAAGGTCCGTGGATCCTCGGCATTGATGCGGCACTCGATCGCATGGCCCTGGAACTGGATCTCTTCCTGGGTCACGGACAGGCCGTTTCCGGAGGCAACACGGATCTGCTCGTGCACCAGGTCGATATTGGTGATCGCTTCGGTGATCGGATGCTCGACCTGAAGACGGGTGTTCATTTCGATGAAATAGAACTCGCCGTTTTCGTAGAGGAATTCGACCGTACCGGCGCCGCGATACTTCATCTTCTTCATGGCGTCGGCGCAGATCTGGCCGATCTTCATGCGCTGTTCGACATCGAGGGCCGGCGAATTGGCTTCTTCCCAGACCTTCTGGTGGCGGCGCTGCAGCGAGCAGTCGCGTTCACCCAGATGAATGGCATTGCCTTCGCCATCACCGACGACCTGGATCTCGATATGCCGCGGCTTGCCGAGATACTTTTCCATGTAGACGGCATCGTTGCCGAAAGCTGCGAGCGCTTCGGAACGGGCCGTGGACACGGCCTCCTCGAGCTCGGCCTCGGTCTTTGCCACCTTCATGCCGCGGCCACCGCCGCCGGCGGTCGCCTTGATCAGCACCGGGAAACCGATTTCGCGGGCAATTTCGAGCGCGTTCTCAGGCAGAACTTCGCCGGGCGAACCGGGAACGACCGGAATGCCAAGCTCCACTGCTGTCTTCTTGGCAGTGATCTTGTCGCCCATCAGGCGGATGTGCTCGGCGGTCGGTCCAATGAAGGTGATGCCGTGTGCTTCCAGAATGTCTGCGAACTTGGCGTTCTCGGACAGGAAGCCGTAACCGGGATGAACGGCGTCGGCACCGGTGATCTCGCAGGCGGCAACAATTTGGTGGATGTTCAGATAGCTGTCACGCGAAGGCGGCGGGCCGATGCAGACGCTCTCGTCGGCGAGGCGCACATGCATCGCATCCGAATCGGCCGTCGAGTGAACGGCGACGGTCGCGATGCCGAGTTCCTTGCAGGCGCGCAGGACGCGAAGTGCAATCTCGCCGCGGTTGGCTATGAGGATTTTCGAGATCATGAGATCGCCTTACTCGATGATAACGAGCGGCTGGCCATATTCGACAGGCTGCCCGTCTGTGACCAGGATTTCCGTAACCTTGCCGGACTTCGGCGAGGGGATCTGGTTCATCGTCTTCATTGCTTCGATGATGACGAGGGTCTGGCCTTCCTTCACCGTTGCGCCGACTTCAACGAAGTTGCGCGAACCGGGAGCAGGTGCAAGGTAGACAGTGCCGACCATCGGAGCGGTGAGCGCGTTCTTGAGGTCCGGGCCGGCGGCGGCAACGGGTGCTGCTGCGGCAGGAGCGGCGGCAAGCGCCGGAGCGGCTGCAATCGGAGCCTGAACGTACTGGGGGGTGCCTGCGCGCGAAACACGGATGCGCAGGTCGTCCTGTTCGACTTCGATCTCGGTGAGATCGGTGTCGTTGAGGATGTTCGCGAGATCGCGGATCAGTCCCTTGTCGATACCGGCTTTCTTCTCAGACATGGCAAACCCTACTGTTTTGTTATGTTGTCAGGCGATGGTGGACTTCAAGGCGTGCAGCGCGAGCACGTAACTCTGCGTGCCGAACCCGCAGATGATGCCCTTGCAGGCCGGTGCAATCATGGAATGGTGGCGGAATTCCTCCCGCGCATGCACATTCGAGATATGAAGTTCCACCACCGGTACGGAAATGGCCTTGATCGCATCATGAAGGGCGATCGAGGTATGGGTGAAGGCGCCGGCATTGATGGCGACACCAGAAGCCCGCTCGCCGGCTTCATGTATCCAATCAATGAGGACGCCCTCGTGATTGCTCTGGCGAAACTCGACAGTCAGTCCGAGTTCGTCAGCAACGGCCGCACATTCCTGCTCGACATCGGCCAAGGTCTTGCCGCCGTAGATGCCAGGTTCGCGTTTTCCCAACATGTTGAGGTTGGGACCGTTGAGGACGAAAATCGGTTTGCTCATCGAGATAACTATTTGTTCCACCCAGAATTCAGCGGCCACGTATAAACCGCTGGGACGGCAAGGGAAAGCCCCTGACGCGCCTAAACGCCATGCATCCACCGGCGAACGGGCAAGAATGCAGCATCCCGCTCGAAATCTCGGCCGTCAGCAGCTGGCCTTTCCGCAAGCGCGCACATTGGCGACCTTTTCCTCGATCGTATCGAGGCCAACAGCACCGAACACGGCCTCGTCTCCGACAACATAAGTCGGCGTGCCGGTGATGCCGATCGCGGTGGCCAACTGATAGGCCTGGCGTACGAGATCGTCGTTGGGATTGTCCTTCATCGACTTCCGCAGTGCTGCTCCGTCGATCCCAAGCGCGGTGGCGACAGAGAGCGCGGTCTCTTCGGACGCTTGCTCGCGGCTGCCGAGCAGCGTGCGGTGGAACTCGGCATACTTTGTCGGGGCGACCAGACGCACCGCATTGGCCACCTTGTGCGCAGCAATCGAGTCCGGGCCGAGGATCGGGAATTCCTTCAGCACGAAGCGGACGTTCTTGTCCTTCTTGAGAATGGTGTCCATGTCGGCCAGCGCATGCTTGCAGTAGCCGCAATTGTAATCGAAGAATTCAACGACCGTGACGTCGCCCTTCGGATTGCCAAGCGTGATGTCGGTGGGGGAGGCAAAGATCGCCTCCTTGTTGGCCGCGACCGCCTTGGTGGACTGGTCGACGCGCTGGTTCTGCTGCTTGGCCTCCAGCGCGTTCTGGACCTCGATCATCACTTCCGGGTTCTGGATAAGATATTCCCGGATGAATTCGCCCATCTCCTTCTTCTGCTGGTCATCAAGCGCAAAGGCCGGAACGGCAAACGCCGTTGCGGCCAGCATCGAACCGGCAGCAAGCGTCTTCAGTATCGGGTTGAGAAGGCGGGTCATTCGTTTCCTCGTCGGTCTATTGGGCGTGGCTTCGCGCGAAACGCCGCACCATCATGTCTGTTTGCGCCAAAACTAAGCCAGCGTGGCGCGAGGCGATAGAGTAAAAACGGCAGGGGTGCCCGGGACTGCGCAACAGTGGCCGACTCCGTAGGGCAGGCGGTAGAAAAAGCACTCACAATCAAAGCCTTGGATCCATTTCCGGAATCAATCAGCAAGCGACTTGAATCATTTTCTGAGGACATGCCGCAGACAAAAAAACGGCCGCGTCAGACGCGGCCGTTTCGATTTCTAGGATGGGTTACGGCTCAAAAGAAGCCGCGCTTCTGCCACCAGCCGCCCTTTTTGGGCTTGGCCGGATCGCCGTCGCTCTCGGTCGCTGCCTTGGCAGGATCGGAGCTCTTCACCACCGCTTCGCTGGACGAAGAGATGTTGGAGGCGCGGTTCGCGCGGGCAGGCTTCGATTCGTCCGCATCATCGGCAGCGACAGCCTGTGGAGCAGGCTCTGCGACCGGCGCGGCTTCTTCGGCCTGCGGGGCTTCTGCGACAGGTGAGGCTTCAGCGGCCGGCGTAGCTTCAGGGGCCTCGGCAGGTGTCTGTTCGCCAAGGGCTGCATCGACCTGTTCGACGATCGCTGCGACCGGAGCTTCCACCGGAAGTTCGACCGGGGCAGGAGCCGGAGCTTCGGCAGCAGTCTCGACGACGGCATCAGGTTCGGCAACAGCCTCAACTTCGGACGAAACCTCTTCCGTCTTAGAAGACGCCTTGCCACGGCGCGAACGGCGTGGCTTCGGCGCAGGCTCGACCGGCGCTGCGGCAACGTCAACAGGCGCAGCTTCGGTTGCAGCACCGACATCAGCGTCCGCGTCAGCAGCGGCAGTTTGGGCCGGGCCGGCTTCAGAACTGTCGTCACCCTCTGCGGCTTCGGTCTCGTCGTCAGACGCGTTCAGCTCCTGACCGTCTTCGGTCCGGTTGCGACGTCCGCCACGCTTGCCGCGACGACGGCGCTTGCGACGCGAGTTCTCATCCGAGTCGTCGCCGTCTGCGACAGGCGCAGTTCCGTCGGCAGCCACTGCTTCGTTCTCATCGCCGTCTTCATCGTCTTCGTCATCGGCACCCGATTCGGCATCGCCGGCAGCGTCGAGCGTCTGGCCTTCGCCATTCTTCTCACCGTTGCGGTTGCGACGACGCCTGCGACGCTTGCGCTTGCGTCCGTTCTGATCATCGCCTTCGGTCCGCTCGCGGTCCTGCTTGGCGGCAGGCGCAGCAGCGACGATCTCCTCGTCTTCTTCCTCTTCATCAACCTCGATGATGATGTCGTCGTCCTCGTCTTCAACGGGGATCGCCGCAAACTGCATCAGGCTTTCGATCTTGACCGGGTTCTCGACGGCTTCGCCGCGATCGATTGCAAAGTGGTTCGAACCGATGGTGACGTCGGATTCGATGAAGATCGACACACCGAAGCGGTTCTCGTAATCCACCACGCTGCCGCGCTTGTGGTTCAGCAGGAACAGCGCGATGTCAGGCGTGGTCCGCACGGTGATGTCGTGTGTGGTGTTTTTCAGCAGGTATTCCTCGACGCCGCGCAGAACATGAAGCGCAACCGACGACTGCGAGCGCACATGACCTGTGCCGCCGCAATGCGAGCAGATCTGCGTGGTCGATTCGAGAACCGATGCGCGGATACGCTGGCGCGACATTTCGAGCAGGCCGAAATGCGAGATACGGCCGACCTGGATGCGGGCGCGATCATTCTTGAGGCAATCCTTCAGCTTCTTCTCGACAGCGCGGTTGTTGCGCTTTTCTTCCATGTCGATGAAGTCGATGACGATCAGACCGGCAAGGTCGCGCAGGCGAAGCTGGCGTGCGACTTCTTCGGCAGCTTCAAGGTTTGTCTGGAGTGCTGTGTCTTCGATCGAATGTTCGCGGGTCGAACGACCGGAGTTCACGTCGACTGCAACCAGAGCTTCGGTCTGGTTGATGATGAGATAGCCACCGGACTTCAGCGTCACCTGCGGCTGCAGCATGCGGTCGAGCTGTGCCTCGATGCCCGAACGGGAAAAGATCGGGTGAAGGTCGCGGTAGGGCTGAACCACCTTGGCATGGCTCGGCATCAGCATCTTCATGAAGTCTTTCGCTTCACGATAGCCTTCTTCGCCGGAGACGATGACCTCGTTGATGTCCTTATTATAAAGGTCGCGGATCGAGCGCTTGATCAGCGAGCCTTCCTCGTAAACGAGGCAAGGTGCGGTCGAGGCGAGCGTCAGCGTACGGACGTTCTCCCAGAGGCGCATCAGATATTCAAAGTCGCGCTTGATTTCGACGCGGGTGCGGTTGGCACCGGCGGTGCGCAGGATGACGCCCATGCCCTGCGGCACGTCCAATTCGCGAGCGACTTCCTTCAGACGCTTGCGGTCGGTCGGCTGGGTTATCTTGCGGGAAATGCCACCGCCACGTGCCGTGTTCGGCATCAGAACCGAGTAGCGGCCTGCGAGCGACAGATAGGTCGTGAGAGCTGCGCCCTTGTTGCCGCGCTCTTCCTTGGCGACCTGCACGAGCAGGATCTGGCGACGCTTGATGACTTCCTGGATGCGATACTGCTTGCGCGGCTTGCGCTGGATGCGATCCGGAACCTCTTCCATGGCGTCTTCGGCGCCAACGGATTCGATCTCTTCCTTCTCGTGGTGATCGTCGTCACCATCATCGTCATCTTCGTTACCGCCACGCCCACCGGCATCCTCGGAAATCGAATCGGTGTCGACCATTGCGGCCATCTCGCCGGGCTTTGAACCCTCGTCGTCGGAAGACGGGTTTTCGTCGGAGGAGGGCGCTTCTTCTTCGGAGACAGTTTCAGTAGCTGGCGCATCTTCGGCAGTCGGCTCGACAACCTTCTTGCGCGAGCGGGTGCGCTTCGGCTTGGCCTTCTTCTCGACCACGTCTGCAACCGGTGCGTCCTCGGCAGCCGGGGCGTCTTCAACTGCAGCTTCAACCGGTTCTTCTACGGCGTTGACAGGGACGATGCCGACATCCGGCTGGTCCTGCTGGGAGAGATCGACCACCGGATCGCCAGGATCCGCCGAATCGGCTTCCGCAATGCGGCGCTGGTCTTCAGCTTCCTGCTGCATCAGCGCCTGCCGGTCGGCCAGCGGGATCTGGTAGTAGTCGGGGTGGATTTCCGCAAAAGCCAGGAAGCCGTGGCGGTTGCCACCGTAATCGACGAACGCGGCCTGCAGCGACGGCTCAACGCGCGTCACTTTGGCCAGATAGATATTGCCCCGGATCTGTTTCTTGTGTTCCGATTCAAAATCGAATTCTTCGATACGGTTGCCGCGTACAACGACTACCCGCGTCTCCTCTTCGTGAGACGCGTCGATAAGCATTTTGTCTGCCATGTAAATTCTGCTCCTCGGCGCCGAGCAAATGCACAAAAGCCTGCCGCGAGGATTTCCCCGACAACAGGCTTGTCATGCGAAATGGTCGTTCCGCCGGATAAAAAGGATCCCGTCGGGTGGGATTGTGCGGGCAACCGGAAAGAAGACGGAGCCAAAGGCGTCCCTGATCTCTCCCGGTTCTGAAAATTGTGCCGCGCCATCAAAAACCAAACGAGAATGACTTTACCATAGGCCCCAAACGGGGCCCGATGAATTTGCTCCAATGAGATTTGCTCGATGGAGCGGTGGGTGGCATGCCACCCGATATGTTTCCGGCCACCGCCGGGCGGATCGTGTATCAGGATGAAGCGTAGCGACGGCGGATGTCTGTCGGTCCATGGCGCCAGATCATTATCAGCTGGCAGCCTATCGGCAGACTATCCCGTCAACACTTCAACCTTCGCTCGCGTTGTATGGTTTATCTGTCACAATAGCAAGGGAAAAGCCGCCTTTGCCATATTGTCGATCGAATTGCCATTCTATGCAAAAACAACGGGCGGACGAGATGATTCGCATCCGATCTGCATGAAATTGCTATGTTAAAAACATGCGGCTGCAGCGGCTGCCGTTGCTGCATTCCGAATGTGCGAAGTCAGGTTAGGGGACTTATGTGAGGGTGGGCAAACCGACGGGTGCGTTGCGTGTATCACATGAGACGTCCAGATACGATTTCGCGACCGGTGCAACCGGTGTCGTAAGGCGAATCGCTTTTGGTTTGGTCATGTTGTTGGCTGGGGCAGCGTTGGCGCCTGCGATGGCGGCAACCACGAAGCCGATCCTCGCATTCGGAGCCCGCATTGCCGGCGACGCGGCACGCAGCCGCATTGTCATCGACTTCGAATCGAAGCCTGAGTTTTCAGTGCACTATGTCGGCGGCCCCGAACGCGTCATTGTCGACCTCTCGGCGACCGCCTTCGGGTTTCCGCCCGAAGATCTATCGCCGCGCGGTCTGTTCAAGGATATCCGCTTCGGCACCATGGATGAACAGAGCGCCCGGATCGTGCTGACCACCAACCGGCCAGTGAAGCTCTCGACGGCGGATGTTCGGCCCGGTGAGAACGGCGTCTGGCGCCTCGTCCTTGATGCCGAGGTCGTCTCGAAGGAAGAATTTGCCGTTCTCCTCAAAGGCCAGGACTGGCGCGCCACGACGCAAACTGACTCGGAGCCGACGCCACTGATGGCCGACGACGGCGTTTTCACCGTTGCGGTCGATGCAGGCCATGGCGGGATCGATGCCGGTGCGACTGCGCTGACGACGAAGACGCAGGAAAAGGTCATTACCCTCGATTTCGCAAAGACGCTTGCCGAGCGCTTGAACCGGCTATCCGGCGTGAAGGCATTTCTGACACGTGACGACGACACGTTTCTTTCGCTGTCGGAGCGGGTGGCGACGGCGCGGGAACATCGCGCCGACCTTTTCATATCCCTTCACGCCGATACGCTGACGCAAAAGGATATCCGCGGTGCCACCGTCTATACCCTCTCCGACAAGGCATCGGACCGGATGGCGGAAAACCTTGCGGCGCGAGAAAATTTTTCTGACCAGCTCGCCGGCTACAGCATTCAGAACGGACCGTCGGACGTGGCGGATATCCTTCTCGACCTGACGCGGCGCGAGACCCAGGCCTTCTCGATCGCCATGGCGGACAATGTCGTCAAGTCGTTCGAGGGGCAGATCGGGCTCATCAACAACCCGCATCGGCAGGCAAGCTTCCAGGTGCTGCGGGCGCCGGATATTCCCTCCGTCCTGCTCGAGCTGGGTTTTCTGTCCAATCAGGAAGACGAAAAACTTCTGCTCGATCAGAACTGGCGCAACCGGATTGCAGACCTGATTGCCGCAGCCGTCGATCGGTATCGCGGTCACTCTGTCGCCAACGGCGGGTGAAGGGAGTGCTGCGTCCCATGCGGCGTGGCTGACGTGCAACAACGGCCCGGGAATATCCCGGTATACAAGCTAAGTTGCGGAAATACCTTGGTTGAAGCCCTATTTTACGCACATTCAGACGGTTACACCCTGCTGCACGAGGCAGGGCGGATAACGCGCCTTTTATCCTCGACGCCTTGCGCTGGCGTAATCACCGTGCAAAACGCCGAGAACCATGCGATGTTGCGCCTTGCGCAGCAACCCGAAAGCCGAACGGTAGCTTCGACATGATCAGATTGATTGGATACTTCTTTGGAATGGCCTGCGTCCTTTTTCTGGGCGTTGCTGCAGCGGTTGCCATCTATTTGAATGGTGTATCCAAGGATTTGCCCGATTATGCGGTCCTTGCTGCCTATGAGCCTCCGGTTGCCACGCGTGTCCATGCCGGCAACGGTGCGCTGGTCACGGAATATGCGCGCGAGCGTCGCTTGTTCCTCCCCATCCAGGCTATCCCCGACCGGGTCAAGGCGGCCTTCCTGTCTGCTGAAGACAAGAATTTCTACAACCACCCCGGCGTCGATATCTTCGGCCTTGGCCGCGCGGTTGTGAACAATCTCCAGAACTTCGGCTCAGGCCGTCGTCCGGAAGGTGCGTCCACGATCACCCAGCAGGTGGCAAAGAACTTCCTTCTGTCGGCAGACCAGACGATGGACCGCAAGGTCAAGGAAGCGATCCTGTCGTTCCGCATCGAACAGGCCTACTCGAAGGAGAAGATCCTCGAGCTCTACCTCAACGAGATCTTCTTCGGCCTTAACTCCTATGGCATCGCCGGTGCGGCGTTGACCTATTTCGACAAGTCGGTGACGGAACTGACGACGGCGGAAGCAGCCTATCTCGCGGCGCTGCCGAAAGGCCCCAACAACTATCATCCTTTCCGCCATCAGCAGGCAGCGCTTGATCGCCGCAACTGGGTTGTCGATCGCATGGCGGAAAACGGCTACATTACCCAGATGGACGCCGACGATGCCAAGACCCAGCCGCTTGGCGTCAAGCAGCGCCGGAGTGGTACGCATCTGTTCGCGTCCGACTATTTCTCCGAAGAGGTGCGTCGCCAGATCATTGGCCGGTATGGCGACAAGTCGCTCTATGAAGGCGGCCTGTCCGTCCGCACCTCGATCAATCCCGAGCTTCAGCTTGCTGCGCGCGCCGCGCTGCAGAACGGGCTTCTTGATTACGACGAACGCCGCGGTTTTCAGGGCCCGGTGACCACGGTCGACATTTCACCGGATTGGGGTGTCTCGCTTGCCAAGGCGATCACCGACGGCAAGGCGCCTGACCTGCGCGATGTCCCGGAATGGCAGCTTGCCGTCGTGATCAGCGCGTCCGCCAAGTCCGCCGAGATCGGTCTGCGTCCCGCTGCCGATGGTGGCGGCAAGGTGACCGAAGAGCGCGTGACGGGAACGATCCCCGCGGACGCCATGAAATGGGCCTATCGCGACGCCAAGGGTTCTCGCCGGACGGCGAAAGGTCCCGATGGCGTGCTGAGCCCGGGCGACGTCGTCTATGTCGAGCCGATCAATGAAGAAGCCAAGACCTTCCGGCTGCGTCAGCCTCCGAAGGTACAGGGCGGCTTTGTCGCGATGGACCCGAATACCGGCCGCGTTCTCGCCATGGTCGGCGGCTTCTCCTATGCACAGTCGGAATTCAACCGCGCCACCCAGGCGATGCGTCAGCCGGGTTCGTCGTTCAAGCCCTTCGTCTATTCTGCAGCGCTCGACAACGGCTACACCCCGGCATCGGTTGTGCTTGACGCGCCGATCGAGATTGTTACAGGGGGCCAGGTCTGGCGTCCGTCGAACTACGGTGACAAGGACGGCAACGGTCCGGCAACGCTGCGCACCGGTATCGAAAAGTCGCGCAACCAGATGACTGTCCGCCTGGCGCAAGACATGGGCATGGAACTGGTGGCGGAATATGCCGAACGCTTCGGCATCTACGACAAGATGCTGCCTGTTCTGGCCATGTCGCTCGGTTCCGGCGAAACGACCGTGATGCGGATGGTGTCGGCCTATGCGGTCATCGCCAACGGCGGCAAGCAGATCAAGCCAACCGTGATCGACCGCATTCAGGACCGTTACGGCAAGACCATTTTCCGCCATGAAGAGCGCACCTGCGAAGGCTGCAATGCCAACAGCTGGGCGAACCAGGAAGAGCCGGTTCTGGCCGACAACCGCGAGCAGGTTCTCGATCCGATGACCGCCTACCAGATCACCTCGATGATGGAAGGCGTCGTGCAGCGCGGCAGCGCGGCCGGCAAGATCCATCTGACCGACCGTCCGGTCGCCGGCAAGACCGGAACGACCAATGACGAGAAGGACGCCTGGTTCGTCGGCTTCACGCCGAACATCGTGGCCGGCCTTTATATCGGCTTCGACACACCGGCTCCGCTCGGACGCGGCAGCACGGGGGGCGGACTTGCAGCGCCGATCTTCGGTCAGTTTATCGAAGCGGCGGCAAAGCATATGCCGGCTGAAAAATTCCTGGTGCCGGAAGGCATGCAGTTCGTCGCTGTCAACCGCAAGACGGGCATGATGGCCATGGAAGGCGAGCCGGATACGATCACCGAAGCCTTCAAGCCCGGCACCGGCCCGGCCGACGTCTTCCAGGTCATCGGTGGCGGCGAATACATGACGCAGGACCAGATCCTGGACTCCTCGCCACAGGCACAGCAGGCCATCACGTCCGGTGCCTCCGGCCTGTTTTGATCCTCATACTGACATCCTCTAGGACATCGTCGCGCCGGCCCGGGGTTTACTTCCGGGGCCGGCGCAACTATGTCCACCGCAACTTCGGTCAACAACGAAAAGACGAGAGAAGCATTACGCCATGCGCGCGGAAATCATCAACGTAACCGACGAAATCAAGCAGGCCATAAGCCTGCTGAGGAGGCATCTTTGACTGGGATCAGGCGGTAAGACGACTGGACTGGTTGAACAACAAGGCAGAGGATCCAAACCTCTGGAACGACGCCTCCGAAGCGCAGAAGCTGATGCGCGAGCGTCAGCAGCTGGATGACAGCATCAACGGCGTGCGAGCGCTCGATCAGCAGCTCAACGACAATGTCGAACTCATCGCGATGGGGGAAGACGAGGGCGACGACTCGATCGTTAAAGAGGCCGAGGAAGCGCTGAAGACGTTGCGCACCGAAGCCAACCGCCGGCAGGTGGAGGCGATGCTTTCGGGCGAGGCAGACAGCAACGATACCTATGTCGAAGTGCATTCCGGTGCCGGTGGCACGGAAAGCCAGGACTGGGCGAACATTCTGCTGCGGATGTACACCCGCTGGGCCGAGCGCCAGGGCTACAAGGTCGAGCTCTTGGAAGTGCACGATGGCGAAGAGGCCGGCATCAAGTCCGCGACCATACTCGTCAAGGGACACAATGCGTTCGGCTGGTTGAAGACCGAGTCGGGCGTCCATCGCTTGGTGCGCATTTCGCCCTACGACAGCGCGGCACGCCGCCACACGTCGTTCTCGTCGATCTGGGTCTATCCTGTGGTCGACGACTCGATCAACATCGAGATCAACGAGAGCGATTGCCGCATCGACACCTATCGTTCGTCGGGTGCCGGCGGGCAGCACGTCAACACCACCGACTCGGCCGTGCGTATCACGCACATTCCGTCCGGTATCGTCGTCGCCTGCCAGCAGGAACGCTCGCAGCATAAGAACCGCGCCAAGGCGTGGGACATGCTGCGTGCCCGCATGTACGAAGCGGAACTGATGAAGCGCGAAGCGGCCGCCAATGCGGAAGCTGCCTCGAAGAGCGACATCGGCTGGGGTCACCAGATCCGTTCCTACGTCCTGCAGCCATACCAGTTGGTCAAGGACCTGCGCACCGGCGTCGAAAGCACGGCGCCTGGCGACGTTCTCGACGGCGAACTGAACGAGTTCATGGAAGCAGCCCTTGCACACCGCATCAGCGGCAAGCCCGATCTCGGCGGCGACGCCGAGTAAGGTTTAAAGGCATTCCGAATCACAAACGGCCGGATCTCGCGATCCGGCCGTTTTCGTTTCATTTTGTGGTTGTCAGTCGTTGAACTGCTCGGCCAGAATACGGTCCGACCAGGAATGGTCGGGATCCGATAGAAGCCGTGCCGTCAATTCAGTCGATTGCGCGATGCGGATATGGATGACGGATTTCACCTCGGTATTGTCGGCAACAGCGTTGACCGGCCGCTTTTCCGGCTCGAGGATCTCGATATCGACGCAGACCCGGTTCGGCAAAAGCGCACCGCGCCAGCGACGCGGACGAAACGCACTGACGGGCGTCATCGCCAGAAGCGGCGCCTCCAGCGGCAGGATCGGCCCGTGCGCCGACAGATTGTAGGCGGTGGAGCCGGCAGGCGTCGCGACCATCAGGCCGTCGCAGATCAGTTCCTCCAGCCTTGTGTGCCCATCGACCACCACCTTCAGCTTCGCGGCCTGATAGGATTGGCGGAACAGGTAGACCTCGTTGATCGCGAGCGAGTGGGATATCGCACCCCAGGCATCGGTCGCCGTCATCTTTAGCGGGTGAAACTCGTTTTCGACGGCACGCGCGATTCGGTCGGGAAGATCGACCGTTTCGAAATCGTTCATCAGAAAGCCGACCGAGCCTCGGTTCATGCCGTAGACCCTTTTGCCGATATGCATGGTCTCGTGCAGCGTTTGCAGCATGAGCCCGTCACCACCCAAGGCCACGACCACGTCGGCCTCCACCAGGGGAACGTTTCCGTAAAGCCGGGTCAGCTCGTCAAACGCTGCCTCGGCATCGGGTGCCGTTGAGGCGATGAATGCGAGCTTTTCGGTCGCGATCGACATGGGAAGGCCTTTGGTGTGACGCGGACATGCGCTCAGGGAATACAGGTCTGAAACACCGCATCGTCAACATACGGCGTCCAGCAGGTAGCTATAGGAGAAAAGACAGGACGAACAAGCCGCTTCGGTGCGGCGTCGGTACTTCGTCAGCCATTCCGGCTGCGGGTAGACCACGAGTATCTCGTTTCTCGAAAGTGTTTATCGCGATCAACGGAATTTTCGCTTTACACGAAATCAGAATCTGGTAATTCCACCCCCAGAAGTGCCCTTGTAGCTCAGTTGGTAGAGCACCTGATTTGTAATCAGGGGGTCACGAGTTCGAACCTTGTCGGGGGCACCACTTCTATCCCATTCATTTTGATCGGTTGATCATGCTTTTCTCGGGCTGAGGAGAGCAGGGTGTGACGCACGTCGCTCCGTTGTCTTTCCGGCATCTCTTCTCGTGCCGGCCAATCCTTGCAACATGGAATGCGCTCTGTCAGGATCTCTTAAATTTAAGGGGAGACTGATGGGAAAAGTCTTGATGTGGATTGGCTGGATCGGGATCGTTCTGGTGGTCTGCGCCCTCGTGGCGCTGATGGCCAGCGCCGGGCAGGGGTCCTATGCCCTGCTCGCGCTCTTGGCAGCACTGCCTTGGGCGGCACCCGCCTTCATCGGCTCTGTGCTCGTCGCAGCGTTTGGCAGCATGCTTTTGCAGCTCAATGCGATCCGAGCAGCAACCGAAAGACAGGCCGAACTCTTCGCTCAGTTACTGGACGGCAAGAAGAAGCGTGACGCAGCGGTTGAGGCCTGACGGAAACGTCAATGCATCCTTCGTGCGTCGCTATCTCGCGTTTTCAAAACCATCCGTTTGACGGTTCGCTGCTCAGTAAGCTTCCAACGAACCTCCGGGGCGTCGGGTCTGAGGGCGAAGCAACAGAAAAAGCCGCCTCGACGAATCGGGCGGCTGTCTCTTTAGAGTATGGCAGTTGTGGAAGGGTAGTTCTTACTTATCCATGTCCTGTGCCATCTTGTAGTGATGCTCGAGGGCCGGAAGTGTCTTCGCGGCAAAGGCCTTTAGATCGGCATTTTCACCTTCTTCAGCGTAGCGCTTGAAGAGGTCTACCGCGTCTTCATGTGCTTCGACCTGATCGTCGAAATATTCCTCGATGAAATCGGCACCTTCAAGCTTTGCCAGCTCGTCGACATCTTCCTTGTCATCTTCGGTCAATGCCGTGACAGGATTGCCCTGGACCTTGCCGCTGTCGATCAGCGCCTTGAGTTCGGCAGAAGCCTTTTCATGGTCTGTAATCATCTGCTGCGCAAATTTCTTGGTGGCGTCGTCGCCTTTGGTCAGCGCGAGCTTGCTCGACTCGATCTCGTACATACCGCTCGCAGACGCCTGCATGATAAAGTCTGCGGTGGTCGGAGCGCGACCCAGAACCGAGTTTGCGCCGGTGCTTTCTGCAGCCGACTGCGCGAAAGCTGCCGTTGCGGTCATGAGAAATGCTGCGGTGAGAATTGTTTTTTTCATGGTCGGTATCTCCTGTGAGCCCTACCAACCCATGGAAATCAAAGAGGTTCCGCAAAGATTTTTCAACGTGGTACTTCATCTGATTGAGATAAAGCGTCGAAGCGAGGGGATGACGAAGGCGGCCATTGCGCGTTAACGAACCTGAATGGCAGACAACGGGATATTACGGATTCCGTCAGGATTCGTAGTCTAGCATAAGCACAGCAATCCGCGGCGATTCTCATGCCAGGAGCGGACCGGAGGAAACGGATGCCCACATTCTACGGCAACGATTACGACAACACCGTCTACCAGGATGATTACGATTCTGATCTCACCGTCTACACCTATGGCGGCGACGACCGGATCTTCCTCAACCTCGTCGGCAAATACGGTGGTTTCAACACGGTTTATGCAGGCGCTGACGACGATTTGGTGCAAAATTCCTTCGAAGGCGGCAACAAGATCGATCTCGGCTCCGGCAACGACAGCTACGTCGCAACAGGATTTTCGACGTCGAGCAAGCTCTATGATGTCGTCTATGCCGGCAGCGGCAACGACTCTTTCGAAGTCTCCACCTATCACAGCGACTATTACGGCGAGACGGGCAATGACGCCTTCTTCTCGGTCGGCTATCGCAACTATTTCAACGGTGGCTCGGGGACCGATACGATCAGCTATGAGACGCAGGACGAGGATGATGATCTGGCCGGTCTCGGCGTCGCCATCGATCTCGGCAAGGGCTCGGCGCAGACGCTCGGAACCAGTTACAAAGAGACGCTCGTCAGCATCGAGAATGCCATCGGAACCGGTGCGAGCGACAAGATCTACGGCTCATCCGGCGCAAACAAGCTTTGGGGCGATGATGGAAACGACTTGATCGACGGCAAGGGCGGTAATGACACGCTCTACGGCGGCGCCGGTAACGACGACCTCTACGGTGGAAGCGGCAACGACAAGCTGTACGGCGGATCCGGCAACGACCATCTCTATGGTGGATCCGGCGCCGATACGTTCGTGTTCACCTCGATCGCAGACTCCAAGGCAAACAGCAGCCGCGACATCATCCAGGACTTCAGCCGCGCCGAAGACGATTATATCGATCTCCGGTCGATCGATGCGGATACGACCTTCGGCGGTAATCAGTCCTTCGATTTCATCGGTTCGAAAGGCTTTTCGGGCGAGGCGGGCGAGTTGCGCTTTAGCGGCGGCATCGTCTCAGGCGATGTGAACGGCGACGGTTATGCCGACTTCCAGATCAAGATCGCGGGCCAGACCAAAATGTACGACAGCGATTTCTTCCTCTGAGATATCGAGCTGTCTTAGGAAGGCGCTTCTGAAAGGAGGCGCCTTTTTTCGTGGTCGAGAGAATTTGGAAAACTACAGGACTTCAACCGATGCACCGGTCGCGATGAAGTCGCCATTGGCGAAATCAGTCTCATCCGATCGACCGACCTTGCCGTACCGGAGCGGCTGTCCGTCGATAGCGCAGGTCTTGCCACCGGCGGCGCGCAGGACCGCATCTCCGGCTGCCGTGTCCCACTCCATCGTCCGGCCGAACCGCGGATAAATGTCGGCGGCACCTTCCGCCAGCAGACCGAATTTCAGCGATGAACCGACGGAAAGGGTTTCGAGGTCGCCGTATTGCGCCAGGAAATCATCCGTTTCGACAGTTCGGTGGGACCGGCTGGCACAGGCGATGGGTCGCCGTGGCATGACGCGGGCGCGGATCGCCTGACGGTTTTCGATGGTGAAACCGGGGGCGATTGCGAGCTTGGACGCTTGGTTCTGTGCGCCGCCATAGCCGACGTTGAGCGCCGGAGCATACACGATACCAACGGTCGGAAGGGCATTTTCGATCAGCGCAATATTGACGGTGAAGTCATCGCGGCCGTTGATGAATTCACGTGTGCCGTCAAGCGGGTCGATCAGGAAGAAACGACCACCGGAAATATCGGGGATCTGCCCGGCGGCGACGGCTTCTTCTGCAACCGCGGGGATCGCCGGCCAATGCTGCGCAAGCGCTTCGAGAATGATCGCTTCCGCGGCTTCGTCAGCCTCCGTCACCGGCGAGTGGTCAGGCTTGTAGTGGGTATGAGCGCCACGGCCACGGATCTCAAGAATCGTGCGGCCTGCATCGAGCGCGATCGTCTCGAATATGGAAAGCATACTCATCATGAAGACGATCTACTGCCTTGCCTTCAGCAGCGCAAGCTCGTCTCGCCTCTACATCACCGTGCCTATGCCATTGGTTGCTGACGACCGACGGCCCAGGAATTGCCAAGGTGCGCATCCGCCGCGGCCGGAAGATCCGATGCTCCGTGGCGAAGCTGGGGCCGCAGCACGCCCGCGGCGCGTCGGGCGCCGAGCCGTGCAATCATGCCGATCGTCCGCGAGAGCTCTGCCAATAATTCGCGCATGCAGGGTGTGTGTGGGCTGGCCGGCCCAGCCCCCGATGCCGCGGAATGCGGCTCGCTCCAGCTAATCACCGGGTGGTGATATGACGGAAGTGAATCGGATCCGCCAGCATCGGGTTCGGTATAAGCAAGGGTAAGCCCGCGTAAGCGGGGCGACTTACTGAGGCGACGCCGGAACGGTGCGAGGGGGGCGAGGCGGTCCGGCGAGATCGGCAGGGTCGCAAGTGAGGCCGGGACGTCTTTGATTGGTTCGGCATCGATATCGGCAAGAAAGGTTTGCGGTTGAACATGAAAGCCGGCCTCTAGTGCAGCCTCAATGAAATCGGCGCGGGCAAGGGCCGCTACGCTTCGGCCCGTCAGCACATCGCGGCACGCCATCACCGCCGCCATATGCGCTTCTGTGCGTGCGGCCGGCCATCCGCTGAGCAGCATAAGAGCGGCATCCAGCGTGCCTTGCACGATGATCGGCCCCGGTTGGCCGAAGATTTCCAGGATGACAGGTTGCTTCCAAGTCCCGCGATCCATCCAAGCTCTCCCATTTAAGATAATTAGGAGGTGCTCATATAAAGCTTGCGCCAGGATGGAGCGCAGCGGCCCGACGGTTTTCGTCAGGCCGCTAACGTAATTTCAGGAGATCTTCAGGAGATGCTGCCTTGTCGCGTAAAGAGCAATCGCTGCGGCATTCGAGACGTTGAGCGACTTGATCTCGCCGGGCATGTCGAGCCGGGCCAACGCATTCACCGTTTCGCGGGTCTTCTGGCGCAAGCCCTTGCCCTCGGATCCGAGGACCAAAGCAATCCGCTCACCGGAGAACGTGCCTTCCAGCGGGGCAGGACCTTCCGAATCAAGCCCGATCGTCTGGAAACCAAGCTTGTGAATCGATTCCAGTGCGTCGGCGAGGTTGGTGATCTGGATATACGGGATGAGTTCCAGTGCGCCGGATGCGGATTTTGCCAGCACGCCTGACTCGGTCGGGCTATGTCTCTGAGTAGTGATGAGGGCGCCTGCGCCGAACGCTACGGCCGATCGCATGACGGCACCGACGTTATGAGGATCCGTTACCTGGTCGAGTACCAGGAGAAGCGGGCTCTCTTTAAGGGCTTCAAGCCGGCGTACGGGCAGGGGCCGCGTTTCCAGCATCACGCCCTGGTGGATCGCCTCGGGACCCAGCACCTTGTCGATATCCTGCGGCGAGACGAACTCGACAGGAAAAGACAGCTCGCTCGATTCGCCGATCTCCAGTCGCATAAAGGCGTTTTGTGTCACCGAAAGCTTGATCAGCTTGCGCTCCGGGTTCTGGATCGCAGCCCGAACCGTATGGAGACCGTAGAGCAGCACCTGTTCCGGCTGCAGCTGCGGTGGCGTCCAATCCTTGGCGCCCTTGTTGGATTTGACGCGGCCCTGCTGCGGCGTCGGGATCTCGCCGCGTTCGCGCTTGGTATCGCGAACATTCCGGCGAAGCGTCGCGTAATGGGTGTCGCGGGCGGTTTTGTCTTTAGGATCTTTTGTGCTCATGCTGCCTTATATCGAGGAGCGCGGTTTCGGCAAAGCCCTCCGCTCGAGCCTTCGTCGGATGTCATGACGATATCCAATTTTTTCCTCCTTTTTTCAAAGAGGTCGTGTTGACAGACGGACATGAGGCCGTCATATACGCGGCGCAGACCGAGGGGCGGCAAGCCAGACGGTCAGCAGACTTGGTCTAACGATCCAGACGAATGGAGAGATGCCCGAGTGGTTAAAGGGGACGGACTGTAAATCCGTTGGCTACGCCTACGTTGGTTCAAATCCAACTCTCTCCACCATTCGTCTTCGAGATCGGACCACCCCCGCGGGTATAGCTCAATGGTAGAGCAGCAGCCTTCCAAGCTGAATACGCGGGTTCGATTCCCGCTACCCGCTCCAATATCCCGGACAAATGATTTCTATTTTCGACCGGTTTGATCCATTCAAACATCGCGTCGATTTGTGCTCGTGTTGATCACGTGCGGCACGCGCAAAAACCGGATCGGACGTCAGGATTACGTATCAGGCCATCACCATCTCTGCGGCGGCCATACTTCCGGCAGACGGGGAGGGCGACACGCCGAGGCCTTGAAATACAGGCAGATAGAGCGCCATCTTTCGGCCTGCCCCTTGTACGGGGCGGCGGCGTAATTATGTCTTGCGCAATCCTTGGGAAAGCCTTAAACGGCGACACCAAACCCGGTCGCCGGGTCAACCTCTTATGTTCACAGGAAGCATTCAATGGCAAAGAGCAAGTTTGAGCGCAATAAGCCTCACGTCAACATTGGCACGATCGGTCACGTCGACCACGGAAAGACGTCGCTGACTGCGGCGATCACGAAGTACTTCGGCGAATTCAAGGCCTACGACCAGATCGACGCTGCTCCTGAAGAGAAGGCCCGCGGCATCACCATTTCGACGGCACACGTCGAATACGAAACGCCAAACCGCCACTACGCACACGTCGACTGCCCCGGCCACGCCGACTACGTTAAGAACATGATCACCGGTGCGGCGCAGATGGACGGCGCGATCCTGGTTTGCTCGGCTGCCGACGGCCCGATGCCACAGACCCGCGAGCACATCCTGCTTGCTCGTCAGGTTGGCGTTCCGGCGATCGTCGTGTTCCTCAACAAGGTTGACCAGGTCGACGACGAAGAGCTCCTCGAGCTCGTCGAACTGGAAGTTCGCGAACTTCTGTCGTCCTACGACTTCCCGGGCGACGACATTCCGATCGTCAAGGGTTCGGCTCTGGCCGCTCTTGAAGATTCGAACAAGAAGATCGGCGAAGACGCCGTTCGCGAACTGATGGCAGCTGTTGACGCCTACATCCCGACGCCTGAGCGTCCGATCGACCAGCCGTTCCTGCTGCCGATCGAAGACGTGTTCTCGATCTCGGGCCGTGGTACGGTCGTGACCGGTCGCGTCGAGCGTGGCATCGTCAAGGTTGGTGAAGAAGTCGAAATCGTCGGCATCCGCGCCACGACCAAGACGACTGTTACCGGCGTTGAAATGTTCCGCAAGCTGCTCGACCAGGGCCAGGCCGGCGACAACATCGGCGCTCTGATCCGTGGCGTACAGCGTGACGGCGTTGAGCGTGGCCAGATCCTGTGCAAGCCGGGTTCGGTCAAGCCGCACAAGAAGTTCATGGCAGAAGCCTACATCCTGACCAAGGAAGAAGGCGGCCGTCATACGCCGTTCTTCACGAACTACCGTCCTCAGTTCTACTTCCGTACAACGGACGTGACCGGTATCGTTTCGCTTCCAGAAGGCACGGAAATGGTTATGCCAGGCGACAACGTCACCGTTGAAGTCGAGCTGATCGTTCCGATCGCGATGGAAGAAAAGCTGCGCTTCGCGATCCGCGAAGGCGGTCGTACTGTCGGCGCCGGCATCGTTGCCTCGATCATCGAGTAATCGATAGATCAACCACTTGAAAAAGGCCTCGCGGGAAACCGCGGGGCCTTTTTCGTTACAGCGTGTTGAAATCGGTCAGGAGACGTCCGCAGGAAGCGCGTACGCCGTTCAGCCAAAGAGTTCATTCATATAGCGGAACTGCGTGCTGCCGCCTGGCTTGGCCCAGCTCTTCGGCAGGCGTGGCGCAGGCTCCATCAGCCGTGCTGCAACATTCTCGGCGCCTGCTTCAATCGCGTCTCTCCCGATGAAACCACCGCGGACCTGCGTCGTCGCGGCAAGCGCCCGCTGGAAGGCGTCGAACAGTTCCATGTCCGGCCGTCCCGGATTCGTCCAGAACTCCGCGAGTGGCCCTTGGAACGTCAGCCCGGGGATGTCGTATACCGCAGCGCCCAGCGCAACTACCGGCTTTGCCATCGATAGCGCGGTCAGTCCGACGGTCGAGTTGACTGTGACGACGCCGGCCGCGCGGGTGATAAGGTCGTCGGTGTCGCCCCCATCCGCATAGAAGACACGGTCCGATATTCCGTGGCGGTTTGAGGCGGCCCGGATGCGCTCGGGCCAGCGCGACAGTCCATTGTCGATCGGATGGACCTTGAACAGCAGGCGGTCGTTACTGCCTGCGTGCTTTGCGAAAGAAGCAATCACCGAATCGACGATGGCGAAGAGGTCGCCGCCGGGGGCGTGACGGATGATCTGGTAATCCCCAGGAAGCTGCAATGGAAACAGGAAGACCCGAGGCAAGCGCACGCCATCCGCCGTCTGAATCGGGGTGAGGGCGGCTGTGGTCGCGAGATCGGCGTTCCGTCGCCGAGATTTCATCCTTAGCGCCTTCCAGATCCAGCCGGCATATTCCCCAACCGGATGCACGGGCCCATGGGTCCGGTAGTGGGGATGAACGAGCCATCCCAAGAGAACATTGGGAACGTGATAGACAAGATCGTAGAGCGCGTAGGTCAAGAAGCTGGAGCGGTAGCGTCCGACCCCGTCAATGGCCGGTGCGCTTTCCGCGATCATGCGGATACGCTCCGCATCCTGCGGGAAGCGAGAATGTGCCGACATGCCATCCGGCTCTATCGTCAGCCAGTCGGGCCGCAGATACCCGTGTTCGAGAATATGGACGTCAACGGCTCTGGCTGACGCAACGGCAGCCGCGCTGTGATGCGGCGCACGACCATCACCAAGCATGACGATATCGGTTACATTGTGATCGCTTATGTAGCGATCGAGATACACTGCCCAATGTTCAGGCTTTTCGCGAAACAGTTCGCTTTTGCGCGGCCACCAAAACACCACATCACCTAAGGATAGGTTGATCTTCGATACCTTCGCGCCTTTGTTTTCAATGGCTTCCGCGAGCTTCTTGAGAAACGGCGAGGCGGGTCCTTGAAGCAGCAGGAATCGGCGTTGATGCATGGCGACGTAACCTTGGGATATGCTTCGTGCGTAAAAGGCGCCATTGACGACGGTGGTGCCTTCGTGAAAGTACCGGAACTGTTTAACGGTAATTGTGTGAATTGGCATCCGTCTCACGTACGGGGAGCTGTGTATTACGTCGGGAGAACCCCGATCAGGCTAGACGACCCTCAATTTCATGATCCCGAATCAAGCGGTATTGGCTTCGAATGACAAAAGTCCTGTTTCTCCAAGGTCCACCGTCCGTGTTCTGGCTCGAGCTGGCAAACGCGTTCGAAGCGCAGGGGATCGGTACGAAACGTGTGAACTTCTCGTTCGGAGACCAGGCCTACTGGCGTAAGTCCGGAGCGATCAACTATCGCGGAACGCTGAGGGCCTGGCCACGCTATCTGGCTGACCTCATCCGTCGCGAAGGCATCACCGACATTCTCTACTACGCCGACAGGCTGCCCTACCATCGCTTTGCCGGACGCGTTGCGCGTCGGTTGGGCATTCAGTGTCATGCCGTCGAGTTCGGCTATCTTCGGCCGGACTGGATCACGCTCGAACGCAATGGCATGGGCCGCTTCTCGCACTTCCCCAACGATCCGAACGTGATTCGCAAGGTTGCCGAGCAGGTTCCCGAACCGGATCTCAAGGCGCGCTACGGCCACACGTTCGGACAGGAGGCGACAAACGAGGTCATCTATAATCTCCTGGCATATTTCGGCCGCCCGATGTTCCCGTTCTACCGCTCGGACAAATACTACGATCCGCTGATCGACTATCTGTCGTGGCTGCCGCGTATGTTCCGTTCGCGCCACGATCTGCCAGAGGGATTTTTCGACGGCGAAACCGGCAAGAATTACCTCCTGGCTCTGCAATTGCAGAGCGACTACCAGATCCGAGCAAACTCTCCTTATCGGCATCTCTCTCAGATGATCGATCAGGTTATCCATTCGTTCTCGCTGCATGCGCCCGAAAGTTCACGGTTGATCGTCAAGCAGCATCCACTAGACAACGATCTCGAGGGCTGGCGCAAGGTCGTGTCGAAGATCGCCGCACGCTATCATGTGTCAAACCGGGTCGTGTTTATCGAAAAGGGCGAGCTCGGTGCGATCCTAAAGCATTCGCACGGGACGATCGTTGCCAACTCCACGACGGCGATGCACAGCCTGAGAGCCGGTCTTCCGACGATTGCGCTCGGTGCGGCAGTTTACGACATGCCCGGGTTGACCCATCAGGGCGGGATCGACTCGTTCTGGTCTAACCCCGAGCCGCTTGACGCGAACCTGCTGCGCGCCTTCATCAAGGCATTGGCCGGCACGGTACAGATCAAGGGCAATTTCTATCACGAAGAAGGCCGCGCGCTCGCGATCGAATCGATCATTACCCGCGTCCGCGACCGCACCGTCAACGAACCTGGTGCCTTCGTCGAAAAACCGCCGCGTCTGGCATGGCAACGGCTTCCGCTGCCAACAGAGAGGCGCGTGCCGGCGACCGGGACGGCGACGGGCGCCGTCGAGCTTTCAACGCGCGATCTTCTCCTAGGGAAGCCGGATCAAGTCTTGTCCCCGGTCTCGGCAAGAGATCTCGGCGACAACGTCGGCGGCAAATTCACATAGCCTGGCAAAGTTCGAAAAACACTCTTGCCAAGTCCGGCGCAGCGTCTTAAAGGGAGCGCCTAGCCGGTGACGGAGAGGATCTTGATGGTCCGTCAGTCTTCGGTTTGAAGGGGTATAGCTCAGTTGGTAGAGCGGCGGTCTCCAAAACCGCAGGTCGTCGGTTCAAGCCCGGCTGCCCCTGCCAGCCTTCGCACAACACATAGCTTGCGACTGTAATTGATAGGCGCTGAGCGGTTGTTGTCCAAAGTTGGGAATATCATGTAGGCACCTTTTTCCTCTTGTTTAACGGGAAATGGGTGTTTATGTAGGGAACAACAGACACGCGGTGCGTGGGGCTGAACGATATCGGCTTTACGTGCCGTAATTGCGTGGGCAATCGATGGCATCCAAAACCAATCCGGCAACGTTCTTCAAGCAGGTTCGTTCCGAAGCGTCTAAAATCACTTGGCCATCCCGCCGTGAAACCACGATCTCGACGATCATGGTTCTGGTCATGGTCGTGGTTGCGGCGCTGTTTTTCTTCGCTGCGGACCAGCTTATTGGCTGGTTGCTCGGCTTCGTGCTGAACGTCAGCGTTTGATCCTGGAGTATTAAGATGGCGGCCCGCTGGTACATCGTCCACGCATATTCGAACTTTGAGAAAAAGGTCGCTGAGGACATCGAGAACAAGGCTCGCCAGAAGGGGCTTGAGCATTTGTTCGAACAGATCCTCGTTCCGACGGAAAAGGTTGTGGAAGTGCGTCGCGGCCGAAAGGTCGATAGCGAACGCAAGTTCTTCCCAGGCTACGTCATGGTTCGTGCGAACCTGACGGACGAAGCCTACCATCTGATCAAGAACACGCCGAAGGTTACCGGCTTCCTTGGTTCCGACAACAAGCCTGTTCCGATCCCTGACTCCGAAGCCGATCGTATCCTCGGTCAGGTTCAGGAAGGTGTCGAGCGGCCGAAGTCCTCGATCTCGTTCGAGGTTGGTGAACAGGTTCGTGTTTCCGATGGTCCGTTCGCGTCGTTCAACGGCGTTGTTCAGGATGTCGATGAAGAGCGTTCGCGCCTCAAGGTCGAAGTGTCGATCTTTGGCCGCGCCACTCCGGTGGAGCTCGAATACGCTCAGGTCGAGAAGGTCTGATTGTTTTTGAATATGGGCTGCCATTGAGTTGGCGGCCCTGTGCGGCGTTTGCCGCAACCCGCGTGGAAGGTGAGGGGTCTAGCCGGACCTCGATAAGCCGCACCACGCAACCGCAGCCGCCGGTCAATCCGGCATTTCGGACCAAGATATCGGTCCATAACGAAAGGCAGAGAAATGGCTAAGAAAGTAGCAGGCCAGCTCAAGCTTCAGGTCAAGGCAGGATCGGCTAACCCGTCCCCGCCAATCGGCCCGGCGCTTGGTCAGCGTGGCATCAACATCATGGAATTCTGCAAGGCGTTCAATGCCGCCACGCAGGAAATGGAAAAGGGTATGCCGATCCCGGTCGTCATCACCTACTACCAGGACAAGTCCTTCACCTTCGCGATGAAGCAGCCGCCGGTTACTTATTGGCTGAAGAAGGAAGCGAAGATCACTTCCGGTTCCAAGACACCTGGCAAGGGTGGCAAGGCCGGTACCATCACCAAGGCTCAGGTCCGTGCGATCGCCGAAGGTAAGATGAAGGATCTCAACGCAGCCGACGTCGAAGGCGCAATGCTGATGGTTGAGGGCTCTGCCCGCTCCATGGGCCTGGAAGTGGTGGCTTAACATGGTAAAGCTCGCAAAGCGCATGAAGAAGATCCGCGAAGGCGTGGATCCGACAACGCTCATCGCTCTCACCGAAGCCATCTCGATGGTCAAGGAACGTGCGACGGCTAAGTTCGACGAAACCGTCGAAATCTCGATGAACCTCGGCGTTGACCCGCGTCACGCAGACCAGATGGTCCGCGGCGTTGTCAACCTGCCGAACGGCACCGGCCGTGACGTTCGCGTTGCTGTTTTCGCACGTGGCGCCAAGGCTGATGAAGCCAAGGCTGCTGGTGCAGACATTGTTGGCGCAGAAGACCTGCTGGAAATCGTTCAGGGCGGCAAGATCGACTTCGATCGTTGCATCGCAACTCCTGACATGATGCCGCTCGTCGGTCGTCTCGGTAAGGTTCTCGGCCCGCGTGGCATGATGCCGAACCCGAAGGTCGGTACTGTGACCATGGACGTTGCCGGAGCCGTCAAGGCTTCCAAGGGCGGCGCTGTCGAGTTCCGCGTCGAGAAGGCCGGTATCGTTCACGCCGGCATCGGCAAGGCTTCCTTCGATGCCAAGGCACTCGAAGAAAACATCCGTGCCTTTGCTGACGCCGTCATCAAGGCAAAGCCGGCTGGCGCCAAGGGCAACTACCTGAAGCGCGTCGCGATTTCGTCGACGATGGGCCCAGGCGTCAAGATCGAGCCTTCGTCGGTCACAGCCGCTTAATGAATTGCCGGAGCCCCAGGGCTCCGGCTGCATGAATTCCCTCTCCCTTCGGGGAGCGGGAATTTCCGGAGAAATCCGGAATTCCTGTCCGAGATTGCAGGTGGTTTTCCCTTAATCACTTGGCCTGCATGAGACGGGTAAGAACGCAGATTTTCGGCGCTCCGGCGTTGTCAATTCGGTTCGAGCCTTGTGTGCCTTAAGCCTGAAGCCTTCGTGGCGACAGAGCGGGGGGACAGGATCCTCAACCGCCACGGACGGTCCGTCAAACGATCGTTCGAGGCAAAGGCAAACCCGGTAGGGCCTGCAGGATTGCGGTCCTATCAACTGGAGACAGACAGTGGAAAGAGCGGAAAAACGCGAATTCGTCACGGAGCTGAATGAAGTCTTCAAGGCTTCTGGTTCAGTTGTCGTGGCCCACTATGCTGGTGTCACAGTTGCGCAGATGAACGACTTCCGTTCAAAAATGCGTGCTGCTGGCGGCACCGTCAAAGTCGCGAAGAACCGCCTGGCCAAGATCGCTCTTCAGGGTACGGAAGCAGAAGGGATCTCCGATCTCTTCACCGGTCAGACACTCATTGCTTACAGCAATGACCCGATCACTGCTCCCAAAGTCGTCGTGGATTTCGCCAAGACCAACGACAAGATCGTTGTCCTCGGTGGAGCCATGGGAACAACCACGCTCAACGCAGAAGCAGTCAAGTCGCTTGCGACCCTGCCTTCGCTGGACGAGCTTCGTGGCAAGCTGCTGGGCCTCTTGAACGCCCCGGCTACCCGCATTGCAACGGTTGTATCCGCACCAGCAGCTCAGCTTGCTCGCGTGTTTGCGGCTTACTCAAAGAAGGACGAAGCCGCGTAAGGCGGTTTTTCGCTGTTCAAAACCAAGTTCGAACCGAATATAAGGAACTGATAAAATGGCTGATCTCGCAAAGATCGTTGAAGACCTGTCCGCCCTCACCGTTCTGGAAGCTGCTGAGCTTTCCAAGATGCTCGAAGAAAAGTGGGGCGTTTCGGCTGCTGCTCCTGTCGCAGCAGCTGCTGCTGGCGGCGGTGCTGCTGCTGTCGTTGAAGAAGAAAAGACCGAATTCGACGTTATCCTCGTTGAAGCCGGCGCTAACAAGATCAACGTCATCAAGGAAGTCCGCGCAATCACAGGTCTCGGCCTGAAGGAAGCTAAGGACCTCGTCGAAGGCGCTCCTAAGGCTGTCAAGGAAGCCGTTTCCAAGGCTGAAGCTGCAGACCTCAAGAAGAAGCTTGAAGACGCAGGCGCCAAGGTCGACGTCAAGTAATATCGGAATACGGTGGGGGAGATCAGTCTCCCCCGCATTCTTCCTCCGAAACTATTACCCAGGGATCGTGAAAACGGCCCCTGGGTAATGGGTTCTCAAGAGGATGGTCCTGAACCGAACCGAGAAGGCAATCCGGCCTTTCGCTTTCGGGAAGTAGGACGAGTTTGAGAATACCATGTTCGACGGGATCGACTGGCCAGCGAACCCCGTCCGTTGCAGGCCCGGATGCAATTTTGAAGGAGCGACGATGGCTCAGACCCTTTCATTTAACGGTCGCAGGCGCGTACGCAAGTTTTTTGGGAAAATCCCCGAAGTCACAGAAATGCCGAACCTCATCGAGGTTCAGAAGGCGTCTTACGATCAGTTTCTGATGGTTGAAGAGCCGAAGGGTGGTCGTCCGGACGAAGGTTTGAACTCCGTGTTCAGGTCTGTCTTCCCGATCAGCGATTTCTCCGGCGCTTCCATGCTCGAATTCGTGTCCTACGAATTCGAACCGCCGAAGTTCGACGTCGAAGAATGCCGTCAGCGCGATCTGACCTACGCAGCGCCTCTCAAGGTGACGCTGCGTCTCATCGTGTTTGATATCGACGAGGATACGGGCGCGAAGTCCATCAAGGACATCAAGGAACAGTCCGTCTACATGGGCGACATGCCGCTCATGACCGACAACGGCACGTTCATCGTGAACGGTACCGAGCGCGTCATCGTGTCTCAGATGCACCGTTCGCCAGGCGTGTTCTTCGACCACGACAAGGGCAAGAGCCACTCTTCCGGCAAGCTGCTTTTCGCTGCTCGCGTCATTCCGTATCGCGGTTCCTGGCTCGACATCGAATTCGACGCCAAGGATATCGTCTACGCGCGTATCGACCGTCGCCGCAAGATCCCCGTCTCGTCGCTGCTGATGGCACTCGGCATGGACGGCGAAGAAATCCTGTCGACGTTCTATACGAAGTCCAACTATGTTCGCGACGGTGAAGGCTGGCGCATTCCGTTCAACGCCGAAACCCTCAAGGGTGCCAAGGCGCTGTCGGAAATGGTTGACGCCGATACGGGCGAAGTCGTTGTGGAATCCGGCAAGAAGCTGACCCCGCGTCTGCTTCGTTCGCTGACCGAGAAGGGCCTCAAGGCCATCAAGGCAACGAATGACGATCTCTACGGCAACTATCTGGCCGAAGACATCGTCAACTACTCGACGGGTGAGATCTATCTCGAAGCCGGCGACGAAATCGACGAGAAGACCCTCAAGGTCATCCTCGACCACGGTTTCGACGAGATCCCGGTTCTCGGCATCGACCACATCAATGTTGGCGCCTACATCCGCAACACGCTGGCCGCAGACAAGAACGAGCATCGTCAGGATGCACTGTTCGACATCTACCGCGTCATGCGTCCGGGCGAGCCGCCGACGATGGACTCGGCCGAAGCCATGTTCAATTCGCTGTTCTTCGATTCGGAGCGTTACGATCTCTCCGCCGTCGGCCGCGTGAAAATGAACATGCGTCTCGACGTCGACGCTCCAGACACGATGCGCGTTCTGCGCAAGGACGATATCCTGGCCGTGGTCCGGATGCTCGTCGAACTGCGTGACGGCAAGGGCGAAATCGACGACATCGACAACCTCGGCAACCGCCGTGTTCGTTCCGTCGGCGAACTGATGGAAAATCAGTACCGTCTGGGTCTGCTCCGCATGGAGCGCGCCATCAAGGAACGCATGTCGTCGATCGAGATCGACACCGTCATGCCGCAGGACCTGATCAATGCGAAGCCGGCTGCTGCCGCGGTTCGCGAATTCTTCGGTTCCTCGCAGCTGTCGCAGTTCATGGACCAGGTGAACCCGCTTTCGGAAATCACCCACAAGCGTCGTCTTTCGGCACTTGGCCCGGGTGGTCTGACCCGCGAGCGCGCAGGCTTCGAAGTCCGCGACGTTCATCCGACCCACTACGGCCGTATTTGCCCGATCGAAACGCCGGAAGGCCCGAACATCGGTCTAATCAACTCGCTTGCAACCTTTGCCCGCGTCAACAAGTACGGCTTCATCGAAAGCCCGTACCGCAAGATCATCGATGGCAAGGTCACGAAGGACGTCGTCTATCTCTCCGCTATGGAAGAGGCGAAGTACTACGTTGCGCAGGCGAACTCGGAACTCACCTCCGAAGGCACCTTCGTTGAAGAGTTCGTGGTCTGCCGCCATTCCGGCGAAGTCATGCTGTCCCCGCGCGACACCGTCAACCTGATGGACGTTTCGCCAAAGCAGCTCGTCTCCGTCGCAGCGGCTCTGATCCCGTTCCTCGAAAACGACGACGCCAACCGCGCCCTCATGGGGTCCAACATGCAGCGTCAGGCGGTTCCGTTGGTTCGCGCCGAAGCGCCGTTCGTCGGCACCGGCATGGAGCCCGTGGTTGCGCGTGACTCCGGCGCGGCGATCGCTGCCCGCCGTAGCGGTGTTGTGGACCAGGTGGATGCGACCCGTATCGTTATCCGTGCGACGGAAGATCTCGAATCCGGCAAGTCCGGCGTCGATATCTACCGCCTGCAGAAGTTCCAGCGCTCCAACCAGAATACCTGCGTCAACCAGCGTCCGCTGGTCGCCGTCGGCGACATTCTGAACAAGGGTGACATCATCGCTGACGGTCCTTCGACCGACCTCGGTGACCTGGCTCTCGGCCGCAACGCGCTCGTCGCGTTCATGCCTTGGAACGGCTACAACTACGAAGACTCGATCCTCATGTCCGAGCGCATCGTGTCTGACGACGTGTTCACCTCCATCCACATCGAGGAATTCGAAGTGATGGCGCGCGACACGAAGCTTGGTCCTGAAGAAATCACGCGCGACATTCCGAACGTATCGGAAGAAGCGCTGAAGAACCTCGACGAAGCCGGCATCGTCTATATCGGCGCCGAAGTTCAGCCGGGCGACATCCTCGTCGGCAAGATCACACCGAAGGGCGAAAGCCCGATGACGCCTGAAGAAAAGCTTCTGCGCGCCATCTTCGGTGAAAAGGCTTCCGACGTTCGCGACACGTCCATGCGTATGCCTCCGGGCACGTTTGGCACCGTCGTCGAAGTTCGCGTCTTCAACCGTCACGGCGTCGAAAAGGACGAACGTGCGATGGCGATCGAACGCGAGGAAATCGAACGCCTCGCCAAGGACCGCGACGACGAACAGGCGATCCTCGACCGTAACGTCTACGGCCGTCTGATCGAGATGCTCCGTGGTCAGGCGTCTGTCGCCGGTCCGAAGGGCTTCAAGAAGGGCGTCGAGCTCTCCAACGCCGTCGTCTCCGAATATCCCCGCTCCCAGTGGTGGATGTTCGCGGTCGAAGACGAAAAGGTCCAGGGCGAGATCGAAGCACTGCGTGGTCAGTACGACGAGTCGAAGTCGCTGCTCGAGCATCGCTTCATGGACAAGGTCGAAAAGGTCCAGCGCGGCGACGAAATGCCTCCGGGCGTCATGAAGATGGTCAAGGTCTTTGTCGCTGTGAAGCGCAAGATCCAGCCGGGAGACAAGATGGCCGGCCGTCACGGTAACAAGGGCGTTGTTTCGCGTATCGTGCCTGTCGAAGACATGCCGTTCCTCGAAGACGGTACCCATGTCGACATCTGCTTGAACCCGCTGGGCGTGCCTTCGCGCATGAACGTCGGTCAGATCCTCGAAACCCACCTTGCCTGGGCTTGCGCCGGCATGGGTAAGAAGATCGGCGAGCTCCTCGACGAATACCGCAAGACCATGGACATCGGCGAGCTGAAGACAGTTCTGACCGACGTGTATGCCAGTGAGGCCAAGAACGAAGTCGTCGACTTCGACGATGACTCGCTGGTCAGACTTGCCGAACAGTCCCGCAAGGGCGTCTCCATCGCAACGCCGGTTTTCGACGGTGCGCATGAACCAGACGTTGCTTCGATGCTGAAGAAGGCCGGTCTGCACGAAAGCGGTCAGTCGACCCTGTACGACGGTCGTACCGGTGAAGCCTTCGACCGTCAGGTGACTGTTGGCTACATGTACATGATCAAGCTGAACCACCTTGTGGACGACAAGATCCACGCGCGTTCGATTGGTCCGTACTCGCTCGTCACCCAGCAGCCGCTCGGTGGTAAGGCTCAGTTCGGTGGTCAGCGCTTCGGGGAAATGGAAGTCTGGGCTCTGGAAGCTTACGGCGCCGCCTACACCCTGCAGGAAATGCTGACGGTGAAGTCGGACGACGTGGCAGGTCGTACCAAGGTCTACGAGGCGATCGTCCGAGGCGACGACACGTTCGAGGCAGGCATTCCGGAGAGCTTCAACGTTCTCGTCAAGGAAATGCGCTCGCTGGGTCTGTCGGTCGAACTGGAAAATTCCAAGCTCGATACGGCTGACGCACTGCCCGACGCGGCTGAATAAAATTTGACAAGGGGCGTGCGGGGGCAACCGCGCACGCCATTCCCTCCGCCGGTGGAGTTTGCATCGGGTGAGGGGAGTTTTGCCGCATTCTGCGGTTATTGTCATTTATGGGTCGAGGATCGGCATCCCGGGAATTTGCCGGTACCGCGACCCGACTGAGGGCGTTACGCCCCATCAAGGAGACAGGCATGAACCAAGAGGTCATGAACCTTTTCAACCCGACAGTGCCCGCACAGCACTTCGATTCGATCCGGATCTCGATTGCGAGCCCGGAAAAGATCCTGTCGTGGTCCTACGGCGAGATCAAGAAGCCGGAAACGATCAACTATCGTACGTTCAAGCCTGAACGCGATGGTCTTTTCTGCGCGCGCATTTTCGGACCTATCAAGGACTACGAATGCCTGTGCGGCAAGTACAAGCGCATGAAGTACAAGGGCATCATCTGCGAAAAGTGCGGCGTTGAAGTCACGCTGTCGCGCGTTCGCCGCGAGCGCATGGGCCATATCGAACTTGCTGCGCCTGTTGCCCACATCTGGTTCCTGAAGTCGCTGCCTTCGCGTATCTCGACACTGCTCGACATGACGCTGAAGGATGTCGAACGCGTTCTGTATTTCGAGAACTACATCGTCACTGAGCCTGGCCTGACGTCGCTGAAGGAAAATCAGCTTCTGTCGGAAGAGGAATACATGATCGCCATCGACGAGTTCGGTGAAGATCAGTTCACGGCGATGATCGGTGCTGAAGCCATCTACGAGATGCTGGCATCGATGAATCTCGAAAAGATCGCTGGTGACCTTCGCACGGACCTTGCTGAGACCACATCGGATCTCAAGCAGAAGAAGCTGATGAAGCGCCTGAAGATCGTCGAGAACTTCATGGAATCCGGCAACCGCCCGGAATGGATGATCATGAAGGTCGTTCCGGTCATCCCACCGGATCTGCGCCCGCTGGTTCCGCTTGACGGCGGCCGTTTCGCGACGTCCGACCTCAACGATCTGTACCGCCGCGTCATCAACCGTAACAACCGTCTGAAGCGCCTGATCGAACTGCGCGCTCCCGGCATCATCATCCGCAACGAAAAGCGCATGCTGCAGGAATCTGTGGACGCGCTGTTCGACAACGGCCGTCGTGGCCGCGTCATCACCGGTGCCAACAAGCGTCCGCTGAAGTCGCTGTCCGACATGCTCAAGGGCAAGCAGGGCCGCTTCCGCCAGAACCTTCTCGGCAAGCGCGTCGACTATTCCGGTCGTTCGGTCATCGTGACCGGTCCGGAACTGAAGCTGCACCAGTGCGGCCTGCCGAAGAAGATGGCGCTCGAGCTGTTCAAGCCGTTCATCTACGCCCGTCTCGACGCCAAGGGTTATTCCTCGACCGTCAAGCAGGCGAAGAAGCTGGTTGAAAAGGAAAAGCCAGAAGTTTGGGATATCCTCGACGAGGTCATCCGCGAGCATCCGGTCCTTCTGAACCGCGCACCGACGCTCCACCGTCTGGGCATCCAGGCCTTCGAACCGATTCTGGTTGAAGGCAAGGCTATCCAGCTGCATCCGCTCGTATGCACGGCCTTCAACGCCGACTTCGACGGTGACCAGATGGCTGTTCACGTGCCGCTCTCGCTGGAAGCCCAGCTTGAAGCCCGCGTGCTCATGATGTCGACGAACAACATTCTGCACCCGGCAAACGGCGCGCCGATCATCGTTCCTTCGCAGGACATGGTTCTCGGCCTGTACTACCTGTCGATCCTTAATCAGAACGAGCCGGGCGAAGGCATGGTATTCTCGGACATGGGCGAACTGCACCATGCTCTGGAAAACAAGGTCGTCACCCTGCACGCAAAGATTCGCGGTCGTTTCAAGACGGTCGACGAGGACGGCAAGCCGGTTTCCAAGATCTATGAAACGACACCTGGTCGTATGATCATCGGCGAACTTCTGCCGAAGAACTTCAAGGTGCCGTACGAGACCTGCAACCAGGAAATGACCAAGAAGAACATCTCCAAGATGATCGACACGGTCTACCGCCACTGCGGTCAGAAGGACACGGTCATTTTCTGCGACCGTATCATGCAGCTCGGCTTCACCCATGCGTGCAAGGCTGGCATTTCGTTCGGTAAGGACGACATGATCATCCCGGACTCGAAGGTGAAAATCGTCGGTGATACCGAAGCCCTCGTGAAGGAATACGAACAGCAGTACAACGACGGCCTGATCACTCAGGGCGAGAAGTACAACAAGGTCGTAGACGCCTGGGGTAAGGCCACCGAGAAGGTCGCCGAAGACATGATGGCCCGCATTAAGGCTGTCGAATTCGACGCAGAGACCGGTCGCCAGAAGCCGATGAACGCGATCTACATGATGTCCCACTCCGGCGCCCGTGGTTCACCGAACCAGATGCGTCAGCTGGGCGGCATGCGCGGCCTGATGGCGAAGCCGTCGGGTGAAATCATCGAGACCCCGATCATCTCGAACTTCAAAGAAGGCCTGACCGTTAACGAGTACTTCAACTCGACCCACGGTGCCCGTAAGGGTCTCGCAGACACCGCCTTGAAGACGGCGAACTCCGGTTACCTGACCCGTCGTCTCGTCGACGTGGCCCAGGACTGCATCGTCAACATGGTCGATTGCGGCACCGAGAGCGGTCTCACCATGACCGCCATCGTTGACGCCGGTCAGGTTGTTGCGTCCATCGGTACACGCGTTCTCGGTCGTACGGCCCTCGACGACATCGATCATCCAGTCACGGGTGAGCGCATCGTCGATGCTGGTCGCATGATCCTCGAGCCCGATGTCATCGAGATCGAAAAGGCTGGCATTCAGTCGATCCGTATCCGCTCTGCACTGACCTGCGAAGTTCAGACAGGCGTATGCTCGATCTGCTACGGCCGTGACCTTGCGCGCGGTACCCCGGTCAACATGGGTGAGGCTGTCGGCGTTATCGCTGCTCAGTCGATCGGTGAGCCTGGTACCCAGCTGACCATGCGTACGTTTCACTTGGGCGGTACGGCAAACGTGGTCGACTCGTCGTTCCTGGAAGCGTCCTATGAGGGCACGATCCTCATCAAGAACCGCAACATGCTGCGGAACTCGGAAAACGTTCTCGTCGCAATGGGCCGCAACATGTCGGTTACCATTCTCGACGAGCGTGGTGTCGAGCGTTCCTCGCAGCGCGTTGCTTACGGTTCGAAGCTGCATGTCGATGACGGCGACAAGGTTCGTCGTGGTCAGCGTCTTGCAGAATGGGACCCCTACACACGTCCGATGATGACGGAAGTGGCCGGTACGGTGTTCTTCGAGGACATGGTCGACTCGATTTCGGTCTCGGAATCGACCGACGAATCCACGGGTATCACCAAGCGTCAGGTTATCGACTGGCGTTCGACCCCGCGCGGTATCGATCTGAAGCCTGCAATCGTCATCAAGGACGCTTCGGGTGCGATCATGAAGCTGTCGCGTGGTGGTGACGCCCGCTTCAACCTCAACGTCGATGCCATCCTGTCCGTAGAACCGGGCAGCAAGGTATCGCAGGGCGATGTTCTGGCGCGTATCCCGATGGAAAGCGCCAAGACCAAGGACATCACCGGTGGTCTGCCGCGCGTTGCCGAACTGTTCGAAGCTCGTCGTCCGAAGGATCACGCCATCATCGCTGAGATCGATGGTACGATCCGCCTCGGCCGCGACTACAAGAACAAGCGTCGCGTCCAGATCGAGCCTGCAGAAGACGGTGTCGAAGCAGTCGAATACCTGATCCCGAAGGGCAAGCCCTTCCACCTTCAGGAAGGCGACTACATCGAAAAGGGCGACTACATCCTCGACGGCAATCCTGCGCCGCACGACATCCTGGCGATCAAGGGCGTGGAAGCACTCGCTTCCTACCTGGTCAACGAAATCCAGGAAGTCTACCGTCTGCAGGGCGTTGTCATCAACGACAAGCACATCGAAGTGATTGTTCGTCAGATGCTTCAGAAGGTCGAGATCACCGATAGCGGCGACAGCCAGTATATCGTCGGTGACAATGTCGACCGGATCGAACTTGACGATGCCAATGACCGTCTCATCGAGGAAGGCAAGAAGCCTGCCTTCGGCGACCCGGTACTGCTCGGCATCACCAAGGCATCGCTGCAGACGCCGTCCTTCATCTCGGCTGCATCCTTCCAGGAAACCACCAAGGTTCTCACGGAAGCTGCAATTGCCGGCAAGACGGATACGCTGCAGGGTCTGAAGGAAAACGTCATCGTCGGCCGTCTCATCCCGGCTGGTACTGGCGGCACCATGACGCAGATCCGCCGCATCGCCACTTCGCGCGACGACCTCATCCTCGAGGAACGCAAGAAGGGCTCAGGCGCTGGCTCGGCTACACCGATGCTGCAGAACATGAACCCGGAAAAGACTCCGGCCGAATAAGGCTGCGAGGGTAGGGCGCCCGGAAACGGGCGCTCTCTTTTCAGGAACGCACGACAAAAAAACGCCCGGAGCGATCCGGGCGTTTTCTTTTATCTAAATTCAGAAACAGGTTAGTCGAAGCGGATGATCGCGACTTCGCCTTCGAGCGCACCCTGATAGGCGGATGCATGCGGCTCTTCCGGCGGCTCGTCGGTCAGGACGCCGATCTGATCGAGGTCGGCCTCCAGGAAGCCTTCTTCGGTCAGCGCGTTCAGCGCCTCGCGTACGGCGGAGTCATCGTCGGGTGCGCGCAGAATGACATGCATCTCGATGCCTTCGCCGCCCTTGGTCTCGTAAGCCTTGCCGATAATGATGAAAATCATCGGGTCATCGAGCGTGTTGTCGTTATCGGCGGGGTTTGCCATGTGCAATCTCCAGGTAAAGGGGCTGACGCTTCATTGTCATCAAGAGGCAAGAGCGAGGAATGTTCCAAAACCTCCTTTATTGCCATATTCAGTGATTCCCAAACGGAAATGCCGGGGTCGAACTTTAATGTTTTGGGGCGGCTTTTCAGGCGATCGAAAACCCCAGTAAACAAGGCTTTCCGCCATTATTTTCGGGCCAGCTCTTGACGCAGAAGGGTTAAGTCAGTAAACGCCGCGGCATCGGACACCATGTGAGACATGTGCGTCTGGAGAGTCTTTCTCCGGAGTTCGCCTCAAACAGGTTTCCAAAAAACGCACGTTGACTACAAGAATGCTGCACGCACGACGCGTTTTCAATGCGTCCTCTGCCTTATGTGGTCCATCCGGATACGGATCGGGCCACGTTTCGTGCATGAGGAGATGTGTGTGTCGCCGCCGGAAACGGCATCCGAATGGTCCCGAAAGGGGCTTGAAAGAAGATTTTGCAAGGGATGGGTATATGCCTACCGTAAACCAGCTGATCCGTAAGCCACGCCAGGCACAGGTAAAGCGCAACAAGGTTCCTGCTCTGCAGGAAAACCCGCAGAAGCGCGGCGTTTGCACCCGCGTTTATACGACGACCCCGAAGAAGCCTAACTCGGCTCTGCGTAAGGTTGCCAAGATTCGCCTCACCAATGGCTTCGAAGTCATCGGCTACATTCCGGGTGAAGGTCACAACCTGCAGGAACACTCTGTCGTCATGATCCGTGGCGGCCGCGTAAAGGACTTGCCAGGCGTTCGTTACCACGTCATCCGCGGCGTTCTCGACACCCAGGGCGTCAAGAACCGTAAGCAGCGCCGTTCGAAGTATGGTGCGAAGCGTCCGAAGTAATCCTTCGGATTTCCAATTTTCCGGCGCTGCGCGAGGTTCTCCGCGTGATAAAGCGTCTAAACCGTTTGAGAGACGAGTAATATGTCCCGACGCCATAGTGCAGAAAAGCGTGAGATCAATCCGGACCCTAAGTTCGGCGATTTGATCGTCACTAAGTTCATGAATGCCATCATGCTTCACGGCAAGAAGTCTGTCGCCGAAAGCATTGTCTACGGTGCGTTTGACTCCGTGCAGGGCAAGTCCAAGGCCGATCCGCTCGGCATCTTCCACACAGCCCTCGACAACGTCGCTCCGCACGTCGAAGTCCGTTCGCGTCGTGTTGGTGGTGCAACCTATCAGGTCCCGGTCGACGTTCGTCCGGAGCGCCGTCAGGCTCTCGCCATCCGCTGGCTGATCGCTGCTGCCCGCAAGCGTAACGAAACCACCATGATCGATCGCCTCTCGGGCGAACTCATGGATGCTTCGAACAACCGTGGCAGCGCCGTCAAGAAGCGTGAAGACACCCACAAGATGGCGGACGCAAACCGCGCATTCTCGCATTACCGTTGGTAATCTTCACCCGATCGAGTTTCGAAAGGCAGTCCTATGGCTCGCGAATATAAAATCGAAGACTACCGCAACTTTGGTATCATGGCGCATATCGACGCCGGCAAGACCACGACCACAGAGCGGATTCTTTACTACACGGGCAAGTCGCACAAGATCGGCGAAGTTCATGATGGCGCAGCCACCATGGACTGGATGGAGCAGGAGCAGGAGCGTGGGATCACCATCACCTCCGCTGCGACCACGACCTTCTGGAAGGGCCGTGACGGCAAGATGCGCCGCTTCAACATCATCGACACTCCCGGCCACGTCGACTTCACCATTGAAGTCGAACGTTCGCTGCGCGTGCTCGACGGTGCGATCGCTCTTCTCGACGCAAACGCCGGCGTAGAGCCGCAGACGGAAACCGTCTGGCGTCAGGCCGAGAAGTACCATGTCCCGCGGATGATCTTCTGCAACAAGATGGACAAGACCGGCGCTGACTTCTACCGCTCGGTAGAAATGATCAAAACCCGTCTCGGCGCCATCGCTGTTGTCATGCAGCTCCCGATCGGTGCAGAAACCGAGTTCAAGGGCGTTATCGATCTCATCGAGATGAATGCCCTGATCTGGCGCGACGAGTCGCTCGGCGCTGCCTGGGACGTCGTCGAGATTCCTGACGACATGAAGGAAAAGGCTGCCGAATACCGCGAGAAGATGATCGAACAGGTCGTCGATATCGATGAAGAAGCCATGGAAAACTACTTGAACGGCATCATGCCGGACAATGACAAGATCCGTGCGCTGGTTCGTCGTGGTACCATCGACGTCAAGTTCCATCCGATGTTCTGCGGCACTGCGTTCAAGAACAAGGGCGTTCAGCCTTTGCTCGACGCCGTTGTCGAATATCTGCCTTCGCCGCTCGACATCCCGTCCATCAACGGTATCGACGTCAAGACCGAAGCCGAAATCGCCCGTCATCCGTCGGATGATGAGCCGCTTTCGATGCTGGCCTTCAAGATCATGAACGACCCCTTCGTTGGTTCGCTCACCTTCGCCCGTATCTATTCCGGCAAGCTCACCAAGGGCACGGCCGTCATGAACACGGTCAAGGAAAAGCGCGAGCGCGTCGGCCGCATGCTGCAGATGCACTCCAACTCCCGTGAAGACATCGAAGAAGCCTTTGCAGGCGACATCGTGGCTCTCGCAGGTCTCAAGGAAACCACGACCGGCGACACCCTGTGTGATCCGCTGCACCCGGTTATCCTCGAGCGTATGGAATTCCCTGAGCCGGTCATCCAGATCGCCATCGAGCCGAAGACCAAGGGCGACCAGGAAAAGATGGGCCTCGCGCTCAACCGCTTGGCTGCTGAAGATCCTTCGTTCCGCGTCAAGACGGATGAAGAGTCTGGTCAGACGATCATCGCCGGCATGGGCGAACTGCATCTCGACATCCTCGTCGACCGCATGCGCCGTGAATTCAAGGTAGAAGCTACTGTCGGCGCGCCGCAGGTTGCCTACCGCGAAACCATCACACGCACGCACGAAGAAGATTACACGCACAAGAAGCAGTCCGGTGGTACCGGTCAGTTCGCGCGCGTCAAGATCGTCTTCGAACCGAACCCGGATGGCGACGAATTCAAGTTCGAATCCAAGATCGTTGGTGGTTCCATTCCGAAGGAATACATCCCCGGCGTTCAGAAGGGTATCGAAAGCGTTCTGTCTTCGGGTCCGCTCGCGGGCTTCCCGATGCTCGGCGTCAAGGCAACCCTGATGGATGGCGCCTTCCACGACGTCGACTCCTCGGTCCTCGCGTTCGAAATCGCATCGCGTGCTTGCTTCCGTGAAGCGGCAAAGAAGGCTGGCGCACAGCTTCTCGAGCCGATGATGAAGGTCGAAGTTGTGACCCCGGAAGATTACGTCGGTGACGTGATCGGCGACTTGAACTCCCGTCGTGGCCAGATCCAGGGCCAGGAACAGCGCGGCATCGCGATCGTTATCAACGCTCACGTGCCACTCGCGAACATGTTCAAGTACGTCGACAACCTGCGCTCCATGTCGCAGGGCCGTGCACAGTATTCGATGACCTTCGATCACTACGCACCGGTTCCGTCGAACGTCGCGACCGAAATCCAGGCTAAGTATTCCGGTCAGAAGTAATCCGAATACCGATCCAAAATACGCCTCGGCCTCGTGCCGGGGCGACAACAAGAATTGGAGCCCTTGAGGGCTCACGCAAAATGGAGAGCCGGAAATGGCAAAGAGCAAGTTTGAGCGCAATAAGCCTCACGTCAACATTGGCACGATCGGTCACGTCGACCACGGCAAGACGTCGCTGACTGCGGCGATCACGAAGTACTTCGGCGAATTCAAGGCCTACGACCAGATCGACGCTGCTCCTGAAGAGAAGGCCCGCGGCATCACCATTTCGACGGCACACGTCGAATACGAAACGCCAAACCGCCACTACGCACACGTCGACTGCCCCGGCCACGCCGACTACGTTAAGAACATGATCACCGGTGCGGCGCAGATGGACGGCGCGATCCTGGTTTGCTCGGCTGCCGACGGCCCGATGCCACAGACCCGCGAGCACATCCTGCTTGCTCGTCAGGTTGGCGTTCCGGCGATCGTCGTGTTCCTCAACAAGGTTGACCAGGTCGACGACGAAGAGCTCCTCGAGCTCGTCGAACTGGAAGTTCGCGAACTTCTGTCGTCCTACGACTTCCCGGGCGACGACATTCCGATCGTAAAGGGTTCGGCTCTGGCCGCTCTTGAAGATTCGAACAAGAAGATCGGCGAAGACGCCGTTCGCGAACTGATGGCAGCTGTTGACGCCTACATCCCGACGCCTGAGCGTCCGATCGACCAGCCGTTCCTGCTGCCGATCGAAGACGTGTTCTCGATCTCGGGCCGTGGTACGGTCGTGACCGGTCGCGTCGAGCGTGGCATCGTCAAGGTTGGTGAAGAAGTCGAAATCGTCGGCATCCGCGCCACGACCAAGACGACTGTTACCGGCGTTGAAATGTTCCGCAAGCTGCTCGACCAGGGCCAGGCCGGCGACAACATCGGCGCTCTGATCCGTGGCGTACAGCGTGACGGCGTTGAGCGTGGCCAGATCCTGTGCAAGCCGGGTTCGGTCAAGCCGCACAAGAAGTTCATGGCAGAAGCCTACATCCTGACCAAGGAAGAAGGCGGCCGTCATACGCCGTTCTTCACGAACTACCGTCCTCAGTTCTACTTCCGTACAACGGACGTGACCGGTATCGTTTCGCTTCCTGAAGGCACGGAAATGGTTATGCCAGGCGACAACGTCACCGTTGAAGTCGAGCTGATCGTTCCAATCGCGATGGAAGAAAAGCTCCGCTTCGCGATCCGCGAAGGCGGTCGTACCGTCGGCGCCGGCATCGTTGCCTCGATCATCGAGTAACAAATCAGAGGGCAGGGCGGGTTCTTCGGGTCCCGCCCGGTTCACTTTTTTTAAGCAAGTTGGCCCTGCTGACTTGCTTATGACATGAAAATGTAGCAAATGGCGCGCGAGCGCTATTTGCGCCTTGCTTCGTTTTATCGAGGCAGGCAATTGCCAAAGACATTAAGGTGGGCCTTCGGCCTGGAGACGAGAACGGACTGCCGCTGTTAGCGCACCCGTTCGATCTTTGACACTGGTGGTCCCGCCTTAGGATAACGAACAACTCGTGCTGTAACGTTGGCACGTGGAAACAAGAAACAAGGATAACGTCGAATGAACGGCCAAAATATCCGCATTCGCCTGAAGGCGTTCGATCACCGCATTCTCGACGCTTCGACGCGTGAGATCGTGTCGACGGCGAAGCGCACCGGCGCAAGCGTCCGGGGCCCCGTTCCGCTTCCGACTCGCATCGAGAAGTTTACGGTTAACCGGTCCCCCCACATCGACAAGAAAAGCCGCGAGCAGTTCGAGATGCGCACACACAAGCGCCTTCTCGATATCGTAGACCCGACACCACAGACCGTGGACGCGCTGATGAAGCTCGACCTCGCCGCAGGTGTCGATGTTGAGATCAAGCTCTGAGGCTTATGTCTCGAGCTGAGTGAGAAGGATTGAACCGATGCGTTCGGGTGTAATTGCACAGAAAGTGGGAATGACCCGCGTCTATAACGACGCTGGTGAGCACATCCCGGTTACCGTTTTGCGGCTGGAGAGCTGCCAGGTCGTCGCACAGCGCACTGTTGAGAAGAATGGCTATGTTGCCGTTCAGCTCGGTGCTGGCGTCGCCAAGGTAAAGAACACCTCCAAGGCTATGCGTGGCAACTTCGCCATCGCTAACGTCGAGCCGAAGTCGAAGCTCGTTGAGTTTCGCGTTTCCGAAGAAAATCTGATCGACGTTGGCACTGAGCTGAAGGCCGATCATTTTGCTGCTGGTCAGCTGGTGGATGTCACCGGCACTTCGATCGGTAAGGGTTTTGCCGGTGCTATGAAGCGCCATAACTTCGGTGGTCTGCGGGCGACCCACGGTGTTTCCGTGTCGCACCGTTCGCACGGTTCGACTGGTAACAACCAGGATCCGGGCAAGGTCTGGAAGGGCAAGCGCATGGCTGGTCACATGGGCCAGACGCGTATCACCACGCAAAACCTCGAAATCGTCTCGACGGATGAAGACCGCGGACTGATCCTCGTCAAGGGTGCCGTTCCCGGCTCCAAGGGCGCCTGGATTGAAGTTCGCGACGCCGTCAAGTCGGCCGCGAAGTAAGGGAGCCAGCTATTATGGAATTCAACGTCAAGACCCTCGAGGGAAAAGACGCCGGCCAGGTTTCCCTGTCGGACGCGATTTTCGGCCTCGACCCACGCGAGGATATCCTCGCACGCATGGTGCGTTACCAGCTCGCTAAGAAGCAGCAGGGCACGCACAAGACCAAGAGCCGTTCCGAGATTGCTCGCACCGGTGCGAAGATGTTCAAGCAGAAGGGTACGGGCCGCGCTCGTCACCATTCGGCTCGCGCTCCGCAGTTCCGCGGCGGTGGTCGTGCACACGGCCCGGTCGTTCGCAGCCACGAGCATGATCTTCCCAAGAAGGTTCGCGCTCTTGCTCTGCGTCACGCTCTGTCTGCAAAGCTGAAGTCTGAAGATCTGATCGTCATCGACAACCTGGTTGCTTCTGAAGCAAAGACCAAGGCTCTCGTCGGTACGTTCGCATCGCTTGGCCTGACCAACGTGCTGTTCATCGGCGGTGCTGAGCTCGACAGCAACTTCAAGCTCGCAGCCCAGAACATCCCGAATGTGGACGTTCTGCCGGTCCAGGGCATCAATGTTTACGACATCCTGCGTCGCGGTAAGCTCGTGCTTTCCAAGGCTGCGGTTGAAGCCCTCGAGGAGCGTTTCAAGTGACCGACATTCGCCACTATGATGTGATCGTATCTCCTTCGATCACCGAAAAGTCGACACTGGTTTCCGAGTATAACCAGATCGTCTTCAACGTTGCCAAGACTGCTTCGAAGCCGGAAATCAAGGCTGCCGTGGAAGCTCTCTTCGGTGTGAAGGTCACTGCCGTCAATACGCTGGTCCGCAAGGGCAAGGTGAAGCGCTTCAAGGGCTTCATCGGCAAGCAGAAGGACGTCAAGAAGGCTGTCGTAACCCTGGCCGAAGGTCAGACGATCGACATCTCCACCGGTCTCTGAGGTAAAGAAAAATGGCACTGAAAAGCTATAATCCGACGACCCCGAGCCAGCGTCAGCTGGTTATCGTCGACCGTTCGGGCCTCTGGAAGGGCAAGCCCCTCAAGTCGCTGACTGAAGGTCTGTCCAAGAGCGGTGGTCGCAACAACAACGGTCGTATCACTGCCCGCTTCATCGGCGGTGGTCACAAGCGTACCTATCGCCTGGTCGACTTCAAGCGTCGCAAGTTCGACATTGAAGGCACGGTCGAGCGTCTGGAATACGACCCTAACCGTACCGCGTTCATCGCGCTCGTCACCTACACGGACGGCGAACAGGCCTACATCATCGCTCCGCAGCGTCTTGCTGCAGGCGACAAGGTCATCGCTTCCTCGAAGGCTGTCGACGTGAAGCCCGGCAACACCATGCCGCTGCAGTTCATCCCGGTTGGTTCGATCGTTCACAACGTCGAAATGAAGCCAGGCAAGGGCGGTCAGATTGCTCGCTCCGCCGGCACCTATGTGCAGCTCGTCGGCCGCGATGCCGGCATGGCGATCCTGCGCCTCAACTCTGGTGAACAGCGTCTCGTTCCGGGCTCCTGCCTGGCGTCGATCGGTGCTGTCTCCAACCCCGATCACGGCAACATCAACGACGGCAAGGCCGGTCGTACCGTATGGCGTGGCAAGCGTCCGCATAACCGCGGCGTTGTCATGAACCCGGTCGACCACCCGCACGGCGGTGGTGAAGGCCGTACCTCTGGTGGACGCCATCCGGTGTCCCCGTGGGGCAAGCCCACCAAGGGCAAGCGCACGCGTTCGAACAAGTCCACGGACAAGTTCATCATGCGCTCGCGCCACGTCAAGAAGTAAGAGAGGAAGTCGTTAAATGGCTCGTTCAGTTTGGAAAGGTCCGTTTGTTGACGGCTATCTTCTCAAGAAGGCTGAGAAGGTGCGCGAAGGCGGACGCAGTGAAGTAATCAAGATGTGGACCCGTCGGTCCACGATCTTGCCGCAGTTTGTCGGTCTGACGTTCGGCGTCTACAACGGCAACAAGCACGTGCCGGTCAGCGTCAACGAAGACATGGTCGGACACAAGTTTGGTGAATTCGCTCCCACCCGGACCTATTACGGTCACGGCGCGGACAAGAAGGCGAAGAGGAAGTAATCATGGCGAAGGCAAAGACCGAACGCCGGCTGAAGGACAACGAAGCACAGGCAGTCGCCCGTACGCTTCGCGTCAGCCCGCAGAAGCTAAACCTGGTTGCCGCCATGATCCGCGGCAAGAAGGTTGAACGCGCTCTGGCAGAACTCGAGTTCTCCCGCAAGCGCATCGCAGGCACGGTGAAGAAGACTCTCGAGTCCGCTATCGCCAACGCCGAAAACAACCATGACCTCGACGTCGACACGCTGATCGTAGCGGAAGCCTACGTCGGCAAGTCGATCACGATGAAGCGTTTCCACGCTCGCGGCCGTGGCCGTGCATCGCGGATCGAAAAGCCGTTCGCGCATCTGACGATCGTCGTTCGCGAAGTCGAGGAAAAAGGGGAGGCCGCATAATGGGTCAGAAAATCAATCCTATCGGTTTTCGCCTCGGCATCAACCGTACATGGGACAGCCGTTGGTTCGCCGACAACGCCGAATACGGCCAGCTGCTTCATGAAGACCTGAAGATCCGCGCATACCTGATGTCCGAGCTGAAGCAGGCCGGCATCGCCAAGGTGGTTATCGAGCGTCCGCACAAGAAGTGCCGCGTCACGATCCACTCGGCTCGCCCGGGTCTGATCATCGGCAAGAAGGGTGCGGACATCGAGAAGCTTCGCAAGAAGATCTCCACGATGACCAACTCCGAAACGCACCTCAACATCGTTGAAGTGCGCAAGCCGGAAGTCGACGCAACGCTCGTTGCCCAGTCGATCGCCCAGCAGCTCGAACGCCGCGTGGCTTTCCGCCGTGCGATGAAGCGTGCTGTTCAGTCCGCCATGCGTCTTGGCGCCGAAGGCATCAAGATCACTTGCGCCGGCCGTCTCGGTGGCGCGGAAATCGCTCGTACCGAATGGTACCGCGAAGGCCGCGTGCCGTTGCACACACTGCGCGCCGACATCGACTACGGTACGGCTGAAGCCGAAACCGCATTCGGTATCTGCGGCATCAAGGTCTGGATCTTCAAGGGTGAAATCCTTGAGCACGATCCGATGGCGTCGGAACGTCGCGCGCTGGAAGGCGATGCGCAGGGTCCGGCAAGCCGTGAGCGTGGCGATCGTGGCGACCGTCGCCGCGAACGTGAAAACGCTTGATTAGCGCTGGCGAAAGATAAGCTCGGAGAAGTAATAAAATGTTGCAGCCAAAGCGTACCAAGTTCCGCAAGCAGTTCAAGGGCCGCATCAAGGGCGTTGCCAAGGGTGGCTTCGACCTCGCATTCGGCGAATTCGGTCTGAAGGCTCAGGAACCTAACCGCGTCAACGCACGTGAGATCGAAGCGGCTCGCCGCGCGATCACACGTTACATGAAGCGTGCGGGTCGTGTATGGATCCGCGTATTCCCAGACGTACCGGTCACGGCAAAGCCGACCGAAGTGCGCATGGGTAAGGGTAAGGGTTCTGTCGAATACTGGGCTTGCAAGGTCAAGCCTGGTCGTATCATGTTCGAGATCGACGGCGTTTCGGAAGAGATCGCGCGCGAGGCACTTCGCCTCGGGTCTGCCAAGCTCTCGGTCACGACGCGCTTCGTACAGCGCATCGCAGATTAAGGAGAAGGCACGATGAAAGCCGAAGACGTACGCGGCCTGACCGCCGACCAGCTCAAGGACAAGCTTGCTGACCTGAAGAAGGAGCAGTTCAACCTGCGCTTCCAGAAGGCCACCGGCCAGCTCGAGAAATCCTCGCGCATCACCGAGGTCCGCAAGGATATCGCTCGCGTGAAAACCATTGCCCGCCAGAAGGCGGCAGAAGCCAAGGCCTAAAGGAAGAATAATATGCCGAAACGCATTCTGCAGGGCGTAGTCGTTTCCGACAAGAACGAGAAGACCGTTGTTGTCCGCGTCGAGCGCCGCTTCGCTCACCCTTTGCTTCAGAAGACCGTTCGCCGGTCCAAGAAGTACAAGGCCCATGACGAAAACAACCAGTTCAAGGTTGGTGACGTAGTTTCCATTCAGGAATGCGCCCCGATCTCCAAAGACAAGACCTGGACGGTTATCAACGCCCAGGCTTAAAGACTTCAGGATTTTGCGTCAGGCCCTTGCGTCGGACACAGAATCCTGTAAGAAGCACGCCACTGGCGTAGAACGCTCGGAAACGAGCGTTCTTTTGCTTTCAGCGCACGGAAGGTCCCACTTAGGGAAACCACCTTGGCAAGACCGATCCCGCGCATACTGAAAATGTGTTCATAGCCAGCTCCGTTCGTATTCATGCGCGCGGATAGTTGGTCATTAGAAAAAGGCGACCTGACATGATTCAGATGCAAACAAACCTCGACGTGGCGGATAATTCCGGCGCGCGTCGTGTCATGTGCATCAAGGTGCTGGGCGGCTCCAAGCGCAAGTACGCTTCGATCGGCGACGTTATCGTCGTTTCGATCAAGGAAGCTATTCCGCGCGGCCGCGTGAAGAAGGGTGACGTGATGAAGGCGGTGGTTGTGCGTACCGCCAAGGACATCCGTCGCGCCGACGGCAGCGTCATCCGCTTCGACAACAACGCAGCGGTCCTCATCGACAACAAGAAAGAGCCGATCGGCACCCGTATCTTCGGACCGGTTCCGCGCGAACTTCGCGCCAAGAACCACATGAAGATCATCTCGCTGGCTCCTGAAGTTCTGTAAGGAGCGAGAGATATGCAGAAGATCAAGAAGGGCGACAACGTCGTCGTACTGACCGGCAAGGACAAGGGCCGCACCGGTGAAGTAATCCAGGTTATGCCGAAGGAAGACCGTGCGGTCGTTCGCGGCATCAACATGGTGAAGCGCCACCAGCGTCAGTCGCAGACGCAGGAAGCTGGCATCATCAACAAGGAAGCGTCCATCCATCTGTCGAACATCGCGGTTGCCGCGAAAGACGGTAAGCCAACTCGCGTTGGTTTCTCGGTCGTCGACGGTAAGAAGGTGCGTGTCGCCAAGCGTACGGGAGATGTGATCGATGGCTGAGTCCAAGTATGAGCCGCGGCTGAAGGCGGAATACGTTTCCCGCATCCGCGCCGCGCTGAAGGAGCAGTTTTCCTACTCCAACGACATGATGATCCCCAAGCTGGACAAGATCGTCATCAACATGGGTGTGGGCGAAGCAACTGCCGACAGCAAGAAGCCAACGGTTGCAGCAGCCGACCTCGCAGCGATCGCCGGCCAGAAGCCGGTCATCACCAAGGCACGGAATTCCATCGCGGGCTTCAAGGTTCGCGAATTCATGCCGATCGGTGCCAAGGTTACGCTTCGCGGCGCCCGCATGTACGAATTCATGGATCGACTGGTCAACATCGCGCTTCCGCGCGTTCGCGACTTTCGCGGCCTGAACCCGAAGTCCTTTGACGGCCGTGGCAACTTTGCCATGGGCATCAAGGAACACATTGTGTTCCCGGAGATCAACTACGACAAGGTTGATCAGATGTGGGGCATGGACATCATCGTTTGCACGACGGCTACCAACGACGACGAAGCACGGGCTCTCCTGAAAGAGTTCAACTTCCCGTTCCGCCAGTAACCGTAACGACGAGCGTTTAAAAGGAACTCCGATATGGCGAAAACCAGCGCAGTTGAAAAGAACAAGCGCCGCCGCAAGACCGTCGCGGACCATGCAGCCAAGCGTGCTGTATTGAAGGCGACCATCATGAACCAGGAACTTCCGATCGAAGAGCGGTTCAAGGCAACTATCAAGCTCGCTTCTCTGCCACGCGATGGCTCGAAGACGCGTATCCGCAACCGTTGCGAAGTCACCGGTCGTCCACGCGCTTTCTATCGCAAGCTTAAGATGTCGCGTATTGCACTTCGCGAACTCGGCAGCCTCGGCAAAGTGCCGGGCATCGTCAAGTCGAGCTGGTAAGGAGATCGTTAGATGACCATGACTGATCCCTTGGGCGATATGCTCACACGTATCCGCAACGGCGCTTCCCGCCGCAAGTCGACCGTTTCGACGCCAGCCTCCAGGCTGCGCGTTCGCGTTCTCGACGTGCTGCAGGCTGAAGGCTACATCCGCGGTTACACTGAAACCGATTTCGGCAACGGCAAGGCCGAGATCGAAATCGAACTGAAGTACTACGAAGGCGCGTCGGTGATCCGTGAGATCGGCCGCGTGTCCAAGCCGGGCCGCCGAGTTTATGTCTCGGTCAAGTCCATCCCTCAGGTCGCGAACGGCCTCGGCATCACCATCCTTTCGACTCCGAAGGGCGTGATGGCCGATCACCAGGCTCGCGAACAGAACGTAGGCGGCGAGGTTCTTTGCTCGGTCTTCTAAGACTGCGCAAGGATCTCCCTAGCGAACAGACAGGATTGAATAATGTCTCGTATCGGTAAAAAGCCCGTTCAGGTTCCTGCAGGGATCACGGCCTCGGTTGATGGCCAGAAAGTCACTGCCAAGGGCCCGAAGGGCGAGCTTTTCTTCGTCGCTAACGACGAAATCAAGCTTGAAATCAAAGACAATGCCATTTCGGTGACTCCGGTCAACGATTCCAAGGATGCTCGTTCGAAGTGGGGCATGTCCCGCACGATGATCGAAAACATCTTGAAGGGTGTGAAGGACGGTTTCGAGCGCAAGCTTGAAATCAACGGCGTTGGTTACCGCGCGTCGCTGCAGGGCAAGAACCTGCAGCTGGCTCTCGGTTTCAGCCACGACGTGGTCTATCAGACCCCGGAAGGCATCACCATTGCCGTGCCGAAGCCGACGGAAATCATCGTCTCCGGCATTAATAAACAGCAGGTCGGTCAGGTAGCAGCGGAAATCCGCGAATACCGCGGTCCAGAGCCCTACAAGGGCAAAGGCGTCAAGTACGCTGAGGAACGGATCGTCCGCAAGGAAGGCAAGAAGAAGTAAGGACGCGGGATCATGGCTACCAGAAAAGAAGCACTCACAAAGCGTGCGAGCCGTGTTCGCCGTCAGATCAAGAAGGTCGCAAATGGCCGTCCGCGTCTGTCGGTTCACCGCTCCTCGAAAAACATCTACGTTCAGGTCATCGACGACGTGGCCGGCCGCACGCTTGCAGCCGCTTCCACGCTCGACGTCGATCTGCGCAAGTCGCTGAAGACCGGTGCGGACGTCGCAGCAGCTGCTGCCGTTGGCAAGTTGGTTGCAGAGCGCGCTGCCAAGGCTGGCGTGACGGAAGTCGTGTTCGACCGCGGCGCCTTCATCTACCACGGCCGCATCAAGGCTCTTGCTGAAGCTGCCCGCGAAGGCGGCCTGAGCTTCTAAGAAATTTCGCCCGGTCTGCCTGAAGAAGGGGAGGCCGGGCGATTTGCGGTTTTACCGCATCACGTCCGGTACGCCGGACAATCTCAACCTGCCGTTCCACCCGCAAAAGAAAAAGGAAAAGGACAATGGCACAGGAAAGAAGAGGTTCGGGCAACGATCGCCAGAACCGCGAAGAACGCGATAGCGAATTCGTCGACAAGCTGGTCGCGATCAACCGCGTCGCCAAGGTCGTCAAGGGCGGCCGTCGTTTCGGTTTTGCTGCTCTCGTCGTCGTCGGCGACCAGAAGGGTCGCGTTGGCTTCGGTCATGGCAAGGCACGCGAAGTGCCGGAAGCCATCCGCAAGGCAACCGAATCTGCAAAGCGCGATCTGATCTTCGTACCGCTGCGTGACGGCCGTACGCTGCATCACGACGTCAATGGTCGTCACGGCGCCGGCAAGGTTCTGCTGCGCTCGGCCAAGGCTGGTACCGGTATCATCGCCGGCGGCCCGATGCGCGCTGTATTCGAAACGCTCGGCGTCCATGACGTTGTTGCGAAGTCGACTGGTTCGTCGAACCCATACAACATGGTTCGCGCAACGTTCGACGCTCTGAAGCACCAGGTGCATCCGAAGGACGTAGCAGCTCAGCGTGGCCTCAAGTATGCCACCCTGCAGTCGCGCCGCGCCGCTTCCGGCAATGCGTCGGAAGAATAAGAGGAGTCTGAACCATGGCTAAGGCTACGCAGAAGACTGAAGCAAAGACGGTTACCGTTCAGCAGATCGGCAGCCCAATCCGCCGCCCGGCCGAACAGCGCGCGACGCTGATCGGTCTTGGCCTCAACAAGATGCATCGGACCAGCACTCTGGAAGATACTCCTTCCGTTCGTGGCATGATCCGTGCTGTCCAGCATCTCGTTCGCGTCGTCGAAGAGAAGTGAGACGGAGGAATTGACCATGAAACTGAATGAGATCAAGGACAACGAAGGCTCTTCGAAGGACCGTATCCGCGTTGGTCGCGGTATCGGTTCCGGCAAGGGCAAGACCGGTGGACGTGGCGTCAAGGGTCAGAAGGCCCGTTCAGGCGTCTCGATCAACGGCTTCGAAGGCGGTCAGATGCCAATCTACCGTCGTCTTCCGAAGCGCGGCTTCAACAACATCTTCGCATCTGAATACGCAACCGTATCGCTCGGCCGTATCCAGACTGCGATCGATGCTGGCAAACTCGACGCAAACGCGACTGTCGACGCAGCAGCTCTCAAGGCTGCCGGCGTCATCCGTCGCCTCAAGGACGGCGTTCGCGTCCTGTCCGGCGGCGAACTGACAACCAAGGTTTCGATCGAAGTCGCCGGTGCCTCCAAGGCTGCCGTCGAAAAGATCGAAAAGTCGGGCGGCTCGATCAAGCTGCTCGTGGTTGCTGAAACAGCCGCTGAATAAATCGTTTGAAAATCACCCGGTGTGAGCTTCACACCGGGTGATTTTATGTCCATATGTGAGCCTCACGATCCCCAAGGCAGTCCGGCCGGTCAGCTACCGGGATCAGACGGAAAAATGGGTGAGGCAGGCGATTGCGACAGCATCTCGCGCCCCCAGCTTTCTGAAAACAGAATCAAGACTGCGTTCCGGAAGGCACATGCCGCCGGGGGATGGGTCGGGCGGAGAATTGCATGGCTTCTGCAGCTGAACAACTGGCCTCAAATCTGAATTTCAAAACTTTCGCCAAGGCGGAAGATCTCAAGAAACGCCTGTGGTTCACGCTGGCAGCGCTTCTTGTCTATCGCTTGGGCACGCATATTCCGCTGCCAGGCCTCAACCCTGAAGCCTATGCGCAGGCCTTTAGCGGTCAGTCGGGTGGCATTCTCGGCCTCTTCAACATGTTCTCCGGCGGTGCTGTCGAGCGCATGGCGATCTTCGCCCTCGGTATCATGCCTTACATTTCCGCTTCGATTATCGTGCAGCTGATGACTTCGGTCGTCCCGTCGCTCGAGAACCTGAAGAAGGAAGGCGAGGCGGGTCGCAAAATCATCAACCAGTACACTCGCTACGGCACCGTGATTCTCGGCTCGCTTCAGGCCTACGGCATCGCTGCCGGCCTTTCGAGCGGTCAGGGCATCGTGTCCAACCCGGGCTGGTTCTTCACGCTCTCAACGGTCGTCACGCTGCTTGGCGGCACGATGTTCCTGATGTGGCTTGGTGAGCAGATCACCTCGCGCGGTATCGGCAACGGTATTTCGCTGATCATCTTTGCCGGTATTGCCGCAGGCCTTCCTGGCGCGCTCGCCAACACAATGGAACTCGGTCGTACCGGCGCTCTGCCGACGGCTCTGATTCTCACCGTTATCATCGTCGCGATCGCCGTCATTGCGCTGATCGTGTTTGTTGAACGCGCCCAGCGCCGGCTCCTGATCCAGTATCCGAAGCGTCAGGTCGGCAACCGCATGTTCCAGGGCGATACCTCGCACCTTCCGCTGAAGCTCAATACAGCGGGCGTTATTCCGGCAATCTTTGCATCCTCGCTTCTGCTTCTGCCGGCAACGGCTGCAGGCTTTGCCGGCAATTCACAGCTGCCAGACTGGGCGACGGGGATCATTGCAGCTCTTGGCCACGGCCAGCCGCTGTTTATGCTGTTCTACGCCATGCTGATCGCGTTCTTCGCCTTCTTCTACACGGCCATCGTCTTCAACCCGAAGGATACGGCTGATAACCTGAAGAAGCACGGCGGCTTCATTCCCGGCATCCGTCCCGGCGAGCGTACCGCGGAATATATCGATTACGTCCTGACCCGAATCACGGTCGTCGGCGCTATCTATCTCGTCGTGGTCTGCATTCTTCCCGAATTCCTGGTGGCCAGAACGGGCGTTCCGTTAGCCCTTGGTGGTACTTCGCTTTTGATCGTGGTCAGTGTAACCCTTGATACGGTTGCGCAGATCCAGGGACACCTCATCGCGCAGCAGTATGAGGGATTGATCAAGAAGTCGAAACTACGCGGTGGAAAGAGGGGACGATGAGACTGATTCTTTTAGGACCGCCGGGCGCGGGCAAGGGGACCCAAGCCCAGCGGATCGTGGAGAAGCATGGCATTCCGCAGCTCTCCACTGGTGATATGCTGCGGGCAGCCGTGGCAGCTGAGACCGAAGTCGGCAAGCGCGCCAAGGCAGTCATGGATGCGGGCAACCTCGTCTCTGACGACATCGTCAACGCGATCGTCTCCGAGCGCATAGACGCGCCTGACTGCGCGAACGGTTTCATCCTTGACGGTTTTCCCCGCACGCTCGTGCAGGCGGACGCCACTGAGGCGATGCTGTCTGCCAAGGGGCTCGATCTGTCCGTCGTGATTGAACTTCGCGTCGACGATAAGGAGCTTGTCCGTCGCGTCTCCGGTCGCTATTCCTGCGCCCAGTGCGGGACGGTCTACCACGACTCGGATAAGAAGCCTTCGTCGGAGGGCACGTGCGACAAGTGTGGCTCGACCCACTTCAAGCGTCGGCCGGACGACAACGCCGAGACTATGACTAAGCGTCTCGAGGTTTACTACAAGGAAACCTCGCCGCTCATTGGTTACTACTATGCCAAAGGCAAGCTCAAGGTTGTCGATGGCATGGCCGAGATGGATACTGTCACGGCCGATATCGAAAAGATCCTTGCCAGTCTCTGAGACTGTCTTGGATGGGTTAAAGAATCTTGGGGTGGAGCAGTTGCATTCAAGCACTGATTCCGCTACACACCGCGCCAACTCGCGACAGTTTTACAGCGATCGGCGCGGATTCCCGCAAGGACATCCGGGGCGATCATTTTGCCTGTCTCGTATGAAGTTTGAACTGGCGACCGTATCCAAAGGTCGCTTTCATGGAAGAAGTACCGCTTGCCGGATGGCAACCGGAACGCAAGGAGAATAGACGTGGCACGTATCGCTGGCGTCAACATCCCGACTGCGAAGCGCGTTGTCATCGCGCTGACCTACATTCACGGGATCGGCCCGAAATTCGCACAGGAAATTATGGAGAAGGTTGGTCTTGCCGCTGAAAAGCGCGTCCATCAGCTGACCGACTCTGAAGTCCTGCAGATCCGCGAAACCATCGACCGCGATTATCGCGTCGAAGGTGATCTTCGTCGCGAAACCGCGATGAACATCAAGCGCCTCATGGACCTCGGCTGCTATCGCGGCCTGCGTCACCGTCGTGGCCTTCCGGTCCGCGGTCAGCGCACGCACACCAATGCCCGCACCCGCAAGGGTCCGGCAAAGGCGATTGCTGGTAAGAAGAAGTAATTTTGGATCGATAGTCGCAAAGCGGGCAGGGCTCCTGTCCGCTTTTTCGTGACTGTCTGATCTGAGGTGGAGCCGCTGGCATTACGGCGGTGCAGAGATCAACGAAAGGAATACCATGGCCAAGGAAGCCACACGCGTACGCCGCCGCGAACGCAAAAATATCACGTCGGGCGTTGCCCACGTCAACTCGACGTTCAACAACACGATGATTACCATCACCGACGCACAGGGCAATGCAATTGCCTGGTCGTCTGCTGGTGCCAAGGGCTTTAAGGGTTCGCGCAAGTCGACCCCGTTCGCAGCTCAGATCGCTGCCGAAGACTGCGCCAAGAAGGCTCAGGAGCACGGCATGAAGTCGCTCGAAGTCGAAGTCTGCGGTCCGGGTTCCGGTCGCGAATCGGCTCTGCGCGCTCTGCAGGCTGCCGGCTTCATGATCACCTCGATCCGCGACGTGACCCCGATCCCGCACAACGGTTGCCGCCCGCGCAAGAAGCGCCGCGTCTAATGGACGTTTTTGGAGCTCGCTTCGCAGCGATCTTCATCTGAACCCGGTAATAGCCGCTCCGTCTCCTGAAAGAGTCGAGGCGGCTTTCACCGTATAGCCGGAAGGGTATTTCCGGTGTTCCTCGTGCTCGGTTACCACGATTGGATGGTGGTAACGAACGGAAGGTAGTAGGTCATGATCCAGAAGAACTGGCAGGAACTGATTAAGCCGAACAAGGTGGAGTTTTCCTCTTCCGGCCGTACAAAGGCAACGCTTGTTGCTGAGCCTCTCGAGCGCGGCTTCGGCCTGACGCTCGGCAACGCGCTTCGTCGCGTACTTCTGTCGTCGCTGCGCGGTGCTGCTGTTACCGCAGTGCAGATTGACGGCGTTCTGCACGAATTCTCCTCCATCCCCGGCGTTCGGGAAGATGTGACGGACATCGTGCTGAACATCAAGGAAATCGCCATCAAGATGGATGGTGACGATTCCAAGCGCATGGTCGTGCGCAAGCAGGGTCCGGGTTCGGTTACCGCTGGAGACATCCAGACGGTTGGCGATATCGAGATCCTCAACCCCGACCACGTGATCTGCACGCTCGACGAGGGTGCTGAGATCCGTATGGAATTCACGGTCAACAACGGCAAGGGCTACGTTCCTGCCGATCGTAACCGTGCGGAAGACGCTCCGATCGGTCTCATCCCGGTCGACAGCCTGTATTCCCCGGTCAAGAAAGTGTCCTACAAGGTGGAAAACACCCGTGAAGGCCAGGTTCTCGACTATGACAAGCTGACCATGACCATCGAAACCGATGGTTCGGTCTCGGGTGAAGACGCCGTAGCCTTCGCCGCTCGTATCCTTCAGGACCAGCTGTCGGTCTTCGTCAACTTCGACGAGCCGCAGAAGGAAGCAGAAGAGGAAGCCGTCACCGAACTCGCGTTCAACCCGGCACTCCTCAAGAAGGTCGACGAACTGGAACTTTCCGTCCGTTCGGCCAACTGCCTGAAGAACGACAACATCGTCTATATCGGCGACCTCATCCAGAAGACCGAAGCCGAGATGCTCCGCACTCCGAATTTCGGTCGCAAGTCGCTGAACGAGATCAAGGAAGTTCTGGCATCCATGGGCCTCCATCTTGGTATGGAAGTTCCTGCATGGCCGCCGGAAAACATCGAAGATCTCGCCAAGCGTTACGAAGACCAATACTAACAGGATCAGACTGCAGGCGAATGCCTGCAAGTGAAGGAGACACACCATGCGTCACGGAAATTCGGGCCGTAAGCTCAACCGCACCGCAAGCCACCGCAAAGCTATGTTTGCCAACATGGCGGCTTCGCTCATCACCCATGAGCAGATCGTAACAACCCTGCCGAAGGCGAAGGAAATTCGCCCGATCGTCGAAAAGCTCGTAACCCTCGGCAAGCGCGGCGACCTGCACGCTCGTCGTCAGGCCATCTCGCAAATCCAGGATCAGGACGCTGTTCGCAAGCTGTTCGATGCCATCGCTTCGCGTTACGCAACCCGCAACGGCGGCTACCTGCGCATCATGAAGGCTGGCTATCGTCAGGGCGACAACGCTCCGATGGCTGTCATCGAATTCGTCGAACGCGACGTCGATGCCAAGGGCGCAGCCGACAAGGCTCGCGTTGCTGCTGAAGCAGAAACTGCCGAAGCCGCATAATTCGATCCCAGGATCGCACTTTTCGAAAAGGCCGGGTGGAAACGCCCGGCCTTTTCTTTTGGGAAATGAGGGGGCGGGCTCTAGCATGACTGCACCACGATCCATACGCGTTCAACGCTGCCTCGCCGCGCTGCTTGCGATCTCCGCGGGGCTTCTGCTGCGCCGCTTCGGCTACGATCTCGGTCTGCCATTCTTCGTGGTGAAATACGGTGGGTCGGCTTTCTGGGGTGCGATGGTGTTTCTTGCATCGGCCACCCTGACTGGATCGGTGAATATCGGCAGGCTTGCTGTTACGGCATTTCTCATCGCCCTGAGCGTCGAACTCTCAAGGCTCTACCACACGCCTGCAATGGACGCGTTCCGACTGACTGTCGCCGGCAAGTTGTTGCTCGGACGTGTGTTTTCCCTGTGGAATATCGCAGCTTACGCCGTTGGTATTAGCATCGCCGCAACTGTCGAGGCGTGGAGGCTCAGACGGGGACGTGGATCTGCCGCTTGATGTGCTTGAGATTGGCAACGATCGTGAATGTCATCACCACCAGCAGGGACCACGAACTCCATTTACCAAGATGCACCACCGACCACGCCCCGATCTGGTTCGGATATTTCCAGATCCCGAAAAAGGTCGAGATGTTCTCCGCCAGCCAGATGAAGAAGCCGATCAGCACGAAGGCCACCAGAAGCGGCATCCGTCTGTCGCGATCGTAGGGCCGGTAGGTGACGGTGGTGCGGGCGTAAAGGCCGAGCGCGCAGGCAGCGATATACCAGCGATAGTCGCCGATGAAATGGTGGGTGAAGAAATTCGCGTAGATCGCAATCGCGATCAGGCCAGCCATCCAGTAGCTGGGATGGTGGTTGATCCGCAGATCGAAAAGCCGCCAGGCCTGGATGATGTAGCTCCCCACGGCGGCATACATGAAGCCCGAAAACAGCGGTACGCCCAGCACTTTCGCATAGGCGAAGTCAGGGTATGACCATGACTGGATGCTGCCGGAGGTCTTGAACACTTCGAGCGCAAAGCCAACCACGTGGAAAAGGCCGATCGCTTTTGCCTCATCCCAGGTTTCCAGCTTGCTCCAGATCATCAGGGACTGGATGGCGAGCGCGATGATCAGCAGAACGTCGTAGCGCGGGATGCCGAGCACGCCCGTTCGCGGAACGATGAAGATCGACACAAAAAACAGGCCGGCGAACAGGCAGGCCCGCGCTTCCTTGATGCCGAAGTAGAGAAACTCGATGACGAAACGCGTGATACCGTGGATCTCTCCAAACGGCCGCTGGTTGCAAAGATAGACATCCAGCAAGGATAGTCGTCCGCCGTCCACAGTCGATTCTGGTGTCATCAAAACATCTCCGCTGCACGGACTGAAGCCTGCGGCGACTGTGACTGTCAAGTCCGGGGGATGGCAGGCTGACCGGCCCGCCGAATGACTGAAGCTCCCTATATCGCTGTTGCCACATCCCGTTTTTTTAGCGACAATCGAGCCGTAACGCATTTGGTGGGAGGAGCCCGATGCATGACCCTGTTTCCCATGCCGACCAAGTCTACGCGTCGGCCAGTTCCCCTGTCGCGAGTTCAGCTGTAGTCGCGTCCTGGCGCCGCTGCATGACCATGCATCACTTGGCGCCAGAGGACCGGCGGATGCCGGAGCGGGTGACAGAGCAGGAACTGGACGTCGCCCGAAACCAGTCGGAGCGTCTTATCGGGCAGGCGAGGGACGAGCTCGACCGGCTGTTCATGGTCGTCGGTCGCGTCGGCTGCTGCATCCTGATGACCGACAGCAAAGGTATCGCGCTTGACCGTCGCGGCGCAGCGGGCGACGACAAGGATTTTCGTGCGCTGGGCCTCTGGACCGGCTCGGTCTGGACCGAGGAGAGTATCGGCACCAACGGGATCGGCACCGCAATCGCCGACGACCGGCCGATATCGATCATCCGCGACCAGCACTTCTTTGCATCCAATATCGATCTGAGCTGCACGACTGCGCCCATTCGTGATCACCGTGGAGTTCTGGCCGGCGCGCTCGATGTCTCGACGTGCCGAAGTGACGCAAACGAAGGCACGATCGCCATCCTGTCGCAGACGGTGCGTGAGGCGGCATCCCGGATCGAGCTGAACCTGTTCCGAAACGCGTTTCAAGGTGCCCGTTTCGTGATGGTGCCGAGTGAGACGGGATCTCCAATGGCGCTCCTGGCTGTAGATCGCGACGACCTTGTGATCGGTGCCACGCGCGCTGCGCGATCGGCGCTGCGTCTGGACGACGATCGGATTGCGGAAGGGATCCCGGCCTCCGATCTGCTTCACGAATCGAGCCGGGATGCGCGAGAACTCCTGGGCGATGCCGAGCGCTCGGCGCTTCTTCGGGCGTTGTCTCGTGTCCACGGCAACGTCTCGCTGGCAGCCCAGGTGCTCGGCGTCAGCCGTTCCACCCTGCATCGCAAGATGAAGCGATTTGGCATTCAATGACGGGGAGTTTTGTCGCAGACTTGCGACAGAGTGCATCGCGGTATCGCGGGTGAGGCCTGTTTTCACCACGCCAGAAGCGCAGATTCTGTTCCATCGGGTTCGCTTTGAACCTGTTCATCATGGGAGGATGACATGCTGCATCAGAAAATCGTTGAGTCACCGTTCAAGCTGAAATACGGCAACTATATCGGCGGTGAGTGGAAAGAACCGATCAGCGGCAAGTATTTCGACAACGTCACGCCGATCACCGGCGGCAAGATCTGCGAGATCCCGCGGTCTGACGAAAAGGATGTCAATGCGGCGCTCGACGCTGCACACGCCGCCAAGGAGAAATGGGGCCGCATGGCGCCGGCTGACCGCTCGAACATCCTGATGAAGATCGCCCAGCGGATGGAAGACAAGCTGGAAGTTCTGGCGCAGGCCGAAACTTGGGACAACGGCAAGCCGATCCGTGAGACAATGGCAGCCGACATCCCGCTCGCCATCGATCACTTCCGCTATTTCGCATCCTGCATCCGTGCCCAGGAAGGTTCGATCAGTGAAATCGACCACGATACGGTCGCCTATCACTTCCACGAACCGCTTGGCGTCGTCGGCCAGATCATTCCGTGGAATTTCCCGATTCTGATGGCCGCCTGGAAGCTTGCACCGGCGCTTGCCGCCGGCAACTGCGTTGTCATCAAGCCGGCCGAGCAGACGCCGGCCTCGCTTCTGGTCTGGGCGGAACTCGTCGGTGACCTCCTGCCACCCGGCGTGCTGAATATCGTCAATGGTTTCGGCCTCGAAGCCGGAAAACCTCTTGCGACCAGCAACCGGATTGCCAAGATCGCCTTTACAGGAGAGACCACGACAGGCCGGCTGATCATGCAATATGCCAGCCAAAACCTTATCCCTGTCACGCTCGAACTTGGCGGCAAGTCGCCGAACATCTTCTTCGCCGATGTGATGAATGAAGACGACGATTTCCTCGACAAGGCGCTGGAAGGCTTTGCGATGTTCGCGCTGAACCAGGGCGAAGTCTGCACATGCCCCAGCCGCGCACTGATCCAGGAATCGGTTTACGATCGTTTCATGGAGCGGGCGGTCAAACGCGTCGAAGCCATCACGCAGGGCAACCCGCTCGATAGCTCGACCATGATTGGCGCGCAGGCATCCTCGGAGCAGATGGAAAAGATCCTGTCCTATCTCGACATCGGCAAGCAGGAAGGCGCGGAAGTGCTGACTGGCGGCGTCAAGAACGATCTCGGCGGGGAATTGGCGAACGGCTACTACATCAAGCCGACGATCTTCAAGGGCCACAACAAGATGCGGATCTTCCAGGAGGAGATCTTCGGACCGGTGGTGTCGGTAACGACCTTCAAGGACGAAAAGCAGGCGCTGGAGATCGCCAACGATACGCTGTACGGGCTCGGCGCCGGCGTGTGGACGCGCGACGGCAACCGCGCCTACCGCTTCGGCCGGGAGATCCAGGCCGGCCGCGTGTGGACCAATTGCTATCACGCCTATCCCGCGCATGCGGCATTCGGCGGGTACAAGCAGTCCGGGATTGGTCGCGAAAATCACAAGATGATGCTCGACCACTACCAGCAGACCAAGAACATGCTGGTGAGCTACAGCCCGAAGAAGCTCGGGTTCTTCTGATCGATCTCAACCGAAGCATGGGCTCCCGGCTGCAGGGTCGGGAGCCTTTTCAATGTCTCGATGCGAACAGGAATGACATGATGGATGCGACAATCAACGGCGAACCGCGCGTCACGGCCACGGATTCCGCGCTGACCCTCATTGCCGAGATCCAGGCGGACCACCCAGACATCCTGTTCCACCAATCCGGCGGCTGCTGCGACGGGTCGTCACCCATGTGCTATCCGAAGGGCGATTTCATGCTTGCCGACCACGACGTGAAGCTCGGCGAAATCGGCGGCGTGCCGGTCTATATCAGCGGCAGCCAGTTCGAGGCCTGGAAGCACACACAACTGATCATCGATGTCGTGCCCGGAAGGGGCGGCATGTTCTCGCTCGACAATGGGCGTGAAAAGCGCTTCCTCACCCGTTCTCGGCTGTTCCGCGGCGGCGAGGCCTGCGCCATACCTGCCATGCGTTGACGCCGCCCACTATGTCGTAGGCGCGGGCCGAGCCGGGCGGCTCTTGCCGCGCTTCCAGTTGAGGAACGGTTTTCTGAGCGGCCGGTAGGCGAGGAGCAGCCCGATCGCTGCGATATGGATAAACGGAACGAGCGTCACCGACTTCACCGCGAGCACATAGTGGAGCGCGCCGCCCAGTGCCACGAGATAGATCAGCTTGTGCATTTTCACCCAGGTCTGTCCGAGCTTGCGGATCGACCAGTTGTTGGATGTCACCGCGAGCGGGATCAGCAGAAGCAGGCAGGCAAAGCCGATCGTAATATAGGGGCGCCGCACGATATCGCTGCCAACAGCGCCGAAGTTCAGCTGCAGATCGAGCAGAAGATAGACGCTGAAATGGAACACGACGTAATAGAAGGCGAGCAGCCCTAGCGCACGGCGATAGCGGATCCAGTTGATCCCGAGAATATCGCGAAGGGGCGTGACGGCGAGCGTCAGGATGATGAAACGCAACGCCCAGATGCCGATCAGGTGCTCGAACGTCTTGACCGGATTGAAACCCAGCCCGCCCGTCGCGGCCTGATAGAAGTACCACGCCGCGGGACAAAGCCCCACGACGTAAAGTGCCCAGATGCTGGCGGCATGGTATCGGCGGGGCAGGGCTGGGATCGAGAGCATGGTCAGTAGTTCGCTTTCAGGTCCATGCCGGTATAGAGGCTCGCCACTTCGTTCGCATAGCCGTTGAAGGGCAGGGTATCGACGCGCTTGGTTCCGAAGAAGCCGCCTTCGCCGATCCGCTGTTCGGTCGCCTGACTCCAGCGCGGATGGTCGACGGCCGGATTGACGTTGGAATAGAAACCGTATTCCCGGGCGTTCGAATTCTTCCAGGTGGTCTGTGGCTGCTCTTCGACCAGCTTGATCTTGACGATCGACTTGATCCCCTTGAACCCATACTTCCACGGCACCACGAGCCGGATCGGCGCACCGTTCTGGTTGGGCAGCGTTTCGCCGTAGAGACCGACAGCGAGAATGGTCAGCGGATGGCGCGCTTCGTCAAGGCGCAGGCCTTCGACATAAGGCCAGGGTAGAGCCTGGAAGAGACCGCCTTGGCCGGGCATTTCCTCGGGACGCACGACCGTCTCGAACGCCACGTATTTCGCGCTGCCAAGAGGCTCGACCTGGTCGAGGATCGCCGCCAGGGGGAAACCGATCCACGGGATCACCATCGACCATCCCTCGACGCAGCGCATGCGGTATGTCCGCTCCTCGAGCTTCATCTTGAGGATCTCGTCGAGACCGAATTCCTTCGGCTTGCCCACCATGCCCTCGAACTTGACGGTCCAGGGTGTCGGTTTGAACGCGCTGGAATTCTGCGAGGGATCTTCCTTGCCGACGCCGAACTCGTAGAAATTGTTGTAGGTGGTGACGGCTTCTTTAGGCGTCAGCTTTTCGTCCAGCTTGTAGGGGCCGGGCGATGCGCTGAGAGCCGCAGCGAATGCGCTTGAGCCTCCAAGGACTGAAAGGCCGGCGCCCGCGGCGACGGTGCCCACGAAATTCCGGCGCGACAGATAGATGTCGCGCGGCGTGATCTCAGTCGGCGAAATGCGGGGTGGGCGAAATGCGGGCATGGCGGATCTCCTTCAGGCAAAAGCCTATCCTGTGCTTATACGTACCGCCGACAGGTTTGGTTTCACAGAGGCGGAGGAAAGGCATTAAACCACGTTTGCGTGAAAGAATTAGCGTTGAAACATACGCTAAGCCTTGAACCGGGAAATCGCATGCTCATTTCAGCTTTGACATTAATCAAGGATAGTGAGTATGGCGACGAAAACCTGGGATGCTGCCAGCGAACGCTTCACGGAAACCGATGCGGGCCGGATCGATCGACTGCGGCGTTTGCGGCGTATCCACGGCGTCGCCCGTATGATGGATACGGCGATCGGTATTCCCGGCACCCGGTTTCGGTTTGGTGCCGATTCCATCATGGGCCTTGTTCCGCTCGTGGGCGATGCCGGGGGCGCATTGATTGGCCTCTATATCGTCAACGAGGCCCGCCGCATGGGTGTGCCGAACGACAAGCTTGCAAAGATGATCGGCAACCTTGCGGTCGATTCTGTCGTCGGCAGCGTGCCGCTGGCCGGTGATCTGTTCGACGTCTTCTTCAAGTCGCACCGCCGCAACCTCAACATCGTTCTCGACCATTTCGGTGTGACGGCGGACGAGCTCCGCGCGAAGCGATAGTGGACACGAGGAGAGGGTGAGGGACGGTGACGTTGCCTCGCTCCCCAAACGCCACGCCGGAGCAGAACCGCTATGAAACTCCGACCGCGCCTACATCGCCGGGCCGATTTCTAGTGCGCTGATGAGAACCGTACCGTACCGTACTGTTTTTCGCCCCATTGGTAGTGACACTGGCTTTAGCCTGCAGTAGGACGGAGAAAACAAGGTCCTTTGCGCCGCGTGATCCGACGCGGTAAATAGCAATGGCTGAACGCGATCGAGGAAACATCATGCCAGTCTATCGTTCAAGAACCACGACCCACGGCCGCAACATGGCTGGCGCGCGCGGCCTTTGGCGCGCCACCGGCATGAAGGACGGCGATTTCGGCAAGCCGATCATCGCGGTGGTCAATTCCTTCACGCAGTTCGTGCCGGGCCATGTCCACCTCAAGGATCTGGGTCAGCTGGTCGCCCGCGAAATCGAGGCAGCCGGCGGTGTCGCCAAGGAGTTCAACACGATCGCCGTCGATGACGGCATCGCCATGGGCCACGACGGCATGCTGTACTCGCTGCCATCGCGCGAGATCATCGCCGATTCGGTCGAGTACATGGTCAACGCCCACTGCGCCGACGCCATGGTCTGTATCTCCAACTGCGACAAGATCACGCCTGGCATGCTGAATGCCGCCATGCGCCTGAACATCCCGGCCGTCTTCGTCTCCGGTGGCCCGATGGAGGCCGGCAAGGTGGTCCTGCACGGCAAGACCGTTGCGCTCGACCTCGTCGATGCCATGGTTGCAGCCGCTGACGACAAGATGTCGGACGAAGACGTCACCGCCATCGAAAAGGCCGCCTGTCCGACCTGCGGCTCGTGCTCCGGCATGTTCACCGCCAACTCGATGAACTGCCTGACCGAAGCGCTTGGCCTGTCGCTGCCCGGCAACGGCTCGACACTCGCCACCCATTCGGATCGCCGTCGCCTGTTCGTCGAAGCCGGTCACCTGATCGTCGATATCGCCCGCCGCTACTACGAGCAGGATGACGAACGGGTCCTGCCGCGCAATATCGCCACCAAGCAGGCTTTCGAAAACGCCATGTCGCTCGATATCGCCATGGGCGGCTCGACCAATACGGTTCTCCATATCCTGGCGGCTGCCTATGAGGGCGGCGTCGATTTCGGCATGGAGGATATCGACAAGCTGTCGCGCAAGGTGCCGTGCCTGTCCAAGGTCGCGCCGGCCAAGAGCGATGTCCACATGGAAGACGTTCACCGCGCCGGCGGCATCATGCGTATCCTGGGCGAACTCGAACGCGGCGGTCTGATCAACCGGGACTGCTACACGGTTCACGAAGCAACGCTCGGCGATGCGATCGACCGCTGGGACATCACTCGCACCAATTCCGAGAGCGTCCGCGATTTCTTCAAGGCAGCACCCGGAGGCGTTCCCACTCAGGTTGCCTTCAGCCAGTCTTCGCGTTGGGACGAGCTCGATACGGATAGCGACACGGGCATCATCCGCTCGGTTGAAAATCCCTTCTCCAAGGATGGCGGCCTGGCGGTTCTCTACGGCAATATCGCGGCCGACGGCTGCATCGTGAAGACCGCGGGCGTCGATGAGTCGATCCTGAAGTTCAGCGGTCCCGCTGTCGTCTTCGAAAGCCAGGATGCGTCCGTCAAGGCGATCCTCAGCAACGAGGTCAAGGCCGGCGATGTCGTCGTCATCCGCTACGAAGGTCCAAAGGGCGGACCGGGCATGCAGGAAATGCTCTATCCGACCAGCTATCTGAAGTCGAAGGGCCTCGGCAAGGCCTGCGCGCTGATCACCGACGGCCGATTCTCCGGCGGCACATCCGGCCTGTCGATCGGTCACGCTTCCCCGGAAGCAGCCCAGGGCGGAGCGATCGGACTGGTCCGTCAGGGTGACATGATCGAGATCGATATTCCGAACCGGACCATCCATCTGGCGGTGTCGGATGCTGAACTCTCGGCGCGTCGCCACGAGCAGGATGCACTCGGCTGGAAGCCGTCAGCGCCCCGCAAGCGCAACGTCACGACGGCCCTCAAAGCCTATGCGGCATTTGCGTCGAGTGCGGACAAGGGCGCGGTCCGGATTCTGCCTGAGTAAGTCTCGGGTCGAACCAACCCCGCAGACAGAGATCTCAAAACTTCAAAGGCCTCGGTGCACAACACCGAGGCCATTGTCTTTGATTGTTTCCAATGAACGTCGCTTAAGGACTAAAGCGGCTCTTTGCTCAGTCCGCTAAACGCTTCCTGCAACTGCTTCATCCGCTCCGCATAGGCCGTCGTCAGGCATTGGACGTCTGCCTCGCAAGCCCGACGCTTCTTCAACCAGTCGCTTTGTTCCTGGCGCAGCTGGTCGCGATTGCCCATGGCGAGCAGGCTGGTCAGGATGTCGAATGTGGTGACCATCTTCACATCGGCATCGTTCAGCGTGCGTGTGTCGCAGATCACCTTCTCGTCGGCGACCAGATCGGTCTTCTCGCAATCGAAGCTCGCCGCCGCTGCCGGGCGAGGTGCAAGGGAAAGGCCGGCGCTCAGGACAAGTGCAGCCACGCCGGTGGCCGCGAATATGGTTTTCATGCTGGAACGCTCCTGTGTGCAGTCTCTGGAGCCGATCCCAAACGGCATCGTAAACTCCCAAGGACAAACATGATGCACATGCGCGAGATAGCAAGGATGATGGAGGATAGGATCGTGCTGAAAAGCCGATGCTTTTTGCGGATCAGCTGGAAGCAGCAACACCCGCCCGCGGGCTTTGTCCGGCAGCGTCTTTCCCTGCCTGTGCCAGATACCCATATACGCGGTCGCAAGGACGCGTCATCGGGTTCCGGGCACCTTTCTTTTGCCGCTTGCGGCGCTACAACGTCATCCAGCAATTTGTAAGAGGAATCACATGTCCAGCAAGCTCAAGCGACCGTTCGAACGGCATCTCAGGCAGCTCTCGCTCAGCGTCGTCCTGCTCGCGGTATTGGCGCCCGCTGGCGCCTTTGCGCAGGACCAGAAGACGGTGCCGCAAAGCCGGCAGGAAATGCAGCTCTCGTTCTCGCCGCTGGTCAAGCAAACCTCCGGTGCCGTCGTCAACGTCTATGCCGAGCGCGTCGTGCAGCGCCCGAACCTGTTTTCCGGCGACCCCTTCTTCGAGCAGTTCTTCGGCCAGCGCATGCCGAACCGTTCGGAAAAGCAGTCTTCGCTCGGTTCCGGTGTCATTCTCTCCGGCGACGGTCTTGTCGTTACCAACAATCACGTCATCGAAGGCGCTGATGATATCAAGATCGCCTTGGCGGACGGCCGGGAGTTTCCCTGCGAACTCGTCCTGAAGGACGAGAGCGTCGATCTGGCCGTGTTGCGGATCAAGGCAAAGGAAAATTTCCCGGTCCTGCCGCTTGCCGATTCGGACCGCACCGAGGTCGGTGATCTGGTGCTCGCGATCGGCAATCCGTTTGGTGTCGGCCAGACCGTCACAAGCGGCATCGTGTCGGCGCTTGCCCGCAACCAGGTGTCGTCGGGTGATTTCGGCTTCTTCATCCAGACCGACGCGTCGATCAATCCCGGTAACTCCGGCGGCGCGCTGATGAACATGAATGGCGAACTGATCGGCATCAACACCGCGATCTTCTCGCGCGGCGGCGGATCGAACGGAATCGGCTTCGCCATTCCGGCAAATCTTGTCAAGGTCTTCCTGGCGGCTGCCTCCGAAGGCAAGTCGGTCTTCGACCGTCCCTATGTCGGCGCGACCTTCGATGCCGTGACCTCTGACGTCGCCGAAGCGCTTGGCTTGAAGGCCGCCCGCGGCGCTCTGGTGTCGCGTGTCGTCGAAGGCGGTCCGGCCGACAAGGCAGGATTGAAGCCCGGCGAGGTTGTCACGGCCGTCAATGGCATTCCAGTCGAGCATCCCGATGCGCTCGGCTACCGACTGACGACGGCGGGCCTCGGCAAGGGAGCGAAATTGAGCGTCCAGACGCCCGACGGCATGCGCGACCTCCAGCTTGCGCTCAATTCCGCGCCGGAAAGCACGCCGCGCGACGAGCGGGTGCTGGAAGGCCGTAATCCCTTCGCGGGCCTTCGGATTGCCAACCTGTCACCGAAACTCGCCACGGAACTGCGCATGCCCACGGACAAGAGCGGGGTCGTCGTCACCGACGTCTCGCGCGGCTCGCCTGCCGGTCGTCTCGGCTTCCAACCACAGGACATCGTCGTCTCGCTGAACGGCGAGGCGGTCGCTTCGACGACTGTAATGGAGAAGATGCTCCGCACCGATCCGGGGTTCTGGCGGGTCGAGATCGAACGCAAGGGACAGCGTATCCGGCAGTTCTTCCGATGAACGGTGAGGGCTGATGAGCGACGACCTGTTTGCACCGAAAGTCCCAGAAGAGGTCGCCGGCCGGCGGCCGCTTGCCGACCGGTTGCGGCCGAAGACGCTTTCGGAGGTGACAGGTCAGGCTCATCTGACGGGTGACGATGGTGTGCTTCGTCGCATGATCGATTCTGGCTCGCTTGGATCGATGATCTTCTGGGGGCCGCCCGGTACCGGCAAGACGACCGTCGCCCGGTTGCTGTCAGGCGAGGCGGGGCTCGCTTTTGAGCAGATTTCGGCGATCTTTTCCGGCGTCGCGGATCTGAAGAAGGTGTTCGAATCGGCACGCCTGAGACGCATGCAGGGCCGCCAGACGCTTCTCTTCGTCGACGAGATCCATCGCTTCAACCGCGCCCAGCAGGACAGTTTCCTGCCCGTCATGGAAGACGGAACGGTGATCCTCGTCGGTGCCACCACAGAGAACCCGAGTTTCGAACTCAACGCCGCTCTCTTGTCGCGTGCCCGGGTTCTGACTTTCCGCAGTCACGACGAGGACAGCCTCAGCGAACTCTTGGAACGCGCTGAGCAAGTGGAGGCAAAGCCGCTGCCGCTCGATGACGGCGCGCGTACAAGCCTGATCCGGATGGCGGACGGAGACGGCCGTGCGGTTCTGACGCTGGCCGAGGAAATCTGGCGTGCAGCGCGCGCGGGCGAGGTCTTCGACACGGTTGGTCTGACCGAGATCGTCCAGCGTCGTGCCCCCGTCTACGACAAGGCGCAGGACGGCCACTACAATCTCATCTCCGCGCTCCACAAGTCGGTGCGTGGCTCGGATCCCGATGCAGCACTGTATTACCTCGCGCGGATGTTCGATGCCGGCGAGGACCCGCTCTATCTCGGCCGACGTCTGGTCCGGATGGCGGTGGAGGACATAGGCCTTGCCGACCCGCAGGCGCTTGTCGTGTGCAATGCCGCCAAAGATGCCTACGACTATTTAGGTTCGCCTGAAGGCGAGCTGGCGCTCGCCCAGGCCTGCGTCTACCTGGCGACGGCTCCGAAATCGAATGCGGTCTATATGGCCTTCAAGGCAGCGACCCGTGCTGCCAAGGAAAACGGCTCGCTTCTGCCACCCAAGCATATCCTTAATGCCCCGACCAAGCTGATGAAAGCCGAGGGCTATAATGACGGGTATCGCTACGATCACGACGAGCCCGACGCGTTTTCAGGCCAGAATTACTTCCCCGAAAAAATGGGCCGCCAGACCTATTACGATCCCCCGGAGCGTGGCTTCGAGCGTGACATCAGAAAGCGTCTCGACTGGTGGTCGAAGCTGCGCAAGGAGCGCGGCGGCAGCTAAGCCTCAGGAAGCCCTGGCGATGCCTGGTTTCTGCGCCTGACCCGGTGCCGCGACGAGCCTCACCGAAGACTCGGCCAGAGCGTGATGCCCTTCCATATCCACCACCAGATGCCAGTGGCCGTTTTCCGGAACGGCGATCCGCAGCGGCGATTTCTTCGCAACGCCGCCGACGAACTTGAAATCGAGTTGTTCCGTAAACCGCTGGTAGTTCGCAGCAGTCATCAGGCGGACGTTGTTCACCCCATTGAGCGTGACTTCGATGATCGTGCCGGCGCGCTGCGGTTTGAGATCATAATGCGTGTAGCGAAAATTCGGACCTGCCATGCTTGCCTCATTCATGCCAGTATATGGGTACAACAATCCTACAGACACCCGGTTAAAGATCTATGGAACCTACTGCGTTCCTGGGTGTTATTTAAGCATGATGCCGACGCGCTGAGCCACCAGCCCGCTGGCAAGACAGATAAAGCAAGGCGATGTTTCCCCCCGCGTCGCCCAAAAACGACAAAATATTTGACCTCCAATCTACCTGGTCCCGCTGTTCCCCGCAGCGGGACTTTTCTTTTTTCGGTTTCGTAAAAAGCTGTCTCTACAAAGACTTGAAGCAATTTCCGGACTCAGGTCGAGAGCGATTTGATTCAGTTTGTGAGGTGCTGGCGGTCCAGTTGGGCGGTCAGCGCAAAGATGGTTTCGCACACGGGCGTCGGCACGCCGGCCAGTTTTCCGAGCGACACGACCATGCCCGTCAACGGCACGATCTCCAGCGCCTTGCCCGCAAGTAGATCCTGAAGCATCGAGGTTTTTACTGGCCCGAAACCTTGCGCTCTCGCAAACATTTCATCGGCCGTCTGGGTGAACCTCGCACCAAAGGCGGTGCCGACGGCCTGAACCTCGTTGATGATTTTCCGAACGATTTCGGCGATATCCGGGTTTGACATCATGTCGATCATCAAGGCGCGGGTGAGGGCGCTGATGGGATTGAAGGCGGCGTTGCCACGAAGCTTCGCCCAGATCTCGTCTCTGATCCGCGGCGTTGCCTTGGCATCGAGATCGCAGCGCTGGAAAAGGTCCACGATCGACGACAGTTCGCCGGACATCTCGCCGCTGGGTTCTCCGAGAAAGAAGTGGCCTTTGCCGTTCAGGCGGGTCTTGCCGGGTTCGATGATTTCCGCACCTTGATACGCGACGCAACCGATCACGCGTTCCGGACCGATGGCGTTCCAGATGCAGCTGTCTGCGTCGAGCTCGGGGATTTGCCGGCCTCCAAACCCGCTTTCCATGTCCCCATGGAAATACCACCAGGGAATTCCGTTCAGGATCATCACGACGCGCGTGCTTTCGCCAATCAGTGCCGCCAGACCATCTGTTGCGGCTGCGAGCTGATGGCCCTTCAAACCGGTAATGATAATATCCTGTGGAGGCAGACTGAACGGATCATCCGTCGCGGCAACCCGTACGCGGACCGGATCGATGCCTATGTCTTCATAAACGACGTTTAACCCGTTCTCTCGGATTGCCTTAAGCTGTGCGCCTCGCGCCACAACCGACAGCTCCGTGTCGGCTCCTGATCCAGCCGCAATCTTTGCGGCAAATGCACTTCCGAGCGCGCCCGCGCCATATACGCAAATTCTTCTGAACGACATCTGTCCTCGCTGCATTCCGACGTAAGTCGGAAGCAGTGTAGGGGAGCGGTAGAAGCGAGGCGACCGATAATTTCGGCCGGTCCTAGTGCGAGGGGTTGTTCGGCAGCAGTTCGTTCATTCGCAGTTCGTCGATTGCTGTGACAGCCTCTTCCGCGGTCCAGCCGGCCTTCAGGGCCGCTGCAATCATCCTTACTTCCGCCTCTTCCTCAAGCGCAAGAAACAGCGGCTCGAGCGCTTCCTGGACGGTCAGGACATTCTCCTCCGGCGACGGGACGGACTGCCGTGCGGTATTCGTCAGCATGTGCGGTTCTCCTCTGTGATGGTCGAATCTATCCAATTTAACGACCCCCGAAAAGGTTCCCAAAAAACGTCGATTTTGCGGGCTTTCTGGCATCCCAATATCGTGATCTGAAGATATCGCACAAAGGTCGTTCCGGACGGTCGCAGTTAACGATGCGTTTATGAATTCGTGAAAATAAATCGCAATACGGTGCGGGATTGTCCTCGCTATCTGGGCTGGGTTGCCTGGATCGTCCCGCGGCTTTCAGCCGGTTGTATCGCCTGCGCATCCGCCACTTGCAGGCTTTGTATGGAGTAAACGCAATGACCCAGAAGACACTTGCCCTGGCGCTCGTCGCCGCCTTTGCCGCCAGCCCCGTTATGGCTGCGGATCTCACCAGCGCCTATGAGGCGCCCGCCTACAGCGAACCTGCGAGCGAACCGGCCGGTTGGTCAGGTGCTTATGTCGGTGGACACGGCGGTGTAACGTCGCCGAGGATCAACCCGTTTGCCAGCGGCAAGGGCCTCAACCTCGGCGTTCACGGCGGCTACAACCACGACCTGGGCGGCGCTATCGTTGGTGGCGAACTCGATTACTCCTATCTCGGCGATGCCGACGTGAAGGCCCGCGGCGGCAAGCTGTCCGAGCGTCATCGCATGGCCGCAAAGGTCAAGGCTGGTGTTCCGCTCGACCAGACGCTGCTTTACGGCACGACCGGTCTTGCCATGACGAAGTATCGCGATGGCGACAATGTTACCGGCCCGGACGGCTGGAAGCCTGGCCTCCTGCTGGGTGCCGGCATCGAGCAGAAGCTGACCGGCAACATCTCGGCCCGCGTCGAGTACAACTATGTCATGACCGACAACGTCAAGAGCTCCTACCAGGGCGTCGAAACCCGTAAGGACGTTCATGACCACTCGGTTACCGCTGGCGTGAACTACAGGTTCTGATTAATCCGGTCACACCCGGAACGGAAAAGGCTCGCTCACGCGGGCCTTTTTTCGTTGGGGACTTGGGCTGAGCCGCCTCAACGGTTTGCCTATCGATGTCCGTCGGGAAACGCTGCGAGCCACAACTTCTGCCCCATCGCTCATCCCATAAACTCAAAAGGCCCGCAATCGCGGGCCCTCTTCATGATCGGTATGAAAACGATGGGTCTGAACCGGTGGCCGATCAGCCGTCCGACCAGAACCGGCTGTGATCGAACTCTTCGGCAATACCGAGCGGCAGAGGCTCTGCGTTGCTGGGTTTTGCAGTCAGATCCGTCAGCGTGCGGCCGACGACGAGCGGCGCGGTCATTCCGGTCGATGCGCCGGGGGGCGAGATCGCCCAGGAGATCAAAACGTCTTCGCCATCAAACTCGTCTTCCGGATCGATCTGCGGCCCGGTGATCGGCAGCGATGCCAGCGAGTGTCTTGGTTCTGGAAGTCCTTTCGCCGGCGCAGCAAGGGCGAGGGCGGGTACGAAGCCCGGTGCAGGGCGAGGCAGCATCGGCATGCTGTTTCCGAGCGCGGACGCCGATGCGGCCGTCGGTGCCGGACCAAGCGAGGCGGTTTCGATGACGGCGGCAGGAGCCGATGACGCGGTTTCAGCCGCCGGACGCAGGCCCGGGGCCGGGATTGCGAGAGATGCCAGATCGGCAAAGGCGGGTACCGGCGCCACGGCAACCGTCGCACGCGCCGATGGCCGTGGCGTCGTCTGCTCGTCGAGTGCTGCAAGCGCGCGGCTGCGTGGTGTTGGCAGCATCGCGGTGATCAGGCCGCTGCCGACCCGTTTTCCGGCACCTGCATCATCGTCGGCCTCGATATCTATGGTCGCACGCGCAATAGCGATCGACTTGCCGCTGCCACGGCGTTTGAGATCGGCCATCGCGACGCTATAGCCCTGGAGCGGTCTTCCGTCGGCGGGAACATGGATGGTTCTGCCGTTCGGGAAGATACGCGCCAGCTCCTGCCGCGACAGACGTGGCCAGGCTCGGACATTGCCGACATCCACATGCAGGAAGGGCGAGCCGGATGTCGGGTAATAACCGACGCCGCCGCCCTGTATCTGAACAGCGATGGCCCGCAGCGTCGAAAGCTTGACGCCGGGAATGTAGAGATCGATCGCCTTGCCAAGCATATGCTGGCTCTTGCGCGCAACCCCGGTGGAGCGTGAGCGACCGCGCAGCATGTTGTTGGTGGCAGGCGAACGATAGGCCGATACGACGTGGATGTAATTGTTGGTGCCGGAACGCTCGTAGATCTCCCAGACGAGATCGAGCAGGTTCGGATCCATTCGCGCCGTCTCGTTGCGGCGCCAGTCGCGCAGGAACCGGTTCATCTGGGCAAGACCCTTCTGATCCAGCCTGCCGTCCCGCTTGTAGGTAATCGTCGCCTTTTCGCCCGTATGGGTAAAATAAAGCTTGAGAGACCGATCCTCGGCAAAGGCAAACGACGCCGATCCCAACAAAGCCGCCACCGCAAGCCCGGCTGCGCCCGCAGACCGTGCAGCCTTGCCGGCCGCTTGCGAGGCGAGGTTCACAAGTGCGCGTGCAGCACCGGGTACAGACTTAATCGACAGAGACTGGGACACGACAAACCCGCTTTACGCAAACTGTGACAGCGGGATGCGAAAACCGCAGCCCGGCGAATACGGGACCATTATGGTCAACGAAAAGCTAACGGGAGGTTGATGGCCGCAAGGCGAAGTGCGGTGACACGGCTTTGTGAAGTGGGGTGGGCCACGCTAGGATCAAACCGGATTGCAGGTCATGCTGTTGCTGGCCGTGGGTCGCCAGCGCTCTAAGCTCGGTTCCTCGCTTTTGGCATACACGGGAAAGACTGTTTCGAGGGAACAGCTACGAACAGAGTTTATTCAGTGTTTGAGGAAAAGGCCGCAAGAAAAATCCCCGCACTGAACATGATCAGTGCGGGGATCAGGTTAGACTAATTTGGCTCAGTTGAGGGCTAGCCGCTCACTCACCAATCCCGTCTCAACTCAGCTGCAGCCGCTCGTTGCGCCGCAGGTGTCGCACTTTTCGCATGTTCCGTTGCGGACCATGGTGAAGTTCTGGCACTCGGTGCACATGTTGCCGGTGTAGCCCTGCATGATCGACTTCATGCGGCGATCGGCTTCCTTCTTCTTGGCTTCCGCCTTGGCAGCGGCAGCGTCTGCCTCAGCCTTGTCCGAGAAGAGGGCGGTTGCGACCTGCTGGCCTTCGTCGGCAAGCTGCTCGTCGGCGATATCATCCGCCACTTCGCGAGGCCGCTCTTCGTAGTCGCGCTTGAAGGACACGACTTCCGATGTGGAGATCGCAAGCGTGGTCTCGAGCTTGCGGGCAGCCGAGCCGGCAAACGAGGTGACGTTGCCGCCGCCGCTGCCGACCGAGGCCTTTGCCGCGGAGCCCCCTGCCGAACCCTTCGGCTCGTTGCCGGCCAACCGGTCGGAACCACCCGAGACGAGTGTCGGCTTGTAGCCGCGCGTCCAGCCGGTGGAGAGAAGGTTGGTCTTGCCTTCCTCGATACCCTTGCCAAGTGCCGTCTGCGAGAAGTCCGACGTATCCACATGCGCCAGATCGTGACGGCCGAGATAGGACACGGCCAGTTCGCGGAACACGTAGTCGAGGATCGACGTGGCGTTCTTGATCGCGTCATTGCCAGTCACGATGCCGGCCGGCTCGAACTTGGTGAAGGTGAAGGCCTCCACATATTCTTCAAGCGGCACGCCGTACTGGAGACCGAGCGAGATGGCGATGGCGAAGTTGTTCATCATCGCACGGAAGGCGGCGCCTTCCTTGTGCATGTCGATGAAGATTTCGCCGATGCGGCCGTCACCGAATTCGCCGGTACGCAGATACACCTTGTGTCCGCCGACATTGGCCTTCTGGGTGTAACCCTGGCGGCGGTTTGGCAGCTTTTCCCGTTCGCGGGTGACGCGTTCGACGATCCGCTCGACGATCTTTTCGGTGATCGTCACGGCCTGTGCGGCAGTTGGTGCTGCAATCAGCTCCTCGATCGCGTCCTCTGCATCGTCTTCGTCGATCAGCGAGGCGTTGAGCGGCTGCGACAGCTTCGAACCATCGCGGTAGAGGGCGTTGGCCTTCAGAGCCAGCTTCCAGGACAGCATGTAAGCTGCGCCGCAATCTTCGACGGTTGCCTCGTTCGGCATGTTGATCGTCTTGGAGATCGCGCCGGAGATGAACGGCTGGGCCGCCGCCATCATGCGGATGTGGCTTTCAACCGACAGGTAGCGCTTGCCGATCTTGCCGCACGGGTTGGCGCAATCGAACACCGGCAGATGCTCGTCCTTGAGGAACGGTGCGCCTTCCAGCGTCATCGCACCGCAGACGTGGATGTTGGCAGCTTCGATGTCCTTCTTCGAGAAACCGATATGCTCAAGCAGGTTGAAGCTCATGTCGGCGAGCTGCTCGTCGGAAACCTTGAGGGTCTCCTTGAGGAAGTCGGTGCCGAGCGTCCACTGGTTGAACACGAACTTGATGTCGAAGGCAGCCTTGGTTGCGCCGTTGATGGCAGCGATCTTCTCGTCGGAGAAGCCCTTTGCCTTCAGCGAACCGGGGTTGACGCCGGGAGCCTGGTTGATGTTGCCGTGACCGACCGCATAGGCCTCGATCTCGGCAAGCTGGCTTTCGGTATAGCCGAGGCTGCGAAGCGCTTCCGGAACCGCACCGTTGATGATCTTGAAGTAGCCGCCGCCGGCGAGCTTCTTGAACTTGACCAGTGCAAAGTCGGGCTCGATGCCGGTCGTGTCGCAGTCCATGACCAGACCGATCGTGCCTGTCGGCGCAATCACGGTTGTCTGGGCGTTGCGGTAGCCGTGCTTTTCACCCAGCTGCAGCGCCTTGTCCCAGGCAGCCTTTGCATGGATGACGAGATCCTGGTCCGGGTTTTCCGAGTGGATCAGCGCAACCGGATCGACCGACAGCTGCTCGTAGCCGGAGGTTTCGCCGTAAGCCGCGCGGCGGTGGTTGCGGATGACCCGCAGCATGCTTTCGCGGTTCGGTGCGAAATTCGCGAACGGTCCGAGTTCGCCGGCCATCTCGGCAGACGTCGCATAGGCAACGCCGGTCATGATCGCGGTCAGCGAGCCGGCAATGGCGCGGCCTTCCTTCGAGTCATACGGAATGCCCGACGACATCAGGAAGCCACCAATGTTGGCATAGCCGAGGCCGAGCGTGCGGTACTGGTAGGAGAGTTCGGCAATTTCCTTGGACGGGAACTGCGCCATCATGACCGAGACTTCGAGAACGACGGTCCACAGGCGGACCGAATGCTCGTAATCGGCAATGTTGATGTTCTTCGTCGCCGGGTTCTTGAACTGAAGAAGGTTCAGCGAGGCAAGGTTGCAGGCCGTGTCGTCGAGGAACATGTATTCCGAGCACGGATTCGAGCCGCGGATCGGTCCACCGGCCGGCGACGTGTGCCAGTCGTTCATCGTCGTGTTGAAGTGGATGCCCGGATCGGCAGACGCCCATGCGGCATAGGAAATCTGTTCCCACAGGTCCTTGGCCTTCAGCGTCTTCATGACCTTGCCGTCCTTGCGAGCGGTCAGGTTCCAGTCGCCGTCATTCTCGACCGCCTTGAGGAAGTCGTCCTTCAGCGAAACGGAATTGTTGGAGTTCTGGCCGGAGACAGTGAGGTATGCTTCCGAATCCCAGTCGGTGTCGTAGGTCTTGAACTCGAGATCCTTGTAGCCCTGACGGGCGAACTGGATGACGCGCTTGACGTAGTTTTCCGGAACCTGGTCCTTCTTGGCGGCCTTGATTTCGCGCTTCAGGGCAGGGTTCTTCAGCGGGTCGTAGCACTCGTCGCCATCGGCTTCGCAATTGACGCAAGCCTTCATGATTGCCTTCAGATGACGGCTGACGATCTTGGAACCGGTGACGAGGGCAGCAACCTTCTGCTCTTCCTTGACCTTCCAGTTGATGTATTCCTCGATATCCGGATGGTCGATATCGACCACGACCATCTTGGCCGCGCGGCGCGTCGTGCCGCCCGACTTGATGGCGCCGGCTGCACGGTCACCGATCTTGAGGAAGCTCATCAGGCCGCTGGAGCGACCGCCGCCCGAGAGCTTTTCGCCTTCGCCGCGCAGATGGCTGAAGTTGGAGCCGGTGCCGGAGCCGTATTTGAACAGGCGTGCTTCGCGGACCCAGAGGTCCATGATGCCGCCTTCGTTGACGAGATCATCGCCGACGGACTGGATAAAGCAGGCATGCGGCTGCGGATGCTCGTAGGACGACTTCGACTTGGTCAGCTTGCCGGTGAACGGGTCGATATAGAAATGGCCCTGGCCGGGACCGTCGATGCCATAGGCCCAATGCAGGCCGGTGTTGAACCACTGCGGGCTGTTCGGCGCAACGCGCTGGGTGGCAAGCATATAGGCAAGCTCGTCCATAAACGCGGACGCGTCGTCTTCCGACGTGAAATAGCCGCCCTTCCAGCCCCAGTAGGTCCAGGTACCGGCAAGACGCGAAAATACCTGGCGCGCATCGATTTCCGAACCGTAACGCTCGCCTTCGGGAAGATCGCGCAGCGCCTTTTCATCGGCAACCGAACGCCAGAGGAACGACGGAACGTCGTTTTCTTCGACTTTCTTCAGGCGCGCAGGCACGCCGGCCTTGCGGAAATACTTCTGCGCCAGAACGTCCGTCGCAACCTGCGAGAACTGCGTGGGCACGTCGATATCCGCAAGCCGGAAGACGATCGAGCCATCCGGATTACGGATCTCGCTGGTTGCCTTGCGGAATTCAATCTCTCCGTAGGCGCCCGTTTCCGGCTTGGTGAAACGACGTTCGATGCGCATTGCCTAATCCCTCGTCAGTGAGGCGCCACTCGATGGGGCGCACGTGTTCATGCCGGCTGCTCGCCATCATGGGCAGCCGGTCAAAATTTTATCACCCAGTGAAACATCATGGATGGCATGTCTGTATCTTGTGATGGATGGTGGCTGCAAACACTAAATATAGTATTAACAGTTTCTTTCCGCCAGCGCCAGCACCGTTTCAGCAGACCATCGAGCGGCCATGGAAATCCGTCACCAGGCGATCCTCAAGAACCGCCACGACCTGCAGGAAACCCATTTTGACTCGAAAAAGAACCGGCCTCGTTACTCCCGGTCCAGTCGCCGCCGCAACCTGATGGCAATGTCGACCTCCAGGGGAGATTCGTCAAGCCGTAGTTGTTAGTGGTTTCGTAACCACAAGATATTGTAGGTTTGGCTGTGGATAACGGGGAAGAAAAAACGTTGAGGAATCTCAGTGATTTACGACGTCAAGTACCGGACTGCGCGAAGTTCACGCAATTGGACGGCGTTCGCGATCAGGACTGCTTCGACAGTGCGACGCCTGTAAAGCAGGGACTTTGCCTATGCTCTGAAGCATCTGTGTGACACTGGCGACAATTTCGGATTATTTTCGAGGTTGGGAAAATGCGGTTCGCTCTGTTGACAGCCGGAAATGTTTCCAAACGGCACGTCTTGCAGGGGTAAGTCCATCGCTCCGATTTCTCATCCCTCGTATTCCGCAAATGTACCGTAAACGGTTTTCGTATATCTAACCGGGATGCAAGTAGGTTTCGCAAAAAGCGAGTTCAAAAGAGGGAGCCCGTGATGTTCGGCGACGTCGTTGCACGGCATAGTCGTCAGGCAATCTTTCGCACACTCGGGCTCGCGCTGATCTGTACCTCCGGCTCGCTCCCCGCGTTTGCCGATGCGACGCAACGACCTTCGTATCGTTGCGAATTTGCGCATACCATGGATACTGCAGTTTCGAGATCCGCCTGTAATGCTGTCCGCTCCACAGTCGAGCAGATGACGGGTCGAGGACCTGGTTATGGACAGTTCGTCTTCGAGGTAACGCGCGCTCGCACAAACAGCGTGTCTGCGAGATTGCGCTGGAAGGCAGACGGAGCTGCTGGCTGGCGTTCCGGACCGGTCGTGACGACCGTCGTCTCGGACGCGGCTTTGAATGACGATATTCTGAAGGCATTTGCCCGGCAGCTTGTCGAGGCATCAGGATTTTGAATGGCCACAGGAAGGCCGGGGGAGACTTGAATGGCGACTTACACGGAAGAGACTGACGCAGCGGCTAGCCGTTCCACGGCCTACAAGATCGCTGCCGGCGACACGTTCACCGGCGCGCTGGCGACCGGAGATGCCGATTGGATCAAGGTCTCGCTTACGGCAGGCAAAGCCTATCAGTTCGACATGTCGGGGACGGTCGGCTGGGCCGGTCTCCAGGTCATGGACGCGGACGGCATCGCGATTGATATCGACGAGAACAGTCTCGACACGGACTTCGAGAAGTCGACGCTCAGCGTCTTTGCCGAAAAGAGTGGCACCTACTATATCCGCGTCGGCAGTCACGACGAATGGTCAGGCGACTATGCGCTGAAGACGACGGTTGTTACCGCCCCGAAATTCGCAAGCTACGATACGATCGCCAAGCAGTTGACCACTGATTTCTGGACCAGCGACGGCGGCACGCCCTTCAAGTTCAATATCGCGGCCGGCGGCACATTGACCGTCAACATCGGTGCGCTGACCACCCAGGGCCAGCAGCTGGCCAAGTGGGCTCTCACTGCCTGGACGGAAGCCTCCGGCATCAAGTTCAAGTTCGTGGCCGGTTCGGCACAGATCTCCTTCGACGACAAGGAGGGCGGCGCTTACGGCGGATCGACGTCGATCATCGGCGGTTTCACCACGGCGTCTTTCGTCAATGTGGCGGCAAGCTGGATCACCGACTACGGCGCGGGCGCAGACAGCTACACGATGTCCACCTATGTGCACGAGATCGGTCATGCGCTGGGGCTCGGCCATGCGGGCAACTATGACGGCAACGCCACCTGGGGCATCGACAATCGGTTCGAAAACGATTCCTCACAACTGACGGTGATGTCCTATTTCGACGATCAGGTCAGTGTCTGGGCCGGTGGCTCCGGCACCTCCTCCATCACGCCGATGATGGTGGACGTCCTTGCCATCCGCAACCTCTACGGGACCACGGCGATCAGTTCGGGCAACACGACCTACGACCTCAAGTCCGACTTCCTCGGCAAGGATGTCGCGATGAACCTGGTCGATACCGGCGGCAGCGATACGCTGAATTTCAGCTGGGCGTCGGGAAACCAGCGGATCGACCTCAATGCCGAAAAATTCTCGAGCGTCTCGGGCGGGATCAACAATCTCTCGCTGTCGCGGGGCACGGTGATCGAGAACGCGATTGGCGGCAAGGGCGTGGATGTCATCGTCGGCAACGCGGTCGCCAACATCCTCGAAGGTCGGGCTGGACAAGACAAGCTGATCGGCAACGGCGGCAACGACAAGCTGATCGGTGGTACCGGAAACGATACCCTGACCGGTGGCAGCGGCAAGGACACGTTCGTCTTCAGTTCGGCGCTGAACAGCTCAACGAATGTCGATACGATCACCGACTTCTCGGTCGTGGACGATCTAGTCCATCTGGAGAACGCGATCTTCACCGCCTTCACCAAGAACGGAGCGATTTCCAGCGGCAATTTCCTGAAAAGCACGTCGCCAACGGCGAAGGACAGCAACGATTTTCTGGTCTACGAAACCGATACCGGAAATCTGTTCTACGATGCCAACGGCAGCAAGTCCGGCGGCTCGATCATGATTGCGCATCTCGATAAGAGCCTGGCGCTGAGCTATCAGGATTTCCTGATCGTCTGAAACCGGTTGCGCGAAGACAGACCGGCACGGGTGGGCCGGTCTGGATGTCGTATGGCAGTTCAGCCCTTGTGGCCCTTGGCGATCGGCTCCTGGTAGGTGAAGCCCATATCCCAGGGGAAATAGATCCACGTATCCTGGCTGACCTCGGTCACGAACGTATCGATCATCGGCACGCCCGACGGCTTTGCATAGACGCAGCCGAAATGCGCCTTTGGCAGCATGGCACGCACCTCGGAGGCTGTCTTGCCGGTGTCGGTCAGGTCGTCGATCACTAGGATGCCAAGCCCACCGTCTTCGCAGAGCTCGGGCGAAATCCCTTTCAGAAGGTTCATCTCACCCTGGTTGACGTAGTCGTGGTAGGACGCGATGCAGACGGTCTCGATCAGGCGGATGTTCAGCTCGCGCGAAATAATCGCCGCCGGCACAAGGCCGCCGCGCGTGATGCAGACGATCGCTCTGAACTCCTGACCCAAACCGGCGAGACGCCACGCCAGCGCGCGCGCATCACGGTGGAACTGGTCCCAGGAGACGGGGAAAGCTTTTTCGGGAAGAGACATTGGAGAGCCTTGGCTTAGATCTGCTTTGGCTCTCGCTAATAGCGGGAAACGGATGTTTCTGGCAAGGTGGGTAGGACGACTTCCGCCCGACCCTTCATCGCGACAGAAGCGTCAGCGCGGTCATTGAATCCAGAACGCTGCGTGTCGTCCCTCCGAACAGCATTTCCCACCAGCGGGAATGGCCGTAGCCACCCATGACCAGCAGATCGATACTGTTGTCCAAAAGCCGGTTTTCGATGGCTTTGGCTGGCGTCTCGCGGCTACCGATCCGCGTGGTGACAGTGACGTTGACGCCATGTCGCGCAAGACTTGTGGCAATCTCGGTTCCCGCAAACTCTGCCGCCTGGTCGCCGCGCTCCGGCGGGTCGACGACGAGCACTTCCACACTTGTGGCGGTCTTGAGGAAGGGCAGGGCATCGAAGGTCGCGCGGGCCGCTTCCTTGGAGCCGTTCCAACCGATCAGAACACGCTCGATCGGCTTAAAGGCGGTCATCCGGTGTGGAACGAGCAACATCGGGCGACCGCTCTCGAACAGGAAGGTTTCGAGATCGGCCCGGTGATCCGAATGCGAAGGGTCGCTCTGGCTTGCAATGATGAGGTCCGCGGTCCGGGCAGTCTCCATCACCGAACTCGCGCCATATCCGGCAGAGGAGACGAAACTGCGCCATTCGCGCGACAGTCCCTCACGCGTGGACACCGTGTTGAAGATGTCGGCGACCATGGCCGTTTCCTTCTGGGCAACCTCCTGCAGGACCTGGACCGCTGCGGGATCGGGGATCTCCATTGGCGCAATCAACGGCACGGCGGCAAGCGTCTCGGCATGCACGCCAATCAGGTGGGCGGAAAACGTTTCAGCCAGGGCCGCGCCAAAATCCGCCATTTGCCGGGCGTTCTGCGGAATGTCGAGGACAGCAAGAATGGTTTTGTAAGCCATGGCGTCATCTCCCTTGTTGACCGGCGCCGGGGAGCCGAAATCCGGTCTCTAATTGTTACGTGATGCCCAGATCGGGCTTGGTCGATCGACTTGGGGAAGGCCAGCTCGCGCAGGTCTCTCTCATGCGTCCGCCGTCGGGTTGTCGGCAATCCGGGTGCCGTCGATATTGGCAATCATGTCCGCGACAGCCTGCGCGGCCGCGTCCAGAACCTGCGGATCGCGGGCGCGGACCACCAGCTCGGTTGAAAAGCGCTTGCCGTCGTATTTTGGATAAGAGCCGATGCTAGTCTCCGGATGCGCCTTCTGCACAGCCGCAAGCGGGGTCCCGATATCGCCCTCGCCATAAGGGCAGGCAATTGCCCGCGACAGCACTTTCGAGCCCGATTTGAGCGTCGGCAGAACATTGTCCATCATCGCCTGGAACACCTGCGGTACACCGGCCATCACGTGGACATTGCCGATGACGAAGCCGGGTGCCGTCGAAACCGGATTGGCAATATGCGTGGCACCCTGCGGCATCCGCGCCATGCGTTGGCGGGCCTCGGTGAATTCCATTTCGCGGCGCTTGTACATCTCGGCGAGCAACCGCATCGCTTCCGGGTCGTGAATGCAGGGCACTTCGAATGCTTTTGAGACTGCATCCGCGGTGATGTCGTCATGGGTCGGGCCGATGCCGCCGGACGTGAAGACGTAATCGTACCGGGCACGCAAAGCGTTCAGAGCCTCAACGATCGCGTCTTCTTCGTCCGCAACGATGCGCACTTCCTTCAGGTCGATGCCTGAAAGCGTCAGCAGGTCGGCGAGGTGGCCGATATTCTTGTCCTTGGTCCGGCCGGAAAGAAGCTCGTCGCCGATGGCGAGCATCGCCGCGCTGACGAGGGTAGGTGAGGATGACAGGGTATCGGACATGGAGGCGCTCGCTTTCTCATTGCACGGGAACGTTAGCGCGCGCCGGGAAACGATTGCAATCGTTCAATCCAAAAACTGACGTGCGAATGAAACGACAAACATTCGATCGCGTTCAGCAATTGTGGACAGTCCGTGCAGAGATCGCCCTCTGGCCGGTGCTGTGACACTGCGCTAGCTAAGCCTCAAGGCCTGTTATCGGAAAGCGTCCTGCTTGCCATGATCGTGACGTGGTCCGTCGCCGCCTTGCGATCATCATTCCAGCACCTGCAAAGGAATTGAAAACAATGACAAAAGTACTGGTTCTCTACTATTCCTCGTACGGCCATATCGAGACGATGGCGTATGCTGTCGCCGAAGGCGCTCGCTCGGCCGGTGCCGAAGTGACCGTCAAGCGCGTTCCTGAACTGGTTCCTGAAGAGGTTGCCAAGGCATCGCACTTCAAGCTTGATCAGAAGGCTCCGATCGCCACACCGGACGAGCTCGCTGAATACGATGCGATCATCGTGGGTGCCGGGACCCGCTACGGTTCGGTTGCCTCGCAGATGCGCAATTTCTGGGATCAGACCGGTGGCCTGTGGTTCGCCGGCAAGCTGATCGGCAAGGTCGGCTCCGTGTTCACCTCGTCGGCCACCCAGCATGGCGGCCAGGAATCGACGATTCTCGGCTTCATCCCGACCTTCCTTCACCAGGGCATGGCCGTGGTTGGTCTGCCTTACTCCTTCCAGGGCCAGATGGGCACGGAAGAAGTCATGGGTGGCTCCCCTTACGGCGCCACGACCATTACCAACGGCGACGGCTCGCGCCAGCCTTCCGAGATTGAACTCAAAGGCGCACGCTTCCAGGGCGCCCATGTTGCAAAGACTGCAGCCAAGCTCAGCGCCTGATCTGCCCACTTCAAGTGAAAAAGCGCGGGGCCTCGGCTCCGCGCTTTTTTGTTGCGCACCTGCTGCCGCCTGCAATTTCCGTCCTTGACGTCGAAGGCGAACTTCACGAAACAGGAAACCAGGCGGACGTGGCGAAATTGGTAGACGCAGCAGACTTAAAATCTGCCGACCTCAGGTCTTACGGGTTCGACCCCCGTCGTCCGCACCATCATTCTTAACCTTTCCAAATTGAATTGATCTCCTTGCCCTCTACTTCCATCAGGAGCGGTAGGAGAAAAACGTATGCTCAGGGCAATTTTGATCGTTGTGGCCGGTCTATTCGTCAGCGCGAATGCATTCGCGGCTGGCGTCGTAAAGGAAGGCCAGGTGATGGCGAGCCGGATCCTTGGCAAGAATGTCGAGTTTACGCTCTATCTTCCTCCAGGCTACGGATCCGACGAACGGCGATACCCTGTCATCTATCTGATGCACGGTGGTGGCGATGGAAAGAATCAGGACTGGTACCGGTATGGGAACGCCAACCTGATCTTCGACAAACTGATCGAAAGCGGCGAAGTACCGCCCTTCATTGCCGTGACGCCTGAGGGTCGGCGGGACGAGGAAAACAAGTTCAACACCTATTATATGAACGATGCCGACGGAAAATATCTGTGGCAGGATATGTTCGTGAAGGAATTCATTCCGCACGTTGAGGGCTCGTTCCCGGTGATCGCAGGCAAGAAGTCGCGCGGCATTCTGGGCCTCTCCATGGGTGGTTATGCAGCCATGGCCTACGCGCTGAAATATCCGGATCTGTTTGCCGGTGCTGCAGCGCTGAGTGCTGCGTTCAGAACCGATCAGCAGATTGTAGCGATGGATCAGGCAGGCTATGACCGTCGGTACGGCAAGGCATGGGGTGAGGGGTTGAGTGGCACGGATCGGCTGAACCAGCCTTACTACGCCAACAGCGTTCTCGATCTCGTCGACAAGACGCCTCCAGACGCAATCCGCAAAACGGAACTGTTCATCGATTGCGGATCGTCCGACAGCTTCTTCGTGGGCAATGCGGAACTGACGGTCAAGCTGCAGAAGCTCGGCGTGCCGCACCGTTTCATGGCGCGTGAAGGTGGCCACGACTGGACCTATTGGCGCTCGGGTCTGCCGGAAGCGACCCGGTTCATCGGCAAACTCCTGCATCAATAGTGCCGCGCAGAGCGCGTCGCCATTACCCGAAGATTCTGGGGCATCGATGTTTTTGTTCCCAAAAACGCGCACAGAACGGAAAGTCTGCAAAACGGCCTTGGTCTTGTTACGGCACGTGTGGCATAGCGGATGAAATCGTGAAGAATTGGGATGTTTAGCGTGACGAAGCTCGGTGTCGACGAAGCAAAAGCCGCAATGCGGACGATCTTTCCGGAGACGCCGCTTCAGCTCAACGAACATTTGAGCCGTAAATACGGCGCAGAGATCTGGCTGAAGCGCGAGGACCTGTCTCCGGTCCGCTCCTACAAAATCCGCGGCGCCTTCAACTTTCTTCGCAAGGCGATCGCCGACGGGGCAAAGGATCGCACCTTCGTCTGTGCCTCGGCCGGCAATCACGCGCAGGGATTTGCCTTCGTGTGCCGGCATTTCGAAGTGCCGGGCGTCGTCTTCATGCCGGTAACGACGCCGCAGCAGAAGATCGACAAGACGCGGATCTTCGGCGGCCAGTACATCACCATCAAGCTCGTCGGCGACATCTTTGACCAGTGCTATGCCGCGGCACGCGCCCATGTGGAGGAGACCGGTGGCATGATGGTGCCACCGTTCGATGCGGCTCATATCATCGAGGGGCAGGCGACAGTCGCTGCCGAAATCCTCGAGCAACTGCCGGAAGGCGCAACGCCTGATCTCGTCATCATGCCGGTCGGCGGTGGTGGGCTTGCGTCAGGACTGAGCGGCTATCTTTCCGACGTGGTGGCGAAGGAAAACTTTATTTTCACCGAGCCGACAGGTGCTCCAAGCCTGAAGACCAGCCTCCAGACCGGGTCGCTCGTCACACTTCCGAAGGTCGACAACTTCGTGGATGGCGCTGCGGTTGCGCGGATCGGCGAACTGAATTTCGAGATGCTGAAGGGATTTTCTCCCGATCAGGTTCTGCTCGTTCCCGAAAACGCGATCTGCGTGACGCTCACGGAGATGCTCAACCTCGAAGGCTTTGTGCTGGAGCCCGCCGGTGCTCTGTCGATCACCGCGCTCGAGATGCTCGGCCGCGAGAAGCTGGCCGGAAAGCGGGTAGTCTGCATCGTTTCCGGCGGCAACTTCGATTTCGAACGCCTTCCGGACGTCAAGGAACGTGCGATGCGCTATGCGGGGTTGAAGAAATACTTCATCCTGCGCCTTCCGCAGCGTCCGGGCGCCCTGCGAGACTTTCTTAACCTGCTCGGTCCGGAAGACGATATCGCGCGTTTCGAATACCTGAAGAAGTCGGCCCGCAACTTTGGCTCGATCCTCATCGGTATTGAAACGACCGCGTCCGGAAACTTTGCCAGTCTGCACGAGCGCTTCGAGGCGGCGGGGCTTGGTTACGAGGACATCACCGAAAACGAGATCCTTGCCAACCTGATCATCTGATTTTGTCGAAATCGCACCGGAATGGTCTTCGGATTCCGCCGGTGCCGAGCAAAGGGTAGCACTCATCCATGGCTTCGTTTCTTTCCTCTCTTCTTTCGATGTTTTCCGGCCCGAAATCCGAAACCGCGCCCGCACGGGAAGCCGAGCCGCAGATGCATGCCGAATGCCGCATCTATCCTGCACCGATCAAGGAAGGCAGCCAGTTCCGGCTTGCCGGCCGCATCGAAAAAGATGTCGCTGGCGAAACACTCGTGCGCACTTTCGTGCGGGCAGACATGTTCACCTCTGCGGAGGACGCATCCGAATATGCCGTTCGCAAGGCACAGCAGATCATTGATCAGAACGGCGCCTCGCTGTTCTCGGATGGCGCCGTTTCGCGCTCTGCCTGATTGTTCGTCCGTCCCGCGAGATCCTCTATTGCGCCGCAGCAATTTACCGGCATAACTGGTGTTGCGATTAGCTAACAAAGTCATGGCTTTGGGATGTGAACGCGAGGTCCGCCAGGCTTAAAAGGCGTGATGATGCAGGTTTTGAACCTCTTTCTGTTCGTTGCAGAAGCGATCGTCTATTTCACGATCATGGCCGCCTTCCTGCATTTCAGGCGCCAGCTTGGCCTTGGCGTGTTCTTGGCTGCGCTCGGTGTGATGCACTTCATGGAGACCTACCTCGCGGCGGTCTTCTATGTCGAGCTGCCGTTCGGGCTGGTATCGCCCGGATCGTCCGTCTTCTTCGCGGGCAAGCTGATGATGATCCTCCTCTTGTACTTGAAAGAGGATGCCTCGACGGTGCGCCAGCCCATCTACGGACTGTTTCTCGGCAATCTCCTGACGGTTCTCATCGCGCAGATTCTGCAGGCGCATCCGGTCGTCACCCTTCCTGCGGGACGGCCTGCCGACATGGTCTTTCTCAACGAGATGGGCTCACTCATGGTATGGGGCACGGCGCTGCTCTATATCGACGCCATCGCCATCATTCTTCTCTATGAGCGTTTCGGCCGGATCTTCAGGCGCCATATCATCCTGCGATTTGCCGTCAGCGGTGCGATCGTTCTAAGCTTTGACCAGCTTGCCTTCTATTCCGGACTGCGATTGCTGTTCGACGCGCCGCTGTCGGTCCTGTTCGGCGGTTGGTACGCCAAAATGCTCGCGGTGATCATCTATTCCGTGCTGCTGCTCGCCTATCTCAGGGTCGAACAGATCCCGAGGCTTGCCTTGTCGCGGCGCGAAATTGCCGACATTTTTCATGATCTGACGTTTCGCGAGCGGTATCAGGCGCTGCTTGCCACAAGCGGCGTCGATCGGTTGACCGGCGTTTTCGATCGCAACCGGCTGGAAGCCGATGCGCCGGCGATGATCAAGCAAAGTATCGACATGCGGCAGCAGCTCAGTCTCGTGATCATCGACGCAGACCGGTTCAAGGACGTGAACGATCTCTTCGGTCACATGAAGGGGGACGAGGTGCTCAAGGACGTGGCAGCGCAGCTCAAGGCCCGAACGCGGCCGCGCGATCATCTCTCGCGGTTCGGCGGCGAGGAGTTCGTGCTGATCATGCCGAACACGAACCACGAAGGAGCCTTGGCACTCTCCGAGCGGCTTCGCCAGGATATCTGTGCGTCTGTCATCAGGCCGGATGGCAAGTGCATCACCGTATCGATCGGAGTGGCGACCACGTCAGACGATGGCGACACATTCGCCACGCTGTTCGGCGTTGCGGACCAACGCCTCTATCACGCAAAGAAAGACGGCCGGGACAATGTCCACGGCCGTCAGGGGCGTCTCGTCTCACCGACCGGTGTGGACGTCTAGGATCAGGCGGCCAGTGCAAGCTGCTGCGTGCGATCCTGTGCGGCGGCAATCGCCTTCTCATACGCTTCCGGACCGAATGCGGTACCTTCAATGTAGATCACTTCGACATCCGTCATGCCCATGAAGCCAAGAACCGTCTTGAGATAAGGAACGGCGTGGTTCATCGCCATGGCCGGGCCTTCCGAATAGATGCCGGCAGCCGACAGAACGACATAGACCTTCTTGCCGGTCGCAAGTCCCTGCGGACCTTCGGCTGTGTAGCGGAACGTCATGCCGGCGCGGGCAACGTTGTCGATCCAGCTTTTCAGCGTCGAATAGATATTGAAATTGATCAGGCCCGTGGCAAGCACGACCGTATCGGCGGCGAGCAACTCGGCGACGAGTTCGTCGGACAGTTTCGCTGCTGCCGCTTCCTCGGAATTGCGAGCATCTGCGGGCTTGCGGATCGCAGATGTGGTCACGGTGTCGAGATGGGCGATCGGGTTCTGACCCAAATCACGGGTCACAACGGTCGCGCCCGGATGCTGGACCTTCAGCTTGTCGACAAATTCCGTCGCAATCTTTGTCGACAGTGATTCGTTGCCGCGAGGGCTGGATGTCACGAGAAGGATGGATGGCATTGCTTTGTTTCCTATGAATTTCTCGACGGTGGGAGACTGGAGGTCGCCTGTCTGGGAAGACAAATAGGAGTAGACCGCAATCGATGGAATGGAGATAATGTCGAAGCTTTCCATCTAAAATCTGGATAGGTCACATGGACGCGAATCCCACCCTCGATCAGCTGCAGGTCTTTATACCAGTTGCCGAAAGCGGCAGTTTTTCGGCCGCCTCACGCCTGCTGAACCGGGCTCAGTCGGTTGTCAGCTACACGATTGCCAACCTCGAGACGCAGCTCGAGATTCAGTTGTTCGACCGGGCCGGGGCGCGTCAGCCAAAACTGACCGAGGCCGGGCGGGCGATGCTGATGGATGCGCGGCGGATCGTTGCCGACCTGCAGATCATGCGGTCTCGGGCAAAGAGCATCACTCAGGGATTGGAAGCCGAGATCACGCTGGCCGTCAGCGTGATGGTGCCGGCCGACGCGGTGGTCAGCCAGCTACGCGAATTCCGAGAGAAATTTCCAAGTGTCGCCCTCAACCTCAGCGTCGGGGAACTCGGCATGGTGATGGGCCAGGTCATCAGTGGGCGGGCCGGCATCGGCATCGGTGGCGCTCTCCTGAAGCAGGACGATTCGCTGATTGCCGAAAGGATCGGTCATTCCTACCTCTTGCCGGTCGCAGCGCCTGACCATCCACTGGTGAAGCTCAACCGCACACTCACCCTTGCCGATGTGCGCGACGAGACGCAACTGGTCGTGACCGACGCGTCAGGGCTTACCGCAGGGCGTAACTTCAATGTCCTGTCCTACAAGATCTGGCGCATCAGCGACATCGCCACCAAGTATCAGCTGATCAAGGGTGGGCTTGGTTGGGGGGGGCTTCCGGCGTCCCTGGTGCTCGATGACATCCGCAACGGCGATCTGGTCGCGTTGGATATCGACGCTTACGAGCAGGGGCAATATCCGATCTACGCCTTGCGAAAGGCATCCAATCCGCCCGGACCCGCGGGACAGTGGTTGATCGAATCGTTTGCAGCCAAGCTGTCCTCATGTCCAAACCATGATGACCTTCCCGAACTCCTGAAGCAGGAGCCGGGAAGGACGTATTGGCAGGCTGCCGAATAACACGGGTCCTCGGCCGGACGACTGGATGTGGCGCCTCAAAGAACCAGTCTGAACTTCGCGAAACCGTTCTCGCCGTCGCCGGCATCCTCGATCTTCGTCCCCTTCAGACTGCCGGCAAACTGGCGCGCCTTGGGTCCGGTCTCGAACAGGGCCGTGGATCCGGGCTGCGCCTTGAACGACCAGTTGTCGTCGGCCGAAGGATTGATCGTCCCTTGATCGATGATGTAGCGAACAACGACGTCGCGGTTGGTGTCTGGTGCGACGAAAATGACCTTGTCGCTGGCGATCTCCGGAAACTTGCCCCCACCGCCGGCACGGTAGTTATTGGTGACGACGACAAACTTCTGTGCCGGATCGATCGGCTTGCCGTCAAACTTCAGGTCGACGATACGGTGAGCATTCTCGTCCAGTACCTTTCCATCCTTGTCGAAGCGCGACGGCTGGGACAGGTCGATCTGGTAGGTCACGCCATCGATCACGTCGAAATTGTAGGACGGGAAACCGGCGTTGAGCAGCGGAACATCCTTTGATCCCGGCTTGACCTGGTTGAACATGCCAGCCGACATTTCCAGCCAGTTCTTCACCTGCGCGCCCGATATCAGCACGGCCTGAACCGTGTTGGGATAGAGATAGAGATCCGCAACATTCTTGATGGCGATGTCGCCGGTCGGGACGTCGGTGAAGTAATCCGCACCGCCGCGACCGCCGGCCTTGAAGGGAGCGGCGGCGGATAGCACCGGGAGGTCCTTGTACTCGCCATCCTTCAGCATGTCCTTGATGTACCAGGTCTGCGCATTCGAAACGATCTGCACCGACGGATCATCCGCGACCAGCGCGAAGTAGGAATAGAGCGGCGCGGATGTCTTGCCGACCGGACGGCGAATATAGGCAAGCGTCGCCTCGTGTTCCGGCTTGATGGCCGCGGTGACCTCAGGCTTGTCCTTGACGTCGGCAACGACCTTGCGATTTTCGTCGCGGTGATAGATCGGTCTGACTTCCGAGGTGGAATCGACGATCTTCCAGCCGCTGCCATCCTTTTCGATCAACAGGTCGATCAGACCCATATGGGAGCCCCAGAACCCGGCCATGACGGCGGGCTTGCCCATCAGCGTGCCTTTCTTGGCATCGGCGCCGGCAATGCCCTCGAAATCCTTCGGGCCGGGGAAGACCAGATGCTGGTGGCCGGTGAAGATCGCATCGATACCCTCGATCCCTGCGAGATAAAGAGACGCGTTTTCCATCCGATCGCTCTGGCCGGAACCATCGATGCCGGAATGGGAGAGGGCGATGACGATGTCGGCGCCTTCCTCCTTCATGACGGGCACCCAGGCCTTGGCAGCATCGACGATATCGCGCGTCTGCGCCTTGCCCTCAAGATTCTTGCTATCCCAGGTCATGATCTGTGGCGGCACGAAGCCGATGAAGCCGACCTTGATCGGGGTCGACTGGCCGGAACCGTCGCGGATCTGCTTTTCGATGATCACGTAGGGTTTGAAGAAGAGATCGTCGTCCTTGGCACTGGAGGCAAGCTGGCCCTTGGTCAGGTTGGCGCAGACATGCGGGAAGCCGGATCCTGCAAGAACCTTGAACAGGAAATCGAGGCCGTAGTTGAATTCGTGGTTTCCAAGCGTGCCGACGTCATATCCCAGCACGTTCATCGCAGTGATCACCGGATGCTTGTCGCCCTCCTTCATGCCACGCTCATAGGCGATGTAGTCCCCGAGCGGATTGCCCTGCAGGAAGTCGCCGTTGTCGATCAGCATCGAATTTCCGGCTTCGGCTCGAATCGAATCGATGATCGAGGCGGTACGGGCCAGTCCAAGTGTGTCGTTCGGCTTGTCGGCATAATAATCATAAGGGAAGACATGCACGTGGATGTCTGTCGTCTCCATCAGCCGCAGATGCGCCTGGTTGGCGGCCGCGCGTGCCGCAAACGGGTGGAGCATGACCAGCGCCGATGTGGCCGCAATGCCACCGAGAAGGGATCGGCGCGAGACCGCATGATTTTCGAAAAGGTCTTTGGTGAAAAGCGACATCTAATATCTCCCTCCGGATCACTGATGGAGGCGAGCTTAGGCACAATCGCCCACGGACGCATCCCTAAAATGACGGTCGGCGAAAGTTCGGTGACTGCCGGGTAACGACGCGACGGTCAATCCGGATCGGCCGCACCGCGCGCCGCAGATAGATCGAAAAAAATCCGCCACAAAAATCAAACGGATATGACTTAGATATATCTGGCAGCTTGCAGTATTGCGGAAATGTGCTAGCTTTAGATATATCGAAAGATACTCTAAGGAGAGTAAGATGTTTCAACGATTTGAAACCCACAGAAGCTGCAACGCCGATCGCTCGGGCTTCGAGGGACTATTTACCATGCGGGGCGGTCCGTTCAGCAAAGGCTTTGCGGGTAGGGGTTTTGGCGGAAAAGGCGGGCCGGGCGGTGGTCGTGGCTTCGGCGACGATGGCGAGGGACGTATCGGTCGCTTTCTGATGCAGGGCGATCTCAGACTGGTCGTCCTGGCCTTGATCGAGAAAGAAGCCCGCCACGGCTACGAGATCATAAAACATATCGAAGATATGACGTATGGTTTTTACGCACCCAGCCCCGGCGTCATCTATCCGACGCTGACCTATCTTGAGGAAGCCGGCTACGTGACGGCTGAAGCGGATGGCAACAAGAAGCGTTACACCATCACTGACGAGGGCCGTGCGCATCTCGATGAGAACCGCAGTTTCGCAACGACCATCCTCGAGCGCTTGTCCGAGCTGGCTGAAAAGATCAAGCTGAAGCAGGAACGGCACGAACACCACCGCGATCACGACAGGGGGCCACATCATGACCGCGGCCCGGCTCTGCCGCGCAGTGTGGAAGCGGCGCTTCTCAACCTGAGAGAAGTGTCGGCTCGCAGGATCGAACAAAACGACAAGGCTGCGGGCGATCTCGTGCGGCAGCTCCTCGATTTTGCCGAAAAGCTGGAGCGGGACGGCGGAGACCCGCAGGCATAAGGGGCTCCTGCTAAGCCGCGTCAATCCGGCACTGGAAACAGTTGTTGCGGGCCGAGCGAACGTGGACATAGGCGATATCGGCGCGTTGAAGCAGGTCTTCGGCGCGCCGCATGATTTCGGACGTCGGGGTCACCGCACCCGTGCCATAGACGATCCTGTCATTCTCTCCATAACCCCGGACGATGTAATCCGGACTGACCAGAATTGGCGGTAGAACCTCTTCCGCGATAAACCGTGGGCAGGGCGTCTTATGCAGGAAGATGGGACCGGTTTCGGCATAGGGCTGCGTTGTCGGAAACGGTCGATAGGCAAGAACGAACAGGCTTTCGCCCACGCCGATATTCCTGAGGCAATGGCGGCAGGGATATCCGGGACCATCCGAGATCATGGTCTCCGGCTGGTGTCCGTAGGAATCGCTGCCTCCGTTCCATAGATGCTCTGCGTGGTCACCCGGGATCGCGTTGAAGATTGGCATGGTCGTCTCCTTTTCTATATATAGGAGATGACCCGTCGGGCTTCGAAGCGCCACCCGATCCTTGCGCGAGCTAGCTGTCCAGCACCTTTACCAGTTCCGCGCTGGTCATCGGCACGATCTCGGCCTCGTATGTCGAGACGGGCGAAAAACCCATCATCTGGTAGAGCTGCAGCGCCCGGGGATGGTCGAGCGAATTGGTGGTGACGGTGACCTTCTCCGGGTTGTTCTGCCACGCAGAATAAAGAGCCTGCGTCAGGAACCACTTGCCGATGCCGAGCCCGAGGGCCCGCTCGAACAGGCCGAAATAGGACAGCTCTACGACGTTGTCGTCAGTAGAGTTCAGCTCGTAGAAGCCGGCTGGCGATCCGTCGACCAGAAGGATCGTGATCGAACAGCGCGGGTTGTGTATCGCGGCCGCAAGCTCGGCGTCGGACAGCCGCAGCCTATCGTACCAGTGCCAGCGTTTGCCGACTTGCCGGTATAGGTACCGGTAGAAATGCAACGGCACTTCGGTGGCGCGTATGATGGCGGTTTGAATGTTGGCCGGAATCGGCATGCTGGTCTTGGGCGCGGCCGTCATTTCCAGAACGGTGACGCGCGCCTTCAGCGGTACGGGCTTTTTCGCCATCGTTACGCCTGCGACGAGATTGCAGGGGTAGGCTTAGCCGGTCCTGTCTCGATCGGCGTGTCCGAGCGTCCGCCCCATTCCGTCCAAGACCCGTCATAAAGCGCGTTGTCCTCATGCCCGAGCGATTCCAGCGCAAGCGTGATGATCGCAGCGGTAATGCCCGAACCGCAGCTCGTCACGACCGGGCGCCCCAAATCGATTCCCGCGGCTTCAATAGCCTGGCGCAGTTCGGGTATCGTCTTCAGCTTGCCGTTTGTCGAAAAGCTGCTGGAGGGAGCGTTGACGGCACCCGGCATGTGACCGGAGCGCATGCCAGCGCGGGGTTCCGGCTCTGTGCCGGTAAAGCGTCCGGCCGGCCGTGCATCGGCGATCTGGCTTGTACGATCGCTGACGATCGACATCATCTGATGGTAGTCGATGACCTTGTCGAGGCGAAGCTCCGCATCGAAATTGGACGCAACCGGCGAGGGGATCTCGGTTTCGAGCGCGCGCCCTTCCGCCTTCCAGCCATCGAGGCCACCGTCCAGGATAAACACCTGTTTCGCCCCCATGATTCGGAACAGCCACCAGCCGCGCGGCGAAGAAAAGATGCCCGGGCCGTCATAGATGACGATGCGGTCATTCTCGCTGATGCCGAGCTTGCCGACAGCATCGGCAAACACATCGGGCGAGGGCACCATATGCGGGAGACCGGTGGAATGATCCGCGACTTTGTCGTGATCGAAACGCACGGCACCGGGAATATGCCCTGCCGCATATTCGGCATCTGCATCGCGGTTGTGGGCAGGCAGGTAGAAGGAGGCGTCGACGATTCTCAAATTCGGGCTTCCGAGCTCGTTTTCGAGCCACTTGGACGAAACGACGAAACGGCTGGTGTCGCTCATGTCAAAACTCCTACCTTGATAAAACGCGGTATTCGGTGAGAAACCGGTTCGGACAAACGAGTGTCTTCAGGCATCCGTGGCGATATCGCCGAACCGGATCCGGAAGCGACGGTTTTCCTTGCCCTTTTTCTCGATTTTGGAAATGTGGATAGCGCCCACTTCCCCGGTGTTTGCAACATGTGTGCCGCCGCACGGCTGGCTGTCAACGCTCGAATCCTCGCCGATGCAGACAAGGCTGACGCGTCCGAGCCCGACCGGCGGCCGGACGTTCTTCGATTTGACGATGCCAGGGTTGGCCGCCAGTTCCGCGTCGGTGATCCATTGCAGGTAGACCGGATGGTTCTGCGCAACGAGATCCATCAAGCCGGCGGTGACCTCATCCTTGTCGATCACGGCCATCATGTCGAAATCGACACGCGATTCGTCTTCGCCAACTGCGGCACCGGTGATCGGGTAGGAGCAGACGACCGACAGCAGGTGGCAGGCCGTATGCATCCGCATCAGCTTGTGCCGTCTGTCCCAGTCGACATGCATGACAACAGTTTCGCCGACCGTCGGCCGCGGTTCGCCTTCCAGCGGAACGTGGACGACGATGTCCTTCGTCTCGCCGTGCCGTGTCTGACCAAGCTTGATACTGGTTCCGTCGGCGCGTTCCAGACTGCCGGTATCACCAGGTTGCCCTCCAGATGTCGCATAGAAGCAGGTGCGGTCGAATTCGATGCCGCCATCCTCGTGGATCACGGTAACAACCGCCTCCAGTGTCGAGAGATAGAAGTCGTCGCGATAGAGGAGTTCGGTTGCCATCGGTTCTGTTCTCTGCGGTCGGTTTCAGACGGTTTCGAACGGAATATCGATCTTGGTCTTCTTCGTGAGCCAGCCCGGAACCGGCAGGCCCTTGGACTGCAGGAAATCCGGGTTGAAGAGTTTGGACTGATAGCGGTTGCCGTAGTCGCAGAGGATCGTCACGATCGTATGGCCGGGGCCGAGATCCTTTGCCAGGCGCATCGCGCCCGCGATGTTGATGCCGGAAGAGCCGCCGAGGCAAAGCCCCTCGTTCTCAATCAGATCGAACACGATCGGCAGCGCTTCAGCGTCCGAAATGCGATAGGAATAGTCAGGCGCAAACCCTTCGAGATTGGCGGTGATACGTCCCTGACCGATGCCCTCGGTGATCGAACTTCCCTCGGATTTAATCTCGCCGTGCGCATAAAATTCGTAGAGTGCGGCACCTTCCGGATCCGCGATGCCGATCTTGACGCCGGGCTTAAGCGCCCGCAACGCCATGGCTGTACCGACCAGCGTACCGCCGGAGCCGACTGCGCACACGAAGCCGTCCACCTTGCCGCCCGTCTGTTCGAAGATCTCCGGGCCAGTCATCTCGATATGGGCCTGCCGGTTGGCAACATTGTCGAACTGGTTTGCCCAGATCGCGCCCGCAGGCTCCGTCTTGGCAAGCTGCTCGGCAAGGCGACCGGAAACCTTCACATAGTTGTTCGGGTTCTTGTAGGGAACGGCTGGTACTTCCACGAGCTCGGCGCCCATCAGTCTCAGCGCGTCCTTCTTCTCCTGGCTCTGGGTCTCCGGAATGACGATGACGGTTCGATACCCCAATGCCTTTGCGACCAGGGTCAGACCGATACCGGTATTGCCGGCGGTCCCTTCGACGATCACTCCGCCCGGCTTCAGAAGCCCCTTCTTCTCGGCATCTCTAATGATATAGAGCGCCGCGCGATCCTTGACCGACTGACCGGGATTGAGAAATTCGGCCTTGCCGAGAATTTCGCATCCGGTTGCATCGGATGCAGCCGCCAGCCTGATGAGCGGCGTATTGCCGATGAGGTCGAGAACAGAAGATTGTATTGCCATGGGAAATGCCTTCTTTTTCAAGGATCATGTAATCAGGCTGCATTCGGCGGGCAAGGCATCCGCGCCAAGAAAATCCTTTCCGCGTGTCGCGCGCGATGGGATCGCCCCCGCCATACCGAGGACTGTCATCTACCGGACAATACCGGCAGGTTTATCGACATGGCTCGGATGCAACTGTATAATACATCCTTCGCCCTGCACTACGCAGAGTGGAGCGCTCGGTTTTGGTTTCAGACGATTCGACCTGATGGCATTGATTTTGAGAACTGAATTTCGTTCACGCCAACGATTGCGGCTTAGTTTATGCATCTGAATATTGAGAGAGTCGATTTTCTGATCTCGCAATACGTAGCCGGCTCTCTGCCAAAGGCAGCCCACGTCTTGTTAGGTTCCCATCTGCAGATGCAGAAACCCAATGCCCAGCTTGTCGATGCCCTTCAACGACTGGCCGGCGATGGGTTGGAAGACATGACCTGCGATGAGACGTTGTCCCGTGAATTTCGAGACAGGGCCATCAGCGATATTGTCAGATCGGACCCGCCGGCATGGAGCGTGTTGCCACCGGGGCAAGGTTCCCAGTTGCCGGCCCTGTTGCGGGATTATACGGGGAAGGACCTGACCTCTATTCCGTGGCGGCGCAAGCTGCCGGGACTGCGCGAGCATGTTATCGAACGGTCGCCCGACGTGGAAGCAAGTCTTCTCTGGGCCCGTCCTGGGAGGGCACTTCCAAACCATGGCCACAACGGTCTCGAACTCACGCTGGTGATCGAAGGCGAATTCCACGATCACCGCGGAAACTTCACGCAGGGCGACATATCGGTCGCTGACGAGACGCTCGATCACCGGCCGATCGTTGGTGATTCGGGGCCGTGCGTCTGCTTTTCCGTCCTGTTTGCACCGATCGCTCTCAGCGGATCGCCGATCCAGCTCATGGGCGATATGATCGGACTTTAAAGCCGAACACTGTCATCGAATGGTTGGTTCGCGGTCAACCATTCGTCAATCGGCCAGAACTGAAAACGCAGCAGTCAGACCAATCAGTTTACGTGCATTTGCGCTTCGCTCACGGCCTGCTCGAAAAACTGTCGTGCGTCCTCCGGCGAACGACGGCCGTCGAGGGCAGCCCGGCAGGCACTGCGCGCCCGCACGAAATGCGGACCCCGAAGATCCGGCCAGTGGTCCAGTAGCAGGATGAGGGCCTCGGATGGCCCATTGATTACCTCGGTCCCAAGATTCCCAAACGCGACTTTGACCGGTTTTTGCCAGTTCGGCTGCGGCATAGTTGTCTCCTCCCTAAGTCAACTGTCCTCTACCTCCAGCCTAGCGCAATGTTCCATTAGGACAAGCGGATTTTCCGGGTTCGGATGTGTGTTGGGAGCATTTAAGGGGCGGCATCGCCGGGCACTGTGCCCAGGGACAGGGCGTCGTGACACCGCCCCAACGAACGCGATCGAATTAGCCTGTCTGCTCACTTCAAGGCACGAGAACAACTGTCGCCACTCGCGACGTCGCGCGGCACCAGCCTGCAACAGTCGCGTCGGTGAGGCGTCTCCGCTGGACGCGGAACTTCGGCCAGATACGCATGTTCTGGTTTCAGGAGGAAAAATAATGGCTAATTACATGTGGTTTATCGTCGTCGCAGGCGGAGCAGCAATGCTTGGGCTCGCACTTGCGTACGGTTCCTACAAGGAGAGCCGACATCGCTCTCTGATTCCGTTGGCCGGCTTGGCCGTTGCGATCGCCGTCGGCGTCGCGGTTAGCATCGGCGTCACGCAGGCTCCGACCGCCAACAGTGTGCCGCCCGATCCGCAGGGCACGCATTACGATACGCCGGCTGCCCCATCCCGCGAAAATGCGCTTCCCGGCACGCCCGCACCCTCGGATCAGAAGTGAAGACGACTTTGAGATGAGCGCGAGCAAACAGAAGACTCACGTTGCGACTTAGCGGACGCGACCGGCTTTCTTCTTTGGCAGTGGAACTGCACGCAACAGCGTTACACATCCCCGAACGCGAAACCAATCGCCATATCAAGTTGCTTTTTCGCTTTGTCAAAATAGGGGAAGTGGAGAAGCGCCTGTCTTCGGATAGGGATCAACAAAAACAGGCGCTTATCGCAGAATTTGGCTCCCCGGGCCGGATTCGAACCGGCGACCTGTCGATTAACAGTCGAATGCTCTACCGCTGAGCTACCAGGGAACAACCGCGCTTGCGGTGTGAGCGGGGTAATACAAATGCTTCACGCATTTGCCAAGCGGTTTTTTCAAAAAAATTAGGTCCGGCTTGTTTTATCCCCATGCATCCCCATCTCGCCCCTACAAAAAAGCGTTTAGTTGGAGCCGTATACGTGGTGGAAAAACCTCAAGGCAGGCGGTTTGGAATGGATCCGGGGCAGGGTCGTCTCTTCATCGCAGGGCGGTCCATTCCGATGCCGCGCTCGCGCGTGGCGCGGCTCTGCATCGGAACCGTTCTTATCGTCGGCGGCATTCTGGGCTTCCTGCCGATTCTAGGCTTCTGGATGGTGCCGCTGGGTATCTTGATCCTGTCGCAGGATCTCGCTTTCGTCAGACGTCGTCGTCGTCGTCTGGAAGTCTGGTGGGGTCGCAGACGCCGCGAGAAACAAGCAGCTTCGCTTCGGAAATGACATGACGTCAACCAGACCGGGAGAAGCTGTCGCCTGGTGCGAGAGCTTCTCCCGGGATGAGTCTTATCCGGCGAGTGACGCCAGGCCCTGGCCGGCGGCGAACGCGCCATAAGCAAGCGCCCCGAAATAGACGATCGTTGCAAGGTTGAAGAAATAACCGCCGAGAACGACGAGACCATCCCGCTGAACCATGCCTGTCGACAGAAGCAGAATAGCAATGCCGGGCAGCGTGTTGGACAGGGGGATGAGGCCGAGCGGAAACATCAGCAGCACACCGGCGAACGTGATTGCGAGGCCATTGACCCTGTTGGCAATGGGCCCGGTCGTGATGCCGGCCATGCGGTGCTTCAGATATTTGTCGAGCCTGGAGACGATTTTCACACCTTTCTCAAGGGTCGGCACCAGCTTTGCGCTGTCGAGTTCCCGATCGAGAATCGCACGAGGAAGCCAAGGCATCCGGTTCAGCACCACAGCAATGCTGATCATTATGATGGCCGCGCCGAACACGGTGCTAACACCCGGGATCGAAACGGGCAGCAGAAAGGGGAGGGAAGTGACCGCGCAGATCAGCAAAAGACCCTGTTCACCGACGCCATCCATCAACTGACGCAGCGTCACGGTGCCGCCGTCAATCCGACCGATCAATTTCCTCAGCGTTTCGCTGAGACCTGCCGATGTATCTTCGAATTCCGCGTTATCCTGCAAAGCTGCACCTCTATCATAAGAAATGCAGTCTGAATAACAGCAGCAACGAGCAACTCAAAGGCAACAAAACGAACTCGCGCGACGCGCGGCGCGTCAGTCGACCATCAAGCCGCCTCCAGATGTACCGGTTATTGACACGAGCAACGCGTCGCGATTTCCCGGCTGCGCATGCAATCCACTATTTCGATTGCGCCCAGCGGTCGTAGAGGCCGCAGGCCACCACGACAGCAAGAGTGCACAAAACGAATGGATTCAACGCGGCTACAAAATCGAGATACTGCATAACGGTCTCCTCTTCCCGTTACCCAAGCCGCCAGATGTCTCCCACACCTGACTTCAGACACTCTAACACGATTTTGATCCGTGAGCGAGAATGTTGATCAGGGCGAGCGTGCGGCTTGTGGGGGACGAGGAGAGGCCGTCAGTCAGCGTGTCTCGGTGAGACCGTCAAAACAGGGCAACGAAAAGATGCCCCACATAAATGATGCTGACGAGGGATATAATAGTCGTGAACGCCATGACGGCGTCGGAAGATGAGAGCTTCATATCGAACCATCGCCGTCATGGCGATCCTCTGACAAGGGTATGGCGGCAACATCGCCGTCTGCCTATTTCTAGGACAAATAGTTTAACGCAGCCCTATGGAGGAACGTTAATATCTGGTTACGACCCGATCGTGAAATGTTGCGGCATCGTGTCGATGCTATGGGCGGGGCTCTCTCGGCACCCGCGCAGACCCCATACCGCTGCGCGACCATGTGATCACGGCAAGCTTGTCCGATACGAGCCGTTCTGTCTAATTGATGCTGTTTGGGAGAGGGGTTTTGGGCTCGTCCGGCTTGTCGCGGCCGGCCGGCAGAAGCTGACCGGACAGTTCCACCAGCGGCGTCTGCGACAATGCCTTGGCTGCCTCCGCAAGCAGTGCGAGTTGCCGCGCAATATCTGCGAGTTGTGTGGCGGGATCATCCTTCAAGTCGGCCTCGCTGCGATCATTCCGTGAGGGGCCGGAAATAGACGCGCCTGCAGAAATGTAAAGGAAATTTGCTAATAGAAGCAATAAATCAACGGCGTGAAGGACTGCTCGACAGTTTTTCGGGTTTGCCGGTTTCCTTGGAAACAGGGGCCGAGCAGAATCTGTCCGCCGTCAAAAACATGGACTACCGGCTTCTCCAGTAGTAGACCGTTTTCATCCAGAATCGGCGCGCACGGCACCGGTCAGCGGTCCGCTAAGCGGTCCACGCCCTCAATCAACACTCGTCGACATGAATTTTGAGAATCGAAATGCTCCCACACCACGCCTACGCTGTTACTTCCCGTCCTTGGTATCTTTTGACACTGGCATTGGTCGGGGCTGCCGTTCTGTTCGCTATAGACCTTGCGAGTAACGGTTTTACGACAGCACTGACGAAGGAAACCGGCGCGCTCGAGATTTCGACGGCCTTGCTCTACGCCTATACCGCAATGGTGTGGCTGTGGACGCGCACCGGCGACATATGGCGGCGGGACTGGCAGGTTGCGGCCATCATGCTGTTGATGATGGGGCGAGAACTCGACCTCGACAAGCGGCTGACCAGTGTCGGCATGCTCAAGAGCAACCTCTACCTGACGAACATGGCGCAACCTGTCGAGCGCGTCTTTGGCGTTCTGGTGATCCTGTTCGTGGCAACCGTCGCGTTCCGGCTGATCGTTCGCAACGGCCCTGAGCTTCTCTCCGGCGTCAGGTATCGCGCGTCCTGGGCTTGGAACATCATCGCGGCGATCGGTCTTGCCATTGTGTCCAAGTCGATCGATGGGCTGGATCGCAAGCTTGCGCCTTTTGGCGTCATTGTCAGCGATCACACCAATCTTCTGTTGGGTATCGTCGAAGAAGTGCTGGAATTCGGCATTCCGGTCATGTTCCTGGTGGCGACCATAAGCTCGATCGATCTTTCCGCGGCAGCCAGGGGACGCAAGCCGGCCGCGGCGTCTGCTCTCTGACATCATCACGCTTCGCGCCCAATCCTTGAATTCTTGACACAAACCAGCGACCGGTGCCGATAAACGTCCGGTCTCTGGCATCCCGCTTATTGCCTCGAACGCAAAGCGCGGTAGTTGTTCCGGTTCACAGGAGCCGAACATGCAGCCGGAAAATCGCGTCCAACGCTATAAAGACACTATCCAAATCCTTCGTGCGGACATCGAGTGGCTAACCACGAGCGGGTTCAGGACGCAGACGACATCGAACGAGACCCTCATCGCGGAGTTGGAACTGGCCGCAGAGGCGTATCGTGGCTTGGTCGAAGAACTGGTGCGGCCGGTGGGCTGATCCGGGCAGGCGACAGCTTCAGTCGCGAATTGGCGGAAGGCTGGCGGGCGTGAAAGAAGATCCGCTGGCGTTCTCGTGCACCAGTCGCAATACCTAAACAACATCGAGGAATGTGCGCGACCGGTTGCGATCGGACAGATCGTGTCGATCGGCTGAAGCCGATGCTAACCCATTGCGATATATCGAGAAAGGGATGGAGGCCTCGCCCGGAATTGAACCGGGGTACGAGGATTTGCAGTCCTCTGCGTCACCACTCCGCCACGAGGCCATCCGATGCTAAAAAAGCGAGTGGTGGCGCCGAATTAGAACGAATCTCCGATGGGTGCAATACCCTTCTGTTCAATCCTCGACGTTTTTATCCACTTCGTCAGCGGCGCCTGTCTGTACCGGTGATGAAGGGCGCCTGCAAAACGCGGCGTCCTCGGAAGATACCCCTGGGGGGGAGGCTGTATGCAGCGTGTTCGCGTCATCTGGCTGTGTTGATCCTATGGTAAATATTTCACGAATATTCCTCGCGGTCAGGGGAACGGAACCGAGCTCTTCCGACTTTAGTGAGCGAAGCCCAGGGAGTGAAAAATGCTGAACCGATTGATCACCGCACTCTACAGACCCGTCACCGAAGATGATGCGACTGGCACGTTTGCAGATGGAGCCTTTCATCTGAGTGCTGCCGAGCAGTTGGCATTCGATCGCAGCCATAGCCTGCGCAAATCCTACGGACACGATGTCGTCCTCGCCAAGAAGCGCGAGCTTCCGACCCTTATCCTGCACTAAGCAAGAGTTGCACGAGCGCCTGCATCACCGTGTTTTTTCCAATCGATGCGCGCGCTATCTTGAAAGCGCAGCGAGAGGCAAGTAACACGGCTGAAGGATTGGCCGGTACGCCGGCGCTGTGAGGCAGATGACATGATTGATTTCGAAGCAGCCCGTGTGAAGATGGTCGAGAACCAGATCCGCACGACAGACGTGACGGCACATTCCGTGCTTCAGGCGTTTCTCACGGTACAGCGCGAAAACTTTGTTCCGGCCAAGTCGAAGTCACTGGCCTATATCGACAACGATGTTGAAATCTGTCCCGGTCGGTTCCTGATGGAAGCCTCGCCTCTTGCCAAGCTTTTGCAGCTGGCTGCGATTACCAAGTCGGATACGGTGCTCGAGGTCGGCACAGGCAGCGGATACATTTCTGCGCTTTTGTCGCTTCTCGCGAAATCGGTCGTGTCGATCGAATCCGATGAGGCGCTCGCCGAGCAGGCAATAGCCAACCTCGCGGGCGCCCACAACGTGACTGTCGTCACGGGCGACATGGAAAAAGGCGTTGCGAACCAGAGCCCTTACGATGTCATTTTCATTGCCGGCTCGATCGAAGACGTGCCGGCTGAACTTAGTGCGCAGCTCAAGGATGGCGGGCGTCTGGTCGCCGTTCTCGGATACGGCAATGCCGCGCAGGCGACGCTCTTCGTGAAAGAGCAGGGTGCACTTTCGAAAAGCGCCCACTTCAACGCTTCGATCAAACCGTTGCCGGGATTCCGCCGAGCGAAGGATTTCGTATTCTAAAATCGGCTTGCTGACGGTTTGCGAAGTTTAGAAAGGGGGCCTTGGCCTCCTTTTTGTTTTTCCAGCGCGATACAAATCGGCAGCGGGGATTCACGTCGGCAACAAATCTGTGTATCGCTAGAGTCGTTGATGCGCCCGTCGTTGTATCGCGAGACGAGGTTCGTAAAGTGAAAACGAATCAGACCTTTGAAAAGAGGTCGTCTGCCGACCTGGCACCCAGTCGGCGAGAACGGGGATGAAAATGGCTCAGCCAAGTGTAGCGCGTGAACCGTCAATGGAAGAGATCCTGGCTTCGATCCGCCGGATAATCGAAAGCAACGAGCCGGTCGGCGAGGGTTCACCAGATCAGGCATCGCGTTCGCCCTATGCGGATGACGATCTGATCGACGATATCGACGATACGGTCTTTGCGTCCGATCTTGCCGCTGGCATCGCTGCAAACGACCCGGGTCTTCCTCTTCGTCCCCATTCACCGGCCCCGATGCCGTTCCAGTCGGAACCCTACGCCCCCGCATCCGCAAACGACGCACCCAAGCCTGTTTCCGCATCGACAGTCGACCCTGAGATTTCATCATCGGGTGAGCGCTCGCTCTCGCTTGCCGACGTTGCGGCCCGCGTCCGCGCCGCTTCGGCCCGCCAGCAGGAAAATGCGATGAGCCGCCCGGCACCGGCGCCGCGCCTGTCGATGCCCGCAGCCGAGAAGGCATCCGCTGCAATCTCGGCCTTTGCCGACGTCGCGCTGCGTGACACCATCGCCCCTGTCGAAACAAGGCCTGCGGCAATGGTATCCAAGCCGATCGAGACCCCTATGGCGAAAGACGTCGAGCCTGCCGGACCATCTCCCATTCCAGCGCTGAAGCCGCAACCGGCAGTCGCGCAGCAGCCGGAGATGTCCGAGCCGGTCGAGCAGGCGGCACCGAAGGCGCAACCGGCTCAGCAGGAAAATCTTCCGGCGATGATCGAGGAGGCCGCTGCAACGCTCCTTTCGGTCGAAGCGGGCGCGCAGGTGACAAAATCGTTCAACGAACTTGCAGCCGTCTTCGATGGTCTCGAGCGTCGCTCTGTCGAGGATATGGCGCAGGAAATGCTGCGTCCGATGCTGCAGGAATGGCTGGACGACAACCTGCCGACACTGGTGGAGCGTCTCGTGCGCGAGGAAATCGAGCGCGTTGCCCGCGGCCCGCGTCGCTAAATCGCCTCCAATGCCTGTCATCAAGGGCCGCTCCACACGGGGCGGCTTTTTTATTGACTTCACGGCCTCCACGTCTTTAACACCGCACCATCTCATTCAAAAAGAAAAACGGGTCAGGAAATGCTCGAAAAGACCTACGATTCCGCCGCCGTCGAACCGAAGATCGCCAAAGCCTGGGACGATGCGGACGCCTTCCGTGCCGGTGCCAACGCAAAGGCTGGTGCGGAAAGCTTCACCATCGTCATCCCGCCGCCGAATGTGACCGGGTCGCTGCACATGGGGCACGCGCTCAACAACACGCTGCAGGATATCATGGTCCGCTTCGAGCGCATGCGCGGCAAGGACGTGCTGTGGCAGCCGGGCATGGACCATGCGGGCATTGCCACGCAGATGGTCGTCGAGCGCCAGCTGGCCGAGCGGAAGCTTCCCGGCCGACGCGAGATGGGCCGCGAGGCCTTTGTCGAACGCGTCTGGGAATGGAAGGAAGAGTCGGGTGGCCTGATCTTCAACCAGTTGAAGCGCCTCGGCGCATCCTGCGACTGGTCACGCGAACGGTTTACGATGGACGAGGGTCTGTCCAAGGCCGTTCTCGAAGTCTTCGTCACGCTCTACAAGGAAGGCCTGATCTACCGCGGCAAGCGGCTGGTCAACTGGGATCCGAAGTTCGAAACGGCGATCTCCGATCTTGAAGTTGAGTCCAGGGAAGTCGAAGGCCATATGTGGCACTTCAAATACCCGCTGGCCGGCGGCGAGACCTATACCTATGTCGAGAAGGATGCGGACGGGAATATCGTCCTTTCCGAAGAGCGCAATTATATCTCGATCGCCACGACGCGTCCGGAAACCATGCTGGGCGATGGCGCCGTTGCCGTCCATCCGTCGGACGAGCGGTATGCACCGATCATCGGCAAGCTGTGCGAAATCCCTGTTGGGCCAAAGGAACATCGCCGCCTGATCCCGATCATTGCGGACGAATATCCGGAACCGGATTTCGGCTCGGGCGCGGTCAAGATCACCGGCGCGCACGACTTCAACGACTATCAGGTCGCCAAGCGCAACAAGATCCCGCTCTATCGCCTGATGGATACCACCGCCTCGATGCGCGACGATGGCGACGCTTATTCTGTCTATGCGGCCAAGGCGCTGGAGATAGCCAAGTCCGGCGAACTGCCGGGCGAAGCCGATATCGACGAGATCAATCTGGTTCCGGAAGAGTATCGCGGCCTCGACCGCATGGTCGCCCGCAAGAAGATCATCGAGACGATCAATGCCGAAGGCCTTGCCGTTACCGTCAAGGACAGCGAGGGCAACGACATTCCGTATGTCGAGGCAAAGAAGATCATGCAGCCGTTCGGCGACCGCTCCGGCGTCGTCATCGAGCCAATGCTGACGGATCAGTGGTTCGCCGACGCCAAGACGCTGGCAGAACCGGCGATTGCTTCGGTTCGCGAAGGCCGCACCAACTTCGTCCCGAAGAACTGGGAAAAGACCTATTTCGACTGGATGGAAAATATCGAGCCCTGGTGCATTTCGCGCCAGCTCTGGTGGGGACATCAGATTCCGGCCTGGTACGGTCCTGATGGTCAGTGCTTCGTCGAAAAGTCCGAGGAAGAAGCACTCGACGCGGCCATCCAGCATTATCTGGCACACGAAGGCCCATGGAAGGCCTGGGTTCAGGAGAAGCTCGAGAACTTCAAGCCTGGCGAGATCCTGATCCGCGACGAGGACGTGCTCGACACCTGGTTCTCGTCGGCACTCTGGCCCTTCTCGACGCTGGGCTGGCCGGACAAGACGCCGGAACTGGAGCGCTATTACCCGACCAGCGTTCTCGTCACCGGCTTCGACATCATCTTCTTCTGGGTTGCCCGGATGATGATGATGGGCATGCATTTCATGAAGGATGCGGAAGGCGAGCCTGTCGAGCCGTTCCACACGATCTACGTTCATGCGCTGGTTCGCGACAAGAACGGCCAGAAGATGTCGAAGTCGAAGGGCAACGTCATCGATCCGCTCGACCTGATCGACGAATACGGCGCCGATGCGCTGCGGTTCACGCTCGCCATCATGGCGGCGCAGGGACGCGACGTTAAACTCGACCCCGCCCGTATCGCCGGCTACCGCAACTTCGGCACCAAGGTCTGGAACGCAACGCGCTTCGGGGAGATGAACGGCGTCAAGCGTGATGCGGGCTTTGATCCAAAGAATGCGAAGCTGACCGTCAATCGCTGGATCCTCACGGAACTCTCGAAGACCGTGGCCGACGTCACCACCGCGATCGAGACGCAGCGCTTCAACGAGGCTGCCGCTTCGCTCTATCGCTTCGTCTGGAACCAGGTTTGCGATTGGTATGTCGAGCTGTTGAAGCCGATCTTCATGGGCGAGGATGAAGCCGCCAAGGCCGAGGCGCAGGCCTGCATGGCCTATGTCCTGGAGCAGAGCTACGCGCTTCTCCACCCGTTCATGCCGTTCATGACTGAGGAACTCTGGGCTCACACGGCAGCGCGTGACGGATTGCTCGCTCATGGCGACTGGCCGGTCTCCGGTTTTGCGGACACTGACGCGGCTGACGAGATCAACTGGCTTGTCGATCTCGTATCCGGTCTTCGCTCTGCGCGGTCCGAAATGAACGTCCCGCCATCGGCGACAGCACCGCTTATCATGGTTGGTGCCAATGCGGTCACCTCGTCGCGGCTCGCGCGTCACGAGGCGGCAATCTGCCGGCTCGCGCGTGTCGAGAGCATCTCGACAGCTGACGTCGCCCCGAAGGGTGCGGCACAGATCATCGTCGGCGAGGCGACGGCCTGCCTGCCGCTCGGCAACCTGATCGATCTCGGCACGGAGAAGGCCCGAATCGAGAAGGCGATCGTCAAGAACGAGCAGGAAAAGGACCGTCTCGGCAAGAAGCTCTCCAACGAGAAGTTCATTGCCAATGCCGATCCGGACGTGGTTGCGGCTGACCGGGAGCGCCATGCCGAACTGGAAGTTCAGCTCGAAAGCCTCAAGATCGCTCTGCAGCGGGTCATCGAAGCCGGCTGATGACCAAGGTCTCCGCCAGCCTCTAGGCCGGCGCCAGCGAACGAATCTCTGAAAGCCGCGGTCCTGTGACCGCGGCTTTTTGCTGTGCTTCGACCCGGAAGTTCCGTTTGCGTGCACATGCACAACGGGAGAAAGCCGCAATGTTGCCGCATTGTCACATCGCCGCGCCCATGCGGGATGGTGTTCTAATTCCAGCTACGGTACGGCCCCAGATTAGGTAATTTTGTTCCCAACCACCGATTCGGTGGCGATTGTTCCTCCGCTTACGTAAATTAGCGACCGTTTTGCAGCGCAAGATCGGGGACAGCCGAAAGTTGTTATTTTGGGCAGAGTATTTAGAATTGTCTCAATGACTTGCCTGGGAGTGGGAGACGAGATGCAAAGCAATTACATCGCCAAGGGCGCCTTTGTTCTGATGGCTGGATGGAGCGTTTATTCGCCGGCGTTAGCGGGCGGGATCGAACGGGGCGGTTACAATATAGATCTGCTTTTCGACCAATCCCGAATTGCAGCCGAATCCACAGCTACGTTTGTAATGCCGGGTCGTAAATTGAAGAACGTTGTTGATAGCGAGCCAACCGACGGTCCACTCAATGCGTTCGGCTATTCCTCGTCTGCGGATGAGACGGAAAACTTTTGGTCGCCGCGTATCGGGATAAAGGCAGGCTATGAGAACGCCGACTGCATGTTCGACTATTCTCAGCCGTACGGCGCGCACACTAACCCAGGCGAGAATTGGGCTGGTGCGCAGCAAAATATCGAAACCAAAATAAACAGCGATAATTACGCTCTCACCTGTTCCTACCGGTTTGACGCCGGTCCAGGTCAGCTACGTATTATTGGTGGCGGCAGCTATCTCAAGATGGATGGCTTCAAGGAACGGCTAGTCATTGCACCAGGGCTGTTCGACACTGCGCCGTTGGACGTCTTTGGACTTTCCGGGAGCGGTGTCGGCCGTCTTGATTTGGAGGGTGATGGATGGGGTTGGAGAGCCGGGTTGGCGTATGAAATTCCGGAATATGCTTTCCGTGCCAGCCTTATGTACTACAGCCAAGTCAAACTTGACGACATCACAGGATCCGTTGATTTGACTAACATTCCGGCTTTGCTGGGCGCAATCCCCGGGCCCGATGGCGGTCCTCTCATTCCCGGCGCTGGCACCGTAATTCCAGTCCATGGCTCAACGGCGATGCCGGACGCCCTTGAGCTCAAGCTACAATCCGGTATCGCGCCTGACTGGCTTGCATTTGGTTCGGTTAAGTGGACTGATTGGAGCCAGTTACAGCGTATCCCCTTCTATAACAGTGCTGGTTTAGAGGTTACGTCGCTTGATTTAGGTTATCGTGATGGCTGGACGTTGACTGGTGGTGTTGGCCATAAATTCAATGAACAGTGGAGTGGTGCCGTAAGCGTCACTTGGGACCGCGGTACCTCGCAGGAATATGGCAGCCTCAGCGATACGTGGCTGTTTAACGCCGGCGTTGCTTACTCGCCGACGACAAATGTTGAAATCCGCCTTGGCGGCGTACTTGGCATTCTTACTGGCGGCGATTCTAGTGAAATGACTATTGACGGCAAGGAAGCCGGCGACGAAGCTAGCTATGAATACGATAGCGACCTGGTTGCAGCACTTTCTACGTCGCTGAAGGTAAAGTTCTGAAATCTGTTATGAATTGGTAAAGGCCCGGCTCGCGCCGGGCTTTTTCGTTTGTGGCTGCCGGGCTCCGAGGTCACTAAATTTGTGACGATTTGGCAACACTCTTTTGTCACGATGAAGGGGTTGGCGAACAAGGGCGGTTTTGTCCATTTCCCGCCACAAACAGGGAGCAGCGGTAAAGGAATAACGGACGCGGACCGCGGGGGCGGCGCGTGTGAATTGGAGTACCATGGGCGGGTTTTTCAATAAGATACGGGGCTTTGGCCGCGTTGTTGCAGGCGGATCGGATCGCCGTGCACAACTTCGGCGCGTTTTGCAGGCAGGTCCTACTCTTGCCGAAAACGGGATGTACAGTTTCCAACCTAGAACGGCAGCGATAGCTGGCCTCTACCTCATTACCGGTTCGCAGGTTTTGCCGAGCAATCGGGCGGAGATGGCAAGCTTTATGACTCCCGGGTGTATGGGAAGAAACTGAACCATGTCGAAGTTTGGCATTGTGTCCATGAAAGTATTGCTTCTTGGCGTGTCGCTCACCTCTGCAATGGTGGGTTCGGCAGCGGCGTTCGACATCCAATCCGGCGTCACCAAGGAATCCGGTCCCTTCGATCTCTTCAAGTTCGGCTTCAAGGCCTACAAGAACGGTCAGAAGGAAGACGCGGTCGAAGCCTATCGCTATGCTGCCGAGAAGGGCCATACCGGCTCCCGCTGGGCACTGGCCAACATGTATGCCTTTGGCGACGGCGTCACGAAGAACGATCTCGAAGCGTTCAAGATCTATAACGAGATTGCCACCCAGGGCGTTGAACCCGGCTCCGAAGACACCGGCTTCTTCGTCAACGCACTCCTGTCGCTCGCGAGCTACTATCGCCGCGGCATCCCCGATACACCGGTGAAGCCCGATCTTGCCCAGGCGCGGCAGATCTATTTCCAGGTTGCTTCGACCTTCGGGGTAGCAGAAGCGCAGTTCCAGCTTGCCAAGATGATTCTTGCAGGCGAGGGCGGATCGCCCAATATCCAGCAGGCGAAGAAGTGGCTGAACCAAGCCCGCAAGAGCGGCCATCCAGGCGCCATGGCCGTCTTCGGCGATATCCTGTTCGAGGAGGGGCAGACGGTGCGTGGCCTGGCATTCCTGACGGCTGCACTCGACAAGTGTAGCACGAAGGACTGTATGTGGATGGAGCCCCTGCAGGAGCAGGCGTTTTCCATGGCAAGCGAGGAAGACCGGCGCGGGGCGATCGCTCTATCCCACGAGTTTGCCAAGGGCATGGACTAAAGAAGCGGCATCAGCCGCTTCCTTCAATTCCGAGCTATCAGGGAAGACGAGCCCCGGTCAAACCGGCGCGAAGTCGAAAATCCCGACAACCGGAACATGGTCGGACGGCTTTTCCCAGCCGCGCACATGCTTCTCGATGACCGTCGCCTTCAACCGGTCGGCAGCTTCCGGCGACAGCATCAGATGATCGATGCGGATGCCGTTGTTCTTCTGCCAGGCGCCCGCCTGATAATCCCAGAACGTATAGAGCTTGGTGGCATCCGTGGTTGCGCGAACGGCGTCCGTCAGGCCAAGATTTTCGAGCGCACGGAATGCCGCCCTCGTTTTCGGCAGGAAGAGCGCATCTGTCGCCCATGCGGCCGGATCGAAACAATCATGCGGCTCGGGAATGACGTTGTAGTCGCCGGCGAGTATCAGTGGCTCTTCGAGTGCCAAGCATTGCTGGGCATGCAGCCGCAGCCGTTCCATCCAGGCAAGCTTGTACGGGTACTTGACCGGGTCATCGGACGGGTTGCCGTTGGGCAGGTAGATCGACGCAACGCGGATCACGCCGCCCTGAACGGAAAAGACGCATTCGATGTAGCGCGATTGCTCGTCAATTTGTCCGTCGGGACCGACGGCACCGGGTAGACCGCGCATCACTTCGTCGGGTTTTATCTTCGACAGGATCGCCACCCCGTTGAAGCCCTTCTGGCCGTGTGTCTCGACATGATAGCCAAGCGATTCGATCTCAAGCCGCGGAAAGCCTTCGTCGACGGATTTGATCTCCTGGAGGCAGGCGATGTCAGGCGACGAGTCGGCAAGCCATTGACGCAGATTATCGATCCGCGCCTTGACGCCGTTGATGTTCCAGGTGGCAATCTTCATTGCTGTCGTCCTTCCGTCTTCAGCCTATCCTTTTAGCGAAAGACAAGCTGATGGGAAGGGTCGAGTGGCAATCTGATCAGGACGACCGGAAGATCTTAGATGGAGAAGCTGGTACCGCAGCCGCAGCTTGCGACCGCGTTCGGATTCTTGATCTGGAATGACTGGCCAAGCAAATTATCGACGAAGTCGATCTCTGAACCTTCCATGTAGACGATGGACAGGCTGTCGATCAGCACCTTGGCATCGCCGTTGGCGATCACCACGTCATCTGCTTCCGGCGCGCCCGCGAGGTCGAACTTGTAGGAGAAACCGGAGCAGCCGCCGCCTTCAACAGAAACACGCAGAGACTGCTTTTCGGATTCTGCCGCAACGATTTGGGCGATCCGCTTGGCTGCAGCATCGGAGAGAGTTACGTTCATCGTCATTTCAATGGTCTCCTGCCGGGGTAAAGGCCCGGTGAGTCTTGGGTAAAGGCACCCTGATAACTCGAAGATGGATGTCACTGCCGTTGCACACGGCAACACTATAGGTATGAAGACCTGAACGGCGCGTCAATGGGGCGTACCCATACACGACAACACGCAGGCACGCTTGAGGCATTAAGGACGGTTATGGCGATCGATACGGGGGTACTTGGTTTCGGTGGGGGTGAGCGAGCGTTATATGCATCCAATCCCTGGGCCTCGCGGGGCCGCCTGTTTCCCGAAGCGAGCAGCCTGACGCGCTCGGAGTTTCAGCGCGATCGTGACCGTATCGTCCATACGACGGCGTTTCGCAGGCTCAAGCACAAAACACAGGTGTTTATCAGTCCTGACGGCGACCATTACCGAACGCGGCTGACCCATACGATCGAAGTGGCGCAGGTGGCCCGCGCGCTGGCCCGTGCCCTGAAGCTGGATGAAGATCTGGCAGAAGGCGTCGCGCTCGTTCACGATTTTGGCCACACCCCTTTCGGACATACGGGTGAGGATGCGCTCGATGAGCTGATGAAGCCATATGGCGGGTTCGACCACAATGCCCAGTCGCTGCGGATCGTCACCAAGCTTGAGCGGCGATACGCGGAGTTCGACGGTCTCAACCTGACATGGGAAACGCTTGAGGGTCTCGTCAAGCACAATGGCCCTTTGATGATGGCCGACGGCAGCGAGGGTTCCCACGGTCCTTTGCCGCAGCCGATCCGCGACTACTGCCTCCTGCACGATCTCGAGCTTTCGAGCTATGCCAGCCTGGAGGCGCAGGTCGCGGCGATTTCCGACGACATTGCCTACAACACCCACGATATCGACGATGGGCTTCGCTCTGGCCTGCTCACTTTCGATATGCTGGAGGAGGTGCCGTTCCTCGCCGGACTGATGCAGGAAGTGAGGACGAAATACCCCAATCTGGACCCGACCCGCTTTGCCTACGAAGTGACGCGCCGCCAGATCACCCACATGGTCGAGGACGTTATCGCGGTCTCCCAGAAGAACCTTAGAGAGCTTGCACCCGAGAGCGCACAAGATGTGCGCATGGCGGGAAGGGTGATCTCGACCTTCTCCAACGAGATGGCGGAAACGGACAAGCAGATCAAACGAGTGCTGTTCTCCCGGATCTACCGGCACCCCGAAATCATGCGCATCCGGGCCGGCGCCTCGCAGATCGTCGTCGACCTGTTCCATCGCTACATGGACGACCCGGCGCTGATGAAAGGCCACTACTGGGTCAAGCAGATGAACGGCGTCCCGGAGGCGGCCCGTGCGCGCCACGTTGCAGATTATCTTGCCGGTATGACCGACACCTACGCAACCCGCGTCCATGCCGAGTTGTTTGACCAGACTCCTGATTTGCGCTAGGGCCTGCCCGACACCAATGGCTTCGAGGGGCCCGCCCAAAACACTTTGAGCGGATGTAAACATATGAATCTTTTTGCCGAATTCGACAATAGAATTAAGAACGCGCTAGAAACTCTCGAAATCATTCGAGAAAATCGAAGTGCGGTTGATTTCGGACGCCTCACGGTCGAGCCTCCGCGCGATCAGAGCCATGGCGACGTCGCGACCAATGCAGCGATGGTGCTTGCCAAGCCTCTCGGCACCAACCCGCGCGCGCTCGCCGAGATCATCGCCGAAGCGTTGCGTGGCGACGCGGATATTTCGGAAGTCTCCGTTGCCGGTCCCGGCTTCATCAATATCAGGCTTTCCACCGGATACTGGCAGCAGATGCTCGCCAAGATGATTGCGCAAGGGACGGACTACGGCCGCTCGGATGTCGGTGCCGGTCGCAAGGCAAACGTCGAGTATGTCTCGGCCAATCCGACGGGGCCGATGCATGTCGGTCATTGCCGCGGCGCTGTCGTGGGCGATGCGCTCGCCAATCTGATGGCCTTTGCCGGCTATGACGTCACCAAGGAATACTACATCAACGACGCTGGCAGCCAGATCGACGTTTTGGCCCGCTCGGTCTTCATCCGGTACCGCGAGGCGTTGGGCGAAGCAGTCGGCGAGATTCCGGCTGGCCTCTATCCGGGCGATTACCTCGTCCCGGTCGGGCAGGCTCTGGCCGCTGAATACGGTCCCCGGCTGCATGCCATGCCCGAAGATGAGTGGATGCCGATCGTCAAGGAGAAGGCCATCGACGCGATGATGGCCATGATCCGCGAAGATCTCGAAGCCCTCAACGTGCATCACGACGTGTTCTATTCCGAGCGCACGCTGCATGCGGACGGCGCGCAGCGCATCCGTGCAGCGATCAACGACCTGACGTTCAAGGGCCATGTCTACAAAGGCAAGCTGCCGCCGCCGAAGGGTCAGCTTCCCGAAGACTGGGAAGACCGCGACCAGACGCTGTTCCGCTCGACCGAAGTCGGCGACGATATCGATCGCCCGCTGATCAAGTCGGACGGCAGCTACACCTATTTCGCCGCCGACGTTGCCTATTTCAAGGACAAGTTCGACCGCGGCTACGACGAGATGATCTACGTGCTCGGTGCCGACCACGGTGGCTACGTCAAGCGGCTCGAGGCCGTGGCGCGCGCCGTCTCCGAAGGCAAGTCAAAGCTCACTGTTCTTCTCTGCCAGCTCGTCAAGCTTTACCGCAACGGCGAACCGGTCAAGATGTCGAAGCGCTCCGGCGACTTCGTGACCCTGCGTGACGTCGTGGACGAGGTCGGTCGCGACTCAGTTCGCTTCATGATGCTCTACCGGAAGAGCTCGGAGCCGCTCGATTTCGATTTTGCCAAGGTGACCGAGCAGTCGAAAGACAACCCTGTCTTTTATGTCCAGTATGCCCACGCCCGCTGCATGTCGATCTTCCGCCAGGCAAGGGAGGCGTTTCCGGGTCTGGATACCGAGACGCTGGATTTCGTTGAAAACATTGGCGAAATCACCGACAAGAGCGAGCTTCAGCTGGTCGCGAAGCTTGCGGAATATCCGCGAATCGTCGAAGCTGCAGCTCTGGCCCAGGAGCCGCACAGGCTCGCATTTTACCTCTATGATCTTGCCAGTTTCTTCCATGCTCACTGGAATAAGGGCAAGGACCAACCGGAATTACGGTTTGTTAACGATAAAAACCGACAATTGAGCATTGCCAGGCTTGGACTGGTGCACGCAGTCGCCTGTGTCCTGAAGTCGGGACTTGCAATCACAGGTACAGCGGCACCTGAGGAAATGCGGTAGAAACGCCCTCATTTCCCCACATTGCACTGGCAGATGAGTTGTAATGGTGGTGAGTGGACGAGCGAATGGCGGACAACAACCTAGCGCGTAGCCGGAATGACGCCCCGGAATTTTTTGCTGACGGCGATCCTCTGGCAGAGCTCGCTCGCATCGTAGGCTACGAGGAACGGACAGTCGCTAATCCGGCTGCCCCTTCCGTGGGTTCTGCGCCAATGGCGGCATCTGCCCGCCGCGAGCCGGCCTTCAATCTCGAAGACGAGTTGCTGCGGGAATTCGAGCAATACGATACTCCGCGGATCGATCCGGTCAACGATATCCCGCTCGACGCCAAGCCTTCCCGCGTGGAGGTGCCTTTGCCGGTCGATCACGGCTATCAGGCTGCGCCTTCTATTGCCTATGAGCCTCCCATCGAACGCGAGCCGGTTTTCGAACAGCCGGTCCAGTCGGTGGTGTCGCAGACGCAGGAAGATCTCAACCCTTTCGATGCTCCGGAATTCTCCGTCGATCCGTTTGGTGCAGCACCTGCGGAGGCGGAAGCTGTTTCCCCTGCCGTCGATGCTCACCGTGCACCGGCCGAGCCGAATTTCGACCCGTCAAATTTCCATGGCCTTCCGACACTCCGTACGGAGGTAGAGGGCGCCGATGACTATCAGCCTGCGACTCAGTCCAGGCAGGAACCGTCGGTTGACGCTTTCGATCTGGCCGCTGAGCTGGAGAGCTCGTTCGCCGTTGCAGCCGAGCCAGTCGTCGCAGCTTCCATGGTTTCGGCGCCGGAGCCTGTTCGGGCGGAACCCCGCAAGAGCACCGGTTACACGCCGGGCTTCCGCATGCCGCTTGCGAATTTCGGTCTGAATGCCGGTGTCACGCCGCTGGAACGCCCCGTCGAAAAGCCGCCGGTTGTCCAGCCCAAGGCCGTTGCGTCCCCGGTTGAACAGCCTCGCGCTGCTGAACCGGTCGCTGTGAAAGAGGTCGTCCAGCCCACTTTGGAGGCGCAGAAATTTTCGCCGCTTGACGAGCTGGTTTATGACGTTGCCCGTTTCCCGGTCAGCCAGGAAGCTCCTGCGACTGTTCGCGCCGAGCCGAAACTCGAACTGCCGCAGGCTCCGGTCTCCAAGCCGCAGCCAATCGCCGTCGCTCCGATCGTTGCCGCTGTGGCGGCGCCCGTGATCCCGACGCCGGTTCCAACGCCGACTGTTCAGCAGGCGGCACCCGTCGCCGACCTGGCAGATGACTTCGATCCTTTCGCCGACGAAGACTTCGAACTGGCGCTTGACGATCTCGAACTCGATCTAGCCGACATCGTGGTGGCGGAAAACTCCGTTCAGCCGGTGGCACCTGCCGCGGCAATCGCTGCCGCCGTCTCGACGCCCGCGGCTGCAGCAGCACCCATCGTTGCAGCAGCGCCTGAGCCGGAAGAAGAAGTCGCCGTCGTCGAAGCGGAAATGCCGTTCGATGCGGCGATGATTTCCGAATCGGAAGAGCATGTCGAGGCGATCGCCGATCTCAACGTGCCGGACCTGCCGGTCGAGCAGCCGGAAGAAGAGCCTGCCTACGCGTCCGAGTACGATATCGATATCGATGCAGAACTCGCGGCGCTCTTGGTAAACCCGACGTCGCAGACTGCTCCGGCACCGCGGCATCAGGAGGCGGCTGCCCCGGCTTCCGTCGCTGCCGGCAATTTCCCAGAGCAGCCTCGGCAGACATCGGGCAGCGCTTACCCCGACCTCGACGATTTCGAGCGGGCCCTGGAAGAAGACTTCCGTCGCAGCCTTGTCGCGCCGCTTCCGGCCGACGACCATGACAGCGATCTCAACGGATACGAAAACGACCTCGACCAGCGTTCGCCCCGGTCAGCGTCCCGGACGTGGCTTCTTCCCATCGCCGTTGTGGGCGTCCTGGTCGTTGCTGGCGCAGGTGCCTACACGATGCTGGGTAGCGGACCTTCGCGGATGATGGGCGGCGAGCCGGTCGTCATCGCAGCCGATACCGATCCGGTAAAGGTTGTCCCGGAAAATCCGGGTGGCAAGACCGTTCCGAATCAGGACAAGGCTGTTTACGACCGCGTTGCCGGCGCTGCATCCGAAACGCCGAAGCAGGAAGCGCTGATCTCCAGCGAAGAGCAGCCGGTCGATGTCGTCCAAAAGACGCTGATGCCGGAAAGCCTTCCGCTCGAAGGCGAAAACGATATCGATCCGACCGATACCGGCGAGACCCAGGATGCACGTCTGCTACCCGATCAGGGCCAGCAGGTTGCTTCGACGGGCGGACAGGATCCTCTCACCGTTACGCCGCGTCGGGTAAAGACGATGATCGTGCGTCCGGATGGGAAGCTCGTCGAACAGGAAGTGCCGGCTCCGGCGCTCGCTGCGGCCCATACAGGCAAGATGCCGGCGGCTTCGGTGAAGTCTCCGGAACTGGCCCAGCCAGTCACTCCGGCCGCTGCGATCGCCGCATCTGCACCTGCTGCCAGCACGGTTGCCGAAATCATCCCGGCGTCTGCGCCGATGACGGCAGCCACTATGGCGCCACTGGACACTTCGGCACCTGCTGCTGTCGCGAAGGCGCCGGTCCCGAAGGTTCGTCCTTCGCAGCAGCCGGTCAATGTCGTCGCATCCGTCAGCGATCAGGGCAACGTTCGCGCTCCCGCAGCACAGGTTCAGCCGGTTTCGGCAACTCCTGCCGCTGTCAATGCACAGGTCGCGTCGGTCGGCGAGGGCGGCTACGTCATTCAGATCGCATCGCTGCCGTCCCAAGCTGACGCTCAGAGGTCTTACCAGAACCTGTCGTCGAAGTTCGGCAACGTGATCGGCGGGCGTGGGGTCGATATCAAGGCTGCTGAAATCGCCGGCAAGGGCACCTTCTACCGCGTTCGCATCCCGGCCGGCAGCAAGACGGAAGCCGTAGCACTCTGCGAAAAGTATCGCGGTGTCGGCGGTACCTGCCTCGTCGCTCGCTAAGATCTTTGACGAGAAACCATCGAACGGGGCGCACGGCGCCCCGTTTTCTATTCTGCTTCCAGCATTCTAGGATCGAACATGACCGAATCGAAAGCGATGATCCTGGGCTCCAGCGGCCCGCAGCTTACCCAGGACGAAATCCTGCTCTACCGGGATGAGCGTCCCTGGGGTTTCATTCTCTTTGCCCGCAACTGTGTCGAGCCGGCCCAGATCACTGATCTGGTTGCAGCCATGCGCGACACCGTCGGCCGCCCGGATGCGCCTGTCCTGATCGACCAGGAGGGTGGCCGCGTTCAGCGTATCCGTCCGCCGATGATCGAGCGTTATCCGTCAGCCGCCGCCTTGGGGGCTCTCTACAAGAATGACCGTGAAATGGGCTTGCGCGCCGCATGGCTGATGTCGCGGCTGCACGCCTTCGATCTCATGAAGCTCGGCATCAACGTCGACTGCCTGCCGGTCCTGGACGTACCGGTGGAAGGCGCCAGCAACGTCATCGGCGACCGGGCCTATGGCTTCGATCCGAAGACGGTGTCCGAGATGGGGCAGGCTGCGGCCGATGGCCTCAAGGCTGGCGGCATGCTTCCTGTGATGAAGCACATCCCGGGCCACGGCCGCGGCTTGGCCGATTCGCATCATGAACTGCCGGTCGTATCGGCATCGCGGGCGGAACTCGAAGCGCATGACTTCCTGCCCTTCGTGGCGCTCAAGAACGAGTTGATGGCGATGAGCGCGCATATCGTCTTCACCGCGATCGACACGGAAGAGCCGGCGACGATTTCTCGGAAAGTCATCGAGGATGTCATTCGCGGTCATATCGGCTTCGATGGCCTGCTGATGTCCGACGACAGCTCGATGAACGCCCTAAAGGGCACGATCGGCGAGCGCGCGGCGAGAATCGTTGGGGGCGGTTGTGATATCGTCTTGCATTGCAACGGCCTGATGGACGAAATGAAGGCGGTTGTGAACGAGGCGATCCCGCTTGGCGGCGAGGCGCTTCGACGTGCCAAAGCGGTGGAGCAGGGTTTCCCGGTTGCTGACGATGCACCGGAAGACACGCTTCGCGACGAATTCCACGGACTGATTGGGGTCGCCTGACCGCCGACAGTGAAGACGGATCGGAATGGCGATGACAAAAGCTGAAAATGCCATTCCGTTGGACAAGATGTGGCAGGACGTGACCGAGCGGGCGATCGATGATCCTTCCCTGGTGATCGACGTCGCGGGCTTCGAGGGACCGCTCGATCTTCTGCTGCATCTTGCGCGCAGCCAGAAAGTGGATCTGTCGCGGATCTCTGTCCTGGCACTCGCCGAGCAGTATCTCACATTCGTCGACAGCGCGCGGCGCGTTCGGATCGAACTGGCAGCCGACTATCTCGTGATGGCAGCTTGGCTCGCCTATCTGAAGTCGCGGTTGCTGATCCCCAAGCAGATCAAGATCGACGACGGCCCGACCGGCGAGGAACTGGCGGCAACGCTTGCCTTCCGGTTGAAACGGCTGGAAGCAATCCGCGATGCAGCCGCCCAGCTCGTCAACCGTAACCGACTCGGTCGCGATATTTTTGCACGTGGGGCACCGGAGCATATCCCGCAGCACAGGCCGTCGGCCTATGACGCATCGCTCTACGACCTGTTGTCGGCCTACGCAAATCTTAGACAGCGCAACGCCATCACCCATGTCACGATCGAACGCCGCAAGGTCTGGTCGCTGGTCGAGGCGAGGGACCTTCTCAACCGCATGCTGGGCGAGATCGGCGATTGGACGGCCCTGCAGCAGTACCTTCTGCCGTATCTGCCGCCGCAGGATCGCGTCACTGCGACTGCCAGCGCCTTTGCCGCCTCGTTGGAACTGGTGCGCGAAGGACAGCTCGAGATCCGCCAGGATGGCGCTTTCCAGACGATCTATCTCAGAAAGGGACCAGGACGGCCGAAGGCCGAGACGTTGCCTCTAAAGGCAGGGACAGCCGAATGAGCCAGATCGAGGACGCGATGGACGACGACGCGGCAGTGGATGCCATTGTGCCGGTGCCCTACTCGTCTGAGGAGATCGAGCGGATCGCCGAAGCCCTCGTGTTTGCATCGGCTGAGCCGGTTTCGGAAGCGTTTCTGGCTGAGCGTCTTCCACGGGGAGAAGATGTCCAGGCCGTGATGCAGAGACTGGCGGGCATCTATGCCTCACGCGGAGTGAACCTGGTCAAGGTGGCCGATCGCTGGGCTTTCCGCACGGCAGCAGACCTTTCCTTCGTCATTCGCAAAGACGACAGCGACGTGAAGAAACTGTCGAGGGCCGCCCTCGAAGTGCTTGCCATTATCGCCTACCACCAGCCTGTGACCCGTGCCGAGATCGAGGATATTCGCGGCGTCCAGACCTCAAGAGGTACGCTTGACGTCCTGATGGAAGCCGGCTGGGTCCGTTTCCGCGGTCGGCGTCGGTCGCCGGGCAGACCGGTGACACTCGGAACGACAGGAGATTTTCTCGATCATTTCGGGTTGGAAGAGCTACGCGATCTTCCTGGTCTCGAAGAATTGAAGGGCGCGGGACTTCTATCCGGTCGCATTCCATCCGGCTTTTCGGTGCCGGTTCCGGGCGGTGAGGACGAGCTTTCGGACGAGGAAGACCCCATTACCCAGCTTGATCTGGAGGAGCTTGGCTTGCTGCCTCCAACCGGCGACGGTGATGGCTAGCAGGGCTTTCAGCCAGCTTTCCCCTTATTATTCCCGTGTTCCCGAATATGGACCATGCGTGATTGTCCGTTGCCGACAGCAGCGTCGCTAGATCGCGAAAGTCATCCGTTCATAGCTTTTCGTGCAACGTATTTGGTGTTTGAAAAACAAACTTAAAAAGCTTACATCGGGGTCACGTTCCAATGGAGTTAGACTATGGGTTCTTTTAGTGTGTGGCACTGGCTGATCGTTCTAGTCATCGTGCTTGTCCTGTTCGGACGCGGCAAGATTCCTGAGCTGATGGGCGACTTTGCCAAAGGCATCAAGAGCTTCAAAAAAGGCATGGCGGACGAGGATGCCCCTGAGGCAAAGCCTACCGATACTGTGAACGGCGGCAGGACGGTCGATCACAAGCCCGACGAGATCAAGGAAACCACCCGGTCTTAATTGGTCGGGAGGGTTTCAGGAGCCTCTCTGAATGTTGGATATCGGTTGGACCGAGCTACTTGTCATTGCCATTGTGCTTATCGTGGTCGTAGGTCCCAAGGACTTGCCGCCCATGCTGCGCGCTTTCGGGAAGATGACATCAAACCTGCGCAAGATGGCGGGTGACTTTCGGACGCAGTTCGACGAGGCGCTTCGCGAGGCAGACATGGATGACGTCCGGAAGACGATTTCGGACGCCAAGAGCCTCAATCCCGCCAACAGCCTGCGCGACGCGATAAATCCGCTTCGCCAGATGGGGCAGGACATCCGAAACGATCTGCAGAAGGCGACGCATATGCCGTCGACGCCGACGCCGGTCAGCACGGATGTCGAAGCGCAGCATGCTGTCGAAGGTGCTCCGGTCGCCGATACGGCGCCTGTTGTTGCGGCTGTGCCGGTTACGCCCGTCACGGCATCTCCTGTTGCTGCGCCGACGTCCTCTGCTGTGACGCCGGCACCAGCGGAGGCGACAACGCCTGCCGAACCCGGTCGCGTTAGAAAGCCTCGCGCACCGAAGTTGGCGGCCACGGGTGAGCCGGCAGCTGTGGATAAGCCTGCAACGACACGCAGATCCACGAGGGCGGAGAAGCCTGCCCCAGTGGCGACGTCTGCCGAACAGCCGAAACGTGTTCGCGTGGCCAAGGTCCCGGTGTCCGCACCTGAAACGACTGAGACGGCCGTCAAGCTTGCAGCCGCCCGCAAGCGTACCCCGAAGAAGCCTGTCGATACCCCGAAGGACGATGCCTGATGAGCGGTGATTACGAAGATAAGCCGCAGCCGCTTATCGAGCATCTGATGGAGTTGCGGACAAGGCTCATCTGGTCGATCGGCGCTTTCTTCCTCGCCTTTGTCGTGTGCTTCTTCTTCGCAAAGCAGCTCTTCAACCTTCTCGTCATTCCCTACAAATGGGCGGTCATCTGGGCAAAGCTCGATATCGCGAAATCCGAACTGATCTACACCGCGCCGCAGGAATTCTTCTTCACCCAGGTGAAGGTTGCGATGTTTGGCGCGCTGGTCATTGCCTTTCCGGTGATTGCCTCGCAGATCTACAAGTTCGTGGCTCCCGGGCTCTACAAGAACGAGCGGGCAGCCTTCCTGCCGTTCCTGATTGCCTCCCCTGTGCTGTTCCTGCTTGGAGGCGCACTGGTCTACTTCTTCTTCACGCCGATGGTGATGTGGTTCTTCCTGGCCATGCAGCAGGCGCCGACCGAGGGTGAAGTGGGGATCTCGCTTCTTCCGCGTGTTTCGGAATATCTCAGCCTCATCATGACGCTGGTTCTGTCCTTTGGACTGGTTTTCCAGCTTCCCGTGGTCACGACGCTGCTTGCTCGCGTGGGCATCCTGTCCAGCAAGTGGCTGCGCGAGAAGCGCAAGTTCGCGATCGTCATCGCCTTCGTCGTTGCCGCCGTCCTGACGCCGCCGGATCCGATGTCCCAGATCGGTCTTGCTATACCGACCATCCTTCTCTACGAGATTTCCATCTACGCCGCGCGACTCGTCGAGCGCAGACGCGATGAGGACGCTTCGAGTGATGAGGCCTCGTCTGACGTCGCAGAGACGGAGAAGGCCTGAGGTTTTTCTCTCGATCGATATCGCAGCGGCCTCATGCTTTGAAGGCCAAGAATCATGCTCGATATCAAGTGGATCCGCGATAATCCGGAAGCTTTCGACGCAGCGCTGAACAAGCGCGGCGCCGAGCCAATGGCTGCCACCCTGCTTGCGATGGACGATACCCGCCGCAGCGTCATCCAGACGCTTCAGGATATGCAGTCGCGCCGCAACGCCGCCTCCAAGGAGATCGGCAATGCGATGGCGCAGAAGAATACCGAACTCGCCGAGAAGCTGAAGGCGGAAGTCGCCACCATCAAGGACACGATGCCGGCCGCCGAGCAGGAAGAACGGGCAGCTGTCGCAGCGCTCGATGACGCGCTGTCGCGCCTTCCAAACAATCCTCTCGACGATGTCCCCGTCGGCCAGGACGAATCAGGCAACGTCGTTACGCGCACGATCGGAACGAAGCCCGGCTGGAATCATCCCGCCAAGGAGCATTTCGAGATCGGCGAAGCGCTCGGCTATATGGATTTCGAGCGCGCCGCAAAACTCTCGGGCTCGCGCTTTACGGTGCTGACCGGACCGCTTGCCCGTCTTGAGCGGGCAATCGGTCAGTTCATGATCGACATGCACACCAGCGAGCACGGGTACACGGAAGTGTCGTCGCCGCTGATGGTAAAGTCCGAGGCAATGTACGGCACAGGCCAGTTGCCGAAGTTCGAGGAAGATCTCTTCAAGACGACGGATGGCCGCTACCTCATCCCGACGGCCGAAGTGACGCTGACCAACCTTGTTTCGGGCGAGGTTCTGGACGCCGAAAAGCTGCCGCTGCGCTTTACGGCGCTTACCCCGTCCTTCCGTTCGGAAGCCGGTTCTGCGGGTCGCGATACGCGCGGCATGCTGCGCCAGCACCAGTTCTGGAAATGCGAGCTCGTCTCGATCACGGATCAGGAATCATCGATCGCCGAGCACGAGCGGATGACCGAATGCGCCGAAAACGTCCTCAAGCGTCTCGGCCTGCATTTCCGGACGATGACGCTCTGCACCGGCGACATGGGCTTCAGCGCCCGCAAGACCTATGACATCGAAGTCTGGTTGCCGGGACAGGATGCTTTCCGTGAAATCTCGTCCTGCTCGGTCTGTGGCGATTTCCAGGGCCGCCGGATGAACGCGCGCTACCGCGGCAAGGACGACAAGGCTTTGAAATTCGTTCACACGCTGAACGGCTCGGGCACCGCTGTCGGCCGCTGCCTGATCGCTGTCCTCGAAAATTATCTCAATGAAGACGGCTCCGTTACGATCCCGGACGCGCTTCTGCCCTATATGAGCGGCCTGACCAAAATAGAAAAAGCATAAGGCAGCCCTGAATGCGCATCCTGCTCACCAACGACGACGGTATCCACGCGGAAGGCCTGGCGGTTCTCGAACGGATTGCCCGCCAGCTTTCCGATGACGTCTGGATTGTTGCGCCAGAAACCGACCAGAGCGGTTATGCGCATTCCCTGACCCTGTCGGAGCCGCTGCGCCTGCGCGAGATCAGCGACCGGCACTATGCCGTGCGCGGCACGCCGACGGACTGCGTCATCATGGCGATGCGCCACGTCATGGGGGGCAAGCCGGATCTCGTTCTGTCGGGTGTCAACGTCGGTGCCAACCTTGCCGACGACGTGACCTATTCTGGCACGGTCGCAGGCGCCATCGAGGGCACTCTGCAAGGCGTCCGGTCGATCGCGCTCAGCCAGGCCTACCGCAAGGAGAACGGCCGCGTCCTGCCTTGGGATACGGCCGAATCGCATGGCCCGGGCCTGATCCGCAAATTGCTGGATACGGACCTTCCGGCCGGCACGTTTCTCAACGTCAATTTCCCGGCCTGCGCGCCTGACGATGTCCAGGGGACGGAAGTCACGTCTCAGGGCAAGACCGATTTCGACGTGGCGATCGACGAACGCCAGGATGGTCGAGGCTTCCCATACTATTGGCTGTACTTTGCCTCGCGTGTCGGCCGCCAGGCGGAGGGCACCGACATCAACGCCATCAAGGCCAATCGCATTTCAGTAACACCGCTGAAACTGGACCTGACCGACTATTCGGTGCAGGATCGCTTGATGAAGGCGCTGGGTTGAACCCAGATAACGTGGCAGGCGGAGTGACAGCTTGAAATCGGGCATGGTCGAGAAGGAAGGGTTTGCTGCACTTGTCTTGCGGCTCCGGTCCGCAGGCATTTCTAATATCGACCTTCTGACTGCCGTCGAGCAGACGCCTCGTTCGCAGTTCGTGCCGCCCACGCTTTCTCAGGAAGCCTATTCCAGCCGCACGGTCCCGATCGATTGCGGTGCCTTTATGGAAGGGGCAGATCTTGCGGTTCGCCTTCTGGCCGCTCTGCAGGTGAAACCCGGTCATCGTGTTCTCGAAATCGGTACCGGCAGCGGTTTTACAGCCGCCGTGATCGGCCGCATCGCAGAACGGGTGCTGACCGTAGATCGCTATAAGACGCTCACCGTTGCGGCGCAGGCCCGCGTTGACGCGCTTGGAATGCGCAACGTCATTGCACGACAGGCGGATGGCAGCAACGGGATGCCGGGTGAGGGTACGTTCGATCGGATTTTCGTGACCACGGCATTTACGGTTCTGCCGCGATTCTATGCGGAGCAGCTGACCCATGGCGGTTCGATGGTTGCGCCGCTGATCGGCGACGACGAGACCTGCATGATGGTGAGGCTCACCAAGACCGGGAGCCGGTTTGAACGGGAAGACCTGTTCACCGTACCATTCCTGCCGATCATTCCGCAGATGGCGGCAGCGCTTTAAGCTGGTTCGGCATTGGTTCCGCTCCTGCCAAGCGCTTCCAACTCATGGTTAGCGAATTATCAAAAAAATCGCATCTCTTCCGACACTTTAACCCCACAGTAAGACTAACGCGCTTTAATGACTCCCACGATGGTTGCGTGAGTGTAGGTCGAGTCCATGCGTGTCAACAGTGCACAAAAAGTCGGAAAATCAGTAGCTAAGCTCGCAGTTGCGGCTTTGCTGGCGAGTGCGGCCACTGGCTGCAGCTCGGATTCGAGCCGTTTCTCCGGGCTGTTCTCCAAAGATGAGCTGACAACGGCTTCAATACCCCAGCGTCCGGTCGGCGGGGCCTATGGCCAGGCGCCAATGCCGCGCGACGATGTGCGGTCGGGCCAGGCGGTGGCACCGGTCCAGCAGGATTACGGTTCGCGAAATACCGCGATGAACCAGCCTTATCCGGCCCAGTCCGGTGGCTATTCATCACCGGCCCGCGCCGCTTCGGCGCCGATGGCCGTCCAGCGCAACGAGTTGGCAGCTCCCGGCGTGCCGTCTGCTCAGGCGTCCGCTCCCATGGCGTCCCGTGCACCGATGGCGGCTGACCGCGGTCAGGGCACTCGCCAGGAATCGATGGCCCAGTCATACCCGGGTCGTAGCGGTGGTTCGCAGTCTCTGACGGCTCCCACACCGTCGACCGCTCGAGGCGACAACCTGACAACGGCTTCGACGAAGCCGATGTCCGGCTGGTCTTCGGTCAACGCTCCGCGGGTAACGCTCAGGGCAGGCGAGACCGCATCGACCCTGTCTTCCCGCTACGGCGTTCCTGAAAAGGAAATCCTGAAGGCCAATGGCGGCGCTGTGAAGCCGGGCCAGACGATTGTCATCCCGACCTTCGGCCCTTCCCGTAATTCCGCGAAGACTGCGGCGTCCGATATCGACCTGCAGAACAAGGCGCCAGCGCCCACCCAGCAGACCGAGCAGAAGGTTGCCGTTCTGCCAACGCCGACCCGCGACAAGGCGATGGCGGAGCCTGGCAAGATCACACCTCCGGGCGGCAAGCCTCTCGGTGGCACCTACACGGTCAAGCCTGGCGACAGCCTTGCAAAGATCGCTCGCGAAACCGGCACGCCGATTGATCAGCTGAAGGCCGCAAACGGTCTGACGACGGACGGTGTGCGGGTCGGCCAGAGCCTGAAGGTCGGTGGTAGCTCGGTTGCGACCGATCCGGTCAGAACCGCATCCATCCCGGAAAAGCCGGCTGCCCAGCCGAAGCCTGCTGCACCGTCGCCTGTCGCTGAAGCAGCACCCGCAAAGCCTGCGCCACAGGAAACAGCATCGCTGTCGGACGTCGAGAAGAAGTCCGATGTGTCTGCCGCTGCACCGCAGTCGACCGGCATTTCGAAATATCGCTGGCCAGTCAGTGGCGCGGTCATCGCCGGCTACGGGGCCAACGTCAACGGCAGCCGCAATGACGGTATCGACATCTCGGTTCCCGAGGGCACGCCGATCAAGGCCGCTGAAAACGGCGTCGTCATCTATGCCGGCAACGGCCTGAAGCAGCTCGGAAACACCGTTCTGGTTCGCCACGACGATGGCAAGGTCACCGTTTACGGCCACGCCGGCAACATCAACGTCACGCGCGGCCAGAAGGTCACCCGCGGCCAGACTGTCGCGGCGTCCGGCATGAGCGGCGACGCTCAGCGTCCGCAGGTCCACTTCGAGGTGCGCAAGGATGCGACACCGGTCAACCCCATCACTTTCCTTGAATAATTGTAGTGCGTTTCAAGGGGACGGGAGAAAAGCGCAGCTTCGGCTGCGCTTTTTTCGTTTTGGGGCTGCTTCAAGAACTCACGGCGTGAGTGTCTTGCGCATCCGCCCGGCGAGATCCTGGATATACTGCCACGCGACGCGGCCGGAACGCCCGCCGCGCGTCGTCGCCCAGGCGAGCGCCTCGTGGTGCAGGGTTTCGCGGTTGAGGCCGAGATCGAAATGGTCGGCATAGCCGTCGATCATGGTCAGGTAGTCGTCCTGACTACACTTGTGGAACCCGAGCCAAAGCCCGAAACGATCCGAGAGCGAAACCTTCTCCTCGACCGCTTCGGACGGGTTGATCGCCGTCGACTGCTCGTTTTCCAGCCTATGCCGCGGCAAAAGGTGGCGCCGGTTCGATGTGGCGTAGAACAGGACGTTGTCCGGCCGGCCTTCGATGCCACCGTCGAGCGCTGCCTTCAGAGACTTGTAGGCCGTATCTTCGTGGTCGAAGGACAGATCGTCGCAAAACACGATGATGCGATGGCCGGATGCCTTGAGGATGTCGAGTAGCGCCGGCAGCGAGGCGATATCCTCGCGGTGGACTTCGACCAGTTTCAGCGAGACACCGGTCGACGCGCGGATATCCTCGTGCACGGCCTTGACCAGCGACGACTTGCCCATGCCGCGCGCGCCCCAGAGAAGGACGTTGTTTGCCGGATAACCTTCGGCAAACCGCAACGTGTTTTCCTGCAGGATGTCGCGCACGTGGTCAACGCCACGGATCAGGGTGAGGGCGACGCGGTTGGGGCGTGGCACGGGCTGCAGGCGCTGGTTTGTCGGCACCCAGACAAAGCAATCCGCGACAGTCCAGTCATTGACCGCTGGTGGAGGGCCCGCCAGCCGCTCGACTGCGTCGGCGAGCCGGCGCACTTCAGACAGGATCAGGGCGTTGAGCTCGTCGGTCATCTGGTATTCCTCAAGACTTTTTGTCATCGGTCGCGCCCTCTCGGCCGCTTTTTTCAGCAGGTAACATGCTCGTTATTGCATCAAAAGCCGTAGAGCCGTGGATTCAGTACGCGGGAGGACCGCTTTCTGTTGCATTCCCCCGTGTCACAACTATATTCCGGCGGCTTATGACAGGGGGCTCGGCGCCTCCGCTTATCGTTTAGGAGTTCTTGATGTTCATTACTGAGGCATTCGCGCAGGCGGGTGGAGCGGCGCCGGCGGCTTCCGCAACAGACTCGATTCTGCAGATGGTGCTGCTCTTCGCACCTCTGATGGTGGTCTGGTATTTCTTCCTGATCCGTCCGCAGCGCGCCCAGGCCAAGAAACGCCAGGAGACCCTGACGAGCATTCGCCGTGGCGACCAGGTTGTGCTTGGCGGCGGCCTCGTCGGCCGGGTTTCGAAGGTTGTCGATGACAACGAAGTCGAAGTCGAAATCGCCGACGGCGTCAAGGTCCGCGCAATGCGCGCCTACATCGCCGAAGTCCGCGTCAAGGGCGAGCCGGTCAAGGCCGACACCGCGTCCTGACATCCGGCAGGCCCGCTCTGGCGGGCCTTTCCATTTTTAATCAATCAAGGACGCGATGATGGCAAAAGGGATCGAGATACGCGAAGCCCATTTCCCCGGTCGCGCCCAGATCGATGCCTACGGCAATGGCGGTTTCCGTTTTGCCGACATGTCGCATCGCGGGTCGATCCTCTGCCTTCCCTCAGGGATACACGGCTGGGATCTGGGCGAAGGTGAGCCCCTGACGGTTTCCTCCCTCTACAAGGTCCTCGACGAAGCCTCAGGCATTGAGGTCTTGCTGATCGGCACGGGCCACAACCTGAAGCCGATACCCGCAGAGGTGAAAGCCGCATTGAAGGCGAAGGGCATCTCTTCCGACCCGATGAGCACCGGTGCTGCCGTGCGCACCTACAATATCATGCTCGCCGAATCCCGTGCCGTCGCCGTCGCGCTGATTGCCGTCTGACCCATGAGTGACGATCGTTCAACGAATGGCGAACTCTGTCTCGCGACGCTGCGAGACACGGACCGCGACCGCTATCTCGCATGCCTCCTGTCTCCGGAAGACAAGCGCCCGGCGCTCGCCGCGCTCTACGCCTTCAACGCCGAAATTGCGCGCGTCCGGGACATGGTCCGCGAGCCGCTTCCGGGAGAGATCCGCCTGCAATGGTGGCGGGATTTCCTTGAGGGTGGAATTCAGGCAGACGGGCTGGGAGACACGGGCGGCAATCCGATCGCTGCGGGACTGCAGGATGCGATCGAGACCTATCGGCTGCCGCGTCAGACGCTTGTCGCCATGACGGAAGCGCGAATCTTCGATCTCTACGACGATCCGCTCACTGACCGCAACGCGCTGGAAGGCTATGCTGGCGAAACCGCCTCGGCTTTGATCCAGCTTGCAAGCCTCATCCTTTCGCCCGAAGATGCCGCAAGGTCCACGCAGGCGGCCGGCCATGCGGGTGTTGCGCAGGCGATCGCCGGTTTCATCCTGCTTTTGCCGATCCATCGGCGCCGCAACCAGCTTTACCTCCCGCTCGATCTTCTGGCTGCCACCGGTCTTGACCGCGACAGCTTTCTGGCCGGCAGCGACAAACCTCGCATTTCCGCAGCAATTCAGGCCTTTGCCGGCCTTGGCCTCGAGCATCTCGACAAGGCACGACGTGCCGGTCCTCTTCCGCCCGCGCTCGTGCCGGCCTTCGTGCCGGTAGCGCTTGTCGAGCCGGTTCTGCAGCGCGCTTCACGCCGGGGAGCCGATGCTCTCGACGGAGACATGCAGTCTCCCCAATGGCGTCGTCAGTTGCAGATGCTGAAGGCTGCCGTCCTCAAACGCTTCTAGCAATCACCAGTCGCCACGCTTCACGCAAGCCTTGGGGGATAAATGCCCTATATCGGCAGGTGCGCATCTGCCATCAGTGGAGAAGCAGTCTTGAGCCCTTTGGTAGTTTGGTCGATCGCCATCGGCGTGATGCTGGCCATGGCCTTTTATGTTACCCGCCTGGTCAAGCACAGTGACGAGGACAGCCTTCACGATATGGGACTGGCGATACTCGAATTCGGTCGCGCCTATCCTGCCGAAGCCATCAGGAGCCTGCACAGCACAGCCGATGCGAACACGATCTTTGTGCGACTGCACGACAATAAGTCAGGCATCATGCGCAACCGTGGCAATCATTTCGCATGCCACGTAATCCGACCCGGCCGCGTGCGGGTCACGCCGACGCCCGAACCGAAAGGCTTTTCGGCCGAATTCCTGGATTCTCCGACCCAGAACGGAACCTTCGTGTTCAGGAACGAAGGAGAGGCGGCAGAAGTGTCGCTTTGGCTTCTCGACAATTATGTGAGCGTTACCGATCGACAGCTTCCGGCCGAACCGCAGCCGGCTTCAAACACCGGCCGCTCCGATTAGGCTTTTAGGCGATACCCAGCCACTCACGGCAGTCCTTCAGCGCACGAACGGACATCAACTGCCGTTTCATGATCGTCTTGTCCTTGCCCCGGAAGCGCTTCACGCCTTCCGGTTTGACGATCGAGCCGGGAGCAAGATCCGGAAACAGGCCGAAATTGACATTCATCGGCTGGAAGGACCGTTTGCCGGGCTCTTCGTCGTGGACCAGATGCCCCCCGGTGATATGCCCAAGCAGAGAACCGAAGGCCGTTGTCGCCGGCGGCGGGACGATTTCTTCGCCCTTGCGCTCGGCAGCCGCAAAACGACCAGCCAGAAGACCGATTGCCGAACTCTCCACATAGCCCTCGCAGCCGGTGATCTGACCGGCGAATCGCAGGCCCGGCCGGCTCTTCAAAGTCAGCGAGTGATCGAGCAGCATCGGTGACTGGATATAGGTGTTGCGATGCAGGCCGCCGAGCCGTGCGAATTCCGCGTTCTGCAGCCCCGGGATCATCCGGAAGATCTCGGCCTGCGCGCCATACTTCAGCTTGGTCTGGAACCCGACCATATTGTAGAGCGTGCCAAGTGCATTGTCCTGCCGCAGTTGGACGACGGCATAGGCCTTGACGGTCGGATTGTGTGAATTGGTAAGCCCCATCGGCTTCATCGGACCGTGGCGCAGCGTTTCGCGCCCACGCTCCGCCATGACCTCGATCGGCAGGCAGCCATCGAAATAGGGCGTGCCTTCCCATTCCTTGAAGCCGACCGTATCGCCCGCAATCAGTGCATCGAGAAAGGCATTGTACTGCGCTTCGTCGAGCGGGCAGTTGATGTAATCCTTGCCTGTGCCGCCAGGCCCGACCTTGTCGTAGCGCGACTGGTACCAGCAGATATCCATATCGATCGATTCGCGGTGGACGATCGGCGCGATCGCGTCGAAGAAGGCGAGCTGGTCCTCTCCGGTCTCGGCCTGGATCGACTTTGCGAGATCGGGCGACGTCAGAGGACCGGTCGCGACGACGGCCAAGTCCCATTCCGCCGGCGGTAGACCGTGAATTTCCTCTCGCACAACGGTGATCAGCGGATGGTTTTCGATCGCCTGCGTGACTGCATGAGAGAAACCGTCGCGGTCGACCGCAAGTGCGCCGCCGGCCGGGACCTGATTTTTGTCGGCGCAGGCCATGATCAAAGAGCCGGCCAGCCTCATTTCTGCATGGATGACGCCGACGGCATTGGCCGTCGCATCATCGGAGCGGAAAGAGTTCGAGCAGACGAGCTCGGCGAGACCGTCCGTGCGGTGGGCATCGGTGCCGCGCACGCCGCGCATCTCGTGGAGAATGACGGGGATGCCGGCCTCAGCGATCTGCCAGGATGCTTCGGAGCCGGCAAGGCCGCCACCGACGACGTGGATTGGGGCAGGGGTAGACGAATTCGATATGGTGCTCATGTCCGGCTCATTATCACGGCATTCGAACGGCCGGAATCAAAAAGGCACCTAAAAAGGTGCCTCTGATCATTCCTTGGGTGTCTCTTTGATCTTTTCGGATCATTGCGACTATCGTTCTCTCGCCATCGCGACATCATATCGCGCTGGTCCATCACAATGGATGGATTAACGGAAGGAACGAGCGGCGATGCCGCGGATGTCGTAGCGGGTCAGACCAATGTCGTTGAGCGCCTGGTTGGAAAGGCTGCCGAGTTCATTGATCGTACGGCGGTAGCTGATCCAGTTCTTAGCGATGCGGATCGGGTTCATTTGGTGTTTCCTCAATCATCTTTTTCCCAGTGATCTATCGTCACCGGCGATGAGCTTCATATAGGTGAGAGGCGCCGAAAGGTGCAGTGCAAAAAATGTGCGACTGCCATGCGTTTGTGCAATGAGTTGATGCTTTTTGCAGCTTCGTACGAAAAAGCAGCAGCTGCCGTTTCGCTGCGTGAAGCACTATGCACAAACGAAAAACGCCTCCCGAAGGAGGCGCTTTTAAACGGTAGACCGTTGGTCGTTCTTTAGATTTTAGAAGCCGACTGCCGTGCGTGCAACGCGACGGATGTCGGAGCGGCCAATACCGAGGTCAGAGAGTTCGCGGTCCGACATGCGGCCGAGTTCCGAAACCGTTTCGCGGTACTTGCGCCAGTCGTTCAGCTTCTTTGCGATTTTCATGGTCGTTTCCTTCGTTGGTCAATGCCGGCTAATTGCTTCCGGCTGCGTTGCTAATCGTTTTAAATGCTGCGCTGCGAAGGAAAAAGCGCGCATTTCGTATGCCACCTATGCATCTGTTGCATTGCATGCAGAAGGATCGTGCGGAAACGAGCTGTATCTGACCATAATTTGATCAGGCGCTGAATTTTACGTCTATTACACCCACAATGAAGGCGCGTAGGGCCGTTCCTGTCCGGCTTGCCAGCTCGACCCGAGGTGAACGCAGTCTCCCTTCTGATCATCATCAAACAGGCGTCACAAACCTTCATTTTTCCTTTGCGTGTAGGAAAACGGGTGTTATAGAGACGCGCGCTCCGGAAGGCCTCTGGCCGCTAGAGTTTCGATGCCTAGGGGCGCGGGTATGGTGAAATTGGTAGACACGCCAGATTTAGGTTCTGGTGCCGCAAGGCGTGGGAGTTCAAGTCTCTCTACCCGCACCAGGATCGCTGGACGCGCTGTTCGCCGGTAACGGCAGGACGCGCTGCTTATGAAAGCCGCGGCTGGTCACTTTTTAGTTCCGGTGGTGTGCTCACGAAAAACACGAACGGCTGTATGGGCGCCGCCGCCACGATAAGAAGGTATAAAAATGCAGGTTACCGAAACGCTCGCTGAAGGGCTGAAGCGCGAAATCAAGGTCGTTATCCCTAAGCAGGATATGGAAGCCGAGCTCAACGTTCGTCTGGCCGACGCCAAGGACAAGGTTCGCATCAACGGATTCCGTCCGGGCAAGGTGCCGCTTTCCCACCTCAAGAAGACCTATGGCAAGTCGATCATGGCTGATCTCGTCAACGAGATCGTCCGCGAACGCCCCACCAAGATTCTCTCCGAGCGCGGCGAGAAGTCGGCAACGCAGCCTTCGGTGTCGATGACCGAAGACGAGGCGGAAGCCGAAAAGATCCTCAATGCACAGGCTGATTTCGAATTCACCCTGACCTATGAAGTGATCCCGCCGATCGAGCTGAAGTCGACTGACGGTATCACCGTCGAGCGCGAAGTCGTTGAAGTGTCGGAAGACGAAGTCAACGAGCAGATCCTCAAGATCGCCGAAAGCGCTCGCACGTTCGAGACAAAGGACGGCGTTGCCGCTGAAGGCGATCGCGTCACCATGAACTACCTCGGCAAGGTCGATGGCGAAGCCTTCGATGGCGGCACTGCTGAAGACGCAGAATTGGTCATCGGTTCGGGTCGCTTCATCCCGGGCTTCGAAGACCAGCTGGTTGGCGTCAAGTCGGGCGACGAAAAGCAGATCACCGTGACCTTCCCGTCCGAATATCCGGCTCCGAACCTGGCTGGCAAGGACGCGACCTTCGACATCACCGTCAAGGACATCGCTGCTCCGGCTGCCGTCGAGATCAACGACGAACTTGCTTCGACGCTTGGCATCGAATCGGTCGATCGTCTGAAGGAAATCGTCCGCGGCCAGATCGAAAGCCAGTACGGCAACGTCACGCGTCAGAAGGTCAAGCGTCAGATCCTCGACCAGCTCGACGAGATGTACAAGTTCGACGCGCCGCAGGGCCTCGTTGACGCCGAGTTCGACAACATCTGGCGCCAGATCAACACCGATCTGCAGCAGTCGGGCAAGACGTTTGAAGACGAAGAAACGACTGAGGAAGAAGCACGCGAAGAGTATCGCAAGCTTGCCGAACGTCGCGTCCGTCTCGGCCTGGTTCTCTCCGAAATCGGCGAAAAGGCCGGCGTCGAAGTAACCGAGGAAGAAATGCAGCGTGCACTCTACGCACAGCTGCAGCAGTTCCCGGGCCAGCAGAAGGAAATCCTCGATTTCTTCCGCAACACCCCAGGCGCTTCCGCTTCGCTGCGTGCCCCGATCTTTGAAGAAAAGGTCGTCGATCATCTCCTGTCCGAGGTCAAGGTCACTGACAAGACCGTGACGAAGGAAGAGCTGCTCGCCGAAGAAGAAGGCGAAGACGCGGACAAGCCTGCCAAGAAGAAGGCTTCGCCGAAGAAGGCAAAGGCTGAAGCTTCAGAGGCTGCAGAAGGCGAAGAAGCCGCTGCTCCGAAGAAGAAGGCAGCACCGAAGAAGAAGGCCGCTGAAGACAGCGCAGAGTAATCTTCTGAGATACAAATTGACAAAAGGCCGGGCAGGAAACTGTCCGGCCTTTTGCGTTTCAGTTTGTCGAGTGCTGCTTGAGCCACACACCTTGATGCTTGCGGTTATGGCACCATGAAACCCCGCGACATCCGGCCCATCCCGTGACATAAGGCACGCCGAACGCGTCCTCACTTTCCGGCAGCCATGATCCGCATCGAGAATATCAGCAAGTCCAACAGTTCCCGCATTCTCTACATTGAGACCTCTGCGGCCCTGAACCGCGGCGAAAAGATCGGTTTGGTCGGTCCGAACGGGGCGGGCAAGACGACTCTGTTCCGGATGATCACCGGCCAGGAGCTGCCCGATGAGGGACAGGTCACGGTCGAGAAGCATGTGACGATCGGCTATTTCAATCAGGACGTCGGAGAAATGTCGGGCGTCAGCGCCGTCACCGAGGTGATGGACGGGGCAGGGCCAGTCAGCAGCGTTGCCGCCGAACTGCGCTCGCTCGAAGCCGCGATGGTCGATCCCGACCGGATGGACGAGATGGATGACATCATCGATCGCTATGGCGAGGTACAGGCGCGTTACGAGGAGCTGGACGGCTATGGGCTGGAAAGCCGCGCTCGCGAGGTTCTGGCAGGCCTCTCCTTCAGCGAAGAGATGATGGACGGCGACGTGGGCAAACTGTCCGGCGGCTGGAAGATGCGCGTGGCGCTTGCCCGCATCCTCTTGATGCGCCCGGACGTCATGCTGCTGGACGAACCGTCCAACCACCTGGATCTCGAAAGCCTGATCTGGCTTGAAGAGTTCCTCAAGAACTACGACGGCGCCTTGCTGATGACCTCGCATGACCGCGAGTTCATGAACCGCATCGTCAACAAGATCATCGAGATCGATGCCGGCTCGCTCAACACCTATGCCGGCGATTACGGCTTCTACGAACAGCAGCGGGCGCAGAACGAGAAGCAGCAGCTGGCGCAGTTCGAGCGGCAGCAGGCGATGCTGGCGAAAGAGATCAAGTTCATCGAACGCTTCAAGGCGCGAGCGTCGCACGCAGCCCAGGTGCAGAGCCGTGTGAAGAAGCTCGACAAGATTGAGCGGGTGGAACCGCCGCGTCGCCGCCAGACGGTCGCCTTCGAATTCCAGCAGGCACCGCGTTCCGGTGAGGATGTTGCAAACCTCAAGGGTGTCCACAAGGCCTATGGCAGCCGCGTGATCTATGACGGACTGGATTTCATGATCCGCCGCAAGGAACGCTGGTGCATCATGGGCATCAACGGCGCTGGCAAATCGACCCTTCTCAAGCTGATCGCAGGTTCGGCGGCACCCGACGTCGGATCCGTCGCGATCGGCGCCAGTGTCAAGATGGGCTATTTCGCCCAGCATGCCATGGATGTGCTGGATGGCGAGCAGACCGTGTTCGAATGGCTGGAGTCCGAGTTCCCGCGGGCCGGGCAGGGCGCGCTTCGCACCCTTGCCGGATGCTTCGGCTTTTCAGGCGATGACGTGGAGAAGAGATGCCGGGTTCTGTCCGGCGGAGAAAAGGCCCGTCTCGTCATGGCGGCCATGCTGTTTGATCCGCCGAATTTCCTGGTGCTGGACGAGCCCACCAACCACCTGGATCTCGATACCAAGGAAATGCTGATCAAGGCGCTCGCCGACTATGACGGCACGATGCTGTTCGTCAGCCATGACCGGCATTTTCTGGCCGAGCTGTCCAACCGGGTGTTGGAAGTGACCGCGGACGGCGTTCATCGTTTCGATGGCGGCTACACGGAATATGTCGAACGCACGGGTTACGAGGCGCCGGGTCTCGCAAGCTGATCCTGGACCAACCGACGCATCGTGAGGAGTCACAGTGAGCAGCCTACATCACCGGGTGGTGATGTAGGCACGGTGTCACTCGTGGATCGTGTAGGATCCCATCTTGCAGAGATCCTGCGAGTCTTCGAGGTCCTCGAGGCCTGAATCCTCGGTGAACTCGAAGCGCAGATCGTATTTGCAGACCCTGCGACCGTCAGCGATGGTGATCTCGATACTCTCGCCGGGCTCGAGAACATCCTTGCCGAACACATCTTCTTCCCAGTCGTCAACACCGACGGGCGACGTATAGAAACGCTCAAGCGTGCCGCTGGTCCTGTTCTTCAAGGTAAAGACGAGATCCGAGGCGTTGGATGTAGTGGTGCATGCAAAAAGAGCCGCCAGTGCAGCGGCCGCAATAAGTACAGTCTTTCTCACGGTAGTGTCCCTCAACCCAGAATTGGGGTAGGGAACATCTATCATTTCCATAACCGCAGACAACTAGCATGTTGGTTCATCATTAATTGTAGAATATTGATAAACCGCAACTAATTAAGCCGTGCAGCATTGTCGGTGTCATCGGCGGAACGCGAGGTATCGCTGTGAAACCCGGCAGGAATACTGCTCAAAGTCCGGTTTAAGCCGCCTTGCTGGAAGCGTCTCTCAAAGCGGCTTGCGATACTGGATAAACCCTGGCGCCACAGCGACACGGTCATAGAGACGCCTCGCGGCTGTGTTGTCTTCCTGCGTCAGCCAGTAGAGCCGACCGGCATTCTGGTCGCGCGCGAGCAGTGCCACCTTCTCGATCAGGGCTTCCCCCACGCCGCGTCCACGCTGGCTGCTGTCGACGTAGAGGTCCTGCAGATAGCAGGTCATGTCAGGTAACCAGGTCGAGCGGTGGAAGACGACATGCACGATGCCGACCATCTGCCCGTTCTCGTCGAAAGCGCCAAGTGCCTGCAGGGGCTCGTCATCATGGTGAAAGCGGGACCACGTGATGTCGTACTGTTCTTTCGGCAGTTCCGACTCGTAGAACTCGAGATAGGCTCTGAACAGGGGTTCCCATGCGGCACGGTCGGCAGGCTCAAGCGGGCGGATTGTCGTCACGGGCATCTCCTCGAGCAAAAAACAGAAACGGCGGGGAGTATACCCCGCCGTTTGCCGAATTCTACTGAAGAGATGAGGCTTAGGCAGCCATGGCCGTCTTCAGGTTTTCATCGATCTTGTCGAGGAAGGCAGTCGTGGACAGCCAAGGCTGTTCCGGGCCGATCAGAAGCGCCAGATCCTTGGTCATGTAGCCCTGTTCGACCGTGTCGACGCAGACGGTTTCGAGCGTGGTGGCAAAGGTTGCCAGTTCGGCGTTGTCATCCAGCTTCGCACGGTGCGCAAGGCCACGGGTCCAGGCGAAGATCGAGGCGATCGAGTTCGTCGAGGTTTCCTGGCCCTTCTGGTGCTGGCGGTAGTGGCGCGTTACCGTGCCATGCGCAGCTTCGGCTTCGACCGTGCGGCCATCCGGCGACAAGAGAACCGAGGTCATCAGGCCGAGCGAGCCGAAGCCCTGCGCAACTGTGTCGGACTGGACGTCGCCGTCGTAGTTCTTGCACGCCCAGACGTAACCGCCGGACCACTTCAGAGCCGATGCGACCATGTCGTCGATCAGGCGGTGTTCGTAGGTGATGCCGATTTCGGCGAACTTCGCCTTGAATTCAGCCTGGTAAACTTCTTCAAAGATATCCTTGAAGCGGCCGTCATAGGCCTTGAGGATGGTGTTCTTGGTCGACAGGTAGACCGGCCACTTGCGCATCAGGCCGTACATCATCGAAGCGCGCGCGAATTCGCGGATCGATTCGTCAAGGTTGTACATCGCCATGGCAACGCCTGCGCCGGGCGCGTCGAACACGTCCTTTTCGATAACCTGGCCGTCTTCACCGACGAACTTGATCGTCAGCTTGCCCTTGCCGGGGAACTTGAAATCGGTCGCCTTGTACTGGTCGCCGAAAGCATGGCGTCCGACAACGATCGGCTTGGTCCAGCCGGGAACGAGGCGCGGCACGTTCTGGCAGATGATCGGCTCGCGGAAGATAACGCCGCCGAGGATGTTGCGGATCGTGCCGTTCGGGCTCTTCCACATCTGCTTGAGATTGAATTCCTTCACGCGGTCTTCGTCCGGCGTGATCGTCGCGCACTTGATGCCGACGCCGTGCTTCTTGATTGCGTGAGCCGCATCGACGGTGACCTGGTCGTTCGTCGCATCACGGTTCTCGACGGAAAGGTCGTAATATTCGATGTCGAGATCGAGATAGGGAAGGATCAGCTTGTCCTTGATGAGCTGCCATATGATACGGGTCATCTCGTCGCCGTCGAGATCGACGACCGGGTTCGCTACCTTGATCTTCTGCATGGACTTCCTCTTGCCGTAATGGGCCGTTTAGGCCTCAAAAATGATCAACGGGGGCGCTATAGCATCGCGGGGAAGAGAACGCAAAGATGGTGCGGTCTGATATGGCGCGATTCGGTTAGAAAATTGGAACATGCGCTCGCCATCATCATACTGCCTGAAATTGGCCCTCAAGATTGAGCATTGCCAAACATCGGGCGCGGCGTAATGTCCGCCAAAACTCATCGCAGCACTGGATCTATGATATGCGGATACTCCCGCTTCTTTCTCTCTTCACCCTGATTTCCACCGGCGTTCTGGCGGCGGATGTGACCGATCCGGTAAAGGCGGTGATGAAGATCACCGAAGACAACTGGAATACGGTTGATAGTGACTGGAAGTCGCTGTTCGATCCCGAGCCGATCCAGCAGAATTTTAGCAAGTCGTTCCAGACTGCCTACTCGGAAGCGTCCAAGCACCCCGCTTACGAAACCGAAAACAATGCCCCCGGCGATCCGTTCGGCTACGACGTCGTCACGAGTTCGCAGGACGGCTGCCCGCTGAAGGACGTCACCATCGTGCCGGCACCGGCGGCAAATGGCGTGTCGGATGTGAAGGTCACGTTCAAGCAGTGGGCCTGCATCGATGATGCGGAAATGAAGGACAGCGTTTCGGAAGTGCATTTCGACGTCATCGAGGAAGACGGCAAGCCGGTCATCAAGGACATCCACCGCGTTGTCGAGAATGAAAGCGATTCGCTCGTCGAAGAGATGCAATCGATCGCCAAGGGCGAGTAGAGGGAAGCAAACCTTCTGAAAGCCTTGCTCTTCATCCATCCGGCGGCTATCTGCCCAGCCTGAAATTGTTGGGATTAAGCGATGTCAGGTACGAATAGCGAGCGCGAGCTCATTGCCGAGGGCCCGGCCATCATTCTGGTGGAACCGCAACTGGGCGAAAACATCGGCATGGTGGCGCGCGCCATGGCCAATTTCGGCTTGGCGGAACTGCGCCTCGTCAGTCCTCGTGATGGTTGGCCGAACGAGAAGGCGAGGTCTGCCGCGTCGAAGGCTGACCACGTCATCGATGGAGCCGTCGTCTTCGAGACGCTGGAAGACGCGACCCGCGACCTGAACTTCGTCTATGCCACGACGGCGCGCGAACGCTACGGCTTCAAGCCCGTTCGGTCACCGGTCTATGCGGCGTCCACATTGCGTGAGAAATTCAAGGCAGGTGAAAAGACCGGCATTCTGTTTGGCCGCGAACGCTGGGGTTTAAGCAACGAAGAGGTGGCGCTCGCCGACGAGATCGTCACCTTCCCGGTCAATCCGGCCTTCGCCTCGCTCAATATCGCCCAGGCGGTTTTGCTGATGTCCTATGACTGGATGAAATCCGGCATGGACGATATCGAGGAAACCCGCTTCCAGCCGATCGAGCAGCGGCCCTCGACGAAGGACCAAGTGTTCGGCATGTTCGAGCAGATCGAGGAGGCGCTCGATGCCCGAGGCTACTTCCATCCGCCTGAGAAGAAGCCGAAGATGATCGACAATCTGCGCGCGGTCCTTTCGCGGCGGAGCTTTTCGGAGCAGGAAGTCAGCGTGTTTCGCGGCGTGATCAAATCGCTGGATGCGTTTCCACGTCAATGGCCACGAAAAACGACGCCGAGGCAGAAGAAGGCCGACGTGACCGAGGAGACCGAAGGCAATGGCGGCGACGAATGACCTGAAGCCGGTGCTGATGTTCGATTCGGGCATCGGCGGACTGACTGTGCTGCGTGAGGCGCGCGTGCTGATGCCAGAGCGCGGTTTCATCTATGTCGCCGACGACGCCGGTTTCCCTTACGGCGGCTGGGAGGAGGAGGCGCTGACGGCGCGGATCCTGTCCCAGTTCGAGCGCCTGCTGAACGACTACCAGCCGGAAATCTCCATCATTGCCTGCAATACCGCCTTCACCCTGGCGGGAGCGGCGCTTCGTGAGCGCTTTCCCGAGATGACCTTCGTCGGCACCGTGCCGGCGATAAAGCCTGCAGCCGAGCGAACCAGATCCGGCCTCGTGTCCGTCCTCGCAACGCCCGGCACCGTCAAGCGCGCCTATACGCGTGATCTGATCCAGTCCTTTGCCACGCAGTGTCACGTGAGGCTTGTCGGATCGGAAAATCTGGCCCGCATGGCGGAAGCCTATATCCGCGGCGAGAACCTGTCGGACGACGCTGTCCTAGCCGAAATCATGCCCTGCTTCGTCGAGAAGGACGGCCGCAAGACCGATATCGTCGTTCTCGCCTGTACGCATTATCCCTTCATGGCGAACCTGTTCCGCCGCCTGGCACCCTGGCCGGTCGACTGGCTCGATCCGGCCGAGGCGATCGCCCGACAGGCCCGGCGCAAGGTGCCGCTTCTGGATGGTGTGCAATACCCCGGCGAGTTCGACTTCGCGGTGTTCACGTCGGGCAATCCGGATTTTGCCACGCAGCGTCTGATGCAAGGGTTTGGTTTGCGGGTCTAGCCCTCTTGTCATCGGCTAAATTCGGTGGCTTGCTCGGCCTACCGGATCAGTAGCAGACACGATGTCGATTGAAAACTGGCTGGCCTTCGTCGCCGCATCCACGATTCTTCTGGCCATTCCCGGACCGACGATCCTGCTCGTCATCTCCTATGCGATGACGCACGGGCGAAAGGTGGCGACCGCGACAGTCGCTGGCGTGGCACTCGGGGACTTCACGGCAATGACCGCCTCGATGCTGGGGTTGGGCGCCTTGCTCGCCACGTCTGCGATGCTGTTCACGATCCTCAAATGGGTGGGCGCCGCCTATCTGATCTATCTCGGCATCAAACTGTGGCGCGCACCCGTGATGGATCCAGAGGTCGCAGCCGGCGAGGGGGAGCTGCCGCAAGCCAGACCGTTGCGCATCCTGCTGCACACCTACGTGGTCACCGCGCTCAATCCGAAGGGCATCGTGTTCTTCGTCGCCTTCCTGCCGCAGTTTCTCGATCTGTCAAAACCGCTGTTCTTTCAGATGGCTGTTTTCGAGGTGACGTTTCTGGTTCTGGCGACGATCAACGCCACGCTCTACGGGCTTCTCGCCTCCCTGGCCCGCAACCAGATCCGCAGGCCACGGGTACAGAAAATCGTCAACCGGACCGGTGGTTCGCTGATGATCGGGGCAGGGCTTCTGTCGCTCGGCTTCAAGCGGGCAGCGGCCTGACCGCAAAGCCTGTGCATTTCCTCTCTTGCACGGCGAAACGAATCCCTTTCTCTGTTAGTGAGAATGTTTGGCGGTCTTTGACCGCGTGTAGACGGCATACGAGGTAAGGCATTGCAGGTCGGCATCGATATGGGAACTCTGACCGGGGGTGATCCGGCCAAGCTCGATATCGAGGAGCTTCTGGCAACGCGTCTCCTCGTCCAGGGCAACTCGGGCTCGGGCAAGTCGCATCTTCTGCGGCGGCTGCTGGAACAGTCCGCACCGTGGGTCCAGCAGGTCGTGATCGATCCGGAAGGTGATTTCGTCACGCTGGCCGACAAATACGGTCATGTCGTCGTCGATGGCGAACGCACCGAAGCCGAACTCGCGGGCATTGCCAACCGTATCCGCAAAAACCGCGTGTCCTGCGTCCTGACCCTCGAAGGCCTTGATCTCGAAGAGCAGATGCGCGCCGCCGCCGCCTTTTTGAACGGCCTGTTCGATGCCGATCGCGACTACTGGTATCCGGTTCTGGTCGTGGTCGACGAAGCCCAGATGTTTGCGCCATCGGTTGGTGGCGACGTCTCCGAAGATGCACGCAAAATGTCGCTCGGGGCGATGACCAACCTGATGTGCCGTGGCCGTAAGCGCGGTCTGGCCGGCGTCATTGCCACTCAGCGCCTGGCAAAGCTTGCGAAGAACGTCGCAGCCGAGGCCTCCAACTTCCTCATGGGTCGCACGTTTCTTGATATCGACATGGCCCGCGCCGCTGACCTGCTCGGCATGGATCGGCGTCAGGCGGAAATGTTCCGCGATCTGAAGCGCGGCAACTTCGTCGCGCTCGGTCCGGCTCTGTCGCGTCGGCCTCTGCCGATCATCATCGGCAATGTCGAGACATCGGCCCGTTCGTCCAGCCCAAAGCTGATGCCGCTGCCGGACGCGCATCTGGATGTCGAAGGTCTCATCTTCACGCCGGATCCAGAAGAATTCACCCGGCCTTTGACGGCGAACCGCCGCCAGGTGCCGGCGCCACGGCCGACCACCGATATTCTGGCGGAACTCTCGCGCTCGACGCCTGCTTCCCTTCAGCCGGCTGCCGCCGAGCCGCGGACGCCGGTGCCCGTGCTTACGGTCGAGGAGCGTGAGGATCGGCTGATGGCGGTCATGGCCGAGATCCTCGACGATCCGCAATCGGCCTATCGGACGGACGCGGTTCTCTATCAGGACTTCCTCGTTCGCGCCCGCATGCGTCGTCTGCCGGGCCCGCCGCTGTCGCTCAGCGACTTCCGTCGCCGCACGGCGATTGCCCGTTCCGGGGTCGATGCTGCGATGGCCTCGAGCGAAGCCTGGACGACGGTGCTGTCCATGTCGAACAGTGTTTCGGATAACCTTCAGGGCGTGTTTCTGATGATGGCAAAGGCGGCACTCGGCGGCGAACCATGCCCGTCCGATGCACGGATTGCCCGCGCCTACGGCACGCACTCCGCACGCCGCGCACGCCGTCTGCTGGGCTATTTCGAAGAGCAGGGGCTGGTCGTGGTCCATTCCGACTTTACCGGCAAGCGCATCGTCGCGTTTCCGGAGCTGCAGGCGGAAACGGCGCCCGGCAGTGCCGAAGCGCCTGATGAGGGCGATCTCAAGATTGCTGCGGAATAAGCCCGCAGCGACCCGGCTGCTGTTGACATTTTGATGACAGCCGCCTAAAGACCCGCCAACGCCCGGTGGCAACACCGGGTGTTTCAACGACATGTCCCGTGGCACTCTCCGAACGCTTTTCGTGAGAAGCCTGTCAGAACCTCTAAATCGAGGTTCAGAGGAGGGCGTGTTTCCTTCATCCGGTTCGGCAACGAACCGGTGTAACTTTCTGAAAGGAAATACGATGAGCAAGCGCGAATCGTCTAAGTACAAAATCGATCGCCGTATGGGCGAAAACATCTGGGGCCGCCCGAAGTCGCCGGTTAACCGCCGCGAATACGGTCCTGGCCAGCACGGTCAGCGCCGCAAGGGTAAGCTTTCCGACTTCGGTGTGCAGCTGCGCGCCAAGCAGAAGCTGAAGGGCTACTACGGCGACATCCGCGAGAAGCAGTTCCGCGCGATCTATGAAGAAGCCAACCGCCGCAAGGGCGACACCGGTGAAAACTTGATCGGCCTGCTGGAATCGCGTCTGGACGCCATCGTCTACCGCGCAAAGTTCGTTCCGACCGTGTTCGCTGCTCGTCAGTTCGTCAACCACGGCCACGTCACGGTCAATGGCGTCAAGGTCAACATCGGTTCGTACCGCTGCAAGGCTGGCGACGTTGTCGAAGTTCGCCAGAAGTCGAAGCAGATGGTCACCGTTCTGGAAGCCGTTTCGCTCGCAGAACGCGACGTTCCTGACTACATCGAAGTCGATCACAACAAGATGGTTGCCACCTTCGCTCGCATCCCGAGCCTGGCCGATGTACCCTACGCGGTCATCATGGAACCGTCGCTGGTCGTCGAATTCTACTCGCGTTAATAGCGACACCATTTCAGACAAATGGCCCCGAGAGGGGCCATTTTTGTATCTGGTGTCATGTCGGACCCACAAAAAAGCCGCTCCTTTCGGGGCGGCTTTTTGCTTGTCTCTTCCGGTCATTCTTACCTGGAAGAGGTTTTCTTCTTTTCCGACTTAACCGACGTCTCGACGGTAGTCGACGTGTTGGTATCCGTCAGCTGGACCGTCTCGTGTTGTGCGTCGCCCTTCGGCAGCTCGCCCATCCGGTTCCAGGCATCAAGGCCGGCGATCTTGTAGGCTTCGGCAAGCGTCGGGTAGTTGAAGGTGTTCTCGACGAAATATTCGACGGTACCCTTCAGGTTGAGAACCGCCTGGCCGATATGCACGAGTTCGGTGGCGTTTTCGCCGATGATGTGCACGCCGAGAAGGCGGCGCGTCTTCAATGAGAAGATCAGCTTCAACATGCCGTGGTCGAGGCCCATGATGTGGCCGCGGGAGGTCTCGCGGAAACGGGCGATGCCGCATTCGTAGGGAATGCCGCGCTCCTTCATTTCCTCTTCCGTCAGGCCGCAGGTCGAAATCTCCGGCACGGCGTAGATCCCGTAGGGAAAATACTTCGGTGGCTCCTTGGCAATTGCGCCGACGGCGACGCGAGCGGCAATTCGGCCCTGTTCCATCGATGTCGAGGCAAGGCTCGGAAAGCCGATGACATCGCCCGCGGCATAGATGCCGGGGACGGAGGTCTCGAAGGTTTCCGGATTGACCTTCAGACGGCCGCGGTTATCGGCGTCGAGGCCGGCTGCTGCCAGGTTGAGGCTGTCGGTCGCGCCCATGCGGCCGGCGGCAAACAGCACCATGTCGGTGATGATCTTACGGCCGGTATCGATCGTGACCGAGACCTTGCCGTCGGGAAGGTGCTCCACCTTCTCGACCTTCTGGCCCAGCAACAGCTTCATGTTGCGGTCGCGCAGCTGGTAGGTGAAATCCTCGATGATCTCCTTGTCGATGAAGTCGAGCATCGTCGCCTTCGGATCGATGACGGTGACGGCGGTGTCGAGCGCGGAAAAGATCGTCGCATATTCGATACCGATAACGCCGGCGCCGATGACCACCATCGAGCGCGGCAGTTTTTCGATTTCGAGCAGTTCGTCGCTGTCGATCACCGTCTTGCCGTCGAAGGGCATGTAGTCTGGGCGAAACGGGCGCGTGCCGACGGCAAGCAGGATGCTTTTGGCTTTGACCTGAACCGCTTCTCCGTCGTCCTTCAGCACCTCCATCGTATCGGTCGACAGAAAGCTCGCCTTGCCACGAAGGTGCTGGACGCGGTTGCGGGCGAACTGGTGTTCGAGCACCTCGACTTCATGGTCGAGCGTGATCAGCAACCGGCGGCGAAGGTCCTCGGCACTGATCTCTTCCTTGACCCTGTAGGATCGGCCGTAGAAACCGCGCTCGCGCCAGCCGGAGAGGTTCAACGCGGTTTCGCGCAGCGTCTTCGACGGGATGGTGCCGGTATGCACGGAAACGCCGCCTACCCGTCGGCCCTGCTCGATGACGAGCACTTTCCGGTCGAGCTTGGCGGCTTGAATGGCTGCGCGGCGACCGGCAGGGCCGCTGCCGACAACAATGAGGTCGTACTGGTTCATGGACTGCTCCGCTTCTCGAATCCCGCTGTTACGCTGCAATAGCCTACCTGCGTCGTCTCCTACCAATCTATTCTGAATGTTTGATTGCAGGAAAGGCCGCAAGCGTAGAACGGCTGTCTCGGGTTGCGTATGTTTTGTGCAGAAAAATAGGATGCACAAAAAACGTCTTGACCCTCGCCGGGAAATGTCTTTCATTCGAACCAATCATGAATTGGTCCGGACAATGGTACGTTCAATGCAGACCGAACCCCAAGACAATTCCTACTACGCGTTAGAGAAGCTCCGCGATCTGATTCACTCGGAGAAATTCGGAGCGGAAGGGCGGCTGCCGACGGAGCGGGCGCTTGCTGAAACGCTCAATGTCGGGCGCCGTGCTGTTCGACGGGCGCTTGAGGTGCTCGAGTCGGAGGGGCTGATCTGGCGCCGCCAGGGTGCCGGAACCTTTGTCGGCGAAAAGCCTGACGGCTGGAGCGACCACGTCGACGCGCTGGTTGCCGGTACCGACATCATGGAAATCATGGAGGTTCGCCTTCGCCTGGAGCCACAGCTCGCCCAGCTTGCAGCGATGCGTGCAAAGCCCGCCGAAATCGAGCGCATGCGCTACCTGGCAGACAAGACCGGCCAGAGTTCGGATGCGGATTCCAAGGAACTCTGGGATGGATCGCTGCACCGCCAGATCGCGCAAAGCGCCGGCAACAAGCTGTTCCTGTCGATCTTCGACGTGGTCAACCGCATCCGTCAGGATGCCGCGTGGCAATCCATTCGTGAGCGTGCGCGCAAGACCGGAACCAATGGCCGCACGTCGTACCAGCAGCATATCGCAATCGTCGACGCCATCGCCGCCCGCGATCCGGGCCGGGCAGGCGAGGCGATGCGCGAGCATCTTCTGATGCACCAGGAGCGGCTGATCCGGGCCACCTCGCTCGAGGCCCTCGATGACCATTCGCCGGAAGGCGAGCAGATCGGTATCCGCGACGACGACACGCTCAGCGTTGCGTCCTAGCCATCCCAGACTGCCGGCCACAAAGGCCGGCCAACAAGAAAAATGACCGACAAACCTGAATGGACCAGAGGAACAATGATGAAGAAATTTGCCACGCTCACTGCCGCACTGCTCGCCAGCGCGATCATGTCTCTGCCTGCCATGGCAAGCGAATTGCGCATCGGTCTCAATGACGATGCCGACGTTCTCGATCCGGCGCAGTCGCGCACCTTCGTCGGCCGCATCGTCTATACCGCGATGTGCGATAAGCTGGTCGACATCTCGCAGGATATGAAGATCATTCCGCAGCTTGCGACCGAATGGAACTGGTCTGAAGGCGGCACAGTGCTGACCATGAAGATCCGCGACGGCGTCAAGTTCCACGACGGCGAAACGCTGGATGCCGCAGCCGTCGTCGCAACGATCGAGCGCAACATGACGCTGCCGGAGTCGCGCCGCAAAAGCGAGCTTTCCTCGGTCGCAAAGGTTGAGGCCAGCGGCCCGCTTGAAGTCAAGTTCACGCTGAAGTCTCCGGACGTGACGCTTCTTGCCCAGCTTTCCGACCGTGCCGGCATGATCGTTGCGCCGAAGGCCGCCAAGGAACTCGGTGCCAATTTCGGCTCGAAGCCGGTCTGCGCCGGTCCGTTCAAGTTTGTCGAGCGCATCCAGCAGGACCGTATCGTGCTCGAGAAGTTCGCCGACTACTGGGACAAGGACCGGATCCTCGTCGACAAGATCACCTATCTGCCAATCCCGGACACGACCGTAAAGCTTGCCAACCTGCGGTCGGGTGACCTCGATATCGCCGAGCGCATCTCGGCGTCCGATGCCGAATCGGTCAAGAGCGACCCGAACCTCACCTATGCCGACGTCATCGGCCCGGGCTACATGGCGATGTATGTCAACCTCGCCAACGGTCCCCGTGCGGACAACCCGCTCGGCAAGGACAAGCGCCTGCGCCAGGCCTTCTCGCTGGCGATCGACCGCGAAGCAATCGGCCAGATCGTCTTCGAAGGCACGTCGCTTGCCGGTAACCAGCCGTTCCCGTCGTCCAGCCCCTGGTTCAACAAGAACCTGCCGGTGCCGGCGCGCGATATCGAAAAGGCGAAGCAGCTCATGAAGGAAGCGGGCCACGAGACGCTCGACATCGAGCTGCAGCACGCCAACAGCACCACCCAGACCCAGATGATGCAGGTCATCCAGTCGATGGTGGCGGAAGCGGGCTTCAACGTCACGCTGAAGGCAACCGAATTTGCGACGCTTCTGTCGGAACAGACGGCCGGCAACTACCAGCTCAGCCGCTCCGATTGGTCGGGCCGTATCGATCCCGATGGCAACCTGCACCAGTTCGTCACCTGCAAGGGCGGCATCAACGACGTGAAGTACTGCAATCCGGAAGTCGACAAGCTCCTGAATGAAGCCCGCACATCGCCGGATGAAGCGGTCCGCAAGGAAAAGTACGATGCCGCAGGCGTCATCCTCAACGACGACATGCCGATCATCTACCTCGGCCATCAGCCCTACGCCTATGCCATTTCCAACAAGGTCGAAGGTTTCGTGCCGTCGCCGGATGGCATGATGCGCTTCCTTGGCGTCTCCAAGAAGTAATTTCCCATCGCATACCGCGCGGAAGACATTCCGCGCGGTCACCTGAAATCACGAGGGCGATGCCATGCCTGTCTATATCGGAAAGCGCCTGCTGGTCGCGATCCCGACCCTGCTGATCATCTCGATCTTCGTCTTCTCGCTGCAGAAACTGCTGCCGGGCGATCCCATCCTCGCCATGGCCGGTGAAGAGCGGGATCCCGCGACGATCGAATTCCTGCGCGAAAAATATCATCTCAACGATCCCATCATCACCCAGTATCTCTCCTGGGTTGGCGGCATCATGGTCGGCGACTTCGGCGTCTCGCTGCGCACCAACCAGCCGGTGCTGGAACTGATCGGCCAGAAACTGCCGGTCACGATCCAGCTCGCGGTGATGGCCATGATCCTGGCCATGCTGATCGGTATTCCGGCCGGCATTCTGGCAGCGGTCTACAAGAACCGCACGCTCGATTACGTCGCCAATGTCGTCGCGCTGTCTGGCCTGTCGATCCCGAATTTCTGGCTGGGAATCATGCTGATCCTGCTGGTGTCGGTCAATCTCGGCTGGCTGCCGGCATCCGGTTACGAATCGATCTTCGTCGATCCCGTCCGCTCGCTCAAAACCATGATCATGCCGGCCTTCGTCCTGTCGACGGCGCTCGCCGCGCAGCTGATGCGTCATACCCGCTCGGCCATGCTCGGTGTGTTGAGTTCGGACTATATCCGCACTGCCCGCGCCAAGGGACTGTCGCCGCGCGAAGTCATTCTCAGCCACACGTTCCGCAACGCACTGCTGCCGATCATCACCCTGTCGGCGCTGCTGTTCGGAGAGCTGCTCGGCGGTGCCGTCCTCACGGAGCAGATCTTCACCATTCCGGGCTTTGGCAAGCTCACCGTCGATGCCGTCTTTACCCGTGACTATGCGGTCGTTCAGGGCATCGTCATGTGCACGGCCATCGGCTTTATCGTCATGAACCTCATTGCCGATATTCTCTACGTTCTCCTCAACCCGCGCCTGAGGGCAACGCTATGACCGCTATCGAACAGACCGCACCGATCGCAAAGCCGCGCCAGAAAAGCAGGGCATGGCGCAAGATGCGCGCCAACCGCGGATCGATGGTCGGAATGGTGATCATCGCCTTTTTCGCGATCATTGCCATCGCCGCTCCGATCCTGCCGATCGCCGACCCGATCGCGACCAGCTGGTCGGCACTGCGCAAGGCGCCGTCCGCCGCCCATTGGCTGGGCACCGACGATCTCGGCCGCGATATTCTGTCGCGCATGATCTGGGGCGCGCGTGCATCGCTGATGGCAGGCGTCGTCTCCGTTGCCATCGCGGTTGCCATTGGCGTGCCGTTCGGGCTGCTGTCCGGCTATTTCGGCGGCTGGGTCGATCAGGTCATCCAGCGTGTGACGGAAGCGCTGCTGGCGATGCCGTTCCTGATCACCGCGATCGCGCTTGCCGCCTTCCTCGGCCCGAGCCTCACCAACGCGATGATCGCCATCGGCCTCTCCGCCATGCCGGTCTTCGTGCGTCTCACCCGCGGCCAGGTGCTTGCGGTGAAGACGGAGGATTATGTCGAAGGGGCACGGTCAATCGGTCTCAACCACGTCGACATCATGACCCGCTACATCCTGCCGAACGTGTTTGCCCCGATCATCGTTCAGGCCACCCTGACGGTGGCGACCGCGATTATCGCCGAAGCCAGCCTGTCCTTCCTCGGCCTCGGTCAGCAGGCGCCGGCACCAAGCTGGGGTTCGATGCTGAACACGGCCAAGAACTTCCTGAGCCAGGCGCCGTGGATGGCGATGTGGCCGGGGATTGCGATCTTCCTCGTCGTCATCGGCTTCAACCTTTTGGGCGACGGCCTGCGCGATGCACTGGATCCGCGCGAGGCGTAACGCCCGGCGGACAAGAGAATTATATAAGGAATACCTGGAATGACCGAATTCACCACGCGCCCCGAAATCCTCGGCACCTTCGGTGTCGTCACCTCCACCCACTGGATTGCCTCCGCCGTCGGCATGGCGATCCTCGAAAAGGGCGGCAATGCCTTCGACGCAGCGGTCGCGACGGGCTTCGTTCTGCAGATTGTCGAACCGCATCTGTGCGGCCCGGGCGGCGACATGCCGGCCGTCTTCTACTCGAAGAAGACCGACAAGGTCGAAGTCATCTGCGCTCAAGGGCCGGCGCCGGCCGGTGCCACCATCGAGCACTATACGTCGGAAGGTCTGAAGCTCATTCCGGGCGACGGCCTTCTCTCGACCGTCATTCCCGGCGCATTCGACGGCTGGATGCTCATGCTGCGCGACTATGGAACGATGACCGTTCGCGAGGTTCTGGAGCCGGCGATCTACTACGCCGAGCATGGCCATCCGGTGCTTCCGCGCGTGTCGAACACGATCAAGGGCCTGGCTGAATTCTTCCGGAAGGAATGGCCGACATCCTATGAGACATGGCTGCCGGGTGGCGTTGCGCCGGAAGCACTCTCCAATTTCAGGAACCCCGTTCTCGCCGAAACCTACAAGCGGATCATTTCCGAATCGGAAGCCAAATCCGGACGCGAGGAACAGGTCCAGGCGGCCCGTGACGCGTTCTATCGCGGCTTCGTGGCCGAAGCGATCGACACCTTTCTGAAGACCGCCGAGGTGATGGACGCGAGTGGTTCGAAGCACAAGGGCGTGCTGACCGCCGACGATATGGCGAACTGGAGCGCCACCATCGAAGCGCCGCAAACGCTCGATTACCAGGACTGGACGATCGCCAAGACCCCGGCCTGGGGTCAGGGACCGGTGCTGCTGCAGTCGCTGGCACTCCTCAAGGGCTTCGATCTCGAGGCGATGGACCCGGCCGGTCCCGATTTCGTCCATACTGTCGTCGAGGCGATGAAGCTCGCGTTTGCCGACCGCGAGGTCTATTACGGCGATCCGGAATTCAGCCAGATCCCGACCGAATACCTGCTGTCGGAAGGCTACAACGCCGAACGCCGCAAGCTGATCGGCAGCACCGCTTCGATGGAACTGCGCCCCGGCACGGTTCCGGGCTATGAGCGCCAGGTCGATGCGACGATGGCGATGCTGGCGGAGATGAGCGGCACCGGCACGGTTTACGAGCCGACCATGTCGCACCTCACCGAAAAGCGCGGCGACACGGTGCATATCGACGTCATCGATCGCTGGGGCAACATGGTCTCGACCACACCGTCGGGCGGCTGGCTGCAGTCGTCGCCGATCGTTCCGGGTCTCGGTTTTGCACTCAACTCGCGTGCCCAGATGTTCTGGCTGAAGGAAGGCCTGCCGACCTCGCTTGCGCCTGGAAAACGCCCGCGCACGACGCTGACACCGTCGCTTGCTCTTCATCAGGGCAAACCCTCCATGGTGTTCGGCACACCCGGCGGCGACCAGCAGGACCAGTGGCAGCTGCCGTTCTTCCTGCGCTACGCCCATCACGGCAAGAACCTGCAGGCCTCGATCGACATGCCGCTGTTCCACACCTCGCATTTCCCCGGTTCGTTCTATCCGCGCACGAGCTCGCCGGGCGAGATCATGGTCGAGAGCAGTATCGGTGAAGCCGCACTCGAAGACCTCCGCCGTCGCGGCCACAAGGTCACCGTCGCCGATCCATGGACGGTCGGCCGCCTGACGGCTGCGCGTCGCGATGCAGACGGTCTGCTGAGGGCGGCTGCAACGCCACGCCTGATGCAAGCCTATGCGATTGGACGGTGAACCATGACCTGGTCAATCGTCGCGCGTGATCAAGACACGGGACATCTGGGCATAGCCGTCGCCAGCCGTTTCTTCGCGGTTGGATGCGCCGTGCCGCATATCAGGGGCAGGGTGGGCGCTATCGCCACCCAGGCCTTCGTCAGCCCGCTTTATGGAACCGATGGCCTGAAGCTTCTCGAGGAGGGCAGGTCACCGGATGAGGTCATTGCAAGCCTAACTGCGCGCGACGACGGCCACCGCCAGCGGCAGATGCACCTCATCGACGCCCATGGTCGCAACGCCGCTTTCACCGGTGAAAACTGCGTCGATTGGGCCGGTCATCTCGTGGATCGCAACGTCTCGGTTGCGGGCAACATGCTGGCGGGACCGCAGGTGATCGCCGAGACCATGCGTGTCTACAACGAAGCGGCTGCACGCGGCGCACCGCTTGCCGAACGCCTGCTCGATGCCATGGACGCGGGCGAGGCGGCAGGCGGCGACAAGCGCGGCCGCCAGTCGGCAGCGCTCGTCATCTACCGCGACCAGGATTATCCCTGGCTGCGGATCAACGCCGATGATCACCCCGAGCCGCTTTTCGAACTGCGCCGCCTCTATGCCGTTGCGCAGGAGCGCTTCCTGCACGTCGCTGAGACCATGCCGACCCGGGAAATCCCCCACGGCATGACCGACCGTCGCGTCATCGACGAAAAGATTGCTGCGCTCGAAGCGCAACGGCTGGCAGAAAAACGTCCGTCAGCCTCCTACGCCACCCCTTTGACGCTCAAGTAAGGGTCACCCGATGAGCCAGACCTCCACGCCGACTGTTCCTGTCCTTTCCGTCAAGAACCTCACCACCTCTTTCCTCGTCGATGGCGATTGGAAGAGCGTCGTCCGAAATGTCTCCTTCGATGTGATGCCTGGCGAAACCGTTGCCATCGTCGGAGAATCCGGCTCGGGAAAATCCGTGACGTCCCTGTCGATCATGCGCCTGCTTGCGTCCAACACGAGCCGCATTGAAGGCGAGGTAATGCTGAACGGACGCGATCTTCTGTCCATTTCTGAAAAGGACATGCGCGGGGTGCGCGGCAACGAAGCATCCATGATCTTTCAGGAGCCGATGACCTCGCTCAATCCGATCTTCACCATCGGCCGGCAGATTTCGGAGGTTCTCACCCGTCACAAGGGCATGTCCAAGCAGGAAGCGCGCGCCGAGACCGTCAGGCTGCTCGAAAAGGTGCGGATCCCCAACGCACAATCCCGGTTCGACGAATATCCGCACCAGTTCTCCGGCGGCATGCGTCAGCGCGTGATGATTGCCATGGCGCTCGCCTCGAAGCCGAAGCTCCTGATCGCGGACGAGCCGACCACGGCGCTCGACGTCACCATCCAGGGACAGATCCTCGATCTCATCAAGGTGCTGCAGGAAGAGGAGGGCATGTCGGTCCTCTTCATCACCCATGACATGGGCGTGGTGGCCGAGATTGCCGACCGCACCATCGTCATGTTCCGCGGCGACGAGGTCGAGACCGGACCGACGGAGGAGATCTTCCACCGCGGCAAGCATCCCTATACGCGGGCACTTCTTTCGGCGGTGCCGAAGCTGGGATCGATGCAGAACCATGCCTGGCCGACCCGCTTCCCCGTGGTCGACATGAAAACCGGGTTGGCCGTCGAGCCGATCGAAGTGGCCGGCACCGTCGAAAAGGGCCGCACACCGGTCCTTAGCGTCAAGAACCTGGTGACCCGTTTCCCGATCCGCTCCGGCCTCCTGTCGCGCCAGACCGGCGCGGTGCATGCGGTGGAAAATGTGTCCTTCGATCTGTTCCAGGGCGAAACGCTGGCTCTGGTCGGTGAGTCCGGTTGCGGCAAGTCGACCACGGGCCGCTCGATCATGCGCCTCGTCGATCCGACCGGCGGCGATATCTCGCTCGATGGCTACGATGTCCTGCGGCTCGATCAGGTCAGCCTGCGCAACATGCGCAAGTCCGTCCAGATGATCTTCCAGGATCCGTTTTCATCGCTCAATCCGCGCATGACGGTGGGCTCGGCCATATCCGAACCGTTCATCAAGCACCGGCTGGGCACGGTGAAACAGGCGCGGGAAAAGACTGCCGATCTTCTCGAAAAGGTCGGCCTTTCCGCCGACATGGCAAAACGGTACCCGCACGAATTCTCGGGCGGCCAGCGCCAGCGCATAGCGATCGCGCGGGCGCTTGCCCTCGATCCGAAGGTGATCGTTGCCGATGAAAGCGTGTCGGCGCTGGACGTGTCGATCAAGGCGCAAGTCTGCAACCTCCTGCTCGATCTGCAGCAGAGCCTCAACCTGTCCTTCCTGTTCATCAGTCACGACATGGCGGTGGTGGAACGGGTCAGCCACCGGGTGGCGGTCATGTATCTCGGTGAAATCGTCGAGATCGGGCCGCGGGCGGCCGTGTTCGACAATCCGCAGCATCCGTACACCAAGAAGCTCATGGCGGCCGTGCCTGTGCCGGATCCGGCAAGGCGGGGGATCAGACGGGGCATTTCCAACGACGAGCTGAAAAGCCCGGTGCGCGGCATGGATTACCGCCCACCGGTTCGCGAGTATCGCGAAGTCTCCGACGGCCATGTCGTGCAGGTCGCGTGATCGGCTGTCGCTGAAGGTCAGATCAGCTTCAGACCCTTGAGGCTGGCATGACCGTCCTTGCCGATGATGATGTGGTCGTGGACGGTGATGCCGAGTGGCTTTGCCGTCTCGACGATCGTCCGCGTCATGTCGATATCTGCGCGTGACGGGGTAGGGTCGCCGCTCGGGTGGTTGTGGACGAGGATGAGCGCAGTCGCCGAAAGCTCCAGGGCTCGCCGCACCACTTCGCGCGGATAGACCGGCGTGTGGTCGACCGTTCCATGCCCCTGGATTTCGTCTGCGATCAATGCGTTGCGCTTGTCGAGAAAGAGAACGCGGAACTGTTCTCGTGCCTCATAGGCCATGGCGGCATGGCAGTAATCAATCACCGAAGACCAGGACGAAAGCACCTGCTTGCCCCGCAACTCGCTTCGCAGCATCCGCTGCCCCGTCGTCGCGACAAGCTTGAGGTCGAGCGCGACGGCCTCGCCGATACCCTTGACCTCCTGCAGCAGTCCGAGCGGCGCGCCAAGCACGCTGGCAAGGTTTCCGAAGCGAGCAATCAATGCTTTCGCGAGCGGCTTGGTATCGCGCCTCGGGATGGAGCGGAAAAGCAGGAGTTCGAGAATCTCGTAGTCTGCGAGCGACGCGTCTCCGTGGTCCCGGTACTTCTCCCGCAACCGCTCACGGTGGCCGTGGTAATGTTCTTGCGTGACGGCAGGAGATCCGATTTGCGGAAGTTTGGCCGTCGGCCTCTTGGACTGCGTCTCGGCAAAGAACCCGCGTTCATCGACAGACAGGGCCGCCCCGTCGTCCTCTTTTGCTTCCATAGGGTCATGCGAGGAGACGGGCGGGTTGGTCATGGTCAGGCCTGCAATGGAGGCAGGCCTGGCCGGTCGAGACCGCCGGGCGACAGGGTGAACACCTCGCATCCCGTCGCGGTGACACCGACCGCATGCTCGTATTGTGCCGACAGCGACCGGTCGCGGGTGACGGCGGTCCAGCCATCGGAAAGAACCTTCACATGCGGCTTACCGAGATTGATCATCGGCTCGATCGTAAAGATCATGCCTTCCCGGATTTCCGGCCCTTCGTCGGCGCGGCCGTAATGGAGGATGTTCGGAGAGTCGTGGAACAGACGACCGACGCCGTGGCCGCAGAAATCGCGCACGACCGAGCAGCGCTCGGCCTCCGCATAGGACTGGATCGCTTCGCCGATCGCGCCGGTGCGGGCGCCGGGCTTCACGGCTGCGATGCCCCGCAGAAGGCATTCGTAGGTCACGTCCATCAACCGTTCGGCAGCGCGTTTGATCTGTCCGACTGGATACATGCGGCTGGAATCGCCGTGCCAGCCATCGAGGATATAGGTGACGTCGATATTGACGATATCGCCCTCGCGCAGCGGCTTGTCCTCAGGCATCCCGTGGCAGACGACATGGTTGATCGAGGTGCAGACCGAGTATTTGTAGCCGCGATAGCCAAGCGTTGCGGGAAGGGCGCCATTGTCCATGCCGAACTCGAACACGAAACGGTCGATCGCATTGGTGGTGATGCCCGGCTGAACGATCGCCGCAAGTTCGTCGAGGCAGCGCGCCGTCAGCTGGCAGGCCTTGCGCATGCCGTCAAAATCCTGCGCCGTATCGTAGAGACGGATAGCACCCGTGTTTTTTGAGGGGGCGGAAACCGCCTCGATGTAATTGACCATGATATTTCTCTCGCAACTCCCACAGTTCATAAAACAGAGGGGCGGGGTTCGTCCATCATAACCATTCCCGACGCTATGATTTCCTCGCGAGTGACGCGGCAGCGGAGCGCATAGGCCTCGACGCCGCGCGCCTTGGCACGAGCGAATGCGATCGCATACATCGGGTCGAGATCGCTGCAGATCGAAAACCGCGTGCAGTCGTGACGCTGAATGAGGTAGATCATCACCGCCCGGTGACCTGCCTCCACCATATCGCCGAGCTCCTCGAGATGCTTGGCGCCGCGCTTCGTCACGGTGTCAGGAAATTCGGCGAGCCCCGCTGAACGGCTGAAATGGACGTTCTTCACTTCCACATAGGCATCCGGCAGATTTTCCTGCTTGAGGAGAAAGTCGATGCGGGAGTTACGCCCGTATCTCTGCTCGCGCAGGATCGTGCCGTAGCCGGAAAGGCTGGGGATCAGGCCGGCACGGATCGCTTCTTCGGTTAGCCTGTTGGGCAGTCCGGTATTGATGCCGACCATCTTGCCGCCGGCCTCGACCATTTCGAACATGTGACGGTATTTGCGGGTCGGGCTGTCATGCTCCGATACCCAGATCCTCGACCCGGGCTCCGTCAATCCCCGCATGGAGCCGGTATTCGGACACGACCCGGTAAACGGCGTGCCATCCTCCAGCACCGCGTCGAACAGGAAGCGCTTGTAGCGCTGGACAAGCGTTGCGGAGACGAGCGGCGATCAAAGCGCATGAGGTTCTTCTGGAATGCTGGGAAGTGTCAGTCGCGGACGAGAACGTAGGTTCCCGGTGCGTCGGCCAACGCGGTGAGCGCGGACCCGCCGGGCTTTCGGGCCGGCACCTGGTTACCCGCTTTCGGTCCGATCCAGTCCTGCCAATGCGTCCACCACGACCCCTCATGCTCCTGCGAGCCGGCAACCCAGTCCTCCAGCGTGTCCTTCAATTGGCCATCGGTCCAGTATCGGTACTTCCGTCTTTCCGGCGGATTGACGACGCCTGCGATATGGCCGGATCCAGCCAGCACGAAATCGACCGAACCGCCAAACAGCGACGAGCCGAGGAACACGGATTTCGCAGGCGCGATGTGGTCTTCGCTTGTGGCAAGATTATAAACGGGAATGACGATGTCCTTCAGCGACAGACGCTCCCCGGCAAGTTCCATCAGGCCGTTGGAGAGCTTGTTATCGAGGTAGCAATTGCGCAGGTAGTAGGCGTGGTTGGCAGGTGTCATCCGGGTCGAGTCCGAATTCCAATACAGCAGGTCGAACGGCAGCGGCTCCTGGCCCTTGAGATAGTTATTGACCACGTAAGGCCAGATCAGCTCGGACGCACGCAGCATGTTGAATGCCGCCGCCATCTTCGACCCGTCGAAATAGCCGGTCGCGTTCATATAGGTCTCGATCGTCGAAACCTGCGCCTCGTCGACGAAGACCTTGAGGTCGCCTGCATAAGTAAAGTCGACCTGGGTAGCGAGGAACGTCGCCGATGCGATCCTTTTCACGTTTGTCTTGGCGTGGAAGGCGAGCGTAGCCGCCAGCAACGTGCCGCCGACGCAGTAGCCGATCGCATCGACCTCGCGTTCGCCGGTCGACGTCTCGATCGTGTCGAGCGCAAAATCGATGCCCTCGTGCATGTAGGCTTCCCATCCCTTGGCCGCATGGCGCCTGTCGGGATTGACCCAGGAGATCACGAACACGGTGTGCCCGCGGTCGACGCACCACTTGATGAAGCTCTTTTGCGGTGTCAGGTCGAGAATGTAGAACTTGTTGATCCAGGGCGGCACGATGACCAGCGGCCGTTTGAAGACCGTCTCCGTCGTCGGTTCGTATTGCAGAACCTCGCAGAGGTCGTTGCGGGCGACGACCTTGCCGGGTGTAAGCGCGATATTGAGGCCGAGCGCAAACTTGGAGGCATCCGTCTGGCGAAGTCTCAGCTCGCCGCCGCCGGCCATGATGTCCTCGGCCAGCATTTTCATACCGGTGACGAGATTGGCTCCGTGCGAGGCGACTGTCGCGCGATAGACTTCGGGATTGGTGATCGCAAAATTTGCAGGCGACAACGCAGCGGTCACCTGCTTCACGTAGAATGCCGCCTTGTGCCGCGTGTGCTCGTCCAGCCCCTGCGCCTCAGCAACCAGCGTCTCGGCCCAGGTAGCGGTAACCGTGAAGACTTGCCGCATGAACGCAAAGAACGGGTTCTTCACCCAGTCCTCGTCGGCGAATCGCTTGTCTCTCGGCGGCGCCGCTGGCTCGCTCTCTTGAGGCGCGCCTCCGAATTGCGAGAGCGATCGCGTCCAGATCCCCATATAGCTTGAGAAGAGCAGGGTTTGTGCTTGCAGCGTCCGTTGCGGCTCTGAAATCCAGTACTCGGTGACCTGCGAAAGCGTCTTGATGAGATCACTGAGCGGATCGAGCGCGGGGTCTGGAATATCGCCGCGCTCCCTTGGCGCGAGCCATTCCGATGCGGCCTTGCCGAGGTTTTCCATGGCACGCGCGAAATTCATCGCCATCTCGTGCGGGTCCTTGACGATATAGGCCTCGACCGCCTTGGGGTCGAAGCCCGGAAATTCCGGACCGCCTGTCCCCTTATCCCCGGAGTTTTGCGCCACGCGAGCCCTCCTCGTCAGCTGTCGTCTGATTTCATTTGTACATTGTGGCTGAAACCGAATACAAGTGCCAGCGGCTAGGCTGCCGGGTAGATGGCCCCGGCGACAGAAAATGGGTACGGACATGGAAAAACTGAGGCGTCGCATCGGCTGGTTACCGCTTTTCATCGGTATCGGCGCCATGCCTCTTGTGTCCGGCTGCAACAGCAACAGCTTTGCGCTGGATGATGGTATTCCCAATACGCCGCCACCGGCCGTCATCACGCAGACCAGGACGGCACCGCCTCCGGGTCCGATCGTCAAGCGCGACACCGGCACATATCCCACATTCGACTATACGCTTCGCGCTGCCAACGAGCAGATCGAAGATGCAGATTACCAGAAGACCGAGCCGCGCATGGCATCGCTTGCCCGAGCCCGCAAGTCCGGCACCATCTCCGAAGCGGAGTATCAGCGTCGTGTGGTCGAGTACCGCAAGCTCGCCACCGATCATGGCAAGGATGCCCAGGCCGGTATTTCCGGCCAATAGGGCGACGAGCCGATCCGGCCGGATATTGCTATTGCGTTTGAGGACATTTGGCCGCAAAGCAAAAATGGCATAAAGTGAGGCTCGAGCAGCGGGACGAGCTCTGCTTCGATTTCATCCTTGAGGAACAACATGGAAGAGTTTCATAAAGTCCGGCGTCTGCCGCCCTACGTTTTCGAACAGGTGAACCGTTTGAAAGCAAGCGCGCGAGCGGGTGGCGCGGACATTATCGATCTCGGCATGGGCAATCCCGATCTACCTACTCCGCAGGCGATCGTCGACAAGCTCTGCGAAGTGGTCCAGGATCCGCGCACGCACCGCTACTCCTCCTCCAAGGGCATTCCGGGCCTTCGCCGCGCGCAGGCTGCTTACTATGCACGCCGGTTTGGTGTGAAGCTGAACCCGGATACGCAGGTCGTGGCAACGCTCGGCTCTAAGGAAGGCTTCGCCAACATGGCGCAGGCGATCACCGCGCCCGGTGACGTCATCCTCTGCCCCAATCCGACATACCCTATCCACGCCTTCGGCTTCCTGATGGCGGGCGGCGTGATCCGCTCCATGTCTGTCGAGCCGGACGATAGCTTCTTTCCGCCGCTGGAACGCGCGGTGAAGCATTCGATCCCGAAGCCGCTGGCACTCATCATCAATTACCCATCCAACCCGACCGCGCATATCGCGTCGCTGGATTTCTATAGGGAAGTGATCGCGTTTGCGAAGAAGCACGAGATCATCGTGCTCTCCGATCTTGCCTATTCGGAGATCTACTTCGACGACAACAACCCGCCACCTTCGGTTCTCGAAGTGCCGGGTGCGATGGATGTGGCCGTCGAGTTCACCTCGATGTCGAAAACCTTCTCCATGCCCGGCTGGCGCATGGGCTTTGCTGTCGGCAACGAGCGGCTGATCGCAGCGCTGACGCGCGTCAAATCCTACCTTGATTATGGCGCGTTCACGCCGATCCAGGTGGCTGCAGCCCACGCGCTGAACGGTGACGGTGCCGATATCGCGGAAGTGCGCAGCGTCTACAAGCGTCGCCGTGACGTGATGGTCGAGAGCTTCGGCAAGGCCGGTTTCGACGTACCGCCACCACCGGCGACCATGTTTGCCTGGGCGAAAATTCCGGAAAAGTTCCGCCATCTCGGGAGTCTGGAATTCTCCAAGCTTCTCGTCGAGAAGGCGCACGTTGCCGTCGCACCCGGTGTCGGTTTCGGTGAGATGGGCGACGACTACGTTCGCCTCGCACTGGTCGAAAACGAGCATCGCATTCGCCAGGCCGCCCGCAGCATCAAGAAGTTTCTGTCGACGGCAGACGATACGATGCACAACGTGATTACGCTCAACACGCGTCGCTGACCGCGAACCGGGCCGCCGATCACGATTTGAGGGGCGGCCGTTCGACCGCCCCATTCTCCCAAATACTAGTCTCCCAAAATACCAGGAAAACTATCATGGCAGATGCCCTCAGAGTCGGCATTGCGGGTCTTGGCACTGTCGGTGCCTCGCTCGTTCGCATCATCCAGACCCGTGCCAACGAACTCGCGGTCACCTGCGGACGCCCGATCGAGATTGCCGCCGTGACGGCGAGAGACCGCACCCGCGACCGCGGGATCGATATCTCTGCCGTGACCTGGTTCGACAGCGCCGAAGAACTGGCAGCAAACGCTGAGATCGACGTGTTCGTGGAACTGATGGGCGGTGCCGAAGGGGCGGCTGCTGACTCCGTGCGCGCAGCCTTGCGGCGCGGTCTCCACGTGGTGACAGCCAACAAGGCGCTGCTCGCCGCATCCGGCGTCGAACTCGCAAGGATCGCCGAAGAAAACGGCGCACTCCTCAATTTCGAGGCGGCCGTTGCCGGTGGTATCCCGGTCATCAAGGCCCTTCGCGAGTCCCTGACCGGCAACACGATTTCGCGTGTCTACGGCATCATGAACGGCACCTGCAATTACATCCTGACCCGGATGGAGAAGGAGGGCCTGTCCTTTGCCGACTGCCTCAAGGAAGCGCAGCGGCTGGGCTATGCCGAAGCCGATCCGGCCTTCGATATCGAGGGCAACGACACGGCACACAAGCTGGCAATCCTGACGACGCTTGCGTTCGGGACCCAGATCGCGCCCGACGAGATCTATCTCGAAGGCATCACCAATATCTCTATCGACGATATCCACGCGGCCGCCGATCTCGGCTACCGCATCAAGCTTCTCGGCGTCGCGCAGCGCACCGAAACAGGCATCGAGCAGCGCGTTCACCCGACCATGGTGCCCCGTGATTCGGTTATCGCGCAGGTCGATGGCGTGACGAATGCCGTGGCGATCGAATCCGACATCCTCGGCGAACTGCTGATGGTCGGCCCGGGTGCGGGCGGCAATGCAACGGCATCCTCGGTGCTCGGCGATATCGCCGACATCGCCAAGAGCCGCCCGGGCGCGCAGCAGGTTCCGGTTCTCGGCACACCGGCGGCTTCGCTGGCACCTTACAAGCGCGCCCAGATGCAGAGCCACGAAGGTGGTTATTTCATCCGGCTGACCGTTGCCGACCGGACCGGCGTCTTCGCCTCGATCGCTGCCCGCATGGCCGAGAACGCCATCTCGCTCGAATCGATCGTCCAGCGCTCGAAGCCCGATTCGTCGGCGATGTCGAAGACGATCATCCTCGTCACGCATGCGACGATGGAGAATTCGGTCCGCAAGGCAGTCGATGCCATCAAGGCCGAGAGCTATCTGGTCGGCGAGCCGCAAGTGATCCGCATCGAACGTCCCAAGGACATGTGACCCACGCAGCCGTCGAGCCGCACTAGACTGGCCCCGGTGTTTTTTCGCCGAGGCCACGTCCTTTGCCGAAAACAGATTACTGTAGATGCGCCGATGCGCTAAAACGGCTGCATGACCACCCAATCGACCACATCAATCGCCAGCAGCCTTTCCCAGACGACGTCTCCAGTCGATCCCGTGCCCCGCGCTTTTCTAAACGTCGAGCAATCGGTTAGTGGCCAGCGGTGGGTATCGCGGCTCGACCAGGCGGCGCAGAACCGTGCGCTCGCCATCAGCCAGATCCATGGCATTCCCGAACTGGTCGCCCGCGTGCTTGCCGGCCGCGGCGTGACGCTCGACGATGCCCCGGCCTTCCTTGATCCGACCATCCGGTCACTGATGCCCGATCCGTTGACGCTGACGGATTGCGACAAGGCTGCAGCAAGACTGGTTGCGGCGATCAACCGACGGGAGCGGGTTGCGATCTTCGGCGATTACGATGTGGATGGCGCGGCCTCTTCCGCGTTGCTCTATCGTTTCCTGACGCATTTCGGTGTCGAGGCCGAGATCTATATTCCGGATCGCATCTTCGAAGGCTACGGACCGAACCCCAATGCGATCCGTCAACTGGTGGCGAACGGCGCGCAGCTGATCGTCACGGTCGACTGCGGCTCGACGAGCCTGGACGCGCTGACAGCGGCCAGGGACGAGGGCTGCGATGTGGTTGTCATCGACCACCACCAGGTCGGTCACGTGCTGCCGCCCTGTGTGGCGCTCGTCAATCCCAACCGCCAGGACGATCTCTCGGGGCAGGGGCATCTCTGCGCGGCGGGAGTCGTGTTTCTGGTCATGGTCGCGACCCTGAAGCAGTTGCGCGAAGGTGGCGATAGCCGCGCACAGTCTCTCGATCTGCTCGGTCTGCTGGATCTGGTGGCGCTGGCAACCGTCTGCGATGTCGTGCCACTAAAGGGGCTGAACCGGGCCTACGTGGTGAAGGGGCTGATCGCCGCCCGTCACATGGTCAATCCGGGACTCACGGCGTTGTTTCGAAAGGCGGGTCTTGGCGGACCGGTGACGCCCTATCATTTCGGCTTCATGATCGGCCCACGTATCAATGCCGGCGGGCGAATCGGCGATGCAGCACTCGGCAGCCGCTTGCTGACATTGGAAGACGATATCAAGGCGGAGGAAATTGCCGGCCGGTTGGACGATCTGAACCGCGAGCGGCAGGCCATGGAAGCCGCCATGCTGGCGGAAGCCGAAGCCGAAGTTCTTGGCGAATACGGTGACGCCGAGGGCGCGTCCGTCATCGTCACGGCGCATGAGAAATGGCATCCGGGCATCGTCGGTCTTCTGGCTGCGAGACTGAAGGAGAAATTCCGTCGGCCTGCCTTCGCGATCGCTTTCGACCCGTCCGGCAAGGGCACCGGTTCCGGCCGTTCGATCAACGGTTTCGACATGGGCCGGATGGTTCGCGGCGCAGTCGAATCAGGGCTTCTGCTAAAAGGTGGCGGTCACGCCATGGCGGCGGGACTGACCGTCGAGCGCGCCAACCTCGGCAAGCTGCGCGCCTATTTCGAGGAAGTGGCGGCTGAGGGCGTTCCGGCGCTTGTTGCCAACCACGTGCTGAAGATCGATGGCGCATTATCGGCATCAGGGGCCACGATTGCGCTGTTCGACCAGCTGGAACTTGCGGGTCCCTACGGGTCTGGCCACGCGCAGCCCGTCTTTGCCATTCCCGCCCATCGTCTGAGAGACGTGCGGCTTGTCGGCACCGCGCATGTGAAGATCACGCTGGAATCACTCGATGGCACGCGTCTGGACGGGATTGCGTTCAGGGCGGCCGAAACGCCGCTCGGCCAGATGCTGCTCAACTCCCGCGGAAAGCAGATCCATGCCGCGGGATGCCTCACGGCCGACCAGTGGCAGGGAAATCGACGGATCCAGCTCAGGCTTCTCGACGCGGTCGAGTCGCGGTGAAAGCCGCAATGTAAAATCAGGGATTGGCAGAAGGGGAAACTGGTACGCCCTAGGGGAGTCGAACCCCTCTTTTCAGAATGAAAATCTGACGTCCTAACCGATAGACGAAGGGCGCGTACAGTGAGCGCTCGTATAGTCAGGCTTGCCCGATCCGGCAAGTAGGAAAATCGATATTTCTCTGTTTTTAAATGAAATAATCCAAGCCAAGGCGTGCCGCGGGAAAACGCGCGAGCGAACAAGCCTGACGATATGGAAGAAGGGGGAAGTGGTACGCCCTAGGGGAGTCGAACCCCTCTTTTCAGAATGAAAATCTGACGTCCTAACCGATAGACGAAGGGCGCGTACAGGAGCGTCTTATAGGGACGCTTTTTCAAACAGACAAGCCAAAAAACGGTATTTTTCGGAAGATAAACAGAGAAAATTGCGCGGCGGGATGCTCCAAGAAAACTTAGAGGTTCATGTGCATAATCAACAGTTTGAAGGAAGGTACTGGTACGCCCTAGGGGAGTCGAACCCCTCTTTTCAGAATGAAAATCTGACGTCCTAACCGATAGACGAAGGGCGCGTACAGTGAGCGCCCTTATAGAGGCGTGATTTCGTTACCGCAAGCGCAAAAACGATGTTTTTTGCGAAAAATTAGATGCGCGGAAACTGCGGCTTCGGTAAGCGTAAAGCCATGCGAAATCAGCGGCTTATCCGATTTGACCAACTCGCTCTTTTCGCTCCTGCTTAAGGCTTATGGTTAGAGCTGCGCCTGTTGTGACGGGTCCGGCAGCGGCTGGCGGGGGGTGAAGACGCTGCCATGTGCTGCATTGATGCCGCCGGCCGGAGCGGCGACGGCTGTCTGCCCGTCAGCAGCAGCAGCAGGTACCGTCGTTGCCGATGGGAATGGCGATGCGTTGGACGAAAAGATGCTGTAGCTGCTCGCGCGCACGCCAGTCGGTTGCGTGACGAGCCCAGCGATGGAGTTCGACGGCTGCTCCGGCGCAGGGGGGAACGCGCCTGGGTCAGCGTTGGCGCCCGGCGCAGCAGACGTTGCTGCTGGCGTGGATTTGGCCTGTTGCGCCTTCGTAGAGACGAGGGGATCGACATAGAGGCTGGCGCCGCTCGTGCCGCCTTTGGCAAGCGGTTTAGCTGCGCCGTCCGGTTGTTCCGCGGCCACTGCCTCTGCGGACACCGGTTCGGCGTCGGCAACCTTGCGGGTCATCGAGCAACTGGTCATCATTAAAGCTGCTATCGCCACTGCGAGGAGCGGAAAACTCGGCCTTGAGATCGATCTTGCTGGCGAAACCGGCACGGTATGCCCTTCATGTGCGTCGCGGACACTCTGTCGCGAATCATGGAGATGAGCATCACGTGTCCTGTTTCGCTCGGCAAGAGAGGGGCGTTGGCCTTGGTCAGGCCGACGCAAGCCTCGATTACCAGCTGCCGGTATTCGGCATCGATGCCCACGGCTCGGCGACCGGCAGGTTGTCGCCCTTCTGCAGGATCTCGAAGGAAATGCCGTCCGGCGAAAGTACGAAGGCCATCCGACCTTCGCGAGGCGGACGGTTGATCACGATGCCATTGTCCTGCAGGTGCTGGCAGAATGCATAGACGTCGTCGACCTCATAGGCGAGGTGGCCGAAATTGCGTCCGCCCGTGTAATCCTCGCTGTCCCAATTGTAGGTAAGCTCGATGCACGGCGCCATATTTTCCTTAGCCTGCGAAACGTCGTCGCGTGCAGCCAGAAAGACCAGCGTGAAGCGGCCCTTGTCATTTTCGATGCGGCGGATCTCCTCCAAACCCATCAGTGTCTTGTAGAAATGGAAAGACGCGTCGAGATCCTTGACCCGAACCATTGTGTGTAGATAGCGCATGTGTCGCAAGCTCCGCGATGTCGTTGGCAAACTGTCGAGCGGATATGGTGCATTGCAGGAGGTCAGCAAGCCTGGGGCAAGCCGTCAGCCGTAGAAAGATGCTGATAAAGTCCAGACGGGGACTTGCACTGGAGGGTTAACGGGATGTTAATCTAGGCGCGAAGAATCACTTCCACCGTCATGTCGTAACGCGTAATCGAGGGGCCGATAGGATATGGCAGACAGGATATCGTTGAAAGGCGTAGCCGAATACGAGGAATTCGCGGGCGATCCGGTCGAGCTCATCGAAATTACGGGTGTGGTCAAGTGGTTCGATGTTGCGAAGGGGTTCGGCTTCATTGTGCCCGACAACGGTATGCAGGATGTGCTTCTGCATGTGACCTGCCTGAGGCGCGATGGATACCAGACCATCCTTGAAGGAACCCGTATCGTCGCGATGATCCAGAAGCGCGACCGCGGCTATCAGGCCTTCCGCATTCTTTCCATGGATCAGTCGACCGCAGTTCATCCCTCGCAGTTGCCGCCGGTTCGCACCCATGTTCAGGTCACGCCAACGAGCGGCCTGGAACGGGCACTGGTGAAATGGTTCAACCGCACCAAGGGCTTTGGATTCCTGAGCCGCGGTGAGGGGACCGAAGATATCTTCGTCCACATGGAAACGCTGCGCCGCTACGGACTGACAGAGCTCCGTCCCGGCCAGACCGTTCTGGTCCGGTTCGGACCTGGCGACAAGGGCTTGATGGCAGCCGAAATTCATCCCGACAATCCCAACCCTGTAAGCCGGTCACATTGATGTTGAGAATGCAGTCATTCGGGCGGATCACGCCCTTTGCAAAAGGCGCCCTTGCGGCGCTTTTTCTGTTTGTCGCCTACGCTGCCGCAGCCCAGCAGGTCATCTTTCCAAAGGACGAGCTGTCGATCCGCACGGCAGCGGGCAAGACCCATGCCTTTGTGATTGAGCTCGCTCTGACGGACCAGCAGCGCTCGCAGGGCCTGATGTACCGCAAGGAAATGCCTGACGATCACGGCATGCTGTTCGACTTCGGCGAGACACGCCGTGTTTCCATGTGGATGGAAAACACCATCCTGCCGCTCGATATGCTGTTTATCGAGGGCGACGGGACGGTCTCTCATATCCGCGAAAATGCGGTTCCTTACTCTCGTGACGTGATCGATTCGCGGGGACCGGTAAAATTTGTCCTCGAACTGAATGCCGGTCGGACGAAAGCGCTCGGAATCAAGGTTGGTGACAAGGTGGTTTCCAAACGGATCGGCAACGCAGGATAGGTGTTTGGCCGCTTTCCCACAGTTAGTTCGCTAGACAGTTCGAACAATTGGGAAAATCCACTTTTTGCAGTTGCGGGCTGGTAGGGAACCGTGTATCTCGCATTCTTGTAAGGAACGGAGTGTAGCGCAGTCTGGTAGCGCATCTGGTTTGGGACCAGAGGGTCGGGAGTTCGAATCTCTCCACTCCGACCATTGCCTTCAAAAGAGCGTCGCGCTCAGCAGTTGCCGAAGCGTCACGCTAGCAAAAGTCGGATGTTTCAGTTCATGACGGCCAAGATCTATCGTCCCGCAAAAACTGCAATGCAATCTGGCAAAGCCAAGACGCATCTCTGGCTCCTCGAATTCGACCAGGAAGAGCCACGCCGGATCGATCCGATCCTTGGCTATACATCTTCCGGAGACATGAAGCAGCAGGTGCGCCTGACCTTTGAAAGTCAGGAACTTGCCGAAGCCTACGCCAAGCGTGAAGGCATCGAATACCGCGTCGTCCAGCCGAAAGAACCTGCGCGTCAAGCTGCTTCCTACACCGACAATTTCCGCTTCAATCGCTCGCAGCCCTGGACGCACTGACTTCCTGTCTGCGTTCTGTTAGAAGCGTCTTAGCAGGCCCCTTAGCTCAGCTGGATAGAGCACCTGCCTTCTAAGCAGGTGGTCGCAGGTTCGAATCCTGCAGGGGTCGCCAAAACCATCTCCCAAAAAATTGCGACTGCCGCTTGAGCGGAGGAATATCGCCTTGAGCAAAGCGCTGCTTCGGAGCTGGATATAGAGACCAAGAATCTCTGGCGTGACGGCAACAAAAAAACCGAACAATGGAGGTCCCATTGTTCGGCGAGTTGAGTGCTGGAACCAAGAGATGGCGTCCGAGCTTTTGGGTACGATCTGGATGTTAACCTGGAGTGAAGACCTCAGGCGAATACTTGAGTGAGAATACCTGCGGGCCAATCGTGCAACGACGTTACCTCATGACCCGACTTGATTGCATCTCGCAATGCCAGCGATCAGCAAGTGGTAGCAGCGCCGCCGCAGTTCAACTTCTTGCTGAGGTTCGTGAATTGCGTGCTTAGTGCACCGCCGAGCGTCTGTGCACCAGCGATCAGCGCGACAGAGATAAGAGCGGCGATGAGCCCGTATTCGATGGCAGTGGCGCCAGACTCGTCCTTCATAAAGCGTGCAAAAACCGACATGCAAATCCTCCTTGATTCGTGCCGTGGGACAAGGCGTCCCTACGTGTTGTTCTTTTACCGAACGTCAAAAGAGTGTTGCGTTAACAGGATCGGTTAATATGTTCCTATTGGCTAATGTGAGTTCTGAATGGTTAAGAAGTGGTTTTCGTGAATCCCCACGTGTGCTCATCGCCCGCCGGCGATCCGGTCGAACTTGATCCTTTCATTGTAGGATAACGCGTGCTCATGACCAAACCGGGCCTAGCATGCTGCCACCGGTACTCGTGGTGCCAGAGCGTTGCATTGGGGTAGGACCTACCATTCATTCCTCCGCGTACCCAGCCTCACCACGTCATGTTGCGACGCAGCAACAGCGGGAGTTCACATCTTCGGGAAACTGATCGTGATCCCGCAATCGCATTTCAGCCGCAAAATCGATTCGAAGCTGCCTCATTCAAGGGTATATTCGCGGCGGTCAGTTCCGTTGCATCGGCAGGGGAAGGCACGTGGCGAAAACGGACCATTGGGTCTGACAAACTCGCCTCCATCGCATTGAAACGGGTTTTCCAGGTGACCTCGCGGTCGCTCGCGCCTCAACATTGTCTTGAGCCTTCGAGTGGGGATCAAATGAACAGAAGTCTATTGGCCGGCGGCGTCGCGCTGTTTGCGGCAATCTTTGCGGTTGGCCCGTTTTTGGCATCCAGCGCCCATGCGGCGGACAGGCCGCTGATCTGGCAGCCCGTCAAGAATTCGGACAGAAGCTATTCCGTCAAGCTCGGCTTCAGGTTGCCGACAGAGCTGGAGCCCGAGGCGGGCTTCAACGTCGGTGTCGATGCGAAGAAGGACGGGTCGATGAACACGCCGCTTCGGCTGTGGGGCAGCATGAAGATGAAGTCGATCCAGAGGCCCGCTTACGAGGTCGAACGCAAGATCGGGATCGATTACGACGGATTGGCCGAAACGGCCGCCGTCAGCATGAACTACCACCAAACGCAGATCGTCACGTCGACGATCGATGTCGAGCGCAATGCGAGCTATGTCATGCGCTACGACGGGCTCAATCAGGACTGGAGTGGCCTCGACGCCAACCAGACCCTCAGGCTGTCCCGGGCAAACACGGGCACAGCCGTGGTCGTCCGCGCAACGGCGATCGATACGTTTCGCATCGGCGGCGCGGGGCTGGGACTCGAGCAGAAACTGGGTGACAGCCTGACACTCAGCGGCTCCGTCGATCGCTATTCGGACGCGACCGCAGCAGTAACCAGCGTCAATGCCCGCTATTCATTCCAGTGGTGATGGCGCCCTGACGATTGTTTCGACGGGAAACGGAAAAGGGGCGCTCGCGGCGCCCCTTTTCTTTTGCAGGTCATTCCCGTCGGCGCAGTCTGCCTAGTGCAGGATCTGGCTAAGGAACAGTCTGGTGCGCTCGTGCTGCGGATTGTCGAAGAACTCCGCCGGCGAATTCTCTTCCACGATCTGTCCCTGGTCCATGAAGATCACCCGGTTGGCGACCTGGCGGGCAAAGCCCATTTCATGGGTGACGCACATCATGGTCATGCCTTCTTCGGCAAGGCCAACCATCGTATCGAGCACTTCCTTGACCATTTCAGGATCGAGAGCCGAGGTCGGTTCATCGAACAGCATGATCTTCGGCTTCATGCACAGCGATCGGGCAATCGCCACGCGCTGCTGCTGACCGCCGGAGAGCTGGCCCGGATACTTAAGGGCCTGTTCCGGGATCTTGACACGCTTGAGGTAGTGCATCGCCACTTCCTCGGCTTCCTTCTTCGGCATCTTGCGAACCCAGATCGGTGCAAGCGTGCAGTTCTCAAGGATCGTCAGGTGCGGGAAGAGGTTGAAGTGCTGGAACACCATGCCGACTTCTCGCCGCACTTCGTCGATCTTTTTCAGATCGTTGGTGAGTTCGATATTGTCGACGACAATGCTGCCCGACTGATGTTCCTCGAGGCGGTTGATACAGCGGATCATCGTCGATTTTCCGGAGCCTGACGGCCCGGCGATGACGATGCGTTCGCCTTTCATCACCTTGAGATTGATGTCGCGCAGCACGTGAAAATCGCCATACCACTTGTTCATGCCGATGATCTCGACAGCGACATCCGTGGAGGAGACGGTGAGGTTTTTGGGTTGGGCGTCAGCCATTGTTTTTCCCCTTGTTATCGCTTGTGGCCGGTATCGAGATGCCGTTCCATAAAGGCGGAATAGCGTGACATGCCGAAGCAGAAAATCCAGTAGATAAGACCAGCGAACACGAGGCCGGTAAGCGGCGTCATGGGCGTGATCCAGGTCGTATCGGTAAAGTTGAGCCGGATGATGTTCAGGAGGTCGAACATGCCGATGATGGCAACGAGCGACGTATCCTTGAACAGCCCGATGAAGGTGTTGACGATGCCAGGGATCACGAGCTTGATCGCCTGTGGAAGGACGATCAGGCGGGTTTTCTGCCAGTAGCTGAGCCCGAGCGAATCGGCACCTTCGCCCTGACCTTTCGGAATAGCCTGCAGGCCGCCACGAATGACTTCCGCCATATAGGCGGAGGCAAACAGCGACACACCGATCACGGCGCGCAGGAAGTTGTCGATGCTCCAGCCGGTGGGCAGGAACAGCGGCAGCATCACGTTTGCCATGAAGAGAACCATGACAAGCGGTACGCCGCGGATCACCTCGATGAAGACGACGCAGAGCGTCTTCAATACGCGCATGTTGGAACGCCGTCCGAGCGCCAAAAGGATGCCGACGGGGAAAGAGACCGCGATGCCGACGAAGGAGAGGATCAGCGTCACCATCATGCCGCCCCAGAGCGGGGTCTCGACCCGCTGCAGGCCAAGAACATTGCCATGCATGAGGAAGAACGAGACGACCGGGTAGACGAGAAACAGCAGAACGGCGTTCAGCGCCTTGTACGGCAGTTTCGGAATGAGGAGAGGCACGAGCAGCACGATCAGCATGAACCCGACCAGCATGACGCGCCAGCGCTCCTCGATCGGGTAGCGGCCGAACATGAACTGCTGGAACCGGTCACCGACAAACGCCCAGCATGCGCCTTTCCAGCCATCCGGCTGGGTGCCGCCCTGGACGACGGTGGCGCAGACCGAGCGATCGGCACCGACCCAGCTTGCATTGATGAACAGCCAGTTGATGATGCCGGGCAAGGCGAAAGCCAGCAATGCGATGGCGACGATGGTCAGCACCACATCCTTTGGCGTTGCCAGGAGATTGGTCCGGATCCAGCCACTTGCCGAACTGGCGCTGACCGGCGGCGGTTCCGGCGCGATCATGTCATTGCGAACGTAAGAGAGCTTGTGTGTAGACATGTCTTATCTCTCCACCAGAGCCATCTTGGCGTTGAACCAGTTCATGAACAGCGATGTCGCGATGCTGATGCTGAGATAGATGGTGAGCATGATCGTGATCATCTCGACAGCCTGACCGGTCTGGTTGAGTGAGGTGCTTCCGGTCGAAAACAGCTCGGGAAACCCGATCGCAACGCCGAGAGACGAGTTTTTGGTCAGGTTGAGATACTGGCTTGTCAGCGGTGGAATGATGATGCGGAAAGCCTGCGGTACGACAACCAGTCTGGTGATCTTGCCCGGCTGGACGCCGAGTGCAGCGGCGGCTTCCGTCTGTCCCTTGCCGACGCCCTTGATGCCGGCTCGGATGATTTCCGCAATAAACGCTGCCGTGTAGAGCGAAAGCGCCAGATAGAGAGCCACGAATTCCGGACGAATATTGGCGCCGCCGGAAAGATTGAAACGACCTTCGACGGGATAGTCGAAGGTCAGCGGCGAACCCATGGCGATGAATCCGAGAAGCGGCAGACCGATGATGATGGCGGCGGAGATCCAGCCGTTGGGCAATTGCTGCCCGGTTGCCATCTGGCGCTTGACCGACCACGTGCGGAAGACGAACGCGACAACGATGCCGACGAGAATGGCAACCGGAAGGATCCACGCGCCTTCGCCCCAGATCGTTGCCGGAAAGGTGAGGCCACGGTTGCTGAGGAAGGTCGAGAGCGGGCCCTGGATAGCATCACGCGGCTGCGGCAGAATGGCGAGAACGCCGGAATACCAGAAGAAAATGACCAGCAGCGGCGGAATGTTTCTGAACACCTCGACATAGACGGTGCAGAGCTTGGCGATCAGCCAGTTTTTCGACAGGCGACCGATACCGATGATGAAGCCGACGATGGTTGCCGTGATGATGCCGGTGACGGCGACCATCATCGTGTTCAGGAAGCCGACCAGGATCGCCCTGCCATAGGTCGAGTCGCTCGTGTAGGCGATCAGGGATTGCCCGATATCGAAGCCTGAGCGACCAGCGAGGAAGCCAAATCCTGTGGCGGTGTTGCTGCGGGCAAGATTGACACTGACATTGTGTGCGATCGACCAGACGAGCGCAACGAGAATGACCAGCGTCAGCACTTGGAAGAAGATGCTCCGCGCTTTTGGATCGTAAATGAGTGACGTGGACGCGCGCTTGGTTGCAGGCGCACGGATCGAGTTGTCCGTCATGCTTTGCCAATCCCCTGTGACCCGTTGTGGGCCCTTATTGTTTTTGATTCTTATTGATCGTGGAGAATGTCTAGCAGGGCGGACGGAGCCACCCTGCGAGACGTCAGTCTATCAGTCGATTAACGGATCGGCGGTGCGAACTGCAGGCCACCCTTGCTCCACAGAGCATTCAGGCCACGTGCGATCTTCAGCGGGCTGCCGGAACCGATATTGCGCTCGAAGACGTCGCCGTAGTTGCCGACGCCCTTGACGATGTTGTAGGCCCATTCGTTGGTCAGGCCGAGATCGGTACCGACCTTGGTGTCCTTCTCGGTGCCGAGGAAGCGGCGGATATCCGGGTTGGTCGAGTTCTTCATCTCGTCGATATTGGCCTGGGTGATGCCGAATTCTTCGGCCTGAACCAGGGCGTAGCCTGTCCACGAAACGATATCGAACCACTTGTCGTCGCCCTGGCGAACGGCTGGGCCAAGCGGCTCCTTGGAGATGATTTCCGGAAGAATGACGTGTTCGTCAGGGTTCGACAGCGCGAGACGCGTTGCATAAAGGCCCGACTGGTCCGTCGTGTAGACGTCGCAACGGCCGGCCTGGTAGGCGGCGTTTACTTCTTCGAGCTTTTCGAAGACGACCGGGTTGTACTGGAGGTTGTTGGACTTGAAGTAGTCGGCGAGGTTGAGTTCGGTTGTCGTGCCCGACTGAACGCAGACGGCAGCGCCGGACAGTTCAAGCGCCGACTTCACGTTCAGGCTCTTCGGAACCATGAAGCCCTGGCCGTCGTAGTAGTTGACGTAGCGGAAGTTGAAACCGAGCGCGGTATCGCGGCTGATGGTCCAGGTGGTGTTACGTGCGAGCACGTCGACTTCACCCGACTGCAGTGCCGTGAAGCGGCTCTGGGCCGTGGTCGGCGTGTACTTCACCTTCGTTGCATCACCGAAAACCGCAGCTGCGACGGCCTTGCAGAAATCGACGTCGAAGCCTTTCCAAGCGCCGGCCGAATCCGGCTGCGCGAAGCCGGCCAGACCGGTGTTGACGCCGCACTGAACGAAGCCCTTCGCCTTGACATCATCAAGCGTGGCCGCGGAAGCTGCCGAGGCAAAGCCAAGGACCGCTGCGCCAAACGCGGCAGACAAAAGCGTCTTTTTCATTTTCCCAACCTTATCTGTTGTTTTGTGTGATCTCTCGACACAGGCCGTTCCCCTGATTTTATGAATACGACCGGTCCCCCGCTGACCTCCCGGCGCGGGTGTTTATATCTCATTCGGAAACGAAGGCAGGGTCAAGGGCCACTCGTTCAAATTGCGTCCAAATTACGGTGTATTAGACTTTACCGCCTACGCGCTGGGCAAATGCTCAAGTCGTGTGCGAGTTGTGCCGGTTTTTATACCGAACGAGCATGCTAATATTGCACCGGTACTGGGAATTGAGCAGCGGGGTTGACCAGCCTGGAGGGCGGCGGCAAAACTGGCGCCATTGTCAACGAAAGTGCATTCCGGACATGTCCCAGAAAGATAAACTGATCGACGAAGCGGGTCAGAATACGCGCCTTGCGCATATCGGAAACGATCCACGCGCGTATCATGGCTTCGTCAACCCGCCTGTCGTCAAAGGTTCCACGGTCCTTTTCCCGAATGCCGAAGCGATGGAAAAGCGCAGCCAGCCATACACCTATGGAACCCGCGCGACCCCGACGACGGACGCCCTGTGCGCTGCGTTCGACCAACTCGAGGGTTCTGCGGGTACGATCCTCGTTCCATCGGGACTGGCTGCGATCTCAATCCCGTTCCTGGCTTACCTGTCATCTGGCGATCACGCGCTGATCGTCGACTCGGTCTACACGCCCTGCCGGACTTTCTGTGACACGATGCTCACGAGACTGGGGATCGACGTCGAGTACTATGATCCGGAGATCGGGGCAGACATCACCAAGCTGATGAGGCCGAACACCAAACTCGTTCATACGGAAGCGCCCGGCTCGAATACGTTCGAGATGCAGGACATCCGCGCAATCACGGACGCTGTGCACGCCTATTCCGCAGACGTCGTGGTGACGCTGGACAACACCTGGGCGACACCGCTTTATTTTCGTCCGCTCGACTTCGGCGCCGACGTTTCGATCCATGCGACCACGAAGTACCCGTCGGGGCATTCGGATATCGTCATGGGTTCGGTGTCGGCCAATGCGAAGCATTTTCCGGCACTCGAGGCGGCGCGGATTGCAATGGGCATCTGCGGTGCGCCGGAAGATTCCTATCTGATCCTGCGTGGCTTGAGAACGATGGGTCTGCGGCTGGACCAGCATCAAAAAAGCGCCCTTGAAATCGCCCAGTGGCTGGAAGGCCGCGACGGCGTTGCGCGCGTCCTGCACCCAGCATTGCCAAGCTTTCCTGGCCACGAGATCTGGAAGCGTGACTTCAAGGGATCGAGCGGGATCTTCTCCTTCGTGCTGCAGGCCGAGCCTGAGAGGGCGAAGGCCAAGGCGCACGCCTTCCTCGATGCCCTGAGCTTTTTCGGCCTCGGTTACTCCTGGGGCGGATATGAGAGCCTTGCTCTCGTGGTCAATCTGTCAGACCGCACCATCCGCACGCAGCCGACTGAAGGTCCGGTCATCAGGCTTCAGATCGGTCTCGAAGACGTGCCTGATCTCAAGAAAGATCTTGAAGCGGGGTTTGCCGCGGCGGCCGCGGTCTGATCGCTCAACCTCGACGCTACCCGGCGTCGAAACCGTAGAGCCAATCCAGATCCGCCGCGAGCGATTGCGGCGGACGCATTGAGAGAACGAAGTTGCGACCGAGCTTCAGCGGGCCGCGCGCATGATAGGCAAAGCGGTTGAATTCCCCGCGTGCTCGCACCTTGGCGACGCGACCGGCCCGTTCGGTCTCGTAGGCTGATAGCGCCTGTGTGAGCGAGGGCAGGGCGGCCACGCGGTTTGCCAGGATGAACGCGTCTTCGATCGCCATCGCCGCGCCTTGGGCCGCAAAGGGCAGCATCGCATGGGCGGCGTCGCCGATCAGAACAAGATCGCGGCCATTGTGCCAACGGCCCGGTGTCACCTGATAGAGCGGCCAGAAGGTCGGCTTGTCGGATGCGGCCAGTGTTTCGGCTATGCTCGGATGCCACCCCTTGAAATGACGCAGCAGCAGGTCTTTCTGGGCGGCGCTCGCTTCCGTATTCCAGCAATTGCCGGTGTTGCCGCCGGACGCGATGGCGACGATGTTGAAACTATCCTTCTCCTTGAGCGGATAGGCCACAATGTGTGCCGAAGGTCCGAGAAATGCACTGACGGCATTCGGCTTCAGCCAGGAAGGTGCCGCGCTCTTGGAAACCATGAAGCGCCAGGCGACACTGTTGGAAAAAACGGCTTCCGGATTTTTGGAAATTGCGGAGCGAATGCCAGACCAGACTCCATCTGCGGCGACGATCAGGTCATGGTGGCGTCCGGAGATCTCCGCCAGTTCGTCTCGAACGGCGCTCCCAATCTTCGAGCCCAGCCGAAGCGTGCAGAGCGGGTTGGCGTTCACGGCGTGGAGAAGCGCGTCTTGCAGCGTTGCCCTATGGAGGACGCCATAGGGCGATCCCCACCGCTCGCGGGCGAACCGGCCGGATGGCACATAGGCTCGCCGCTGCAGCGAACGGCCCGAAACGAGCTGCACTTCGTCAGGTTCTGTCCACAACCGTTCCAGATCGCCGAGTACGCCAAGCTTGCTCAGCACGCGCGAAGCGTTCGGCGACAGCTGGAGCCCAGCGCCGACTTCCTGAAGGGAAGGCGCCTGCTCGAAGATGTCGCAGGTGATGCCATGGCGCGCAAACGCGAGCGCAGCGGTGAGACCCGCCATGCCCGCACCCACGATCGCTACTGTCTCGACAGCCATTTCTGGCTGCCGATCAGGCGGCCTTGACGTTGAAGACGCAGCCCGGAGGGTCGGTCTGTTCGGCCTTCAGGGTAGGGTTGTATTTGTACAGAGTGGAACAGTAGGAGCAGACTTTTTCGACTTCGTCGCCCATGTCGATAAAGATGTGCGGATGATCGTAAGGAACGGATGCACCAGTGCACATGAATTCCTTCACGCCGATCTGGATCGACGGGAAACCGCCGTCGTTCTGGAAATGGGGAATGCTGTGGCCGGCCATGGTCGTCTCCAATGCGTACAATAGGGCACGTCTGATTTGGCGCGGACATTACCGCCGCCGCATTCAAAAGTGTAGTGCAAAAACCGCGATGCGAGGTGTCTTTCAGGGTTCAATCGCAAGCACCGATATCTTATGGTCCGCCGCCAAAACAGGATATCCCAGATGAACCTCAATGCCCCGGCCTTTTCCACCTTCAGCCATGACGGACTGAGCCTCTCCTATTTGGATGAGGGGAATCCGGCAGGCGATCCTGTCCTGCTCATCCACGGTTTCGCTTCCAGCGCGACGGTGAACTGGGTGCATCCGGGATGGGTGAAGACGCTCGGCGATGCCGGTTACAGGGTGATCGCCATGGACAACCGCGGCCATGGCGGCAGTGACAAGCCGACCGATCCGGACGCCTATCGCCCTTGGGTGATGGCAGCGGATTCGGTTGCTCTGCTCGATCACCTGCGCATCCCGGCAGCGCATCTGTTCGGCTATTCGATGGGCGCGCGCATCTCGGTGTTTGCAGCGCTCAACGATCCGGACAGGGTCCGGTCGCTGGTGCTCGGCGGTCTCGGAATCGGCATGACGGACGGGGTCGGTGACTGGGATCCGATCGCGGATGCGCTCTTGGCGCCCTCGCTTGAGAGCGTCAGCCATGATCGCGGCCGTATGTTCCGCGCCTTTGCCGACCAGACGAAAAGCGACAAGCAGGCACTCGCCGCCTGTATCCGCGGTTCGCGCGATCTGGTCGAACGCAGCGATATGGGCAAGATCGACGTTCCCACGCTGATCGGCGTTGGGACGAAGGACGATATCGCGGGTTCACCGCAGGATCTGGCCGATCTGATGCCGAATGCGACAGCGCTCGATATTCCCGGTCGTGACCACATGCTTGCGGTCGGCGACAGAGTTTTCAAGAAAGCGGTACTGGAGTTTTACGCGGCGCAGGCCTGAGCCCGGCTCCGCCACGGATTGGCAAGACTTCATGTTTCCTTGAATTAACGATCAACGAAATGCGATTTCGCCGGCGTTGGTGTTGTCGTAAATCTAATCTATATATCGTGGCTTACGCCAAAGAGGAGACGGCCATGGCCGCGAGAACCGAAGTTCGCCAGACCGAGGACATTCGCCAGACCGATAGTGTCGCTAGCGTCGACCCCATATGGGACACGCTGCGGCAGGAAGCACGGGTCGCAATCGACCAGGACCCGTTGCTGGCCGCCTTCCTCTATTCAACCGTCCTGAACCACCGTTCGCTGGAAGAATGCGTCGTTCATCGGATCTGCGAACGGCTCGATCATCCCGATCTGCAGGCCGTCCTGCTGCGGCAGACATTCATGGAAATGCTGGACGAATGGCCGGATTGGGGTGCTATTCTGCGCGTCGATATCCAGGCCGTCTATGACCGCGACCCTGCCTGCCTGCGTTTCGTCGAGCCAGTCCTCTACTTCAAGGGATTTCACGCCATCCAGACGCATCGCTTGGCGCACTGGCTGTTTTACCGCGGCCGTCGCGACTTCGCGCTCTATCTGCAAAGCCGCGCCTCAAGTGTCTTCCAGACAGACATCAATCCGGCGGCTCAGATCGGTAAGGGGATCTTCCTCGACCACGCGACCGGGCTTGTCGTCGGCGAAACCGCGATCATCGGGGACAATGTCTCCATCCTGCATGGGGTCACTCTCGGTGGCACCGGTAAGGAGGGCGCAGATCGTCACCCAAAGATCGGCAACGGCGTGCTGATCGGCGCAGGCGCAAAGATCCTCGGCAATATCGAGGTTGGTGCCTGCTCGCGTGTGGCGGCGGGCTCCGTCGTCCTCAAAGCTGTTCCGGAGAAATCCACCGTCGCCGGTGTTCCGGCAAAGGTCGTCGGGACCGCGGGTTGCTCCGAGCCGGCACGCCTGATGGACCAGCTTCTGCGCGCCGAGGACTAGTCCGCGCCCGGACCTACTTGTTCCAGGAAAACTCGGGGCAGGGTCGTGCGGTGTAGAGAACGGCGGCTTTACTTTCGCCTTTCTCCCGTGCCAAAAGCGCATCGATTTGATCGCAAAATCTGACGGAGAAGATCGTGAACCCCGACGAAATCAAGAAGATCGACGACTATTTCAAGCGCCTTCTGAACCCCCAGATCGTCGTCAAGGCGCGTCCCCGCAAGAACGATTCTGCCGAAGTCTATCTTGGTGATGAATTTCTCGGCGTCGTCTATCTGGATGACGAAGATGGCGAGCGTTCCTACAATTTCTCCATGGCGATCCTTGACGTCGATCTTTGATCGCAGGATCCGACTGGTTTTTAAGAAAGTTGTCGAGAGGCCCTTCGTGGGCCTCTTTTGTTTTGGACGTAAGCCTCGAGCATGCAAGCTTCATTAGCATCTACTCTTCGACGGAATTTTGAGCGACAGGCGATCGCCGTTCGCGCGTCGGATCCGTACGCATGAAGCTGCAGCGTCTGAGGCTATGGCCATGATGCCGCCCGCCTTTTGGGTCAGTATGGCGGCAGAATTTGAGTTGCCGAATGTGGTACTTTTGGCTCGTCGTGAGCCCCTCTCGGCGGAATAGTGATTGCACAGCGGGAAAGGGGGCTTAAAATCCTTTCCCAAAGAACTACCTTTAGCAAGACTGAAGTCCTGTCGACCGGTTGTTCGCTATACCGCCGCTGGATGACTAGGGAATGAAAGACGATGATCGCACTGCCGATCTTGATGGAAAATGAAAAGAACGGCGACGGAGACAACGCGGGCCGCGGAACCTCCGTCATCACGCGAACGAAACCGAAAACCAAACGGCCTAACCTGTACCGCGTTCTCCTTCTGAATGACGACTACACGCCAATGGAGTTCGTCATCCATATTCTGGAGCGTTTTTTCCAGAAGGACCGCGATGCGGCAACGATTATCATGCTCCACGTCCATAACCATGGCGTCGGAGAATGCGGAATTTTCACCTATGAAGTAGCGGAAACCAAGGTGTCCCAGGTCATGGACTTCGCCCGGCAACACCAGCATCCGCTGCAATGTGTCATGGAAAAGAAGTGAGGAACCCGACGTGCCAACATTTTCGCCTAGTCTTGAAAAGGCTCTGCACCAGGCACTGACCTTCGCGAACGAGCGGCATCACGAATATGCCACACTCGAACATCTGCTTCTGGCGTTGATCGACGACGCCGATGCGGCGGCGGTCATGGGAGCATGCAGCGTCAACCTGGATACGCTCCGCAAAACCGTGTCTGAATATGTCGACAATGAACTCGCAAACCTGGTGACAGGCTATGACGAGGACTCCAAACCGACATCCGGCTTTCAACGCGTCATCCAGCGCGCTGTGATCCACGTCCAATCCTCCGGTCGTGAAGAAGTGACCGGAGCAAACGTGCTCGTCGCAATCTTCGCAGAACGTGAGAGCCACGCAGCCTTCTTCCTGCAGGAGCAGGAAATGACCCGCTACGACGCGGTCAACTATATCTCTCACGGCATCGGCAAGCGTCCGGGTTCCTCCCAGGCCCGGACCCCGCGTGGTGCTGATGAGCCCGATTCAGACGCCAAGCCTGTTTCGCGCAACGAGGAGGAAGGTCCCGGCAAGAAGCAGCAGGATGCCCTCAAGGCATACTGTGTCAATCTGAACGAAAAGGCCAAGAATGGCCGTATCGATCCGTTGATCGGTCGTCATTCCGAGGTCAACCGCACGATCCAGGTCCTGTGCCGCCGCTCCAAGAACAACCCGCTTTACGTGGGCGATCCGGGCGTTGGCAAAACTGCGATCGCCGAGGGACTGGCAAAGCGCATCGTCGAGGGCAAGGTGCCCGAAGCGCTGGCCGATGCCACGATCTTCTCGCTCGATATGGGCACCCTGCTTGCAGGCACCCGCTATCGCGGCGACTTCGAGGAACGTCTGAAGCAGGTCGTCAAGGAACTGGAAGATTTTCCAGGTGCTGTCCTGTTCATCGACGAAATCCACACCGTCATCGGTGCGGGTGCAACGTCGGGCGGTGCCATGGATGCGTCCAACCTGCTGAAGCCGGCTCTGTCCTCTGGCCAGATCCGCTGCATCGGTTCGACGACCTACAAGGAATACCGCCAGTTCTTCGAAAAGGACCGGGCTCTGGTTCGACGCTTCCAGAAAATCGACGTCAATGAGCCGTCGATCGATGATGCGATCGAAATCATGAAGGGCTTGAAGCCGTATTTCGAAGAGTATCACAAGCTGCGCTACACCAACGACGCGATCAAGTCGGCGGTGGAACTGTCAGCACGGTATATCTCCGACCGCAAGCTGCCGGACAAGGCGATCGACGTGATCGACGAGACCGGTGCAGCCCAGATGCTGCTGCCCGCTTCCAAGCGTCGCAAGCTGATCACGGAAAAGGAAATCGAGGCGACAATCGCCACGATGGCCCGCATCCCGGCGAAAACGGTTTCCAAGGATGACGAGATGGTTCTCGCCAACCTCGAGAAGGAACTGCGTTCCGTCGTATACGGCCAGGACGTCGCGATCGACGCGCTGTCGACGGCGATCAAGCTGGCACGTGCAGGTCTGCGCGAGCCGAACAAGCCGATCGGCTCCTATGTCTTCTCCGGTCCAACCGGCGTCGGCAAGACCGAAGTCGCAAAGCAGCTTGCCGCCTCGCTCGGCGTCGAGATGCTGCGTTTCGACATGTCGGAATATATGGAACGCCACACGGTCTCGCGACTGCTTGGCGCACCTCCCGGCTATGTCGGCTTCGACCAGGGCGGTCTCCTGACCGATGGTGTTGATCAGCACCCGCACAGCGTGGTTCTGCTCGACGAAATCGAGAAGGCGCATCCGGATATCTACAACATCCTGTTGCAGGTGATGGACCATGGATCGCTGACCGATCACAACGGCAAGAAAATCGACTTCCGCAACGTCATCTTGATCATGACGACGAATGCGGGTGCATCCGAGATGGCCAAGTCTGCGATCGGCTTTGGATCATCAAGACGCACCGGCGAAGATGAGGAGGCGATCAATCGCCTGTTCACACCGGAATTCCGCAACCGTCTCGATGCGATCATTCCGTTCGCACCGCTGCCGACCACGGTTATCCACCAGGTCGTCCAAAAGTTCGTGATGCAGCTGGAAAGCCAGCTGTCGGAGCGTAACGTGACGTTCGATCTGCATGAGGACGCGATCGCCTGGCTGGCGGAAAAGGGTTATGACGAGAAGATGGGCGCAAGACCTCTGTCTCGCGTGATCCAGGAATACATCAAGAAGCCGCTCGCCAACGAGATCCTCTTTGGCAAGCTTCGCAAGGGTGGCATCGTCCGCGTCACGGCCGGCAAAAAGGACGATGGCACCGACGGTCTTCTTCTGGAGTCCATTTCGGAAACGGCCCGGGTAAAGCCAAAGCCTGAAGCGGAAGTGGAAGAGGCTGCCGACGAGATCAAGGCCAAGACGACGAAGTCAAAGCCTTCGAAGAAGTCTGCGCCGAAGGCCAAGGACAAGGACGGCGGTTCCGCCAAGGCAAATGTCGTCGACGACGGCGACGTGATTGCCGAGGAAGCTCCGGCAAAGTCCGCGCCCCGCAAGGGTAGCACCGTTCCACGCGTTCCAAAGAGCAAGTAGCGCTCTTTTCCATCCGAGAAATCGATGCCGGGCTTGTCCCGGCATCGTCGTTTTTGTAGGTCCCGTAACGTCAACCATTTACGGGCATGCCAATGACCACCGAAAGCTCCGAGCGCAGCGGCCTTGCGTGGTTTCTTAAGGGCATGCGCGGCATCTTCTCCTTGCCGGCTCTGATCCTGATGACGTCCTATGTCGGTTTCAGCGCATTTGCGGTCGAAGCCGGCCTGACACGAGGTCAGGCTGTCGCGATGACGCTCGGTATCTGGGCCCTGCCGGCACAGATGATCCTGGTGGGTTCGATGTTGGGCGGCGCCAACATCGCCGCGTCCTTCCTGGCCGTGACGCTGTCGTCGATCCGGATGATGCCGATGGTGGCGTCGATCATGCCGGAGATGCGCACGAAGAAGACACCGCTGCCGGTTCTCCTGTTTCTCTCGCATTTCATCGCCATCACGTCCTGGGTCTTTGCGAGCCTCAATCTCCGCCATGTGCCGAGAGAGCGCCGGGTTGCCTTCTTTGCAGGTTTTGGCATCACGCTGACCTGCACCAATGCGTTGATCGTCGGCGTCAGCTTTGGTGTCGTGTCTCAGTTTCCGCCTGTTGTGGCGGGTGCCTTGTTCATGCTGACCCCGGTCTATTTCATATCCTCGATCTGGGCGAGTGCCGCGCAGCCGGTCGTCCGGATCGCCTTCGTGATCGGCATCGTCTCAGGACCGGCGCTGGCGCTGGTAGCGCCGCAGTTCGACGTGCTTCTGGCTGGGATCGGCGGTGGCACGGTGGCCTACCTGATCGACCGCTATCGCCGCAAGCGCGGATCTGATCGGGGTGCCGCATGATGTTCGATGGGTACTGGACCTATATCGTCATCGCTGTCGCGGGTTTTCTCGCAACCGATATCTGGCGCTGGCTCGGTGTGATCGCAGGCCACCGGCTGAAAGAGGATTCCGAGACGCTCTACTGGGTGAGGGCGGTTGCCACGGCATTGGTCATGGCGGTGACGGCAAAGCTGATCGTATTCCCGACGGGAACACTGGCGCTCTCGCCCCTCTGGCTCAGGCTTGCGGCGGCTGGTATCGGCTTTGCCGTGTTTCTCCTGACCGGCAAGCGGGTCGCGATCGGCGTGCTGACACCGATCGCCATTCTCGTCGCAGGACTACTCCTGCTTCAACCCTGATCAGAACCCAAGTTCGCCGATGATCTTCTCGGCATTGGCAGCGAGGACTTCCTTGTCCTCCATCTTGCCCGTATGCGGCTTCAACGGCTGATTCTCGTAGCGCGGAATGACGTGGAAATGCAGGTGAAAGACGGTTTGGCCGGCCGGCGCTTCGTTGAACTGCGTGATGGTAATTCCATCAGCATCAAACGCATCCTTGACGGCCCGCGCCAGCTTCTGCACCACCGGAATGACCTTCGAAAGCACGGCCGCATCCGCATCCAGCAGGTTGCGTGAGGGCGCTTTCGGAACCACCAGAACGTGACCCGGCGTCTGCGGCATCACATCCATGAAGGCGAGCGTGTCGTCGTCCTCGTAGACGCGGTGGCAGGGAATTTCGCCTTTGAGGATCTTGGCGAAGATGTTGTTCGGATCGTAGTCGTGACCGGTCATCGGTGGCGTCTCCCTTTCTGCTGCTCAGTCTTGTTCTTGCCGTTCACCCTTGCGGAAAGGGCTGTGCTCGGAGAGGTACTCGTTCATGTATTCCACATCCTCCCGCTCTCGCTTCAGGTAGTCAGCAATCGCGCTGCGAAGGCCGGGATGGGCGATGTAATGCATCGAGTGGGTGGTGACGGGCAGGTAACCGCGCGCAAGCTTGTGCTCGCCCTGTGCGCCCGCCTCGACCCGCTTTAGCCCATGGGCAAGCGCATAGTCGATCGCCTGATGGTAGCACACCTCGAAATGCAGGAAGGGATGGTCTTCGATACAGCCCCAGTGGCGCCCGTAAAGCGCGTCGCCGCCAATGAAGTTGATCGCACCCGCGACGTATCGCCCTTCGCGCTTCGCCATGACCAGAAGAATGTCGTCTGCCATGCGTTCGCCGATCAGCGAATAGAAGGCACGGGTAAGATACGGCCGGCCCCATTTGCGCCCGCCCGTATCCATGTAGAACGTGTAGAACTGGTCCCAGATGTCCTCGGTCAGGTCCGTGCCTGTCAGCCAGTCGATCGTGATACCGTTCTCGAGCGCGGCTCGCCGTTCCTTCTTCAACGCCTTGCGCTTGCGAGACGCGAGCGTTTCCAGAAACGCATCGTGATCGGCATAACCGTCGTTGATGAAGTGGAACTGCTTGTCGGTTCGGTGCAGATATTCAGCCTCTTCGAAAGCGATGACTTCATCATCCGGCACGAAGGTGACATGCGCAGACGATATGCCGAGCTGCCGTGTCACTTCCTGGAGACCTTCCGCAAGCGTGGTCTGTACCATGTCGCGATCATAGCCCGAGGCAACAAGAAGGCGCGGACCGGTCGCGGGTGTAAATGGGACCGCACACTGCAGTTTGGGGTAGTAACGGCCGCCGGCGCGCTCGAAGGCGTCGGCCCAGCCATGGTCGAACACGTATTCGCCCTGACTATGGCTCTTGAGATAGCCCGGCACGGCGCCGATCAGTTTACCCTTGTCATCTTCCAGCAGGAGATGCTGGCCGTGCCAGCCTGTTTTTGCCGTTGCCGAACCGGATTCCTCCAGTGCGGACAGGAAGGCATGTGACAGGAACGGATTGTAGGGAACGGAAGACGACCCTAACGGATCGGCCTCCTTGGAGGCGCCGGAAAGCCGCGACCAGCTTTGTGGGCTGATTGCGGCAATGGATTTTTCGATGCGGATTGTCAGGTTGCCGGTCATTGGATCCAATTATGCGGCAGGGTTCTCCCGTGGGTCGAACCCTTCGAAGGTCATCTGCTTTGCATATTTATAGGTATGTTCGACGGCCTTTGCATCCCTCACCGTCCAGGTAATGATCGGAATTCCGGCATCAGCCTGCGCAGTGACGAATGAGTTGGGCAGATGCGCCCAGTGATAGGAGATGAAATCAAGGCCGAGCTGCATCGCTTCGTCGTGATTGAAGAACTCCTCCGGCTTTGAGCCTTCCGCGGTGAGGCCCAGCGGGTAGGGCGCCTCGGCCTGCTTCAGTGCACGCAGGATGTGGTAGTCGAAGCTCATCAGGGCAACCTTGCCCTCATACCCTTCCAATACGTCGAGAACGTCGTCAACGAAGCCGTCGTCCTCATCCGCTTGGCGACCCTTGATCTCGATGACAAGAGGAACGCGACCGGCGACGAGCGTGAGCATCTGCTTGAGCGTCGGTATCTTGTCCGCGGTGCCACCAATCGAAAGCATTCCGAGTTCGGCCGCGGTCCGTTCGCGAACGTCGCCCTTGATGCCGCAAAGGCGCTCCAGCTTGTTGTCGTGGAACACGACCGGGACGCTGTCTGCGGACAGCTGTATGTCGCATTCGATCGCGAAACCCGCATCAATGGCCCGGGAAAACGCTGACAGCGTATTTTCCCAGACCGTCTTGTTCATGTCGTGATAGCCGCGATGCGCGACCGGAACGTCCTTGATCCAGTCTGCAGATGTCATGCGGAGATCTCGATGATAGCCTCGATCTCGACCGCGGCGTTGAGTGGAAGTGCTGCCATGCCGACGGCAGCGCGGGCGTGCTTGCCGGCTTCCCCGAGCACGTTCGCAATCAGGTTCGAAGCGCCATTGGTGACGATGTGCTGTTCCGCGAAGCCCGGTGCAGACGCAACGAAGCTCGACAGCTTGACGACGCGCTTGATCCTGGTGAGATCTCCGCCAAGAGCAGCCTTCGCCTGCGACAGAATGTTGATGGCGCAGAGTTCTGCGGCGCGCTGCGCTGCCGGGACGTCGACATCGGCACCGACCAGGCCACTGACCGCAATCTTGCCGTTTTCGGTCGGCAACTGACCGGAGATATAGAGCATGTTGCCGCTGATCACGTAGGACACATAGTTGGCGGCAGGCGCTGCTGCCTCAGGCAGAACGATGTCCAGTTCCTGCAGGCGCGTCTCGATCGGGTTCGACATTTCGGTCTCCGGTTTTATTGTAAATTGCCCAAAAATCCTGCATCAAGGTCGTAACCTCGGCTGATGGCGTTCTTACAACATCATGCATTGAGTCCAATAGGAGAATGTGAATGCTGCGCACGAGCCTTGGGATGTTCCTTGCCGGCGTGATGAGCGTGCCAGCGGCCTCCGCTGCCCCGATGAGCGCCGATACGGCGGCCCGCCTGCTCATTCCGCATCGCGCCGTCTACGACCTGAAACTCAAGGATGCGTCCGAGCGGTCCGGAATCGAAGGGATGGTCGGACGAATGGTCTACGAGTTTACCGGCTCGGCCTGCACGGGGTTCACGACCAACTTCCGTCTCGTCACAAAGATAGATACCGGCGAGCAAACCCGCGTCAGCGACCAGCAGACCAACACGTTCGAGGATGTATCGGCGCAGCAGTTTCACTTCGAGACCAAGTCGTTTACCGACGAACAGTTGGACAAGGAGGTCGCCGGTGACGCGACAACCGGCGAAACCGGCGTCAAAGTGGACCTGACCGGTCCCGAGGGGCGCGAAGTCGACCTTCCAGCCAGCGCGTTCCCTACCAATCACATGCTTGAAGTGATCAAGAATGCGAAGGATGGCAACCGGTTTTTCGAGGCACGCGTGTTCGACGGTTCCGAGGATGGCGACAAGTCGCTTCTGACCACGACAGTCATCGGAAAGCAGCAGGACCCGCAGAAGGAAGATCTTGATGCAGCCAAAGCCGGCGAGTTCTCCAAGGCCGCGTATTGGCCTGTGACCATTGCCTATTTCAACGAGGCAGCCGCGGGCGATCCGACGCCCGTCTACAACATGTCGTTCAAGCTCTATGAGAACGGCATCACGCGCGACCTGACCATGGACTACGGCGACTTCGTGCTTAGCGGAAGCCTGAGCAAGCTTGAGCTTTTGCAAAAGAGCGACTGCCAGGCAGATCAACGACCCGTTACCAGGTGACGACGGGATGAATTTGCTGCCGTCCTTCTCTATATAAGCGGTAGTTGAGTATGCACGTCCACCGAGGCGTGGAGAGGAGCGGTGTCTATGAGTTCGATTGGTACCATTCTTTCTGTCGCGATCCTGACAGGAGCCGCCGCGCTGACACTCGCGCCGACGACGGTCTCGGCGCAGGAGTGCCGTACCGATCCCTATCCGGGGATCAACTGGTCGAGTTGCGCCAAGCGCAATCTGATGCTGAGCGGATCCGATTTCTCCAAGGGTAGTCTTGCGGAGGCGGACTTAAGCTTTACCGATCTGCGCGATTCGAATTTTGCCGGTACCAATCTCACCAAGGCGAAGCTCATCCGCACCTGGATGGCAGGCAGCAACGCCGAGGGGGCGAATTTTTCAAAGGTCGAAGCGTATCGGTCCGACTTCCAGAAAGTACGCGCCAACGACGCGAATTTCACGAGCGCGGAGTTGGAGAGGTCCAATTTCTCGAAAGCGGAGTTGAACAACGCACGCTTCGAGAAAGCCGAACTCGGCAGGTCGAACTTCGACGGGGCCGTCCTGACCGGCGCAAGTTTCGCCTTCGCAAACCTGGCACGCGCCGACCTGACGAAGGCCGAATTCAAAGGTCCCCTCAATTTCCAGAGCGCCTTCTTCTTTCTGACGCGCATCGAAGGAGTGGACCTGTCGTCTTCGATCGGGCTCGATCAGCACCAGCTGAACGTGGCCTGCGGCGACCGGCGCACGAAACTGCCGGCCGGCCTGACACTGCCGGAAAGCTGGCCCTGCGGCGACCGCGAAATGGACTAGGGCTTCGGCCAGTCCCGCTCTTCCCAAAGACGGGCAGCGTCGAAAAACGCTTGCCTTTGTGGCCGATGCCTAGTATGGGCACCGGCATTCCACACGCAAGGCATGGGATGGTCCGGGAGAAATCCGGTCCGTTCCGCCCGGTGGCAGCCTCGACGAGGTTGCTGTTCGTCTTGCGGAGGTTCAACCGGAAAAGGATAACTAGGCATGGCATTGCCCGATTTCTCTATGCGCCAGCTTCTCGAAGCAGGCACCCACTTCGGCCACCAGACACACCGCTGGAACCCGAAGATGAAGCCGTACATCTTCGGCGATCGTAACAACATCCACATCATCGATCTGGCTCAGACCGTTCCGATGCTGTCGCGCGCCCTTCAGGTCGTGTCCGACACCGTTGCTCGTGGCGGCCGCGTTCTGTTCGTTGGCACCAAGCGTCAGGCTTCCGAGCTTATCGCTGACTCCGCCAAGCGTTCGGCCCAGTACTACGTCAACTCCCGCTGGCTCGGCGGCATGATGACCAACTGGAAGACCATTTCGAACTCGATCGCCCGTCTGCGCAAGCTCGACGAGATCCTGAACTCGGAAGCTTCCGGCTACTCCAAGAAGGAGCGTCTGAACCTCGAGCGCGAACGCGAAAAGCTGGACAAGGCTCTTGGCGGTATCCGTGACATGGGCGGCGTTCCGGACCTGATGTTCATCATCGACACCAACAAGGAAAAGATCGCAATCGACGAAGCGAAGCGCCTGGGCATCCCGGTCGTCGCCATCATCGACTCGAACTGCGATCCGGACCTGATCGACTTCCCGATCCCCGGCAACGACGACGCTTCGCGCGCCATCGCTCTCTACTGCGACCTGATGGCACGCGCTGCCATCGACGGCATTGCCCGTCAGCAGGGCGCTTCGGGCCGTGACCTCGGCGCGATGATGGAGGCTCCTGAAGAGCCTGCTCTCGAAGCTGAAGCCGCAGCCGAAACGGAAGCTCAGGCTTAATTGTCTGAGTCTGGAGCGTTCTGAGACGCTCCGTCTTTTCGAATTCGACCAAGGCCAGAGATATCAATCCCTGGCCTTGGTCGTTTAAGACGATACGTCGCCGTCTACCGTCAGGTGGACGTGGAGACGGTCGCAACCGTGATGGCTTCATCACGATGTCATATTTCCGGGTACATTCGTCCCAATCTTTGGTATCGCCGACGGTTTTCCGGCGACACGCAACTTGAACCGACAAGAGGCACGAAAATGGCTGAAATCACCGCTGCACTGGTGAAGGAACTGCGCGAAAAGTCCGGCGCGGGCATGATGGATTGCAAGCGCGCGCTTGCCGAAAACAACGGCGACATCGAAGCTGCGATCGACTGGCTGCGCGCCAAGGGTATCGCCAAGGCTGACAAGAAGTCCGGCCGCACCGCAGCCGAAGGCCTGATCGGCGTCGCCTCCAACGGCACGTCCGCTGTCGTTGTCGAAGTGAACTCCGAAACCGACTTCGTAGCGCGCAACGATGCGTTCCAGACCATGGTTCGCGGCATTGCCGATGTTGCCCTGACCACCGACGGTACCGTCGACGGCGTCAGCGCAGCAATCTATCCGGCTACCGGCAAGACGGTCTCCGACACGATCAAGGATACGATTGCCACGATCGGCGAGAACATGAACCTGCGCCGCTCCGCGCTTCTGTCCGTCGAGGACGGCGTTGTTGCGACTTACATCCACAACGCAGCGGCTGACCGTCTCGGAAAGCTCGGCGTTCTCGTTGCCCTGAAGTCGACCGGCAACAAGGAAGCCCTGAACGCCATCGGCCGCCAGGTTGCCATGCACATCGCTGCGACCAACCCGCTCGCCATCCGTTCGGAAGAAGTCGATGCCGCTGTCGCCGAGCGCGAGCGCAACGTCTTCATCGAACAGGCCCGCGAATCCGGCAAGCCGGAAGCCATCATCGAAAAGATGGTCGACGGCCGCATGCGCAAGTTCTTCGAAGAAGTTGCTCTTCTGTCGCAGGCTTTCGTCATCAATCCTGACCTCACCGTCGGTGACGCCGTCAAGGCTGCCGAGAAGGAAGTCGGCGCGCCGATCGAAGTCACCGGCATGGCACGTCTTCTCCTCGGTGAAGGCGTCGAAAAGGAAGAAAGCGATTTCGCAGCAGAAGTTGCAGCAGTCGCCAAGGGCTGATTGCTGCCTTCACGCGCATTGCAAGGCGCCGTAGTCGTTGAAAACCTGAAGGGCACCGGTGACAAGCCGGTGCCCTTCGTGTATCCGCATCCCGTTTGATCACTCCGTCCGTTTCGCTTTCAAGGAGCCACCATGTCGCAACCGATCTACAAGCGTGTTCTGCTCAAGGCCTCCGGTGAAGCACTGATGGGAAGTCAGGGCTTCGGCATCGACGTCGAAGTTGCCGACCGGATCGCCTCCGATATCGCCGACGCCTGCGCCATGGGCGTCGAAGTCGGTGTGGTTGTCGGCGGCGGCAACATTTTTCGTGGCGTGGCCGTAGCCTCCAAGGGTGGCGACCGGGTGACCGGCGACCACATGGGCATGCTCGGCACCGTCATCAACGCACTGGCGCTCGCAACCTCGCTGCGCAAGCTCGACATCGAGACGGTCGTCCTGTCGGCTGTCGCCATGCCGGAGATCTGCGAAAGCTTCTCGCAGCGTCGCACGCTGCATCATATGGCGCAGGGCCGTGTGGTGATCTTTGCCGGCGGTACCGGCAACCCGTTCTTCACCACCGATTCTGCTGCGGCGCTGCGTGCTGCCGAGATCGGCGCAGAAGCGATATTCAAGGGCACGCAGGTCGACGGCATCTATTCCGCAGACCCGAAGAAGGACCCGACCGCGACCCGTTTCGAAACGCTCACCCACAGTGAAGTGCTCGACAAGGGTCTTGCCGTCATGGACGTCGCAGCCGTTGCGCTGGCGCGTGAAAATTCCATTCCGATCGTCGTCTTCTCGATCCACGAGAAGGGCGGTTTCGCACAAATCTTGACCGGCGGCGGTCGCAAGACCATCGTATCCGACAACTGACACGCGGTTCGTTGCCAAGAACCGACCGCCAAGAACAATAGGGAGTTCCTGCTGATGAGTGGAGTAGATCTCAACGACATCAAGCGCCGTATGGACGGCGCGATCACGGCCTTCAAGAGCGACATCTCATCGCTGCGCACGGGCCGTGCTTCCGCAAACATCCTCGACCCTGTCACGGTCGAAGCCTATGGTTCGCGCGTGCCGCTCAACCAGGTTGCAAACGTGACGGTTCCCGAGCCGCGCATGCTGGGCGTCTCGATCTGGGACAAGTCAATGGTGGGTGCCGTCGATCGTGCAATCCGCGAATCGAATCTCGGCCTCAACCCGATCGTCGATGGCCAGAACCTGCGTATTCCTTTGCCGGAGCTCAACGAAGAGCGCCGCAAGTCGCTGGTGAAGCTTGCCCACGAATACGGCGAAAAAGCCAAGGTTGCGGCTCGCCATGTCCGTCGTGACGGTATGGACGGGCTCAAGAAGGCTGAGAAGGACGGTTCCATCGGCCAGGACGAAAGTCGCGCCCAGTCGGAAAAAGTGCAGAAGATGACGGATGATACGATTTCCGAAGTCGACCGCTTGCTTGCCGACAAGGAAAAGGAAATCATGCAGGTATAACCTGCTCCGCGACGCCGCAACGTTGCGGCTGCGAAAGGAACGGCATCGATTATGGCGACCCCCGAACTTGCGATCATCCCTCGGCATGTCGCCATCATCATGGATGGCAACGGACGGTGGGCCAACAAGCGTGGGCTTCCCCGTACCGTTGGTCACAGCAAAGGGATGGAAGCCGTTCGCGAAACGGTGAAGGCGGCAGGCGAGGCGGGTGTGGAGTATCTCACCCTTTTCGCCTTTTCGTCGGAGAACTGGAGCCGTCCGGAAGCCGAGGTGAACGACCTGATGGGGCTTCTGCGCCGCTTCATCCGTCGCGACCTCGCCGAACTGCATCATTCCAATGTTCGCATCCGCATCATCGGCGACCGCGTCAAGCTGCGCGGCGATCTTCTTCCTCTGCTTCTGGAGGCCGAGGAGACGACGCGCAACAACACGGCGCTGACACTTGTGATCGCGTTCAATTATGGCTCGCGTGACGAGATCGTCCGTGCGACGGTGAGCCTTGCAAAGGACGTGCGCGCAGGCCTTCTCGATCCAGAGGCGATCGATGCGGCGATGATTTGCGGGCGTCTGGACACCGCCGATATTCCAGACCCGGACCTGATCATCCGCACCAGCGGCGAGGAGAGGCTTTCGAACTTCCTGCTTTGGCAGGCAGCCTATTCCGAGTTCCTGTTCATTCCCGAATACTGGCCGGATTTCGACAAGCAGCTCTTCTTCCAGGCCCTTAAGGTCTACGCCTCTCGCGACCGCCGGTTCGGCGCCGTCTCGGCCACTCCCACCGCGGTCGTCGGTTGATGTCGAGAGAACTGAAGAAGCGTCTTCTGTCGGCAATCGTGCTTGCCATCGTGGTCCTGGCCGCGACCTGGGCAGGTGGTCTCCCATTCCGGGCCGTCGCAGCCGTGATCGGCGTACTCGTCTATTACGAATGGTCCACGATCACTCGATTGAAGGACGTGGATTTCCAAGGCAACGCCTTCGGTTGGCTGATCGTCGTCCTTGTCGCGTTGAATGTTCTCGGCGGTGACGACCAGATGTCGATGCCGCTCCTTGGCGGCGGCGTGATAACAGCCATGCTGTTTGTCGTTCTGCGCAAGCGTAGCTGGTGGCTGCCATCAGGCATCCTCTACGCAGGCTTGAGTACGATCGCCATTGCCGCGATCCGGGGTGAAAACCAGATCGGCCTGATGGCGATGCTGTTTCTGTTCGCCGTCGTCTGGTCCACGGACATTCTCGCTTATTTCATCGGCCGCAAACTGAAGGGGCCAAAACTCGCGCCCCGGATCTCGCCCGGCAAGACATGGTCCGGAGCGATCGGCGGTACCGTTTCCGCCGTTATCGCGGGATCTGCGCTGAGTGGTGTTGTGTTCTCGGACTTCTCGCTGTGGACGGCGTTCATGGCGCTCATCCTGTCTGTCGCGAGCCAGATCGGCGATCTCTTCGAATCCTTCATCAAGCGCCGATTCGGCGTGAAGGATTCCAGTCATCTCATCCCCGGCCACGGTGGTGTGATGGATCGCGTCGACGGTCTCGTTTTTGCCTGTTTCGCGGCGTTTCTTCTCACACTTGCGCACGCCGCCTGGACAAGCCATGTTGACGCAAGCGTCGCGGCCTATCTTTTCGGCCTCTGATAAATGTCGGTCCTTGCGACCGCTGGAAACCGGAAACTGAAATGGCCATCCTGACCTTCGTTACAGGTTACATCATCCCCTTCATCCTCGTCCTGTCGCTGCTCGTCTTCGTGCACGAAATGGGCCACTATCTTGTCGGCCGCTGGTGCGGCATCCGCTCGACTGCGTTTTCCGTCGGCTTCGGACCGGAACTGATCGGGTTTACGGACAAACGCGGCACACGCTGGAAGATCTCTGCGATTCCGCTTGGTGGGTATGTGAAATTCTTTGGCGACGACGATGTCGCGAGCATGCCCGATGCCAAAAGCGTCTCGCATATGACCGAGGCGGACAAGGCTCACACGCTGGCCGGGGCCAAGCTGTGGAAACGCGCGGCGACCGTGGCTGCCGGACCGATTGCCAATTTCATTCTGGCGATCGCGATCTTCGCCGTCCTGTTCAGCGTTTACGGAAAGGTCATCGCCGATCCCGTCGTCGCCGAAGTGAGGCCTGACAGCGCCGCTGCAGAAGCCGGTGTGCAGACGGGGGACCGTCTGGTCGCGCTCGATGGCAGTCGCATCAAGACGTTCGACGACGTCCGCCGCTATGTCAGCGTGCGTCCGGAAACCCCGATCACCGTCACCGTTGAACGCAACGGGCAGGACATCGACCTGCCTATGGTGCCAAAGCGCAGTGAGATCACCGACCAGTTCGGCAACAAGGTCGAGCTCGGCCTGATCGGCATCGTCACCAACGAACAGCTGGGCAATTTCAGGACCGAAACCTTCTCGCCCCTCGAGGCAGTGGCGGAAGGGGTCAAGGAAACCGGAAATATCGTCACCGGCACATTCCGCTACATCGGCAACCTCGTGACGGGTCGCATGAAGGCTGATCAGCTGGGCGGTCCTGTCAGGGTCGCGCAGGCATCTGGCCAGATGGCGAGCCTCGGCTTTGCCGCCGTTGTTCAGCTGGCAGCCGTACTGTCAGTTTCCATTGGATTGTTGAACCTGATGCCGGTTCCTGTTCTGGACGGAGGGCATCTGGTATTTTATGCAATCGAGGCCATCAGAGGCAAGCCGCTGGGGTCTGGTGCTCAGGAGATCGCATTCCGGATCGGACTGGCCATGGTGCTCAGCCTGATGGTGTTTGCGACATTCAACGACATCAGTAATCTCATCGGTTAACCCCGTGAGATCGTTGAAATAACCCTTTATTTACCATGTTTGCATGTGGTGCGTGGCGATATGGCCACGCATCGAAAGGAAGTAAATAGAAATTAACGCGATATCTTGCTTGTAGGGCAAAAGCAGGTAAAACGACACACGTGGCCGGAGTCGGGTTCACCCGCCAAGGGACAACGGGAAAAGGTAAGAAGTGAAAATGAAGGCTGGTTCAAAGTTCTTGAACGCAGTGTCGGCGGTTGCGCTGTCTGCTAGTGTTGTTGCGTCGGGCGCCGGTGTGCTGGTGCTTGCCTCTGCTCCCGCTGCCGAGGCAGCTACCATTCGTAGCGTACAGGTCCGCGGCGCTCAGCGCGCCGGCGAAGAAGCTGTCCGTTCGAACCTTACAATCCGTCCCGGCGTTGCATTCGCCGCGAGCGACATCGACGAGTCTGTGAAGCGTCTCTATGCGACCGGATTTTTCTCCGATGTCCGCATCAGCGTTTCCGGTAGCGCGCTTGTCGTTACCGTCAGCGAAAACAAGCTGATCAACCAGGTCGTCTTCAACGGCAACCGCAAGATCAAGGACGACAAGCTCGCTGGCGCCGTTCAGACGCAGCCACTTGGCCCTTACAACCAGTCCATGATCAACGCCGACATCGAGCGCATCCGCGAATCGTATCGCGCGATTGGTCGTAGCGACGTTGAAGTCACGACGCAGACCGCCGATGTCGGCCAGGGCCGCGTCAACCTTGCCTTCGTCATCAACGAAGGTGACCGCACCAAGATTGCCAACATCACCTTTGTTGGAAACCAGGCCTATGGCGACGGTCGTCTGAAGTCGACGATCATCACCAAAGAATCGGGTCCTCTGTCTTTCCTGACCCGCAAGGATGTCTACAGCGAAGACAAGCTGCGCGCCGACGAAGACACGCTCCGCCAGTTCTACTACAATCACGGCTATCCGGATTTCCGGGTCGTGTCGTCGCAGGCGGTTCTTGATGAGTCGACTAACCAGTACAACATCACCTTCACGGTTGAGGAAGGTGCTCGCTACCAGTACGGCAACATTGCCGTTGAATCGACGGTAGAAGGCATCTCCGGTCAGGACCTGGAGGGTCTCGTCGAGACAAATTCCGGCAGCACCTACGATGCCCGTGAAATCCAGAAGACGATGGATGCGATTTCGAAGCGCGTCTCGTCTGCCGGCTATCCGTTTGCGCGTGTCACGCCACGCGGCGATCGCAACTTTGAAAACCACACGATCGGCGTCTCCTACATGGTCGACCAGGGCGAGCGCGCCTATGTCGAGCGTATCGAGGTTCGCGGCAACACCCGCACCCGCGACTATGTTATTCGCCGCGAGTTCGACTTCTCCGAAGGCGATGCGTTCAATCAGGGGATGATTGCCCGCGCCAAGAAGCGTCTTGAGGCGCTTGGCTACTTCACCACCGTCAACGTGACGACGCAGCAGGGCAGCTCTGCCGACCGTGTCGTCGTGATCGTGGACGTCGAAGATCAGCCAACCGGTTCGTTCGGTATCGGTGCAGGTTACGCTGCTGGCGGTGACGGCTTCCTTCTCGAAGCATCCATCGAAGAAAAGAACTTCCTCGGTCGTGGCCAGTACATCCGCGTTGCGGCAGGTGCCGGTACGGACGACGCGCGCAGCTACAGCATCTCGTTCACCGAGCCTTACTTCCTCGGTTACCGTCTTGCTGCAGGCTTCGACATCTTCAAGAGCACGACCTCTTCGAACGATTACTACGACTATAGCGAACAGGGCATCACCCTGCGCGTAACGGCGCCGATCACTGAAGAGCTGGCGACGACGTTCCGCTACACCTACAAGACGATCAAGTACGAAGAAGACGGTGCTTTTGGTGGTGACGGCCTGCCGTTTACGCTTGATGACAAGGTGTCGCAGACCTACGCGAACCTGATCGACGAAGGCAAGTATACGCAGTCGTCAGTGTCGCAGTCGCTGGTCTACAACTCGCTGGACAGCCAGACGCTTCCACGTGAAGGTCTGTTTGCATCCTTCACGCATGAATATGCCGGCCTCGGTGGCGACTCCGACTTCTACAAGGTCACAGCCCGCGCCCGTTACTTCCACCTTCTTTCGACCGAAGCCGATCTGGTTGGTTCGATTGCCGTCGGTGGTGGTCATGTGTTCAAGACCGGTGATGATCTGAACGTCTTCGATCAGTTCACGATCGGCGGTCGTCAGATCCGTGGCTTCAAGAACGACGGTATCGGTCCGCGCACGGACGACCACGGCGATGCTCTCGGTGGCACAAGCTACTTCAATGCCTCGGCTGAAATGACGATGCCGATGCCGCTCATCCCGGAAGATGTCGGTTTCCGTGCCGCTGTCTTTGCTGACGCCGGTTCGCTGTTCGGCAATGAAACCAAGACTTTCGGTGACAAGGTCAACGGCACCGACATGTCGATCCGCGCCTCGGTCGGCGTTGGTGTCATGTGGGCTTCGCCTTTCGGCAACCTGCGCGTCGATTACGCCGAGCCGGTCGTCAAGGAAGACTTCGACGAGAAGCAGCAGTTCCGCTTCAGCATGGCGAACCAGTTCTGATCGTCTCCGGCCGCGAAAGCGGCCGGAAACCTGTTCTGGAGCTCAGGGTTCATGGACCATAACGAATTTTTCCCGCCTCATGATGGCGTGAGCCTGCGCGAGCTGGCCGCCCATCTTGGGGTTGAACTGCTTGACGAGCGTGCCGGTGACGAACTGGTACGGTCTGTCTCGCCCGTCGCGCGTGCGCGCAAAGGCGATATCTGCTACATCCTCTCCAGGAAAAGCCGCGCCGATCTCGAGACCTGCGAAGCGTCGGCTATCCTTTGCGATCCAAGCCTGAAATCCATCATTCCAGATCACATTCCGGTGCTTGCGACGAAGAAGCCGCATACGGCTTTCGCAGAGGCCGGCGCGCTTCTGCATCCCATAGCGCTTCGTCCATCTCCGGTAACATCGCAGTCCGGCATTTCTCCCGCGGCCTTTGTCGATCCGACGGCGAGACTCGAGCCTGGTGTCGAGATCGAGCCCATGGCGGTGATCGGTGCGCGTGTCGAAATCGGCAGCGGCACACGGATTGCTGCCGGCGCCGTGATCGGTGCTGACGTGAAGATCGGCCGCGACTGCACGATCGCCTCTGGCGCCAGCGTGCTGTCGGCACTGATCGGCAACAACGTCATCATCCACAATGGCGCGCGCATCGGTCAGGACGGCTTCGGTTATGCGCCCGGTCCGAAAGGCATGCTCAAGATCGTGCAGGTCGGGCGCGTCATCATCCAGGATCATGTCGAGATCGGCGCCAATACGACGATCGACCGCGGCACGATGGATGACACTGTGATCGGCGAGGGCACCAAGATCGACAATCAGGTTCAGGTCGGCCATAACGTCCGCATCGGTCGCCATTGCGGTATCGTGTCGGGCGTCGGCATTGCCGGATCGACCCGTATCGGCAATGGCGTGATGATCGGTGGTGCGAGCGGCGTTAACGGTCACATCTCGATCGGTGATGGCGTGCAGATCGCAGCAATGAGCGGCGTGGTCGCCGATATCCCGGCCGGGCAGACCTATGGCGGAATTCCGGCGCGGCCGATAAAAGACTTTTTGAGAGACATGGCGGAGATCATGTCGCGTTCCGATGACCGGGCGAAACGCCGAGGAGATAAGAAAAATGACGGATGAGACCAAGCCGGAGCTCGGCGCGGCCGACATTCAGGAAATCATGCGCCTTCTGCCGCATCGCTACCCGTTTCTCCTGGTCGACAAGATCATCGAGATCGATGGCGACAGCTCGGCTGTTGGCATCAAGAACGTGACGGCAAACGAGCCGCATTTCACCGGTCATTTTCCCGAGCAGCCGATTATGCCGGGCGTTCTTCTCGTCGAGGGTATGGCACAGACTGCCGGCGCGATCTGTGCGCGCAAGCAGGGTGGGGCCGGCAATCTCGTCTACTTCATGACGATCGACAACGCGCGTTTCCGCAAGCCGGTCGTGCCGGGTGACCGCGTGGAATTTCATGTCGTCAAGCAGAAGCAGCGCGGCAATATCTGGAAGTTTCATTGTGACGCCAAGGTCGATGGTCAGCTGGTTGCGGAAGCCGATATCGGCGCCATGATGCGCAAGGAAAGCGAATGAGCATGATCTCGGCCAGCGCGCGCATCCACCCTTCGGCCGTGGTCGAGGATGGCGCCGTGATTGGCGAGAACGTCGTCGTTGGACCGTTCTCCCATGTCGGCCCGCGCGTGGTGCTGAAGGACAATGTCGAGCTCATCTCGCATGCGGTCGTCAGTGGCAAAACCGAGATCGGCAAGGGATGTCGGATTTTCCCGATGGCGGTCATCGGTGGTGTGTCGCAGAGCCTTCACGAAGCTGGTGAGGATTCGAGCCTGACCATTGGCGACAACTGCACGATGCGCGAAGGCGTGACGATGAACACCGGTACGACGGGCGGTGGTGGCAAGACGGTCGTTGGTGACAATTGCCTCTTCCTTGCAAATTCGCACGTCGCGCATGATTGCCAGCTCGGCAGCCATATCATCATGTCCAACAACGTGATGCTGGCTGGTCACGTGCAGGTCGCCGATCGTGCGATCCTGGGCGGTGGCTGCGCCGTTCACCAGTTTACCCGCATTGGTCGGCAAGCCTTCATCGGTGGGCTTTCCGCCGTCAACTACGACGTCATTCCGTTTGGCATGCTGAACGGCAATCCCGGTCTTCTGGGTGGCCTGAACGTCGTCGGCATGACCCGCGCCGGCATTGATCGCGCAACGATCCATATCGTTCGTCGCGCATTCAAGAAGATCTTCGAAGGCGAGGCAAACGTTCGCGCCAATGCCGCAGCGATCCGCGACGAGTTTGCCGATTGCCCGGAGGCCATGGAAATCATCGATTTCATCACAGCCGATAGTGACCGCGCGATCTCATCGCCTTTCCGCAGGAAGGGCTGATGGTCGCGGCCGGCGCCCCTGGCCAAGCGCGAGAGGGCCGGCTGGCGATTATCGCCGGTAAAGGCTTTTTGCCAGCCTACCTGGCGGATGCCGCACGTGTTGCAGGCGAAGATCCGTTCATCATCCAGCTGAAGGATGAGGCGGATCATCGCTTTGACGGGTTCGACCATGTGTCGCTGGGCGTCGGCGATCTCTCAGGGATCGAGAAGAGTTTTCGCGAAAGAGGCATCCGTCGCGTAGTGATGTCGGGCGGCGTCGCAAGGCGCCCCGAATGGCGCGACATTCATCCAACCTTCAAGACCCTGATCAAATTGCCCTCCGTCGTGCGCACACTGCTATCAGCCGGCGATGACGCAGTGCTGCAGATGGTGATCAAGTTGATCGAGGCCATGGGTTGCGAAGTTCTGGGTGCCCACGACATCGCGCCGGGCCTGCTGGCGAAGGTCGGTCCGCTTGGCCAAGTGTCTCCAGGCGGTGACGATCTGCGTGACATCGAACGCGGTGTCGAGGCTGCGAGCGCACTCGGCAATCTCGATATCGGCCAGGGCGCTGTCAGCGTCGGCGGCCGCGTTGTGGCACTCGAAGGTGTCGAGGGAACCGACCGGATGATGCAGCGCGTTGCCGAACTGCGCGCCGAGGGGCGTATCTCCACGCGCCGCAAGGGCGTGCTTGTCAAGCTCTGCAAGCTCCACCAGGATATGCGCGCGGACCTGCCCACCATCGGGCCATCCACCGTCGAACATGCCGTCGCGGCCGGGCTGGCGGGCATTGCCGTGGAAGCGGGCAGGGCGCTGGTGCTGGAAGAAGCAAAGCTGATCAAAGCTGCTGACGCCCACGGCATTTTCGTCTGCGGCATCGATCAGGCCCTTCCGTCGAGAGGATTGTGATGAACCAAGGTTTGAAGGTTGCGATCATCGCCGGCGAAGTGTCGGGCGATCTCTTAGGGGCAGACCTCATCGCAGCACTGAAGGCGTCCTACGGCGGTCCCGTCGAACTGATCGGGGTGGGCGGTGATGCACTGTCGGCCCAAGGCCTTCAGTCGCTGTTCGATTTCTCCGAATTGTCGATCATGGGCATCACCCAGGTGCTCGCGCGTCTTCCCAACCTGATCCGTCGCATCAACCAGACGGCGGCTGCGATCGTCGCCGCAAAGCCCGATGTGCTTGTCATCGTCGATAGCCCTGACTTTACCCACCGAGTGGCAAGAAAGGTGAGGGCGGCACTGCCGGATCTGCCGATCGTTGATTATGTCTGCCCGAGCGTCTGGGCCTGGAAGGAATATCGTGCCAAGGCGATGCTCTCCTATGTCGACCTCGTTCTTGCCGTCCTTCCCTTCGAGCCGGAAGCGATGCGACGGCTGGAGGGTCCGAAGACAGTGTTCGTCGGTCACCGGCTGACCAATGATGCGGATCTCCTGAGGGTCCGTGCTGCGCGCGCCGAGAGGCCGGTCAAGACCTCCGCCGACAAGAAGACGATCCTCTTGCTTCCGGGCTCCCGGTCAGCCGAAATCAAGGCACTCCTACCCGTGTTCGGCGAGGCTGCGCGCGAGTTTGCGGATCGCAATGGTGAGACCCGGTTCCTGCTTCCGACGGTACCGCGCCGGGAAGAACTGGTGCGTAAGATGGCCGCAGATCTGCCGGTTCATGTCGAGATTACCACGGATACAGCCGGAAAATGGGCTGCCTTCGCAGAGGCGGACGTGGCGCTGGCGGCTTCAGGGACGGTTATCCTGGAACTGGGGCTTGCGACGGTTCCCGTTGTCTCAGCCTACAAGACGGACTGGCTGATCAAGCTTCTGGCCGGCCGCATCAAGATCTGGACCGGCGCGCTTCCGAACCTGATCGCCGACTACCCGGTCGTTCCCGAGTATGTCAACGAGGTCGTGCGACCCGGAAGCCTCAGCCGCTGGGCGGAACGTCTGTCCGCCGACACGCCGGAGCGCCGTGCGATGCTCGACGGGTTCGCACTTGCCTGGCAGAGACTGGACGTCCCTGTTCCGCCTGGAGAGGCCGCAGCAGGTGCGGTACTCGAACTGTTAGACAACAAAAAACCCGTTCATCGCTGAACGGGTTTTTCTTTTCGCAAAGCCTAATTCAGCGCCTAGCGCTTCGAAACGGGCGTGTAGTCACGCTGCGCTTCGCCGGTATAGAGCTGGCGCGGACGACCGATACGCTGCTGCGGATCTTCGATCATTTCGGCCCACTGGGCGATCCAGCCGACGGTACGCGCAAGCGCGAACAGAACGGTGAACATCGTCGTGGGGAAGCCCATCGCCTTCAAGGTGATGCCCGAATAGAAGTCGATGTTCGGGTACAGCTTCTTTTCGATGAAGTAGGGGTCCGTCAGAGCAATCTTCTCGAGTTCCATGGCGACCTGCAGAAGCGGATCGTCCTTGTGACCGAGTTCCGCCAGCACTTCATGCGTGGTCTTCTGCATGATCTTGGCGCGCGGATCGTAGTTCTTGTAGACGCGGTGACCAAAGCCCATCAGACGGAACGGATCGTTCTTGTCCTTGGCACGGGCGATGTATTCCGGGATCTTGTCGACGGTCCCGATCTCGGTCAGCATGTTGAGCGCTGCTTCGTTGGCGCCGCCGTGAGCGGGGCCCCAGAGGCAGGCAATGCCGGCAGCGATACACGCGAACGGGTTTGCACCCGAGGAACCTGCAAGGCGAACCGTCGAGGTCGACGCGTTCTGTTCGTGATCCGCATGCAGGATGAAGATGCGATCCATGGCGCGCGACAGGACCGGGTTCACCTTGTATTCTTCACACGGCACGGCAAAGCACATGCGCAGGAAGTTGGAGGCGTAATCCAGGTCGTTCTGCGGATACACGAAGGGCTGGCCGATATGGTACTTGTAGGCCATGGCGGCGAGCGTCGGCATCTTGGCGATCATGCGCAGCGACGCAACCATCCGCTGGTGCGGATCGGTGATGTCGGTGGAATCGTGATAGAAGGCCGAGAGAGCGCCCACGCAACCGCACATGACGGCCATAGGATGCGCATCGCGGCGGAAGCCGGTGAAGAAGCGGCTCATCTGCTCGTGAACCATGGTGTGCATGGTTACGCGATGATCGAAGTCCTTCTTCTGGGCAGCCGTCGGCAGTTCTCCGTAGAGAAGCAGATAGCAGGTTTCCAGAAAGTCACCCTGTTCAGCAAGCTGCTCGATCGGGTAGCCGCGGTGCAGGAGAACACCCTTGTCGCCGTCGATATAGGTGATCTTGGATTCACAGGATGCAGTCGACGTGAAGCCGGGGTCGTAGGTGAAGGCACCGGTTTGCTTGTACAGGGCTGCGATATCGATAACATCCGGCCCAATGGTGCCCGATCGCACCGAGAGGTCGACTGTCTTATCACCAAGTACGAGATTTGCGCTTTGTTCCGTCATTCTGATCCTCCAACCTGTTGGCGGCATGGCGCCCAGAAAGCGCCATAAGAGTTAAGCGTCGCAAGTTAGCTATATGATCCTAAAGGTGATGCCAAGCGCTCCTGCGACATTTTGTGCAGCGCGAAAATAATTTAGGCAGGCCACGTTTAAAAGATGCCCAACCTCATGGTGTAAGAGGCCGTAACGTGAAGGAAAACCGCAGCTTGGCGAATGTGTTGACGAGGAGAATATAAACGCGCAGGTTGCGTTTATCAATCACCGTCTCTGCAGCGGAGCCGGCGGGATAAACCATCATGGCGAATGGCGGAGCGATTTTTGAGGCAGCCAGCAGCAAGCCGGTGATGCTTGCTTCGACACCCCACGCAATCGCACTCTGGATGCCCGAATCGGCATCGCAGACAATGCCCGCGGAAGTCCGGAATGATGGTCGAAACGACCATCATTCCGAGGATGTTTTCAGGGTATACGTGGTCAGAGACCGGCCCGTTTCCAAATGGCTGTGCACGTCGTTGAGCGAGGAGGTTTCCCACGGTCATGGGTTCCTCTTCCTGCCTGTCTTGCTGGGTGCCGGCGCTGCGATCTGGTTCGCACTTCCTTGGACGCCATCGCCATTCATTCTCGCAACCATGCTTGCGATCTCGATGGTGACCGCAGGGCTGACACGGTATCGCGCGCATCAGCTGTCTCGTGCCAACCTTGTACTCTGCATGCTTCTCTCCGGTTCTGCGCTGGCAGCGCTCGAAACCTGGCGGTGTTCGACGGTCGTGCTCGATTCGCCCGTCACGACGACCATCAGCGGGATTGTCGAACGACGCGAAGCGGATGCACAGCGCCGCTGGCGCTATATCGTGAGGATCGAGCAGACATCTGAGCCCACGCTCGGTCGTCCCCCGCAGCGGGTGTCGCTTCTTGCCAGAAGCCAACACGAACCTGCAGACATCGGAGAGCGCGTTTCCGGCCGTGCCCGTCTGTCGCCACCCTCTGGCCCGGCGCTTCCCGGATTGAACGATTTCGCCTTCTCCTCCTACTTCGATCAAATCGGGGCCGTTGGCTTCTTTTACGGCGCGCCTAGCGTACAACCCGCGATCGATGACCAACCCGGGTTATGGTCGGACATGCAGCGAGGGCTTTTTGCGCTTCGCAGCGCAATCGGCAATCGCATCCGCGATACGGTCAAGGGGGATGCGGGCGCTTTTGCTGCCGCAATCGTGACCGACGAGCGCCGTGCAATTTCCCGTGAGACGACCGAGGCGCTTCGTCTGTCCGGGCTGGCCCATATCGTCGCGATCTCAGGCCTGAACATGGCGCTGGCAGCCGGTATCTTCTTCGTCGGCGTCCGCTCCGTCCTGTCGCTGTTTCCAGGCTTTGCGCAGGCCTATCCGATCAAGAAGTTTGCCGCGTTCGGTGCGCTTGTCATGGCGACCGCCTATTACCTGATTTCCGGGTTCGGGGTTTCCGCCGAGCGGGCCTATATCATGATGGCGGTGATGCTGGTCGCCGTGCTCGTCGATCGACCCTCCATCAGCCTTCGCAACGTCGCCCTTTCGGCAATCATTATCCTCGCCATCTCGCCGTCGGAGATTTTGGGTCCGAGTTTCCAGATGTCGTTTGCGGCAACCGCGGCACTGGTGGCAGGGTTCGCCCTCTGGACGCGATATTTCGCGAAAGGTAGGGAGGATACAAAAGGTAGCAACCGGTGGATAACGGGTGTCGCGGCGACGTTCCATTTCATTGCCGGGATCGTGGTGACGTCGCTGATCGGCAGTACTTCGACGTCGATCTATTCGATCGAGCATTTCCACCATCTGACCACCTACGGCCTCGCGGCCAATCTCGCGGCCATGCCGATCATTTCCTTCGTGGTGATGCCGGCAGGGCTTGTTGGCATGTTGCTGATGCCGTTCGGGCTGGATGCTCCCTTTCTGTTCATCATGGGCGAGGGGCTGCGGATCGTCATTCGCATTGCCGAGATCGTTGCCGCATGGGGCGGCGATATTGCCATCGGCCGGCAGAACCCGCTTTTCCTGCCGCTGGCGACGGCAGGCTTTCTGCTTCTGACGCTGCTGCGCACGCCGCTGAGGCTGACAGGCGCGCTGTTCATGGCGGTGGCTTTGCTCTTTGCGGTCCGCTCAGGCTCGGCGCCGAGGCCTGATATCGTCATATCCGAAGACGGCGCGTCAGTGGGACTGATACAGGATGACAAGATCACCCTCAATCGAACCCGGCCGCCGGGATTTATCTACGATCAATGGCGGCGAGCGCTGGTGCTTGAGACCGGAGAACAACCGCTCGCCTTGCCGGTTCTTGCCTCTTCGGAACCAGCGCGAGGTGCCAGCCTTGCGAAAAGTGATGACAGACGACCTAGACCACATTCGCGACCGGATTTGACGCGCCGGGAAATCGAATATGTCAGGGGCTTTCTTCAAGCATTCACGCCCGGACGATTTGCCTGTCTGCCGAAAATCCTGTGCGCGGCGCAGACTGCTCAGGACATCCGGATCGTCACTGTCGAAGACAACCGATACACCGGTCTTGCCTGCGATTTCGGTCGGATCATCGTCTCGCCCGGCGCACGCTTCGATACTTGCCGCTCCGGCGCCTTGCTTCTCAGCGGGCGGACGTTGCGCCGGACTGGCGCACTGGAAATCACCATTATTCCGAACGCGACAGCGCCAGACATCAAGATTACGGCGGCGATGCGAGACAGCGCACAGACCTCAAGCCGTCCGTGGACCGTCCACCGGTTCTATGACTGGCGAACGCGACAATTCGACTTTGGCATCCCGGAGGCTGTTGCTGCGCATCTCCGGGATAACAGCGTTCTTAATGATAGCGGCGAATAAGGCCGACAAGCTTGCCCTGGACCTTCACCCGGTCGGGCGGGAAGATGCGGGTCTCGTAAGCGGGGTTCGCCGCTTCCAGCGCGATCGATGCACCCTTGCGGCGGAACCGCTTCAGGGTCGCTTCTTCCTCATCGACCAGGGCAACGATGATATCGCCCGGACTTGCGGTGCTGGCATTCTTGATGATGACGGTATCACCATCGAGGATGCCGGCATCGATCATCGAATCGCCCTTCACTTCGAGCGCGTAATGATCGCCGGAACCCAGCATCTCGATCGGAACGGCGATGTCGTGGGTGTTGTTCTGGATCGCGGAGATCGGCACGCCGGCAGCGATTCGACCCATGACCGGGATGTTTGTCGAGAACGGATTGTCCGCCATGACCGGCGCCGGCTTCTGAGCGACGACCGGTTGCGTTTTGCCGAGGCTTCCCTCGATGACACTGGGAGAAAAACCCCGTCGCGGATGAAGGTTCGCCACATAGGCGTCAGGCAGCTTGATCACTTCGAGCGCGCGTGCTCTGTTCGGCAGACGGCGAATAAAGCCACGCTCCTCGAGCGCGGTGATCAGCCTATGGATGCCGGACTTCGATGCAAGGTCGAGAGCGTCCTTCATTTCGTCAAACGACGGCGGCACGCCTGATTCTTTCATCCGCTCGTGGATGAACAGAAGTAACTCCTGTTGCTTGCGTGTCAGCATGGACGGGACCCTCAGAATTGGAAACAAATGCAGAACGGACGCTATATGTTCTATCTGTGTTCCGCAAGCCCCAAATTTTTGCTCAAGAATAGTCTCATTTCAGCGTTCGATCACGTATTCAGTTCGTGCGCAGCACTTGCCGAGTTTCCCGCGATAGCCAATGTTCTGCGGAATAAGACTTTGGGGGTGTTAGTGGGTAACAAGTCAGTCGATCATTTGGTTCTGCCCGTTGCAGATCTGGCGTCAGCGCGGGGGAGGTTGACCGCTCTCGGCTTTACTGTGGCACCTGAAGGTGTTCACCCTTTCGGCACAGCTAATGCCTGCATATTCTTCGCGGATGGCTCGTATCTCGAGCCGCTGGGCATTGTGAACCGTCGGCAAGCCTCGCTTGCGGCAAAACGAGGCAACGTGTTCACCGATCGCGACATCCGCTTCCGCGGCCAGCGGAAAAGGGAAGGTCTATCGGCGGTGGTCGTCGGGACGCAGGATGCAGCGGCCGATCATAGCCGTTTTGTGGACGGGCACATGTCTGCGGGCGAGATGCTTCAATTCTCCCGCCCGATGCAGTTGCCCGATGGTGGGGAGAGCGAAGTCTCATTCCGTCTGGCGTTCGCGGCAGTTCCCGAGGTCGATGACATCTTGCTGTTTTCCTGCCAGCGCATGGCCGCATTACCGGCAGATCGCGGTGGTCTTGATGAGCACGCAAACGCCGTTACAGGCCTTCGAGAGATCGTCTTTTCTGCAGATGACCCGCTGGAGTTTCTTCCGCTTTTCGAAACCGTGTTCGAGACGCAACCCGAGCAAGGGAAAGACGGTCTGCGGATCGAAGCTGCCAATGCCAGCATCCGCATTCAATCCAACGACACGTTCAGCGACGAGTTCCGGTCTTCGATGAAGCCCTTGTTATCGTCGCGCCTCGCTGCGCGCGGGATCATCTTCAAGACCGCCGATCTCGCCGTGACAGAGATCACCCTTGCTGCTAATGACGTCGCATTCATCCGCAGGGATGGCCGCGTGATCGTGTCGGCAGCCCCGGGGCAAGGTGTGGTATTCGGTTTCGAGGAATAGTGAAATGACAGTCTCCGCCAATTCTGAAGTGTCCGTGGGCGAGGGGAGTTCGAAAGTCGTTTTCTCAAACACGGCAAAGCTCTCGCTGATTGCCGGTCCCTGTCAGATGGAAAGCCGTGATCATGCGTTCATGATCGCCGGCACGCTTGTCGAACTCTGCAAGAAGCTCGGCATCGGCCTCGTCTACAAATCCTCCTTCGACAAGGCCAATCGCACGTCGATCTCCGGCAAGCGCGGCATCGGCCTGGACAACGCGATGGCAATCTTTGCCGATCTCAAGAAGGAATACGGCTTTCCGGTTCTGACCGACATCCACACGGAAGAGCAGTGCGGCCTCGTGGCCGACACGATCGATATCCTGCAGATCCCCGCCTTCCTGTCGCGTCAGACCGACTTGCTGGTCGCGGCTGCAAAGACGGGTTGCGCGATCAACGTCAAGAAGGGGCAGTTCCTGGCACCCTGGGACATGAAGAATGTTCAGGCGAAGTTCCTCGAAAGCGGCAATCCCAATGTGATGCTCTGCGAGCGCGGTGCGTCGTTCGGCTACAACACTCTCGTTTCCGACATGCGTTCGCTGCCGATCATGGCGTCGCTCGGAAGCCCTGTTATTTTTGACGCAACCCATTCCGTCCAGCAGCCAGGCGGCCAGGGCGGCTCTTCCGGCGGCCAGCGCGAGTTTGTCGAAACGCTTGCCCGTGCAGCCGTCGCAGTCGGCGTTGCTGGCGTCTTTATCGAAACCCACGAAGACCCTGACAATGCGCCGTCTGACGGCCCGAACATGGTCCACCTGAAGGACATGCCGCGCCTTCTGGAAAAGCTGCTGGCCTTCGACGCCATCGCAAAAGGCTGACGGCGTCGAAAAACCGCCGAATTGACTGGATTGTAATCCGCGTGTCATCGACGATCGCACAATGTCGATGACACGCCTGTTCGCTGAGCCTGCGAATTCAGGCTCGCACATCAACCGAGGAGAGACCCTTGACCGCCATTACCGACATCATCGCTCGCGAAATTCTGGACAGCCGTGGCAATCCGACCGTCGAGGTGGATGTTTATCTGGAAGACGGCTCGATGGGCCGCGCCGCCGTTCCGTCGGGCGCCTCCACGGGCGCGCATGAAGCCGTCGAACTTCGCGATGGTGGCAAGCGCTATGGTGGCAAGGGCGTCGAAAAGGCTGTCGAAGCCGTCAACACCGAGATCTTCGACGCGATCGGCGGCTTCGATGCCGAAAGCCAGATCCACATCGACAAGACCCTGATCGCGCTCGACGGCACCCCGAACAAGTCGCGCCTGGGTGCAAACGCCATTCTCGGCGTCTCGCTTGCCGTTGCCAAGGCCGCAGCCGAATCGTCCGGCCTGCCGCTCTATCGCTATATCGGCGGCGCCTCTGCCCATCTCCTGCCGGTCCCGATGATGAACATCATCAATGGCGGCGCTCACGCCGACAACCCGATCGATTTCCAGGAATTCATGATCATGCCCGTCGGCGCCGAGACGCTGAAGGATGCCGTGCGCATGGGCGCGGAAATCTTCCACGTCCTCAAGAAGGAACTGGCAGCGCAGGGTCACAACACCAATGTCGGCGACGAAGGCGGTTTCGCACCGGGCCTGAAGAGCGCTCCGGAAGCGCTCGATTTCATCATGAAATCGGTCGAAAAGGCTGGCTACCGCCCGGGCGACGACGTTCACCTGGCGCTTGATTGCGCAGCCACCGAGTTCTTCAAGAACGGCAAGTATGAGCTGGAAGGCGAAGGCCGTTCGCTCGAGCCGGAAGCAATGGCCGATTACCTGGCAGAACTTGCCGGCAAGTACCCGATCATCTCGATCGAAGACGGCATGTCGGAAGACGACTGGACCGGCTGGAAGTATCTGACTGACAAGATTGGCTCCAAGGTGCAACTGGTCGGCGACGACCTGTTCGTGACCAACTCGGCCCGTCTGCGCGATGGGATCCGTCAGGGCACAGCCAACTCGATCCTCGTCAAGGTCAACCAGATCGGCTCGCTCACCGAAACGCTCGATGCTGTCGAAACAGCGCACAAGGCAAGCTACACGGCCGTCATGTCGCACCGTTCGGGTGAGACGGAAGACTCGACAATTGCCGATCTCGCAGTTGCCACCAACTGCGGACAGATCAAGACCGGTTCGCTGTCGCGCTCGGATCGTCTGGCCAAGTACAACCAGCTCATCCGCATCGAGGAAATGCTGGGTCCTCAGGCTGCCTACGCGGGCCGCTCGATCCTCAAGGCCTGATAATTCCGGTCGACTGAGGCAAAATATTCGAGAGCCCGCGCCACTTGCGCGGGCTTTTGCGTTTTACAATTCGTGATCACACCGTACCAAAAACCGATAGGTCAGTATTGTTGACCTGTCGGAACTTATGTAAACCGAAGCCAAGAATATTGAAATAAAAGGAAACGCCCGTGCTTGATTGGGACCATATTTTCGCGACGCGCTCCAGCCGCATGAAAGCCTCCGAAATCCGCGAATTGCTGAAGCTGCTGGAGCAGCCGGACATCATTTCGTTCGCCGGCGGCATTCCGGATCCGGCACTGTTTCCGGCCGAGGAATTCCAGAAGGCCTATGCGGATATCTTCTCAGGCGCTCAAGTGAACTCGGCGCTGCAGTATTCCGTCAGCGAAGGCTACAAGCCGTTGCGCGACTGGATCGTGGCCGATGTCGCCAAGATCGGTATCGACTGTACCGCCGACAACGTCTTCATCACGTCAGGCTCCCAGCAGGCGCTCGATTACCTCGGCAAACTGTTTCTGTCGCCGAACGATACGGCGCTCGTCACGTGGCCGACCTATCTCGGTGCGCTCTCCGCGTTCAATGCCTATGAGCCGACCTACGATCAGCTCTCGGTCAACGGCAACCGCACGCCGGAAGCCTATCGCGAGACGGCGTCGAAAGCCGGTGGCTCGGTGAAGTTTGCCTATCTGTCCGCCGACTTCTCCAATCCGACCGGCGAGACGATCGATCTCGCAGGCCGCGAAAAGCTTCTGGCACTGGCAGACGAACTCGATATCGCGATTCTCGAAGATGCCGCATACCAGAACCTGCGCTTCGATGGCGAACCGGTTTCGCCGATCCTTGCGCTCGACATTGCCCGCAGCGGCGGTATCGAAAAGACCCGCACGATTTACAGCGGCAGCTTTTCCAAGACGCTCGCACCCGGTCTGCGCGTCGGCTTCGTCGTCGGAGCGATGCCGGTCATCCGCAAACTGGTGTTGTTGAAACAGGCGGCCGACCTGCACTCGTCGACGATCAACCAGATCGCCGTCGAGCATGTCGCTTCGCGCGGTTTCGATGAACAGGTTGCCAAGATCAAGCGGGTCTATAGCGGTCGCCGCGATTCCATGCTGGCGGCACTCGCGAAATACATGCCGAAGGGAACGACATGGACAAAGCCCGAAGGCGGTATGTTCGTGTGGCTGACGCTGCCGGAGGGCATGGACGGTGCCGAGCTTCTGGCGAAGTCGCTGGCAACCGAAAAGGTCGCCTTCGTGCCCGGCAAGGCGTTCTACGCCGACGGCAGCAACGCCAACACGCTGCGCATCAGCTTCTCCTGCGCCAACGACGAGATGATCGACGAGGGTATCAAGCGGCTCGGAAGACTGATCGGCAATGCCGAGACCCGCGAGCACGAAGCGCTCCCGATCATCTGAATATCGGTGTACTGAGAAAGGCGAACCAGCGATGGCTCGCCTTTCTCACATACTGTTGGCGACCTGTTCACCTGCAGGTGACGCTCGGCTTGGGGCGCCGCCTATCGTGCCGACGCGGCCTTCTCCGAGGCGCCCAGCACGCCCGACCGTAACCGACGCCAATTAAATCACCAGGCGGTGACGTTGATCAGGGGTTGCGCCACGGGACGCCGTCGGGCAGTTTTGCGCCCGGTATATGAGGAGGAGTTTGCATTGGCGCGTCCCTACAGCATCTATGACGTTTTCACCGACGCTAAGCTTTCCGGCAACCCGCTTGCGGTCATCTTCGATGCAGATGGTCTCGACGATGGCGCGATGCAGGCCATTGCCAAGGAAATGAACCTCTCGGAGACGGTGTTCGTCCAGTCGTCGACAAACACCACCCATTCGGCAAAGCTGCGAATCTTCACACCGGGCCGGGAGCTTCCGTTCGCGGGACATCCGACGGTCGGGACGGCCATCGCCCTTGCCGAGCGCACCCACGGGCGCGACAGCGATCTAGATCTGGTCTGCGTCCTTGAAGAGGCGGTCGGTCCGGTTCGGTGCGCCGTGCGTTTGCGCCAGGGGGAGGTGGGGTTCGCCGAGTTCGATCTGCCGAAGAAGTCGCAGCGGATCGACCTCGCTTTGAACCGTCAGGGCATCTCTGACGCGCTCGGCGTCGAGTTGACGGATATCGGGTTCGAAAACCACGTCGCGTCGATCTGGAGCGCCGGTGTGCCTTTCCTGATGATCCCGCTGCACAATCTTGCAACTGTCCAGGACATGGAATTCGATGCGCCGCTTTGGGAGAAGGTCGCTCCCTTCGTCGAGGGTGCGCTCGCTTCGGCCTATGTCTATTGCCGCGGCGGCGTCCATCATCAGGCGAAATTTCATGCCCGGATGTTCTCGCCGGATATGGGCATCGCTGAAGACCCGGCCACGGGTGGGGCGGTAGCGGCATTGTCCGGCGCGATCCATCATTTCGACGGCCTGCCGGATGGGCATCACCCTCTTCTCATCGAGCAAGGCGTCGAGATGGGACGGCCGTCCTTTATCCATCTCCACATCGATGTGCAGGAAGGGGCCATTGCAAAAGCCCGGATTGGCGGACAAGCGATCCGCCTTGCCGAAGGCGTTATCGAAATCTAGGCGATATTTTTCAAACCGTTGATTTTGTTACCATAAGTCCGGATATCCTCGCAAAGCCAGTTCGCTGGCGCAAAAAAGACGCCGCTGATCCAACAAATTTCGCGGGAGGTGCTGGACAAGCCCAAACTTCCTCTTTATACGGCCCTCACACCGGCGGAAACGACGCTTCGCCAAACCGGTTACGGGTGATTAGCTCAGTTGGTAGAGCAGCTGACTCTTAATCAGCGGGTCGTAGGTTCGAGCCCTACATCACCCACCAAATCAATCCTTTACATTGAAATGTTCAAATGCCGGTTTCACCGGCAAATGGCGTTTCCGTTGCCGTCGACGACGCAGTTTCGCTGCGTCGCGCCGACGCTTCCGGGTCGTGGTGAGGGCCGTTCCTCGATGACACCGGGTCTGCGTCCACCCATATGTCCCGAGACGCCATCGCCTTGTGGCCTTCCTTCAAAATTCTCGTTTCCATAGGTGCCGTAATATCCGCCCGTCCCATCCGGCTGAATTTCGGTATTGCGAAACTGCTGTGCTTCAGCCGGCAAGGCGGCGAGCGTGACCGCAAAGGCAGCGATCAGGGTTCTCATCGGAATCTCCTCCCGTATGATAGTCTATCACAATCTGAATAGCGCAACTCTGGGGCTTCCTGCCGAGCAAATGTCGGCTTTTTTGTACCACCCTGCATTTGTCTCGGGCGAGGTTGCAATTCGTTCGGAACCCTCTGCGCGCGCATGCATTTTGTCCGCATGTTGAAAATCTGCGGAGCATCCTCGTCGTGAAAGCGATCCTTCTACTTCTGAGCGGGCTTGTCTTGGCCGTCACGGTCTTCTTGAGTGGCGTTGCGGCCACGGCCTATCTCATTGCCGAGCCGGCGCCTCATCGCTTTTCCAACGTTGACCATCCTGATCTTTGGACCTCGACACCCGTGGTCGTGAGCAGCGGCGATCAGCGTTACGAGCGGATTGCTGCTGTGACCGCAAAGATCGATTTGCCAGCGTCGGATGCGCAGGGGCAGCCCGTAGCTGCCCAGGACCAGGCGACGGATGCGGTGGACGGCGTCCAGACGGCTTCATTGGATGAGACAGACCAGGCGTCGGTAGACCCTGCGTCCGATGCATCGGTTAACCAGGCGCATGCCGACTGGTGCTTCGCGCGCTACCGTTCCTACAGGCTCGAGGACAACACCTACCAGCCTTACAGGGGTGGCCAGCGTCGGGCTTGCCAGTCACCGGTCGCAATGTCGCATGGTCAGGACAACATTGTTTCTGGCAACGAGGACACCGGCATCGAAGGCCAGGGGCTGGTTCAGCAGGTCAGCGCCACGAGCACGATGATCGGGCGTGGTCAAGACAGCCGTCTTGTGCGTGAAACTGACCGCTCGTCTTCGCCGCAAAACGCCTCATACGACGCAACATCCATGGGGAACCCGGCGCACGAGGAGTGGTGCCTGTCGCGATATCGTTCATACCGCGCCAACGACAACAGCTACACGTCCTACGGCGGCATGCGCCGCACGTGTCAGTCCCCCTACGGCTGAGACCTAACTCAGCCCGTTTTCAGCAATGTGACCGTCGGCTGTTCGTCTTCCTTCAAGCCTTGAACCAGTTTGGCGAGCCAATCCACGAAGACCCGGACCTTGTTGGAAAGGTGCCGGGTTTGCGGGTAGACGATGTAGAGCGGCAGCGGTTCGCACTCCCATTCGGCGAAGATCTCGATGAGTTCGCCCCTCTTCACGTGCTCCTGGACCATGAACCGCGCTGCCTGTGCGATCCCGAGACCCGCGACCGCCGCGTTGACGTAGGAGCGCGCATCATTCACCGAGACGACGTAACGCGGCATGATCTCCAGAGTCTCATCCTCTTTGCAAAAGTCGAATGTCATGATCCGGCCGGCCGTCGCGTTGAGGTAACCGACAGAGAAATGGTCGGTCTCCAGATCTCGCGGATGGGTCGGCATACCGAATCGCTCAAGATAGTTCGGGGATAGGTAATTGCGCATGCGAAGCTCGCCGACTTTGCGCGCAATCAGCGACTGGTCCTTGGGCGTGCCGCCTCGAAGAGCACAGTCGACATTTTCAGCAATGTAATCGACCAGCCGGTCGCCGACCCCGATATCCAGCTGGATCTGCGGGTAGCGCTGGTAGAATTCGCACAGGTTAGGGATCACCACGAGGTCGGCGAACGCCCCTGCCATCTCGACACGCAGTCGGCCCGTGGGCTGGTTCTGCGATTTCGACATCGTGCCGTCGAGTTCTTCAAGCTCCGACAGGATCTGTACGGCGCGCTCGTAGTAGAGTGCTCCATCGGTCGTGACCATCACCCGACGTGTCGTGCGGTTGAGGAGCTTCGTGCGCAGATGCGCCTCCAGACCCTGGACCATGTTGGTGGCCGTGGTCTTGGGAATATTGAGGGTCGCGGCAGCACGCGTGAAGTTGCCCGTTTCGACGACGCGCACGAAGACGCGCATAGAGGAAAGCTGGTCCATCGTTGATCCCGTTCGAAAAGTTGTATTATTCGCCTATCCGGAACAGTGTTGCCGATATCAGCGACTTGTGAGTTCTGTCAGGAACAATAATATCAGGGTCAAGTTATTCGGCAAGATGCCTTTCGCCAATGTGGCTTTTTGGCTCCATAGCGAGGAGGACTGGATGACGGACTGGAACAAGAACGCGGATATCGAATGGGCAGGCCTGCCCGTTTCCATACACCGTTACGAAGGCCAGCCGGCAGCCAAAGTCGCGCCGATTATACTCTATCTGCGCGGATCCGCATTCCAGCAAGGTGGCCTGCGGGATCGTGAAGTGCCGATCGGAAAAGTCTTCTCGGAGGCGGGTTCGATCGTTGTCGAGGCGGATTATGGTGCCGCCTCGGGCAACCTGTTTCCGCAGGCAATGGAATGCGCCTTCGCGGCGTTGGCCTATCTCAGCAGCAACCGCAAGCGCTTCGGGTCCGCCCGTTCCCCGCTTTTCGTTGCGGGCGATGAGGCAGGCGGCAACGTGGCGGCGGGTGTGGCTTTGAAGGCGCGAGACCAATTGCCGGGCGAGCTTCGGGGACAGATCCTTCTGTCGCCGATGATCGATCCGATGATGGCCTCGAAATCGTTTCGTCGAGCCGACGAGATCGGCATGCGCGAGAAATGGTCCGACGGTTGGAGCCATTATCTGCGTTCGGCCTGCGGTTTCCAGCATCCCTATGCTGCGCCCTGTCTGTGTTCGCGGCTATCCGGTCTTGCGCCGGCTCTGGTCGTGAGCTCGGAAGACGATCCGCTGCATGACGAGGTTGTCAACTATGCGGACCGGCTCGAAGCCTCGGGCGTCTCGGTCAGGCAGAAAATATTCCCGAAAGGCGCAGGCTGGACGGGTGTCTACAAGGGCGGGCAGGGGAACTGGATGGCGGGTCTATCCGCCGAGTTCAAAGGCTTCGTCGAAACGTTGAGTGAATAAGCAGACGTCGATTTCTAGCGTTTGACAACGGTTTTCTCCTCCTCCCTGGGGCAGGACCGTCAGGAGATTATGATTATGTTGAAGATCAAAAACTGGGCCCCGTGGGGCGCCGGAATAAGTGTTGCTGCGCTCATTGCAGGCGCTTCGCTCTCTATCGATACGCCGACAGGCGCCCATGCGGCGCCCGCGGAAGCGGCGGCTCAGCCGGCGGTGCCGGTCACGGTTGCCGCCGTGCAGCCGAAGAACGTCACCACCTGGCAAGAGTTTTCCGGCCGTCTGGAAGCTGTTGATCGCGTCGAGGTTCGCCCAAGGGTGGCCGGCGCAATCCTGTCCGTGCATTTCCGTGAAGGCGGTCTCGTAAAGGAAGGCGATCTTCTGGTCTCGATCGATCCCGAGCCCTACAAGGCAGCCGTCGCTCAGGCGGAGGGACAGATGGCATCCGCCCAGGCAAGGCTCGATTATGCCGAGACCGAGCTCGAACGGGGCAAGACGCTCGCCTCGCGCAACACCATTTCGCAGAGCGATCTTTCGCAGCGTCAGAGCGCCCGCGCCGAAGCGATTGCCAATGTCCAAGCAGCAAGGGCAACGCTGAAATCGGCGCAGATCAATCTGGATCATACCCAGATTCGTGCCCCGATCTCCGGGCGTGCAGGTCGCATTGAAGTCACCGTCGGCAATCTCGTGGCGGCAGGCTCTGCCTCGGCGGTGCTGACGACGCTCGTGTCGAGCAGCCCGATCTACGCAAGCTTTGATGCAGCCGAAGAACTGGTGGCCCGCACACTGGCCCAGGTCGACGTCAAGGACGGCGTGCCGGCGATTGGCGACGTTCCGGTTGAGGCCAGCACGCTCGCGTCAACGACGCCTGTCCGCGGCAAGCTGCAGCTGATCGACAACGAGGTCAACGCGGCAAGCGGCACGATCCGCGTCCGCGCCGTCTTCGACAATCCGGGCGGGCGCTTGATCCCCGGTCAGTTCGTGCGGGTCCGCATGGGTGAACCCAAGGCCGAAGATCGCCTTCTGGTCAGCGAAAAGGCCATCGGGACCGATCAGGACAAGAAGTTCGTGCTGGTTGTCGAGGCGGGCGACAAGGTCGGCTACCGGCAGGTTCAGCTCGGATCGGTGATCGATGGTCAGCGGATCGTCGAAAAGGGCCTTTCTGCCGGCGATCGTGTCGTCGTCAGCGGGCTACAGCGCATCCGCCCGGGCGCGATCGTGGCGCCGCAGGACGAAGTCGCCAGCAAGTGACTTGATGCGGTCTGCTTCTCCCTAACTGGAGGGGCGGGCCGCAACCACAACTACAATTGCGAGACACGGTAAGCACTCGCGGCCTGCACAGGCCGCGAGAGGGGAGCCTGTTGTTTCTGTTCGACCCTGGAGAGAGGGCTTAGACAATGAATATTTCAAGATTTTTCATCGACAGACCGGTTTTTGCTGGCGTCCTGTCGATCCTGATTGTGGTCGCCGGCCTGCTTGGCATGCGCGCACTTCCGATTTCCGAATATCCGAACGTGGTTCCGCCTTCGGTCGTGGTGAAAGCGACCTATCCCGGCGCCAATCCGGTCGTGATTGCCGAGACGGTTGCGACGCCGCTAGAAGAGCAGATCAACGGCGTCGAAGACATGCTCTACATGTCGAGCCAGGCCACATCGGACGGCGTCATGACGCTGACGGTGACCTTTAAGCTCGGCACAGATCCGGACAAGGCGCAGCAGCTGGTGCAAAACCGCGTCAGCCAGGCTGAACCGCGCTTGCCATCCGAGGTGAGGGCGCTCGGCATCACCACGATCAAAAGTTCGCCCGACTTCATCATGGTCGTCAACCTTGTCTCGGATAGTGACCGTTATGACCTCACCTACCTTCGCAACTACGCGACGCTGAACGTCAAGGATCGGCTGGCACGGATCGAAGGCGTCGGCCAGGTGCAGGTTTTCGGTGCCGGCGACTATTCCATGCGCGTCTGGATCGATCCGCAAAAGGCTGCCGAGCACAATCTCGCGGCAAGCGATGTGACGGACGCGATCCGCGCGCAGAACGTCCAAGCCGCAGCCGGCATTATCGGCGCCTCGCCGAACCTGCCGGGCACCGACCTCCAGCTCAACGTCAATGCCCAGGGACGTTTGCAGTCGCCCGAAGAGTTCGCCAACATCATCGTCAAGAGCGGCGCCAATGGGGAGATCACAAGGCTCCGCGACGTCGCACGCGTCGAAATGGGCGCGGCCGACTATACGCTGCGGTCGCTTCTAGACGGACGCCCGGCCGTTGCCATTCCCGTCCTGCAGGCTCCTGGCTCGAATGCGATCGAGATCGCCGATACGGTCCGCGCGACCATGGATCAGCTCCAGCTGGCGATGCCGGAAGGCGTCAAATACGAGATCGTCTACGACACCACGCAGTTCGTCCGCTCGTCGATCGAAAAGGTCGTCGATACGCTTCTCGAAGCCATTGCGCTGGTCGTCATCGTCGTCATCGTCTTCCTGCAGACCTGGCGTGCCTCGATCATTCCGCTGATCGCAGTTCCGGTCTCCATCATCGGCACGTTTGCCGTGATGTATGCGCTGGGCTTCTCGATCAACGCGCTGACGCTGTTCGGCCTCGTGCTAGCGATCGGTATTGTCGTGGATGACGCGATCGTCGTCGTCGAGAATGTCGAGCGCAATATCGAAAACGGTCTCAATCCGCGCGACGCCACCTACAAGGCAATGCGCGAAGTCTCCGGACCGATCATCGCGATCGCGCTCGTTCTCGTCGCCGTGTTCGTGCCGCTCGCCTTCATCTCGGGCTTGTCCGGCCAGTTCTACCGCCAGTTCGCGCTCACCATCGCCATCTCGACGGTGATCTCGGCGATCAACTCGCTGACCCTGTCGCCGGCACTGGCAGCTCTTCTGCTCAAGGGGCATCATGCCCCGAAGGACCGGCTGACGCGTGGCATGGACTGGCTGTTCGGCTGGTTCTTCCGCGGCTTCAACCGCGTCTTCGGTTCCGCCTCGAACGGTTATGGCCGCACGGTGGGCGGGCTTTTGTCGCGCAAGAGCATCGTCATGGTGATCTATCTTGCCCTGATCGGTGCAACCTACAGCGTGTTCAACGCGGTGCCGGGCGGCTTTGTGCCGGCGCAGGACAAGCAGTATCTGATCGGCTTTGCACAGTTGCCGGACGGCGCAACGCTCGACCGTACCGAAGACGTGATCAAGCGCATGAGCGACATCGCCCTGGAGCAGCCGGGCGTCGAGCATGCGATCGCATTCCCGGGCCTGTCGATCAACGGCTTCACGATCGGCTCGAATTCAGGCATCGTCTTTGCGGTGCTTGACGACTTCGAGAACCGGACGACGCCGGAGCTTTCGGGCGGCGCCATCGCCATGGCACTGAACCAGAAGTTCGCCGGTATCCAGGATGCTTTCATCGCCATGTTTCCGCCGCCGCCGGTCAACGGTCTCGGCACTACGGGCGGCTTCAAGCTGCAGCTCGAAGACCGCGCAGGCTACGGCTACAAGGCACTGGACGATGCAACCAAGGCAGTCATCGCCAAGGCAATGCAGGCTCCGGAACTGGCGGGCATCTTCTCCAGCTTCCAGATCAACGTCCCGCAGCTGTTCGCCGATCTCGACCGCGCCAAGGCCGAACAGCTGGGCGTATCCGTCACCGACGTGTTCGAGACGCTGCAGATCTATCTCGGCTCGCTCTATGTCAACGACTTCAACGCGTTTGGCCGTACCTACAGCGTGAGGGTGCAGGCGGATGCGCAGTTCCGCGCCAAGCCCGAGGATATCGGTGCATTGAAAGTGCGTTCGCAATCGGGCCAGATGATCCCGCTTTCGGCGCTCCTCAAGGTGGACGCCCAGACGGGTCCGGAACGCACGACGCGCTACAACGGCTTCCTCGCCGCCGATATCAACGGAGCGCCGGCACCTGGCTTCTCCTCCGGTCAGGCGGAAGCGGCGATCACTAAGATCCTCGACGAAACACTGCCGTCAGGCGTCGCCTTCGAGTGGACCGATCTCACCTACCAGCAGATCCTTGCCGGCAATTCGAGCATCATCGTGTTTCCGCTCGCCCTGCTGCTGGTCTATCTTGTGCTGGCGGCGCAGTACGAAAGCCTGACGCTGCCGATTGCGATCATCATGATCGTGCCGATGGGCGTGCTGGCGGCACTGACGGGTGTCTGGCTGACGGGAGGCGACAACAACATCTTCACCCAGATTGGGTTGGTGGTGCTGGTCGGACTGTCAGCGAAGAACGCGATCCTGATCGTGGAATTCGCCCGCGAGCTGGAGTTCGAAGGCCGAACGCCGTTCGAGGCTGCAGTCGAATCCAGCCGCCTTCGCCTTCGCCCGATCCTGATGACGTCGATGGCCTTTATCATGGGCGTGGTGCCGCTGGTCGTGTCCACCGGTGCCGGTGCGGAAATGCGCGTCGCCATGGGTATCGCGGTATTCTCCGGCATGATCGGGGTGACCTTCTTCGGCATCTTCATGACGCCGGTCTTCTATATGCTGGCGCGCCTGATGACCGGAATGCGGCCCCTGCGGCAGCACGGTTTGGAGGCGCCGCCCGCTCTCTCTCCAGCGGAGTAGCTGGCCTCCAGGCCCTGCGGGTTCTTCCTCTGGAAGGATCCGCAGGGCATTTTCAATTGTGCCAAGCCATAATGGGCCAGGGTTAACCTTACCCCGTAACCATCGGTAAAGGCTGTGATTGCGCTGCTTACCAATCGGTGGCAATCAGTTCGCACGCCCCTCGTAGCTCAAAGCCAGAGCAGCTGCTTCGTTTGCAGCCGATCCAGGTTCAATTCCTCGGCAGGGGCACCATCTTCCTTTCTCGCTAGATCGCGCCACCATCGATCACCAGTGTCTGCGCAGTTATGGCAGCCGCGGCGCTCGACGCGAGAAACAGACACGGGCCCACGACATCCTGCGCCACCAGGCTGCGTTTGAGGCACTGGCGCCCAATCATCGCGGCGATGTCCTCATCCTTCAGCCACAGGTCCTTTTGCCGCTCGGTGACGATCATGCCGGGCAGGATGGCATTGACCCGGATATTTTCCGGCCCAAGCCTGCCGGCGAGGCTTTTTGTCAGACCGACGATACCGGCCTTGGCGGTTGTGTAGGATGGCATGCCACCCATGTTGAGCATCCAGGCGATCGATGAGAAATTGACGATCGCACCACCGCCCGCCAACCGCATATGCGGCACGGCGGCTTGCGATGTGAAGAACACCTGCTTCAAATTGATCGCCTGGCTGAGGTCCCAGTAATCTTCGGTGATATCATCGAGATCCCGGCGATCGTCCCAGGCGGCATTGTTCACGAGCACCGAGAGTGACCCGAGGCTTGCTGCCGCATCATCGACCGCATGTTTGATGGCGTCGGTATCGCGCAAGTCCGCCCTTATATATTGGACTGGATGATCGTTGATCGCGGAAAGCCGGTCCGCCAGTGCTGTGCTGGGTTCGTCGGCAATGTCGATAAACGAGACCTTCGCGCCATGGGCCGCGAATCCCTCGACAAGCGCCGCTCCAATGCCGGATCCGCCGCCCGTGATCAGCACGCCGCGGCCGCGCAGATCCGCGTGCCCCATCAAATCCTCATTCATAGGGTTTTCTCCATTCCCATTCTCAGTTCTAACGCTTCGAACCTCGCCGTCAATTGCGCCGGCTCCCTCCTATCTGTAGTCCGGATGCGTATCCGGTCCTGCAAATCCCGTCAGTCTCTCCAAAAGGAATTCCGCATTGTCAGTCTCCCAAAACGTCATCGTCCTGCCGACCAGAGGTTATCGCGGCTTTCTCTTCGACATGGACGGAACGATCCTCAATTCGATTGCTTCTGCCGAACGTGTCTGGGGACGCTGGGCGGCAGAGCAGGGGCTCGACGTGGAGAAATTCCTGCCCTTCATGCACGGCAAGCGCGGCATCGATACGATCACCAGCCTCAACCTGCCGGGTCTTGATCCGGCAGTGGAAGCGGAGAAGGTTCTGCGCGGCGAGATCGACGATGTCGAGGGTATCGTTCAGATTCCGGGCGCTGCTGAATTCTTGGCAAGCCTGCCCGCGGGCCAATGGGGTGTCGTGACGTCGTCGCCGCTGGAACTCGCAAAGGCAAGACTTGCCGCAGCTGGCCTTGCGATACCGTCCATGCTGGTCACTGCCGAGAACGTCACGATCGGCAAACCGGACCCGCAGGGCTACAGGCTCGGCGCGAAACGGCTTGGCGCAGACCCTTCCAACGTGATGGTGTTCGAGGACGTCCCTGCCGGCATCAAGGCAGGCGAGGCGGCGGGTGCCGATGTCATGGTGATCACCGCCACCCATACCCACGACGTCGAAGGGGGGCACTTCCGGATCCCGGATTACACCGGGGTTTCCGTAAGCGTCGCCAACGACGGCGTCATCACCTTTCAGTCCAGAGCGTGAGAGGCTGACGCCGGTCTTCTAGTACCGGTCAGGCAGCCCTGCTGGATGTTTTCATGAACTGGACGGTGGCGATCCACAGTATGACGCCGAGGCCAAGCAGGGCGGCGGCAATGGCATACTGGACCGGATCGCGACCGGCCCAGGGACCCGCCAGAAAAACGCAGGAGATCACACCAAGAACCGGCAAGATCGTTGGTGTCCGGAAGTGCTTGTGATCGACCTTGTCTTTGCGCAGCACCAGCACGGCGACATTGACGATCGCAAAGACGCAAAGCAACAGTAGTGCAGTCGTCCCGCCAAGAGCGGGCACGCCGCCGGCAAAGAGAATCAGACAGACGGCGAGAAGCGATGTGAAAACGATTGCGATATACGGCGTGCGGCGCGTTGCGTGCACCTTGCCGAGCATGGCGGGCAGCACATTTTCGCGAGCCATGCCGTAGATAAGCCGGCTTGCCATCATCATATTGATCAGCGCCGAATTGGCGACGGCAAACATCGTGATGATCGCAAAGATGCTGATCGGGAACGCGGGCGCGCCGGCCTGGATGACTTTCAGAAGCGGTGTCTCCCCTTCGCCCAGTTCGTTCGCCGGCACCAGAGTAATCGCTGAAATTGCCACGAGAATGTAGATCACGCCGGTGATCGCGAGACCGGTCAGCAGCACTTTCGGGAAGAGACGGCTTGGCTCCTTGCACTCTTCGGCCATGTTGACCGAGTCCTCGAACCCGACCATCGCGAAGAAGGCAAGACCGGTTGCGGCGACGACTGGCCAGAAAGTTCCGCTGCCTTCCGGTGTGGCGAACGTCCAGGCACGCGACACATCGCCCTCGCCACCAGCAATCGCCCAGAGGCCGATGCCGATGATGATGAGAAGGCCAGTGAGTTCCACAACGGTCAGCACGACGTTGAGCTTTACGCTTTCACCGACACCGCGGAAATTGACCGCCGCCACCAGCGCAATGAAGCCGACAGCGATCAGTGGTACGCCCCAGACCCCAAGATCGAGCCCGAGCGACGTCGAGAAGTTGGCAGCAAACGCCCGCGATGCCGTCGCTGCAGACGTGATGCCTGATGACATCACGGCGAAGGCGACGAGGAACGTGACGAAATGGACGCCGAAGGCTTTATGGGTGTAGAGCGCAGCACCAGCTGCCTGCGGATATTTGGTGACGAGTTCGAGATAGGAGCAGGCGGTGAGCAGGGCGACAAGAAAAGCGATGAGGAATGGAAGCCAGACAACGCCTCCAACTTCAGCGGCCACTTGTCCGGTCAGCGCGTAGATCCCCGTTCCGAGAATATCGCCAACGATGAACAGCAGCAGCAGCCCGGGGCCCATCACGCGCTTGAGTTCAGGTGTTTCTTCTTTCGCGCCGAACGCCTCTGCCATGACTGCCTCCCAACATAGTCCTACATGGCAACACTAATGGGAACATCACACGATTGTTCCATGTTTGGTATTGTTTAACCAATCACGCCGAGCGTCACAGCCGCGACGACGCCATAGCGAAGCGTCTTGCCGATGAAGACCAAAACAAGGAACGTTGGCAGCGGTTCTTTAAGAACACCCGCGACCACGGTGATGGCATCGCCGCCGATCGGTAGCCAGCTCAGGAGCAACGACCACTTTCCGTATTTCCGATACCAGGTCTTTGCCTTCTCAAGCTTGTCAGGCTTGACGGGGAACCAGCGTCGGTCCCGGAACCGCTCCACGCCCATTCCCATCAGCCAGTTGACCACCGAGCCGAGCGTGTTGCCGACGGATGCCGTGAGCACGAGGGCCGCAAGCGCATAGCGATCCGACAGGATGAGGCCGACAAGGACCGCTTCCGACTGCATCGGAAAGATCGTGGCAGCGATGAATGCAGCAAAGAACAGGCCCGCATAGGCGGCAAGATCGACCATGGAAAACCGGGTTTAAAACGTGGATATGAAAAAGGGCGGGAAACGACCCGCCCTTTTGTCTGGATGGTAGAACGTCTCAGACGTTGCCGATCTGCTTGGAATCGATGGCTGTGTCGTCTGCAACAGGCTTCTGAGCCTGATGGCGGGTACGCCAGTCGCCGAGGAAGAGCAGGATGGGCGCCGCGATGAAGACCGACGAGAGGGCGGCGACGAGAATGCCGAACACCATCGGGATCGCGAAGCTGGACACGGCGCTACCGCCCCAGATCGCCATCGGCAGAAGCGAAAGAAACGCTGTCGCCGAGGTGTAGAGGCTTCGTGCGAGCGTCTCGTTGATCGACAGGTCGATCACGTCGCGCAACGGCATCTTCTTGTAGAGGCGCATGTTCTCGCGCATGCGGTCATAGACCACGACCTTGTCGTTGACAGAGTAACCGACCAGCGTCAGCAGCGCGGCAATCGCTGTCAGGTTGAAGTCGAGACCGGTGATCGCGAAGAAGCCGATCGTCTTTGTCACATCGAGCACGAGGGTCGCGATGGCACCGACGGCGAATGGCCATTCGAACCGCACCCAGATGTAGATCATCATGGCAATCGAGGCGAGCAGGACCGACAGGAAGCCGGCCGTTGCAAGTTCGCCCGATACCTTCGGACCGACGACTTCAGTACGCTCGACCTTGGCAGTCTGGTCGATCTTCAGGACTTCGGCCTTGAGCTTCTCGACAGCCTCCGTCTGGGCAATCTCGCCGCCCGGCTGGCGTTCGACACGGACCAGGAGCCTGTTGTGGGCACCGAATTCCTGCAGTGCCACTTCGCCGAGACCGAGCTCGTTCAGGCCCGAACGGAAGGACGCGAGATCCGCTTCGTTGGCGGTTACGACTTCCATCTGGATACCGCCGCGGAAGTCGACGCCGTAGTTGAGGCCCGGCGTTACGAACAGCACGAGCGAGGCGATCGACAGGAGAACCGACACGCCGATACCGATGAAGCGACCCTTCATGAACGGGATACGCGTACCATCTGGAACGAGATTGATCGGTAGAAGCGGCTTGATCTCGATCTTCTTCAGCTTGCGCTGAGCGGCAATGTAGATCATCGCGACGCGAACGACCGACACGGCGGTGAACATCGAGATCATGATGCCGAGGCCCATGGTGACCGCGAAGCCGCGGACAGGCCCAGAGCCGAACCAGAACAGAAGGACGGTCGCGATCAGCGCCGTGACGTTACTGTCGACGATGGTCGAGTATGCGCGGGCAAAGCCCGAGTCGATTGCCGCAAACGCGCTCTTGCCCTTGCGGGTTTCTTCCTTGATGCGCTCGTTGATCAGAACGTTCGCATCGACTGCAAGACCAATGCCGAGCACCACGCCGGCGATGCCAGGCAGGGTGAGTGTCGACCCGATCAAGGTGAGGCCCGCAAAGGTCAGAACGACGTTGATAAGAAGCGCAGCGTTGGCAAGAATGCCCCAGCTTCCGTAGAGGAAGAAGATAAAGCAGACGACGAGGACGAAGCCGATGAGGCCGGTGAAGATGCCCATCTCGATCGCATCGGAGCCAAGGTCGGCGCCGACGGTGCGTTCTTCGATGACAGTGAGCTTGGCGGGCAGGGAGCCGGCGCGCAGCAGCGCGGAAAGGGTGGTCGCGTCCTCAGGCGTGAAGCTGCCCGAAATCTGACCGGAACCGCCGGTGATCGGCGTCTGGATAACGGGTGCACTGAGCACCTTGTTGTCGAGCACGATCGCAAACGGACGGCCCACATTGGCCTGTGTGATCTGGGCAAAGCGGGCTGCACCGGCACTGTCGAAACGGAAGGTGACGATCGGCTGGCGGCTCTGCTGGTCGAACGCCGCGCGGGCATCGGTCAGGCGGTCACCGGAGAGTTCGACGCGGTCGAGCACCGGATACTGCTGACCGCTCTCGTCTGCGATCATGGTTACGCCCGGCTGGCCCTGGTCACCGAGAAGGTGGAAGCTCATCTTGGCGGTCGAGCCGAGAAGCTGGCGCAGGCGCGAAGGGTCCTGTTCGCCTGGAAGCTGGACGAGAACGCGGTCCGAACCCACACGCTGGATCGTCGGCTCGGCGACGCCGACCTGGTCAACGCGCTGGCGGATGATCTCAAGGCTTTGCTCAACGGCAGCGTTGATATGGGAGGTGATCCCCGCATCCGTCTGAGCGATGGAAATCGTGTTGTCGCCCTGGCTGGTGATGGAAAGGTCGCTGCCACCAACCGTCGTGCCAAGCCCGATCGGGTTCGCGAGCGTCTGCAACTCGGTGACGGCCTGATCGCGCTGCGCTGGATCGCGAAGCGTAACTAGCACAGCCTCGCCCGAGCGACGGATAGCCGATGTTGCGAGGTTCTTTTCGCGCAGAACGCGGCGTGCATCCTGGATCAGGCCCTGGACACGCTCGTTGATGAGATCAGCGCGGTCCACTTCCAGCACCAGATGCGAACCGCCGCGAAGGTCGAGACCGAGCGATACGCGGCTGTGAGGCAGGAAGGACGGCACGCGGTCGAGGACCGATTGCGGCAAAATGTTCGGCATCGCCACCAGGAAGCCGAACACGATGACGAGGATATAGCTCGCCACCAGCCAGGGTGAATTTCTCATGTTTTAAGATCCTGCTTCGCCCCGGTTGCGCGTTTCGCAGCAAGGGGCCGTATGCGTGTGAGGTTCGACTATCGCGCTCAGGAGACGACGGGCGGTGCGCGCGGCAGCGGAGCCGGCCAATGCGTGCCGATAGGGTTGGCATCGGTGAGTGCGGATGCAATCGCCTGAGCAAATTCCGGAATCGTCAGTGTCGAGGCGGTGAAAGCCAAAGCGCCGTCTGCGCCGCTCCACTGGCTGGGACCAGCCTCCCTGCGGTCGGCAGTCGCCAGCGTGCGAATAGGATCGCGCTTGCTGGCTTGTGGCGTCTCCGAGCTCTTTTCGCTGGAATGCGCGATGCGCAGGATCGCCTGGCTATCGCGAAGTCCGCCGGAAACCAGAGCGACGAAGGCGATCAGCAGTGCCGCGACAAAGACTGCCCATTGCGACGGGAGCTTGTCCTGCGCGCACCGGGCCGTCTCTCGTGTTCCTGCCGGAAACACCGCCATCCGTTCCAACTCCGGAATATTCGTCACACCGAAGAGCCTGCTTCGGAAGAATGCCGCTTCTAAAGGAGAGTGCTGGTACGGTCAATCGCATCACGCCAGGGGATAACCGAAGTTTGACCCGCCTCGCGTCGGGCGCGAACCGGCCTTGACCTTAGTCAACGATTGGACGGGGCTCACCAGCACTTTCGAGCTGGGGGTCCGCGAGCCCCTGACCGGTTATTGCCGGCTGCGACCACCTAACGTTGCTAGCCGGCCTGCTTCAATGGCAGCGCTCTGATTCGACGGTCAATCTCGATTGTATAATAATGAGCGTTTAAACCGCTGTTTCAAAACGAGCCGAAAAGACTATGCAGACTGGATCAGCGGCAAGACTTCGATCGTGCCGTGATAGATCATGGTGATTGCGACATAGACGATTACGGCGAGGCCGAGATAGGCGATCCAGCGGTAGCGGTTGAGCAGGTTCGCCACGAAATTGGCAGCGATACCCATCATCGCAATCGACACGACGAGACCGATGATCAGGACTGCGGAATGCTCCTGAGCAGCTCCGGCAACGGCAAGGACGTTGTCCAGTGACATGGACACATCAGCGACGACGATCTGCATTGCCGCTTGAAAAAACGTCTTTTGCGGTTGGTTGGCGGCCGCAGCGTTGAGCGCGTCGGCGTCTGCCGTATCGTGGGCACGCAGTTCGCTCCACATTTTCCAGCACACCCAGGCGAGCAACAGGCCGCCGACAAGCTGCAGCCCGACGATGCCGAGAAGGTATGAGGTGACCGCTGCAAAGATCAGACGAAGCACGGTTGCGGCCGCGATGCCGAACAGGATTGCCTTCTTGCGCATGTCCGCCGGAAGGCCGGCAGCGGCAAGACCGATAACGATCGCGTTGTCGCCGGACAGCACGAGATTGATGGCAATGACCTCGACGAGGGCAGCCAAGCCAGCAGCGGTAAATAGATCCATGATAGGGAGGCCTGAATGGGAAGGATTGGAGGTAATTTCCTCTATCCGCTTCTTCGCGGTTGCGCACAAGCAATTTACAATTGTCTTTCCGCAAACCTCGTAACGGATGGTCTGCCGGAAGATCAGCAACGGCGCTGGCGGGCAGGATATTTACATTCCCCAATTCCACCGTCATCAATGAGGCTACAAACGGGGAAATACCATGACGCTTGAACAGGATATCGCCAGGATCGCCGAGCAGGAAGCGGCCCTGATCTTCGACCGCTTTGGTCCAGACGAAGCCTGGCGACTCGGTTCTTTGCTGCGCGACATGGCGATCGAGAAGGGGCTGCCAGTCGCGATCGGTATCCGGCTTCACTCGATGCCACTCTTTTACACGGCGTTGCCGGGGTCGATGCCTGACAACGAAGACTGGGTTCGGCGCAAGAGCAATGTCGTCCTGCGCTTCTTTCAGTCGAGCTATGGAATGGGTCTGAAAATGACCAGGCAGGAGACAACACTCGAGGCAAAGTTCTCGCTTCCTATTGCCGACTATGCACCGCATGGCGGCAGTTTTCCGGTAAAGGTGGACGGGGCGGGCTGTATCGGCGCAGTCACCGTATCGGGTCTCCCGCAGCGAGACGATCACAGGCTTGTCGTGGAGGCTCTGCTGGTGATGATGGGCAAGGCGTCCGACGGTGTTCAACTGGAGCAAGCTTGATGAGTTCTGAAGCGGTTCGTCCCCCTGAAGACGTGCTGAATTTCTGGTTCGTCGAACTGGGACCGGAGAAATGGTTCGAAAAGAACCCTGCGCTGGACGTCGCAATCTCGAAGCATTTCGCGGCGACTCACCTGTTTCTGGCGCATGGAGATCTGGATACGTGGCGAGGTTCACGCGAGGGGCATCTCGCGGCCATCATCGTGCTCGACCAGTTTTCTCGCAATATCTATCGGGGCACACCGCTGGCGTTCGCAACAGATTGGATCGCGTTGCGGGAGGCGAGGCTGGCAGTTGACGAAGGTGTCGATACGGGCGCCGGTCTGCATGAGCGGTGCTTCCTGTATCTGCCCTTCGAGCATTCGGAAGCGCTTGAAGACCAGGATCGCGCAGTCGAGCTTTTTGCTCTCCTCGGCGACGAACGATATCACGACTACGCGGTCAAGCACCGGGAGGTGATCCGTCAGTTCGGCCGCTTCCCGCATCGAAATGCTTTGCTCGGACGCAATTCGACCCCGGAAGAGCTCGAGTATCTTGCTCTGCCGGGGTCGGGTTTTTGATCAGACCTGATCTAACCAGCGCTTAGCGTCTAAACGCGCGCGCAACTGCAATAAGTATGCAGGCGCCGATAAAGCCGGCGATGAGGTAGCCAATCCAGCCGCCCAGCACAACGCCGAAGAAGCCGAGAATGGCGTTGGCGATGATCGCGCCGACGATGCCGAGAAGGATGTTCATGAAGACGCCCATATTGCTCTTCATGAACTGTTCTGCCAGCCAGCCTGCAATGCCGCCGATGATGATGGCTGCGATCCAGCCGATGCCTGCTTCTTCCATGTCTTACCCTCACGTTTTGAATTTGCGATTGGTAACGCAGCAGAATGTTCCAAAGTTCCCAAGGAATTTTCAAGCTGTGCAGGACGTCCTTTTCTTCGCCTTGAAGTGCCTCTATTCGTGCCTGCGATTCCGATTGTCCTGAGAAGAGTAGAGACCGGTGCGCGTGAACTCCTTCGATCCCTTGTCGCTGATGACGCGAACGATCCGCGCATCCATGATCGTCCTGCTTGTGACCGCAGCAGCGTTTACGGCCAATGCGCAGGCTCCGCAAAACGGTACGACGTCAACCCAGGCTGCACCGACCCCGGCTGCGCCAACCCCGGCTGCACCGACCCAAGCGGCACCAGCCCAGACCGCGCCGGGCCAGGCAGCCCCCGGGCAGGCCGGGCAACCGCAGGCATCTGCTCAGCAAAACCCACAGTCGATGGTGACGGTCGACTCGATCAATCATGAAATGAAGGAGACATTGGACAGCCTTCGCGGCCGGCTGACCACGTTCAACGATCAGGTCAGGCAGGATACGACCGACGACGGCCGACTGGCCGAGCTTCGCCTGCAGGCGGAAGAGATCGTCGAACAGATGCGCAGCGCGTCTGACACGCTGAAGGCACGTGTCACGCAGATCCAGTCCAGGTTGACGAGCCTCGGAGAACCACCGGCCGAAGGGCAGCCGCAGGAAGCGCCGGCCGTCGCCGAGGAGCGCGGCAAGCTGGTCAATGAGCGTTCCGAGCTGAACCTCATCGTCGATGATGCCAACAACCTGGCCAACAGCGCGACAAATCTCGCCAACACGATCACCAACCTGCGCCGTGCCCTGTTCGCGCAGACGCTGTTTCGTCATACGGAATTGAACGCCGATCTATTCATCGAGGCGGGCAATGCCTTCGTAACTGAAGTGCACAACTTCAACGCGACGCTTGGCAGTTGGATCGGCTTTGTCATCCGCTTCAAGCTGCTTCAGCTTCTGAGCGCCATCGCGCTGTCCATCGGTGCTGCGGCCCTATTCCTCTGGGGCGGCTACCGCATTTTCGGCCGCTTCATTCGTCGCAACGGTCAGGAAGATCCATCCTACATCAAGCGTCTTTCGGTCGCCTTCTGGTCGACCGTGATCCAGACGGTCTCGATCGCGGCCTTTCTGGTGACCTCCTATCTCTTCCTCGATGGGTTCAATGTTCTCAGACCCGATGTGGCGCCGATCATTGCTTCGCTGTTCGGCTTCATCTGGTTCGTCTCGTTTGTCTGGAAGCTCACCTATGGCGTAATGGCGCCGGGAGAGCCGGCATGGCGACTGGTGCGCATCACCGACAAGGGCGCGCGGCTGCTGACATTGGCCGTGCTCGTTATGGCGGTGGTCAACGGACTGGATTACCTTCTCGGCGCGATCAGCGAAGCATTGAACTCGCCGCTGGTTCTGACGATCGTCAAGAGCCTTTTCGCCGCTGTCATCGTTGGTCTCATCCTGATCGCCATTTCCTTTGTTCGGCCGCGCGTTGCCGAGGGCGAGGATCGTGGCGGCAGTACCGGCCATCCCTGGCCGCGGTTTTTCTCCGGTCTGTTGAAGATCATGGGCGGGCTGCTTCTGCTTGCTGTCCTGACGGGCTATATTGGTCTTGCTCGTTTTGTCGCGACACAGATCGTGCTGACCGGCGCGGTTGTCGTCCTGGTCTATCTGGGCTTCCTGTCGGGCAAGGCGATCTCCAAGCAGGGTGCGTTCAAGAACACCGGCGCCGGTCGGCAGCTGGCGGAGCGCCGCAATTTTGGCGAGGTCGCGCTCGACCAGACAGGGCTTGTTGCCGGCCTCGGCATCTATGCGTTCGCCCTGTTTCTCGGCATCCCGCTCATCCTTCTGACCTGGGGCTTCCAGACCACCGATATCGAGGCATGGATCTACAATTTCTTCACCGAAATTCGGATCGGTAACGTCTCAATCTCGATCGTCGGCATTTTCGGCGGCATCCTTCTGTTCGGATTAGGCTTTGTCGTCACCCACTGGGTTCAGAAGTGGATCGACAACAACGTTCTTGCTCGAAGCCAGGTGGATCTCGGTGTCCGAAACTCGGTGAAGACGGGCATCGGCTATCTCGGCGTCGGACTTGCCGTCATCGTCGGCGTGTCGGCTGCGGGCATTGACCTCTCAAGCTTTGCTCTTGTCGCGTCTGCACTGTCGGTCGGTATCGGTTTCGGCCTGCAGAACATCGTATCGAACTTTGTTTCGGGACTGATTCTGCTTGTGGAACGTCCGTTCAAGGTGGGTGACCACGTGGTGACGGGTGCAAACGAAGGCATCGTCAAGCGGATTTCTGTACGTGCGACCGAGATCGAGACCTTCCGCAAACAATCTATCATCGTGCCGAACTCCGACCTGATCAACGCCGCGGTCGGCAACTGGACGCATCGCAACAAGATCGGCCGTTCGGAAATTCCGATCGCTGTCAGCTACAACGCTGACCCGCAACGGGTGATGGACATTCTGCTGGAACTCGTCGACCAGATCCCCGAAGTGCTGCGGAATCCGGAACCTCACGTCGAGTTCCTGACATTCGGGCCGTCGTCGCTGAATTTCGAGCTTCGTTTCCATCTCGCTGACATGGGCGATGGTCTTCGCATCCGGAACAACCTCAGGATCGCCATTCTGCAGCGCTTCCGCGCGGAGGGCATCGAGATTCCGTTCCCGCAGCAGGAGATCGTCTTCCACCGCGGAAAGCCGGTCCTGCCGGATGAGGGAGATACGGCGGGTGGCGCGTAAAGCCACACGCCGAGAATGGTAAGGTACCGGAATAATACATCATTCACTTTAGGCAGCGGTAACTCGATGACCGCTGCGCTCAAGATGTGAAAGTACTGCCTAATTAACGCTTCTGAAAATTGCTTCGCATAGAGTTAAACAAATGGGGCAAGGATCGGGGTTAAAAGGGTACCATGACATTTCTCGGCATTTCCGGCATGCAATATTCCGGCGAATCTTTGGCGAATGCGCGCATATTGCTTGCGGAAGATTCCAACGTATTTACGTCGATGGTCGGGACCCGACTGAAAGAACTGTTCGGCATCGAGATTGAGATCTGCCGTAACTTCGAAGATCTGCAGCTTGCTTACGATCGCTCCACCGAGCCTGTCACGCTTGCGATCTCCAACATCAACCTCCCGGGTGCTGAAAACGGAGAGGCGCTGGAATACCTGATCGATCTGTCGATCCCGACCATCGTCTTTACCGGCACCTTCCAGCAGGAAACACGCGATAGGCTACTGGCCAAGGATATCGTGGATTATATCCTGAAGGACAACGTCTTTGCGGTCGACATGCTGGCGGAATCGGTTTGCCGGTTCCTGACCAACCACCGCCATCACGTCCTGATCGTCGATGATAGCATGACCGCCCGCGCATTGCTGTCGAGTCGTCTGAAGCGCTATAACTTTAGGGTCAGTGTCGCCGAGAACGGCGCCAAGGCCCTCGAGATCCTGAAGAAGAGCCCCGATATCGGTCTCGTCGTCACCGACTACAACATGCCCGATATCGATGGTTTCGAACTGACGCGCCGCATCCGCTCGGTTCGCGGTTCCCACGAACTGCGCGTGATCGGCGTGTCTTCGTCGTCGGACCGGCTGCTTTCCGCCCGGTTCTTGAAGGCCGGCGGCAATGACTTCATGTTGCGGCCCTTCATCGACGAGGAGTTCTACTGCCGCGTCAACCAGAACCTGGATACGCTGATCCAGATCCGCACGATGCGCTCGAAGGCTCCAGCAGCCGACGTCAGGAACGTTGCCTGATTTCTTGAGAGCTGCTGAGTGTGCAAAGCGAGCAGCACCTCATATCGATGGGGTGCCGCTCTTTAAAAAACTTACACCACGACCCCGGTGCGTGCGGTGTTGAGCGAAAGCTTGCGCTCTGCGCGTTCCTGCTGGGGTGAGCGGTTGTAGACCTCGCGGTAACACTTGGAAAAATGAGACGCCGACACGAACCCGCAGGCGACCGCAACCTCGACGACCGGCATCGAGGACTGCACCAGCAGATGCCGGGCGCGGTCAAGGCGGATCTCGAGATAGTAGCGGGCAGGGGATCGCCCCATCTCCTGCCGGAACAGCCGCTCAATCTGGCGGCGGGACAGGCCGACATCGTCGGCGATTTCGACCAGTGACAGCGGCTCGGCCAGATTGTTTTCCATCAGCTCAATGATCTGCAGAACCTTGGAGTTCTGGACCCCGAGCCTCGCGCGCAAGGGAAGACGCTGGCGGTCATGCGGGTTGCGGACGCGATCTGTCAGCTGCTGTTCGCAGACCCGGTTGACAAGATTGTCGCCGAAATCCTGGCCGATCAGGTTCAGCATCATGTCGAGTGACGCGGTGCCGCCAGCGCAGGTATAGAGGTTGGAGTCGACCTCGTAGAGATCCGCATAGACTTCCGCCTGTGGAAACGCTTCGGCAAAACCCGGGAGGTTCTCCCAGTGGATCGCGCAGCGCTTGCCGTTCAGGAGCCCCGCCTGCGCCAGAATATGCGCGCCGGTGCAAAGGCTTCCGACAGCCGTGCCGCGGTTATAGGTCTCGCGCAGCCAGGCGTTGACAGACTTGTTGTTGAACTCCTCCACATAGATGCCGGAACACATCAGCACCATGCTGGGGCGATGCTCACCGCTCAGGTGACGGCGTTCGTCTGCAAGAGAGGAATTGACTTCGAGACCGATACCACTGGACGAGTAGACCTTCTCGCCATCGACGGAACAGAGGCGCCAGGTATAGGCGGCGTAGCCAAGCATACGGTTTGCGATCCGCAGGGTCTCGACGGCAGCTGCAAAGGGCAGCATAGTAAAATGCGGCACAAGAAAGAAAACGAGCGCGCGTTTCTTCGCGTGCCCACGGTTTGTTATATCCATGTCGCTGTTCCCTTCGCTGGCCGCCGTTAATCCGGTCGTTTCTTTAAAAGCGACATTGACACGGAAGGCGGTGACGGAGAAGGACATTTGACGACGGCGAAATGTCAAATTTGCGACGTCCAAAGGTCGCACACACTATAATCTGGTTAACAGGCGATCAAAAAAGACGCAGCCTCAAGACCTGCCTGCATGTCGCATGCAGGCCATGAGTATTGCGCATCATTGGCGCCTGAGGTCGTTGTCGGTGGATGGCCAACCGATATCCTTGCGGATTTCTGGTGGCAGGCCCTCAAGGACCTGTTCATTTTGACGGCGGCGCCATGCGTCCCGCAGGTTTGAAACGGTGCTCAGGGCAAGCCCGAAGTATGTCGCAAACGACGACTGCGATGTTCGTGGCTGTACGCTCTCACGATAGGTCATGATGCTCATCGATTTTCTCCTTGGGGCTCTCGTTCGAGCACTGGACGCCGATTCAAAGTGAACTGCGGTCAGTCATCAAAAAAGAGAATTAAAATGATCCATCCCATCAAGATTCGTTTTGTTTTGAGATGGCGTGTCGTGTTTCCAAGGGTGCGACCTGTTTGACTTTCAATCAAACGAAATGATATGGTGCTTAGGTTCAATTTAATTGATGGTGATGACGATGACCGTTCCGTTTCGACCGCCTCTTCCATTGCTCGATATCGACATCCTGAGAACCTTTGTTGCCATTGCCGAGACGGGCAATTTTTCGACTGCGGCAGAAGCGGTTCTGCGAACACCGTCGGCCGTGTCCATGCAGATCAAGAAGCTCGAAGAACAGTTGAAGACGACGCTGTTCCTGCGGGACGCGCGCTCGGTGTCGTTGACGCAGAATGGCGAAATGCTTTTGTCCTATGCGCGCCGGATGCTCGCTCTATCGAACGAAGCGGTCTCGCGATTCGTCATGCCCGATCTAGCGGGCGTCGTGAGGCTGGGCGCTCCCGATGATATCGCCGAGCGGTTACTTCCAAAGCTCCTGAAGGATTTCGGAGAGAGCTTTCCGGGGATCATGGTCGATGTCACCGTTGACCAGAGCCTGCAGTTACGCCGGCGGATGGATGAGCAGCGGCTGGATCTCACCCTGATCAACTGCGCGACAAGGCCGTTCCCGACCACCGGTGAAGTGATCCATTCCGAACGGCTCGTATGGGCCGGTGCTAAATGCGGCAATGCCTACTTGCGTGATCCGCTACCGATCTCCGTCTGGGAGGATGGGTGCGTGTGGCGGCAGGATGCGATCTCTCAGCTCGATCGCCACAAGCGCTCCTATCGTATCGCCTATGCGAGCTCCCATACGATGGCGCAGCGCGCAGCAGTCGTGTCCGACCTTGCGATCGCACCATTCCCGCTTTCCTATGTCACGAGCGACATGCAGGTTCTGGGCGCCAAGGAAGGGCTGCCAGAACTCATCAGCTTCGACATTCGGCTTCTAACCGCGCCCCATCTCTCGGCCCCGGCCAAGGCTGTCGCGGAAAGCATGAGGGAAGCGTTCGGCGCGCTGGCAACGGCGGCCTGAACTCGGGCATTTCCGTTAGCATCACCAGATCTTCTTGGTGATGCCGTGATAAAGCCATGTCCAGATCGGCGGCGGAAAGCGCAGGGCTGATGGCCCGGCTGGTTCATACGGCTTCAGATTGCCCGTGATCGCATCCTGGATTGCTTTGATTGCGATATCCGTCGCGGATGCCGTCATCAGGAGCGGATAGGTTGCCATCGTGTCGGAACGGGCCGGAGATATCCGTTTCTCGTAAAGCGTTCCGCCGGTATCGACCCCGTTGTCAACGAGATGGACGGTTGCCCCGAAATTCTGCGCATCGCCTTCCACGAGAGCCCAGTACCCGCCCATCTGGCCACGATACATCGGGTTGATGCCGGCGTGGAAGTTGATCACGGGGCAGGGGATCGCGGCAAGCGTTCGGGATGACAGGATACGGCAGGATATCGTGAAGACGACTGCCGGTCGGATTGCACTTACCGCAGCGTGACACGAAGCGTCATTCAGGGACGATACGGCTGTCACAGGAACTGCCGGGTTGGGAGCCGCTATCAACCCGTGCTCGTGAATGATCTCTTCAGACCGTCTCGCTGCGATGCCTTTGCCGAGCCGTGACGCAATCATCGTAGCCAGCTGAGCAAGCGCATGCATCCATCCAAACCGCTTCGCGCGCCGCTTCAGAAGCACCGATTTCGGTTCCGCTTCCTCCTGGATAACGTGGAGATCAGAAAACTCCCGATGGATGGCATTGATCATCACCTGCGGGTTTATGCCGCCAGCAGTCATGATCAAAACCCGAGAAGATGAATGTTCCGTCATGGGCTTGCCCCGTAATTGACCGCGTAGCGTGCGCGCTCACAGTAACGGGGAAAGATTGGCAAATTCACACCGACCTCTCGGTTCGCGCGCTGCGACAACCGATTTGTCTGTATCATTGTGCTGGGACCGGCGGTGGGGTCATCGGGCGCGATTGGGCTGTTGCCAAAAAGCATCACAGCGGTCGCTAACAGACACATCACATTTGATCACGTGAACTTTTTCCGAGCTGGAACGTTCCTGTGCCGGAAATTGATTTTCCGAACGATTTGATCTTCATCCAGGGAGTTTTCTAACATGACGGCAAAGACAGTCACGGTTATCGCCGCACTTTTCGTAACGGCAGCTTCGCTCAGCTCGTGTGGCAACACGATCCGCGGCGTAGGCCAGGACACGGCGAACACCGTGAACGCCACCCAGGACGCCGGCCACCGCGTTGGCAAGGCTGCACAGTAATTAGTTACTCCCCAGCTCCGCTGTCGGCCATCACGTGCCGGCAGCGAGGCTGCTGAGGTGCCCCGCAGCGAGGGGCAGGGCGGTCTTGGCCTACAAGCTACCGCCAGTTTCGATGCGCTTTGCTCGACTTGATCAGACTCGAGCCTTTGGATAGGCGCGCTCGAAGCCGCCTGACTGATCAAGACCCTTCTTGAACGCCTGATAAGCCGGGTGCTGGCTGGATTTCGCCGCTTCCGCAATCCGGATTTGCATCCGCGCCGGCGCTGCATTGCCAAGCCATCCACCAGATTTTTCCAGTTTCAAAGAGTTGAGAAACCGTCCTTCGCTCGCTTTATCCAGGTAGAGATGCAGACCCGACAGGAGAAGGTCATCGCTCGACGGGCTCTCCATTAACAGGACAAGCCAGGACTGCTGTTCGGCCGACAGGTTCTCGAAACTCTCGGCAACGGTCTCGCGACTGCCAATTGGCGAAATGTTGCTCACGTCTTCATCCTTTACCGTGATCGTTTCACGCCAGATCCGCGCCTCCATACCGTAGCGAGCGCCGTCCTGACCTTTGTCGATCTTATCGCCCAACATGTCGACCTTGTCGATAAGGACGTCGGCATATGGCGGGTTGGCGTCAGAACGGTCCGACGCCGAGCCCTGTCATTCCGCAGCGATCCGTGCCTCCTCGGATGATGCAGGGCTTACCATGGCAGAAATGATGGTGTGCAGGTCGAGCGTCCCGACAGGCGCTCCAGTCGGATCTGTAACCGTTGCCCGTGTCAGGCTCGCCTCGCAGATCGCTCTCGCAGCGGCTTCGATCGTCGTGTTGCCCGCAAGCCTGATGCCGTCAGTCAGACCGTCGAACGGTTTCATAACGGTTTTTGCCTGCAACACACGCCCTCGGTTCACCTCCTTGACGAAGGCGGTGATGTAGTCATCAGCCGGTGACAGGACGATATCTTGGCCGGTTCCCTGCTGCACCACTTCGCCATCGCGCAGAATGGCGATCTTGTCGCCCAGCCTCAGGGCCTCGTCGAGATCATGGGTGATGAATACGACGGTCTTCTTGAGCTCTGCCTGGAGATCGAGAAGCACGGTCTGCATATCCACGCGGATTAGCGGATCGAGCGCGGAATAGGCCTCGTCCATCAAAAGAATGTCGGCATCGTTGGTCAGCGCCCGTGCGAGGCCGACGCGTTGCTGCATGCCGCCGGAAAGCTGATTCGGGTAGTGATTCTCGAAGCCGGAGAGGCCGACCCGCTCGATCCAGTACTGGCCTTTCTTGAAGCTTTCCGCGCGAGGCACGCCCTGGATATCCAGTCCGTAGACCGTGTTTTCGATCACGGTCCGATGCGGCAGAAGCGCGAATTTCTGAAACACCATCGCCGTCTTGTGCCGACGGAATTCCCGAAGATCGTTCTCGCTCATGGTGCACACGTCGATGCCGTCATAGACGACTTCGCCGTAGGTCGGGTCGATCAGCCGGTTGATATGGCGGATCAGCGTCGATTTGCCGGAACCCGACAATCCCATGACGACCGTGATGCCGCCCGCCGGCATGGATATGTTGATGTCTTTGAGGCCGAGCACATGACCGTGGTTCTTGTTGAGCTCGGTCTTCGTCATGCCCGCCTTGATGGCGTCGATATACTGGCGACCGTTCGCGCCGAAGATTTTGTAGAGACCTTTGATCTCGATGCCGTGACTAGCCATGGACCACCTCCGAATGTTTTTGCAGGCGCTTGCCGAATGCCTGGCTTGTTCGGTCGAAAATGATGGCGATCGCAACAAGCGCGAAACCGTTCATGATGCCGAACGTAAAGAACTGGTTGTTGATCGCCTGCAGCGTGTTGCGGCCAAGCCCGCCGACGCCGACCATGGATGCGACTACGACCATCGCCAGCGACATCATGATCGTCTGGTTGATCCCGGCCATGATTGTCGGCAGGGCCAGCGGCATCTGCACGTTCTTCAGCTTCTGGCTTGGCGACGAACCGAACGCATCTGCAGCTTCGAGCACTTCCTTGTCGACAAGCCGGATGCCGAGATTGGTCAGGCGGATCATTGGCGGGACCGCATAGATGACCACCGCAATCAGTCCCGGAACTTTGCCGATACCGAAAATCATCACCACGGGGATGAGGTAGACAAAGCTCGGCAGGGTCTGCATCACGTCGAGAACCGGGTTGACGCTTGCCTGCGCGCGGTCGGACCGCGCCATCAGGATGCCGATAGGGATGCCGACGATGATGGAGATGAGAGTTGCGACCGTGGTGATCGCGAGCGTGATCATCGCATCGTTCCAAAGGCCGATAAAGCCGATGAACGACATTCCGAGCGCGGTACCGATGGTGATGCGGATGCTGCGGCTGCCGAGATAGACGATGGTGAGGATGACGGCGAGAACGATGATCCACGGCGAGTTGGTGAACAGCCTTTCCAGGAAGTTCAGGAACCATTGCAGGGGCTGGACGATCGTATCGATAAAGCCGGTATATTCGCGAACAAGGCTCTTGAACCCCTCATCGATGACCTTGCGCGCTTCACGGATGGAAGCGTCGCTGATCGCCGGAAAGCTACAGAGAGCGTTCGGCAGAAAGTTGCAGGTTGCCATGATGTTCCCCTTTATAGGTTGGATTTTTGGCGTAACCCGGCATGGCTGCCCGAGCGCCTTCCTGACCAAATCAGCGTCATGCACGTCTGCTATGGATAAGGCGTCGGGTTCGCGCTACCGTCAGCGGTGGACGGCCTGTCGCGACTTCTCACGCGCCTTGAGCGGGAAGCCGCAGATCGGCTTCCCTCATTGGCGAGGCTAGGCTCAGAGAGCGGCCTTCACCTTTTCAGCGACGTCGGCACTGACCCACTTGCTCCAGATTTCCGGGCTGGTTGTAAGGAAGTGCTTGGCTGCGTCTTCATTGGTGCCCTGGTTGTCGGTCTGCCAGGCGAGAACGCTGTTGATCGTGGCGTTGCCCCATTTGCGGGCCTTGATGTAATCCATCGCGACGCCGGCCTTGTCGGCGAACTTCTTCGTTACGACCGTGAAGGCTTCCGAACTCGGATAGGAGTTGACCTTTGGGTTCGGGCAATCCGGGACCGCCGTGCAGGCATCCCAGTTGGCCTTGTCATGCGGCGTATCGAAGGACAGCTTCACCATCTCGTACTTGCCGAGAATCGCGGTCGGAGCCCAGTAATAGCCGAGCCAGCCGGTCTTCTTCTCGAATGCGCCGGCAATTGAGCCGTCGAGCCCGGCAGCAGAGCCGGTATCGACCAGTTCAAAGCCTTTTTCGCTTGCGCCGAGAGCCTTGTAGAGGTTGGCGGTCGATGTCTGGCAGTTCCAGCCGGACGGGCAGTTGGTGACCGCGCCCTTGGATTTGTCTTCCGGTGCCGGGAAGAGTTCGGGATGAGCAAGCGCCTGCTGCACGGTCTTGATATCCGGATGCGCGTCAGCGAGGAATTTGGGGATCCACCATCCTTCGACAGCGCCGTCGGCAAGGATTTCCGCTGCAATGACGAGCCGTCCTTCCTTGACCGCTGCGTCGAGCGGGGTGCGCACCGCGTTGACCCAGAATTCGGGTGCAAGGTCAGGCTGACCTTTTTCGTTCATCGATGTGAAGGTCGGCATCGTGTCGCCGGTCACCATTTCCACCGAGCAGCCATACCCGTTTTCGAGAATGATCTTGTCGATATGAGCGGCAACCCCTGCGGACGCCCAGTTCATCTCTGCGATTGATACCGAACCGCAGTCGGCATGGGCCGTGCCGGCAAAAGCGTAAAGACCGGCGGCGAAGGCTGCGGAAGTGAGGAGTTTCTTCATGTGTAAGACCTCCCAGTCTTATTCGTGACAGTGTTCAACTCTGGAGGCGCCGATAGCCGGCACCCGATGACTGCGGCTTTGTGCGATCAACCGGTAGATGTGATTGCACCGGCCAGCTGGCCTCATGCGTCTTTTATACGCCAGCGAATGATGTCACAGGCGTTGCGCAATAATGGGTCAGCAGTATCAGCCTACGTTTTCCGAAGCAGAAATCAACTGTCCGCGAGTAACCGCACAATAACGGGCATATCACCAAGCCCTTGTAAGATATCGTGTTCGCGTCTTTTGTGACGACAAAAGCGCCATCGCCGGCAATAACTAAGCAAACTCTGCAACCAGCAGCAGCCCGTTCATGCAGTCGGCACTTTGTCACGTCCGATATTTGACGTTTAGTGGCTGATTAGCGCCCTCGCTGTCGCAAAGAAAAAATCACGCAGTGTGGGGAAAAAATTGAAACTGCAGGCATTGGTAACGCGCTAATAACCATACGGTAAGAATGTACGCGTAGATGTTGCCGCCATGGTCGTCCTCGAACGACTTGGCGCCGGATCAGGTAGTGCGTACCGGACGCCATAACCATTTTGCAGTGACGCAAGCGATCTCGAAATGAAAGATCGCGCTATGGTTGCGTCAATGTCGACTTTTGGGTTCTGATTTTACATCAGCCAGCGCTGAACGTACGGATGAAACCGAGCAGCGAAAAGCGCGTGTCGAGTTCCATGGCGCGGGTCTGACGATCACGACGCGGAAGGCTCGAATTCCAGGCAATCTGAACGCCATCATTGTTCTTGAAGATGTAAAGCATCGTTGTTTCCTCAGAGGCTTCGTAGACCGAAGCCATGTCGTTTTCATATGCGCTCAGATACGCGGCGAACCAGCGCGTTTCAACGCAACAAGTCGGCAGCGCATGTCGCAAACAGAATGCCCATTGAGAAAGTTGTGAGATCGCGCCCCGAAATGTCTAACCCGCATGGGATTGACGGGCGACCTTCAACGAGTCAACATGGCGCTGCAATGCAAATCCAGAGCAAACACCAGCAGGGCCGGACGCCTTCCTCATCTACGAATCGTCCGGTCCCTTTCTCTGCGATCGGCCTGCTGCCATGACCCGCTCCGGGCGCGTCGTCCTTGTCCTTGGCGGCGCCAGATCCGGCAAGTCATCCTTCGCTGAAAAACTTAGCGGCGAAACCGGTCTCAACAGGCACTACATTGCCACAGGCCGCGCCTATGACGCCGAGATGGAAGAACGCATTCTGCGCCATCAAGCCGACCGTGGCACGGGCTGGATCACCCACGAAACACCGTTGAACCTCGCAGCCAACCTTCGCAGCATAGACTCTGATGATGTCGTCATCCTCGTCGACTGCCTCACGCTGTGGGTGACGAACCTGATGATGGCGGAGGCAGACATTGCCTTAGCCTCTCAAGGACTTCTGTCTTATCTGAGGGATACTGCTTCGACCGTCATCCTCGTGTCGAATGAAGTCGGTCTCGGTATCGTGCCGGACAATCGCATGGCGCGAGACTTCCGCGATCATGCCGGCCGCCTGCATCAGGCAATCGCAGCCGTGGCAGACGATGTATTTCTCGTGGCCGCCGGCTTACCGCTGAAGATGAAGGGGTGACGGGCTATACTGGTTTCGGTCGGGAGATAATCTAGAACCCCAGCCAGATACGAACCGGATGAGCCGGATTGGCGATCAGTTTGGTCGCAAGCGCAATGCATGAGATCACCAGCAGCGGCTTGATGATCTTCGCACCGTTCCGCATCGCCAGTCGCGACCCAATCTGCGCACCGATGAATTGGCCAACGCCCATCATCAGGCCGATCTTCCAGAGCACCGATCCCGACGCTGCAAACACCAGAAACGACCCGAAGTTGGAGCCGAGATTGATGAGCTTCGTGTGGGCGGTCGCCTTGAGCAGTCCGAAGCCGGCGAGCAGAACGAAGCCCAGCATGTAGAATGATCCGGCGCCTGGCCCGAAGACGCCATCGTAGAGCCCGACGATCGGCACGGCGGTCAGCCCGAAAACGAACGGCGTCACCCGTCGGTGACTTTCCAGATCGCCGAGATTGGGTTTGATCGCAAAGAAGATTGCGATTGCCACGAGCAGAAAGGGGATCGCGGTCGTCAGGAATTCGGCTGGAACGATGGAGGCAAGCAGCGCACCGATGGCGCCGCCGAGCGCCGCCATGGCTGCCATCGGCAGCTGCTCTTTCAGCTTCACATGGCCCTTGCGCGCATAGGCGATTGTTGCCGATGCCGAGCCGAACTGGGATTGCAGCTTGTTCGTCGCGATCGATTCCAGCGGCGGAATGCCGGCAATGAGCAAGACGGGGATGGTGATCAGCCCGCCGCCACCCGCAATCGAATCAACGAACCCCGCGAAGATGGCTGCGAGGAAAAGAAGAAAAAGCAGCTGAAATGCAATGTCGCTCAAGGCTGGCGCTCTGCGTGAAGGAGAGGAGGGGAAATGGCGAAGGGATGCGCGCCGGCTTGTGGCACCGAATCGGTGATCCGGCAATAGGAGGGGCGCTGGCAGCGGTTGCAGATTGCGGCTGCATTGCAGTAAACCGTTGCGGCGCTATGTTGCGCGATGAACGGCCGCTGGCAGGCGGCGAGCATTTCAAGGTATTCGCATGCAAAAAGTCATATTCGATACTGACCCCGGCGTAGACGACGCCATGGCGCTGCTGTTTCTGCATCGCCATCCGGATATTGATCTTCTCGGCGTGACAACGGTGTTCGGAAATGCCTCGATCGAACTGACCACGCGCAACGCCCAGTTCCTGCACAAGGAGTGGGGCATCGACGCGCCCATCGCCAAAGGGGCGGGCAAGACGCTTGATCCGTCGCGGGTCGAGCAACACTCGCCAACGATCGTGCACGGCGAGGATGGCCTCGGCAATATCGGCGTGCCTCTCGAAATCGATTGGCCGCTCGATCCGCGCGAGGCATCGCAATTCATCATCGATACGATCAGGGCCAATCCCGGCGAAATCACCATTGTCGCGGTCGGTCGCATGACCAACCTGGCTTTGGCGCTGCAGGCTGATCCGGAGATCGCAGGCCTGACCAAGCAGGTGGTGATCATGGGCGGCGCTTTCGACGTCAATGGCAATGTGACGCCAGCAGCCGAAGCAAATATTCACGGCGATCCGGATGCCGCCGATATCGTCTTTACCGCGCCGTGGAACGTCATTGCTTTCGGCCTCGACGTCACCATGAAGACGATGATGTCGTCAGATGATATGGCTGAGTTGGCCAAGGGTGGCGATAAGGCGCTAACACTCCTGTCCGACCTTTCGCAGTTCTATATCGATTTCTACCGCCAGGGCGCGGGTCTCGATGGAATGGCAATCCACGACAGCTGTGCCTGCGTCTATCTGGTGGCGCCCGATCTGTTCAAACTCCGCAGCGGCCCTGTCCGCGTGGTCTGCGGCGGCATTGCCGATGGCGAGACGATCCAGGCGCCTGACACAGGCCGACGGTTCGTCGATAGTCCTTGGGATGGTCAGCCAAGCCAGAAGGTCGCGGTCGGTGTCCAACCCGAAAAGGTCCTGGACGTTATCCGTGTCGCGCTGACGGCAGGTCGGCCGGCCTAGCCCTCTTCGAATTTGAGGGTGGTTTGGCATTCTGACCGATCGGCAATCGATGTTTAGGCAACAATGTAGCGGCAAATTGGCGCCGTCTTGTTGGAACCCATTGGCATTTTCGATTGGTTTCCTTATGTGGAACACCGAATACAGACTTTTTAAAAGGACATGGGCGTGACTGCTACATTCGACAAAGTTGCCGACATCATCGCTGAAACCAGCGAGATCGACCGCGAGACGATCACGCCGGAGAGCCACACGATCGACGATCTTGGCATCGACAGCCTGGACTTCCTCGACATCGTTTTCGCGATCGACAAGGAATTCGGGATCAAGATTCCGCTCGAGCAGTGGACCCAGGAAGTGAACGAGGGCAAGGTCTCGACGGAGGAATACTTCGTTCTGAAGAACCTCTGCGCCAAGATCGACGAACTGAAGGCGGCAAAGGGCTAAAGCCCAAAGCCGACGCAAGTTCATGCTGCTTGAATATTTCCAGATGATCGATCGGGTGGAAACGCTTGATCTCGCGGGAAAGACGCTGACTGCACGCTCGGTCGTTCCTGAAAAGAGCCCTGTTTTCGAAGGGCACTTTCCGGGAATGCCGCTCGTGCCGGGCGTGCTTTTGATCGAAACCATGGCGCAGGCATCCGGAATGCTGGTACTTGCGGCGACCGATTTCGCCGCGATGCCATTTCTGATGTCGGTGGACAGTGCCAAGATGCGTGCGTTTGTCGAGCCGAACGCCGTGCTCGACATCGAGGCGTTTCTGGAGCATGAGGGTTCCGGCTACATGGTGACAAAGGCAAAGATTACGTCGGGCGGCAAGAAGGTGTGCGATGCGCAGCTCAAGCTGCGGACCATGCCTTTCAGTGAAGTTCCGCTGGCGCCGATCGTGCGCAAGCGCGCCGAAGAGATCGGCCTCATTGCGGCGATGCAAGCCGGCACCTGACGCAAAGCCTTCGGGAATAATGCGGCCCGGACGGACCGGTTCTAAAGTGTCCCGTCGTGCCTGATGTCGTCGCTGGTCAATGGCCGCGCAAAGAGGACAGTTATGAAGTCTGACAATGATGTGGTGATTACCGGGGTCGGCATCGTGACCTCGCTCGGCGTCGGCATCGAGCCGCATGTCGCGTTTCTGACGGGATCGTCCATCGACGAGCCCAAGGTCGAAACGGAGCGTTTCAAACCCTATCCTGTCCATCCCATGCCTGAGATCGACTGGTCCGCACAGATCGCCAAGCGCGGCGATCAGCGCCAGATGGAGAACTGGCAGCGTCTCGGCGTGTTTGCCGCGGGGCTCGCTCTCGACGACGCCGGGCTGAAGACGGATGCGGATGCCTGCGCCTCGATGGATATGATCGTTGCAGCCGGCGGCGGTGAGCGCGACATCAAGGTCGACTCGCTGATTGTCGACGAAGCCCTGAAGCGCAACGACCGCGACATGGTGCTCAATGAGAAGCTGACGACAGAGCTGCGTCCCACCCTGTTTCTCGCCCAGCTTTCGAACCTGATGGCGGGCAATATCTCGATCGTCCACAAGGTCACCGGCTCGTCCCGCACCTTCATGGGCGAAGAATCGGCCGGTATCTCGGCCATCGAAACCGCCTTCCACCGCATCAAGGCGGGCCAGTCGAGCCACAGTCTCGTCGGTGGCGCCTTCGTGGCGGAACGGGCTGATATTCTTCTGCTGGTCGAGGGCATCCGTGCCCACGCGACAGGCGGCTGGCAGCCATTGTGGTCTCGCTCGCCGGACAATGGCGGCGGAATGATCACCGGTTCGGTGGGCGCCTTCCTGGTGCTCGAATCCCGCGGCTACGCGCAGGCGCGTGGTGCACGGATCTATGCAACGATCGATGCCGTCGAAGGCGATCGCGGCACCCGCGACGATGGCGGGCTCGAGAAGCGCATGTCGCGGCTCACCGCCCACGGCACGCAAGGGGCGGAAACTGTCGTGTTCTCCGGCGCGAGCGGCATGGTCGATCTCGCGAAGCGCGAAAAGACAGCGCTCGAGCAGGCTTTCCCGGGTTCCGCGATCCGCGGCTTTGGCGGCGTTACGGGCCACGCGATGGAAGCGCAGTTCCCGCTCGGCATCGCCCTTGCAGCGCTGACGCTCGAATCGACTGCCAAGGTCCCGGCCTTCGACGCCGCAAACGAGACGCCGATGGCGTCCCCGGCAAAGCAGGCGATTGTCACTACAGTTGGATATACACGCGGCGAGGGGATTGCTGTCCTCTCTGCTGAAGCGTGAAGGAGACAGTCATGAGTGACAACCGCTTCACGGATCATCTCGGCCGGCCCATCGTCGCGGTCACCGGCATGGGCGTCATCACCTCGCTCGGACAGGGTCTTGATGACAACTGGTCAGCGCTGACCTCTGGCACGTCGGGCATCCACAAGATCACCCGTTTTCCGACCGAAGGCCTTTCGACCCGCATCAGTGGCACGGTGGACTTCATCAAGGTTCCAGCCGAAAACTCGGTCGAGCGCTCGTTTGCCTTCGCCCGCGAGACAACGGCGGAAGCGTTGGCCCAAGCCGGCTTGTCCGGTGATTTCGACGGACCGCTGTTTCTGGCCGCTCCGCCAGTCGAGCCGGAATGGTCCGACCGTTTCGCGCTTGCAGACCGTGCACCGCCATCGACGCAGCAGGGCGATGCCTACGATCGCTTTCTGACGGCCATGCGCGAGCGTCCTGATCCTGTCTTTCTCGAAGCCGTCCAGTTCGGTTCGATTTCGGAGCGCCTGGCCGACAAGTTTGGTACCCGTGGCCTGCCCGTAACGCTTTCCACCGCCTGCGCCTCTGGTGCAACCGCGATCCAGCTCGGCGTCGAAGCGATCCGTCAGGGTCGTACCGACAAGGCTCTGGTCGCTGCGACCGACGGTTCTGTCAGCGTCGAGGCACTCGTGCGCTTCTCGCTTCTGTCTGCGCTTTCGACGCAAAATGATCCGCCGGAAAAGGCGTCCAAGCCGTTCAGCAAGGATCGTGACGGCTTTGTCATCGCGGAAGGTGCGGCAACGCTGGTGCTGGAATCGCTGCAGTCGGCCATTGCCCGCGGCGCCAAGGTGCTCGGCATCGTCAAGGGTCTCGGCGAAAAGGCCGATCACTTCCACCGCACGCGCTCGTCCCCGGACGGCGGCCCGGCGATCGCCACGATCCGGGCGGCGCTTGAAGATGCGGGCATGGACGAAAGCGGCATCGGCTATATCAACGCCCACGGCACATCGACCCCGGAAAACGACAAGATGGAATATAGCTCCATGCTGGCCGTATTTGGCGAAGGTTTGAAGGGTATTCCGGTGTCGTCGAACAAGTCGATGATCGGTCACACGCTGACGGCAGCCGGCGCTGTCGAAGCCGTATTCTCGATCCAGACGATGCTGACCGGCACTCTGCCGCCGACCATCAACTACACCAATCCCGATCCGACGATCGAGCTGGATGTGGTGCCGAATGTGAAGCGGGACGGTGCGCCGAGGGCGGTTCTGTCCAATTCCTTCGGCTTCGGCGGCCAGAACGCCAGCCTTGTCATGACGCTTGAACCGGCGTAAGGCGAGCCCCCAAGAGATTTGATAGACTTTTGAACGCCCAAACGGGCGGAGGATGACCTGTTATGCGCGCGCTGCAACTGATTGATGACCGCAAGCTCGAAGCCGTCGACATTCCCGAGCCAGAGGCGCCGGGTCCTGGCGAAGTCACGTTGCGTGTCAAGGCCGTAGCACTCAATCACATCGACGTCTGGGGCTGGCGCGGTATGGCATTCGCCAAGCGCAAGATGCCGCTGACGATCGGCGCCGAGGCCTCCGGCGTCGTGGAAGCCATCGGTCCCGGTGTTTCGAATGTTCTGCCCGGCCAGCTTGTGTCGATTTACGGCGCCCGTACCTGTGGTCTCTGCAAGGCGTGCCGCGAAAAGCGCGACAACCTTTGCGAAAATGTCTCGGGTGTTCATGGCTTCCATCTCGATGGCTTCGCGCAGGAAAAGGCCAATCTTCCGGCCCGTCTTCTCGTTCCGGCACCTCCGGGCGTCGATGCCGTTGCAGCAGCACTCGCGCCTGTCACATTCGGCACGGTCGAGCATATGCTGTTCGACAACGCCAAGCTCCAGCCCGGCGAGACGATCCTCATTCACGCCGGTGGCTCGGGCATCGGATCTGCCGCCATCCAGCTGGCAAAGAAAATGGGCTGCACGGTTATTACCACTGTGGGTTCGGACGACAAGATCGAGAAGGCCAAGGCCCTCGGCGCCGATCATGTCATCAACTACCGCGTCGATCGGTTTGAAGGCGTCGTGCGCAAGCTGACCAAGAAGAAGGGCGTTGATGTCGTCTTCGAACATGTCGGCAAGGATACCTGGGCGGGTTCCATGCTGTGCATGAAGCGCGGCGGACGCCTCGTCACTTGCGGCTCCACCTCGGGTGTTTCCACCGACCTCAATCTGATGATGCTGTTCCAGCAGCAGTTGAAGCTCATCGGCTCGTTTGGCTGCCGCATGGAGAACATGGCCGATGCCATGCAAAAGATGGCCCAGGGCATCGTTCATCCGGTGATCGACACAGAAGTCACGTTCGATGAAATCCACAAGGCACTTGCCCGCATGGAAAGCCGCCAGATCTTCGGCAAGATCGTCCTGAGGATGGACTGACCACGGATGAAGATGGTCATCACCCGGATCGTTCTGTCGCTGATCCACTTCCGCCAGTGGCTGGTGGCGCAGCTCACGTTCGGGCTGCTGAATTTCCTGAAGATCTTTCCGGCGGATCCGGCGATCCGGTTTGCCGATCGCTTCGCTCGCTACATCGGGCCGAAATTCTGGCGTCACAAGCTGATGATGACCAATCTGCGCAACGCCTTTCCGGAAAAGGGTGAGGCGGAGCTTCAGGAGATCGCTGTCGCCAGCTGGGGACATATGGGCAGGCTCGCCGCCGAATATGTCTTCCTCGACCGGCTGTTCGATTTCGACCCCGAACAGGCAGAGCCGGGCAGGGTGGAAGTCTCGGGCACCCCGATCTTCCTGGACCTGCGCGACAACCCACGTCCGTTTATTGTCTTTACCGCCCACACCGGCAATTTCGAGCTCCTGCCTGTCGCCGGCAAGGCCTTTGGTCTCGAGGTCATGGTGTTGTTCCGTCCGCCGAACAACCCTTACATCGCCGATAAGGTCTTCTCGTTCCGCAGTGCCCGCATGGGGCAGCTCGTGCCGTCGCATGCGGGGTCATCGTTCTCGCTGGCAAGGCGCCTGGACGCGGGCGGGGGGGTGGGTGTCCTCGTCGACCAGAAGTTCAGAAAAGGCTTGTCGACCAATTTCTTCGGACGCCCGGTTAAGACGAACCCGCTTCTTGCCAAGCTCGTGCGTCAGTTTGATGCGGATGTCTATCCGGCCCGCTGCATCCGTCTCCCGAACAACCGTTTTCGCCTTGAGATAGAGCCTCGCATCGAACTTCCGCGCGACGAACGCGGCAATCTCGACATTCAGGGCACGTCTCAGGTCCTGAACGACAAGGTCGAATCCTGGGTGCGGGAATACCCTGAACAGTGGCTGTGGTATCACGACCGCTGGCACATCAAGAAAACGGTCACAGATTGATTTCCTGAGGCCACAATTCTCGTGGGTTGCAAGCGTCTACGGGTATTTACCGGCCATTTTTAGGGGCCGTTTTTGAGACTACATTTAACGTGTGATGTATTATACGAGATTGGACGCAGTCGTCTCAGAGGGCCACGGCTGACGTGAGGCTCGTGTGGAGAGGGCATTGTCTTGCAAGCATTGATCGATCTTTTCTGGTCGAAATATGGAGAGCTACAGCAGGCGATCGACCGCGAAGACGAGGCTTTGACAGCCAGTCTCGACCGCGAACTTGATCCTTTGCTCCTGGCGATCTTTGGCAGCGCCGAATCCGATGCCGGCAGCATTCAAGCCCAGTTTCGTTTTGCGCTCGACCTCCTGAACGAGGAAGCGGACGATCGCAGCTGCGTTAGGCGCAACGCTCACCTCCTGCAGACCCTGGTCGAGCGGTATCTTGCACCGCAGACGACCTGTGCGGAAGCGCCGGGAGCTCCCGGTGAGGGGCAGGACCAATCGTCGCCGATCGACCAAGCCGTCTCCAGCGGCATTCTCGACGATTCCCTCCTGAACCAGCTTTCGGACCGCATTCTTGTCGTCGCTCCCGGTTATCGCATTCTCTATTCCAACGAGACGAACGCGCAGCGGCTGAACATTCCCCGTGAGGAACTCGTCGGCCGGCATATCGGGGAATTTGTCGGTCTCCATCGATTTCGAAACGAGTTCAAGCCGAACCTGGACCGCTGCTTCGAAGGCGAAAGCACGTCGGTCACCTATGCAGATCAAGTCGGAGGCGAGACGCTTGTGCTTCGCTGCCGCATGTCGCCGTTCCAGCGGTCTTCAACGATGATCGGTGTTCTCCTGGTCATTCAAGAGACCGCCGATCGGCGGAAGAGGCCTGCGGCCTGACGCTCAGCGTTCCATGATTGCCCTCAACGACTGCAGATCCTTGAGGACATGCGCGGCATCCGCTTCGTGCGCCGCATCGTCGGTACCGGGTTGGCGCAAAAGAGTGAACAGAACTTCAGCTCCATCACCGTTCGGTATGATACGCAGCGCGTTGTCCATCGACATCCCGTTTTCCAACGTGACCCTGTGATCGATCACGCCGAAGTCGTTGTCGGGAGCGAAGCGAACACGGATTGTTCCAACCGGACCGCCATCGCCGATCCAGTCTTCACCTTCGGCGCGCAGGTCTGCGGCAAGGCCGGAAGCCCAGCTTGCCATGTTTTCCGGACGCCTTGCAAATGCGTAGACATCCCTCCAGTTCCGCTCGATCGAGAGGTGGATCACGCGTGCGGGCATGACCGTCATGAATGCCTCCTTGGGTTCTAGGCCGAGTGGCATGTCACTCGGAAATGCTCTTGATCGCACGAGCCGGCGCATCCGCGAATAAACGGGCTCGCTTTCGTCTTAGCCTTGCCGTTTGGAAACGAGGATGCCAAAACAGCGTCAAATTAAAACTGGAGGCATATCCGTGGAACAGGCAGAAATCGGTCTTATCGGTCTTGGCGTTATGGGTGCAAACCTCGCGCTCAACATCGCGGAAAAAGGCAACAAGATCGCCGTCTTCAACCGGACAGCGGAAGTTACCAAGAAATTCTACGCCGAGGCGGGCGCGTTGCAAGGCCAGATCGTTCCTTGCGAGACCTTGGAAGAATTCATCGCTGCAATCCGGCCCCCACGCCCGATCATCATCATGATCAAGGCCGGCGATCCGGTCGATCAGCAGATGGAGCTACTGAAGCCCTATCTTTCGCAGGGCGACATCATGATCGATGCCGGCAACGCCAACTTCCGCGATACGATGCGCCGTTTCGAAAACCTCGAAGGTTCCGGCCTGACCTTTATCGGCATGGGCGTATCCGGTGGGGAAGAAGGCGCACGCCATGGACCGTCGATCATGGTCGGCGGTGCTGAGGAAAGCTGGAAGCGCGTCGAGAAGGTGCTGACCTCGATCTCCGCAAAATTCCATGATGAACCCTGCGTCGCCTGGCTCGGCGAAAACGGCGCCGGCCATTTCGTGAAAACGATCCATAACGGCATCGAATATGCTGACATGCAGATGATTGCCGAAATCTACGGCATCCTGCGCGATGGTCTCGGCATGGGCGCCACAGAAATCGGCGACGTCTTCGGCAAGTGGAATACCGGCAGCCTGAATTCGTACCTGATCGAGATTTCGGAAAAGGTCCTGAAGGCAAAGGACCCGATCTCCGGCAAGCCGATGGTCGACGTGATCGTTGATTCCGCCGGCCAGAAGGGCACCGGCAAGTGGTCGGTCATCGAAGCCCAGAACATGGGTGTCGCGGCAACCGCGATCGAGGCCGCCGTCGCCGGGCGTGTTCTGTCGTCTCAGCGCACCGAGCGCCTCGCCGCAGAAAAGCAGTTTGGCCTGCCGAAAGCGATCGATGCGCCGGCAGACAGCGCGGCGTTCCTCGCCGATCTCGAAAACGCGCTGCTTGCGGCCAAGATCGGCGCCTATGCGCAGGGCTTTGCCGTCATGGCTGCCGCCTCCAAGGAGTATGGCTGGAACCTGCCGATGCCGACGATCGCCAAGATCTGGCGCGATGGCTGCATCATCCGTTCGGCCTTCCTCGATGAGATCACCTCGGCCTTCTCGAAGGACCCGGATGTTGCAAACCTGATCGTGACACCGGCATTTGCCCAGATGGTCGCAGACACCGATGGCGCACTGCGCCGCGTTGTCTCCTATGCCGTCATGTCCGGCCTGCCGGTTCCGGCACTCTCCTCCGCGCTGTCCTACTTCGATGCCTACCGCCGTGGTCGCGGGACAGCGAACCTCATCCAGGCGCAGCGCGACTTCTTTGGTGCCCACGGTTTCGATCGTCTCGATGGCGTCGACAAGCACCATGGCCCGTGGGGCAGCGGGCTCGCCGACTTCGCCTAAGGCTATCTTGCAAACACGGAAAGCCAGGCCAAGCGCCGGGCTTTTTGCATTCGATCAGTCCTGTGGTGACTTGATCGACCATTCCGGTTGGCTGACGCTTTGCAAAAGCTCTGGGGCCGCCCCATCGATTCGGGCCAGCAAGGCCTTTGCAAGTTCCCGTCCCGCCCAACGGATGTCCTCGTTTACGGCAAGGATTTCCGGCCTGATCCAGTTGAGAAATTCGGCCGACTGCTTTGAGACGATATCGACATTCCGGCCGAGTTTTCGACCGGAAGCTTCAAGGCCTGAGGCGATCGCGATCGTTGCAGAGCCGCTCATCGAAATGATTCCATCAGGCGGTTGCGGAAGCCGCGACAGTTTCTCCGAATAGGCTCTGATATCCTCCAGCGACGTCTCCGTCGTGATCCGTCCCATCGGCACCTCGCTCACGCCGAAATCGGCAAGCGCCCGTTCAAAGCCGATGCGGCTATGGGTATAGTAGGCAAGCCTGCTCTGTGGGGCGAGCAGACAGATATGCCGCCTGCCTCGCTTGGCGAGCCGCTCGACCGCCTGATAGGCAAACGCCGTGTTGTCGAAGTCGTGGTAGGGGTGCTCGATCCCCATACTGGTTCGGCCGTGGGTGACGAAAGGCAGGTTGCGCTCCGTCATCAACCGCACACGCGGATCGTCCGGCTCGATCCTCGAGATGATCACGCCATCTGCCGATCCCGTATCAAGGATATAGCGCACCGGCACCATGGGGTCTTTCTCGAAAGAGTGGGGCGTCAACACGAGGTGGTATTGCGTGCCCCCGAGAACCTCGGAAATGCCCTGAACCATCTGGCTGGAAAAGCCCATCAGTTCCTGTTCGATACTGAGCACGAGCGCGATCACATTGGTCTTGCCTGTGCGCAACCGGACGCCCGCCCGGTTCGGGTGATAGCCGAGCTGGCCGGCCACAAGTCGAACGCGTTCCTTCGTGTCGGCCCCGATGTCGGGTGCATCCTTGAGGGCCCGCGACACCGTCGTGATACCCAGCCCCGTCATGTAGGCAATTGTCTTAAGGGTCGGGCGTTGATTGCCGATCGTCCCGAAGGATCTACGTTTGTCTTCATCCATGGCTGCAGCTTTCTCGGAGATTACCGGCGACTGCGACCTTCTCCACAAGCACCGTTCATACGGTAAAAATCTGCAACGATACAGTGCTATTTTCGCTGAAAACCAACGACTTGCCGTCGATATACCCGTTACAACGCAGACGCACAATTATTTTGCGTCTGCGAAGAAGGATCAATTTGATAATTCTATAAAGCATTGTTATGTAACGAGATAAGTGCATCAACACGAAGTACGCGGGCTGCTGTCGGACATTGCTGCGAACCTGCTCCAAATCTTTCACGCGATTTTCGGTTGCCCTCCATCGATGTTTGTCCTAGCCTTTTACTGCAACGTTTCAGTGAGGGAGGAGACTCATGCGCATCCGTGCTTTTGCAGCCGTTATGGCTGCCACCGTGGCATTGCCGTGCTTTGTTCAGGCAGCCGATCTTGAGGTCACCCATTGGTGGACGTCGGGGGGAGAGGCTGCAGCTGTCAAGGAACTGGCAGGCGCTTTCAATGCTACCGGCAACAAATGGGTTGATGGAGCCATCGCAGGTTCGGGAGGAACCGCGCGGCCGATCATGATCAGCCGGATCACCGGTGGTGACCCGATGGGCGCCACGCAGTTCAACCACGGCCGACAGGCGGAAGAACTGGTCCAGTCAGGTCTCATGCGGGACCTGAGCGATGTGGCTGAGAAGGGTAAGTGGAAAGAGGTTATCAAGCCTGCCAACCTGCTCGACAGCTGCACGTTCGAAGGCAAGATCTATTGTGCCCCGATCAACATCCACTCGTGGCAATGGCTGTGGCTCTCGAACGCAGCCTTCAAGACGGCAGGCGTTGCCGTTCCGAAGGACTGGAACGAGTTCGTCGCTGCAGCGCCCGCGCTCAAGAAGGCCGGTATCCAGCCTTTGGCACTGGGTGGTCAGCCGTGGCAGGCCAATGGCCTGTTCGATACCTTGCTGATCTCGCTGGGCGGCAAAGACCTCTACGAGAAGGTCTACAAGGACAAGGACGCAAAGGTTGCTGCAGGGCCTGAAATGGCCAAGATCTTTGCAGCAGCCGACAAGGCACGCGAACTCGCCAAGGGTTCGAACGTACAGGACTGGAACCAGGCAACCAACATGGTGCTGACCGGCAAGGCCGGTGGCCAGGTCATGGGTGACTGGGCACAGGGCGAGTTCTCGTTGGCAGGAAAGACTGCCGGCACCGACTACACCTGCCTGCCAGGGCTCGGCATCAACGACGTGCTCACCACCAACGGCGATGCGATCTATTTCCCATTACTGAAGGACGAGGCAAAATCGGAGGCGCAGAACGTTCTCGCCGAAACGATCGTCGATCCCAAGTTACAGGTCGCGTTCAACCTGAAAAAGGGATCGGTTCCGATCCGTGGCGATATCGACATGGCAGCCGCCAACGACTGCATGAAGAAGGGTATCGCGATCATCGCCAAGGGTAACACCGCCACCAGCACCGACCAGCTTGTCTCTGCCGATACGCAGAAACAGAAGGAAGATCTGATGTCGGAGTTCTTCAGCAGCTCCATCTCCGTGAAGGATGCTCAGGCGCGCTTCGTCGATATCATCAGCTCTGCGGACTGACACCGCTTTCAATCGCTGACCTTGACCGGCCCCGCATCAGCGCGGGGCCGGCCCGGAAACCTGCGGCCTTCACGCTGCAGCCGATCGAGGACAACACATGGCGAAAACCCATCAATCTGCCAGACCAAATCAGCTTTTTCGCAACCTGAACTCGAAAATTGCCTCCATCCCGATGATCTTCGTCGCGCTGGTAATTTTCCTCGGCGGTTCCGTCTGGACCGTCATCTACTCCTTTACCAATTCGAGACTGCTGCCGCGCGCAACATTCGTCGGGTTTGATCAGTACGAGCGCTTGTGGGGCTCGGCACGTTGGCTGATCTCCATCCAGAATCTCGCGATCTACGGCATCCTGTCGCTGATCTTCAGCCTCGTTGTCGGCTTTGTGCTCGCCGCGCTGATGGACCAGAAGATCCGCTTCGAAAACGTTTTCCGGACGATCTTTCTCTATCCGTTCGCGCTGTCCTTCATCGTCACCGGCCTCGTCTGGCAATGGATCTTGAACCCCGAATTCGGCATCCAGCACATCGTCCGGTCGCTCGGTTGGGAGACCTTCGAATTCAATCCGGTCTATGACCCCGACATCGTCATCTACGGCATCCTGATTGCCGGGCTGTGGCAGGGCACGGGGCTCGTCATGTGCCTCATGCTCGCAGGTCTTCGCGGCATCGACGAGGATATCTGGAAAGCGTCGCGCGTCGACGGCATTCCGATGTGGCGGACCTACCTCTTCATCGTCATCCCTATGATGCGTCCGGTCTTCATCACCACGCTGGTCATCATCGCGAGCGGCATCGTCAAGCTCTACGATCTCGTCGTGGCGCAGACCTCAGGCGGACCCGGCAACGCGTCCGAAGTGCCCGCGAAATACGTCTACGACTACATGTTTCAGGCGCAGAACCTTGGCCAGGGCTTTGCCGCATCGACCATGATGCTGCTGACCGTCGCCATCATCATTGTCCCATGGGCTTATCTCGAATTCGGAGGGCGCAAGCGTGGCTAACGTTTCCACTTTCGACACCACATCGACCGTCGTCACAGATGCCGCAGTGCTGGCGACAACACCGTCACGCGCACTGGAGGGCCCGAGTGGTCGCAAACCAAAGCGCAGGCTCTCACGCCGCAACATCATCCTCTACGGCACGCTCGGCCTTGCGGCGCTTTACTACCTTCTGCCGCTTTACGTGATGGTCGTGACATCGCTGAAGGGCATGCCGGAGATACGGATGGGCAACGTCTTCTCGCCGCCCATGGAGATCACGTTCGAGCCCTGGGTAAAGGCATGGGCAGAAGCCTGCACCGGCCTCAATTGCGACGGCTTGTCACGCGGCTTCTGGAACTCCGTCCGCATCCTTTTGCCATCTGTGGTGGTCTCGATCTTCATCGCCTCGGTCAGCGGCTACTCGCTCGCCAACTGGCGCTTCAAAGGGTCGGAGCTGTTCTTCTCCATCCTGATCATCGGAGCCTTCATCCCGTATCAGGTCATGATCTATCCGATCGTCATCATCCTGCGTGAGATCGGGATCTACGGAACCCTGACCGGGCTCATCATCGTCCATACCATCTTCGGCATGCCGATCCTGACGCTGCTGTTCCGCAACTATTTCACCTCGCTGCCCGAGGAACTGTTCAAGGCGGCGCGCATCGACGGTGCCGGGTTCTGGCAGATCTACGGGCGCATCATGTTGCCCATGGCACTCCCGATTTTCGTGGTGGCGATGATCCTGCAGGTTACCGGCATCTGGAACGACTTCCTGTTCGGCGTCGTCTTCACGAGGCCCGACAGCTACCCGATGACGGTGCAGCTCAACAACATCGTCAACTCCGTGCAGGGGGTGAAGGAATACAACGTCAATATGGCGGCGACGCTTCTGACGGGTGCTGTCCCTCTCATCGTCTATTTCGTATCCGGCCGCCTTTTCGTCCGCGGCATCGCCGCTGGCGCAGTGAAGGGATGACCCCATGACCACTCTTTCCGTCCAGACACCACACACCAACGCATTTCCCCCAGGGGCAACCTCGTTGCCCGAAGCCTCTGCCGTATCGGGCGAGCACAGCGTCTCGATCCGCGACCTGTCGCTGTCCTTCGGGGCGGTCACGGTTCTGGAAGACCTGAACCTCGACATTCACGATGGTGAATTCCTGGTTCTGCTCGGGTCCTCCGGCTGCGGGAAATCGACGCTCCTCAACTGCATCGCCGGCCTGCTGGAGCAGACCGATGGCCAGATCTTCATCAAGGGCCGCAATGTCACCTGGGAGGAACCCAAGGATCGCGGCATCGGCATGGTGTTTCAGTCCTATGCGCTTTATCCGCAGATGACGGTGGAAAAGAACCTGTCCTTCGGCCTGCGGGTCGCCGGACTGCCGAAGGAAGACATCGCCAAACGCGTCGCGCGTGCCTCGGCGATCCTGCAGATCGAACCGCTTCTGCAGCGAAAGCCTGCAGCTCTTTCTGGCGGACAGCGGCAGCGTGTGGCGATCGGCCGTGCCCTGGTGCGCGATGTCGACGTCTTCCTGTTCGACGAACCGCTTTCCAACCTGGATGCCAAGCTGAGGTCCGAGCTGCGCGTCGAGATTAAGCGGCTGCATCAGCAGCTCAAGAACACGATGATCTACGTGACCCACGACCAGATCGAGGCACTGACGCTGGCCGACCGCATCGCCATCATGAAGAGCGGTGTCATCCAGCAGCTTGCCGACCCGGTCACAATCTACAACCGACCGAAGAACAAGTTTGTCGCGGGCTTCATCGGTTCACCCTCGATGAATTTCCTGGATGGCGAGCTGGCGGAAGAGGGCGGCCGTCCCGTGTTCAAGACGAACGGCGTCAGCTTCCTGCTCGACGGTTACAGCGCGTCTGAACCGTTAACGCCCGGGCGCAAGGTCGTCCTCGGCGTCCGTCCGGAGCATATCAAGGCCGATGCCGATATCGCCGGAGAGGAAATCCATGAGGCGATCGTCGACATCGAGGAGCCGATGGGTGCAGACAATCTCATCTGGCTGAAACTCGCCGCTCACACTCTGTCCGTTCGCGTCGGCGGGGCCCGTCGTTACGCTGTCGGATCGAAGGTCCGGCTGGGCTTCGACATGACCATGGCGTCGCTCTTCGATGCGGCGACCGAGGAGCGGATCTGATCCGCAGCTTTTCAACAGTTCACCTCTCCCCAAGAGGGTGACCAGCCGTGGGAGCGATATTCTCGCTTTCCGCGGACCAAAGTTTCATTTCAAGGAGAATGACATGACGACGCTCGGTTTCCAGCTTTACAGCGCCCGCAATTTCCCGCCGCTATCCGATGTTCTGAAACTCGTGGCCAGTCACGGCTACCGTGAGGTCGAGGGCTATGGCGGTCTCTACGGAACGCTCGACGAGGCCGGTCTTCAGAAGTTTCGTGCAGAGCTCGATGCCAACGAACTCACGATGCCCACAGGCCATTTCGGTCTCGACCTCCTCGAACAGGAGCCTGACCAGGCACTGCTGATCGCAAAGACGCTCGGTGTCAGCGCCATCTATTGCCCCCATCTTGCAGCCGATCAGCGACCCACGGACGCGGAAGGCTGGTTCGCCTTCGGTCAGCGCCTGCAGGAAGCCGGAAAGCGCTATCAGGATGCCGGCTATACATTCGGCTGGCACAACCACGATTTCGAGTTCAAGCAGCTGCCGGATGGCTCCACGCCACAGGAACAGATCTTTGCCGGCGGTCCTGACCTGAGCTGGGAAGCGGATATTGCCTGGGTCGTCCGTGGCGGCGCCGATCCCTTCACCTGGATCGAAAGCTACGGCAAGAAGATCTCGGCGGTTCACGTCAAGGACATCGCACCAGCGGGCGAGAATACCGATGAAGACGGATGGGCCGATGTCGGCCATGGCACCGTGCCGTGGAAGGATCTGATGACGGCGCTGCAAAAGACACCCGCCAAGCACTTCGTGCTGGAGCACGACAACCCGAAGGATATCGAGCGGCTCGCGTCCCGTTCGATGGCCGCCTTCAAGACCTACTGAATTCAGATATTGGATCGGAGTTTCCCATGACCAAGGAACTTGGCGTCGGCATCATCGGATGCGGCAACATTTCCATGACCTATTTCGCGCTGTCTCCGCTGTTCAAGGGGATCAAGGTTCTGGCCTGCGCCGACCTCAATCCCGAGGCGGCGCGGCAGCGGGCAACAGAATACGGCGTCAAGGCGCAGACCATTCCGGAGCTGCTCGCCAATGACGAGCTGGACGTGATCGTCAACCTGACGATCCCGGCCGCGCATTTCGAGGTCTCGAAAGCCATTCTCGATGCCGGCAAGCACGTCTATTCCGAAAAACCGCTGACCATCACGCTGGAAGAGGGAAAGCAGCTGCAGGCCCTCGGACGGGAAAAGGGCCTGGCGATCGGTTGCGCGCCGGACACGTTTTTAGGCGGCGCGCACCAGCTCGCCCGCAAATACATCGATGATGGCGGCGTTGGTCGCATCACGTCGGGCACATGCCATGTCATGAGCCCGGGCATGGAAATGTGGCACCCGAACCCAGGCTTCTTCTTCCTCAATGGCGGCGGGCCGATCCTCGACCTCGGACCGTACTATATCGCCAACCTCGTCAACTTCCTTGGCCCCGTCAAACGGGTCGCGGCATTGACGTCGATGGCCAATCCGACGCGCACGATCACCAGCGAACCTCTGAAGGGCCAGAGCATCCCGGTCGAGACCCCGACCAACATCCACGCGCTGCTCGAGTTCGCGGCAGGCGCCACGATCACCCTCTCGGCCAGCTGGGATGTCTGGTCGCATCGCCATGCCAATATGGAACTCTACGGCACGGAAGGCTCGATCTACGTGCCCGACCCGAACTTCTTCGGTGGCGTGGTGGAAGCAAGCGGCCGCGACAAGGATATCCAGCCGCTCGAAGAATGGGACCACCCCTTCAGCAAAAACAACCAGGAGCATCCAACGAACGGTCCGCGTGCAAACTATCGCACCGCAGGTCTGGCCGACATGGCAATGGCACTGATCGAAGGGCGCGACATTCGCTGCTCGATCGACCGGGCGCTGCATGGCGTCGACGTCATGACCTCGATCCTGAAATCCGGAAAAGAGGGCAATTTCGTTGCGACCACAACGACCTGCACTCAACCGGCCGCGCTCGGCATCGATGAAGCGCTGGCGCTTCTTGTCTGATACTCTATGACGTGCACGGCGCCGAAGAAGAGGTCGGCGCCGTTTTTCATTCGGAGGATTTTCAGAGATGGCTTGGCACCCGGCGGACAACCGCTACGACACCATGAAATACAATCGCTGCGGCCGGTCCGGCCTCAAACTTCCGGCAATCTCGCTGGGCCTGTGGCACAATTTCGGTGACGACACGCCGCACCAGCGCAAGGTTGATATCTGCAGAAAAGCCTTCGATCTCGGCATCACCCATTTCGATCTCGCCAACAATTACGGCCCGAAGGCTGGCAGCGCCGAAACGGCCTTCGGCCAGATCCTGCGCGATGAGTTTCATGGACTGCGGGATGAACTGATCATCTCGTCGAAAGCCGGCTACAACATGTGGCCCGGCCCCTATGGCGAATGGGGCAGCCGCAAGTACCTGATCGCGTCCTGCGACCAGAGCCTGAAGCGCATGGGTCTCGCCTATGTCGATATCTTCTATTCGCACCGCTTCGATCCGGATACGCCGCTGGAAGAGACCTGCGGCGCGCTGGATCACATCGTTCGCTCGGGCAGGGCGCTCTACGTCGGCCTCTCGTCCTACAATTCGCAGCGCACGCGGGAAGCTACGGCGATCCTGAAGGCTCTGGGCACGCCTGTTCTCATCCACCAGCCGAGCTATTCAATGATCAATCGCTGGGTCGAGGAAGACGGTCTGCTCGACACGCTGGATGATCTCGGCGTCGGCTCGATCGTGTTTTCGCCGCTGGCTCAGGGCATGCTCACATCGAAATATCTGGGCGGCATTCCAGAAGACAGCCGTGCCGCCCAGGGCAAGTCGCTGCGCCCGGCCTTCCTCAACGACAAGAATGTCGAGAACCTCAAAGGTCTGAACGCGATCGCCGAACGGCGAGGTCAGACGCTGGCGCAGATGGCGCTTGCGTGGGTTCTGCGCGGCGGCCGCGTGACCACGGCGCTGATCGGCGCCAGCCGTCCGGAACAGGTCGAGGATTGCGTCAAGGCGCTCGAGAACCCGGAATTCACGGCAGCTGAACTGTCCGAGATCGACGGTTACGCCAAGGAGGCCGATATCAACCTCTGGGCAGCGTCGGCCGAACGCGAGGGTCCCGCCCGCAAGTGAACCTCCCCACAGCGGGAGACACGGGTGCAGACTGAGGAGAGAGCAGTCTGCGCCCTGAGACTTTACGACCACCGGAGGAAATCTATGATCCGCAATCCGATCGGGGTTTCAATCCCGATCCATCGATCTGCCGTGTCGGCGAGGACTATTATATCGCGACCTCCACATTCGAGTGGTATCCGGGCGTTCAGATCCACCACTCCCGCGACCTTGTGAACTGGACGCTCGTGCGGCGGCCTCTGGAGCGGAAAAGCCAGCTCGACATGCGCGGCAATCCCGATAGCTGCGGCATCTGGGCACCGTGCCTCTCCCATGCGGATGGATTGTTTTGGTTGGTCTATACCGACGTGAAACGGTTCGACGGCAGCTTCAAGGACGCTCACAATTACATTGTCACATCGCCGACGATTGAAGGTGAATGGTCGGACCCGATCTATGTCAATTCCTCCGGCTTCGATCCGTCGCTGTTTCACGACGACGACCGGCGAAAGTGGTTCCTGAACATGCAGTGGAACCACCGGACCGAGAGCTTTGGCGGCGCGCCGAAATCGCCCGCGTTCGATGGCATCCTCATGCAGGAATGGGACGCCGAGACGAAGACGTTGAAGGGTCCCATCAGCAACATCTTTCCGGGCAGCGCTCTCGGCCTTGTCGAAGGCCCGCATCTCTTCAAGCGCAATGGCTGGTACTATCTGACGACGGCAGAAGGCGGCACAGGCTATAATCACGCTGTAACGATGGCCCGGTCGAAGACGATCGGCGGCCCTTACGAGCTACATCCCGATAACCATCTGATCACGTCCAAGGATGCACCGGAGGCGGAGCTGCAGCGGTCCGGCCATGGGCAGTATGTGGAGACGCCGGAAGGCGAGGTCTATCACACCCACCTCTGCAGCCGACCGATCGAACCGCATCGCCGCTCACCGCTCGGGCGCGAGACGGCGCTGCAGAAATGCGTCTGGAAGGACGACTGGCTCTATCTCGAACATGGCGGTGTGGTTCCCGCCGTCGACGTCCCCGTAACGAACAGCGCCGAGGCGGCACAGGACGTTGGCCGTGTCGCGCACGGGTTTGACACGGAAGTACTGCCGAGCGAGTTCCAGTGGCTGCGCACACCGGAACCGGAGCGGATCTTCAGCCTGACGGAACGTCCCGGCCATCTGCGCCTGATCGGCCGCGAGAGCATCGGTTCCTGGTTCGAGCAGGCGCTGGTCGCCCGCAGGCAGGAGCACCATCGCTTCCGCGCCGAGACGGTCGTCGATTTCTCACCCGACACCTACCAGCAGGTGGCAGGCCTTACCCATTACTACAATCGCCACAAGCTGCATGCCGTCGCCGTCACGCTGCACGAGAAGCTCGGCCGCGTCGTCACGGTGCTGTCATGCCCCGGCGACTTCCCGCATGCAAAGCTCGTCTGGCCCGCCGGAAGCGGCGTGCCGGTGCCGGCCGGACCGGTGCATCTGGCGATCGAGGTCGATGACAATGATCTCCAGTTCTTCTGGCGCGCTGGCGGTGCCAACGACTGGGAGCCGGTCGGACCGAAGCTGGACGCCTCTGTGATCTCCGACGAAGGTGGACGCGGCGAGCATGGATCCTTTACCGGCGCCTTTGTGGGCATGTTCGCTTTCGATACTTCTGGTCGTGGACAACACGCTGATTTCGACGACTTCACGTACGAGCCCGTCGCGTGAGAAGCGCGAGAGACGCTTAACTTCCGGTGTTAGGATCAGACGCCAAGACACTAGGATCATTACGTAAGTTTAATCTTGTATTCATTTCGCGTTCATCGGTTGGGCTCTAATTCTCTCGTGTGTTCAATACGAGGAAACAACCATGAAGAAGTTCATCATTGCCATGCTGGCCGCAACGGTTCTGGTCGCCCCGATCGCCTCCACGGCGCAGGCGCAGGACTGGCGCAAGGGGCAGGAGCATCACCGCCCGGCCGGCAAGCATGTCGTCATCGAGAAGAAGAAAGTCGTCGTCACCAAGAAGCGGTTTGTGCGCGGTCACCGCATGACGCCGGCCGAGCGCCGCCATATGGCGGAAGTCCGCGACTATCGCCGCTACCGCCTGTCGGCCCCGCCGCGCGGTCAGCGTTGGGTGAAGGTGGATAACGACTTCCTGCTCGTCGGCATCACCAGTGGCGTGATCGCAAGCATCATTTCCGGCCGATAAATTGAGTTGGGGGACGTCGAGTGTTCGACGTCCCCCACCTGTTTCTCTCAACACGCGGCACTGCAGGTCGCAGCACCGCGAATGTCTTGAAGATCAGGAAGCCTGCGAGAGGCAGGTCTTCAACGACGTTGCGAGGCCGCGCATCAACTCGAAGTAGAGATCAGGCCCCTCGGTCAGTGCGCCGGCTTCCGGATCAAGAACGCCGGAACGCGCCTTGCTTCCTTCCGTCACGACTTTTACCAGCTTCGGCTCGAACTGAGGCTCCGCAAACACGCAGGTGGCGCCAAGCTCCTCCACCTTCTGGTGGATTTCCTTCACGCGCTCTGCGCCGGGAATGGATTCGGGGCTCACCGTGATCGAGCCCGCAACCTTCACGCCGTAGCGGTTCTCGAAATACTGATAGGCATCGTGGAAGACGATAAACGGCTTGTCCTTGACCGGCTCGAGCGTGGTCTTCAGTTCCGTATCGAGTGCATCGAGCCTCTTCATCAGGTCTGCGCCATTCGCCTGATATGTCGTCGCGTTTTCCGGGTCGGCCTGCACAAGCGCCTTTTCAATATCCTCCACCATCGCCTTGGCATTCATCGGGTCGAGCCACAGATGCACATCGTTGCCGTCATGGTCGTGATCGCCGTCATCTTCCGCGGCGGCGGCCTGATCCTCGCTGCCGTGGCTATGTCCGTGATCATGGCCTTCCTCTTCGGCTTCCGGCTCGAACACACCGCCCTCGCGGAACTTCAGTTTGGTCAGGCCCGGCGCGTCTTCCAGGCTTACCACGGCAGCCTTGGCGCCGAGCGCCTCAAGCGGCTTTTCCAGAAACGCTTCCATGCCATGGCCGACCCAGAAGATCAGGTCGGCTTTCTGCAGGGCCGACGCGTTGGATGGGCGCATGTTGTAGGTATGCGGGGAGGCCGCGCCCTCGACGATCAGCTTCGGCTCGCCCACGCCTTTCATGACCGAGGCGACCAGCGAATGGATCGGCTTGATCGAGACCACGACGCTGGGTGCATCGGCAAATGCGTTCGATGCGGTCATCAGGGCCGAGCATGAGAGGAGGAGGGTTGCGGCAAATTTCATCGGATAGCTCCTTGTGAAATGACGTAATGTTATTACATCAATTGCGTTATGCTATAACGTGTGCCATGAGGGTCTGCAAGAGGCCTGACAACAGGATTTTTAGACGACCATGCTGATGAGAAACCGGGCCGACCTGCCGCTTGGAGATCATGCAAAGGCCGCAGCGAAACTCGTATCGCTGTCGAATGCCGGCATTTTCCGGGATAATCGCTGGCTGGTGCGCGGCGTCGATCTGTCGATTGCCCGCGGCGAAGTGGTGACGCTGATCGGACCCAATGGCGCCGGCAAGTCGACGACCGCCAAGATGGCGATTGGTGTCCTGAAGGCAGACGAGGGTGCCGTTACCCGTAGCCGCGACCTGCGCATCGGCTATGTGCCGCAAAAGCTTTCGATCGACTGGACGATGCCGCTTTCGGTTCGTCGCCTGATGCGGCTGACGAGCTCGATTTCCGATCAGGATACGATCGCAGCGCTCGAAGCGACCGGCATCGCGCATCTGGCAGACGCCGAAGTCCGGCACCTGTCGGGCGGCGAATTCCAGCGCGCTTTGCTGGCCCGCGCTCTGGCCCGCAAGCCGGACCTGCTGGTGCTGGACGAGCCCGTGCAGGGCGTCGATTTCGCCGGTGAGGCAGCGCTCTACGATCTGATCCGCAAGATCCGCACCACGACCGGTTGCGGCATCCTGATGATTTCGCATGATCTGCACATGGTGATGGCGGGAACCGACACGGTGATCTGCCTCAACGGTCATATCTGCTGCCGTGGCACGCCGGAAGTGGTCAGCCAGAGTTCGGACTATGCCAAGCTGTTTGGCGCAAACGGCCGTGCGCTCGCCGTCTATAGCCACAATCACGACCATACCCACCTGCCGGACGGCCGGGTCCAGCACCGCGACGGCTCGATCACGGAGCATTGCCACCCCGAGGACGGCCATCATCACGAGCATGGTGACCACAAGCACCATCACGATGGTGCTCACGACCATCACCACGATGGCGACCGCGCCCACCACCATCACGGCGAGGGCAAGCCCCATGCTTGACGACTTCTTCACTCGCGCATTGATCGCCGGCGTCGGCGTGGCGCTGACAGCCGGACCGCTCGGCTGTTTCGTCGTGTGGCGGCGCATGGCCTATTTCGGCGATACGATGGCCCATTCTGCGCTGCTCGGCGTTGCCTTGTCGCTGTTTTTCGAGGTCAATCTCCTACTGTCGGTATTCGGCGTCGCCGTCCTCGTCTCCGGCCTGCTGCTCCTCCTTCAGCGTCGCCAGTCGCTCTCAGCGGATGCTCTGCTGGGGATCCTCTCGCATTCGGCTCTGGCGATCGGCCTTGTCCTCGTTGCCTTCATGACCTGGGTCCGGATCGATCTGATCGCCTTCCTGTTCGGCGATATCCTGGCGGTCACGCCATCCGATATTGCACTGATCTGGGGTGGCGGGATCGTCGTCGTCGCAGCGCTCGCATTCCTCTGGCGCCCGCTGATCGCATCGACAGTGAGCGAAGACGTGGCGGAAGCCGAGGGCATGCGGCCGGCGCAGGCAAAACTGTTCTTTATGCTTCTGATGGCATTGGTCATCGCGATTGCCATGAAGATCGTCGGCATCATGCTGATCACCTCGCTGCTGATCATTCCAGCCGCGACGGCCAGACGATTTTCGGCAAGCCCCGAATGGATGGCGGTCTTCGCCTCGCTGATCGGCGCTGCAGCTGTTGTCGGCGGTCTTTTCGGCTCTTTGACCTATGATACGCCGTCCGGCCCTTCCATCGTGGTGGCCGCACTCCTACTTTTCATCATGAGTTTGCTTCCCGCCTTCGGCCGCAAAACGAATGAGCGGGTAACCAATAAAGGAGTGCGCGGATGAACGCCCCGATCGTCAATCCGGCCCTGACCAAGAACCAGTCGCTGGTGTTTGAGGCACTGGACCGTGCCGATGGGCCGCTCAGCGCCTACACGATCCTTGACAAACTGCGCGACCACGGCTTCCGTGCACCGCTTCAGGTTTACCGCGCGCTCGACAAGCTGACCGAGTTCGGCATGGTCCACCGGTTGGAAAGCCTCAACGCCTTCGTCGCCTGTGCGCACCGGGAAAGCGCGTGCTGCGGAAAAGGTCATGGCCACGGTACGGTTGCCTTCGCGATCTGCGAAAGCTGCAGCCAGGTGCTGGAATTTCACGATCACGAGGTCGATCACCACCTCAGCGACTGGGCATCCAGCAAGGGCTTCAAGCCGTCAAAGACGACGATCGAGATCCGCGGCATCTGCCAGAAATGCGCGGCATAGTCCGTTTGATCACAGCGCCCTGAGGTCCCGGGAAAACCGCTTCCAGTTCTCCACATAGCGCGCCGCAGATTGCCGCAGCCGTTCGACAGCGTCATCATCCAGCGTACGGATCGCCTTGGCAGGCGAGCCGACGATCAGTGAATTGTCGGGGAATTCCTTCCCCTCGGTCACAAGCGCATTCGCGCCCACCAGGCAGTTGCGGCCGATCCTTGCGCCGTTCAGGATGGTCGCACCCATGCCAACAAGCGAATTGTCGCCGATCACGCAGCCATGCACGATCGCATGGTGGCCGATCGTACAGTCCGAGCCGATCACGACGGGGTAGGCGGGATCGGTATGCACCATCACGCCCTCCTGAATGTTCGACCGCGCACCGACAGTAATCGGCTCGTTGTCGCCGCGCAGCGTCACGCCGAACCAGATGCCGACATCCTCGCCCAGTTCCACCTTGCCGATTACGTTCGCATCCGGCGCGATCCAGAAGCGGTCGGGTGCGGGCAGTTTTGGCTGGAATTCGCCAAGCGCGTAGATCGGCATCTGTTGACCTCCGGTTCGTGCTTCAAACCACCGTGAGAGAGAGTTTGCCGACACCCTCGGCGCTGCAGGTGATCGTGTCGCCCTTGACGATCGGACCGACGCCGGCCGGCGTTCCGGTCATGATCACGTCACCGGGCGCAAGCACGAAGAGCTTCGACAGTTCGGCGATGATTTCCGGCAGCTTCCAGATCATCTGGTTGAGGTTGCCGGACTGCTTGCGTTCGCCGTTGACCTCAAGCCAGATCGCACCTTCCTGCGGGTGCCCGATCTTGGCGGCCGGGACGAGTGCGGAGACGGGCGCCGAATGTTCGAACGCCTTTGCCGCTTCCCACGGCCGGCTCATCTTCTTTGCCTTGTCCTGCACATCGCGCCGCGTGAAGTCGATGCCGATCCCGTAGCCATAGACCTTGGACAGGGCCTCTTCGACCGGAATGTCGGCGCCGCCACCGGAAAGCGCCATCACCAGCTCGACTTCGAAATGCACATCGGAAGAGACTGGCGGGTAGGGAAAGGTGTCGCCATGATAGAGATTGTCGGAATTTTTCTGGAAGAAGAAGGGCGGCTCACGGGAGGGATCATGGCCCATTTCGATGGCGTGGTCGGCATAGTTGCGGCCGACGCAATAGACCCGGCGCACCGGGAACTGTTCGGTCTCGCCCTCGACATCAAGAAGCACGGGCTTGGGGGCAGGGATCACGGTAGCGCGCATCGAAAAAAATCCTCCGGTCATCAATATGCGTCCTTTGTCCACCAATTCGGCCGACAATCCTAGCCCGATTTCTGCGCAGCCGTACAGCTGGCGCGAATTTTCGCTTTGCTATAAGGGAAAGCGCATTCGGCAAATATGCCGGCCATGCAACCGAACTAGGGCCGGCGTGTTGAGCTGGCGTCTCTCTAAAGACAGCACGAAAACGAAGGTTCTTCACCGATGACGAAACAGCCCAAACTCGAACATTCAGAATTCGCCGGTGAGTTCGAAGACGATGGCGTCACCGTGCTCGTCGATATCTATCGCCCGGCCGATACCAATGGCGACTGGACGCTCGAGGTCATCAGCCAGACGGAAGTCGTGACCAGCTGGGAAGAGACGTTCGCGACCGACAAGGACGCCTGGGAAGAATTCCTCGCCACCGCCGAACGCGATGGCATCAAAAGCTTCCTCGAAGAGGACGACGGACAGTCGGTTCACTGAACGGGCTGTCATGCTGGCAACCTGCCGGTTGAGGTCATTGACCGCAGTGGGAGCAGGGAACGTCGTTTCAGAGCGGATGAATGACGAGAGCGCGAGCGCTTTCGTCAGCCATCTTCGACAGTCGCTTTCGTCAGCACCTGTTGCACGGCGCGCGCAAGATGATCACGCTCATAGGGCTTCTGGATGACGACCTCACTTTCCTTTCTGCGCGCGATCGCCAATTCGTTGCCGTAGCCGGTCGCGAAGATAAACGGCGTTCCTGCTTGCCCGAGCTTGGTCGCAAGATCGAAACTTGTGCCGCGACCGACATTGATGTCCAGCATAGCGAACTGGAAACTCTGCTTGGCAAGCAACTGTTCGGCTTCGGCAATAGTGGAGGCGAGGTGAACCTGAACCGCGCCCAGCTCGTACAGCAAGTCCTCGGCCTCCAGTGCGATGAGCATGTTGTCCTCGACCAGCAGAACCTGCGCATCGTGCAGTAGTTGCTTTGGGGGGACGCTGGTAGCTTTCAGGGTATCGGGCTCAATCATCGTCTGCGTCGGCGCCGGGTCTTCAGGCGCAATGATCACATAATTCAGCGGGATGAAGAAATCCGCTTCCAACCCGGCCAGCAGGAAGCGGACCTCGGCCGTTCCCTTCAGATCGAACGGAATCGTTTTCTCGACGATGACAGAACCAAACCCTCGCCGTGTCGGCGCAACCACGGCCGGGCCGCCGATTTCCTTCCATTTGATGTAGACGCCTTCGCCGTCGACCGAGTCGACGGTCACCTCTATGCGGCCGTTTGCCGAAAGCGCGCCATGCTTGCAGCTGTTGGTGACGAGTTCATGAACGACCAGCGCAATGGTCGACATCGCCTGTGGCTGCAGCAGTACGTTCGGTCCCTTCAAGGTAAATCGACCGCGTACGCCGTCATGTGCCGCGATCTCATCCTGAAAGATGCCGGCGAGCGGCGCGGGGCCCCAGCTCTGGCGCGTGACGCGGTCATGGGCTCGTGCGAGCGCCTGCACCCGTCCGCCGAGCGATTCGACATAGCTCGCGACATCAACGGCTGTATGGCTTGTCTTCGTCATGAGACTGCGGATCAGGGCAAGGATGTTGCGGACGCGGTGATTGAGTTCGGCAATCAGCACTTCCTGACGTTCGGAAGCACGTCGTCTCTCGTCGCTGGCGCCGTCCGAATAGCGCAGGATGACTTCGATCAGTGCCTGTCTGATCGCTTCGCCGATGCGCTGATCGCGATCGGAAAAAGGGTTGGATTTGCCGCGGACGAGTTCGGCGAATGCTGCGAAGCTTTTGCGGGGCGATATGCGTTCGCTCTCGGTGCCTGCTTCCGCTGGCTTTGCAGGATTGCCACCCCACCTGATCTCGCTCAGCCGCTCGCGGCGGAACAGCAAGATATAGTCGCGCGGAACCCGCGAGATGGGGATCGACAGCATGCCGGCGGCGCGGTCCGCTGTTTCGCTGCACGGCGCATGGACCGAAGCCAAGTTGTCGGTCGTGAAGACCCGGCTCGGCGAGGCGGCGTTCAGATGATGCGCCAGAGAGATGACATTATGTTCCGACGGAGTGGCCCCGTGAAGGTGAGCTTTGCCGCGACGGTAAATTGCGACACCATCGCAATCCAACATGTCGCGCGTCATGTCCTGCAGCCACTGAGCATCTTCCATCAACGATTCATCACCAGCAATCATCGTAATGACGCGATCAGCCAAAGCACGTGCGCGATGCTCGTGCTCCTCGCTGCCGCGCCGCAGACGGCTCTCCAGCATCATCGAATACATCGCGCCGAACAGTTCCGATGCGGTCCGCATGATGAAGCTTGGCAGGCGCGGTCCATTGGCATGGCATGCGATAAGCCCCCACAGCTTTTCCTCGACGACGATCGAAATGGATAGGGAGGCACCAACCTCCATGTTGCGCAGATATTCGATATGGACCGGAGAAACGGCACGGCTGATTGACATCGACAGGTCAAGCGGTGGCGTGACCGCGTCCGCGGGAGGCAATAACGCCACGGTCGGTGCTGCGACGTCGGCTATGATGCGGAAGGGGTTGCGCAGGTACAATTCGCGCGCCTGGCGTGGGATATCCGACGCGGGATAATGAAGCCCGAGGAAGCTGTCCACCCCGGCGCGTGTTGATTCCGCGATGACTTCGCCATGGCCGTCTGTGTCGAACCGATAGATCATTACTCGATCAAAGCCGGTGATCGCCAGGACCTGTCGGACCGCATCTCTGTGGAATTTCTCGATTAAAGGAACTTTGGTCAGACGCGCAGCCATTGCGCGAACCATCGAAGCCGCCTCCACCCGTTCGGTCTTCTGTGTCCGTTCGCCTTCGACAATCAAAAGATCGCCCTGAAAATGGATCGACAGATCGACGTTGGGCAATCCCTGCACCAGCTTCACGTCGAAGATTCTCTCTCCTGTCGTTGACGCCAAAATCGCCATCCGGTTCCGGATGTCGTGGAGCGCCGTCTCACTGATCCACGTGTCGAAGCGCGTGCCCAGGAGTTTCTCCGGTTTGACGTTGAAGAATGTTTCGCAGTTCTCGGATACGCGAACGATCGTCCAGTCGTTCGACATCGCAACGAGGAACGCGAAATTCTGGATCTCTTCGAGTCGCGTGATTGGCTCCCTATCGCAGACGATCAGACTGGCATCTGTGTACTCATAGCCCATTGGTGGCCCCCGCCATTTTGCCTAACGTTGCAGACGATATTTCAGCGGAGAGGTCCCCATCACCTCATGAAACGCCCTTCGAAACTGTGGTGTGCCCTTGTACCCGACTGCCCCGGCAATCGCGTCGATGGGCAGGTCAACCTGAGCAAGGAGCGTGACAGCTCGCGAGATGCGCCGCCGTTGAACAAACGAGTGTGGATTTTCCCCGGTCGTTGCCTTGAAGGCGCGGGAAAAGTGAAAACGGCTGAGCCCGGCAACAGCGGCCAGCTCGGCCAAGCCGACTGTTGCCTGCAGATGCCCCTCCACGAAATCCGTGACCGCGGCGATCTGTCGGTCCGACAGACGCCCCTGCCTGTCGGCCATGACCCCGAAAACCTCAAGCGATGCCAGAAGGCAGACGCTCTCCGCGTGGAGCTCGTCCACATGAGGCGCCCTGAGAACCGCTTCAAGCTTCTTAAGTGTGGCGCGTAACTGTGGATCGCGGGAGTAAGCGAACGGCGCAGGATCCCGCTCGGAATATCTACCAGCCAGATCGTCGCGGATCGCCTTTGGATCGAAATACATAGCGACAAATCGGTTGGTTCGTGGCTGAGGCTGGCACCAGCCCTCGATGCCGCAGCCTTTGGGCACGAAGGTGATCGTGTCGCGCAAGTCCTTTTTATGGAGCGTCGGAAGACCGTCCACGCGCAGCTCACCATCAGTGAGAGTGATGTCGTGCAACGCGAGATAGTGGTTCTCGCCACGGCTTCTGAAGTCATACGGTTCAGCACCGCTCAGCTCGACATACTCGGCCGAAAATCCGTTCAAGTCGAACGCCGCCCGTGCGACATGCGCCATGGCCGGCTCTGCAAAATCTATCTCAAGACCGCGAGAAGAACTCATATGTCTGACTAGCACGCATTTTGCTCGGATTAAACAAAATTTGCTACTGAAGAGTAGGGCCTGCACTTTGAGTGGCGACCTCGCACCTTCGCTGGCATCTCGGCGGTCCAGCGTCGACTTCCCGCGTAGAGGAGGCTTTCACCCCAAGACTCAGCCAATCTACGCTCCGGCCGGTTCCAATCCGCACCAACCTGACGACAACGCATTTTTGCCGTTTGTCTTTCGCCAGGCTCGAAATCTTGTTATCCGTGCAGCCACGCACCGGAATAGTCGCTCGGAAACCATGCCAACGCATCCTCCTAAAAAAGTCTTCGCCGTCGCACCTATGATCGACTGGACGGGTGAGAAATAAGACGTTGAAATTGCTGGATTATTTATTTTTGTAATAGCGATGGTGCAGTTCTGGTGCAGCCAACGCAAAGCGGCTGGTGGAAATGCTACCGATGGTGGATCGAATGAAAGGATGTTGTTGAGTGGCAGATAATCGCAGACCGTTCTCCGAAACCCACCCGCACCTGATCGGCTTCTCCGATTTTCTGGACGACTTCAACAAGGAAACCGAGCGTGGTGCAGCTCTCGCTGCGGCGGCAATGCTCGACGATCAGCTCGGCAAAGTCATCGAAGCGTTCCTCATCCCGAACAAGGGCAGCCAAGCGCTACTCAGCGGGTTCAACGCGCCACTCGGATCGTTCTCTGCCCGGATCGCGGCAGCCTTCGGGCTCGGGCTGATTTCGGAAGCCGAGTATCGGGAGTGTGAACTGATCCGAAAGGTGCGTAACGAGTTCGCACACCAGATCAGAGTGTCGTTTGCGACAGAGAAGGTTGTCGTTCTGTGCGCGCAGCTTCAGATGGCGGTGAAGCCCTACGCGGACGTGAAGGTCAACACTCGCGGCCAGTTCACTACCGCAGCGGTTGCGCTGGTGCTGAACCTAACAAACCGCCCTCACTATGTCGGGCAAAGGCGGCTTCAGGCTGTTGATTGGAAGATTTAGCCGTGAATAGATTCTTGCCATACGCTCCAATCAGGGATTGTGAATGAAAGACCTACAGGCAGCTACGGATCGCTTGTTTCGTGACTACGGCCGGCACTGCCAAGCGCCGAACGAGGACACGCTGTTTCACTTCCTGAACTCGCTGCATAGCTTCAGCGACAAACTCAAGCGTCACAGAAAAGGCGGTCTGCACGACTCTCCGAACTTCATCGGGCTGAAGGCGCTACGGAATCTTTTCCATCATGAGGCTGAACTGCTGAGCAAGATCAGTGTCGTCACCGATTTCGTGCAACCGGTCGTCGTTGAGTTGAGCCGTGTCTGCCTTGTTGACCGTTCACTTATTGAGCAAGCAGCCGCCGCTGAGGCGGCGCATGCGAAAAAGTATAAGCGCATCCCCGGAGACGTGGTGGGAGCATTCCGGTGGTACGCCCAGATCGTTGACATCGAGCCTGCCATCTTCAACGTTGCAGTCGATGCCTATGAGGCAATCAAAGAGATCGACATCGCACCGTGGTCCGACGCCTTTCAGATGTTCGAGGCGTGTTATGAGGATGAAGAAGAGAGTGGACGTGAGCATCGCGTAGCAGGCACCATCTCCTGTCACGCAGGAAACGTCAGCGAGCTTCTATGGAAGATGCACGAAAGTGCGGCGGCGGCGTGAGAAGTTAAATCCGGAGTCTCTTGGTTATCCCACTCTATGGTGCGGACCTCTTACGAGGTGGACGGGCGCTTACACCGGTCAGCGTAACCTTTCCACGGACGATAGCATAACGTGACGGTGCATTTGCAAGCACAGATCGCCGCTATCGTGGTGCAGTTCTTGGTGCAGCTAGGAAATTACGGCCCGTATGCTTTGAGTGGAGTCAAAGGGTTACGTGTGATAAAGAGTGGCCCAAAATGCCGCCAAGCACCTAGCCGGCAAAATGGTGCAGTTCTGGAATATCATGAAAAATCAATACCATAACGGAGAAAAAATCTTCGCTGTCGCCCCGATGATCGACTGGACCGATCGTCACTGCCGTTTCCTGCACCGGCAGCTGTCGTCGCGCGCGCTTCTTTATACGGAGATGGTCGTCGCCGATGCGATCATCCATGGGCCGCGGGAGCGGCTCTTGTCCTATTCGCCGGCAGAACATCCTGTTGCCTTGCAGCTCGGCGGCTCGAATGCGGAAAAGCTGTCCGAGGCGATCCGGATCGCCGGTGACTACGGTTACGACGAGATCAACCTCAATGTCGGATGCCCCTCGGACCGGGTACAGTCGGGGACATTCGGTGCCTGCCTGATGCGCGACCCCGCGCATGTTGCAGACCTCGTCACAGCCATGAAAAAGGTTTCACAGGCGCCTGTGACGGTCAAATGCCGCATCGGCGTTGATGATCAGGAGCCGGCCGACGTCCTGCCGGACTTTCTCGCGCGAATGATTGGTGCCGGTGCCGACGCGATCTGGATCCATGCCCGTAAGGCCTGGCTGCAGGGACTGTCGCCGAAACAAAACCGCGAGGTTCCTCCACTGGATTACGATCTCGTCCATAGGATGAAGCGTGAGAACCCGGATGTGTTTCTGGGGATCAACGGCGGTATTGCCGATCTTAAGCAAGCTGCTGAACACCTTGAGGTGATGGATGGCGTCATGCTCGGCCGCGCTGCCTATCACAACACCGGCTTGCTGGCGGGCGTCGATGCGCTTCTGGATGGAAGACTTGAGTATCCAGACCCTGACTGGCTGGCGCTGCGCGACGCGATGATTGCCTATGCGGATCAGGTTATCGCCTCCGGTGGCAGATTGCATCACGTGACGCGTCACATGGTTGGTCTGTTTCAGGGTTATCCCGGTGCGCGTCGGTTCCGCCAAATCCTGTCGTCAGAGGCGACGAAGCCTGGCGCTGGGACCGAAATCCTAACCGCTGCGTTCGCGGCAGTGGATTTGAGCTCCGGGCTTGAAAAGGCGGCCGGATAAGCCTTTTGGGATCGATATCCCGTACCCAAGGCGCGTTCTTAGACACGTGCATGCCGCCACTGTATATTATTATTTCCTTAAATATTAACACCTAATGTTTTGCTGACAAGTCGATGAAATTGTTCGTCGTGCGTTCTTGTGGTGGCATCCATGTTTCGAGTTCTCGAATGCGTCGTGGTTCAGCATGATCGAAGCACTGTTCTTCTCGCGGCCGGCATCTGCGTCGTCGGCATGCTCGCATTTTTTCTGATCCATAGACGGGCGATCGAGTGCAACGAACGTCGGCGGCGGATCTGGCTCCTTGTCGCCAGCGCCACGGGCGGGCTTTCCATCTGGTCGACGCATTTCGTGGCAATGCTCGCCTACCAGGGCACGATAGCGATCGAATTCGAGCGCGTCCTCACCCTTGTCTCGGCTCTGACTGCCGTCGCCGGCTTCTGGTTGGCGCTGCAGATTGCCGATCGATCGAAGACGGTTTCTTCGCTCGCAGCCGGCATGGTCGCCACGGTCACGGTCGCCGCCATGCACTTGATCGGCACCGAAGCGATCCGTGCCGCGGCCACGACCCGCTACGAAATGACGCCCATCCTGATCGGCTCTGTTGTCTCTTTCTCTCTCTTCACCGCGGCGTTCGCCTCCACGACGCTTCGAAGAAGCACCCTGCGCCTGATCTGTGCAGTCGCTGCCAGTGTTGCTGCCATTTGCATCCTGCATTTCACTGCAATGTCGGCGACCGAGCTGATCCCCGATCCGACGCTTCCAGAGGCCTCGCTCGACGGTGGCGGGCGGATCTGGCTCATTGGCGCGGTTTCGATCGTCATGAGTGTGATCGTGCTGACGACTGTTGCCGCGAGCTTCATCGACCGGTACCTGACGGATTTGCGTGGCTTCGCCAACGCGACGCTTGAAGGCCTCGCGGTGGTTCGCGATGGCCGCGTCATAGAGACCAATGCTCGCTTTGCCGAATTGCTGTTGCTGCGCGACCGCGACATTCTCGGCCGCGATCCCGATGATCTGCTGGTGGCAGCCGACGGTCTTCCGCTGACGGCTCAAAGGAATTCCGCAGTCGCTGCCACGCCGAAAGTGACGGACCGCGAGGTCTTTCTCGAGGTTGCCGTCCATACGATCGAGTATCGCGGTCGCTCCTGCCAGGTTCTGGCTGTCCGCGATCTGACCGAGAAGCGCATTGCGGAGCGCCGCATCGAACACATGGCCCGCCACGACGCTTTGACGGACCTTCCCAACCGTACGCTCTTCAACGATCGGCTCGACGGTGCCTTGAGGACGGCTGCGCTTTCCGGCGATGTGCTGGCGGTGCTTGCCCTTGATCTCGACCGGTTCAAGGCCGTCAACGACGTGTTCGGCCATGCAGAAGGCGATCGTGTTCTGATCCGGGTCGCCGATATCCTGCGGCGCTGTGTCGGTCCGGCCGATACGCCGTCCCGCATCGGCGGCGACGAGTTCATCATCCTCCAGACAGGCGTCGAGCAGCCGGCGGGCGCAAACCTGCTCGCCGAGCGTATCCTGGAAACCTTCCGCACCGAAATGAATGTCGCACTCGATCCCACCGCCGTGGGCGTAAGCATCGGCTGCGCGGTTTATCCGGACGACGGAGAAACGCCTGATGACTTGCGCAATGCGGCCGACATGGCCCTCTACAATGCGAAGTTCTCGGGACGTGGTACGGCAGCATTCTATTCCGCGGCAATGGACGCAGAGCTGCGCGAGCGGCGCGAGATCGAGAGCGAGTTGCGCTACGCCGTACTGCGCTCGCAACTCAGCATGGTATTCCAGCCACTCTTTGATGCCACAAGCGGCCTCTGCTCGGGCTATGAGGCCCTGATGCGGTGGAAGCATCCGCAATGGGGCAATGTTTCACCGAGCGTCTTCATTCCGGTTGCCGAGGAAACCGGCATCATCGTGCCGATCGGTGAATGGGCGATGCGCGAAGCCTGCAGGGTCGCCAGTACCTGGGATGACGGCCTGGCGGTAGCGGTCAACGTTTCGGCCATCCAGTTTCGCTTCCCGAACCTTGTCGACATGATTGCGTCGGCACTGGATGAGAGCGGCCTGGAGCCCCACCGGCTCGAACTCGAGATCACAGAGACCTCGCTGCTCAAGGATCGCGACACGACGCTCGCGACCTTGCTCCGGTTGAAGGCGCTGGGAGTCCATGTGGTGATGGATGACTTCGGCACCGGCTATTCGTCGCTCAGCAACCTGCACAGCTTCCCCTTTGACAAGATCAAGATCGACCGCAGTTTTATCAGCGAGATGGAGGAAAGCGACAGCGCCCGTGCCATCGTCAAAGCCATCATCGGTCTCGGCAAGAGCCTGGACTTGCCCGTCGTCGCGGAAGGCATCGAGACCTTCGGGCAGCACCGGATGGTGGTCGAAGACGGCTGCGAACAGCTGCAGGGTTTTCTCCTCGGCAAGCCGAAGAGCGAGGGCGAAGTGGAGATCCTCTCAGGAATTCGCAATCTTCCGACTTATCGCCGTCGAGGTTGAGGTGGGCGATCATACGGGCTGTTTCGTCAGCAACCCGCTGGCAAGGTGACGGAACGCTTCGACGGCTTTTTCCAACACGGCCGGCGGATCGTCGGCCGCAGCGATCCACAGTGCGGCGTTGAGTGCCGCACCGTTGATGAGACGTGCGGCGGCTTCCGCATCCATGCTCCTGACTGTCCCTTCGGCGATGAGAGCGCTGATCGTGTCCGCCGTGGTGCGCAGACAGGCGTTCTGATTGGGCCAACGCGATGGGTCGCCGAGGACAGCAGGACCATCCAGCAACATGATGCGCTGAATTTCCGGCTCCAGCGACATCTCGATATAGGCGACCGCCTCGGCAAGAAAGCCGTCCCAAAGTGTCCCGCCGGCGTGGTCTGCTGCAGCACGCATCCGCCGCAGCATCTCGGAATCGATCTGATCGATCACCGCTTGTAAAAGACCCTTCTTGTCTCCGAAATTATGGTAGAGCGCACCCCGCGTCAGGCCGGCGGACGCCGTGAAGTCGTCCATGGACGAGCTGGCATAGCCTTTCTCGGCGAAGGACTTGCGCGCCGCGCTGATCAGCTTGCCGCGCGTTTCTTCCATCATCGTCGTACGCTTGCTCGGCGCCATCGCTCACCCCCGGCTCGGATTCTTACAGCAGTTGACATACGCAACGTATCTGAGATACGCAGTTGCATACGGAGCGTATATCAAGATTGAAGTGGGCAGGGAAGGCTCCTGCAACGCCAAGGACGCAACAACCGATTGGAGACGAGCGATGATCGAACGAGAAGCAATTTTCCCCGCAGGCCGACAGGCCCTTTACGAGATCAACAAATACTCAGCCGCGATAAGGTCGGGTGATCTTCTCTTTGTGTCCGGACAGGTTGGCAGCCGTGATGACGGAACGCCGGAACCGAATTTTGAAAAACAGGTTCAACTGGCGTTCGACAATCTGCGTGCGGTTCTCGCAGCGGCAGGCTGCGGGTTCGACGACATCATCGACGTCACCACGTTTCACACCGACCCTGAAAATCAGTTCGGGACGATTCAGGCAGTTCGCTTGGGCATAATGGGGGAAAAGCCGTACCCGAATTGGACAGCGGTCGGGGTAAACTGGCTCGCGGGGTTCGATTTCGAGATCAAAGTGGTCGCTCGTATCCCGTAATCCCGAGCGAGCCTCGATTGCAGCACGGTCAGGGCCCAATATCAGGCTACGGCGAGTTGCCGTAGCAATCGCTTCAATTCGACCGATTCCGGCAGAGGCTCGGGCGGTTCGGACTTGAGGTTGTTGCGATCATTCAGTTCAAACTGGTACCAGTTGAAAAGACCCGATGCGACAGTCTGAGCCTCCTCGCTCGACACGTCCACATGTCTTTCTTCGCACCAGGCTTCCAGGAATCTCTGAAGAAGTTCGAGATCATCCGAACCTAGCACGATCGCCGATGAGGCGTTGTCCTGACACATTCTACCCTCGCATCCTTGACAGGCACTCTCCTGATATCGGCGTAGCCGGATGATCAGAAAAGACTGCGGGGCGTCTTTGAAAAGGCGACACCTGAGCGCTGCATCCCGGAGTATGCATGCGTCCCGCAGTGCAAGTTAACGCAGAACCAACGAATTGGTTCAATTCGGGAAAAGCAGTCGGGAGTAAAACGAAAGATTAGGAAGTCTTGACCGCGCGCTTGGTCTTCGTCGCCGCTTTTTTTACAGGGGCGGGGGCATCAGCGGTCTGCTGGAGCCGCAGAGCACGTAGTTTTTCTGTCTTCTTTTCACGAGCAATAACTTCGGCGTCCAGGATGTCACGCACCACGGAGTTGGTCTGCTCCGATTTGGCTTGTGCCGACATTTTCGCGGGCTTGAAGAACTGGTCCTTGGTCGCTGTCATGCTTTCCTCCTGGAGACGGCCGATGTCTGCCGTGGACCGCGAGAATGGCATAGACTGCCATCCTGCGATTGGTTGCGTGGCTCTGGCTTGTGCTCAAAACCACGCTCATGTCGGAGCCTAGCGGGCGCGAGCTACGATGACTTTTTTCTTCGGAGCCGGAAGCAGGCCTTCGCGCTGCATCTGCTTGCGAGCAAGCTTGCGCGCGCGACGGATCGCATCTGCTTTTTCACGTGCACGCTTTTCGGAAGGCTTTTCGTAAGCGCTACGAGCCTTCATTTCGCGGAAGATACCTTCGCGCTGCATCTTCTTCTTCAGGACGCGGAGAGCCTGATCAACGTTGTTATCTCTGACGAGTACCTGCAAAATATCTCCTTACGCGGCGAACCGCTATCTCTTGAAATTTGTCGGACGCGGGTTGATCGGGAAGCGATCTCACATCCGCTCTCTTTTCACCCATTCGAAGTTAAACCGTCTAGCACAGTAAAACCTCAGAATGGACGAAAAAACAAAAGGCCGGGAGATGAACCCCGACCTTCCACCATCATCGCCGCCTTCGTGCCAGTACATCCGTGGTCACGCGGGGCAATGACAAAACCTTAAGCAGCGCGCAGGTTGTCTGCGGAGCTCTTGCCAGAACGCTTGTCCTGGACGATTTCGTAGCTGATCTTCTGACCTTCGTTCAGGCCATTCATGCCAGCGCGCTCAACAGCGGAAATGTGAACGAACACATCCTGGCTGCCGTTGTCAGGCTGAATGAAACCAAAACCCTTGGTGCTGTTAAACCACTTTACAGTGCCGGTATCCATAACGATTTCCTTTCAATCGTAGTAAGTTGCCAACCCTGAAATACGGGGTCGGGGGTAGATCGACGTTGAGAGGAAATCAGAAAGAGCTCCAAGTTTTCCGGGAGCTGCGGACGAGTCGCTAGCAAAGTTCGATGAAACTCAAAATAGAGAATAATTGCATTTAAACAAGGGCTGCGCGAAAATATATACCGGAGAGGCCCAAAGCCCGGGCCTCTCCGGTATTCGTGTTACTCCGCGGCCTCCGCGTAGTCCTCAAGCGGCGGGCAGGTGCAGAGCAGATTGCGGTCGCCATAGACATTGTCGACGCGGTTGACCGGCGACCAGTATTTGTCGACACGGAAAGCGCCCGGCGGGTAGCAGGCCTGTTCGCGGCTATAAGGACGATCCCATTCGCCGACCAGGTCTTCCACCGTGTGCGGGGCGTTCCTCAGCGGGTTGTTGACCCTGTCCATGCGACCGTCTTCGATCGCACGAGCCTCTTCGCGGACTGCCAGCATCGCATCGCAGAACCGGTCGATCTCGGCCTTCGTTTCCGATTCCGTCGGTTCGATCATCAGCGTACCGGCAACCGGCCAGCTCATGGTCGGGGCGTGGAAGCCGCAGTCGATCAGGCGTTTTGCAACGTCGTCGACAGAGACGCCGGCCGAGGCGTTGAGCGGGCGGGTGTCGATGATGCACTCATGCGCGACGCGTCCGCTTGCGGACTTGTAGAGCACATCGTAGGCGCCCTTGAGCCGGGCTGCGATATAGTTGGCGTTGAGGATCGCAACCTTCGTCGCCTGCGTGAGCCCTTCGCCGCCCATCATCAGGCAGTAGGACCAGGAGATCGGCAGGATCGAGGGAGAGCCGAACGGCGCCGCCGAAACCGCACCTTCGCTGCCAAGTTCTCCGGCCCATTGCGGGTGACCGGGCAGGTGGCTTGCCAGGTGCGCCTTGACGCCGATCGGCCCCATGCCGGGACCGCCGCCGCCATGCGGAATGCAGAACGTCTTGTGCAGATTGAGATGCGAAACGTCGGAGCCAATGTCACCGGGGCGGGACAATCCGACCATGGCGTTCATATTGGCACCGTCGAGATAGACCTGGCCGCCATTGGCATGGGTGATCTCGCAGATCTCCTTCACCGTCTCCTCGAACACGCCGTGTGTCGAAGGATAGGTGATCATGCAGCAGGACAGATTTGCCGCATGCTGCTGTGCCTTGGCACGGAAGTCTTCGAGATCGATATCGCCGTTCTCGAGCACTTTCACGACCACGACCTTCATGCCGACCATCTGGGCCGAGGCAGGATTGGTGCCGTGCGCGGAGGTGGGGATGAGGCAGACGTCGCGATGCGTATCGCCATTGGCGATGTGATAGTTGCGGATCGTTAGCAGGCCCGCATACTCGCCCTGCGCACCGGAATTCGGCTGCATCGAGAAGGCATCGTAACCGGTGATCTGGCAGAGCTTTGCCGAGAGATCGTCGATCATCTCCTTGTAGCCGAGCGCCTGGTCGACGGGTACGAACGGGTGGATGTCGGAAAACTCCGGCCAGGTGATCGGCAGCATTTCAGCCGTCGCGTTCAGCTTCATCGTGCAGGAGCCGAGCGGGATCATGGCACGATCGAGCGCCAGGTCGCGGTCCGACAGGCGGCGGATGTAGCGGGTCATCTCGCTTTCGGCGCGGTTCATGTGGAAGATCGGATGGGTCATGTAATCCGATTTTCTGAGAAGTGCGTTGGGCAGGCGGTATTCGACCGCGAAGTCCGACACGTTGAAGTCGCCGCCGAATGCGCGCCAGACGGCTTCCAGCGTTGCCGGGCGGGTGCGTTCGTCGAGCGACATGCCGATCTTGGTTTCACCGACCTTGCGCAGGTTGACGCCTTCAGCAACGGCCGCCCGCATGATCACACCCTGCATGTGGCCGACCTCGACGGTGAACGTGTCGAAGAACGTATCGGGTTCGATCGTGTAGCCGAGCTTTTCGAGGCCCTTGGCCATCAGCACGGCTTTCTTGTGGACGGCCTGGGCAATCGCCTTCAGGCCTTCCGGGCCGTGGAAGACGCCGTACATCGAGGCCATGACGGCGAGCAGAACCTGCGCCGTGCAGATGTTCGACGTCGCCTTCTCGCGGCGGATATGCTGTTCGCGGGTCTGCAGCGACAGGCGGTAGGCACGATTGCCGCGGGCATCGACGGAAACGCCGACAAGGCGGCCGGGCATGGCGCGCTTGTGCGCATCCTTGACCGACATGTAGGCCGCGTGCGGGCCGCCGTAACCGACAGGCACGCCAAACCGCTGCGACGAGCCGATCGCGATATCCGCACCCATTTCGCCGGGCGATTTCAGAAGCGTCAGCGCCAGAAGATCGGCCGCCATAGCAGCGACCGCACCGGTCTGGTGCAGGCGGGAGATAAGGCCCGAGAAGTCACGCACTTCGCCGTTCGTGCCGGGATACTGGAAGATCGCGCCGAACACGTCCACCGGGTCGAGATCGGTCATCGGATCACCGACGATCACGCTCCAGCCGAGCGGGGCTGCACGTGTCTCGATCAGCGCAATCGTCTGCGGATGACAGGCGTGGTCGACGAAGAAGGCGGTTGCCTTCGATTTCGCCTGACGCTGGCAAAGCGCCATGGCTTCGGCAGCCGCCGTCGCTTCATCGAGCAGCGAAGCATTGGCGACGTCGAGGCCGGTCAGGTCGCAGATCATCGTCTGAAAGTTCAGAAGCGCTTCGAGGCGGCCTTGGGAGATTTCCGGCTGGTAGGGCGTGTATGCCGTGTACCAGGCTGGGTTCTCCAGAATGTTGCGCTGGATCACAGGCGGCGTCACGGTGCCGTAATAGCCCTGTCCGATCAGCGTGGTCAGCACCTGGTTCTTGTTGGCCGTCTCGCGCAGCTTGTCGAGCGCTTCGCGTTCGGTCAGCGCCGCACCCCAGGTCAGCGGGTTCTGCTGACGGATGGAGGCGGGAACCGTGGCATCGATCAGCGCGTCGAGCGACTTGTAGCCGATCACGGCAAGCATATCGGTCATCTCCGTCGGAGAGGGACCGATATGCCGTCGGTTGGCGAAATCGTAAGGATCGTAGTCGGTGAAGTGGAAGTCGGTCGAGTCACTCATCCGATCAGTTCCTTATAGGCAGCTTCGTCCATCAGCGCGTCGGCGTCGGCTACATTCTTGAGCTTCAGCTTGAAGAACCAGCCGGCAGCCTGCGGATCGGAATTGACCAGCGACGGGTCGTCGACGATCGCCTGATTGACTTCGGTGACTTCGCCATCGAGTGGCGAATATACGTCGGAGGCTGCCTTGACGCTTTCGACGGTTGCGGCATTGCCGTCCTTCACCAGCTCGGCACCGACTTCCGGCAGTTCAACAAACACGAGATCACCTAGCTGCTCGGCAGCATGGGTGGTGATGCCGACGGTGGCAACGCCGTCTTCGAGTTTCAGCCATTCGTGTTCGGCGGTGAATTTCAGCATGGGAATGTCCTCTTGAGGAAAGCGTGAATCGGGATGACGTGGGGGGGAGGCCGGGGATGGGGCCAGGCCGCCCGCGCGTGTTTATCGCTTGTAGGTCGGCGTGATGAACGGCAGCGCGGCCACCGTCATCGGCAGGTATTTTCCGCGCACTTCGGCAAAGACCTGCGTACCTGCAACTGCATGGCTGACGGGAACGTAACCCATGGCAACCGGACCTTCGACCGTCGGGCCGAATGTACCAGAGGTGACTTCGCCGAGTTCCTTGAGCCCGTCCGCATCGGCAAACAGTTTGGCATGCGAACGCACCGGCGCCTTGCCTTCCGGCTTCAGGCCGACGCGGCGGCGGCTGGTACCGTCTGCCAGTTCGCCAAGGATGCGGTCAGCTCCCGGAAACCCGCCTTCGCGGTCACCGCCGGCCTTGCGGGCCTTCTGCAATGCCCATTCGAGCGATGCCTCGATCGGCGACGTCGTAGTGTCGATGTCGTTTCCATAAAGACACAGACCGGCTTCAAGCCGCAGGCTGTCACGGGCGCCGAGGCCGATGGCTTCGCAATCCGGGTGTTCGAGCAATGCCTTGGCAACGGCGACGGCATGGTCCTGCGGGATCGAGATCTCGAAACCGTCCTCGCCGGAATAACCGGAGCGCGAGATGATGCAGGGAACGTCGTGCAGCGGCACTTCGCGGACATCCATGAACTTCATCGAGGAGACGCCAGCCCAGAGCTCGGCCAGAACAGCTTCGGCACGTGGACCCTGGAGGGCGACCAGAGCGCGGTCGTCGAGGAGGGTGACGTCACAGTCAGTCAGGTTCGCCGTCATGTGCGCGAGGTCGGCATCCTTGCAGGCGGCATTGACGACCACGAGCAGATGATCGCCGCGATTGGTGACCATCAGGTCGTCGAGAATGCAGCCATTGTCGTCGGTAAAGAAGCCGTAGCGCTGACGGCCTTCCTTGAGCGACAGGATGTCGATCGGAACGAGCTTTTCCAGCGCAAGTGCTGCATCTGCATAGTCGCCGGACTTCGCTCTGACGATGACCTGACCCATGTGGGAGACATCGAACAGGCCTGCGGCGGCGCGCGTATGGAGGTGCTCCTTCATCACGCCGAGCGGATATTGCACCGGCATGTCGTAGCCCGCGAACGGCACCATCTTCGCGCCAAGCGAGAGATGCAGCGCGTTGAGCGGTGTGGTCTTGAGAACTGAGTGATCGTCCAAAAAGGCGCCTCCAGGTTTTGGCGCTCGCTGCGTAAAATCAGCTCACACGCCGGCTCTGATCAGGGCGCGGTTACGCGCCTGTTTCGAGCCCCCTCTGTCCTTTTCGCCTGAGATTGTTATCCCTTCGGCGAGCCCCCGATGACGGGTGCTACTCTCCAGAGTTCCGGTTGGTCGCCCGTGGTCCTTTTGCCTGAGAGTTTCCGGGGCGGTTGCTCCTTCGGCACCGCATCGAAGCGGCTTCTCCCAACGGGTATGAGGTTCATTATCGAGGAGGCGACAGGTTTGACAAGGGGAGAATGTCGTCGTGACCAAGATTTTTGTCGCACACCATAAAGTTAGGCATCGCGACTGAGTGCCGAGCTTCAAGCTTTCCGCACGTTCAGGAATCTGCTCTACCCGTCGTCTTGAAAGACGATGGGAGGCGTTGTCATGAAATTTCTTGCGACTCTGGCGCTGTTTGCAGCGACACTTGGTGCGGCGGCAGATCAATCCTATGCCCAGGCGGGAGATGCCGGTTCCGGGAATGGTGGCATGCACATGCACGGATCGTCCGATCCGGCGGCCACATCGGGCGCCACAGTCAAAGTCGGTACGCTCGAGATTTCCGGCGGCTATGTTCGCGCCATGCTTCCCGGCCAGCCGGTCGGCGGTGGCTATCTCGTGATCCGCAACACGGGCAGCGAAGACGATAGACTCGTCTCTGCCTCATCGCCTCTGTCGCCTGCCGTGGAGATCCACGAAATGTCGATGCAGGGCCAGATCATGAAGATGCGCCGGCTCGAAGGCGGTATTGCGGTCCCAGCCGGCCAGACCGTCGAGTTGAAGCCCAGTGGACTGCATCTGATGTTCACCAAAGTCGCGACTCCTTTCAAGCAGGGCGACAGCGTGCCCCTGAAGCTGACCTTCGAGAAGTCCGGCAGTTTCGATCTCACGCTCCCGGTCCAGGGTTTCCGTCCTGGCAACCAGCATAACTGATCACGCGGGATGTGATCTCAGGCGTAATATCTCGTTTAGCTCCGCCATCTATTCTACCGATGGGTTGGCTTTGTGGGGACGAAGATCGTGGATATTTCCAGTGCACCGGAACCGGACGCCGGCATTTACCGACGCCTCAGCACGCTTGCAGAAATCGACACGGTTGCCGACGCCTGGCGGGCCCTTGAAAGCCGGTGCGAAGACCGGCTGACCTATTTTCAGAGTTTCGATTGGTGCCGCGGCTGGGTCGCGGCGTTTGCCGGCGATGGCTCCGCGTTCGAATTCCGGATCGAGACCGTGTGGCGCAACGGCAGTCTCGTCGCAGTCTGGCCTCTGATGGTTCAGACCGTCAGCGGCATAAGGGTATTGGAAAACCTCGGCGCACCCCACTCGCAATACTGCAATCTCCTGTGCGACGACGCCCATCTTGCCGGATTGCTGATGGGCAAGTTGCTGACCCGTATCGAGATGATGCCCGATTGCGATGTCGCGGTCTTTCACCCCGTTCCGCATCAATCCTCGCTGGGTCTCCTGCTTCGCTCACAGCCGACGATCCGAGGCTACGGCGGAAGCAGCGCCGTGCTCGATCTCACGCAGTTTGCCGATTCGGACGCATACCGCTCGCACGGCGGCAAATTGAAGAAGCGCAATCGCAACCGTCGGCGCAACCACCTGGCGCGGCTCGGAGAACTCACCTTCGAGATGATCTGGCCCTCCGATCAAAGGTTTGCCGAATACGTTCGCGACTGTGCGGCGATGAAGCGGGTCTGGCTCCGCGAGACCGGGAGAAGCAGCAGCGGTTTTTCCTTCGATGGCCTGGACGATTTCCTGGCGAGCCTGACGGGTGATGCCGCGTTGCTAGAGGGTGCGTGCCTTTCGATCCTGCGGGCCGGCGATGTCACGGTGGCGATGGAGCTCGGCTTCGTGCGGGCAGGGCACTACTACGCCTATCTTGGCAGCTTCGACTGGAGCCTGCGGCATCTCTCCGCCGGCAAGGTGCAGATGGAAATGACAGTCTGCTGGCTGATCGACAACGGGATCAAGACCTACGATCTTCTCGGCGGCGATGGCGCCTACAAACAATCCTGGGCAAACCAGAAACTGGTGCTGAACGGCTATAGCCTGCCATTCTCGTGGAAAGGGCGCCTCTACGCGCAGGCTTGGCTGCCGGTCATCCGTCCATTCGCCAAGCGGGTATATTTCACGATACCGGAAAGCTGGCGCCGCTTCGTCAGCGGCATTCAGGGCGTCGGACTTCTCGTTCTCGGCATCTGAGGGTCACTCTTCCGTGTCACGATAGGCGGCTTCGGCCATCTGCAGCGATGCCTGCTGCTGCGGAGGCTGCTGGCCGGCATCGAGGAAATCGAGAGACAGGCTGGTCGCAAGCGTCATCGCCCCGGTGACCGTCGGATCGGTCGCACTCTGATCACGCGCAGAAGCGCGTTCGGCGACACGTTTGGCCTCACCAATTCTCGCTTTGACGGACAATTGTGGCGGCGTTCTTAACGTCTCTATGGCGAGCGCTGCCATGCTTGCCGAAATTGTCGTCACCTGAACCATAGCAACCGCCTTCAACCCATTCGGCACATATGTAATATGCGCCGAGTTTGCCGCGATTTAACCGAAATCCCGGCATTTTAACGGTAGGCACGATTTAGGACTTTTCTGGATATCTCGATGATCAATATCATACTTGTCGCACTGGGCGGCGCATTCGGTTCCGTCGCCCGCTACCTCGTGGGCGTCTGGACGCTGCGCCGGTTCGGGCCGAACTTTCCCTGGGGAACGCTGACCGTCAACATCGTCGGCTGTTTCGCAATCGGTTTGCTAAGCGAGGTGATTGCCCGGCGCCTCAACGCCTCGCCTGAGATGCGTCTCCTGCTGGTGACTGGATTTCTCGGCGGCTTCACGACGTTTTCGGCCTTTTCGCTGGATGTCATCTCGCTGTTCGAGCGTGGCGCGACCGTGGCGGGGGCAAGTTATGTGATCGCAAGCGTTGGTGTGTCGCTGTGTGCGGTCTTTGCTGGGCTGGCGCTCGGGCGGGCAATGCTCTAAAGGGCAGGACTGATCACAGATAAGATGAAAGAGCTTTGATGGCAGGCATCGAGCATATCCGCGTCGAGGCGGACGAGTCAGGCATGCGCCTCGACCGATGGTTCAAGATCCATTTCCCGGGTCTTGGCTTCGGCCCTCTACAGAAACTACTGCGCTCCGGACAGGTGCGCATCGACGGTGGGCGCGTGAAAAGCGACACCCGCGTCGAGCCCGGCCAGATGGTCCGTATTCCCCCGATGGATACCGACGCGAAGAAGAGCGGGCCGATTGCCGGCAAGGATCTCAAGCACGCCGGCGACTATGAGCTTTTGCAGCGGATGATGCTGCACGAAGACGATAAGGTCTTCGTCCTCAACAAGCCGGCGGGTCTGGCTGTGCAGGGCGGATCCGGCGTTACGCGCCATATCGATCAGATGATGGATGCCTTCACCAACAAGAGAGGCGAAAAACCGCGTCTCGTCCACCGGATCGACCGCGACACGTCAGGTGTCCTCGTGGTTGCCCGCACACGCGGTGCGGCGCAGAAGTTGACCGCGGCATTCCGCGAACGCGATACCAAAAAGACCTACTGGGCGCTGGTCAAGGGCGTGCCGCGCAAGCGCGAAGACAAGATTTCCAACTGGCTCGTCAAGGAACAGACGCCCGACGGCGACCGCATGCGGATCGCCAGGCATGGTGAGGAGGGCGCCGATCACGCGGTCTCTTATTACCGCGTTTTGGAAACCGCAGCGCAGACAATGGCGTGGCTGGAGATGGAGCCCTATACCGGCCGTACGCACCAGCTGCGTGTCCATGCGCTGCATCTCGGTCACCAGATCATCGGCGATCCGAAATATTTCGACGACGATCACAACTGGCCGTTCCCGGGCGGCATCCAGAAAAAGCTGCATCTGCACGCGCGCCACATCGACATCCCGCATCCGGATGGCGGTCGTCTGCGGGTCACGGCTCCGCTGCCGCCGCACATGGTGCAGTCCTGGAACCTTCTGGGCTTCGACATGGAGAACGGTCGGCGGGAGGACCAGGAATGAAGCTTGTCCTGTTCGACTGCGACGGCACGCTGGTCGACAGCGCCGAACTGATCCACGAGACAATGCTGCGCACCTTCCGCCACTTCGGCAAGGCGGAACCCACATTGGCGCAGACCAAGTCGATCATCGGACTGACGCTCGACATCGCGATCGCCCGCATCGACGGCAAGCCGCATGCCGATGAAGAAGCCGTCGAGATGATGGCCTACTACAAGTCGCTCTTTTCCGTGGTGCGCCAGGATCTCGATTTCCGCGAGCCTTTGTTCGATGGCATAAAGGACCTGATCGAGACGATCGGACCGCGAGACGACCTGTTGATCGGCGCTGTCACCGGCAAATCCCGTCGCGGCCTCGACATGATCATGAACACGCACGGCTATGCAGACCATTTCGTCGTCAGCCGCACGGCAGATGATTGCCCGTCCAAACCACATCCGGCGATGGTCACCGAATGCTGCGACGCGACGGGCGTGTCGCCCGAAGACACTCTTGTCATTGGCGATGCGATCTACGACATGCAGATGGCAAAGGCGGCCGGTGCAACGGCAATCGGTGTTTCCTGGGGATACGCCTCGGTTGGCGAGCTTCAGAAGGCCGGAGCCGACCACATCGTCCATCATCCAAGCGAATTGCTGCCGTTGATCGGCTGAGGGTTTTCCATGCGCGACATACTATCCGACCCGAACGCCGGTTTGAGCCACGAAGACCCGACCCGGCGGGCACAGATCCAGATGCACAAGCCTCTGCCGAAGCGCTTCTACAAGGAAGTCTCGGTTGAGGCGGGCGAGGGTGACTTTGCTATCCTTCTCGACGGGCGGCCGGTGAAGACACCCGCCAAGAACGCCTTGAGAATGCCGACCACACGGGTTGCCGAACTCGTCCGTGACGAATGGGCATCGCAGGTGGATGTGATCGATCCGCGCACGATGCCGGTGACACGGCTCGTCAACACCGCGATCGACGGCATTGCCGCCGACCCGCAGGCCGTGTTCGAGGACATCCTTCGCTTCTCGTCGAGCGACATGCTGTGCTACCGCGCAGAAACACCTGCAAACCTTACGCTTCGTCAGGCCGAGCAGTGGGATCCGGTCCTGGACTGGGCCGCCAACGCGATCGGCGCTCGCTTCGAGGTGATCGAGGGTATCATGCCCAAGGAGCAGCCTAAGGAAGCGATCGCCGCCCTTTCCGGGGTGTTGCGCAAATATGCGTCCCCGATCGAGCTTGCGTCTCTCCACACGGTGACATCGCTGACGGGCTCCGCAATCCTGGCGATTGCTTTCGCCGAAGGCGAACTCTCCGTCGATGACACATGGCGGCTTGCGCATCTGGAGGAAGACTGGGCAATCGAGCATTGGGGATCCGATGCCGAGGCCGAACATCGCCGCGCAAAGCGGTTCGAAGAGATGCAGGCGGCTGCTGCGGTTTTTGACGCAACCACAGGGCGGATTTAATCCTTCTCTAACCCTGTTGGGGGAAGATCGGTACAGTCTGCGTATCGAGTTTCCCCATGCGTTCCGGTGTCCTGCGCCTAGCCCTTATCTTGACCCTGACGCCATCGCTGATGGCGTTTCGCATGCCGTTGGAAGATGGTGTGCGCGACAAGCTTCTCTACGACGTCAGGGGAGCTTTCGTGACGGCACGGCCCGACGTGCCACAGGGCCTCGTCATTGCCACCGACATGCTGATCGATGAGGCTGTCCGCTCGACGATGCGGCCGAGCATGCTGCCGAGAACCATCATCTCCGTCCGGATCGACCGGGCAGCGCCCGTTCCCGTCGTCTTCGGCCGGCGGCTGGAGGCGAGGGTCACGGTTCAGGCCGTCTCCGTCTCGACAGGTGAACCGGTCGCGACGGGCTCCTTCGAAACGTCGGTCTTCCTTTTCGGCAACAAGGATGCCGATGCAGCTCTTGCCAGAAAGATCGCCGACCGGGTGGCAAGCGAGTTCCGCCTGCGCAGCGGACATTCCGCAACCATCACATCTGCGCTGTTCGAGCCCTGATTCTTGACAAAATGCATTTGATTTCCGCAGGCAAACCGAGCTTAACTCGTTTGCTGCCGCGCAGCCGCGGCAATGCTACGAGAGGGATTTGACATGCAGTTTTTCAATAGTCTGGGACAATACCGTCCGCAGGCGCTGGCCGTGCTGAGAATCATTGCAGCCCTGCTCTTCATCGAGCACGGCACTATGAAGTTGTTCGGTTTTCCGGCACCGATGGGCGACGGTGCTTTGCCGCCGCTTCTGCTGATCGCAGCGCTGCTTGAAGTGGTCGGCGGCGCCTTGCTGGTTGTCGGCTTCATGACCCGCCCGGTCGCGTTTCTCCTGTCCGGCCAGATGGCCGTCGCCTATTTCATGGCGCATGCCAGCAAGGGCTTCTGGCCGGCGCTGAACGGCGGCGAAGGCGCCATCCTGTTCTGCTTCATTTTCCTGTATCTCGTCTTCTCCGGCCCCGGTGCCTGGGCAGTCGACAAGAATTGAGATTTTACGCCCGCGAGCGATTGCGCGCGGGCGTCCTGATCCTCGGACGGGCGATTAGGCCAGACGCTCGGCGTGCCAGCGCAGATGGTCGTCCATGAATTTCGAGATGAAGAAGTAGGAATGGTCGTAGCGCTCATGCATCCTGAGCGTCAGAGCAATGTCCTTGCCCTCGATTGCCTGTTCGAACAGCCATGGCCGCAGGCCGCTATCGAGGAAGTTGTCGGCCTTGCCTTGATCGATCAGAAATTCCGGAAAATGCGCCCCGTCCTTCACCAGCGCACAGGCATCGTATTGCCGCCACGTTGACCGATCGGCACCGAGATACTTTTCGAGTGCCGGCGCAGACCAGTCGGCGGATGTCGGCTCGACGATGGGCGCAAAGGCCGAGCAGCTCTTGAACCGGTCGGGGTTTTTGAGAGCAATCGTCATGGCGCCATGGCCACCCATGGAGTGGCCGAAAATCCCCTGCCGGCTCATGTCGACGCGGAATTGCTCGCCGATGAGGGCGGGCAGTTCCTGCGTGATGTAGGTGTACATCTGGTAGTTCTCGGCCCAGGGCTGCTGAGTCGCATCGAGATAAAATCCGGCACCCTTGCCCATCTGCCAGTTGGTCGCCTCATCCGCGACGTCGTCTCCGCGCGGGCTTGTGTCGGGGCAGACGATGACGAGACCGAGCTCTGCAGCCAGCCGGCGATACTCGCCCTTGTCCATCACGTTCTGATGGGTGCAGGTGAGACCCGACAGATACCAGAGAACCGGGCACGGCTCAGACACCGCCTGCGGCGGCACGAACACGGCAAAGGTCATATCGCATTTGCAGGCATCCGACGGATGCGAATAGACGCCCTGCATGCCGCCAAATGCGGTGTTCTGTGAGATGATCTTCATCGGTCATGTTCCTCGATGTTGGGACTTCAGCCGGCCAGCGAAACGACGGCATTGACCGCAGCGGCTACCAGCACCGTGTTGAAAAAGAAAGACACGACCGAGTGGAGGAGATTGATCCTGCGCATGTCGGTCGCCGTGATCGCGACATCGGACGTCTGGGCGGTCATGCCGATGATATAGCCGAAATAGAGAAACTCCCAGCCGCCCGGGCGATCGGTTCCCGGAAAGTCGAGACCGCCAACCGGGCCCTCGACCTTGTCGTCGCCGGGGCGCCAGTAGAGGTGGGCATAGTGTAGGGCAAACATCATGTGCAGCGAAAACCAGCCGAGAATGACGGCGGCGAAGCCGACCATCACATCCAACGCACCTGACGTCTGCTTGTCGTTCATCGCTTCAAACAGCGTCACCAACGAAATCGCCGCCGCAGCAAGCGTGACGGCCAAGATAAGCGGTGCCGGTTCATCGGTGTTCTGGCCGCTTTTCTCGAAGCGGTCGGCGTCCAGATGCGGGATTCGGAATGCCATCAATCCAAGATAGACGACGAAAAAGACGATCGCCGTCAGCGCTGCGGCAAGCTCCGGCAGCTGCCAGATCAGCACAGGCAACGCGACGACTGCGACGATCGCCGATGCGAAAAAGGGCCCATGCCGGCGGCGGCGCCAGTGCCACAGCGATGCCTTGCCCTGTTGTGTCGACATCCGCCCTCCCGTACCGCCTTGATAGCGCGGTCTAGCCGTTTGATTTGGCGCGCCGGCAGAGCCTGTCCAGCGTCTCCAGGAATTTGGATCGGTCGCGTGGCGAGAAGGCTGCGTTATAGCCCTTGCTTTCGCCCGTCTCGCGCAGATGCTGGCCAAGATCGCGCATGGCGCTCGCCATGCCGATATTGGTCTCGTCGAACACGCGCCCGGTCGGTCCCGTGACAAAGGCACCGGCGGCCACACAACGCACGGCAAGCGGCACGTCGGCCGTAATGACGATGTCGGCAGGGCCGGCGCGCTCGGCAATCCAGTCGTCGGCGGCGTCGAAACCGGCCGAGACGATGACGTTCTTCACCATCGGATCGCGGGACGGACGCAAGCCGGAATTGGCAACAAACGTCACCTCAAACGCGTGACGCTCAGCGACTTTAAGGATTTCCGCCTTCACGGGGCAGGCATCAGCATCGACATAGATCAAGGCTTTGCCCTCAGCATGTCCACATGCGGAATACCGTCCTCCAGATATTCCTCTGATATCGGCGAGAAGCCGAACGAGGCGTAGAATTTCTGAAGATGCGCCTGCGCGGAAATCTCGATCGTTTCTCCGGGATAGGCCTGTTCGCAGACGGTGATCGCTTCGCGCATCAGCGCTTCGCCGAGCCGCTTGCCCCGATGATCCGGCGAGACGGCAACGCGCCCGATACGCGGATTGTCTGAGGGCTCTGGCCGCCAGATGCGGGCGCAGGCGAGCAGATCGCTGCCATCGAGAAGACGCAGATGCAGACAGGCCGCATCGTTGCCGTCGAGTTCCGGATAGGGGCAATTCTGCTCGACAACGAACACGTCCACGCGCATTTTCAGCATGGCATAAAGGTCGAGTGCGGAGAACTCTTCCAGTCTCCGCACATCGGTCGTGTAGGACGGCCCGGTGGTCAATAGACCACCACGCCACGGATGCTTTCGCCCGAATGCATCAGCTCGAAACCCTTGTTGATGTCTTCGAGCGGCATTGTGTGGGTGATCATCGGATCGATCTGGATCTTGCCTTCCATGTACCAGTCGACGATCTTCGGCACGTCGGTGCGTCCACGGGCGCCGCCGAAGGCCGTGCCCATCCAGTTGCGGCCGGTGACCAGCTGGAACGGACGGGTCGAGATCTCCTGACCGGCTCCGGCAACGCCGATGATGACCGACTTGCCCCAGCCGCGATGCGACGATTCGAGCGCCTGGCGCATGACCTTGGTATTGCCGGTGCAATCGAACGTGTAGTCGGCGCCGCCGATCAGATCGCCGTTGCGCTTGGTCATGTTGACGAGATAGGGCACGATGTCTTCGCCGACCTCTTTCGGGTTGACGAAATGTGTCATGCCGAACTTCTCGCCCCATTCCTTGCGGTCGGGATTGATGTCGACGCCGATGATCATGTCGGCACCGGCAAGCCTCAGGCCCTGAAGGACGTTAAGGCCGATGCCGCCTAGACCGAAGACGATCGCGGTCGAACCGATTTCAACCTTGGCCGTATTGATGACGGCGCCGATGCCCGTCGTGACGCCGCAGCCGATGTAGCAGATCTTGTCGAAGGGCGCGTCGGGATTGACCTTGGCAACCGCGATCTCCGGCAGAACCGTGAAGTTCGAGAATGTCGAACAACCCATGTAATGGTGGATCTTGTCCTTGCCGATCGAGAACCGGCTGGTGCCGTCGGGCATAACGCCCTGGCCCTGCGTGGTGCGGATCGAGGTGCAGAGGTTGGTCTTGCGCGACGTGCAGGAATAGCATTCGCGGCATTCCGGCGTGTAGAGCGGAATGACGTGATCGCCCTTCTTGACCGAGGTGACACCCGGTCCGACATCGACGACGATGCCGGCGCCCTCATGGCCGAGAATGGCAGGGAAGAGGCCTTCCGGATCCGCACCCGACAGGGTGAAATCGTCGGTGTGGCAGATGCCGGTCGCCTTTATCTCGATCAGCACTTCGCCGGCGCGGGGGCCTTCCAGCTGTACGGTCATCACTTCGAGCGGTTTGCCAGCCTGAACGGCAACGGCGGCGCGGACATCCATGGTGTCACTCCATTTTATCTATAAGATTCTGCCGGGACTTTTGCACGGCAAGTGGTCCGGGCTCAAGCCGGAAGACGGTATGAATAGTCGCAATCGGGTGATCGGTCAGGGCTCGATGATCGGCGCCTGCGGAGATGCGCTGCGCGGCACCAACCCCGTCAGCCGCACATCATCGACGACTTCGACCATCATCTTGAAGGGTTTGAAGCCGGAGCGCTGGTAAAATGGCAGAGCCTGAGACGAATCAAGGTGGCAGGTGTGAACCCACAAGCGCGAGATCGGGCGCGACCACGCCTTTTCGATAGCAGCATTCATCAGGAACCGGCCGGCCCCCTTGCCGATCGTACCGGCAGCAAGACCGAAATAGCCGATCTCACATTCGCCTTCCTTGCGAAAATCGAGTTCCAGCAGCCCCACCGCGCGATCGCCGTCCATCAGGGCGTGAACTTCGACCAATGGGTCTTGAAGGATAGCGGCAAGCTCGCTGTCATCCATGATGAGGCGCGAGGTCCACATCCAGTGTTCGCCGACCGACCTGTAGAGCGCGCGATAATCCTCGATCGACGGCGACGGCCAGTGTTCGACGGTGAGCGAGCCCGCCTCCGGCATCGAACCCGGCTCCGGTCGTTCCAGCATCTGCAGGCAGGTTACCACGGTTGCGATCATTCCCGGCGGAACATTGGAATATCCGCTCAGAAGCATGGGATTGTCAGGGGACATCGGGTCTTGGCTCATGGGGTCTTTTCACGATGCTTAAGGGGTGTTGTCAACGAAGGTCACGCAGGCACCAGCTGTTTCGACTGGGCGTGTTCGCGCCAGATGATGAACAGCCCCGAGGCCACGATGATGAGGATGCCAAACCATTTCGATGCCGTCGGAAAGTCACCAAACAGCGCATAGCCAAGGACGGTCGCCGAAATGATCTCGAAATACTGGAAGGGTGCGAGCAGAGACAGGGGGGCCATCCTGAACGCCTTCACCACGAGGAGGTGCATGTATCCCGAGATCGAACCCAGGACGACCAGCAGCAGCAACCCGAGCGCGGAGGCGGGCAGGGACGGCTCGAAGTCCGCCACGCCGAAACCGCTTCCCGCTGTCATCGCAAGGCCCATGAAGACGGTGCCGCCGAGGCCTGCAATGGTTTGCATCACCAGCGGCGAATCACTCTCACCAATGGCGCGGTTGAGAAACAGATAGAGCGTGAAGAGAAAGGCGCAGGCGACCGGCAGAAGCGCCGTCCAGCCGAATATCGAATAGCTCGGCTGGATCACGATCATCGCACCGCCGAATCCGACGACGATAGCAAGCCAGCGCCGCCAGCCGACCCTCTCTCCGAGAAAAATGGCCGACATCATCGTCAGCATGAAGGGTTCAACGAAGTAGATCGCGAACACATCGGCAAGCGGCATATATTTGACGGCGGCAAAAAACATCAGGCTTGCCGACGCATGCAACGTGCCGCGCAACAGGTTCATCCACGGGCGGTTCGCATGGATGAGCGACCGGGCGGTAAGCAGTGCCAGCGGCAGCAGGCTCAGGAACTGGAACAGGAACCGATAGAAGGTGACCTGTCCGGGCGACATGTGCTCGAAATTCGCCATGTATTTGGCGATGGCATCCATGACAGGCAGAATGGCCATACACGAGGCCATGATCGCCATGCCCTTGAGCGGGTTTTCGGAAGTCTTTGGGGGCATTGGCCTGCGCTTTCAATTGAACCTGAGTTCAAACACAGGCTGACCTTGTCGGCAAGCCGCAGGTGCGGGCACATCAGCAACGCTTGGTGCTGCAAGCACCGGAAAACATATCCGATGCTCAGATACAGAGGTCGCGGTATGTTAGGCCGCGAGTTCCGTGGTCTCGCCGTGTTCGATGAGAAGGCGCGGGGAGGTCATGTCGCCGGTCTCTTCGTCCACCATTACCGAATAGGCAGCGACTCCGATGACGCGCACCGACATGGCCGTCGCGATCTTCTCGGCGGAGGCCGCGTTCGAGGCTTGGCGCATTTCGCCGGGGACGACGTGGCCGCGGTTCTTCTTGAATTGGAGAACGATGAATTTTTCTGCGGTTGCCATGTTACGCTCCTGTGTTGTTCTGTTTATGTTCCAGAAGCAGCAAGAAGTCAATTCGTTTCTGAAGATGTGAATTTGGTGATCATGATCAGGCTCGAAACGTCATTTGACGCCAGAAACGAAAAAACCCGGCCGAAGCCGGGTTCTTTTGGTGCGGTCGAGAAGACTCGAACTTCCACGGGTTGCCCCACAGCGACCTCAACGCTGCGCGTCTACCAATTCCGCCACGACCGCATCCGTGGTAGAGCCGAATTGCTCCGGCGAGCGAGCATGTAGCAAAAGGATTTGGGGTGCACAAGTGCGTCGTGACAGATTTTTGAAGGATTTAAACGGGTTGGGGATAACCTTATATAAAGTCCCGGAAAACAAGGCTCTTGCCGCCCTTGTTCGCTTTTGACAGAAGACTGGCCATGCTGACACGCACCGATCTCAATCTCTCCATGCTGCCGCAAGCCGACTGTCCGCCCGTAAGGTGGCGGGTTTCGGACGAACTCGTGCCTTACGACGTGGCGATCGCCACGATGGAGGCGGAGGTTGCAGCCATTGCCGACGGCCATGCCGACGAACTCGTCTGGCTGCTGGAGCATCCGCCGCTTTATACAGCGGGTACCAGCGCCCAGTCGGCCGACCTCATCGAGCCGGATCGGTTTCCCGTCTTTGCGACGGGTCGCGGCGGAGAATACACCTATCATGGCCCGGGCCAGCGCGTTGCCTACGTCATGCTGGACCTGAAGCGCCGGCGTCAGGACGTTCGAGCCTATGTGGCGGGCCTCGAGGAGCTGGTCATTCAGACGCTCGACATGATGAACGTTCGCGGCGAGCGGCGCGAGGATCGTGTTGGCGTATGGGTGAAGCGGCCGGACAAGCCCACCATGTTTGATGGGTCTGTCACCGAGGACAAAATCGCCGCACTGGGTATTCGCCTGCGCCGCTGGGTGAGCTTTCACGGTCTGTCGCTCAACGTCGAGCCCGACCTGTCGCATTTCTCCGGCATCGTGCCTTGCGGTATAACTGGATATGGTGTGACCAGCCTGATGGATCTCGGCCTGCCGGTCATGATGACGGATGTCGATATCCGGCTTCGTGAGGCGTTCGAGCAGATCTTCGGCCCGACTGTGAACGAACGAGAACAGGTCACCTCACGGTGACCTGTGCAATCGTCTGATCGTTGGAGGCGACGGTCATAACGACCGGCTTGCGAGTCTTAGTCCTCGTCGGGCATACGTCCATCGACGCCGCCAGCGCGCAAGTTGTTGACGACGGATTTCACGCCGGCAATGCTCTTTACCTTGGCAGCGATGATGCGCACGGCAGATGCCTCGTCGACCAGGCCTTCGAGCGTGACCTCTCCGTCATCGACATGCACGTCGATGGCATCCATCATGGCGATATCGAGCGATTCGATTGCGTCCGTGATGCGCTCCTCAAGATCGTCTGATTCTTCGACCCCGATCGTTGCGGGCGTATCGCTGTCGACAAGCCGTTCCTGCTGCCCGTCGGCCTCGATGCCTTCGACCTGGTAGCCTTCGTTACGATCGCTTTCGAAGTTCGCAGCAGGCTCGCCATAGGCGGCGTTGCCGACCGGACGCGCACCGGCACCGGCTGCATCGTCATAAGGCCAGCCTTCGTCGATGTTGCGGTCGTCGTAATCGCGGAAATCTTCTTCGCGGGAAATATCGTCGGGCTTGCGGGGGGCGGGCATTGTGGTTCCTTCCGTAAGGTTCGTCAGTCGGTAGAGGGTTGCCTCGATAACCGTCAGGAACAGCCTTGGTTCCTCTACCGACCTTTTTCCCACTTGCGGACCAACCGGTCGCGTTTCAACCTCGATAGACGCTTCAGCCAGAAGACGCCGTCCAGCTGGTCGATCTCATGTTGCATGCAGACGGAGTAAAAGCCCGTGGCGTCCTCTTCTGCGTGCGTCCCGTCCAGGCGCTGATAGCGGAACCGGATCATGGCGGGACGCTCGACCTCTTCGGTCGCACCTGGCATGGATACGCTTCCCTCGGTGTAGCGCATGGGCTGTTCACCGAACGAAAGGATTACCGGGTTGGCATAAAAGCGCGGACCGTCTTTCGCCGACAGTTCGAGCACGACAAGCCGGATGTGAACCCCGACATGCGCGGCGGTGATTCCGACGCCCGGTGCAGCCCGCATGGTGGCGAGCAGATCCTGCGCGAACGTCTCGAGTGCTGCGTCGAACACGGTAATCGGCTGACACGGCTTTGACAGGCCGGGATCCGGATATCGCAATATCGTCAGGGGTGCCATTCGTTATCCTTCCTCGTCTCTCAAGCGTTCCCATTGGCATGGCGAGAACCGTTTCGCCACAGATGTTTGACCATTGCGCACTGGACCATCCCGACCATTTGCTCTAGCTGGAATGAAGCGGCAAACGCGTTCGATCTAAGACGGTTATCTGGTTGTTGAAAATCAGTTTCTGCCGTTATCTTCAACCTGCGAGATGCGGATAGCGAGGGCGGCAATGAGCGATATCGGCGAAGAGACCCGCGGTCGCAGCAAGGCCAACGAACCGGCCCACGACATCTATACCGAAGAAGGTGCGGTTCGGCCCGATTTCCTCGCGAGGGTCGGGGCAGCAATCGCCGATCGCGATGTTCTCTATCTGCGCCAGCATGTAGCGCGCCTGCACGAATCCGAACTAGGCGACCTTCTCGAATCGATCATGCCCGACCAGCGCCGGGCGATGGTTCGGCTGCTGGGCACCGACTTCGACCTGACGGCTCTGACCGAGGTGGACGAGGCGATCCGTATGGAGATCGTCGAGCATATGTCCAACGCGCAGATCGCTGCGGGTATTGGCGGTCTCGATTCCGACGACGCGGTCTACATTCTCGAAGATCTCGACAAGGAGGACCGCGAAGAGATTCTTGCGCAGCTTCCGTTTACGGAGCGCGTTCGTCTCAGACGCGCGCTCGACTATCCGGAAAGCTCGGCCGGACGCCGCATGCAGACCGAATTCGTGGCCGTGCCGCCGTTCTGGACGGTCGGCCAGACGATCGATTACATGCGCGAAGATGAAGGCCTGCCGGAAAGCTTTACGCAGGTCTTCGTCATCGACCCGACCTTCAAGCTGCTCGGCGTCATCTATCTCGACCGCATCCTGCGCACCAACAGGCAGGTGAAGATCGAGACGATCATGCGGGAGACCAACTATCCGATCCCCGCCGACATGGACCAGGAAGAGGCAGCACAGCTCTTCGAGCAATACGACCTTCTCTCGGCCGCTGTCGTCGATGAAAACGGCAGGCTGGTCGGCGTCCTGACGATCGACGACATCGTCGACGTGATGCAGGAAGAGGCCGAAGAAGACATCATGCGCCTCGGCGGCGTCGGCGATGAAGAACTGTCCGACACCGTGGTCGATATTTCGCGGTCTCGCGTGCCCTGGCTGCTCGTCAACCTCTTGACCGCATTTGTAGCGGCCTCCGTGATCTCGCTGTTCGAAGCCACGATCGAAGAAGTGGTCGCGCTGGCGATCCTGATGCCGATCGTCGCCGGCATGGGCGGCAATGCGGGGTCGCAGACGATGACGGTCACGGTGCGCGCCATCGCGACCCGCGATCTCGATATCCACAATGCCTGGCGCGTCGCGCGGCGTGAAATCTGCGTCGGCCTGATCAATGGGTGTCTGATCGGCACACTCGTCGGGCTGGTGGCGGGCTTCTGGTTTCAGGATCCGAACATCGGCGGACTAATTGCGACGGCGATGCTCATCAACATGGTCGCGGCCGCCAGCGCCGGTCTGATGGTGCCGATTCTCCTCAACCGGGCAGGGGCGGATCCCGCCGTTTCCTCCGCGGTATTTGTGACTGCGATCACCGACACGACCGGGTTCTTCTCTTTTCTGGGCCTCGCCACTTGGTGGTTTGCGATCGGGTAACGAAAGCAGCAAACATCCGAAAAATTGACTGTTACGTAAAAGTCAATTATTTGAGGCAGAAATGTCAGGATGTGGCCGTGAACAAATATTACAGCATCACCGAGTTGACCCGCGAGTTCGGCGTCTCCACGCGCACCTTGCGCTTCTATGAAGATGAGGGCCTGATCCATCCGGAGCGCCGCGGACGTACGCGTCTTTTCAGGGCTGCAGACCGCCGTCTGATCATGGAAATTCTCCGTGGACGTCGCATCGGCTTTTCCATCGCGGAGATCCGCGAGATCGTCCAGATCTACAAGGAGCCTCCGGGCGAAATGGGCCAGCTCAAGCTTCTGATGAAGAAGGTTGACGAGAAGCGCGATGACCTGCGCCAGAAGCGCAAGGACATCGAGGAAACGCTGCTCGAGCTCGATAACGTCGAGGAGGCCTGCCTGACCCGTCTCGCCGAAATCGGCGTCGGCACCTGAACTCTCAGGGAGGCGGCGAAGCGATGGCGCATTCCTGTGCGATCATCTGGATCCGGTCGTCCTGTGGCGTGATCACGCCTGACTGCATGGGCGTCATGAGGTTCTGGCCAATCAGCCGATCGGCCGTGCAGGTGCAGAACGCGCGGCAGATGTTGGCGTCGGCATTCTCTATGCAGCCCCTCTCGCAGCTCAAGATGTAACCTTTGCGGACATCCGGCGGCGGAGCGGGGTGGACCAGCGAAAAGAGATAGACGAGACCGATCAGGATCGGCTGATGCACGAGATAGATCAGCAGGCTGTGCTGACCGGCCTTTGAGAGTAGGTTCTGTCTTGTCTGGACCTTCGCAATGCGCGGCAGCACGTTTCGTGTCATCAGGAACTTGGTTGCGGCGACGCCTGCAAGAAGAGCGGCAACCCAGGGAAACAACGGCACGTAATCGTTCGAACGGGGCGGAGCTTCGGCGAAGCCCATCCAGGCGAGCCAGCGCGTGTCGAACAGAGCCGAATCGAGAGTTCCCGGCATAGCGACGTAATCGACCAGCATCAGAACCGCGATCATCGCGGCGACCGCAGCCGTGAGCGCCGGAGGAAGCCGCAGGAACGCCAGGCCGATAAGGCTCGACAGGGCGATGTTATGCAGAATGCCGAAATAGATCCATTCGCCCGGGAAGGCGACGAATGTCGCGACGCTGATGGCAAGGGCTGCGCCGACAACGATGCCGAGCCGTTTCGCAAAGGACTGCCAGCGGATCTGCGGCGTATGTGCAAGGACCAGACTGACGCCGGCGAGAAACAGAAACGAACTGGCGATCAGTCGCGCATAGATCTTGAAGAAACCCTGCGTCGCTGTTCCCGGATCGAGATAGCCGAAGAATTCGAGATCCCAGGTGAAATGATAGGTCGCCATGGCGATCAGTGCCACGCCGCGCAGCGTATCGATCAAGACAATGCGCGGCACGCGGGGGGCATTGGGTTGGATCTCTGATGATGTCACGTTCGCATGTCCCGCTCTTGTTTGTCTTTGGTGTCGCTCACCGGGTCCATCAGCGCGAGACGGGCGTCGGAGAAATACTGGCGGCGTGTCAGAACGAAGACCACGATCGCGGTCATCGCCATGAACATATAGGGCCCGGCGAACCAGCCCAGGTAGCCGATGGAAAGAAACAGCGCCCGAAGGCCGGCATTGAAGTGGCCGGCGGCGATCGTGTTCATCTGGATGACTTGGTCTGCGGCGATCTCAGCTTTGGCACGATCAGCATTCGTGTCGTGCATCATCGGCAGGGCGCCGAACAGGATGGTGCAGTAGTTGAACAGACGGTAGGCCCAGCCGAATTTGAAGAAGGAATAGCCGAACAGCACCGTCAGACCGGCAACCTTGAGCTCGAAGGCTGTCCGCCCGCCGTAATAGACAAAGGGCAGATTGCTGAACACGTCCTCCACCTTGTCGGTCGAGCCAAGCAGCGCAAAGCAGCCACCAATCGCGAAGATCGAGGTCGAGGCGAAAAAGGCCGTCCCGTTCTGCAGACCGGCCAGGATTTGCGTGTCGATCATCTTGAGATCGCGCCGAAGCGAGTTGTAGATCCAGTTCCGACGCCGCTCCGCCATGGCCCGGTTAAGGCTCAAGCGGGGGAAAAAGCGACTGCCAGACCCCGCTGTGAGCCAGGAATAAAGGGCCCACAGGGCGAGAAACAGTGCCAGCGCGATATAGTCCGCAGTCGTCATGGGTCTCGCCACAAATCGTGTATGCCTCGTTTCGTCTTGCTTTGTTTCGGCTGTCCGGGCAAGAGGCGTGTGCTTGGTATAGGTTTTTGCAACACCTATCTGTAGAGCGTGTCTCTGTGATGCATGTCGCTCGTGTCCAAGCGGATGTCGGGTGATCGCCTGAGCCGAACTCAGGTTTGGCGTAGCCTCTGCCCAAACGAACGGTCCCGTGAACAATCATGTTTCTTTCAGTTTTCGACGTTTTCAAAATCGGTATCGGTCCTTCCAGCTCGCACACGATGGGGCCGATGTCGGCAGCCAATCGTTTCCTGGAGCTCCTCCTTTCCAATGACTGGCCACGCCCGACGGGTGCTGCCGTCGCGGCGCTGAAGGTCAGCCTCCACGGGTCGCTTGCCTTTACCGGCATTGGGCACGGAACGGGCAGGGCAGTTATCCTCGGTCTTGTCGGCGAAGAGCCGCACAGCGTGGATCCCGATCGGATGGACGCGATCATTGCAGACGTCGAACGCACCGGTCGCGTCACCCCGCCGGGCCACCCCAGCTACGAGTTCAGGCCGGCAACGGACCTGATCTTCGACAAGAAGCAGCCGCTGCCCGGCCATGCCAACGGCATGAGCTTCTCGGCGCTGGATCGGGACGGACGGCTGCTCTTGAAGCGCATCTACTATTCGATCGGCGGCGGCTTTGTCGTGACCGACACCGAACTGGAGGCAATGCGGGCGTCCAAGAAGACGGCAAGCGATGTGCGCGTGCCCTATCCATTCTCGTCCGCCAAACAGATGCTCGAAATGTCGCACGGTTCAGGCCTGACGATCGCTCAGATGAAACGCGCCAACGAGCTGACAAAGATGACCGAGGTCGAACTCGACGAAGGTGTTGACAGGATCTGGGACGCGATGAAGAATTGCATCGATCGCGGTCTGAAGGTTGACGGCATCATGCCGGGTGGCCTCAAGGTGAAGCGCCGTGCGCGGGCGATCCACGACCGCCTGAACGAGGAATGGCGCAGCAATCGGCTCAACCCGCTTCTCGCCAATGACTGGCTGTCGGTCTATGCGATGGCGGTCAACGAAGAGAATGCCGGTGGCGGCCGTGTCGTGACCGCGCCGACCAACGGTGCTGCCGGGGTCATTCCAGCCACGGTTCGCTATTATCTGCATTTTCACGACGACGCGACGCAGGAAGACATCCGTACCTTTCTTCTGACCGCGGCAGCGATCGGCGGCATCATCAAACACAATGCCTCGATTTCCGGTGCCGAAGTCGGTTGCCAGGGTGAAGTCGGGTCGGCTGCGGCCATGGCCGCTGCAGGTCTCGCCGCCGTTATGGGCGGTTCGCCGGAGCAGATCGAAAATGCTGCGGAGATTGCCCTCGAGCATCACCTCGGCATGACCTGCGATCCCATTGCAGGCCTCGTCCAGGTGCCGTGTATAGAGCGCAATGCGCTTGGCGCCGTAAAGGCCGTGACGGCGGCATCTCTGGCGCTGAAGGGTGACGGAAGCCATTTCGTGCCGCTCGACGCCTGTATTGAAACCATGCGCCAGACTGGCATGGACATGAGCGAGAAGTACAAGGAGACCTCGACCGGAGGGCTTGCCGTGAACGTGGTCGAGTGCTGAGAGCTTCCTGTGGGACGTTGTCCGTTTTGAAAGAACCGACTTGACCCGGCGCAGTCCTTGCGGCTTTGAACGGACATGGCTCTACATCTGATCAAGCTCTGCGTCGGCGCCGACTCCATCCAGGACCTGAGGGACTGGGTGGCCGAGCGGTCTCTGACCGCCATGTCCGCCGGCCTTGAACCCCACAGCATCCACACGACGCGAATGATGCCGAAGCGCGTGGAAGAGCTCGTCGATGGCGGGTCGCTCTACTGGGTGATCAAGGGGCAGGTCTCTGCTCGCCAGAAGCTTCTGGAGGTTCGCACAGTTAAGGGTGAGGATGGTATCAGCCGTTGCCAGCTGGTGCTCGGTCCCGAAGTCATCGAAACCGCGCCGATGCCGAAGCGGCCATTTCAGGGCTGGCGCTATCTCCTCGATAACGAGATCCCGAAGGACCTCGGCGGACTGGGAGATGATGTCACCCAGCTGCCGGAAGAGTTGCGGCGACACCTCGCCGAACTCGGTCTTCTCTAGCTATTCAGCCCAGTCTCAGTCAGCGAAGTCTCAAACGGACCGACGCGCGTCCGGCACGCAGCCCGACATGCAGATGGATCTGAGCCGGTTGCTGCGACTGGCGCCACGCACGGGCTCCATGGCTGAGCAGCAGGGTGACGAGATCCTTGGTCTTTTCCCGGGAACGCGAAGAGAGGTTCATGCCCGCCATTCCCATTCCCGCAAGCCGCATGGCCGCTTCGTGGAGCGGATTGAGCGCAATGCCGCGGGCCTTGGACTTCGTCGGGTTGGCGACGAAGCCGATACTGTTTTCATTCATTCCCATAGGAAACCCCGTTTACGCATTACTATCGAGATTTCACTGCGCCGGCGGATACAAAACACGGTGGCTGGCGCAGCTTTTTTCAGTGGTCGTCTGATGGGCCGATTACTGTATCGACGCCCAGCAGTTCACGCCTTTCTTCTTCAGGATATTGCAGGCATCGATCGCGGACTTCTGGTCGCCGAAGCCCCCAAAACGAGCGCGATAGACCTGGCCGCCATTGGTGCTGAAGGCGACTGTGAAGGGTTTGGCGGAACGCAATACCTTGCCGCCTTTATCCTGCGCATCCTGCAGGAGTTCGTTTGCCATCGAAGGATTGGGCGAGACGCCAATCTGGATGACCCAACCGGACACATCACCCTTGAGAGACACTTTGGGCGTATCGCGGGTGGATGCCGTGGTGACCGAATCGATTGCCGCCATTTCGGTCCGCTCGCCGGCGCCACTGCGCTTCGGAACATATTCCGGGGCAGGGGTCGGGACAGCGCCAGAACCGAGCATTGCGGAATTCATCGCTGCCGAAGCCGTCCGCTTCTGCGAAGGTTCGCCGAGATAGGCAGTCGCAGCAGGTGCTGCCGTCTCGTCATAGCGAGCGCCGGGCATGGGGCCACTGTTAGGAAGGTCGAGAGCCGAAACCTGACGGGCATCGGATACTGCAGCAGCGACACGCGGCTGGCTTGCAACGGGAAGCGATGGTGTCGGAACCGGAGCGGACGGAGCCTGCGAGATCAGGTTGCTCTGACCGCCGCGGGAGGCTTTCGGAAGATATTCCGCTACAAGCTTGCGCATCGTTGCATCACGAGCAGCGCTGGAGCGGCCACCGAGCACGACTGCAACGATCGAGCGACCGTCGAGCTGTGCCGACGTTGCCAGATTGCTGCCGGCTGCGCGGGTATAACCGGTCTTGATACCGTCGACGCCGCGGACAGTTCCGACCAGGCGATTGTGGTTGCCGATCGTCTGCTTGCCGAAATTGAAAGTGCGGATGGAGAAGTAACCGTAATACTGCGGAAAATGCTGGCGAAGAGCGATGCCGAGACGCGCCTGATCACGTGCCGTCGTCATCTGCGCCGTGTTGGGCAGGCCGTGTGCGTTCCGATACGTCGTACGCGTCATGCCGAGGGCACGTGCCTTGTTCGTCATCATCTGCGCAAAGCGGTCTTCGGATCCACCGACGAACTCGCCGAGAGCTGTCGCCATATCATTGGCCGACCGCGTAACGAGTGCACGGATGGCCTGATCGACATTGATGGCGCCGCCGGGGCGCACACCCAGTTTCGAAGGCGGCTCGGACGCAGCATGCGCAGAAACCGGAACCCTGGTGTCAAGCGTGATACGACCAGCCTCGAGCGCTTCGAAGGTCAGGTAAAGCGTCATCATCTTCGTGAGCGAAGCTGGATAGCGAAGACCATCCGGATCCTCGCCGTAAAGAACCTTTCCAGACTTGGCGTCGACGACGATCCCTGCATATTTCGGATCGGCATGCGCCGGACTGGCGAGGCTCGAAAAGGCCAAGATCACCGTAAAAAGACAACCGAGAAATTTTCCCGGCACTGCCACGCGTCCCTTGGGGAGGATTGTGGAAAACATGCTCTTCGACACTGCCGCACTCATCGCTTGCATGGTGGTTGTATTACGTCCGGGCTCAGCGCCCCCGATGGGCCCGTTGTCAGGCAATCTAGGGGAACAGCGTTACCAAGAGGTTTATGATGAACGTTTGGTTGCTTCGCAGAGGACCATTTTACCGATTGACCTGCGTTACCGGGTGCCCGGTCACAAGGCGGGTTTGGACAAATGTCCGAACTCCGGCGTCAATCTTCTGCCAGTCGCGCAAAAGCGCGCTAGAGAATCGATAAAGCACGGTCAGATCCTGCCCGACTCGGATATCGCGCTGGCAGTCGCCGCTGGTAGGGCGCTCTCCCGCCGATGGAAATAGGCAACGCACGGCGTAGGGGGAGGCGGCACCGGGCTGTGCGCCCGTCAGAATCACCTCGTTCCCGTAACCGCTGTCCGCCCGGAGGCGATGCAGTGTCAGCCCATGCTCAGCCGGTTCTGCCGGGCCTTCGAAAAGTCCCTCGTAGATCGGCTGAAGCCGCCCCGACATGTCGCGCGACATGGTGCTCTGCGACATCTGTACGAAGATCAGAGATGCCGGCTGGGAGACGGTGTCGAATCGCGCCCGATTGGTGGCGCTGTAGCCCGTCATTTCCGGCCAGGTCAGATAGAGATCCGCCCGTTCAGTTGGACCGCTCCGTCTCTGCTCTTTGAAACGGAGCGTGTTGCCTGAAAGCTGGATCGTATCCTGCCCGATCACCAAGTCGAATGTCTCGGTGCTCTCGGAATGGCCACCCAGCATCATCCGCTCGCCGAGCCATCGGCCGCCAACGCTGATGGCGCTGGTCACTATGCCAAGCGCAACCACGATGCCGGTGATCTTGTACAGGGTTCGCCTGGATAGAAGCGGGCTGTCCGTTTCACTAAGGCTGTCGGGTTGCATGCGGCCGGGCTCTCGTCACTGGAGTGGCCGGCGGACCGAACGAGGGGTGCGACCGCGCCGGCAGCGATACCGCCATTGTTGCGGATTTGTGGTTAATGGATCGTTAGTCATAGTCGCGCGACAGCGGTGAGCGCCATAAACGGAAACGCCGGCAGGATACCTCCTCGGAGGCCCTGCCGGCGTTTTGAATGATGACATGGTCGATCATCCGTCGGGGTAATCTTGTCTTACTGGCTGACGCTGCCGACTGCGGTGGCCCGGCCGTCCTGGAGCTTGACCCAACGCGCCGGATCATCGGTCGCCTGGCGCTTCAGGTATGTGTATTCCGTATCGGTCCAGATCATGACCTTGTTGCGCATGTTGTCGAGGACGAAGTCGCCGCGATCCGTGCGGACGGTCAGGACTGCATGACCTTCGCCATTCGGCTGCAGCACGACCGTGATCAGCAGGTTGGAAGGCGAAATGCCCTGCTGCGTCAGCATCTTCCGCTTCAGGAGCACGAAGTCCTCGCAGTCCCCGACGGTCCGCGGGTATGCCCAGCGCTCTTCGACGCCGTAGATTTCCTGGTCGGTCATCGGTGTGATCGAGGTGTTGACCGTGTAGTTGACGTCGAGGATCGTGCGCCAGGTGTCTTCGGTGAGTGCCACGGGGCCGGCGTCCTTGTAGGATGCCACGCATTCGCTCGTGTAGGTCTTGCAGAATTCGTAATGACCGATCGGCGGGTTTGCCTTGCCGATAACGCGCATGGCGCCGGATGGCATTGCAAAGGACTGGACGGTCATGGAGCCGATCATTGCAGCGGCGGCGATTGCGAATGCGAGAGCTTTACGGCAGTTCATTTTTCTTGTCTCCCCGTTGTGGGGAAACAATGCCTCAGACCCTTTGATCGACCGCAAAATACCGCAGTAAAATCAGATGCTTATTCTAATCAACTTTGGCGAAAATACGCGTCGAATTCGACGTGCTTTTTCATAAAATACGCACTGCTTTTTCGGCGAATTTGCATAAAATGCGAGGTAAATTTGACCTATCCGCTCCTATCTCCCTGATACGGCATCGCTTTGATGAAACGTGACATCATCGAAAGGTGAGCGAAGTCTTCGATTTGCCTGTGCCTGATGCTTTGCTTCGCCGCGTTCCGGGACGAAATCGCGACCAAAAAAGCCCGTTTCGCCGCCTAAAACTGCGCGAAAAAAATCCCGAAAAGGCACAAAATAATTCTGGCGACGTGTTTTTTCGGGATTTTGGTGTGCCGGACCAGCAGTCCAGCGCCGCTGACGATGGCGGTGATCTTAAGAATTCACGCCGGAGCAGACACAGCACAACTCAGCTGCGGGCAGGCGGGTTAGAAAATGGATATGATGAGGCTTACAGGAACTCGGTCAGCGCTTCGCGGGACTGGACCGAGTGAAACTCGATCGCGACGCCTTCCATGAAGTGACGCACCACGCGTCCGCGCATGTTTCCGAGGCGAAGCGGGGTCCCGATTGACGGACGGGTCTCGATGTCGACAGCCGCACCGGAAAGCGAAAGGTCAAGCAGCCGGCACGGATAGCGGCGCCCGTCGTCGAGAGTAATCTCCGAACGGGTGTTGCGCGGGGTGAGACGATCGTGGCGACGGTCCTCCGGCAGCCCGAGTTCATGCTTGTTGGCGATCCAGGTCAACTGTGCGGCAAGTTTTTCGCGCTTGCGGTCGGTCGCGTTGATCATCATCAGGAAGCCGCCGCCGGCAACACTGAGAACTGTCCCTTCAAGGCGGCCGACGTGATCGAGATAGGCGATGACCCGCTCGTTGGTCCGTGGACGACCGGCACACTGGAAGCTGACGTCCCCGGGGGACATCTCGATCGCGGTGCAGGCATATTCCTCATGGTCGGCCAGCATCAAGCGGCCGCCGATGTTCACGGAGACGCGTTGGAATGAGCGCTGCGCTGCAGTTGCTTGCGAAACGGATGCCTGAGACGAGGTGCCGGAAAACATGGATGAGCGCTTTTTCAGCTAGAGTCCTAGCCTACATTAGCGACAGGGCGTTAATATATGGTTCCCGAAGCCGTCATTGTGGGAAGAAGCTCGCCGGCAGGAAGCGGCGCAGAAGTCCTGACTGGACCAACTGCGGCTGGTCATGCCCGCAGACGGACAACCTGCCGGTTTCATCGCTTTCGACAAAGCCCCAATCTTGAAGATGCAGCCCACTTGCCGGTCTGGCCGCTACCGGGAAAGGGCCGTCGGCAGGCAGAAGTGCTCCGAGTACCCGGTCGCTCCCGGTTTCGGAAGAGCGAAGCGGCATCATCAGCATTTCGCATTCGATTGACGTGCCGGCTACGTTCAGGACTACGTCGGCAATCGCGGGTTTCTCATGGACGAGGATCTGAATGACGACCTCCTGGGCGCGATCGTTTTCTTCGAGATCCCAGATCGTGCGGAACGGCATTCCGCGAAACTCGCCACCGAACAACTCGCATAACCGCGTTCCCGCAAGCCGAAACGTCAATTGGTCGTCTGCCTCGTTTGCGACGATGAAGAGATGAGGCAGAAATCTGCGCAGGGCGACCGGATCGATCTCGTTGCGCATGGGAGGCAACCGCCCGTCGCACAGACCTGTCCAGTATTCGAAGATTTCCGTCGTAGCCGGATTTCGCATTCGCTTTCCCGTGATCCATTTCGAGACGCTTCATCCCGTGCTGAACCGCTTTCTAAGGCACAACACGAGGGTCAGCCTTAACGCTGCGAAAACCATGCCAGAGCGGTGAGCCTAGACGAAAGAATGTCGAACCCGGCGACTAAGTGCTTGTATCCGGTGCTATCTGCAGCTTTTCTTCAGGCGGGTCGTCCTGTAAGCCTGACGCTTCAACAGGGAAGGAATTGTAATGAGCGACAGGCAAGACCTGCCGGGTGCCACGAACGATACGGACAGGGATGCGGACACCATCGACGACCAGTCGTCGCAGCCAGTTTTCAATCTTCCCCGAAGTCTGGTGATCACGGTCCTGTTCCTGGCCGTCGTCTATCTTGTCGATGCTTACTTGCTCGACGAGGAGGCGCAGATCTCGGTGCTGATGTGGTTCGCCTTCACGCCCGTACGCTACGTCGTTCCGTTTGCGGAGCAGAATTTTGAATGGCTGTGGACGCCTGTCACCTATTCCTTCCTGCATGGCGGTATCGAGCATATCGGCTTTAACGCACTCTGGCTGGTTGCCTTTGGAGCGCCGGTCGTGCGTCGCATCGGAACTCTCCGCTACGTGCTGTTCTGGATTTTCTCGGCAGCGGCGGCAGCTTTCTTCCACGCCGGCCTGCATTGGGGCGACCAGACGCTGCTCGTCGGCGCTTCAGGCGTCGTCTCAGGCTTGATGGGCGCCGCGTGCCGGTTCGCGTTCCCGGACGGCCGCGGATACGACCGCAGTTTCGGCCATCTCCATCCACGTCAGTCCATACTCGGCTCTTTCCGGAACCGGACAGTGGTGATTTTCACGGCGATGTGGTTCTTCGGAAACGTGCTTGTCGCCATCGGCCTGCCGCTGATCGGATCCGATGTCGGAGAAATTGCCTGGGATGCTCATATCGGTGGCTTTCTCTTCGGCTTCTTGTTTTTCGGCCTGTTCGACAGGATTGCCGCCGATGACCATCCATTGGCGCCCGCTTGATCTCCAGTTGCTGTCGTCTTAAACTTCGCGTCGAGGGACTGTGCCGCAAACGTCTTTGAGGGGAGACGTTTCGGTTCGAATGGTTTTGGAGGAGCGAGCCATGTCGACGACCGTAAAGAGCATGCTGGATTCGAAGGGCCGTAACGTCGTGACCGTCAGCCCGGACGAGACGTTGCGCCAGATCGCGGGCATCTTGAACGACCGAAACATCGGTGCCGTGATCATTGCCGGTATGGAGGGGCGTATTGCCGGCATTTTTACCGAGAGAGACCTCGTCCACTGCATCGCCACCAAAGGCGTCGATGCGCTGGAGCAGCCGGTCAAGGCCGTCATGACAACCTCCGTGCAACGCTGTCGGGAGGATCAGACGGCAGACGAGGTGATGGGCATGATGACGGCGGGACGGTTCCGCCATGTCCCGGTAGAAGCCGACGGCAAGCTCTCCGGCATCATTTCGATCGGCGACGTCGTGAAATCGCGGCTGCGCGAAGTGGAGATCGAAGCCGAACAGATGAAGGCCTATATCGCCGGGTAAGTTGGCAGCGAATGTGGCACGTTCGCCCGCATCTTAGCGGGCGAAAACTTCCTGCATGCGCTGAAGCGCCACGATCTGCGACATGGTGGCTTCATAGCCCCGGTCGATCGCCTCGCCGGCGCGGTGGAATTCGGACAGACCGATATCGTTGAGGCGCGGATGCAGCGCCAGATCAGGCGGATCGCCGGCCAGTCTCGCCCGCGATATGCGCTCCTGGATGATGTTGAACGCCTGCACCATGGTGCCGGTGACACCGACGCGGGGGTCGTCCTGATGGCGCGAACGCTCGTGATCGTCCGGCGCATCGGCTGCAGTGTGTTTGACAACCGCGGACCGGCCGAAGACATCGTAGTTGAGGTTCACGGCCACGACCAGCGGCTGCTCGTAGGCGCGACAGACGGAGGTCGGGACCGGATTGACCAGCGCGCCATCGACCAGCGTGCGGCCGCTGCATTTCACAGGTTCGAAAATCCCCGGCAGCGCGTAGGACGCCCGAAGGGCGCGGATCAGAGAGCCGGCCGAAATCCACACTTCGTGCCCGGTATGAAGTTCCGTCGCGACTGCGACGAAGGGGCGGTCGAGATCTTCGATGGAGATGCCCTGCAGGTGTTCCTGCATTCGCTTCGTCAACCGCATGCCACCGATCAGGCCGCCGCCACCGATGGTGAGGTCGAGAAGCGCCGCGATCCGCCGCATGGTCAGAGATCGGGCAAAGCTTTCGAGTTCGTCGAGCTTGCCTGCGAGATAACAGCCTCCGACCAGCGCGCCGATTGATGTGCCGGCAATCATCCCGACTTCGATGCCGGCTTCGTCAAGCGCGCGCAACACGCCGATATGCGCCCATCCGCGGGCCGCGCCGCCACCAAGTGCTAAAGACAGCTTTGCCTTGCGTGGCTGCTCAATGACAATGGGAGGAGGGGACGTCTGGAGCCGATTTGTGACAGCGTCTGCTGGCGCGGCTTGCCGCTCGTTGCGACTCCAACTCCAATTCATCATCGCCATCACCTCTCAGCTGAACACAGCCACGTACGCCAATTAACGCATCGTTTGGTTGCCAATTCGTTATTCAGGTGGGGATGGTATGAAAGCGGTGCAGACGCCTACCGCTTTCCCGTCTCATCATGACCAGAATACACATGCTCTGGATCAAAGTGACGCTGTTGATCCTGTATTTCAAGGACAGCGCCACCGTCACTTTTCTTTACCGCACGATAGAAACAGGAGCGTCGCCCGGTGTGGCAAGCGGCGTCATGGCCGGACATCGAGACCTTGAGCCAGACGGCGTCCTGATCGCAATCGGTCCTGATCTCATGCACAGTCTGCAGATTGCCGGAGGTCTCGCCCTTCTTCCAGAGTTTCGCTCTCGACCGGCTGTAGTAGTGAGCGACGCCCGTCTCGACCGTCAGCGCGAGCGCCTCGGCGTTCATATGCGCCACCATGAGCAATTCGCCATCGCGAATGTCGGTCACGACAGCGGTCACAAGACCGTCGGTATCGAAACGCGGCGTAAAGGCGCCGTCACCCTCGAGCTCGGCCTTATCCGACGACGGCGCTTGAAAAGTTATTGTCATTTCGGCGCTCAGCGGTTGCGGGCCATGGTAAAGAAACGCGCCTGCTCGGCCGCGTCGGTCTTGAACTCACCGGTAAACCGGGTCGTCAGCGTCTGAGATCCCTGCTTCTCCACACCGCGCATTTCCATGCACATGTGTTCCGCCTCGATCAGGACGGCCACACCGCGCGGCTTCAATGTCGTGTCGATCGCGCTGGCGATCTGTGCTGTCAGATTTTCCTGTGTCTGGAGGCGACGACCGTAGATCTCGATCACACGCGCGATCTTGGACAGCCCTAGGACCCGGCCCTGCGGAAGATAGGCAACGGTGGCCTTGCCTTTGATCGGCAGCATGTGGTGCTCGCAATGGGAGAAGAATGGAATATCGCGAACGAGAACCATATCGTCATAACCAGAGACCTCCTCGAAGGTCCGGCCGAGAACCTCTTCGGCGGACAGATCATAGCCCGAAAAGAGCTCGCGATAGGCTTTTGCAACGCGCTTCGGCGTATCGAGCAAACCTTCGCGCTCTGGATCGTCACCAGACCACTGGAGCAAGACGCGCACGGCGTCCTCAGCTTCCTGCTGGGTCGGACGAGGCTGTTTCTGGCTGGAGGCCGGAAAATTCTTCAAAATAGCATCCATCTTGTGTCCCTCGATGCGGGCCAGGGCCACATCCGATCTCACTATGGTAAAAAAGCTGATCGCCATGGATCACGCCGGAATACCAGTTTCCTGACTTTTCGTCTGCGCGTCCCGAATTTTCAAGGCATACCATCGCCGTTTTCAAGCGTTTCTCGAAAACGTGTTTCCTTGATAATTCCCGTCGCGGACAACATATAGGGGCCTAATCCAGATTGTGGTAGGTCATCCCGGTAGACGGTGCGTTCGATCGGTCGAGCGGATGTCGAGGACGATGACGTGAGCGAGCGACATGGACGAGATCTATAACCAGAAAATTCTTGAGTTTGCGGGGAACATTGGCCGCGCGGGTGCAATGGACGATGCGGATGCGACGTCCGAAAAGCACTCCAAGCTCTGTGGTTCAAAAGTTCGTGTTTACCTGAAAGTCAGTGACGGCGTGGTGAGCGACTTCTCTCACGAGGTGAGGGCCTGCGCCCTTGGTCAGGCGTCGTCGTCGATCATGGCACGGCATATCGTCGGCGCGCCGGTCGACGAACTGCGCCAGGCGAGGGTCGACATGCTGTCGATGCTGAAAGAGGGCGGCGAAGGCCCGGTCGGCCGCTTCGAAGACATGCGCTACCTGAAGCCTGTGAAGGATTACAAGGCCCGGCATCCGTCTACCATGCTGACGTTCGATGCGGTCGTTGACGCGCTCGATCAGATCGACGTCCGCGACCGGGCCGACAAAGCGACCGCCTGATGTGCGGTTCGCCGGATTGTGACCACAACACAAAACGCGGCGGGCCCTATCGATCGCGAAACTGGCAAGGCCTGTTCAAAAAGACGCCCGGACGCCTCGCCGGTATGGGACTGATCCGGTTCTATCAGCTCACTCTTTCCGGCTTTGTCGGAAACGGCTGCCGCCATATTCCGACCTGTTCCGAGTATGGCTACGAGGCGATCGCCCGACACGGGCTCTGGCCCGGTCTCTGGATGACACTGTACCGAGTCGCGCGCTGCGGTCCGGGTGGCTCCGGCGGACTGGACCCGGTTCCGGACCTGCAGAGGCAACGCCAGGTCTGGTGGATGCCCTGGCGATACTGGCGTCATGGATAAGCGTGACACCAGCCCAACTATCTCAAATGACGTTAGTCCTTGCAGCTCGCCAGAGCTCGGAAGCTATAGGCTTTCCGACCATCCGTTCGCGGGTTCCAAACCTTTACTAACGGCCCGAAACACACTATCACCGCGCCCGTTGCCGGCCGGTCGATCTGGCCATTTTACCACCACCCGCATTCGTTGGCGGGACTGGACAGGAGATAGAACATGTCCCAGGTTTCCCTTACATTTCCCGATGGCTCCGTCCGCACGTATGATGCCGGCACGACCGGCCGTGAAGTTGCCGAATCCATTTCCAAGTCGCTTGCCAAAAAGTCTGTCGCGATCGCGATCGACGGCACCGTGCGCGATCTCTCCGACCCCGTCGTCGACGGTCAGATCGAGATCGTTACCCGTACGGACCCCAGGGCACTCGAACTGATCCGCCACGATGCAGCGCACGTGATGGCAGAAGCCGTCCAGGAGCTCTGGCCCGGCACGCAGGTGACCATCGGTCCCGTCATCGAGAACGGCTTCTATTACGACTTTGCCAAGGCCGAGCCCTTCACCCCGGACGACCTGCCGAAGATCGAAAAGCGGATGAAGGAAATCATCCAGCGCAACAAGCCCTTCACCAAGGAAGTCTGGCCGCGCAACAAGGCGCGCGAGGTTTTTGCAGCCAAGGGCGAGGCCTACAAGGTCGAGCTGGTCGATGCCATTCCCGAAGACCAGGATCTGAAGATCTATTATCAGGGCGACTGGTTCGACCTGTGCCGCGGGCCGCATATGGCGTCCACGGGCCAGATCGGCACGGCTTTCAAGCTGATGAAGGTGGCTGGCGCCTATTGGCGCGGCGACAGCAACAATGTCATGCTGACGCGCATCTACGGCACAGCCTTTGCGGAGCAGGAGCAGCTCGACAACTACCTGCATATCCTGGCCGAAGCCGAAAAGCGTGACCATCGCAAGCTCGGGCGTGAAATGGACCTGTTCCATTTCCAGGAAGAGGGCCCCGGCGTCGTCTTCTGGCACGGCAAGGGCTGGCGCATGTTCCAGACCCTGACGTCCTACATGCGCCGCCGCCTGGCCGGCACCTACGAAGAGGTCAACGCACCGCAGGTTCTCGACGCGTCTCTCTGGGAAACGTCAGGTCACTGGGGCTGGTATCAGGAAAACATGTTCGCGGTGAAATCCGCTTACGCGTTCACGCATCCGAAGGACGAGGGAGCGGACAATCGCGTCTTCGCATTGAAGCCGATGAACTGCCCCGGCCACGTCCAGATCTTCAAGCACGGTCTGAAGTCCTATCGCGAACTGCCGATCAGGCTTGCCGAATTCGGTCTCGTTCACCGCTACGAAGCGTCAGGCGCGCTTCATGGTCTGATGCGCGTGCGCGGCTTCACGCAGGACGACGCGCACGTGTTCTGCACAGACGAGCAGATGGCGGCCGAGTGCCTGCGGATCAACGATCTCATCCTCTCCGTCTACGAGGATTTCGGCTTCGAGGAAGTGGTCGTGAAGCTCTCCACGCGTCCGGAAAAGCGCGTCGGCACCGATGATCTCTGGGATCGCGCCGAAAGCGTCATGACGGACGTTCTGAAAACCATTGAAGAACAGTCCGGCGGTCGCATCAAGACCGGCATTCTTCCGGGCGAGGGCGCCTTCTATGGCCCCAAGTTCGAATACACGCTGAAGGACGCGATCGGTCGCGAATGGCAGTGCGGCACGACTCAGGTCGACTTCAACCTGCCGGAGCGCTTCGGCGCCTTCTACATCGATGCCAACTCGGAAAAGCAGCAGCCGGTGATGATCCACCGTGCCATCTGCGGCTCGATGGAACGGTTCCTCGGCATTCTGATCGAGAACTTCGCAGGCCACATGCCGCTGTGGTTTGCACCGACCCAGGTCGTTGTCGCGACCATCACTTCGGACGCAGACGACTACGGTCGGGAAGTTGCCGAACAGTTGCGCGATGCCGGCCTGCAGGTCGAGACCGACTTCCGCAACGAGAAGATCAACTACAAGGTCCGCGAGCATTCGGTGACCAAGGTGCCGGTCATCATCGTCTGCGGCAAGAAGGAAGCCGAGGAGAACTCGGTCAACATCCGTCGTCTGGGGTCGCAGGCGCAAACGTCGATGACGCTTGAAGAGGCGATCCGGTCGCTCTCGGAAGAAGCGACGCCACCGGACCTTCGCCGCCGCGCAGCACTGAGAAAGCGCCCGGCCTGATCAAGACCAGCGCCCGCGGGCCATGTCCGCGGGTGCTGTCAAAAAACTGCAATCGTTTTGTAATATTGCCTTCCCATCGGATGCGCCTTTCCGTTGGGAGACTGATTTGCGGTTCAGAGAACTGTCCTACGCCAATGACAGGGATCCGCGCTTCAAGCGCTGGTTCATCCGGTCTATCGAAGGGCTCTCGGGACGCGATCGTTTCGCCCGGCTGTATGATATCTGGCGCACCGACATCGTCGGCAAGAGCGACCGCGTCTTCGGCAAGATGCTCGATATCATCGACGTGGGTCTCGAGATCGAAGGCGCATGGCCTCCCGAAGAACAGCTGCAGTCTCCACTGGTCATCGTTGCAAACCATCCGTTCGGCATCGGAGACGGAATTGCCGTGCTGGCACTTGCCGAACAGCTCGGCCGACCTTTCCGCGTGCTGATCCACAACGATCTCCTGAAGGTTCCTGAGATGGAACCCTATTCGCTGCCCGTATCCTTCGAGGAGACGAAGGAGGCGCTGGTGCTGAACATGCACACGCGGAACGAAGCGATACGGCTGCTGAAAGACGGCACGACCATCATTATCTTTCCAGCCGGCGGTGTCGCAACCGCGAAGAAGGGCTTCGGCATTGCCGACGACCTGCCGTGGAAGATCTTCGCCGCAAAACTCATTCAGGCTACCAGGGCCAACGTGGTTCCGGTCTATTTCGAGGGGCAGAATGGTCGGCTCTTTCATCTGGCCAGCCGGATCTCGATGACATTCAGGCTGTCGCTTCTCATCCGCGAGTTTAAACGCCTGTCTGGAACGTCGATCACGGCACGGGTGGGCAGGGTGATGAGCTGGGACGATATGGCTGGGACCACAGACCGCAAGGAGTTGCTCGGTCTGCTCCACAGTGCCGTCTTCTCCATGCGACCCGTCAGACGTCAGCGGTTTCTCAAGAAGGCCAGTTGACCCAGAAAGCCGATGTCAGTCGGGCACGACGGCAGCGGTCGTGGCATCTGACGGGTTGGCATTGCGCATCAACACCTCGACATCCACGTTGTTACCAGCCGTCACCTTGAATTCGCGCTGATAGATCTTGTCCTTGTTGCGGGCAACGGCGAGATAGTCGCCCTCGGCCAGCACCATGGAGGGCAGGGCGCTGACGCTTTCGTTGACCACGTCGCCCGCTGCCGTCAGCACCGACCAGGCCGTGTCGGCGATGGCTTCGCCACCCGGCTGAGACACGAGCTTCAGCGACACCTCCGCGGCCTTGTGCTGCAAGACAGCCTGCGTCAGCTTGCCCGCTTCCACCTGGATGTCGGCACGCACGACGGCGTTGATGTCACCGTACTCAGAAACCACGTGATAGGTCCCTGTCGCAAGCCGCACGATCGTGTTGGGCTTCACCTCCGACATCACCAGGGCCCGATCGCCGTTTTCGCGGACTTCGGCCGCATAGACGGAGAAGCTCAGCTGTGCCGGTGGGATAGTTTGGTCCGCTCCGGCAACCGCGTTCAGGATGAACCCGCCGGCATCAAGGACAAGGGTCTGTTTCTGGAAGTCGCCTTCAGAGGGTACAGTTACTTTTTTCGTGACGCCGGCGCGGCCGAACGCGACATTCACGAAATAATCACCCGGCGCCAGCTGGAAGGCGGCGGATCCGCCGTCGGAGCTTGCAACAAGCGGAAGCTTGCCGTCCACACCGGCAATCGGGCTGAACACGCGCCAGGCAAGACCTTCCTGCATCACGTCGCTGTCAGCCGTCAGCCTGGCATCAAACCGCACATCCTTCGCGATCGAGCCGGCGCTTTCGCCCGGTGTGGCCGAGAAGGCGTTCAGCTTGGGCATCTTCCCCGTGCTGTCGAGCTGGCGGAAGCTTCCGAACGCATCGCTTTGCGCGAAACCCAGGTCGGCAGCGGTCAACAGCAGCAGGCCTGCAGCAGCGATACGGGTAACGAACGATAGGCCTGGCATCAGGATATGACCCGTTGACTCTTGTTTTGCGAGAAGCCACTTGAAGACGAACGTCCGGGCATTTTCAAGGCCTACCTCTATATCACGTATCGATCGGAAGCTTTCGACATGGAAAACAACCTGAAGCTCAGCGATTACCTGCAAGAGCGCCACTCGACGCCCGTTGCCCAGATCACAGGCCCGGGCCCATCGCAAGAAGAGCTCGAATCGATCTTGAGCATGTCGGTCCGCGTTCCCGATCATGGCAAAATCGCGCCTTGGCGCCTTGTCGTCTATCGGGGTGACGTTTGCACGAAGCTCGGCGAAGCCTTCCTTGAACTCGCGCTCGCCGGTAACCCGGAGATGAATGAACCGGCCAAACAGGCTGAACTGACGCGTTTCACACGTGCACCGCTTGTCGTTGCCGTTGTCAGCACCGCGCAGCCCCACGTCAAAATCCCTGAATGGGAGCAGGTCCTGTCGGCTGGCGCTGTCTGCCTCAACATGCTGATGGCTGCAAATGCACATGGCTATGTTGCCAACTGGCGCACCGAGTGGGTGTGCTACGACGAGCGAGCCCTCGACGCTCTTGGCATAAGCCCGGGCGAAAAGGTCGCGGGTTTCATTCATATCGGCTCGAGCGATTTCGCGACGCCGGACCGGCCGCGGCCGGCTCTTGCCGACATTGTCACCTACGCAGGTTGAACGCATGTTTTATCGCACCGACACAAACGCCCACGGCATGCGCCATGATCCCTTCAAGGCGATCGTAGCGCCGCGGCCGATCGGCTGGATCGGTACCAAAGGCCGCGACGGTTCGCTGAACCTGTCGCCCTATTCTTTCTTCAACATCGTGTCCGATAACCCCAAGATCGTGATGTTCTCCTCGTCGGGACGCAAGCACAGTCTGAAGAATGCGTCGGACACGGGTTTTTTCACGGCAAGCATGGCCAGCCGCCATGTTTCCGAACAGGTCAACGCTTCCTCGGCTCCGGTAGATTACGGGGTGAATGAGTTCGACCTGGCTGGCCTCACCGCCAGAATGGGAGAGGTCGTCGACGCGCCCTACGTTGCGGAGGCCTATACCGCGCTGGAATGCCGTCTTACCGAAGTGATCCAGCCGAAGGATCTCAAGGGCGAGCTCACCGACGCCTACATGGTGTTTGGCGAGGTGGTCGGAATCCATATCTCCGAAGACATCATCCGGGATGGCCGAATCGACATGCAGCTTGCCCGACCGGTCGGCCGCATGGGCTACCGTGACTATTCCGATGCCGGCGAGGGCGTGTTCGAACTGATCCGTCCGACGTGAGATTTCATACTCTCGGCCTGGTTCAGGCTACGCGTGAGGTGCGCCGCGCCGGGTGTGGAACATGGTGAACCAATCTTAAACTTTTTGTCTCTACCGTGGCACCAGGCTGTTCCAGACGGAGCAGCAGCGTTGTGTTTCCGGGGCAGGTCGTGATCGTACAGGCATTTCTTCGTTGGGCTGAGACGGCAAGGGCTGGGGACCGTTCCCGCGCAGCGGATGCCCTTGGTCGGGCATATCTCCACGCGGCGATGGGGGCGGAAGAGCGCAAGGCTGCCGGATTGGCGATCACTTACCTTCTCGATGACCCTTCGCCGCGCGTACGTCTCGCATTGGCAGAATCGATCGCCGATTCGCCCCAGGCTCCTCGTGCGATCATCCTCGCGCTTGCGGAAGATCAGGTCGAGATCGCCTGTACGGTGATTGCCCGCTCGCCCGTCATAAGCGACTCGGATCTTGTCGACCTGATCGGCCGAGGCGATGGAATGATCCGGCGTCTGATCGCCTCGCGGCCCAATCTTTCCCGCGGCGCCTGTGCAGCACTTGCAGAAATCGGCGACGAGCCGGAAATTCTAATTCTGCTCGAAAGTGGCACTGCGTTGATCACAGGCATATCCCTGCGCCGGATCGCCGAGCGGCATGGACAGCGCCACGACATTCGCAACCTTCTGCTCGAGCGCGAAGACCTTCCTTCAGAAGCGCGCCACATGCTCGTTAGCCATATCGCGGACACGCTTCTCAACTGCGGTCTGGTCCGCTCGACGCTTGCTCGCGGCCGTATCGAATATGTGGGCCGCGAGGCCGACGAAGCGGCAACCGTCGCAATTGCAGGAACGACGTCCCAGCAGGAAGTGCCGGCACTCGTCGAGCATCTCCGGGCATCGGGACGCCTCACACCGTCTTTCCTGATCCACGCCCTTTGCCTTGGCAAAGCGGACCTCGTTGCAGAGGCGGTATCGACCCTTTCCGGGCTCGGAGAGCGTCGCGTGAGGCCTATCCTGGCGACAGGCCGCCTTCATGCCGTTCGCGCCCTTTTTGAAGCCTGTGGTCTGACAAGAGAGATTGCCGCCGTCTTCGTCGAGGCTGTCCTGCTCTGGCGCGACGCGTCGGCGGGTCGTTCCACCGCTGATGTCTGCGGTCGTTTGATCGAGAGGTTTTCAGGGGCTGCAGGGCAGCATCCGGCAGTCTCGGATATGATCCAGATGATCGAGAGACGGCATCGTCTGGAGATGCGGTTCGCCGCACGGGCCTATGCGAGCGAGTTAGCGCTTGCTGCCTGAGCTTAGCGGTCGAAACGCTTGGCAACCCACGAATAACCGCCTTCGACAAGCCTTACGGGCGTCGTCACGAGCGTCTTGACGCCTTCGGTCGTTGGCAAAACGTTGCGAACCCGCTGGATCGCACGGCTGGCCAGACCTTCCTTCTGCTTCTCGCTTACGTCGCTGTCTGGCTCCGGAGCCGCCGCTATCGGCTCGGACGCTTGATCCCGCACGGGAGGGGTTTGCGACTGTGTTGCTGTCTCGATCGCATCGTCCGGATTTTGGCAGACGGCGATGATTACAGGATAATGCTGATTGGCATAGGACGGTAGCCTTTCTTCGGAAACGGCATCGCACATGGCGACCGTTGGCCATCTCTGGTCGACCGTCGAGATGTAGCGGCAGTCCGTGGCCGAATCGTTGCAGCCCAAAATACTCATGACGATGAGCGCGGAATTCATGCTGTTTTCCCCAATGGCGGTTGTTGGGGGTTAGATTGCTCAATGATGGCGCCAGCGAGGCGTCACGGCAGCGGGGCTGAACGCTTAAGGCGTTTGCGCCTTTCGCTTATAGGCCCGCTCCGCCGCTTCGGTGGGCGACACCGCAAGGTCGGCCGATTGCACTTCGGTCGTCTCTGCCATCCGGACCTCGCGAATCCATTCCCGCCATATCGACACAATCAGCGCCATCAGAACCGGACCGATAAACAGTCCGAGAAAGCCCATGGTTTTCACACCACCAACAAGGCCGAAGAATGTGGGAAGGAATGGCAGTTTGATCGGGCCGCCAACCAGGCGCGGACGAACCGTCTTGTCGACGATAAACAATTCCACCGCACCCCACGTGAACAGCCCGATCCCTGCGACGAACGAGCCGTTGGCAACGAGATAGGCAGATACCAGCGTGAACGAAAGCGGCGCGCCGCCCGGAATAAGCGCCATTACACCAGTGATGACCCCAAGTGTCACAGGCGAGGGGACGCCAGCAATCCAGTAGGCCACGCCAAGCACGATGCCTTCGCCGATCGCAATCAACGTCATCCCGGTCACCGTCGAACTAATTGTCGCCGGTACGACACGCGAAATCCGCTCCCACCGCGACGGCAGGATGCGCTCACCAACGAGATCAATCTGGCGTGAAAACGATGCGCCGTCACGATAAACGAAAAACAGCGCGATCATCATGAACAGCATGGTCAGAACGAGATGGAAGACGCCATCTCCGGCAGCAATCACGGCGCGGTAGATATTGCCGATATTGGCTCCGCTAACGATCTGTACAAGCTCGCCGATGGCGCCAGGTGACCCAACATGCTTTGTCCACTGCAACCCGAGCCAATCACCGGCCCAGGGAAGGCCGATGATCCAGGCTGGAGGCGGTGCCCCGAACCTGTTCACTTCGACCGCCCAGCTGAACCACTGGCGCAGTTCACCCGTGGTGTAGCTGATCGCGACGCCGATCGGCACAATCAGAAAGGCGAGGATGAACAGAATGGCAAGCGTCGCGGCGATTGTCGTGTTTCCGCCAACGCGGACCAAGAGCTTGCGATAAAGTGGCCAGCTCGCAAATCCAATGACCAAGGCGGCCAGAACCGGCACAAGGAAGCCGTAGAAGAAATAAATCGACGCAGCAACAATCAGGACCAGAAGCCATCGAGCTGCCGATATCGCCGGTATCAGAGCAATGCGATTGGGAGAGACCGGTCCCAGCCAACGCGGTTCTATAGGGATGTTCCGATCATCTTGCGCGCTCACGATATACTGCCACTCCCGATTGCTGTCGCCGATATGGTGTCTCGGCCATTACGCTGCAAGCCTACCGTGGACCTCTTAACCGAGCCCTTCATCGTCTGCCTATCCTTCAGATACGATACAAATGTGAAAACACCGAACCATAACTTCGTCTAGGGCATCGCGATGGCTAAACCGTCTTTGTCAGCGCCCCTTGTTTCGGTAGAGCAGAACAATAGATAACCGTAACGTACGCGTGTTTTATAAGAGACGAGATCCAAGGACTTTAATGATGCTCAATGCGGAGGCGGTCGACCTCACAAATTGCGACCGCGAGCCAATTCACATCCCAGGGAGCATTCAACCGCATGGTTGCATTCTTGCCTGCGACTTAACTGGCGCTGAGATTCTTCACCACTCTGCGAATGTCGGAGAGATGCTCGGTGTTGAAGGTGACATCAACGGCCGGAGGCTCGAGGACGTCGTCGGTGGCGAAGCGGCCCATTCGCTTCGCAACGCGCTCGCGACCTCTGATGATCCAGCACGCCCGGCGCTACGCCATGCCTTGCGACTCCCGTCAGGCAAAGCTTTCGACATCTCGTTGCATCGTTTCGATTCCAAGGTGATCATCGAGTTCGAGCCGGCTTCCAACGATGCCGATCAGCCGCTCGAAGTTGCGCGCATGTTGATCAGCCGCATTCGCAACATGAAGAGCATCGACAGGCTTATCGAGAACGCTGCAAGGCTGATGTTCGCCATGCTCGGATATGACCGCGTGATGGTCTATCGTTTCGAGGAGGAAGGGTCCGGCAAGGTCGTCAGCGAATACAAACGCCGCGACCTCGAGAGCTTCAAGGGCCAGTATTTTCCTGCAGCGGATATCCCGAAACAGGCACGCATTCTCTACATCAAGAACACCATCCGCGTCATCTCCAACGCTGACAACGAGCGTGTGGCCATCGTCCCTGAGTTGGGCGAAGACGGCCTGCCGCTTGATATGTCCTTCGCGCATCTGAGGAGTGTTTCGCCGATCCACTGCGAGTATCTTCGCAACATGGGCGTCTCTGCCTCGATGTCGGTGTCCATCATCGTTGATGGGGAGTTGTGGGGGCTGATGGCCTGCCACCACTATTCGCCAAAGACCTTGTCGATGCCCCAGCGCGTTGCGGCAGAAACGTTCGGCGAGTTCTTCTCCCTGCATTTGAGCGCGCTGAAACAAAAGCAACTGGTCGAAACGGCAAATCTTGCCAGACGTTCGCTTGACCGATTCCTTCAGATCGCTTCCAACCACAACGATATCAGCGGGCTGTTGAGAAGTTCGCTGGATGATTTCGGCGGCATGCTACCCTGCGATGGGGTCGGGCTTTGGCTTGACGGGATCTGGACGGGGCAGGGCCTCGTGCCACAGGAGCATCTCGTTGCCGAACTGGCGGAACTGGTCGGCGGCGTCGCAGGCGGACGGATTTGGTCGACGGCCGAATTGTCTCGGTCGCTACCGTTGTCGATGATCTCGCCGGACGACGTGAGCGGCGTTCTTGCCATTTCGTTGTCCCAGCGCCCTCGCGACTATCTGTTTTTCTTCCGCAAGGAAGTCGTGCAGACCCTCGATTGGGCAGGCAATCCCGACAAGCAGTATACCAGCGGACCGCATGGGGAGCGACTGACGCCGAGGTCGAGCTTCGCCATCTGGAAAGAACAGGTACGCCTCAAGGCTCAACCTTGGACCGATACGGATCTCGAGATTGCCGACGCCATCAGGGCAGTTCTTGTCGAAACCGTACTGCATCATAACGAACTGCTTGCGGACGAGCGCGGTAAGGCGGACGTGCGCCAGCGCATGCTCAACGAGGAGCTCAACCACCGCGTCAAGAACATCCTGTCTGTGATCAAGGCGCTCGTGGGGCATCCTGTGGATGACTCAAGACCGCTGTCCGATTACGTCGGCTCGCTGAAGGGACGCATTCAGGCATTGGCCTATGCGCATGATCAGGTCGTCCGCAGCGGCGATGGCGGACATCTGGCCGACCTTCTCGAAGCCGAACTGCAGCCCTATAAGGGAAGCGGCCGCATCGTGACGATGAGCGGACCGCGATTCTGGCTTGATAGCCGTGCGTTTTCCGTCATGGCCCTCGTCCTGCACGAAATGTCTACCAATGCTGCAAAATACGGTTCGCTCTCGGTATCTGACGGTCGGCTCGACATCGAGTGGGGCCGAAGCGCCGATGGCGACTGCGAGTTGACCTGGAAAGAAACCGGTGGTCCGGTCACAAAGGCGCCCAGTCGCAGTGGGTTCGGCAGTGTCCTTATCAGCCGCAGCATGCCCTTCGAGCTAGATGGTCGGGCATCGGTCGACTATCCGCCCGAGGGCGTCAACGCGGTCTTTGTCATCCCCTCCAAGCACGTTCACGCAGATGATGACGCGGCATCCGAGGACGATCTCCACCTGGATGGGCTCGGCGGACGGACGGCGAGCGAGCGATCACTCGGCAATCTGGAGTTCCTTCTTGTGGAAGATCAGATGCTGATCGCAGCCGATGTCGAGGCGATGCTGGCGGACAATGGTATCGACAAGGTATCGACATCGCCTTCGGTCTCGGACGCGCTTCGCCGCCTCAAGGATTTCACCCCGGACGTCGCGATCCTCGATGTCAATCTGGGATCCGGTACGTCGCTTCCAATCGCGGAAGAACTTCTGCGTCGTCACGTGCCCTTCGTGTTTGCGACGGGATACAGCGATCGCTCTATCATTCCAGCGACATTTTCAGCGCCGGTTGTGCGCAAGCCCTATGAAGCGACGGCGTTGATCGCCGCCGTCAGCAAGGTTCTGGAACGATAGCTTCAAAATGCGACCGGAAGTCTTCCGGTCGCAGCAATCAGATATCGAGGTTATCGGCAAAGGCGGCGCGTTCCTGGATGAACCGGAAGCGCGCGTCGGGCCGTGTACCCATCAGATTGTCGACCGCCTCGCGCGTGCCTTCGAAATCCACCTCGTCGATCCCGACGCGCAGCAACGTGCGTTTGGCGGGGTCCATGGTCGTTTCCTTCAACTGCGCAGCCATCATCTCGCCAAGGCCTTTGAAGCGACCGATTTCGACTTTCTTGCCCTTGAACACCGTTTCCATCAATTCGGCCCGATGCGCGTCGTTGCGGGCATAGACGGTCTTGCCACCCTGCCGGATGACGTAAAGCGGCGGCACGGCCAGATAAAGATGGCTGCCGCGGATGAGTTCGGGCATTTCCTGATAGAAGAACGTGATCAGCAGCGATGCGATATGGGCGCCGTCGACATCGGCGTCGGTCATGATGATGACCCGCTCGTAGCGAAGATCCTCCTCGCGGTATTTCGTACGCGTGCCGCAGCCAAGCGCCTGCACGAGATCTGCGATCTGCTGGTTGGCCGAGAGTTTCTCGCGGCTTGCCGAGCCGACGTTGAGGATTTTACCTCGGAGCGGAAGAATGGCCTGGTTCAACCGGTTACGGCCCTGCTTCGCCGAGCCGCCAGCCGAGTCACCCTCGACGATGAACAGTTCGGCGCCCTCGGCCGTGTTCTGTGAGCAATCGGCAAGCTTGCCGGGAAGGCGCAGCTTGCGCACGGCCGTCTTGCGATTGACCTCTTTTTCCTTGCGGCGACGAAGCCGCTCTTCGGAGCGCTCGATCACCCAGTCGAGCAGTTTCGCGGCCTCGTTGGGATTTCCGGTCAGGTAATGATCGAAGGGGTCGCGCAGAACGTTCTCGACGAGCCGCTGAGCCTCCACGGTCGCAAGCTTGTCCTTGGTCTGGCCGACAAATTCCGGCTCGCGGATAAAGACAGACAGCATGCCCACGGCCGAGATCATCACGTCATCAGTGGTAATTTCGCGGGCACGTTTGTTCTGGGTCAGTTCGGCGTAATTCTTCAGGCCTTTGGTCAGCGCGATGCGCAACCCGGCTTCGTGCGTGCCGCCTTCGGTCGTCGGGATGGTGTTGCAGTAGGAGTGAACCTGCGGGTCGCCACCATACCACGTGATGGCCCATTCCATGGCGCCGTGACCACCGGTCTTTTCGGTGCGGCCCGCAAAGATTTCGCGAGTGACGGTGAAATCCTTGCCGAGCGTGGCCGAAAGATAGTCCTTCAGACCGCCGGGAAAATGGAAGACTGCCTTGTCCGGCACATCGCCACCGGCCTGAACCAGTGACGGATCGCAGCTCCAACGGATTTCGACGCCGCCGAACAGATAAGCCTTCGAGCGCGCCATGCGGAAAATGCGACCGGCATCGAACTTCGCGTGATCGCCGAAGATCTGCGGATCCGGATGGAAGCGGACGCGGGTGCCGCGACGATTGTGTACGTCACCGAGTTCTTCGAGCCCACCTTGCGGAACGCCGCGGGAAAAACGTTGGCGATAGAGCTTCTTGTTGCGCGCAACCTCTACTTCCAGCATGTCGGAAAGCGCGTTGACGACGGAGACGCCGACGCCATGGAGGCCGCCCGAGGTCTCGTAAGCCTTTCCGTCAAACTTACCGCCGGCGTGAAGCTTGGTCATGATGACTTCGAGCGTCGACTTGCCGGGCACCTGCGGATGGTTTTCCACAGGAATGCCACGACCGTTGTCGGTCACAGTCAGGCAACCTTCGGTATCCAGATACACCTCGATGAAATTGGCATGGCCGGCCACGGCTTCGTCCATCGAGTTGTCGATGACCTCGGCAAACAGATGGTGGAGAGCCTTTTCGTCCGTGCCGCCGATATACATGCCGGGGCGCATACGCACCGGTTCCAGCCCCTCCAGCACGCGGATCGACGATGCGCCGTAGTCGTCGCCGTCGGCGGCGATTGTAGCCGGACGTCGCGGCGAAGGCGCTGCCTTGACGGCGGGTACAGGTTCCGCTGGCGCTGATCTGGGGAGAGCGGGCGTATCGGCAAAAAGGTCGTTATTGTCATCCATTGGCGGTGTCGGTACTACCTGTCGGGGTGCGGAGGAGATAGCCATACCCATCTCGTGCTGTTTCGAATCACATGCGATTTTGCAAGAAAACCGGCTTTCTCGCGATGCCGTACGCACACGGCGGCTCTGCCAGCAATGCTGCCTCGGCTTTAGCATGGCAAGTTGGAAGACAGAAGGTTCCGAATGAAAGCCCGCATGTCCACAGTTCATTTCTTTTTCGGCACGCTTCTTGCTGGCATGGTCGCGTTCACCGCTTCAGCAAGCCTCGCGCAGGAAGGCCCCATCAAGCCGTTCAAGGACGAGCTTTTCTCCAGGTTCGAGGTGCTGGAGACTAAGGACGGCGGCGCTTACGAGGTGATCGACTATCAGGAACTGCGCGACATCAACGGTCGTGACAGTGAGCCTGAGCGGCGGGTCAAGAATGCCTATGTGGCGCTTGGACCGCGCCGTGTCCAGGAAAATGAAACCCTGGCCTTCTCCGGACGGACCCTTGATGTCACCAGGGTGGGACCTTCTCAAGGTGGCGCCTTCACGGTGATCTTCATTCACGGCAGGGGCGGCGACAGGCGGCTCGGCGTCAACGACTACACGTTCGGCGGCAATTTCAACCGGCTGAAGAACCTCGTCACCGCGTCAGGCGGGACCTACTATTCGCCAAGCGTAAAATCCTTCGACGACAAAGGTGCAGCCGATATCGCCGCCCTTATCCGCTATGCGTCGGAGAAATCGACTGGACGTCCAATCATCCTCGCCTGCGCCTCCATGGGTGGCTTCATCTGTCAGGCCGTGAGCCGTGACGCCACGAAGATCCGCTCTCTGAAGGGAATGGTCCTGCTCGGCGGTCCACCTGATCCGGGTCTGCCGTCGACGCCGTTCGCCAAGGCGAAACTGCCGGTCTATATCGCCCATGGCAGTGCCGACAGCGTCTACGCAGCCAGCGGACAGACCGAGATCTACCGGAAATTGCAGAGCGCCGGATACCCGGTCCGTATGTCCGTTTTCAACACGGGTGGGCACGGAACGCCGATCCGGATGATCGACTGGCGCAAAGCCCTCAATTTCGTGCTTATTGCCCACAAATAACCGGTTTAAGCGCAATCGGGCGTTTCAATGGATCTCAACCGATTGAATCGCGGCGTGCATCGCTTGCGGTGCGCGATGAGTGGGCTCTAGGCCGGTGTCCCGGCATCCATGATCCATCCAAGCACTTGAAATGCGTTCATTATTCAGCGTACGAAGTGTGAAAGGACATGTCGGGAGGCCTGTTCTGCACGTTTAGGTGGCGGCGCTCAACGGCGTCGGCTGGAGGAGAGGAACAGGGATCGACATGACACCAGAAATTCGCCCGCTTATTGCCGGAAACTGGAAGATGAACGGCACGAGGGACAGCCTTCCCGAGATCAAGGCGATTGCTCAGGGCGTGATGGGACCTCTCTCGGAAAAGGTCGAAACCCTGATATGCCCGCCGGCCACGCTTCTCTATGTGGCGACGGCGCTTTCGACAGACAGCCCGCTGATGATCGGCGCCCAGGATTGTCATCGGAAGGATTGCGGCGCGCATACCGGTGATATTTCAGCAAACATGATCGCCGACTGCTTCGGCACGCATGTGATCGTCGGCCATTCCGAACGGCGCGTCGATCATCGTGAAACGGACGCGACGGTTCGCGCCAAGGCCGAGGCTGCCCATGCAGCCGGATTGATCGCGATCGTCTGCGTCGGCGAAACGGCGGAGGAACGCGACACCGGTCAGACACTGGATATTCTGAAGCGTCAGCTCGATGGCTCCCTGCCAGATGATGCGACGGCCGCAAACACGGTCATTGCCTACGAGCCCGTATGGGCGATCGGATCCGGCGTGACGCCGACCGCAAGCGATGTGGAAGCCGCGCATGCTTTCATGCGCGCAGAACTTGTGAAGCGGTTCGGCGACGACGGCAAGGGGATGCGTCTCCTCTACGGCGGCTCGGTCAAGCCGGGCAATGCGGCGGAGCTGATGGCGATCGAAAATGTCGATGGCGCATTGATCGGTGGCGCCAGCTTGAAAGCCGACGATTTTCTCGCCATCTACGGCGTCTATGAGGCCTTGACCGCCTGAGCCATTCAATAGGGGCTTGGAAAGCGGGCGGGCCTCATGTAAAGAGCCGCCAAACTTCTTCTATTGCCTCGCCAACGGGGCAGGGATCTTATTCATGCAGACTGTTCTGATCGTCATTCATCTCATGATCGTGCTGGCGCTTGTCGGCGTCGTGCTGATCCAGCGCTCCGAAGGCGGAGGGCTTGGCATCGGCGGCGGTTCCGGCTTCATGTCGGCGCGCGGCACGGCAAACGCCCTGACCCGCACGACGGCGATCCTGGCGACGCTGTTTTTCGTCACGTCATTGGCGCTCGGTATTCTGGCACGCTACGAATCGCGTCCAACGGATATTCTCGACCGCATTCCGCAGAGCCAGCAGGGTTCAGGCAATGGTATCTTGAACCAGCTCGGCCCGGCACCGACCGCTCCGCCGGCAAGCAACGGCGTCCCATCGGATGGCGCGAGTTCAGCGCCTGCTCCGACAGCACCGGCAACGGGAGCACCGGCTCCGGCGACACCGGCCCCGGCAACGCCCGCTCCGACGAACAGCGTTCCAACCGGCCAGTAAGGCACGGTTGAAGGCAACAAACTCCGGCGGGCCAAAAGCCTGCCGGTTTTCGTTTGTGGAGATTCCACAGACTTTTTTCGGAAAAAGAAAATTCCGCTGGCGGAATCAGAAATCAGAAGGTATTCGGTGGCTCCCATGGCGCGATATGTATTCATCACAGGCGGCGTGGTTTCTTCCCTCGGAAAAGGAATTGCGGCCGCGGCCCTCGGAGCACTGCTCCAGGCGAGGGGTTACCGGGTTCGGCTGAGGAAGCTCGATCCTTATCTCAACGTTGATCCGGGCACTATGAGCCCGACGCAGCACGGCGAGGTCTTCGTGACCGACGACGGCGCTGAGACCGATCTGGATCTCGGTCACTACGAGCGGTTTACGAGCCGTTCGGCGACCAAGACCGACAACATCACCACCGGCCGCATCTACAAGAACATCATCGACAAGGAACGCCGCGGCGACTACCTCGGCGCGACCGTTCAGGTCATTCCGCATGTCACCAACGAGATCAAGGATTTCGTCACCGAGGGCAATGAGGACTACGATTTCGTCCTCTGCGAAGTTGGCGGTACGGTCGGCGATATCGAAGCGATGCCGTTCATGGAGGCGATCCGCCAGGTCAAGAACGACCTGCCGCGCGGAACAACGATCTATCTGCATCTGACACTGATGCCGTTCATTGCGGCAGCCGGCGAGCTGAAGACCAAGCCGACCCAGCATTCCGTCAAGGAACTGCAGGCGCTGGGTATCGCGCCGGACATCCTGCTGGTGCGCGCAGACCGGGAAATCCCGGAGGCCGAGCGCCGCAAGCTTTCGCTGTTCTGCAACGTTCGCCCATCCGCGGTCATCCAGGCGCTCGACGTCGCCAACATCTACGACGTCCCTATGGCCTACCACAAGGAAGGCCTCGATTCGGAAGTGCTGGCTGCGTTCGGCATCGAACCCGCTCCCAAGCCCCGTCTGGACGCCTGGGAAGAGGTCTGCAACCGCATCCACACGCCGGAAGGCGAAGTCACGATCGCGATCGTCGGCAAGTACACAGGCCTCAAGGACGCGTACAAGTCGTTGATCGAGGCCCTGCATCACGGCGGCATCGCCAATCACGTCAAGGTCAATCTTGAGTGGATCGAATCGGAAGTCTTCGAGAAGGAAGACCCGGCTCCGTGGCTTGAAAAGGTTCACGGCATTCTGGTTCCCGGTGGGTTCGGCGAGCGCGGTTCCGAAGGCAAGATCCTCGCAGCGCAGTTTGCCCGCGAGCGCAAGGTTCCGTATTTCGGCATCTGCTTCGGCATGCAGATGGCGGTGGTGGAAGCCGCCCGTCATCTCGCCGGCATCGAAGACGCATCCTCGACGGAGTTTGGTCCTGCAAAGGAACCGGTCGTCGGTTTGATGACGGAATGGCTGAAGGGCAACGAGCTCGAGAAGCGGTCAACCGCCGGCAACCTCGGTGGCACGATGCGTCTTGGCGCCTATCAGGCGGCTCTGAAGAAGGGCACGAAGATCGCCGAGATCTACGGGTCGACGGATATCTCCGAGCGCCATCGTCACCGCTATGAAGTCAACGTCCAATACAAGGACCGCCTTGAAAACTGCGGCCTCGTCTTCTCGGGAATGTCACCGGACGGCCTTCTGCCGGAAACGGTCGAATATCCTGATCATCCGTGGTTCATTGGCGTTCAGTACCATCCGGAACTGAAGAGCCGACCGCTCGATCCGCACCCGCTGTTTGCGAGTTTCGTCGAGGCAGCGCTCGAACAGAGCCGTCTCGTGTAAGACAAGAAAAACCCGGCTTCGGCCGGGTTTTTCTTTGCCCGCTTTTCTACTTGAGCGCCTTGTATGCGGCGAGCGCCCGGTCGCGGGCAAAGCCGTGATCGACGATGGGCTTCGGATAGGTCTCGCCCAGCTCGATCCCGGCCTTCTCCAGCACCGCCGCCGGCGCCTCGAACGGCTTGTGGATGTATTTGCGGTCGAGCTTTGCCAGTTCGGGCACATGCTCGCGAACGTAGTCGCCGTCAGGATCGAATTTCTCGCCCTGCAGGATCGGATTGAAAATCCGGAAGAAGGGCGAGGCATCGGCGCCACTGCCGGCCACCCACTGCCAGTTGGCGGAATTGTTGGCAGGATCCGCATCGACAAGCGTATCGCGGAACCACTGCTCGCCCTTGCGCCAGTCGATCATCAGATCCTTGATCATGAACGACGCCGTGATCATCCGAACCCGGTTGTGCATATAGCCGTGTTTCCACAACTGCCGCATACCGGCATCGACGATCGGATAACCCGTCATACCCTTGGTCCAGGCCGTGAATTGTTTGGCATCGTATTGCCATTCGAATGCGTCGAACTTGTCGTCCCAGTTCTCGCGATCGAGGCCGGGACACTCGATGAGCAGACCGTAGCAGAAATCGCGCCAGGCAAGCTCGCGGCGGAAGTGCGACACGTCTTCCGATGTCTTCGCCGGAAGTCCTCTCGTCTCGTACCAGATGCGGGCCGGGGAAATCTCACCATGGGTGAGGTGGGCAGATAGCGAAGACGTCGCGTCGATCGCCGGAAAGTCCCGACCGCGCTTGTAGTCGTGCAGGTCCCTGTCGATGATGTCCTTTAACTTCTCCCGCGCGCCCTGTTCGCCCGGTGTCCACATTTCGGAAAAACCCGAAGCCCAGTCCGGCTTTGCCGGCAGCAGGTCCCAGCCGTCCAGGCTTTCCGAACGGGGAAATTGCTTCGGGGCAGGGATGGACTTTGGGGTATCCATCGGCTCGTGCGGTTCGCCGAGCTTCTGCATCGCGTTCCAGAACGGTGTAAAAACCTTGAATGGCTTGCCCGCCCCCGTGCGGATCCGGTCCGGCTCGTGGAGAAGCTGGCCATGAAAGGCGCTGATGGCGATGCCCTTGTCTTTGAGGGCGACCGCGATTTCACGGTCGTAGTCCGTGCGTTCATAGGCGCGGTTGACGAAGACGGAGCGGGCGCCGGTATTGTGGGCGATGTCGGACAGAACATCCTCGGCCTTTCCCCTAACGAGGACGAGGTCACTGCCGAGCGCTTTCAGCGCGCCCTTGAGTGCCGTCAGCGAATGATGCAGCCACCATTCCTGCGCGCCACCGAGAGGCCCGATGTTCAGTTCGTCGGGTTCGCGGATATAGACGGGGATGACCGAGCCGCCGGCATCGATCGCGGCATTCAGCGCCGCATTGTCATCGAGACGGAGATCCTTGCGAAACCACAGGATGGTCGGAATGTCTTTGTCAGTTGAATGATCGGCAGGCACGCGCTTCTCCGTTCGAGGCATCGCAAAGGACGCCTGGAAAGCGCCTTAGGAACGAATGAGCAATATAGGGCAGGGTGCACCGGCAGCCAGCTCCGGAGCGTGCGGAGGACGCACGATAAGGCCGTCGGATCGCGAAAATATCTTCATCATCGACGAATCCTGCTTTCCGAAAGCCTTTGCAACGAGATTTCCCGCCGCGTCACGCGTCACGCTCGCGCGAACATAGTCCTGCCGCTGGTCGTTCGCCTTGATAGGCTCCGCTGTGACACCCATGACCTCGCGGTTCCTCTCACTGAGATGCGCGAGCTTTCGCAGCAGCGGCTCGAGGAAGAGGAGACTGGTCACAAGGCTTGCGACCGGGTTGCCGGGCAGGCCCAGCACATGCATGCCGTCGAGCGAACCGACCATCAGCGGTTTGCCGGGACGCATCGCGATCCGCCAGAAATCGAGTTCCATACCGGCGGCCTTCAGCGTCGACTGGACGAGGTCGTGATCGCCGACAGAAGCTCCACCGAGCGTGACCAGCACGTCGGCCTTTTCGAGCTGCGCCCGTGCGACAGCTGCAGCGATATCCGCCTGGTTGTCCTTGACGATGCCAAGGTCGAGAACCTCGCCGCCGTTGGACCGCACCAGTGCGGCGACGCCGAACGTATTGGAGGCAATGATCTGCGCGGTCGCCGGCACACCGCCAGGAACTACAAGCTCGTCACCGGTCGCAAGGATCGCGACCCTTGGTCGCCGATAGATCCCAAGCGTCGGATGGTTCATCGCGGCGGCGACGGTCAGATGGGCGAAGTCGAGCTCTGTGCCGCGCTTGAGGACGATCTCGCCCTCCGCGAAATCCTGGCCGCGGGGCCGCACATGCCGTCCTTCGACGACGGCAAATGCAGTGCGGATCCGGTCGTCCGCGATTCGCTCGGCATCTTCCTGGATGAGGACGGAATCAGCGCCCCGCGGCAGAGGTGCACCCGTGAAGATCCGCACCGTCTCGCCCGGGCCGACAATGCCCTCGAAGGCATGGCCCGCAGACGCCGTCCCGATGACCGACAGTTCCGTGCCCACCGCAGACGCGTCCTCTGCCCGTACTGCGTAGCCATCCATGGCGGACGCGTCGAACGGTGGCTGTGTCAGCCTCGCGGCCAGATCGACAGCCAGCACGCGACCGTCGGCCTCGCCAAGCGGAACATTCACGATATCGTCGATCGGACGCGCTGCAGAGAGCAGCCGGCTCCTGGCATCCGCCACGGGGAGTAGTGCCTTCATCAGCCCTCCAGGCGGTATGTTCCGGACTTGCCGCCGGTCTTCTCGAGAAGCTGGATGCCGCCGATCTGCATGCCCTTGTCTGCGGCCTTCGCCATATCGTAGATCGTCAGGCAGGCAACGGACACCGCCGTCAGCGCTTCCATCTCGACGCCGGTCTTGCCGGTCAGCTTGGCGGTCGCCGTGACGCGCAGGCCGGGCAGGGCGGCGTCTTCGGCAATCTCGACCGAGACCTTGGTCAGCATCAGTGGATGGCAGAGAGGAATGAGATCGCTCGTCTTCTTCGCTGCCATGATCCCGGCGAGCCGCGCTGTTCCAATGACGTCACCCTTCTTGGCATTGCCAGCCAGAATCAGCGCGAGCGTTTCCGGAAGCATCCTGACATGACCCTCGGCCGTCGCCGAGCGCACGGTTTCGGTCTTGTCGCCGACATCGACCATATGCGCTTCGCCGGCGGCATCGAGATGGGTGAGTGTCGCCATTATTCGGCTGCCTGTGCAGTCGGCTGGCCGGACAGCAGCAGCCGCGTCGCCGCAGCAACGTCGTCCTGACGCATCAGGCTTTCACCGACGAGGAAGGTCTCGATATGAGCCTTCTGAAGCCGCTGGCAGTCGGCATAACTGAAAATGCCGCTTTCGCCGACGAGGAGTCGATCGGCTGGCACCATCGGTGCAAGTGTCTCGCTGATGGCGAGATCGAGCTCGAACGTGCGCAGATTGCGGTTGTTGATCCCCACCAGCGGCGCCTCGAGCTTCAGCGCCCGCTCCATTTCAGGGGCGTCGTGCACTTCGATCAGCGCATCCATGCCAAGCTCGCCGGCGGCCTCGTAGATCGCCAGCGCGTCGTCATCCGACAGCGCAGCCATGATGATCAGAACGCAGTCGGCTCCCCAGGCGCGCGCTTCGTGCACCTGGTAGGTCTCGAACATGAAATCCTTGCGCAGAACGGGCAGGGCGCAGGCAGCCTTTGCTGCGACCATGAATTCCGGCGCACCTTGAAAGCTCGGCGTATCTGTTAGAACAGACAGGCAGGCTGCACCGCCGGCCTCATAGGCTGCGGCGAGCGACGGCGGATCGAAATCTGCACGGATCAACCCTTTCGAAGGACTCGCCTTCTTGATTTCGGCAATGAGACCGAAAACGCCGACATCCTTCTTCGCCTGCAATGCACGCAGAAAACCGCGCGGAGCAGGCTGGTCGGCGGAACGAGCCTTCAGCTCAGTGAGCGGCACGCTTGCCTTCGCCGCTGCGATTTCCTCGCGCTTATAGGCTTCGATCTTCTTGAGAATATCCGCCATTCGCTCAATCCTTCTCGTTCGATACGGCCACAAGCCGGTCAAGCGCTGCAGCGGCATTGCCGCTTTCGAGCGCGTTCGTGGCGATCGTCATGCCATCCTTCAGCGTTTCGGCCTTTCCGGCGACGACAAGCGCTGCCGCCGCGTTGCAGAGTGAAATGTCACGGTATGCATTCTTCGCCCCGCCGAGAACCGCACGCAACGCCTTCGCATTGTGGATGCCGTCACCACCCTTGAGGTCGGCAAGCGTTGCCTGCGGCACGCCAAAATCGGCTGGGGTCAGTTCAAAGGAGCGGATACTGCCGCCCTCCAGAGCGCAGACCTGCGTCACGCCTGTCGTGGTGATCTCGTCCAGACCCTGGCCATGCACGACCCAGACAGTCTCGGAGCCGAGACCGCGCAGCACCTCTGCGATCGGCTGCAGCCATTTCGGATCGAAAACGCCGAGCAACTGACGCTTGGCGCCTGCAGGGTTCGAGAGAGGACCCAGAATGTTGAAGATCGTCCGCGTGCCCAGTTCGACGCGGCTAGGCCCCACATGGCGCATCGCCGCATGGTGCATAGACGCAAACATGAAACCGATCCCGGCCTCGCGGATACAACGGGCAATGCGGTCCGGACCGATTTCCAGGTTGACGCCGAGAGCCGACAGAGCGTCCGCCGTCCCCGATTTGGAACTCAACGCCCGGTTGCCATGCTTGGCGACGGGAACGCCCGTACCAGCCACGATGATCGATGCCAGTGTCGAGATGTTGTAGGTGCCGGCACCATCGCCACCGGTACCGACGATATCAACGGCATCGGCTGGTGCGTCGACCCGCAGCATTTTCTCGCGCATGGTCGTTACGGCGCCGGAAATTTCCGCCACCGTTTCTCCTCGTACGCGCAGCGCAATCAGAAACCCGCCTATCTGCGAGGGCGTCGCCTCGCCGGACATCAGAATGTCGAACGCCTGACGCGCCTCATCCAGCGTGAGGCTCTCCCCGGCAGCAACTTTGGCAATGAAGGGTTTCAGCTCAGGCATTCTTTGGCTCTCAAGTCGCTTAGTATTGCGCGGGCGCAGCCGACTGATTGACGGCGGCCTGGTTGATCGAAACACCGTAGGTGTTCTTGAGGCTGTTGACCATCTGATCGAGCATGTCATCGCCGGCAGAATCGGCCATGCGCTGGAGTTGCTCGTCGCCGGCAAGCGCATCGCTCGTGGCCTGATCGACCGCCGTCACCTTCAGAAGAAGGCGGCTCTCGCCGTCCGATCCGAGCGCTGTTCCAGTCACACCGGCCGGACCTGCAAAGGCTGCCGCAATCGCCTCGTTGCCGAAGATGGCGTCCTCGCCGTTGCGGCGCAGGCCGGACTTCGTTTCGATGGCGACGCCGAGATCCTCAGCGATCACTGCCAGCGTCTCGCCCTTGTCGAGGCGACCCTTGAGGTCGGCCGTGCGTGCCGAAAGCGCCTGACGCTGCTGATCAGCCGTCCAGTCGGCAACGGCCCGGTCGCGGACTTCGCTAAGCGGACGTTCCCGTTCCGGCGTGACATTGCGGACCTCGAACCAGACGAAGCCGTCCGTGCCAACCGTCAGCGGCAGCGTATCGGCGCCGGGATCGGTGCGGAAGACGTCGGTCAAAAGCGTGGTGCCACTCGGGAGATCCGCAATGCGCTTGTCCTGCGGATCAAGACCGGATGCATTGGCCGTGACCGTGACGAGCTTGAGGTTCAGATCCTTTGCTGCGTCTTCAAGCGTCGTCCCGTTGCTGCGCAACTCCTCGAAGCGGTCATGTGCCGTGTTGAGTTCCTGCGAGGCGGCCGCGACCGCCATCTGCTGGCGCAACTCGCCCTTGACCTCGTCGAAGGCGCGGGTGGTTTCCGGGCGAACGTTGGAGACCCGCAAAATGACGGGACCGAATGTACCTTGAACGGCTGGCGTGATGCCGCCATTCGCGCCAAGCTTGAAGGCCGCTTCTGCAATTGCCTCATCCGGAACAGCGTCGCGGGTAAAGTCGCCGAGGCGAACGTCGGCTGCGGTTTTGCCCTGGTCCGCCATGACCTGGTCGAACGTCGTCGTTCCGGCGCGCAACTGCGTCGCCGCAGCTTCTGCCATTTCCATGTTGGGGAAGGGCAGCTGCTCGATGGTGCGCGTCTCGCTCGTCTTGAAGCTGGCGATCCGCTTGTCGTATTCGGCCCGCGCCTGCTCGTCGGTGATCGAAGACGCATCCGCGATGTCGGATGGCTGCAGCTTCACATAGGCAAACGTGCGGTATTCCGGGGCACGATAGCGGCTCTTCGCACCTTCGAACCATTGCGCCAGAATATCATCCGTCGGTGCTTTTACGGGATCGATATTGGCGTTCGACAAAAGCAGATATTCGACCGTGCGGCTTTCGTCCCGATACTGCTTCAATGCATCGATCAGAACCTGCGGCGGTTTGAACCCGTCGGACACCGATTCGACGATCTGGCTGCGGACAGCAACCTTGCTGCGCTCCTTGATGTAATCGTCCTCGCGAAGGCCGGCATTGCGCAGGCGGGATGTGAACAAGGCACGGTCGAACTGACCGTTGACGCCCTGGAATGCAGGGTCTTCGCTGATCAGGATACCGAGCTTGTCTTCTGAAAGACCGAGATTCATGTCGTCGGAAAGCTGATCGAGTGCAGCGCCTGCGGCGAGCTGTGCGAACACCTCGTTCTCGACGCCGAATGCACGTGCCTGTTCCGCGGTCAGCGGTGCGCCGAACTGACGACCGATATTAGCGACCTGTCGCTGATAGGCCAGCCTGAACTCTTCAGACGAGATTTGCTGATCGCCCACCGTCAGGACGGTATTGCTGTTCGATCCGATCAGGGAGTGCGAAATGCCCCAGATGCCGAAGGATGCGGCAAGAACCAGGAGCAGGAGTTTTGCGACCCAGGAGCGGGCTGCGTTTCTGAGCGAATTGAGCATCGGCGATATTACCTATCAGTCGTAGTGCCGCCTTTCCGGCGGTTTGAGCGAATGTCTCTAGAACAATCTGCAACGGAAATGAAGGCGTTGACGCGCAAAAGCGCGCAGGCACCACCATTGTCCGCCCCACTGACTATTTCGTGAAGGTAATGGCAGGGATTATATGACGACGACAGTCACGACAGCCGGGCCCGGTGGGCACTCTATCCCCGCTATTGATCGAAACGACCCGTTTCGCCGAACGCTGCTCAGCATCTCCACGGGCGAGCCGTCTCAGGCCCGGCGTCGCGTCCGCTCATTCGCCGCCAGTGTACGTTTTAGCGCGTTAGTGGTAGGTTTCGGTGGAGACGTCGTCGTCCATGATGCGAAATGCTTCGTAAAGCGCTTCGACGAGCACGTCGGTAAGGCTGTCGCCATCGCCGTCCTGCAGGAAAAGGCCAATGGCCTGTTCGGATGGCTGGCTCGTGTGTTCGGTTTCTTTAGACATTCATTGTCCCCTAACTGTCGCGATTGATTCCGACAAGGGCAGGCTAGATAATCGCGCTTGCGTGGAACTGGAGTTCTTCTGGCGCGAAGAGACGCGGCGCCGACAATCGTAAAGGTGAGCAATCACTGTTTGAGGACCATTGGCATTCATCCGAATCTTGCTCGTGTTTGTCAGCGAATAATGAAGTTGGGACGGCGAAGTTCCCTCGATTCCGAGCCGATGGGTAGCGGCTCGGTTTACATGAATCGTCCAGTTTGTATTTTGGCTTGTGAAACGACAGGACTAATTTAGAAGCCTGTTTGGCTCTGAACCGCAGTGGAATGCGGGCGGAGATGAGGGAGAAAAAGCATTTTGGATCGATCGGAAATCAACCTGGAATCCTGCGCGCAGGAGCCGATCCATATACCGGGTGCGATCCAGCCGCATGGTGCGCTGATCGTTCTGCGGCCGACTGATCTCACGGTCCTGCAGGCAAGCCGCAATGCCGGCGCGTTTTTTGGTGCCGATCTGCGCCTCGGCGGTCCGGCGCCGGCGATCCTTGATCCACTGAATGACGACATTAGAAATTGGCATGAGTCGAGCGAAGCCGTTTTCCAGACAGATATCTCCGATGCAACACTGACGGCGCATCGATCTGGTGGACTTGTCATCCTGGAAGTCGAACGTTCGGGAACGCAGACACTCGGCAGCCTGTTTGCGCGCTTGCGCGGTTTTGCGCAGGTTCTGTCGACGCAGGCGGATGTGGCGGGTTCGCTTGCGGCGGCCGCTCGCTTTGTTCACGACCTGACAGGGTTCGATCGCGTCCTCGTCTACAAGTTCGACGACGACTGGAACGGACACGTTGTCGCGGAAGCAGGCAATGGCAGGTTGCCATCGTATCTCGACCTGCGTTTCCCGGCGGGCGACATACCGGCACAGGCACGTGCGCTCTACGCCGCCAATCGCTTGCGGGTCATTCCCGACGCATCCTATGAACCTGTGCCGATAGACGCTGGTCGCGAGATCGGGACCACAGGCAGTCCGCTTGATCTGAGCTTCTCGCAGCTGCGCAGCGTTTCGCCGGTGCATCTCGAATACATGCACAACATGGGCACGGCCGCATCCATGTCCATGTCGATCATTATCGACGGACGCCTTTGGGGGCTTGTCGCTTGCCATAGCGCCGAGCCTCACATGGTTCCGGTCAGGGTGCGCGATGCCTGCGACTTTGTCGTCCAGTCGCTCGCCATGCGGATCGCAGCGCAAGTTCACTCCCAGGACGCCACCCGCCGCGTCGAGCTGGCGCGCATCTCCGGTGATCTTCTGCGGGCAATGACATCTGCCTCGTCCTGGAGCGAGGGATTGGAGACCTTGCCGAAGGATCTGGTCGCGCAGGTTGGGGCCTCGGGAGCCGCCATTATTGCACAGGGAGAGTGCCACAAGGTGGGGATCACCCCGACGGACGACGAAGTTCGCTCCATCGTCGGCTGGCTTTCCGGCAGAGCGGACGACGACATCTTCGCCACCACATCGCTTGCTGCGGACTTTCCATCGGCTGAAGCGTTTGCCGGCGAGACAAGCGGCATCATCGCCATTCGTTTGTCCGAGCTTTACGAGAACTGGCTGATCTGGTTCCGGCCCGAGGTGATCCGCACGGTCCAGTGGGCTGGAGACCCGCATAAGATTGTCCAGGAAAAAGGACGTATCCATCCGCGGAAATCCTTTCAGGCCTGGAGCGAAAATGTCCGGCTCCATTCTCAGGCCTGGAGCGAAGCAGAACTTTCTGCTGCACGCGACCTTCGCAACGCGATCGTCGGGATCGTCTTGCGAAAGGCCGAAGAGCTGGGTGAACTCACCAGCGAACTGCAGCGCTCCAACAAGGAGCTTGAAGCTTTCTCCTATTCGGTGTCGCACGATCTGAGGGCGCCGTTCCGGCACATCGTCGGCTTCGCTCAGTTGCTGACAGACCGGGAAAACAGTCTCGATGAAAAATCGCGCCACTACCTTCGGACCATCTCCGATTCGGCACTGGCAGCGGGCAGGCTCGTGGATGGCCTGCTCAATTTTTCGCAGCTGGGGCGTGCCTCGATCACCCATAAGCATGTCGACATGAACAAGCTTGTCGCCGAGGTTGTGAAGAGCGTGATTCTGAACCAGGACGACCGAGCCATCTCGTGGTCGATCGAGCCGTTGCCGACCGCCTGGGGCGATGCCACGCTGTTGCGGCAGGTCTGGTTCAACATCATCGAAAACGCGGTAAAGTACAGCAGGCACCGCAACCCCGCAGAAATCCGCGTCCGGGGCTCCGTCAAAGGCGATGTGAACACCTACAGCGTCAGCGACAACGGCGTCGGGTTCGACATGGCTTATGTCGGCAAACTGTTCGGGGTCTTCCAGCGGCTCCAGCGCGCCGAAGACTTCGAGGGGACCGGTATCGGCCTTGCTCTTGTGCGCAGGATCGTCGAGCGCCATAACGGAAGCATTACCGCCCATGGGGAAGTGGACAAGGGCGCAACCTTTGTCTTTGCCCTGCCAGGCCCTGAGAAGAAAGGCCGCGCCCATGCCTGAACTACGCCCGATACTGCTTGTCGAAGACAGCCCACGCGACCTGGAACTGACGCTCGCCGCGTTGGAAAAGTGCCAGCTTGCCAACGAGATTGTCGTTGCTCGCGATGGCGCCGAGGCGATCGATTATCTCTTCGGAACCGGGATTCATGAAGGTCGCCCGTCCGGCGATCCGACCGTCGTGCTGCTTGATCTGAAACTTCCCAAGATCGATGGTCTCGAAGTCCTCGAGCGTGTCAAGAAAGACGAGAGACTGCACCACATTCCGATCGTCATGCTGACGTCGTCGAGGGAAGAGCAGGATCTGGTGCGAAGCTACGAGCTCGGCGTCAACGCCTTCGTCGTGAAGCCTGTCGAGTTCAAGCAGTTCTTCAAGGCCATTCAGGATCTCGGGGTATTTTGGGCTCTCTTGAATGAACCACCTCCTGGATACCGCGCCAAAGACGGAGGCTAACAGAGTGCAGCACAATCCACGCCTACTCATGCTGGAGGACAGCCCGCTCGATGCCGAATTGATCCGCGAGCAGCTTGAACTGCTGACGAAAAAGCCGGAGATCCGTCTCGTCAGCAACCGCGGTGAATTTGTGAAAGCGCTGGAAGCGCGCGATTTCGACCTCATCCTTTCGGATTTTTCGCTGCCCGATTTCGACGGTATGGCGGCGCTGGACATGGCAAGCCGCGAGGTGCCGGAGATACCATTCATCTTTGTCTCCGGTATCCTCGGGGAGGAGGCCGCGATCGAATCGTTTCGGCGTGGCGCGACGGACTACGTTCTGAAGCAACGGTTGATACGCTTGCCCGCTGCCGTCGAGCGGGCACTGGCGGAGGCTCACGAGAAAGCCGAGCACCGGCGCGCGCAGAACCAGAAGGAACTGCTCGTCCGCGAACTCAGCCATCGGGTGAAAAATACCATGGCCATGGTCATGTCGCTCGTACGCCGGACGGCAAAGAGCAGTCACACGGTCGATGACTACGCGTCGAACCTGCTTGGCAGGCTTCGGGCGATGGCTGACGCACATGCGCTCCTGTTCGAAACGAACTGGAGCAAGGCGGAGCTTGCCGACGTCGTACGTCGAACCCTGGCACCGTATATGGAGGGCCGCGGCAACCGGTTCGTGATCGATCCCGGTCCGACCGTTCATCTCGACCCGAAGTCCGCGCTGGCGCTCAGCCTGGTCTTCAACGAACTGACGACCAATGCGGTGAAATACGGCGGACTGTCACAGGATGGCGGTCATATCGCGATCAGCTGGGTGCGCGACGCCGTGAAGGAGGGAAAGGCAACCATTACGCTCACCTGGCAGGAGATTGGCGGCCCGACCGTCACGCCACCCGAGCAACAGGGTTTTGGTACGACGCTGGTGGAGCGAAGCATCCAGTATGAACTCCGAGGGAACGTCGAAATAGACTATGCAGAGACAGGCCTCGTTTGCCGGATCACCTTCCCGATACCGTCATTCGACTGAAGTTCGGAACTCCGGCGCGGCTGCCCCTTTAGGCGCCGCGTCGAAACTGTGTCAGAACGAACTTTGATGAGCGCCCGAGCGCCTAGTTCCGGATCTTCGACGAAGGCGCGTCACGTGGTTCCTGAGTGGCCCCGAATGTCTCTTCCATCAGCGAGGAAAGCTTGTGGGCCGTCCAGGGCTTGGGAAGCAGCGGCAATCCCTTCAGCCTCGTCTTGACTTCCGGCAGCTCGGCGTAACCGGTGCAGACGATGATGGGGACAGAACGTGCCTGCAGTTCCTCGATCACCGGAAAGGACAACTCGCCGTGCAGGTTGAGATCGACCACCGCGCCGGCAAGCTCGTTGCGAGGGATGGCATCGAGCGCATCGACCAGACGTCCAAACGGTCCGACGACTTCGTGTCCACGGTCGAGGAGGTAATCCTCCATGTCCATGGCAAGAAGGAGATCATCCTCCAGCAGGAGGATTTTCGCGGATTCGGTATAGGCTGTGCTATCGGACATCATTTCACGCATGGTTAAAACAGGAAGTTGCGAAATGGCGAGCGGTACGCTTTTTTCAAGGGCAAAAAGCCCGAAAGCATTACTGACGTGATGTGTATGGAACGCTGCCACTCTTTTCGGTGCGATCGGCTGATGGCGGAAGAGGTGGGATTCGAACCCACGGTACGGTCTCCCGCACGCCGGTTTTCAAGACCGGTTCCTTAAACCACTCGGACACTCTTCCTCGCTGTCAGGCTTTATAATCGCAGAACTGCTGTCGTCAACTGGAGATGCGCTTCGATTGCTGCACTGGTACCCTAGTCTTTGGCGGGGAAGGCGGCAATCAAAGTATTAATAGAATATTACTTTAAGTATCCGTTAACCATACTGGATACAATTTTAATTACTCAACAGTTTTCGTTCGCATTTTAGCCACGAAAAAAGCAAATCTAGGCATCCATCAAAGACGGGGCCGAACGGGTCTCGCTTGGTTCATTGATCGGAACGACGAATCGATCTTCGAGGCTCAAGCGCTCGTTGTGGCAAGAAATTATGGGGCGGACAGGTTTTGCGTTTGAGTGGCGGTATTGTTTCGCTAAGTGCGAAGTGGCTTGGCATGACGGTGGTTTTCGCGGCGATGGCATCCTGTGCCACGACAAAGCCGACGCCTGAACCTGCGCAGAAGCAGGTGCGCAGCAAGGAATACTTCTCCGAGAAGGAGTATGGCGTCAAAGCCAGTCCGCGCGTCGTCAAGGACGGACAGCCGGTGCCGAAGGGCGGCGGTCGCTTTATGGTCGGCCAGCCTTACCAGGTGAGGGGCAAGACCTACGTTCCCAAGGAAGATCCGCAGTATAACAAGAGTGGTCTCGCATCCTGGTATGGTTCGGCCTTCCACGGCCGTTATACCGCCAATGGCGAGGTCTATGATTCGGCCAGCCTCACGGCAGCCCATCCGACGTTTCCGCTGCCGAGCTATGCCCGCGTCACCAATGTCGAAAACGGCTCGTCGGTCATCGTGCGCGTCAACGACCGCGGCCCGTATCACGCCGGCCGCATCCTCGACGTGTCCAGCAAGACGGCCGAGCTTCTCGATATGAAGCGTTCGGGGACTGCCAAGGTCAATGTCCAGTATGTCGGCCGCGCTCGTATGGATGGTGAGGATACACCATTCCTGATGGCGTCCTACATCCGCAAGGGCGATCGACTGCCGTCCTTCAATCCGGGTGGCGGTCAGAGTTCAAGCGGCGTGATGGTCGCGTCGAACCAGCCATTGCGTGACCAGATGCAGAGCTTCGGTTCGTCCGTACCGACGCCTGCCGCCTATCCGAGCCGTGCGCAGAGCAACGCATCCTCGAAGAGGGGCTTCCAACAGGCCGAGCAGTATGCGGCGTCGCCGCGCCCGGTCGAGCGTTCGACGGCTGAGACTGTTCGTGCCCAAGCACCGCAGCGACAGGTCGCGGCAGTTGCGCCAAAGCCGGCACCAGTTCAGGCTCCGACCCAGAAGGCGATCGCAGCCCCGGCTCAGCAGCAGGTTGCAAGCCAGCAGCGTTACGTTCAGCCAGTCGCTCCGGCGCGGGCAGAACAGCAGATCCGCCCGGTCGCAAACCGGGCACAGCAGGCCTGGACCTCCGAAACTGCCTATGTCGAGCCGCCTAAGGGCCACAAGCAGCAGGTCATGTTCGGCAACGTCCTGCTGCAGGACTAAGCGGCCCGGCACGGCCCGACCCTGAGGCGCCGCGTCTGACGTCCCGATCGGCAGCGCGTTGTTCGCGCTGTCTTCCACAAAGCATCCTATCTCCGAAAATTGATTCCGGTTCGCGGATCGATGCTGTAGGCATAGGTCGAAACGTTTCTGGGGGCATGATGCGACGCTTTCTGTTTTCGGCCTGCCTGTGCGTCACGGCAGCCTTTTCCGCGACACAGACCGTGTCTGCGCAGGACGCCGCACCAGCCTTCGCGACCAAGGCCAGACAGGTCTATATGGTCGAGGAAAAGACCGGCACGGTGCTGCTTTCGGCAAACGAAAACCAGTCTCTTCCGGCAGCCTCGCTCGCCAAGCTGATGACCATGGAAGTGGTGTTCAGCGCGCTCCAGCGCGGCGAGATCACGCCCGAAACCAGCTATCCCGTAACCGAGTTCGCCTGGCGCACCGGTGGCGCGCCTTCCGGCACTACGACCATGTTTGCGGCGCTAAAATCGCAGATGAAGGTCGACGACCTGATCCGGGGCGTGATCATCCAGAATGCCAACGACGCCTGCATCATTCTGGCAGAAGGACTGTCTCGCTCGGAGGCCGAATTCGCGACGCGCATGAACGCGCGCGCCAAGGATCTGGGGCTTACGCGCTCTGCATTCGGCAATTCCACGGGCCTTCCGTCTGCCGAAAGCCGGACCACCACCCGTGACATGGTGGAACTCGCGCGGCACCTTCAAAAGACATATCCGCAATACTACCCGCTCTATGCCCAGCCGGACTTCACCTGGAACAAGATCTTTCAGCGCAACAAAAACCCGCTGCTTGCGCTCAATCTCGGCATAGACGGGCTTGGAGCCGGCTATGCGGAAGGCGCAGGTTTCTCGTTCGTCGCTTCGGCACAGCGCGAAGGAACGCGGCTTTTCCTCGCCATGGGGGGACTTGCCAGTGACAAGGAACGGGTGGAAGAGGCGCGCCGGGTGATGGAGTGGGGGCTCTCCTCGTTTCAGACCAAGGTGATCTTCGCGCAAGGCGAAGTGATCGGCCAGGCAAGCGTCTATGGCGGCACCAGCCGCCACGTCGATCTCGTCGCGCAGGAGCCGGTCGATCTCTACCTGCCGACCAACAGCCCCGATCGCCTTTCGGGTCGGATCGTCTACCGCTGGCCGCTCCGTGCACCCGTCACAAAAGGGCAGGAAATCGGCGTTCTGCAGATCTCATCCGGAGACCGTCTGGTCCGGGAAGTACCACTGATGACGGCGGATGCCATTGAAGGCGGTACACTCTTCAACAAGGCGACCGATGCGGCTCTGGAACTGATGTTCTTCTGGCTTTGACATGTTCCGTGACGCGTAGATATCGGCTATGAACCGTCCGACAGGCGCAATACGGAACTAGGTGTGACACAACAATCCGGGCTATTCGTGACATTCGAAGGCGGGGAAGGGGCGGGGAAATCCACCCAGATCCGCAGGCTTGCCGATCTCCTGCGCAGGCGGGGATACGACGTTCTGATGACGCGGGAGCCGGGCGGTTCGCCGGGCGCCGAAGCGGTCCGCCACGTCCTGCTGTCGGGTGCAGCGCAGGAGTTCGGGACTAGGCTCGAAGCGATCCTGTTTGCGGCGGCCCGCAACGACCACGTCGAGGAGGTCATCCGGCCGGCGCTCGCAAGCGGCGCAATCGTTCTCTGCGACCGCTTCATCGATTCCTCCCGCGTCTACCAGGGCGCCACCGGCAATCTGGAGTCCGATCTCATCGAGGCCTTGCAGCGTGTCGCGATCGACGGCGTCAAACCGGATTGTACCGTGATCCTCGATCTGCCCGCAGAAATCGGCCTTGGCCGTGCCCGCAAACGCGCGCCGGACGAAGCCCCCGACCGTTTCGAGCGGGAAGAGATCGAGACCCACGAAACGCGCCGCCAGGCTTATCTCGCGATTGCCGCCGCCGATCCCGGCCGCTGTCACGTCATCGATGCCGACCGCGACGAGGAGATCATCGCCAAGGAGATCGCAGCGCTGATCGAGCCCATGGCTTTGAGCCTCGGCGCTGATCAGGCCGGCGGCCCGGGTTCATCCAAATGAGCGACCAGGATCCGCACATTCTGGACGGCGCCATTTCGCCCTCCAGAAATCCGCACCTGTTCGGCCATCGTGCCGCGGAGGATTTTCTCAGTGCAAGCTACAAAACGGGCAAGGGCCATCACGCCATCCTGATCGAGGGGCCGGAAGGGATCGGCAAGGCGACGCTGGCATTCCGTTTCGCCAATCATGTCCTCTCCCATCCGGAACCGGAAAGCGCGCCTGATCACATTGCCGATCCGGATCCAGACAGCGCCGTCAGCCGCCAGATCGCCTCCGGCGCCTCGCACAATCTTCTGCATCTATCTCGTCCGGTGGACGAGAAGACGGGAAAGATGAAGACGGCCATCACCGTCGATGAAGTGCGGAAAGCCGGGCACTTCTTTTCCCAGACATCCGGGACCGGAAACTGGCGCATCGTCATTATCGATGCGGCCGACGACCTCAACCGCAATGCAGCCAACGCGATCCTCAAGATCCTCGAAGAGCCGCCGCGGCGTGCGCTTTTCCTGGTTCTCTCGCATGCCCCCGGACGGCTCTTGCCGACCATTCGTTCCAGATGCCAGCCGCTCAGGCTGTCACCGCTCAGTGATGCCGATCTTGCAAGCGCGCTTGCAGTACTAGGCAGCCCGCTCGATGGCGGCAAGACCGAGGAAATGGTGCTGACTCAATCCAAGGGTAGCGTCGCGCAGGCACTCAAACTTCTGAATTACGGCGGCGCCGATATCATATCGGCGTTCGACGATGCCGTCTCGGCGGATGGACCGGCCGCGCGCAAGGCAATGCACCGGCTCGCCGACGTTCTCGCAGGCAAGGACAGCGACGTCATCTTCGGCTTCTTTCTCGAGCATCTGTCGGACCATCTCGTCAAACGGGCGAGGGAGGCCGCATTGTCAGGCGATCTCGCCACGGCGGACCGCAGGGCAAAGCTGGTTTCCGATATGACCGAGAAGTTGAAGATCGCCCAGGCCTATAACCTCGATCGCAAGCAGACGCTGATGTCCATTCTCGAGAGCGCCAGGCTCGCCTGATCGTCGATCCGGACCATGGCGGGAAGTTTGGGTTTCGCTTGTCTGCAACATGCGCTAAGAGCGGCGTGACTTAACATCTGTCCGAGTACAGCCCATGCCGAACAAGACACCTTTCTATATCACCACAGCGATTTCCTATCCGAACGGCAAGCCGCATATCGGTCACGCCTACGAACTGATCGCGACGGATGCGATGGCGCGCTTCCAACGCCTCGACGGCAAGGATGTCTTCTTCCTGACGGGCACGGACGAGCACGGCCAGAAGATGCAGCAGACGGCCCGCAACGAAGGCATTTCGCCGGAAGCGCTAGCCGAGCGCAATACCGAACAGTTCCGGGAAATGGGCAAGCTGCTCAATGCCTCGAACGACGATTTCATCCGCACGACAGAACCGCGCCACCATCAGGCGAGCAAGGACATCTGGAACCGGATGTCCGCTGCCGGCGACATCTACAAGGATACCTATGCGGGCTGGTATTCGGTCCGCGACGAGGCCTACTATGCGGAAGACGAAACGCAGCTGCGCGACGGCACCCGCTATGGTCCGCAGGGCACGCCTGTCGAATGGGTTGAAGAGTCGAGCTACTTTTTCAAGCTGTCCGAATACGGCGACAAGCTGCTGAAGCATTACGAGGATCATCCGGACTTCATCGGCCCGGCCGAGCGCCGCAACGAAGTGATCTCCTTCGTGAAATCCGGCCTGCGCGATCTCTCCGTATCCCGCACCACGTTCGACTGGGGCATCAAGGTTCCCGATGATCCGGCGCATGTCATGTATGTCTGGGTCGACGCGCTCACGAATTACCTGACCGCGACCGGCTACCTCGACGACCCGAACGGTCCACGCGCCAAATACTGGCCGGCGGATGCGCATATCATCGGCAAGGATATTATCCGCTTCCATGCTGTTTACTGGCCCGCTTTCCTGATGTCGGCAGGTCTGCCGCTCCCTAAGCGCGTCTATGCCCACGGCTTCGTGCTGGCAAAGGGCGGCGAGAAGATGTCGAAGTCGCTCGGCAACGTGCTCGACCCGTTCGAACTGATCGGCCATTTCGGCCTCGATGCGATCCGCTATTACCTGCTGCGGGAGATCTCCTTCGGCCAGGACGGCACCTGCAGCGAAGACGCGATCGGCACGCGCATCAACGCCGATCTCGCAAACGGCATCGGCAATCTTGCCAGCCGCTCGCTGTCGATGATCGTCAAGAATTGCGACGCGAAGATCCCGGCACCCGGCGAATTGACCGACGCAGACCGGCAGATGCTGGCCTCCGTCGATGCGCTCCTGCCGATCTGCCGCGACGACATGGAAAAGCAACTCGTTCACCGCGCGCTGGCGGCAATCATCGCCGTCGTGTCCGAAACCGACCGCTATTTCGCAGCCCAGGCGCCGTGGGTTCTGAAGAAAACTGATCCCGCCCGGATGGAGACGGTCCTTTACGTGGCCGCCGAAGTGGTTCGCCAGATCGCCATCCTGCTGCAGCCGTTCATGCCGGACTCGTCGTCAAAGCTTCTCGATCTGGTGGCTGCACCTGCCGGATCGCGTGATTTCGCAGCACTCGGCAAAGTTCGCCGCCTGACACCCGGCACGGTGCTGGAAGCCCCAAGCCCGGTCTTTCCGCGCTACGTTGCGCCGCAGCCGGCGGCATAGGGCAAGTCATGCTGATCGATACCCATTGCCATCTGGATTTTGCGGATTTCGACTCCGAACGCGACGAACTGATCGAGCGCGCCCACGAAGCCGGTGTCCGGCAGATGGTGACGATCTCGACACGCGTCAGGAAGCTGGACAGCCTGCTGGCCATCACGGACAAATATCCGTCGGTATTCTGCTCCGTTGGCACGCATCCCAACAATGCCAGCGAAGAGCTGGATATCCAGGCGGAAGACCTCATTCGTCTCGCCAATTCGCATGACAAGATCGTCGCGATCGGCGAAGCGGGTCTCGATTATTTCTACGACACGCAAACGCCGGCCGACCAGAAGACCGGTTTTATCAGACATATCGAAGCTGCACGCGAGACCGGGCTGCCGCTGGTGATCCATAGCCGCAGTGCCGACGACGACATGATCGAGATCCTGACAGCTGAAAGCGGGAAGGGGGCTTTCCCCTTCATTCTGCATTGCTTTTCGGCCGGACCCGACCTCGCCCGTGCCGGCATCGAGCTTGGTGGCTATGTATCCTTCTCGGGCATCCTGACCTTCCCGAAATCCGAAGATATCCGGTCCATCGCGAAAACGCTGCCGACGGACCGGCTGCTGGTCGAGACCGATGCACCTTATCTGGCGCCAAAACGCTGGCGCGGAAAGCGCAACGAACCGTCCTACGTGGTCAATACCGCAGAGGTGCTGGCCGATGTTCACGGCCTGACTTACGAAGAGATGGCTGCGATCACGACGGAAAACGCGTTCCGCTGCTTCTCCAAGATGCCGAGGCTTTGAGGTGATGGCGGCCCGGGTCGGAACGAGCACCGGATATCGGCGGCGCTTTACCGTTCTCGGCTGCGCGTCTTCGCCGGGCGTACCGCGGCTCAACGGCGACTGGGGCGATTGTGACCCGGAAAACCCGAAGAACCGGCGCACGCGCGCCTCGTTCATGGTGGAGCAGATCGCGCCGGATGGCGGCAAAACTGTTGTCGTGATCGATACCGGCCCGGACTTTCGCGAGCAGATGATCGCCGCAAGCGTCCAGCGCATCGATGCCGTTCTGTACACCCATCCACACGCCGATCATCTGCACGGCATCGACGATCTACGCGGCTATTTCATCATCCAGAAGCACCGCATTCCGATCCATGCCGATCCGTCGACGATGGACCGCATCCGCCAGGGCTTCGGCTATTGCCTGGAAACACCGGCCGGCGGCAGCTATCCGCCGATCGTCAAGCCGGTGCTGATCGAGACGATGGATGCACCGATCGTCCTAGACGGTCCGGGCGGCCCCATCCAGTTCCAGCCGCACAGGCAGGTCCACGGCGATATCCAGTCTCTGGGCTTCCGGATCGGCAACGTGGCGTACTGCAGCGATGTCAGCGACTTTCCGCCGGAAACAGTGCCGAAGCTCACAGGACTGGATACGCTCATCATCGACGCGCTCCAGTACCGTACGCATCCGAGCCATCTGTCACTTGAGCAGGCACTCGACTGGATCAGCCATCTGGCGCCAAAGCGCGCGCTGCTGACCCACATGCATATCCCACTGGACTACGATCGCGTCATGGCTGAAACGCCGGGCCATGTCGAACCGGCCTATGACGGCTTGGCGTTCGAAGTCGATGTGACGGCGGATGATCTGCAGCTCTAAGGGAGAAGGCCAAGGTCCTTCACTTCAAGACATATCCTGTAGTTCCATAATCTATCTTATCTGATCTTTGGATATAACTGCAAAAAAGGTAGACTGTCACACTCCCCGCATGTGAATAGCGTGTGTCTCGTCCGATAAAATAATCTCCCGGAGACGATTGATCGGATTGATCCGCTTTAATTGGGCTCCCGACACCAAGCCGGGCGGCTTAGGGGCTTCAACGCATCATGGAGATACAGCCGAGAAGCTTCAATCAATTCTTCCCAGTCGTTATCTCTTGCAGCTTCCGCAAGGCGCTCTTCCAGGACACCAATGTTGTATTGCCCTCCCCGATCCTCCGGGCTCGCGTCGCGGTCATCGGCCTGAGGGCGCGCCGCGGCATCCCCCTCCGCCGCCGCCGTTGGCCTTCTCAACAGAAAAAAGGAGGCCGAGGCGATACTTGGAATTCTCGATGAGGAATTGCAGCGGGATCCCACCGACCGCAGGGAAGCCCCCTTCTCTCGGGAACGTTCTTCGCACGCCGGATGCCACCCGGTCGGGGCCATTGATGTCTTCGGCCGCGATGCTCATGACCTCACGAAATTTGAACGGGACATGAATCCATGGTGCGCTACACCTCCTGCAAGGCGCAAACTCCCAACATTACAATCCAAGACTGCAACCCGCATCACCTACCAGGCGACGACCGTCCCGTCGCGTTTATGCCATCCGAGACCCGACGTATGACCCTTAATCGCAGACCCGGCGTCTACGGGCGCGCCCTGACATGCCCATGAGCCTGGTTTAACTTCAACGACGACTGGTCAGACGCTAAACTAGAGGTAGTGATTCGGAGGATGGCATGACGGAAATGGGAAAGCACTATTACAGAGCTGGAAACGCCTCCCATTCCTGCGAAGACGTGCCTAGCGACGAAAAGCAGTTGTCTGATTTTGTGGCAAAGCATCGGAAGAAGATCGAGCCGTGGCTTTCTGCGACATTCCAAGCTGAGCATCTGAACTTGCTCGTCGGCAGCGGGTTTACGACGGCCGTCGGGAAGATTGCAGGATCAGCCGCGACTGGCATGGGCACGATATCAATTGGAGGAGCCTGTGAACCGTACATCAACGCCCATGCGGAATCGATGGCCAAGAAGATGGGAAGAGGCTCCGCAAACATTGAGGATCAGTTCCGGAGTGCGCTGGCCGTACTGGCGGGTCAGGAGATCACTGACCCCACTGATGCCGACGATCTTCGAAAGCGCATCAGCAGTCAGATGCGAGTGTTTCTCGAATCCTTGCTCGATACGGAAATCGGCATCGTAGACGCTTCGGGTAAGAACCAGGTCAACATGGAGATCGCACTTCAGTCCTTCCTTCTCAGCTTTGCCAGCCGCACTGCGTCGCGTGAGCGCCTCCACATCTTCACCACGAATTACGACCGCCTAATCGAACATGGATGCGATCTTGCTGGGATAAGAATGATCGACCGCTTCGTCGGCGCATTGAATCCGGTCTTTCGGGCGTCACGGCTGGATGTCGACTACCACTACAACCCGCCGGGCATCCGCGGAGAACCTAGGTTTATGGAAGGTGTCGTGCGCCTCACCAAGCTTCACGGGTCGCTGGACTGGATCTATGACGACACGCGTAGAACGATCTCGAGACTAGGCTTGCCGTTTGGCGCGCCGCGGGATCATACGGGCATTCCCAAGGACCCCGTCGACACCGTGATGATCTATCCAAATCCTGCGAAAGACTTCGAAACCACACACTATCCTTACGCGGAACTATTCAGGGATTTCGCGGCATCCGTCTGTAGGCCGAATGCGGTTCTTTTCATATACGGCTACGGCTTCGGTGATGATCACATAAACCGCGTGATCCTGGACATGCTCTCGATCCCGTCGACCCACGTCGTGGTCGCCGCCCGGTCTGTGAGCGAGCGACTGGAATCCTTCCTGTCTAAGACCCGCGAAGCACAAACCACACTGCTGGTCGGGACGCATTTCAGCGACCTCCAGACAATGACCCGGAACTACCTTCCAAAACCAGCTCTCGACTTCATCACGGCTCGGATGACCGCCCTTCTCAAGGAGCGCCCGCTAGAAATTTCGGTGACGGCCCCAGAGGAGGCAGTCAAGTGAGCTATCCCGTTCAAGCCTTGTCGGATCTCGTCATAGGAACGGTCGAGATCGTCTCGCCCTCAGAGATCGTCGTGTCACTGGGTGGAGAAGCGCCTCAGGCCATCGCGTTAAATACCGGTATCCCGACGCCGTTCCCACGGATCAACAGCTACGTCCTGCTTCCAAACGAAGTCGGCGCAACGGTCGCATACGTGACCTGGATCGGGGTGATGAAGTCGCCAATGCCACGAGGTGGCCAGAGGGAGCTAGGCTTGCTGGATTTGCCGTTCCCGACAAGGAAGATGTACGTCTCTCCGATCGGCACGCTGCTTCTTCGTAATGGACGCGATAACAATCCGAGGCATGAGCTTTCACGAGGCGTGCTGGCTTTCCCATCCGTGGGCGACCAAGTTCTGATTCCCACGCCCGATCAGGTTGCCGCGATCGTCGGGGCCGGCGACACGGATCGTCGGGTCTTGATCGGATCCTCTCCCCTCGCGATGGATGCCGACATCATGGTGGATCCGGACAAGATATTCGGTCGGCACCTTGCCGTGCTCGGAAACACGGGAAGCGGGAAATCCTGCTCCGTGGCAGGCCTGATCAGGTGGTCGATCGATGCGGCCGACAAAGAGAGAAAGAAGGCGGGGAAGCCGGGCGCGCCCAACGCACGGTTCATCATCCTGGATCCCAATGGCGAGTACAGCCGGGCATTCGCCGATGACCCGGCCAGCGTCCGTGTCTTCCGGGTGCCTCCCCTTCGTGGAGAAGAAAAGGCACTCAAGGTCCCGGCATGGCTTTGGAACGGTGCGGAATGGAGCACGCTTTCCCATGCCCAGCCAGCAGTCCAGCGTCCGTTGCTTCTGCAAGGGTTGAGAGAACTGAAAAGCGGAAAGCAGCTAGATATCACGCCGGAAGCACAGGTTGCACGCCTGGCGTCATCATATCTCGCATCCATTAGGTCAGCACTGGCAAACGGCCGCCAAGAATATACAGGTTTCCCCGGCAACAAGAACTTCGGGGGCGTTCTTGCCACGTTGACTGTCGACTGCGAACTCTGGCCGGACCGAGTGGATACGGCTCACCATGACGCTGTCGGACACGTCCAGGCAACCGTCGCAGCTCTTATTCGAGCAAAGCTGGAACGAGTGAAGTACTGGAGCGATTTCGCAGCCGCTGATCTGGAGGAAGTTGCCGCCTCGCTCGAAGCTCTGCTCGTCTCGCTTCCCAGTGCCGAGGCCGACGAGCACATGCATGAGGATGCGCCACTCGCCTTCGACGTATCCAGTCTGGCAAGCCATCTGGAAGGACTCGCTGCCAGACAGTCGGCAAACGTTGCAAACTTCGTTTCGACGCTTGGATTGAGGATTCGAGGCATGCTGGCGGACAGCCGCCTCGGGAGCGTTGTGAACGATCCCGATCCTCCGGAATTCAAGGACTGGCTGGAGGATTACGTCGGCGCAAACCGTGCTTCGAACGGCAACATAGCCGTGATCGACCTTTCTCTCGTGCCCTCGGACACGGTGCACATCATTGTCTCCGTGCTGGCGCGGGTAGTCTTCGAGGCTCTCCAGCGGTTTCGCCGGGATACCGGAAAGTCACTGCCGACTGTTCTCGTGCTTGAAGAGGCCCACAACTTCGTCAAGGGAACTGGCGCGACCAACCGTGAGAGCTGGAATGCGGACGATCTCTGCCGGGACATTTTCGAACGCATCTCCCGCGAGGGGCGGAAGTTCGGACTAGGCCTGCTGGTCTCGTCGCAGCGACCCTCGGAACTCTCACCAACATTGCTTGCCCAATGCAACACGTTCCTGCTTCATCGGATTGTCAATGATGCTGATCAGAAGCTGGTCTCGAGGCTCGTACCCGACAACATCGGCGGATTGCTGAAGGAACTTCCGGGCCTCCCCTCTAGGCACGCTATCCTTCTGGGGTGGGCGGCGCCGATCCCGGTTCTCGTAGAGATGCGAGAATTGCATTACGACCATCGGCCGAGGTCCGACGATCCAGCCTACTGGGATGTGTGGACCGGCAAGGAGGAGCGTGATGTTGACTGGGGTGCGATTGCGGCGGGATGGCAGCAGTAGGTAGGTTCCTACTCCCAACGTTAGCGATCAAGGATTTTACGGATACGGTAGCTGCTGAAGGCTCCTATCTCGTGCACATTCTAGGATCAGATGGTCGTTGGCAGGGCCGACATTTCGATATCGATTAAAATGTGCCGAGCCTCTTGTTGCGGGATCGATCACCGGCTACGTTTTAGATACTGGGGTTGAAACAAAATTATGGCTTGTCGTCGACGCCTCCCGAGATGATCCCAGGTTTCGAAAATAGATCTTCAAGGGACTGCCCTTGCGGCGTGAACGTTACCTCGTAGGTACCGTTGGCATCGATGACTGTCTGCGGCCCATCGACTCGAGCCGCATCGAACAAGTCGTCGACGCGGGCTCCGACCTCACTCCGTTGCCATTCTGAATCGTGCATTATTTCGTCACTCCAAGTGCTTTCGGAAATACATTTCGAACGATAGCGCGTAGCCGGGCAGTTGCATTAGCAATTCACATTGCACACAGGAATACGCCAGTGCGTAAGCTTTTCCTCATGGATACGAACATCGTCAGCCATATGGGCGACAAGAAGAAACGGCCCGGCCTCCGGCCATGGCTACTTGACGTCGGCAAGAAGAATCTTGCGATCTGCTACCCGATCATAGCAGAGCTTCTTCGAGGGGCCTATCTTCTTAAGCCGGACAATCCCGCCAAGGCTGCAGAAATTCTTACTTGGGTGGAAAACATCCGACAGACGAATTTCCCAGTTCTTCCAATGAACCTCGATGTCGCTGACGTTTATGCGAAAATGACCTCGACACCTCGGCTAAAGCAGATGTGGATATCCGATGGAAAATCGAAACGGAACCGTCTAGGCCACGACCTGATGATCGCGGCCGTCTCAATCGTGCACCGGACGCCGATCATAACGGAGAACGTCGACGACTTCCTGTCTATCGACCGAAGCTTCCCCTTGCCTGGAGTGTACCACCCAAACGAGAGCACATGGTATGTTGCCCCGACGGTCGACCGGCAAATACCGGTCTTCGATCACAGCAGGCCAGATCCGCAGGTCATCCGCCTTCCCAGGATGTAGTCGCTTACCGAAGGGCCCCGGAAGAAATACAACCAGCAGAACCAGACCTTACAATTGAAACAGACGAGAACGCGTCGATACACTAGGCGGTTCGACCGTGCACGCCATGGCGAACAGCCCCAGTCAGAAACTCGCTTACTTTGACCCCGGTGACCGTACCTTCGACACATGCCTCCGTCGCAATTTTCTCCAGCGCGTTACGGTTCTTATTCAGAATGGCCTTCGCACGATCCATCTGGAGACCCAGCAACCGCTCCACACGTGTCTGCCAGCGTTTGCGAATCCTAGCACGGAACCCACAAAGCAAACGCAAGCGAAGGACACCGACGATGCGGCGAACATAAATCCTAATTTCACAAGGAATCCCAGTGAGACTTTCCTCCGCGGGGACATTGAAATATCGGCGGAATATCGCAGGGAATACTACAAATACATCCTTGCGATCTCGACCACCCTTCTCGCTTTCACAGTCTCATTCCAACCTACGCTTCGCGTACCACCTGAACATCTATGGCTGGAAATGATTGGCTGGGCTGGATTGGGTGTGGCGGTAGCTGCCGGTGTACGTGTCCACATGGTCTGGTCGAAATTCTATGCAGTCACCCAGAAGTACTTGAATAAAGGCAAGAAAGAAGAGGGTTATGCAGTTCGTAAGAGATGCCACCAGGAGCGCCGAATCCTCGAAGTTCTAATGTTGGTCGGTCTCATCATAGGCGTAGCGGGCGTGGTCGGTTTCACGGCGGCGAACCTCAAAAACGTCGCGATCAAAACCGATGAGACGCGGGTGCCCGAACTCGAGACTGGTGGGTGACCATGCCTTTCAAACCAGACAAGTGGCTACCCGCCCTGCGGGCACTTCTCACCAAATACCCCAATATATCGAGTGCTTGGCGAAATGCGGACGCCGACACGATCCGGGGGGCCATCCGAGGCGTCAGTCCTTACACCGGGAAAATCAAGAAGGACGGCGCCGCACGTGTGGTTTTCAACATCTCGTCTGCTGATGTCCCCTCATTCACTAGGAACTCACGTGTCGATGCCTACGAGAACAGGTATGACCACGCCAGACGCATCGGATCCGCACCATGCATCGGCTCGCCGGACGCTCGTGAGAAGATCGACCGGATGCTTGCGACGCTATTCGGCGCCACTGCTGGCTGGGACAAGCTCTACTACGGAGCAGTGGAACTGAATGGATCGGGCATCCGCTACTACGGGGATGTCTGCCTTGTCCTGGACGACAGCAAGGTATCGCCGACGACGAAGGTTTTGAATCGCAATTCGTTCGACCTTATCTGCGAACCTCTTCGATCGAAGACACACATTAGCGACGTCTGGGACCCAAAACTCGCAGAGCAACAAGCAGACGTCGTCGCAGGTCAATGGGACGAAGTCGGCGACATGGCCGCTTGCAAGGTGTTGAAACCTGGCGCGGACGGTGATCGACGGCTGACGATCGGGGCAATTTCAGAGGGTATCCTGGCGGATGAAGATTATCTCGAGGTTATCAGGGAGAGTTCATTCAACGTCGGAGATCTAGCGGAGGCAAGGACCAGCGCAGCCGACGCCGCAGTCGATGGACTTGTCGCTGACCGACTCCGTCGTGGTCCCATGCCGAGCTGGTCCGAGCTGCTGTGGCGTCACCGCAGGCGAAGGGCCGACGAAGCCCTCAAGGCGAAGTCCATTCCCACCAAAGTGGTCGTCAGTTCTGGGCGGGTTCGTACATGACTGAGGCCTGGCGCATCGATAGTGTTGACGCCCGTGCTGGCCTAGCCTTCGCAAGCTGGCGCATTGCGGACTTGGAGCTCGACACGATCAACCTCAACAAACCCGCAGTATTCCTTTCGCCTCCTTTGTTCCAGGCCGAAGCACTTACAAATCGAGCAATAGGCTTTGGCGCTGCGCGAGGAAGTGCGCAGTTGGGCGTGTTCGTCGGCGGGGCTGAGCTTGCCTTCGAAACACTTGGCGAGCTCGCAGAATTCGTACGCCGCGTTTATGTCGGCAGCGGCAGCGGTGACACTGACGGTGGCGGAGGCCTTGGGGGTCCGCCTCCGGCCCCGGATGGGCCGTCCCCAGAAGTGCCTTCCGGCGGGAGAGGCACCTTTGGAGAAGTACTTGAGCATCCTGTCTTGCGTGCGGCGAGGGAGATTGTAGCTGCAATCGCTCGTCTGAAATTCGAAGCGGGTGCACCGGTTCAAACAGAGGAGATCCATGTTGGCTCGGCTTCCGTGCAGGGTGACATCGGAGGATCAGCACTTCTCGTAGATGGGGCCACAGAGATCGTCCTCGAACTTCTCCGACGTTTTCCGTTACGCGGAAACGACGACGCAGTCATGACTTGGTCCCAGAGCGCGCAAAGTCTCGGCACGGCTATAAGCCGACTCGACCTATGGCGTGACATCGTAGAAGGCCCGTATTCCGAGGACTTTGAACGACTGCTACCTAAGTTGATGCCGGTGGTCGGCGAAATGCGTCAGTCGTACCGGCGATACCTGCTCCCTGAAGCGTTTTGCGGGACTGCTGCGGATTGGGACTTCGATCCAGTCATCGGTTTCCTATCACTAGGGTCAAGAGTCGGGAGTCATGGCGACCCGGTAGATTGCCTCGCAGCTTGGCCTCTGCCCGCGGAAATTAAGCAGCTTGCGATTCTTGGTAAGGTTGAGGATAGCGCTTTCAACCTCCTGTGCGCGATCAACGCTAACCCGGCGATCCTCGCTGACGCGCCACCGATAAACGGGGAGCGAGCTTGGTCGGTGGCCGTATTCGCCGCTGCCAACCTTCTCGCCGAATTCCAACCCCCTGTCACCGCGTCTAGGTTGCTTCCAGGAGTCCGGGTGGGCGCACGCCGGACTATAACTAATGCGGCGATCGACTGGCTCATACAGCAATGGCCGACTTTGGCATTTCCGAAGGAGGTGGAAGATATGATCCAGGCAGGAGTGAGCGCATAAGCTTCAGCTTCGCTGTTTCCAGCGAAAGGCGTCGAAATTCAGCGTGTCAAAGAAACGGCGAACTGTTCAACTGAAGGCCTTCCTCGATGGCCGCAGCCTTCCGTTTCACCCAGAGAACAGCCGTCAGTTCCGTGCAAATGCCGACCGAGGGGAAGATGCGCTGCCGAGATGCCAGGAGGTCGTCGAACGAGCCGTTCAGCCATCGATCGTATGCGTCACGATGCAGCAGGGCCGGCATCCGGTCATGGACAGGGCGGACGGCGTCGTTCGCATCCGTCATCGCACCGGAATAGACCGACCCCCATTCGTCTGACACCCGCCAGAGGCCGCCCCAGGCGAACGCAGGCTCGTTCTCAACGCTTAACCAGGTCCGCGTCTTCCGGCCTTTCTCTCCCTCGGCTTCCGCGAACGCGGTGACGGAAAATATAATTCAGATTATTTTACTTAACGTACTTGTAGGCAATGAGGACCCATCCCAGATGCGTCGTAATGCGGATGTATTACCGGAAATTATTTCTGAATATGTCATATTCATTATGATTGCGATGATTCATAGGAAGCAAAGCTACCTCCCTATTTCAGCGCCTTCGGCGTAATGGTGACGACAACATTCCGCAGTGTGGAGCAACGCCAGCCACTCCATTGCGACTTTCAAGATAGGCGATAGCCAAGTAAGGCAACAAAATCTTTCTTGTTATTTTATGCAATCTATGGCAGCGTTAGGTGCGATTATAACTATTCGATGTGGTGAGGGCGATGCGTAGAATTTCTTTGGCGTTGATCCTGCTTTTGTCTGTTTTCGGATCCGCGGTGCCTTCGGGGCCCGCGTTTTCGGCCGGACAGTGTGATCCCAACGTCCAGAAATGCTGAACGCTAACAGTTCAGTGGCCTAAGAGGCTGCATTTGGGGGGCAGACGTGGGCGACAAGGTCGTGAATGTCTGGCCGCAAGACGTTCCCACGTCCTTCTGGAGCTATCATCTTCTCCGGCTGGAGCAACGTGACCTGTTGCCGCTAATGGGCGTCCGGCTAGAGTGGAATTTCGTATTTGCGTTTCTGTTCGGCGCGGCGTTGGTCGCCGTCTTCGCATGGCGGCGGTTCAGGCAGCCTAGTTCTCAACCCGATGAATACGACTACGAGGTGGTCAAGCGGCTCGCCCCGACACAGTTGCGCGGCAGCTATGCCATGCGGCAAGCGTATTTCTATTACGCTGGGATCCTGTTGGCGATTTATGCAGCTCTGACCTTTTTCGGTGGGCTGATATTCAAGGCCGTGAACTACATCCCGATGGCTGGACTAGAGGTAAATATCGGCCGCGGTACGCTGACGAGCCCGAGCTGGCCACTGACGCTCGCGATCGGTATGGCGGGATTTGCCCCGCTGCTGAGACCCGTGGAGGTCTTGGAAACTTGGCTCCGGAGACAGGTACACGGATGGGCAGGGGTTCCGATGCAACTCAAGGAGCGTACGCGCCGCTTGCTGCTGACGCTCGACCAGCACACCAGGCCGGCTGTCCAGAAGGCAATCCTCGCAAATGGGAATTCCCACAAGCCAGACCAGACGGACGGGAATGGCGTCAGCGTCGCGACGGAAGAGAGGGCTGGCGAAGACCCCATAGTTCAAAAAGTCAACCGCGTGAAACCCTGGATGCGGATCCTTCTGGAGCGCACCGGCAACTTTGCTCCGCTCATTCGGAAATGGACAGAACTCGAAATCCTCACCGAGGCGATCCGCGATCCCGGCTCCTGGCCCGATACGCACGTTCTCGACGAATTGCAGCCTTTGGCGCGCGAGCAACGCCAGACGGCGGAGCGCGCGCTGCTTGCCCTCGAAGACCTCTTCGAATCCGCCTACCCGGAGGAGAACAGGGGAGGCATCGCTAACGGCTCCACCAACCAAGAGGCCGAAAAAGAAGTCCACGCCCGCCAACGCCGCCAAGTGGAAAACATGCTGGAAGACACGGTTGCGAAAATCGATAAGTCGCGACTTGAGCTCGCCGCTATTCTCGCCGTCTATGCCGAACGAAGCCCTTACTTGGAGGAGGCAAGCGATGCCGGCCAAGAAAAGGCTAAGGCGAGCGATTTACACACGACGCTGAAAGCGGCTGTGAAGGAGATCACTCCGCTTGAGCGACGGTCGGAGCCAGGCTTCTGGGTTCTGATCCTGCTGCCGCCGATCTTTTGCACCTATGCTCTCATGACCCGGCTTGGCCTTCACTCGCCGCTTAGCGATGTTGACCTTACCGCCATGACGATTTTTGCCACGGCCGCGCTCGAAACGCTGCAAGTCGCATTGGTCTTCTTGCTGCCGGTGCTCGCGGTTCTGGCGCTCAGGCAATATCTCACGGACGTCGACAGGCGTCGGCACCTCGGAAATCTCCACACTCGCCGGCAATCTACCGAGCGGATGATCTACTATACAGCGCTCGCCACCGTCGTGGCGGCATTCGGCCTCACGCTTCTCGCCATGTTTTGGACGGCTTTGATCTCTGACAATACGGATCGCTTTCTCGATCTACTGTACACGCGCAAGCAGTCGGCGTTCGGCGTCTTTATACCCAAAAGCGTTTGCGCCGCTATCTTCGCGTGCTTTGTCATACGAGCATCGGAACGCTGGCCCCAAGGCAAGCTGGCGGCCATTATCTACGGCGCGATTGGCGCGGTGACGACAGCGGCGGCGGTGCTGGGCCTCAGTCTCGCGTGGCTATCGGGTTGCCTGACGGATGTCGTCGCGTGCAAGCCGTTCGAGACGCTGAAGGCCATAAATCTCAATCCGGAAAGGTCGAGCCTCTATCGTTTCTATAACCTCACCGACTTGGTTGTCTACTTTACCGTCGTCTTCGTCGCGGTCACCAACGCCGCCTGGCCTCCATCCAAGCATGCAACGGAGACCGGTTCGGCAAAGCAGAAGACGCCGGACGGGTTGGTATTGGGCCGTACGGCCACGTCCGCTTTGTTTATCGCCGGCTTCGCGATGGTGGTGGCCTCGAGCGGCACCACGTTTGCCGGAGAGGTCGGTCCGCAATCGCCAACAGCGGAGCCGATAACCGTGAGGGCCGGATTTCGTGCCGATGCCGAGCCCTTCTCGTACAAGGCCGGCCCGTTAGGCACCCAGCGCTATCGAGGCTATGCCGCCGACCTTTGCTACAGCATCTTCGCCAACTCCCCCTATCACCTCGAGGAAGTAGAGGTGAATGCTACCGACCGGTTCGACAGTTTTCGGACGGAGGCGCCGGAGAGAAAGACAGAGATCAATATTCTCTGCGACCCGACCACGTTGCGATTTTGGAGGAGCAACGAGACAATCGACGGCTACTTCTCGCCCATCGTGTTCGTCACTGGCGTTTCCTATCTCGTTCGCCGCGTATCCGGATCGCGCGCCGGCACCGATTTGGCCTACGTCGAGAATACGACGGCCGAGCAGGTCGCAGCACGGGCGTGCGAGGTCGATTTGTTCGGTATCAACTCGTCTTCGGGCCAATCGAAAGATTGCACTACGCGACATGCTACCTGTCCAGAGTCCCCCGGTATTACGTGGAAAGTGCCCCTGGTGAGACTGTGCCCTTTTCCGACATACAACGCGCTCACCGAATGGTTCTGCAGCCAGCGGATGGGTAGGCAGCAAGTCTATTTCGGCGACCGGGAAATCATTCAGGCGAAGTTCGATTCGTGGCGGACAGCAAGGCGGTGCCACGAGCAGGATGTCGAGCGGTTCGCGGCGTTCTACACCTATGAGCCCTACGCGCTGCTCGTTTCCCGTCATCGGCCCGAACTAGCCCGCTTCGTGCAGCGGCGTGTTTACGATTTCTTCTCGCACCGTACAAAGGCGATCGCCCTTTTCACGACCTATTTCCCGGATGTCCAGATTTCGCCGATCATGGCGAACCTGATGCTCCTGAACGGTATCGATGAGCCGATGTACGACACAGTTCCGAGCTATCTCTTCGATCAAAAGTCCGGCGTAGAACCTCCGTCGGACACGGACGCGAAGATGCAGGATGATCAGGATCTTCCGGCACAGCGATAACGATTGGTGTTGCTTGCACGCGACAAGCCTTTGGTTGCCTTTTTTGCGAGAATTCTTGCGACGATGGGGGGGGAACATGGCATTATCTCGAATAGTATCCGACTTGCTGCGGTCTGCCGCGCCTACACTTCTGTCGGCGCTTGCGATTCCGCCGCCCTTCAACATCATAGCGGCGGCGGTCGCCTCCACGGCGCTTGGTCAGTTTGCGCGCAATGGTCAACCTCATCACACACCGGCTGCGGCCCCTCCCGGCTCAGCTTCGACTATAGCGACTACACCGGATGTCAAAGTCCTCACGCCGGAGGATATCGTCAGAATAGTCGAGCAGAACTCAACCAATCCGCAGTTGATGCGGTCGCTTACGCAGGCGGAAAACGATCTTAAAAAATACGAACTCGATACGGGCTTGAAGTTCACCGAGCTCGCGACCAAGGATCGTGCACGAGCGGGTGATTTCCAGTCTGCCAGCAACATTGCACCTATGGTTTTCACAGCAGGCATGTGGCTGGTCGGAATTGCCGTCGTCGGTATGATCTTTATGGTAGGAGCCCTCGTTCTGCTGGCCTCTGGCTTTTTTGAACTCACCACCAACAACCAACTTTCCGTCGCAGCCTTCGGTCTCATCGGCACCGCCGTGGGCTTCATAAACGGCATCGCCGGCACGGTCGTCAGCTTTTATTGGGGAAGCAGCCAGGGCTCCAGAGAAAAGTCGGATTCGATAGCCGAATCCATGAAAGACCTCACTCAAACCCGCAACATTCCAAACTATGCGCCACCGCCTGTCCAACCTCCTCCAGTCGCTGCCAATCAACCGGTTGTCGCCGCTGACGCGCCAACCGGAGGACCCGTTTCGACAGGAGTGACCCCGGCCAAGCTTAGTCTCTTGGCTGAGCTGCTCCCCGAGCTCACGACGCCGCATAAGGTGTATCCTGAAAGCGTCGATTGGTGCCTGACGGCAACGGGAATTTCGATCGAGGGGGCAGCAGCGGTGGGAAGCGCCGGGAAGCCGGTCACGGTGCGCGATATTTGGTCTAAATACGGGGACCTGTGCACACGATCAGCCAAGCAATATGGTGTCCCGATCGAATTGATTGTTGCCACGATAGCCACAGAGAGCAGCGGCAAACCGGACGTTCGGCGACCTGAGCCCAAGATCAATGACGAGAGTGTGGGGCTCATGCAAACGCTCGTCGGTACGGCGAGGGAGGCTCTGGGGCGGCAAAGTATTAAAGGCGATGATCTGCTGGATCCCGGCCTGTCGATCGACGCGGGTACCGCATACATCGCCAAGCAACGCGGCAACAACCACTTCGACGCGCCGCTCGTCGCTGCTGCCTACAATGCTGGTTCGCTACGCAAGGACGCCGCAGAAGCCAATCGATGGCGTCTCCTCTGCTACCCGACTGGCACCGGCAACCACGTCGACAAGTTTGTCACCTGGTTTGCCGATGCCATGCGGGTGAGCGGAGAAGAGAACTGGGCAGCATCCTCAGATACGCCGAGCCTCGCGGCGCTGTTCGCTCAACCGAATGGTCAGTCGCGCGCGGTGCAACCAGCGGCAGGCGTAGCCGGCGACACTACAGTGTCGACCGGCGACAAACAAATTCAGCAGATGCTTTCGGATCTTGGATATCTAGACCCGCCGCCGGACGGCGATTTCGGGCCGGTCTCCAAATGGGCGCTGGCTGTCTGCTGCGCTAAAAACGGTAGGGCCTATGATGGAGTAACGGTCCCCGCGGGCATCCAAAATGCGCTTACCGATCCGGTGAGCGCCTTGGCGCCCATCCCAAAAACGGGGGCGTGGTTGGACCGGGTAGTGGACTACATGATATCAAATAAATATTGGATATGCCTATATCCGGAATGCAAGAACATCGTCTATCTGGAGGGCACGTGTCCAGATGGAACGCTCAACGCTAACGTACCCAATGCCTTTAACGATCTTCGTCTCGTCTTCTGGATCGACAGTGGCGGCAACTTGCAATTTAAGTTTTGGGAGGCGACGACGGAGCCTGGGCGGTTCTGGACGATGAATCCAATGGACGACAAAGGAGCTGCCCGCATTGCGTTTGGTCAGTACAAAGCCTGGCGTGTTGGTACCCACCGAGCCGGCACGCCGAGCGCGCATGAGGCACTCGTCCAGGTCGAGCCGTTGCGGGTCTACCGGGACCTGAACAAGGACTACTTAAGAGCCGGCGATAAGGTCTATGAGGGTCTATTTGGTATCAATCAGCATTGGGGCTACGATGGCGATAGATTAGATCTAGGGAAATCAAGCGCTGGCTGCCTAGTCGGAAGGAGCACTGAGAGCCACCGTGAATTCATGAGCCTTCTCAAGGCCGATCCGCGTTACGTAGCGAGCAACGGATATCGCTTCATGACCGCGATCATGGATGGAAGGGTAGTTCTAGGTTGAACCACAGATGGCTTCGCATTTCCGAGCCGAGTCGACCATGCTGAACCGCACCGGGTCTGCCGGAGGCCGTTTCGTTTAAGCTATGCGGCAATGGCCGGTCCGTCCAGCATGGCGTACCGGTCCTCGGCTTTGGCTGGCGGTATGTTCCCGATAGGCTCCAGATTTCCGCAAGGGGCCGGTAGCGGACGATCCGGTTTCGGGCGAAAAGGATGAAATAGCCGCCTTATAGCGCTGCTTACGGTGTGCCCAGTCTGAACCCGACCGCACAAAAGTGTAGAGATTTGTTCCTTTCGGGGCGCCCTAGCCCCATGGAGACGCAGATGCCCGTCGACCGCCCGAGTTCATTCATCGGCGACTTCACGCTGGCCAGAAATGTCGCGCACAGTCTCGATGTAGTCAGCACATTGTGGACCCTACGGGAGGAGGCGAACCCGGCGAGGAAGCGCTACCTCCAGAAGCCAATGATCATCCTCAATGTGGCGATCATCGAGGCCCTGCTCTACGACCTCCACAAGCGGGTCAAATGGTTCACCCGTGAAGGGGTCATGGGCATGCCGGCGAATGTCATTACCTACATCCGAGGGAAACAGATTGACAAGCTGGAGACCCTCATCGCCAGTTGCCGGAGGCATGACATATTCGACGAGCTAGGGTAGACCTTTTACGACGACCTCGATCTTCTCAGGCGGATTCGGAACCGGCTGCATCTGCAAAACGACAAGAACGATCTGGAGCCAGATGACGTCAATGCATTCTCGGCAGAACGGCTCACGCTCTCGGAGCGTGCAGTAGAATTCGTCATGATGACGCTTGAGGCCAAGCATCCGCGGCCGGGCAACACTTACACTCGGCCGTTTCATCTGCCATGGCCGAGCTATTTCGCCTAATATGAAAATTCCAGTGCCAGTTGCAAGTCGGAAGCCCAAGGGGGCAACCCTCTCCCATAGGCAGAAAAAGCGATGCGGCTGAGATTAGCCTTGGTGCGTTCCAACCGTCTTCGAAAGGAACATATCCTTCATAGTCAAGATACATTCCTTCTGAGATTTATAAAGGCTTTAAGCATCGAAATTCGGGAAGCTAAGTGGCAATAAGATCAGCGAGCTTGTGAGCCACGACCGCTAACGTGTCCTCTCCAGTGCTTAGGCCGTTGCGCGAGGCCAGCAGCGGACTGACGTCGCGAAGAGCATCGTAAGTCGTGTGACCTGAGACCCAATCTCCCTCCAGTTTTCGGGAGAGTCTTGGATTTTTAATCTGGCCTCATGCGGCCTGTTTTTCCATGGCCATTTTCATTGCGAATTCGCTGGGGGTGATATTGCCCAGCGACGAGTGCGGTCTGTTTCTGTTGTAATCCTCCTTCCATGCAGTGATTGCGGCGCGGGCCTGAGCGAGCGACGAGAACAGCGTCTCGTTCAGGCACTCGTCGCGGAAGCTGCCGTTGAAGCTTTCGACGAAGCCGTTTTGCATCGGCTTGCCGGGGGCGATGTAATGCCATTCGACCTTGCTCTCCTGGCACCATTTGAGGATGGCCATGCTGGTCATCTCCGTCCCGTTGTCCGAGACAATCGTCCTCGGTTTTCCGCGTCTGGCGATGAGACTATCCAGTTCACGGGCAAGCCTTGCGCCTGACAGGGATGTATCGGCGACCAGGCATAGGCATTCGCGGGTGAAGTCGTCAACGACGGCCAGGACCCGAAAGCGGCGACCGTCGGTGAAGGCATCGCTGACGAAGTCCAGGCTCCAGCGCTCATTGGGACGCGAGGGCAGAGCCAGAGGACGCCTTGTCCCCAAGGCTCGCTTCCGGCCGCCGCGCTTGCGCACCGTCAGCTTCTCCTCCCGATAAAGACGCCGAAGCTTCTTCAGGTTCATGACGATCCCCTGCCGGTCGAGCATGACGTGGATACGGCGATAACCGAAGCGGCGTCGTTCAGATGCCACCTTCTTCATCGCCTCACGAATGGCCGCATCGTCAGGCCGCACGCTGCGATATCGCATGCTCGACCGATCCACCGACAGAACCTCGCACGCCCGACGCTGGCTCACCCCATGCTGCGCACAGACATGAGCCACCGCATCCCGCTTCACATCGGGCGTCACCATTTTTTTGCAGCGACATCCTTCAGGATCGCATTGTCCAGCATGGCTTCGGCGAGCAGTTTCTTCAGCTTGGCATTCTCGTCCTCAAGCGCCTTCAGCTTGCGCGCATCGGACACGTCCATGCCGCCATACTTCGCCTTGTATTTGTAGAAGGTTGCGTCCGAGATGCCGTGCTTGCGGCAGACGTCCGCCGTCTTCGCGCCCGCCTCCTGCTCCTTCAATATCCCGATGATCTGTTCTTCCGTGAACCGTGAACGCTTCATTCGTCCGTCTCCTTGATGTGACGGACTCTACCAAAATCTGGAGGAAGGTCAGGGGCTCAGGTCAGAGGCGACAGGTTCGATGTCACAGATTAGCGCGTAGCCCTGTTCCTCATCGGTGGGGCCTGTTTCTTATTCTTTAGTTTGGTGCCGAGAACATTGAAGTTACAATTCTGCGATTGTATGACGAACCATAGCGAAGGCCGGATGCCGATAATCGATAGAAGGCTGTTGAGGGGATGCTACGCGTAAGACGCGTGACAAAAAATGGAGCCTACATGCAAGCACTGCTTCACAATCGGTGAATTTGTCGCCTTTTTAAAAGGTAGACAGCAAAAGCCACAAACCAAGACCCCCATAAGTCGGACGCGCAAGAGTTCTGCTTCAGGCAACGACCATTCTCGGATCTGGTTGCGCCGGTGAAGGCTAAGGCCGATGCTCGAAAGGCAACAATGGGAGACTTCGATGGATCGCGAGCAGATTGAGCCGATACTGGCATCAATGACCGAGAGTTTGGAGAGGGGCGCATTTCCCGAACTCAGCTTTCAGATCGACTTCTACGGGCCCCTAATCTGTGCGTGTGGCAACGACGACTCGAGCGCGCGACTGACCGAACTATGCGTTCGAGCGAAAAGCGGGTTTGATTTCGAGAAAAAGTACGGTCGGTGGTCACTGCTTAAGCATGACCACACGGCTTCTATCGCAGTCTATCGCTTGAATCCGCTTGATTCATTTTTCAGCTTTGCTTCGTGAGCAGCGATTGCCCGATAGACCGCAGCCTCGTCCAGCAATTCAAGCGAAAGTCCTTTTCCCACGAGGAAGATACGCATCGGAATTTTTGAGCCGCGTCCCTTGAAGACGCCAATGGCAAAGTAGCCCCTCGGCAATACTAGACCGGGCACCCCGTCCACGAATTCTTCGTCGTCCTCGAGATGAAACTCCTCATCGATGCGGATGAAGTCGTTGCTCAGCGGAACTTTCAGCGTCAACATCAGGTGACCGTCGTCATCGACTTCGAGAACGACCGTATCCTCGAACACTCGGCTACTAATCTGGATATGCATTGGGTTCTCCGTTCCCTCCCTGATATCCTAGATTTTCATAACGTCCAGTTAGCGAGAACGAGCCAATTTCTCGGCGCGATCTTCAATGACCGCATTCCTGAGCGCGGGCATGTGGGGGGATATGACGTGGCGGACCCATTGTTAAGCCTGATCTATGCCGTCGCCATGGAGGTGGCTCCGGTGTTCTGGGAGCGACAGATTGTGATTTCCCCGATTAGCGTTCAGACCAGTTTCCCGACGATATGACGCGATACTAACCCGGTCAAAGCCGGGATTCTCTGCGTCTGGGAGCGTCATTTTCAAACCGGGCTAAAGCTGCCTGGATTCGAATAAAATTAGCCAAGAATTGCAATGGCCGAAATTCACAGTCGGAGCTTATTCAGGCGGACGAGACAGCGTGCGCGATCTGCGGCGGATCGAAGTTTCGTCCAAGGCCGTATCGTGCGTGATGACAGTAGTGTCACTGGCGCATGGTCTTGACCTGAGCGAGCGCCGGATCCGCCGGATCACATCCCATACGTTTCAGTACCCAGAACATTGATCACCGAACGCAACAACTTTGCGCGCCGTCGGCATCGCGTTCAAACGGTGATCTCGACGGCGCTACCATCCGGCATCACGATGACGGCCTCGTAGAACCCGTCACCGGTCCATCTTGGGCCTGACCGCAGACAGCCGGCCAGCCGGCAACGTTCTGCCAAAGCATCGACTGCACTCTCGCTGCCCAGGGCGATGGCGATATGGTCCCAGCCAACGCTTTCTTCTGAGGCGTCCGTCACCCATGGTCCGGACATGAGCTCGATCTGGTCCTCTCCACCAGGCAGGTTCGCGAACCGCGAGGTGAACCCTACCCTGTTCTTGCTTTGGTAGGCTTCGCCGACAGTTGCGTCGAAATAGGTCTCGAAAAACCGGGCGGCTGCGTCGAGGTTGCGGGTCCAAAGTGCGGTGTGGGCGATGCGCATGAGGCCTGAAAATCCTGTTTGATGAGCTTGCGATAGTGTGAGCGATGCGGGCATTGCCAACAGATGCTTCACGTCGATGCGGAACCGCCATCTAGTGCGACATGCACCTGGACATCGCACCGCGCGAAGTCTCCGCGGTCGAATTCGCCATCCTCCACGATGAGATGATCGATCATCGACGTGTCCGCGACCTTGAACGGCGCGACTGTGCCGAGCTTCTCGGCCGTCGCGGCGACAACGAGAATGCTGCTCTGGTTCACCATGGTCCGCTTGAGTTCGGCTTCGCTCGGATCGAGCGCAGTGACGCCGGCGATGCTGTCCACGCCGCATACGCCGATGATGAACATGTCCGCATAGACCTGCATGGCTTCACGTATCGCCTGCGGCCCGAGGCACGCGCCTTTCGCCTGATCGTACAGACCGCCGAGTACAATGACCGTGAAGTTCGGTCGGTCTGATAGCGCCGTCGCAATCACCGGCGCGTTCGTGATGATCGTCAGCGTCTGGCTCGGATCGAGCGCGTTCGCGACCGCAAGATTGGTGGATCCGGCGTCGATGAACACGGTCTGGCCGTCCTCGACAAGCCGCGCCGCCGCCCGTGCAAGGCTCGACTTTCGATCCTTATCCAATGCAGTTCTGGTGGCCAGCGTGCCGAAATCCGGCGTCGGCAGCAGCGCGCCGCCATAGACACGACGGCAGAAGCCCAGCTTGGCGAGTTCGCGCAGGTCTCTGCGAACCGTGTCTTCGGAAACGTCGAACTGCGTCGCCAGCTCGCTCGCCACGACCTTGCCGCGGATGGTCAACTGCTCGCGGATGCGGTCGAGCCTCTCTTCTGTCAGCAAGTGCCCGTTCTCCTATGAAGTTTCTGCACGATCTTGCACATTATTCCACATTCTGTACACAGGGCATCATCAAGGATGGCGACGATCTCTTCCGCAATCCAACGCCGAAATCCAGGAGCTACTGAGATGCCGAACGCGCAGATCCTCACAGGACGCCCCCGCACGGGAGGCCGACACCAATGGGCCACGCGCTCCAGCTTTCTCATTGCCGGCTCGGCCATGGCGGCCTGGGCGCCGCTGGTTCCTGTCGCCAAGGCTCGAATCGGCGTAGATGACGGCACGCTTGGCCTGTTGCTCCTGTGCCTTGGCCTGGGCTCTATCGTGACCATGCCAATGGTCGGCATTCTCGCGAGCCGATTCGGATGCCGGGCTGTCATCGTGGCAAGCACCCTGGCGCTGGCCCTCGTGCTCCCGATGTTGGCGGTCGCCGATTCGCTTCCCGGCATGGCGATCTCGCTGGCGCTGTTCGGGGCAAGTGTTGGCGCGGTTGACGTCGCGATCAATATTCAAGCCGTCATGGTCGAGAAGGATAGTGACCGCAACATGATGTCCGGCTTCCATGGGCTGTTCAGCGTTGGCGGCATTGTCGGCGCGGGCGGCATGAGCCTTTTGCTCGGCGCCGGCGTTTCACCCCTGACCGCGACCTTGATGTTCAGTGCGCTGCTGCTTGGCCTGCTGGCGCAATCCTTTCGGGGCCTCCTGCCCTACGGAAACCAGGAGACCGGGGATGCGCCGTTGTTCACCATTCCGCGCGGCATCGTGGCCTTCATCGGCTTGCTGTGCTTTCTGGTTTTTCTTGGCGAGGGCGCGGTGCTCGACTGGAGCGCTCTGTTCCTCATCGGCGCACACCTGGTCGATCCGACTCAGGCAGGCTTTGGCTACACGATGTTCGCCATCGCGATGACCGTCGGTCGGCTGACGGGCGACTGGATCGTCAAAACGCTCGGCGGCATGAAAGTCGTGGTCGGTGGCGGCACGCTCGCAGCACTGGGTTTCCTGCTGACAGTCCTGGCTCCCAACCAGCCCCTGGCGTTTGCGGGCTTCCTTCTGGTAGGGCTCGGCGCTTCCAATATCGTGCCGGTTCTGTTCACAGCCGCCGGCAAGCAGACCCAAATGCCACCCAGCCATGCGATCGCTGCCATCACGACGATGGGCTACGCCGGAATTCTCATGGGTCCGGCAGCCATCGGTTTCGTCGCCCATCACTATAGTCTGGGTGTGGCCTTCGTTCTGGTTGCTGGCGGCATGGCGTTCGTCGCGCTCACCTGGCCTTTGACCGCGCGACGGTAACGCGCTGACCCGGCCTAGCCGTCAGCAAAGTCCCTGAGCTTGTCACCCGCCATCCGGTAGCGGATCCACTCCTTCTGCGGTTCGGCACCGATCGCATCGTAGACACCGATCGCCGGTTCGTTCCAGTCGAGCACGCTCCACTCGAACCGTCCGCACCCGCTCTCGACAGCGATCTTCGCGAGATGCCGCAACAGCGCCTTCCCGGCCCCGAGCCCGCGAGCGTTCGGCGTCACGTAGAGATCCTCGAGATAAAGTCCGTTCCGTGCCTGCCATGTCGAATAATTGAAGAACCAGATGGCCATGCCGACCGGTTTGCCATCGCTTTCGCAGATCAGGCCGCGCGTGACAGATGTCGGGCCGAACATCGATATCTCAATCGTCTCGACGGTCGCCGCAACCTCATGCTCGGCCTTTTCGAAGATCGCGAGTTCGCGGATGAAAGACAGGAGCGTTCCGGCATCGGCACGGGTGGCGTCTCGGATGGCAAGTGTCATGAAATGATCCGTGAAGTTTCGGCAACGCCAAATGTGATCGCCCGATGGCCGAGTGAGGGTCCGCGGCCTATTCGGCCGCGTCCTTTACCTCGGCGATTTCGATCTCGTAACTGTATCCGTCCAGCATGCCATAGGCCTGCTCGATGGTCTGGATCTCGGAATCGGCCTTGCTGATCGCATCGGCAATCGTTTCGCAGCGGGATTTCAGCATGCGACCCAGAACATCCGTTTCCGGCTTGCGGCCGATCCGGTTGATGTGATTGCGGATCCGGGCGCGGTGGCGCTCCATCTCGAGAATATGGAAGCGCGCATTGACGATCCGGTCCGTGAGCTTGCGCCGCATCGAGGAAACCGGATCAAAGCTGCCAGGCTCGCGCTCATCGAGGATCATCTCGTTGACGAGCATCTCCAAAATGACGAGACCCTGCAGGTCCTTCTTGTCGGCAAGCTCGGGATCGTAACCGGTGTCGTCATAGACTTTTCGGCGGATCGGGTCGTTCAGGAGCTCGAAGGATGCCTTCAGCTGTCCGAACGTTTCCGCATCGCCGCCGGTATCGGGATGGGCGGATTTCACCCGTTTGCGGTAGGCAAGCTTGATCGCCGTCACATCCGCCTCGCGCGAAACACCAAGAATTTCATAGGGATCGATCACAGTGCCACCTGTTTTCGGAAAGTCATATCAGAAAACGCCAATCCAGTCGTAGCGACGAAGTCCAGTCGGCTCAAGCCATTATCCATTCATGTGGCCAATTAGGGGCCATCAGCCGGCAAGTCTTGCCCCTGCCCCAAAACCGACCGGTTTTCCACATGCAAGCGATCAACGCCTGAGACGAAACGGCCGGCGCCCATCGGCCACCGGCGCCATCAGGAAGCTGATGAGAACGGTCGGAAGCAAAACGACGAAGGTGGCAACCAGGCTCACATGCTCTGCAATGAAGCCCAGAAGCGGCGGCACCCCGATCGTGGAAAGCATCAGGGTCAGCGCGAGGGCTGCAAGATTGTCGGAGGGCTGTCCCTTGCCACGGGCAATCGTGGTCGAGACTGCCAAGGGAAAGGCCAGCGCGATCCCGCAGCCGATCAGAAACAGCGCCACGCCGGCAACGACGAGGTTTGCGGCGGTCACCAGCAGCACGATACCGAACGCGACGGCGATAGCGGATCCCCGGATCAGCGAGATCGGTCCTGCGACTTCCCGCAGCTTGTCGCCCGACAGCCGCGTCAGTCCCATGCCGACGGTGAAGACGGCGTAGAGGACGCCGGCCATCGCCGGATCCGCCCCCATTTCCTCGCGCAGAAAGAAGATCGCCCAGTCGTAGACCGCGCCTTCCACGATGCAGAGCCCGAACACCATGATGCAGATGAGGATGATGGTCTTGTCCGGCATGACGTATGCGGATTTTCTTTTCGTCGTCGGCGCAGCTGGCGCCGGGTCGGCGGCCGTCACCCGGAAGACGGCAAAGCAGGCTACGAGGACAAGTAGCGCCGCCACGCTCTGCTGCACAAAGGGCGATACGCCCTGCGCTGCGAGGAAACCGGACGCAAGCGATCCGAACAGAAGCCCGACCGACCAGAACCCGTGGCTTCTCGCCAGAACCTTTGTGCCGGTCCGCTGCTCGATACCGGCGGAGATCATGTTGGCGGACACATCGAAGATCGTGCGAAAAAAGCCGAACAGGAAGAAACCGAGGACAAATAAAGGGAGCGGCGCGGCCGCCAGGATCGGGCTCAGAAGCGCGACAATGGGCAGCGTGATGACCGCGGTCAGCCGTGGCGTAAGCCTATCGGTGATCCGTCCGGCCAGAGGTAGCGCCAGAAACGTGCCAACCGGGGCGCTCAAGAGCGCCATCCCGAGCACCGCCTTGTCGATGCCCATCGATTCCTGAATGGCCGGAAGCCGCGTGAACAGGGAAACGAACAGAAGAGCATTGCTGAAATAGAGCAGAGCCGGCGCAAGTAGGGTCATTACGGAATTCCGAAGCAATCACATCAGACACACTGGTGCACCGCGACTTTGACGACGACAAGACATGAACGTGGGACCCTGCCCTGCGTTAAGGTTTGCCGTCCGACTGGGCAGATCGCGGTGATGCTGAAAATATCCGCAACGCCACCTTTCCCTTTGGTGAGTATGCTCTAAACTTCATGGAAGCCGATGCTGGAGAATGTCAGATGCGCTTTCGAATAGCCTCTCTTGCCGCATTCCTCTTTCTGTCACCCGCAGGTGTCGTCCACGCCGAAGATCCGGTCGCCGACGCCCGCGCCGTCATCTCCGCCCAGATCTCCGCCTTGATGAATGACGATGCCGACAAGGCCTATTCTCTCGCTTCGCCGGGGATCCGCAGTCTTTATCCGGATAAAAAAGTCTTCTTCGCCATGGTGCGAGACAACTATGAAGCTGTCTATCAAGCCGGCACCTATGCCTTCGGTCGTTCCAAACTGGTGGGCGGCGGCGAAGTCGTGCTGCAGGAGGTGATGATCAGTGCCAAGCAAGGCAAGGACTGGACCGCCATCTACGAGATGCGGCTGATGGATGACGGTTCCTACAAGGTCAACGGCGTCCGGATGATCCGCAATACGGCAAGCCAGGGCATCTAGTCTAAACATGGTCGGCAGGGGCACCGCCCCCTGCCCGCTAGAACATCCTCAGACCGGGTCGATATCGCCCTTGGCCCATTCCGCCTGGGTCTCTGCACAGAAATCCTCGAAACGACCGTTGGCGATCGCTTCGCGAATGCCCTTCATCAGATCCTGATAGTAGTTGAGGTTGTTCCACGACAGCAGCATCCCGCCCAGCGATTCGTCTGCGCGAATGAGATGATGCAGATAGGCGCGGGAGTAATCGCGTGTGGCCGGGCAGCCAGACTCCTCGTCGAGCGGTCGCATATCCTCGGCATGGCGTGCGTTGCGAAGATTCACCTTGCCGCGACGGGTGAAGGCGAGACCGTGACGGCCGGCCCGCGTCGGCATCACGCAGTCAAACATGTCGATACCGCGCGCGACCGATTTGAGGATATCATCCGGCGTGCCGACGCCCATCAGGTAGCGCGGCTTTTCGGACGGCAGAACCGGAAGCGTTTCCTCCAGCATGCGCAGCATCACGTCCTGAGGCTCGCCGACGGCAAGCCCGCCCACCGCATAACCCTTGAGGTCGAGCTGTTTCAGCCCTTCGGCAGACCGCACGCGGAGCGCCGGAATGTCACCACCCTGAACGATGCCGAACATCGCCTTGCCCGGCTGCTCCCCGAAGGCCACCCGGCAGCGCTCTGCCCAGCGAAGCGACAATTCCATCGCGCGCTCGATTTCCTTGGCCTCGGCCGGAAGCGCCACGCATTCGTCGAGCTGCATCTGGATATCCGAGCCAAGCAGGCCCTGTATCTCGATCGAACGCTCCGGCGACATATGGTGCTTGGAGCCGTCGATATGGCTCTTGAAGGTCACGCCCTTCTCGTCCAGCTTTCTGAGCGCCGAAAGCGACATGACCTGAAAGCCGCCCGAATCGGTGAGGATCGGATGATCCCAGCGGATCAACTTGTGCAGTCCACCGAGCCGCGCAACCCGTTCGGCGCCCGGCCGCAGCATCAGGTGATAGGTATTGCCGAGTATGATATCGGCGCCCGTATCGCGCACCTGGTCGAGATACATCGCCTTGACGGTCCCGACGGTGCCGACCGGCATGAAGGCCGGTGTGCGGATCGTTCCGCGCGGCATGGAGACTTCGCCGAGACGGGCGCCGCCGTCTGTTGCCTTCAGATTGAACTGGAAATTTTCGGTGGTCATCGGTCGTTCCTGAAAAGCAGGCTTGAGTCGCCGTAGGAGTAAAAGCGGTAGCCGGACGAGATGGCATGGTCGTAGGCTGAGCGCATCGTCTCGAGCCCACAGAAGGCCGAAACCAGCATGAACAGCGTCGATTTCGGCAAATGGAAATTGGTCATCAGCATGTCGACTGCCTTGAACCGATAGCCGGGCGTGATGAAGATGCCGGTCGCACCGCTCCAGGGCAGTATGGTGCCGTCGTCAGCCGCAGCACTTTCAATCAGCCGCAGCGAGGTCGTGCCGACGCAGACGATGCGCCCGCCCCTCGCCCTGACGGCGTTGAGATGCTGCGCGGTCTCGGCACTCACGTAACCGATTTCCTGATGCATCTTGTGGTCTTCGGTATCGTCCACCTTCATCGGCAGAAACGTTCCGGCCCCCACATGCAGCGTCACGAAATGCCGCTCGACGCCCGCCGCGTCCAGCCTGGCAAACAGGTCGGGCGTGAAATGCAGACCCGCTGTGGGCGCAGCAACGGCGCCCTGCTCGCGGGCATAGATCGTCTGGTAATCCTTCGCGTCCTGCGCATCCTCGGGCCGCTTGGCGGCGATATAGGGCGGCAGCGGAATATGGCCGACCGACAGGATCGCTTCGTCCAACGCAGGGCCTGAAAGATCAAACCGCAGCGTCACCTCGCCGCCCTCACCCTTGTCTTCGACTGTCGCGCTCAGCGATCCCGAATGGCCAAACTCGATCCGGTCGCCGACCTTGATCCGCTTGCCGGGCCTGGCAAACGCCTTCCAGACATCCGGTTCGGTGCGCATATGCAGCGTCGCCGAAACCTGCTGACCGCCGGCGCCTTCACGATGACGGATGCCTTCGAGCTGCGCGGGAATGACTTTCGTGTCGTTGAAGACCAGCGCATCGCCCGGCTTCAGGAATGCCACCAGATCACTGACCCGCTGGTCGGAGAGGACAGGATCGGCGCCGGCGTCGACGACAAGCAGCCGGGCGCTGTCGCGCGGGTTTGCCGGCCGCAGCGCAATGTTTTCCTCGGGCAGATCGAAATCGAATAGATCGACACGCATGATGGATGAGCTTCCAGAATAGGCAAGGCCCGCCCCGTCGAGAAGACGGAGCGGGCCAGAGATTGCGGTTTAGATCAGACGTCTGCGGCGACGCGGACGGAAACGATCGAGTCCGGATCCTTGACCGGCTCGCCCTTCTTGATCAGGTCGATGATGTCCATGCCTTCGATGACCTGGCCCCAGACCGTGTACTGCTTGTTCAGCCAAGGAGCGTCGGTAAAGCAGATGAAGAACTGCGAGTTGGCGGAGTTCGGGCTCTGCGAACGGGCCATCGAGCATGTGCCGCGGATATGCGATACAGCTGAGAATTCAGCCTTCAGGTCAGGCTTGTCGGAGCCGCCCATGCCGGCGCGCGAAGGGTTGAAGTCCGCTCCGCCCTGCTTGCCGAACTTGACGTCGCCGGTCTGCGCCATGAAATCCGGAATGACGCGGTGGAAAACCACGCCGTCATAGGCCGTCTCGCGGGCAAGTTCCTTGATGCGCGCAACGTGCTCAGGTGCCAGATCCGGCAGGAGCGAGATGACGACCTTGCCCTTGGTGGTTTCCATGATGAGGGTGTTTTCGGGATCCTTGATCTCGGCCATGGTATTTCTCCTTGATTATCTCTGTCTCAGGACATCAGCCCGGTGGGCCGTTGCCGTTTCAATCGACTGTAAGTCGATCATTTCTTGCCGACGGTCACCTTGACCATCTTGTCGGGATTGGTGACTTCGCCATTGCTGCCATCGCCGCGCTTGATCTTGTCCACGGCTTCCATGCCGGACACGACCTTGCCGATTACGGTGTACTGACCGTTCAGGAACGGGCCTTCATCGAACATGATGAAGAACTGCGAGTTGGCAGAATTCGGGCTCTGCGAACGGGCCATGCCGACAGTGCCGCGCTCGAACGGCGTCTTGGAAAACTCTGCGGGAAGATCGGCAAGATCCGAGCCACCGGTGCCGGCGCGCGAAGCATTGAAGCTCGGGCCGCCCTGCTTGCCGAACTTGACGTCGCCGGTCTGGGCCATGAAGCCATCGATGACGCGGTGGAATATGACGTTGTCATAGGCACCCTTGGCAGCCAGCGCCTTCACCTGCGCAACGTGCTTCGGTGCCGACTCCGGCATCAGCTGGATCACGACCGGGCCATCCTTCAACTGGATGGTCAGAAAATCGTCTGCCGCCGCAACGGCTGTTCCGACCGTGGCAGCGAGCGCGAGGGCGCCGGCTATGGCGAGGCGAAGCAGTTTCATCAGAAAACTCCTGTTATCTTTTGTCGCAGAATCAGCGTTTGTGCTTTTCGTTCAGGGCGCGCAGTACCACAGCCGGCACGAATTCACCGACATTGCCGCCCATGGCAGCGATCTGGCGGACCAATGTGGCCGTTATGGGCCGGGAGGCGGCCGCAGAGGGCAGGAATACCGTCTGAAGGTCTGGCGCCATTGTCCGGTTCATGCTGGCCATCTGAACCTCATAGTCGAAATCGGTCCCGTCGCGCAGGCCCCGCACCAGGATTGTCGCCCCCTGCTCCCGGGCAGCGTCGATCACCAATCCTTCGAAGGAAACCACCGAAAGACTGTCGCGGCGAGCAGGCAGAGCCTCCGAAAGTGCCGCTGCGATCAATGCCGCGCGCTCCTCGAAGCTGAATACCGGCACCTTGCCCGGATGAACGCCGATTGCCACGACGACCCGTTCGGCAATGTTCAGCGCCTGCACGAGAATATCGAGATGGCCGTTTGTCATCGGGTCGAATGAGCCGGGATAAAGAGCGATCGTCATACTGAAGTCGGAGCCTGTTCCAGCTGAATTTCAACGGCCTTTTGTCACGGAAGGCCGCCCGCTGCAAGGCTTTCCCAAAAACTGAACGAAAGATGAATGCGTCGTTCAAGGCCGTTTCAGCCGGCTCATGTTTAACTGACAAACATGACGGGGCGAGATCATCGTCCCGCTGAGTTGAGAGATACGGAAATGCTGGCTTTGATGATTTTCGCTGCAATCGCTGCAGCGCTTTTATTGGACGCCGCGATTTACGTATTCGGATCGCCAGACCTCTGAGAAGTGGAAACGCGATCCGGAACCTGAACGCCAGATGAACGCGCCATTCAAGCATGCTTCAGAGCCGTTCAGATAGGTCACTCTCATAATGTGGTGTCGCTGCGCGCAGTTCACGCGCTCAGGCAATTAAAAGGATAATCGGATATGATGATCGCAAACAAAAAGATGGCTATGCCCGACAAGATCACCATGATTAACCTCGTATGGAGCGCCATGATTGCTGTCATGTTGACGGCGACGGTCACTCTTTACCAGGACCGCTCGGATGTCGACGGCTCCAACTACCCGCAGGTTACCGGTCGTTACAGCGACATCTCCTACTATTGATCGCCTGCCGCGAGGAGCTGGACTGGGACCTCATCCCATTGGCCGTTCCTCTGAAACATCCGCGATCTTAGAAACCGCAATCGTGCCCCCTGATCTTTGGGCGCGTTGTCGGGAAGATCTAGAGCGACAAGCCACACCATTATTTTCGTGAACGGTAGCGAACAGGGCGCGATGCCCTTTCCGCGCCAAGCGGCTCAAACAAAGCCGGAGGATGGTTTTCCATCCTCCGGCTTTTTCGTTGTTGATGTCCTCTGCCCTCCGGGAGGACGCGACCTACTCGGTCGCATCCCAATCCAATGATCGAACACCGCGCCACTAGTTTGATCGCCGGTGCCAAATACTGGTGAGATGCCCAACCCGTGGAGCTACTCAAACAGAAGCCGGAGGATGGTTTCCCATCCTCCGGCTTTTTTCGTTTTCTCGTCTTTTGCCGTCCGGGTGGACGCGACCTATTCGGTCGCATCCCCGTCAGCATCAGGCGTATCGGTTTCGGGCGCGTCGGTGTCGGTATCGGGAGCAATCCCGAGGTCACCGGTTTCGGCCGAGATCTCACCCGGCAACTCGCCGTTCTCGTCTTCGTTCTCAGGCTCGCTGATGCGCTCGACGGAGACCACCTTCTCATCCTTATGGGTCGAGAAGATCGTGACGCCCTTCGTCGCACGGCTGGCAATGCGAATGCCGCCAACCGGAACACGGATCAGAACACCGCCATTCGAAACGAGCATGATCTGGTCACCCTCGTCGATCGGGAAGGCGGCCACGAGTTCGCCGATTTCCGCAGTCTTCGAGGTATCGGTGGCACGGATACCCTTGCCGCCACGGCCCGATGTGCGGAAGTCATAGGAAGACGAGCGCTTGCCGTAGCCTTTTTCCGAAACCGTCAGCACGAACTGCTCGTGTTGCTTCAGGTATTCGTAGCGCTCATCGGAAAGCTGTCCCTCTTCGGTGACTTCCTCACCAACGAGAGCGATATCCTCTTCGTCCACCCCGGCAGCACGGCGCTCGATCGCCGAGCGCTTGAGATAGGCTGCACGTTCCCACGGCTCGGCATCGACATGCCCGACAATCGTCATCGAGATGATGCGGTCGCCTTCGGCCAGATTGATACCGCGGACACCGATGGAATTACGGCCGGCAAAGACGCGGACCTCTTCGACCGGGAAGCGGATCGCCTGTCCAAGCGCGGTTGTCAGCAACACGTCGTCGCCGGGCTCGTTGAGGTCGAGGTTCGGACCGCTGCAGGTCTCGACGGAGAGGATTTCGTCACCCTCCTCCTCGAGCTTCATGGCGATCTTGCCGTTGCGGTTGACCTGCACGAAGTCCGAAAGCTTGTTGCGGCGAACCGTGCCGCGTGTCGTGGAGAACATCACGTCGAGGTTATCCCAGGACGTTTCGTCTTCGGGCAACGGCATGATCGTGGTGATGCGCTCGCCGGCTTCCAGCGGCAGCATGTTGATCAGGGCCTTGCCGCGCGATTGCGGCGTGCCGATCGGCAGGCGCCAGACCTTTTCCTTGTAGACGATGCCACGCGAGGAGAAGAACAGGACCGGCGTATGGGTGTTGACCACGAATAGCCGGGTAACGAAATCCTCGTCACGCGTCGCCATACCGGAGCGACCCTTGCCGCCACGACGCTGGGCGCGATACGTCGCCAGCGGAACACGCTTGATATAGCCAAGATGCGAAACGGTAACGACCATGTCCTCGCGGGCAATCAGGTCCTCGTCGTCCATTTCGAGACCACCTTCGAGGATCTCGGTGCGGCGCGGTGTGCCGAATTCGTCGCGAACGGCGATGAGTTCGTCCTTGACGATCTGCTGGATGCGAACCCGTGACGACAGGATGTCGAGATAGTCGGAGATCTCGGCGCCGATCTTGTTCAACTCGTCGCCGATTTCATCGCGGCCGAGCGCCGTGAGGCGGGCAAGACGCAGTTCGAGGATCGCGCGGGCCTGTTCCTCGGAGAGGTTGTAAGTCAGGTCCTCGTTGATCTTGTGACGCGGATCGTCGATGAGCCGGATAAGAGCCTCGACGTCATGGGCCGGCCAGCGGCGGGTCATCAACTGCTCGCGCGCCGTCGCAGGATCCGGTGCACGGCGGATGAGCGCAATGACTTCATCGATATTGGCAACGGCGATCGCCAGACCCACCAACACGTGAGCGCGCTCGCGCGCCTTGCGCAGCAGGTATTTCGTGCGGCGGCTGACGACTTCCTCGCGGAAGGACACAAAGGCCTTCAGCATGTCGATCAGCGCCAGCTGCTCCGGCTTGCCGCCATTGAGCGCCACCATGTTGCAGCCGAACGACGTCTGCAGCGGCGTATAGCGGTAGAGCTGGTTCAAAATGACGTCGGCATTCGCATCGCGCTTCAGTTCGACGACGACGCGGTAACCCTGTCTGTCGGACTCGTCGCGCAGATCGGAAATCCCCTCGATCCGCTTTTCGCGGACGAGTTCGCCAATCTTTTCGACCATCGAGGCCTTGTTCACCTGGTAGGGAACTTCGGTGATAATGATCTGCTCGCGGTCGCCGCGCAGAGGTTCGATCGTCGCACGACCGCGCATCATGACGGAGCCGCGACCGGTCTCGTAAGCCAGCCGGATCCCGGCGCGGCCAAGAATCATTGCACCTGTCGGAAAGTCCGGACCGGGAATGATCTGCATCAGCTCGGCCAACTCGATCGCCGGATTGTCCATCATCGCGATGCAGCCGTCGATCACTTCCGACAGATTGTGCGGCGGGATGTTGGTTGCCATGCCGACGGCGATGCCGCCTGCGCCATTGACCAGCAGGTTCGGGAATTTCGCCGGCAGAACCACCGGTTCCGACAGGGTGCCGTCATAGTTGTCGCGGAAATCGACAGTTTCCTTGTCGAGATCGTCGAGCAGCGCATGGGCAGACTTTTCAAGCCTGCACTCGGTGTAGCGCTCGGCCGCCGGCGGATCCCCGTCGATCGATCCGAAATTGCCCTGTCCGTCGATCAGCGGCAATCGCAGCGACCAGTCCTGCGCCATACGTGCCAGCGCATCATAGATCGCGGAGTTGCCGTGCGGATGGAATTTACCCATCACGTCACCGGTTACGCGGGCGCATTTCACGTATTTCTTGTTCCAGTCGATCCCGAGCTCGGACATGCCGAACATGATGCGCCGGTGCACCGGCTTCAGTCCGTCACGAACGTCGGGAAGTGCGCGGCTGACGATCACGCTCATCGCATAATCGAGATAGGACCGCTGCATCTCTTCCATAATGGAAATGGGTTCGATGCCTGGAGGCAGCTTTCCGCCGCCGGGTGTGCTTTGCTCAGTCAAATCGGATCACGATCTCTGTTCGGAATCATTTGAATTTTTATAGCGGAAAGCGGCTCCGGGCGCCAATTTCCACTGAATTTGCTTTGTAGTTGTGAACAGGTTTTGCGGCATTTGGAAGGTGTTTGCCACGATCGTTGGATACATTCGTTGCAAGACTTCCCTAAAGCGCCCGGCTGTCCTAACAATCTTATCATTGAACGGCAAGCCGAGCGTCCTCTAGGAGTATCCATGGCCTCACCCGATGCTCTCATCAACGCGTTGACCACTTTGCTGGTCACGCTCGACCCGCCGGGTCTGGCGCCGGTCTTTCTGGGCCTGACGGTCGGCATGACGACGGCGCAACGGCGCTTTGTCGCCTTCCGCGGTGCGCTGATCGCCTTCGGGATCCTCGCGGTGTTCGCGCTGTTCGGATCGAGCGTTCTCGGCCTGCTCGGTATCTCGATCGGCGCCTTCCGCATCGCGGGCGGCTTGCTGCTGTTCTGGATCTCATTCGAAATGGTTTTCGAGAAGCGCCAGGAGCGAAAGGAAAAGACGTCTCAAAAGGCGATCACGATCGACCATATCCACGATATCGCCGTGTTTCCGCTCGCCCTGCCGCTGATCGCCGGCCCCGGAGCGATCTCCGCGACCGTCCTTTTGTCGGGAACATTCACCAGCGCTCTCGACCGCGCCCTTCTTATCGGGGTCCTCGCGCTGATCATGGTGGTGCTCTACGCAACGCTTCTGATCGCGGAAAAGCTCGACCGTTTCCTGGGTGTGACAGGGCGCGCGATCCTCACCCGGCTTCTCGGGGTCATCCTCGCTGCCTTGTCCGTTCAGTTCGTGGTCGATGGCATCCGGTCGGCATTCGCGATACCCTGATCCTTCCTGAGACGGACGGCCGAAAGCTCAATCCATGCACATTCTAAACCGTCTGATCGGACAGGCACCGAACCCGATCAGCATGAGGGAACGGCTCCGCTCTGCGGGCGGCGCCTTGCTCGGCATTTCCCTGACGGGACTGGGCGGCAGTCTCGTCGTCGGCTTCGAACCGTCACTGCCGGCACTGATCGCCCCGATGGGTGCCTCGGCCGTGCTGCTCTTTGCCGTCCCGTCGAGCCCGCTCGCACAACCCTGGTCCATCTTGGGCGGCAATATTCTCTCGGCCACTGTCGGCGTCACAGTCGCTGCGCTCGTGCCAGACCCTGCCCTCGCCTCGGGCCTCGCCATTGGCATAGCGATCGCGGCGATGATGGCGCTGCGCTGCCTGCACCCGCCAAGCGGTGCGATTGCCCTGACCGCAGTGCTTGGCGGCCCGTCCATTCACGCGATGGGATACGGATTCGTCCTCTGGCCGGTTCTGGGCAACTCGCTGGTTTTGCTGCTGCTTGCGATCATTCTCAACAATCTCGCAGGCCGGCGCTATCCGCATGCGCCCGCTACGCCTGCCCCTTCGCACGGCACCAAGGATCCGCCGCCGAGCGGCCGTATCGGGTTCCGCCGGGAGGATCTCGACGCCGTCCTCAGGGACTATGATCAGGTCCTCGATATCGATCGCAGCGACCTCGAAACCATTATTCGCCTGACCGAACTGCGCTCCTACCGCCAGCGCGCCAGCCACCTCACCTGCGCCGACGTCATGTCCCGCGACGTGATCGCGGTGTCACCGGATGATCCCCTGGGGAAGGCGCATCAGTCCATGCGCAACCACCGTCTGAAGGCCCTGCCCGTCACCAACGAAAAGGCTGAGGTGGTTGGCATCGTTACGCAGACGGATTTTCTGGACAAGCCAATCTGGACCGGTGGTCGCCCGACGATCGGCCCGCGCCAGCGTTTGCGGCTGATGATGCAAGGCGCAACAGCGCCAAACCATATCGTAAGGGATATCATGACCGCGCCGGTCCGGACGATCGAGCCGTCGGCACCGCTCAACGATGCGGTCGTCATGTTTGCCGAGGAAGGCCTGCACTACCTGCCGATCGTCGGCGAGAACGGCAAACTCGCCGGGATACTCTCGCAGTCCGACGTGCTTGTAGCGATGCTTTCGGACCGTGCCACTCATGCTCCAACCGAACATGAAAAAGGCGCCTGAGCGGCGCCTTTTTTTGATCAGAATGGGATGTCGTCGTCGAGGTCGCGGGAGAAGTTCCCGCCGCCACCACCGGACGACTGGCCACCCTGGCTGCCCTGAGCACCGCGCCCTGCCGGTGCCCCCCCCCCGGAACGCGGACGATCATAGTCATCGCCGCCGCCACCGTAGTTGCCGCCGAAATCACCGCCGCCACCGCCGCCGAAGTCGCTTGCGCCACCACGTGCGCCGCCGCGCTCACCGCCGCCTTCGCCACGACCGTCGAGCATTGTCAGGGTCGAGTTGAAGCCCTGCAGCACGATTTCGGTTGAATAACGATCGTTGCCGGTCTGGTCCTGCCATTTGCGAGTCTGCAGCGCGCCTTCGATATAAAGCTTGGCACCCTTTTTGACATACTGCTCGACGACCTTGCAGAGGCCTTCGTTGAACACGACGACCGTATGCCATTCTGTCTTTTCGCGACGCTCGCCCGACGTACGATCGCGCCAGCTTTCCGACGTGGCGATGCGCAGGTTTGCGATCGGGCGGCCATCCTGCGTCCGGCGGATTTCCGGGTCGGCGCCGACATTGCCCACCAGAATGACTTTGTTCACGCTGCCCGCCATCGTATTCACCTCGTTTGCCGCCAAGCGCGGCTTTGAAAACCAATCACCCCACCATAAACCATCGACCGCCCGGATTGGGCAATGCCGAGGTTTAATCCACAGTGAATTTTGTTCTTTCTTTGTTCTATTTTCTCCGTATAGTTCTGTCAAGCATTCGGAACCGGGTTGCATTGCAACAGTTTCGTCTCGACAGGCGGCGTTCGATAACTACATAAGGACCTTCGATCCTCCCCGAAGGCATAACGATGAGCGAACTCAAAACCATTTCCATCCGTGGTGCGCGCGAGCACAATCTGAAGGGTATCGATCTCGATCTGCCCCGCAACTCGCTGATCGTGATGACCGGCCTGTCCGGCTCCGGCAAGTCGTCGCTTGCGTTCGACACGATCTATGCCGAGGGACAGCGACGCTATGTCGAAAGCCTGTCGGCCTATGCTCGCCAGTTTCTGGAGATGATGCAGAAGCCTGACGTCGACCAGATCGAAGGCCTGTCTCCGGCAATCTCGATCGAGCAGAAGACGACCTCGCGAAATCCCCGCTCGACGGTCGGAACGGTCACGGAAATCTACGACTACATGCGCCTGTTGTTTGCGCGCGTCGGCGTTCCATACTCGCCAGCGACCGGGCTTCCGATCGAAAGCCAGACCGTCAGCCAGATGGTCGACAGGGTCCTTGTTTTCGAAGAGGGCACCCGACTTTATATCCTCGCGCCAATGATCCGCGGCCGCAAAGGCGAGTACAAGAAAGAACTCGCCGAGCTGATGAAAAAGGGTTTTCAGCGCGTCAAGGTGGATGGCCAGTTCTATGAGATCGCCGACGTTCCAGCGCTCGACAAGAAATACAAACACGACATCGACGTCGTCGTCGACCGCCTTGTGGTGCGTTCCGACATTGCCGCGCGTCTGGCCGACAGCCTTGAGACATCGCTGAATCTGGCGGATGGCCTGGCCGTTGCGGAGTTCGCCGACAAGCCTCTGCCGGAGAAGGAAACCTCCGCAGGCGGATCTGCCAACAAGTCGCTCAACGAAACCCATGAACGGGTTCTGTTTTCGGAAAAATTCGCCTGCCCTGTGTCCGGATTCACCATTCCGGAGATCGAGCCGCGGCTGTTCTCCTTCAACAATCCCTTCGGTGCCTGCCCCACCTGCGATGGTCTTGGATCACAGCAGAAGGTGGACCGGAACATGATCGTGCCGGAACCCGGCCGGACACTGAAGGATGGCGCGATCGCGCCCTGGGCGAAGTCCACCTCGCCCTATTACAACCAGACGCTCGAGGGTCTCGGCAAGGTCTTTGGTTTCAAGCTGACGGACCGCTGGGACAAGCTGTCGGATAGCGCCCGCTCGGCGATCCTTGAGGGCACCGAGGAAAAGATCGAGTTCAACTACGCCGATGGTGCCAGGTCCTACAAGACGACCAAGACGTTCGAAGGCATTGTCCCCAATCTCGAACGGCGCTGGAAGGAAACCGACAGTGCCTGGGCGCGCGAGGAGATCGAGCGCTACATGTCGGCCGCTCCATGTCCGTCCTGTGCCGGCTATCGCCTGAAGCCGGAAGCGCTAGCGGTCAAGATCAATAAGCTGCATATCGGCCAGACGACAGAAATGTCGATCCGTCTGGCACGCGACTGGTTTGCGGCGCTCCCCGAGCACCTGAACGCGAAGCAGAACGAGATAGCTGTCCGTATCCTCAAGGAGATCCGCGAGCGCCTTCAGTTCCTGAACGACGTCGGGCTCGACTATCTCAGCCTGTCGCGAAACTCCGGCACGCTGTCCGGTGGCGAGAGCCAGCGCATCCGTTTGGCATCGCAAATCGGTTCCGGCCTCACGGGCGTGCTCTACGTGCTTGACGAACCCTCCATTGGCCTTCACCAGCGCGACAATGCCCGCCTGCTCGAAACGCTGAAGCATCTGCGTGACATCGGAAATACTGTCATCGTCGTGGAACATGACGAAGACGCCATTATGACCGCCGATTACGTCGTCGATATCGGCCCTGCGGCCGGCATCCACGGCGGCACGGTCGTCGCCGAAGGCACGCCGCAGCAGGTCATGGCAAACCCCAAGTCACTGACCGGTAAATACCTGTCGGGCGAACTCGGCGTCGCAGTTCCCACTGAGCGGCGCAAGGTCAAAAAAGGCAAGGAACTCAAGGTTTTCGGAGCCCGCGGCAACAACCTCAAGAACGTTACCGCGGCGGTACCGCTCGGCGTTTTTACCGCCGTGACCGGCGTATCGGGTGGCGGCAAGTCGACCTTCCTGATCGAAACGCTCTACAAGTCGGCCGCACGCCGCGTCATGGGCGCGAGAGAAATCCCGGCCGAGCACGATCGGATCGACGGGTTCGAGCATATCGACAAGGTGATCGATATCGACCAGTCGCCGATCGGTCGCACACCGCGCTCCAACCCGGCCACCTATACCGGTGCCTTCACCCCCATCCGCGACTGGTTTGCCGGCCTGCCGGAAGCCAAGGCCCGCGGTTACGCACCCGGCCGCTTCTCCTTCAACGTCAAGGGCGGCCGTTGCGAGGCTTGCCAGGGCGACGGCGTCATCAAGATCGAGATGCACTTCCTTCCGGATGTCTATGTCACCTGTGATGTCTGCCACGGCAAACGCTACAACCGCGAAACGCTCGACGTGCATTTCAAGGGCAAGTCGATCGCCGACGTCCTGGACATGACGGTCGAGGAAGGTGTCGAGTTCTTTGCCGCGGTTCCGGCCGTGCGCGACAAGCTGCAATCGCTGTTCGATGTCGGTCTCGGCTATATCAAGGTCGGCCAGCAGGCAAACACGCTCTCAGGCGGCGAAGCGCAGCGCGTCAAGCTCGCCAAGGAGCTGTCGAAGCGTGCCACCGGCCGCACCCTCTATATTCTCGATGAGCCAACCACGGGCCTGCATTTCCACGACGTCGCGAAACTTCTGGAAATGCTGCACGAGCTGGTCAACCAGGGCAATTCGGTCGTGGTCATCGAGCACAATCTCGAAGTCATCAAGACCGCCGATTGGGTTATCGACATTGGCCCCGAAGGCGGCACGGGTGGTGGGGAGATTGTCGCCTGTGGCACGCCGGAACAGGTCGTCAAGGAGAAGCGCTCCTATACCGGCCAGTTCCTTAAGGAGCTTCTGGAACGGCGTCCGGTCAAGAAAGTCCAAGCGGCAGAATAGTTTTTACCGCCGCCAATACCTGTTTCGGGGAGATGAGTGATGACACCAGGCGTAATTCGAACAGGCATCGGCGGCTGGACCTTCGCGCCTTGGGAGGGCACGTTCTATCCGGACAAGCTGGCGAAGAAACGCCAGCTTGAATATGCGGCGTCCAAGCTCAAGGTCATCGAGGTCAACGGCACCTATTACGGGTCGCAAAAGCCCGAGACTTTTGCGAAATGGGCGTCCGAAGTGCCTGACGGATTCATCTTCTCGCTCAAAGCCAGCCGCTACACCACCAACCGCAAGGTCCTGGCCGAGGCGGGCGAATCGATCGAACGTTTTCTGCAGCAGGGGCTCGTCGAACTCGGCGACCATCTTGGGCCGTTGCTGTGGCAGTTCGCGCCCGCCAAGAAATTCGAGCCTGACGATTTCGAAGCGTTTCTGAAACTGCTGCCGGACGCGCTGGAAGGGCTGCCTTTGCGCCACGTCGTCGAGGTCAGGCACGACAGCTTCAAGGTTCCGGAATTCGTCGAGCTTCTCGCGAAATACAATGTCGCGCCCGTCTGCGCCGATCATTTCGACTATCCGATGATCGCCGACGTTACCGCTGATTTCGTCTATGCGCGGCTGCAAAAAGGGTCGGACGAGATCGAAACCTGTTACACGAAGCCGGATATGAAAGATTGGGCGAAAAGGTTGAAAACCTGGTCTGCCGGTAGCGTCCCCGACGATCTGCCTTTGATCGACGAAACGCGTAAGCCCGCCAAGACGGCGCGCGACGTCTACGCCTTCTTCATTCACGAGGGAAAGGTCAACGCCCCCGGCGGCGCAATGGCCATGCAGGAGATGCTAGACGCCAAGAGCTAGGGCTCTCTGTTCGGCATGATCCCTGCCCTTTTGGCCAGCTCTTCCGCGGTCATGTCTGGGGTCAGGCTATTGGCCGCTTCGCCGTGCAGGTAGACGCCTGCCGCCGCGGCCTCGAAGGCGGGCATGCCCTGAGCGAGCAGCGCTCCGATCATTCCGGCGAGCACATCTCCGGAGCCTGCGGTGGCAAGCCAGGGCGGCGCATTCGTGTTGATCAGGGCGCGGCCATCGGGTGAAGCGATCACCGTGTCTGCACCCTTGTAGACGATGACGGCGTTGGCCAGCGCCGAGGCTTTCAGCGCCTTCTCGGGCTTGCTGAGTTCTTTGTCCTTAGCCAAATCCGGAAACAGCCGGGCAAACTCCCCCTCATGTGGGGTCAGTACCAGGCGCGTCTCGCCCTCCGAGAAGGCTGAAAACAGCGTATCAGGATCGTCCTTGAACGAGGAAATGCCGTCCGCGTCCAGCACTAGCCGCTTGCCCTTCAGTGCCAGCACGAACGCGCGGGCTTTCTCCCCGACGCCGAACCCCGGGCCGAGCACGAAGGCGGATAGTTTTGCCGAACCCAGCCAGTCGGCGAGGTCTGCGACATCGTCGATTGCATGAAGCATGATTGCTGTCAGCGAGGCGGCATTGACGGAAAGTGCGTCCGTTGGGCTTGCAACGGTAACGAGCCCTGCCCCGCGCTTCAGACCCGCCGTCGCCGAAAGCCGGGCTGCGCCCGTCTTGTCCGCGGGACCGCTGAACACGACCAGATGTCCACGCGTATACTTGTGGCTGTCACCCAATGGTGACGGCACAGCTGAGCTCCAGATCGACGGCGCGTTCTCGGCAAGACTGCCGGCCTTGCTCAAAACGATTCGACGGGGGATGCCGATATCGAAAACCTCAAGTTCACCGCAGAGCTCGCGTCCCGGCATGAGGACGTGGCCCGGCTTGCGCGCAACGAATGTCACCGTCCGATCTGCACGCAACGCCGCGCCAAGCGCCACGCCGCGCCGGCCGCATAGTCCAGACGGCAGATCGACGGCAAGCACGGGTATATCGGTTGCTGCCAGACGATAAGCGAGTGCCGCCACGCTATCGGGGACGTTTCTGGAGAGCCCTGCCCCGAGGAGCGCATCGATGACGACATCACCAGGCAATGGCACATAATTGTCCAACGGCTGGGTATCGAGCGGGCAGCGTGAACGGGCCTCAAGCGCATCGCCGCGCAGTTGTGCGGGATCCCCCAGACTGTAGACCACGCAGCGTGTGCCGGCCTCTTTCAAGGCCGCCGCCGCGACATAGCCGTCACCGCCATTGTTGCCGGGTCCACACAGGACGACAAAGCGCAACGCGCCGGGAAAGTGTCGAAGAGCCGACGCCGCGACAGCCCGGCCCGCGCGGTCCATCAGCCCTATCGAGGACATGCCTGATGCTGCCGCGGCCGTGTCGACGGCTGCCATATCGTTAGGCGTCAGGAGCAAATGAGCGAATGAATTGGTCATTTGTCTATTCAAAGGCAAAACAAGGGAAATACAAGCGCGATCTTAGTGATCAAAACATCATCAAATGCACAGAAAACATGCTTATTTAGTAGGTGGACAGGCATGCGCTCGGTGCGGCGGGCGGAAGCGATTTCGGCAAGGATACGGCGTCAGGCGCACAAACCCGGACGTGGCCGACCGCGTTCAGCAGGCAATCCACCGAAAAATGGAAAGTTTTGACGCAAACCCGTGTTATTTTCTGAAAAACGTGAAAGAGTTTGGCACGAATAGTGCATCGGCCTGTTTGGCGGGCATGGGCCTGCGACTGGGAGAAGCGGAGAGTTGGTTTCTCATGAAGAAGATCGAAGCGATCATTAAACCGTTCAAGCTGGATGAAGTGAAGGAAGCCCTTCAGGAAGTCGGCTTGCAGGGGATTACGGTGACCGAGGCCAAGGGCTTTGGACGCCAAAAGGGACATACCGAGCTTTATCGTGGCGCGGAATACGTCGTCGACTTTCTCCCGAAGGTGAAGGTTGAAGTTGTGCTGGCCGACGAGAATGCAGACGCGGTCATCGAGGCCATCCGCAACGCGGCACAGACTGGACGAATTGGAGACGGCAAGATATTCGTTTCCAACGTGGAGGAAGTCATTCGTATTCGCACCGGCGAAACGGGTGTGGACGCTATCTGACCGCACTTTGAAGGCTGAGAAGAAGCCGCGCGGAGAGTTCATAACAATCATACAGGCGAGGAAAAGGTCATATGACGAGCGCAAGCGAAATCATGAAACAGATCAAGGAAAACGACGTCAAGTTCGTGGACCTGCGCTTTACGGACCCGCGCGGCAAGCTGCAGCACGTGACGATGGACGTCTCGGCCGTCGATGAGGATATGTTCGCCGATGGCGTCATGTTCGACGGCTCCTCGATCGGCGGATGGAAGGCCATCAACGAGTCGGACATGGTGCTGATGCCCGATCCGCAGACCGTGCACATGGACCCGTTTTTCGCGCAATCCACCATGGTCATCGTTTGCGATATTCTCGATCCGATTTCCGGTGAAGCCTACAACCGCGATCCGCGCGGCACGGCCAAGAAGGCCGAGGCCTATCTCAAGGCATCGGGCATCGGCGATACGATTTTCGTCGGCCCCGAGCCTGAATTCTTCGTCTTCGACGACGTCAAGTACAAGGCCGATCCCTACAATACGGGCTTCAAGCTGGACAGTTCGGAACTGCCGTCCAACGACGACACCGATTACGAGACCGGCAACCTTGGCCACCGTCCGCGCGTCAAGGGCGGCTACTTCCCGGTTCCACCGGTCGATAGCCTTCAGGACATGCGCTCGGAAATGCTCACCGTCCTCACCGAGATGGGCGTGGTCGTCGAAAAGCATCACCATGAAGTCGCAGCCGCCCAGCACGAACTCGGTGTGAAGTTCGACACGCTGGTGCGCAACGCCGACAAGATGCAGATCTACAAATACGTCGTGCATCAGGTCGCCAATGCCTATGGCAAGACGGCCACCTTCATGCCGAAGCCGATCTTCGGCGACAACGGCTCGGGCATGCACGTTCACCAGTCGATCTGGAAGGACGGCAAGCCGACCTTTGCTGGTGACGAGTATGCAGGCCTGTCGGAAAGCTGCCTTTACTACATCGGCGGCATAATCAAGCACGCCAAGGCGATCAACGCCTTCACGAACCCGACGACGAATTCCTACAAGCGTCTCGTCCCGGGTTACGAAGCACCGGTTCTGCTTGCCTACTCGGCCCGCAACCGTTCCGCCTCCTGCCGCATTCCGTTCGGGTCGAACCCGAAGGCAAAGCGCGTCGAAGTCCGCTTCCCCGATCCGGCCCAGAACCCCTATCTCGGTTTTGCCGCCATGCTGATGGCCGGCCTCGACGGCATCAAGAACAAGATTCATCCCGGCAAGGCCATGGACAAGGATCTCTACGACCTGCCGCCGAAGGAACTGCGCAAGATCCCGACGGTCTGCGGTAGCTTGCGCGAAGCGCTCGACAGCCTCGACAAGGATCGCAAGTTCCTCACCGCCGGCGGCGTTTTCGACGACGATCAGATCGACGCCTATATCGAACTGAAGATGGTGGAAGTCATGCGCTTCGAGATGACGCCGCATCCAGTCGAATTCGACATGTACTATTCCGCCTGATCCGCGGACCAACCTGAAAACCAGAAACGGCGGGGCTTACCCGCCGTTTTTCATTCGTGCTTCATCGGAGCAGCAGGCTCCTAACCTGCGGTCACAGGCCCGTGCCTGCTTCACCGCCCCCTGGATTGCCTCATGCGCACCGATACTGGCAGCACGCCCCGTCCCCTCGACTGGCTGATCTTCCTTCTTGTCCCGGTCTTCTTTTCCAGCAATCTCGTTTTCGGTCGCGGCATTGTCGGCGAGATCGGTCCCTATATGACCGCGTTTATCCGCTGGGCAGGCTCGACGCTTATTATGCTGCCGCTGCTCTATATGGATCGTCGCGCTGCTGCGGCCTTTGTGCGGGCCCATACGTGGTTGTGGCTCTGGCTCGGCTTCCTCGGCATGGGCATTTGCGGCGGCTTCGTCTACTGGGCGCTCACCATGACGACGGCCTCGAATGCCACGCTGATCTACAGCACGTCGTCGCTCTTCATCATTCTGCTGGAATGGCTGTTCGCCAGCCGACGCATCAGCATCAAGGAAATCTGCGGCATGGCGCTCGCCTTCGCGGGCGTCGCTGTCATCGTGTTGCGCGGAGATCTGGCTGCCGTTCTTCACATGCGGTTCAATCCCGGCGATCTCGGCATTCTGATCGCTGCGATCGCGTTTGCCTTTTATTCAATTCTGTTACGGCGCCCGGCAGCTCAAGCCGTTCGTCCGCTCACGCTGTTCGGACTGATCGCCTTCTCCGGCTCGCTCATCCTGATCGTGCCGGCGATCTGGGAACTGTTTCACGGCGGTCTTCTTCCCACCAGCCAGTCCGCCTGGATGAAGCTTGCCGGCATCATTCTCTTCGCCTCGCTCGCCGCCTTTTTCTGCTTCCAGCAGGTGGTGCGGATCTTCGGTTCGGTCACGGCCGGGACCACGCTCTACCTCATGCCCCCGGTTTCGATCGTCATGGCCGTGGCGTTTCTCGGCGAAACCTTCGAGGCCTACCATGCTGTCGGCATCCTGTGCGTCCTCGGAGGCGTCATTCTTGCAACGTTGAAGGGAAGACGAGCAGGAACGGGATGAGAACAAAGTGGAACTATCCTTACCACACCGCATTTGCCACTTGAGCAGCAACGGATTTACACCCACATTATGTTGCGAAAGGATGTCGCACCATGAAACAGCGAAATGCCAAGTTTACGATCGGGGAAGTCGTTCGCCACAAGGTGTTCCCGTTCCGCGGCGTCGTGTTCGATGTGGACCCCGAATATGACAATACCGAGGAATGGTGGAACGCGATTCCGGCCGAGATCCGCCCAAGCAAGGATCAGCCCTTCTACCACCTTCTGGCCGAGAACGACGAAACCGAATACGTCGCTTACGTCTCGGAACAGAACCTGGTCCATGACGAGAGCGACCAACCCCTGCGCAACCCGCAGGTCTACCAGATCTTCGACGCCGGCCCCTCCGGCAATCTAAAGCCGAAGGTCATCCTCGCCCATTGATCGGGGCCAGCCTTGTCGAGATAAATCGTCAAAACGAAAAAAGCCCAGTCTTTCGACCGGGCTTTTTTGTTGCTTTGAGATTTGAACTTACTGGCCCTGCTTGGCAGCGTTCTGAGCTTCTTCAAGCTTCTTGCGCGCTTCCTCAGCCTTCTTCTGCATGCCTTCTTCCAGGCTACGCTGGCTTTCCGCAAGCTGCGACTGGGTGATAGCGGCACCGTCATAAGCGCCGGTAAAGCCGGTCAGCGAAACCTTGATCGGGTTCGGCGCGCGACGGAAGTTCATCGACGTGAAGACGACGTCGGTGCCCTTCTTGAGGCTGGCGATCATCGCATCCGTCAGCGGCACTTCAGCTGTGCACTTGTCGGGAAGGCAGACGGCGTAGTCGAGCTTCTGACCCTTGGCACCGTCGATCTGCATGATGATGCCAGGCTGCACCATACGTGCGGTCGGAACCGAAACCTGAAGGATCTTGCGGTTGACCTTGCCTTCGACGCTGATGAGGCCGATTGCCGTGATCAGTTGGCCGTTCTGGGCCAGAATGATGTTCTGCACAACGCAGAGATCAGCATCGTCCTGCTTGGTGCAGGTCTTGAACCAGCCAAGCGGCGGACCGCCGGCACCGGCGCCGCCCTGTGCGGGAGCTGCCTGCTGGGCGAAGGCTGCAACCGGCAGCGCAGCTACGCCGACCGAAACAGCAAGAGCAGACATGGCCGTCCGCATAACTTTGGTTGCCTTGAGCATCATAACGAAATCCGTCTCCTGAAATCCGCGGGCGCAGCATGCGCCGTCCACCCCGTCGAGATGTCCTACTGCCTGTCACCTGTCGCTCAAATGAGGCAATTGAATGACTCGGCGGGTGTTGCCAATCTGTTACATCGACGCGACGGCGATATCCAGCCTTTCTTTTGCTATTTTGACAAACCTCACCGTTGCAACGCAAGTTTGAAGAGCCTGTGCTTGGTGCATTGTCACCTATCCGCTATTTTCCGCCCGAATCAGCAGTATTGAGAGAAACGGAATGCTTTCATGAAGCGCAGTATATCCTTCTTGATCGCAGCGACGCTGTTTGTGCCTGTTATGGCATCCGGGGCGCGGGCGCAGCCTGTGCACGCGATCTCCATGCATGGCGAACCTGCCCTGCCAGCCGATTACCAGCATCTGAGCTACGTCAATCCGCAAGTGAAGAAGGGTGGCAGCGTCCGTTACGGCGTCGTCGGTACCTTCGACAGCCTCAACCCGTTCAACCTCAAGAGCATCCGCACCACCGCCCGCGGCGTCTGGGACCCGGCCTTCGGCAACCTGATCTACGAAACGCTGATGACCCGTTCGTCCGACGAGCCATTCACGCTCTATGGGCTGCTTGCCGAAAGCGTCGAGTGGAACGACGAGCGCACATTCATCCAGTTCAACATCAATCCCAAGGCAAAATGGTCCGACGGCCAGCCGGTGACGCCTGAAGACGTGATTTTCTCCTTCGAGGTGCTGCGGGACAAGGGCCGCGTGCCCTTCTCGAGACGTCTTGCCCCCGTCGAGAAGATGGAAAAGGTCGGCGAGCGCAGTGTCCGCTTCACCTTCAACGACACGGTCGACCGGGAATTCCCACTGATCATCGCCGCCTCCACCCCGATCCTGCCGAAACACGCGATCGACCCAGAAACATTCGATCAGTCGACCCTGAAGGTGCCGCTGGGCTCGGGACCCTATCTTATCAAATCCGTCTCGCCCGGCCAGCGCATCGTCTACGAGCGCGATGAGAAGTACTGGGGCAAGGATATTCCGGCCAAAGTCGGTTTCGACAATTACGACCGAATCAGCGTCGAATACTTTTTGGAAGACAACACCCTGTTCGAGGCGTTCAAGAAGGGCGAGATCGACATCTATCCCGATGGCAGCCCGACCCACTGGGCGCGCGCCTATAATTTCCCGGCCATCCGGACTGGAGACGCGGTCAAGGAAGCCTTCACACCGCAACTGCCGACAGGCATGCTGGGCTTCGTGTTCAACACGCGCCGGTCGATCTTTTCGGACATCAACGTGCGCGCGGGCCTTTCGCTGGCCTTCGATTTCGAATGGGCGAACAGGAACCTGTTCGAAAACGCCTATACCCGCACCGAAAGCTTCTGGCAGGGTTCGCCGCTGACCTCTCTCGGCAAACCGGCGGACCAGCGCGAGCTAGAAATCCTCGGTGACACCAAGGATCGAATCGAGCCCGACGTACTCGATGGTACCTACCGTATCGAAAAGACCAACGCGTCCGGCGCCGACCGCAGAGTGTTGCGAAAGGCCGTCGACCTTCTGAACAAGGGCGGCTACACGATCAAGAACGGCCGCATGACAAATGCCAGCGGGCGCCAGTTGTCGTTCGAGGTCATGACCCAGACCGTCGATCAGGAAAAGCTCGCCATCGCCTACCAGCGAGCCCTTCGGATGATCGGCGTCGACATGGCGATCCGCACAGTCGACGATTCGCAGTACCAGGCGCGGTCGGGCAGCTTCGACTACGACATGATCGTCAAATCCTACCCGTCGTCGCTGTCTCCCGGGATCGAACAGATGGGACGCTGGGGCTCCACCTCCCGCGACACGCCCGGCAGCTTCAATTTTGCAGGAACAGCGGATCCCGATATCGACCGGTTGATCGGGACCATGACAGCCGTCCGTAGCAAGGAAGATTTCGAAGCAACGGTTCGCGCCTATGACCGCCTGCTGGTTTCAGGCCATTACATGGTGCCGCTCTACCATATTGCCGACCAGTGGGTGGCGCGGCGCAAGCAGATACGCTATCCGGAAACCTTGCCGCTATACGGCTATCAGCTCAACACTTGGTGGGATGAGCGGGCGCAGTAGACAGCTCGCCACCTCCCGATCGCAAGCCAAACCTGATTGGAAAGAGAACGCCGATGGAGCGCATCACCGTAGATATTGTCTCCGACGTCGTGTGCCCCTGGTGCTATCTGGGCAAGGCGCGGCTCGAGCTGGCAATCGCCGAAGTTCAGGACGAGATCGGTGTCGACCTGAACTGGCGTCCCTATCGCCTCAACCCGGACATTCCGCCTGAAGGTGTGGACCACAAAGCGTTTCTGGAAGCAAAGCTCGGCGGCAGCGAAACGGTCGCCCGCGCGCACGGGGCGCTCACTCAGCTGGGCCAGGAAGTCGGCATCGCATTCAATTTCGACGCGATCACGGTCGGCTCGAACACGCTCGATGCCCACCGTCTACTTCAGTGGGCGATGGTGGAAGGCCGCGAGGTTCAGGATCGCGTTGTGACCGCGCTGTTCAAGGCGAATTTCGAGCAGGGGCGCGTTGTCGGGGACCACGCGGTTCTCGCAGACATCGCCGTCGAAGCCGGTATGGATCGCACGGTCGTCGAGAACCTTCTGGCAGGTGACGCCGATAAGGACACGGTCCTTGCCGAGATCGACGCTGCGCAGAAGATGGGCGTAAACGGCGTGCCGTTCTTCATCATCGATGGACAGTATGCGGTGAGCGGTGCCCAGATGCCGGATGTTCTCGCCAACGCTTTCCGCGAAATCGCCCAGCTCAAAGCCGAAGCTCGCAAGGGCATGATCTAGCTCTCTGAAAGTCATCTTTGTGCAGAAAGACCAGACCCTCAAGGGTGTCCTCATCGCCTTTGCGGCCTTCGCCGCCTATGCATGGAGCGACGCCAGCGTCAAATTGATCGAGGGCCAGCTGAGCCCCTATCAATCCTCGTTCCTCGGCGCGGTCTTCTGCCTCGTCGGTCTTCCCTTCCTCATGAAGAAGGGCGACCGCTGGACGGATACCTTCAACACCACCAACAGATCGCTCTGGATCCTGCGATTTGTGGCGCAGGCCGGCGGCACGATCGGCAGCGTCACTGCCTTCACCCATCTGTCGATGGCCGAAGCGTTCGCGCTGATCTTTCTTCTTCCGTCCTTCGTCACCATCATGTCGGTCATCTTCCTCAAGGAACAGGTCGGATACAGGCGCTGGGCCGCGGTCGTCATCGGCTTTGTCGGCGTCATGATCGTGCTCCGCCCCGGATTTCGCGAACTCTCGATCGGCCATCTCGGCGCCGTCTTCGGCGGCTTGAGCGGAGCCATCTCGATCGTCGTGTTCAGGGCCATCGGACCATCAGAGAAGAACATATCGCTCTACGGGGCCGGCGTGCTCGGAACGCTCGTCGTGTGCGGCGCGCTTGCCCTGCCCGGCTTCCAGGCACCGACGGCAATCCAGTGGCTCTGGCTGGCCGGCTACGGGCTTCTGGCAGCACTCGGCGCGATCCTGGTCATGTATGCAGCCGCCTATGCGCCCGCGACCCTGATCGGTCCGACGCAATATAGCCAAATGATCTGGGCGGTGCTGTTCGGCTACTTGGTCTTCGGCGACCATATCGACCTGCCGATGGTGATCGGCATCATCCTGATCATCGGCTCGGGCATGCTGACCCTCATTCGCGAACGCGTTCGCGGCACGCCGCTTCCGCCGGCCCTTGGCTCGGATACGCAGGCCGCCGCGGTGATGGCGCCGGAAGCGCCAGACACGAAGCCCTGAAAGCCACAGTATCGATTGAACGAAAAAGGCCGGCGAGCTCTGCTCACCGGCCTTTTGTTTGTTGTCGAAGCGACGAGACGCTTCAGGTCTTCGCCAGTTCCGCAAACTGCGTCATCACCTGGGCTGCAGCCGTCAGCCGCTTTGTCGGCGTCGGCAGGTCGCGGTTGAGGAAGATGCTCTGGTCCGGCCTGATCTTCGCAAGCGATCCCTGCTTGGCGATATAGCCGACCAGCGCCGCCGGGTTGGGGAACTGCTTGTCGCGGAAGACGATGACCACGCCCTTCGGACCGGCATCGACCTTCTCGACATTCGCCTTGCGGCAGAGCGTCTTGATATAGACGACCTTGAGCAGGTTCTGCACCTCGGGCGGCATCGGCCCGAAGCGATCGATCATTTCCGCACCGAAGCCATCGATCTCCGACAGTTCCTGCACTTCGCCAAGGCGGCGATAGAGACCCATGCGCAGATGCAGATCCGGCACGTAGTTCTCCGGGATCATCGTGGTGATGCCGACGGAGATCTGTGGCGACCAGCCCGTATCGACGACGTCGTCCTCACCCTTCACTTCGGCAACCGCCTCTTCCAGCATCTGCTGGTAGAGCTCGAAACCGACCTCCTTGATGTGGCCAGACTGTTCCTCGCCGAGAAGATTGCCGGCACCGCGAATATCGAGGTCGTGGCTTGCCAGCTGGAAACCGGCACCCAGCGTGTCGAGCGATTGCAGCACCTTGAGACGACGGTCCGCCATCTGGGTGAGCGTCTTGTTGACCGGCAGCGTGAACAGCGCAAATGCCCGAACCTTCGAGCGCCCAACGCGGCCACGCAGCTGATAGAGCTGCGCCAGTCCGAACATGTCGGCCCGGTGCACGATCAGCGTGTTGGCTGTCGGCACATCGAGACCGGATTCGACGATCGTGGTCGAGAGAAGCACGTCATACTTGCCGTCGTAGAAAGCATTCATGATGTCTTCCAGCTCTCCCGCAGCCATCTGTCCATGCGCAACGGCTACCTTGAGTTCCGGCACGTCCGACTGCAGAAACGCCTGGATATCAGCAAGATCGGCCAGCCGCGGGCAGACGTAGAAGCTCTGACCGCCGCGGTAGTGCTCGCGCATCAGCGTCTCGCGAATGACCAGCGGATCAAACGGCGAGATAAAGGTCCGCACAGCCATCCGGTCGACCGGCGGCGTGGTGATCAGCGACAGTTCGCGAACGCCCGTCATGGCCAGCTGCAGCGTGCGCGGGATCGGCGTCGCAGACAGCGTCAGCACATGCACGTCGGTCTTCATGTCCTTCAGCCGTTCCTTGTGCTTCACCCCGAAATGCTGCTCCTCGTCGATGATCAGAAGGCTCAAGTTCGCGAACTGGATGCTGTTGCCCAGTAGCGCATGGGTGCCGACGACGATATCGACCTTGCCCTCGGACAATTCCTTCTTCGTCAGCGCCAGTTCTTTCGCCGGCACGAGACGCGAGGCCTGGGCAATCCGGATCGGCAGCCCGCGGAAACGGTTGGTAAACGTCTTGAAATGCTGGCGTGCCAGCAGGGTCGTCGGAACGACGACCGCAACCTGGGCGCCGTTCATCGCGGCAAAGAAGGCTGCGCGCAACGCCACTTCGGTCTTGCCGAAACCAACGTCGCCGCAGACGAGGCGATCCATCGGCCGTCCCGCGGCCAGATCGTCCCGCACGGCCTCGATCGCCGTTGCTTGGTCTTCCGTCTCGTCATAGGGGAAACGGGCGGCGAACTCGTCGTAGAGCCCTTCCGGCGTTGCCAGAACCGGTGCACGGCGCACCATGCGTGTGGCAGCGATGCGGATGAGGTCGCCGGCCATATCGAGCAGGCGCTTCTTGAGCTTGGCCTTGCGAGCCTGCCAGGCGCCGCCACCGAGCTTGTCGAGATTGGCTTCGGCAGCATCCGACCCGTAGCGGGAGAGAAGGTCGATGTTTTCGACGGGCAGGAAGAGCTTGGCCTGATCCGCATAATGCAGTTCCAGGCAGGCGCGCGGCGCGCCGGCGGCCTCGATCGTGATCAGGCCGACAAACTTGCCGATACCGTGTTCGGCGTGGACGACAAGCGACCCTTCATCGAGACCCGCAACTTCGGTGAGGAAATCGGCTCCACGCTTGCGGCGCTTGCCGCGCCGAACCATGCGGTCGCCGAGAATATCCTGCTCGCCGATCACGGCGATATCGCCCGTCTCGAAGCCCGCTTCCAGGCTCATCACGGCCGATGCCGCCTCGCCTTTTTCAAGCTTCTGAAGGTCCGACAGCTTTTCGATCGGCTTGATGCGCTTCAGGCCGCGTTCGTCCAGAACCTGCAGCAGGCGGTCAAGCGAGCCGGCGGACCAACCCGTGATCAGAACCTTCGTGCCTTCAGCGCGCTTGTCGGCGATATGCTTGACGACGAGATCGAAAATATTGACACGAACCTCGCTATCGGAATCGTGCTCCTGGGTCTCGGACCCAGTCTCTACTTGGCTTTTCGCCCAGCGCGGCCCCGTATGGGCATCCAGCGTCAGAACCGGACGGCCGGCAGAATCCATCTCGTTGAAGGGTGTGAGGCGGATGGCCGCGACCTGATCAAGCGTTTCCGCAAACGACTTGCCGTCGAGATAGAGCTGGCCCGGCGATACCGGCTTGTAGGGCGTTGCCTGCGCGGCCGCTCCCTTGCCCATGCTCGCTTGATCGCGGCGTGCCTCGAAATAGTCCGTGACGAGCTTCGAACGCTCTGTGGCCGCTTCGCGCGCATTGTGATCGGTGACGATCCGGAAGCCGCTCAGATAGTCGAACGCGGTCTCGAGCTTCTCGTAAAACAGCGGCAACCAGTGTTCCATGCCCGCATAACGACGACCCTCGGACACGGCCTGATAGAGCGCGTCGTCACGGTTGGCAGCGCCGAACAGCGAAAGGTAATTCGTGCGGAAGCGGCTGATCGTATCGGGCGTCAGCGTCACTTCGCTCATCGGGTTAAGGTCGAGCGAGCGGGCCTGACCCGTCGTGCGCTGGCTTGCCGGATCGAAGGACCGGATCGTTTCCAGCGTATCGCCGAAGAAATCGAGCCGCACCGGCTCTTCCGTTCCGGGCACAAACACGTCGAGAATACCGCCGCGCACAGCGAATTCGCCGACTTCACGAACCGTCGAGACGCGGTCGAAGCCGTTGCGCTCAAGCCGCGCGGCAATATCGTCCATCCGGATCACGTTGCCGGGCTTGGCCGAAAACGCGAGGCTTTCGATCACCGAGGCTGGCGCGATCTTCTGCAACATCGCATTGACGGTGACGAGCACAATGGCCGGATGCGGCTTCTTGGCATGCGCGATCAGCCCCGACAGGGCGGCAAGTCTCCTTGCGGAGACATCGGCACTCGGCGACACACGGTCATAGGGCAGACAGTCCCAGGCCGGCAGCGACAGAACCGGAATTTCCGGCGCAACGAAGGACAGCATCTGCTCCAGATCCGGCATCCGCTGGCCGTCCGAGAGAACGTAGGCAACCGACTGTCCGGCCCGCGCCAGTTCCGCAAGAACAAGCGGTTCGGTGCCGGCCGGCACACTGCCGATGGTCAGCGGTGTTGAGGCCGCCGCGATCTTCTTCGCGTTAAATCCGGAAATCATTGGCCGAGTTTCTCTTGCAACGACTCTCTGGTCACGGGATCGAAGTCCGGCTTGTAGGCGGCGATACGCGCAAACAGAGGCGTATTGCGTTCCTCGGGCAGCGCCATAGCGCCGGTGATCCAGGCGTGCAGGTCGTGGTCCTGCTCATCCATGATCACTTCAAACTCGTCCAGTTCCGTATCGGAGAGGTTGGAAATCTCCGCCTCGGCGAAGCTGCCGAACACGAGATCCATCTCGCGAATGCCGCGATGCCAGCAGCGATAGAGAATACGTCGGCGACGGGGGTCGAGATCCGCGCTGGTGCGTGCCAATCCAGTCATAAGCCAGGTCCCTGTTTTGCGGTTCATATAGGATTGTTTTCGGCTCGCGTCACCTTGCCAAATGGGCAAAACTTGCGCCATTTAGCCAACCATGCGTCCTGCCATACTCGATCCGCTGTTTGCCTCCGTCTCATCGCTGCCCGGCGTCGGCCCGAAGATCGCCGACCTGATCGCGCGCGTCACCGGACGCGAGGATGCGGAAGACTGCCGGGTCGTCGATCTCCTGTTCCACGCGCCCACCTCGCTGATCGATCGCCGCAACCGTCCGGGCATCGCGCTCGCGCCGCAGGGAGCGATCGTCACCATCGAGGGACGCGTCGACCGGCATCAACCTCCACCGGCCAGAACCAACCAGCCCTACCGGGTCTTCCTGCACGACGAGACGGGCGAACTCGCCCTCACCTTTTTCCGCGCAAAGGGAGACTGGCTGCACAAGACGCTTCCGGTCGACGAACAGGTGATGGTCAGCGGCAAGGTCGACTGGTTCAACGGCCGCGCCTCGATGATCCATCCGGATTTCATGGTGAAGGTATCGGAAGCCGAAAACCTGCCGCTTGTGGAACCAGTCTATCCTATGACCGCGGGCCTCTCTTCGAAGACATTCCGCCGGACGATTGAAGCTGCAATCGCGCGCCTGCCCCAGTTCCCGGAATGGGCGGATTTGAGCCTCACGCAGCGTGAGGGCTTTCCTACCGTAACGGAAGCCTTTCAGGAACTGCACGATCCGCGGGACGAAACTGATATCGATCCCCAGTCCAAGGCACGCCGCCGCTTGGCCTATGACGAGTTCCTTGCAGGCCAGGTGTCGCTGGCACTGGTGCGCCAGAAGATCCGCAAAGTGCCGGGACAGCCGATCCGGGTAAAGGGCGAGCTTGCCACCCGGCTCGTCGCCGCACTGCCGTTTTCGCTGACGCCGAGCCAGAAATCCTCCGTCGAGGATATCACCAAGGATATGGCAGGCGAAGACCGCATGCTGCGGCTGTTGCAGGGCGATGTCGGTGCCGGCAAGACGCTGGTGGCCCTGCTGGCGATGGCCGCCGCCGTCGAAGCCGGCGGCCAGGCCGTGCTGATGGCACCGACCGAAATCCTCGCCCGCCAGCATTTCTCGACCATCTCGAAACTGGCCGGTGCCGCCGGCGTCACGGTCGAACTTCTGACCGGCCGCACCAAGGGTCGCGAACGCGAAGCCATCGTCGAGCGGATCGCCTCGGGCGAGGCCCAGATCGTCATCGGCACCCACGCGCTGTTCCAGGACACCGTCAGCTATCACAGCCTGATGCTCGCGGTCGTCGACGAGCAGCATCGGTTCGGCGTTCATCAGCGTCTGCGTCTGACCGCCAAGGGCATCTCCCCGCACATGCTTGTCATGACCGCGACTCCCATCCCGCGCACGCTGGTTCTTGCTGCCTTCGGCGACATGGATGTGTCCAAGCTGACCGAGAAGCCGGCCGGCAGAAAGCCGATCCAGACCGTAACGATCCCGACCGAACGGATAGGCGACGTCGTCGGCCGCCTGCGAAGCGCCGTCGCCGAGGGCAAGAAAGCCTACTGGATCTGCCCGCTGGTCGAGGAATCGGATGTATCAGAACTGATGTCGGCCGAGGAACGCTACGCGGTGCTTGCCCGGGAACTCGGTGCCGACAATGTCGGCCTTGTCCATGGCCGAATGGCCGGACCGGAAAAAGACGCCGTCATGAGCGCCTTCAAGAATGGCGAGATCCGCCTGCTTGTGGCAACCACGGTTGTCGAGGTCGGCGTCGACGTGCCCGATGCGACGATCATGGTGATCGAACATGCGGAGCGGTTCGGTCTGGCGCAGCTCCACCAGTTGCGTGGGCGTGTGGGGCGTGGAGAAGAAGCCTCCACCTGCATTCTTCTCTACAAGGGACCACTCAGCGAAACCGGCCATGCGCGCTTGTCGATTCTCCGCGACAGCGAGGACGGATTTCTGATCGCCGAGGAAGACCTGAAACTGCGTGGCGAGGGAGAGCTCCTCGGCACCCGCCAGTCAGGCACGCCCGGGTTCAAGATCGCAAGCCTCGAAGCACACGCGGATCTCCTCGAGATCGCCCGCAAGGACGCGACCTACCTCCTCGATCGCGATCCGGACCTCACAAGCGAACGCGGCGAGGCCGTACGCGCCCTGCTCTATCTACATCGACGCGACGAAGCGATCCGCTTCCTGCGCGCAGGCTAAAGGGCGGTCGGCGGAGTGGTAGTGGCCGGCATGTCCTGCGGTGACGGCAGGATCGGGACCTCGCCCGGCTTCGGCGTATAGGTCGGAGAGATGAGCCCGCCCGAGATCAACAGTTTGGCGCCCTCTTCCGGCGTCATGTCGAGCATGATGATCTGGCTTTTGCGCACGAACATCAGGAAACCTGCCGTCGGGACCGGGGTCGGTGGCATGAAAACCGCCACCATCTCTTCACCGTCTGCGTTAAGCTTTTCGGCAATCTCGCCCTGTGCATCGCCGGCAATAAACACCAGCACCCAGGTGCCGGGTGTCGGAAATTCGACCATGCCGCATTTCTTGAACGACGTGGACTGTTCCTTCAGAACCGTCTCCAGGATCTGTTTGACGCTCTTGTAGATGGTCCGGATGAGCGGCATCTGGTTGAGGATCGACTCACCGAAACTGACGATCGAGCGACCGATCAGGTTCCTGCCGAGAAAGCCGATGATGGTGATCATCACCATCGCCAGCAGCAGACCGGTGCCGGGAATCGTTACATCGAAGTAATATTGGGGGTCGTAACGCTGCGGGATGTAGGGGGTTACCCAGCTATCGGCCCAGTCGATGAAGGTAAAGGTCAGCCATATGGTGATCGCCAAAGGCGCGCATATGATCAGGCCGGTAAGAAAGTTGTTTCTGAGCCGACCGGCCAGCGATAAGCGCTCTGGGCTGTCGCTCATGAAAATTCCTTACCTGTGACTTGCATTGTCGCATTCATCGAATGCGACAATGCAAGATGCAATGCTGCGATGCAAGGGAAAGCAACCCTTTCCCGATCACTCCACGGTGACGGATTTCGCGAGGTTGCGAGGCTGATCGACATCGGTGCCCATAAACACGGCCGTGTGGTAGGCAAGCAGCTGGATCGGCAGCGAAAAGATCATCGGTGAAATGATTTCGTCTACATTCGGCAGCACGATCGTCGCCATCGTCGGAAGTTTCGAGGCAGCGGCCCCCTTCTCGTCGGTGATAAAGATGATCTTGCCGCCGCGCGCCGCCACTTCCTGCATGTTCGAAACGGTCTTTTCGAAGAACCTGTCATGCGGCGCAATGACGATGACCGGCATGTGCTCGTCAATCAGGGCGATCGGTCCGTGCTTCAATTCACCGGCTGCGTAGCCTTCCGCGTGGATGTAGGAGATTTCCTTGAGTTTCAACGCACCTTCCAGTGCAAGCGGATAGCTCGTGCCGCGCCCGAGATAAAGCACATCCTTGAAGCGCGAAAGCTCTCGCGAAAGCGCCTCGATCTGCGGCTGGATGTCGTTCAATACCCGGCTCATGATTCGCGGCATCTCGGCTAAGTGCTTTACCATCGCCTTCTCGTCGCTCTCCGTCACCGTCCCGCGGACGCGACCGGCACCGATCGAAAGAGCCGCCAGAACCGCGAGCTGGCAGGTGAAGGCCTTGGTCGAGGCGACACCTATCTCCGGTCCTGCAAGAATTGGAAACACTGCATCCGATTCCCGCGCGATCGTCGATTCGCGGACGTTGACGATAGCGCCGATCTTGAGGCCCTGATCCTTGCAGTAGCGCAGGGATGCGAGCGTATCGGCTGTCTCGCCGGACTGCGAGATGAACAGCGCCGCCTGGCTGGGCGACAGCGGCAGTTCGCGGTAGCGGAATTCCGAGGCGACGTCGATCTCGACGGGAAGGCGCGCATAGCGCTCGAACCAGTATTTGCCGATGAGACCGGACAGATAGGCCGTACCGCAGGCGGAAATCGCGAGGCCCGACACTGTCGAGAAGTCGATCGCCGTATCCGTGGGCTTCATCGTGTTGGTGGCAAAGTCGATATAATGGGCAAGCGCGTGAGAAATGATCTCGGGTTGCTCATAAATCTCCTTCTCCATGAAATGGCGATGGTTGCCCTTGTCGACCATGAAGGTCGCCGCCTGCGAGATCTGGCTCTTTCGGGTAACCGGCCGGCCTTCGTAGTCGACGACCTCGAGACGATCATGGGTGATGATGGCGCAATCGCCATCGACCAGATAGGTGATCTCGTTGGTAAAGGGCGAGAGCGCAATCGCATCCGATCCTAAGAACATCTCGCCCCGGCCATGACCGACGGCAAGCGGCGGCCCGAATCGCGCCGAAAAGATCGTGCCGGGCTCGTCCTCGAACATCACGACCAGCGCATAGGCGCCGGAAACGCGGTTGAGCATGGCGAGCATTGCCTCGCGGTGCCCCAGGCCTTCGCGCGTGTAATGCGCCAGCAGATGTGCCACGACTTCCGTATCCGTCTGGCTGGTGAAGACAGCCCCGTCGGCGATCAGGGCGTCCTTAAGTTCGGAGAAATTCTCGATGATGCCGTTATGAACAACCGCGACTCCGTCGACGAAATGCGGATGCGCGTTCGTCTCGTTCGGAACGCCATGCGTTGCCCAGCGGGTATGGGCAATCCCGATCGTGCCCGGCAGCGGCTCTCCATCGAGCTTCTTCTCGAGGTTGAACAGCTTGCCCTCGGCGCGGCGGCGATCGAGCTTGCCGTCGTGGATGGTGGCGACGCCAGCGGAATCATAGCCGCGGTATTCCAGCCGCCGCAACGCCTCGACCAGACGCGTCGCTACCGGCTCATGGCCCACGATCCCGACAATCCCGCACATATAGGCCTCTCCAATTCTTCTCGTTCGATCGCGAAGTCCTAGCCGATTGCCCTCGCCGTGCAATCACCGGCGCGGTCACTTTCGATGTCGAACAGTAACGCGAAATCCTTAATGGGTCGGACCTGCCGCTGCGGCCTGTTCGAAGCAGTTCTTGCCCCTCCCGCAGCGACGGATCCTTCCGTCTTCAATGTAGCCCCGGACGGCTACTTCGCCTTCGATGCCTTAATCGCCAGCGCGCGCTCGCGAATGACCTTCGCGCGGCCCGGCTTCACTTCCTGCCGGGCGCGACCAAGGGCCAGCGCATCGTCAGGCACATCCTCGGTAATCACACTGCCTGACGCGACATAGGCCCCGTCGCCGATCGACACCGGCGCAACCAATGACGAGTTGGATCCGATAAAGCTGTTCGCGCCGATCCGGGTCTCATGCTTGTTGACGCCGTCATAGTTGCAGGTGATCGTGCCGGCGCCGATATTGGCATGCGCGCCGATGACGGCATCGCCGATATAGGTCAGGTGGTTCACCTTGGCGCCCTCGCCCACCTTGCCGTTTTTCACCTCGCAGAAATTGCCGACCTTCGAGCCCTCGGCGAGATCAGCACCCGGGCGAAGACGCGCGAATGGCCCGACTGTCGCACCCGAACTGACATGCGCACCTTCGATATGGGAAAACGCGTGGATGACCGCACCGCTATCGATCGTCACGCCCGGCCCGAACACCACATTCGGCTCGATCAGCGCGTCCTGTCCGATCTGCGTATCATAGGCCAGGAAAACTGTTTCCGGCGCAATCATGGTGACACCGGACACCATCAGTTCATGTCGGCGACGCTCCTGCCACAGGCGCTCGATGTAAGCCAGTTCCGCCCGGTTGTTGCAGCCGGTCAGTTCCGTTTCGGGCGCATCCACGGCAACGACCTTGCCGCCGTTCGCCCGGGCGATCTCCACGAGATCCGTCAGGTAGTACTCACCCTTGGCATTGGCATTGCCGATCTGTTCGAGCAAGGCCAGAGCCTTGGCACCGTTGATTGCCATCAGGCCGCTATTGCACCAGGTGACCTTGCGTTCCTCGTCAGTCGCATCCTTCTCCTCGCGGATGGCGACAAGTTCGCCATTATCCACGAGAAGACGGCCATAGCCGGTCGGCTTGTCCGTATGAAACCCGATGACCACAACATCGGCGCCCTTCTCAAGCTCGGCCCGGGCGGCCATGAAGGGAGCGGCAGTGATCAGCGGCACGTCGCCATAGGCCACCAGAACGTCGTCGAAGCCTTCGGCGATGGCGTCACGGGCCGCGAGAACTGCATGTCCGGTACCGAGCCGCTCCGTCTGCAGAAAAGCTTTGACCGATATCCCGTCGATAGCACCTGCCTTGGCGACCTTGTCCGAATCGCGGCCGACCACAAGTGCTGCGTCCGTCATCCCAGCCGAAGCGACCGCTGCCATCACATGCGCAATCATCGGCCGACCAGCGACCGGATGCAGCACTTTCGACATGGACGATTTCATCCTCGTGCTGTCGCCAGCAGCAAGAATGACGGCAAGGCAGGAACGGCTCATGACAGAATCTCCTTCGGCAATCGCAGCCTGTGTAGCAGCAACTGTCTTGAAGGGCGATAAACGGCATATGTCCATCGGAAACAAAAAGGGCGCCGATGAGGGCGCCCTTTCAAACTCAGACTGGAGACGAGCTCACTTCGGCAGCTGGTCGTCCACGCCCTGGATGTAGAAGTTCATGCCGAGCAGAACGCCGTCCTCGGCCTTTTCGCCGGCCTTCAGCCACTCAGAACCGTCCTGCTTGTTGATCGGGCCGGTGAACGGATGCAGTTCGCCGGACTTGATCTTGGCTTCGGTCTCTTCGGCCATCGCCTTCACGTCGTCAGGCATGTTGGTGTAGGGCGCCATCGTGAGAATGCCGTCCTTCAAGCCGTCCCAGATCTGCTCGGACTTCCAGGAGCCGTCGAGAAGCGCTTTGGTGCGCTTGATGTAATAGGCGCCCCAGGTATCGACGATTGCAGTCAGCTGCGTCTTCGGACCGGCGGCGATCATGTCGGACGCCTGACCGAATGCGAAAATGCCGCGTTCGGCTGCAACCTGCATCGGTGCCGTCGTGTCGGTGTGCTGGGTCAGGATATCGACGCCCTGGTCGACCAGAGCCTTGGCAGCATCGGCTTCCTTGCCCGGGTCGAACCAGGTGTTCGCCCATACGACCTTGAGCTTGAAGTCAGGATTGACCGACTTTGCACCGAGTTCGAAAGCGTTGATGCCCATCACCACTTCCGGGATCGGGAAGGATGCGATGTAGCCGGCAACGCCCTTCTTCGACATCTTCGCAGCGATCTGGCCCTGGATGTAGCGGCCTTCGTAGAAGCGCGAATTGTAGGTCGCGAGGTTCGGACCAGCCTTGAAGCCGGTCGCATGTTCGAACTTCACGTTCGGGAACTTGGCGGCAACCTTCACGGTCGCATCCATGAAGCCGAACGATGTCGTGTAGACGATCGCGCAACCGGAGCGGGCCATGCGCTCGATCGCACGTTCGGCATCCGGACCTTCCGGCACGCTTTCGAGGAACGGCGTCTCGATCTTGTCGCCAAGTGCCTTTTCTAGCTCGATACGGCCGCGATCATGCGCCTGGGTCCAGCCGCCATCGGTCTTGGAACCGACATAGATGAAGCAGACCTTCTTCTTTTCCTGGGCCTGCGCGCCGGTCGAGAAACCACCCAGAAGGGCGGCCGACGCGGCTAGGGCGATAATCAGTTTCTTCATTTCCTAAACCTCTATTGGCTTGAAGACGGGGTGTGCTTACCGCGGTCACCGATCGGGGACGAATGCCTTTCCGAGCGAAGCCGGCGTATTGATGAGCGTCGTGCGACGATTATGCGAGATGATGATGAGGACGACAATAGTCGCCACGTATGGAAGTGCGGACAGAACCTGGGACGGAATGCCGATACCGAACGCCTGCGCATGCAGCTGCCCGATCGTCACGGCCCCGAAAAGATAGCCGCCGGCGAGAACCCGCCATGGCCGCCACGAAGCAAAGACGACGAGCGCAAGTGCAATCCAGCCGCGTCCAGCCGACATGTTTTCCACCCATTGCGGCGTATACACAAGCGACAGCTGCGCACCGGCAAGACCCGCACAGGCGCCACCGAACAGCACTGCCAAATAGCGCGTGCGGATGACGTTGATGCCGAGCGCATGCGCCGATCCGTGGTTGTCGCCGATCGCGCGAAGCTTCAGGCCGCGACGGCTCTTGAACAGGAACCAGTTGATGCCGATGACAAGCGCGATAGACAGATAGAAGGTGAGATCCTGCGCGAAGAGAACGCGGCCGACGAAGGGAATATCGGACAGGAGCGGAATGACGATCGGCTGCAGCTTGATGCCCGGCTGGCCGACGAAGCTCTCGCCGAGCTGGCCGGAAATGCCGAGACCCAGGATCGTCAGCGCCAGTCCCGTCGCCACCTGATTTGCCACCAGCGTCAGCGTCAGGAACCCGAACAGCAGCGAGAACAGCCCACCGCCGACAATGCCGGCGACGATGCCGATATAGGGCGAACCGGTCATCTGCGTCGCCGCAAAGGCGCAGACGGCGCCCATGATCATCATGCCTTCGACGCCGAGGTTGAGCACACCTGCACGTTCGGTCACGAGTTCGCCGAGCGCCGCAATGACGAGCGGCGTTGCGGCAGTGATGACGGTGAGAAGGATCGCCTCGAACATCAGCTCTTCGCCTCCGCCTGGCTTCCGGCAAAGATCAGCCGGATGCGGTAATGGATCAGCGTATCGCAGGACAAAACGAAGAACAGCAGCAGGCCCTGGAAGACGCGGCTGACCTTGTCGGAGATCCCGATCGAAAGCTGTGCCGCCTCACCGCCGAGATAGGTGAGCGCCAGAACCAGGCCCGACGCGATGATCCCGAGCGGATTGAGACGCCCGAGGAATGCCACAATGATCGCGGTGAAACCGTATCCGGGCGAGATCGACGGCTGCACGTGACCGATCGAACCGGACACTTCCGAGATCCCCGCAAGCCCGGCAAGACCGCCGGAGACGAGCATCGAGAACCAAACCATGCGCCGTGCCGAAAAGCCGGCGAAACGCCCTGCCCGTTCCGACTGCCCGAGCACCTGAACCTCGAAACCCTTCAACATGAAGCGCATCATGAACCAGAGCGCCACCGCTGCGATGATCGCGAAGGCAAAGCCCCAATGGGCCCGGCCGGAGGCCAGCATTTCCGGCAGCACCGCTTCTATCTGGAAGCTCTTCGTCTGTGGAAAATTATAGCCCTGCGGGTCGCGCCAAGGGCCGCGGACCAGCCAGTCGAGAAACAGCTGCGCGATATAGACCAGCATGAGGCTGGTCAGGATCTCGTTGGTGTTGAACCGCGTCTTCAAAAGCGCCGGAATACCCGCGTAGAGCGCGCCGCCGGCAATGCCCATCAGAAGCATCAGCGGCAGGATCATCGGCGAATGCCACTCGGGATAGAGGACCGGCAGGATCGAACCCGTGATCGCGCCGATCGTGAACTGACCCTCGGCGCCGATATTCCAGTTGTTGGAACGGTAACAGATCGAAAGCCCGACCGCGATCAGGATCAGCGGCGCAGCCTTGACGGCCAGTTCATGCAGCGACCAGACCTCCAGCAGCGGCTCGATAAAGAAACTGTAGAGTGCAGATCCCGGGTTCTTGCCGAGCGCCCAGAACAGGATCGCCCCGCCGATCAGTGTCAGCACCAGCGCCAGAAGCGGCGAAAGAACCGAAAACAGCGTCGAGACGCGGGCACGCTTTTGCAGTTCAATGCGCATGCGTTGCCTCCGGCGAGGACGGCATGGCGTCAGGGATGGAATGGCTCTCATGGATGCCACCCATCATCAGCCCGATCCGCTCCAGCGACAGGCTGCCGACCGGATGCGGCTCCGACAATTTGCCCTCCGAGATAACAGCGATATTGGTTGCCACCTCGAAAATCTCATCAAGGTCCTGGCTGATCACGACGACGGCGGAGCCGGATTTCGCCAGATCGATCAGCGCCTGCCGGATGCGGCTCGCAGCCCCGGCATCGACGCCCCAGGTCGGCTGGTTGACGATCATGATCGAAGGCTGCCGATCGAGTTCGCGCCCGACAACGAATTTCTGCAGGTTGCCACCCGAAAGCGATCCCGCCAGCGGATCCTCTCCGCTCTTGCGCACATCCATCTGCTGGCAGATGCGCTTGGTGGCCGAGCGGATCGCACCGGAACGCACGATCGACGCCAGACCACCCGACAGAAATGCCTTCCGGTCCGGCTGGCTGCGCGCCAGAAGCAGATTGTCGGTCAGCGACATGCCGGGCACGGCAGCATGACCATGCCGCTCCTCCGGCACGAAACTGGCACCGAGCAACCGCCGGCCATTGATGCCCGTGCGACCCACGGACTTGCCGCGGACCTTGATCCGGTCATCATCGGCAACCGGATATTCGCCAGACAGGGCATCGAAAAGCTCGCTCTGACCATTTCCCGCAATGCCCGCAATCGCGAGGATTTCGCCTGCCCGCACGCGCATCGAAATGTCTTTGAGGCTGACCGCGAACGGCGAGCGCGCCTTCACGCTGAGGTCGGTCACATCGAGTTGAACGTCGCCGAGTGCCACCGTCTCGTCCCGGTGCACCGCGGCAACTTCCGTCCCCACCATCATCCGGGCAAGTGACGCAGGCGTCTCCTGCCTCGGATCGCAGGCGCCGGTCACCTTGCCGTGGCGAAGCACGGTGGCGCGGTCGCAGATGCGACGCACTTCCTCCAGCCGGTGGCTGATATAGAGCACCGAGCGGCCCTCGGCCTTCAGCTTGAAAAGCGTCTCGAACAACCGGTCCGCTTCCTGCGGCGTGAGCACGGAGGTCGGCTCGTCGAGAATGATCAGCTTCGGGTTCTGGAGGAGAGCCCGCACGATCTCGATCCGCTGGCGTTCACCGACCGAAAGGTCTGCCACATGCGCATAAGGGTCGAGCGGCAGTCCGTAGGCCTTGGAAAGCGAGGCAGCCTCTTCGGCGATCTTGGCAAGCGGCGTTTTCGGATCGAGTGACAAGGCAATGTTTTCGGCAACCGTCAGCGCTTCGAACAGCGAAAAATGCTGGAACACCATGCCGATGCCGAGCTGCCGGGCTTCCCCAGGCGAACCAATCGTCACCGGGTTCCCCTGCCAGACAATCTGCCCGCCCGATGGCTGAAGCACGCCGAACAGCATCTTTACGAGAGTGGATTTGCCGGCACCGTTTTCGCCGAGCAGCGCATGGATTTCACCCGGCGCGATATCGAGATCGATACCACTGCACGCAGCAAAATCGCCGAACAGCTTCGTCAGTCCACGGACCGACAAAAGCGAAGCAGCCTGCTCGCTCTCGGAAAAAGTCACGACGTCCCCTCGTTCACCCGCGCGCCCGGTCTTGAGTGCCGGTATTTCCGCGTCGCAGTTATTTCAAATGCTGAACCCGTCCGGTCTGACCGGATACTGGGTTGATATTGATACCGTTTTTGTTGCCTTGCACAACAGCAAAGAGACGCGTTGCGAAAAAACGCAGCTATTTTCCAAGACCTGGAAAAAGCTGCATGATGCCGCCAATGCAATAGAGATAAAGACTGCTGATCACGACGCCCCAGACGAGCCAGTCCGGCGACTGGAAATGCAGAAGCAGCGAGTAGCCGGCGAGAGCACACCAGAGCAGGCAGATCCCGAGATTGAGCGGCCGCAGGCGCTTGACGCGCACCGGATGGAGGAAATTGATCGGCAGGAAAGTGGCAACCACGGATACGGAGACCACGATCATGGCCGTCGTTGCACTGGCATCGATGACGAACAGCGTCAGCACGACCATGTTCCAGACGACCGGGAAACCGGAGAAGAAATACTCGTCGGTCTTCATGCCCATGTCGGCATAATAGATCGCACTCGAAACGACGATGGCGCCGGCCGCAACGAATGACCAGGGTTCGCCGATCATTCCACTTTGATAAAGCGCAAAGGCCGGCAGGAGAACGTAAGTCACGTAATCAATGATATTGTCGAGCGTATCGCCCGACCAGTTCGGCAGGACTTCCTTCACATGCACCTTGCGCGCGATCGGCCCGTCGATCCCGTCAACCAGAAGTGCCAGCCCCAGCCACCAGAACATGTCGACAAATCGATGTTCTGCCGCAGCCACGACACCGAGGAATGCCAGGAACGAGCCTGACGCCGTCAGGAGATGCACGGAGAAAGCCCGGATTTCCGCGTAAGGGACGTTCCGATAATTGAATAGTCGCCTGAACACGCGTCCCCCGCCTTTCCGTGAAGCCTGCGAGATATGCGGCCAATTGTCCCCGTTTGCAACTGCGCATGCCGGCGCACACCTGATTATGACCGGGAAAACCAGGATTTCTCTCGATCCCTCGTGGGCAGCGCGTGCCGAATCTGACGCTGCTACGGCTGGAATTACGGCCAGCACTCTATAAATACGGTGAGAGCGAATGGCTCCGGAGGTGACAGATGCACGAGTTCGAAATTGCCGTCGTTGGCGGCGGCCTGACAGGATCGGTAGCGGCGCTGGCTTTTGGTCGAGCCGGCCGCAAAGTCGCGCTCATTTCGCCGGCATCCGAGCGAGACGATGGGCGCACGACCGCGCTGATGGATCAATCCATCCGCCTGCTGGATCGACTGGGCCTATGGGATATCATCGCACCCTCGGCAGCACCGCTGTCGATCATGCAGATCGTCGACGGCACGACGCGGCTGCTGCGCGCGCCCACCACCCAGTTTCGCGCACAGGATGTCGGCCTTTACGCATTCGGCTACAACATTCCCAACAACGCTCTGTCTCCGGCGCTGGAAAAGGCGATCGACCTTGAGCCGAACGTGATCCGGTTCACCCATCAGGTCGACGCGTTTGATTTCTACGGTGATCGCGCCAGCCTTACCTTGTCGGACGGCTCGTCGATGTCCGTCGATCTGGTCATTGGATCGGACGGGCGCAAGTCGAGCACGCGCGAGGCCGCCAGGATAGGTGTCCGCCGCTGGTCCTACCCACAGTCCGCCCTGGTGATGAACTTTGCCCACACGGTGCCGCATCACAACGTTTCGACGGAATTCCATACAGAAACCGGACCGTTCACCCAGGTTCCCCTGCCCGGTTCCCGCTCCAGCCTCGTCTGGGTGGTTCGGCCTGACGAAGCCGAGCGATTGATGGCGACCGATCTCGACCAGCTGTCGCAGCTCGTCGAAGACCGCATGCAGTCGATGCTCGGCAAGGTGACCGTCGAAGCCGCCCCGCAGGCCTGGCCTCTTTCGAGCCTGATAGCAGACCGGTTCGGCAAGGGTCGTGTCGCACTTGTCGGCGAAGCCGCGCATGCCTTCCCCCCGATCGGCGCTCAGGGCCTCAACCTGTCGCTGCGTGACATCATCACGCTGAGCGATCTGGTGACGGACGAACCGGACAGACCGATTGGCGCGGATATCGGCGATCGTTTCAACCGGAGCCGCCGCCCCGATATCATGACCCGCACCTTCGGTGTCGATCTGCTCAACCGCTCACTCCTGTCGGACTTCCTGCCCGTCCAGATGCTCCGCGCCGGCGGCCTCCAGGTCTTGAAGAACGCTCCGCCTCTTCGCAATCTGATGATGCGGGAGGGCATCGAACCGGGCCGCGGACTGCGCGAGATCTTTTCGGGCCTAAGGAAGCAAGCCCGCAGATAGAAAACCGGAATGGATGAGATAGAGGATCGCTGGCAGGGTGAAGACCGAGGCCAGCGTGATAATCAGGATGCTCGCCGACGCGCGCTCCTGCCAGACGCCATATTGCTGGCTGATGACGAAGACATTGGTGGCCGTCGGCAGGGCTGACAGCAACGTCGCCGAGTAGATCCAGACCGGTTCGAACCCGCCGATCAGCGACAGAACCGAAAACGTCGTCAGTGGCAGTACGATCAGCTTGAAGGCGGCGATGTAGCCGATCTCGACCGGAACACGCCGTACCGGCCTCAACGCCAGCGTCACCCCCATTGCAAAGAGGGCGCAGGGCGCTGCCGCTTGCGCCAGATAATCGATAAGCCGCTGTACCGGTTCGGCCGGCTGCCACGCCATCGCGGCGAATGCAAAGCCGACAGCTGTCGAGATGATGAACGGGTGCAGCAGAACCTTGCGGGCGATATCGCCCGCCACCGCCAGCGGTGATCGACCGTCGCCGCCGGCTGCTGCCATCATGGCGGGTGCCACGATGAAATGGGCGGCGTTCTCGAAACACACGATCAGCGCCACCGGAACGGCCGCAGCTTCGCCGAAAGCGAGCAGTGCAAGCCCCGGCCCCATATACCCGATGTTGCCGTAAGCGCCGGCAAACGCCTGGATCGTGCAGTCCTCGAATGACGTCTTGCGGATCAGGAACCCGATCAGGAACACCACCGTGAAGATCAGATAGGTCGCGAAGATCTCGCCAAGAATGAAGTCGACCCGCGCCAGTTGCTCCATCGGCGTGCGCGAGACGAGCTTGAAGAACAGCGCAGGAAGTGCCGCATAGATGATGAACGTGTTCATCCATCCAAGCGCCTCGGCAGGTTGTTTGGTGACCTTTGCGGCCACGTAGCCGATCAGGATCAGTCCGAAAAACGGTAGCAGCAAGCCGATAATGTCGCCCATGCCGCCTTTAATCCTTACCGCGGTTGTCCTTGAGGTCGTTCCGTTAGCCGATTTGCATCAGGATTGGAAAGGTCTGCTGGAACCAGATCGCGGCTGACGTCACGAAACCGAAGATGAAAGCAAGACCCGTCAGGATCAGCAACACGCCCATCGCCTTCTCGACGTGACCGAGATGCCGTCGAAAGCGGGTGAGGAACCGCATGAAGGCACCGGAGAACCCGGCAGCGATCCAGAACGGCACGGCGAGACCGAGCGAATAGATCGCCAGAAGCATGGCGCCCTCGCCCACCGTATCGCGCGACGCGGCAACACCGAGGATCGCGCCGAGAACTGGACCGATGCACGGCGTCCAGCCGAACGCGAAAGCCAGCCCCATCACGTAGGCGCCAGACAGCGTCGCCGGCTGTCCACCGCCATGAAACCGCGCCTCGCGCGCAAGCAGGCCAATGCGGAACACGCCGAGGAAATTCAGGCCCATGATGATGATGATCACGCCGCCGATCTTGGAGAGCAGGTCGAGATGCTGCCGGAGAAGAACACCGATCGTCGACGCACCGGCGCCAAGCGCAACGAACACGGTCGCGAAACCGAGCGTGAAGAAGAACGCGGCCAAAAGAACCGCGCGGCGCGTATCCTTTGACCGCGACACGGCCGCATGCCCGTCGCGGAACTGGTCGACGGAAATCCCGGCCATGTAGCACAGGTAGGGCGGCACCAGCGGCAGGACGCAAGGGGAAAGAAACGATAGAGCGCCGGCAATCAAGGCACTCAGAAGAGAGATATCAGCAATCGACACGTTTTGGTCCGCAGGTTTTGATCGGAAGTTTCCCACTGTGGAATCGATTTCACCTAAGCATGCCGCGTCCGGAAAGCCAGTCACCTTTTTGCGCGCAGACGAAGCGGCGGGGAAAAGCGTTAGGAACGCAATTTTGCACAGCTAGCGGGGTTGACCGCAAAGAGTGACCTGCATATGTTCCGCGCACTTTCAAAGGATGCCTCGGCAGTCTTTAGGGAGAGCGTAGCTCAGCTGGTAGAGCAACTGACTTTTAATCAGTAGGTCCAGGGTTCGAACCCCTGCGCTCTCACCATTTATCCAGATAATGTGGTGAAACTCGACGCTGGCGAAGATGGACTTCAGATGTTCCGTAGTCTTCGACCTGCATCAAATCATGTGAAATTCCCCCGATGATGAACAACCCTTGGTCAAAACCTGTCGTCGTCCTGATTGGCGAGCCGCCTGTCGAAACGACAGTCGAAACGACCCAGGCTGCGGCCTGGGCGATGATCGAGGACTGGCCTGTCGAAGACGGTCCGCTGATCGACCGTGCGCTGATCGTGTGCGCCGAAGTGGATGGTGGAAAACGCAAGCCGGAAGACGCCCGTGCGGCCTTCGTCGCTGCTGCCGAGGAAGCCGGCGTTCTCGTCAGCGCCTGAGACCAATAGCTGCCTATTGGTCGCTTTCCGCTCACTCGTCACGGAACGTGTGGTTGATCTGATCCATCATCGGCTTGGTCAGATAGGAGATGACCGACCGGTCGGCGACCTTGATAAACACCTCCGCGGGCATTCCTGGATAGAGCGACAGGCCCTGTAACCGCGCGATATCGCCTGCATCAGGCGCAATCCGCACGATATAGGAGGCAGCGCCGCTACGCTGATCGACAACCGAATCGGGCGAGATCGACGAAATCTTGCCTTGGACTTCAGGCGTGGTCTTCTGGTCGAAAGCGCTGAAGCGGATGTCGACACTTTGTCCCACGCTCAATTGGTCGATGCTGCGCAAAGCGACCTTCGCCTCGACCGTCAGGCTGCGCGTCTCCGGCGAAAGAAGCATCAGCGCCTCGCCCGGATTGGCAACGCCGCCCACCGTGTGCAGCGCCAACTGATAGATGTAACCGTCGAGCGGTGCGCGAACGTCCAGACGGTCGAGCTGGTCCTGTATGGCGATACGGCGTTCTTCTGATTCGGCGATCTTTGCCTCGACATCGGTCAGGTCACGCGCGTTTTCCGTCTGCCTGTCTTCGTCGAGCTGCAGGATCTGCAGGTTGATCTCGTTGATGCGGCCATGCGCCTGCGCCCGCGTCGCGATCATCCGTCCGCGATTGCCGTCAAGCTCGGCGCGCTGGCGCTTCAGCGTGTTGACACGCTGCATCGTCACGAGCTGCTTTTCGTAGAGCGAGCTGATAGCCGTGTGTTCCTCATCGATCAGCACGATCGAATCGTCGATCGACTTGATCTGCAGTGTGGCGCCCTCAATTTCTTCGGCCAGCTGGCTCTTCCGCTCGGCGAGCTGCTTCTTCATACCCTCGAGCGAGGCGCGACGGCTGAGGAAGAACTGCTGTTCGCCTTCGATCAGGATGCGGTTCGTCTGGGAATTGATACCCGCGGCCTCGGCTTCTTTGACCGTGAAGTTCTCCTCACCTCGGCGTTCCGCCTGCAACCGCGCCCGCCGCGCGTAAAGCTGTGCCAGCGTGCTGTTGGTAATGCCGAGATTGGACTTGAGCGACGTACCATCCAGCCGCAGCAGGACGTCCCCCGCTTTGACATGCGCGCCTTCCTTGACGAGCAGCTCGGAGACAATACCGCCGGTCAGGTGCTGCACCTTCTTGGCATTGTCCTCGATCACGACACTGCCTTCGGCCACCACCGCATTCGACAATGTCGTGCTGAGTGCCCAGCCGCCGATGCCACCGACGAGCAACACGCTTAACGTCGATACGAGCAGGATATGGCGCTTCAGCGAACGCTCGGCTGTTGTCATCTTGAGACCTATTGCCTTATCTGTTCCGGGCTTTCCCCGACGACCTTGAGCGGCGAACTTCTCTCGTTCGGCTGGTTCTCGCGCCGAAGCACCTTCGAGAGCACCTCGTCCTTGGGACCAAAGGCCGCAAGACCACCGTCCTTCATCATCAGCACGAAATCCACGGCCGCGAGCGCACTCGGGCGGTGCGCGACCACGATCACGATGCCCCCGCGTTTGCGGATGCCGATGATCGCGTCCGTCAGCGCGACCTCGCCTTCCGAATCGAGATTGGAATTGGGCTCGTCCAGAACAACCAGAAACGGCTTGCCGAACAACGCACGCGCAAGCCCGATGCGTTGACGCTGACCGGCCGAAAGCATGGAACCGCTCAAGCCAATATCGGTATCATAGCCGTTCGGCAGGCGCAGGATCAAGTCGTGGACGCCCGCAGCCTTTGCCGCCTCAATGACATCGGCCGCATCAGGGTTTTCACGAAACCGCGCAATGTTGTCCGAAACGCTGCCGGCAAAAAGTTCGATCTCCTGCGGAAGATATCCGAGATGGCGGCCACGGTCCTCGTCGCTCCACTGGTCGAGCGCTGCGCCATCCAGCCTGACACTGCCGCGATAGATCGGCCAGACGGCCGTCAGAGCCCGCACGAGCGATGATTTGCCGGATGCACTCGGTCCGATCACGCCGAGAGCGCTGCCGGCCTGAAGCGTAAACGATACATTGGAAATCACCAGTTTCTGCAGCCCAGCCGGGCCGCTCGAAAGGCTCTCCACCGCCAGACTTTGCTTCGGTGCGGGCAGCGACAGAGGCATATCGGCCTCCGGCAGTGCATTGAGCATATGCCGCAGCCGCTTCCAGGCCAGCTGGGCCGAAACGAAGCCACGCCAGTTTGCAATCGCCTGCTCGACCGGGGCAAGCGCGCGGGAGGTAAGGATGGACGACGCGATGATGATGCCGCCGGATGCCTGGTTTTCGATGACGAGCACCGCGCCGACGGCGAGGACTGCCGATTGCAGCGCGATGCGAAAAATCTTGGTAACGGACAGGTATCCGTTCGAGGTATCGGAATTGGTCTGATAGCTGCTGCGATAGTTGGCGTTTGTCGCAGTCCATTGCCGTGAGAAGTCGTTTGCCATGCCCATGGCCTCAATGACTTCGGCATTGCGTTGTGCCGCCGAAAGAAAGGCGCTGCGCTGGCCGGTCAGTTCGTGCACTTTCTTGGCTGAAACCTGCGTGCTGCGATTGGTGAGGTAGGTGAGCACCATCAGGATGAGCGCCCCGCCGACTGCCATATAGCCGATGACCGGATGAAACAGAAAACAGATGGCGACATAGAACGGCAGCCACGGCAGGTCGAAAAAGGCCGGCGGCCCCGCGCTCGAGACAAACGAACGGACCTGGTCGAAATCCTTCATGATCGAAAGACCGTCGATCGACGCCTTCGTCTTGATCGGCGCCTTGAGCATCATCTTGAAAACTCGCGACCCCATCGTATCATCGATGATGCCGGCAATCCTTGTCAGCATGCGGCTGCGGGTAAGCTCGAATGCGCCTTGAAATAGATACAGCATCAATGCCAGCAAGCTAAGCGCGATCAGCGACGGGATGCTGCGGCTTGGGATGACGCGATCATAGACCTGCAGCATGAAGAATGAGCTGGTGAGATAGAGCACGTTGACCAGTCCGCTCGCGACCGCGACCGCAACGAGACCGGTTCTGCTCCGCGCAATGGCTTCGCTCATCGGATCTTTGGAGGCTTGCCGTGGGGATCCCGAAGCGGTTTCGGCCATAATGCGCAATCCTGATGCAGGGATCACACCTATTACCCGTAACGGGTTTAAAGTTCAATAAAGCCGCGCGGCAGACAGATCGCTCCGGCATAAGTGCCCCGCTCTCGTCCAAGGACGTGCCGGGGCAAACCATTTGTCAATCAACAATCCGCAAAGTTCTTAAATCGGCGGCTATCACGAATTGGTTTACGGAACCTTACTCCAGGACCGCCGTTCTGACGGCAAAGGAGTCTCAGCATGAGAATAGTCTTCGTCGCTCTTATCGGTTCGGTCCTCAGTATTCTGGTGTTCAAGTATTCTGATCACTCGCTTGGCGATACGGAAATACTCGCGTCTCCGACACAGCTGTCGGCTGCCAACTAGGATCTTCCCAAGGAGGACAAGGACCGGCTTACATCATCGCGATCTCAAGCGATCGCATCACTAGAGGAAGTGCAAGCATGACCATGCGTAATATTCTGCTGGTGTGTTGTTCAGCTGCTGTTGGTGCCGTCTTTGTAATTCTTGTTGGCATTCCAAGCACGCCTGTTGCGCACGAGAAATCCGCTCGCTTGAGTGGCGCCGCGACTGAAACGGCTTTTCTTCCCGAGCGTTTCGGGGTTCCCCATCCAACCCGTTAAAATTTTTGATGCGTAAACAAAAAAGGCCGGCGTCAGAAACGCCGGCCTTTTTGCATGCTGAATTGCTTCAGTGGATCGGCTTGCCGCCGTCTTCTTCTTCGAACGTCACTGCGACGTCACCATCTGCAGAGAGACGAACCTTGTCGCCTTCTACATCGGCAACGAGTTCAAGCGAAATGAAATGGTGATGGCCTTTATGGCTCCCCTCACCGCTATCCTTCTTGGTCAGCTTGATACGGTTTCCTTCAACGCGGTCAACCGTTCCGATGTGGACGCCGTCCGCACCGATCACTTCCGCATGTTCCTTGATAAGGGCGACATCGATCATCTGAGTTCTCCTTTGTGTGTTCAGCCATAACGCACAACCGCGAAGTTCGATGCAGTGCCTCCGATACATTACCGACATTTAAGTTGGCCACCGGCTGCTTTCATGCGAATGCCTCGTTCCAGAGTTGCAAAGCCGCGGTTTCGACGCGATCCCTCGCTAGACCGGAACGGCTCGCGCTATTTCCACCGCATCGAGGATAGCCATTGAACGTCCAGTCCACTCCCCCAGCCAGCCGTAAACAGGATGCGCCTGATCTCGCCGCGATCCTTGCGTCTTCGGGCAAGCGGAAAAAGCGTGGACGTCGGTTTGTCTGGCCTCTCCTCATCCTCATCGCCGCCGCAGCCCTGATGGCTTACTCTTATTTCGGCAGCAGCGGCCCACGATACGATTACACGACGCAGGCCGCAAAGCGCGGAGACCTTGCGGTAGTTGTCACTGCAACCGGTTCCGTCCAGCCGACCGATCAGGTGGACATATCGAGCGAGCTTTCCGGCACGGTCAGGAAAGTCAACGTGACCTATAACAGCGCGGTCAAGGCCGGCGATGTTCTGCTCGAACTCGACACAAGCAAGCAGGAAGCGGACGTGCAGAGCGCGCGCGCTCAACTTGCATCGGCGAAGGCCAATGTCCTGAAGGCCGAGGCAGAAGCGGCTTCCGCGAAGATTTCATTCGACCGCCTGACGGCACTCGTCGCCAATCGCATTTCCAGCCAGCAGGATCTGGACGCGGCGCGTTACGCCTACGAGTCGGCCGTTGCGACGAAGGACATCAATCAGGCCGCGATCCTGTCTGCCGAAGCAAGCCTGAGGCTCGCCGAGGTCAATCTCGGCAAACTGACGATCGTATCTCCGATCGACGGGATCGTGCTGACCCGCGAAGTCGATCCGGGCGCAACGGTCGCCTCTTCGCTCAATGCACCGGTCCTCTTCACAATCGCCGGCGACCTCAAGCGCATGGAACTCCAGGTCTCCGTCGACGAGGCGGATGTCGGTCAGGTCAAGGACGGCCAGCCTGCGCGCTTCTCGGTCGATGCCTATCCCGAGCGGAGCTTTCCAGCCACCATCGAGACCGTCCGGTTCGCATCCGAGACTGTGTCCAATGTAGTGACCTACAAGGCGATCCTGACCGTCGACAACGCCGATCTCCTGCTGCGGCCGGGCATGACCGCCACGTCAGACATCACGGTCCAGTCGGTCAAGGATGCGCTGCTTGTCCCGAACGCTGCGCTTCGCTACTCGCCGGCCGCCACCGCACGGCAGCGCGGCAACGTCCTCTCCCGGCTGTTCTCGCCGCCGCGCCCCTCGCGCAATCGCAATCGTGGCGAACAGGCAGCAAACAACACGCGCACTGTCTGGGTACTTCGAAACGGTGAAGCCCAGCGCGTGCCGGTCGAAACCGGGCCGACCGATGGCCAGTTCACGGTGCTGAAATCAGGCGAAATCCGCGACGGCGATGAACTGGTGACGGATGCCGTCGCAAGGGCGCAGTGATGGACCTCGCCGTCACGCCTGCCCCCCTCATCGCATTCGACAAGGTCTCGAAGTTCTACGGGCGCGGCGAAGCGACGATCCGGGCGCTGGACCAGATCGACCTTGCCATATCCGCCGGGGAATTCGTGTCGATCATGGGACCCTCCGGTTCCGGCAAATCGACTGCTATGAACATCATCGGGGGGCTAGATATCCCCTCATCCGGCGAGTTTCTGTTTCAGGGCGTTCCGACATCAGATTTCAGCCGCGAGCAGCGCACACTTCTAAGACGTCACATGCTGGGCTTCGTGTTCCAGGGGTTCAATCTTCTCGCCCGCACATCGGCCGTTGAGAATGTGGAACTGCCGCTCGTCTATCGTGGCATGGCCCATAAGGAGCGACGTGAGCGCGCAACCGCAGCACTGGCGCAGGTCGGCCTCGCCGGACGCGAAGGCCATACCACCCAGGAACTGTCAGGTGGTCAGCAGCAGCGCGTCGCGATCGCCAGAGCCATTGTCACCGATCCGGCCGTGCTTCTCGCCGACGAGCCGACCGGCAATCTCGACACCAAGACCAGCACCGAGATCATGGATCTGATCACCCGGCTCAACCGCGACAACGGCATTACCGTCATCATGGTCACCCATGAGGAAGACATCGCAGCCTACGGGTCGCGTCTCTTGCGCTTTACCGATGGTCACCTCGTCTCCGACGAACCCAATCTCGAAAGGGCAAGCCATGCTGCTGGAAGCCGCTAAGCTCGCCTGGCGGGCAATCAGCCGCAATCTTCTGCGCTCCTTCCTCACCGTCCTCGGCGTCGTGATCGGCGTCGCCGCCGTCATCGCGATGGTGACGATCGGCAATGGTACGACTGCGAAGGTCCGCGACGAACTCTCCCGCCTCGGCACCAACACACTGTTCATCCGCCCCGGTCAGTGGGGACCGGGACGCGCAAGCACCGAAGCCAAGCGCTTCAACGACAAGGATGTGCTGGCGATCAAGGAGCAGGTCTCCGGCCTTCGAGGCGTCGCCCCCATCAACCGCGGCACTGCCACGGTCATCGCCGGCGGCGCCAACCATTCGTCGAGCGCGGTCGGCACCACCAACGACTATTTCATCGTGCAGGATTGGGATATGGCGCTCGGCCGCAATTTCAATCCGAACGAGGATCGCGGCAGCCATGCGGCCTGCATCATCGGCGAGACCGTCCGCAAGCAGCTGTTCGGTGCCGCTAACCCGGTGGGACAGTTGATCCGGGTCAGCAACATCGCCTGCCCCGTCGTCGGCGTGCTCGCGGTCAAAGGTCAGTCCGGCATGGGCGACGACCAGGACGATACCGTCATCATGCCGCTGAAACTGCACCAGCGGCGGATCGGGGGAACGACGACGATCTCCAGCATCGTTATCTCTGCCCAGGACGGCGTCTCGACCGCCAAGGTCCAGTCGGACGTCGAAGGCCTCTTGCGCGAGCGGCGGCGCATCGCGATCGGACGCGATGACGACTTCTCCGTCAACGACATGTCGCAAATCGCGGCGGCGATGACGGGAACGACGGTTCTCCTGACAGGCCTTCTCGGCGCCGTTGCTGCCGTCAGCCTCTTGGTCGGCGGTATCGGGATCATGAATATCATGCTGGTCTCGGTCACCGAGCGCACCCGCGAGATCGGCATCCGGCTGGCGATCGGCGCGCTCGAAAGCCAGGTTCTCCGGCAGTTCCTAGTGGAGGCCGTGATGCTGTCGATCTTCGGCGGCGTGACGGGCATCATAACAGGCCTTGCACTCGCCTACGGCGTCGTCAGCTTTCTTCAGGTGCCGTTCGTTGCCAGCCCGACGATCATCCTTATGGCCTTCGCCTTTTCGGCCGCGATCGGCATGATCTTCGGCTACTTCCCGGCCCGACGGGCAGCCCAGCTCAACCCCATCGAGGCGCTACGCCACGAATAATCCACGCAATAAAAAAGGGCCTCGCGGCCCTTTTTCTTGAAGTCTAAAAAGTTGACGTCAGGCAGCCGGAGATTGGGTGGTGCGCTGCTGCGCAAGCGCCGCCAGATCCGCAGGCTTCAGTTCGACCGATTCGCCGCACCCGCAGGCCGATGTCTGGTTCGGGTTCACGAAGGTGAAGCCGGATCGCATCTTGGTCGTCTCGAAATCCATCTGGGTGCCGAGCAGGTAAAGAACGGCCGAAGGCTCGATCCACACCTTGGCACCATCCCGCTCGATCAGGTCGTCCTTGGCATCAGGCACAGTCACGAGATCGATCGTGTACTCCATGCCGGCGCAACCGCCCTTCTTGATACCGACGCGCAAGCCAAGCGCATCAGGACCGGAGTTCGAGGTGATCTGGTTGACGCGCTGTGCCGCAGCGTCTGTGATCGTCATGACAGCAAAGCCCATGGCATTCTTTCCTTCCACGACCGGGTTCAAGGCCCGGTGTTTCTAGACCTGGTGTTTCGAGAGTACGTCTCGTGAGTCCAACTTAGTACCGGTGCCTTAACCGATCAATACCATCCGACGGCGACCTGCGCCTCTTCGGACATCCGCTCCGGCGTCCACGGCGGATCGAACGTCATCTCGACTTCTACGCCGGACACGCCTTCGACGGCGCCGACGGCATTTTCCACCCAGCCCGGCATTTCGCCGGCAACCGGGCAACCGGGCGCTGTCAGCGTCATCATGATCTTCACCATCCGGTCGTCCTCGATATCGACCTTGTAGATCAATCCGAGTTCGAAGATGTCGGCCGGAATTTCCGGGTCATAGACGGTTTTCAACGCCGCGACGATGTCGTCGGAAAGCCGCGCCACCTCGTCTTCGGGAATGGCGGACTGGATGATCCCCTCGCGGGCATCCCATTTCGGTATCTGGTCGTCCATGGCCTTCAAAAGTCCTTCAGGAAAAGAAATCGCGGGCGTAGTCGAGCGCATCGGCCAACGCATCCACTTCGGCGCGGGTATTGTACATGCCGAAGGATGCACGGCATGTGGAGGTAACGCCGAAGCGTTTCAAGAGCGGCATGGCGCAATGGGTGCCGGCTCTCACCGCCACACCGCGCCGGTCGATCACCATGGAGATGTCATGCGCATGAATGCCGGCAAGCTCGAACGAGAAGATCCCGCCCTTGCCCGGCGCATTGCCGATGATCCGAAGCGAATTGATCGCACTCAGCCGCTGGGTGGCATAGGCTGTCAGATCCGCCTCGTGCCTTGCAATCGCATCACGCCCGACCTTGTCCATATAGTCCAGCGCATGACCGAGACCGATCGCCTGAACGATCGGCGGTGTCCCGGCCTCAAACCGGTGCGGCGGATCGTTGTAGGTAACAAAATCTTCGGCCACGTCGATGATCATCTCGCCACCGCCCATGAACGGCCGCATCTCGTTCAGACGGTCCGCCTTGCCGTAGAGGACGCCGATGCCCGAGGGGCCGTAGAGCTTGTGGCCGGTCATCACGAACCAGTCGCAGTCGATATCGCGAACATCGATTGGCATATGGACGGCGCTCTGGCTGCCGTCGACGAGAACGGGAATGCCGCGCTCGTGGGCGATGCGGCAGACTTCCTTGACCGGAACCACCGTTCCGAGCGCATTCGACATATGCGTGATGGCGACCAGCTTGGTCTTGTCCGTCAGCGCCTTTTCGAAGTCATCGAGATGAAACGCGCCGTCGTCATCGACGGGGATCCAGACGATCTTCGCGCCCTGGCGTTCGCGAATGAAGTGCCATGGCACGATGTTGGAATGGTGCTCCATGATGGTGATGACGATCTCGTCGCCTTCACCGATATGCGGCATTCCGTAACCATAGGCGACGGTGTTGATCGCCGCCGTCGAGTTGCTGGTGAAGATGATCTCGTCGACGGAACCTGCGTTCAGAAAGCGGCGCACCTTTTCGCGCGCGCCCTCATAGGCATCCGTTGCCGTGTTGGAGAGGTAGTGAAGGCCGCGATGCACATTGGCATACTCGTTCGAGTAGGAATGTGCGATCGCGTCGATCACGGCCTGCGGCTTCTGGGCAGAAGCCCCGTTGTCCAGATAGACCAGCGGCTTGTTGCCATGCACCATGGTCGAAAGGATCGGGAAATCCTTCCGGATCGCTTCGACGTCGTAAGCTGTCGCAGGGGTGATCTGGTCCATGTCATGCCTCATTTTATGAGACACACCTGAAAATCAGGCGTGCTTTTCGAGCCAGTCGGAGATGACGCCTTCCAGCGCCTCGACGAGCTTTTCTTCTTCCAGTTCCTCGACAATCTCCGCCACGAAGGCGTTGACCAGCATGGCACGGGCCCTGTTTTCAGGTACGCCGCGCGCCATCAGGTAGAAGAGATGGTTGCGGTCGATATCGGAAACCGTGGCGCCATGGCCGCAGATCACGTCGTCGGCAAAGATTTCCAGCTCCGGCTTCACCGAGAAATCGGCGTCGTCGGACATCAGAAGCGTGTTGCACGCCATCTTCGCATCGGTCTTCTGCGCGTCCGGGGCGACCTTGATCATGCCCTGGAACACACCGCTTGCCTTGTCGAACAGGACGTTGCGGATGATTTCGGTGGAGCTCGTATGCGGAACGTTATGGCCGAGAACCATCGTCACGTCCGTATGGGTATCGCCACCGAGCAGGTTGACGGCACGCAGCGTGAACTCCGATCCCTCGCCCTGAACGTCGACGCGAAGCTCCTGGCGCACCAGCTTGCCGCCGGCGTTGACGATGAACAGTCGCAGCTTGGTATCGGTACCGAGCGATATGCGGATCTGACCGAGATGGGTGTCGTCAGCCCCTTGCGTCTGGAGGATGATCCAGGTGATCTCAGCACCGTCCTGCAGTGTCAGGTCACTGATCGACGACACGAGTGCCGCATCCTCAGTCACCGCGCAGTGACGCTCGATGATCGTTGCCTTGGACCGGGCTCCGAACACAGCCGGAAACCGCGTGTGGACCTGACCGGCGCCGTGAACCGCCTGAAGCTCGATGGGCTGCTCGACCGAGACATCCGCCGGTACGGAGAGCGCAAAGCCGTCACGCACGAAGCTGCCGTTGATGCGGCCGATCGCGTCGTCCTTGTCGAAAGCCGCAAGCCCAGCCACGGCCGAACCATCGGCGAGCTGGTCCCTGAAGACCGAAAGCTCGACGCCATCGATCGTCGCGCGGTTGTCCGCTACGCCCTGAACGATCGACAGGATCTTAGCCCCTTCGACCAGCGGCGCGACCGGTTGAACCGAAACGCCGCCGGCTACACGCTCTGGAACCGAGCGCAGCAGGTTCTTCAGATCCGTATAGTGCCATGACTCGATACGTCGCGTCGGCAGGCCCGACTGCTTCAGATCGTCGAGAAGACGATCGCGGGTTCCCGTGACAGCACCGTTACCCGGCAATTCGCCGACCTGGGCCGCAAAAGCCTCAACGAGCGCCGTTTCGGCGGCCGTCAGCCGGACGGGCTGATTCATTTGCATGTTCATGCCAAATTCCTTCCCGCGTCTCAGGCTGCTCTGCCGATGATGTCCGCGTAGCCATTGGCCTCGAGTTCGAGCGCCAGCGCCTTGTCACCGGTGCGGATGATCTGGCCCTTGTAGAGAACGTGGACCGTATCCGGCACGATATAGTCGAGCAGGCGCTGGTAGTGGGTAATGACGATCGTCGCACGATCCGGCGACTTCAGCGCATTGACGCCATCTGCCACGATCTTGAGCGCATCGATGTCGAGGCCGGAATCGGTCTCATCCAGCACGCAGAGCAAAGGCTCGAGCAGCGCCATCTGGAGGATTTCCGCGCGCTTCTTCTCGCCGCCGGAAAAACCGACATTGAGCGGACGCTTCAGCATGTCCATGTCGATCTTCAGCTCGGCAGCGGCTTCCTTGACGCGACGGATGAAGTCCGGCGTCGTCAGTTCGGCTTCGCCGCGCGCCTTGCGCTGCTCGTTCATGGCCACCTTGAGGAACTGCATGGTGGCGACGCCCGGGATTTCGACCGGATACTGGAAGGCGAGGAAAATGCCCTTGGAGGCACGCTCCGCCGGATCGAGCTCCAGAATGCTTTCACCGTTCAGAAGAACTTCTCCCTCGGTGACTTCATAATCCGGACGGCCCGACAGGATGTAGGACAGCGTCGACTTGCCGGAACCGTTCGGCCCCATGATGGCAGCAACTTCGCCAGCCTTCACGGTCAGGTTCAGGCCACGGATGATTTCGGTGCCGTCTTCGGCAATGCGTGCATGCAGGTTTTTGATCTCAAGCATAGGTCTATCTTTCCGGATACTCTTTAGTGACGCGCCAGGCGCGCTATTCAAATGACAGGTCGATCAGCCGACGGAGCCTTCGAGCGAAATCCCGATCAGCTTCTGCGCTTCGACCGCAAATTCCATCGGCAGCTGCTGGATGACATCCTTGACGAAGCCGTTGACGATCAGGGCTATCGCTTCTTCTTCGGGAATGCCGCGCTGCATGACGTAGAACTTCTGGTCGTCGGAGATCTTCGAGGTCGTCGCTTCGTGCTCGATCTGGCCCGACGAGTTCTTCACGTCGATGTAAGGCACGGTATGCGCACCGCACTTGTCGCCGATCAGCAGCGAATCGCAGTTGGTAAAGTTGCGGGCGTTTTCAGCCTTGCGGTGGATAGAGACTTGGCCGCGATAGGTGTTCTGCGAAACGCCGGCCGAAATCCCCTTCGAGATGATGCGGCTCGACGTGTTCTTGCCGAGGTGGATCATCTTGGTGCCGCTATCGATCTGCTGGTGACCGTTCGACACGGCGATCGAGTAGAACTCGCCGCGGCTGTCATCACCACGCAGGATGCAGGACGGGTATTTCCAGGTGATCGCCGAACCGGTCTCGACCTGAGTCCAGGAAATCTTCGAGCGGTGGCCGCGGCAGTCGCCACGCTTGGTGACGAAGTTGTAGATACCGCCCTTGCCCTGGGCATCGCCCGGGTACCAGTTCTGAACCGTCGAATACTTGATCTCGGCATCGTCGAGAGCAACGAGCTCAACCACTGCGGCATGCAGCTGGTTCTCGTCACGCTGCGGCGCCGTGCAGCCTTCGAGATAGGACACGTAAGCGCCTTCCTCGGCAATGATCAGCGTGCGTTCGAACTGGCCGGTGTTCTTCTCGTTGATACGGAAGTAGGTGGACAGTTCCATCGGGCAGCGAACGCCCTTCGGCACGAACACGAACGAACCATCGGTAAACACCGCAGCATTCAGCGTGGCGTAATAGTTGTCGGTGGCCGAAACGACGGTGCCGAGATACTGCTTGATCAGATCCGGATGTTCGCGAATGGCTTCCGAGATCGACATGAAGATCACGCCGGCCTTCTGAAGTTCCTTCTTGAAGGTCGTGACAACAGACACGGAATCGAACACAGCATCGACGGCAACCCGCGGCTTGTCGACGCCCGCAAGGATTTCCTGCTCGCGCAGCGGAATGCCAAGCTTTTCATAAACGCGCAGCAGCTCGGGATCGACTTCCTCGAGCGACTTCGGACCGGACGTCGTCTTCGGCGCGGCATAGTAATAGAGATCGTTGAAGTCGATCTTGGGATAATCGACGCGTGCCCAGGTCGGCTCTTCCATCGTCAGCCAGCGCTTGTAGGCGTCGAGACGCCATTCCAGCATCCATTCGGGCTCCTGCTTCTTGGCGGAAATGAAGCGGATGATGTCTTCCGAAAGGCCCTTGGGCGCCTTGTCCACTTCGATGATGGTTTCGAAGCCGTATTTGTACTGATCGATATCGATCCCACGGACCTGATCGATTGTTTCCTGGACAGCTGGCATGTTCATTCTCCAAATCTTGCCGGTTCAAATTCCGGCAATTCTGTCATGTCTCCGGGAGGCTTTGTTCCTCCCGTATGTAGGCGCCAAAAGGCGGTTTTCACACCTTTAGGCAAGTAGAAAGTTGCGCTCGCACAAATTAGAGCGCTGTCACGCCGCAACGCCTTGTGCCTTGCGACGGGATGCGATTTTGGCAAAAGCCGCAACCGCACGCGTAATGTCTTCGTCTGTCGTGTCGGGACCGAGCGAGATGCGCAGCGCACCAAGCTGTGGATCCCGGCCCATCGCCGTCAGCACATGGCTCTCGCCGACCTTGCCCGAAGAGCAGGCCGAACCGGCAGAAAGCGCGATGCCTTCGATATCGAAAGCGATCTGACCCGTTTCCGCCTTCAGCCCCGGCAGCGTGAAGAAGCAGGTATTGCCAACGCGGGGAACGTCCGCGCCATGGATCATCACATCGGCAGCAGCCTTGCGCATCTCGCCCTCAAGCCGATCCCGCAAAGCGCCGATACCGGCATTGCGATCATCGAGGTCTTCGCTCATCGCCGCAGCCGCCGCGCCGAAGCCGACGATCGCGTGAAAATTCTCGGTCCCCGAACGGTGACCCTTCTCCTGCCCGCCACCCCGGATCAGCGGCTTCGGCATCAGAACTTCGCCGCGCGAAATCAGGGCGCCGACGCCCTTCGGTCCGCCGATCTTGTGCGACGAGATCACCATGAAGTCGGCATCAAGCCTGGTGATATCGACCGGGATACGACCGACGGCCTGCACCGCATCGACGACCAGAAGCCCGCGATGCCTGTGGACGATCTCCGCAGCCTCCGCCACCGGCTGGATCACGCCGGTCTCGTTATTGACCAGCATCAGCCCAACCATCGGAAGGCCAAGAGAATGGTCATGCGCCGCCATCAGGGTTTCCAAAGCCGAAAGATCCGCGATGCCTGTGGGCGTCACCGGTATCTCGATCACCTGGACAGGATCAAACCTGCCACCTTCCCGGATCGCGGGATGCTCGATCGCCGAAACGTAGAGAGCGCCGATCGCGAGGGGCGAACGGCCCATCCGGTAGTCAGGGGTCAGAACGTGGTTCGAGGCCTCCGTCGCACCGCTGGTAAAGGTCACAAGCGCTGGATCTGCACCGACCAAGGCCGCAACCTGGCGCCGCGCCTTGTCGACGGCCGCGCGCGACAACCGGCCCTCACCATGCACCGACGATGCGTTGCCGGGAAGCTGAAGGGCCTCCAGCATCGCGGCACGCGCCGGCGCGCTCAAAGGCGCGGTCGCGTTCCAGTCGAGATAGGTGCGGTTCAACGCCATTGCCTGATCAGATTCCGTCCCTAATTACCGTTGGGTCTCATCTAGGGTTGCCGCAGGCCGCATTTTTCTTGAAATTCCGGCCACGCTTGCCTTAAGAGACATCGCATCGGGCGCTGCCAAGGCGGCCCCAATTTCGAATGGTTCTAAACTGGGTTTTAGAAAAGCTGAGCGGCTTCGTCAAGTCAAACTCGACGGATGAACCGTGGATAGCAACCCAGTCTGGCATCAGATCACGTTTGACCGACCGGAGTACCGATGCCCGAAGTGATTTTCAACGGCCCTGCAGGCCGCCTGGAGGGCCGCTATCAGCCTTCCAAGGAAAAGAGCGCGCCGATCGCCATCATCCTGCATCCGCACCCGCAGTTCGGCGGCACGATGAACAACCAGATCGTATACCAGCTCTTCTATATGTTCCAGAAGCGCGGTTTCACGACGCTCCGCTTCAACTTCCGTTCGATCGGACGCAGCCAGGGCGAGTTCGACCACGGCGCCGGTGAATTGTCCGACGCAGCCTCGGCACTCGACTGGGTCCAGAGCCTGCATCCGGATTCCAAGAGCTGTTGGGTCGGCGGATATTCCTTCGGCGCCTGGATCGGCATGCAGCTTCTGATGCGCCGCCCGGAAATCGAAGGCTTCATCTCCGTTGCGCCGCAGCCGAACATCTACGACTTCTCGTTCCTGGCGCCCTGCCCCTCCTCCGGCCTCATCATCAACGGCGATGCAGACAGGGTTGCGCCTGAAAAGGACGTCAACGGCCTCGTCGAGAAGCTGAAGACCCAGAAGGGTATCCTCATCACGCACAAGATCATCGAGGGCGCCAACCACTTCTTCAACGGTCAGACCGAAACGCTGATGGGCGAATGCGAGGATTACCTCGATCGCCGCCTCAATGGCGAACTCGTCCCCGAGCCGGCTGCCAAGCGCATCCGCTAATTCTACTGTGCATCGAAGAAACAAAAATGGCCGCGTTTGCGGCCATTTTCGTATCTTCAGTTGACCGGTCGCACATGTGCCGCACGCGGACGCCCATCGTCTGACGTCGCTTCATGAACCCGGTTACGGCCGGCCCGCTTCGCGGCATAGAGCGCCACATCCGCCTGCCGGAACATTTCGTCGAGCGCGTCGGGGCTGGTGAGATTGGCGACGCCGAAACTCGCCGTGATCCTTGAGGTGGGTGGCAGACCCGCCACCGACATCGCCATCGTGCCGCCCCTCAGAGCCTGAGCCACCATCAGCGCAACGTCCATCGGCGTGTTGGGAAGGAACACGGAGAACTCTTCGCCGCCCATCCGGCCGACGATTGCTTCTTTTGGCGCGCACGAGGAAAGCAAGGTCCCGAAACTCTGGATCACCATATCCCCGGCATGATGCCCATAGGTGTCATTGATGGTCTTGAACCTGTCAAGATCGCATAAAACCACCGCATGCGGTCCTTTTGGAAACGTCGCGATCGCGGATCTCACCCGGCGCTCGAAGCCGCGCCGGTTTGCAAGACCCGACAGAGCGTCGCTTTCCGACACGCTGCGTTCATCGGCCATGATTTCGAGCACCAGCACCGACAGCAGGGTCAGGCCGACCGCGACCATCAGAACAGCCGTCAGGCTCTGGGAGATCAGCGCATAGTCGGTGCGGATATAATCTGTCGCGACGGACCCGGCACCAACGGCGATCGCAAGTGCGGCCTTCGCAATGAAATGAACCCCTGTGACCGCAAGAAGCGCGCACACGACCTTGTCGATCAGCAGTTGCCGGTTCGAGCGCAACAAAGCCTGCAGAACCACGCCGGCGCTTGCGAGGATAACCAGGGCAAACGGAGTCTGGTAGGAAAATGCGTGAAGCGGCGTGCCGGGCCGCAGATCATAGACGAAGACGTTTCCGAACGAGCTGACGGCGAACATCAATCCGGCAAGTCGACGGTTGATGCGAACGTCATAGAGACTGCCAATGCCGAACAGCAGGAAAATCATGCCACCGAGAACGGTTGCAAAAGCTCCGATCGCCCAGGGACGCGGAAAGGGCAGATAGGCGACGGCAATCTCGCAAACAGCGGCCAGTGAAGCGACGCCGAACCCGGCCCCGAACCAAAGCGCGGCAACGCGCGACCGACTGCGGGTGGAAACAACCGCAAACACGATACAGAAACATATCGCGACGACAAAATTCACCCCCAGGAAAAAAACTGCCCCGTTCATCAACCCAACAATGCATTTAGAAAATAAGGAATGCCGCAGTCCTGCCTTCACCTTAGTGGCTTGGCAGAAAACAAAAGATTAATGAACCATGACGGCGAGTCACAGATAAGTGCAAGCGCATTTCGCTGCATTTTTGGAGTGATAAACCACCAAAACAGTGCTAGACGCCGGCTCTCAAGACAAAAAACGCATCCACAGAGAAGTAAGATGTCCAGGTTCAAGTCCGATTTCCTCCACACGCTCAATGAGCGTGGCTTCATTCACCAGATTTCCGACGAATCGGGTCTCGACGAACTGTTCGCCAAGGAAACCGTGACGGCCTATATCGGCTTTGACCCGACGGCACCAAGCCTTCATGCGGGCGGCCTCATCCAGATCATGATGCTGCACTGGATGCAGCAGACCGGCCACCGGCCGATCTCCCTGATGGGCGGCGGCACCGGCATGGTCGGCGATCCATCCTTCAAGGATGACGCGCGCCAGTTGATGACGATCGACACGATCGAAAGCAATATAGCTTCCATCAAGCGCGTCTTTTCCAACTACCTGAGCTACGGCGAAGGTCAGAAGGATGCGCTGATGATCAATAACGGCGACTGGCTGCGCGATCTCAACTACCTCGAATTCCTGCGCGATGTTGGCCGTCATTTCTCGGTCAACCGCATGCTGTCCTTCGACAGCGTCAAGACGCGCCTCGACCGCGAGCAGTCGTTGTCCTTCCTCGAATTCAACTACATGATCCTTCAGGCCTATGATTTCGTGGAGCTCAACCAGCGCTACGGTTGCCGCCTGCAGATGGGCGGCTCCGACCAGTGGGGCAATATCGTCAACGGGATCGACCTTGGTCACCGCATGGGGACACCGCAGCTCTACGCTCTCACCTCGCCGCTTCTGACGACATCGTCGGGTGCCAAGATGGGCAAGTCCATGAACGGCGCGGTCTGGCTCAACCCGGACATGCTGTCGGCCTATGACTTCTGGCAGTACTGGCGCAACACCGAGGACGCGGACGTCTCGCGCTTCCTGAAGCTCTACACCACGCTGCCCATGGACGAGATTGCCCGCCTCTCAGCACTTGCCGGTTCGGAAATCAACGAGGTCAAGAAAATCCTCGCGACGGAAGTCACCGCCATGCTGCACGGCCGCGACAATGCCGAACAAGCGGCTGAAACCGCCCGCAAGACGTTCGAGGAAGGTGCGCTCGCCGACAACCTGCCGTCGATCGACGTCGCATCGTCGGAACTGGAGGCTGGTCTTGGCCTCCTGGCACTGATCGTCAAGGCAGGCCTTGCAGCCTCCAACGGCGAAGCTCGCAGGCATATTCAGGGTGGCGCCGTGCGCATCAACGATACGGCGGTCTCGGACGAACGCGCCGTCATCGGCACCGGCGACGTTACGGCCGACGGCGTGATCAAGCTGTCTCTCGGCAAGAAGAAGCATATCCTCGTCCGCCCGGCCTGAGTGCCAGCGGTCTGCAGAACAATGAAAAGGCCTCGTTCGCAGGGCCTTTTTTTTATTGGAACTCGAAGATCTGTCGGAACACGCCGGGTGCGATGATCGACAGCGGATTGATCGTCAGTTTCGGCTTGTCGAAGACGCCTTCGAGCTTGAAGGTGATGCCGATCAGTCCACGGTCTCGTCCGTTGCCGAGGATGGCACCGATCAGCGGCTATTGACCTTCTTTGCAAGCTCGAACATTCTCACCATCATGAACACTGGCTCCGCAAACATCATCCGACGCCGACGCTGCATGACTGTGCAGCGTGGCGTGTTGATTCTGCGGTGGCGTGAGTTTCCGGAGGGATAGCCCTCCCCACCATCATGGGACTTCCCGGAACCTGCCCACCCCTATGTCGGCAGGTTTTTTGTTGTCTGAACCCTCAAATCAGGGAGCAAGCATGACCTCGACGCCAGCCCTTATGCCCATCAAGTTTCGCAGCGCAACCCAAGAAGATTGTGCCCATCTCGTTCTTTTCGCGGACATGGCAACACGCCGACTGACCTCATTCCTGTGGGGGAACATGGCTTCTCCCGGAGAATCGGCGTGCGAGATCGGCCGGAACGTTATCCGCAATGACGAGGGTCATTTTACCCACTTCACGAATTGGCGTATCGCCGAACATAAAGGCCAGAGCGTTGGTGCTTTAAACGGGTATATAATTCCAGACATATCCGGTCCAGCTCCTAACATGGAGGTCGTAAAACCGCTCAACGAGTTGAAAGCACTGGCTGCCGGGACGTGGTATATCTCTGCCGCTGCGATCTACCAAGAATTCCAGGGTAAGGGGTTCGGGAAGGCACTGCTGGTAGAAGCGGAGCGCGTGGCCCGATCTGCAGGAAGCGACCGTCTGACGCTCATGGTTGGCAGCTTCAACGCGAAAGCATATGGCCTATATCAGGCAAGTGGCTTTACCGAATGGAGCAGACGGCCATTTTTCCCGTTTCCTGGTTCAGATGAACCGGGAGAATGGATTCTGATGGGCAAGCATTTACCGCAGAAATCCTAAGTGAAGCGAGAAATTCGAAACCGCCTTTTATTCAGGGTGATATCTATCCCAAAACTCACTCACAAAAGTCGGAGTTTTGCGAACGTTCCTTCCGAAAGAAAGTATTATACATTTAAGTTGGGGCCTCGTTCGCGGGGCCTTTTTTTTATTGGAACTCGAAGATCTGTCGGAACACACCGGGCGCGATGATCGACAGCGGATTGATCGTCAGCTTGGGCTTGTCGAACACACCTTCGAGCTTGAACGTGATGCCGATCAGTCCGCGGTCTCGTCCGTTGCCGAGGATGGCACCGATCAGCGGAAGCTCGCCGAAAAGCCGGTTGATTCCATAGGCCGGCATGAAGGTGCCGGTCATGTCCATGCTGCCGCGGGCGTCGCGCAGCATGCCCTGGAATGTCGCGCCAATCTGCTCGCCACGTACGATGCCGTTGGCAACAGAGAGCGCTCCGTTCCGGTAAACGAGCGAGGCAAAACCGCGCTGGAAGCGCGCGGCGTTGAGGTCGATTTCCTTCTTGACCGCCTTGCTGAGGCTTTCCCCATCCCGGCCCACAGGGGTCGACACCAGCGATTGCAGGCGCTGCTCGTCCACCAAAGCGAAGCTTCGGATGTCGACATTGCCGGCCCAGTCGGACCCTTGCGATCGCAGCCGCAAATTGAGAAGACCGCCCCGCATGTTGTTGTAGATATTGGCAAACCGCACGACGGCGCCGGCATCGCCGCTGGTCATCGAGATCGTGTTGCCCTTCGTTATGTCGCTGACAACCGCCTGCCCGCTTTCCGTTACGGCGGAAAGGTCGGCCGAGGCAATGTCGCCATCGCGTATCGCAAACAACAGATTGACGTTCGACAGGGCCTCGTCGTTGAAGCCGACCATGCGATCGAGCTTGGCACGGATCGTCGCGCCACCGCTGCTTTTGGCAGAGGAACCCGACCCACTTGCACTAGGCGTAGCCGAGCGAAGTTTGGTGATGATAGGCCTTATATCGGCAGAGGATCCGCCGATCGACACATCGAAGACACCCTTCGACTGCTTCACCGCAACGCTGAAATTATCGGACGGCGACAGGCGGGCGCTCGAAAACTCCGCCGACGAGAGGCTACCATTGGTGAGGACGATATTGCCCTGCGCGCCAAACCCGTCGCCCACCAGTTCGAAGTTCTTGAGCTCTGTCCGCTGGAGTCCCTCCCCGGCAATCTCGAACTGCGCCTTGGCACCGACGCCGTTGCCCTTCGTCCAGCCGATGCCCGGGATCGAGAGCGCAGAGCGCGTCAGATCGAGGCTGACGCCTTGCCTGGTATCATCGAGCCTGGTCAGTTCCACGCTGATCGTGCCCTGGACGATCTCCGAGAGACCGGGCACCAGTTTGTCCCTCTGGCTGTCGCTGAGAACTGCCTTGATGACCTGTTCACGCTTGACAGTCGACGCGCTGTCGATCGGCTGCACGAGGGTGACGTCTGCCGGCACCTCGTCGATCGCAGCCTTCGCGCTCAGTCTGGCGGCCTGCGGATCGATATCGAGCGTGCCGTCGATATTGGAAATCTTGCGACCGGACACCGGCGTCGCCAGCGCAACGTCGCGCAGATCCGCATGCGCATTCCAGACCGGCTTCGGCGGGTTCTGGTCATTGACCAGACCAAACTGCGCCTTCACATCCACCTTGGCAGTGCCGGAAAAATCCGATGGCTTGAACTCTGTGTTTTTTAGACCGTTGATGGGCTTGAAACTCGTGAGTTCCGCGATGGCATCCGCCGGCCCGCTCAGTTTCAGCGCGATATCGGCCATCAGCGGCTTCGCGTAGGTCGATGGGATCGAGAAACGCACTCCCTCAACCTTGACCGCGCGCCCCGACGGAAAAAACGAACCCGCTTGCGTGATGTCGACCTGCATCGCTTCACCCTTCAGGTCGAAACGGCCGTAGATGTCGCGAAGCGGCGGGATGTCGGCGGGCAGGTTGACGCGCCCGTCGGCAAGGTCGAAACTGATCTGCAGTTCGTTGCGGTTGAGATCGAGCGGAACGCCCGGTCCCTTCATCCGTCCTGCCGGAATGAAGACGGCGATGGAGCCGTTGCTCAGCGTTCCCCCGAACATGTTTCCCATCACCCAGTCGCGTGCCTTGCGGGCCATCCAGAACGGCCAGAGCTGCTTGATTGCAGTCACCTGCATCTGTGGCAACTGACCGCCGAAGCTGATTTCCGGAGACTGCGTGCCGAAGCGCACTTTCAGTGCAGCGGCCATCCGCCCAAGCGGACTGGACATCGCCATCTCGTCGAACTGCAACTCGCGATCGGCCGAGAGATAGCGTCCTACGGCTTTCAGATCGAACTGTGCCGGTTCTTCGGCGTTCGACGCGCCGGCTGCTGTTCCGCCGCTGACGAGGAGATCGAGGCCGAACCCCGGCCGGTGGTCTGCCGGATCGACCCTGTTGAGATCGACGACCGCGCCGGTGAACGGAAGGACAGTCGGGCCAAAACGCGCTTCCGATCTCTGGATTTCGATCGCGTCCTTGGTGAAATCATAGGCAACGTCGATATCCGCGCCGCTGAAGGGCTGCTCGATACTGTCGAAATAGAACCGTCCTGGCGACTGTTTGAGCTTTGCGGTGATGACCGGAACAGTGGTCTCGCGCGAACGGGTTGCAGCAAGTTCAAGATCGACGGCACTGTCCAGCCCTTCGCGCGGCATCCCGGCTGCATCCCGATGCAACAGGAAGGACGTCACGTCCAGCCCCATGAGCTTTGCGGAAAGTCCGGTCGTCACGCCTTCGATAGTCTGGGATCCTGCCACCAGCGTTGCCTGGCGGTCGTTAAGGCTGACGATCCCCCTGATATCGATCTCGCCCTCCAGGTTGCGCTGCATATTGAGCTCGTTGACGACGAACATCAGCGGCTTCTGGCCAGGGGCAGACGGAAGCACGATTTCGATGCCGGCAATCCGGACGAATGCGGTGCCGGTACGCTCGATCAGGCCGCGCACTTCATCAAGGCGCTGGAACGCCTGCTCGAGCAGCTTCGGCATCGCATCGACGCGAACCTGCGACAGCGCCATAGGATCGCCTGCCGGCAACTGCGCCGTCTCCAGCCGAATGCCTTGCGCGGAAATGTTGTTGATGGAAACGCGACCACCGAGAAGCTTCATCGGATCGATCGCCATCCGCAGCGCTTCGGCACGGCTCAGCCGCTGACCGCTCGCTTGCTCGACGATATCCACGTCGCGCGCCTCGATCGCGATCCGCATCACCGAATCAAACCGGATCGCCGTCGAACCGACCGAAGCGACATAACGGGGCCCGATCGCGTTGTTGAGGGCCGACTGGGCCCGCGCCGTCAGCGCGCCGTCGACGACGCCGCTCTCGATGGCGACAATCGCAGTTCCGGCAGCAGCCAGAATCAGCATCGTAAACAGCAAAAAGGTCTTGCCCACGCGGCGCATGCGCGATCGGCGCGGTGGGCAGTGTACGATAATGGGATCTTCCGCCTGTGCAGAGGGAAGTTCGTGCAGCGGAACCATATCCTTGCGGTTGAAGCTGACCTTTTCGCCGCGAATTTCCGCCATCAGGCTGACATTACCTTCTCAAGACCCGCTGCAGCCTGACTAGACGCAACGGGCACCAATAGACTACCGATGGGCCGACAATTGCTCAAGATCCCGGCGAAAGAAAGGAAATTCATGTCTGAATTGGCCATTGGCGACATCGCCCCACAGTTCGATATTCCCCGCGACGGCGGCAGCACAGTGTCGCTGCAGACGTTCGCCGGCAAGCCGGTCGTTCTCTACTTCTATCCAAAGGACGATACCAGCGGCTGCACCACCGAAGCGCTGGCGTTCACCTCCCTCCTCCCTGAGTTCGAAAAAGCCGGCGCCGCCGTCATCGGCGTGTCCCCGGACACGGTGAAGAAGCATGACAAGTTCGTCGAGAAACATGCGCTCGCAGTGATCCTCGGATCGGACGAGGATACCGCCGTCGCAAATCTCTACGGCGTCTGGAAGGAAAAGAGCATGTACGGGCGCAAGTACATGGGAATCGACCGCACCACGTTCCTGATCGATGCCCATGGCCGGATCGCAAATGTCTGGCCGAAGGTAAAGGTTGCCGGTCACGCCGAAGAGGTGCTGAAAGCCGTACAGGCAATGTAAGCCAGACACCTCCCTGTCGCATGTTGATGCGACAGGGAGGTGTCACGCCTCCTGCTCTGCGGCACGAAAAACAACGGTTTGTTAACTATAAAGCGGTCTAGTGCGGAGGAAGGATCACCGCGCACGACTCGTCTCATGCGCATCTTCAGGAGCAGAAGGTGGCAAACGGAACTCAAAGCCGCGTTTTTGGAAATCGTGCTCCCGAGCACGTTCTCATTCTCGCAAGCGGCGAAAAGATCCGCCACATGACGATCCGCCCCTGGATGGCGGCAGTCTCCGTCTGCGTCGTCGGCGCGTTGGCGATCGGATATCTCGGCGCCACCAGCTATCTCGTGATCCGCGACGATCTGATCGGCGCAACGATGGCGCGCCAGGCGCGCATGCAGCATGATTACGAAGACCGGATCTCTGCCCTGCGCGCCCAGCTCGACCGCATCACATCCCGCCAGTTGCTCGATCAGCAGGTCGTGGAGCAAAAGGTCGAGAAACTGCTTGAACAGCAAAACGCCCTCTTTTCGCGGCACGGCAAGCTTGGTTCGCTTCTAGACCGCGCGGAAGAATCGGGCATCGTCCCGTCCGCCGGCACCTCGTCGTCACCAGCTTCAGCCTATCAGGCAGAAGGCAAGGACAAGCAGGCATCCGTCAGTCATGGACTGGACGCGATCGAAGGCCTGTTGTCGAACCATTCCGCTCCGGCGGATCTCGGCGTCGCCAACCCATTGGCCTACACCCCGCTTCGCGAAAATCTCGCGGATCGAGCCGACCGCATCTTTTCCAAGGTGACTCTGTCCTTGAAGGACATCGAGAAGCGCCAGATCGTCAAGATCGCCGATCTCACCACTGGCGCATCGCAGACGGCAGACGCCATCACGTCCATCCTCCGGCGTACGGGCGTGCAGGTCGCGGCCGCTCCTCCGACCGAACCGGACCCGGGTATTGGTGGCCCCTACGTCCAGCCTCAGCTGTTCTCGGACACGTTCCACACATCGCTCGATGATCTCGATTCCGCGCTTAACCGGCTCGAAAGCGTCCGCGACGTGGCGCGCGAGCTGCCGTTCGGAAACCCGGCCCCCGGCCGTTCCGTCACCAGCCGGTTTGGTAACCGGATGGACCCGTTTGTCGGACGCCTCGCGCTGCATGCAGGCATCGATTTTCAAGCCGAGACCGGTGACGACGTGAAGAGTACGGGCGCCGGCAAAGTCGTTGTCGCCGGTCCCTCAGCAGGCTATGGCAATCTGGTCGAGATCGATCATGGCCAAGGCATCACCACGCGCTATGGCCACATGTCGCGCATCCTTGTCAGAGCCGGAGAAACCGTGGCTCCCGGCGAGGTGATCGGACGTGCAGGCTCCACCGGACGGTCCACGGGACCGCATGTTCATTACGAAGTGCGACGCGACGGTTCGCCGGTCGACCCCGTGCATTTCCTGAACGCCGGTATGAAGCTCGACAATTATCTCAATTAGGCCGCAAAGATGCGCGAGAGGACCGGAATGGGTCATGCGTTGCGAAACTGAGCGCGTTCGACAACACATTGGCAGCCTTGCCGCCTCTATTCACCACATCCGGCAGCAATATTCCGGGATTTCTTGACTTTCCGGCATTTTGGTCCTATGTCGCGGGCCAGTTGTCGTACGCCAGTTACCGTCGGCACCGGATCACTTCCCCGAATTGCAACGGAAACAGATTTCCCTTTGACCACATTCGCTGATCTTGGCCTTAGCCAGAAAGTACTCTCTGCAGTCACCGACTCGGGCTACACAATCCCGACACCGATCCAGGCTGGTGCCATCCCCTTTGCCCTGCAGCGCCGCGATATCTGCGGCATCGCGCAGACGGGAACAGGCAAGACGGCATCCTTCGTGCTGCCGATGCTGACACTTCTGGAAAAAGGCCGTGCCCGCGCCCGCATGCCGCGGACGCTGATCCTCGAGCCGACCCGCGAACTCGCGGCACAGGTCGCCGAGAACTTCGAAAAATACGGCAAGAATCACAAGCTGAACGTCGCTCTTCTGATCGGCGGCGTGTCGTTCGACGAACAGGATCGCAAGCTTGAGCGCGGCGCCGACGTGCTGATCTGCACGCCAGGCCGCCTGCTCGACCACTGCGAGCGCGGCAAGTTGCTGATGACAGGCGTCGAGATCCTCGTGATCGACGAAGCCGACCGCATGCTGGACATGGGCTTCATCCCGGATATCGAAAAGATCGCCAAGATGATCCCGTTCACGCGTCAGACGCTGTTTTTCTCGGCCACCATGCCGCCGGAAATCCAGAAGCTGGCCGACCGCTTCCTGCAGAACCCGGAACGCATCGAAGTGGCAAAGCCTTCTTCGACAGCAACGACGGTGACGCAGCGCTTGGTCGCCGCTCACAACAAGGATTACGAGAAGCGCGCAACCCTTCGCGACCTGATCCGCGCGCAGGACGACCTGAAGAACGCGATCATCTTCTGCAACCGCAAGAAGGATGTCGCCGACCTGTTCCGCTCGCTCGAGCGCCACGGCTTCTCGGTCGGCGCGCTCCATGGCGACATGGATCAGCGCTCGCGTACCAACATGCTGGCAGGCTTCAAGGACAACCAGATCACGCTACTGGTCGCCTCCGACGTCGCAGCGCGCGGTCTCGATATTCCCGACGTCAGCCACGTCTTCAACTTCGACGTTCCAATCCATGCGGAAGACTATGTCCACCGCATCGGCCGTACCGGCCGTGCAGGACGGTCCGGTCGTGCATTCACGCTTGTGACAAAATCCGATGCTAAGTATCTCGATGCCATCGAAAAGCTGATCACTCAAAAGATCGAATGGCTGAACGGTGACATCGCTGCCCTGCCGGCACCGATGGAAAGCAGCGACAAGGGTCAGGAACGCGGCCAGGGTCGCGATCGTGGCGGCAAGCGTGGCGAGCGCGACAAGGATCGCGGTCGCGGCAAGCGCGCCGAGCAGACCAGGAGCGTAGAAGCTCCGGTCAAGATTGCAGAACCGACGAGCCAGGATGATCGGAGCCAGACGGAAAATATGATTGAAGCCAGGGTAGAAGACGTAAAGCGCGAACGTAGCGCCGACAGGAAGCCGCAGAACAATGGCGCACAACGCGCTCCTCGCCCGGCCCCTGCTCCGAATCCTGCCAATGACGACAACCGCGAGCGTCGCCGTCACTACCGCGACCACGATGACGGCCCGACACCAGTCGGTTTCGGTGACGACATTCCGGCATTCATGCTGATCGTCGCCAACGCCAAGGTCTGAATTTGTCCTTGAGACCCGGCATAGACTTTCCCGGCGTCGGCGCCGGGTTGGTCATTTTGCGGGATGATGGGAGGGTTCTCCTCTGCCGTCGCCTGAAGGCGCCGGAAGCCGGTTACTGGAACATCGTCGGCGGCAAGGTCGATAAGATGGAGCCGTCCGCGGATGCGGCACGTCGTGAGGCCGAGGAAGAAACCGGCCTGTCGATCGGCAAAGTTGAGTTTCTCTGCACGACTGAACAGATCCTCCCGGAAGACGCACAACACTGGATCTCCATGATCTACGTCACACGCGATTTCTCCGGCGAGCCACGCTTGACCGAACCGGACAAGCTTTCGGATCTGGGATGGTTTGACCCTGCCGATCCGCCGCTGCCACTCTCGGTCTTCTCGATCCGCGCATTTGAACATCTTTTCAAAATCTGAACACACAACTTCCAGCCCGCGGCGGACGTTGATAAAACAGCAACGCAAAAAGCCGTCCCGGTTTCCCGGAACGGCTGCCCGTGATGAAATAGCGTTGTATTTTACGTCAGATGGAAACGCACCGACTGCTCGGTAAGCCTGCATCCCCCATTACGATGCCTATTTTAGCGCGAAACCTATTGCCTATTCAATACGCGAAATCTCGCAGCGCCAAAAATATAGGTTACTTGTCGATTTCACTCCGGATTGCGGCCTCGTAAGCCAGTCTTGTCCACTTTGACATGAGGTCGGGGTCCTCGAACGCGTCTTCCGGTACCGTCCAGTAAGGCATCATCACGGACTTGCCCTTCTTGCCTTCGTAGCTCCACTGCCTCGCGCCTGCAGAAGCGAACTCAGGCGCGCTTACGGCATCGGCTTTCAGCATCAGTTCGTCGCGCAGCTCGATCGCGACGATGAGGCCCTGATGGTAGATGCCCTTGCCGCCGAACATCCGACGGATGCTAACGGGGCCGAGACCTTCGAACATCTCTTCGATCGCAATATTATCCATCGTTACGTCCTCAGAACGCCACCTGCAGCAATGACGGCTTCGGGCGTATCCACATCAAGATGGGCTGCCGGACCGATATCGACATCGATCACCGGAAGACCGGAGGTTTCGATAATCGCCCTTGCGCCGACATCGCCCTGCAGGTTCCGTACAGCATCATAGGTGGCGCGCGGCAGAATAACCGGATTGCCGCGCTTGCCGTTGGAGACTGCGCGCACGATCGCCTCGCCACCGGCGTCCCCAAAGGCACCGAGCAAGGCATCGATATGGCTGACGGTCACGCCCGGCATATCTGCCAGCATGACGAGGACGCCATCTGCTGCCGCGACATCCGGCCGCGTGAATCCGGCAATCAGAGAGCTCGCCATCCCCGCTTCATGGGAGGGGTTGTCTTGGAGACGGACGTCGAGCGATGAAAGCTCGGCCGCAATATCCCGCTGCCGGTGACCGGTGACAACGACCACGGGTGTGGCCTTCGAGGCCAACAGCATCTCGGCGGAGCGGCGCACGAGCGGCACACCGTCAAACTCAGCAAGCAGCTTGTGAAGGCCACTTTCGCCCATGCGCCTGGCCTGACCGGCGGCCAACAGGACAGCCGCAACCGAAAGCGAGACATCGTCCTTGCTCTCGCTGCGGTCCCGCGGCGCAGGCCTTGTCAGGATCTCCATCAAAAGTCCTCCCACACCCAGTGCGGCAATATCGTCCGATGTCGGTCTTTCACCGGCAAGCAGCCGGTGGAGCATCCAGTCAAAACCGTTTTCCTTCGGAGACCGTGCACAACCGGGTGCTCCCAGCACCGTGACACCACCAATATGGCCGTAAACAAGAAGATTGCCGGGATCGACCGGCATGCCGACGCGGATCACCTCACCGCCAGCGGCTCGGATCGCAGCCGGAATGACGTCCTCTTTATCGGCAACGGCGGACGCACCAAACACGATCACCAGCGAAGGCTCGCGACAGTTCCCGAGATCAAGCGCCTGCAGTGCGGCGGTCAGCGCGTCATGCGTATGCGGAATACGGATCTCGCGCACCAGCGTGCTGCCCGAAAGTGCAAGCCGCTGCTCGATGAGCTTCGCCGTTCGGTCCATCACCGACGTCTTCAGCGTCGGAAGCTCCGTTGCAATCAACGTGACAGCATGAGCCTCGAACGGTTTGACCTCAAACGGTGTAGAAGCCCCAAGCAGCGCCACAGCCTTCCCGAGACAATCGCCATCGACAGCGAGCGGAATGATCTTGAACGTTGCGACCATGTCGCCTGCCTTGACCGATACGCGATCCTTGAGACAGGCAAGCGTGATCGACGGGTCCACGCCGTTGAGCGCGTTGACGACGTGCGTGTTGGCGACGAACAGACCGGCCGTTGCCGCATAAACGTTGACACGTCCCGTTGCTGGCTCCGAAAACGTGAGGTGATCAGGTGCGATTGCCGCAGCCAGCATTCCCGCCGCATTGTCTTCAAGAACGTCTCCCGCATCTAGCCGCACGCCTATGACGGAAGCGATACCCTCTTCGCGAAGACGCTCGATGTCATCAGGCGCTAGCCGGTGACCCTTGTGCAGTCGTCCGCGCTGACCTTCAAACCGGATTGAATGGGCGAGCACGATGTTTTCGGCCTCACGCAACGGGAAGCTGGCGTATTTCATCCCCTAACCCTGCGTAAGGAGGTCGCGCCGGCGCAACGACCTGACGATGTCGGCAAGTGTGGCAAGCGCAATCTCGGCCGGGTTCGCAGCACCGATGTCGAGACCGATCGGCGCTGAAATCCGGGCAATCTCCGCCTCGGAATGTCCCATATCCTTCAGTCGATCAGCGCGCTTCGCATGAGTCTTGCGGCTACCGAGCGCGCCGACATAAAAACAGCCCGCCTTCAGCGCCTGTGACAAGGGAAAATCATCGATCTTCGGATCATGCGTCAGGGCCGCGACAGCCGTATAGCTATCGAACGGTCGCTCTCTCAGCACGTCTTCGGGCCACTCCGCGATGACATCGACATCACCAAACCGTTCTTCGGTGGCAAAGGCTGTCCGAGGATCGATGATCGTGAGGTCGTAGCCCGCCACCGGCGCCAGACGGGCGAGCGCCTGGCTGATATGAACAGCGCCAATCACAACGATCCTTGGCGGCGGCAGATAGACATTGATAAACAGAATGCGGTTGTCGATTTCGACGCTCGTGGCCTTGCCGCTGCGCATCGCGTCCGCGATGCCGGCACCAAGCGGACCCTCCGGAACCGTTTCCTCGGAAACAAGAGAAATTTCGCCCGACGCAAGGTCGGTTATTGTCGCCGAGGCCCGTCTTTCCTGACGGGCGCCGTTGAGACGCGCCAGATCATCGAACTTCATCGACCGAGTCTTTCCACATAGACGCGGATCTTGCCGCCGCAGGAAAGCCCGACCTGCCACGCCGTCTCATCGGCAACGCCGAATTCCAGCATCTTCGGCGTGCCTGACGAAATCACCTCGATCGCCTCGGTAATCACCGCACCCTCGACGCAGCCACCCGAAACGGAGCCGACGAAATTTCCCTCGCCATCGATCGCGAGATGGCTTCCGATCGGACGTGGTGCAGATCCCCAGGTCTCGACGACGGTTGCGATCGCCACGTCGCGGCCGCTTTCGGCCCAATTCTGGGCGGTGACGAGTGGATCAAGACTGGATGTGACGGTCATCGGTGCCTTTCAGACGGCAATTTTCGAAACACGCATCGGCGCGTCGTGACGATATGGAAGCCTCACCCGCGCTTTTCCACGTCTGCGCGCAGTTTTTATCGTCGTGACGCGATTCTCTTTGACCGGTCGGATGGGAAAGCTAAATGTGCTGGAACGCAAGCCGCAATGAGTTAAGGGAAGGCATGGACATTCGCACTTTGATATCAGCCGGCCTGTTTGCCTCATTCCTCGCTGCTCCGTCTGCATCGGCTGCGATCATCGGCGTGGTCGCACCGAAATCGGGTCCATACGCCCTCCTCGGAGCCCAGATCTACCAAGGCGCCCGTGCGGCCGCCGAGGCCAATGGCGATACGCTGGTGGAGCTGGACGAGAGCTGTGACGAGAATGGCGGGCTCGCGGTATCGAAGTCTCTGACGGATGCAAAGGCCAGCGCGGCCATCGGCTTCCTCTGCGTGGAAACGCTGACGACAGCGCTGCCCGCTCTGAAGGCCGCCGCTATTCCAGCCGTTTCGGTCTCGGTGCGGTCGAAGATCCTGATGGAGGATGCACTTCGCAACGACTGGCCGTTTTTCCGTCTGGCACCAACCGAAACCGCCGAAGCGGATGCTGTTGCATCTGCCATCCTATCCCGCTGGAAGGCCGAGCCGATCGCATTCATCGACGACGGCACGATCTATGGCCGCGAGCTCTCAAGCGCCGTTCGCCAGAAGCTGGAACCGTCAGGCATCCGCCCCGCGTTCACCGACGTGTTCAGGCCAGGCCAGGAGCAACAGATCGCTCTCGTCCGCCGCCTGGCAAAGGCCGGCGCGACTCATGTCTTTATCGGTGGCGACCGAAACGATACCGCCATCATCGTTCGCGACGCTGCAGCCGAACGCGTTTCCCTGACAGTCATGGGCGGAGATGCGCTGCGTGCCGCAAACCGTCCTGTTGGCCTTGCCAACGGCGTGCTCGCGGCAGCCCTTCCGGATTACGCAGTTGCGCCTGAAGCTTCCACCGCCGTCACGCAACTTCGCGCAGGCAATGTCGAGCCGGAAGGCTACGTTCTGCCCGCTTATGCGGCAACGGAACTTGTTCACCGGGCGGTGACCGAGACGTCCAATGGTCGTTCCCTGACCGACACTCTTGCGGCAGGCTCCTTCACGACTGCGATCGGTCCCGTCGCCTTCGGCCCGGACCACGAGTTGAAGCAGAACCCGTTCCGTCTGGTGGAGTGGCAAGGTACGGACTTTGTGGAGATCGGGCCCGCCACCGACTGATGGTCTGGCCAGGCGATTGTTCCTGTCGCCACGGGATGATAAAGCCTCCCTCAAACCGGAGACCCATCCCATGACCCTGCCGATCCGCATCGCCCCGTCCATTCTTGCCGCCGATTTCTCCAAGCTTGGCCAGGAAGTCATCGACGTTGTGCAGGCCGGCGCCGACTGGGTGCATCTCGACGTCATGGATGGTCATTTCGTCCCCAACATCTCATTCGGACCTGACGTCATCAAGTCGCTGCGACCGCATACGGATGCGTTCTTCGACTGCCATCTGATGATTGCACCGGCCGACCCCTTTCTTGAGGCCTTCGCAAAGGCCGGCTGCGACAGCATCACCGTACACGCTGAATCGGGCCCTCACCTGCATCGCTCCCTGCAGACAATCCGCAGCCTCGGCAAGAAGGTCGGCGTGACACTCAACCCGGCAACGTCGCTGTCGGCGCTCGAAAACGTGCTCGATGACGTCGATCTGATCCTGATCATGAGCGTCAATCCAGGCTTTGGCGGCCAGAAATTCGTCCCCGCCATGCTCGACAAGATCCGTGCGACGAAGTCCCTGATCGGTGACCGCCCGATCGAGATCGAAGTCGACGGCGGCATTACTGCAGACACGATCGGCGCTGCGAGCGCTGCCGGCGCAAACGTCTTCGTTGCCGGCTCCGCCATCTACAAGGGTGACGGCATGGAGGCCTATCGCGGCAATATCGAAGCACTGAGAACAGCGGCAAGCAGCGCGCGCTAACCATCCGGCGCCCTCTTCCCTGCAAACAAACCCGAAGTTATTGAGCTTTGGCCCGCTTGTTGCTACAGGCTGGGCAACACTTGACAGGAAAGCCGCACGCTCATGATCCCTCGCTATTCCCGGCCCGAGATGGTCGCCATCTGGTCGCCAGAGACGAAGTTCCGCATCTGGTTCGAAATCGAGGCGCATGCCTGCGACGCGCTTGCCGCGATCGGCGTGATCCCGAAGTCGGCGGCTGAGACAATCTGGGAAAAGGGCGGCAGCGCAACGTTCGATGTCGCGCGCATCGACGAGATCGAAGCCGTCACCAAGCATGACGTCATCGCCTTCCTCACCCACCTCGCGGAATTCGTCGGCCCCGACAGCCGGTTCATCCACCAGGGCATGACATCCTCGGACGTCCTCGACACCTGCTTCAACATCCAGCTCGTGCGGGCGACCGACATCCTGATCGCCGGCATTGATCGTGTTCTTGAAGCCCTCAAGACCCGTGCCTTCGAGCACAAGGATACGGTCCGTATCGGCCGCAGCCACGGCATCCATGCCGAGCCGACCACGATGGGCCTCACCTTTGCGCGCTTTTATGCGGAAATGTACCGCAACAAGACCCGTCTGCTCGAAGCCCGCGAAGAAGTTGCCACCTGCGCAATCTCTGGCGCCGTCGGCACGTTTGCCAACATCGATCCCCGCGTCGAGGAGCATGTCGCAGCAGCGCTCGGCCTGAAGGCAGAACCGGTTTCCACGCAGGTGATCCCGCGCGACCGCCATGCAATGTATTTCGCGGTCCTCGGCGTTATCGCCTCTTCGATCGAGAATGTCGCGATCGAAATCCGCCACATGCAGCGTACGGAAGTTCTGGAAGCGGAAGAATTCTTCTCGCCCGGCCAGAAGGGCTCGTCGGCCATGCCGCACAAGCGCAATCCGGTTCTGACCGAAAACCTGACAGGTCTTGCCCGCCTTGTGCGCATGTCGGTTGTTCCGGCGATGGAAAACGTTGCTCTCTGGCATGAGCGCGACATCAGTCACTCGAGCGTCGAACGCGCCATCGGCCCGGATACGACCGTCACCCTCGACTTCGCCCTCAACCGTCTCGCCGGCGTCATCGAAAAGCTGGTGATCTACCCAGAGAACATGTTGAAGAACATGAACAAGTTCAAGGGTCTGGTCATGAGCCAGCGCGTCCTTCTGGCGCTTACGCAGGCAGGCACGTCGCGCGAGGATGCGTATCGCCTCGTTCAGCGCAACGCCATGAAGGTCTGGGAGGAAGGCAAGGACTTCCTCGAATTGCTGCTGGCCGATCAGGAAGTCCGGGCCGCCCTTTCCGAGGAAGAGATCCGTGAGAAGTTCGACCTCGGCTACCACACCAAGCATGTCGACACGATCTTTACCCGGGTCTTTGGCGAAGCCTGATACCAGCAACTTGATATTGAAATCACACAAACACAGATAAGCGGCATGAAAGCATCCGAAGCCGATATCCTCATCATCCCGGGTTACACCAATTCCGGCCCAGGCCACTGGCAAACGCGGTGGGAGTCTAAACTCGCCACCGCCCGCCGGGTCGAGCAATCGGAATGGGCAAAGCCGGTCAAAGACGACTGGGTCCAGCGGCTCGCGGCCGAAGTGAATGCTTCGACGCGACCCGTTGTGCTCGTCGCGCACTCGCTTGGCGTGGCAACAGCCATCCACGCGATTCCTCTTTTCAAGAAGAAGGTCGCCGGCGCGTTTCTGGTCGCACCGCCCGAGGTGGCCAATCCGAAGATCAGACCCAAGCACCTGATGACGTTCGGACCCTACCCGCGCGATCCACTGCCGTTTCCGACCTTGACCGTCGCCAGCCGCAACGATCCTTTCGGCTCTTACGATCACGCCGACGATATCGCCGCGTCCTGGGGATCGGTACTGGTCGATGCGGGGGAGTCCGGGCATATCAACGAAGAATCGGGGCATGGTCCATGGCCGGAGGGTACGATGGTGTTTGCCCAGTTCCTCGGCAAACTGAAGCCCTGAACTCGGCGGTCACGCCGGAATCATGACGCATTTTTCCTGCTAGGCTGGAGCTCTGCCGCATAGCGCGACTGAGTCGCCTGCGGCCTATCCGGTAGAGGGAGCCGGCATAGCTTTTTTCATCGGGATGAAAACCGGACGGATGGCCCCCGCATTGTGAAATGCGATCTTTTCCGATATGGACCCCTCAAACACGATCCATTGCGCCTGCCCCGGGTGCCAACAACGAGAAAACAATCATGAACCGTCGCCGCCGTATTTACGAAGGCAAGGCAAAGATCCTTTACGAAGGCCCGGAGCCAGGCACGCTGATCCAGTTCTTCAAGGATGATGCCACCGCTTTCAACAAGAAGAAGCACGGTGTGATCGACGGCAAGGGCGTTCTGAACAACCGCATTTCGGAATATCTCTTCACACACCTGAACAAGATCGGCATTCCCACGCATTTCATTCGTCGGCTGAACATGCGCGAGCAGCTGATCAAGGAAGTGGAGATGATCCCGCTCGAGATCGTCGTGCGCAACGTCGCCGCCGGCTCGCTGTCGGAACGTCTGGGCATCGAGGAAGGCACCGTTCTTCCCCGCTCGATCATCGAATTCTACTACAAGTCCGATCAGCTTGCCGATCCGATGGTGTCCGAAGAGCACATCACCGCCTTCGGTTGGGCAAACCCGGCCGAGCTCGATGATGTCATGGCGCTCGCCATCCGCGTCAACGACTTCCTGTCCGGCCTTTTCCTCGGTGTCGGCATCCAGCTCGTCGATTTCAAGATCGAATGCGGCCGCCTTTTCGAAGGCGACATGATGCGCATCATCCTGGCTGACGAGATCTCGCCCGACAGCTGCCGTCTCTGGGATATTGAGACGAAGGAAAAGATGGACAAGGATCGGTTCCGCCGCGATCTCGGCGGTCTGGTCGAAGCCTATTCCGAGGTGGCGCGCCGTCTCGGCATCATCAACGAAAACGAGCCGCTCCGCGGGACCGGCCCGGTTCTTGTCAAGTAATTCGGGGGATATTCAGTGATCAAGGCACGCGTGACCGTTACGCTCAAGAACGGCGTTCTAGACCCGCAGGGCAAGGCCATCGAAGGCGCGCTCGGAAGCTTGGGCTTCGAAGGCGTCGGCCATGTTCGTCAGGGCAAGGTGTTCGACCTTTCCCTTGAGGGCACCGATAAGGTAAAAGCCGAAGCAGACCTGAAGTCGATGTGCGAAAAGCTTCTGGCTAACACGGTAATCGAGAACTATACTATCGCAATCGACTAACGGTTGCGGGGTGTGTCATGGCCGACGTCACGAATGAACTCATGTACGAACTGATGAAGCGCGTGCAAGCAGACATATCTGACATCAAAATCGGCCAACGGGATCTGAAGGCAGAAGTGAATGCCATGCGTGGTGCGATGATATCGCTCCATCAGGACATGCATAATATCCACACGGCACTGGCGCGCCACGACCTGCGTCTCGACCGTATCGAAACCCGCCTCGAGCTGCGCGAGCTGTCTGAGGCACATGCAAGGTTTGAACCACACCCATGAAGTCCGCCGTTGTCCAGCTTCCCGGCCTCAATCGCGACCGCGACATGATCGCCGCCCTCACCAAGATCTCCGGCCAGGCGCCCGTCACCATCTGGCAGACGGAAACCGAGATCCCTGACGATATCGACCTGATCGTCATTCCCGGCGGTTTCTCCTACGGCGACTATCTGCGCTGTGGCGCCATTGCAGCCCGTATGCCGGTCATGCAGGCCATCAAGCAGAAGGCCGAACAGGGCGTGAAGGTCATGGGCGTCTGCAATGGCTTCCAGATCCTGGTCGAAGCGGGCATGCTGCCGGGTGCACTGATGCGCAATACGTCGCTGAAGTTCGTGTGCAAGGACGTGAAGCTCGAAGTGGTGAATGCCGAAACGGACTTTACCCGCGCCTATGGCAAGGGCCAGATCATCCGCTGCCCGGTCGCCCACCATGACGGCAACTACTTTGTCGACGCAGACACGCTCGCTTCCATGGAAGACAAGGGCCAGGTCGTGTTCCGCTATGCGGAAGGCACCAACCCCAACGGTTCGTTGAGCGATATCGCTGGCGTCATCAACGCGCGCGGCAACGTTCTCGGCATGATGCCGCACCCGGAAAACCTGATCGAAGCTGCGCATGGCGGCAGTGACGGTCGCGGCCTTTTTGCCTCGGCGCTCGACGTGATCGCTGCCTGACCTGTCTCAGGTCTCCGTAGCAGACAATACCATAACCCTCCGGGAACGACATGCAGATCTCTTACCGTACTATGACTGCCATTTCTCTTGTCGCTCTCGGGACCGCGCTCGCGTCCTGCCAGTCGAAACCACCCGTCAAAGCGGTCAGCAACGCATCGGCGCTCGACGTGATGGAAAAGGTTGCCGTTGGCGCCAATCGCTGCTGGTTCCGGTCGGGCGACCCGGCCTTCAAGTCCTACGCGTTCGCGCCGGAACTGACGTCCTTCTCCGGTCGTCCACGCTTTCTTCTGACACGCAAGGGCTCGTCCGATATCCGTCCGCTTCTCGTGGTGCAGGCGGAGGGCAGACCTGCCAAGCTTTCCACCTTCGGCCCGCTGATGAGCGAGCCTGTGTCGGGCCGCGTCAACGCCGATGTGCAACGCTGGGCCGCTGGCAACACCAACTGCTGATCTCGACCGTCAGAAGCCTTCTGTCGATAGCGTAAGCTCCGTACGAGTTTCGCAGACCACTCTCTCCTCAAACGGCAACATAATGCCGATTCGAGGAGAGTAGTTTGCCGCCGATTTCCCTGACACTGCCGGCGCGGATCGCCCTCGCTGCACCCTTGGCATTCCTGTCCATGGTCGCGACACCGATCGTTGCTGCCGAACAACTGTTCGACGACGCGCGTTTTGGAGTCCTCACCTCCCTGGACAGCGGTCGCAAGGAAAACGGCGTCTTCCTGACGGGAATGCTCCTCACCGATCCGTTCGGTCGTGAACAGGCGACGGGCGTTGAGAAGGTCCTGCGGCCCCGTCTTCACGTCGGCGGCGAACTCAGCACCACGGGCGAAACGAGCCAGGTCTATGCAGGCTTCTCGTGGACAATGCCGGTCACGCGCAATGTCTTCGTGGAAGCAGGCTTCGGCGGCGCGCTGCATGACGGCAACCTGGACAGCGGTGACGACCCTCAGCTTGGCTGCCGCGCACTCTTCCACGAATATGTGGCCGCAGGCGTCAAACTTCTCGGAAACTGGCAGCTCCTGGCGCAGGCGGGCCATTCGTCTCACGCCAATCTCTGCGACGGACCAAACGATGGTCTGACCCGCGCGGGTCTGACGGTAGGTTACCGGTTCTGATCTCGGCTTTTGCCTGTGGCGCGCCGGCATTTTCTTGTCGCGCCTCGTCAAGACATAGGCTAAAGAGCGGCGCATATCTCGCTCCGCAACATAGAGAAGATCATGACCATTCCGAACAGCTTCCCGATCACGCCAGAACTCGTCGCGTCCCACGGCCTCAAGCCCGACGAATATCAGCGGATCCTGGATCTGATCGGCCGCGAGCCGACCTATACGGAACTCGGTATCTTCTCGGCCATGTGGAACGAGCACTGCTCCTACAAGTCGTCCAAGCGCTGGCTGCGCACGCTGCCCACCAAGGGCCCGCGCGTCATCCAGGGGCCTGGCGAGAACGCCGGCGTGGTCGACATCGATGATGGCGATGTCGTTGTCTTCAAGATGGAGAGCCACAATCATCCGTCCTATATCGAGCCCTACCAGGGTGCGGCGACGGGCGTCGGCGGCATCCTGCGCGACGTCTTCACCATGGGTGCACGGCCGATTGCGGCCATGAACGCCCTGCGTTTCGGCGCTCCTGACCACGCGAAGACAAAACACCTCGTCTCCGGCGTCGTTGCCGGCGTCGGCGGTTACGGCAACTCGTTCGGCGTGCCCACGGTCGGAGGCGAAGTCGAGTTCGACGAACGCTACAATGGCAACATTCTGGTCAACGCCTTCGCAGCCGGTCTTGCTAAGTCCGACGGCATCTTCCTGTCGGAAGCCAAGGGCGTCGGTCTGCCTGTCGTCTATCTCGGCGCGAAGACCGGCCGCGACGGTGTCGGTGGCGCCACGATGGCATCGGCCGAATTCGACGCCGATATCGAGGAAAAGCGCCCGACCGTTCAGGTCGGCGACCCCTTTACCGAAAAGTGCCTGCTGGAAGCCTGCCTCGAACTGATGAAGACCGGCGCCGTCATCGCCATTCAGGATATGGGTGCCGCCGGCCTCACCTGCTCGGCCGTCGAAATGGGCGCCAAGGGCGGCCTCGGCATCGAGCTGCAGCTCGATCAGGTCCCGGTCCGCGAAGAGCGCATGACCGCCTACGAAATGATGCTCTCGGAAAGCCAGGAGCGGATGCTCATGGTGCTGGAGCCTTCGAAGGAAGAAGTCGCCAAGGCGATCTTCGTCAAATGGGGCCTCGATTTCGCAATCGTCGGCAAGACCACGGATGACCTGCGTTTCCGCGTCATCCATCAGGGCGAGGAAGTCGCCAACCTGCCGATCAAGGAACTGGGCGACGAAGCACCGGAATACGACCGTCCCTGGATCCAGCACAACCCGCGCCCTGACATGCCCGCGGCAGACGTTGCAGCCCCGACAGATTACAACGATGCCATTTTGAAGCTGGTCGGCTCTGCCAACCAGTCCAGCCGTCGCTGGGTCTGGGAACAGTATGACACGCTGATCCAGGGCAATTCGCTGCAGCGCCCCGGCGGCGATGCCGGCGTCGTGCGCATCGAGACCCATCCCACCAAGGCGCTGGCCTTCTCGTCTGATGTCACGCCGCGTTATGTCGAGGCGGACCCGTATGAAGGTGGCAAGCAGGCTGTGGCCGAATGCTGGCGCAACATCGTCGCAACCGGCGCCGAGCCGCTCGCGGCCACCGACAACCTCAATTTCGGCAATCCCGAAAAGCCTGAAATCATGGGCCAGCTCGTCGGCGCCATCAAGGGTATCGGCGAAGCGTGCCTCGCCCTCGATTTCCCGATCGTCTCCGGCAACGTGTCGCTCTATAACGAGACCAACGGCGTCGCCATCCTGCCGACCCCGACGATCGCCGGCGTCGGCCTGCTGCCCGACTGGCAGAAGATGGCAAGGATCGGCTCCGCTGGCGACGGCGACGTGCTGATCATGATCGGCACCGATGGTAGCCATCTCGGCTCCTCGATCTACCTGCGCGACATCCTCGGCTCGACAGAAGGTCCAGCACCGACCGTCGATCTTTCCGCCGAACGCCGCAATGGCGACTTCGTGCGCTCGGCGATCCGCAACGGCCATGTCAGCGCCTGCCACGACATCTCCTCCGGTGGCCTCGGTCTCGCACTTGTCGAAATGGCGATGGCGTCGGAAAAGGGCATGACCGTCAGCCTGTCGGAACAGCGCGGACCGGCGCATGCGCTCCTGTTCGGGGAAGATCAGGCGCGTTACGTGATCGCCGTTCCGGCTGACATCGCCAATTTCCTGCAGGCCAATGCCGAAGGTTCAGCCGTGCCCTTCCGCCGCCTCGGCAAGGTCGCCGGCGAACGCGTCGTCATCGATGACATCGTCGACATCACTGTCGAGGATCTCACCATCGCTCACGAGAGCTGGTTCCCCTCGTTCATGGCATGAGGCACGGGTCGGGTGACTTCAACCTATCCAAATCCTCTAGCAATCTGTATTTGAGGTTGTTACCTCTTTGACCGGGAGACTGCTTTCAGGCAGTCTTTCGGTCAAAGCATGCCGCGATATGAGTCTGCGGCCGAAGAAGAGGAAGACACCATGCCCATGCGTCCCGGCGATATCGAAGACATGATCAAAGCCGGAATTCCCGGCGCCAAGGTCACGATCCGCGATCTGGCGGGTGACGGTGACCACTACGCAGCCGAGGTCGTCGCGGACGCGTTCCGCGGCAAGAGCCGCGTCCAGCAGCACCAGATGGTCTACGAAGCGCTGAAGGGCAACATGGGCGGCGTTCTGCACGCCCTGGCGCTTCAGACCTCCGCCCCCGCCGAGTAACGAGGCTGCCGATGCGATGTCCGACCTGATCAAGCAGATCGTGACCAGCGTTTTCGACGATGTCGTCAGGCAGCTTCTTGGCAAGTCACATGGCCGCACGCCTTCCAAGCGCAAGAAGCGTCAGACACGCGCCGCTGCGCCGGAAAGCACAAGGTCCGCGACCACCGGCAGGTTCACCGCGAAGAAGCCCGGCACGCGATCGAAAGTCGTAAAGCCCGCCAAAAAGCAGACGAGCCGCCGCCGGAGCACGACAAGTCGCAGCAAACAACGCAGCCGGTAAACCTCTGCGTGAGGACATCGGGTCCCTCGCCCCAGGGCAAAACAGTTTGACACTCCAAGCGGAATTGCGCTGGAATTAGTAAGGTCACCTTGCTATTTAAGGGGCAAGACACCGCAGCGGTCCTTGAAACCGCATGTGAAAGGAAAGATCATGAGCGGCATTCACGACTTCATCGCAAACGAAATCAAGACGAACGACGTCGTTCTCTTCCTCAAGGGCACGCCCCAGTTCCCCCAGTGCGGCTTCTCCGGCCAGGTGGTCCAGATCCTCGATTACCTCGGGCTCGACTACAAGGGCGTGAATGTTCTTGCCGACGCGGAAATCCGCCAGGGCATCAAGGACTATTCCAACTGGCCGACGATCCCGCAGCTCTACATTAAGGGCGAATTCGTTGGCGGATGCGATATCGTCCGCGAAATGTTCCAGTCCGGCGAGCTCAAAACCCATATCGAGGAACAGGGCATTACCGTCCGCGCAGCCTGATCCGGCTTGATATACTCTCCAAAATTTTGAAGGCGCCGCTCCCACGGCGCCTTTCCCATTCTTTAGGAAATCCCCCGTGACAAATCCTTCACATCCCGTTGTCCCAAAGCTGCAAGGCATGGGAAGGGCACAATTCATTGCCATGATGGCCGCCCTGATGGCACTCAATGCCCTCGCCATCGATATCATGCTCCCCGGACTACAGCAGATCGGCGCAGCACTCGGCGTCGAGAACGAGAACCATCGGCAGTATGTCGTCTCGGCATATCTGTTCGGCTTTGGCATCGCCCAGCTCTTCTATGGCCCGATCTCTGACCGTTTCGGTCGCCGCACGCCGCTGCTGATCGGTCTTGGCATCTATATCGTCTCAGCGATCGCTGTCGTTTTCGTCCCCTCCTTTGCGGGCCTGCTCATCCTGCGCTTCATCCAGGGCATCGGCTCGGCCGCGACCCGCGTCATCTCGGTCTCGATCGTCCGCGACGTGTTCGGCGGTCGCGCCATGGCGGAAGTCATGTCTCTCATCATGATGGTATTCATGATCGTGCCGATCATCGCGCCCGGAACGGGACAGCTCGTGCTGCTGTTTGGTGACTGGCACCTGATCTTCGTCTTCATCGCCGTCGTCGCGGTCATCGTCACCATCTGGGTTGCCCGCAAGCTGCCCGAAACGCTCGATCCAGCCGATGTCCGCCCGTTCACGGTGAAGTCCATCGTTGCCGGCTTCCTCATCGTGCTCACCAACCGCATGGCGCTCTGCTACACGCTTGCGAGCACCTTCATCTTCGGTGCGCTGTTCGGCTTCATCAACTCGGCCCAGCAGGTCTATGTCGGCATCTACCAGCTCGGCGTCTGGTTTCCGGTGGCGTTTGCTGCGGTCGCTCTGTTCATGTCGATCTCGGCCTTTCTCAACTCCCGCTGGGTCGGCAGGCTCGGCATGCGCAAGCTGTCGCATGCCGCCATCATCGGCTTCGTCGTCGTCACCTTCCTGTGGCTGACGGTACAACTCCTGTCATCCGAACCGATGCCCTTCCTGCTGTTCCTGGCCTTCTTCGCCATGGCCATGTTCCTGTTCGGCCTGATCGCCTCGAACTTCAATTCGCTGGCAATGGAGCCCCTCGGCCACGTGGCGGGCACCGCATCCTCCGTTCTCGGCTTCATGGGCACGGTCGGCGGCGCAATCATCGGCGCATCCATCGGCCAGGCCTTCGACGGCACGGCAACCCCGATGGTGGCAGGCTTCTTTACCGTCTCCGTCATCGGCCTGATCTTCGTGCTGGTCGGCGAAAAGGGAAAGCTCTTCCGGCCCCACAACCACAAGGCCTGACAGTCCATCACGTCAGAGCGCAAAAAAGGCCGGAGCGATCCGGCCTTTTTCGGTTCCGCTTTGTCTCGAAGGGTCGGTCCCGTAGAGGGCGAATTGACACTCTGACGGAGAGAGCCAGCCTTCGGCCCGGAGCGGACGCCTCGATAATCCGTCACAATCGTTTCGGACGAGAGTGATATCAGCAGGGTCGTTCGCTGAATTCCAGGACAAGGTATGACCGTAATGATTAGGCTTGCTGAACCGGTTGATGTTTCAGCCCTATTTCATGTTCGGACTTCGGTGCGAGAGAACCACGTATCGCGAGAGCGTCTTGCTGAATTAGGCATCACCGACGACTCAGTCTCTGAGATGATCTATGCGTCGCCATGCGCTTGGGTTGCTGTCTTGAACGATGAGATCGTTGGCTTCTCGATGATCGACGTGGCTGACGGTTCTCTCTTCGCAGTATTCGTTCTCCCCGCGCATGAAGGAAAAGGTTTGGGCACCCAACTCGTGCTTGTCGCGGAGGATGAGCTATTTCAGCACCATTCCGAGATTTGGCTTGAGACCGACAAGGACAGTCGTGCGGCGGGCTTCTACAGGCATCTTGGCTGGGGCAGCGAGCGCGTGGCAAAGGGAAACCAAATTCGACTCACGAAGACACGGCTGTGATGTCTCCTTTTGGCGCAAAGCTGCCAAAGACGCCTTTCGGCCCGTTGCGGACATAGAACGGCGCCGCGAGATTGGTTTGCTTTACCTTCACCACCCGCGAAAAGCTCGGTGGGGTAGCGCCTAAGGCATATGTTGCCCGATGCGTTTCCGCAGCCGTGCTACTCAGCTTTGCTGGTCAGCAATCCGTCGAGCTGGTCCAACTGCTCGGGCAATGCGCCCGCCGAGCCCTGCAGGGCCTCCTCAAGCGCCTCCTTGGACGGATAGACCTCGTGGAAACGCAACAGCGTCATGGCGCCTTGGTCCTCGAGGCTCACGGTCGTGACCGCGCCCTCTTCGCCCTCGTCGTTGGTCCAGACAATGCGCTCGTTCGGTACGACCTCGAGATACTTGCCATAAAAGGCCATGGTATCGGAATCGCCGCCAGCACCGAATTCCAGCCGATACTTGCCGCCGGTACGCACGTCCATGTCGCACGATACGAGCGATAGGCCGGGGACCGATTTTGGCACCCACCAGGCCTGGAACATCTCGGGCTCACTCCACGCCCTGAAAACGGCGCTCGGCGGCGCATTGAATGTCCGCATGACGACCAATTCACGATCGCCCCTGCGCTCCACTGATGTCCTGTCAACTTGCTGATTCATCGGTTGCCTCCCGTTGCATGGTACTGATGAGTTCATTCAATGGTTCGAAGCGGGCCTCGAAAAGCTTTCGATGCGCCTCTACGCACTCGGCCTCCGCCTCAAGTCCGTGTCTCGCAAGCCTGCAGGTTCTCACCCGTCCGATCTACTCGGTGACAACGAGCCCCGCTCGTTCGAGAACCTGGATATGCTTCCGCATGCCGCCTTCCGGCACCAAAATACACGAGGGTTCAACGAGGACAACGGAGTTGGCTTACGGTGTCGTTTCGCCCTCTACTGGGACCGACCCCTTGAAGGCTCAGTCGCCGATGAGTTCGCGGCGCAGCATCTGCCAGCTGTCCTTGCAGGTCGCGACCAGCAGCCCGCCATCCACGTGGTTCGGCAGGTACTCGGATCCGTCGAAGCGCGCCGCATAACCGCCGGCCTCCGTGGCAATCAGGGTGCCCGCCAGATGATCCCAAGGCATGAGCTTGTTGTAGAGAAGGTATTGCACGTGCCCGCCGGCAAAGGTGCGATACTCGTGCGCGGCACATCGATAGTTGGCAAAGAAACGCACCTTCGCCAGATTGGCCAGCAGCCGCTCTCTCTCCTCGCCGAAGAAATACCCGGGTGACGCCATTCCGACCATGTCGCCGATCGGTGTCGCTTCCGCGACCGCAAGGCGCACCGCATCGCCGTCGGGACGGCGCAGGAAGGCGCCTGCGCCCTTTTCCGCCATCACCCAATCGTCACCCATCGGATCGTAGATGATGCCGGCCACCGTTTCGCCTTTCCAGACGACAGAGGCCATGACACCGAAGGCAGGAATGCCGGAGGCGAAATTGAACGTGCCATCGACAGGATCGACGACGATCGCGAAATCCGAACCTCCAAGCTTGCCCAGCAGGGACGGATCGGCGGCCACCGATTCTTCGCCGACAAACAGAGCATCAGGCGCCAGCGCTTCAAGCTCGCGGCGGATCAGACGCTCGGCTGCCTCGTCCGCTTCGGTCACAAGATCCGACGGCTCGCTTTTGGAACGCACGTCGCCGCTTCCAAGCCGCCGGAACCGCGGCAGGATCTCTTCCTTCGCCGCAAGGCGCAGGATGTCGGCAAGCTTGGCTATATCGAGCGGCATGGTCATGGTGTGAGATCCTGCAGTGGTGGGAGCAGCTTGTTGGGGATCAGGTGGCGGGGTTGGCGCTGAGGCCGGAGAAGTCGAACAGTTTCGAGTCAAGCAAATGCGACGGGTTCACATGCGCCAGCGCCCGCAGCATCGTGTCCTTGCGGCCCGGCATGCGCGTCTCGATATCGGCAAGCATGGCCTTCATCGCATTGCGCTGCAGCCCGTCCTGCGAGCCACAGAGGTCGCACGGGATGATCGGGAATTCCATGGCGGCAGAAAACTTCGCCAGATCGTCCTCGGCGCAATAGGCGAGCGGTCGCAGCACCATCACGTCGCCTTCGTCGTTCAGAAGCTTTGCGGGCATCCCGGCAAGCCGTCCGCCGTGAAAGAAGTTCATGAAGAAGGTTTCGAGAATATCCTCCCGGTGGTGCCCGAGAACCAGTGCATCACACCCCTCTTCACGGGCGATCCGGTAGAGATTGCCGCGCCGAAGCCGCGAACAGAGCGCGCAGTAGGTTCCGCCCGCCGGCACCTTTTCCTTCACGATCGAATAGGTATCGCGATACTCGATCCGGTGCTTGACTCCGATGGAGGTGAGATAATCCGGCAGGATGTGTTTGGGAAAGTTCGGCTGTCCCTGATCGAGATTGCAGGCAAGCAGCTCGACCGGAAGCAGGCCACGCCACTGCAGATCGAGCAGAATGGCGAGAAGCGAATAGCTGTCCTTGCCACCCGACAGGCCGACCAGCCAGCGTTTCTGGTCCTTCAGCATGCCGAAATCGTCGAACGCCTGACGGACCTGCCGCAGCAGCCGCTTGCGCAACTTGTTGAACGAGACCGAACTCGGTGCATCCCGAAACAGGGACGGCACGAGGCCATCCACGACCTCGTCGATCTCGTCTGGTACGCTCGCGTTCAATCCCATGTCCAAACCTCATGTGAAACGGGCGGCCAGTGGCCGCCCGATCAGTCCAATCCTCAGGCGCCGAGCGCTGCGGCCACGGCTTCCAGCGCTTCACTGGCCTTGGCACCGTCAGGGCCACCGGCCTGCGCCATATCCGGCCGTCCGCCGCCGCCCTTGCCGCCGAGTGCCGCAGAGGCGATCCGCACCAGATCGACGGCACTGAAGCGGCCGATAAGATCAGGCGTCACCGCCACGACCGCGCTCGCCTTGCCGTCTTCGGAGACGCCGATCAGCGTCACGATGCCGGAACCGAGCGTGGCCTTGCCTTCGTCCGCGAGCCCCTTCAGGTCCTTCGCGTCGATGCCGGCCAGTGCCTTGCCCATGAACTTGATGCCCGCGATGTCACGGATGTCGTCGGCAGAACCACCCTGCTGACCGCCACCCATGGCGAGCCGGCGCTTGGCGTCTGCCAGTTCCTTCTCGAGCTTGCGACGCTCGTCGATCAGCGCCTCGACACGGGAGACAAGCTCACCGGGCTGAACCTTCAGCGCACCGGACAAGGTCTTCACGCGCTCATCCTGCTCGGCGAGATAGACACGCGCCGCATCCCCCGTCACCGCTTCGACACGGCGAACACCGGCGCCGACGGCGCTTTCAGAGAGAATGCGCACAAGGCCGATATCACCCGTCGCGTTGACATGCGTGCCGCCGCAGAGTTCGATCGAGTAGGGCTTGCCGGCTTTCGGGCCATCGACAGCCTTGCCCATCGAGACGACACGAACTTCATCGCCGTATTTCTCGCCGAACAGCGCCATTGCACCCTCGGCAATCGCATCGTCGACGCTCATCAGGCGCGTCGTGACCTGCGCGTTCTGCAGGATGATGGCGTTGGCCATATCCTCGACGACCTGCAATTCCTCGGATGACATCGGCTTCGGATGCGACACGTCGAAACGAAGACGCTCAGGAGCGACAAGCGAGCCCTTCTGCGCAACATGGGTGCCGAGCACTTCGCGCAGGGCTTCATGCAGCAGATGCGTGGCTGAATGGTTCGAGCGCAGGCGCGAACGGCGGGCGTGATCGACGGCGAGGATGACAGCGTCGCCAGCCTTTAACGTGCCCTCGGTCACGGTCGCGATATGAACGAACAGCCCCTCGCCCCGCTTCTGGACGTCGGTCACTTCGAGCTTGGCGTGGTCGGTCGAGATCAGACCGGCATCGCCCATCTGACCGCCGGATTCACCGTAAAACGGCGTCTGGCTGACGACGATCTGGACGGCATCGCCGCTCGAGGCACTGTCGATGGCCTTGCCATCCTTGACGATCGCCTGAACGACGCCTTCGGCAGTCTCGGTGTCATAGCCGAGGAATTCGGTGGCGCCGAACTTTTCCTTGATTTCGAACCAGACCGTTTCGGTCGCCTTGTCGCCGGAGCCTGCCCAATGCGAGCGGGCTTCCGCCTTTTGGCGTTCCATCGCATCGGTAAAGCCCGACAAATCGACGCCGATTTCGCGGGCGCGGAGCGCATCCTGCGTCAGATCGAGCGGGAAGCCATAGGTGTCGTAAAGCTTGAACGCCGTCTCGCCGTCGAGCATGTCGCCCTTGTCGAGCGTGCTGGTCGCGTCCGAAAGCAGCGACAAACCACGTTCGAGCGTCTTGAGGAAGCGGGTTTCCTCAAGCTTCAGCGTTTCCGACGTCAGCGCCTCGGCGCGCACCAGTTCCGGATAGGCGCGGCCCATTTCCTGAACCAGCGTCGGCAGCAGCTTGTACATCACAGGTTCTTTGGCACCGAGCAGCTGCGCATGGCGCATGGCGCGGCGCATGATGCGGCGAAGCACGTAGCCGCGGCCTTCGTTGGATGGCAGCACGCCGTCGGCAATCAGGAAGGCGGAGGACCGCAGATGGTCGGCTATGACGCGGTGGCTTGCACTGCCTTCCGCCTTCACGCTCAGCACATCCTCGATCGTGCCGATCAGCGTCTGGAACAGGTCCGTGTCGAACACGCTCTGCTTGCCCTGCAGAACGCAGGCCATGCGCTCAAGACCCATGCCGGTATCGATCGACGGACGCGGCAGCAGCGAACGCTCGCCCGGTGCCGTCTGCTCGTACTGCATAAAGACGAGGTTCCAGAATTCCAGAAAGCGGTCGCCGTCTTCTTCAGGCGAGCCCGGAGGTCCACCCCAGACATTCTCGCCCTGATCGATAAAGATTTCCGAACACGGACCGCAGGGGCCGGTATCGCCCATCTGCCAGAAGTTGTCGGAGGTGGGAATGCGAATGATCTTGTCGTCGGAAATGCCGGCGATCTTCTTCCACAGCGTCGCAGCTTCCTCGTCTTCCGAATAGACGGTGACCAGCAAGCGGTGCTTGGGCAGATCGAAGCCTTCGGTGACCAGCTTCCAGGCAAGCTCGATCGCGTTTTCCTTGAAATAGTCGCCGAACGAGAAGTTGCCCAGCATCTCGAAAAAGGTCAGATGGCGGGCGGTGTAACCGACATTGTCGAGATCGTTGTGCTTGCCACCGGCGCGTACGCATTTCTGCGAGGTGGTGGCCGTGGTGTAGGGGCGCTTTTCAAGACCGGTAAAGACGTTCTTGAACTGCACCATACCGGCATTGGTAAACATCAGCGTCGGGTCATTGCGCGGCACAAGCGGGGACGAGGACACAACCTCGTGGCCGTTCATTTGGAAATAGTCGAGAAACGTCGACCGGATTTCATTCACGCCGCTCATGCTAAGCCCTTTTTATCGCCGGGTGCGATGCTGTTATTCGAAGACGAAAGGCTTGTATCGTCCGCGTTCCCGACTGTCCAGCCACAGCACCCCTAATCATCCCAAACCCGCCCGGAACGCAGACCGGCCGCGCATCTCGTAGATGGCGGCCGGCAAGATTTGAAAACCGGAAAACACCGGTGAATATCAGCGTCAGGATGCCCTAGATCGACATCCCAACCCAGGTCCGATCAAGGGTCCGGGGCCTGGTCGCCGTCATTGGCATCAGGACCGCCATTCTGCAGGAACTTGTCCGCGATCAGACCGGCGTTCTGGCGCAGCGACGTCTCGATTTCACGCGCCACTTCCGGATTGTCTCGCAGGAACGACTTCGCGTTCTCGCGGCCCTGACCAAGGCGCTGGCTGTTGTAGGAGAACCATGCGCCCGACTTCTCGACGATCCCAGCCTTGACGCCGAGATCGACGAGCTCGCCGGTCTTTGACACGCCTTCGCCATACATGATGTCGAATTCGACCTGCTTGAAGGGAGGCGCCATCTTGTTCTTGACGACCTTGACGCGTGTCTGGTTGCCGACGACTTCTTCGCGTTCCTTGACCTGGCCGATGCGGCGAATGTCGAGACGGACGGACGCGTAGAATTTCAGCGCGTTACCGCCTGTCGTCGTTTCCGGCGAACCGAACATCACGCCGATCTTCATGCGGATCTGGTTGATGAAGATCACCATCGTCTTCGACTTGGAGATCGACGCCGTCAGCTTGCGCAGTGCCTGGCTCATCAGACGGGCCTGAAGACCCGGCAGGCTGTCGCCCATTTCGCCTTCGATTTCGGCGCGTGGCGTCAATGCCGCAACCGAGTCGATGACGAGAACGTCGACAGCACCGGAACGCACCAGCGTGTCGGTGATCTCAAGCGCCTGCTCACCGGTGTCTGGCTGCGAGATCAGGAGGTTATGCAGATCGACGCCGAGCTTGCGGGCATAGACCGGATCGAGTGCGTGTTCCGCGTCGACGAAGGCGCAAACACCGCCACCCTTCTGAGCCTCAGCAATGGTCTGCAGCGCAAGCGTCGTCTTGCCCGAGCTTTCCGGACCATAGATTTCGACGATACGGCCCTTCGGCAGACCGCCGATGCCGAGCGCAATATCAAGGCTCAGGGAACCGGTGGAAACTGTCTCGATCTCGACGATGCTATCGTTCGAGCCAAGCTTCATGATCGATCCCTTACCGAAGGAACGTTCGATCTGTGAGAGTGCTGCTTCGAGCGCCTTGCTCTTGTCCACGCCTTTATCCTCTACGAGCCGCAATGAATTCTGTGCCATGAGGTCCCACCTTTAGGTTATTGCCGCCACGCAAGCAATGAAGCAGCCGATGGACATCGTGTACTCTTTTTGTTCTCATCAATCAAGAGGCTTTTATCAGCTTGATTGAAATGCGTTATCGCGATTTCGTTCCCGGAACGTTCACGCACGCATAACCTGTGGAAAATCAGGCGTTAAAGCAAGGAGCCTCGCATTCGACGGACGAATCGCGAGGCTCCATAAAGTTTCGCAGGCGGGTCGGAAAATCAGTCCGAGTCGAGCATCTCGCGAACCGCAACGGCAAGCTGCTTCAGCGAAAACGGCTTGGGCAGAAAACCGAACTTCGCATCGGCCGGCAGGTTGCGCGCAAACGCGTCCTCCGCGTATCCGGAGACGAAGATGAACTTCAGATCCGGATAGGATTTCCGCAGTTCCGTCAGAAGCGTCGGCCCGTCCATCTCAGGCATGACAACGTCGGAAACGACGATATCAACCTTGCCTTCGAGCTCGTCCATGATGTCGAGTGCTTCGACGCCGGATCCGGCTTCGTGCACGGTATAACCGCGCGTTTCCAGCATGCGCTTGCCACCCCGGCGAACCGCTTCTTCATCTTCCACAAGCAGCACGACCGCAGACTTGCCTGTGAGATCCATGTCTTCCGCCGGCGCTTTCAAAGCCACAGGCTGTGCGGCTGCCAGAGCTGCAGCCTCTGCGGCCTCTGGCGTGATGACCGGTATTTCGGGAATGTGACGCGGCAGGAACAGCCGGAAACTCGTTCCGCGACCGACTTCGGATTCCGGATAGATATAGCCGCCGGACTGTTTGATGATGCCATAGACCATCGAAAGGCCGAGACCTGTCCCCTTGCCCACTTCCTTGGTGGTGAAGAACGGCTCGAAGATCTTGTCCATGATCTCGGGCGGAATGCCCGTGCCGCTGTCGGCAACCTCGACCATCACGAGATCTTCCGCCGGCAGATCGGCCTGATGGAAGCTGCTCGTTTCCTCGGCCGTCACATTGCGGGTCTTGATCAGGATCGTGCCCCCCTGCGGCATCGCATCGCGCGCGTTGACGCAGAGGTTGATCAGAACCTGCTCGAACTGCGACAGGTCGGTACGCACCGGCCACAGGTCACGCCCGTAGTCGACATCGAGCTTGACATTGGTGCCGGAAATCAGCCGGTCGACCAGCATGCGCAGGTCGCCCACCACATCGGTGAGGTTCAGAACCGCCGGACGCATCGTCTGCTTGCGCGAGAAGGCCAGAAGCTGGCGCACCAGAACGGCGGCCCGGTTGGCATTGCGCTTGATTTCCATCAGATCGGCGAAGCTCGCGTCGGACGGACGCGCCTGCAAAAGCAGGTGATCGGACGACAGAAGGATAGCCGTCAGCACGTTGTTAAAATCGTGCGCGATACCGCCTGCCAGCGTGCCGACCGCATTTAGCTTCTGGGTCTGCGCCATTTGCGTCTCGAGCGCCTTCTGCTCGGTCGTCTCGACGGAATAGATGATGGCCGCCTCTTCCGGCGCCTCGTCGCTCTCGTCGATCACCGCATTGACGTAGAAACGCAGATAGCGGGTCTCGTCGCCCGGATGCCGCGAATCGATCGGAGTAATGTCGCCCTGCCGGTCGCGTGCGGCAGCAAGCGCCGCCATCAGCTGATCGCGGGTCGTCTCGTGCGCGATACGCTCCAGCGACGCACCACTTTCCACGTCGTCTCGGGTCAGAACCCCGGCGAACAGTCGCAGGAACGGCGCATTGATGCGCAGGATCCGGCCTTCGCCATCAACGGACGCAATGGCCATCGGCGTGTTGTTGAAAAAGCGCGTGAAACGCATCGCCGACGCGGATTGATCGGTGTCCTCACCATGCGGCCGGTTGATCACGACACTGCGGCTTTCGCCGGGCGCACCGTCGCGCATGGAGCTGACGCTGTGAACAAGCCGCACCGGCAGGCTCTGGCCGTTGGCACGGCGCAGGTCGAGATCGAGCGTCTCCGTGCGCTTCAGGCCTGGCGCCGGTTGAACCGACTGGATCAGCGCCATGCCCTCGCCCGCCACGAGATCGTCGATCGTCATCGATCCCGGAGAAAACTTGGTCAGATCGAGACCCAGCCATTCAGCCAGCGTGGCGTTGAGATAAAAGATCTCGCCCTTCTTGCCCGCGGAAAAGAACCCGACCGGCGCATGATCGAGGTAGTCGATGGCGTTTTGCAGTTCGCGAAAGAAACGCTCCTGGTCCGACCGTTCCGAGGTCGTGTCGGTAATCTGCCAGATGTCGAGCTGCGCCTTGTTGTTTCCCGAACCCGCCAGAAGGCCGGCCTTCAGCCTGTACCAGAAGGCGCCCGCACCATTCTCTCCAACGACGGCAGTGCCCGTGCTGCGGCCAAGCGGCTGCAGCAGGCGGAATTCTTCATGACCCTCGCGGCCTTCCCGCAGCGCGGATGTCAGCCTGTAAAGCGCCTCGTTGGATTCGCGCGACTTGGACAGAAGCGTTTCAAGGGACTGGATATCGCTCTTTTTCGTCGCACCGGTCATCCGACCATAGGCAGCGTTCGCGTAGACGATGCGACCCTTGATGTCCGTGATCAGGATACCGTCCGGATGGCCGGCCAAGAAAGCGCGGGCGAGATCGTCGGACCGCGATTGCGGCATGACTTCCACGAGGCCTATCATCGAAGAGACGAGGAAAAATATGCCGACCATGGCAAGGATGCCCAGCAGGCCGAGCACAATCTCATTGTCGAGTGCCTGCTGAAAAACCACAAAAGCGACTGCAACGCCCAGCAGCACCAGCGCCAGAAGCACGATCCGAAGAATGGTTCCACCCCGCGTCTTACGCTCGACCAGTGGGGTCTCGTAGTTGCCGCCCTGCTGCAACTTCGTCATCAATCCCTCGCATTTCGCAACGGCCGACTGCCGAAGCCATCCTACTGCGGCCGTCATGCTCCACGGAGCCGAAAACCCTATGATTCCTTCTTAGCAAGTTGTCGGCGACGCAAAAAGCTCCGTTGTGCCAGAAAACCCGGGACAGTGAAGACTTGTGCCCTATCTTTCCTCTCCGAAGTGATGTTTTCCATCAAGACAGCATCGCAGCACCCCTTGATCGAAGCGAAAATTGTCGTCTTTTCAAATGTGACGATTGGCATGAGGAGTATCAGCATATGGCCGAAGAACTGATGGGCGCCTATGGCAGCCGGATGGTTATCGCGGTCCTCGGTGTCGGCATTGGGCTTCTTTTCCTGTTCGGCATCTTGTGGATGCTGCGCGGTCGCAATGGACCGTCGCCGTTCGTCCGCGGGGGACGCAACCGCAATCCGCGGCTGCAGGTGCTGGATGCGGCAGCCGTCGATGCACGTCGCCGCCTCGTGCTGATCCGCCGCGACGGCGTGGAGCACCTCGTCATGATCGGCGGGCCGACCGATATCGTGATCGAAACCGGCATCGCGACGAACTCGCCCTCACAGCCCTCCGCCATTGAAAGCGCGCCTTCTGAACCGCGTCCCGCACTTGCCCAGAGGCAGCGTCCGGACCCTCGCCCGGCAGCTCTGCCAGAGGCCGAACGGCCTGAGCCCATGCGGGAGATTTCTGTGCGCGACGACACCCCGCGTGCGAAGCCACCACTCGCGACCCAGCCATCTCCCATTCCCGCTCGCCCTGTGAGCCCGGTATCCCGGTCGGAGCCGACGCCGACTGCGTCCGTATCACCACCCGCCCCGCAGCGACTGGATCCGCCAGCAAGACAGTCCGCCCCCGAGCCACAGCGTCCGGCACCGACCGTCGTCATCCCGGCAACGGTTTCGACAGCCGCTGGCGTTGCCGCAGCGCCGATCGCCGCGGCAGCGATCATGGCGATCCCGCAGCCTGCACCATCCAGGGTCGACGATGCGGCAAACGCGCTTGAAGCCGCGCGCAGTCGGGTTCTTGCTCACGCCGAGCCCGACCAGCCGACAGAACCGTCACGCGTTGTCCCGATCAATCCGGAGGACCTCTCGACCGGCGGACAGCCGGCCCTCGAAAAGCCGAAGATGCTCGGGAGCGATTTCGAGAAAATTCTGGAAGAGGAAATGGCACAAAACCTTGCGGCGCGGGAAAACGCCGGCCGCGAGACGATCGCAGCGCCTGCACCAAACCGCCAGTTGCCGCAGCGCGATCCTGCTGTCGCACCGATTACCGGCGCGACTGCCGAGCCATCACTTCAGGACGAAGTCGCCCGTATATTTGGGGAAATGTCCGCCACGCGCGATAAATGACATGCAGGGCCGCGGGCTTTGCACGTATCCATGACATCAAACGACAAAAGGCACGGTTTCCCGTGCCTTTTGTCGTTTCTGCCGTAGACCATGCGTCAAGCAGAAATCATTCGTCGCGATAGACCTTTTCGCGACGCTCGTGCCGCTCCTGGGCCTCGATCGACAGGGTTGCGATCGGCCGGGCGTCAAGACGCTTCAGTCCGATTGGCTCGCCGGTTTCTTCGCAATAGCCATAGGTCCCGTCGTCGATGCGCTGCATCGCCGCGTCGATCTTGGAGATCAACTTGCGCTGCCGGTCACGGGCACGAAGCTCGATGGCTCTATCGGTTTCCGAAGATGCGCGATCGGCCAGATCGGGATGGTTGGCACTTTCCTCTGCCAGATGATCCAGAGTCTCCCGCGCCTCCCGCAGGATATCGTTTCTCCAGGCCGTCAGTTTTGCCCGGAAATACGCCTTCTGGTTTGCATTCATGAACTCGTCGGTTTCCGAGAGTACATAATTGCTAAGATCGATCTTCTCACTCAACGCGATTCTCCTGAAGAACATCTCGTGGCCGCTCTATATCGCTTTGGTTGTTCCGGTTCAAGCCTTCCGCTCGTTATTGAGGCAATTTTAAAATTGTCACAAAAATCAGCTAAATGACTATTTTCTATGCTTTAATCGACTTCGGTTGAAACCGGTTCCTGGGCAGCGCAACTGGCAATCATGGCGCAGGCGTGGTTGAAGTTCAGAAGTCACGGAATTACCGTCCAGGCGGTCAAAGGAGAATGAAATGGCGTCTTTCACCGATATGCCGACACTCGCGCCGCCGCCGTCACGCATCTACCTTCTCCGGCACGGCCGGGCGGCCAACCCGGAACAGGGTCAGAGAGATTTCGATCGAACACTGACGACGGATGGTTTCGCGGAAGCGGAAATCGTTGCCGACAAGGCGGCGGACCGTCGCTACCGCCCCGACGCTGTCATCAGTTCGACGGCTATGCGTTGCCGCCAGACTGCGGAGGCGGTGCGCCGCGCAATCAGCGAAACCATCGAGCCCGAATTCATCGACGAGGTCTACAACGGATCGGTCGGCACCTATCTCGCGCTGATTTTCACCAGCGACCGCAGCGGATCGGTGATGCTCGTCGGGCATAACCCGACGATCGAGGACGTGTTCGGGGAACTGATCGGAAAAGAGCATGCAGCCCGCGCCCTGCCCTCAGGGTATCCGACGGCAGGCCTTGCTGTCATCGATCACGCAGGCCGAAGCGACGGCTCGCGACCCGCATGGAACCTGACGGATTTCCTCACGCCGTGACCACAGATTCCAAGGCATCCCATCCCTTTGCGCATTGCCTGACGGTCCCTATATAGCGACAAACAGTTTTGGGACGACACCTTGCCGCCAGCGCTCACCAGTATCACCGACGACGCGAAAATTGCTCTCGATAACCTCGCCGATCGCGCCTCGAACTTGGTCAACCCGTCTATGCGGCTTGGCGTTACCGGCTTGTCGCGTGCCGGCAAGACGGTGTTCATCTCGTCGCTTGTCCACAATCTCCTGAACGGCGGCCGGCTGCCACTGTTCGAGGCAATGCGATCCGGGCGGGTCTCGCAGGCTCGGCTCGAGCAGCAGCCGGACGACGCGATACCGCGCTTCCAGTATGAGGATCACATCGACGCACTGGTGCGCGAACGGATCTGGCCGGACTCGACGCGCGCGATCTCGGAACTCCGCGTCACGCTGGAATACCAAAGCGCCAGTGGATGGAACCGGATGTTTTCCCGCGGCCGCCTGTCGATCGACATCGTCGACTACCCCGGCGAATGGCTGCTCGACCTCCCGCTGCTGGCACAGGATTACGAGACCTTCAGCCGCAACACGGTAGACCTTGCCCGGACCGGCATTCGCGCCGAGTTGTCGAAGGACTGGCTTTCGTTCGCCTCCGGCATAGACATGGACGCACCGGCGGACGAAGGAACCGCGCGTCGGCTGGCCGAGAGTTTTGCGGCCTACCTGAAAGCCTGCAAATCCGATGAGCGCTCGCTCTCCACCCTGCCGCCCGGGCGATTTCTGATGCCCGGCGACCTGGAAGGTTCGCCCGCCCTCACCTTTGCGCCCCTCGCCGATCTTCCGGATACGCCGGCCCCGAAGGGGTCGTTCCGGGCGATGATGGAGCGCCGCTACGACGCCTACAAGACAATCGTCGTCAAACCCTTCTTCCGCGAGCATTTCGCGCGTCTCGACCGGCAGATCGTGCTGATCGACGCGCTCCAGGCGATCAACCGTGGCCCTGAGGCCGTGCAGGATCTGGAACGCGCACTGACCGACGTACTCGCCTGCTTCCGTCCCGGCCACAACAGCTTCTTCTCGTCGCTGGTCGGCCGGCGCATCGACAAGGTGCTGGTCGCAGCCACCAAGGCCGACCATCTGCATCACGAAAGCCACGACCGGCTGGAACGCCTGACCGGCCGCCTCGTCGACCGCGCCATCGAGCGGATCGGCATGGCCGGCGCCGGCATCGACGTGATGGCAATCGCCTCCGTGCGCGCCACGCGTGAAGCTTCCGTGAAGGACGGCAGTCACCAACTGCCGGTCATAGTCGGCACACCGATGGCAGGCGAAACCATCAATGGCGAAGTCTTCGACGGCACGCGGCAGACGGCGATCTTCCCTGGCGACCTTCCGGCCGACCCGGAAGCCTTGTTTCGGCAGCTCGGTCAGCCGGGCTCCGAGCTTCCGGATGTCAACGTGGTGCGCTTCCGTCCCCCGGCTCTCGACGAAAAGGGCGGCATTACCCTATCGGTCCCGCATATCAGGCTCGACCGCGCCATGCAGTTTCTGCTGGGAGATCGCCTCGCATGACCGACCGCAAGATCACCGATGACCGCCGCCGCCCAACTTCCTTCGTCGTAGACGACGACATTCCGACTAAAGAAGAGCCGCAGACCCACCCGAACCGCGCACCCCGCCGGTTTGACGATGGCATCGCCATCACGCCGGACGAGCTCGATCCGTTCATCAGCCCGCAGGAACTTTCAGCAGACGCGCTGGCCGTCGCAGTACCGGTCAAGCGGAAGCGATTCTCCTTCGCCAACCTCGCAGCCGCCGCCTTCGGCACGTTCCTGTCGCTCGCCTTCGGCCTCTGGGCAGATCGGATCATCCGGGATCTCTTCGCACGATCCGACTGGCTCGGTTACGCCGCAGCGGCAGCGTTGGGCGTCGGCATCGTCGCGCTTCTGGTCATGGTCGGTCGCGAAATCATCGGGATGATGCGGCTTGCTGCGGTCCAGACGCTGAAGACGCAAGCGGAAGACGCCCTGAAATCGCCAAGGCCGACGGCAGCCAGAACCGTCGTCGCCGCGCTCACGAAACTGACAGGTCACCGGGCGGAGACCGCCCGCGGACGTGCCGCGCTCGATGCGACGAAAGACGACATCATCGACGGGCCACAACTCATCGATCTCGCCGAGCGAGAACTCCTGTCGCCGCTCGACCGGCAGGCACGCGTCCTCATTCTTGGCGCCTCGAAACGGGTCTCGGTCGTCACCGCTGCCAGCCCCCGCGCGGTCGTTGATCTCGTCTATGTCCTGTTCGAGGTGACACGACTGATCCGCGCGATGGCGGACCTCTACGGCGGGCGCCCAGGCACGCTCGGACTGTTGAAGCTCGTGCGGGACGTGATGGCGCATCTGGCGGTAACAGGTTCGATCGCGGTTGGAGACGGAATCGCGCAGCAGGTTCTGGGCCATGGTTTGGCATCGAGGCTTTCAAGCAAACTCGGCGAAGGTGTCATCAACGGCCTACTGACGGCGCGTATCGGCATTGCCGCGATGGATCTTTGCCGCCCACTTCCCTTCCGCGCTGTGAAGCGCCCGGGGATCGGCGATTTCATGTCCGACATCTCTCCCGTCGGCCCGCGCAAGACCGATTGATCGCGCCTCTGTGACCCTTAATGACCCGAAAAGATACCAGTCATTAACCATTCCAAGCTAATTTGCGAGGCACTTGAAGTTTCTGGTTTCCAAGGGAAAGCACATGTATTCGCGCTTCTTTTCGCTTTTCGGTGGCATCGTTGCACTGACCATCGCAACTGCTCCCGCCCTGGCACCGGAGGCCTCCGCGGCTTCGCGTGACAAATCCTTTTTCCAGCAGGTCGGTGGCGTCTGGAAGGGTCCGGGCGAAATCGTCGCGGGCAAGTACAAGGGTACGAAGTTCAGCTGCAACCTGATTGGCGCTGCACAGCCGGATGGCACTGTCGGCATCAAGCTCGATGGCACCTGCCGCGTCGGCGTTTTCCAGCAGCCGATGTCCGCGGTCATCAGCCAGAGCAGCACCGGTTATTCCGGCAAGTTCCTGGACGGCGCCCAGGGCAAGGGCCTCGACATCGTCTCCGGCTCCGTCAATGGCGACAAGGTCGTGATGGGCATCAACCGTGCACAGCTGAACGGCGCAATGGTCGCCAGCCTGCGCGGCGAAAACAAGATGAACATCACCATTTCGGTGAAGGTCGAAGACCAGATGGTGCCCGTGATCGGCCTGTCGCTGGATCGCGATCTGGATTCGATCGCCGTCGGTTCGATCAAGCCCTAATCCACCAATCCCTGTCTGCGTCAGCGATCCTAATGCCTTCGATGTCCGCCTCTGCCAGCCAGTCGCGGACATTTTTCTGTCCGAGGACCATTTCGGGCGCGACATCGGCAAGCGGCATCATCACAAAGCCCCTCGCCGTCATGCGCGGATGGGGAAGCTCCAGCGTCTCGGAGTGATACGCGCTGTCGCCGTAGGTCAGGATGTCGATATCGATGGTTCTCGGGCCCCAGCGCTCGACGCGCTCACGCTTGCGCCGCCTTTCCATATCAAGACAGACATCGAGAAGCGACTCGGGATGAAGCGAGGTCTCGATCAGGGCGCAGCAGTTCAGGAACTCGGCCTGATCCGTCTTTCCCCATGGCGGCGTGGCATAAAGCCGGGATACGGCGAGCACCCGACAGTCCGATCGGGCATCAAGTTCCCTCAACGCATCCGCCATCGCGGCCCGCGGATCACCGACGTTACCGCCGAGCCCAAGGGCTACCAATTCCATCGAGCCGTCACGCGACATGCTCGATCCTGACTTCGGCATGATCAAGAATTCCCGGGATCGGCACGCTCGGCTTGCGCACCGTCACCTCGACCCTTCGGATCTGCGACGACCAGGCGCAAAGCGCCTTAGCGATGTCCTTGGCCAGCGTCTCGATCAGGTTGCGGCGCGTGCCGGTCACGATCCTCTCGACGATTTCATAGGCTTCGCCATAGTGCACGGTGCTCTCGACGTTGTCGTCCTCCAGCGCTTCTTCGGCATCCACATGCATGACGAGATCGACATAGAATCGCTGACCGAGCCTCTCTTCTTCCGCAAAGGCTCCATGACGAGCGAAGAACGCGCAGTTCTTGAGGGCGATGCTGTAGGTCCCCATCAGATGTCCTTACCTCGTGCTGCATGGGATGCCAGAACCGCATCTGCCATCAGCAGTGCATCGCGGTTGGCCGCCACGTTATGGACCCGGAAGATCGCAGCCCCGGCAAGCCTGAGAATCGCTGTCGTTGCCGCTGTGCCGATATCCCGCTGATCGGCCGGATCCCGCATCGTGACCGCACCGATAAACCGCTTTCGCGACGTCCCCGCGAGCAACGGAAATCCGAACGTATGCAACTCGCCGAATCGGGCGATCAGTTCCATGTCGTCGTCCCGGTTCTTGGCAAATCCGAACCCGGGATCGAGCACGATCGCCGCATCCTTGATCCCGGCAGCATGCGCGATCTTGAGAGACCGCGTGAGGAAATACTGCTGGTCTTCGATCATGTCCGCACGTCGATCCGTCCGGTCGCGTCCCGTATGCATGATGCAGATACCAGCACCTGTCTCGGCCGCGACATCAGCCATGTCGGGTTCGCGCTGAAGTCCATGTACGTCATTGATGACGTGGGCGCCGGCAGCCATCGCCAGCCGCGCCGTTACCGCACGATAGGTATCGACCGAGATCATAGCGTCGGTTTCGCCGACAAGCTTCTCGATCACCGGCAGGATGCGATCCTGTTCTTCGGCAGGCGTCACCGCCGCCGCGCCGGGCCGTGTCGATTCGCCACCGATATCGAGGATGGCAGCACCTTCGGCGACGCAGCTCAGCGCATGCCGCACGGCGCCATCCGTTTGCGCATGCCGACCGCCGTCGGAAAACGAGTCTGGGGTCACGTTGACGATCGCCATGATATGGCCTTGCGCGCCGAGTTCCAGCACGCGTCCGCGCGCCAATTGCCAGTGCGTGTTGCGCCGCGATATCACCGGCCAATCATCTTTGGAGAGTTGACGCAAAATTCAGGGACCTCGTGTTGCGCTTGGTCTCGCTATGCCCCAAGCTCTTTTAAAGTTCAACGTTGCAGGCCACAGAATGTTTTCAATGCGCGCGGTTCGCCGTTCCATCGGTACCGTACTTCTTGCAGGCGTATTCGCCTCTCCCGCATCGGCCGCACCGATCATCACCAAGACTTACTCGTATTTTCAGATCGGCGGCAAAACTGCCGAAGACCTCGACAAGGAGCTGGAAAAACGCGGTCCGCTGACCCGCACGACCGGCCACCGTCATCCCGGTGCAACCGAAATCAAATTCGGCGGGGAAGTGACCTATGTCGAGCGCGCCAATCGCTGCACGGTCGGCGCCGCAAGGGTCACACTGCGTACCCATATCGTTCTGCCACGCTGGATCAATCGACGTCGTGCAGACGCGGATCTTGGCATGATATGGGACACGCTTTCGGCAGACATCAAGCGCCACGAAGAACGCCATGCCGAGATTGCCCGCACCCACGCCCGCATTCTCGAGAGACAGCTTCTGGACCTATCGACGCCCAGCAGTTGCGATAGTCTCGAAAAGAAGGTGGCCGATGCGACTCGCGATCTTCTGGAAGCACACGACCGGGAACAGATGCGGTTCGACCAGGTCGAGTCGAAGAACTTCGACGAGCGGATGACCCGTCTTCTGAAATACCGGATGAAGCGCGACTGATCGGGCAGCGAAAGACGACATCGATCGGCACAGCCAATCCACCGACCCGTAGCCCGACCTTTCCCGAGACTTGCGCGGAGCTTTCGCACCACCCTGTCATTCATCGGTGACTTATAACAATATACTAATGTGTGTGTCTGGGCTAAAACCGTAGCAACAGAACGGCGCTGCCAACGACCCATATCAAGGGTCATCCAGCCGCCCGTGATCCCGGCCACGGTGCCCGGATCCACCAGTTCAGGCGCCGCAGATGTTCGCGGCCGCGATCAGGCACTTGGACCGAGAGAGGTCCCGCGTTGTTGCCTTGTACAAGCTTCACAGGTCTCCCCGGCGCAATTGCGGCCGCAGGCGTTTTCCTCCCTCGCCTTGCGGCTATGCGCCTGCCTTGCCTCGCTTGCGCTAACTGCGCAGCGAGGCATTTTTTTGGAAGAGGGTCGTCTGGTTTGGTTCAGGCCTGACGTTCTGGAACGTGCACGATCAGACCGTCGAGATCGGCCTTGATCTTGATCTGACAGGACAGCCGCGAGGTCGGCTTCACCTCAAAGGCGAAGTCGAGCATGTCTTCTTCCATCGCTGCCGGAGGACCGACCTTTTCGGTCCAGCCATCGTCGACATAGACATGACAGGTGGCACAGGCACAGGCGCCGCCGCATTCGGCCTCTATGCCTGGCACGGAATTGCGCACGGCGTTCTCCATTACCGTGGAGCCGTTGTCAGCTTCGATATCGAAGCGCGTACCGTCGAAGGCAACGAGGGTCAGTTTCGTCATGATCAGGAAATCCGCATTGAGTGGCAGTCTTGGCCGGTTGTCTTCCGATAAATCACCGGTCCAGTCAACACGAACGGACGACGCGCCGTTGTCTTGCGGCGCCCTCCAACTGTCACGGATCAGCGGCAGAGTTTCAGGATGAAGTTCTCGGCTTCCACGACACACGCGGCAAGCGCGGCCAAATGCGCGGCGTCGGCACCGTCTGCTTCGAGTTTTTCTGCAGCTTTGGAAACGCCGAACGCGCCGACCGCAGATGCAGCACCCCTCAGGCGATGCGCCGTCATCGCAACCCCGGCAGCGTCTGCGCCCGTCATGTCCTGCAGCGCCCGGCGGGCGTTGCGGGCAAACATCATCAGCACTTCGTTTTCCAGTGTCTTGTCGCCCATCGTCTGGCGGGCAAGATGCACGAGATCGATCGGGCGCGACTGCGAAGGACATGCCCCGCGCGGGCTAGTGGGCGTTGAAAAAGCAGTATTCGCCGCTGACATGAAACTCTGTTCCTCTTTGGGGCTCAATCATGCGTCCCAGTGATGCGGGACAGCGGCTGCCTATCCCGTTAAATTCCGGCACAATCACGGCGCAAATTTCGGGACATGGTTAATTTCCATCAACCTCAGGGAATGTCAGGGGTTTCGACATTTTACGTGGTTTAAATTCTGTTAACAACAAATCTGCTTTCCGGGCCGATCCCGGCCGAGCAATTGTGTGAAAGACACGAATGTGTCACTACAGGACGGTTGAGATGGGTGTGGAAACCATCCTGCGTCTGACGGCGGAACGGTGGTAAGCTTTCATTATCATCCGTTTGCAACAACGGCCGTTCGAATTGTGAGTAAAGTGGAATTGCGGCCAGCATGACGCACGGGCCGGGTTCCGGTCGGCGACCCGACTTCCAGCCTGCAGGCGGCAGAGCTGGAACGAAAGCGCCGGGTGAGTGTAACGAGGCGTAACCGCATGGCGAAGAAAACGAGCAGCGAGTCGGTCGATGAGACGGCTTTCCAGGCACTGGAAGAAGCGCTGAAGATCGACTTCAACGGCGAGCAGCCTCGCGCCCGACCAACTCAGACCGCTTCGGAGACCAGAGTGTCGGATACGCCAAGGCAGCGCTCCCCATCGTCCTCACAAAATTCGCAATCCGCCCCGCCTCGTCAGGCCGGTCCCGAAACGACAGCCCGACAGCCCGCTTTCGAGCCGGCCAATGATGCCGGTCGCCGCACCCCGAATGCGATTCTTCGTTCGCTCGAAGGCGGCTCGATCAAGAGCGCCGTCCGCAATGCCGCCATTATCTCGTTCTTCTGGGTTGTTGCGGGTATCGGTCTCGGCCAGCTGATCTACGGCAGCCAGCTGTGGGAATTCACCTCGGTCGCCGGCGTCCTCGCTGCACCGGGAATCGTCGCCCTCGTCGTCGGCATCCTGCTGCCGATCATGCTGTTCTTCGCCTTCGCGATCATGATGGCGAGAGCTGCCGATCTGCGCAATGCGGCCCGCTCGATGGCGGAAGTGGCCCTGCGTCTCTCCGAACCGGAAACCATTGCCTCCGAGCGCATCATGTCGGTCGGCCAGGCTGTCCGTCGCGAAGTGTCTGCGATGAACGAAGGCATCGAGCGCACCATTGCGCGTGCTTCCGAGCTGGAAACGCTGGTTCATTCCGAAGTCAACGCGCTGGAACGCAGCTATACAGACAACGAGCTGCGCGTCCGCGGCCTGGTGCATGAACTCGGTGCCGAGCGCGACGCGATCGTCAACCATGCGGAACGTATCCGCTCCTCGATCGTCGGCGTGCACGAGCAGCTGAAGGAAGACCTGTCGCTGTCGACAGAGGAGATCTCCGTTCGCCTTGCCACGTCAGGCGAGGCCTTTGCCTCGATGATCGACACCCGCGCCGCGTCTCTCATCGCAAAATCCGACGCTGCCGGTGAAGCGCTCAGCTCCCTGATGGCCGCCCGTGCCGAAAACCTCGTCTCGAGCCTGGCATCGTCCGGTATCGCTCTGGCCACCGAGTTCGATATCCGCCTCGACACGCTCACATCGACCATGTCCGAACGCGGTCAGGAATTGCTCGGCCAGTTCGAAACCCGTGCGTCGACCATCGATGCCAACACCGAAAAGCTGAACGCCGCCCTCGCCGACCGCACCCGTCAGCTCAACGAGACGCTGCTTGCCCGCACCCGCGAAATCACCGAGGGTCTGAATGACAGCGAGAAGACGCTCGGCGGCACGCTGGACACGGCAATCGCCGCGCTCAACCGCTCGCTCGACCAGAAGAGCGCCACCTTCCGTCAGAGCCTGCAGACCGCTTCCGACGACGCGATCATGGATCTCGACCTCCGCTCCGGCCTGTTCGAAGACCGTCTCCAGGCAACCGTTGGCCAGCTTTCGGCAACCTTCGACGACGGCCTGTCGCAGTTTACCACGGCATTCGACCAGCGCGCCGGCACGCTCGACAGCAAACTGATGGACAGCCTTGCCCGCATCAACGAAACCGTCGCCGGCGGTTCGGATGCGATCGAAGGCATCCTGTCGTCCAGCATCGACCGGATCGGCAATGCACTGACCGACCAGTCCCTTGCGCTCGCCACCACGCTTGGAACCGGCCAGGAAGTGCTGGACTCCATGCTCGAAAACCGCGCCCGCGAATTTTCCGATGCGCTTGCTGCCCGCAGCAACGAAATCAGCCACAGCTTCGGCGACGCCCATAACAAGGTCGATGCCGTCATGGTCGAACGCGGCACGGCACTCGCCGCCGCACTCTCCGATAGCCAGGCCCGTTTCGAGGACGCCGTCGGTTCGCGCGCGGACGCCCTCATCGATGCGGTCACCGGCAGCCACGATCGTCTTGCAGAAGTCCTCGACAGCCGCACCTCGGCAATCAGCGAGCTGATGTCGGGAACACCCGAGCGCCTGTCCTCGATGTTCGACGACAAGACTGAAGTCCTGTCGAAGGCGCTGTCCGACAGCGAGATCCGGCTCGGCAGCGAACTGGAGCGCAAGGTGACGAGCCTCGACACGACGCTTGCCGCCAACCGCGACCGCCTCGCTGAGATCTTCGATGACCGGTCGATGGACATCGCGACTTCGCTTGCCCTGCACGAAGATCGCCTCACAGGCGCACTCGAAGAAAAGACGGCAGCTCTGATCGGCGCCGTATCGGATGCAGACAGCCGTATCGAACACACGTTCGCCGCTCGCGCCGAAGCAATCCGCACGGCCTATACGGACGGCCAGCTCGGTCTCGATCTCTCGCTCGAAAGCCACGTCTCCGAGCTTTCCCGCATCATCGACAGCGGCAGCGAACGGCTCGATAAGTCTGTCGGCGGTGCAGCCGAACGGATCGAAGCCACGTTGGCCGAGCGCACCGAAGCAATCCGCAGCGTCTATCAGGACGGCCAGATTGGTCTCGACATCACGCTTGCGACCCAGACCTCGGAACTGGCGCGCATTCTCGACGGCGGCAGCGAACGCCTCGAGAATTCCGTAGAAGGGGTTGCCGGCCGCATTGAAGCTGCCTTTGCCGATCGCACCGACGCGATCCGCAACGCCTATCAGGAAGGTCAGCTCGGTCTCGACATTACACTCGAAACGCATGCCTCGGAACTCACCCGCATCATCGAAGGCGGCAGCGAGAAGCTTGAGACATCCGTCGGCGGCGCAGCCCAGCGCATCGAGAGCGCCTTCGCCGATCGTACCGAAGCGATCCGCAACGCCTATCAGGAAGGTCAGCTCGGTCTCGACATCTCGCTCGAAACGCATGCCTCGGAACTCACCCGCATCATCGAAGGCGGCAGCGAGAAGCTTGAGACATCCGTCGGCGGCGCAGCCCAGCGTATCGAAACGGCGTTCGCAGATCGTACCGACGCAATCCGCACTGCCTATCAGGAAGGTCAGCTCGGCCTCGACATCACACTCGAAACGCACGCTTCGGAACTCACCCGCATCATCGAAGGCGGCAGCGAGAAGCTTGAGACATCCGTCGGCGGCGCAGCCCAGCGTATCGAAAGCGCCTTTGCCGATCGTACCGATGCGATCCGCACCGCCTATCAGGAAGGCCAGCTCGGCCTCGACATCACACTCGAAACGCACGCTTCGGAACTCACCCGCATCATCCAGGGCGGTAGCGAGAAGCTTGAGACGTCCGTCGGCGGTGCAGCCCAGCGCATCGAAAGCGCCTTTGCCGATCGTACCGATGCCATCCGCAGCGCCTATCAGGAAGGCCAGCTCGGCCTCGACATCACGCTCGAGACCCACGCCTCGGAACTGTCGCGCATCATCCAGTCCGGCAGCGCGGAGCTTGAGACATCCGTCGGCGGTGCAGCGGAACGCATCGAAAGCGCGTTTGCAGATCGCACGGATGCAATCCGCAGTGCCTACCAGGACGGCCAGCTCGGCCTCGACATCACGCTCGAAACCCAGGCTGCGGAACTGTCCCGCATCCTCGACGGTGGCAGCGCTCGTCTCGAAAACTCGGTCGGTGGCGCAGCCACACGTATTGAATCCGCCCTCACCGATGGCACCAGCCGCTTCGAAACCGGCATGGCCGATGGCCTGCAGCGGATGGACGAAACCTTCGACGCCACCCAGCAGCGGATTGCTGCAACGATCGGCCTCGGTCACCAGCAGCTCGCCGATACGCTTGCCACAGCCGGACAGGACATCGCGCAGACGCTCGGCGCCGCCAACTACGAGATTTCCTCGACGGTCGGTTCGGGCGCCCAGAACATCTCCCAGTCCGTCGGCGACGCAACGCGCAACATCGCCTCGACCTTGGATGGAGCAACCCGCACCATCAGCGACACGGTCGGCACCGCTGCCGTACAGATCTCCGGCGTCGTCGATACCGCAAGCCGCGACATATCCGAAAAGGTCACGACGGCACACGGTCAGATGGCCGAGACGCTCGACACGGCAAACCGCCAGCTCTCGTCTACACTCGATGGCGGCTACGATCGCATTCGCTCGACACTCGACGATCGCGGCGGCCTGATTGCCAGCACGCTCACCAATGCGCAAAACCATCTGGCCGACTTGATGCTGGATCAGGCAACATCGATCGGCGCCACCATCGCAACCAGCGCCGGCATGCTGGAAATGTCCCTCGAAGCCCAGCAGGAATCGCTGCGCGCCACGATCGACGGCGCCGGTGAAAACCTGGAAACGCGTCTTCGCGAAAACGTCGGCGCGATTGCAGGCCAGCTCAACGAAGCCGCCCGCGAAATCACAGCCTCCGCAGAGGGATTCTCGAGCCGCGTCGAAGAAACTGTCGGCGGCGTTTCTACCGCCCTCGATGGCGCCGGCACCCGGATAGAGACGACTTTCGGTGGTCTGGAAGAACGCATCCGCTCGGAACTGGGCAATGCGACCAGCCTGGTCGACACGGCCGGCAACAGTATCGCCGATGCACTCGGCGCCCGCACCGCGGAACTGGAGCGCGTTACCAGCCTTGCGACCGATCGCGTTTCAACCGTGATGAGTGATCGCACGGCCGAACTGGAGCGCTTGTCGGGAGAAACTGCAGACCGCATCAATCAGGCGCTCGCATCCCGCACGCAGGAATTTGAGCGCATCGGATCCGAAACATCGGATCGGATCGCCGAAACGCTGGATACACGCACCGCCCGCATCGAGGAACGCCTCGGCACCATGGACCGGGCGCTCACCGTCGGCCTCGACGCCGTGTCGCGCACCATCGAAGGCAAGGCAGTTGGCCTCGCATCCAGCCTGCGCGACGCTGTCAGCGCCGCAGCGCAGGGCATGGATAGCGAAGCCAGCCGTTCGGCAGAGCTTCTTGCCCGCGCCGGCGCAGACTTCACGGAAGAACTCAGCACCCGCAACGATGAGTTTGCCCGCTCGATCGAACAGCGCTCCAACGATATCGTCGACCGCATTTCGGAAACCCAGAACCGGCTTGCCGGTCAGGCGGCAACCGTGGCGCAGGCCTTCTCGGAAGCCGGCAACGCGATCGTCCACAAGGTCGCCGAAGCAGACAGCCTGGTGAAGAAGCAGGTCAACGCGATTTCGGAAGCGCTTGGCGATGCCGAAAAGGCGCTCGATGCCCGCGGCACGTCTCTGCGCGACACGCTTGCCGAAACCGCAGGCGAACTCGACAGCGCTCTTTCGGCCGTCGACAAAGCGCTCGCTGCCCGTGGAGAATCGATCCGCTCGTCGCTCGACAGCCGCACCCGCGACCTGAACTCGATGCTCTCAAGCCGTTCGGCCGAACTCTCCAAGCTGATCGACGAAAAGGCACGGCCGCTGGTCGAGGAATATGCCGAGACCGGCCGGTCCGCCGCCGAGCGCATCAGCCAGGCCGCACAGGAAAGCGCCGAGCGCCTTTCCACGGCCGCCCGCGATACGACCGACCGCATCCGCAACGAGAACGACGCACTGGTGGAGGCGATTTCCGCCCGCACCAACGAGACGCTCGCCGCCATCAGCCAGCGGACAGAGAATGCCACCGGTGCCATGCGCGCCGTCGAGCAGAGCCTGTCGGCAAACGTCAACAGCCTGATCGAGCGCCTTGCCGAAAGCAATTCGGGCATCGCATCGCTGGTCGAACAGGCCGCCCGCAATCTCGGCCAGGCAGCGGACCGCGTCAGCGAACAGCTGTCCGACGCCGATCAGAAGCTCGATGCGACCGCCAACCGCTTTGCCGAGTCGGCCAACAGCGCGGCCGACCTCGTGCATGGTTCGAGCCGCCTGCTCGAAAACAACATCGATCGCCTGGTCAGCATTTCCGGCCAGACGCTCAGCCAGGTCGGCGGCATCGTCGGTCGCTTCGACGATCACTCCAAGGTTCTCGCTCAGGCGTCCGAGCTGCTCGGCGCTGCCCAGTCGAACCTTGCAAGCACGCTCGACGAACGCCAGACCGCGCTTCGCACGCTCTCTGCCGGTCTCGTCAAGCGTTCGGAGGAAATCGAAGGCACGCTCAATGGTCTGACCTCCCTCGTCGATGGCGCCTTTACCCGCGCCGAAGATCGCACCTCGCAGATCGGCGCATCACTGCGCGAAAGCCTGCACGCTTCCTTCGCCGATATCGGTCGCGGCCTGGGCGAAACCCAGCAGCGTGCCAACCTCACGGCCCAGGCTATGCGCGAGACGCTGAGCGAGGCTGGCAACGAGGCAAGCCGCGCCATCGAGACGACACTGTCGGATGCCGAAACACGCGCCCGCGATCTCTCCGAACGCCTGCGCGGCAGCATCACCGGTTCGATGGGCGACATTGAGCGCCTGCTGGCCGACGCCGCAAACCGCACCGATGGCGCAGCCCAGCAGTTGCGCGATACGCTGCGGGTTTCCGTTGAAGAGGCGATCGGCCGCTTTACCGGCGCAACCGACGAGATCCGCCGCTCGGCCCAGGACATTCGCCAGGAACTCGATGCGACTCGCACCGAACTGAAGCGCGGCGCGTTCGATCTGCCCGAAGAAGCCAAGGAAAGCGCAGCCGCCATGCGCCGTGCAGTGGCTGAACAGATCAAGGCCCTGCAGGACATCTCGCAGCTAGTCGGCCGGTCCGCCCAGAGCCTCGACGTGTCCGAGCCGGTTGCAATGTCGCGCCCTGCTCCGGTCGCCCAGCCGGCTCCGCAGCCGGCGGCCCCGCGCCCTGCAGCCCCGACGGCACCAGCCGCCGCGACGAGCGCACCGTTTGGCTCGTCTGTCCTTCGTGACAGTCTGCCACTCGATCGTCCGACGCCGAGCATCGCACAGGGCGTCAGCAAGCCGGTTGCCCAGGCGCCGTCACAGACGCCACCGGTAACGCAGGTTCTCGCACAGCCTCAGGCCCCGGTCTCCCGCGCACCTGAAGCAACGCAGCGTCCAGGTGAAGGCGGCTGGATCAGCGATCTCCTTCGCGGTGCATCGCGTGACGATACATCAGGCACAGTTGCTCGCCAGCCGCAGCAGGCTGCACGCCCGACAGCAGCCGAACCGGCCCAGCCGGTTCGCACCAACGGCGACAACCGCAACCCGCGCCACATGGTGGAATCGCTCAACTCTCTGTCGGTCGACATCGCCCGCGCGATCGATCACGACGCCTCGGTCGACCTCTGGCGCCGTTACCAGCGCGGCGAGCGCGACGTGTTCACACGCCGCCTCTACACGCTGAAGGGCCAGCAGACGTTCGACGACATCAAGCGGAAATACGAACGCGAGCCGGAATTCCGCACCGCCGTCGATCGCTACATCGCCGATTTCGAAAAGCTGCTCGCCGATGTTGCCCGCACAGATCGCGACAAGACGGTCACCCAGAGCTACCTGACCTCGGATACGGGCAAGGTCTACACCATGCTCGCCCACGCGGCCGGACGTTTCAGCTGATCGATCCATTCCGCAGGGAATGCCGAATACAAGAAGCCGCCTTTCGGGGCGGCTTTTTCGTTGGCGGATAAACCCTGAAAAAGCTGTTGGCGAGAGGGATACCCCGACGTCCCTCATCCCAGCCCTTGTGCCGAAATTCCAGCGGCACGAGGGCTGTTGGGGTCACAGACTCCTTCAGCTCAAGGACACGAGCTGACTGGATCCCCGCCACAAGGGCGAGGATGAGAGGAGTTTGGTGACAGGCTCAGTTTCCAAACCGACCTGCGGAGTTTTTCGCCAGTACTCTTCACAGAACGCTCAGTCGCCCATCAAGCCGGCTTTCGATGGGCTGCACTACATCGGAGCGAACCTGAGTCTGGCCCTCTTTCTACTCAGTTCCTCAACGGCCGCTCTTTTGCCGCGCCCCAGAAACTGAGCCGCGCATCGGGCGCGTGCCTGAGGAGAATGATCTCCATCCGTGGACGAAGGTCGCTGCGAAAGCGTGACGCGTTCCGGGCGTCCCAGACGCCGATATAGCACGCGCCGGAGACATCGTTGCGAAACACCACGGCGCCGCCAATGGCAGAAGCCAGACCACCTTCGCCCACCACGCCGCCTGCGCCATAAACCGCTACGACACTTTGCAACGGTGCAACGCTGACCACGGTGTCACCGGAGGGAGCAAAACCGGATTGCCTGAAAAGATAGACGGGGATCGGACGCCAGTCATTCGCTTGGCTCTCATGAGAGGCAACCGGGATCGGAGCGCTGTTCACACCACAGGTCAACGCCATAACGGCCAGGCTATTAGTTCGGATTGCGAAGCCAGCTGTCAAAGACACATGGCAGGACTTGCGAGGGATCTTAGGGCTGGAACCAGTATCGTATCGCTCAGCTGGCAGAGCGGGTCCGGGAGCCGGGTGGGCATCCTAACGCGATGCTTGGGACCATCGCCAAGCTTCACCGCCAGCGCCCTTGGGTAGCGTTCGCTCGGGTAAGATTACGTACTGCAGGAAAGTGCTTCTCTGCCGCGAATTGTTCGGCAGAGAAGTCTCCGCCAGGCCGATATCGCGCGGGTCGTCCCCGCGCGAAAAGGATCACATGGCCTTGAGAGCCCAGTCGACAATATTCGCGCCGACCTGTGCAAATGCCTTGTCCAGCGCTTCGATGAAGCGGCGGTTCTCGGTTCCGGCGACCGGCACCGTTGCCTTGAAGACGGTCTGGGCACGAACGCTGCCGTTGCGGTCGTTCAAGAGCTTTGCCGAGATCTCCACCGTGGCAAGCCTGTTGCCCTCAGTCACCACCTCGAAGCTGCGGATATCGGTTACGACCTGATAGTCGATCGCCAGACCCTGCCCCGGCTTGCCGACGCCGCCAACCCGTCCGGAGTTTTCGAACGCTTCGACCAGCTTCGACTGGACCAGTGCCGGAAGCCTGTCACCCCAGCGGGAATTGGCCAGATACTGAACCTCGGAGGGCGAAATACGCACAACGACCTGGTCGCTGTTGAGCATCTTGACCGCAGTCGGTTCAGGCACCAGGATTTGCCGGCTCTTCGCGGTTGCTCCGCTCGCCATCGGCGTGATCGACAGGTCGAACGTGTCGTTGTTCGCCTTGCTGCCACAACCGGCCAGAAGTGCTGCCATCAAAGGGGCTGCGATGATGATCGGATGGCGGATGACGCGAAGCATCGCAGATCCTTGCATGAAACCCTGAACTCCCCGCATGTTAGCGCCGTGTCCTGCCATCGTACTCTTTCACCGTTTCGCCGCCGAAGATCAGGCGCTGGGGGTTCTGGTCAAAATTGCTGATTGCCTGATTGAGCGACTGCACGGTTCCGCGCGTGTCGTTGATCAGCGTTTGGATGTCTCTCAGGCCACCGGACGAAAAGCGCGACAGGTTGTCGGCAATCGGTCCAACGCGCGAATTGATATTGTCGGCGACGGTGCGGAAGGATTCGAGCGTCTTGCGCGCCTCGGCAAACAGACCCTGCGAGTCGTCGCTGGAGACCAGCCCGTCCACCTTCGCCAGAATTCCGTCGACGCGGTTCGAAGCGTTGTTGAGCTTGGTCGACATGTCCGTGAAGTTGGAGATCGCACCGTTGATGTCGTCGCGGCGGCGCGACACGTCGTCGATCACGTCGCGCGCCGAGCTGAGCGTCTGGCGTGCGTCTTCGGATGCCGACGAGATGTTGCGGATCGTTGCGCCGACCTGATTGACGTCGACGGCCGCCATCAGCGTATCGGCGCGTTTCAGGGCGCTCTGCGCATCGACGCCTGCCTGCTGGAAGCTCGCAGCCGCCTGAGTCACGTTCTGCACCAGAGGGCCGAAGTTGTCCGAGGCATTGGCAATGTTGCGAGTCACCCGTTCGGCGTTCGTGACAACCTGATTGACGCGCTCCGCATCGATTGCCCGTACCAGCTGGTCGGCTGCTTCGAGCGTCGAGTTCAACGTGCCGGAGACGCGATCGACCGTCGCCGACAGCGTCGAGAGGCTGTTCAGGAATTTGTCGATGCTGTCCGAATTGTTGCTGAGCGCAGCCGTAAACGTCTCGACGTTGCGAATGGTCTGCGTCAGCGGACCACGTGCGTCCCCGACAAATCCCTGGATGTCGCCGATCGCCTGGTCGGCCCGGTCGAGGATCTTGTCGGCGGTCGCAAGAAGGTTGGTCACGCTCGACTGGTCGGCGATCAGCACCGCAGGACGGCCACTCTCGATCGCCTTCTGCAGGATGTTTTCTTCACCCTTGGCACCACCCGACATTTCCACATAGGCAGCGCCCGTCAGGCCCTGAACTTCCAGAACGGCCTTGGTCGACTGGTAGACAGGTGCGTCGGCGCGCACTTCGGTGAACGCGATCGAGTAGCGCGGATCATCCGGGTCGATGCTGAGGCTGCGCACGGAGCCGACTGGGATGCCGTTGAAGCGCACCGCCGAACCAACGGAAAGACCGTTTGCGGAGCCCGGAATGCGAATCGCCAGCTCAGCCGTGGGGCCTCCCCGGCCGGACGAAGCCATCCAGTAGACGAACCCGAAAGCGGCAGCCATTACCAGCAAGGTAAAAAAGCCAACGAGGGCGTAATTTGCTTTAGTTTCCATAGGTTACATCACTTCTCAGATTCGCCGTCGGGCCTGGTCTCATCGGTCACGACGGAACGCGCGCGCTTGCCCTTGAAATAGGACTGAACCCACGGATCGTCGAAGGCGAACATATCCTCAAGCGTGCCTTCCACCAAGACCCGTTTCTGCCCAAGCACGGCAATGCGATCACAAACGGAAAACAGGCTGTCGAGGTCGTGGGTCACCATGTAGACGGTGAGCCCAAGCGTATCGCGCAACCTTGCAATCAAGGCATCGAAATCGGCAGCGCCGATGGGATCGAGGCCGGATGTGGGCTCGTCGAGGAAAACCAGATCGGGGTCGAGCGCCAGAGCGCGCGCAAGGGCTGCGCGCTTGATCATGCCGCCAGAGAGTTCCGACGGATACTTGTCGGCCGCATCGGGCGGCAGGCCCACCATCTCAAGCTTCACATAGGCGAGTTCGTCCATCAGCGACTGCGGCAGATCGAGATACTCGCGCATTGGCAGCTGGATGTTTTCTTTCACCGTCAGCGCCGAAAACAGCGCACCGTGCTGGAACAGCACGCCGAGCCGCGTATCGAGCGCCACGCGCTGCTGTTCGTCGGCGGTGGCATAATCAACTCCGAGGATCTCGATCGTACCTGAGCGCTGCGGCAGCAATCTGAGAACCGTGCGCATCAGCACCGACTTACCGGTGCCCGACGCTCCTACGAAGCCGAGGATCTCGCCCCGGTAAATATCGAGGTTCAGATTGTCCAGCACGAGCTTCGAGCCGAAGCCGACCGTCAGATCCTTGACCGACAGCACGACCTTGCGCTCGTCGCTCTTCGTCTCCGCGGGTTTGGTATTGTCAAAGGTTTGAACGTCTTCCACGCCGGTCCCCATCAAAAATCGATCGCGGAATAGAAAATCGCAAACATCGCGTCGATCAGGATCACCGCGAAGATCGATTTCACCACCGACGAGGTGACGTGCTGGCCGAGCGATTCTGCGCTGCCGCCAACTTTCATTCCCTCGACAGCCGCCACGATGCCGATTGCCAGCGCCATGAACGGCGCCTTGATCATGCCTGAGGCCACCGACGAGAAGTCGACCGCCTCCTTGAGGCGCGACAGGAACGTATCGAATGTGATGCCGGAATAGACCAGCGTGATCACCGCAGCGCCGTAGAGGGCCGACAGGTTCGCGACGATGGTCAGGAGCGGCAGTGCGATCGTCAGAGCGACAAGGCGCGGGAACACGAGCACACCGACGGGATTAAGGCCGATGACGGTCAGCGCGTCGATCTCCTCGCGCATCTTCATGGAGCCGATTTCGGCGGTGATCGCGCTGCCCGAACGGCCGGCGATCATGATCGCAGTGATCAGAACGCCGATTTCGCGAAGCTGCAGAATGCCGACCAAGTCGACGACGAAGATTTCTGCCCCGAAATACCGGAGCTGGAAAGCGCCCTGCTGGGCAATGATGGCGCCGATCAGAAACGACATCAGCAGGATGATCGGCACCGCACGCACGCCCATCCGGTCGATATGCGTCACGACGGATGCCGGAGAAACGCCGGATCCGCGGCCGAATTTCAGCTGTGCGCCACGGACCGCCGAGCCGAGAATGTGCATGGCGGCGACGAAGTCACCGGCAAATTCCGTCATCGTCTTGCCGACCGGGCTGAACACGCGATCAAACAGCGACCGCTTGTCCTGATCGTTGGGCGGCGGTGCCGGGGTCTTTTCCGGCAGGGCGCCAACCAGTTCCTCGATCGTCCCTTCCGCCCCGACCAACTTCGCGTCGCGACCCTGCTCGGCTTTTGCCGACAGAAGACGGCGAATCAGCCAGGCACCGGATGTATCGATTCCGTCGATCGCCGAAACGTCGATCTCGAGGGATCCAGACCCGCTGCTCTTTTCAAGATCGCCAAACGCCTTGAGGACCGGCGAAATCGAATGATTGCGCCATTCTCCGGCCAGAATGTAGCGCTCGCCATCGCCGCCGGGCAGGTCTTCGGCTTTGATTTCGGCAGGTTGTGACGGCACAGGTTTCTTTCGGCTTAGGTTAAGCAGCACGCGGCTGCGATCTGCTGTTGATCGCAGCACTGAGAGCGGCAATATAGCGACCCTGAACGGATTTGCCACAACGCCCAGGTGGAAAACCATGACGCGTCACTTCGAAGCAACAATCGAGAAATTCCCGATCGCGGGGGTGTTTACGATTTCCCGCGGTTCCAAGACAGAAGCCGAGGTGGTGACCTGTGCGATCACCCGCGACGGCCTGACCGGCCGGGGCGAATGCGTTCCCTACAAACGCTACGGTGAAACAACCGAAGGCGTCCTCGACGAGATCAACTCCCTTGCTTCGATGATGCACGATGGCATGGATCGCCACACACTGCAGACGCGCCTGCGACCGGGAGCCGCCCGCAACGCGGTGGACTGCGCCTTGTGGGATCTGGAAGCCAAAAGCCTTGGCCGTTCGGTGGCATCGATGATTGATGCTGCCGAAAAGCCGCTCATCACCGCCTTCACGCTGTCGCTTGGCGAGCCGGAGGCAATGGCAGAGGATGCGCGCAGGAATGCGGCTCGCCCTCTCCTCAAGGTCAAGCTCGGCACAGACGATGACGAAAGTCGAATGCGGGCGGTGAGGCAGGCAGCGCCCGATTCGCGTCTGATCGTCGATGCCAACGAGGGTTGGACAGAGGACAATCTGGCCCGACATCTGGATGTGGCCGACGCCCTCGGTATCTCGTTGATCGAGCAACCGCTGCCAGCCGGCAAGGATGCAATCCTTGCCACCATTCGCCGCAAGGTGATGATCTGCGCTGACGAAAGCGTGCACGCGACCGGCGATCTTGCAAGTTTGAGAAACCGCTACGACGCCGTCAACATCAAGCTCGACAAGACCGGTGGGCTGACGGAGGCGCTGATCATGAAGGAGGAGGCGCAGCGACTGGGCTTTGCCGTCATGATCGGCTGCATGGTCGGAACGTCGCTCGCCATGGCCCCCGCAGTTCTTCTGGCGCAGGATGCCGACTACGCCGATCTCGACGGTCCGTTACTCCTGGCGCAAGACCGCCCGGACGGGCTGCGATACGACGGATCGCTGGTCTATCCGCCCCGGACGAACCTCTGGGGATAATGAGTCCCTTGCATCGTCGGGCCGTTACGCGGCCTGCATGCCCCTGATCGTCTCCGGTGCCGGCAGCGTCGTGATTTCCGCGGTCTTCGCGATCTTCTGCCAGGAGATCAGCTCCAGCGTCCCGTCACGATGCTCGGCAATCGCCGTGCAGCTTTCGACCCAGTCGCCCGTGTTGACGTAGTGGATCCCGTCGATGTCTTCCATCACAGCATGATGGATATGGCCGCAGATGATCCCGTCGACATTGTTGCGGCGTGCCTCGTCGACGACAACCTTCTGGAACTCGCCGATGAAATTCACGGCGTGCTTCACCTGCAGCTTCGCCCAGGCAGAGAATGACCAGTATGGCAGGCCGATGCGGCGGCGCACCGCGGCAAGACCGACATTGATGGCGATTGCCGCATCATAGGCCCAGTCACCGAGATAGGCGAGCAGACGCGCATTGCGCACCACGACGTCGAACTCGTCACCGTGCAGCACCATGTATTTCCGCCCGTCTGCCATCTCGTAGATCATTCGGTCTGCGACCTCGATACCGCCGAAATGCATGCCGGGAAAATCGCGCAGGAATTCGTCGTGGTTTCCCGGAATGTAGACGATCCGCGTGCCCTTGCGCGCCTTGCGCAGAAGCTTCTGAACCACGTCGTTACAGCCCTGCGGCCAGTTCCAGCTGCGCTTCAACCGCCAGCCGTCGACGATATCGCCGACCAGCACGATCGTTTCCGCCTCGTGGTAGCGCAGGAAATCGAGCAGAAAGTCCGTGCGGGCGGCTTTGGAGCCGAGATGCACGTCCGAAATGAACAGGGTTCTGAAATGCCTTGTCTCGATTGCATCGGCCACGGAAACGTCCCTTCGTTACCTACCTTGTCCTACCCTTCGAAAATCAGACTCGTGTTTCAGGATGATGACAGGGGCGCGATCGCCGCAGTCGGCGACCACCCGAAACCGGCGGCAAAATCCGACAGCATCGCAAATATTGTAGTTTCTCGATGGATCGATTGATGTAAGGAGGGGACTCGCATGTCAGGACGGAAATCGATACGAGGAGCCATAAGAGCATGGATGGGCACGACAATCCGAAACCATCGCCGGTAACCGGAGATCTCGACGAACAGGCTCTCTTCTTCCACCGCTATCCCCGCCCCGGCAAACTGGAAATCCAGGCCACCAAGCCGCTCGGCAACCAGCGCGACCTCGCACTTGCCTATTCCCCGGGTGTGGCCGCCCCTTGCCTCGCGATCCGCGACAATCCGGAAATGGCCGCGGAATTCACCGCGCGTGCCAATCTGGTCGCCGTGGTCTCCAACGGCACTGCCGTGCTCGGCCTCGGCAATATCGGCCCGCTCGCTTCCAAGCCCGTGATGGAAGGCAAGGCCGTCCTCTTCAAGAAATTCGCCGGCATCGATGTGTTCGACATCGAAATCGACGCGCCGGGCATCGAAGCCATGGTCTCGACGATCTCGGCACTGGAGCCGACCTTCGGCGGCATCAACCTCGAAGACATCAAGTCTCCGGAATGTTTCGAAGTCGAGCGTCGTCTTCGCGAAAAGATGAACATCCCGGTCTTCCATGACGATCAGCACGGAACGGCGATCATCGTCGCCGCCGCGATCCTCAACGGCCTGGAGCTTGCCGGCAAGACGATCGACAACGTCAAGATCGTCACGTCGGGCGCCGGTGCGGCAGCGCTTGCCTGCCTGCATCTTCTCGTGTCGCTTGGTGCGAAGAAGGAAAACATCTGGGTCCACGATATCGAAGGGCTGGTCTATGAGGGCCGCGTCGAGCTGATGGACGAGTGGAAGGCGATCTACGCCCAGAAGAGCGACAACCGAGTTCTGGCCGACAATATCGCCGGCGCAGACGTCTTCCTCGGCCTGTCGGCCGCGGGCGTGTTGAAGCCCGAACTTCTGGTGCAGATGGCCGAAAAGCCGCTGATCATGGCGCTCGCCAACCCGACGCCGGAAATCATGCCGGAACTCGCCCGCGCGGAGCGTCCCGACGCGATGATCTGCACCGGCCGCTCGGACTTCGCCAACCAAGTCAACAACGTCCTCTGCTTCCCCTACATTTTCCGTGGTGCGCTCGATTGCGGCGCCCGCACGATCAACGAAGAAATGAAGATGGCGGCGGTCAAGGCGATCGCAGCCCTTGCCCGCGAGGAAGTCTCCGACGTCGCCGCGAAAGCCTATTCCGGTGAAACGCCGATCTTCGGCCCCGACTACCTGATCCCCTCGCCGTTTGATCCGCGCCTCATCCTGCGCATCGCGCCGGCTGTCGCACGCGCTGCGGCCGAAAGCGGCGTCGCCGCTCGTCCGATCCAGGATTTCGAGGCCTATCTCGACCAGCTTAGCCGATTCGTCTGGCGCTCCGGCTTCGTGATGAAGCCGATCTTCACGGCGGCCAAGACTGCCGAAAGAAACCGCGTCATCTTCGCCGAAGGCGAGGACGAACGCGTTCTGAGGGCCGCACAGATCCTGCTCGAAGAGCAGATCGCAAGGCCCATCCTGATCGGCCGTCCCTCGGTCATCGAAGCCCGTCTCCAGCGTTTCGGCATCCGCATCCGCCCGAATGTCGATTTCGCCGTCGTCAACCCGGAAGACGATCCGCGTTACCGCGGCTATGTCGACGACTATTTCGCGCTCGTCGGTCGCCAGGGCGTCAACCCGGAAGCGGCACGAACCATCGTGCGCACCAGCAACACGGTCATCGGCGCGCTATCGGTCCAGCGCGGCGAGGCAGATGCGCTGATCTGCGGCATCGAAGGCCGCTACGACCGGCATCTGCGCGACGTCAACCAGATCATCGGCAAACGCGAAGGCACGAAGACGCTCGCCGGCCTCAGCCTGCTGATTTCGCAGCGCGGTGCGATCTTCTTCACCGACACGTTCGTCAACTACAATCCGACCGCCGAAGAGATTGCCGAGATCACCATTCTCTCGGCCCAGGAAGTGCGCCGCTTCGGCATCAAGCCGAAGGCGGCCCTCATCTGCCACTCCAATTTCGGCTCGCGCAATTCCGAAAGCGCCGCGAAGATGCGCGACGCACTCGCCATCATTCGCGAACGGGCGCCGGATCTGGAAGTCGACGGTGAAATGCAGGGTGGCTCGGCGCTTTCCGAGGAACTGCGCAAGCGCGCCATGCCGAGCACCACATTGTCCGGTGAAGCCAATCTGCTGGTCTTCCCGAACCTCGATGCGGCCAGCATCTCGCTTGGCCTGGTGCGCACCATGATGGACGCGCTGCATGTCGGCCCGATCCTGCTTGGCACGGCAAAACCCGCCCATGTTCTCGGCCAGTCCGTCACATCCCGCGGCGTCGTCAATATGGCGGCTCTGGCCGTCGTCGAAGCCTCGCAGCCAGAGTCGCTGTTCGGCTAGGTCTCACAGAAGCCGGGGCGGTTTAGGATATCTTCATCCGCCCCGGCCTATGTTTGATGGGTTTTAACGAATTGCCGGAAAAGCGATGCGATTTCGCGGCCTGATCTTCATTCCGCTCGTCTTCGTCCCCGCCTCCGTCCTGGCGCGGGATGCGCAGCTTTGCGCGGATCTGTACCGCAAGCTTCACAGCACACCGGTTGTGATCGGCAATACCGCTGAAATGCGCCGATATGCGCAGGACCTCAGCCAGGCAAACTCCGACATCCGCAAACTTCGCGTCGACATGCGGCGCGCCGGATGCGGTGGCGGCAGCATTGTTTCCTTTGGCGCGGCCAAGGCCGACCAGTGCGAACCCCTCCTCGAGCAGCTGCAAGCCCTGGAGGAAAACCGCGAAGTGCTTGTTGACGAGCGCAACAAAGCCCGCAACCTGTCCGTCACCGGGGAAGAGCGCGGCGCAACCATCGTTGCCATCCGTCAAAATGCCTGCATTCCGTCCGATTTCCAGGATGTCGCGAAGGAGGAGGAAAAGGAACGGATCCGGGTAAAGGGGATCGCGCTACCGAAGGATGAGGAGGCCTATTCCGGCAGCATCACCGACCTGCGGACCCGCAAGCCTGCCACCGTCCAGAAGGTTGCGATCGATCCCACGCCGCCGGTACCGGAGCGGAATTACGAAACCTCCGCAAAGGTCCGCACGGTGGGTCCGATTTTTCTCCCTGAAGCCAGTATTGATCTGCGCCACCCCCGCGAAAATGGACCGCAGCAACAGCAGTAGTCAGTCACCCTGCCAGCGCTCGGAAAACACCAGGTCTTCCAGTGCAAGGCGCTGGCGCCAGCCGCGCACGGCCAGTTCCGGCTCGCTGTAGAGCTGGTCCACATGGCCGAGACAGAGCCAGGCGACGATCGCCACGCGCTCTGGGATACCCAGCAGCCTGCGCACGTCCTCATCGCGGAAAATGCTGACCCAGCCGACACCGACGCCTTCGGCGCGCGCGGCAAGCCACAGGTTCTGCACGGCGCAGACGGTGGAGTAGACATCCATGCGCGGATTGTGGGTGCGACCGAGCACGACCGGTCCCGCCCTGTCCGGATCACAGGTAACGCAGATCGATAGCGGCGCCTTGCGAATGCCTTCAAGCTTGAGGCTGCGATAAAGCTCGCGCTCGCCGCCGGAAAACATCTCGGCCGCCTCGTCATTGGCCTTGGAAAAGGCCTCCCAGGCCGCCTGCCGCATCGCCTGGTCACGGACGAGGATGAAGTTCCACGGCTGCATGAACCCGACTGACGGTGCGGCATGCGCGGCCGCCAGAAGACGGGTGACAAGCTCGTCGCTCAAGGGGTCGGCAAGGAACTGATCGCGAACGTCGCGTCGCGTTTCGATCACCCGGTAGATCGCTGCCCGCTCCGTCGCGGAAAAGGCGCCGGCCGGAGCAAGGCCTGCTTGCGTATCGTCGGACGGGTCTGGAATTGGCGGCATCGTCTATCCCCAACAGTGCTTGCGACGGCTGAAGCAAAACTGCCGAGGCTATGCCCGACCATACCAGATATCGCAAGCCCATCACGAAACAGGAAAATACCTGACATAGGCGAATTCGTCACCGTCCGGTGACCAGTTTGGCGAATTCATCGTGCCCTGCCCGCCGAACAGTTCGAACAGCGTTTCGACATTGCTGCCATCCATATCCATCAGCCGAACCCGGACATCGAGATCGCGCGGATGATCGAACACGTCGCCGTCATAGGACACGAAAACGATCTTGTCTCCCTTCGGTGACGGATGCGGAAACCAGTCGCCATAGGGGCTGTCGGTGATGCGCTCCGCCGAGCCGCCCAAAGCCGGCACGCGCCAGATCTGCATGGTGCCCGTGCGGCTCGAATTGAAATAGATCCAGTTCCCGTCCGGGGAGTAGTCAGGCCCGTCGTTGCGGCCTTCGCCATGGGTGAGCCGCATCTCCTCGCCGCCTTCGACCGCAATCGTATAGATATCGAAAACATCGTCGCGGATGCCGCAATAGGCGAAGCGCTGTCCGTCCGGAGACCAGCCGTGCCAGTAGGAGGGAAGCTTCGGTGTTACCAACGTTGGCTTGCCCCCGGTCGCGGCAAGCACATAGATCGCGGACTTGCCGAATTCGACCTTATCGGAAATCGCAATCAGCGTGCCGTCGGGCGAGATGCCATGGTCGTTGTTGCAGGCAACCGCGAACTCGGTGTCAACGATGATCGGAGGCGTGTCGCCGGCCACGGGCAGCCGATAGATCAGCCCGTCGCTGTTGAGCATGAGGAAACGTCCGTCCGGCGCCCAGTTCGGCGCTTCGAAAAGCGCGCTCGTCTGCCAGACAATCCGGCTCTGTCGCGTCCGGATATTATAGATTTCGACCGAACTGCGCATTGCATCCTCTCCCGGCGATTTGCTGCCAGCGTGAGGTTACGACGCCTGAACACAAGGTGGCAAGTCACGCGAGATAAGCCTCCGGAGCTCTAAAAACACATCATTAAAAACTGACGGATGCGATTCATGGATTCTTTATAACCGCATAACATTATATTCGAATATACTCATACAATGGGAGTTGGTGATGAGAATCCGATCCTTGCTGCGATGCCGTTCGGGCAGTTCCGCCGTCGAATTCGCGATCATCGCGCCGGTCCTGCTTCTGATGCTCTTCAGCCTGATCGGCTATGGCGTCTACCTCGCTGCAGCCCACGCCGTGCAGCAGATTGCCGCGGATGCGGCACGCACTGCTGTTGCCGGCCTCGATGCCAGCGAACGCCAGAAGCTGGTGCAGGAGTATCTCACCAAGTCGACGATGGACTATGCGCTTCTCGACAAGAAGAACTTCACGACGAAGGTGCAAAGCGACCCGAGCAACCCCAACCAGTTCACCGTTTCGATCGAATACGACGCCAGCACCCTGCCGATCTTCAGTCTCTACAGCTACGCCATGCCGAACAAGCACATAAGGCGCTATTCGACCATGCGGATCGGAGGCATTTGAGATGCTTTTCCGACTGAAGCGTCGTCAGACTATCGCCGGTGACCGGGCCGGCAACATTGCCATTACTGCAGCACTTGCCATGCCGCTTGCCATCGGAGCGCTGGCACTCGGCGTCGACTATGGCAGTCTGACGCTGCAGCAGCGGCAGTTGCAGGCAAGCGCCGACCTTGCCGCGATTGCAGCGGCAGCCAACATTTCGACTGCGGAAAAATCCGCTTTCGACTTTTTCGCGATGAACGGTCAAAGCATTGGCGTCGTCAGCGCCGGCGGCCTGCTGACAACCAAGGGGGTTGTCCCATTCAACCCCAAGACGGCGCTCGAAGCCTATGGCAGCTATGCCGAGATCAGCAGGGGCCGCTATGTACCCGATCCCGCGCAGCCTGCCGCGAACCGTTTTGTCGCCGGCGCAACACCGCCCGATGCGGTCCGCTTGACGCTCCGCAGCAAGAGCAACCTGATGTTCGGGGCAAGTCTCACCACCCCGCCGGCGCTTGCCGCATCCGGCACAGCAGCAACGGATAAGCTTGCGTCCTTCTCGATCGGAAGTCGTTTGGCAAGCGTCAACGAGGGTGTCCTCAATGCCCTGCTTGGCCAGATGCTCGGAACGACGATTTCCCTGAAGGCGATGGATTATCGGGCCCTCGCCGATGCCCAGGTCAATGCCTTGAAGACGATCGACCAGCTTGCTCTTGATCTTGGTCTCCAGTCAGGGACTTACGCGGATGTTCTCACAACCGACATCAACTATGGCAAGTTCGTCGGAGCCCTCGGCAAGACGACCGGACTTACCCCCTCGGTCTCGACGGTCCTCTCCAATCTCGAAAAGACGCTCAACAAGACGAAGGTCATGGTCAAGCTCGAGGATACGCTGAAGCTGGGACCCGTATCTCAAAAGCTGATCGGCCAATCGAGTGGACTATCTGTCAACACCAGCGTCTTCGATCTGCTGTCGGCGGCCGCAACCGCTGCCAGCGGCGGCAAGCAGCTCTCTGTCGACCTTGGGACATCCATTCCCGGTGTCGCATCGTCCAAGGTGACCGTTGCGATCGGGGAGCCGCCGGTCGGGTCGTCCTACCTTGCAGTTGGAGCGCCGGGCACGATCGTCCGCACCGCTCAGACACGCGTGGCGGTCGAGGTCGTGGTTGATGGCCTCCAGGCGATCCTCGGGCTCAAGGTCCGCGTCCCCCTCTACCTGGAAGTTGCCTATGCCGAAGGACGGCTTGCCGGGATCACCTGTACGGGCGCGGCCAACAGCGCCTCCGTCGATGTCGACGCCGTCCCGGGCATCGCGTCGATCGCATTGGGCGACGTCGATACGACTGCATTCACGAACTTCGGCAAAGATCCGCGTGTCACGCGAGCCGACATCATCTCGACCCTTCTTCTCAAGGTCTCCGCCATGGCGGACACCACCTCGACCAATCTCAAGACAGAGCGATTGACGTTCTCGCCGGCGGATATCAGCGCGAACAGGGTAAAGTCGACGTCGGTCAAGAACGTGCTTGAGTCGCTGACGACTAGCCTGCTTTCCAAGCTCGTTGTGCGGGTAGACCTTCTCGGCCTTGGGCTCGGGCTGCCGCAACCCATTATCTCTGCCGTCGGCGCCACGCTCGGTGCGGCCATGAGCCCGGTCGACACCGTCCTCTACAACGTCCTGCTGACCCTCGGCGTGCGCGTTGGTGAAGCGGATGTCCAGGTCGGTGGCGCGTCCTGCCGTAACCCCGTTCTCGTCCAGTAGGCGGCCCTTGCAACGCAAAAGGCCGGCGTTTTCACGCCGGCCTTTTGCGTTGTGTCGAACCGGGGTTCAGCCGTTGACGACCATTCGCTTCTCGTCGCGACCGCTTTTCATACGCTCGGCGAGGAGGAACGCCAGTTCCAGCGCCTGGTCGGCATTGAGGCGCGGATCGCAGTGCGTGTGGTAGCGGTCCTGCAGGTCGCCGGCCGACACCGCACGGGCGCCTCCGGTGCATTCGGTCACATCCTTGCCTGTCATCTCGATATGGATGCCGCCCGGATGGGTCCCTTCCGACCGGTGGATCTGGAAGAAGCTTTCCACTTCCGACAGGATCCGCTCGAAAGGACGGGTCTTGTAGTTGTTAAGCGTGATCGTGTTGCCATGCATCGGATCGCAGGACCACACGACCTTGCGGCCTTCGCGCTCGACGGCACGGATCAGCTTCGGCAGGCCATCGGCAACCTTGTCGTGGCCGAAGCGCGCAATCAGCGTCAACCGGCCCGGCTCGTTGGCCGGGTTCAGCGCGTCGATCAGCTGGATCAGATTGTCCGGCTGCAGCGAGGGACCGCATTTGAGGCCGATCGGGTTCTTGATGCCGCGGAAGTATTCCACATGCGCATGGTCGAGCTGGCGTGTGCGGTCGCCGATCCACAGCATGTGGCCCGACGTTGCGTACCAGTCGCCGGACGTCGAATCGACGCGCGTGAAAGCTTCCTCATAGCCGAGAAGCAGAGCTTCATGGCTGGTGAAGAAATCCGTCTCGCGAAGGCTCGGCTGATTGTCGGCCGTGATGCCGATCGCCCGCATGAACTCCATTGTCTCGCTGATCCGGCCGGCCAGCATGCGGTAACGCTCGCCCTGCGGACTGTCCTTCACGAAGCCCAGCATCCACTTGTGGACGTTTTCGAGGTTGGCATAGCCACCCATCGCGAAGGCACGCAGAAGGTTCAGCGTTGCCGCCGACTGGCGATAGGCATCCAGCTGGCGCTCCGGGTTCGGAATGCGTGAGGCTTCGGTGAAATCGATGCCGTTGATGATATCGCCGCGATAGGACGGCAGCTCGACATCGCCCTGCTTCTCGATATTGGACGAGCGTGGCTTTGCGAACTGACCGGCGATGCGGCCGACCTTCACGACAGGAAGCTGCGCACCGTAGGTGAGCACGACGGCCATCTGCAGGAACGAGCGGAAGAAGTCGCGGATGTTGTCGGCGCCATGCTCGGCAAAGCTTTCGGCGCAGTCGCCGCCCTGCAGAAGGAAGGCATCGCCTTCCGCCACCTTGGCAAGCTGGGATTTCAGGCGGCGAGCCTCACCCGCAAACACGAGCGGCGGGAATGTGGAAAGCTGCGCCTCGGTTGCTTCCAATGCAGCCATGTTCGGATAGTCCGGAACCTGCTGGATCGGCTTGTTCCGCCACGTGCTCGGGGTCCAGTTCTGCGCCATGATACTCACCTGTTTCCACCCCGGCTCCCCCGCCGGGCAAAGCTTCAAATTTTGCGGGGCTTATAGACCGAACGGCCTCGTTTGCATAGCGGGTAGATAAGCGCCCGGCCGGGCTTCCACCAGTGCAACAAACGATGTCGAACCATCTCACATTGCTGAATTATATTCGTCCCGGTCCAAGCAGACCTCAGACCCGCTCGCCATTCCTGATGCGGTAGCTCGGCGTGTACATGGTCACCAGTTCCTCCGAAGCCGTCGGATGCACCGCCATCGTGCGGTCGAAATCGTCCTTCGTCACGCCGGCCTTGAGGCAGATGCCGATCAGCTGCGCCATTTCTCCGGCCTCGTGGCCGAGGATGTGGGATCCGATCACCTTGCGGCTCTCGGCATCGACGATCAGTTTCATGATCGTCTTTTCCTGCCGGCCGGAGAGCGTTGCCTTCATCGGCCGGAATTCCGCCCGGTAGACTTCGAGCTCGGCATAGCGCTTGGCCGCTTCCTCTTCCGAAAGACCGACCGTGCCGATCTCCGGCTGCGAGAACACCGCCGTCGCAATCAGCTCGTGATCCGGCTTGGTCGGGTTGTTCCTGAACGCGGTCTCGATAAAGCACATCGCCTCATGGATCGCGACCGGCGTCAGCTGTACCCGGTTGGTGACATCGCCGAGCGCATAGATGTTTTCTTTATTGGTGCGCGAATACTCGTCGACGACGATGGCTCCGAGCTCGTCCACCTCGACACCGGCAGCCTCAAGTCCCAGACCATCGGTGTTCGGATCACGACCGAGCGCCAGCATCACGGTATCAACGGCAAGCGTTTCGCCGCCCATGGTCGACGCGATGAGATGACCGGCCGGAGATTTCGTCACTTCGGCGATCACGTCGGTGAGAATGACCCGCATCCCCTTGTCTTCCATCGCCTTGCGGAGTCCGTGGCGCATGTCCTGGTCGAACCGCGACAGGATCTCCTGGCCGCGATAGATCAGCGTCACCTCGACGCCGAGGCCATGAAAGATGTTGGCGAATTCCACCGCGATATAACCGCCGCCGGCGATCAGGATCGATTTCGGCAGTTCCGGCAGATCGAAAGCCTCGTTGGACGAGATGCAGAGCTCGTAGCCGGGAAGGGCCACATGCGGGTTGGGCGTGCCGCCCGTGGCAATCACGATCTTGTCCGCCGTCACGGTTCTTCCGGATTTCACCAGGCGCACCGTATGGGCATCGACAAGCTCGGCCCGGTCTTCGATCGCCTCGGCGCCGCTATTGGAGAGGTTGCGCTTGTAGATCGCCTCGAGCCTCGCGATCTCGGCATCCTTGGCCGCGATCAGCTTTTTCCAGTCGAAGCTGGTTTCGCCGACCGTCCAGCCGAAGCCGACAGCATCTTCGAAATGCTCCGAGAACTGCGACGCGTAGACAAGCAGCTTCTTCGGCACGCAGCCGCGGATGACGCAGGTGCCGCCGAACCGATATTCCTCGGCCACGGCAACCGTCTTGCCGAGCGACGCGGCAACGCGCCCTGCCCTGACGCCACCGGAGCCTGCACCGATCACGAACAGGTCATAGTCATAGGCGGTCATGGCAGGCTCCTGAAGAAAGAACATGGGTGGGATGCTTGGGGCATAGATAGGTGCCAGCCACATATAATGCTGCAGCCGCCATAAACAAAAGCCCGGATTTCTCCGGGCTTTTCAGAAGTCTTTTAAATCAGTCGATCAGGGCTTGGCAGCAGGCGTCGGAGCCGGCTTGGCGCCAGCCGCCGCAGGTGCCGGCGTATCGACGACAGGTGCCTTGATCGGGTTGGCATCGATAACGCCGCGCAGCTTGGCGGTCGCCTGGGTGTTGAGGTCGCGCGAAATGCCGTTGGCCCAGATTTCAGCCGCACGTCCGAGTTCGCGGGCAACCAGCGGCTGGTTGTTCAAAAGCTTCTTGCCGGCTTCGGTCGTGAAGAAGGTCGAGATCGTCTTCAGCTCATCGACGGAAAAGCTTTTGGCGTAGATCGTCGCGGCTTCCTTTTCGAGATCCGCACGACGCGGAGCAAGCGCCAGCGCCTCTTCGTCGACGATGGCGTTGATCTGTTCCTGGAAGTTCGGCGAAGACTGGATAAACTGTCCCTTCAACGCTTCGGCCATGTTGGGCAGAATGTTGTCGAACCGATCGGTGACGTTGAGCGAAGCGATAGCATCGCGCGCAGCCGCCATATGGGCCTCAGGAATTTCCTGGGCCTGAGCAGAAACGGAAACGGCGCCGGACATCACAATTGCGAGGGCGGCAGCACGGCCAAGAACCGCGAATTTGATCATGGGTTGATTGCTCCTAAGGTTATTTCGCCTTCAACGTCCGCGCACCAGCCTCGCCGGCGATGATCGCAAAGGACGCGATGTGAATGAACAGCCCGTGCTCGACGACGCCGGGAATGAGATGAAGTTGAGCTGACAAGGCCTCTGCATCAGGAATGCGGCCAAAAGATGCGTCAAGAATATAGTGCCCGCCGTCGGTGCGAAACACATCTTCGCCACCGCGGCGCAGCTTCAGTTCGCCGGAAAGGCCGAGCCTGGAGGCCGCCTTTTCGATGGCAATGCGTGTCGAGGCCATCCCGAACGGATTGATCTCGATCGGCAGCGGAAACGCGCCGAGGGTTTCCACGACCTTGCTTTCGTCGGCAATCACGATCACCTGAGCAGACGCCGCCGCAACGATCTTTTCACGCAGCAAAGCCCCGCCGCCGCCCTTGATCAGGGTCAGGTTCCCGTCCACCTCGTCGGTGCCGTCGATCGTCAGATCGAGCTCCGGCAGTTCGTCGAGCGATTTGAGGGGAACGCCGAGTTCGACGCAAAGGCGGGCGGTCCGCTCCGAGGTCGGCACGCCGAGAACCTTCAGGCCGCCATGCACCTTTTCGGCCAGGAGACGAACAAACTCTTCGGCAGTCGAGCCTGTGCCGATGCCAAGACGCATTCCGTCTTCGACATATCCCAGCGCAGCCTCAGCCGCCTTGACCTTCATTTCTCGGGCGTCCATCCGCCAAAAGCTCCAGAATGTTCCTGCGGTCGCTGTTTACACGGCTCTTTTGACAAACGAAAGAGCCTAACGTCTTGCACACAGGCTTGCTGAGGTTTTGCGGCGTCGCCGGATCCGTGTTAGTCGCTGCCTTGCTTTTTTCTGTATTGATATTCCAGCCGGCATTCATCGAAACCAAGAGGCACCCGTGAAAACTCCCCTCGTCATCTTCGATCTGGATGGTACCCTCGTTGATACCGCGCCCGATCTCATCGATAGCCTCAATCACACGATTGCCGCGGCCGATCTGCAGCCTGTCGCCTATGAGGACATCACCCATCTCGTCGGCCAGGGCGTGCGGATGATGATCGCCCGCGCCTTCCACCTGCGCAACACGCCGCTCGACGACGAACTGGCGGCGCGGCTTTTCGATCGCTTCATGGCGCATTACAAGGCGAATATGCCGGGCAAGAGCAAGGTCTATCCCGGTGTCATCGACTGTCTTGATCGCCTCGCATGTGCAGGCGTCCGGCTTGCCGTCTGCACCAACAAGCTGGAAGAACTGGCGCTGCCGCTGATGCAGGGCCTTGGCCTTGCCTCGCGTTTCGACGTCATCACCGGCGGAGACACGTTTGCGGTCCGCAAACCCGATGCGGGGCATATTCTCGGCACGATCGAAAAGGCAGGCGCCGACCCGGCATGCAGCATCATGATCGGCGACAGCATCAACGACATCCTCGCCGCGCAAAATGCAAGGATTGGCTCGATCGCCGTCAGCTTCGGCTATTCAGACGTCCCCGTCGTGGACCTCAACGCCGACATCGTCATTGATCACTTCGACGATCTGACCGTCCAGGTCATCCGGCAGATGATCTGAGGTCAACCCGAACGAAAACGGCGGCTCGAAGGCCGCCGTTTCCAATTGGACGTCAAGATTTTCAGCTTTAAGCCGAACGTGCCTTCGTGGTTGCCTCGAATGCCTTTCTCACGGCCGCGTCGCGATCGTAGACGTCGTCGAAATACTCGACCTTTCCGTCCTTGTTCGGCCATGCGGTAAAGTAGGAAACGTAGACCGGGATCTTTGCGGTGACCTTGGCCGCAACGTTTTCACCACCGGCGATCCGAGCATCGACCTCCTGCTCGGAAATGCCGAGGACGGCCGCAGCCATCTTGCGCGGTTCTGCGAGTCTCACGCAGCCATGGCTGAGCGCACGCATGTCACGCTGGAAGAAGCTCTTCGAAGGCGTGTCATGCATGTAGATCGCATGGGCGTTCGGAAACAGGATCTTGAGGTCGCCGAGAGCATTGTCGCTCGACGGAGGCTGACGGACCGAGACGTTCTGGGTCGAAGTGTACCAGTTGACGCTGCGCGACGGCACCGCCTTGCCATTGACCGCGACTTCATAGCCGAGACGATCGAGATAGGACGGGTCCGCGCGAAGCTTCGGCAGCATCTCGTTGACGATGATCGACTGCGGCACGCCCCAGTATGGGTTGAACTCGACAGTCTCGATCTCGTCCTGGAAGAAGAACGTCTGATGCGCCTTCGATCCCACAACTGTGCGCATCGAGAACTGCTCGGCGCCGTTCTCGTTGTAGTAAACGCGGAATGCAGGCTGGTTGATGAACACGTAGCGCTGACCGAGATCGCTCGGCAGCCAGCGCGCCTGTTCCATGGCGACCACAAGCTTTTCGATCTTGTCCTGCGACGTATGGCCGACCATCTTGCGAACGGTCGCCGCACCGATGACGCCATCGGCCTTCAGGCCTGCTTCGCTCTGGAACGTCTTGACCAGATCGACCAGCTCGGGCGTGTATTCCGGCGTCTGCTGGTAGCTCGCAAGCGTCGCTTCGTGCTTGGTCTTCAGCGCATCGGACCCCGAATGCTGGATCGCCGCCACAACAGCTGACAGATCAGGGCTGCTGTTGCCCGGCTTCAGGAGCAGATTGTCCGGGAGCTTCACGGCGGTCGCTTCACTCGCAGCTTCAGCACGCAGCCTGACAAGCTCGGCTTTCAAAGCCGTGAAATGCCGATCCTGCGGAGCAAGGCCTGCAAGATAGGCGCCGGGTTCCTGACCTGTCGCCAGGAAAGCCATGACGCCATTCAGATCGACGGTCTTCAGCTTGAAGTCGTGGAATCCGGAGATCTTGTTCGGATCGATACGCCCGCGCGTCATATCCTGCGCAAACATCAATGCCTTGGCAGACAGAGCAAGCTCGAACTGCATCAGATCGCGGTCGTGACCCTCGGCCGGACCGGCGGCAGGTGATGCTACGGGAGGCGTCTCAGCCAAGGTGGTAGCTGTGTCCGGCGTGGCAGCGACGGGTGTGGCGGTTGCAGCTTCCGGCGCCGCGGCGGAGGGGGTTGCGGGGTCGACAGTGGCCTCGGCTTCAGCCGACGCAACCGGCGCTTCGGCAGGCGCGACGCTGGCGGTCGTCAGGTTCGGAACCTTCAACGCGTAGTCGGCGGGATCGAGACCGAAGTCGGCGGCCTTTTCCAGCACGCTGATCAGCGCCCGCGCATGGTCGTTGACATCGCCGCCGGAGACCCAGAGCGGAGCTGCGTTCTTGCTGTAATAGGCTTCGAGTGCGGACGCGATCGCAGACGGGGCCGATACCTTTGCCTGCGCGATCAGCCGGGTCGCATCGGTCGCTGAGGCCGCAGCAAAGCCTGCGGTCTGCACGGCCCGGCTGGCATCGGCTTTATACGTATAGTAGCGGGGTCCGGACACCTTCGGCAGCGGCTCGGGATCGGCCAGCGCCTTTTCGGTGGGAGCAACAGTCGTCACACCCGGAACGCCGTTGTCGGCGGCGCGGCTCTTGCCAGGGCCGCCTTTCAGGAAATCCATCAGGGTCAGGGCGTTGGCGGGGCCGGCCAGGACGGCAAAGGCCGAAATTCCGGAAACCAAAGCCAGAGCGAGCGAAGTCTTTTTGGTATCTTGCGGCAATTTTGTCCCCGTCATTTCCACCCGCTTGCAAATCTGCGGGATCAATTCATGCAGCCCGCCATCTATCCGATCGCGTGGCCTGTGGAAAGAAACGCCCGAGCACACACAAAGCCGGATCTGAGCGGCAAAGCATACGCGAACGCCGGCGAAGATTAAGAAATTATTCGTTAAATTTTCACCAATGGGTAACCTAGTTTATTTGGCCGACCATTGTTCCATCGGGCACAATTCCACGCGGCGTGACCGAAATGGCACGCGGACACGGTCACAAATCGACCCCGGCTGCGCTTGAAGTCACCCGGTAATGGTATAGTAATGCCGGCGCCGGTTTCGTGCCCGGCACGCGATAGTTCGCCCGCGTTTGCGGGCATGGGAGACAGAGGCGACACGATGACCACAACGCGCACCGAAACCGATACTTTTGGCCCGATCGACGTGGCCGCAGACCGCTACTGGGGCGCTCAGGCGCAACGTTCGCTTGGAAACTTCAAGATCGGCTGGGAAAAGCAGCCGCTGGCCGTCGTTCGTGCGCTCGGCATCGTCAAGCAGGCCGCAGCCGTCGCTAATATGGAACTGGCAGGCCTTGACAAGACCGTCGGCAAGGCGATCGTCGACGCTGCCCAGGAAGTGATCGACGGCAAACTCAACGATCATTTTCCGCTGGTGGTCTGGCAGACCGGTTCCGGCACGCAGTCGAACATGAACGCCAACGAAGTGATCTCCAACCGGGCGATCGAAGTCCTCGGTGGCGTCATGGGCTCCAAGAAGCCTGTGCACCCGAACGACCATGTCAACATGAGCCAGTCGTCGAACGATACGTATCCGACGGCCATGCACATTGCCTGCGTCGAAACCATCGTCCGCCATCTCCTGCCGGCGCTCAAGCACCTGCATGAGGCGCTGGAAGCCAAGGTGAAGGCTTTCGCCCACATCATCAAGATCGGCCGCACCCACACGCAGGACGCGACGCCGTTGACGCTCGGCCAGGAATTTTCCGGCTATGCCGCGCAGGTCGCCTCCGCGATCGCCAATATCGAGCTGACGCTTCCGGCACTCTCCAAGCTTGCTCAGGGCGGCACTGCCGTCGGCACAGGCCTCAACGCCCCGGTCGGCTTTGCCGAAAAGGTCGCCGACGAAATCTCGAAGATCACCGGCCTGCCCTTCGTGACGGCGCCGAACAAGTTCGAGGCGCTCGCCTCACACGACTCGATGGTGTTTTCGCACGGCGCGATCAATGCGGCAGCAGCCGCCCTGTTCAAGATCGCCAACGACATCCGCTTCCTCGGCTCCGGTCCGCGTGCCGGCCTTGGCGAACTGTCGCTGCCGGAAAACGAGCCGGGCTCGTCGATCATGCCGGGCAAGGTCAACCCCACGCAGTCGGAAGCGCTCACACAGGTCTGCGCCCACATCTTCGGCAACCATGCTGCCCTCACCTTCGCCGGCAGCCAGGGGCATTTCGAGCTGAACGTCTACAATCCGATGATGGCCTACAACTTCCTTCAGTCGGTTCAGCTGCTCGGTGATGCTGCCGTTTCCTTTACCGACAACTGTGTCGTCGGCATCGAAGCGCGTGAAGACAATATCCGCAAGGGCGTCGAAAACTCCCTGATGCTGGTCACCGCACTGAATTCCAGGCTCGGCTACGACACCTGCGCCAAGATCGCCAAGACCGCGCACAAGAATGGCACCACCCTGCGTGAGGAAGCCGTTGGCGGTGGCTATCTGACGAACGAGGAGTTCGATCAGTATGTCCGTCCGGAAAACATGATCGGCCCCAAGTAAATCGGTCGCTAGAGCGATGACGGGGTCGGTCAACCGATAGGCCCCGTCGTCAAGATTACATCCGGAATGAGCTAGACCGAACCATATGTTTGGCTTGTATCGCAAGCTCAGCCAAGATTTGCACTTTCACGCAATATAACATAGAATCATAATTAAAATAACGCGTACAAAATTGCGCAAATACAAACTGCTCTTAATTGTTTTCCAATATTCGTCACATATAAATTTATCCACACAGTGGATGAGGTCTAGTGGGGGTCGTCGATGACGACGGGTGTGGCGCCGAAGGCGCAATCCAGTGATTTGATCAGTCAAGTCATATACGCAATTCGGGCGATGGGGGTCGCTTCGATACCGCGTAATTATCAGCTATTCTATGAAGCTTACATCGGCTCCAACCCCGAGCTGGCACAGGATCTTGCGGCGCTGGGCTCACGCGCGACGCAAGAGGAACTCGACGACCTTTCTGCCCGGCATCTGGGAACGGGTCAGGTCGATGTCATCGAGAAGGCGCATGACCGCATCTTGACGGAGCTGGACTCCGTTTTGAAGCTGTTGCGTCAGGAACAGGCGTCGCTCGAAAGCTACAGCCGTCTTCTTGGCGAGACCGCCGTCCGTATCAATGCCAAAAGCAGCTTTTCGAGCGAACTGATCCGCAACGCCGTCAGCCTCCTCAACGATGCCACCGGTGACAAGATCGCGCAGGGCGAAAAGACCGCCGGCGACATGGAGCAACGCTCGCAGGAAATGGATCAGGTTCGCCGCGAACTCGACGAGTACAAGCGGATCGCCAATACCGATTCCCTGACGCGGCTTTCCAACCGACGCGCCTTCGACGAGCGCCTGGCAACGATCTTCGACCATGCGCCAAGCCTGCCCGTGACGGCGCTGGTCCTTGCCGACATCGACAATTTCAAGAAGATCAACGACAGCTACGGCCATCCGGTCGGCGACAAGATCCTGTCGACCGTCGCCTCGGTCATCCGTTCGAACGTCCGCAAGGAAGTCTTCGTCGCACGCACAGGCGGCGAGGAGTTTGCGATCATCGTTCAGGGCAACACACCCGACGAGGTCATGATCATCTGCGAGCGGGTGCGTCGTGCTCTCGAAACGCGCGCCTTCCGCAATTCCCGCTCAGGCATCAACTATGGGCCAGTCACCATCTCGCTCGGATACTCGATGGCCTCGCAGGCAGCCGATCCGGGCGATCTCTACGCCCGCGCGGACACGGCGCTCTATCATGCCAAGAACTCCGGACGAAACCGGACCGTGTTCTACGAAGACAGCATGACCAAGGATTACGTCAGCAAGAGCTGGCTGATCTACAAGAAGTGACCGCCTGCCCTCACCACATCGTCTTGGCGGCACGGTCCGCCCAGTCGCGGTCATAGGTCTCCTTGTCGAAGTCGGCCTTTGCCGCCTTCAGCAAGGTGCCGGGCGTCGGAAGGGTCTTCGGGTCAACAAAACGCGCAGGGTTCCACAGTTCCGACCGCATCAGCGCCCGCGCGCATTGGAAATAGACCTCGTCGATAGCAATCACCGTCACGCTGCGCGGGTGCTTGCCGTCCATCTCGAAGCTTTGAAGCAGTCCGGGCTCCACCGACACCACCGCGCGACCATTGATCCGCATCGTCATCGTCGAGCCCGGCACGAGAAACATCAGGGCGACCCGCGGATCTCGAACGATGTTGATCAGCGAATCGATGCGGTTATTGCCACGCCAGTCCGGAAGCGCCAGCGTCCGCTCGTCCTCGATCCGCACCACCCCGCCGAGATCGCCGCGCGGCGAGCAGTCGATCCCTTCCGGCCCGACGGTTGCCAGCGCCACGAACGGTGATGCCTCGATCATCTGCCGATATTCGGCCGTCAGGAAGCGGGTCACCTTGGCAAGCGATGCCTCGCTGCTGTCGCCATAGATCGCCTTCAGTTCGTCGACCGTCGTGATAACCGTCATCTTGCTGCCCCTTGCGCCGCGTCCTGGGCGGCCGCCCGTCGTTCCCGTTCGCGCGCCGTTTTGGCGGCGATGATGTCTGCCGGTTGCGCATTGCCCTTGATTAGCGAACGGCCGGCATAGATGCCGCCGACCTGTTCCAGCGCAAACCGTTCGCGATCGATCTCGCGGAACTCCTCGACCATCTGAAGCGCCGTCTCGTCGGCCTCACCCAGAGCGCGCAGAACCTCGCCTCCGAAGCTCAGCGCCGAATCGTAGGTTTCGCGGATCTGGTAATCGACGCCGGCCTTCAGAAGATCGATCGCATGACCGCGGTCATAGGCGCGGGCGAGAACCGGAACGAGCGGGAACTCTTCCTTGACGATCTCGGCGATCTTCAGCGCCGCTTCCTTGTCGTCCACACAGATCAGGATCGCCCTTGCCGTCGCCGCACCGGCTGCATGCAGGATCTCGGGTCGGACACCGTCACCGTAATAGACCTTGAAGCCGAAATCGCCGATGTCGCGGATAAACTCCGCATTGCTGTCGATGATCGACAGCGTATAGCCTCGCGCCAGAACCGGCTGGCTGACGATCTGTCCAAAACGCCCGAAGCCGATCAACAGCACCGTATTTTCGATATTCTCTGGCTCGGCCAGACCGCTCGTATCCACTTCCGGCTTCGGCGCGGTGCGCACGTAGATCGCAACGACCAGCGGCGTCACTGCCATCGAGATAACGATCGTCGCCGTCAGCACGGCATTCGTATCGGAATCCAAGATGCCGACGGAGGCCGCCGCCGCGTAGAGCACGAACGCGAATTCGCCGCCCTGTGCCATCAGGATCGCACGTCCGAGACCTTCGGCGTGGGACGTGCCGAGCAGCCTTGCGACCCCGTAGATCACCAGCCCCTTGACGATCATGTAGGCGATCACGGCCAGAAGCACATGCTGCCAGTTGGCGGCAATCACCGACAGATCGACCGCCATGCCGACGCCGAGGAAGAACAGACCGAGCAGGATACCGCGAAACGGCTCTATATCGGCCTCAAGCTGGTGCCGGAAGGATGATTCGGAGAGAAGAACGCCGGCAAGAAACGCGCCCATCGCCATCGACAATCCCGCAAACTGCATCAGCAGCGCCGATCCGAGCACGACGAGCAGAGCCGCGGCGGTCATCACCTCCCGCGCACCGGAATTGGCAAGCAGCCGGAAGAACGGGTTGAGCAGGTATCGCCCGGCAAGAACGAGTGCGGCAAGCGCTGCAAACCCGATGCCGACCGATTGCAGCCGCTCGGTCAAGGAAACGGCCTCGCCCTGCGCCGCCAGGAGGGCGACGATAGCCAGCAGCGGCACGATGGCGAGATCCTCAAACAGCAGGATCGCAACGATATGCTGGCCCTTCGGCGTATGCAGATGGTTGCGCTCCTGAAGCATCTGCATGACGATTGCCGTCGAGGTCAGGACGAAGCCGGTGCCGGCGACGAAGGCGACAGGCGCCGGATAACCGAAGCCGATCCCGACAGCCATCAGCAAAACAATACAGGCGCACACCTGGAGTGCGCCAAGCCCGAAAATATCCTTTCGCATGCTCCAAAGCCGCGATGGCTGCATTTCCAGGCCGATGACGAACAGGAACATGACGACGCCGAGTTCGGCAATGTGCAGGATCGCCTGCGGATCCGAGACAAGCTTCAGTCCAAAAGGCCCGATCGCCAAACCGGCGGCGAGGTAGCCGAGCACGGATCCGAGACCGATCTTCTTGAAGAGGGGTGCCGCAATAACCGCTGCCCCGAGAAGCGCGACGACCTGAACCAGATCGCCCGCATTTGATTCCGCTGCCACCCCGACAATCCCCTTTGTTTTCGAAATCGCTTTAGCGCGTCTGCATGACACTATCGCGTCTCAGTCCCTTGGCCGCCAGATCATTTTCGTAACCCTGGAAAAGCGCGTCGCCCTCGGTCCCGAGCTCACGCAGATAGCGCCAGGTAAAGATACCGCTGTCATGGCCGTCGTCGAACGCGATGCGGACCGCATAATTGCCGGTCGCGACCACGTTGCGTATGCCCACAAGGCGCTTTCCCGGTACCGTCACCTTCTGGTCCGGGCTGTGGCCCTGAACTTCTGCGGAAGGCGAGAGCACGCGCATCATCTCGGCGGACAGGGCGTAAGACGCACCGTCTTCAAAGTGCACGGTCAGTGTTCTCTTGTCCGGCGAAACCCGCAATTCCGTCGGCCAGCTGTCGTTGGGAACGTCAGTCATGTTTCTCTTCCAATTTGAATGTCTCACGATTATGGACTTCGCTCATGCCTCGCAAGCCCGTTCGCCGTGAACGGTCCATCATCACGTTAAGGAGTACAAACCTTGACGTTGCCCCGGATCGGACCCAAGTTCTGGCGTCAGGAGTATTTACCCGTGAATTCATTTGTCATACCGCCACTGACTGCCGGCCCTGCCGCGACCAACGCACCGATGATCGACAAGTTTGGTCGCGCGGTCACCTATCTGCGTGTCTCGGTCACGGATCGCTGCGACTTTCGCTGTACCTATTGCATGGCGGAAAACATGACGTTCCTGCCGAAAAAGGACCTGCTGACGCTGGAAGAGCTCGACAGGCTCTGTTCGGCCTTCGTCGCAAAGGGCGTCCGCAAGCTTCGGCTAACCGGCGGCGAACCTTTGGTGCGCAAGAACATCATGTATCTGGTCCGCTCGATCGGTCGCCACATCGAAGAGGGCAATCTCGACGAGCTGACGCTGACGACGAACGGCTCACAGCTAGCCCGCCACGCGCAAGAACTCTACGATTGCGGCGTGCGTCGCATCAACGTCTCGCTCGATACGCTCGATCCCGACAAGTTCAAGACCATCACGCGCTGGGGTGACTTCTCCAAGGTCATGGAAGGCATCGATGCGGCGCAGAAGGCGGGCTTGAAGATCAAGCTGAATGCGGTCGCGCTCAAGGATTTCAACGAATTCGAGATTGCCGACATGCTGCGCTTCGCCCATGGCCGCGGAATGGACCTGACGGTCATCGAGACCATGCCTATGGGCGAGATCGAGGAAGACCGCACGGACCGCTATCTGCCGCTGTCGAAGCTGCGCGCCGATCTCGAGCAGCAGTTCACGTTCACCGACATCCCCTACAAGACCGGTGGCCCTGCGCGCTATGTCGAGGTCGCCGAAACCGGTGGCCGCGTCGGCTTCATCACGCCAATGACGCATAACTTCTGCGAAGGCTGCAACCGCGTCCGCCTGACCTGCACTGGCACGCTCTATATGTGCCTCGGCCAGAACGACGCTGCCGATCTTCGGGCAGCGCTGCGCGCATCGGACGATCCGGCCGTTCTCTCGGCGGCGATCGACGAGGCAATCTCGCGCAAGCCGAAAGGCCACGACTTCATTATCGACCGCAACAACCGCCCGGCGGTGTCGCGGCACATGAGCGTCACCGGCGGGTGATGTAAACGAAGCAAAGCTCAGATGTGAAAAGAGCCGGCTTGAGCCGGCTCTTTTCGTTTTGGGACTGCAGCGATCGTCTCAGGCGACGTCGCGCCGCTGCTGATCGCGCCGGTCATAACTCCCCATGCCGTACTGTTCATGCGGTTCGCGGGTCTTGAACCGCTCGATCTTTTCGGAAAGAACGCCGACCCGTTGGCGCAGGCCGTGGATCTCGGCATTGTTTTCTTCCACCATCGCGGCGTTCCGCTGGGTGATGTGTTCCACTTCCTGAACGGCGCGGGTGACTTGGCTGATCCCCGTCGACTGTTCCTCGGCAGCATCGGAGATCTGCGTCACCAGTTTGCGCACGTCGGTCACATGGGCGATGATCTGCGAGAGCGCGCCACCTGTCTCTTCAACCAGGTGCACGCCATTGGTCACCTGGGCGGAACTTGCCGAGATCAGCCCCTTGATTTCCCGGGCAGCACCTGCGCAGCGTTGCGCCAGTTCGCGGACTTCCTGCGCGACCACGGCAAAACCGCGACCCGCCTCACCTGCGCGTGCGGCTTCGACACCGGCATTGAGCGCAAGCAGGTTCGTCTGGAAGGCGATCTCGTCGATGACGCCGATGATGGTTGCGATCTTCTCCGACGACCGGCTGATCTCGCCCATGGCGCCGACAGCGCGTGCCACGACCTCGCCCGAACGCACCGCAAAAGCTTCAGTCTCGTTGACGGACGTCGAGGTTTCGCGAGCGCTTTGCGCTGTTGCGCGGACGATGTCGCCGAGATGGCGGAGCGCACGTGAGCTCTGCTCGAGTGCTGCCGCCTGCTGCTCGGTGCGCCGGGCAAGGTCGTCGGCGGATGCCGCAAGATTGCCGGTGCCGCCTTCGATCTCGTCGGCCGTGGAACGGACGTCGGCAAGCGTGCCGCGCAACTCTTCGACAGCGCGGTTGTATGTGCGGGCCATCTCGATGAAATCCTCGGGCAGGTTTTCATCCATGGTCTGCTCCAGGTCGCCTTCGGCAAGCTGACCAAGAACGCTCGAGAGAGCGGTCAGCGCCTGACGCTGTTCGGCGGCAATCCGGGCACGTTCGCTTGTGCGGCGGTCCGATTCGGCGCTCGAAAGCTCCCGTGCCGACGTCGCCTCTTTTTCCAGCCGGATATTCTCCAGCGCCGAATCGCGGAACACGCTGACCGAGCGCACCATGTCGCCGATCTCGTCGCCCCGCTCGCGGCCTTCGATCTTCACATCGAGATCGCCATCGGCCAGACGCTTCATGATCTCGGTGACGCGGCGCAAAGGTCCGCGCAGCGTCTCGACCAGCATGAGGCCGCCGGCGATGGCAAGCAGCGTGCCCGCCACCATGGCGATCACGGAAACGGTGGCCGAACGCTCGCTGTCCGCCTTGCCGACCTCCTGCGCCTGCGCCACGAAGTTCTTGAGGCCGGCCATGCCTGCCGTCAGCGTTTCTGTCGCCTTCGTGCGTGCCGCAGTCCATTCACCCGCGTTGACAATCGTCGTCGCCGTGCTCTTCTCCAGCGCGCTCAGCAGTGTCGCAAGGGTCGGTCCAAAGTCGCGGGTGGCGGCATTGCGTGAATTGAGTTCGGAGACTTTTACGCTTGTTGCCCTCAGCGCCACGATGTCGGCAATGATATGCGAACGTGCTTCATCGGTCGGCACCGTCATGAAACGCTCGGCATGCAGCTGCATCGCGTTCGAAATCTGGAGCGACTGGTCGATCTGGTCGAGAACGCTTTTCAGCACTTCCACCTCGCCTTCGAGATCGACGAAACGCTCGGCTGCGTCACCGGATTTCTTCGTCACTTCGGCGGCAAGTTCCCCCTGCGGTCTCATGAAGGCACTTGTCGCAATGCGCAAAGCCTGGGCCTTGTCGGCAACCGGCTTGTCGCTGGCGATGACGGCCAGAAGCTGATCGGCTGACTGCTCGATCGGCGCCATGGCCGCCTTGCCGTTGGACGACAGCATCGGCGCGACGATCGCGAATTCCTTTTTGAGCGTGTGGCCGTAAAGCTCCGCGCCCTTGACGGTGGCTTCGTCGGTTTCGGAGGCCCGCACGGCATTGCGCAGATTTTCCAGCCGACGCGCGACGGATCGATACGCGTAGGCTTCAAACAGCTGCCGCTTGGCGAATTTCTCTTTGCCGTCAAACTGTTTCTGGATGATCTCGACCTGCTTGTCGACGCCGTTGGAAGCATCGCGCACGCCTTTGAGGATCTGATTGATCTCCTCGACATTGCGCTTGCGCATCTGTTCGATCGCCCACAGCCCATCCGTGTCGGCTGAGAGCTTAGCCGCAAGCTCGCGGACAACGGCTATCCGGTTACGGTCACCCTCGGTCTGCAACAGCCCTTGCAACCGGCCGACGCCGTCAGCCTGACGCGCGATACTGGACCGCAGGGTCGCGACGGTCTGATCCGACGGAGCCTCGGTGAATGCCTGAAGCGATGACTGGAGATCTTCGAAATCGCCGATATTTTCGATCGTGGCACGCGTCACGGTCATATGACCGTTCAGCGTTTCGGCCGTATAAAAGCCAGCCATTCCCACGCCTGCAATCAGAAGCACCAGTGGCACGACGAAGAGAAGAACCTTGGTGACAATTTTGCGTCTTTGAAGCAGACGATCGACGAATGACATGGAACCCCCGGGTTGTTGAGTAGCCCCCGGCTCCGCTGTTCATTCGCGGGTTATCCAGCAAGCGCCCCCACGTCATGCGGGTAACATTGCTGCACACAATCTGCAAATTCGGTTGAACAAGCGTTAACTCAAGGACGTCCGAGTTGCGATTTCGCAAGAACGGGGACATGTGGCTGCTGGCGGACCGTTTGAAGCTGCGTTAAGACGGCGCGGTCCCGAGGAGACATCATGAGTCTGTCCGAAAACGCACGCGGCGCCCTGGTTATGGCGTTCGCCATGGCGGCATTTACCTTCAACGACGCTTTGGTCAAATCCGTTACGTCAGAGCTCAGCATTGCACAGATCATTGCCGTGCGCGGGGTCATGACCACAACCCTCGTCTATTTCATCGCGCGCCACCTTCGCGCGTCGATTTCGCTGAAAACGCTGAGCCATCCCCTCGTCCTTTTGCGAGGATTTTGCGAACTCGGCGCCACCCTTGCGTATTTCACCGCGCTCGCCCGGCTCGAATTTGCCACCGCTGCCTCCATCATGCAGTCGCTGCCACTGGTCGTCACGCTCGGCGCAGCACTCATTTTTCGTGAACCGGTTGGCTGGCGGCGCTGGAGCGCGATCGGGGTCGGCTTGGTCGGCGTTCTTTTGATCCTGCGCCCCGGCGCGGAAGGATTTTCGGGGGACGCAATCTATCCGCTGATCGCACTTTGCTTCACCGCCTGCCGCGACCTGACGACAAGGCGGATCAGCGCGGAAATTCCGACCATCAGCATCACCTTCTTCACCAGCTTTGCCAACACGCTTCTCGGCATTATCCTGATCGTGCCGATGGGCGGCTGGCAACCGGTGAGCGCCGGCACCTTCTCCATTCTCGTCCTGACATCGCTCCTCGTTTTTGCGGGTTATCAGACCGTGATCATGGCGATGCGCGCGGGAGAGGTCTCGTTTGTGACGCCGTTCCGCTACACGAGCCTGATCTGGGCTCTGGCGATCGGGATCCTGTTCTTCGGCGAGGAGCCGAGCGGCAGCATGCTTGCGGGAGCGGCAATCGTGATCGGCTCCGGTCTCTACACGTTCGCGCGCGAGAAAAAGAGGAAGCAGCAGGTCGCGACCGCCGCCGACGTCGCCCCGCCCGGCTCCACGCAGACGAGCGAAACGGGCCGATGATAACTGCCTCAAACGATCTCCCGGCTCTCATTCTCGCCGGCGGCCGATCCAGCCGGATGGGGCAAAACAAGGCTGATCTGCCGCTCGCCGGAAAGACGATCCTCGGCCATGTCGTCGATCGGCTCGCGCCTCAGGTGATATCGATCGTTCTGAATGCGCCCGAAGCCTCAGAGGATCTCTCCGGGCTACGTCTCGTTCCCGACTTGAGACCGGGCCAGGCCGGCCCGCTCGAAGGCGTCCTGGCCGGTCTTTTCGACCTGCAGGCGCAGGACACCGATGCGTCCCATCTGGTGACGGTCCCCTGCGACAGTCCGTTCCTGCCGCTGGATCTGGTGGCACGTCTCAAAGCCGACGCTGGCCCTGAAACCATTGCCGTCGCTACGTCGGATGGTCGCACGCATCCCGTTTTCGCGCTCTGGCCGAAGTCGATCGCCGACGACCTCGAAAAATGGCTTGTCGATCCCGACAACCGTCGCCTCAGGGCATTTCTGGATCGCCATTCGACGGTCTATGTGGATTTCCCAATTCTCGACATCGGCGGCGAAATGCTCGATCCTTTTCTCAATATCAACACTCCGGAGGATCTGGCCTTGGCCAAGCGCTTCACCGAGGCTCTGAGATGACAGTGCCGCCCCGTGTCTTTGGAATTGCCGGCTGGAAGAACTCCGGCAAGACCGGCCTTGCCGTGCGACTGGTGACCGAGTTCACCCGCCGCGGCTACAAGATCTCGACGATCAAGCACGCCCACCACGATTTCGACATCGACAAGGTCGGCGCCGACTCGTTCCGGCACCGTCAGGCCGGCGCGCATGAAGTGACGATCGTCTCCGGCACCCGGTTTGCCATCATGCACGAGCTGCGCGGCGATCCGGAACCCAGTCTGCAGGACGTTCTCGATCGTATCGCGCCCTGCGATCTGGTGCTGATAGAGGGCTACAAGCGCGAGCCTGTGCCCAAGATCGAGGCCCGAAGGCTCGAATCGAAAAGCCGCGAGCCACTGGCTCCGACCGATCCGCACATTGTTGCCATCGCTGCCGATCATGCGGTGGAGGGTACGTCCCTGCCCGTCTTCGATCTCGACGACACGGTCGCCATCGCGGATTTCATCGCGGACGTCGTTTCTCTCCCGCAGAAATGAAAACGCCCGGATAAACCGGGCGCTCTCTGATCAACTCTGGTGAACCGTACTATTTCGACGCAACCGGCTTTACCAGCGCCGTGATTCGGCGGATGGTGACGCGGCGGTTTTCCTGGTTCGGTCCGTCGGTGCGAACCTTCAGATAGCGTTCGCCGTAGCCCTGGGTCGCCAGGTTTTCCGGCGGGATGCCGTAAGCGTCGGTCAGAACGCGGGCAACGCTTTCCGCACGCTCGTCGGACAGGACGAGGTTGGCGTCATCCGCGCCGACGGCGTCGGTATGGCCTTCGATCAGGAAGGTTTCAGCCGGGTCCTTCTTCAGCACCTGGTTGATCGCATCCGCAACCTTGCGCAGCGAGCTTGCCTGATTCATCGGAATTTCGGCACTGCCTGTTGCAAAGGTGACCGTATCCAAGTCGATACGACGAACCTTGTCGCGGATACGGGCCGAGTAGCGAACCTCATCCAGCGAATAGACGCGCTCGACCTGTTCGACCGGCGGCTGTTCGAGGAACTCGTAGTAGTTCCGGTCAGGCTCCGACGACGTGTCGATAATGTAGTCGTCGAGCGGAACGTCGAGACGCATGGGCGGCAGATCGTCACCCGGATCGCGCCAGGTATAATCCGCCCCACGGTTCTGTTCCGACAGTTCCGGCGCATAGTAGAGCACGTATTCCTCACCGCCGCGCACGATACGCGACCGCTGGACGATCTCGCCGTAACGGTTGCGCACGGTGACGATCCGGGTGCCGTCTTCGCGCTCGATCACTTCACGTACACGACCATCGCGCAGACGCTCGTATTCCGGCTGGCGACCGTCTTCTTCATAGAAGCGGCGGCTGTCATCGTGGCGCACGACCGACTGGTTGTCGATCGAGATGATTACGCGGCCACGATCCCTGCCGCGATCGTTACGACCGACGTCCTGGCCGTCCTGACCGCGATAATCCCAGCCACGCGGGCGATCGAACTGCGGACGACGGTCGAGCCGTTCGCCGCGCTCTTCGGACAGTTCGCGGAAATTGCGCCTCTGGTCGGCTGTCTCCCGGGTGTTGGACTGGGAATCAGCGTCGGAACGTGGCGGTGCACGATCCGCCTGCTGGGCATCGCGGTCGCGGTCGCGGCGCGGACGCTCACCATCGCGGTCCGGACGACGCGGACGTGCATCTTCCTTGGCGCTGTCGAGCACCGCTGCACCGTTTTCGACCGGCAGGGTCGGCTGTTCGCCGCGCTGCGCAGACTTCGGATCCTTCGCCAGTTCCTTGGCGCGCTCCACCTTGTCAGGCGTATCGGCAACCTGCGGCGGCCGCGGACGGCCGTTTGCGGGCTGATCGGTCTCCGGCTGGTTGCGATCGGCCTGGTTGCGATCGGGACGATCACGGCCGGGCTCGTTCGGATTGGCCTGATCGGCATCACCCGGGCGACGGTTGTTCTGGTCGCGGTCGGCTGGGTTACGGTCAGCCTGATTACGGTCTGGGCGAGCCGCGTCTGGCTGCGCTGCAGTATCCGGACGGGTCTGGTCGCGCTGGTTGCGATCCTTGGCGTCGCGCGGTGGCGTAGCCCCGTTCTCAGCGTCGGTGTCGCGAGCATTGCGTTCCGCAGCCTTCGGATCAACCTTGGGGTCGGCCTTCGGATCTACCTTGTTGCGATCGCCCTGCGCGCGCGGACGCTCAGGCGACTGTTCATCGCCTGCCTTTTCGCGCTGCGGACGAGCCTGATCCGGATCGGCCTGGTCTGGCTTTGCACGATCAGCCTGTGCCTTTTCAGGCTTGGCCGGCTTTGCATCGTCCGGCTTTGCCCTGTCGGCAGCATCGGCCTTGGACGGATCGGCGCGGTCACGGGATGGCTTCGGGCGCTCGCCTTCGGCATTGGAACGGTCCGCTGCAGGCGGACGCTCCTTGGCATCGCTTTCCTGAGCTTCACGGCGCGGGCGTTCGCCTGCTGCAGGAGCATCCTGCTGACGCTCGGCATCGCGGCGCGCTGGCTTCTTCTGCTCGGGCTCGCCCTGTTCAGCCTGCGCGCGGCGTGCTGGACGCTCGCTTGCGCCGCCGTTGTCTTCAGCCTGCTGGCGACGCTGCGGGCGCTCGCTGGCACCGCCACCGTCTTCCGCGGCCTGGCGACGCTGCGGCCGCTCTGGCTTGTCTTCGCCCTGGCCCGCTTCGCTCTTTTCACGGCGCGGACGCTGCGGCTTTTCGCCACCACCATCTTCAGGCGCGATGACTTCCTGCTGAACCTGGATGAAACCTGGTACCGAGGCCGGAGTCTGGTTGACTTCAATGGCGGCCTTCAGCGGCATGGCACCAACCGGCTGCAGCATCAGCGGCAGCGACAGCACCGGCGCAGCCACGCTGGCAAACAGTCTGAATTTTTTAGACATGCAATCTTCCTCTTCTCAAGCGTCTCTTCCCTTGGCGCATCCCGTATTATGCATCGTTCGAAAGAATGACCTCGGGCTGACGCGCCGGCTGAACGGGTATTCAACCGATATGGTTCCGCAAAGACTGTTCCCAACCACATGAATGACAACTGAATGCCGCGTTCACCTCCCGCGAGGTGTCATCGGGCAGGAAAATGCCGTTGCAATTTCCCGTTGGCCGGTATCTATAAAACGTCAGACGGGGCGAGCTGGCCTTAAGCCCCGCAACCCGGATGGCGTATGAATTCAACGCCGCCGGTCTTGCCAACAGAGAGGATTATTATGACCATGTCCCGCCTTTTCGCAGCTGCATCCATCGCGGCTGTATCGCTTTTCGCCGGATCCGCGCTTGCCCAGGAAAAGCTCACGATCGGCACCGAGGGCGCTTACCCGCCCTTCAACGTTCTCGAATCCAACGGCAATCTGACCGGTTTCGACATCGACATCGCCAAGGCGCTGTGTGACGAAATGAAGGTCACCTGCACCTTCGTCACCAACGACTGGGATGGCATCATCCCGGCGCTGCAGTCGAAGAAGTTCGATGCCATCATCGCCTCCATGTCGATCACGCCGGAGCGCATGCAGCAGGTTGCGTTCTCGAAGAAATATTACAACACGCCGCCGGCAGTCGCCGTGCCGAAGGATTCGCCGCTGAAGGATGCGACCGCGGCCTCGCTCAAGGGCAAGACGCTCGGCGCCCAGGGTTCGACCACCCACTCGAACTACACCGAGAAGCATTTCCCCGATTCCGAACTGAAGCTCTACCCGACGTCTGACGAGTACAAGCTCGACCTCACCAACGGCCGCATCGACGGCGTTGTGGACGACATCGTTGTCCTGTCGGAATGGGTGAAGTCCGAAGCCGGCAACTGCTGCAAGATCCTTGCACCGCTCCCGGTCGATGCTGAGATCAACGGCGAAGGCGCCGGCATCGCCGTGCGCAAGGACGAAACGGCACTGGCCGACAAGTTCACCGCCGCGATCGCCGCGATCCGCGCCAACGGCAAATACGCCGAAATCAACAAGAAGTATTTCGACTTCGACGTGTACGGCGACAAGTAATCGTCTATACGCCGGAATATGAACGGCGGAAGGCTTGCCCTTCCGCCGTTTTCCTTTTTAATGACACCTATGACTGAAGCGGCATCTTAAAAGCCGCATGGGGAACGAACCGGAATGACCCTATGAGCGGATGGCTCTCCGCCCTCTTCGATACGCTCGACCCGTTTTGCGGCCCGGCCGGCATCTTTACCTGGCTCGGCCAAGGTTCCCTGATCGCCTGCGGCGACGCCGGATGGGGCGACGAGATCGCCTTTGGCGTCAAGGTCACGATCACGCTGGCCTTAGCGACCCTGCCGGTCGGCCTCATCATCGGCTTCCTGATCGCGCTCGCGGCGCAGTCGGAAGAACGGCTGCTGCGGCTGGCTGCCGGCATCTACACCACGATCTTTCGCGGCCTTCCCGAGCTGCTGACGCTGTTCATCGTCTATTACGGTGCCCAGATCCTTCTCCAGACAGTGCTGTCGACCTTAGGCTATGACGGGCGCGTCGAGATCAACGCCTTCGTGGCTGGGATGGTAGCTCTCGCTGTCGTGTTCTCCTCTTACTCGTCGGAAGTGCTTCTCTCTGCCTTTCGCGCCATCCCGCGCGGCCAGTATGAGGCCGGCGATGCGCTTGGCCTTCGGCGCTGGCGCACGATGTTCCTGATCGTCCTGCCGCAGCTGATCCGCATCGCGCTGCCGGGCCTCACCAATCTCTGGCTGATCTTGCTGAAGGATACGTCCTACGTCTCGGTCATCGGCCTTGCCGATATCATCCGCCAGACAGGCATTGCCGCCCGCGTCAGCCGCGAGGCCTTCTTCTTCTACACCATCGCCTGCCTTCTCTATCTGGCGCTCGCGATGATCTCCTCGTTCGGGCTCGGCTTCATCGAACGCTGGGCCAAACGCTCGGGAGTATCGCGATGAGCTTTGTGAAAGAGCTGATACCGGCACGCCCGGCGCCCGCCGTCGCCGAGAGGCCGCTCACCGCCGCCAAGGTCACCGGCATGATCGTGCTGGTGCTCTGGGGCCTGCTGGCGGTCGCGCTTGTCATGATGGTGATCAACGGCTGGGATACGGCCAAGTTCGAGCGATACGGACCGCGCTACCTGAACGGCCTGTGGACGACCATCTCGATCGTCGGCATCTCCATCGTTCTCGGCGCGCTGCTTTCGCTGCCGATCGCGTTCGCCCGCATGTCGAAGAACCGCGTGCTCAACACGATCGCCTACGCCTACGTCTATCTCTTCCGCTCGACGCCGCTGCTCGCGCAGCTCTTCCTGATCTATTACGGTCTCGGCAGTTTCAGGGCGGAACTCGAATCCGTCGGTCTCTGGTGGTTCTTCCGCGAGGCCTGGTATTGCGGACTGTTTTCGCTGACGATCAACACGGCCGCCTACCAGGCGGAAATCCTGCGCGGTGCCATCGAAAGCGTCCCGCGCGGCCAGCACGAAGGCGCCGCGGCGCTGGGCATTTCCAAGCGCATCACGCTGCGCAAGGTCATCCTGCCGCAGGCACTGATCGTCGCACTTCGCCCTTACGGCAACGAAGTGATCCTGATGATCAAGGGCTCCGCTGTGGTCGCCATCGTCACCGTTTTTGATCTGATGGGCGAGACGCGCTATGCCTTCTCGCGCACCTTCGACTACCAGACCTATCTCTGGGCGGCGATCTTCTACCTGACGATGGTCGAAGCGCTGAGGCACCTCTGGGCATTCATGGAAGCCCGCCTGACCCGTCACCTGAAACGCTAGTCCAGATTGCCAAACGGCGCTCCGCCCCTTAAAGCGCTTCGCAACGAAAAGGATGATGGCGATGACGAAGATCGACGAGGAAGCTTTGGCCGAGGCCTACAACCGCGCATTGGCGCTGGAAAAGGCCGGCGACATCGACGCGGCGGTAAAAGCCTACGAAGACGTGCTGGCAATCGACCCCGAGGATCACGGCGGCGCAGCAGTCCGCATCGCCTCGATGGGACGCGGCGAAACGCCTCCGAGAGCGCCGGACGCCTATGTCGAAACCCTGTTCGACCAGCATGCCGAAAGCTTCGAGGACATCCTCGTCGAACAGCTCGGCTACGCGGTGCCCGTTATCCTGCGCCAGCGTCTGCAGGAACTGAACCTTGGCCCGTTCAAGCGCATGCTCGATCTCGGCTGCGGCACCGGCCTCACAGGCGGTACCCTGCGCGACATGGTGGACGACATCACCGGTATCGACCTCTCCGAAAACATGGTCGAGATCGCCCATGAGAAGGATCTCTACGAAACGCTCTACGTCGCTGAGGTCGAGGACTTCCTCGACGATAACGACGACGAGCCCTTCGACCTCGTCACCGCAACCGACGTCCTGCCCTATCTCGGCGCGCTCGAACCCCTGTTCTTCGGAGCTGCCGAAAACATGGTGCCAGGCGGCCTGTTCGCCTTCTCGTCCGAAACGCTCCCCGCATCCGACACCACCCCCTACCGGGTCGGCCCCCACCAGCGCTTCGTCCACTCGGAATCCTACATCCGCTCGCGGCTTGAAGAGACCGGCTTTACGGTCGTGGAAATGACCGAAATCAATGTGCGGATGCAGGACGGCAACCCGAGCCCGGGCCATCTGGTGATTGCGAAGTTGAAGGGCTGAGCCCCTAAACTGGACGGTTCGCCGAGTCATATTGACATTACGTATAAGTTGCGCAAAGCTCACCTAATCAACCGATGATAGCATTCGGATTGATTGGGGGGATTGCTATGGATGCCACGTCTTGGACTGGGCTGCTGGATAGCCCCTTCTCAAAACTATCGTTTTTGGGCGGCTTGTTTTCGAGCATTGACTGGATAGCTCTCGTCATCGCCCTGCTTGGCCCGCTTCTCATCTTCGCAGCTCGAAACGAAGTGCGCTTGCGCCGGCTGCGACAGATCCAGGATTTCTACGTCAACTTCAGCAGTGAAAAAGGCAGTGCCTCAAACACCGTAGCTTCGCGACTCGGGACCAATCCATCCTTCGAATTCGTCCGCTCGAAATACACGGCCGATCTGGTTTTTCCGGAGAAGGACAAATTCGATGCTCTCCCGGAAGCGGACAAGCTGCGGCAGTTTATCAGTCTCGCGGCAAAGGGCCGCGTGACATTCGCGTATCGTCTGTTCCTGTCGTCGCTGGGGTTTGTCCTTCTCAGTTATATCGGCTTCCACATCTTCATTTCCGCGATCTGCTGCGGGCTGCAAATCTCCGTCCAGTGCCCTGTGCCCGGTCTCGTCGGCGGTGACACCTCCTCGAAGCTTATCGTGATCGGTTCGCTCGCCTTTATCGGCGCCTACATTTCCTCGGCACGCACCCTTCTTGCCCGCCTCGCTGTGTTCGATCTTTCGTCGACCACATTTCTGAGAATCACCATCGAAAGCCTGGCATCGGTTCTCTTTGCGGCCATCCTGTTTGCAGCCTTCCCGGACCCACTCGGCGGCATCGGACGTGTTCTGACTGGCGGGGCAACCTCAGGTGCCGAAACCACGGGCCAATCCTTGCCGCTCACATGGATAGCACTCGCGCCGATGCTCGGGCTGCTCCCGCAGAGCTCGACCAAGTTCCTCTTCGTCAAGCTCCAGCAGATCTTCACCTGGGTCAAGGTGAGCGACGACCGCTTCGTGTCCATCACCCCGATCGTGTCGCTCGATGTGATCAACGGCATCGATTACGAAATCCGCTTCCGGCTTGAAGACTGCGGCATCTACGACATCCAGAACCTTGCCACCTACAACCCCATCCTCCTTCACGTCGAAACGCCGTTCGGGATCTATCAGTGCATCGACTGGGTCGCCCAGGCGCAGCTCTGTCATATCGTCGGCCTCGAGCGATTCCTGGCTTTGCGGGAGTTGAACATCCGGACGATCTTCGACCTCGAACGCGCAATCGACAGCGTCGATTCTCCGGAAGAATTCGACGACATCTACATGAGCATCCTCATGTCGCCGACCAGCAACCTGCGCAAGCTGGCTGACATCGCGAAAATGAATTTCATGATCATGGACGGTACGAATGCCCGCCCGGTCTCGGTGGACGAATACGCCAAGTGGGCCCGGGAGCGGGTCAGCAGCGAGCCGAAACTGATCACGAAAGCCGCGGAACATCTGATGACATGGATTTCGGACGATCTGCACGTCCGTCGCCTGCGTCGGTTGTGGAACGACATTGCTGACAGCCTCGAGCCAGGATCCTCCTACTTCCGGGATTCCAAGCGCAATCCCCAGAACAAAAAGCAGGAAACGTCAGGTCCAGCATCGGATACTGTCTAGGCATTGAGCTCCCCCCGTTCATCATCGGAGCAGCCACACCAACTTCCGTCTTCTCATCTCCGTGCCGAACGGCTAAACCAACTTCGCAATGGAGGTGGCGATGGGACCGCAGCGTTATATTCTCGCCCAGGCCTATAACAATGCCTGGGCCAATCATCGGCTGCTCAAAGCCTGTGCGCTGCTGTCGGCCGCGGATCTTGATGCGCCGCGGCAAAGCTTCTTCCCGTCGATCATCCACACGCTCAACCACATTCTCACGGTGGACTGGCTTTACGTCGGTGCGCTCGAAGGACACTGTCCCGGCGCTTCGGCCTTCGAGCCGCAGACACCCTTCCCCGCGATCGCGGATCTCGATCGGGAACAACGGGCCGTCGACCGTCGCATGATCGATCACTGTCGTCGCCGAGCGAGGCCGACCTCGCCGGGGAAATCCGGATCCCGCGACAAAACCATGTCCAGGTCGAGCGTGCCGATCGAATTCTGCTGCACCTCTTCCAGCACCAGATCCATCATCGCGGCCAGGTGCACGCGATGCTGTCTTCCACCCCTGTTTCCCCACCGCAGCTCGACGAGTTCTTTCCGTCCGATCCGCAGGAACAGGCATTGCGCGCAAAAGACTTCGCCGAACTCGGCTTTACCGAATCCATGATCTGGAGTGACTGACCCATGCTGTATTTCGTTCTCAAGACCCTGCACCTCATCTCCGACTTTCTGCTGATCGGCGGCATGCTGGTGAACGCCATCGTCATCTCCATGGTGCCCCCGACGATCCGGGTCGGCGTCATCCAGTCGCTGCGCAAATACGACCGCACCGTCACGACCGCAGCCCTTGCCGGGGCCTGGATCTTCGGCCTGTGGCTGGCAATCGGCTATGTCGGCTTTTCGGGTGGCTGGCTTCACGCCAAGTTCGTGCTGGTGATCCTGCTTTCCGCGCTGCACGGCATGCAGGGGGCGGCCATGCGCAAGATGGCGGCCGATCCAAAACGCGATCCCAACGCATTCGTGCGTCTCGGCATGCCGATCATCATGGTCTGTCTCGTGCTGATCGTGGCGCTCGCCGTGATCAAGCCGTTCTGATCAGAAGAAAGACCCTGCTCTGCACGACGGTATCACCGAACCCATTTCCAACGCGCCGCAGCCGGCGGGTGGAGCGTCGTGACAGGTCAGCTAGTTAGGCTTGCGAGCGCTTTGCCCTTCCCGTCGGCCTTGCTTTGTTCTAATCCTCGCATCACAGCAATTCAGGGAGTTCCGGCATGGCGAAAGTGGCATTCATCGGTCTTGGCGTTATGGGTTTCCCCATGGCAGGCCACCTGAAGGAAAAGGGCGGCCATGACGTCACCGTCTATAACCGCACCGCGTCCAAAGCTGCCGAGTGGGCAAAGAAGTTCGGCGGAGGAACCGGTGCAACGCCAGCCGAAGCCGCAAAAGATGCCGATTTTGTCTTCATCTGCGTCGGCAACGACGACGATCTGCGCCAGGTGACCACAGGTGAGGACGGCGTTCTCTCTGGCATGAAATCCGGCGCGATCCTGATCGACAACACGACGGCCAGCGCCGAAGTCGCCCGTGAACTGGAGACAGCCGCCATCGAGAAAGCCATCGGCTTTATCGATGCACCGGTTTCCGGCGGCCAGGCGGGTGCCGAAGGCGGCGTGTTGACTGTCATGTGCGGCGGCGATCAGAAAACCTTCGACACGGCAAAGCCTGTGATCGAGGCCTATGCCCGCATGGTCGGCCTGATGGGTCCGGTCGGCAGCGGCCAGCTGACCAAGATGATGAACCAGATCTGCATTGCCGGCGTCGTCCAGGGCTTGGCGGAAGCCGTGCATTTCGGCAAGCAGGCAGGCCTCGACATCGAGACCGTCGTCGGCGTCATCTCCAAGGGAGCTGCCGGATCCTGGCAGATGGAAAACCGCCACAAGACGATGGACCAGGGCAAATACGACTTCGGCTTTGCCGTCGACTGGATGCGCAAAGATCTCGATATCGTCCTCACCGAAGCCCGTCGCAACGGCGCAAACCTGCCAATGACCGCGCTGGTCGACCAGTTCTATGCTGAAGTGCAGGCGATGGGCGGCAAGCGTTGGGACACGTCGTCGCTGCTGGCACGGTTGGAGCGGAAGTAATTTATCAATACGACAGTAGTCGTGGCGACGGCCCGTTGACATTGGCCGTTGCTCTATCCTTAGCTACAGCAGACTGGTGCAAACCTGGACTCGCGGTTACATCAGCATTATGCGGCGACGGTGAGCCTGACGCGTGGTGGATGTCCTTGCGACGCCCCATGGGTAGAGGGTATTTTGGAGGACCAAGGTCAGCCGGATTGGTGAATATTGATGGCGCATGACTTTCAGGACGACATAGACGCAGTCCAGCGTATCGGTGCCGTACCAACGATCCTTGATGTTGTCTGTCGCGCGACCGGGATGGGATATGCGGCAGTGGTTCGCGTCACGGAGGATCGGTGGGTTGCCTGCCAGGTTCTGGACAACATCCATTTCGGACTCCCGGCCGGAGGAGAACTGCCGGTCGAAACGACGCTCTGCCACGAAGTCCGGCAATCGCGCGACGTTATCGTCATCGACAACGTCGCCGAAGACCCTGTTTACTTCCAGCATCAAACCCCGAAGCTCTACGGACTGAAGAGCTACATCTCCATGCCGATCATCCTGCCGGATGGCCGTTATTTCGGAACCCTGTGCGCCATAGATCCCAAGCCGGCGGCGCTCAACAATCCGCAGGTGATTGGAACATTCAAGCTGTTTGCCGAACTGATTGCCTACCATCTGGAAGCCGACGAGAAGCTCGATCGGGCCAATGCAAGCCTGCTCGATGCGGAAGCGACGGCTCGGTTGCGGGAACAGTTCATCGCAGTCCTCGGCCACGATCTTCGAAATCCCCTTGCGTCGCTCGACGGCGGCATCAACATCCTGCAGCGCGAAGCGCAAAGCGAGCGGTCCACCAGGGTTCTCTACATGATGCGCGGCAGTATCCTGCGCATGTCCGGCCTGATCGATAACGTCATGGATTTCGCCCGCGGAAGGCTTGGTGGTGGTCTGGGTCTACGCAGGGAAGCAGATCGTCCGCTTGGCCCCACACTGATGCAGGTCGTCTCGGAAATCTGCTCTGCCCATCCAGAGCGGCAGATTGACGTCGAGATAGAGCTGCCGGGCCTGTTCGATGTCGACCATGACCGCCTTGCGCAGATGTTCTCCAACCTTCTGGGCAACGCGATCACCCACGGCTCTACAGAACATCCGATCCGCATTCTGGGAACGGTCGAAGGGGACGAACTGAAACTGGAAATCGCCAATGCCGGAACCGCGATCACCGGCAAGGCGATCGAAAAACTGTTCCAGCCCTTCAGCCGCAGCGATGCGGGCACCCATGATCAGGGTCTAGGCCTTGGCCTCTACATCGCGTCGCAGATCGCCAAGGCCCATGGTGGCCATATCGATGTCACCTCTGATGATACTCAGACGGTGTTCACCTTCCGCATGCCGGCAATCGTGCCGGAAAGCTGATCAGGAACCGCGTTCTCTGAAGCGAACGCGGTTCCCAGTATCACGAGCGATCATTCAGCCCGTCGAGCAGCGCCTTGTGGAACCGGTCCGGATCCTGAATCTGCGGCGAATGGCCGAGGTCATCGAACTCCACCAGCTTCGCCCCGGGGATCGATTCCGCCGCCTGCTTGCCGAGCTTGGTATAATCGCCGAGCGATGCGGCGATCGCCTTGCTGGCGCGGTTGGCGCCCGGAGCCGTCTTGTCCGTCGTGCCGATGATGAGCAGGGTCGGCGTTTTCACCTGCCCGAACTCGTGGACAACAGGCTGGGTAAAGACCATGTCGGAGGTCAGCGCCTGGTTCCAGGCAACCTGATCTCCTCCCTCGCCCGCAGACATGCCGGCGCTCATCTCCACCCACTTGTCATAGTCCGGCTTCCACTGGCCGGAATAATAGAACTTCTGCTGGTAGGCCTTGATGCTCTCGAAGCTGGTCTTCTGCTCACCTTCGAAGGCCGTCGAGATCGACTGGTAGGGCACGCCCTTCGCCTTCCAGTCTTCGAGACCGATCGGGTTCACCAGAACCAGCTGCTCGGTAAAGTCCGGATACATCAGCGCAAACCGCGTCGCCAGCATGCCGCCCATCGAATGACCAACCACCGTCGCCTTGTCGATACCGCGCGCGTCGAGCAACGCCTTGGTGTTTTGCGCCAGTTGCTGGAAGCTGAATTGATACGCGGCCGGCTTGCTCGACTTGCAGAAACCGATCTGGTCGGGTGCGATCACCCTGTAACCGGCGCCGGTCAGCCGACCGATCGTCGCCTCCCAGGTTGCCGCACAGAAATTCTTGCCGTGCAGAAGCACCACGGTGCGCCCGTTCGGCGTCTCAGGGGCGATATCCATGAAAACCATTTCCAGCGGCTGGCTGTCGCTTGCGGCCGCAGCATCCGGCCTCTGCCCCGCCACGCTGAAGACTTCAGTCTTGAACGGATACTCGAAGCCTTCCAGCCTCGGACCATAGGTCGGGTGCTCCGAGGACACGCCTTGCGCCGCACCGAGGCCCGGCAGGGCTAAGGCGGCAGCAACGACAACGATAGAACGTAGGAATGGCGTGGGCATCAGGTCTCCTTGAGGCTCGCGCCCGGCACATGACATGCACCGGGTCACACGCTCAAGGTAGGTCCGGCCTCATTAAGGGCAATCGAAAATAACAGCCCTGTGAAGCGCCTTGACCATCAGTCGCTGTCGCCGGACTTCTGATTGTCGAGCAACATATAGTCGAGCGGCAGTTCAGTCGTGTACTTGATCTGCTCCATCGCGAAGACGGACGACACGTCACGGATCTCGATCTTGGCGATGAGGCGCTTGTAGAACGCGTCATAGGCAGCAATGTCAGGCACGACCACGCGCAGGAGGTAATCGACGTCGCCGCTCATGCGGTAGAATTCAACCACTTCGGGAAAGTCCACCACCACTTCGGAAAACCGCTTCAGCCATTCGATCGAGTGGCTTGCGGTGCGGATGGAGACGAACACCGTGACCTTGGTATTGACCTTGACCGGATCGAGAAGCGCCACGCGACGGCGGATCACGCCGTCCTCTTCCATCTTCTGGATGCGCCGCCAGCACGGAGTCGTCGACAGTCCGACCTTCTTTGCGAGATCTGCAACGGCGAGCGTGGAGTCTTCTTGCAGTATGCGCAGAATCTTGCGGTCCAGGCGGTCCATCAAACGTCCTTTCGAAATGATTTTCCGTTATATACCCGAATATCGCACAGTTAAGCGAAATTTGTTCCCCGCACCAGGCTATCCACATGATGCCGAAGCACTGGAATAACCTCTGCCTCGAACCACGGATTCTTGCGCAGCCAACCGGTATTGCGCCAGCTCGGATGAGGAAGAGGAAGAATGCGCGGTCCCTCGTTGGCAAAGAAATACTGCCGCCAGTTCATGACCGTTTCTGTCATGCTCGGCTTGCGCTGCGATCCGAGATGCCATGCACTCGCATACTGCCCGATCACGAGGATCGTATCGATCTGCGGCATCGCCGCCATCACTTGGGCGCGCCAGGCCGGCGCACATTCCTTGCGCGGCGGCAGGTCGCTGCCCTTCGCGTCATAGCCCGGAAAACAGAACCCCATCGGCACGATCGCAAGTCGCCGCGCATCGTAGAACTCCTCGCGCGTCACGTCCATCCAGTCCCGCAGGCGGTTGCCCGAGGCATCGTTGAACGGCAGACCGCTCTCGTGAACCCTCAAGCCCGGCGCCTGCCCGGCGATCAGCAACCGGGCGGTGGCAGACAGCACGGCAACCGGCCGCGGCTCGTGCGGCAGCCGGTCCGCTTCGCCCTTCAGCGGATGATCGCGACAGATGCGACACTGCGCGATCGAGGCCGCGAGAGACGCGATGCCAGCCGGATCGCCATTCACCACGAAACCGCAGCCTTCAGCCGGTCGAACAGCTCGCCTACGCGATCGACAATCGCCGTTGTGCCCTCGTCGTCATCCATCGCCCCCTTCGCCGCCCGGTACGCTTTCGGCCTCTCGAACGGTCCGACCCAGATCCCCTCGCCTGCACCCTTCGCGGCCGCCTCCTCGCGCCCGTAACCACCGGACGCCACAGCCATGCCCTGGCGCACCATCTCGCCATTGATGTCGAGGTCACCGCGGCGGCAGGAGACCAGAACACGCCGGTAGCGATCGCGCGCGTCGCCGCGGCACTCGGTCATGGAACTCGCCGCAAGCTTCGACAAGGCTTCGCGAGCCGCATCGCCGCAGGCCCACTCTCCGCCCTTGCCATCGCCACAGCTCTGGCCAGCCTCCGGCGCATCGATATCGACAAGCCGAAGCCGCTCAGCACCGGCGGCCAGCGTGTCGCCATCGATCGCAAAAAACGGACCGTTTATCGCGCTTCCCTGGCCGATATCGAGCTTGGCGATGATCAGCGAGCCCAGGAAGATGAACGCCGCCAGGAACACGGCGTCGCGGCCTATTTTAACGATACGGGTCACATTTGAGCCTTACAACAAAACGGAAGCTTCACGGAAATGGCAAACAAATCCTTTCCCGGCAGCATCTTCTTAAGGTTTGCGGATTAGCCTCTCAAGTACCCCGGGGATATCAGTTTACAGGCCCAGTACACAGCCTATGAGTAGCGGCGTCAGCACATCAACCGACAAGAATATCGTCGATCGCACGCGCAGCCACCGCAACAAGGCTGTCTCGAAGGCTGTCCGTGCGACCCGTGATCGGCTGCAGTCGTCGTCCAATGGCAATTTCGCGTTTGATCGCGATATGCTCTCCATCCATATCGGGTCCGGTTTGCAGGCGGCACTGATGACGCCGCTCGTTGTTGCCGTCGTCACCGCCATCGGCTTCTATCTCAATCCGGATATCCACATCTTCGCCTGGGCGCTGCTGATGCTGTGCCTGCACGCGATCAACGTGCTTCTGGCACGCCGTGCGAGCAAGGTGGAGATAACGGCTGCCGACACCAGGAAATGGCGTAGACGCCTTCTGACGGGACATATCCTGCTCGGCTGCGGCTGGGGTGTCTTCGCGCTTCAGGGCTGCTCCACCTGCGCTGGCGACAGCTTCTATTTCTACAAGGGCGCGGTGCTTCTGTTTGCGGTGTCCTACACCGCCATGAGCACGTTCATGCTGCGCCAGAGCGTTCTCTACGGCTTCGTGCCGATGATTGCGGCGCTTCTCAGCATCGCCATCCTGTCGGGTCAGGTCCTCGATATCGGCCTTACCGCCATGTGCGCGACGGCTGTCGTGTTTTTCCATTACGTCGCCGAGCGCCTCTACCGCTCCAACCTGACGCTGATGTCCTATCAGTCGGAAAAGGACGATCTGATCGCCGAGCTCGAAGTGGCGAAGTCCATGTCTGACGAGGCTCGCCGCCGTGCAGAAGAAGCCAATCTGGCAAAATCCCGCTTTCTTGCCTCGATGTCGCACGAGCTTCGCACCCCGCTCAACGCTATCCTCGGCTTCTCGGAGGTGATGAGTTCCGAGGTCCTGGGCCCCCTCGCCAACCCGACATACCGGGAATATTCCGGCGACATCCACCGCTCCGGCCAGCACCTCCTGAACCTCATCAACGAGATCCTCGACCTGTCGCGCATCGAAGCCGGCCGCTACGATCTGACGGAGGATTCGCTGTCGCTTCTGGAAGTGGCGGAAGATTGCATCGGCATGGTCCAGCTGCGCGCCCGGGCGAAAAGCATCACCATCCGTGACCAGTTCGAAAAGCACATGCCGCAGGTCTGGGCCGACGAGAAGTCGATGCGTCAGGTCATGCTCAATCTTCTCTCCAACGCCGTCAAGTTCACGCCCCAGGGTGGCGAAATCACCGTCAAGGTGGGCTGGACCGCGGGCGGCGGCCAGTATGTGGCGATCAAGGATAACGGACCGGGCATTCCGGAAGAGGAAATCCCGATCGTGCTCTCCGCCTTCGGTCAGGGATCGATTGCCATCAAGAACGCCGAACAGGGAACAGGCCTCGGCCTGCCGATCGTCCAGGCGATCCTTGCCAAGCACGACGGTCAGTTCATCCTGCGCTCGAAGCTGCGCGAAGGCACCGAAGCCATCGCCATCCTGCCCTCGACCCGCATCCTCCAGAGCGTCCCCGCCATCGCCGACGCCCCCGCCATCGAGCGCCGCCGCAAGAGCTTCGCTTAACATTACTCCGCGACTTCAGTCGCGAGCCAGGTCACCAATTGGTCAGTTTCACAACGTCGTCCGGCAAAGTCACAGTCGACAACTGGGGCTATGAGCTGCAGGGCACGAACGGCAATCCGCTCGATGCCGGTCTGCTGGCGTCCGCGACGCATGATTTTCTTGTCATCGATTCAACACGCGACGGCAGCAATGCGGAGCGGTTTACCGCCGACGAGATCACCCGGATGAAGGACGGTATGGGCGGCCCCTCGGTGGTCGCGTCCTATATCTCGATCGGAGAAGCCGCGGAGTTTCGCGACTACTGGAAGACGACGTGGACATCGGGCGGCGAAGCCAGCGACAAGCTGACGTCGAAAGCCCCTGACTGGCTCGGTCCCGTCAACGCCGACTGGCCGGAATCACGCAAAGTTCGCTACTGGGACAAGGACTGGCAGGACCTGATCTTCAACGACAAGAAGACCGGGGATTTCGATGCGATCGTCAAGGCAGGCTTCGACGCCGCCTATCTCGACATCGTCGATGCCTACTATTTCTGGGGCGCCGAGGCCTCGGCCAAGGACAGGCAGCCGGGCGATCCGGCAAACACCAAGCAGGCGGCTCAGCGCATGGTGGATTTCATCGTCGCGCTGACCGAGCATGCCCGCAAAACCAACCCCGACTTTTTCGTCATTCCGCAAAACGGCGCCTTCATCATGGAGGACCTCGGCTCCGACAGCGCCCGAAAGAAGGCCTATCTCGGCGCAATCGGCGGCATCGCAGTCGAGGACGTCTATTATGGCGGCGATGCGGATGAGAACAACAAGCTCAACCCGGACCGCGAGACGATCGATGTCCTGAAAAAGGATTTCCTCGCGAACGGCAAGCCGGTCTTCGCCGTCGATTATATCAACGGCACAGCGCGGATCGACGAATTCAACAAGCTTGCTCTGAAAGACGGGTTCATCCCATACGCCGCACCAGATCGCGATCTCGACCGCCTGGCCGCCCCCCATGACGGCGACCCGGTCTTCATCCGCCCGACCGACAAGAACGATAGCCTGCGCGGTTCGCAGCTTGCCGATACGATCGACGGTCTTGCCGGTAGCGACCGGATCGATGGACGCAACGGCAATGATCGCCTCGATGGCGGCAAAGGCAACGACACCCTGATCGGCGGATCCGGCAACGACAAGCTTTCCGGTGGCGCCGGAAACGACAAACTCTCCGGCGGGGCCGGCAAGGACGTTCTCACGGGAAACAGCGGCGCCGATATCTTCGTGTTCGAGACGAAGCTCGGCGCGTCCAATATCGATACGATCAGCGATTTCAGTGCGAAGGACGACACCATCTGGCTGGACGACGATATCTTCGCCAAGGCCGGCAAGGTCGGAGATCTCCTGTCCAGCGCATTCCATACCGGCACCAAGGCGCATGATGCCAGCGACCGGATCATCTACGACAAGCTGACCGGCAAGCTGTTCTACGACGCCGACGGCACCGGCAAGACCGCCGCCGTGCAATTTGCCCAACTCGACAAGAACCTCGGCCTCACCGCCGGCGATTTCGACCTTATCGGCTGAGGCACAAGCGCCGTTCGGATCAGATCCAGATCGGCTTTACCACCACATAGAGCGCAAACAGGCCGTTGGCGCAGAGAAGGCAGAACACGGCGAAGGATCCGAGATCCTTCGCGTGCCGTCCGACAACCGAAATCTCCGGCGACACCCTATCGACAAGTTCCTCGATTGCCGTGTTGAGCGCTTCCACGCAAAACAGCACGAGCATCAGGATGATGAAGATGAAATAGTCGCCAAAGCCCGCTCCGGCGACCGCAAAGATGACGATCCCGATCAGGAAGGCGTAAACCTCCTGCCGGAACGCCGCCTCGCGCCAGAGCCTCGCAAGGCCCTGCATCGAATACCGGAACGAGGCGATGATCCTGCGAAAGGTCGCCGCTTTTTCGATATGGCTGTCCAGCGGCGTCTTTTCCATCCAGCATCAGTCCTTGTTGCTGACGCCGGCCTGCTCGAAAGTCGCCATGCCGGTGTGACACGCAGCCGCCGCCTTGACGATACCGGCCGCAAGCGCTGCACCGGTACCCTCGCCCAGCCGCATGCCGAGCGCCAGAAGCGGCGTCTTGCCAAGCTTCTCGATGGCCTTCAGATGCCCCGGCTCACCAGAGACATGGCCGATCAGGCAGTGGTCGATCGCCGACGGATTGGCCGCCTTCAAGATAGCGGCCGCAGCCGTAACCACATAGCCGTCGAGCAGAACAGGGATCTTCTCCATCCGCGCGGCGAGAATAGCGCCGGCGATCGCTGCAAGCTCGCGTCCGCCGAGGCGACGCAGCACTTCCAGCGGGTCCGACAGATGCTCCTTGTGGAACTCCACCGCCTGCTTCACCACGGCCACTTTGCGGGCCAGAAGCTCCCCATGCGAACCGGTCCCGGGACCAACCCAGTCTTCCGCTTCGCCGCCGTAGAGCGCCAGGTTGATTGCGGCCGCAACCGTCGTGTTGCCGATCCCCATTTCGCCGATGCACAGAAGATCCGTGCCGCCGGCAATCGCCTCCATGCCGAATGCCATCGTCGCTGCACAGTCGCGCTCGGAAAGTGCCGCTTCGGTGGCGATGTCGCCGGTCGGATAATCGAGCGCCAGATCGAAGATCTTGAGGCCGAGATCATGCGTGACGCAGATCTGGTTGATCGCCGCACCGCCAGCCGCAAAATTCTCGACCATCTGCTGCGTCACGGACGAGGGAAACGGCGTAATCCCGTGTCTGGTGACGCCGTGATTGCCGGCAAAGATCGCCACCAGCGGCCGCGTGACGCTCGGCGCCCGCCCCGACCAGGCCGCCAGCCAATAGGCGATCTCCTCAAGACGTCCGAGCGAACCCGCCGGCTTTGTCAGTTGCGCGTCGCGTTCGCGGGCCGCCACCAATGCCCTTGCATCGGGGCCGGGAAGGTTCTGCATCAGGGTGCGGAAATCGTCGAACGGCAGGCCGGTCATGCTCATGGAAAACTCTCTTCGGTCTTTTCGGGCGGTATCGTCTTCTGACGCTGGATCGGGTAGGGATTGATCATTCAGCAAATCATACTTTATGCGCCATCTCATAATCGGCTATCAGCGACGCGACAAGGTCAGGTCGGACGGGACAAGGTCAAAAAGGCTGCGGCCGAAAAACCCATTCTCAAAACAGGCCTCGCAAAGGCAGGAGAGACAAACTGCTACACGCAAACCACTTCGTTGCAGATCTCGCCCGCTCGGTAGGGTTCCTCAGCCGCCTGCCCGTGCCGGATCGCTTCTTTGCCGGCTATGACGGCACGGTGTCACGTGCCGTGCGCGCCTTTCCGGTCGCCGGATTGCTGATCGCGTTTCTTCCCGCTCTCCTTCTCCTGAGCCTCTGCAGCATCCAGTCAACCGCTGGAGATACGCTCCTGCCGGTTCTGATCGCACTCGCACTGATCACCCTCTTGACCGGCGCGCTGCACGAAGATGGCCTTGCCGATGCCGCCGACGGTCTTGGCGGCGGACGCGATGCAGATCATGCGCTTCTTATCATGAAGGACAGCCGCATCGGCTCCTATGGCGTCGTCGCGCTCATCCTCTCCTTCGGCCTGCGTGCCGCAGCACTGGCCGGCATTGCGCGGCTTTCGCCAGAGGCGGCGGCTCTCGCCCTTCTCTCCAGCGCCGCCGTCAGCCGCGCACTGCTGGTTGCCCACTGGCGCGCCCTGCCGCCCGCGCGAAACAACGGTGTCGCAGCCGGTGCCGGAATGCCTGACGACAATGCCCGCAATCTCGCGCTCTTGATCGGCGCTGCCGCCGGCCTTGTCTTGCTCATACCCGGTTTCGGCCTGCCGCATGCGCTGATCGCGCTCGGCCTGTCTGCCGCCGCCGCCTGGGGTTTCAACCGCTACGTCGCGAAAAAACTCGGCGGGCATACCGGTGATACGATCGGTGCCACGCAACAACTCTGCGAGATCGCCCTGTTATCGGCCCTTGCTCTCGGCCTCTGAACCCACGATATGGACGCGATGATTTCGCCTTGCACACTGATATGTTCGATCGACATGAAAACAGGCTTTTGCCTCGGCTGCGGACGCACCGGCGACGAGATAGCCGGATGGACCGGTTTCACCGATGACGAGCGCGTTCAGCTGATGGATCTGCTGCCCACACGGCTCGACACCGTCGAACCCGAAAAGCTCGGTGAGCTCAAGCGCAGAAGAACAGCAAACGCCACCGTCAGGAAGGAAACAACCACCGCATGAACGGCTTTACCGTTGTCCTCCTCATCCTCGGTGCCGGTCTGGCGCTGCTCGTCTACAACCACGACAGCGGCCGCACATTCGGCATGGCCAACGAGGATTTCGGCAGCCTCGTCTATCTGATCCCGATCGCCGCACTTTTATCCGCCGGCGTCCTGCAGGGCCGCCGCGGCAACGTCGGAACCGTTGCCCGCCAGCTTGCCATCTGGCTGGTCATCATCATGGCGCTGGTTGCGGGCTATCTCTACCGAAACGACTTCAGCAGCTTTGGCGCCCGCATGACGGCAGGCCTCCTGCCCGGCACCGCGGTCGTCACCACATCCAGCGACGGCAGCAGCGAAGTAGTCATCCACAAGACGCTCGGCGACCATTTCAAAGCCAATGTCGGCGTCGACGGCAAGGTCCTGCCGATGCTGGTCGATACCGGTGCAAGCAGCATCGTATTGACCTACGAAGATGCACGCCGCATCGGCCTTGATCCTTCGGCGCTGAGCTACTCGGTAACTGTCATGACCGCCAACGGCCGCGCCCAGGCAGCGCCGGTGCGTTTGAGCGAAGTCTCGATCGGCCCGATCGTCCGGCGCGATGTCCGCGCCATGGTGGCGGAAGAAGGCAGGCTCGACGAAAGCCTTCTCGGCATGACCTTCCTCTCCACACTCAGCTCGATGCAGATGCAGTCCGATGAGCTGAGGCTAAAGGATTAGCGGCTTCCGCTGCCAAACCTACTCGGCAGCGACCAAGGACACCGCAGCAAGGGGCGCCAGCGCTCGGACCGGATCGGCCTTGTTGCGATAATGGCTCGGCGGATCGCCGATCACACGTTTGAAGGCGCGGCTGAACGAGGCCTCGGCGTCATAGCCCAGCCGCTCGGCAACCATCGCCACGCGCATCCCGTCCTTCAGCCACAGCCGGGCCTGGTGCATGCGCACCCGTGCCACATACCGCGCCGGCGTCTCGCCGACAACGCGTGCGAACCGTTCTGCAAAGCCCGAGCGGGAGATGCCCATCAGGCGCGCCAGTTCCACATTGTTCCAGTCGCGTTCGGGCTGCAAATGGATCGCCGCAAGCACGCGGCCAACATCAGGGCTCCGGACGGCCGCGATCCAGCCGCGCGTCTCGCCGCAACCGTGTTCAACCCAGGTGCGGATCATCGTCGCCATCAGCACGTCAGCCAGTCGCGCCAGAATGCCTCCGGCGCCGACACGGTCCATATCCACTTCGCGCGTCATCGCCTCGAGAAGATGCGGAATGGCCGGGTCATCCTTGGCGAGATCACTGGTCAGCATCGTCTCCGGCATCATCTGCAAAAGCGGATGCAGCCGGTCGACGTTAAAGCGCAGGGAGCCGCTGAACACCAGCGTGCCGCCACTCTCGGCCGTATTGCGGCATTTCAGATCATAAATCCCGGTGCAGACTTCCTTGCGGCCGTAGTGTTCGAACGGCAAGGTCGGCGCATCGGCAGCGCTCGCCAGAACATGCGCCTCTCCCCGCGGGATCAGCACCGCATCGCCGGTTTTCAACTCCTGCCAGTTGCCGGTTTCGGTCTTGATGATCGCCCGGCCGCATTTGATGAAATGAAACCGCGCGGCATCCTGCGCCGGAAACGCCGTTCCCCACGGCTCGGCCAGACGGCAGCGACCGTAGTCGACCCCATCAAGGCGAAGCCCCCGCAACATTTCGGTCAGCGGATCGGACGTAAGGTCAGATGTCAGTTTGGACGAATGATCAAGCATATCGGATTATCTAGCATGGAACATCCGGCGAGTGAAGCCTATCCAGGGCGCATCATTCAGTCAGGAGTCTACACCAATGGATATGAGCGTCCAACGAGCCACGTCGCCGCAGGCCGACGACACACCCGCACGCTGGGGAGCTGTCATATCGTTGACGCTTGGCGTCTTCGGCCTTGTTACCGCGGAATTCCTGCCCGTCAGCCTGCTGACGCCGCTGTCGGCAGATCTTGGCGTCGGCACCGGCGTTGCCGGCCAGTCGATCACCACGACCGCCGTCATTGCAGCCATCGCCGGCCCCGGCGTCATCATCGGCACCCGCAATATCGACCGGCGCTGGACGGTTCTCGCCCTGACCACGCTTCTGATCATTTCGAGCCTGCTGGCGGCGGTCGCCAACCACATCGTCATGCTGCTGGCCGCCCGTGTCCTGCTCGGCATCGGCCTTGGCGGGTTCTGGGCCATGTCGGCAGCACTTGCCATGCGCCTCGTGCCGCCGGCCCGCATGCCGCGCGCCATGGCCATCATCATGGCCGGCGTCTCGCTCGCCACCGTCTGCGCTGCTCCGCTCGGCGCCTGGCTGGGTTCGACGCTCGGCTGGCGCTCGGCATTCTACCTCTCCGCAGCCGTTGGCGTGGTCGCGCTGGCCGTGCAGGCCTTCACCTTGCCCGCCCTGCCGCCGACCGGCCATGCAGGTCTTGGAACGCTCGCGGCCCTGATGCGCCGTCCGGCCATCCGAACCGCACTGTTCACCATCCTCCTCTTCGTCGCAGGCCATTTCGCCGGCTTCACCTATATCCGCCCGTTCCTGGAGCGCGTGCCGAAGCTCGACGTCGAAACGATCTCGCTGATTCTGCTCGGCTACGGCATCGCAGGCTTCGTCGGCAACATCCTCGGCGGCATTGTCTCGGAACGCAGTGCACGTCTGTCGGTGACGATCTTCGGCAGCCTTGTCGCCGTATCGGCCCTGATACTGGCGATCGGCGGCGCATCGCTTGTCGTCTCAGCTGTCGCAATCGCCCTCTGGGGCCTCGCCTTCGGTGCATTCCCGGTCAGCATCCAGAGTTTCGTCGTGCGTCACGCCCCTGACGAGGCCGAAAGCGCCGGTGCGCTCGTGATCCCCGCCTTCCAGATCGCGATCTCCAGCGGTGCGGTCCTCGGCGGCATCCTGATCGAAACACAGGGACCGATCGCGGTGATCTCCTTCCTCGGTCTCGCCGCCCTCGCCGGCACCTCGGTCATGGCCGCCCGCGGCGAACGTCGGCGACTGTCACTGGGCTAAACCTGCCCGAACCACCGCGCAAAAGAAACGCCCGCAACAGCGATGTTGCGGGCGTTTCTGTGAGGGTCTCTTGAGTGCCGGCTGCCAGGTGCGAACCGGCTGCGCCTTTTAGTTCCGCAACCGATACCCGGTCTTGAACATCCAGCCCAACACCGACAGGCAGATCACCAGAAACAGCGCGATCATGCCGACCGAGATCATCGGGTTGACGTCGGCGATTTCATAAAAGCTCCAGCGGAAACCGCTGACCAGATACAGCACCGGGTTGAGGTGGCTGACCGCCTGCCAGAAGGGCGGCAGCATGTCGATCGAGTAGAAGCTGCCCCCGAGAAACGTCAGAGGCGGGACGACCAGCATCGGCACCACGTTCAACTGCTCGAAATTCTTCGCCCATATGCCGATGATGAAACCGAACAGGCTGAAGGTGATTGCCGTCAGCACCAGGAATAAGATCATCATAAATGGATGGGCGATGCGGATTTCCACGAAGAAGGACGCGGTCGCCAGAATGATCAGGCCGATGATCAGCCCTTTGCTCGCCGCTGCCCCCACATAGCCGAGGAGAACCTCCGTCATCGCCACCGGCGCCGACAGGATCTCGTAGATCGTGCCTGTGAACTTCGGGAAGTAGATGCCGATCGAGCCGTTCGAAACGCATTGCGTCAGCAATGTCAGCATGATCAGGCCCGGCGTGATGAACGATCCGTAGGACACGCCTTCGATGGTCTGGATACGCGAGCCGATCGCCGTGCCGAACACGATGAAATAGAGCGACGTGGTGATGACCGGCGACAGCACGCTTTGCAGCAGCGTGCGGCGCATGCGGGCCATCTCGAAATAGTAGATCGATTTGACGGCTTCGAAATTCATGCCTGTTCTCCCGCTTTTTCAGCCACCAGCGCCACAAAAATATCCTCCAGCGAACTTTGCCGCGTGGAGAGATCGCGGAAATGAATGTTTTCCCGCGCAAGCGTCGCCAGAAGCGAGGCGATACTGTCCTGCGCTTCCTCGCCCTGGTAGTCGTGGATCAGCGTCGTGCGATCGTCGGACAGCGTCAGATTGTAGGATTCTAGGCTTTCCGGCAGCGCGGAAAGTGGTGCTGCAAGCTCCAGCCGCAACTGCTTGCGACCGAGCTTCGTCATCAGCTTTGCCTTTTCCTCCAGGAGCAGAAGGCTGCCGCCATCGATGACGCCGACGCGGTCGGCGATCTCCTCGGCTTCCTCGATATAGTGGGTGGTGAGAATGATCGTGACGCCGCTTTCGCGGAGCTTTTCCACCACCAGCCACATGTCACGGCGCAGGTTGACGTCGACGCCCGCGGTCGGCTCGTCGAGGAACAGCACTTTCGGCTCATGCGACAGCGCCTTGGCAATCAGCACGCGCCGCTTCATGCCGCCGGAAAGCTCGCGCAGCATGCTGTCCTTTTTCGTCCAGAGCGAGAGGTCCTTCAGGATCCTCTCGATCAGCGCGGGGTCCGGCTTGCACCCGTAGACGCCGCGCGAAAAGCAGACGGTGTTCCACACGGTTTCGAACTGGTCCGTGGTGAGTTCCTGCGGCACCAGTCCAATCAGCGAACGGGTCTTGCGGAAGTCCTTCACGACGTCGTAGCCGCCGACTTTGACAGTTCCGGAACTCGGGTTGACGATCCCGCAGATGATCGAGATCAGCGTCGTCTTGCCGGCGCCGTTGGGGCCGAGAAGCGCTAGGATTTCGCCCTCCTCGATATCGAGATCGACGCCCTTCAGCGCCTGAAAACCATTACCGTAGGTCTTGGTCAGCTGGCGGATGGAAACGATAGAAGTCATTGTTACTCGCTGGGAGACTTGAATGGGGAAAGTATTTTCTGGATTGCCACGAATATAGGTTCAACGCGTCGTGCAACCATCCCCCGGTGGTCGAATATTGCGTTCGGATTTCGCGACCAATGGTGTCAGGCAAACACGCTTAAGAAGAACTGGATCGAAATTCCCACCAGAAACAGCGCGAAACCGAATTCCAGCTGCCGCTTCGAAAGCGCGTGCGCCAGCCTTGCGCCGTAAGGTGCCATCAGCAGCGTCACCGGGATCAGCAGAGCCACCGCCATCCAGTTGATGTAGCCGGTGGAAAACGGCGGCAGACCGGGCTCACCCCATCCGCCCCAGACGTAGCCGATCAGGCCCGGCAGCGAAATCAGCACGCCGACGCCGGATGATGTCGCGACGGCCTGATGGATGGAGCGGCCATAGAGGGTCATGAAGGTGTTGTTCATGACGCCGCCGCCAATGCCCATCAGGCCTGAGAGAATACCGATCCCCGTACCGACAAGGAATTTGACCGGGTTCTTGGGCAGATCGTCGCCCAGCTGCCAGCTTGCCCGGTTGAAAATCATCCGCAGCGCCAGAAGCAGCGAGATGACGGCAAAGATGATCCTGAGCTCGGTGCTGGACGACCATGCCGCGACGACGGCGGCAATCATCGTGCCGAGCGGCACAGCAATGATCCAACCCTTCAGGAGATCGATGTCGACAGCACCGGCGTTTTTCTTTCGATGCGCCATGAAGGAGCGGATCGACGTCGGCACGATGATCGCAAGCGAGGTGCCGAGCGCCAGATGCATGCGCACCGCATCGGAAATTCCCAACAGGCCGAACACGTGAAAGAAGATCGGCACCAGGATCGCACCGCCACCGATCCCGAACAGACCGGCAAGAAGTCCCGCCAGCACGCCGGCGGCCAGAAGTGCTGCGATGAAAGGCAAAAGGTCTGCCAGCGGCGGCATGAGAGGCTGCATCGTTCGTCTCCGAAGGCAGCGCTCAAAAACTGGATTCTGCATGCCGCTGTCATTTTCCCGTGACGTTCTGACAGCATGATTGCGCAGAGGCAAGCAATGGACGCCCGGTTCCAGGTTTCTGGAGTGCCGCAACACCAAGCCGGTCGGCCGTTATCACCAGATCCTTTTCAGCATTTTCTTTCGCTTGCCGCATCACCCCGCCTCAGCCAAAGGCGGGTCTCCTACCGGGAGACAGGCTTCCCCCCGCGAGCCCTCTCCATTTCGCCGGCCTCCGGGTGAAAACCCCGAGCCGGCTTTTTTTTTGCGGGCTTCGGCGTCAGCAACCGTAGCGTGGACGTCAGCTACAGTAGCGCCGACCGCCCTTGCGCGGGCGCAGGTCGAAGTGGAAGTGGTTCCAGTGCTCGGCATTGCTGCCGGGTCCAAGCACCGTGTTGAAATACTTGCAGCTGTCGGTCCGCACGGATTTGAGCAGCGCACCCTCGCGGAAGGAAAACAGCCCCTTCTTGCGCACGTTGATATCGTGACCGTTCTTGAGGACGATGGCGCCGATATCGATTGCGTTGCCCTTGGCATGTTCCGACATCGGGTTGTAGCGCTGCCGTGAATTGTTCATGCGACGGCAGGAATAGCCACCCATCGGCTGGATCTTCTGGATACCCGAAAGGTATCGCAGGCGCGCCGATGGCGCGAGTTCGCTCTTCACCCATTTGGCGAAGGCGAGCGTCACCTGACAGTTCAGCGTCACCGCCGGCTTGACATCGATGCCGCCGGAAAGACCGGAAAGCTTCACGGGGTAGTCGACGCCGCAGCTCGGACCGTTGGAGATGCGTGGCTGATCCCGGAACTCGACGCCCATCCGGCGCAGTTCCGCCCGGCAGCTCACTTCCGATTGCGGCATGACGTTGCGCAGAAACGGCTTGTCCGGCTCGCTCATCGGACCCGACTGGATCGTTGGATTGTTCGGACGCAGCATCGCCACCTGCTGGCTGCGAACCGGCGCACGGCTCGGCGGCGTCACGGGCGAACGGTCGCCCCAGACCTGGCTACCGCCGGCCAATCCGTCATTCATCATTTCATCGCGCGCGCCCGCGCCGGAACGCTTCGGCGGCACGATGACACGATCGTCCTCGACGTTGGAAATCGGCTGGCGTCTCGCACTCAGTGCACGCGGATTGTCGGTGCCGATACCGTCGACCACCGGCTGGTCGCCGACGCCTTCGGCGATATCGCTGTCCTGCTCTTCCGCAAGGCCCGTCACACCGCTCTCGTCCGGATCGAAGCCGAGCTCGCTATCCATGTTGACGCCCTCTTCAGGCGAGGCGGTGGGCATTCCGCCCTGCCCGAGCGGCGAGGAGGATACGGGTGGCGCCAGCGAGGCTGACTGCATCGGTTGCGGCGCGCGCAGATAATGTCCCCCGTCACCGGGAGGGCTGTTCGAGGCGACCGGAGCATTCATCATGCCAACCGAAGCGGCTGGCGAAGGACCAGCCTGATAACCGGCGTTTGTCTGGTAGGGCGACTGGGCGATCGTGTCGGGCGGCAGCGGCGCGACAGGCTGGATCGCGCCGACGCGCGTCCCGCTATCGATCGACGCAGGCGGAACAAGGTCGCTGGAAGAACAGGCGGCAAGCATGGTGGAGACCATCAGCAGCGCCAAAGCTTTGCGCATAAAAGTCTTCGGGGCCATCCGTTGGGCCTGCTTCTCGAGAAGCGCATACGCCATACCAGTTGCCACCCTCTGGTGCCGAAATCACACAAGCGCAAATTGTAGGAAGATTCGGTAAACGAAGCCTTGCCCAATCGAGGCCGTTTCATGGTCATTTCATGCAGGCAGCGCGAGCTGCCACACACTACAACTGCACCTTTGTGAAGACCATCAAATGTCCGCCGCGCGTAAAAACGCCCGCCCGCAAGCTGCGGACGGGCGCATCGACGTCAGTCACTCAGGCCGCGCGAACCCGGTCCGGTTGACGAGTGTCCTTTACGGCCTCGCCATTCAGTCGGAAGGTCGAAAGCAGATGCTGCAGATGATGGCTCTGTTCGGCCAGGGTCTGGCTGGCAGCCGTCGTCTCCTCGACCATGGCGGCATTCTGCTGGGTCATCTGGTCCATGTGGTTGACAGACGCGTTGATCTCCCGAAGCCCACCCGACTGTTCGTGCGCGGTCGTTGCGATCGTCTCGACATGGGCGTTGACCTTTTCGACCAGCACGGCAATCTCCACCAGCGCATCACCGGTTGACCGCACCAGCGCGACGCCGGTCTCGACTTCGTGAACCGAGGTGCTGATCAGCGTCTTGATCTCCTTGGCGGCGTTGGCCGAGCGCTGCGCCAGTTCGCGCACTTCCTGCGCAACGACTGCAAAGCCGCGACCCGCCTCACCTGCCCGTGCCGCCTCGACGCCGGCATTGAGCGCCAGAAGATTGGTCTGGAAGGCGATCTCGTCGATGACCCCGATGATCTGGCTGATGCGGCTGGACGACGCCTCGATACGGCCCATAGCATCCACCGCGCTGCGGACGATCTCTCCGGAACGGCCGGCACTTGCCTTGGTCTCGGCGACCATGACGCGTGCCTCGCGAGCCCGCTCTGCCGCAGTTCCGACTGTCGCGGTGATCTCGTCGAGTGCGGCGGCCGTCTCTTCCAGTGCCGCAGCCTGCTGCTCGGTCCGCTTGGCAAGGTTGCCGGTAGCGCCGGAAATGTCGGAAGCGCTGTCGCGCACCACATGGCCGGTTTCCGAAATTGCAGCGATGGCATTGTGAAGCGCTTCGACCGCCGCATTAAAATCGCGCCGCAGCTTCGCATAATCAGCGCCAATATCACCGAGCGAAACAGAGAGGTTGCCGGCGGCAAGTGCCTCCAGCGCCCATCCCAGCTGGCCGATCGCCCGCGCCTGTCTCTCGGCCGCAGCACCGCTGCTGCGCTCGCTTTCGGAACGCTCCGTCGCCATGGCACGCTGGTGAACGGCCTCGCGTGCCCGAAGTGCCGCACTTTCTTCGACGCTGTTGCGCAGCACTTCGACGGCACGTGCCATCTCGCCCACCTCGTTCGGATAAGCCGTGCACGGAACCGCCATGTCGGTCTCGCCGGCCGCAATCGCGGTCAGCACGCCCTTTACCTGACGGATCGGTCGGGTCACGCTTCTGACCACAAACCAGGCGCCGGCAAGCAGCAGCACCGCACCACCCGCAAACATGGCGGCAAACTTCATCGCGTCCTGGCGGAACATCGCCTGAAGGTCGTCCGTATAAACACCGGTACCGACGATCCAGCCCCAGGGCGAAAAGCCGATGACATGCGAGTATTTCTCGACCGGTTCGGCGGCACCGGGCTTTGGCCAGTAATAGTCGACAAAGCCCTGACCGCCTGCCTTCACCACATTGGTGAATTCCACAAACAGGAATTTCCCGTTGGGGTCCTTGTTCTGGGTCAGGTCCGACCCGTTCAGTTCCGGCTTGATCGGATGCATCACCATGGTCGGGTGCATGTCGTTGATCCAGAAATACCCCGATCCGCCACCATAGCGCATGGCGCTGACGATGGCCTTGGCGGCTGCCTGCGCCTCATCACGGCTCATCGTGCCGGCAGCTTCGAGACCCTGGTACTTCTTCAGGATGGCAACAGCGTTGTCGTTCATCTGGGCAAGACCCGCCTTGCGCTCCTGCTCCGACGAACGATAGCTTTGAAACAGGCTGAACACCATCGCGCCACCGAGAATGACGAGCGACAGGACGACAAGGCTGTAGAGACGCCAAGAAATAGCGATACGCTGCATAGTTTCCCCCTCCAGTAAAACTGCGCGGAGCTTAAGTGAAGAGGGTTAGCAGGTCGTAAAGCATGTAAGCGGCGGAAACACTTACTCGGATTGGGTGCGCACGCACCAAAGCGGCATGTATCCAAGCCATGTTGCTGGAGCATTGCTCCAATCCAAAACAAGGGTGGGCCGGACCAGTCTTTCGCTCTAGTCTGGTCTCAACAGATACGAGACTCAGCAAGGACGTGACGAATGACCGAACAGCCGCAACCTGCCTCTCCGACCGGCGAACTGACACTGCGCACACTTGCGATGCCGGCCGACGCCAATCCAGCCGGTGATATCTTCGGCGGCTGGGTGATGGCCCAGATGGACCTTGCCAGCGGCATCCGCGCCACCGAGCGGGCGCATGGCCGCACGGTGACCGCAGCCGTGAAGGAAATGGCATTCCAGCTCCCCGTCAAGATCGGCGACACGTTGAACGTCTATACCGAGATCACCCGCGTCGGCACGAGTTCGATCACGCTGAATGTCGAAGCCTGGGCCCAGCGCGCGCGCTACCGGATGCTGGAAAAGGTAACGGCCGGGACCTTCGTCATGGTGGCGCTGGGAGACGACGGCAAGCCAAGACCCGTTCCCGCAGAATAGTGGCCAGGTCGGACCGGCCCTAGTCGATCCCTGCAGATAGCCGGTCTATCGCTGTAGATAGCCAGTTACCCCTGAAGATAGATGGAGGACCTGTCGAAGGACAGCCCGGGAAAGACGCGCGACGTCAGCTTGTCCGGTGCAATGCCGAACTGCTTGTGCAGCATGGCCGCGGCGATCTCGCGCACATCGCCGGTCGGCATCAGATCCTGGCCATCCAGAAGCCTGTCCTCGGCAAGACCGGGCCACGTCCCCATCACCTTCCCACCCGACACCGCACCGCCGGCGAGAACGGCAACGCCGCCGGTGCCGTGATCGGTTCCGCCGGTGCCGTTCTCGCGCACGGAACGTCCGAATTCCGTGACTGCCAGCACCACCGCGCGGGCCCACGCGTCGGCACCCAATGCGTCCTTGAGCGCCACGATGGCAGCGGCAAGCTCGCCAGCCACCGATCCGAACTGGCTAGCCTGTTCGCGATGCGTATCCCAGCCGTTGATTGAAAAGCTGGCAATCCGGTAGTCTTCCCGCAGCATGCCACCGGCAAGCCGCGCCATGTCGACGACGCTGCGGTTCCGCTTCTGGCGGTACCCGTCAGCCGAAAACCCCGTCCGCTTGACCTCCTCCATCGCCGCGGCAAACGGCGCATCGGCTGCGTAGAGCCGCTCCAGAAAGCCGATCTCGTCCTGCGCCATCTCCACGTCGCCCGTTCCCGCACGGTTGTCGGCCTTGTTCGGCCCGCTCAGGATCAGTTCCATCGACGTATGGATGTCGAGCGCCTTGCGGCCGTCGGTGCGCGGAATGACCGCCAGCGTCCGGTTGAGCCAGCCACTCTTCTGCGATGCGTCGGTACCACCGTTTTCCAGCATTGTCTGGCCGTCGAAATGACTGCGCCCGTCGCGGTAGGGCGTCGCGACCGCGTGCACGAAGGACAGCGCATTCTCCTGCCAGAGCGGCATCAATGCCGACGCCGCCGGGTTGAGACCGAAAAATCCGTCGAGATCAACAAGTCCGGTCCCGGGCGTCAGACCGAGCGTCGGTCGCAATCCGGCGAAAGCCGCATCGCCATAGGGCTGCACCAGATCCAGGCCGTCCATCCCTCCGCGCAATATGATCGTCACGAACCGGCTTTCGCCAGGAGCAGCCGCAAAGCTGACCGGTGTCAGCACGGGTGCGGCAGCGGCAGAGCAGGCGCCGGCCAGAAAGCCGCGGCGGGAGAGCGAAAAGCCTGGCTTGATCGTCATCGCTATCTCCTGTTGAACTCGGGCGACGCCAGAACCATCGCGATGGCGTGGTTGGTGTTGGGTGCCTGAGCAATCACGTCCCTGGTATTCTGGCCCGCCGCGTCCCCGAGCGCCGCATCGAGAAACGTGCCGGGATCGCGCCTCTGGCCGAAACGGCCGGCCATCAGCCGCGCCCAGGCGATCCGCTCGCTCAGCTGGCCCGGCGACAGCCAGACACTCGCCAGGTCGGCATAGCCGGCCGGGCTCGGTGGCTGCCAGATCGGCTGGTCCATCCGCTGGAGCGCGGCAAGCGTCAGGTCGTTGGCGCGCGCGGCACGCTGCTTGGCATCCGCGCGGGCAGCCGTGCTGCTGGCCATCTTCAGCGCCTTTCGCATCGGTCCGTCGTCTTCCTGCTCATCGTCGTCCATCTCGTCCAGCAACCGGGAGAGGTCCTTATCGGAAATGTCGACGGCTCGGAATCCGGACACGACGAATTCGAACGGACGCTTGATCTTCTGTCCAGGATCGCTCCAGGCACGGGGATGATCCAGCATGGCACGATAGACGGCCTTCAGATCGCCCTCGGTTTCAGCCCAGGCTGCCGTCATCGCGGCAACCACATCCGCCGGGGGTTCGTCGGCAACGAAGTGGATCACCAGTTTTCGGCAGACATGTTCCGCCGTCATCGGGTTCAGCGCCAGATCCTCAAGCATCCGTAGATGGTCCTGGCTCCCCGCCTCGTCGTCCTCATAAACCTCTCCGAGCAAGCTGATCGAGCCGCCTTCGGAAATGCGTGGCCGGTAGACGACTTCGAGAGCGCGGCGATCGACCGACAGTCCCGTCAGGATCAGCGCGGCGGCCCGGACATCCTCCTGGGTATACCCGCTCCCAGCTCCCAGCGTGTGCAGTTCCAGCAGTTCGCGGCCAAGGCTTTCGTTCACGGCACGCCCGCCCGGCCGCCCCGCGGAGGCGTCCATGCCTGCACCATCACTCTGGTCGAGATAGATCAGCATCGCGGGATGCAGCATGGCGGCTTTCAGCAGGTTCGCGAACGACCCGGCCAGATTGGGACGGATCGCCTCCGCCTCGTACAAAGGCACGACCATCCGCATCGGCAGCGACTTGAGCGCGCTGGTGGAAAAATGGTCCGTCCAGAACGATGCCAGCCGTTCGTGAAACCCGAAGGGCGACAGGATCGCCTGCGCCAGCCGCGCCATCGCATCCTGCCGATAGATCTGCAGCGCTTCCTTCTGGGTTTCCTTGCGAATGCTTTCGTTCGGCTTGCCGTCCTTGGCCGCCTTCGCCTCGGCCGCCCGCAGCGACATCACCCGAGAGGCCGTCTCGCGGCGGCCACCCGCTCCCTCGCGGGGAAAACGCGGCTTCCTTTTTGCGGCCTGGTCGAGCTGGGCCAGCAGAGCCTCGGCATCGCGGGGCGACTCCTCGCCGGGACGCAGCCCGTAGCCGAAGCGAATCGCTGCCAATGTCGGTCTCGAGATCGCCATCCGGCCACTCCTGTTTCGGTCCCCCAGAGTCGGAGACGAATGTGTCCGAAACGAAAGACAATTACGGCCATTTCGCGACCCGGACGATTTGCCGCCAGCCAACCGCGGTCTGGGACCGAAGAACCTCGGAAGTGGCCCCTCTAAACGATTGCCATATGCCTCGGCAAGAATGCCATCAGCTGCGATATCGCCAACGACGGCTCGCCTGTCCAGCCACGGTCGGTACAACATTCTGTCATCCGGTTACTTTACGGCGTGGGGATGTGAGAGACGCAGCCCACGCTATGCATCGTAGAACTGTGGACAATGGTAGCCTTCGGGATCTGCTGGAGACCGCGCCAAAAGCACAACCCACCCCGTTGCCCTTTTGTACTCATTTTCCCACCATCCCCCTCTTCACTTTCCACCATCCCGCCTCCATATTCGCGCAATGGCCAGATCTCCGAAGAAATCCCCCTCCTCCAAGCCCAGCGGTTTCGAGGAATCCCCGCAATCGTCGTTCGAAGGCGCGCCGCTGGAGGGGAATGTTTCGGACTGGGTGAGACAGCTGGAAGCCGAGGCGGAAATGTCCGGCGTCGAGACCCAGCGCGAGATCGCCTCCAAGGCCGGCAAGCATCGCAAGAAGATCGAGATCGCCGCCCGCGAGGAGGCCATCAAGGCCGCCGCGAAAGACACGCCGAAAACCGCCAAGCACACGACCTCGTCGAAATCGTCTCGCGGCACGTCGATGGGCGGCTCGTCCGATCCCAAAACCCGCGCCGCCGCCGGCCTCAATCCCGTCGCCGGCATGGACGTGTCGCTTGAAGAGGCCGAACACCTCGCCACCGGCGCCGTCACCGCCACGGTCGAAGCCTTGTCGGCGCTGATCGAGAGCGGCAACCCGCTGTTCAAGGACGGCAAGATGTGGACGCCGCACCGTCCCCACCGCCCCGAGAAATCCGAAGGCGGCGTCACCATCCGCATGGCCTCGGACTATCAGCCCGCCGGCGACCAGCCGACCGCCATCAAGGACCTCGTCGAGGGCATCAACAACAACGAACGCTCGCAGGTCCTGCTCGGCGTCACCGGCTCCGGCAAGACGTTCACGATGGCAAAGGTGATCGAGGCCACGCAGCGGCCGGCCGTCATCCTTGCGCCCAACAAGACGCTGGCGGCGCAGCTCTATTCCGAATTCAAGAACTTCTTCCCCGACAACGCGGTGGAATATTTCGTCTCCTACTACGACTATTACCAGCCGGAAGCCTATGTGCCGCGCTCCGATACGTTCATCGAGAAGGAATCCTCGATCAACGAACAGATCGACCGCATGCGCCACTCCGCCACCCGCTCGCTGCTGGAACGCGACGACTGCATCATCGTCGCCTCGGTCTCCTGCATCTATGGTATCGGCTCCGTCGAAACCTACACCGCCATGACCTTCCAGATGGCCGTGGGCGACAAGCTCGACCAGCGCCAGCTTCTGGCCGATCTCGTGGCCCAGCAATACAAGCGCCAGGACATCAACTTCATCCGCGGTTCCTTCCGCGTGCGCGGCGATACGATCGAGATCTTCCCCGCCCACCTTGAAGATGCCGCCTGGCGCATCTCGATGTTCGGCGACGAGATCGATAGCATCACCGAGTTCGACCCGCTCACCGGCCACAAGACCGGCGACCTGAAGTCGGTCAAGATCTACGCCAACTCCCACTATGTAACGCCGCGCCCCACGCTCAACGGCGCCATCAAGTCGATCAAGGAAGAACTGAAGCTCCGCCTCAACGAGCTCGAAAAGGGCGGCCGCCTGCTGGAAGCGCAGCGTCTGGAACAGCGCACCCGCTACGATATCGAAATGCTCGAAGCGACCGGCTCCTGCGCCGGCATCGAAAACTATTCGCGCTATCTCACCGGCCGCACGCCCGGCGAGCCGCCACCGACCCTGTTCGAATATATTCCTGACAACGCCCTTCTGTTCATCGATGAGAGCCACGTCTCCGTCAGCCAGATCGGCGGCATGTACCGGGGCGACTTCCGCCGGAAAGCGACGCTGGCCGAATACGGTTTCCGCCTGCCGTCGTGCATGGACAACCGGCCGCTGCGCTTCGAGGAATGGGATGCGATGCGCCCCCTCACCGTCGCCGTGTCGGCAACGCCCGGCAACTGGGAAATGGAACAGGCCGGCGGCGTGTTTGCCGAGCAGGTCATCCGCCCGACCGGCCTCATCGACCCGCCGGTCGAAGTCCGCTCCGCCCGTAGCCAGGTCGACGACGTGCTCGGCGAGATCCGCGAGACCGCCGAAAAAGGCTATCGCACCCTGGTCACCGTGCTGACCAAGCGCATGGCCGAAGACCTCACCGAATACCTGCATGAACAGGGCGTGCGCGTGCGCTACATGCACTCGGACATCGACACGCTGGAACGCATCGAGATCATCCGCGATCTGCGCCTCGGCGCCTTCGACGTGCTGATCGGCATCAACTTGCTTCGCGAAGGCCTCGACATTCCCGAATGCGGCTTCGTCGCCATCCTCGATGCCGACAAGGAAGGTTTCCTGCGCTCGGAAACCTCGCTCGTCCAGACCATCGGCCGCGCCGCCCGTAACGTCGATGGCAAGGTCATCCTCTACGCCGACAAGATCACCGGCTCGATGCAGCGCGCCATGGACGAAACCGCCCGCCGCCGCGAAAAGCAGGTCGCCTACAACACCGAACACGGCATCACGCCAGAGTCGGTGAAAGCCCGCATCTCCGACATTCTCGACAGCGTCTATGAGCGCGACCACGTCCGCGCCGATATATCAGGCGCCTCCGGCAAGGGTTTTGCAGACGGCGGCCACCTTGTCGGCAACAACCTGCAGAGCCATCTCAACGCCATGGAGAAATCCATGCGCGACGCCGCAGCCGATCTCGACTTCGAAAAGGCCGCCCGCCTGCGCGACGAAATCAAACGCCTCAAGGCCTCCGAACTCGCCACCATGGACGACCCGATCGCCCGCGAGGAATCCAAGGCCCAGGAAGGCGTGCGCCGCAGCGCCGAAGCCACCCGCACCTCGCTGGGCGGTGGCAAAGGCAAAGCCGCCAAGGCCGGGGACGAGGCAGCACCCTCCTACTTCGCCAAACCCTCGCTCGACGACATGGGCCCGGGCACAGACACGGCCACCCCGCTGTTCCGCCGCAACTCCCTCGACGAGATGACCGTCGGCCGCACCGAAAAACCCGCCCCAGGCGCCCTGCCGGAACGCCCGCCGGAAACGATCAGCACCAAGAAACGCTTCTCCCCGCTGCTGGAAGGCCAGCCGGAACGGGGCGAAGGCAAGGACGACCCGCGCCCCATCGTGCGCGGCAAAGTCGGCGCCGGGAGTTACGAGGACGCGACCGACGCCAAGCAGCAGAAGCGGCGGACCAAGGGCAAGACGGGACGGCCGGGACGGTAGGCACCAACATGACGGCGCCGAATAGGCGCCGGTCACTCACCCTCGGGAAGCCCGGAAAACACCTCCCTTTTGAGGGGGGAGGTCGCCGCAAAGCGGCGGGACCCGCCAGCCTCAAACCATCACCCCACCCCGGACCTTCGGTCCGACCCTCCCCCTCAAAGGGGCGGGTAAGGTAGGTCGGCGCCGGGATTTACGAGGATGCTGGCGACGCCAAGCAGCAGAAGCGGCGGACGAAGGGAAGAACGGGGCGGTAGGATCTAAACGGAAATGAAGCTTCCAAGGCAGTCAATCTACATACTTCATATGAACTGACCTATCAGTTTGGCGCGCTTGGCCCCTGCCGCTTATGAAATATAGCGATTTGCTGGATCAGGGTGTCGATCGTCTTGCCTTCTCGCATCGCGTAAAACGGCCCGGAACTCGGCATCATAAGTGCCGGCCCATCGAGCCCGTATTCACGATATTGCGCTCCGTTTTTTCGTTTTCCGCGATAAAAGAACTCTCTATACCGACGCGGTGTGATTCCAAAGAATGGGACAAATTCGACGGAGGGGAACTTGCTGTACCCACCGCGGGAGGTCCCTTCAATTTTAACCGAGTCCGGATGCAGATCTGAAGTCAAACTTTTCGGATATGGTTCCAGAAATACAACTTTTGCAATACCACTAGCGACAATGTGTTTGGAGCACATATGACAAGGAAAGGTTGTGCAGTAAAGGATGCCATCTTGCACACTCACACCTAGCCGAGCAGCATCACTCAAAGCCGACATCTCAGCGTGCACTATGCGCCCGTATTCTAATGCGTCCATAAATTGAGATTTATCTAACATCCGTCGTTGAGAGGATGTGAGCTTTTCCTGACCCTCGGGGAGAATGATACTAATCAACTCGTCCATGAGTTCAGCTTTACGGACATCATTACTGTCCTCTTTCAAAGTATACTCACGAGCATCCTGAGAATCGTCTGCCCAGTAAGTCCCGCCGCCAGCTTTAGGAACCTCGTTGGAACCCAACGCTGCAACTTCTCCGGTAGAACGAAATATTGCCGCCCCGACCTGCCTAGACAGGTCTAAACTTCTCAGCGCTGCTGAGTGCGCCAGATACATTCCATATTCAAGATGATTTGGTGAATATCCGTTGTGTCCGAACAATAACTCAACAAATCTTTTTACTTGATCGCTTACGCGCACACCATCATCAGACCGGTCGTCGTTAATAACAACGTCCGCTAACTGGAAAATCTTGCCTACTCTTTGACCGTTAGGAGCATCTATCTCATCCTCGTCTCGAACTACAAGCGCCTCAGCTTGATCTCGGAATTTATTTCCGTCTCGCTTTTGGTTATCGTGGGCTATTTGCTTCGACAGATTATCAACACGTACATCACGAGCAGAATAAACGGATATCTGCAAAAATCGGCTTCCGTAGATGTCTCGCAAGACTTCCAGTTCTTCCTCTGTCTTCAATTGGTCAACTATGTATGCAATGCCATCAACATCGGATGTAGCGCGAGATCTAAGTCTCGCTATCTCAGATATCGCAAAAACTGACAGGCTTTTTGTACCGATATTATCGCGTACATAATTTCCGAACTTTATAAAAGTATCAATCCGATTATATTTCTTACTTCCATCAAGTCCAATATAGTTAAGATCTTTAGCTATACTAGGAAACAAATTTGAGAGCTTTACATGATGACAGGCGAACTTTTTCGCCTTAAATTCAGATTTAAGGCCGCGAAGGGTGTTTTCAACGTTGGCCCCCACCGGCGAGACGATTCCTATTACGATCTCTGGCAAAAAGTTATCTGCGTTCTGGAACGTCGGAGTGGTCATCTGGTTACACGTTTGTTATGAGATTGAACCTGTGAACAGACTCACAGTTACAGTTTATGGTTGAGGTTTTCAATGCGACCGACGAACGAGAAGCAAGCTGATACAAACAAGATCCACGAAAGTGAGTTACTGAACCGTCTTGAGACGGTAGCCAAAAAAAGTCGCGAAGTTTACGACGGAGCTATAGAGGATTTCAGAAACAGTTTCACTCTGGGGTCCACGAAATTCGACGACGATCGGCAAGAGCGTTAAGAGCACAAACTCTCAGTCTTCTTCCACTTTTGTAGAAGCAGTTTATAAGTTCCACCCGCTTCTTGTTTTGGCCAGAGAGAACGGCTGCACGGCAGAGTTATACGACCCGGCCTCACCCCCTACCCAACCTCCCACTCAACCGCCTTCGCCACCTGCCAAAGCCCCTTCATCCGCTCCAGCGTCGCCGCCACGAACGTCTCACCTCATGTCTCAAGCTCCATCTCGATTTGGCCGAAACGTCTGAGGAATGTCGCATTCCCTCCTCGCAGCGCCTGTTTCTCAACTGCGATAGCAACCCTCCAACCACGGCAACGCTATCGAGTGGTTCCAGAAGAAATACATCCTTAGGCAGCACCTCTCGTCTCGCGAGTTCCCCGCCTCCACATCCCCACACACCATCACCCCCCGCATTCACCCTCCATCAACCCCTTCCATGCGATACCTTCTTCACAACGAAGATGGAGCACGGCCACGATGATTGGCTTCAAGAACACCCACAATCAGCCCGTTTACGTCAACCAGGCTCAGGTCCTTTACGTCACCACCTATGAGGAAGACGTCTCGGTGATTGCGCTGGCGGTCACGGGTGCCGGTGGCAAACCGGTGACGATCCATGTTCGCGGCAGCGTCGATCTCGTGCAGTCGAAACTGGCCGGCACCGCGCCGCGCTGAGCGGCAGGTTTTCGCGCCGAGGGCGCAACGCCCGCTTTTCCGGTCCTTAGAAGTGCCTCGAGAACAGCGCTTTTATTTGCGCTGCGGCGGATTTTGGCGCACCGACCTACTAAATTTCAATGACTTAACGCATGTTACATCCTCACGGATTTTTTCCGTGCCTATAATGCTGCGTTCCCTCGCGGATACACTGGGAGGCGTCCCGGCGAGGCGGAACCGGCGCGGGTCATGGGGAAAGGACGCAACACCCCATGCTCCGGGTTCGCGGAAAATGGTCTCCCTCCGGCGACACGGGGGAAACAGGCGGGTCACGGACCGACCGCCGGTTTCCGATGCCCGAAAGAGCGCGCCGGATGTGCCTGTGCGGCACACAAGGTGGCCCGCCGGGTGGTTTCGCCGGATTCCTGATCCGTCGGAAGCACCGGGGAGCCGGCGGCGAACAACCGCCCGGCCGGGTCGTTGCAGAGAGACCGGAGTCGCGGGCAAAAACCGCCGAACGGGGTGCCGAAAGGTGTCACCTACAATTTTCTATATCGAGGCAGCTTCCGGCGCCCCGTCCGAATTTTGCATCCCTCGATCGCCAAGGCACACGTCTGCCCTGCGCAGGCGGACCATCCGAAACCGGACAGGAGAAGCACCATGTCTGTCGAAATCACGGAAATCGAGACCCATCTGGCATGCTGCACGGCAGAGATACTGGCCTTTCCGCAGGCCTGCCTCCGGCGCGAATGCCGTCGCGCCAACCGATGCTTGCATGTCGATGTAGACACCGGCGCCCCTGCCTGTCTGATCAATTTCGGCCCCGACTACCCCGAAAGCTTTACCCTGATCTACCTCATCGCGCTTGCCGCCCGCGCCGATCTCGGCCGGCAGGGCATGATGTTCGCATCGCCTTCCGCCATCGACCGTGAATTGCAGGATGCCTGTGTCGAGGTCGCCCGAAACGCCCTACCGGCCGAGGATGCCAAGCGATGGATGGCGGCCTACCGGGCCCGCGAAAAACTGCCCCCGCCAACCCTGCCGTGATGCGGACCGCGGATAGAAACAGCCCGCCGGGCCGAGATGGGCGGCAGGAAGCTGAGCGGCTTACAGCGCCCGCTCAATCGCCTTCGCCGCCTGCCAAAGCCCCTCCATCCGCTCCAGGGTCGCAGCCTCCAGCGTCTCGCCTGATTTCTGAAGCTCCGTCTCGATATGGCTGAAACGTCTGCGGAATTTCGCATTTGTCCCACGCAGCGCCGTTTCCGGATCGGCGTCCACATGGCGGCCGATGTTGACGAGGGCGAAGATGAGGTCGCCGAGTTCGTCGGAGACTTTTTCGGGCTGCCCGGCCGCCAGGGCCTCGCGCAGTTCGGCGACTTCCTCCTCGATCTTGTCGAGGATCGGGCCCGGTTTCGACCAGTCGAACCCGACGCGGGCCGCCTGCTGCTGCAGCTTCACGGCTTCGCTCAGCGCCGGCTGGGCCCGGTGCACGCCGCCGAGAAAGCCGGATTTGGAAGGCTCGGTCGTGCCGCGCAGCGCCCGCCTCTCGGCCCGCTCGCGCTTCTCCTCGGCCTTGATCGCGTCCCACTGCAGCTTCACGGCGCCCGGCGTATCCGCATCGGAGCGCGCAAACACATGCGGATGCCGGCGGATCATTTTGGTGGTGACCGCCTCGACCACATCGCCGAAGGCAAACGCACCGGCTTCCTCCGCCATCCGCGCATGAAACACGACCTGCAGCAGCAGGTCGCCCAGTTCCTCGCGCAGATCGTCCATGTCATGCCGCTCGACCGCATCGGCCACCTCATAGGCCTCCTCGATCGTATAGGGAATGATCGTCTCGAAACTCTGTTCGAGATCCCAGGGGCATCCGGTCACCGGCGTGCGCAGCGCCGCCATGATCTCGATCAGGCGGGAAATATCCTTCGAAGCATGCATGCCGAAATCCTTGGCCTTCAATTGAGCGGTATCGTGTTGTCAGCCTTGCCGGCCTGATAGCTCTGCGACAGCAGCTGGTAGCGCTGCCGGATCCGCTCCGCCCGGGCCTTCAGGTCCTGCCGGACGGCGTCGTCCTCCTCGGCCTCGATGAGGTCGGCGATGAAGTAGGAGTTCCAGAAGGCGTTGGCGCGTCGGTAGCCGCCGGGCTCCAGGCCGAACACCTCCTTCAGGATCTTCAGGTCATGCGGAATGGCAAACGCATCGCGGCTGTCCTCGTGGCTGAAGAACGAGTAGAAATTGTCGAACCCCGCCCAGGTAATCGCCGACATGCACATCGTGCACGGTTCGTGAGTCGAGAGGAAAATCAGATCCTTGGCGGAAAGTCCGGAATCAATCTCGTAGAAGCGTTTGAGCGTGTGCACCTCGCCATGCCAGAGCGGATTTTCCAGCTCGTTATTGGTCTCGGCAATCACCAGCGAAAGATCCGACTTGCGCAGGATCGCCGCTCCGAACACCTTGTTGCCGGCGGCAACGCCCGTTTGGGTCAGCGGCAGGATATCGTGCTCGATGACATCGAGAAGGCGGGAAGCAATGGTCATGGTGCACTCATCTCCAGGTCTGCCGCAGAGCGAAATTGTACGGTTGTAGGGTTATGGCCGTGCAGGGCTGCACACAATGAACGGAAGGTTGGCGGTGGCTTTTGCTCAAGAAGCGAGCGAACGGGAAACAGAAATACCGGGCGCCCCGGCCTTTTGCACATCCATTTCTTCAATTATGCCACCGCATTGTGGATATTCAGGTTCATATGATGCAGGATAATCGCATGTCTCAGAGCCTTCAACGCCTGTCGGTCTTCCCGGCGTTTTTTCGCGTGCGCGGAAAAAACGTTGCCGTGTTTGGCAACGGCGACGAGGCCTATGCCAAGGCGCGGCTGATCGCCAATACGGATGCGCTGATCATCGCCTATTCGGATGATCCGCAGGCCGATTATGCGGCATGGCTCTCTGAGCACAAGACGGAGCCGATCCGCGAAACCTTTGCCGCCGCTCAGGTCGAAGGCGCCACGCTCGTGTTTGCTGCAACCGGTGATCAGGCGCTCGACCAGACCATCGTCATTGCTGCCCGCGCGCACGGAATTCCGTCCAATGCCGTGGACCAGCCGGATCACTGCGATTTCTTCACGCCGGCACTGGTCAACCGCGCCCCGCTCGCCATCGCCATCGGCACCGAGGGTGCTGGTCCTGTTCTCGCCCAGATGATCCGCGCCCGCATCGATCAGATGCTGTCGCCATCGCTTGGCAAACTTGCCTCGCTTGCGACCGATTACCGCGATGCCGTCGAACGCATGGTGCCACGCGGCGTATCGCGTCGCATCTTCTGGCACCGGTTCTTCTCCGGCGACGTTGCCGATGCCGTTGACGCCAACGATCATACCGCCGCACGCCGCGCCGCAGATGCTCTTCTGTCAGTGACCGGCAAGGCCGAAGGCAAGATCTGGCTGGTCGGCGCCGGTCCAGGTGCCGAGGATCTCCTGACATTGCGGGCCCAGCGCGTGCTGATGGAAGCGGACGCGATCGTCTACGATGCGCTGGTTCCCCAGGCGATCGTCGATATGGGCCGCCGCGATGCGGAACGGCTTTCGGTCGGCAAGCGCAAGAACTGCCATTCCAAGAGCCAGGAAGAGATCAACCGCCTGCTGGTCGATCTCGGTCAGCAGGGCAAGCGCGTCGTGCGCCTGAAAAGCGGCGATCCGCTGGTCTATGGCCGCGCCGGCGAAGAGATGGCGGCCCTACGCGAAGCCGGCATCGCCTATGAGATCGTGCCCGGCATCACCTCGGCCTTCGCGGCTGCTGCCGATTTCGAACTGCCGCTGACGCTCCGCGGTGTCGCCTCGTCGCTGATCTTCACCACCGGCCATGACCTTGCCGGCAAAGCCCTGCCCGATTGGGCAAGCCTTGCAATATCTGGCGCCACCATCGCCGTCTATATGGGCCGCACAGTCGCAGCATCGGTCGCCGAACGGCTGATGCAGGCCGGCGTCTCTCCCCTCACCACCGTCGCCGTGATCGAAAATGCCAGCCGCACCGACCGCAAGCTGTTCCACGGCGTCCTCCAGGAACTGCCGGCGCTGGAGACCAGGGACGATCTCGATGGCCCGGTCATGGTGATTATCGGCGAAGCCGTCGCTGGTGCGAATTTTGAGAAGTCCGAACCGCTTTCCGCCTTTGCAAGGACGGTTGAGCGGGCAAGCATTGGAGTGGAATAATGGCCGACAAGGTTCTGACTGCCAACCGCCTGTCCGATGGCATCGCCGTCTGGCTTGATGCCGCCGGCCGCTGGACGGAAAACCTGCAGGAAGCGCTTGTGGCGCGCCACGCGGAAGCCGTCTCCTCTCTGGAAGCGATCGGCAAGCGTGACTTTGCCGAAAACAAGGTCGTCGACGTCAATGTCATCGATGTCGAGGAAACCGAAGGCAAGCTGTGGCCCACGCGTCTTCGCGAACGCATTCGTGCACAGGGCCCCACAATGGATTATGCCGCCGGCTACAGCCACGCCGATCCGGCATTCATCGCAGTCTGATACCGAGAGTTCAGGAACATCATGTATCGTTACGACGAATTCGACCACGCATTTGTATCAGGCCGCGTGGAGCAGTTCCGCGATCAGGTGGAGCGTCGCCTGTCCGGCGCGCTTGCCGAGGATGCGTTCAAGCCGCTGCGCCTCATGAACGGCGTCTATCTCCAGCTGCATGCCTATATGCTGCGCGTCGCCATCCCCTACGGCACGCTGAATGCAAAGCAGATGCGGATGCTGGCGCATATCGCCCGCAAGTACGACCGCGGCTACGGCCATTTCACCACCAGGCAGAACATCCAGTACAACTGGCCGAAACTGTCCGACACGCCGGATATCCTGGCCGAACTCGCGACTGTCGAAATGCATGCGCTGCAGACGTCCGGCAACTGTATCCGCAACGTCACGGCCGATCATTTCGCAGGCGCTGCAGCCGATGAAGTGGCCGATCCGCGCCCTTACGCGGAAATCCTGCGCCAGTGGTCGTCGGTGCATCCGGAATTCTCGTTCCTGCCCCGCAAGTTCAAGATCGCCGTGACCGGCGCCGAGCGAGACCGCGCCGCGATCCAGGTGCATGACATCGGCCTGCACCTCAAAAAGAACGACAAGGGCGAGATCGGCTTTGCCGTCTATGTGGGCGGCGGACAGGGCCGCACGCCGCTGATCGCCAAGAAGATCCGCGACTTCCTGCCGGAAGAGGATCTCCTCTCCTACACGACCGCCATCATGCGCGTTTACAATCTCAACGGTCGCCGCGACAACAAGTACAAGGCCCGCATCAAGATCCTCGTGCACGAAACCGGCGTCGAGGAACTGACCCGTCAGGTAGAAGAAGAGTTCTCGCATCTGCAGGGCACCGAGCTGAAACTGCCGGAACGGGATATCGAGGCGATCACCGCCTATTTCGCGCCGCCGTCTCTGCCGAACCGCGCCGAGGGCTGGAAGGAACTCGCGAGCTGGAAGCGGCAGGACGAAAACTTTGCCCGCTGGGTGGATCAGAACGTCCAGCCGCACAAGCATCCAGACTACGGCATGGTCACCATCTCGCTGAAGCCCATCGGCGGCATTCCGGGCGACGCGTCCGACGTGCAGATGGATGCGATGGCCGATCTGGCCGAAGAATTCGGCCATGACGAAATCCGCATCAGCCACGAGCAGAACGTCATCCTGCCGCACGTGGCGCTGGCCGATCTCGAGCCGCTTTATCGCGCCCTCGCCGCCCACAATCTGGCAACGGCAAACTCCAACCTGATCACGGACATGATCGTCTGTCCCGGCTTGGATTACTGTGCTCTGGCGAACGCCCGTTCGATCCCGGTCGCGCAGGAGATCTCTACACGCTTCGGCTCCCCGGAGCGGCAGGCGGAAATCGGCGAGCTGAAGATCAAGATCTCCGGCTGCATCAACGCCTGCGGCCACCACCATGTGGGCCATATCGGCCTTCTGGGCGTCGAGAAGAAGGGCACCGAGCTCTATCAGATCACGCTTGGCGGTTCTGCCGACGAGAACACGTCGATCGGCGAAATCATCGGCCGCGGCTTCGAGCCGTCGAAGGTGACGGACGCGATCGAAACTATCGTCAACACCTATCTCGGGCTTCGGCAGGGCCAGGAGGAAACCTTCCTCGCCGCCTATCGCCGTGTCGGACCGCAGCCCTTCAAGGATGCGCTCTACGGTGATGCGAAGGCGGAGGCTGCGTGATGGCGAAGATCTGGAGAGAAACCGGCTTCGTCGCCAACGACCCCTGGGTGATCGAGACGGAAGAGGTAAAGGCCGAGGGCGAGCAGAAGACGCTGCTTCCGCTTGCCGAATTCATCGAGAAAGCCGAAGCCAGCAACGATGTCGGTCTCGGTGTGCTGATCAAGCCCGCCGACGACGTCCGGAAGCTTGAGCCCTATCTCTACCGCATCGAACTGGTGGCGGTGGAATTTCCGGCCTTCAGCGATGGCCGCGCTTTCAGCCACGCCTCGCTGCTGCGCGATCGTCTGGCCTACAAGAACGAGTTGCGCGCCGTGGGCGATGTCCTTATCGACCAGGTCCCGCTGATGCTGCGGTGTGGCATCGACAGCTTCGCGGTCACCAACGCAACGGCGCTGCAGCGTCTGGAGGAAGGCCGCCTGCCCGGCATTGACGTTCACTACCAGCCGACGGCGCGTCCTGCGGAGCCAAGCGAAGGCTATAGCTGGCGCCGCCGCTCGGTGCCGGCTTGAAAAGCTGACCTCAGAAGACATATTTTCTAAGCGATCGGCCAGAAAGCGCGGCCGATTGCTTCATAAGCGCGGCTCGATAGTGTATTTCGCTGCTGCGAAACCAATCTGACCGAGTAACGGACGAGACTATGAACGCACCTGCCAAGACCGAAGAGTTTGCCGTGAAGATCCCGGATGGAGTCTACGCCGAAACCGTGCTTTCGGTGGAGCATTTCACGGATCATCTGTTCCGCTTCCGCATGACACGTCCGGCAGGCTTCCGCTTCCGGTCAGGCGAGTTTGCCATGATCGGCCTGATGGTCGGCGATAAGCCGATCTACCGCGCCTATTCGATTGCCAGCCCCTCCTGGGACGAAGAGATTGAAATCTTCTCGATCAAGGTTCCGGATGGCCCGCTGACATCCCATCTGCAGGCGATCAAGCCGGGCGATACGGTTCTGATGCGCAAGAAGCCGACAGGCACGCTGGTGCTCGACGCGCTGACGCCTGGCAAGCGTCTCTACATGTTCTCGACCGGCACGGGCATTGCTCCGTTCGCAAGCCTGATCCGCGATCCGGAAACCTACGAGAAGTTCGATGAGGTCATCCTGACCCATACCTGCCGCGAAGTGGCGGAGCTGAAATATGGGTTCGACCTGATGGAAGAGATCCGTAATCACGAGTTTCTCTCGGAAGTCGTCGGCACCAAGCTGAAGCACTATCCAACGGTGACCCGCGACGCCGCTTATCCCTATCAAGGCCGCATCACGGACCTGATCGACAACGGCAAGCTCTTCACCGATCTCGGCGTGCCGCCGCTCGATCCTGCGGTCGACCGCGGCATGATCTGCGGCTCGGCTGCGATGCTGAAAGACACCAAGGAACGGCTGGAAAGTGCGGGCCTGACCGAAGGTGCCAACAACAAGCCAAGCGAGTTCGTCATCGAACGCGCTTTCGTTGGGTAAGCTTCTGCGAAACTGGTTTAAAAGACCGTTCTAATCATCTGATTATGAATGACGCGACCCCCCAGGGATCGCGTCATTTCTGTTTTAGCCGTTCGCCTGTTGCGATGGCGCGATTTCCTTGTGGTAGATCGCGAAGACGGCCACGGCGATCAGCGCGACGCCGCCCCCGACGAGATGCGAGACCGCATAGCCTCCCTGGCTGACCACATAGCCGGCAACGACGTTGCTGAGCGATGCGCCGAGGCCCTGGACCGTCATCAAGCTCGCAAAGCCGACATTGAAACGGCCTGTACCCTTCAGGATGCGTTCCACCGCAACCGGTGTGACGATGCCAAGCAGCCCGGCACCGACTCCGTCGAGGATCTGGACGGGCCATACCACCCAGAAACCGTCAAAGCTGCCGGCGATCAACCCGCGGATCGGCAGCGCTGCAAGCCCGATCGCAAGCGTCGCGGCGAGGCCGAGCCTTCGGATCAGGAACGGCGTCACGACCGCGACAGCCACCATCGAAAGCTGGGCGATGCCTGTGATGATCGCCGTGGTCCGGAATGGTGTTCCGAGTTCGATGGCGAACTGCTGGGCAATCAGCCGGCTCATCGGCGCGTTGCCGAAGTGGAAGATCATCAGGATCAGTGCAAGCAGAATAAGTCCCCGGCTTTTCAGAAGCACACTAAAACCGGATGGCGCCTCCGCCGCGCTAGCGTCTGCTCCGCTGCCGTCGTTCGCCGCAAGGCCGCGGGCGACATTGTGATCGATGCGATCAGGATCGATCATTGCGACTGCCGCAAGAGCACCGAACGCCGTCGCGATCATCAGCCAGATCATGCCACCCTGGCCGAACAGCGAGATGATGACGTAGACGGCAAACAGCGAGGCGAAATTGCCTGTGTGGTTCCAGAACTCGTTGCGAGCGATCTGTTGCGAAAACAGCTTCTCGCCGACGAGACCCAGCGTCAGGCCGGCCAGTGCCGGACCGATCACGGCGCCGACGACGGCGGTCCCGATCTGACCGATCCAGACAATTGCCGGATTGGGGGAAAGAAGCGTCACCAGCGCTGCAGCGGTGACCACCACGACCGGAATGGCAACGAGCGCCCGTTTCCACGACGTTCCATCGACCAGCGCCCCACAAAGCGGCGTTGCGGCAAGCCCGATTAAACCACCGACCGTGGCGATCAGGCCGAGTGACATCGATGACCAGCCTTGCGTCGCAAGGAAAGCATCAAGAAACGGCCCGAGCCCATCACGCGCATCGGCTAGAAAGAAATTGAGGAGGCAGAGCGCCGCCAGAGATCGGTCGGAGAAGATGCGCGGTGGATTGCCACCCGCAGATTTGTGAAGAACGGATGATGTCATCAGGAGCGAACCTTAGCTGGAGAGCGCAGCCTAAATGCATCCGCCAAGCTTTGGTTGCTTCCGCCGCCCGTGAATTACGCGTAAACCCTATTTAATACTCAAATATTGTCAGTGCGTTAGCTTCGCGCCACGAAGATGAATACGTATCACAATGGAGCGTTACTGGACTGGCGTTTTCCGACATAGGTTCACAAAGCGAATTACCATCCGTATGGAGGGAAATACGCTCCCGCGAACCTTCGCAGCAGCTACAGGGAATGAAGAAGGAGCGTCTTACCGCTCCCACTCTTCCTTGTCCGGCTTTGCGCCGTTCCCGAGCCTGCGCTCCAGTTCAGAAGCCTGCCGATCCGTGAGTTTGACGACCAGCGTCACCGAGCCGTCCTCATTGTCCTCACGCTCGCTCACCACGGCATTGCCGTAGACCCAGGAGACGAGTGCCAGCTTATCGGCCGGGATCACGATCTCGGCCTCGGTCAGCACGCCGGAAAGCCGGTTCGAGACTTCATCGAGCAGTGCCTCGACGCCTTCGCCTGTGATCGCCGAGACGGCCATGATGTTGGCGCGCCCCTGGGCACGCTCGAACAGCGCGTCGTGGCTTTCCGGGTCGAGCCGGTCGATCTTGTTCCAGACCTCGATGATGCGCTTCTCGCTCTCCTTCTCGTCGATCCCGAGATCGGCGAGGATGCGCAGCACGTCAGCCGACTGGGCGGCATTGTCAGGGTCGGACATGTCGCGCACATGCAGCACGAGATCGGCTTCCAGCACCTCTTCCAGCGTCGCGCGGAAGGCGGCGACAAGGTGGGTCGGAAGATCGGAGATGAACCCGACCGTATCGGACATGATGACGGTGCGGCCATGCGGCAGCTTCATCCGGCGCAGCGTTGGATCGAGCGTCGCAAACAGCATGTCCTCGGCCAGCACACCGGCGCCGGTAATGCGGTTGAACAGCGTCGACTTGCCGGCATTGGTATAGCCGACCAGCGCCACGATCGGATGCGGCACCTTGCGGCGTTTGGCGCGGTGCAGCTGGCGGGTCCGCACGACCTGTTCAAGCTCCCTCTCGAGCTTGATGATCTTGTCCTGCAACTGCCGTCTGTCGGCTTCGATCTGGGTTTCACCGGGACCGCCCATGAAGCCCGCACCACCGCGCTGGCGTTCAAGGTGGGTCCAGGACCGAACGAGGCGGCCCTTCTGGTAATTCAGGTGAGCGAGATCGACCTGCAGCGTGCCTTCCTTGGTGGAGGCACGGCGGCCGAAGATTTCCAGAATGAGGCCGGTGCGGTCAATGACCTTGGCGCCCCATTCCTTCTCGAGATTGCGTTGCTGGACAGGTGTCAGCGGATGATCGACGATGACGAGCCCGGCATCCTTCTCGTCGAGAAGTGCCTTGATCTCTTCGATCTTGCCGGTGCCCATCAGCGTGGCGGGCCGCGGCTGACCGACGGTTACGATCATGCCTTCGGCGATCTCGAGATCGATCGCACGGGCAAGGCCGGTCGCTTCTTCAAGACGGGCTTCGTTGGATCGCTGCGGCGCGGCAGGTCTTGAGGGCGCAGGCGTGGCTGTCGCCTCACCCTGCCCGCTGCGTGCCCGGCTCTGTTTCAGCACAGGCACGATGACGACAGCGCGCATGTCGTCCCGGTGCTTTTCGGCTTCCGGGACTATTGATTCGTTCGAGGTATCGCGATTGGAGATTCTATCGATCCTTAAGCAGCGTTTTCTTCTGTCTCGAACATCTGCATCGGCTGGCCCGGCATGATGGTGGAGATAGCGTGCTTATACACGAGCTGCGAGTGTCCGTCACGGCGTAGAAGCACACAGAAATTGTCGAACGAGGTCACGACGCCCGTGAGCTTCACCCCGTTGATCAGGAATATCGTCAGGGAAATCTTCTGTTTGCGGACTGTGTTGAGAAACAAATCCTGCAGGTTCTGAGAACGTTCCGCCATAGCGTCGCTTCTTTCTTTCTTGCCGGTCATTGCCGGAAGCTGATCAAAATTTCTAGAGTTGAGCGGGAAACGCCCTCGTGTTTCCCTTCCCCTGACAGTCTGGTTATCAAATCGCCGTCTTCTCCGCAATCGCGAAAAAAGCGTCCCTTATATCGCTTGAGACGGTGCCTGGATGGCCGTTCGCGACGGGCTTACCATCGACCTCGACGACCGGAACGCAAATGCCGGTTGCGGATGTCATGAAGGCCTCGCGGGCGCCATGCATTTCGTCCACGGAGAACTCCCGCTCGACAAAAACCAGGCCGAGCTTCGCCGCAACGTCGATCGCCGTGGTGCGGGTGATGCCCTTCAGGATCCCATGCTCCGCCGGCCGCGTGACGAGCTTGCCATCCGGCGTGACGATCCAGGCATTGGCCGACGCACCTTCCAGCACCATGCCGTCGCGCGTCACGAAGATCGCGTCATGGGCACCCGCATCACGGGCCTGCTGCTTGGCAAGAACGTTGGGCAAGAGGCCGACAGTCTTGATGTCGACTCGATCCCAGCGGTTTTCGAGAAGCGTGATCACCTTGATGCCGGTTGCGTACTTCTTGGCAAGCAGCGACGGATCGGTGCTTTTGGCAGTGATCGTGATGGTCGGAGCCGTCCCCTCCGGCGGGAAGAAATGGTCGCGCTTTGCCGCCCCGCGGGTCACCTGCATGTAGAAGATGCCGTTGCGGACCCGGTTGCGGCGCAGCACCTCCCGGATGACGAGGGTGAGTGCCGCGCGGCTCATCGGCTGCACGATGCGCAGCTCGCTCAGCGACCGGTCGAGCCGGTTCAGGTGCCGCGTCAGATCTACGATCAGCCCGTCCCGGACCTCGCAGACTTCGTAGACACCATCGGCGAACTGGAAACCGCGATCCTCGATATGAACAGCAGCCTCGGAGTGCCTGACATACTGGCCGTTGACGTAAGCGATACGCATGATGATCCCTTACACGCCCAGCGACTTCAGTTTGCGGTGCAGCGCCGAGCGCTCCATGCCGACGAATTCCGCGGTGCGCGAAATATTGCCGCCAAAACGGTTGATCTGCGCGACGAGATAGTCGCGTTCGAACATTTCACGCGCCTCGCGCAGGGGCAGCGTCATGATATGCACATCGCCCTTCGATGAGACTTTCGGCAGCATGTCGCCGAGATCGGGCGGCAGCATGTCCGCTGATATCGCGGTGTCCGGACCGTCGGTGCGGGCAAGGATCATCAGCCGTTCGATATTGTTGCGCAGCTGGCGGATGTTGCCCGGCCAGTCATGCGCCTGCAGAACCGCCATGGCATCGTCACCGATCTTGCGGGCGCGGATGCCCGCCTGCTCGGAGATCTGGCGCATGAACATGTCGACCAGGAACGGAATATCCTCCCGCCGCTCGGCAAGCGCCGGCACCTTGACCGGCACGACCGCGAGGCGGTGATAGAGATCTTCGCGAAACGCCCCTTCGGCAATCAGGCTCTCGAGATTGAGGGCGGTGGACGAGATGATGCGGACATCCACCTTGACCCGCTTGGAACCGCCGACGCGTTCGAACTGCTGATCAACAAGTACGCGCAGGATCTTGTTCTGCGTCTCGCGCGGCATTTCACCGATCTCGTCGAGATAGAGAATGCCGCGATGCGCCTCTTCCAGCGCGCCGATCTTGCGGGGCTGGCCGGGGCCACCCTCGGTCCCGAACAGAGCGATCTCCATGCGGTCAGGCGTGATCGTTGCAGCGTTGAGCGCCACGAACGGACCCGTCACGCGCGAGGACTTCTTGTGGATCATCCGTGCCACCAGCTCCTTGCCGGAACCGGATGGGCCAAGGATCATGATGCGGCTGTTGGTGGGCGATACCTTCTCGATCGTCTGGCGAAGCTGCGACACGGCAACCGACGTGCCGACGAGTTCGGCGGCGTCACCGGTGCGGCGCTTCAGCTCTGTCACTTCGCGCTTCAGCTTGGAGTTTTCGAGCGCCCGCTCCGCAATCAGGATCAGCCGATCGGCCTTGAACGGCTTTTCGATAAAGTCGAAGGCACCGCGCTTGATGGCTGAAACTGCCGTCTCGACATTGCCGTGACCGGAAATCATGACGACGGGGAGATCCGGATGACGGGACTTGATCTCCTCGAGGAGCGCGAGCCCATCGAGCCGTGATCCCTGCATCCAGATATCGAGAAAGACGAGCCGTGGCACACGGTCGGATATCGTCGCAAGCGCGCTGTCCGCATCGTGGGCCGTTCGCGTTTCATGGCCTTCGTCGGACAGGATCCCCGAAACGATGTCACGAATGTCGGCCTCGTCATCGACGACAAGAATATCAGATGCCATATGCCAGTTCCTTATCGTTATTATCTGTGTTGGGCTTTGCCACCCGCTCGACATGCGGCAGCAGCACCCGGATCATGGCGCCCTTGCCATGATCGAAATCGTTGGGAGCATCGTGAAGCTCCAGCTGTCCGCCGTGCTCCTCGATGATCTTCTTGACGATCGCGAGGCCAAGGCCCGTGCCCTTCTCGCGCATCGTCATGTAAGGCTCCAGAATGCGGTGCCGGTTCTCGGTCGGCAGTCCGTTGCCGTTGTCGATGATATCGACGACGAACGTGTCCCGGCCTTTTTCGAGAGCAGCACGAACCATGATCTTGCGGCCGTCGCGCTCTTGATCGCTCGGCACCGCCTCGATCGCCTCGACAGCATTCTTGACGAGGTTTCCGAAAGCCTGGCCCAGCATGCGGGCATCGAACAGACCTTTCAGCGGTTGATCTCCGAGCTCGCGAATGAAGTCCACATGTGTCTCACCCATTTCGCGGAGGAAGATGGCATCGCGCAGGATATCGCGCAGGTCCGCATCTTCCTTGGCCGGCTTCGGCATGCGGGCAAACGAGGAAAACTCATCGACCATGCGGCCGATATCGCCCACTTGGCGCACGATCGTATCGGTGCACTGGTCGAACACGGCCCGGTCGCTGGGGTCGATCTGCTTGCCGTAGCGGCGCTTCAGGCGCTCGGCGGAAAGCTGGATCGGGGTGAGCGGGTTCTTGATCTCGTGCGCGATACGCCGCGCCACATCCGCCCAGGCAGTGGAGCGCTGCGCGATCACGAGGTCAGTAATGTCATCCAGCGTGATGACATAGGCATCCTGCGGCGAACGCTGCTCTTCACGGGTGACCTGGACGGAGAGCGTCCGCTCGGTGCCATTGCGCATCAGGTTGACCTGCTTGCGGAAATCACCACGCGAACGGGCGGTCGCCTCGGTCAGCACATGGTCGATTTCAGGCGCGACGTCATCCAGCGTCTTGCCCATCAGCTCCTCGGCAGGCGCACCGAGAAAGTCTTCCGCCGTCGGATTGACGATGGTGATGCGGCGGTCGGCCTCGACGCCGATGACAGCCGCGGTCACGCCCGATAGCACGGCTTCGATAAACCGGCGGCGGTCGTCGACCTCGTCCTTGGCCTCAAGGATTTCATCGCGCTGGCTGCGGATCTCGGAAATCATCTTGTTGAAGGTGCGCGACAGGCTGCCCACATCGCCGTCAACAGTGCGAACCGGGACGACGACGTTGAGATTGCCGGTCGCGACGCTGTCTGCCGCACTGATCAGCAGCCGGATCGGCCGCACGATACGGTCGGCGACGGCAATGGCGGCCCAGATGGCGGCCAGAAGCACGATCAGCGCAAAGCCGAGATAGAGCACCGCGAAGGCGACCTGCAGCGACATGCGCCCGGCTTCCATCGCCTTGTATTCGGCGGTGTTCTCCTCCATCAGCCGCATCGCGTTCATGACGCGCGGATCGACGGCCCGGATCGTGTAGAGAAAGGCGCCCGGGATCGTATCGATCTTGATGACGGCGCCAACCAGATTGGTAATGCCCGGCGGGATCAGCGTCGGCTGACCGGACGCAGCACTCTTGAGGGCATCCTGAGGAATGGCCGGCAGCGGCTTTTCCGTCTTGATGTCGGCCTGCGCGACCGCCTGGCCATCTTCCTGAACCAGGAAAGCGCCGAGCAGACCACGCCCCCGGGCCTGACGGGTCAGCAGATCGATGAAACCGGTCCGGTCGAGATAATACATCGCCCGGTTCCGCTCGAGGTCGTTCGACATCGAGACGGTCTGGCCCTGAAGGTAACTTGCGTTCTCCATCATATAGGCACGCGCAACGTCCTGCGACGACTGCACGATCGACTGCGTGCGCAGCGAAAACCAGCGGTCGAGACCGACGCTCAGCGTCAGGCTGGCGAAGATCGCAACCAGCACGGCGGGCGTGATCGCCACGAACGAGAACAGCACGACGATGCGCACATGTAGACGGGCCGCCGCACGGCCACGACGTCTGGCCTTTACCAGTCGTCCGACCTCTCTGCCGATCAGGTAGACAAGGCCCAGAATGAACAGCGAGTTGACCGCGGCAGAGGCTATGACGACATTCGTTGTCGGTGCCACCGGCGTAATGCCGAGCAGCACGAACAAGGTCAGCGTGGCGCAGATCAGCGCACCGCCAGCGAGCAACAGGCCCGGCAGCGCGAAAGATGCACGCCGATCGTGAACCACAGCTGCCGGCTCCGCTTCGGCCAACTGCAATGCAGCGCCATCCGTCATGATTAAAACCCCGGCCTTCGTGGCGTGGCAGGTGCGGATCTCTCATCCGGACGGAGACGCCAGTCATTCATTTGCAACGAAAACTCGCGCTGCTCGGCGGAGCTTGGAGGCTCAGACCGAAGCGTAAATCTGCGTGACGTTTAAGCAACGCTTTGTGGCGAAAATGCAACGATGAGGCCGGAGTGTCAAGCGATTGTGGCAAAAAAGCCGCTACCGCTTACGCACCGCGGGAGCTTCGATAGACCGAAACGCCCAGTTCCCGGATCTTCTTGCGCAGCGTGTTTCGGTTGAGACCGAGAAGATCTGCTGCCTTGATCTGGTTACCACGGGTGGCAGTCAGCGCGGCAAGGATCAGCGGATACTCCATTTCCGTCAAAACCCGGTCGTAAAGACCTGGCGGCGGCAGGTTTTCGCCGAAACCGGCAAAGTATGACCGCATGTTCTCTTCGACCGCCTGGGCAATGGTGAGAGACCCTGAACGGGCCGTCATCTTGTCGATCGGGCTATCCGGCACGTCGGAGCGTAGCTCCGTCTCGATGATCTCGCGGGTGATCACATCCTGTGGATAAAGCGCCATCAGGCGGCGCACGAGGTTTTCCAGCTCGCGGACGTTGCCCGGCCAGGCATAGGCCTTCATCGCATCCAGCGCTTCAGTTTCGAAACGCTTGCCGTCGAGACCCTCCTTCTCCGCCATCTGCATGAAATGGCGGACGAGATCGGGAATATCTTCGGCGCGATCCCTGAGCGGTGGAAGGCGCAACGGAACGACGTTGAGGCGATAGTAAAGGTCCTCGCGGAACAGACCCTGGTTGATGAGTTGTTTGAGGTCCTTGTTGGTCGCGGCAACGATGCGCACGTCGGTGCGGATCGGCGTACGGCCGCCAACCGTCGTGTATTCGCCCTGCTGCAGAACGCGAAGAAGCCGTGTCTGGGCATCCATCGGCATGTCGCCGATTTCGTCGAGAAACAGCGTGCCGCCTTCTGCCTGTTCGAAACGGCCGGTGGAACGGTTCTGGGCGCCGGTGAAGGCTCCCTTTTCGTGGCCGAACAGTTCCGACTCGATCAGATCGCGCGGAATTGCCGCCATGTTGATGGCCACGAAGGGGCCGTTGCGGCGCTTGCCGTAGTCATGCAGCGCGCGGGCGACCAGTTCCTTGCCGGTGCCCGACTCCCCGGTAATCATCAGCGTCAGGTCTGTCTGCATCAGACGCGCCAGAACCCGGTAGATTTCCTGCATCGCCGTCGAACGGCCGACCAGCGGCATGCCGTCCTGCGTATCGTCGTCGAGCCGGGCCGGCTTGCGCTTCGGCTCGGCCAGCGCCCGCCCGATGATGGCGATCAGCTCGGTGAGGTCGAACGGCTTCGGCAGATAGTCGTAGGCGCCCTTCTCCGAGGCCTTGATGGCGGTCATGAATGTGTTCTGGGCGCTCATGACCAGTACCGGAAGATCCGGTCTCGCCTTCTTGATACGCGGCAGAAGATCGAACGCATTCTCATCCGGCATGATCACGTCGGTGACGACAAGATCGCCCTCGCCGGCGGAAATCCAGCGCCACAGCGTTGCGGCATTCGATGTGATGCGGACGTCATAACCGGCGCGGGTCAGCGCCTGGTTGAGAACCGTGCGGATGGCTGCGTCGTCGTCTGCGACAAGGATCGTGGCAGTCATTAATCGCTTCCTGTGAAGTTCAAGGCGCGGCCATCGCCGCCTTCTTCCTTGTGCATGGGCATAAGAACGCGGAATATCGTCCGGCGCGGCTGGCTGTCGCATTCGATGATGCCGCCATGGGCACCAATGATCTTAGCAACCAGCGCCAGACCAAGGCCGGAACCGTTCGTCTTGGTGGTGATGAAGGGGTCAAACAGATGCGGCAGGATATCGGCCGGGACGCCCGGACCGTTGTCGATGACGCAAAATTCCAGCGGCAGCGAGATCTTCTCCCGCGTGCCGGCAACCGACAGGCGGATGCCCGGCCGGTAGGCGGTGGTCAGCATGATCTCCGCATCCGGCTGATCACCCACCGCTTCGGCGGCATTCTTGATGAGGTTCAAAAACACCTGCACCAGCTGGTCGCGGTTCGCATAGACCGGCGGCAGCGACGGATCGTACATTTCCGCGATTTTGATGTCGCGTCCGAACCCGGCCTTGGCGATGGCCTTCACGTGATCGAGCACGGAGTGGATGTTGAGCGCCATCCGGTCGATCGGACGCTCGTCGGAAAACACTTCCATGCGGTCGACCAGCGACACGATGCGGTCGGTCTCGTCGCAGATGAGCCGGGTCAGTGAGCGGTCTTCGTCCGGCACGACCGACTCGAGGAGCTGGGCCGCGCCGCGGATGCCGGAGAGCGGGTTCTTGATCTCATGCGCCAGCATCGACGCAAGGCCGGTGACCGATCGCGCCGCAGCCCTATGGGTCAGCTGGCGGTCGATCTTGTCGGCCATCGAGCGCTCCTGGAACACCACGACGACAGACCCCGGTTCGCTGACGACAGGAGCCACATAGAGGTCGACCAGCTTTTCCTGTCCGAGCCGCGGCGACGACAGGTCGACACGGTACTCGTTGACGGGCGCCTTGCGCTCGCGCACCTGATCGATCAGCGCAAGAAGCGGGCTTCCGAACGGAATGAAACTCGAGATCGTGTTCTTGGCCAGATGCGAGGCGCTGGAGCCGAAGAACGACTCGGCTTCCCAGTTGGCAAATGCGACCCTGCCTTCGGCATCGACAAGAATGACCGGGTTCTGAACGGAATTGAGAACCGCCATGGCCAGCGCTTGTCCCTGCGCGGCATCGGGTGCGGGAGACTTGGTCATGCTGCCTTCCTTGCCGACTCATCGAACGCACCGTCGAGCAGTGCCGACGACATTCTTTTCGAAACGTCGGTCGCGTTCTTCGATATCATGATTGCGCCCTTCTGATCTGCCGGCAGGTTCGGCGCGAACCGGTCGAGATACCAGCCGAGATGTTTCCTCGCGTGTCGAAGCCCGGCCTCACGGCCATAAAGCTCCAGCATCGCTTCGTAATGTTCAACGACGATGACAGCCATCTCCTCGCGGCCCGGTGCAGAAGCGCCGGCAAGCCATCCGATATGCCAGGGACGACCCTGCGCACCGCGTCCGACCATGACCGCATCGGCGCCCGAGCGCCGGATGATCTCGGCCGCATCTTCCGGCGTCTCGACATCTCCATTGGCGATGAGCGGGATCTTGATTTCATCGCGCACGGCACGAATGGCATCCCAGTCCGCCTTGCCCTCGTAGAACTGCATGCGGGTGCGGCCATGGATGGTGATCATCCGGGCACCTGCCTGTTCGGCGCGGCGCGAAATTTCCGGTGCGTTGATGGTGTTCTCGTCCCAGCCGAGCCGCATCTTGACGGTGACAGGCACGTTGACCGCCTTGACGGTCGCCTCGATCATCGACAGCGCGTGATCGGGATCGCGCATCAGCGCCGAACCGGAATAGCCACCCGTCACCTTTTTGGCCGGACAGCCCATGTTGATGTCGATGATATCGGCACCATTGGCTTCGGCGATCTTTGCCGCCTCCGCCATCCAGTGCGCTTCGCGACCGGCGAGCTGCACCATATGCGGCGTAATCCCTGTCCCCTGCAGCCGCGACCAGGATTCCTCCCGGTTCATCACCAGCTCGCGGCTCGCAACCATCTCGGTCACGACCAAACCTGCTCCGTGGCGCCAGGCAAGGGTGCGGAACGGCAGATCGGTCACGCCGGACATCGGCGCCAGGACGACCCGATTACGGATGGCGACTGGCCCGATATGAAAAGATGAGGATAGATCAGGGAGCGACAAATGATGATCTTTCGGGCAGATAATTCTTCTGCACTATTTTTATTCAGGAGTCATGCGTTTGCCAAGGGCAATTCACGAGCTGCGTTATTTTTAAGCGACGTGCTGGAATAAAGGCTTTTGGTCCTATAGTTCTGCGGCTGTCAACCTCCCACCAATTTCCGAGGGCTCATGGACGGCGAGATCTTCAAGATAGGCATCGTCATCGTGGCCGCTGGCCGCGGAGAGCGTGCGGGTGCGCCGGGAGACGGGCCGAAACAATATCGCCGTATCGGTGGCTTGCCGGTCATTCATCATACGCTGCAGAAATTTCTGACCTGGCCAAAGAGCGGCCCGATCGTCGTGGTCATTCACCCGGAAGACGAGGCGCTCTACGCCGCCTCGACGGACGGACTTGGCGGAGCCGAGAACATCATTGTCACCTTCGGCGGCGATACAAGGCAGCGCTCCGTCTACGAGGGCCTGCGGGCGCTTGCGGCAACGGAGGCGACCCACGTGATGATCCATGACGCGGCGCGCCCTTTCGTCGACCACGCACTGCTGGATCGCATTGCAGAGGGCTTTGCCGCGGGCAATGACGGAATCTTGCCGGCGATGGAGGTGACCGATACGCTGAAGCGTGGCGGATCGGACGGGCTGGTGCACGAAACGGTTTCGCGGGCGGGGCTCTATGCGGCCCAGACACCGCAGAGCTTCCGTCTCTCGGAAATTCGCACCGCGCATGAAAAGGCCGCAGCCCTTCGCCACGACGACTTCACCGACGATGCCTCGATCGCCGAATGGGCGGGCCTTGCCGTGACGATTGTGGAAGGCTCCGTCGACAATATCAAACTGACGCTGAAGCGGGATATCGATATGGCTGACGAAAAACTCACGCAGGGCAACCCTGCCCCACACTATCAGCCGGATGTTCGCACCGGCAATGGCTACGACGTCCACCAGCTCGTGTCCGGCGACGGCGTGACGCTGTGCGGGATCTTCATTCCGCACGATCAGAAGCTGAGCGGCCATTCGGATGCCGACGTGGCGCTGCATGCCCTCACCGACGCGCTGCTCGCCACCTGCGGCGCCGGTGACATCGGCGACCACTTTCCACCGTCCGACATGCAGTGGAAGGGTGCCGCCTCAAGGATCTTTCTCGAACACGCGGCGAAGATCGTCCGCGAACACGGCGGCACCATCATGAATGCCGATGTGTCGCTGATTGCGGAAGCCCCCAAGGTCGGTCCGCATCGTCAGGAAATGCGCGAAAAGCTCGCCGAAATCCTCGGCATCTCGCTCGACCGCTGTTCGGTCAAGGCGACAACCAACGAGAAGATCGGCTTTGTCGGCCGTGGCGAGGGGATCGCAGCGATTGCCACAGCCACCGTGGTGTTCGGATCGGTGCGGGCATGAGCCTCTTTCCTGATGATATCAAGGCACAGGCCCGGCGCATCATCGAGACGTTTTCGGCGCGCAAGCTGATGGTCTCGACGGCGGAATCCTGCACCGGCGGCCTGATCGCCGGAGCGCTCACCGAAATCGCCGGGTCGTCGGCGGTCGTCGACCGCGGCTTCGTGACTTATACCAATGACGCGAAGACAGACATGCTGGGAGTGCCCTCATCGGTGCTTGCAACACACGGCGCCGTCTCAAGGGAGACTGCCCTGCTGATGGCAACTGGCGCCCTGTTCCGCTCCCGCGCCGATCTCGCTGTTGCCGTAACAGGCATAGCAGGCCCCGGCGGCGGCTCGGCCGAAAAGCCAGTCGGGCTGGTCCATCTCGCAGCGCGCGGCCGGAACGGAAAGATCCTGCACCGGGAGATGCGCTATGGCGACATCGGCCGAACCGAGATCCGGATTGAGACCATCATGACAGCGTTGGACATGCTGCTCGAGGCGGCGGCCTGAGCCTGACCCCAATCAGGCGTAGATCTTGTCCGCGCGCGCTTCGAACGCTTCAGCAAACATGCGGAAAGCGCGGTCGAACATCGAACCCATCAGCGCGCCGAGAATCATGCTCTTGAATTCATAGTCGATGAAGAAGGCAACGGTGCAACCGTCGGAACCGTCCGTCGCCGGCTCGAACCGCCAGCGGTTATCGAGATACTTGAACGGACCTTCGATATATTTGACATCGATCGCCTGCTCCGCCGGATGCAGCAGGACCTGGGTCGTAAAAGTCTCACGGATCGCCTTGTAGCCGACGGTCATGTCGGCAAGCAGCAACTCCTTGCCGTCGCGTTCCTTGCGGGAACGGATCGACAGCGCTTCACAAAGCGGCAGGAATTCCGGATATTTCTCGATGTCGGCGACGAGCGCGTACATCTTCTCGGGACTATGCTTGACGGGGCGACGTATTTCGAACTTGGGCATGTCGTGGAGTTAATCGCGCACAGGCAGAAGATCAAGAAGCTGACGCATGTGTCGGTGCGATTTCAACATCAGGCGCGCCCAAATCCTGCGCTCTCGCTGTCGTCCAAAAAAATCGCCCCGCCCTCTGGCGGGTTGTTGCTTCAAGGCATATCTGGGACGTCGCCGCTCGGCTCGATAACGGGAGGCCCAAGATTAAATAATTTTAATGTCTCAGCAATGAAGTTGTAATGATCCGCGGGATCAATCCTGCGTATAACGCTTCACGGGAGATGACTGGCCTTTACCTGTCGGAAAGACGCATTCCATGGATGACTTCACGCAAATGATCAAGCTGCTCGAATCCGCCAAGCAACTGGCCGATATGAACCAGCTCCCCATGCTCGCCTATTTTGTGGAAATGGCGAAAGCCGAGACACGCGGACATCGCACGACGCTGCGCGAGCGCCGCCGCGGGCAGGACAAGAACCAGGATAAGATCGAGAAGATTCAAGCGGCCGAGTGATCGGCCGCCAGACCGCAGAAGTGCGGATTACACCGCTGCTGCGAGCAGCTTGCGGGCGCGATTGGCGCGCAGACGGGCGAAATCATCGCCTGCGTGATGCGACGACCGCGTCAGCGGGCTGGACGCCACCATCAGGAAGCCCTTCGTATAGGCCACGGTCTCGTAGGACTTGAACTCCTCCGGCGTCACGAAACTCATCACCGCATGATGCTTGCGGGTCGGCTGCAGATACTGGCCGATCGTCAGGAAGTCGACGTCGGCGGTCCGCAGGTCGTCCATCAGCTGCAGCACTTCGTTGCGCTCTTCGCCGAGGCCGACCATGATGCCCGACTTGGTAAACATCGTCGGATCCAGTTCCTTCACCCGCTGCAGCAGACGAACCGAGTGGAAATACCGCGCACCGGGGCGAACCGTCAGGTAGTTGCCAGGAACCGTCTCCATATTGTGGTTGAAGACGTCGGGCTTTGCCGCAACGACGCGCTCGAGAGCGCCCGGCTTCTTGAGGAAGTCCGGCGTCAGGATCTCGATCGTCGTCAACGGTGACGCCGCACGGATCGCCCAGATCACCTTCTCGAAATGCTCGGCACCGCCGTCGGCCAGATCGTCACGATCGACCGAGGTGATGACGACGTGTTGCAGGCCCATCTCCTTGACGGCCTTTGCGACGTTTTCAGGCTCTGACAGGTCGAGCGCGTTCGGCTTTCCTGTCGAGACGTTGCAGAAGGCGCAGGCGCGCGTGCAGATCTCGCCCATGATCATGAACGTGGCGTGCTTCTTGTCCCAGCACTCGCCGATGTTGGGGCAACCCGCTTCTTCACAAACAGTGACGAGCTTGTGCTCCTTCACGATCGAGCGGGTTTCCTGATAGCCCTTGGAAACCGGCGCCTTGACACGGATCCATTCGGGCTTGCGCAGCACCTCGGTATCTGGCCGATGCGCCTTTTCCGGATGGCGGACACGCTTCTCATCGCCCGTTGCAGGGGTGATGAGGTTTATCCTGTCGAGAATGGTGACCATAAATTACTGTCCTCAACCGCCTTGAATGCGGGTACCGTCAACGCCTGACGAGTTTTGCGACAAATAGCAAAATGCACGAGCCGACGAAACCCTGCACGAGGTAACCCAGCCAACCGCTGGCGACATGGATGTTGGCAGAATCGAAGATCGCATTGGCAATCACCGCGCCGACAATGCCGATCACGATGTTCATGAAGATGCCGAAGCGCATATCCATCAGCTTGCCGGCAAGCCAGCCTGCCAGGCCTCCGATGATGATTGCTGCAAACCAGCCCACGCCCATGTCTTACTCCGTTCAAATCCTTATCAGCAGATATGGGCGGCGAGCCGCCCATATGCAATCGGGCTGAGACCTAAGCGTTCAGGACGCGACCATAGGCGTCGAGCACGCTTTCCTTCATCGATTCCGAAATCGTCGGATGGGGGAAGATGGTGTGCATCAGGTCTTCTTCCGTCGTCTCGAGGTTCATGGCGACGACGAAGCCCTGGATCAGTTCGGTCACTTCCGCCCCGACCATATGCGCACCGATCAGTTCGCCGGTCTTCTTGTCGAAGATCGTCTTGACCATGCCCTGGTCCTCGCCGAGCGCAACCGCTTTGCCGTTCGCCGCAAACGAGAAGCGGCCGACGCGGATCTCGCGGCCCTGCTCCTTGGCTTTCGCTTCCGTCAGACCGACCGAGGCGACCTGCGGATTGCAATAGGTGCAGCCCGGGATCTTGCTCTTGTCCATGGCGTGCACGTTGGGCAGGCCGGCGATCTTCTCGACGCAGACGACGGCCTCATGCTCGGCCTTGTGCGCAAGCAGCGGACCGCCGGCGACATCGCCGATCGCATAGATACCCTCGACATTGGTCTTGCCGTAACCGTCGATGACGATAAAGCCGCGGTCGGTCTTCACGCCGACAGCCTCAAGCCCGATATTCTCGATATTGGCCTGCACGCCGACAGCCGAGATCATCCGATCTGCGGTGATCTTCTCCGACGTGCCGTCCTTCTTCTCGATCGTGGCCGTGATCGAGTTTGCACCCTTCTCGACCTTCGCGACCTTGGCTTCGAGGTGGATCTTGATGCCCTGCTTGTCGAACTGCTTCTTGGCGAAGGCCGAAATCTCGGCATCCTCGACCGGCATGACCTGGCTCATGATTTCCACCACGGTCACGTCGACGCCCATCGTGCGATAGAAGGACGCGAACTCGATGCCGATCGCGCCGGAACCCATGACGAGCAGCGACTTCGGCAACTCTTCCGGCTTCATCGCTTCGAAGTAGGTCCAGATCAGCTTGCCATCCGGCTCGATGCCCGGCAGCGCACGCGGACGGGCGCCCGTGGCGACGATCACGTGCTTGGCGGTGTAGGTGCCCTCGCCCAGCGTGTTCTTGGGCACAGGACCCTGCGGCTGGACAATCTCCTTGGTGATCTTGCCGACGACGATCTCGGCCATCTGCGAACCGGATGCCGGCTTAGTGACCTTGGCTTCGCCCCAGATGATATCGATCTTGTTCTTCTTGAAGAGGAAGCCGACGCCGCTGTTCATGCGGTTGGCAATGCCGCGCGACCGCGCAACGACAGCCTTGACGTCGGGCGTGATCGTGCCCTCCAGCGTCAGGCCGTAATCCTTGGCATGCTGCGCCGTATGCAGCACGTCGGCGGTCCGAAGCAGCGCCTTCGTCGGGATGCAGCCCCAGTTGGAGCAGATGCCGGCCAGATGCTCGCGCTCGACGACGGCAACCTTCATGCCCAGCTGGGATGCACGGATCGCGGCGATATAACCGCCCGGACCGGCGCCGATAACGATGAGATCGTAGGACTGAGCCATTGTTTCCTGCCTTTGTCTTTTTAAGTCTGTGTCTGCGGCAACCATCGATGAGCGGCCTGCCGATGTGAATTCTTGGGTCAGATGCCGAGCATCATCCGGACGATCGGCTCAAGGCCGCGGCCGATGGCGCGGGTGTCTTCCGCCGTCAAGTGCACACCATCGAGCGGGCTGGTCTTTGCGACCGATCCTGCATCGAAAAAGCCGCACCCGAGCTCGTCGGCAAGATCGCGGTAAAGCGAGGCGAGCATCGACGACTGCTCGATCCCGCCCTGGAACATCGCCGAAAAGATCGGATCCCCGGTCTCGCAAAGCGGCGGTGGCGATACGATCAGCACGTCAGGCGCATCATAGTCGAACGACCATTCGTGGTGCCGGATCAAAGCGACCAGCCGCTGGATCCCGGCCCGCGCCGCATGCGCCGTGCCGGCGATGACAGGCTTCATGTCGTTCGTGCCAAGCATGATCACGACCAAATCAAGCGGCATATGGGTGTGCAGGACCGTCGGGAAATTCCTGACGCCGTTGCGATCGCAATCGGCGAGATGGTCGTCATAGCCAGTTGTGCGCCCGTTCAGGCCCTCGGCAATCACCGTGACCTCGTCTCCGAGTGCGGCGCCGAGCACGCTCGTCCAGCGATCCTCGAACGCATGCCGACCGGGACCGACGGGGTCATACCCCCAGGTGAGACTGTCGCCGAAGCAGAGAACGGTTTTCATAGTGTCCATACGCCCAGTCATTCCCTGCCGACCTGTCTCTGTCGAGCTCAGGTCCCCTTCATCAGCGTCTCGACCTTGCTTTCCAACTCGGATATCCGCTCCTCGAAATCACCGGTCATGAACTTCGAGAGCATTGTATCGGCGGTCAGCGCATTGCGAATACTCTTCTGGCCGATCTCAAGCTTGTGCAATTGCTGTTTCACGGCACCGAGTTCACCGCGTATCTCATGCATTTCACCGCGTATTTCACGCAGCATCGGCATGATCATGTCCACCGGTTCGTTCGCCATCGACGTGCTCCTGAGCGGACCGTATTCCGCTCCATCAAATATGGTGGAGCAGCTTACAAATGTCACGCATCAAGCGCATTCACCGATGGGAACGGCCGCGACTTAGGCCGCGGCCGAGATTTCTTAAACCAGCATGCCCATCGGGCTTTCGATGTAGCGCTTGAAGGCCGAGGCAAGCTCTGCGCCGAGCGCGCCGTCGATGACGCGGTGGTCGAAGGCGAACGTTGCCGTCATCACCGTGCCGACTTCGAGTTTGCCGCCACGAACGATCGGCTTTTCGACACCGGCGCCAATGGAGACGATCGAGGCCTGCGGCAGGTTGATGATCGACGTGAAGTTGGAGACACCGAACATGCCGAGGTTTGACACCGACGTGGTGCCGCCCTGGTATTCTTCCGGCTTCAGCTTCTTGTCGCGGGCCCGCTTGGCAAGGTCCTTGACCTCGTTGGAGATGACCGAAAGCGTCTTCGTCTCGGCCTTGCGGACGATCGGAGTGATCAGACCATCCGGGATCGACACGGCGACGCCGACATCCGCATGCTTGTGCAGGACGCGGGCAGAAGACGTCCAGGAGGCGTTTGCCATGGGAACATCCCGCAGCGCCAGCGCCATCGCCTTGATGATGAAGTCATTGACGGAAAGCTTGAAGGCCGAAACCTCGCCCTTTTCCGTCTTCTTCACCGGCGCGGACGCATTGATCTCGGCGCGCAGCTTGAGCATGGCATCGAGTTCGCAATCCATCGAAACGAAATACGACGGAACCGTCTGGGTCGACTCGGTCAGGCGCGAGGCAATCGTCTTGCGCATGCCGTCATGCGGCAGAAGCTCGTACGAGCCTTCCGCAAACAGCTTCATGATGTTGTCGTCCGACGGACCCTTTGCCATTGGCGCGGCTGGAACCTGAGCGGCACCGGCAGTTGCCGGCGTTGCAGCAGAAGAAGCAGGCTTTGCACCGCCGGAAGCGGCTGCCTTCTCGATATCGGCCTTGACGACACGGCCATGTGGGCCGGTGCCGGTAACGCCGGTGAGATCGAGACCGGCTTCCTTGGCCATACGACGGGCGAGCGGCGACGAAAACACACGCTTGCCGTCTTCTGCCTTCGGAGCAGGCGTCGACGGTGCCGGAGCGGCATCCGTCAGCGGCTTGTCGGAACTGGCTTCGGACTTCGGCGCTTCGGACGCCTTCTCCGCAGGAGCGGCTTCAGCCTTCGGAGCATCTGCCTTCGGGGCTTCAGCCTTCGGAGCCTCGCCGCCGGAAGCGGCAGCCGAAACATCTTCGCCGTCGACCGCAAGGATGGCGATCAGGGCGTTGACCTTGACGCCTTCGGTGCCGGCCGGAACCACCAGCTTGGCGACAACGCCTTCGTCGACGGCTTCGACTTCCATCGTTGCCTTGTCGGTCTCGATTTCGGCGATCACGTCGCCGGACTTGACCGTATCGCCTTCCTTGACCAGCCACTTGGCGAGGTTGCCCTCTTCCATGGTCGGCGACAGGGCAGGCATGGTGATGTTGATAGGCATGTTAATCCTCCGCCCACACAAGTTCAAACTGGGCAAGTTCGTCAGGATGTTCCGTCAGCCGGGCGACGTCTTCAGGCGTCACTTCGATGTAACCGGCAACGTCTTCAAGCCAGCCGTCGACGGCACCAATCACGCCAATCTCTTCGCGCGGCACACCGACGATCACCTCGGTGTCTTCGGTCTTGACCAAGGCCCAGAACACAATTCTTTCAAAGACCGGGTTGTTCTTGGTGCCGATCACTCGGAACCAAGAACCGGAAACCGGCAGAATCTGCTTCACAGAAGATTTCGGCATGACCGGATCCTTACTTGTAGCAGACGGTCTTCACCGCCTGAACGACTTCACCGACATTCGGCAGCGCCAGCTTTTCAAGGTTGGCGGCGTAAGGCATGGGCACGTCCTTGCCGGCGATCGTCAGGATCGGCGCATCGAGATAGTCGAAGGCCTGCTGCATGACGCGGGTGGCAATTTCGGTACCAACCGACGACTGCGGGTAGCCTTCCTCGACGGTGACCAGACGACCCGTCTTCTTCACCGATTCGATCACAGTCGGCAGGTCCATCGGACGGATGGTGCGAAGATCGATCAGTTCGACATCGATGCCGTCCTTCTCGAGTTCGGCAACCGCCTTCGTGGCATAGGCCATGCCGATACCGAAGGAGACGACTGTCACGTCCTTGCCGGTTTTATGGATACGCGCCTTGCCGATCGGCAGAACGAAATCGTCCAGCTTCGGCACTTCGAACTGCTGTCCGTAGAGGATCTCGTTTTCCAGGAAGATGACCGGGTTCGGATCGCGGATCGCAGCCTTCAAAAGACCCTTCGCATCGGCAGCCGTATAGGGCATGACGACCTTGAGGCCCGGGATCTGGCTGTACCAGGCGGCATAGTCCTGGCTGTGCTGCGCGCCGACGCGGGCAGCGGCACCATTCGGACCACGGAACACGATCGGCGCACCCATCTGGCCGCCGGACATGTAGAGCGTCTTGGCAGCCGAGTTGATGATGTGGTCGATCGCCTGCATGGCGAAGTTGAACGTCATGAACTCGACGATCGGCTTCAGGCCGGCCATGGCAGCACCGACGCCGACGCCGGCAAAGCCGTGTTCGGTGATCGGCGTATCGACGACGCGACGCGCGCCGAATTCCTGCAGCAGCCCTTGCGTGATCTTGTAGGCGCCTTGGTATTCGGCGACTTCCTCACCCATCACGAACACATCGCCATCGCGACGCATTTCTTCGGCCATGGCATCGCGAAGCGCTTCGCGAACCGTGGTCATCACCATTTCGGTGCCAGCTGGAATGTCCGGATCGGCAGCAATGTCGATCTTCGGCTGGGCCGGCACCTTGGCGTCAGCAGGTGTCTCGTCCTTGGCTTCGCGAGCCTTGCCGCCGGCAGCATCGGAGGTCGCCGCCGGAGTATCGGCATCGGCCTTCGGAGCGTCTGCCTTCGGAGCGTCTGCCTGGGGCGCACTTTCCTGTGCAGGCTTGTCAGCCTTCATGTCGTCGGCGGTTTCGCCTTCGGCAAGCAGGATTGCGATCTTGGTGTTGACCTTGACGTTCTCGGTGCCGGCCTCGATCAGCAGCTTGCCGATCACGCCTTCATCCACAGCTTCCACTTCCATGGTCGCCTTGTCGGTCTCGATTTCGGCGATCACGTCGCCGGAGGTGACCTTGTCACCCTCTTTTTTCAGCCACTTGCTGAGCGTGCCTTCTTCCATCGTGGGAGAAAGCGCGGGCATCAGGATATCGATTGGCATTGAGGTTCCCTCCCCGCGATCAGAGCAGAATGTCGGTGTAGAGCTCGGATACATCCGGCTCCGGATCGTTCTGGGCAAAATCTGCAGAATCCGAGACCACGTCACGGATATCCTTGTCGATCGCCTTCAGTTCGTCCTCGGTCGCCCAGCCACCGTCGAGGATGCGCAGACGCACCTGTTCGATCGGATCCTGCTCGGAGCGCATCTTCTGCACTTCTTCCTTGGAGCGATACTTGGCCGGGTCGGACATCGAGTGACCACGGTAGCGGTAGGTCAGCATTTCGAGAATGATCGGACCCTTGCCGGAACGGCAGTGAGCGAGCGCCTCGTCGCCAGCGGCCTTAACGGCGCGCACATCCATGCCATCCACCTGGATGCCGGGAATGCCGAAGCCGGAGCCACGCAGCGAATAGTTCGACTGCGCCGTCGCACGGGCAGTCGATGTGCCCATCGCATAACGGTTGTTCTCGACGATGTAGACGATCGGGAGCTTCCAGAGAGCAGCCATGTTGAAGCTCTCGTAGACCTGACCCTGGTTGGCAGCGCCATCGCCGAAATAGGCGACCGATACGCTGTCATTGCCGCGATAGGCATTGGCGAAGGCAAGACCGGTGCCGAGAGACACCTGCGCGCCGACGATGCCGTGGCCGCCGTAGAACTGCTTTTCCTTGGAGAACATGTGCATCGAGCCGCCCTTCCCCTTGGAATAGCCGCCGCGACGCCCCGTCAGTTCCGCCATCACGCCACGGGCACTCATGCCGGTTGCCAGCATATGGCCGTGATCACGATAGGCGGTAATGACCTGATCGCCCTCTTTCTGCGCCATCTGCATGCCGACGACGACAGCTTCCTGGCCGATATAGAGGTGACAGAAACCACCGATGAAACCCATGCCGTAAAGCTGGCCGGCCTTTTCCTCGAAGCGGCGGATGAGCAGCATTTCGCGATACGCGTGCAGCTCGTCATCCTTGCCGAAGTCCGACATATTCTTGCCGGTAAAATCCTTTGAAACGTTCTGGGTTGCAGACTTTGCCGCCGTTTTGCGGCCGGACGTAGACGCGGTTTTAGCTTGCGCCATCGATCCCTCCCTGTGTGCTGCTCTTTATAAAGGGGACATCATGTCAAAATGACGCACCCTGGTTTCGGAGCGTAACATAGGGAAGAAAGCACGGACCAGCAATGCCCTAATTGCATGGCTCACATCCAAATTAAATCACTGATATCGTTGCTGAATTGTGAAATTAACCAGCTTGTGGTTAATTTAGAAGTAGTTGTTGAAGATGACGATCTCGTCGCGCTTGGAGACGTTGAGCTGGTAGCGGGCGATCTCGTCGAGCATGTCCTTCTCGAGAGACCCGTCGCTCATCAGCTGGACCTGACGCTCCAACGCCTTGCGACCGTCGGTCAGCCTTGTCAGTTCGGCAACCCGCTCGATCCGCCGCTTCTCGAATTTCTCCGTCGCGATCAGCCCGAGTTCGCCATGCACGGAATGATATCCGAAATAGGAAACGAATGCGATCGTGATGGCCGGCAGGACGAAACGACCGAATTTTCTTTTCTTGTGATGCTTGGTCCACATGCTCACGAGACGCCCACCCAATACGCTAAACTGGATCAGGATCGATCCGAACTGCGAGAGAGAATCGCAGAACTTGCTTAAGCAATGGTTGACCGGGGAGCCTCGACCGGCGACTTCACCCGCTCGACGTCACCCAGAAATGCGAAAGGCCGGAGCTTTTGGCTCCGGCCTCCGTTTCAATCTGCAACAATCGCTTAGTTGACGGCCTTGTCAACCAGCTTGTTCTTGCCGATCCAGGGCATCATGGCGCGAAGCTTGGTGCCGACTTCCTCGATCTGGTGCTTGTCGTTCATGCGGCGAATGCCCTTGAAGCGGGCGCCACCGGCACGGTATTCCTGCATCCAGTCGGACGTGAACTTGCCAGTCTGGATATCGGTCAGAACCCGCTTCATCTCGGCCTTTGTCTCGGCGGTGATGATGCGCGGACCGGTGACGTACTCGCCCCACTCGGCCGTGTTGGAGATCGAGTAGTTCATGTTGGCGATACCGCCTTCATAGATCAGGTCGACGATCAGCTTCACTTCGTGCAGGCACTCGAAATAGGCCATCTCCGGCGCGTAGCCGCCTTCGACCAGCGTTTCGAAACCGGCGCGGATGAGCTCGACGAGACCGCCGCAGAGAACAGCCTGTTCGCCGAACAGATCGGTTTCGCACTCTTCCTTGAACGTGGTCTCGATAATGCCGGACCGGCCGCCGCCAACGCCACAAGCGTAGGAGAGAGCGATCTCAAGCGCATTGCCGGACGCGTTCTGGTCGATGGCAACGAGGCAAGGAACGCCGCCGCCCTTCTGGTATTCGCCACGAACCGTATGGCCCGGGCCCTTTGGTGCGATCATGACGACGTCGACGGAAGCCTTCGGCTCGATCAGGCCGAAATGGACGTTGAGGCCGTGGGCGAAAGCAATCGCAGCGCCGTCGCGAATGTTGCCGGCGATGTCGGCCTTGTAGATGTCTGCCTGCAGCTCGTCGGGAGCCGCCATCATCATCAGATCTGCCCAGGCGGCAGCTTCGGCAACGGTCATGACCTTAAAGCCATCGGCTTCGGCCTTCTTGACGGTCGGCGAATCGGCACGCAGGGCGATGACGACATTGCCGGCACCGCTGTCCTTCAGGTTCAGCGCGTGGGCGCGACCCTGCGAACCGTAACCGATGATGGCAACCTTCTTGGACTTGATGAGATTGAGATCAGCATCCCGATCGTAATAAACGCGCATCGTATGTTCCTTCCCTATGAACGTAACTGTTGTTGATGATTAGCGGGCCGCGGAGGTGCGTGACACCTCCAGCGGCTGTTTCTCGGTGCGATACAGCGACAGAAAGGCATCGATGGCTCTTTCCGCCTGACGTGCAGTATCCTTCAGCCCGGGTTCGCCGAGCAGCATGCGGACATGCAGGTCGGAGACGATCAGGCCGTAAAGCGTATGATAGGCGGCATCCGCGTTGTCGAACCGCAGGAGCCCTACCCGTTTGCCCGCATCGATCAGCGCCATGGCGCGACGATCGATCTGGCGACGGCCATGCTCGACCAGCAGCTTGCCGAGCTTGGATCCGTTCGGTCCGGCACCCGGTCCCGACTGGCCGATCGCCAGCCGGTTGAGCGCCAGCGACACATCGCCGGATAAAACCTCCAGCAGATCGCGTGCAAAAAGTTCGAGATGATCCCGCAAAAGCTCGGCACTCAGCCGCTCGCCGGACCGCTCGAACGTGCGGACCTTGGCGGCCTGATGGGCGATCATCGCCGCCAGCAGGCCTTCACGGTCGCCGAACCACTTGTAGAGGCTTTCCTTTGAGCAGCTTGCGGCGCGCGCAAGCCCGGATGTGGTGAGCGCCTTCTCACCGCCTTCGACGAGCAGACGCAGCGCCTGCTCCAGAACCTCGTTCTGGCGCGGCGAAAAGTCGGGCATGTCTGCGGTTTCGGTTCTCACGGCTCACCTCTGAAGTACCGTACGGTACGGTTCTGCCGGTATAAATGATTTCACATGTCCGTCAAGTGCTTCTGGCGGGTCCTGTGAATAAGATGCGGAAGGAACTGGCTTTGCAAAGCAAGACAGAAGTCGCGCTCACCCGCCTCAACCGCGATCAGCCGGCAGACGGCTCACGCACTGCGCTGATGTCACGGCTCGGCGACATGCCGTAGAGACGGCCATATTCGCGGCTGAACTGGGACGGGCTCTGGTAACCGACGCGGTGGCCGGCATTGCCTGCATCCAGCCCGTCGACCAGCATCAACCGGCGCGCCTCATGAAGGCGGAGATGCTTCTGGAACTGGACAGGCGTGAGAGCCGTCACGGCCTTAAAGTGATGGTGGAACGAGGACGGGCTCATTCCCACATGATCCGACAGATCCTCGATCTTGAGCGGACGATGGAAATTTGATCGCAACCAGCTGACGGCGCGTGCGATTCTGGAACTCTGCGTTTCCGACATGGCCATATGGACAAGCCTTGGCCCATCGGGCGAGGTCAGCAGGCGGTAGAAGATCTCCTGTTCGATAAGCGGCACCATCGCAGCGATATCGGATGGCGTATCAAGCAACCGCACCAGTCTAGTTGTCGCATCGATCAGATCAGGCGACGCATGGTTGACCGTCAGCCCGCGGTATCCCTCGCTTGCCAGAGAGTCTGGCTGGAAGTTGATACGGTCGAACAATTCGTGCAGCCGCTCCATCTTCAGATCGAGGCAGAGGCAGTAGTAGGGAATATCGCCGCTGGCCTCCACCACCCAGGACGCGACGGGCAGATCGAGTGATGTCAGAAGATACTGACCAACGCCGTAGCGATACGTCTCACGGCCAAGCGTCAGGCTCTTGGAGCCCTGTAGGACCAGCGTGTAACTGGGAGAATAGGCCGTATGAAGCGGCGCTGTTGGAGCCGAACATCGGTGCAGCCGCAACCCTTCGATCGCAGTCGTGCCGTCATTGCCTTCGACCGCATGCCGGGCAGCGAGTGCCGTCAGTTCCTGATAAGGCATGAAGGAAATTGTCATGAAGTCTTACCACCGTCGCGCGTTCGGGCACTGACATGGCAAATCCATATCAGGCACAAGACAGAGGTAGTATCCGAAAACGGAATTTGTAGGATCGTGCAAGAAGCTTGCAGGATCGATCTAACGCTTATGACGACGGATCGGCATAGTCCGGCAGTTGATTTCAACTGAAAATGAATGGAGTTTTCCATGGCTATTGCACGAGGCTATGCCGCGACCGACGCCACCAAGCCGCTCACACCGTTTACCTTCGAGCGCCGCGAGCCGAACGAAGATGACGTGGTGATCGATATCAAATTCGCCGGCATCTGCCATTCCGACATCCATACCGTCCGCAACGAATGGAAGAACGCCGTCTACCCGATCGTTCCCGGTCACGAGATCGCCGGCATCGTTACCGCCGTCGGTTCGGCCGTCACCAAATTCAAGGTCGGCGACCGCGTCGGCGTCGGCTGCTTCGTCGATAGCTGCGTCGGCTGCGCGGCGCGTGATGTCGACAACGAACAGTATATGCCAGGCCTCGTCCAGACCTATAACGATGTCGATACGCTGAACGGCAATGCGGCCACCCAGGGCGGCTATTCCGATCACATCGTCGTCAAGGAAGGCTATGTCCTGTCGATCCCGGACAATCTTCCGCTCGACGCTGCCGCTCCGCTGCTGTGCGCCGGTATCACGCTCTATTCGCCGCTCCACCACTGGCGGGCTGGCCCTGGCAAGAAGGTCGCGATCGTCGGCATGGGCGGTCTTGGCCATATGGGCGTCAAGATCGGTTCCGCGATGGGCGCTGATATCACCGTCCTCTCGCAGGGCCTTTCCAAGAAGGAAGACGGCCTGAAGCTCGGCGCCAAGGAATATTACGCGACGAGCGACGCGGAAACCTTCACCAAGCTTGCCGGCACATTCGATCTGATCATCTGCACGGCAGGCGTGGCGATCGACTGGAACGCCTATCTTGGCCTGCTCAAGGTCAACGGCTCGATGGTCATTGTCGGTGCACCGGAGCATGCGATCCCGGTTCATGCCTTCTCGCTGATCCCGGGCCGCAAGAGCCTGTCGGGTTCGATGATCGGCTCGATCAAGGAAACCCAGGACATGCTGGATTTCTGCGGCAAGCACGACATCGTTTCGGAAATCGAGATGATCAAGATCCAGGACGTCAACGAAGCCTATGAGCGCGTGCTGAAGAGCGACGTGCGCTACCGCTTCGTCATCGACATGGCATCGCTCGACGCCTGATCCGTTTGGTATAGTGCAATGACAAGGGCGGTCTTCGAGCCGCCCTTTGTGTTAGCGAAGATCGCCCGCGTCGAACTTCGACCGTGCCGCCCTGACGTTGGCGTGGTTGCTTGCCGCCCACGCAAGCACTGCCGAGAGTGGTTCAAACAGCGAGTAGCCTAGCGGCGTCATCCGGTATTCGACGCTTGGCGGCTTGGTCGGAAACACCTGCCGATCGATGTAACCGTCGCGCTGCAGATCCCGCAGCGTCTGCGTCAGCATCCGCTGGGAAATATCGGGCACAAGCCGCCGCAGCTCGCCGAACCGGTACGGCTTTTCCGAAAGCGCCTGAAGAATGAGCGTCGACCACTTGCCTGCGATCTGGTTCATCACGTCCCGGACCGGACAGTTCCCGGCATCCCAGGTTGACGTGTCACAGGGTCGCTCAGCCAGCGTCGGCTTGCTTGCGGTAACGGCCATTGCGGTGGTTCCCTTTTGGTAACGATCTCCCTCAAACCTGCCTCCTTTACAGGAGGTCGTCAATTCCTATTCTAGTGTTAGTCTCTTTTTGAGACCAACAAAGATAGGAAACGCAGGATGACCAAACTTCTCGTCACCGGTGCCGCCGGTCAGCTCGGCCGCGCCGTTCTTCATCACCTTCTGGAGACATCGAAGGTTTCCGCAGGCGATATCGTTGCCGCAAGTCGCGATCCGTCCAAACTGTCGGAGTTCGCAGCCAAGGGCATCGAAACCCGCAAGGCTGACTTCACCGACGAGGCCGGGCTTTTGGGCGCCTTCGCCGGGATTGATCGCTTACTGATCATCTCGACCGATGATCTCGCCACGCCGGGTGGTCGCCTCAAGCAGCACAAGGCTGCCGTTGCCGCTGCTGAAAAGGCCAGCGTCAAGCACATCCTCTACACATCTATGCCGAACCCGGACAGATCGCTGGTGAGCTTCGCGCCGGATCATCTCGGGACCGAGGAGGCCATCAAGGCGACGGGGCTGTCCTACACGATCCTGCGCAACGCCTGGTACGGCGACAATTACCTGATGTCGATGCCGCATAACCTCGCGACCGGCACCTGGTACACGGCCATGGGCGACGGCAAGCTTTCCAACATCGCGCGCGATGACTGCGCCCGCGCCGCCGCCGCAGCGCTCGCCAATCCCCCGGCCGGCAACAGGACGGTGACATTGACGGGCTCGGAAAGCCTCAGCGCGGACGAGATCGCAGCACTGGTTTCGAAGGTCACAGGCAAGCCGCTTGCGGTCGTCAAGGTCACCGAGGAGCAACTTGCCGGCGGAATGACCAATGCCGGGCTGCCCGAGTTTCTGGTGAAGATGCTTGTCTCAGCCGATGCCAATATCAAGGCGGGCAATTTCGACATCGTCACCGACGATTTCGAGACGCTGACGGGCCGCAAGCCCCAGACGCTTGCGTCCTATTTCGACAGCCGCAAGGCCGACCTCACCGGCGCCACCGCATAAGATAACGAACGACTTCGTTCCGGTATTTAGTTGACTCAGTCAATTAAATACCGGAACATCTACCCTCCTGAATGGGAGGATCATCATGTCTGGAGCAGAGACCTTCGAGGCAATCCGCGCCTTCAACCGCTTCTACACCAACAAGCTCGGCGTGCTGTCGAAGGGGTACCTCGATACCGACCACACGCTGACGGAAGCGCGTATCCTCTACGAGATCGGCGCGAGCCAAAGAATTTCGGCCACCGAGCTCAACCGTGAACTCGGGCTCGATCCTGCCTATCTCAGCCGCATCCTGAAGAAATTCCGCGAAGCAGGCTTTCTCGAGAGCGAACCCGACCCGTTGGACCGGCGCAGCCAGATCCTGACGATTACCGCGCCGGGGAAAGCGGAATACGAAATGCTAGGCACGCGATCGAGAGCGCAGATCGCCCGCGAGCTTTCCGGCGTCAGCGACGGTGATCGAGACAGATTGGTCACCGCGATGGCTACCATCCACGGCATGCTGGCAACCACAGAGCGCTCCACGGCACCGGTCGTGATCCGTGAACACCGAACCGGCGACATGGGTTGGCTGATTGAGGCGCAGTCGGTCGCCTATACGCGGGAATACGGGTGGAACGACCGGTTCGAAGGTCTCGTCGCCGAGGTGGCGGGACGGTTCATCCAGAACTTCAATCCGGACAGGGAGCGGTGCTGGATTGCCGAAAGAGACGGACAGCGCATAGGCTCGGTTCTGGTCGCTGAAGCTGGCGAAAACATCGCCAAGCTGCGCGTCCTTTATGTCGATCCCGCAGGCCGTGGCCTCGGCCTTGGCAGGACCCTTGTCGAGCAAGCAATCGCCTTCGCGAAGGCGGCAGGCTATGCCAAGCTGTCGCTGTGGACCAATGACGTGCTGAAGGCTGCCCTCCACATCTACGAGGCCACCGGCTTCACGCTTGTCGCCGAGGAGCGACATGCGATGTTCGGCCCGGAATGCATTGGCCAGACCTGGGAACTCGATCTGACGAACGCTCAACGCGCCGATGTCTGAGATCGTGCTTGGATCCCTGGTTCACGCCCGAGGATCCATACGCGGCCAGACGATCAGGACTCGTCCTTCAGCGTTTCCTTCTGGGTGATCAGCCGCGCGCTATGCTGGCCGGACAGATAAATCCACAGCCAGCTCCAGGCAACGGCGGCTCGTGATCTGGTGCCGATCAGGAAGTAGATATGGGCAAGCCCCCAGATCCACCAGGCAAGTCCTCCGGTCAGCTTGAACTTGCCGAAATCGATCACCGCCGCACGCTTGCCGATGGTTGCGAGACTGCCCTGGTGGCGATAGTGGAACGCCGCGGGCACAGGCTTGCCGGCGAGCCGCGTCTTGATGACCTTCGAGACGTATTCGCCCTGCTGCTTGGCGGCCGGCGCGATGCCGGGCACCGGCTTGCCGTCGTCCTGCGAGACCAGCGCGGTATCGCCGATGACAAAGATCTCGGGCTGCTCGGGGACTGACAGATCCGGACCGACGACGGCGCGCCCTGCCCGGTCCGCCGACGCGCCGATCCAGCGCGCTGCGGGCGATGCCTGAACACCGGCTGCCCAGATCACCGTCTTGCAGGGAATGAACGCGTCGCCAACGGTGACGCCTTCCTCGGTGATCGCGGTGACGGGCTTGCCGGTATGAACCTCGACGCCGAGCTTTTCGAGCGCCGTCTTCGTGTAAGCCGACAGATCCTCGGTGAAAGCTGGCAGCACGCGTGGACCTGCCTCGATCAGCATCACCCGTGTGCGGGTCGTGTCGATCTTGCGGAATTCCTTTGGCAGCACCTTGTTCGCGAGTTCCGCGATCATGCCGGCCATTTCCACGCCTGTTGGACCGGCGCCGATGATCGCGAATGTCAGCTCGGAATCCAGCTCCGACGTCTTTTCCGCCATCTCTGCCCGCTCGAATGCGAGCAGGATGCGGCGGCGCAATGTCGTCGCATCCTCCAACGTCTTCAGGCCGGGCGCGACACTTTCCCATTCGTCGCGGCCGAAATAGGCGTGGCGTGCGCCAGTTGCGAGAACAAGCGTATCATACGGCACCATACGGCCGGACGCGAGCTTCACCGTCTTCGCACCCTTGTCGATCCCGAGAACTTCATCGAGCACCGTCGTGACATCGCGCCGATCGCGGAACAGCCTGCGGATCGGCCATGCGATTTCCGACGTGGCGAGCACCGTCGTCGCGACCTGATAGAGGAGCGGCTGGAACAGATGATGGTTGCGACGATCGATGAGCGTAATGTCGGCATCGGCACCTTTCAGCCCATGCACCGTCTGCAATCCCCCGAAACCTCCCCCGACGACGACAACTCTATGCTTGCTCACGATGGATGCTTCCCCGAATGACGAATGACAATGAAATGCTGCAGCGCAATATGATGCAGGTCTTAATCAAGTTCTCAGTCAACGGAACTGCGGCACTTTGTCCATCTGCCTTTTGTGCAAGGCAGGGAGCCGCCTGATGCAAGGCATTCAGGCGCTCGATAGCGCCGCGTGGGGTCAGCATCCGACCCGTCGCCTTTACGCGGTGACAAGCCTGCCGTGACGGCACCAGACGCTAACAGCCTCATGGTCGAAGAGAGAACCGCGGCTGCGGGTTCAGTTAGATCGTCTGACCGCAGGCGCGGCAGAAACGACGCACCGTCTCGGCCATTCCGTATTCCAGCGCATCGGCCGTCAGCCCGTGGCCGATCGAGACTTCGGCAAGCGCCGGAAGGCGCTTCACCAGCGCGGGGAGATTGTCGACCGTCAGGTCGTGCCCGGCATTGACGCCAAGGCCGTGCGCCAATGCAGCATCCGCAGTCCTTCCCAACAGCTCGAGAAACTCGATGCCGCGTTCCGGATTGTCGAAACAGCCGCCATAGGGACCGGTATAAAGTTCGATCCGGTCGGCGCCGGTCGCCTTGGCAAGCTTTACTGCCTCGACATCTCCGTCACCATCGGCAAACAGCGAAACGCGCATACCGCCCTTTTTCAAGCGCGCCACGATCGGCTTCAACATTTCGCCTGTCGCACGGAAATCGAAACCGTGGTCGGACGTCGCCTGAGCCGGATCGTCAGGCACCAATGTCACCTGCTCCGGCTGGATACGTTCGCACAGCGCCAGGAAATCCTCGCTCGGATAGCCTTCGATGTTGAATTCTGCGTTCGGGAATTCGTCGTCGATCAGGGCTCGGAGAACCGGCAGGTCGGAAAAGCGGATGTGGCGCTGGTCGGGACGCGGATGAACCGTCAGTCCGGATGCCCCAGCCTGCAACGCAATCCGCCCCAAAGCTTCAACGCTCGGCCACGGAAGATCGCGGCGATTGCGGAGCATGGCGACAGCATTGAGATTGACGGAGAGCGTAGTGGTCATGGCAGCGTCCGAAGCGAGAAATGTCAGCCTGCTTTTAGGACATGCGCAGCGTGTTGACCACCGTTTGGGAACATTACGTAGAAAATAGATCTTTCCGATACGTAAGCATATTATAATCTACAAAAATCCGGAGTAGTAATCGTTAAAACTTTACGTACGGTGTCTTCATGCAGAATTCGCCAAGTCGGCAAGATGCGGCACATGAGGCCGGCGAGGCGAATTCTGCTGTCACGATCAATCGGGTCCGCATTCCTTTTACCGAAGATCATCCGCTCATCATGACGCATAAAGCGGCCTGTGGATGCAATCGAGCAGGACCAGGTAGCGACCGAAGGATCCGATGCGAAGCGACCTGTTTGATGCACCGAGCCAGACTTCCCAGCCCTCCTGCCTGTTGTCGCCGGAATTCCTGGCGATCAGATTTTTCCCGCAAATCCAGTTGCCGTTCGAGCTGCCGGATCAGCCTGTGCCGATTGCCGACGTGGCGGACCTGTTCGGCGTAACGCACCGGACACTGCATTTCTACGAGGAAAAAGGGCTGCTGGTCGCGGGCCGTGCAACGGGACGCGGAACGGCCCCGATGCGGGTTTACGCATCAGATCAGATTCGTCGCATGGCAGTTATCACGGCCTGCCGCGAGGTCGGCATCGGCATCGTGATGATCCAGGATCTCCTGTCGGTGCTGGCAGGAGCTGCCAGCCAGGCCGAGGCCGACGACATCTTCAGTACCGCACTTCAACAACGCAAACGGGAGATGACCGCAGAGATCTCCCAGATCCGGCGGCAGATGCAGCAGATCGAGACCCTGGTGTCGCAGGAGACCGACGACCGTGCCGAGACCAGCCGGCGTGCAGCCTGTCCGCCGCTTGCCGATATCGAACGCCGATGCCTGTCGTTGATGAGCGATGGATATTCCGCATCAAGGATAGCCCGCGAGCTTGAGATTGATCTCGACGAAATGCGCCGAATCGAGATCGCGCTGATCGACAAGTTCGAGGCGAGCAACCGTTTTCAGGCAATCGCCAAGGCACTGGTTGCCGGTGTCGTCCTCAACTGAACCGCTCTAGCGGACGATCGTCAGCGTTTCGGCAGCGCGGGTGATCGCCGTGTAGAGCCAGCGCTCCCGCGTATCGCGAAAGGCAAAACTCTCGTCGAATAGAACGACGTTCTGCCACTGTGAACCCTGCGCCTTGTGGACGGTCAGCGCATAACCGTAATCGAACTCGTCATAACGCTTGCGCGTCGACCACGGAATTTCCTCGTCGCTCTCAAACGCAGTCTTCAGCAGCTTGATCTTGGCTGCACCGCGATCCATGTCGTCGTCTTCCGGGCGGATCATCAGGTTGATACCGGGTTTGACGGTTTCTCGCGACGAACTCATCACCTGCCACAGAGACCCGTTCAAAAGGCCCTTGACCTGATCGTTGCGAAGGCAGACCAGCTTGTCGCCGGACTGTGGGTAATCGGCGGTAAAACCCTTCAGTTCGCGAAGGCGCTGGTTGTAGCGCTTGCGGGTCCGGTTGGTTCCGACCAGAACCTGATCGGCCTCCATCACCAGTTCCTGCGTCACCTCGTTGCGGGAGATGACCTTCGCCTTGCCGTAGTCGCCACGCATGATCTCCTTGCCTTCGCGCACGGTCATGGCGAGCTGGATGATCGGGTTGTCCTGCGCCTGGCGATGGATATCGGTCAGCAGATAATCCGGTTCCTGTTCGGTAAAGAACCCGCCGCCCGTGACCGGTGGCAGCTGGCCGGGATCACCCAGAACCAGAACAGGCGTGCCGAAGCTTAACAAGTCACGGCCCAGCTGTTCGTCTACCATCGAGCATTCGTCGATGACGATCAAAGCGGCCTTGGTGAGCGGGCTCTGGCGGTTGATCGAAAACATCGGCGACACGGAGGTCTTGCCGGTTTCCTCGTTTTCAACCTCTTCCTCGCCCCGGGGGCGATAGATCAGCGAGTGAATGGTTTTGGCGTTGCGCGCGCCGCGCGACCGCAGCACCTGCGCCGCCTTGCCGGTAAAAGCGGCAAACAGCACGTCGCCATCGACGTGCTCAGCGAAATGCTTGGCAAGCGTCGTCTTGCCCGTGCCCGCATACCCGAACAAACGGAAAACCTGGCTACGGCCTTCCTTCAGCCATTTCGAAACGGCCTTCAAGGCCTCGTCTTGTTGCGGCGCAAATTGCATGGCCGCGACTTGGCAGGATTCTGCCTGCCAGCGCAACTGAAAAGAACGAAAGATGAATGGAAGCCTGGGATGAAGGAAGCTGGTTCAGACGGCCTCGGGTGAGTTCCGGTGGCTGCTTTCTGGCTTAAGAGACACCAGGATGGCAACACCCTCCCTGTTATCCGGGTCCTCAGCCACGGCATCAAGCGAAGCCGGCTCCGGGATGGCAGCACCATCTTCGAGCAACCCTTCGACATGCAACGCCAGTGCTTCTTCGGCCAAACGGCGCGCGTCATCCAGATCCCGACCAGTGGTGATAACTCCGGGGAAATCCGGGAAAGAAACGCCGAAGTCGCTATCCGCATCCTTATGGATTAGTGCGATATAATGCTGCATGGCTTACCTCACGTTCTATCGGGGTTCCATATCATGAATCAGTCCAATTGGATCGTTCTTCAGCTCGATCGGCATGCCATGCGGCGTGGCCTGCGCTGCACGCTGCCAGCTCTGCTGGAGGGCGAGGATCATCGCTTCGTCGGCGACCTGTTTCTCTGCCAGCAGGTCGCATAGCGCTGACACCCAGCAGTCGAAATAGTCGCTTCCATCCTCTGCCCTGCCGGGCTGATGGACCTGGCGCGACAATGCCGCTGCCCATTCCGGCCAGGTAAACACGCCGCGCTCGTGGAGGTGCACGGTCATCGCGAAGGCTTCGGCCGCCCAAGGCTCGGGAAAGAGCGGATCACCCTCCGGTGACACCGGCAAGCCCGGCGAATGCGCAAGGTCGGTTTTGCTATCGCATCTATGTTCAGAAGCGCTCAAGATAGCTCTCCCAGGCGTCGATGGAGACCGTCAGCGTCGGATCGGCGCCCTCGCCCCAGATTTCAGCCGCATCGAAAACGACGGTATAGACCCATTGCGGGTTCTCGCCCTTGCCATGGGCATTGTCATCCGGGAACACGAAAGCGGCCTGCACAGCCTCCACCACGCCGGTCTTGGCGCGTGCGTAACGCGGCAATCGCGTGTGGGTCTCCGGGTTGAAGTTTTTCGTGCGGACACGATCGCCCGCGGCAAAGGCTGGCCTTGTCTCCAGCGGCCGGTCGCACGGCCCGCCTTTGGAAAGCACGCCCGCAACCGTCTCGGCTTTCAAGATGCGTTTGGGCACCGCCGGTTCGACCTGTTTTGTGCCCGAGGCAATTTCCGCGCTGGTCGCAAAACCGTGCCGTTCCAGAAGCACTTCCAGTGCCCGGGTCCAGATCTCGTAATAGCTGGCCGAGAGATAGCTTGCCGGTGGAATATTCTCGCGAGCATGCCGGCTTTCATCGATATTCCATGCGCCAAATGCACCGCAGGACAGCGTCAGGCCCAGCGCGCGGCGCTCCCAGTCCGCATGGAAATAGGGTTCGTTGCTTTGAGGCGCCACCGGGCCGAACCCCATCTGGCCGCCAAGGTCGTGCGGGCCGTTCATGATGGCACCCCTGCGATCGCCGTGCCGATCATCGCGTCGCGGCTGACAAGTTCAGCAAGCGCTTGCTCATCCAGCCCGTCCGTCCCGTCAGGCCGTTCCGGAATGACGAGGTATCGCAGCTCGGCCGTCGAATCCCAGACGCGGATCTTCGTCTCCTTGGGAAGATCCAGACCGAATTCGGCCAGCACGCCGCGCGGATCGATCACCGCACGGGAGCGATAGGCCGGCGCCTTGTACCAGGTCGGCGGCAGGCCAAGGACCGCCCACGGATAACAGGAGCAGAGCGTGCAGACGATGAGGTTATGGGTACCCGGCGTGTTGAACACGGCGCGCATATGCTCACCCTGGCGGCCGGTATAGCCGAGGCTGGCGATCGCCGCCGTGGCATCTGCCTTCAGCCAGTCCGCAAACACCGGATCGCTCCATGCTTTCGCTACCACGCGGGCGCCGTTCTTCGGCCCGATCTTCGTCTCGTAGGTCTCGACGATCGCATCGACCGCTTTCGGATCAATCAGGCCTTTTTCGACCAGCACCGTCTCAAGCGCCCTTACCCGCGCCTGCATGTCGGTGTAGCGGTTGTCGTGGTCGTGAAAGTGACCGTGAGCGTGGCCATGGTGGTCGTGGTGATCGGTCTCGTGATCGTCGTGCATGGCCGGACCTCATGATCGCTGCGGGATACCTTTGCCAACGTCCGCATCGAGGAGATGCAAACGTTGTCGTCGTCGGTTCAGCGTATGCGCCTTCGCCATGCCCGGCAAGCCTTTGCCGCCACCGGACGAACCGGAGGCTTGGCATCACGGCAGAGCGCCTTATCTGACATCAGATCACTCATCAGCGAGGTCGAAGATGCCCGATATTCCAACCGTCACCCTGCCCTCCGGCATCTCGGTTCCAGCGCTTGGTCTTGGAACCTGGAAGATGGGCGAGTCCCCGAACGACGCGAAGGCCGAGATCGAAAGTCTGCGCCGCGGGCTCGACCTTGGCATGACGTTGATCGACACGGCGGAAATGTATGGCGAAGGCGCTTCGGAAGAGCTGACAGGAAAAGCCATCGAAGGCCGACGCGACGAGGTGTTTCTGGTCAGCAAGGTCTATCCCTGGAATGCCAGCCGCCGCGGTGTGATCGAGGCCTGCGAGGCCAGTCTCGAACGGTTGAAAACGGATTGGCTCGACCTTTACCTTCTGCACTGGCGCGGCGAGCATCCGCTCGAAGAAACCGTCGCCGGGTTCGAGGCTCTGCGCCGCGACGGCAAGATCGGCGCCTGGGGCGTCTCCAATTTCGACACCGCCGACATGGAAGAACTGATGGCGGTGCCGGATGGACGCAACTGCGCGACCAATCAGGTACTCTACAATCTGTCGCGCCGCGGCATCGAATACGATCTCTTGCCCTGGTGCCAGGAGCACGAGATTCCGGTCATGGCCTATTCCCCGATCGAACAGGGACGGATCCTGCGCAATGCGGAACTGATCCGCATCGCCAAAGCCTACCAGGCAACGCCAGCGCAGGTGTCGCTCGCTTTCCTGCTGGAGCGGGACAAGGTGATCGCGATTCCGAAATCCTCGACCGCGTCGCGCGTCGAGGAGAATGCCGTTGCTGTCGACCTCGACATCAGCGACGAGGACTGGGAGGCTCTCGACGCCGCCTTCCCGCCGCCGGAACGCAAGCAGCCGCTGGAGATGCTCTAGTCGAGATTCAGCCGTCGGCGCTCGTCCGCGAGCGTCTCGATCGCCTTGAAGACGTCAATTTCGGCAAAGCTCTTCGTGTCGCGATAGACCGGGTATAGGCCGAAGGCTGCCGCTGCCAGCTGATCGATGGTGGGACGGGCGGTCCGACGAGACAGAGTGGCCTGCGCGCCCCCACCGAGGTGATCTTCGGTCAGGTCCCAGCCCGCATAGAACGGACCGGCATAACACCGCACCGGCTTTTCGCGCAGGAGCGCGTCCAGCCCGAACTGGCTGGAGACCGTCCAGACTTCATCCACCACATCGAGAATGGAGGCAACCGAGACTGCATCCGACAGGAGAATCACGCCGGACGCTTTCGCTGCCAGTTCGGTCAGATAGCCCTTGCGGAAGCCGGCCATCACATCCGGATGGGTGCGCACCACGCATTGAGCACCGCTCGCGATCGCATCCTTGAGCATCCGAGAAAAGCTGTCCGGCGAGCCGCCCGCCATCGGCACCGAAACATCGCCGAACACCTGGTCAACCAGAAGGATGCGCTTTCGCAGCGATCTCTCGAGTTTCAGCTCCCGATGCGGCAGGTTGTTGTATTTCGACAGCTTTTCAGAAACCAGCGCAGTGCGGATATCACTGCCCAGGGATGCAGCATCCCAATCGTCGGCAGCTCCCGCGATCACCTTTTCCAGGCGCGAGGGAACGGCGGCCCTCACCGGCATGCCGAGGTCGTCGATCTGGATCGAAATCGGCAGCGTGTTCTGCTTGCCGAGCCCGACCGAGCGCAAGAACCCGTCTTCCAGATACCAGGACGGCAAACCGCGCAGCGCAGCAATCAGTCGGGCCGCCTTTGCGGGAATGCGACCGCCCCACAGAACGATCCCGCCGATCCCCGGCCGAAGCGTCGGTTCAAGCGCCTCGACGCCGAGATAATGCCGCAGGAAGGGCTGCGACTGCCGGACATAGAAGGTCGCACCGATGCGCGTTCCAGGTTTCGGCAGCCAGTCCTTTTGCAATGGAATATCCCCGGCGCCACGGCCCGACACTTACATGCCCTGCGAGCCGCGGTTCATCGCGGCGATGCCCGTGCGGCAGATCTCGATCAGGCCGAGAGGTCTGATGACCGCCACGAACTGATCGATCTTCGACGACTTGCCGGTGATCTCGAAGATGAAGTGCTCGATCGTCGCATCCACGACCTTCGCCTGGAACGCGTCGGCGAGACGCAAGGCCTCGGCGCGCTGGTCGCCGTGGCCGACGACCTTGAGCAATGCCACTTCCCGCTCGATCGGCCGGTCCTGGCCGAGATCACGCGCCCGGACAGTCAGGTCCAGGACACGGTGGACGGGCACGATGCGCTCGAGCTGCGCTTTGATCTGCTCGAGCACGGTCGGCGTTCCGTTGGTGACGATCGTGATGCGCGATAGGTGCGCTTCATGCTCGGTCTCCGAAACCGTCAGGCTTTCGATATTGTAGCCGCGGCCGGAGAAAAGCCCGATGACGCGGGCAAGAACCCCCGGCTCGTTGCTGACGAGAACCGAAAGCGTGTGGCTCTCGACCTTGGCGGTCTCGGGCTGGAAGAAGTAGGCAGAACCGGTCGGCTGCTGATGTGCATTCATGGTCTCAGGTCCGTTTCCTCAGAGATAGGTTCAGGACGCCAGCCCTCCGCTGACGCCCCAGATGCGCCGATCAAACCAGCTGACGGCCCTTGGCGTCGATCGCGGTTGCAACAACTTCGTCGGTCGCCTCGTCCGGCAACAGCATCTCGTTATGGGCTTTGCCTGACGGGATCATCGGGAAGCAGTTGGCAAGGTTTGCGACACGGCAGTCGAAGATGACTGGCTGCCGGATTGCGATCATCTCGGCGATCTTGTCGTCCAGCTCCTTCGGATCGTCGCAATACATGCCGACAGCACCGTAAGCTTCCGCGAGTTTGACGAAGTCAGGCATCGCTTCCGTATAGGAGTTCGACAGACGGTTGCCGTGAAGCAGCTGCTGCCACTGGCGCACCATGCCCATATACTGGTTGTTCAGGATAAAAATCTTGACCGGCAGATCGTGCTGGATGGCGCAGGACATTTCCTGAATGCACATCTGGATCGACGCATCGCCGGCAATGTCGATGACGAGCGCATCGGGATGCGCGACCTGAACGCCGAGAGCTGCCGGCAGGCCGTAACCCATCGTGCCGAGCCCACCCGATGTCATCCAGCGGTTCGGCTCTTCGAAACCGAAGAACTGTGCCGCCCACATCTGGTGCTGGCCGACCTCGGTCGTGATGAAGGTCTTGTGACCCTTCGTCGCCTCGTAGAGACGCTCGACCGCGTATTGCGGCATGATGACGTCGGTCGAGTTCTTGTAGGAAAACGACTTGCGACCCCGCCAGCTCTGGATCTCGTTCCACCAGTCGGAGATCTGCGCCTTGTCCTGCTTTTGCGGCAGGGCGCGCCACAGGCGAACCATCTCTTCCAGAACATTACCGACATCACCGATGATCGGGATCTCGACGCGGACGTTCTTGTTGATCGAAGACGGGTCGATATCGATATGGATCTTGCGCGAGTTCGGCGCAAACGCATTCAGGCGTCCGGTGATGCGGTCGTCGAAACGCGCACCGACGCAAACCATGACGTCGCAGTCATGCATCGCCATGTTGGCTTCATAGGAACCGTGCATGCCCAGCATGCCGAGCCAGTTCTTGCCCGATGCCGGATACGCGCCGAGCCCCATCAGCGTCGAGGTGATCGGGAAATCCGTCAGCTCGATCAGCTCGCGCAGCAAACGCGACGCTTCCGGACCGGAATTGATGACGCCACCGCCGGTATAGAGGATCGGCCGACGGGCCGAGGCCATCAGCTGGACGGCTGCCTCGATTGCCTGCATATCGCCGGCAAGCTTGGGCGCGTAACTCTTATTGGCAGGCGTCGCGCCCGGTGGCGTGTAGGTGCCGGTCGCAAACTGGATATCCTTGGGGATATCGACGACAACAGGTCCCGGACGGCCGGACTGGGCGATACGGAACGCCTCGTGGATGACACCGGCCAGCTGGTCGACGTCTTTGACGAGCCAGTTGTGCTTGGTGCAGGGGCGCGTGATGCCGACCGTATCGGCTTCCTGGAAGGCATCCGAGCCGATCAGGTTGGTCGGAACCTGGCCGGTCAGACACACGAGCGGGATCGAATCCATCAGCGCGTCCTGCAGCGGCGTAACCGCGTTGGTGGCGCCTGGACCTGACGTGACGAGCATGACACCGACCTTACCGGTCGAACGGGCATAGCCTTCGGCAGCATGGCCGGCGCCCTGTTCGTGGCGGACGAGGATGTGCTTGATGTCATCCTGCTGGAAGATTTCGTCATAGATCGGCAGGATCGCGCCGCCGGGATAGCCGAAAATATGCTCGACGCCGTTGTCCTTGAGCGCCTTCAGGACGATCTCTGCGCCCGTCATCCTGTTATTCGTATCCGTCATCATCGTCATCCGTTCACTTCTGGATTTACCGGCGGCTCCTCCGAGCCGGTTTGAAGACATAAAAAAAGGCCCCTTGAGGAGCCTGTCTTTCCGCGCATGGGTGGCTATCGCCGGACGGTTACACCGTCCTGCCCATGCGCGTTCCCACCACGATAAGTGCGTTCGAAATATTCATGGCCGTGAGTGTTAGCCGGATATGCCCCATTCGTCAACGCAGACCGTCAGCAAAAACGTCATCTCATTGAGATCGCTCGCAGTTCACGCCGAAAGTCACGAGGTCCTACACAAGTTGTTAAGCCGGCAAGGCTACAGTCGCGAGATTGGAGGAACCTGATCTCCATATCACCTTTCGATTGCCACCCCATTTGCAGGGCCGTTACTGTTGTTGAACAACGACCTTCACCGTTCGATCTCTGCCGGGGAGCAAGAGCGTCGCGATGCCCAGAAAATCGGTAACCGGATGCTGGGCCGTGTCGTCGCCTGCAACGGCTCGCATGCGACGATCGCAGCTGTCGCCGAGCATGGCGACACCGATCTCACCGAACTCTGGTCCGTCGGCCGGCTGATCTCCATTTCCGTCGGCAGCAACCGCGTCGTCGCGCTTGCCTATTCAATGCAATCTGGCGAACGCCAGTGGGCGGAAGGTGAAGACACGAAATTCCACATCGAAGTCGAGCTGCTCGGCGAGGTCCGTGTCGGGCATGATGGTCGCGAAGAGTTTTCGAGCGGCATTTCCGCCTACCCCTATCTCGGCGCCATTGCCCATCGTATCCGCTCGGCCGACCTTCTGCGCATCTACGATGCCGGCAAGAACGATACGTGCACGATCGGCAAGCTCAGCCAGGATGAAAGCATCGATGCGGCAATCCATGTGCCTTCAATGCTGTCGAAGCATTTCGCCATCGTCGGCTCCACCGGCGTCGGCAAGTCGACAGCCGTTTCGCTTCTCCTGCACAAGGCGATCGAAGCTGACCATCGGCTCCGCGTTCTGATCCTCGATCCGCACAACGAATTTGCGGCAGCCTTTCCCGATCATGCGGTCGTTATCGATACCGACACGCTCGACCTGCCTTTCTGGCTGATGCGCCTTGAGGAATTCTCGGAAGTCATTTTCCGTGGCCGCCCGGCTATCCCCGAAGAGCTCGACATCATGCGCGACCTCATCCCGGAAGCAAAACGCGCTTTCAAGGGAAGCGATTCGGGCCTGATGCGCCGCTCGGCTTCGGAAAAAAGTTCACTGACCGCCGATACGCCCGTCCCTTACCGCATGGCCGATCTGCTGGCCCTGATCGACGAACGGCTCGGCAGGCTGGAGGGTCGCTCCGACAAGCCGTTCCTGCGCGCTCTGAAAATGCGCATCACGTCGGCGATCAACGATCCGCGCTACCATTTCATGTTCTCCAACAACACGATCCAAGACACGATCATGGAGACGATCGCGCATATCTTCCGCATTCCCGGCGACGACCGGCCGATCTCGACGTTCCAGCTTGCCGGCATCCCATCGGAAGTCGTGAACTCTGTCGCCTCTATCCTCTGCCGTATGGCGTTCGAGCTTGCGCTCTGGAGCAATGGCGCAATTCACATGCTCGTTGTCTGCGAGGAAGCGCACCGCTACGTACCGGCGGACCGGGAGCTCGGGTTTGCGCCGACCGTGCAGGCCATCTCCCGCATCGCAAAGGAAGGCCGGAAATACGGCGTTTCCCTTGGCATCATCACGCAGCGCCCCGGCGAGCTTGACCAGACGATCCTGTCCCAGTGCTCGACACTGTTTGCCATGCGCCTGTCGAATGAACGGGATCAGGTCATCATCAAGTCGGCGATCCCGAATTCGTCGATTTCGACGACGAGCTTCCTGTCGTCGATCGGCAATGGCGAGGCAATCGCGTTCGGCGAGGCCATCTCGGTTCCCATGCGCATGCGCTTCTCACGCGTCGAGAAACGCTATCTTCCAAAGACCAACAGTCTTGCAAACAAGGGCAGCGAAGAAACGCCCGACACGGTTGATTTGCGTTCGATCGTGTCCCGCATGCGCTCGGTCACAGCGCCGGAAATCTCATCGTTCCAGCAGAGCTATTCCGCCAATCCACCCGCCCCGGAGGCAGGTCTGCCGATCCCGCCCGAAGACAGGCAGGCTGTGCCGTCCGCCGATGACGCGGAACTGAATGACTGGCGGCGTGAAATCGGCAGCGGTATACCGCCGCTCGATGCGCCTGCCCCGCGCTCGCCGGAACCGCCCTCGTTGGCACCCTACAGATCCGACATGCTGCCGACCCCGCGTGCAGCGGAGCGGCTTGCACCGCGCTTCCCGGAACGCGACAGGCCGGTTGAGCGCTTTGCCGAGCGTCCCGTGGAGCGTCAGACCGACCGGCTCACGGATCGTCCGCCCGCCATTCACGACCGTTTCGCCGATCTTCGTCGGCAGGTTTCGTCCGAGACCCCTCGACCAGGCTCGCCGTCACTGGAACCGCGTCCGAACGCATTCCTGCGGCGCGAAGCTCCGCCAAGGGAAGGTTCGCTGCGCGATGGCCTTCTCAAGAAGCCGCTGAGCAGTCTCTACGACAAGGACTGACCACTCGACGGTCCCATCAGGGCGCGAGGCGCTCCCAGCTTTCGTCCATCTGGTTGCGGAACCACGTCATCTGACGCTTGGCGTATTGCCGCGTCAACGCGGAGCCACGCTCGATGACCGCGTCGCGGGTCATCCGTCCCGCGAGCATTTCGCCAATCTCCCGCACGCCGATCGCCTTCATGATCGGCAGGTCCGGGGCCGGATCGCAGGCGAGCAGCGATTCGACCTCCTCGACTGCGCCCCCATCCAGCATCTTGACGAAGCGGGCATTGATACGATCGTGCAGGATTTTTCGATCCGGCAGAACGACGATTTTGCGCGCTCGCAACGGATCGATGATGACCGGGCCTGCCTTGCCCTGAAACTCGGTGATGGATCGGCCTGTTTCTTCCAGCACCTCCAGGGCCCGCAGGATCCGCTGTCCGTCCATCGGCCTCAGATTGGCAGCAACCGCCGCGTCACGTGCCGATAACTCCGAGTGAAGCGCCTGCGGTCCCTCCTCCTTGAGTCGCAAGCGCACACGGCACCGAATATCCTGTGAAATCTCCGGCATGTCCGAAAGACCGCCCGTGAGCGCCTTGAAGTACAGCCCCGTGCCGCCGACGAAGACCGGGATCCGCCCCTGTTCTTTCAGGACCGGCAGGAGTGCGGATACGTCCCGCTGCCATTCGCCCGTCGAATAGGCGTGCGTCGCCGGCACATGACCATAGAGGTAATGGGCGATGTCCGCGGTCTCCTCCTCTGACGGACGCGCGGTGATGATCCTGAGCGTGTCGTAAACCTGCATGCTATCGGCATTGACGACGACGCCGCCGCATTCGCGTGCCATGCGAATGGCAAGCGCCGACTTGCCGCTGGCAGTCGGCCCGGTTATCAGGATCGCATCAGTATTTTGCATAAGGTCGGTCATATGGCTTTCGTTGCCACGCTCATTGCCCATCCGTCAAACCCCGTTCTCACTCCGGCCATCGCCGAACGGGCCGCCGAGGCGGTCAACGCCTCCGGTCTGTACTGGCTGGCAGACGGGATCGCCTGCGATATCGCCCTTCGCGACGGCACCGATCCGTCGGCTGCGGAAGAAACACTTCGCGGCTTGATCGGCGAGGAGCGGATCGATGTCGTGGTGCAGGAGGCGGAAACCCGGCGCAAGTCGTTCCTCATCGCAGACATGGATTCCACCATGATCGGCCAGGAATGCATCGATGAACTCGCGGACGTCGTCGGTTTGAAGGACAAGGTGGCGACGATAACGGCACGTGCCATGAACGGCGAGATCGCATTCGAGCCGGCCTTGAGAGAACGGGTGGCGCTCTTAAAAGGCCTGCCGATCGGCGTCGTCGACGAGGTCATCGAGAAGCGGATCACGCTGACATCGGGTGGACCGGAACTGATCGCGACGATGAAGGCGAAGGGTGGGTACACCGCACTCGTGTCCGGTGGCTTTACCGTTTTTACGAGCCGCATCGCCGCAATGCTCGACTTCGACATCAACCGCGCCAACATCCTTCTCGAAGAAAACGGCATCCTGACCGGCGAAGTCGCCGAACCAATCCTCGGCAAACAGGCCAAGGTGGATGCACTGGAAGAGATCGCCCGCGAACTCGGCATCACCCCTGATGATACGATTGCTGTCGGCGATGGCGCAAACGACCTTGGCATGCTCGGCATCGCAGGCTCCGGCGTGGCCCTCCACGCCAAGCCCACTGTTGCGGCCCAGGCCAAGATCCGAATCGACCACGGCGACCTGACCGCGCTCCTCTATATCCAGGGCTACCGGAAGACGGATTTCGTCATTTCCGGCTGAGGCTCCACAGAGGGATGAGCAACACCATGCAGCCGCAGCCTATCGCAACCACGCTCCTTGAAACTTCACGCCTCGTCCTGCGCCGCTGGCTCCCCACGGACCGGGACCTGTTCCGCGAAATCAACGCAGACCCTGACGTGATGGCGTTCTTCCCGTTCCGTCGCAGCCACGACGAATCGGATGCGTTCCTCGGGAAGCTGAACGACATGTTTTCCGAAAACGGGCTTGGCTTTTACGCGCTCGAACTCAGGGAAACCGGCGAGCCTCTCGGGTTTTGCGGGCTGACCTATGCCAATATGCCGGGGATTTTTCCGGCCGAAACGGTGGAGATCGGCTGGCGTCTGGCTGCCCGTTACTGGAGCAATGGCTATGTGACGGAAGCGGCAGAAGCGCTTCTCGATTTCGCCTTCGTGGAGAAGGACATCAAGGCCGTCGTCTCGTTCGCCGTAGCGGACAATAACCGCTCGACGGCTGTCATGAAGCGCCTTGGAATGCATCGGGCGGCCGGCATGGATTTCGACCATCCGCGCGTGCCGGAGACGCATCCCCACCTCAAGCGCCATGTCGTCTACGCAATGACACCGGAGGAATGGACAAGGCGGAACGCCCGCCTTGTCGAGGAAGCCTGAACTCTCAGGCTATTCCAGCGGAAGTGCCACGAATCGCAGGTTTCCGGTCTTGTCGGCCACCATGACATGCGCGTTGCTGCGGCCTTCCTTCTTCAGCACGTCGAAGCGCTTGGCGACCTCACCCGGGTTCTCGACGAAGTCCTGGGCGATTTCGACCACCACGTCGCCGGCCTTGAAGCCCTTGGCAGCGGCAACCGAACCAGCCTTCACCTCGGACACCACCACGCCCTCGACGCTTTCCGCGATCCCGAACGTCTTGCGGTGCGCCTCATCCAGCACGCTCAGCGTCATGCCGTAAACCGTGACGGGCTCGCTGCTTTTCTCGCCGGCGTCCGGGGAGCCGCTGTCATTCTTGCCCTGGTCATCCGGGGACTGATCGTCAGGGCTTTGTGCGTCTGGCGACTGTCCTTCGGGTGCTGCCGGCTCATCGCCATCTGCGGCATCGGCCGTATCATCGAGTTGCCCGAGCGTGATGCGGACGGTCTGCTCCTTGCCGTCGCGCAGCAAACGCACCTCGACATCCTTGCCCACAGGGCTTTCGGCAACAATCCGCGGCAGATCGCGCATCGAACTGACCGACTGTCCGTCGAAGGCGAGCACGACATCGCCCGACTTGATTTCACCGTTCTTGATCGGACCGTTTTCAACGACGCCGGAAACCAGTGCTCCACGGGCCTTGTCGAGCCCCAGGCTCGCCGCGATATCGTCAGTCACGGGCTGAATGCGAACACCGAGCCAACCGCGGCGGGTCTCGCCGAACTCGATCAACTGATGGACGATGTTTTCCGCAAGTTCGGTCGGGACAGCAAAGCCAATACCGATCGAGCCGCCGGAGGGCGAAATGATCGCCGTGTTGATCCCGATTACCTCGCCGCGCATGTTGAACAGCGGTCCGCCGGAATTGCCCTTGTTGATCGCCGCATCCGTCTGGATGAAGTTGTCGTAAGGACCTGCATTGATGTTTCTGCCGCGCGCGGACACGATGCCGAGCGTGACCGAGCCGCCGAGACCGAACGGATTGCCGATCGCCATCACCCAGTCGCCGATCCGGATCTTCTTGGAATCACCGAAGGGAACGGCCTTGAGCGGCGTCTTGGACTCGACCTTCAGCACGGAGAGGTCGGTTTTAGTGTCGGTGCCGACCAGCCGGGCCTTCAACTTACGGCCATCCGGGAAAATCACCTCGATATCGTCGGCGCCTTCGATAACGTGGTTGTTCGTCACCACATAGCCGGAGGAATCAATCACGAAGCCGGAGCCGAGCGACGACACCTTCTGGTTTCCGCCCTGATTGTCCTTGTCGTCGAAAAAGTCGTCGAAGAATTCCTGGAAGGGTGAGCCCTCCTGGATCTGCGGCTGCGGGCCGGCACCCTGGTCCTTGACGCTCTGCGACGTCGAGATGTTGACGACGGCGTCGAGCAGGCCTTCCGCCAGATCGGAGATCGGCGCTGGACCGGCGGGCACTGCGGACTGGCTGACCGGAGGTGGCGGATTGAACTTGTTGCCGACTGGCGCTGGTGGCGCGGGCAGCATGCCGCCGGGCTGAGTGGCCGGCTGGCTGTTAGCCTGTGGAGCCGGCGCCTGTCCCGGAGGTGCCGGGGCTTCCCCCTGCGGAGCGGGCGCCTGTCCCTGAGGCGCTGGCGCCTGTGGCCGAGGGGCCGGGGCCTGGACCTGCTGCGGCTGGGCCGGGCCTTGCGCCAGTGCCTGAAGCGGACTGACCATGACGGCAACCACTAGACCGAGGCTCACGGAACCCTTCAAGGACGATAGTTTCGAATGGCCCATTGGCATCCTCGTTTTCTGTCACGGTGTCTGCTGCGGCAGAAAAGCATCCGTGCAACCCACAACGTTACGCATTGATAACTCGCGCCCCGTTCTGAAGAAAGCATAGGGCGGAATAACGGCCGGGAAAATTACCTTTTCGTGAAACCGCGACCATCAGCGAACATGGATGTGGATGACGGGTGAAAAGGGCAGTTGCGAAAAGGGCGGCCATGACAGGCCGCCCTTTTCTTAAATGCTTAGTTCGTCGGTTGCGCCGGTGCCGGCTGGGCTGGCGTCGGCTGGGCCGGTGCAGGCCGTCCCGCTGCAGGCGGCGTTACCACGCCGTCCGACGAGTTGAAGAACCGGAAGAACTGTGAATCAGGCGAAAGCACCAAGGTCGTATCCTTCCCGGCCATCGAGGCGACATAGGCGCGCATCGACCGGTAGAACTGGAAGAACGACGGATCACGCTGGAACGCTTCCCCAAAGATGCGGTTACGCTCGGCATCGCCCTGACCTCGGATGATTTCCGAATCGCGCTGCGCTTCCGAGACGAACTCGACAACCTGGCGGTCGGCGATAGCACGGCGGCGCTGGCCTTCTTCGCTACCACGGGCGCGAATGAGTTCCGCTTCCGCGAGACGCTCGGCACGCATGCGCGCAAACGTCTGCTGCGAGACTTCCTGCGTCAGATCCGTACGGCGGATGCGGACATCCTGGATCTTGACGCCAAGCGTTTCGGCGGCAACGTCGAGATCACGCTTGACCTCGGTCATCATCGACGCACGCTCTTCGGACAGCGCCTCGGTAAAGCTGCGCAGACCGTAGACGCGGCGCAGACCGGCGTCGAGACGCGTGCTGATACGCGATTCGGCAGACACGCGATCGCCCGAAACCGCTTCCCGGAAACGCTGCGGATTTTCGATCCGGTAGATCACGAACGCGTCGACTTCATAGAAGGCGCCGCCGCGGACCTGAACGCGGATATTGTCGAGATCCAGGCGAAGTGCGCGGTCTTCGATATACTGAACGCGATCCGCATCGGCAAAGGCGAAGGGAAGCTTGAAATAGATCCCCGGCTCGTTCTTCACGCTCTGGATTTCACCGAAGCGAAGCACGAGCGCCTGCTGCCGTTCGTTGACGACGAAGACCGACGAGTAGACGAGGAAAAGGAGAACGGCGAGACCGATCAGGAAAGCGGGCAATTTGTTCGAGATCATCAGTTGCCCCCCTGTGCGGCTGCCGGCCGGTTGATTTCATTGAGCGGCAGATAAGGGACGACGTTCTGACCCTGCTCGATGATGACCTTGTTGGAGTTCTTCAGAACGTTCTCCATGGTCTCGATAAAGATGCGTTCGCGCGTCACGTCCGGCGCGTTCACATATTGGTCGTAGATCGACACGAAGCGCTGCGCTTCACCCTGAGCCTCGTTGACCGTCTGGTCACGATAGGCGGACGCCTCTTCGCGGACCTGCGCGGCCTGACCGCGGGCGCCACCAAGCTTCTGGTTGGCGTAGCGATTGGCTTCCTCGACGATACGGTCTTCGTCCTGCTCGGCGCGCTGAACCTCTTCGAACGCGTCTGCCACTTCACGCGGCGGCGCTGCATCTTCGATCGGCACGGCGTTGATGGCAATGCCTGCGCCGTAACGGTCCATCGTGCCCTGAATGATGTCGCGCACCTGGGTCGACATGCCTTCACGAGCGTCGCGGAAAATATCCTGAGCCGGACGGCGTCCGACGACTTCGCGCATGGCGCTGTCTGCAACCTGCTGCAGCGTCTGGGCCGGGGCCTCGACGTTGAAGAGATAGGCGCGTGGATCGGTGACGGTGAAGAGGACCGAAAACTGGACGTTGACGATATTCTGGTCGCCGGTCAGCATCCATCCGGCATTCGAATTGGTGGCACTGCTGCGCGCACCGATATTCTGCTGCTGCTCGGTGACCTTGACGATCTCCACCGTTTCGAACGGCCAGAGATGGAAGTGAAGGCCCGGCATGGACAGTTCTTCCTTGGGCTTTCCAAACCGAAGTTCGACGCCCCGCTCGTCCGGCTGAACCGTATAGATCGATTCGAATGCCAGGAATGCGAGAACGGCCAGAAAGACGACCGCGACTGCTCCGCCGTTGAAACCACCAGGCATAAAACCCTTCAGCCGGTCTTGGCTGCGCCGCAGGATGTCTTCGAGGTCAGGCGGTCCGCCATTTCCCCCTCCGCCACCACCGCCGCCGCGCGGACGGTTCGGGCCTTGTCCCCAAGGTCCTTGATTGTTACCGCCGCCGCCGCCGCCCCATGGGCCGCCGCCGCCATTCTGATTGCTCCAGGGCATCAAAACCTCTTTGTTAGTGCTACTCCCTAACCGGTCGCCTGTCCGAGCCGCCTGAAATGCAGCAGCTCGCGGTCCGTGCCCCCGGTCATGCCGTTATAAGTATCGGAAGAGCCGCTTTCAACGCAGCTTCAATAACTTCCCGGTGTTCGGTAACGAATTATGTCACTTTGGCATCGATCGGCGGCTGTAGACAGCAAAACGGGTGGCAAAGCTGTCGCGCTCGCCGGCCGGGACGAAGATCTCCTCGATCTTTTCGTACACGGTTGGATCGATTGCTGGAAACATCGTATCACCGTCTGCAATATCCGCTTCCACATGGGTCACGTAAAGTCGGTCTGCCAGATCGATTGCTTTCGCGTAGATTTCACCGCCTCCGAGAATGCCGATCTCTTCAGCACCGGTCGCTGCAGCGATCTCCCTCGCCCTAGATATCGCCTGCTCGAGGGACGCCGCCGTCTCCACACCCTCGACCGAGAGATCGCGATTGCGGGTGACCACGACATGCGGGCGGCCGGGCAGCGGCTTGCCGCCGAAGCTGTCGAGCGTCTTTCGCCCCACCACCATCGGCTTGCCGAGCGTCATCGCCTTGAAACGTTTGAGGTCGGTCGACAATCGCCACGGCATGTCGCCATCTCTGCCGATGACATTGTTGCGCGACACCGCGACGAAGATTGCGACCGGAACCGCCATCAGACTGCAATCGGTGCTTTGATGCTGGGATCAGCGACGTAATTCTCCAGCGCAAAATCCTCAAAGCGGAAGGAGAAGATGTCCTTCACATCAGGATTGATGCGCAGTGTCGGCAGCGGCTTCGGCTCGCGCGTCATCTGCAGCCGCGCCTGTTCGAAATGATCCGAATAGATATGCGCGTCGCCAAGCGTATGCACGAAATCGCCAAGCTTCAGCCCGGTCACCTGCGCCACCATCATGGTCAGGAGCGCGTAAGAGGCGATGTTGAACGGAACTCCCAAAAATATGTCCGCCGACCGCTGGTAGAGCTGACACGACAGCCGCCCCTCCGACACGTAGAACTGGAACAGGCAATGGCAGGGCGGCAGCGCCATGTCGTCAACCTGTGCAGGATTCCAGGCTGTGACGATGTGCCGGCGCGAGTTTGGGTTGACCTTCAGGTTCTCGATCAGGTGGGCGATCTGATCCACATGACCGCCATCAGGCGTCGGCCATGAGCGCCACTGATATCCGTAAACCGGACCGAGATCGCCTTTTTCGTCCGCCCATTCATCCCAGATGGAGACACCATTCTCCTTGAGATAGGCAATGTTCGTGTCGCCCTTCAGAAACCACAAGAGCTCATGGATGATCGAGCGCAGATGCAGCTTCTTGGTGGTGAGGACCGGAAAACCCTCGTTCAGATCGAATCGCATCTGATAGCCGAAGACCGAGCGGGTACCGGTCCCGGTGCGGTCGCCGCGGTCGGCGCCAGTCTCCATCACGTGCCGGAGAAGGTCGAGATACTGCTTCATGGGTCTTCCGCCGATTGGTCGAGATCGTCCTACATAATAGCACGAAGCCTACTCACCAATCACCTCCCCGTCACCGGCGCGGCTTTTCCAAGCTTTTCACGTTGATGATAGGAATATGACGAGACCTCTTTTCATCCGGTTCGCAAACCCCTATATCACTCGTGCCGGACTTCGGTTCGGATATGGCGATAAACGGTCGATGAAATAAGCCTATTGGACCCGGGGGCGTTATACGACAAACCCCTCCAAAGTTAGTCGACAAATGCCTCCCTAACTTCCTTTTCCCTTTGATGTTTCCGTAGTCATGCGGAGCCGCGCACCCTCCATAGTGCCGTAGCGGTTCCGCATGACTTGCTCGGCGTTCAATATGTAGAAATGCAGACGTTCTCCGATGCCAACCCGACCAAAGGGAGGGCCCGGTCGCGAATAAAAATGCGCATCGGTCCGCAGCCAATTTCGCGGCAATTCAACGGCAAATTGTCGCAAGAGGGCCACTCGTTTTCAATGAAGATAACGCAAAATCATTCAGAGGGAGGTAGCGCCATAGTTTGCAGAGCCTTCGCCAACCGAACGCCAAAGCCACCGTCATCGCCATCCTGCATCATCACGACGCCGTCAGCTTCCAAAGTTTTGATGGCGGAATCCACAAACGCCTGGGTCGGTTTCCTTTTGATGCCGCTTTCGAATTTCGCAACCAAGCTGCGGGTGACGTTCAATTTCTCCGCAAAATCCAGCTGTCGACGGTCAAGAAGCACGCGCCCGGCATGTATTTGACGCCGGTTAAAAAAGTCGGGTCGGCCAGCCACTCGCCATCGAACACCGGGTCCGAGGCTGCCATTGGCAGCCAAGAAATCGAGACCTTGGTTTCTATAGTAGAGATGCACTTTGAGCGCTGCCTCGGGCGGCTCCTGATATCCAGTATCCTCAAGCTTGATGACAATGCGCGGGCTGACACCGGCGGCAGACGCAACCTGCCCCTGCCCCATGTTTAATAAAGCTCTAGCGGCCCGAAATGAGCTTGGCGAAAAATCCATGCGGGTGATGAGTGAAGAAAGGCCGAAAATGTCAACATTATGCGTAAAATGTTCCGTTATCCGTTGAAATGTTCCGCTTATTGACAAAATGTTCGGACTCGTTATCTCTTAGAGAACTCCTAATAGATGCCAGAAATAGAATCGGAGGAATCGATGCCGAATGCCTGGCTAGGCCAGAATCCGAGAGAACTCGTACGTTCTCTCCGGATGCTTGCTGACGACCTCGAACAACTTGCCGAGGGAAGATCGCCCGCTGCGATTGCGGGAGCTGTCAAGATTCGTGAGTTCACCCTCTCCAGTCGAACCGTTCCTTGCCTCGTCGGCCGGATGACCGGGCATCCGACAGTCCGCGACGGTTCGCCGGGCATTTCGACGGAGTTGTACTACGTCAACGAGAAACAAAAGCTCGTTCGAACGTTCAACCGCTTCTATCGGCTTGTCGGTGATCCGCTCTAATCGCCATCGCAGACGAGGAAAATATGGCTTGGGACAATTGGCTGGGGACCGTCTTGACAGACCGAGAAGAAATTTTGAAGCGGGGTTACTTGATGACCACGAGCGTGAAGATCGACACTAGGCGGGCCAGGCTCGCTCTAAACCACTCGGCACCGCGTTTCCTTTCATATTGCGCCGTCGCTAGGTTTGCCAGGCAGCATCGCGGTCTGCTGTCCCAGCGGTCTTTTCTAATCGTCTTACGGGCCCCGCAAAGCTGGGAACTCGGAGAGTTAGCTGTGATGGCAAAGCTAGTGCTGAAGCTGAACCCGGAGATTGTCATCTCGCAGCACCCGACCAAGACGAAGCGCGGTCACGAATTCGATGCGAGCGACGTGCTGCGCTATTCTCGGATTATCCTCTTCGCGCACGAGCACATCGAGCTGCATCCCGATGTCGATGTCGCCAAGACCGGCGACTTTACAATCGGCGCTAATCGACCAGCTCATTTTCGAGCGCTTAGCTATCTCCTGGGTTGCGGTTCGCTGACCGACCTCGACGTCGAGCGGCTGGCGACACTACCTGCTGACCGGTTCAACGCAATTTTCAGGATCGGCAGTAGCGCGTCGCAAGCCCTTCAAAGGATACCGGAGCCGGAGACCGAGCAGCCGAAGACTATCGAATCCATTGTTAATCCAGAGAAAAGCTTTGGCGAGGCATCGCGATGGGCTCGGAATCTCCGCGAAGACCTGACCGAGTGGCGTGCCGGAAAAATTGACTGGTCTGAAATCGATAAAGGAATCCTACTCTACGGTCCGTCCGGCACGGGGAAAACGATGTTCGCAAAGGCCCTCGCCACCAGCTTGAATGTTCATCTCGTCGCGACGTCTGTTACGCGATGGCAAGCCTCGAAAGACGGGCATCTTGGTGACCTCCTGAAGGCGATGTACGCATCGTTCACGGAGGCGAAGGAAAAGGCACCGGCTTTACTTTTCCTGGACGAATTCGACTCCATCGGGAGTAGAGACCGGCTCCCCGCGCGTTGGGAGAACTATTCATTACAAGTCATCAATGGCCTGCTCGAATGCTTGGACGGCGTGACGGGCCGCGAAGGTGTCATCGTTGTCGGAGCCTGCAATTTTCCCGATAAAGTGGACCCTGCCCTGCTGCGGAGCGGCCGTCTCGAAAAGCACGTCCACTTTCCTCTGCCAGACGCTGAAGAGCAGATGAAAATTTTCGAGAGCTACCTCCCCCACCTCGTAGGCAATGAACGTTTGCGAAAGGCCGTTGAGAGAATGGCAGGTAAAACCGGGGCGGACATCAACCAGATGGTCAGGGCAGCCCGAAGATTGGCTCGGAAGGGCAAAAGAGACGTCACGGTCGCGGACATCGAGTTCCTGATCCCGAACGCGCCAGCGATGTCCGACGAAGAACTGTTCAGGGTCTCCGTTCACGAATGCGGACACGTTTTGATGGCGGGCATCTCAGAAATTGGCATAGTCCATTCCGTCGAGGTCTACGATTACGAGACTTCGCACCCGACCCAGGCTAAAACTCACGGGTTGACGATAATCGAGCATCGCAATCGGCTCGTGGCACCACGTGCGTCGATGCTTGCTGACATTGGCCTGCTCCTAGCCGGTATGGCGGCAGAGGAACTGGTATTCGGCGACCGGTCGAACTCTGCGGGAGGCGGCGCGAATAGCGATCTTGATCGCGCGACAAGACTGACAATGGAACTCGTCACCGTCTACGGACTTGGAAACTCCCTGACCGTTTCATTCGACGCGATTGATCGGCTCGGAATTCATGAGCTGTGGCGTGATCAGCCTTTACGCGAGGACGTCAACCGTGTGCTTCAAAGTGAATTCCTCCGTGTGAAAGATATCCTCAACGGTAGAAAACGCGACCTGCTGACGATGGCAATGACTCTCAAGGAACGGAAGACGCTCTCCGGTCCCGAATTAGATCAGTTCCTTCAAACAAAGACTGCCCCTGTCCCCAAAAGCGCGAAGCGGCTGAACCGTCGCGCCGGACAGACCATCAAATAGAGCCTACCCGACGAGACCGCGTCGATCTTGCGCCGTCTCATCGCATCCCCATGCCCGAAGGAAATGCCAAAATGCGTGCTTGGATCATCAGCGACATTCACCATTCTAGACTGGATGCTCTCCGAGGCCGTTCCCTGCATATCCCGGACGCCGACCTGTGCATCTGCGCAGGAGATGTCAGTAGCAATATGGGCGTGACCATTGCCTATGTTCAAGAACACATTGAGCCCCGGATGCCCGTCGTTCTCGTTCTCGGAAACCACGATTATTATCATTTCAGCATTTCCATGGCGCTGGAGCGAGCCCATCTTAAGGTCCAAGGCACTCGCGTTCATCTGCTGGAAAATCAAAGCGTTGTGATCGGAGGTTGCCGCTTCCTTGGCGCGACACTCTGGACGGACTTCGCCGTAAGCATTGGCTACGACGAACATGTTCCGCCGGAAGAGCGCCGCGCCATCGCGTTTGCGCAGGTGCCTTGGCGAATGCAAGATTTCTTTACGATCTACCCCTCAAACCCGAGACCCGGCGACGAAAATGGCATGGTAACTTGCCGCGAAATTCTCGACCGTCACATCGAAAGCAGGCAGTTCATCGACAACGAACTCGGCAAATTTCACGACGGACCAACCATAGTTGTCACGCACCACGCGCCGTTGGTTGAGAGCTTCGACCCTCGATTTCACGGCCAAACGACGAATGCCGCGTTTGCCTCCGACCTATCCGATCTCATAAGGCGGCGAAAACCGACTGCCTGGATACACGGGCACATTCACAAGGCCCGCGACTACTTGGCGGACGGCACGCGGATCATTTGCAATCCGGTTGGCTACTTCCACGAAGGAAATACGTCGGGATACCGCCCCAGCCTCTTGATCGACCTGTGAGTCTAACCCAAGGAAATCTCATAATGTCATATGCGACGCCCGACGCCCGCGATCAGAACGCCCTTCGAAGCTTGTTGCTTATTTCCACGGGGCATTTGACTTGGCGAACCGCGAAGTTCCTCCGAGATCACGACGCTGCGGACTGGCCATCACCTGGCGGTCACTACGGCGACCTTGGCTGGTTTTTCTGGGTGAATGATGGTGCGAATGCCATCGTCCCTCATCTCCCACACGATCTGATGAGCGCTTTCGAGTATGCGGCGATCCAAGGCGCGTCTTTCCTGATCTTCCAGGACGTAAGCCGGGTAGTTCCTCAACTGCCGACCTACATCAAATCAGGCGCATTCGAAGCGAATGCGTTCCTCAACCGGCGAAAGGCCCCTATCGAGAGTTTGGACGAATATGCTGCCGCTGAATCGCAGAAATTCCTCTCCTTGGACCCCGACTTCATTGCGACGCCCGCATATGTCGCTGTGAAGATGGCGGAGGTCATCGATGATATCGCTACCCACGCTACAAACTCGCAACTGTCGGCCTTGCGTCATGACAGCCTTCAGCAGCTCTCGGACCTGGCTATCACCTATCATTTTCATACTAAGCGCAACACTAAGGGTTTTGGAGCCAAAGCCAAACTCATCGAGGACTTGGCCGCCGAGATGGATGCTATCTTGGCGAACCACGATCTCGCATCTCTTGGGAAACACCGTCGGGCGCGAGAGATTCTTGACAACGTTCAATATCGACTTCGACTGACAAACAAGCTTTTTGATACGGAATCGACAGGAAGATAGATATCACGGCTCGTCCGCCCGCTCACTTTTCCGAGTTCAAACGGAACTTGCCGTCCTCCGTTACGAAGCTATCGACGTCCGGAGCCATCGAATAGACGTACACTTCGCCGCCGATGATCACGAGCTTAAGTAAATCCGGGTCCACCGCCGCCTGGGCATCCGGGCTTCAATTTTTCACCCACGGTTCGGCAGTGCGATCCCCAGTAGACGTTTCATTCTTTTAGCTTAACCTCGTCTAGAAGTAGCAACAGATTCGCTCAGGGGGGAGCGCGTGGCAAGAAACCTTAGACTAACCAAATTCAAGAACCTGTCTTTGGATGACCCGTTTTTTGACTCTCTTAAAAAAGGATACGGGGAGTTTCCGAAGTGGTTTGCAAGCAAGGCTGAGGATGATCTGTATGTCGTCGATGACGGCAAAGAACTCAGTGGCATGATCTACCTTAAAATGGAAAAAGGTCCAGTCAACGACGTCGAGCCTCCGTTACCGGCGGGGGACTGGATGAAGGTGGGTACGCTTAAAATCGTAGGAAAAGGGACGAAGCTCGGCGAGCGTGTTATCAAGAAAATCTTCGATTCGGCGCTCGATAAGGGCGCAACGGGCATTTACGTCACCGTTTTCGAAGTTCACAAGCAACTGATCACCCTTTTCAAAAAATACGGATTCTTGGAGCACGGAACGAAGACAACAGACAACGGCGTGGAGCACGTTTTAATCCGCTCTTTGACGGATCACGTTCCCGACATCCTGGCGCGTTACCCGTTCATGGATTTTGCGGGAAAGAACCGATGGCTTCTCGCAGTTTACCCCGAATACCATACTCGCCTTCTTCCAGATTCAATCCTGAACAATGAAGCTCAGGAAATCGTCCAAGACGTGTCGCATACCAACACGATCCACAAGATTTACATCGGCAAGCTCTCATTGACGCGAATGAAAAAGGGCGACGCCGTTCTTATCTATCGGACTTCGGACAAGAAAGGTCCGGCGCATTACCGGTCAGTAGCAACGTCTGTTTGCGTTGTGGAAGAGACACACAAAAAGAAAGACTTCGCGTCGGTTGACGACTTTCTCACCTATTGCCGACCCCACAGCGTTTTCGACGAAGCCGAGTTGAGTCATATGTTCGCGACATACGGCCGACTCTATACGGCAAAGATGACCTACAACGTCGCTTTCAACAAACGTATCACCAGGGGAAAGATGATCGACGAAGCCGGAGTTCCTGTGCAACCGCGCTGGGACTTGAAGCCTCTTACAAAAGAGGCTTTCGACGCAATCGTGCAGATGGGACAAATTCATGAAAGTATTATTATCAATTAATCCTGAGCATGTGGCGAACATCTTCAGCGGTCTAAAGACTTATGAGTTTCGCAGAAAAGTGTTCGCGAGGAAAGATGTCACCACTGTCGTAGTTTACTGTACGATGCCAGTCGGGAAAATCGTTGGCGAGTTCGATATTGACTGCATAATTGAAAAGAGACCTGACAATTTATGGGAGGAAACAAGCTCCGGCTCGGGAATTTCCAAACAGTTTTTCGACAGTTACTTCGAAGGCCGTAAGGTAGGATACGCACTGAAAATAGGTGAAGTCCGAGCATACGAGGCGCACGTCGATCCCTCAGACCTACTGGACAACTTCACACCTCCACAGTCGTACATGTACATTAACCGCGACCGCCTTAAAAATACTGATGCACGTCAATTAGAGCTTGCTTGGTAAGACGTTGCGGCATGACCTCACCGTTGTCTTTGGCGTCTCGGGCGTGGGCAAAACAACTGTATGCGCCAACTTGGCGAAGCGTCACCACGAATTCCGACATATCACGGCTAGCCAACTCATAAGTCAGACTGCCCTTTCAGTCGGCCGCTCTATGGACGAGATGCAGGCTATTCAGGCGGAGATCGTCGAACGAGTCTGCCATCTCAGAGAAAGCGAGCCGCGCCGAATCATTCTCGATGGCCACTGCGTCATACGGCTCGCGTCAGGGCTCTATCAACTGCCAAGTGAGTTTATAGTCGCATTGGCCCCAGCGATGTTAATCCTCATCGAAGCAGAGCCCGAGACGATCTGGAAAAGAAGAGTCGAGCGCGATCAACTCGCCAAAGCCAGGACAGTCGATGAAATTGGTCTGGAGCTTTCGATGACGCGTGACACTTGCTTTGCTTACCACCATAACCTCTCGGTCCCACTAAGGGTATTCAAGAGCGATCAAAGCGACCTTGCGGAAGATTTATTCGCCTGCCTGACCTGATGGAGGCTGCCGAGCATCGTCTTCATTGACAGCTGTCGCATTTTCGTTGAATCCTAATTCGAAACGTCCAGGCACATAAAGGCCGTTCCTCTGTGAGGTTTCGCTGAAGCCATAGTGATCGAAGATGCGCTCGAAAGCCGGAAGCTTGCCCTCGCTGACGGTCAGATGAGGCCGGTCATCATCTAGCCACCGCAACAGATGATCGAAAATTCGAACCCCCGCACCCCGACCGAAATGCTCTGGCAGCACGCGTACGGAGCAAATCTTCTTTTCTGTTGGGCCGTTTTTCGCGATGCCTACGCCGATCAAGTGACCGTCACGTTCTACACGGTGGATGTAACGTTCCTGCACGCGCAACCCCGGCACCACCTTGCGACGGAACCAGTTCTCGATCCCGGGGTAATCCGCTGAGAGCGGCAACAAGAAGTGGAGAACCTCTTCCTCGCTCGGATGAAGTTCGAGTGTCGGGCCGTGCAATAGTCGCGGCAACATGGGGCCTGCCGATCCTTTGGAAGGCTTAGTGAGTTGTGTGTTCAAACGTTGGCCTCTCAATGGCTTAGCCGTGCTGGCTCCAAGTCTGATATAGGTAGGTAACGAGTGAAATTAACACGGACGCGAAAACGTTACCCGAAAGGCCGAACAGAAATGCCACCAAGAGATAAATGATAACAGTTCGGCGGCCGGTGCGTCGAGTTTGCAGTTTGACGAATGACGAAAAATCCAAGAGAGATTTTCCGGGTTCGGCCTTCCTTTTCCAATGGTAGACAACCATGCCATCCGGCACACCGCTATCCACGTAGTCAGACCAAGGCTGAGACTCAAGAAGTCGATTTTTGTGCCATTGGATGCTGCTCGATGCCAGGTCAGAGTTGATCGGGAAAGCGGTAAGAAACGCGATCAACGTTACGGGCACCTTCATGCTGCCCTCATCAGCGTTCATTCGCTGTTCTATTGCGACAGGAAGGGTTCTCAGCTCATTGAACCGAAAATCGATGTATTCAATCTCTTCAGAGCCGCTATGGAAATTCCTGTCGCCTGGCGAGATGACTCGGATAAAATGACCGTTGGTTGGGCTTAAGAATACTCGTAAGCGGAAATAGGCCCGGTCCCCCTCTTTCAAATTGTTGCAAACAGATTCAACGGCACTGCGCCTAATGGATAGAACAGTCCCTCCGCTTTCTTGAGCGATGCCAAGCTGAGAGCGGTCAATAGCCTCGCCGTCGCGTATGAACTCATGCACGCGGCAAAACATACCCTCGGGGGTCTTTAGATCGACCCGCGCAGGCCGGAGCACTTTCGTGCACTCAAGCGGCTCGTTAAAAATTCCCTGCGCGACGGAGGGGTCCGCGAGCCTACCTGAACAATCTTCGATGTCTTCTCCTGCTACTAAGGTAGGCAAGAAGATGTTGATCTGATCGACAGAGAGAGGATTGGTGAGCATTACCCCGATTTCCAGGAAGTCACGAACCGTGCGGCCCCCTTTGCCTTTGAAATCTTGGTCGCCTGCAATTCTCCACAAATTGAAGTGCGCTTCGAGCGATGCTCTGGGGAGGTCGGCGATTGATCGGCACCAAAGCGCCATGCTCCCATCTTTACGGGATGCCTGTCGGACGTTCATATTCATCTAAGCGATCTTTGACTGCAGTCCCTATTGCTGATTATCTATACACGCTATATTTGCGGTGTAGAAGTGAGGAAATATTGTCTGAACCTTGCGAAAAGACCTGAGGACGTTGGTGTCCGGATAGTGCTTGTACGGTTTATCCCTGGGCCGTTCGATCCAATAGGAACAAGTCCAGGGTCTCATAAACATTCCGCCAGCCGATGCCGAGGAACGGTATTACAACATCCTGGACCCACCAGCCATGGCCGCATAACTTAAACCAAATGGCCTCCGGCAAACCCGGCGCAGTTCAGGCCGCTTTCGGTACCGGTCATGAGCTATTTAACCTTATGTACCTCTGCATGAATGGTAACCGGTGTTCTGCCCCCACATTGTCCGCCGTGGCCTGAGCTGTGACCGAAGTCTTATGGACGAGCTACAAGGAGTGTCTCCATGGAGTCTATCTTGGAGGTTTTCACAACGCGACGGAGCAGCCGCGAGGCACAACGCCAATAGCCTGACGAGGTCGAGGCACGGATCGTTTCTGAGAGCTTGCGAACAGGCGCGAAGGTAAATTAAGTGGCCGAGCGCCACGGGCTGAAGGCCATCCACCTGTCATCGCGTGTCGGCTTTAAAGTCCAGGCAGTCGATCTTGACTCCAAGAAAGACGCATCGGTTTCATGGGAGGTATGGACGGTATTGGTTTGATTGACTCGATGGAAGGAATCCCAGGAATCGGTGGTATCCTACCAGCAGACATAACGTTCACCCGTTCACGCCCGATTTATCCCTCGTCGCGACAAATTTTTAGCCACTCGGTCGAATGTTTCCTGACCAATTTGGCAGGCCGCTTCCCAGTCGAAATAAGATGGAGAAACATTCATTCCAACCCAAATCTGTGACAGGTAATCCCTAAATTTAACCGATTTCGCGTAGCGATCAGCCAAACTATGTGACCGAATCATAATCTTAATGTCGTCAGCAACAAATTCATTGAATATCGGCGTATCTACGCACATCGCATCTAAATAATTGAATGTGCCTACCCAAATCTTCAGGTGATACGCACCGAACGTCGTAATACGAAAAAACTCCGGCACGAAGCCATATACGCCATCTTCATCTTCTTCAAAAGTGACTCGATCAGGGGCTTCGATTAACTTTTTATTATTTGCGCGGCGTACTGCAGCTTCTATTGAACTCGGCAAAAAGCCAAACGACTGTAACTCTTCAATCACTACGGAGACTAGAACAAAGCCCTCTGCATTCCTCCTTGGAGAATTTTCATCTAGCATTCCGAGGAGCAGAGGCATTAAGAAGTGCTCCTTGGCATCGTCGGTACTTACATCGAACATGTTCGCGGCAGCCGCTCGGTCCGGATGATAATACTGGTTGTCACCCTGCAGGGCCACCTTCCAGAAATCATGCACTGGAATGAGGTAGTCGCCAGATTCTTCTAGTGCCAATACGGCACTATACAGATCAACATTAGGGTTTCCAAACATTTGTGCTACAAAGTGAATTAGTTCCCTAACATTCCCTGCCGTGATGTTTTCTAAAAAAATCTTAATTGCGTCTGATCGGTCGATAGAGCCGAGAAATACTTTAATTAACGTAGCTATATTTTTTAGTCTAAGCGAGATGTTTTTCAGCTGAGAGAGTTCAACCCTACCCTCTGCGATACTGAGCGCAAATACTAAGCGCTTCTCGACTGCTTCATCGACCCTCGGCGGAGCAATCGTGAAAACGCGATGCGGATAAGCGGCAAGCGTCCCGGATCGCTTCGATAGAAAAAAGGTCTTGGGCCGCACAGACACAAAGACTGTAGCTCTCCAATCGGCGGCCAAATTTTGCGCGATCACAAAGGCCTCTTGCTGTACAGCTGGACTCCGCTGGTCAGCGTTATCAAGAGCAATTATAATTTGTTTGCGCTTCTCTTTTGATAGGTACTCTACGGCAAGCCTTAGGTGCTCAGCCCTGTTAAGCTGTTTAGAACTGAGCATTTCGAGCAGCTTGTCATTATACTTTTCTGGATTTGCAGACTGCTCTGCGCCCCAGATCGACTTTTCGAACCTCTTGATATCTTTTTTGTATACTGACCTGACGAAATTATTTGAACCAACATCAATGTCGTACTTTCTCTCCAAAGCTTCTTCGATTTGATCGAGAACTAGTTCCCTCACTGATGACGAAAGCGCACCTTTCCTACCAAGATTGACGTACGCGTATATTGCGTGCTGAAATTCAGAGTAAGCACTCACATACATTAGATGCTTAAGAAACGACGATTTCCCAACGCCCACATCGCCGACCAAGGCTATTGGCCTACTTGAGATTGCCTCCGCTAAAATTTCAGGTGTGAGCTGAGGTTTCCCACCTTTCTTCGAAACGGGCTGTGCTGCAGATGCATCGGGTGCATCTGGGAAAAGGGAGTCATATCTAGATGCAAGCATATGTCTGCTTATCAAACCATGCTGCCCCAACGCTCCGCTTTCACAATAACATTCCTCATAGAACTGTTGCTCCAGTTCTTCTTGCTCTTCGACGCTCAAAAGTAGGAGTTCTGCAATGTCGATCATAGAACGCTGCAGGTCGCTAGGCTCTCGATACTGGGGATAGCTCGGGATTACAGCCGAAAGCTTTTCGGGTGGTTTGGGCGTTACGCTACGGCTTAGCAGCTCGATCAGGCTGCCAGTTCTCAGTCCTCCTGGTGACAATAGCTGCCACGCACGAGGGAACGAAACTCTAAGGTTTGATAGGCTTTCGAATACAATGCATTTGCTCTTAGACGTCGATGATAGATCGGCTTCTGCGATAAACGCTATAATCTGGTGACCGTTGGTCGCAACAGCGATCTTCACGCCCCTCGATAGGCAATAAGAATTTACTTGTCCGATTGCCGAATTACAAAGTTCAGACACTTTCATCAAAGAAGCGAGCGAATAGATTAAGCTTTTCTGCCGTTTTGCGGGCAGTTCGAAGACACTGCCAACTCTCTTTGCTTCCCAGATGGCCACCTTTGGCGATCCCAACTCGTAATCCGAATACTCCCCGCCATGTGGAGTTTCGAGTCGGAATTGGCTTGGATCGCTGGGCCACCCGAAGCATTCGACAATAAGCCTGTCTATAATCTGAAAACGAGTTTCTGCTTCATTCCAATCTGGAAGCGCCGTGCCGAGTTCCGCAATCAACTTGTCAAGATTCGCCTGACCATCTGATAATTCTTCAGCTGCGAGAAGTGGCATCTCTATTCCTCCAGAATTGGTGGAACTTGAACGACACGAAAATTTCCTGCAAGCCTGATCTGCCACCCTCCCCAATTAAAGATTGAAACAGCAATTCAATGCAATCGAACTGGGCGGTCACGGGTTACACGGACACCCTAGCTACAGTTGTTGCAACTCAGTGCCCCATAATACATGCGTCTGCTGACGCATTCGGGTATCTTACAAAACGCGGGACTATTCAGTCCGGCTGTTTCCAACAGCCTTTACCGCGTCTTTCACATCTGACTTGGACACGCCCTCCTTCTTCACCTCGTAGCTCACTTCGTGATCCTGTCGCGCCGCGACACGAGCCCTGTCCTGATTGCGCCCGCTAGTCGTTGTTGCCATCTCGGCCTCCTCTATTCGATCTTGATAAACCTCGTACGGATTCTCGAAGTTCCTCGGATGAAGTGACGTCCATGAAGTTCAAGCCTGCAGGTGTCATGTATGATGTTGATACTTCAGTCTGGCCGCATATCTACGCAGGACACGGGAGAGATGGACATGTGCAACCTCTACAATGTCACAACCAACCAGCAGGCCATCAGGGACTTCATCAGCATCACGCGGTTTCGGGAAGGAAACCTGCCGCCGTCAATCAACGTCCACCCCGATCGCGATGGCCCGATCATCCGCGTGGACTCGGACGGCGAGCGCGAGCTGACGATGTCGACCTGGGGCATGCCGACGCCCGAGGTGCATCTCGACGGCAAGCCCGACAAAGGTGTTACGAACGTCCGCAAGACCTTCATTCCCCACTGGCAGCAGTGGCTCCGGGTCGAGAACCGTTGCCTCGTACCTGCGACGGCATTCAGCGAGTATGAGCAGACCGCCGATCCTGCCACGGGAAAGAAGCCGCTTCGATGGTTCGCCGTCGGCGAGGACCAGCCGCTGTTCATGCTTGCAGGTATCCATACGAAATGGATTGGCGCACGAGGCCCGATCAAGGCACCCCGAGAGGGTGAGCACGACCTCTATGCCTTCCTTACGACCGATACCAACGAGATCGTAAAACCTATCCATCCGAAGGCCATGCCCGTTCTTTTGACAACGAAGGAAGAATGCGAGATTTGGATGACCGCGCCATGGAGCGAGGCAAAGGCCCTTCAACGTCCCCTGCCTGCAGACCGGATGATGGCGTTACCGCGTTACACAGCAGTTGGAGGCCTTGGTGGACTTCCGGCAGAGGCGAAAGACCTATTCGGCTGAAGGGTTGTCGAACGGCAGGACTACGGCAGAGGGGGCAAACGTAGTGTCGCGGACCGGTTGTGGCTCGCTGACAAAGAGCTAACCTTCGTGATGGCTAGCCCTCTCCAAGACTACCCTCGCCCTACCGCAGGCGAGGAGGGGACTATGCAATCCGAAACGCCCGAATAATAGTTCAAAATCACTGACAAGAATTGAGGCTCGCCGCCCGCTTAAAGCGTGGTCCGTCTGCAGCGAGCCTCGGCTGTAGGATGGGGGACCCGGGGTGGCGGGCAACCACAGCACTCCATTGTGGACCTATCGCATAATGAGCGCAACGGCCACATCTGACCCTCTGAACAGCTAAGCGACCCGGCGGGACCGAAGGTCAATCGTTCCTGTGTTTACCTCAAGGCAGAGAATGCCGTTGTCCGTCAAACGATGAGGTTCAGCGGAAGCGCACAGGCCGAGAGACGCAAGTTCTTCTATGCAGATCGCGTGCTTCGACCCAAGTCGTCGCGGAAGCTGACCAGCGAGCATGCGCAGCGTTTCGATCTCGTCCGGTATCAATTCGGGCATAGGTCCCTCCAACGCCCAGATAGGACGTCGGTGGTAAACAGGTCAACGATACGATGGCGTATCAACGTACGAAATTGCCCGCAGTCATAGCTTTAGCCGATCAACTTTCAAGCACATATGTCACCGGACTCTGGCCTGCAGGTTGACGTCGTTCTGCATTCGTTCCATCTGTTTGTTATGGTCGGGAATCTCAGAACGCTTGCCGAAGCCGTCAGGCACAACATGGTGGTCGTTGCGACGTGCCGCCCGTGCGGTCGCGAGGGCAGGTTTCTGGCGCGTGACCTCGCCCAGTACAAAGGGTGGGACGCCAGCCCCTGGAAACTGAAGTTCCGGTGCAGCGCGTGCGACGGTACGAATATGAAAATCAGTTGCGAACTGTTCGACCCCGACCCCAGAAGCGTCCAGGTGATCTGGAAACCGATTGAGATCAAACGGTAAGCCTGCCTGATGAAGCAACGCTGAATCAATCTTGCAAGAGAACCGCTCAAGCCATTGAAAAATGATTCGTTTTGACTCGGAACGAATCACTCAGAATCCGATTGGAGTCGCCAACCAGGTGATTCGGAGTAAAGCGTATGGCAGGGCATCGAGCGCAGTGGAAAGGCTTCCTCAAGTTCGGAGAGGTCACAGCGGGCGTGGCGCTATATACAGCAGCCTCCACCTCCGACCGCATCACCTTTAACACAATCAATTCGGCGACAGGCAACCGGGTCAACCGCGTCTTCATCGACAGCGAGACCGAAAAGCTGGTGCCGAAAGAAGCCCAGACCAAGGGCTTTGAGATCGAAAACGGACAATATCTCGTCATCGATCCAGACGAGGTGGCCGCCACGATCCCGGAGAGCGACAAGACGCTCGAAATCGAGGCGTTCATCCCCTGCTCCGACGTCGACGACGTCTACTTCGACAAGCCCTACTACCTCACCCCCGATCGCATGGGCTCAGCCGCGTTTGTAGCACTGCGCGACGGTATGAGGATGTCCAAGGTCGCAGCCATCGCGAGAACCGTCCTCTTCCGGAGAATGCGCACGGTTCTCATCCGTCCCCACGGTAAGGGCCTGATCGCCACCACGCTGAACTACGACTACGAAGTTCGGTCCAGCGCAAAGGCGTTCGAGGAAATGCCGAAGCTGGAGATCGAAGGCGAAATGCTCGATCTCGCCAAGCACATCATCAGCACGAAGAAGGGGACATTCGATCCGGCAACCTTCGACGACCTATATGAGGCGGCACTCGCCGAACTGGTAAAGGCCAAGGTCGAAGGCAAGGCGCTTCCCAAGCGCAAGAAGATCGAGGTGTCGCAGCCGAGCGACCTGCTCGCCGCCCTTCGCGAGAGCGCAGGGCTGCTGAAGCCTGCCGAACCCAAACCGGAACGCACGGCCGCCAATGCCAATGCTGGCACTGGTCGCAAACGTGCGGCGCGTGGGGCGGTCGGGAAGTCCGCCGCTTCGAAGACCGCCCCGCAGCGCAAGGCAAGCTAGGAGAGAGACGATGGCAATCCGTCCTTACTGGAAAGGCTACCTGAAGCTTTCGCTCGTCACCTGCCCGGTCGCCATGACCCCGGCGACAAGCGAGAGCGAGAAGGTGCGGTTTCATACGCTGAACCGCGAGACGGGCAACCGTGTCGTCTCGCAGTACATCGACTCTGTCACCGGGAAACCCGTGAAGGACCAGAACGAAGCGAAGGGGTATGCCCGTGGTGAGAACGACTACGTTATCCTGAGCGACGATGACCTCGACGCCGTCCAGCTCGACACGGTGAAGACAATCGACATCCAGAAGTTCGTACCGTCGCAAAGCATCGAATGGGTCTACCTAGAAAAACCGCACTACCTGATGCCTGACGATGCCGTCGGCCACGAGGCTTTCGCCGTCATCCGTGATGCGATGAAGGCCGATAACGTCGTCGGGGTATCCAAGCTGGTTATCGGCCGCCGCGAACGGGCAGTCGTGCTAGAGCCGCGCGACAACGGCATTGTCCTCTGGTCGCTACGGTTCGGGGACGAGGTACGGCCTGAAGAGGCGTATTTCGAAGACATAGACGACGAAGCGGAACCCGGCCTGATCCCTCTCGTCCAGAAGCTGATCAAGCAAAAGTCCGCGAGATGGTCACCCGACATGGTGAGCGATCCCATACAGACGAGCCTGCTGAAGCTCATCGAGGAGAAGAAGAAAACCCTCAAGCCCGCAAGGAAGTCCTCGAAGACAAAGCAAGCGCCTGCTCCCGCGTCGAACGTGGTCAACATCATGGACGCGTTGCGCAAATCTGTCGCGGACGACCTCAAGAGCAGGAAGGCAAGTTGATATGATCGACCATACCGAAATCACCCTGTGCGAACCAGCACCGTTTCTCTACCACGAAAACGGACAGATCACGGTGACGGACGGCTCGCAAGTGTGGCTGGTGATCGTGACGTGCGAAGCAATCAGATCGATTGCCAACCCGCCGGAGATGTCGTTGCGACGTCTGACGCTTTACGCCAACTTCTTCACCTGTCTGGCTGCTGCCGCGATATCTCGCGGGGAGAACATCGGGGGCAAGGTGTTCATCAGCGAGAGCGACGTTCTCTCTACGAAGTTGAGCCACAGGCATGTTCTGCACACGACTGCGCGAAGTTCAAAACAACGCTGACATCTAGCTCACGCGGGATGACTGCCCCTGGGTCGGGTGGTCCACTTGGCCCGGCCTTCTCCTATGCGCTTGGTTGCGCCGAACGATATTGTAGGGCTTCTCCGGCATCATGAGCGCCGATGTCTATGCCGGATACAGGACCCTGCTCACCCAGAGCGTATCGACCCAAACGTCAAAATTGCGTACTGCTGGTGGCGGTCATTATTACCTATCCCGGCTTTCGCTAGGGTCGACCGGACACGGGAGCCTACTGATGGATTTGATCGCTGATAGGCTTATGGGGAAAGAGCTGAGGGAAATTCAGCACAAGGCAAGATATAACACGATCATCACTTTTGAAGACGGTGCGATAACGGCTTGGACCGAGGTAAGGATTGACATCGGTTTCGGCGATGATCCTGTTAGAGTTACAGAATTGGTTTGGTCTGACGAGTGGTGTGAGATTCTTCTCGACGCAGGTACAATACGGATTAGCCGCATCCCGCACTCGCCCAACCCGGAGTGCTTTATCTATGGCTCAACAATCAACCCTGATCTGATGATTGTTGATAGAGGAGAAGAATAGGTCTGCGTCCGGTTGCTGCCTGGCGCTTCGCCGTAGTTGCAGAACTTGCCAAGGGCGTGAGGCAAATTGTAATCTCCAAACGTCGAGCGCCATCATGAGCATTACCGATAAAGAGCAGGTATTTCTTGACAAGTGCGACTGCAAGTTCCCCTACCGCGATGCAGCGAAAGCTGAGGCGTTGATATTCGAAGCTTGCTCGATTTCTTCAAATGCGGCATTTTGTGTGCTGTACGAACTCGTTTGCCCACCAGCGTCTGCACAACTTTCGGGGCCGAAACAAAGGGACTTGCTGGCTTCCTGGACTAGACGAACATCATTTCCCTTGGCCGCTCCGATAGGCGATTTCGCCAAGCGAGTGCTCAATGGCGAAGCGGTATCGCTGGAAATGGGACTGGTCCTAATGCGTGAGGTCGCGGCAGCCGAAGGGCAGTATGCGGCGTTGGCGGTAGTTTCTCATCTCGCTTACCAAGTCGCTGAAGAAGCCGAATATGGATTAATTGATACACTTGAGGAAGAAACGAGAGCCCGCTGGTTTAAAGCCTGACGGCGGTTTTCGTCGATTGCTGTCTTCAGCTTCGAGCCAAGGGCGGCCGTTGCATCGCATTTTGGTACGAGTGATGACGCATCATACTTTCGCAAACGCAGGATGGTTCAGGGGGATGATAACGTGGTCAAGGTCTACCGTTTCAAGGCTGGCGTTATCAATCACTGCGCGGCTCCAAGTGACGCTGTCATAGCAACTTTCGGTAATATCGCGAATTTCAAGACAATCTTTGGCGGCGGCGTCATTTTCGGGCCGTCTTCAAGTCCCGAATTCTTGGGCGTGTGGGGAAGCCGCAATGCGTCGCGGCTTCATCGTCTCCTTAAGGAGGCGCTCGGGCCAGTCGAAATCATGAACTCAGAGCCTCCTGCCCGAAAGACGTTCGCCAGCATAAATGGCTCCAGGCTCACCCGAGCACAGCGCGATGCTATGATGAAGAGAATTCGAACTCAGTCGGCATTCACTGAAGCCAAAGGCTTGTCCAGCGGATATGTGGACGGACATTAGGTCCTAAGGCAACAAACGTTCGTTAGTTACGTGGCTACCCTACCTCGGAGGTAGCTTTGCTGGATACTAATCCACTCCTCCGGAAACGGTTCGTGGTCTTGCTCAAATGACGTCGTGTACTTGCCCCAGCCTTGTAGCTTCCAATATTTTATCATCAAGTCGAAGGTGCTGGAGCCGCGAATTTCACCGACCTTGCAAGCCCCCTCGTTTAGGACAGACCTGAAGCCATCCCCCATAGGGCCAGCCAAGCACAAGCCCGGAAGCATCTGCCCATCTGCTTCCGGATCGAGCCAGACTTCATGAACCAGCTCGAACTGCATGGCAGTTCTTAAGACACAATGTACGCCGTTAAACATATATGGAAACAGAGAAGGCCTCAGCAACGAGTCGTTGGGCCGAAAGCTGCCAAACAATGGATCAAGAGTGAACCGATGCCAGCAGAAATCATGGATTATAGACTTGTTCTAACGGCTTTACGTTACGCCCTGATCGAGATCAGGGCGGCTGAAAACCTGCGAAAAGCACAATCTCTTGCGGACGTATTCCACAACGTCCCAAACGGAATTGCATCGGGCCGCTCGCCTGAGGACATTCGAGCCCACTTAAATCAAACAGCGGCTCGATTGGGTTGCGAAGACTATATCAACGGCCTCTTCGACAGTGCAGTGAAAAATATGGAGAGATAGGGCCCTTCATTCGCACAACGGGCAGGAAGGCGACCTTAACCGCTACGCGCAAATTGCGTTCCTCATTCTGAAAGTCTACCTTCAATCCATGCCTTTCGCCTCAAAACTCATTCTCCACTCGCCGGTATCGAATGCAGCTCTGCTGGAGGGTTTTGTTGTCTCGTTGACCGAGTTTCTTTACTGGACATTTTCGGCCCCGCGTCAGCCGTTCTGGAAGAGCAAATAGACTGCCTGGTGATAGGCGACAGATCGCAGCCAGACCGCTTCCTTTGCACTTCATCTCATCCAAACGAGCCGCTCAATGAAGTTCTTGCGATGGTGGACGCTTGGGACGACGGCGAAGGCGGCGCTGTAGAGCAGGTTCATCTTTGACCGGTTTAGTTCTAAAGCTGACCACTACCCTGGTCTTCGTGGCGTAGCCTACGGCGCTGCTCCTGTCATAGTTCTGATCATACGTTGTTGACTGCGCTTCTCTAGTCCCGGGAGGGTAAGGTCCCAAGCATACCATTCGGCTTCTTGTTCCTTCCCGGCGGCTTGCAACGCGAGTATCTGCTGCCGCTCGTGAGACGTTAGAAAGCTGAAAGTTGCGTCGAGGTCTATGATGCCTTGCGATCCGCGCATCGCGGCCTGCCGTACAGAAGCTGCGCTCTCAGCAAAGCTCTGCTTCCTGAGGCGGCTGATTAAAAGCGAGGCAGTCAAGACTTTAGATATCCGTTTCGGACGAATACCATCGGTGATCGCATCGTTGAGCACCTGTTTGACCTCGTCTTCTTTGAGGCCAACCTTGACAAGCAGATTTGCCAGCTTCGCAAGCGCGTTTACCCGATACGCGTCAACATCGGATGAGGACTTGATCATCGCGACAATATCTTCAGGAATAACCTCCGCGCAAGCCGGTTGGCTAGACCGAACGCTGGCGGTCACCAAGCTTACTATCAATCCTACTTTGGCAAGACGCACATCGGACTCCCTTCTAACGCCGCCTAGCACTGCTTAAATCGCGCAGCTTCGCAGCTAACATGCCTAAGCAGAGATGCGCCTGCCTGCAACGCTCAAAGATACTAGGCACGAAAATCCCACTACCGCCCTAGTGACAAGCGCACGGCAACTTGGTGGCGATGGAACAAACATGGTGGGATGACTCAACCGGCATTGGGATCAACCCAGCTGAACCGTGGCTCGTCTCTCGTGATGACGTCCAGGCAGTCGCCTCCGGTGACGAACAGATAGTGGACTGATCCTGTTAGCACTGTCTCAAAGACTTGGCGTTGCGCTGCCCAGAACGGGCTTCCCTGGACCTTGTAAGCGAAGTGGTTGGAGACGTACCCCACCGTTTCCATCCCCTGTTGCTCCAGCGGCAGATGCATTTCATCAATGACCCGGAAGATGTCGACGTCGGGGAAGAACACCCTTAGGAGCTTACTTTTCCCCGCAACGGAGAAATAAGCCCTCAGTTCCTTCGATCCTGAGCAGGTCATTTCCAGACGATCAAGGTCTGCGGCCGCCGCTCCTGCCCCAAGATCAAAACTCATGAGTTCGTATTTTATCATCAAGTGTTGAACTCCCTAACTCATCGAGATTGGGTCATTGTGGTCATGCCGTCGATCCTCTGACTTAGCTGACCAACACGATGGCCGCTATCGTCAACGGGCACAAGCGGAACCAGATTGATGAGTTGCTTCCATGGGGCTACAGGGATCAGTCATGTCCTCAGAAGACTTCAGTGGTACTTAGCCGTTGTCGGGTCACAATGTACGGCTCCTATGGTGCGATGATAGCGGGCGAAGCCGGGGCAATGGCCACATACCTTAAGGCGTACAAATTCGTTTTTTCGACAATGGCGTGCGTTGCCCAATCAACGCCTACAGCTTTCGCTCAAATCGCTGCATCCAATGAGCGACGTGTGCAAGCCGCTGTCATGCTGGATGGGTTGGAAGAGCCCATCGTCGGTGCAGCCCATTGCAGGATCGATAAAAGATGCGAGATCATTTTTGGTTTAGGATCAGGCGTGAAAGTGGATGTTACCTGGCGTCGCCGCGAGACAGTCGAGTCTGCAGATTTGACTATTGAGTGTCCGAAGGTCTGCTCATTCACATCAGGTCGGTCTAAGGTCACTTTCCAGAAGGAAAGAAAATTTGATCTTTTTCGCGGCGCAGAGAACCAGGTTGAGATCGAGCCGGTATTGGGGCCCAGGATCAAAATTGGGGAAATTTTTCTGATCGTTGGATAAGCGTACTGATGGCTGCAATTGGTGCATTGTTGCCATTTGCCTGGCAGCGGAGGTCGTTCAAAACGGCAAAACGTGTGGTAATTCCCAGCCTACAGCGCTTTCCTCAAAGCTTCTTTGAAAAACGAACGCTACTCGACGCGTATCTCACACGCTGGGCAGCGCTCCCGAGGCATAGCAACTCAAGAACTTCGTCAAAGGGGCCTATGGGCAGTCAGCTTGCAGAAGAGTGAAATCCTCACGGCCGCTGGGTTTAAAGTCGTAAACGTACTGCGCCGAGGTGTACCTCCCTCGTTTGAACTGGTCTCTCCAGTAGCTGCAAGCGGGAATCCCAATCGTCGTTTTCAGCTCAGAGGAGGTTAAGACAGAAACGCTTTCATCCAGATCAAAGAAATATCGCACCGCTTTGCCGTCGATCTCAACGCGTTTCATCGTCGTGGAGGTGTCCACTTTCATGGGAAGGCCAGCATTCGCGACGTCGTTTTCGACCACAGGCATGACGAAGTTGTCAGACACAGGCTTAGATGCGGCAACGGCTACGACAATTAAAAGTACTGAAACCTTCCCATTCGTTCTGCCTAGCACAGTACCTATCGCGCCAGCCATACCTCCCATCACGCCCGCTACGATTGCGGGAATAAGCCAAGTCGGCCAAGCGGCCATAAACGCAAACATGCCTACCTCATAACTGGTTATCGCAATCAAAAAAAAGCAGTACGGTTGTAGACGATCAGCGTTACAACAGAAGCCAGTTTCCTGGTCAAGTTGCACTCGCGAGCCGGTTGCTGTTGCTTCGCCTCGGTCGACGGTATCGCAAGAATACTGCCTGTTCCCCAACTTGAATGCCTTGGCGCGACATACGTAAGCGCTACGGCAAGTGAGAGTCAGCTTACTTGCGCTTCCGAGCTGGCCGAGAATGCTTAAATTGATCGCATATCACCAATATCCGCGTACCTCAGCGAATAGATCGATAAAGCGACAAGCCACCATGGCAGTGGATGTCTCTGCAGATTAGTGGATCGGGCGTCCGTGCAGGATCGTCGGCACGTCGTACCCGAACTGTGCAGCAGCCACCTCGACTATCAGTGTCGCGTCATCATCCCAGTCGGCGAAGACTAGGCCGGAGGGGTCGCTGAGCCGATCTCTCAAGTTCAAAATGTCTGTCAAAGAGCTACGTGCCGCGTGCCGACAATTATCTTCAAGGTCGCAAAGAACGTCGATGAGGTACCTGCCTAGATCGTTATCTACGTAACCTCGGAAGTATTCCTTCGCCAGATGGATCGCGGCGATCCTCCGGAACGCGTCATCCCGGTTCGTGATCCACTGCCGCAACAACGGACGATATTGGTCGGTCATGCCAAGGTAGCGGCACAGCGCCTTGATCGCGTACTCGGCGTAAAGGTTGTTCCCCTCGCCATGCAGATACATCTCCAGCAGCGGAGCGTCTTCAGCAGCGCTATAGAGGCCTACGACGAAGATGGCCTCTATAGCGCTCGCGCCCTTCTTCCGCAGAATGTTCCTGGCAAGCTCAACTTCTGCTTCCAAGACAGGTCCTGGTTCAAGACCCTTTGCACGCAGGACTACTTTCTCAATGCCAACAGTGTTCGTGAAAGCTTTGGTCGAAGACATCGTACCATGTACGACCGACTCACGATGAAAAGCAACAACCTCATGAGGCGATTGGCTGTGATCCATCCGCCTTAGTGGCTCTTCAGTTCTGCCGCTAAACGACAGTAGTATCAATGTTGACGCCAGCGGCCAACGGAAGCAAACTTCGCTTCGCTAGACGTATACCCTTCACTCATCTTCCCAGCTTGGCATTGGCTAGGGCCTGTTGACAAAGTGGATTCCCAAACCAGGAGAAGCGTGGTGCAAGACTGCTTTTAGGAGGCTGTTTTGGCTCGCGGCGACCTTACGGATATGGAATGGCGGATCATCCAAGGACTGCTGCCTACCGAACGTGGAAGGAAGTCCCAGCCCGCGCACGATAAGCGGCGATACCTGAACGGCATGCTGCATGTTCTTCGGGTAGGCTGCCCCTGGCGCGACATGCATGAGCGCTACGGGAAGTGGAACTCGGTCTATGTGAGATTCCGCCGCTGGGCCGAGCAAGGGGTTCAGGACGCTTTGCTTGACACCCTCGTTGAACTTGGGCTGACAGATGACTGGCAGCATATGATCGACGGCACCACATCTCGCGGCCATTCTCAAGCTGCGGGCGCTAAAGGGGGACTTATCGGGAGGCTTTTGGTCGATCACGCGGCGGCTTTACGACGAAAATCCACGCCCGTGCAGACGGTCAGGGACGCCCTCTTGGCTTCGTTCTGACGGGAGGGGAGACTTCGGACTACAATGCCGTTCCTGATCTGCTGGCGATGCCGGTTGGCAAGCCGAGGCTGTTCCTTGCCGACAAGGGCTACGACGGTGACTTCCTACGTGAAGAACTGCTGAGCCACGGGATCAGGCCGGTCATTCCGCCAAAAGCAAACCGGAAGAACCCTCCTGCCTGCGACTTACGCGCATACAAGGATCGAAACCGCATCGAACGGATGTTCAATCGCCTCAAGCATTTCCGTCGCGTGGCCACGCGCTATGATAAAACGGCGAGGTCATTCATGGCATTCCTTGCTCTGGCTGCCGTTCGCGTTTGGCTGCCATCATTCGTCGACCTGGTCCAAGACCCATGACGTAGTCGGAGCCTCTCCCATTCGGACGTCTTTGTAGGTCGAGCTAATCTTGTTCAGCACCGCCTCGTCATCCGAATCGATCTCGTAGAACGTGCTATCGACCGCCCGGATTATCACCCACGGCCTGTCTAACTGCGCGGCTGCCAAGCCGACGAACTCCCCCCAAATAACCTGCCGCGTATTCTCAGCCAAGGCAGCTAAATCAGAGCCCGAAAGCTGGCCGTCGTCTTGTGCTAATCCCTCAAGCCGTTCGCCCCCTTCACCGGTAGCCTCAAACCATTCGTGCCCAGGTTTGGACGACTTGACTGTGGAGACAATCCAACGTGCTTCTAAAGAACGAGGTGCCAAAAGTCGCAGCAGGTCTCTGAGATTAAGCGCAAGAACGTGATCCTTGAGATCATAGACCCTAAGTGTCGCCATGGCGTCCTCCGTGAACCCACGGTCGCATTGGCAGAAACACTTTGTCAACAGGACCTAAGCCGCTCCAATTGACGCAGGATATACGAATGCAAAAACTGAAATTCGTGTGCTTTAATGACGAGCGGATGTCTTCGACTACACCAAGCGCTTCTACAATCAGAAACGCCGCGACCCGACACTGTTTAGCCCCAACGACTGCTAGACCAGGGTGAGCTTAGCTCAACCTCGTCTCTTTGAAAGCGGCAGAAGGCCCACTGGCCACTTCTTGCACGTACTCACCTCTTGCTGAGAATAAACGCCGCGAGGTCCCGCACGGATTTGTCGTGGTCGTTGGCTAGGTGTTTTGCGCATGTGCGTGAAAGTTCTGCGGGAATTGTATGGCGGTCAGCGCATTGCAGGAATGTGCGGCGCACGAAGGCAGAGCGATCTGTGATTGCCATCATGGCAATTGGCTCAGGCTTTGAGGCAATATCGAGGGGGCGGCTGGTGTATACTGGAACGAGCTTGGTAATGTTGTAGCGTTTGTCGAGCCACTTGTGCTCATAACCGGATCGCCATCGAGCCGTGCCTTGCAGCAGGGTTTCGACGGCAATGGCGCGAACAATGGGGTTTGTGGCGTGAGTGGCGATGTCACTTAGATACGTATCCAGCCACGGGGTTTTCAGCGCAAGCCGGAAGGAGGTTGGCACTGGCCCAGCGGCACTGGACATTAACAGCGTTGCAAACTCCGCGCCGATATCCGGTCTCGTCATAAGGCTTCTGGCAAGCGTTTGCCCGGCGTCATTCCAACGGCCCCACTCGCTCTGACGGGGAAACAGCATAAGCGCGACCTCTGCGAGCACGTGTGGTGGCGTGACGGGCAGCACGCGCTCCACGCAGCGGTTGGCGCTTTCGCGCACCTGCACCGCCCAGTCGTTCATTCGAAAAAGCACGGCTGCCACCCAGAAGGGCGAGACAAGCCCCTGCGTGATCTTCTCCAGCGCCAGTTCACGCAACTGGCCATTGCCATGAAACAGGAACAAAAGCGCCAAACCCGGTGTGTCGTGCAGCTGGTTGCGGTGGGTGAGCGGTGTTACGAGGCTTTTCCAGAGGGACTGGGGTTTGACCGCACCGAACAAGTTTGCCTCGTTGCGAATTGCCCCTGACACAAGAGTGACGCTAAGCGGTGACAGGTCATTCAACAGGCGAACGACCGCCTCCACCTCACCCTGCAGCGCCTTGCCACTATATAGCTTTTCGCCGACAGCATTTAGGGCTGCTCTCAACTCAACACTCATGATCGAAGGTTTGGTTTTCATGCTGCTAGCTGCCGTAAAGGCGCTGGAGATATTAGCCATGTTCGCCACTTATAACAGTGCGATGGGTTCGTCAGGGTGCAGAGTAATTCTGTAGGCGTAATCACAAAGCGTCAATGCCACTATGAGGCTCGAAGATACCTCTTTGCATTCGGTCAACAATGACCGGGTCGGGCCGAAAAGCGTCACGTATCGACTTGAGAAGGCCGGTCCTTGACTGCGACTGCTAGCTGTGGATGTTGTCTATGCATAGCCGTTTGTGGAAGAAGAACGCGGACATGCTCAGCCACCCGATGATTTTGATTTTGGTTATCTTGTTGCTCTGGGCGGCATCTTTAGCGGCTATTGTCCTCATTCCGTACGCACCACTCGGTGTATATATTTTTGCTGCCTTAGTCTTCTGGTTGAAGAAATACGTGAAGGTACCAATTTCAGTTCAGCGAGTGTTCTATTCAGCGAGGCCTAACCCAAAGTTTGTCACCGTGATTGCTAAAGTTGCGGGAAAGACCTTGGGTTTCCTAACGCTATTTTTGACGCCGTTTTCTCTGATAGCCCTGTTCGACAACCTTCTCGCCTAGCCAAGAGAGTCTGCATTGCCAAGAAGTATATTGTTGATGGCGATGTTGCTGACGCGATCAAGAGTTCTCTCCATGTCGGATTGAGGCCCCTCACTCGATGCGGGCTATCTGGAAGAACGGCTGGGAATTTGCTACGAACAGGTAGGCGATCTCCACGCCGCGAATTACTGGTATGGTCGAGCGGTGGAAGGAAATCCGGTGGCAAGGCTCGAAGCAGCACAAGCCTACGAACGCCTCGGTGATTTCGGCATCGATCATCTGTTGTAAGTCCGGCTTGGGCCGACTGCGGTCATAGCTGGGATGTTGAAATTCGCTTAGCGTGGGCGGGAGCTAGCGGGGCAATCATGATCGAAGTGAACATTCACCTCTACTGGGGTCCCAAGCCTGAAGAGCTTGAGACACTTGTCCTTAAAGCAATTGAGCACCTCGCTGAGATGAAGGGGCTTGGGCCCCCATTCGAGACTTGGGTTCGACCGGGTAAATCTAGGAAGATCGCGCTGGCTGGCCCGGTTATTAACCCGACCGATCCCGAGGAAGTGCGTATGCTCTTTTTGAAGGGACGAAACTGGACAGACTTCCCACCAAGAACCGTTATTCCCGAACTGGGATATCACTTCGGGCTGTGGAATCGGGCCTTTGGTGATGTGGATGCTACATTCTCGATAAGGTGCGGGGTCAACTCAGAGTTCTTGTCGCAGGACGCGCAGAATCTGTTGAATCTAAGGGCCGTCGCACGTGAAGGGCTGCCCTCGGACGATGCTGCGATCAACCAAGTGTTTCTTCGCTTTGCAGATGTCTGGAAGCCACAGAGCGGACGCGCGTGGATCAAGTGGGCGGACGCCGAACATACCGTCGCCGCGATGTAGCGCGGCAGCTTCGGGCCGAAAGCGACCACGACGCTGATACGCCAGAAGCCTTGAAGTAGTCATCGAGTTTGTTGCGACTCGTGGTAACTTTGGGCGCACAAAACAAGGTTCCTCTTAGTGCCTCCACACGCTCCGAGCCAAACTGACAGCGAACGTCTTACGGCGGTTCGTGATTTGATCGAGCTGCGAGATAGCCTTGCGAACTGCCAAAGTCAGCTGTCGAGGTTCTCTTGGGACTATAAGGGCGAGCCCGTTCTTCTCACGCGGAAGGATGTAGAGGCCGTACTCATGTCATACCTCGAAGGCAGGCTCAGTTCGGACGACTTAGAGAAATGGGCCGATCACCTCGAACTGAGGGAGGATGTCGCCTACGAGATTGGACATCAGGAATGGATCAATCTCGTTCTTTGGACCTTGTCGGATCAGCAGTTAAACGGTGCGATATCCACAGCGACCGCTTCGCAACTGCTGTCGATAGACGAAGAGCAAGCCTCTATCTGACGTCTGCTCTGGGCCGACAGGCGTCATCACGGCGACGCAGCCGTTGCGATACCTTAGTTGACTACGTAACTTGCCTCATTAGACGAAGGAATAGCTGTCATGGGATCATCTGACCAGGTCGAAGTAGTCACTATCCACGTTCGCCTTCTCGATGAGCTAATTCCTGTATGGCGGCCGGTCAAGGCCGAAGCACTGGGCAATGGGTGCTTCGTCATCCTAGCCCAGGAGGTTCCGGAATTTGAAGAGTGGGAGTTTACCACAGGAGAAACAGTCACTGTTGAAGCTCATCTCGACAGGTCAGGTAACTACCTCAAAGCCATAGCTCGCTCTTAGTGGCTGGAAGTCAGCTTTGGGCCGAGAGGCGACCTCGGCGGCTTCGCGCCAATTGCAGACCTCAGGTTTTCGCTGCTACCGTAACGTTTCGCTCCGAAGTGGGCAGTGGGTCCATCATTCGTTCAGCGCAACGTGTTCGTAAGGTCCTCCTGCAGAACCGGAGTTATTAGATGAAGTTGTTTCTTGAGCTGCCTTACGATCCCTCTGGATATGGTGACTTCGGCGTCTCGTACATTGGCACCGAGGCTACGATCCACTTCCAATACCGTAGTGATGGGGCTGAACACGTTGGAGAGCTTCGGTTCGGTTGGTGCCTTTCGATCAACATAAACGGGCAATTAGATAAGCAGATTTCGCTGCCCTATGATCGCGTGATGGTACTCGAAGACCAGATCGGTTTTGATAAGAAGTTCCTACGGTTCGTGGTGATGTTCAGTGGGAGCGACTTCCAGTTCGATGTCTGCGCGAAGGAGTGTCGATTTGATCCTGACGTTAGGAAGTCCGATCTCATTCCTGAATTAGGATGATTGCAAAGATGGGGTTAGCCCCCCTATCAACGGCCGCAAAGGGCCGAAAGACGACGTCGACAAGCGCCACCATTGTTCTATTCGGTTGGCACGTCTAGCAGCCTCAGCCTCTCTTTTGCCTTAGAAATTGCCGCGAGTAGCTCGTCGAGATCAAGAAGATTTGGTCGCTCCACCACGTCATCTATGCTCTTCTGAGGCGAATAAAGGCTGACATCAAACTGTTCGCGACTCCGTTCTTGGCTAATGACCACCAACTCGCCGCTTGTGAAAAGGATTTCGGCAATTAGCTCTTCGTACTTAGTATCTGAACAAATCGTAATATTGTAATTCATGGTTATTTATTTTGCCGTTGAATTGTCGCGATTCATAGGTTTGTCCGCAACGGGCCGACAGGCGTCATCGCGGCGACGCAGCCGTTGCGATACCTTCATTGACGACGTAACTTGCGTTATTTGGGGGAGAAGTGGCTGTCATGGAATCATCTGACCAGGTCGAAGTAGTCACTATCCACGTTCGCCTTCTCGATGAGTCAATTCCTGTATGGCGGCCGATCAAGGCCGAAGCACTGGGCGATGGGTGCTTCTTTATTCTAGCCCAGGAGGTTCCGGAATATGAAGAGTGGGAGTTTACCCCAAGGGAAACAGTCACTGTTGAAGCTCATGTGGACAGGTCAGGTGACTACCTCAAAGCCATAGTTCGTTCTTAGTGGTCGGAAGTCAGCTTTGGGCCGACAGGAGACAGTGCCGCCATCGGGCAATTTCCTATTTTTCTACGGGCCTCACATGCCTTCAAGCTCGACGATCTCGGGGCCACTGCAGCGGAACGGCCCTGTTTGTGGTCATGTCTACGGCCTTCGAAGCGTTCTCTTCCACAAAGCGCCGCGCGTCTTTTAGAGTTGCCGGGTACTGCACACCGAGCCGATAGTATGGGAGGCCGTTTGAGATCAGGAATGATGCAACCTCCCAGCCCTTCACGTCACCAGATGACGGCGGACGGAAATCTGAGCCAGTGCGGTACGCGACACCAGAGCATCGTGGGCAGGTTTTCTGTGTCGCATCTGCAGGGCGTTTGAAAACTCGTTGGCAGTCGAGACACGCGTATTTGGTGAGCGAGACTTTCATTGGATAACCCAACGTTGGGGTGGTGCCGATAATTGCTCAATGGCGACGTTCTTGCAACTGCGGAACGACCGTTTCGGGCCAGAAGGCGACCTTCAGCTTTGCTCCCTGATGAGACCGTTTTGTTGCAGCAGCTAGGAGGGTGCGTGACGATCGTAATTCCGATTCGGCGACGCTGTCGACGCAATAGTCCGAGGATTAAGCCATCGAAAATGTTGAATAATGATGCTCACTCATGTCTGAAATATTGCTTACTTTATTCGTATGCGAAGAAATCCTTCAAGCAACGCCCAAACAAACGCCGCTGCCAAAAACATGATTATTCCAACATTGCCTTGCGCGAAACCACCAGGTAAGACAACCGCCTTGAAGCTTTGACCTACGATAAATATTATTGGGAAAATTACAATTGCCCATCTTATTTCTTTATTTATTATATCGGAATCGTTTTTATTTGAAAATGGTGTATATGTATAATTCGCATGCCTTATCCGCAAGGTTACAACAGCTGCTATACTCGCCAATCCACTAAGGTATATGATATTCGTGTATTGCTTGAGAAACGATAATACCATTACCGCTTCTACCAAAACGATAGTGTAAGTGATCGTATTTTTAACACCAGGTATAAGCATGGTTTCTCGTTCCATTAGCAGTGTTAGATCGCGGCTATGATGCGGTCTGATCAGAAACTTTGTCTTCGGATTGCGCCCCATCGTGCTTGTTTGTAGCGACCTTTGCCTTATCTGCAGATGAAGCCTTCACCATACTCGACAGACAAAATACGGAATGCGTGAACTTAGCAACTCCAATGATTGCTTGGGGCCGGAGCGACCACGACGCTGATACCCCAGAAGCCTCGAAGTAGTCATCGAGTTTGTTGCGACTCGTGGAAACTTTGGGCGCACAAAACAAGGTTCCTCTTAGTGCCTCCACACGCTCCGAGCCAAACGCACAGCGAACGTCTTACGGCGGTTCGTGATTTGATCGAGATGCGAGATAGCCTTGCGAACTGCCAAAGTCGGCTGTCGAGGTTCTCTTGGGACTATAAGGGCGAGCCCGTTCTTCTCACGCGGAAGGATGTAGAGGTCGTACTCATGTCATACCTCGAAGGCAGGCTCAGTTCGGACGACTTAGAGAAATGGGCCGATCACCTCGAACTGAGGGAGGATGTCGCCTACGAGATTGGACATCAGGAATGGATCAATCTCGTTCTTTGGACCTTGTCGGATCAGCAGTTAAACGGTGCGATATCCACAGCTACCGCTTCGCAACTGCTGTCAATAGACGAAGAGCAAGCCTCTATCTGACGTCTGCTCTGGGCCGATACTGTTGGAAAACTCGCTCCACTGGCTGCAGTGGCCAGATCGCTAGTCGTCTATCCGTACGCGGCCGCCTTCCATCACGATATGACGACCCTCTAACTCGACAAAGCGCCAATCCTCTTCTAGCGAGCCGTCTGGAAAAATTTGGAGGCGGTAATCGCCTGATAGCAGCAAGTCAGCCCCACCAACGTTATCTGCATGGGCCTCGATGACGATGAGTTGCTCTGTGGTGTTCACGAAGGACTTGGTTGTCTCGTCATAGCCTTTCAGAAGCGATGCAATTCTGATGAGCTGCAGGCTTCCCGATCTATGGTTGTCATCATCAACCTCTGATCCTTCAGCAGGACCGACAAAGCGATCTGATGTCCCCGTAAACACTCTATCCTTAACAACCAGACGCCACGGGCATTGAATATGTAGTGCGTAAGAACCGACAGTTCCTCGGCCTGAAGGATGCGGCTGAATCTCCCCAAAATGGAAAATCTTCATATCCGCAGCGTTGCGGGCAATACTCAATGGCAACCCCACCAGTACCTGAAGGCAACTTTCTAAGCGGATTTGGCTAGGGTTATCGGGCATCAAATGAACTCGGTTAAATGAGAACTTGGTGGGACTGGGCAGACCATTACACAGGATAAAATTGAAATCTATCGACCTCGCAATGCGGGTCTGCGTTCGGTTGCGGGTTGGAAGATCGGCATTCCACAACGTCCCAAATGGAATTGCATCGAACCGCTCGCCTGAGTACATTCAAGCCCATTCAAATAAAAAATTGGCTCGTTGTAAGCGTTGTTCCGCTCACACCTTGAATGAGGTGACTATGTCGCGGCACCAGCATCGCTAGCGTGAATGCTCGAAAGAATGCACACGCTGGTAGAGTGTTTGCTGAAGTTTGATCCAATCGTCTTTTGGCATAGGCTCATGCCTGAACGAAAAAGTCAGTCCATCGCGTATAAAGCGATTCTGGCATGATCGCGGATTTTTGTCGGTGGGCGGCATGCAGGCTGCAACTGCTACCAAGGCCCCCTCCTTATCGCGCTCCGCCACCGCCTCGTATCCGGGTTTTCGATAAGTTTCAGATGTCAACAAGCCTTCCAACCATCCCCTCGTCCGCTCGATTTCCTCGTCACCTATCCCGACGAGTATGCCCCAATAAGCATTACCGTAGCGGCTTATCTCTTTCCCAGATAGCGGGCGGAATGCCGGTTCGACCGCACGGAAATCCATGAGATAATTCCAGTAAGCCACGCTTGGCTCGTATTGGCTGCCAACAACCCACCGCGTGTCGTCGCGAATGAACACAAATTCCTCCGCGTTGCCCAAAGGGCCGCCGAGCAGACGGTTTCCTGTTTTGCACAGTATCGGCCAGCCAGTAGTGTCCTCCCCGCCACGTAAGTCACTCCGGAAACTCATGTGCCAATAAGACCAGTTATACACGGCGAGACTTGAGCCTTTATCGACGACCAAGACTGCGTGATAGATCGAGTTTTTCCCTCTCATGATAATTGGGGTAATATCCAACAAATTGCTCGCCGCCTGATATGAGCCTCCCATGCGGTAGGGGCTACTTTTAGGAACCTGGAGGCAGAAGGAGCGTCCTACCGCAATCTCTTGAGCGGCCGTCGACAGTCGATATGTGAATAGCAGCAGACTGAGAGCGATTGCAGTAAACACAACCACTGAAAAGAGGAATACCTTACGCACCGTCGAGCCTTCTGTTTGACGTTGGTACCTAAGCTATAGATCATCAGTTGTTCAGGTATTAAGAGGCTCTGATACGCACGACAGAAATTTGCGGCTACGCAATGGGTGCTTCGTCATTCTAGCCCAGAAGGTTCCGGAATATGAAGAGGGGGAGTTTACCCCAGGGGAAACAGTCACTGTTGAAGCTCATGCGGACAGGTCAGGTGACTACTTAAAAGCCATCGCCCGCTCTTAGTTGCTGGAAGTGAGCTTCGGGCCGAGAGACGACCACGACAGCTTCGCGCCAATAAATACTATGCCCGCCCACGAATTTGTCCTGAAAAAATTCGGACATCTACACGTCATACTTTGGCTTGTCGAAGTCATCAGGCTTTTTTGGTTTGGTCTCCTCTATCACAAACTGATTTGCTTCAACGTGATAGAAGCTTCCAAAGACCTTTTCGCTCGAATGCCGAGGCAGTTCATCAAAAGACCATGTGTTGGTGATTTTCCTCACGCCAAAGATGGATGCACATAGGGCTGCCGCATAGATGAAAATACCAATGGAAAGGCCCATGAGGCCGCAGTTATCGAGCAACCAATGCCCTATCGGTTGGGCTCGGGTGAGGCCTGCAAAGCAGACGAACAAAAACGAATAGAGGGCAGCTTGCGCAAGGCGGTAACGGGTCGGCATTAAAGAGCTTCTGGAATTTTAAATACTGCAACTGTAGTCTAGCGTTTTGCAAATCAGTTGTGAACGTCGGCGCAAATGAAAAGCGAGATTGACCTGAGACCCAATCTCCCTCCAGTTTTCGGGAGAGTCTTGGATTTTTAATCTGGCCTCATGCGGCCTGTTTTTCCATGGCCATTTTCATTGCGAATTCGCTGGGGGTGATATTGCCCAGCGACGAGTGCGGTCTGTTTCTGTTGTAATCCTCCTTCCATGCAGTGATTGCGGCGCGGGCCTGAGCGAGCGACGAGAACAGCGTCTCGTTCAGGCACTCGTCGCGGAAGCTGCCGTTGAAGCTTTCGACGAAGCCGTTTTGCATCGGCTTGCCGGGGGCGATGTAATGCCATTCGACCTTGCTCTCCTGGCACCATTTGAGGATGGCCATGCTGGTCATCTCCGTCCCGTTGTCCGAGACAATCGTCCTCGGTTTTCCGCGTCTGGCGATGAGACTATCCAGTTCACGGGCAAGCCTTGCGCCTGACAGGGATGTATCGGCGACCAGGCATAGGCATTCGCGGGTGAAGTCGTCAACGACGGCCAGGACCCGAAAGCGGCGACCGTCGGTGAAGGCATCGCTGACGAAGTCCAGGCTCCAGCGCTCATTGGGACGCGAGGGCAGAGCCAGAGGACGCCTTGTCCCCAAGGCTCGCTTCCGGCCGCCGCGCTTGCGCACCGTCAGCTTCTCCTCCCGATAAAGACGCCGAAGCTTCTTCAGGTTCATGACGATCCCCTGCCGGTCGAGCATGACGTGGATACGGCGATAACCGAAGCGGCGTCGTTCAGATGCCACCTTCTTCATCGCCTCACGAATGGCCGCATCGTCAGGCCGCACGCTGCGATATCGCATGCTCGACCGATCCACCGACAGAACCTCGCACGCCCGACGCTGGCTCACCCCATGCTGCGCACAGACATGAGCCACCGCATCCCGCTTCACATCGGGCGTCACCATTTTTTTGCAGCGACATCCTTCAGGATCGCATTGTCCAGCATGGCTTCGGCGAGCAGTTTCTTCAGCTTGGCATTCTCGTCCTCAAGCGCCTTCAGCTTGCGCGCATCGGACACGTCCATGCCGCCATACTTCGCCTTGTATTTGTAGAAGGTTGCGTCCGAGATGCCGTGCTTGCGGCAGACGTCCGCCGTCTTCGCGCCCGCCTCCTGCTCCTTCAATATCCCGATGATCTGTTCTTCCGTGAACCGTGAACGCTTCATTCGTCCGTCTCCTTGATGTGACGGACTCTACCAAAATCTGGAGGAAGGTCAGGGGCTCAGGTCAAGATTAACGGTCGTTTCGGGCCGATTACAAACGTTGCCACGACAATCAGGCCGGATAGTATCACCTACATCTGTAACTGGCTGGGAACAAGTAATGTCCTTCGGATTGGTAGCTTTGCTGCCATGTATCGCAATCATCGTTCTCACCTTGATCGTTCGCCAAGGTTTCCAGACATGGATGTCCATGCTGGTTGCTGGAGCGGCACTGGGCCTCGCTCTGTCACCTCTTCGACTTGGAGTAGCTCAGTCATGCCGGATCGATGAAAGTGAACCGCACCGGGTTTGCCGGAGGCCATTTCGTTTAAGTTATGCAGCCATAGCTGGTTCGTCCAGCATGGCGTAATACCGCTCTTCAGCTTCGGCTGGCGGTATGTTCCCGATGGGCTCCAAAAGCCGTCGATGGTTGAACCAGTCGACCCATTCCAAGGTGGCGAATTCTACCGTCTCGAAGCTCCTCCATGGTCCACGCCGATGGATGACCTCGGCCTTGTAGAGACCGTTGATCGTTTCTGCGAGGGCGTTATCGTAGCTGTCACCGACACTCCCGACGGACGGCTCGATGCCTGCCTCTGCCAGGCGTTCGGAATACCTGATCGAAACGTATTGAACACCGCGATCCGAATGATGCACAAGGCCGCCGCCATGCGCAGGACGCCGATCATGAAGTGCCTGCTCCAGCGCATCGAGGACGAAGCTTGCATGTGCTGTCCGGCTCGCCCGCCAGCCGACGATGCGACGAGCAAAGACGTCGATGACAAAGGCCACGTAGACGAAACCCTGCCAAGTAGCGACATAGGTGAAATCCGAAACCCACAGCCTGTTTGGCGCAGGGGCTTTAAACTGGCGGTTCACCCGGTCAAGCGGGCTTGGAGCCGTCTTGTCCGAGAACGTCGTGCGGATCGGCTTTCCCCGAATAACACCTTGCAGGCTCATCGACCTCATAAGCCGAGCAACGGTGCAGCGGGCGGCGTCGAAGCCTTCACGCTTCAACTGCCGCCAGACTTTACGAACGCCATAGACCCGAAAGTTCTGCTCGAAGACGCGACGGATCTCGATCTTCAGGCTGATATCGCTGCGGGCGCGGACCGACAGGCGATCCACGTCCAGTCGTTTGGCGACATTCTCATGGTAGGTTGATGGGGCAATCGGCAGCAGCTTGCAGATCGGCTCGACCCCGAACACGCTACGGTGTTCGTCGATGAACGAGATCATCGCTTGAAGGGGCGGTCGAGCTCCGCCATGGCGAAATATGCAGAAGCTTTGCGCAAAATCTCGTTGGCCTGACGAAGCTCCCGGTTCTCCCGCTCAAGAGCCTTCATCTTCTCGGCCACATCGCTCGGCAGGCCTGCTCGTTTACCGCTGTCGACCTCGGACTTCTTCACCCATTCATGCAGCGTGGCTGGCGAGCAGCCGATCTTGGCCGCAATAGATGAAACGGCAGCCCAGCGGGATGGATGCTCGGCTTCGTGATCCAGCACCATACGAATGGCACGTTGACGGACTTCAGGTGAAAACTTGTTCGTTGTCTTGCTCATGATGACTCCACTTTCTCAGAAGTTGGAGCCTCCGGCAAACCCGGTGCGGTTCAAAGTGAGTGTGTCGGGGCGACCGCATACTACTATTTAGTCCTCGCACTATGGACCCCCTTTGTTATCGTATTTTTGAGCCGCATAATCGTTGTGAATCGAGCGAAGCGATAGTGCTGATCATAGCAAGCGGCCGTCGCGCTTACACTGTGCGCAACGGGCGAAGGCCGTCATGACGCTGATGCGCCTGAAGCACAGATGCTCAAAAGTAGTCATAGGGTTTGTTTCAATACATGGTAGCTTTCAGGCTATCTGAGCAGGTTCCTCCGCAATGACGCCGAACTCTCCGAGCCAAGCTGACAGCGAACCTATCGAAGCGATACGCGATCTCATCGAGCTGCGAGACAGCCTTTCGAACCGTCACTAGTCGAAGCTCATTTCTTGGTAGAAGGTCCAGATACTGATGACGGAATCCGGGCGTTCAGACGTACTGTGCAGCGTCAGTAGGATTGGACCTGCCGCAGGGTCGTCCAATGAAAAGCGTGCGAAGATGACCCGGCTGCCGTCTTTGTGCACTCCCACGGCTACCTCGGGTCTTGGTTTAGACATCAGGCCTATTAGTAGTTGGGACGAATCTTCGAACTGTTCTTTCATAGATGCCGTATTCGAAAACTGGGTATCTGTAAGGAACTTGAATCGTTCCCAATCGACCGTTAATGCCGTCCTGATTACTTCAGACAGTCGCTGCCTCTCCAGCGAGCTTAGCTTATCCATGGTTTCCTCAATTTCAGTCGACCGGAAGCGCTTTCTCGTGTCTCAGAATAGGCGACATCGGACGGCCGATGTATCAGGCTGCTCACCTGACCTTGAGACGAAACTTCAAAGAGCGAAAGAAGGCTTGCGTCATCTCAATCTTGCTCTCGTTGAAAAGCAAAGCGATTGTTTCGTGTCTACCATTATCCGGCGGAAAATAACGCATGGCGACGTCGTCCGAAAAACGTGTCGCCGCCAGCGCCAGATTGATGTTCACTCGGGAATTGCTCGGCTCCGCGCTAGTCATCCAACTCACGAACAAGTCCCGCAGTTCATTCAAATCCCTTTTGCTGCAAAGAATCAGGGCATCCCAATAATTTAGAACAAGTCGAGCGGCTTCGTCGTCAAGACACGCATCCTGTAGGCTGACAATGGCACCTAGCCTGGATACGTTGGGAGCCGTTTTTACCTCAAACCGACGATGCTCCAACTGTCTGAGCGAACTCCGGCTAGGTATGACACCGCTATAGGATCGCACTTTGTTAACGCTCCCGGTGTCTTCAGAAAGAATTGAAAAGGGCTGTCCCGGCAGATGTCGCGCCGCGTCTAGAATTGCCGACAACGCGGCAGCCTCGTTACCCAGTTCCAAGTCGTAGATGCGTTCAGACCGAAGTTCTAATACCGCCAGTAGCAGTGGCTCAGGAAACTTCGCCGGAAACAAAAATGAATGCTTTCGTTCATTATAGTCCGTAGGTCTTATCAACAGCATTGGGGATACTCAACCTGCGAAGGTAGATCAGTCAATGAAACGCCAACTAATCATCAGTTCGCAAAGGGCCGAAAGGCGATCTCGGCACCTTCGCGTCAATATCAGACCGGTTGAACATCAGCGGACGTAAGGCAGATCGATCCCTTGCTCTGAACAGACCCGTTCATAGGATGCTTGGATAGCCAATAGATCGTGGAGCAGCACTTCGATCTCGTCACCGAGTTCAGCCAGGTCTTGCTTGGCAAGAAGCCTCTGCATTTGAGCAACCTGCGTCGTCATGCTGTGCAGCGTATCGCCTTGAAAGACGACTCCCGGATAATTCCTATCAGGCATTTGTACGACAGCGAAGTTGAACGGCGGTGTTAACATTGTCGCGTGGGAGGTCATAGTCGGCCCTGAATTTCTATAATGCACCATAGCATGACCGCGACGGGGCTCAAGCTGGCCTCGGCGACCTGTTCGCTAATTGCACGTATTCACCAATTGTCCTATCTCAATGGGTGCCGCAAATGGAACAAGCCTGATGCATCTTGTCGCTATGAAAATTATCGGGACCGTGTTTCGAGTTGAAGGGACGCCCTGGGATTACCACAACAACGTGCGACCTTTGGTCTTGGGCGTCGGTGGCTATTTCACATGCGAGGTCGTTTTGCCCAATTCAGGCGACGTGATCACAACAGTGCCTCAGCGAGCGGAGCTACATTTCTATCACGTCGTTCAGCTAGAGGACGCGATTGAAGAAATCGGACTCTATGACGGTCCTGGCAAGCTCGCTCTGAAATTTAGACCGCTGACCCTCTCGGACCTAAATGCGAGCAAAAACGACGAATCCAATTCTTCAGCAGTGGACTGATGCCGCAAGAGAGGACGTACATTATATTCGCCAAGATTATCTAAGTCACTTGATTTATTTACTCTTCGTCGTGCACGACGCTAACGACGCTTCGCCTACATTGCAAAGCCCTCGTTGCAGCGCGGCCCCTTATCGGTCAGCAGATTGTTGAAACAGTCGGTGCCAACGACTGGGAACTTTTTTTTCCGACCATGCAGCAATTTTAGCAACCCATTGCGCTACAATGACGGCTACGGGCCGGAAGGCGACAACGGTCTTCGACGGATTGCGCCAACCGCAAGCATTTCATTCGATTCGAATATACGCTCATCCATCGCCTTTGTGAGGAAGTTTTGGAAATCAAACTGCACCTAGCAAGCGAAGCCGAAAAAACTCAGGTTTGGGAGATGCTATCTACTTATCTTGACGAGCTAAGCCAGTATGCCGAGGTGGACCGCGAATACCGTTTCTTTGATAGCTACTGGGTAGACCGAGCCCGCTGGCCCTACATCATTGCCACTGGCAAACGCACCGCTGGGTTTGCACTCGTAAACACCTGGTCGCCTTCAGGGAACGGCACTGATTTTGCTGTTGCTGAGTTCTATGTGCTGCCGGAGTTCCGGGGCACGGGGGTTGGTGAGCGAGCGGTTGCCAGCCTTCTTGCTGCGCATTCTGGCATATGGGAAGTTAGCGTCATGGCGAATAACGCTGGCGCAAAGTCATTCTGGTTAAGGGCCTTGAAAACGGCAGGCGTGTCTGAGATCGAGACGGTCGATCTGGACCAGACTTGCGTCTATCGTTTTGCGAGTGCGTTATAGCAGTGTCACCGCTCAGGTCCGAGGAAGACGTTGACTGCTTTCTTTCGAATGGCGGCTTGGGCTCCAACGCCGTCACGGGCAAAACCATGCCATTGCGCCGGAAGAAGCCTGGAGGGACGCCTGTTGCAACAATTTCTCGGGCTCTAGGCCGGGTGAATAGAAATCAGAGGAGTGACGATGGAGCAGCGTCCTGGTATCATCCTGCGACTTCGCGCCAAGTATGCGCTGTACACCTACGCGAAGGTCGAGAAGCCCCACATGAAGCTGGTCCGGAAAATGCAGGCTTTGGAAGCCGAGCGAGAAGCTATTCTTGCGGCGGATCAGGAAAGGCGACGAGGTGGTGACACCAGTGGCACTTATACCGTTGGCAACGAAATGCTGCGCATCAACGACAAATTTGTTGAGCTGAACGCCGAATGGGAAACCCTCGATGCTCGTATGAAGGTAGCCTATGCGCGGGTTCAGGCTGTGTTGAAGGCGACTGGGTACGACAAAGCAGCTCGGGGACCGCTGCGGTGATAACGGACCTTTCCCCGATCACGAGCCCTTAGTCACCCTCGAAAACGAAAACGCTCTACGTTCATGTTTACAACGGCTGGAGGAAAGACCGGGACTGGTGAGGCTAATCCTGCTAGATCAAGTGACGACCATTGATACTCGACACGCGGCGTTTGTTTTAAGGAGGGGTAGTGGAGTTTCTAATTTTCACGGCACTCGTTTCGCTACCCTACCTTCTGGGGTGGGTGTTATTGGCGTTCCTCCCAGGTTGGCGGAGTTTGAGCGCTACTACGATAATTTTGGTTATCCTCATCAGGCTTGTCGCCGATGGAGAAAGTTACCAAAACGGCGGAGTGATGGGAGGACTCTTCGCAATCCTGGCTCTATTCGGGACGGGGCTTTTTGCCGGAGCTGTGAGTGCTGCACTCAGCATAATATTTCAGAAGACTCCCACACCACGAGTGCGCCCAATCTTTGTCCGTCTCGGATGCGCAGCTGTTATCTATCTGCTTTACGCTACTTGGAAGCCGTTTCGTGAGTTAGTATCGGGAATAGCCGTTGGGTGAGAAGCTGTAGCCGACCGCGCGGTCTATTTGATCTTCTGAATGCCTTCGCGCATCATCAGACTTCCTGGAGACAGTGCTTGACGAAGTACGACAAACGCTTCTCTTTCTCGCGACCTTCCAACAGCTCCTGGTAGTGGTTTCGAAGATTCTCTGCGGTGATCGATCCCGCAATCCACTCTTCGACAGCGTTTAAGTACGTGGGATCGTCCTCGAATTGCAGTCCAAGTGAATGGGCTTTGTTGCGGACCGTTTCGAATATCTCGCGGCGTCTCTCAGGCGTCATGTGAACCTCAATGATTCGCTGACGATAGCGACACTCGTTGAAAATGACAGTAACTCACGATTGTACAGGATCGTATCGTTGCCCTTCATGGGGAACGTCTCTCGCCGATGCTTGGGTCTCAGCGGTTAACGCGTGATGAAAGCCCCCTGTCAATACGCGCATCCTATACTGCGATGGGGTGGCAACCTCGGGTGGTGGGTAGGTTTTGTGGAAGCGGGTCCCCTTTCCTCGACGGATGACCGAAACTGACGGCCCGCATCTGACCACGTTGGACTGTTTCGAGCGCTCGCAGGGCTTGAATTCTACACCAGCGATTCTCACATGAACGTAAGAGGAACAGGAGTCCTGCTGTCATGATGACTAGCGTTCGAAAGCCGCCGTCGAAGACCTCCATTCAAGCCTTGTCCGCTATTGCGCGATATCGGCATCAGCGTCGCTCTGGCCGCGTTTGGCTGATCGGCGACCGGCGAGTTTCAACTGCAACCGTCGCTTCGCTCGAACGGGCCGCATTTTTGAAAGAGATCGCGGTCAACGGAAACCCTGTGCTTGTGATCACGGATCAGGGGAAGCAGGTGATCGCTGACGGAGGCAAGGCAGTCTAAGATCGGTCTTCGAGCATTAATTTTCTCTCGCCCTGGAGCGATCCTGTGTCTCGTCGCATTCGCCTTATCGGCACGGCCCAAACGGTCACAGCGCAGCCTCCAAAGCTGATCCGCAAGAACTGCTCGATCATGCCTGTCGCCTCGGGCTAGAGGGCATTGTCGGCAAAGATCGCGATAGTTCTTATCGATCCGGCCTAACCGGTGATTGGGTCAAAATCAAATGTGTCCAATCGGAAGGCTTCTTCGTTCTCGGCTACGAGCCGTCAAGCCCGTCGCCGTTCTCGTCGCTCCTGCTGGCTGCATATCGAAGCGATCAACTAGAGTATGTCGGAAGCGTAGGAACTGGTTTTACGGCCCGCCAGGCGTCAGACCTCCGGTCGTTGATGGATCGCGTGCCTTGGAAAAGGAAAGTGCCTCCTGTGCCCTACGAAGACAAACGTAACGTTGTTTGGATCGCGCCGACGTTGATAGGCGAGATTGAATATCAAGCGTGGACGTCTAACAGGCAATTACAACATGCCTCATTTAAGGGGCTGCGGGAGCGCCACGACAACGCGGAGGTCTACCGCCTCGATAGTGAAAACTGAAAGGCTTGCTGCAAGCGCATTGTGCCTCAATCGATATGGTGCGACGATTGGGTAGGTTCGAAGTCGCATCGATCTCTCGAAACGTGATCTACCGCCGAACCTCTGGCCGATCTGAGAATTGCTGCCGCCTTTTAAATCGGCTGGGAGGTAGGTGCGGAATACTCCGATCAAGCCCCGGCTTCCATCGACGACCGGTAAGCGGTGTTCTCTCCCATATTGTGCGCTGTCGCCTGATCCGGCTTACTTGACCGCCACGCTCACCGCCATCGTCAACGGTCACAGGCAGAACGGGATCGATGAGTTGTTGCCCTGGGAATATTCAGCCGAGTAATTGCACTAGGGCTGCTTTCAATAGAAATCGTCATTGCATCAACCTTAAGTAAACGCAAACTACGCCACACTCCCAGTTTCCGGATGCAATTTGAGGTCGAGGACTGTGGGTGAGTTATTGCAATTCCTTGGTGATGTGCTTGGCAGTATGACGTCCGGCCATCAGTCAAAATCGAGACTCATGCGATGGTTGGAACGAGCTGTCATGGTAATCGTAGCCGCTCTGATCGCGGTGGTGATTTACCGGATGTACTTTTCATGACAGCAGTTGGTGAATCGTTGTCGTCCGGGAGAGGGTCAAATCATCGAGATTAGGAAAGCGAGATTTGATCAAAGCGCCAGCGAGACACCTCTTACGACGACCGAATGGCGCACATCATAATCTCTTTGAACGTCTACATGACGTGACCGACGCAAAAACGTCACTTATCGCGACGGACACTTTTGTCGATGCTAATCTGCTGGGCAATGATGCGATCCACGCGCGTCTGCAACTTCACATCCTGATATATCACCCATAACGCTATTCCGATGAAGAGCAGGCATAGAAGGCGGAAAAACCAGAGTGCTCCGACCGGTCCCAATACTGATACCAGTACATCAGACCGTCGAGACGAGCTTACGTCATCGATCAGGAAAAGCGCTCCTAACGAAACAGCAATGATGACACTGCCGATGAGTCTAAGGTTGTTTATTTTTCTCATTACACCATTGATCACAGCAATCATTGCCTATCCGTAAACATGTCGATGTGGCTTTGAGCAGTCGAGCACTGCTAGTTTCCTTTTAGGTCGTTCTGACAGGTTTAGTTGCTGGCAATACGATAGCAGTCTGCGCGATGTCGCAGGCAGATATGCTCTCTCCGTGAAGACGCCAAATCCGCTCGATGCGCAGTTAAGCCTGCAAGGCTCTCTGCGAGGTCCGCATTTGCGGTCATTGCAACTGAAGCTAGATGCGTTAGCCTAGTGACCACTACGCTGACGGAGGCCACATGGCACTGACAAGCAAAATCTCCGAGTACGATAGGCAGTGGCCCAGCATGTTCGAAGCCGAAAGGGCCCGCCTTGCAGCGGTTTTCGAAGCTAAGGCGGTAGATATTCACCATGTTGGTAGCACGGCAGTTCCCGGCCTTGCCGCAAAACCGGAAATCGACCTTTTGGTGGTCGTCTCTGGTGCCAGTGATGAAGAGAGAGTTGATTGGGAAATGGCGTCGCTGGGATACGTCCGGGGAAAAAACCTCTTGGATGGACACCACTTCTATCGCCGCGATGTTGAGGGTGTCCGAACCCATAAGGTTCATGTCTGCCTGCTGGGGCACTGGCAGATTACCAGAATGCTTCGCTTCCGTGACCTGCTTAGGCAGGATGACGACCTACGGCAAGAGTATCAGAAACTGAAGCTAGAGTTGGAGTCTACGAGTGAAGACGGGATCAAAGCATATCTCGTTCGGAAAGCACCGTTCATAGATGCTGTATTAGGGCCACCTCCGAGCATGCGATGACCTGCTTGGGACATGAGGCGACCTTGGCAGCTTTGCGCCAGAAGCTGCAATTCTCTACGATGGTGGTAGAACTCTTGTCCTCAAACTGGAGGGATTCTAATGGGCGCAGCGAAACTGTTGTCGGGTGGCAACCCACAAATTCCTAAAGGCGAAGGTGATGGTCCGGTTCAGGCATACATCGAAGCAATGCCAGGTTGGAAGCATGGGGTAGGAAGGCAGCTTGACGACCTGATTAGGGCCATCGTTCCCGATGTCCAAAAGGCCGTGAAATGGAATACACCCTTCTACGGTGTCCCTGACAACGGTTGGTTCTTGGCCTTCCACTGTTTCGATAGGTACGTTAAAGTGACCTTCTTCAAGGGTACGTCGCTGTCTCCGCCGCCGCCAGTTGCCTCCAAACAAGATGAGGTCCGCTACGTGCACCTTCACGAAGATGAACCATTCAATGAGAAGTTGCTGAGGAACTGGCTTACTCAAGCAGCTAATTTGCCAGGTGCTAAGCTATAGCCTGAATCAGTCTTTTTGCGCCAATAGCGAACGTTGGGATGAGCGAAAAACCTTTTATCCTTCGTTCCAAAAAGTGCTTCTATTTGAGATTCTTGTCAGGGGAGAAAATATGAAACGCTTGTTGATCAACATACTGGCAGCGCTCGGCATGTCATTTGGTCCGGCTGCGGCAACGGATGCCAATGTGATCAAGACTTTTCATGGAGCCGTTCACAGAGGCGACGTGAAAACGGTCCAGTCTATGCTCGGAAGCGACCCTGCATTAGCAACTTCAATGGATGAATACAACTTTCAGCCCATCCATCTTCTCGACATGTATTTCGACGCGGACATCCTTGATCTCCTTCTCGCAGCAGGAGCCGACATCAGCGCGAAAAACGACGAGGGTGTCACTCTTCTCCACATCGTCACCGATCCCGGTGCGGTCAGCCTACTCGTGCAAAGAGGTGCTGATATCGAAGCCAGAGATGTCAAAGGCTGGACGCCTCTCATCATGCAAGCAAATAATCAGGAAAATGGACCCGACGTAATTGCTGCCCTAATCGCAAACGGCGCGAATCCTAATGCAAAGGGTAGCGCTGGTGAAACCGCGCTTTCCTTTGCTCATCAAGCTGGTGATGAGGAATTTCTAAAGGTTCTGACGGCGGGTGGAGCGACTGAGTGAAAAGCTGCGCCGATGACAAAGCTGACGGTCGAAAGTGGGTGCTTTGTGTCGGCAATGACCGCTTCGGGCCGAAATGCGACCTCGGCTTCGAGCCGAAAAGCGGTCCAGCCCATTTCATGGAGAGGAGCGCCGCATAGCGGCGATCCCCAGGATTTGACGATTATTTGACCGCAGAGTTACCGCCGTCCGCGTAGAGGGCTGAACCATGACAAAGCTCGACATGGAGCTGGCGAGGAAGAGGGCCGCATTCGCGATCTCCTCGAGTTGCGCGATGCGTTTCATTGCATGCAGCCCGGCCGCCCATGCCTTCTGGCCTTCGTCACCAGCCATAGGAGTATCAACCCCGCCTGGGAGTAGAGCGTTCGCCCTGATGCCCTGGCTGCCGTAATCCGCCGTGATACCCTTCACCAAGCCCATCAAGCCCGCTTTGGCAGCGGCATACACCGCCATGCCGGGAAGCCCGACGCTGGTGCCGACGAAGCTCGATGTAAATATGATGCTGCCGCCTCCCTTCTGAAGCATTGCGGGAATTTGAGAGCGGCTCGCAAGAAAGGCTGAGGTCAGGGTCGTTGAGATCGTATCTTGCCATTCCGGCAACTCGACCTCGGCGAGAGGTTTAACAGGACCGACGGACGCCGCGTTGTTGAAGACTATGTTTGAGCCTCCGAAGGACTGATAGGCCTCTGCTACCAGCCTCGCATGCGTCTCCGGCAGGCCAACATCGCCTGAACTGCTACAACTCGTCCTCCCCCAGCATGAATACTACCCAAAACATGATCGAGCGCCGTTCTGTTTCTTCCGTTGATCACAACCGCCGCACCTTCGGCGCTGGACAGCAACGCGGCTGCGCGGCCGATACCTGACGATGCACCCGTGACGATAGCTACCTTGTCTTCAAGCAAACCCATTGGTTGGCCTCCATTGTTGAAAACCGAGCGATACAGGGGCAGTGAAGCTCAACGCCACCCGTTTCCTGCGGAAACAAAGCACCGAGAGCCGCTCGACATGCGTAGGCTGCGGTTGGCCGGTTTGTGCCGACAGCCGACCTGAGGAGCTATGCGCCAACACCTGATGGTTGACCCTCGGGTCTCTCTAGTGCATTAGCTCATCGTATGAGCAACGTGACCACGCAATCGATAGAGAAGGGCCGCATCAAGCGGGTTGCCTTCCTGTGCGTGTTCGGCGGACGAGGTCGTTACGTCCAGTCGTGATGCCGCGCGTCTTCGCGCGACCGATTGGACGTAAAATTCACCTCATTCCTAAATGGCCATCAAGGAGAACAGGCCATGCTCAGCATTCTGAACGTGAACTCGCTCGTGCATTGGGAGGAACGCGAAATCCTCCGCCGCGAAGATTTCATTCGCCATTTTTCCGAGGAAGTTAAATTCTTCCTCCGCTCGGTCAACCCTGCGTGGGATATGCGGCGCATTGAGGCTCCCACTCTCATCCCTCGCAACATGATCTCCGACGCTTACGAGAATGCCGACGTCTGGGTACAAGAGCGGACGACGGAGACGGAAACGGAACTCGTCCTTCGCCCAGAGACGACCCCTTCAACCTACGCCTACATGGCCCACCTGCTCGATAGTCACTCCGGTGCAAAGCTTCCGCTCTGTGTCTGGCAGGCGGGCCGGTCTTACCGTCGGGAACAAGAGCAGACGACTGCGCACATGCGTCTGAAGGAGTTCTGGCAACTGGAATTCCAGGCGGCATTCACGGCGGACACTGGCATGGATTACCACGCTGCTTGCCTGGAGCCCGTCAGAAAGATGATCGGTTCGGTGATTGGTCTTCCGACGCGAATTGTAGAATCTGACCGCCTGCCAAACTACAGTCAGGTGACCATGGACGTCGAGATCGACAATGGCTTCAAGTGGATGGAAGTCTGCTCGATATCGAGGCGGACTGACTTCCCTCGCAAGTTCATCTCCCGCTCGAAGGCAGGCGCGACCCGTGAGCACGACATCTTCGTCTTAGAGATCGCTATTGGCCTTGATCGCTGCCTACACAACTGGGCGATTGCCTCAGAGAGAACTTAGAAGCGCGGTAGACTTTCTGTTGCCTCAGCAAACGGGGCAACAGGGGTGCTTTGACAGCTTAGGCCGAATTCTGACCCACCCCCGAAGTCTAGTATGCTGAGGGCTGCTTTGCGAAGAAAACGCCGTTTTGCCGGGACCATTCAAACGCTGGTACTTCGGCGGTCAGAGGGAATAAATGGAAGGTGAGCATAGCTCTTCTGCGAAGTCGTTTGTGACCCGGGTACTTGATGCAGCAGGTAGCCTGGCTATCGCCCACCTCGTAGGAACGTATGTGAGTTGCCTGATAGTGTGTGCACCGGGTGGTTGGGCTGCTCCCATGGCCGCGTGGGTGCTTACAAGCCTAATGCTAATACCTTTGCTTCTTCTGGTCTCGCCATTCGCTGCCGTATTGCTACTGTTATTGAATCGGTGTCGCGCTAAAAGGAAGAGGACGTTCGCGATAGCTGGGTTGCTCGCTGGTCTTCTGACACTCGCGACGTTCATGTGGGTTGCGCCGACACTCGCAACTGAACTCCACCCCGCGCTGATGATAGTTGCCGCATCGTCGGGTGGAGCAGCGGGAGGTTTCCTCTACCGCCTTACGGCAACCTTACCGAGGTCGCCCAGGCCAGCGACGTCCGCTTAGCGGTAAGAGAACTTTGCCTGCTTTCCGCCAAATGCAGATATGGCTAAGGGAACAAGGCCAGCAGATAAATCATCCGCCAGCCAATAAGGCCCAGACACAGGCCAGCAATTGCTCCGACAAGGGCGAACATAAGCAAGCCAAAAATTCCCGCGATTTCAAGGCCACAGACAGCGCCAAGGGTCAACCCTAGTATGCTGAGCAAGATTGTTACCGTCTGTTGTATCCTGTCCATAAGTAACACGTGGGTGTCGCGATTCATATTTCCAAAGGCTGCAATGGGCCGAAAGGCGAGCCGCGCCAACTGCGGTCATTGCTCGTCGAGTAAGATCGCCATGTTAACGGCGTCAAGAAAACGGCCATCGATAAGGACGCTGCGCTTCTGAACACCTTCCTTGAGGAAGCCAACCCTCTCGTAGAGGGCGATGGCCCTTGTATTGTCAGCATGCACAGACAGTTCGATGCGAATGAAGCCCGAAGCTCGGGCCTGCTTCAACGCTGCTAGCATGAGACGCCTTCCTAGACCTTGGCCCCGGTAGGCTTCGATGATACCCATTCCCAGGCTTCCTCGATGTCTATGTGCCGGAAAGAAGTGGCGGGATATATCACACCAGCCAACAACCTCATCTTCTACGGTAGCGACGAATGCGGGTTTCCTTGCTTGATCATATCTAGGACGAACTTCTGCGTATCTGGAAACGGGAACGCCTCCATCAACGTCAAATATCTCCGCTCCCTGGCCACTAGATCGAGCGCTTTGTGGAAACTCTCGATGTGGTCGGCGGCAGTTGCGGTCACTGCAACAGGCGAAAGGCTTCTTGCCTCTGTAAATTCCATTTGCTTCCCACCAGAACTTTAATCACATCGCAGTATTTTAAGAGTTGCCATACGCATGGCAATGGCCGCTTCGGGCCGATTGCAGTCATGGCTCAGAAGCGCCATTTGCTCTCATAGCCATGATTGTTCTCTATATGATGTCATTTTCGATAGTCTGAACCGATGCAAATGAACAAAGTGATTACAAGTGCGGAAAGCCTCACAACTCAATGGCTGAGCGACATGCTTGGGAAAGAAGTCACCTCTTTGCGAATGAAGATCGAGAGCAGCAATTGGTCAAGCCAAGTGCCGATGATCGTGAAGTTTCGCGACGGGAAGACGGCATCGCTTCGGGTCAAATTATGCCACGGGTCATCATTTGGCCGCTCGGAAGTTGATTATTATACACGCGACTATGTCACAATGGCTGATGCGCCTCTTGTGAAATGCTGGAATGCCGAATTCGACAGCCAGGTCGGCTATCATTTGCTGCTTGATGATCTTGCGGAAACTCATAACAACCGTCGAGACGTGGTGCCCAACCGCACCTACGGTCTTGCCGTAGCAGAAGCGCTGGGTCGCTTGCATAAGCATCACTGGGAGGCTCGTCCTGCCCCTGATCGAAAGGCTGTAAACCGATATTTCCATGAAGTCCGTCCTGGCATTGCCGCGCTAAAGGCCATTTCGGGTCGTGACCTCTACAACGAAGCAACTGCACTGGAGATGCAATTGCGGGATCGCCTATTGGACCGTCGGGGAATGTCCCTCCTTCATGGCGACCTCAATTCGATGAATATCTTGACGCCGAAAGGCAACGACAGCCCAGTCTTCTTCATTGATCGCCAGCCGTTTGATTGGTCTCTGACCTACTCCTTGGCCATACACGATCTTGCCTACTTTCTCGTGCTGTGGTGGCCGGAAGATATTAGAATCGCACACGAAGCAGAGATTGTCCGCTGTTGGCACAAGGAGGTAGACGATTCTTGCTATTCCTGGGCACAAGCTCTGATTGATTGGAAGACTGCCGTGCGCCAATGTTTGCATGTCCCGCTTGAATGGTGTTCTAATCCCGAAACGGCAGAGAAGATGCGCTGGTTGTGGGAATTGCAACTCAGTCGGGTTCTATCTGCCGTGGCGAGTGCCGACCAAATCTAGGGATTGGTAGGCCGATAGGAGTCTTCCGCTTCGCCCCATAAGCGGTCAAAGCATCAAATCCAACCGAGATAGCGTGAGTCGGCATTGTTCACAGAGCGGCTCGTTTTTGCCGCCTCGATAATGGCTCAGCGCGATCACCGTTCCATACAACGCCCAAGCTTTGCCGCGAAGCCATTCGCCCTCACTCAAGCCGAGGACGTTCCTAAATCCTTTTCTGGCAGATGGCTGCACCCACGACCATGCGGTTGCGTAGTCGGCCGCAGGGTCTCCTACGGCAGACAGTCTCCAGTCTATGACCCCAGACAATTTTCCACCAACGGTCAGAAGATTGTCTGCCTTGAGGTCACCATGCAGCCATACGGGTCGGGCGTCATAGCTTTCCGAACGAGCCTCGTTCCAAAGCTCAACAGCCGCCTTTGCGTCGATTTCATCCGAGACGATGTCAATAGCGGGAAGAGTACGTGCCGACATTTCATTGAGAGGAATTCCCTCAAATTGTTGATCGGCCCTGCAATCGGTGCGTCTGCCGTCGATTTCAAATGCAGAGCTTTCAAGAAGCTCGCCAACGAGATTGCGGCCTCTTCGGCGTCTGTGATGTTCTCGGGGGTGGCGATGCTCCGTAATCGGTGTCCTGAGCCCACCTCGTCGGCACGATATAAATCTGCAATCGCTATTTCATGACCCAGCGACAAGGCGTTTGCTGTGTCCTTACTGGGTTTTTCTCATGACACTACTGAACCTTGGCTCATGACGTTGATCGTCGCCCAAAGCGCTGCTTCGTTCCTGCCCCACCATCCGACTGGGCTGCACGCCGCCCTTCTGAGAATGATGGTAGATCACGTCGGGGCATGAACGTTGAGAACAGGCAAGCGAATAGCGACACTAGCAAAAAAAGCGAACTCACCGGGAGTACGAAAAAGCCTCCCAACAACACCGCGTAGAACGACGCGACGAGCAAGATGCCGTAAAAAGCTCCGTGCGATGAACCCTCACCAAATGGATTTGTGATTAGGGATGGCAACATCAATGCGATGAGCAACACAGTAACCAACGCCGAGTAGCGCAAGAGCCTTCGTTGGGCAGCTATGCCCGTATTTCGGCTTACTGCAAAGCCCAGCCCTATACAAACCACTGAAATCACAATGATCGCCAAACCGGGAGAAGACGTAGCCTTCAAAAACGCATGGTTCAAATTGCAGCTCCTTTGCTGTGGAGGGAGAAGTATTCGGTTAGCGCTGCTTGCCGCACTTCAACTGATCCCGGGTGCAGTTTTTGCAGGACCTTCAATGCTCGACAAGTGACAATATGCAAGGGTTCGGGCTTGAAGACAGTCTAGAGGCCTCTGGGCGATACGAGAGCTGAGCCTATCTCAAATGAGCTTCTTAGAGGCTTGCGGAGGAGCCGTCGTAGGATAGTCCACGGACGCAAAACAGTGGTCGCCAGAACCACGAGAATAACGGTATAAACAGGCACCGTAGCCAGCGCTGCAGACAGCAATGATTCAAAAAATCCTGCGATGCCGACCCACAGTAGAAAAGCACGCGGGCCAGCGACACTGTTGTAGGCGAACAAATACATCATCTCAATGATACCATTAACAACCGTTCGCAACATGCATTGTCCCCAGAAACCCAGGCAATATGACATCGGCCGGTTAGTGACAGGTGAAGGGGAATATTAAGATTGTCCGTCCGCTTTCAGTGAGCGGAAGTGTTTACCGCCGTGCTGTTGTGGTTCCAAGGCAGGAGTTCAACGATCCGGCTCTGCTTGTGGCCGCTGACGATGGCGGTGAGTGTCGTCGTCAGGTAGGCCTGCGGATCGACGGCATTGAGCTTGCAGGTCTCGACGAGCGAAGCGATAATCGCCCAGTTCTCTGCTCCGGCATCATGCCCCGCAAAAAGTGCGTTCTTGCGATTGAGGGCAATCGGCCTGATGGTCCGCTCGACGCTGTTGTTGTCGATCTCGATGCGCCCGTCAGCCAGGAAAAGCTGGAGACCATCCCAGTATTTGACAATGTAGGCCAAAGCCTCGCCGAGCGGGGACTTTGTACCCACGCGGGCGCGGTGATGGATGAGCCACGCCTGCATGTCGGTGACGAGTGGCGCTGACCGCTCCTGCCGTCCTGCGAGGCGAGCCTCCGGATCAAGGCCGCGCAATTCGCCCTCGATCCGATACAGCTCGCTAATCCTTTTGACGCCCTCCTCGGCAATCGGTGTAATCGACGTGCTGCTCCCACCCAGGGGACTCGCAGTCAGTACGAGATGCCTAAGAGCGCTGGCGCTTCCGTAGGCCAACGCAGCCGGGCCCCTAGCATACGCGGTTAGAGACGAAGTTCCCAGTTCTCTGCGCCTCCTCTGACGCTTCTATCGCTCGACATCGCGGCCGAGAGGATGCAGTTCTCGACGTCGTCGTCTCCAATTTTCTTGAGGTAGCCGACCAATTCAAGGAAGTCTTTATCTGGGAGGCTAGTCAAAAGCTCCGGATGATTGGTTATGATCCATTTCTGAATCTGTGCGCTAAAGCTGTCTCTGGCTGCTCCCGCCATCCGAAGGTCAACAACTTTCACGTAGAATGGCGCAATAACAGCTTTGGTAAATCGCGTGCCAGTAGCGCTCTTGGCGCTATCTGGGACGCATTGGAATTGCAGATTCCAACCTCTGCAGGGTCGTCTGCGGATCATCACGATAGTTTGCCAGTATCCGCCTATTGTCCGCTACATTGGGGACTTTGATCGTGGCGATCAAGCCACCTGCTACCATCACTGTTGCGACGAGGATAAATAGAACGCGCATATTGCCCCCTGGTTGACCAAAGATAAGTGGGAGAGGGTCAAACAATCATATATCGGCTGCGTGCAATTTTAACTGAATGCGCTTTTGCGTAGAGACATTCGCTTGCGCTTTCGGGCGGTCATGAATGACGCTGGCTGGATAGAATCGGATAAGCCCAAGGGAGCAGCTCATCGATCCGGTTCTGCTTGTGGCCGTTGACGATGGCAGTAAGCGTTGCGGTCAGATAGGCCTGCGGATCGACGTCATTGACCTTGCAAGTTTAGACCGGTTGCCCAGTTCTCGGCTCCGGTATCGTGGCCCGCAAAAAGCGCGTTCTTGCGATTGAAGGCTATGGACCGGATGGTCGCTCGACGCTGTTGTTGTCGATCTCGATGCAACCGTCGGCCAGGAATAGCTGCGGGCCATCCGAGTATTTGGCGATGTAGGCCAAAACCTCGCCGACCGGGGACTTTGTACCCACGCGGGCGCGGTGATTGATGAGCCACGCCTGCATGTCGGTGACGAGTGTCGCTGACCGCCCCTGCCGTGCGGCGAGGCGAGCCTCCGGATCAAGACCGCGCAGTTCGTCCTTGATGCGGTACAGTTCTCCGATCCAATTGACGTCGTCCTCGGCAATGGGTGCTGAGATGGAATTTAGGCAGCGGCTTTCGGTCGACCAGCTCTCATCACATCGATGAGTCTTTCGAGACGCGTCACCACGTCATTAGCTTCCAAGAGCTGCTGCTTCACTTCGATACTGTTCGATAGCAACGGAGCGATTGTGTCGGCTAGTAAGCTCGGATTGCCGATAGATGGCAGACTAAAACGGGCCTTTGGTCCTGGTGGGAGCGCGAAAAAATCAACCTCGGCATAGGTCTGATAGCTGTTAAGAACCGCACTTGAAAGTGCAGCCGCCTCCTTCGAATCGCCACGCTGTTCTTCAATCGGCGCAATCTCAGCCGCCAAGTACTTCTCATCGATCAGTCGGCTCAGTCTTGCCCGCTGTAATCCCCGCACGGTAACCTTGAGAGTTCCATCCACCTGGGTTTGACGGTCTACCACGTTTGCTATCACGCCTACCGGATGAAAGGCTTCAAGTGTGTCGGGATAAGCCTCTCCGCCATGTCTTTGGGCAACGATAAGGATACGCTGATCGTCGGTGAGTGCGCGTTCCACAGCTTGGCGAGATTTCTCGCGTGCCACGAAAATCCGCGAGATCATATGCGGGAACAAGACAAGATCGCGCATAGGAACTAAGGGGATGCGTGCTCCGGGCGGAGGTGAGGCGGTGTCTTCCACAGAACACGCAGGCAAATGGGACGCTTGGTTGGTCCTTGCAGTCAATACGTTCCAGTCACGAAAGCCGAAAATATGAGCAACAAGTTCTTGGCTCTCACTGGTGGTCAAGACGACAGATTTGACGTGAAGAGCGGCACGTAACGTTTTCGCCATGGCTTTGGCATCGCGGAAATCGCGCATGTAATGATCCTTTGCATGAGACGAACGGATATGGTCAGGAGCTTGCGTTGCTGACCCGTTCGTCCGGGCAAAGTGAGCCATGGGTGACCCGATACATTCACCATACCCCAGGGGCGCAAGCAGCAGGCTGTATCTACCTAGCCCAATTGTGCGCAGAAGGTCCGTTTCTTGTCAATCTTAGGCTGAAGGTTCGCTTCGTGCCAAAGCCGCCGAGCCGTCACAGGGGCTCGGTTCACAAGCGGTCATTTTGCCACCCGAGATCGGTGGCGAGAACGATATTCGGCACCTGGATGCCTTCAAACTCGAACAAGAAGTCACCAGCTTGACGGAAGCCGTGGGTCTCGTAGAAGACCAGCGCATCTCGGTTGGCGTGATGTACGGTAAGGTACATGCTTCGGTGTTCTGGCTCTGCTGCCACGTTCATCGCCTTGCGTAGAAGTTCCCTTCCTATACCCTGTCGCTTGTGATGCCGACGCACATACAGCGTCGCCACCTCTACCGTCCCGTACCGCACATCGAGCGCCGTCGGTTCTGTGATGAGCTTCAGATACCCTTTAACGAAGGTTCCATCGGTGTAAACGAAGATATGGATGCTTTCGTCCCGCAACGCTTCACTGAAAGCTTGAGGCGAATACTCGTCAAGCAAATGCGCCGCAAAGTGCAACGAGACACCTTCCGTGGCATAGGTGTCCAACCACACCTCTATGGCCAGAACCGACAGTATCCCCGCATCTTCAACATCGGCTTTTCGAATGGCCGGGTGCATCCCTCATCCCCTTGGTCTGCTGTTGCACAAGGAAGGGTCGAGGGCAGCCGCCTCGCGATCTGCAGTCGCAAAGCATTCTCCCCGATCCTGTCCAACGCCACACTCATGGTTGGCTCCCCTAATCCGGACAGCGACATACGAACCGGTAAAATCAATCACGCAACGTGCCGAAGGCAGAGTGAGAACTGAAACCGGCAGAGCCATCGATGATGGCATGGGGTGTAGAGGACTTCAATGAACGGTGCCCCCTATCGCATAGATGTTGACGGGCACGCTTGCTTAGCATCAAGCCTGCGCAGTCCAATCACGGATGGCTTCGATTGCGTTGGACGCTCACTCTCGGGTGAATTTCGGCCGCCATCCCCTCGCCGCTCCATAGCTGAGAAACGACGATGCCGTTCTTAGTTGCTCGTGCAGAAAGGACGCATCAGCAATAACTTCACGTAAGGCTGCTACGGCATCGCCGTGGTGCGCAGCGAGGATCACTTCTACCAGATCGGTCTCTATCTCATCAGGCGCGTTGGCTTGGGTAGTGTGTATCATCTTCGAACCTGACGTGAGTTGATTTTGTTCGTGCTATGTTCTCACCTCTCCAGTGAGAAGAGTCAACGCTATCGAAAACCGAATTCACATCAGAAGCGGAGCTGAACCGCCCTCGTCACCCCAACTGACGACAGGGATTTCATGTGCGTACTTCGCGGCTCGGGTACGCCATCGCCAGTGCGATCTCCCTCGCAGAATGACCGAGGGTGTTTGATTACACTGCATGCTTTGGCGGTCGCGTAGTTGCCAATCAGGCCATCAGGGTTTTTGCGCTGGTTCGCATGGCCAGATTCTCGCTGCTTGTGAGCTGCCTTCAGTATACGGCTCCAACAACATGCGGCAGGTTGCGATTTGTCGGAGTAGCCAAAGCATGGAACCAGCCATCGACATCCGAGTTCATCGCATTGGACGGCTGCGCTACCGGCGACATCGAGCGCTAGGCCAAAGCCTTCCGGCTCATTGGGCGGCGCACTCAATACTCTGTGGTTGGAAGTATCGGCGGCAGCCGACTCGCACTGCCACGAGAACTCGCTTACGCAGTGAGACTTGGCGGTGTTCCAGAAGCAGTTTTCTTCAAAAGCTCGCACAACACAGCGAACCGTCGGTCAGCTTTTGCTAACACGCTTGCGTCCGCAATCGGTAGTTCGATCACGCCGTGAAGCGAACGAGCGAGATTTCGAGCCGCCTTCCGCAATGCCGGAGAAGCCAAAGTTCCGGCCTCCCCGATCTCCGAAGCAATTGCATACATCTGCCTATGGCTTTTTGCTTCAAAAGCTGCTGCGAGCCATAATCTCAAGTGATCGTTGGTCATAAGCGATTGAACGCACCAATTCGAGATTGGTCGCAATAGTTGCAATACGTAGTCAACCTCACGTTAACCAATATATCGAACGCTCATCTACGAGACGACTGCTACCATGGAAGTTACGGCAATTATAAGCGCGGTTACCCAGACCATCGCCGTTGACAGCCCCACCAACGCAAGCAATGCACTTGCAAATACAACACCGACCGCCTTGGAAGCCCGCAGGAGCGCGAAGATTTCCGGTCGTCGTTCAGGAGGGGCAAGAGCGTCCAGAGCCAGTGAGCAGTAGGTGCCAAGAGGCGTGAGCACTGCACCTACGAGCACCGTTCCAGCAATGGTTACCGCCATCGAATGATTAGCTGCTGCGAGCCCTGACCCGAAGGCCATCACGGCGAGCTGAACCAGCACGACCTTTCGCGAAGGCATGCGATTTCGGACGCTTATCCAGATGCCTCCGGCGACGGACGCGATGCAGAGCGGCACGGTGAACAGGATGGCGAGAGCGGGTTCGTAACCAAAGTTCAGTGCCAGCGCGACGGCTCCGATTTCAATGACGGCAACCGTTGCGCCACCTCCTGCAGCACAGGCGAACCACATAAGCACTGCGGGGGTAGAAACTCTCCCTCTGAATGTCGGAGGTTCATCTACACGGTGCACACCGGTCCATGGGACAAAGAACGCAGGCAATGACCCTCGACGCCACGCTGATGGGCATGGCGTGGGGGATGAACCCGGCCATCCTCGCCAGAGACCACTTGTCAGCTGGTCGCCTTGTAGAGCTGATCCCAGATACTTCTCTCGATATTCCCTTATATTGGCACATCAACCGGTTGGCGGCGGATCGTCTGGGTATGTTGACATCGACAATCGTGGATGTCGCCAGGCGCTCTCTTCCTCAGCCGGAATGACCGGTCATGGCTATCTCAAGCTGCGGGTTCCGGGGGATCAAATTGATACCGCCTTGGCACTAAAGCATCGTCTTATATAGTCGCCCTATTTGGTCACAGACACCCCGTGCCGCCCCTCGCCTAACCGCGAGCCAGCCAGTGCAACCGGCAGCATTAACCGGCACGCTGAGTTGCCCTATCTGCGGTTCTCGTATGCGTTATCGGACCGCACGACGCGGCGCTTGGGCTGGACGGCCTTTATGGGATGCTTGCGATTTCCTTCGTGTCGAGGAACTCGAAACATCTATCCGATATCGCTAAAGCCAAGGCGACCCCAGAGACGGGCTACTTTCTTGCAGCATTGGAAAAGGCTTTGAGGCCGGTTGGCGTCAATATGAGGTCCCTATTCCGCATGTGATGGGTTATGGTTTCGCCGCGTGGCGATTCAACGTAGGGGCAATTGGTGAAGATCGTCTCATCGAGTTCGGCGGCAAAGATTGCGATAGCGAATGACTGCGGCCTTTCACACCTTTAGAAAGTCAACATTGCGAGTAGCGCGTGACCACGGAAGAACTTGAGGAACTGTTACAAGGTGCGCAGGAAAGCGATAGCCTCGAGTTCAAAAGGGCAATGTGTTGGGACGTCGGATTTATCAAAGACATCCTAGCAATGGCTAACGTCCAAGATGGCGGTCGCATTGTCGTAGGTATCGAGGATGAGTCTCTAGTCCGCCAAGGCCTGAGCGATGAGGAACTAGCTAGCTTTGTTCCCGACATAATGATGGATAGAGTCGCTGTTTTTGCAGACCCTCACGTTTCCTTCACCGTCGAAAAGGTGGCCGACTATGTACAGCTTTGGTTCGTCGTAATCACTGTCGGGCCCTTCGAAAGGACACCTGTGATTTGCTCGAAAGACGGTGGCAACAAAAACGAATTGCAACGCGGAGTGGTTTACTATCGAAGTAAAACTGGACGGCCCCAAAGTTCCCGCGTTAACAATGCAAACGACATGCGCGACATCATCGAACGGGCAGCTATTCAGACGATGCGTCACTTCCAAAGTCTGGGCCTCGAAGCGAAAGCGGAGGAAACCGCTGCGCCTGATGCCCCGAAGGGTATTGCCGCCAAAATGGCCGAGTATTTCGATAAGGAGCTTGGTGGCCTATGATGAGTGACTCCCTGCTTGAAAAAATTAGAGCTGTGGGTTTCTTCCGCGTGGTAATCCGTCCCACAGTGCTCCCCGAGGAGTTGAGCATGGTAGACGCGCGTGAGATGGTAAAAAAAGGAAGTGTTTCGCTTCGGGGATGGGATTATCCACATATCGCGGCACGAAACGATGAACATGGCGGGTCTGAATACACATCTGAGTTTGCTCAGGATTGGTGTGATTTGTATCACCACGTCGAATTCTGGCGCATGTATCAAAGCGGCCAGTTCCTGCACTACAAAGCGCTTCGTGAAGACCTTAGCAAAGACGGGAATGTTCCCGAAGGCCGCGTCCTTGGGGTCGGTAGCTTTATGTATACCGTCACTGAAATCACCGAGTTCACCCATCGGCTGAGGGCGGCTGGGCTATACAAAGAGGGTGCGACCCTAACAATCTCTCTCTATAACTGCCTGGGACGAAGACTATGGGTCGAGGACCCAAATCGACTAGATTTTACGTCGCCGATGGTCACCCAATCCGACACTATTACAGTTGAGAGGTCATTGCGGACATCCGAGCTGTTGCTTGGCGACCCAAAGGAAATTTCCCGGCCTATTATTCGGGAATTCCTCGCGGCTTTTGGATGGAATCCGTCACAAGACCTCATCACGTCAACACAGTCAGAATTGTATAGCCTAAAACTGGGGCGCGACAGGTGACGCTTTCGGTGGACGCGCTCCAGTGTCTGGCCCGATTGCGGCGACCGCAAGGAGGCTATCCGCAACACCAGCAGCCAAACCGGCCGCCATAACTGCGATTCTCACATGAACATACGAGGAACAGGAGCCTTGCTGTCATGATGACTAGCGTTCGGAAATCGCCATCGAAAACCTCCATTGAAGCCTTGTGCGCTATCGCGCGATATCGCCGTCAGCGCCGCTCCGGCCGCGTTTGGCTGATTGGCGACCGGCGCGTTTCGACTGCAACGGTTGCATCTCTCTAACGGAGCGCATTTCTGAGAGAGATAGCGGTAAACGGCAGCCCGGTGCTTGTTCTCACGGATCAGGGCAGGCAGGTGATTTCGGGCGGCCGTTAAGGCAGTTCCTCTCTGCTTCTTTTCAAGCCGGAGGATGGATGCACAACACTGGATCGTGTGAAGGCGACGCTCCTCAACCTGGCCGAACGACTACCTGGAACACGGACGGATGGTGATGGTCCGCTAGCTCAACCAATTATTGACCAGAATTATTTTCTCTGAAATTGCCGTTTTGCAGAAAAATTAACTCCCTTGGAGGTCCGCTTAACGCCTTTTTTTGCTGCGCCGTGAAAGCCCTCGTTATTGAAAGTACAGCCTTTTTTACTGCCAAAAGTCACCAAAAAAAGCGCCTGGGACAGAATCACCTAAATCTATAATGAATGCGATAATCATTCGAAGAAAGATCAAAGAGGATGCTCGACATAGAACGCGCGTTTTACACGGTGAATACTTTCAAGGAAATTCATTAAAAAATGACATTTCCTTAGTTTATAAAAACCTCTCAAGGAAATATGCCATTTATTACACATCCTAAATGCAAACAACCCCACGGAAGCAATAGTAAGAATGATATTCTAAACTTTGATCTACGCACCTAGCGTTGATTTACATCATTACGTTATTATGGAATTCTCGGTGTGAACCAAGGAGAGCTAGATCATGACGGAAAACCATGCAAACCTCGACAGTGAGCGAAACGCACTTTGCGACGCTGGCGGCAGAAATCTAACGTCGTTTATGCGAGCCGAAGCAGAGCCTGATATTCCGGAAAATGATAAGAGCTGATTGGCCCGAAACCGAAGCATTCAGCGAACATATCCGGTCGCAAATGAGAACAAGCACCTAAGCGGCCCCGGAAATTGAGCGCTTTCATTCGCTCGGCAATGTAATCCATCTTCCACAAATTCCGAAAGAGTTGCTGCGCCATGGCCACGCTCCACTGGGTTAACCCAAGGACGCGATCTCCTTTCTTGAGGAGCATTGCGCACATCCCCTACATCATGGGCGACGACGACGAGTACCTGGATGGCTACAACCTTTACCTTCAGGAAAGATGCAGCGGACGGATTCGGCTCTCGCGGGGCGTTATCAATAACGTCGCAACCTTCCGACGTAGCCAGAATAGCATACGAGCTTACGGCTACAATCTTACAAATTTTGCAACTTGGCTGTACTGCGAAGAATGCCATCCAGACCTTGGAGTTATTCACTGGACCGACGTGGCGGAATGGCACCTAGATGATCTTTACTATGAGCACATGAAGCTCGGCCTCTGGACTCAGGAATTTTGGGCGACTGGAAACGAATTCAGCTTGAATTCGACTACTACGATGAAGGGCCGCTTAAATGAGATTAGAGGCTGTTACCAATGGATGGCTGCCGAGCATCTTCTGGAATGGCCGAAAGTCGCGTCTCCGTTATATGAACGTCAAATTGCGCTTATCCGGTCAACCTCAGCTCTCAGGGCCGCACTTCCTGAAAAAGTCCGGTTGTTGGAAAACAAAAAACTAAAATATCGACGCCGACAGGACCCCGGTGACTGGTCACCCCTAGCACCTGAAGAGCTTCGAGCAATTCTACAGAACATGAGCGGGCGGCTTGGGGTACTGATAACACTCCTGTATCTGTGGACGGGGATGCGGCTCCAGGAGCTGGTCTCAAACACCTTGGTTCCAGGAACGATGCATCTCCGATCCAACGACGAACTGCGACTTGCATCACCGAATTTCCCAAAACGAGCGTCTCAGCTGAGATACGACACTAGGGACAACACTATGATCGGGGTGTTACCCGACGAAGAAACGTCTTTTTCATCCAATGATCCCATGTTGCCAATGAAAATCATGGGAAAGCGTCGTAAGATAAGAACGATATACATCCCGACTTACCTAATGCGTGAGATTTGGCGATATTTTGTATTAGAGCGGCCAAAAGTGACAGCGGCCAATAGCTCAGCAATGTTCATCAACAAGCGGTCAGCTAGAATTACCGCCAAAAATATCAGTTACCTCATTTCGGAAGCGCGTAAGGCTGCGGAGATGCAGCTTGGGAACGAGATTCAACTCACACCTCACGTCCTTAGACATACCTTCGCTTGCCTCGCCTTGGAGGGCATAATCGCGGGACGGGCGAAAGAGGACGGCCATGATCCTGAGAAACTTTCGCTCGATCACATCGAAAGTTACGGCATCGAAGCCACGGCAGTCATCCAAGAATGGCTTGGCCACGCCCTTTTAAAGGACACGGCTCGTTACTTACGGCAGCTGCGGATGGGACGAGCGGGTCTCCGATACTTGGAATTTTTCGCCAATGCTGTCGAAGAAGTGGTTGGTGATGCCAAGGCATTCTAGTCGTCTCGGACCGAAGCATCGCGCCAGCGCGTCCAGTAACGTGGTCGTCGTTCCATTTTTAACAACCGACGAGAAAAACACCGTCGTCGCAACGTCAAGCTACCGAGGAGCGTCGCGAGCGCAGAGAAACAAATTTGACTTCAGCAACTTTTCCGCCTGCCCAATGATCTCAAATTATCAGGCCGAAATATTTGATCACATCCTAAAAGGACGGTCCCGCGCCAGCCTTGAGGTCCTTCACAGAGCGCTTCTTATGGTCGCTAACTATTTCACATGGCTTTCCGAAAAGCACGGCATCAATATTTCCCGAACAAGGGAGATCGATCTCAATGTTACGTCCTATGTTTTTTTGTTCCTTAAGCATCATGGCGGCAATTATCGGAAGATGAATTTCTTTCGTCGCTTCTTCAGGTCCATCGGCGTCGCCGAACATGACATTCCATTGAACACTTTCATCAGCACCGCCACGCATCCTGGCAACGTGCTCTCCCTTGAGCAAACAGTGCGCATGTACACTCACTTCAAAGGCGAAGCGCGGATCGTTCTGGACAGGATGCGCGAGTTCTCAGATTATTCCGAGCTTGGTCGCGATCCTCGCCGGGAGCAAGGAGGAAGGCATGGCGACTGGCGATTACTGCAAAATCGTATCTTCGTGGTTCTCAATGTAATCGGGACCGAAATCAAGCCTGTAGTAAGCAACCGAGACAACGGTCTCAGAAGTGCGCTTGCCGGGTTGGAGGCATTTGAGGGCGCTATGACACTGCGCCTCAACGGACAGCACCAAAGGAAGAAAGGTCTTACTGGCCACTTGGCTTATCTTTATCCAAGCCTGAGAGACCTACTTCCTTTTGTGTGTTTGCTCATGATCAAAACCCGCTTCAATCAGAGTGTGATACTTGGGCTCCGACTCGGAAAATACGTGTTTCGACCCCTGGCTCTAAAATTTCGGAAGTCCGAAAGCATTGTCCAATTTTCCGCCGCCAAATTCAAGTCAGTCAACGACGTAGACGCCGAGCCAAGCTTTGTGCATTCGCTGTCTCTGACGAAACCGTACGCACATACGTTCCAACTAATTAAATCCCTAGAACATCTGACCGCTCCATTGCGGGATGAGTTGAAACGTAAAATGACCGAACTAGTGAACATCGAACGTAAAACACCTGCAGAAGACTTATACTTAACCAAACTCGAAAAAATAAAGGACGACCTTTTTCTCTATTACGGAAAGGGCGAGATAAGCTCTCTTGGCTTATACGCCGAATTAGGGGACCGTCCCACGTTATTTCACACAGCCTTAACAAACTTGGGATTTCCAACATCTTTGGCCGCCCTACGAAACTCCGCTCTAGCTTACGCATCAACGTTTTCCGGAACATCGCAGAGTATTGTTAGCTTACTAGGGGACCACAAAAATGACAGAACAGCAAAAAATTACCGCAATCGAAAGGAGTTGCACGCCCGGTGGAAAGCACTTTTCATAGAGATTTTTGAACTTTCTATGTCTTTGATTTCGGCGCGATCCTACTCAAAGAAAAACATCAAAGCAATGCTGAGAGCGCAAGGCCTTTCGCTCAAGGAAGTCAATTCGGTGATGAGAGAAGGGAACCTCACCAGATGGGGTAATCGATGCTCCGATCCGAAAAATCCTCCTCCGGGATTTGACGTAGGTACAGAGCCCGGCGGGTATTGCGTTGGTCAATCTTGTATCGATGGCTGCCCCCGTGCGCGATGGTTTCCCGATGCCTTCGACGTCGCCGCAACACGTCGCGGGGAGTTGTTAGCGCGTCTTTCCGAAGTCGGCTTCGCTGCATCATCGGTGAGTGTCATTCACGGCCGTATTGAGCGCCTGGAAGCAATTATGTCAGCCATACTCAAAATAACTGGAGAGGTTGAATGATGAACTTGGCAGCCAGTTTTGTTGAGGATGAGTTAGACTACCGCGCGTGGATAGCTATGCAACGGGTCCAAGCCATTCGCCCCCCTTACGCGTCAGACTTCCAAGTAACACCGCTCTCGAAGTTTTGCGATCTTCGGTGGGTCTACCCGGCAGAATGGCTACCAGCAGGCCACCGAACAAGCCCTTGGATCGACTTCAGCACTGAGCGAGCAGTGCCCCAGGGTAAGTTCCATCTCTCGGTTTCTCAACATGCATTGCTGATCCAGCAACTCAAAGAGGTTATGGTGGCGATGATATATTTGCGGACCTTGCTCCCCGGACGGATCGATGCAGCTAAGCCTCTGACTATACTGAACGACGGAACAAGACTCTCTCAGCTATTCGCTAATTTTGCAGCGGCGGGTGTGAAGTCCCTCAGCGAACTTACACAAGACCATTTAAGCATTATATTTGAAACAATCCCCGTTGAGCCCAAAGCTCATGCCGTGATGATCGGCCACGTCAAAGACATAGTTTTCTTATCCGAAAAAGAACTGATCAGCGATCCTTTAACTGTACCCAAAGCCTATATAGAAATGCGGGAAGTCGCTGAAGATACAACCCTACCTCGCGGCGCAAAAACACTGGACGAAGACGACACAAGCTTTTTGCTAGGTCACTCTCGGACCTACATCGAGTTAGCGCCTATTATCGCCATCAAAATAAAGATGTATCGCAAGAGAGCACTCTCTGCCGTGAGGCTAATGGAATGGGCATGCGTACATTTGCCGGTGCGAAAAGCGCTGAAGAAAAGAGCAATTGCTTATCAACTTGAGTGGCTTGTGAAAATCTCCGCCTACAACTTAATCGTGTTCCATTTGGGATCAAGGGCTTCCGAGGCACTGACGCTAGATGGGCACTCCATTTCTCGCTGTACCGACGAAGACACGCAGTTTCACGCGCAAATTACATTGATGATCTTTAAGGGATCAAAGCGGGGGGCAAAGAGAACGTACACAGTTCACCCATACTTATTGAAGGTGAATGCGGCGATCCATGCGATGGCAGATGCCCTTGGCGGAGATTTAACCGAGCCTGTTTTCTCAAAGAAAAATAGAAATCTCGAAATTTGCACTAACAACTTAAACAAGAAAATTCGCCAGTTCGCTGAAATGCACGGCAGGCCAGTTGATATGACGAGTCATAGCTGGCGTTTCACCCTCGCTGACATTGTCACTCAGGCAGCTGATACGCCGTTTGCTGCGATCCAATATCAACTCGATCATGACTATATGTCAGAATCAATTGGTTACGGGCTCAGCGGGCCTAGTGGTGCTGACATCCGAAAATCAGCGATTGAAGGAATTGGACGTAGCATTGATAGCTTCGTTGACAAGTGTTTCGAAGCCTCGGCCCTTGGTGGACCTCAAGGCGAAATGATCAAAACCTCGATAAATGATGGTGCTAAACCTGACCAGGTTAAGAGCCAGATGAGAGATTTTGGTCTATTTCCTCTCAAGGTCGGCCGGGACCGTTTTTGTTTGAAGCAGGCTCACGCTCGTGGCGCTTGCTCAGCAGCGACTGGCGACGATTTTCCAGAAATCGAGCATTGCCGTGCCGATTGTCAGTTTCAGGCTCAGCTTCCTTCCAACCTCATTGACTGGGAAGCCTTCATAAATCGTGCGGCGGACTTCTATGGAGCCGGAGATATTTCCTTGCATGAGAAGATACGAAAGACCGATGAGCTTCTCCAGTACGTCCGCGCTTGGCCACAGCTGCGGCAGAAGCTTGAAGAGGCGCTATCTGCTAACCGCTCACTGAAAAGATGGTTTTTCTAGATGAAATCGCAAAACGCGCTTCCTCCTCAACTTGCATTGGATGCCAAAGCAAGGTCGGATTCTTCCCTCGCTAAGGTTATGGCTCACCGAGCAGCTCTGACGACGAAATTCCAAGCTGGAAAGCTTACTCCAGACGAAGTCAAGAAGTTGGGTCTCGCCGAGTTTTGTCGGCAGGCGGGTGTTGGGGAAAATTTCCTCAACGGGGACAAGTATCGTGATAATGTGAAGCCTGGAATAAAAAAATTTCTTCAGGACTTGAAGAAGCTCGCCAAAAACGGTTCGGCTGACTTCGAAAACGCCGGTAGCGCGAACGATGGAAACGATCTTCAACTAAGATTTGGCAGGGTATGTGATCTGCTTCATGAAGCACGCCTGACCCTTCACTCAAAAAGGCAGATCATTCGAACTCTTTCGTCGGGTGCTGGTCCTACAGTGGTTTCGATATCTGGAAATAAAACCCCTTGATCTAATTCTCCCTTGACCCTATCTAACTCATGCTCCGTTCGCGGAGACATGGTGCTAAACCTTTTGTGCAATAGGCATACAGGACGGGGCTTCGATGCCCCCGCCTCCACCAAACGACTCGATGATCGTTTCATCGGTTAATGGGGGCGACATGGGATCGACTGGTGTTGAAAGACAAAAGCTGTGCTCGGCATGATACCACCGTTATCGGGTCAAAAAGTGTAGTTGCAAACGACAACAACGCTAAGGGTTATGCTCTCGCTGCCTAATGGCGGTGCGGGAAATCCGACCTAAGTCCTTATTGTTAGCGCTCTGAGGCGGGGTTCGGAGGTACCTGGCAACAGAAACCTCCACTCACCTCAGAACGAACTAAAACATTTGCATGGAAAATTTTACGCTGCTGTTAGCTAAATTTAGTTGACTTCGTGTAATCGGAATCGCCTCGAAAGCATGGGGTTAAGCTGTAGACTAAGTTTGGTTTCGTCATATAAAGTTCGGTACCCGGCGCCTCCACCACAAACCGGTCGGTCAATCTGGACCGGCTTGTGATGGGGGCGAAATAGGATCGACAAGGGTGTAAAGATCGAACTTTTGCTCGGCATGATACCGCCGTTATCGGGTCACAAGTGTAGTTGCAAATGACAACAACGCTAAGGGTTACGCTCTCGCTGCCTAATGGCGGTGCGGGAAACCCGAACTAAGTCCTTACGGTTAGCCCCGTAAGGCGGGGTCCGGAGGCACCTGGCAACAGAAGCCTTCACCTTCGCTCCCCGGTGGAATATCATGACATGACTCGACGCCGAAGCGGACTTCCCCGCGGGCGCGTCTCGTGACATAAGCGGCGTTTGAAGAGTAATAGAAAGACAGGATCGCATGGGGCAGGATCACATCCGCTACGATATTCTGGCACAGGACGCCCTCCGCGGCGTTATCCGCAAGGTTTTGTCCGAGGTCGCGGCAACCGGCAGACTGCCGGGTGACCACCACTTCTTCATCACATTCCTGACCGGCGCACCCGGGGTACGAATCTCTCCGGCGCTGAAGTCGAAGTATCCGGAACAGATGACGATCGTCGTCCAGCACCAGTTCTGGGACCTCAAGATCACCGATACGCTTTTTGAAATCGGCCTGTCGTTTAACGATACGCCGGAACGCCTGGTCATCCCGTTCAACACGATCCGCGGCTTCTACGACCCGTCCGTGAATTTCGAACTCGAGTTCGAAGTGCCGATGGTCGAGGAAGGCGAAGTTTCCGCCGAGATCACCGCGATCCCGGTCGATACCACGCCAAAGGTTGTGGATGCGGATGCCGCCACCGGCGAGGACAAGAAGGAAGGCTCCGTCGTCTCCCTCGATTCGTTCCGCAAGAAGCAGTAGGCAGACACGATGTGCGCCGAGATCGTCAACCTTCGGCAGTTTCGCAAAGGCAAGGCGCGTTCGCAAAAGGACGCGGCTGCCGAACAGAACCGCATCAGCTTTGGCCGCACCAAGAGTGAAAAGCAGCTGACGACGGCCCTCAACGAAAAAGCGGGGAAAACCCTCGATCAGGGTAAGCTCGAAAAGCCTTCTCCGGAAACGGACGAACGGCGTTAAGGCTTCGTTAGGCTGACTCATGGCAACGGCTTGACCGTGCGCATGCGACATCCTCAATTGCGCTCCATCAATCACCATGAGGGTGACGGGGCCTACACTTGATCCGAAAACATTCTGCGACCCTGCACGGTCATCGAACGAGTTTTTCGCTGGAAGATGAATTCTGGCATGAACTGAAATCCATTGCGGCCAAACGCGGCATCAGTCTGGCCGCCTTGATCGCCGAGGTCGACGACGGTCGTTCGGAAGACAACAATCTATCCTCTGCACTCCGCCTGCATGTGCTGCGCTGGTTCAAGACCTCGCTGGCCGACTGTCTTGCCGGGCTGCCAGCCAGGCGCTGACGGTCAGCGTCCTCCCGCCCCCCATTTGCTCTGATCAGCGTGCCGCCGCACTCACGGCTGCACGCCCGGCAAACTGGGGTTTGAGGAGCGACCCGTACCCGAAGGCTGCTCCTGGAAAAGGTCGCCGGCGGGTGGCATCGTGAACGGCGCCGGTGCCGATGGCTGCTGGTTCTGCCTTTGGATTTCCCGTTGCCGCTCCTGCTGGAGCCGGGCTGCTTCAGCGCGCCTTGCTGCCTCCTGCCGTTCGGCTTCCTGGCTTCTGCGTTCTGCCTCAGCCGCCTCCTGGCGTGCCCGCTCCTCGGCCTCTGCCTTCACGCGTGCCGCCTCCCGTTCCACGCCACGAAATGTGTAGAGCGCGACTTCGCGGCGCAGCCGCTGTTTCTCGAGCACGCTTGCCTGCAGCGTCTCGACGCGGCGGCGTTCCTGTTCGAAGGCCCGCAGTGACAGGAAGTTTGCCATTGCGGCCATATCGATGCGCTGTTCCGGCTGCTCAAGCGATCCGGAATAACCGAGCGTGACAGTCGGTTCTCCGCCCGCCACAGCCTCTTCACCCGCATCGTAACGGACCGACAGCCCGGCATCGATGCGGCTATCGACAAAGTCGAGCACGCCCTCAGCCGAGACCTGTGCGGCGCCGGCCGTTGCGGTAAAATTCTGAACCCGTGCGGCGCCGCCGGTAATCGTCATCGGAATGGTGACGGACCCGAGCCGGGCTGTCCCTTTCAGGACCTCAGTTGTCACGATCGGGCGAACCGCCGCCTCGTTGACCTCACCCTGCAGCCTGTCGGCACCGGCAAGAACTGGCGCGAGCGCATCCGGATTGATCCCGGCAATCTCGAAATTCTTGAGGCGAATCTCGCCGGAGCCGCTGACGCCATGCATGAGTTCGTCCATGGTCTTGCCCGTCGCCTCGATGCTGACAGTGCTGTCCAGCCTGCCCGTCGCGACCGGTGTGCCGCCCTTTTGCCAGACGAGCGGCGCGAGATCGGCGTTTTCGACCTGCAGCTTTGCCTGGACGATACCGGTCGCATCGCCGTTCGACATCATCAGCCGTCCGGACAGCTTTCCGCCCTGCCAGGTACCGGAGGCGTTGTCGATCGTCAGACCACCGGCTTTGCCGTTCACCCTGCCCGAAAAACCGGTAATTGTTCCAAGCGCATCCGCCCGGAGCGTTTTTGCCGACAGATTGATGCCGACATCCGTCGATCCAATCAGCGGCGTGGCGAACGGCGTCTTCGATGGGGCGCCTGTCACGCCATTCTCCATCGGTCCGAATACCGCCTCGCCCATCCAGGCAAGATCGATCGTGTCGACAGACATGTCGCCGGTAACAGGCAGGCCGGGAGCGCGGCGATCGGCGGAAAGCGATCCACCGACAGTGTTTCCGGCAAGATCGCCACCGAGGCCAGAGACTTTTACGACATCTGCCGAAAGCTCGACATCAGCCGCGAGATTGACAGGCAGTCCGCTGCCGAACTGCGGCAGGCTGACACCGGTGACCAGCAGATAGGGCTCGATATCGGCGCTCTTGAGCGACACCCGCGCCCGCCCTTCGCCAAATCCGGCATTCTGGATATTCACGTCGCCGGCCATCAGCAGCGACGTCTTGGGCGTCGTGAAGCTCAGTTCGGTGGTGGCCGCGTGCTGTTCCTTTTGCTGCAATGTCAGCGCCAACCGTCCCGCGCCGTCACCATCGAAAGGCAAGGGATCGAGACCGGCTTGACCCAGCAGGACCGTCGCCTTCGGGTTGGCAAGCGATGCAGACAGCGTCATCGCGTTGCCGGCCGTAAGATCGAAGATGCCGGGCAGCTTCAGATCCGCATCGACAGTGCTGCCATTCGCCTTGCCGCGCAGCTTGATATTCGCACCGCCAAGACCGCTACCGCCGAGTGAAATATCGGCGATCAGATCCGAATCCGCATACCAGCTGCCGTTGCGGGCCAACCGGTCGAGCAACGGATGATGCGGCAGCCGGTCCCGCAGCATGGTGATGAAGGACGTGGGGTCCGGTGAACGGAAACTGACCGACCCGGTCCCGGCGTAGGAAACCAGCGAGCCCTCGACCCTGCCTTTGGCGGACAGGGTGGCGCCCTCGATATCTCCGACAGTCAGCCGCTCCAGCGACAACACGCCCTCGGCCACGCTGAACGCGGTATCGACCTTGGTTGCGACGACGCCTAGAGCCGTCAGCCGGTCGGCCTTGAGGCTTGCTGCGACCCGGTGGTCGAGCACATCCTGACCGGCATCGTCGCCGGTGACCAGCGAAGCGAGCGCGCGCATGGCGTCGATATCGATCTCGTTGCCGGCAAGCGCCATGGAGAGGCTTGGCGCCTGACCGTTCGGAGACTGGCGCTCCAGCCTTCCTTTTAGCGTTGCAGGCCCTATCCCAAGTTCCAAGGCTTCGAACCGCTGGAGTTCCGGCGTGAGGTTCACCTTGGCCGAGAAACCGGCGTTTTTCAGCTGCCTTATCGCAGGATCAACGCTGCCGGACAGCCAGTCGGCAAGGCCGGAGGGCTGTGTCGACGCGACCAGCATGTCGCCGACAAACGCGGTTCGGTTTGCAAGGTTGAGATTTCCCTTGGCCTCCAGCTGGGTGCGGCCCGGCAGGGTGGCAGTCACGTTGTCGACGGCCCAGCCGCGCCCGGCCGGTCTGACGTCGAGATGGATGTCGCGGATCGTTGTGTCGTTGAAGACGATTGCCGGCAGCTTGAGGTTGACCCTTCCTGGCACCTGCGGGATCGGGATCGACGCGACCATCTGCACGAAGGCATTCAGGCGGCGCTGCGCGGACGCCGCCGGATTGCGACCGGTCTTAGCCTGGGGACCGTCGCTCAGGCGGTTGACGTCGATCTGCTGGCCATCGGCCGTCAGCAGGAATTCCGGCTTCGGCCCGGTATCGAGCGTTGCCTCGCCGGTGACGATGTAAGGGTTTTCCTTCGGACCGACTTCGACCCGGTATTGCGGAATGCGGGCGCGCTCGCCGGTCAGCTCGAAATCGCCCGAGACACGCGGACCGGGCGGCGGCGCCTTGACCGGCTCGGACTCGTCTTCTTCCTGCAGGAAGGCAAGGTTGAACTTGCCGTTGTAGCTGGGCTTGTTGTCCACTGCGGCAAGTTCGCCATCGAAATCGACCACGACCGGATGGGCATCCGGCCAGACGCGAAGCCGCAATGGAATCTGCCGTCCCTCGGCGGCGGCTTCACCGCTTGTCAGGCTGAAGCGGGCCTCCTGGCCATCCAGCACCGCATTGCCCTCGCCCCGCCATGGCCCGGCAAGCGTCCCCGCCGACAGGTCGGTGGACAGTCCGGTCATGCGGCGGACCTGGCCGTTGCGATCGTCGATGATCTCGATTTCGCCACCCATGATATGGACGTCTTCGAGAATGACGCTGCGGGCCGCAATCGTCGGGCGACTGCCGCGCAGCCATTCGAACGTGCCGTCCTTCAGGATGCGGAAACGCACCTTCGGCTTGTCGATGCGCATATCGAAAATGCGTGCCTCGCCGGAGAGAAACGGCGCGAGTTCCATATCCATCGAGAATTGCGCCACCTGCACGAGCGGCTGGCCATCGACGTCCTGGCCGACGCGCACGTCATGCAGTGTAACCGACGGAAATGGGAGGATCCGCGCATCGACCGAGCCGTGGACGGCGACCTTCTTGCCGAGCAGACGGCTGGCCTGATCCTCGAAAGCGACGCGGAAGCTCGACCAGTCGACAAAGAACGGCACCAGCAGCGCCGCAAACAGCGCCGCCACGACCAATCCGCCCAAAGCCAACATGATGCGTCCGAGCACCGGCCTATCTCCCTGTTTCTACGGCAAGAGTAGTTCCACGCGCCGGACTGGCAAGTCAATCATTGGGGAGTGTTATTCCGCGATGCGGAAGATCTTTCCCGGATTGAAGAGGTTTTGCGGATCAAAGCCTTTCTTGATCGACCGCATCAGCTCGACGGCACCGCCCAGTTCCTCGTCGAGATAGGACATCTTGCCCTGCCCGACGCCGTGTTCGCCGGTGCAGGTTCCATCCATCGCGAGAGCACGGCGGCTCAGGCGTCCCGTAAACGCCTCGACATTGGCAACGGAAGCCGGATCCTTGTCGTCGAAAAGCACGAGAACATGGAAATTGCCATCGCCCGCATGGCCGACGATCGGTGCCAGAAGCCCCGCATCGCGAATATCGGCCTGGGTCTCGGCCACGCATTCCGCCAGCCGCGAAATCGGCACGCAGACATCGGTGGAGAGCCCATTCAGCGACGGATCGAGCGCGCGGCCGGCCCAGTAGGCATTGTGGCGGGCGTTCCACAGCTTGGTGCGCTCTTCGGCATTGGCAGTCCAATGGAACTCGTCACCACCACAGTCCGACGCGATCTCGGCGAACTGTTCCGACTGGATGCGAACCGTCTCCTCGGTACCATGGAATTCGAGAAACAATGTCGGCTTTTCCGGGTAGGATAGGCCCGAATAGGCATTGCAGGCGCGGATCTGCACGTCGTCGAGAAGCTCGATACGCGCAACCGGAATGCCCATCTGAATGGTCATGATGACGGCATCGCAGGCTGCCTCGACGCTCGGGAAGGCGCAGACGCCGCCGCCGATCTTTTCCGGAATGCCCTGAAGCTTCAGCGTCACCGACGTGATCACGCCGAGCGTACCCTCTGAGCCCACGAAAAGCCGGGTCAGATCGTAGCCGGCCGAGGATTTGCGGGCGCGACGCGCCGTGCGGATCTCTTCGCCATCGGCGGTCACCACGGTCAGCGCCAGGACATTGTCCTTCATCGTTCCGTAACGCACCGCGTTGGTGCCGGACGCCCTTGTAGACGCCATGCCGCCGATCGTTGCGTTGGCGCCGGGATCGATCGGGAAGAACAGGCCGGTATCGCGCAGTTCGCGGTTCAGCTCCTCACGCGTCATCCCCGGCTCGACGGTGACGTCGAGATCTTCAGGGCTGATGCGAAGGACCTTGTTCATGCGGCTGAAATCGATCGAAATGCCGCCGGACGGCGCATTGACCTGTCCTTCAAGCGAGGAACCGACGCCAAACGGGATCATCGGAACCCGATGTTCGGAGCACACCTTCACCACGGTCTTCACGTCGTCGCTCGTCTCGACAAACACGACGCCATCGGGAAGCTGGCCCGGAAGATAGGTGGTCGTATGGGCATGCTGTTCGCGGAACGACTGGCCGGTCTGGAAACGCTCGCCGAAAGCCTGTTTCAAGATCCCGAGGACCGCGGCAATGCCCTCCTCGTTACGTTGGCCTGCCTTCACGTCGCGAATTGCCATGCTACGTCTCCTCAATATTATACGGCTTGGTTAGGAGACACGGCAAGGTTTGTCCAGAACGAACAACCCCGCATCGGTACGGTAGCTTACCGCGCGAAGCGGCGAGCCCCGGCGACGCAGAGGATGACGGCAAGCGTTACGACGATCATCATCGGGCTGATGCTTTCACCGAGCAGCAGGGCGGCAAGCACGAGGCCGAAGAATGGCTGCGTCAGTTGCAGCTGGCCGACCGCAGCAATGCCGCCCTGCGCCAGCCCGCGGTACCAGAAGATGAAACCGATCAGCATGCTGAAGAGTGAGACATAGCCGAGGCCAAGCCATACCGGCATCCGGATCGCTGAGAAATCCGGCGGCAGCTGCGTAAGCGTGATGACGACCATCACCGGCAGAGATAGAACAAGCGCCCAGCAGATCACCTGCCACCCCCCGAGCGTCCGCGACAGGCGGCCACCTTCCGCATAACCGAGGCCGCAGACGAGAACCGCGGCAAGCATCATGCCGTCGCCATAGGGTGACGCCATCACACCCTGCGACAGCGCAAAACCGGCAACGCAAGCGCTCCCGGCAATCGCGAAGATCCAGAATGCCCGCCTGGGTCTCTCGCCACCGCGCAGAACCGCAAAGCATGCCGTCGCGAGCGGCAACAGAGCGATGAAGACGATGGAATGGGCCGATGTCACGTGCTGGAGTGCCAGCGCAGTGAGAAGCGGAAAACCCACCACGACGCCGAGCGCGATGACCACAAGAGACACGAGGTCGCGGCGCGACGGCCATTTCTCCCGGAAAACAAGGAGAATGCAGAGCGCGAGGATGCCGGCAATCGCGGCACGGGCAACGGTCAGAAAAACCGGATCGAACTGCGTGACGGCAACCCTTGTCGCCGGCAGCGAGCCGCTGAAGATGATCACGCCGATCATGCCGTTGATCCAACCTGAAAGAGAACGATCCATAAGCCTTTAAACCCCCTGCCGAAATCCTTCGACGCTTATGCGCGCAAGCCTCTGGCAGAGACAGCTACACTCAGGTACGATTTGACAAAACTGTAATGGTGCATGAGGCAGTACGGATGGATCTGGGGACGCAAGGTGGGCAGAAGGTCGCCATGGTCGTTTCGACCATCCGGCAACGGATTTCCGGGCGCAGCCTCGTGCCCGGAGCAAAGCTTCCCTCCGTGCGAAGCCTCGCGGCAACTCTTAAAGTCTCCACCTCCACCGTCGTCGATGCCTACGACCGGCTGACGGCAGAGGGCGTGATCACCTCCCGCCCCGGCTCCGGTTTCTACGTTGCCAGCCAGACGGCACCGTTGTCGCTCGCGCAGATCGGTCCGAAGCTCGACCGCGCCGTTGATCCCCTGTGGGTGTCACGGCAATCGCTCGATGTCCGGCGCGATGGCCTCACGCCTGGTTGCGGCTGGCTACCGCCGTCCTGGTTACCGGACGAGACCCTGCGGCGATCGCTTCGCACACTGTCCCGCGGCGATACGGCAGCACTTACGGACTACGGTTCTCCGCTCGGCCTGACACCGCTTCGAAGCCTGATTGCGCGCAGAATGGGAGAGCGCGGCATCGAGGCTTCGCCCGACCAGATCGTGCTGACCGATTCCGGCACCCAGGCGATCGACCTTCTCTGCCGGTTCCTGATCGAGCCCGGAGACACCGTGCTTGTGGACGACCCGTGCTACTTCAATTTCCAGGCGATCCTGCGCGCCCATCGCGCCCGGATCGTCGGCGTGCCCTATACGCCAAGCGGGCCCGATCTCGACGCTTTCGCAAACGTCCTCGCCGAACACCGCCCTCGCCTCTACATCACCAATTCGGCGGTCCACAATCCGACCGGGGCGACGCTTAGTCCCGTCACCGCGCATCGCGTCCTGAAACTAGCCGAACAGTTCGGCCTGACGATCGTCGAGGACGATATCTTTGCGGATTTCGAGCACACGCCGGCACCGAGGCTGGCCGCCTTCGACGGTCTGGACCGGGTCATTCATATCGGCAGCTTTTCAAAAACGCTGTCCGCTTCGGTCCGCTGCGGCTTCATCGCCACCAAGCGGGACTGGATCGAAGGTCTGACGGACCTCAAGATCGCGACCTCGTTCGGCGGACCGTCGCTTGCGTCCGAACTGGTCTACCAGGCGCTGAGCGATGCCAGCTACCGCAAGCATCTGGACACGATAAGGGGGCGGCTCGCCGGCGCAAGGGTCGAGGTATCGGGACGGCTGAAGGCGATCGGGATCGTGCCGTGGATCGAGCCGCAGGCAGGCATGTTTCTCTGGTGCCGGCTGCCCGTCGGTCTCGATTCCGCCGACGTCGCGCGGGCGGCACTGAAGCACAACATCGTGCTTGCTCCTGGCAATGTCTTCAGCCCGTCGCAATCAGCGACGGGCTCCATGCGCTTCAACGTGTCGCAATCGCTCGATGGCCGGATCTACGACGTCCTGAAGCAGATTTTCGCCGACATGCGGAACCCCGAAACCGTTGCCTGAAGGCAAGCCCTTACTCGGCTGCCATCAGCTGCTGCTCTTTCGTATCGTTGGCGCGTCCCTTGCGGGCGCTTTCCAGCTCGTCCTGCAGCCGCTGTTCCTCGTGCACCTGTGGCTTGGAGAAGCGGGCGATCAACAAGTATGCGACGGGGGTGATGTAGAGCGTCACCATGGTTGCCATGCCGAGGCCACCGACGATCACCCAGCCGAGCGCGATACGGGCTTCGGCACCGGCGCCCTTGGCAAGAACCAGAGGCACGCCGCCGATCACGGTCGCGATCATCGTCATCATCACCGGTCGAAGACGGATCGCGCACGCCCGTTCGATCGCCTCGCGGCAAGACGCGCCCTCGTTGCGCAGATGGTTGGCGAACTCGACAATCAGAATGCCGTTTTTCGCCATGACCCCGACAAGCAGCACAAGCCCGATCTGGCTGTAGACGTTGAGACTGGAGCCGGTCAGAACCAAGGCGAAGGCAGCACACGCTAGTCCCAGCGGCACCGTGGACATGATGATGATCGAAGACAGAACGCTTTCGAACTGCGCCGCAAGCACCAGGAAGATGATGGCGATGGCAAAGCCGAATGTCAGCGCCATGCCGCTCGAGTTTTCCTTGAGTGTCGCAGCCTCTGCCAACGGTATCAGACGTGATCCAGCTGGCAGGAGCGGCTGCGCGAGCTCGGTCGCCGCCTGGACCGCTTGGCCGAGCGAGACACCGTCCTTGAGGCTTGCCGAGAAGGAGACTGCCGCAAGCCGTTGTTCGCGGTTGAGCCTCGGCGCCACGGCCCGTTCCTCGAGCGTCGCGACGGTGGAGAGCGGCACCATGCGGCCATCCTTGGCCTTCAGAAAAATGTTCTCGAGATCCGTCGGGTCATCGATCGGACGCGTCGTCGATGTCAGCTTGACCGGTGTCGCCTCGCCGTCGACGAACACGTCCACCACAGATCGGCCTTCGAGAAGAGACTGCAGCGACGTGCCGAGATTCGTGATGTCGATTCCGAGATCCGATGCCCGCTCACGGTTCACCGACACGAAGATCTGGGCCTGTGTCGGCTCGTTGTTGAGACGCGGCGTATCGAACAATCCGCTCGCGCGAAGCTGGTCCACCAGTTTCAGCGCGGCGGCCGTCAGCTCTTCATGATTGGTGCCGACCATCGCCATCTGCAACCCGTTGCCGGCACCGCGGATACGCAGACTGTTCTGCTGCGTCGCAAAGGCGCGAAGCGACGGCACGGTCGCGGTGGCCGCGTTGATATCGCGCACGATATCGGCCTGGCTGCGCTCTCGCTCGGACCACGGCGCGAGGGTCAGAACCATGAAGCCGTTATTGGTGGCGCCACCCTGTCCCGAGATCGAATAGATGTTCTGGATCTCGCCGGAGGCCACGAGCGGCTGCAGTTTCTCTTCGATCTGCTGCAGCTTGTCGCGCATATATTGCAGGCTGATGCCTTCGGGCGCCGTCGCCCGCAGCATGACCATAGCCCGGTCTTCCGGCGGGGTGAGTTCGCTCTTGACCGTCTTGAAGGCCATGTAGCCGGCACCGCCGAACAGCAGCGCAAAGACGATGACGATCGCTGGCGCGCCAAGGCAGGCATGCAGCGTCACCCGGTAGAAATTCGCAAAAAGTGTTCCGAACCGGCCAAGCAGGCCATCGTTCTTTTCCTGTATCGGCTTGGTCAGCATGCGCGACGCAAGCATCGGGCAAAGCGTCAGCGCCGTGACCGAAGACAGCGCGACGGCAAACGCCAGAACGAACCCGAACTCGCGAAACAGGCCGCCCATCTGTCCCGGCAGGAAGGACAGCGGAATAAACACGGCGGCAAGCGTCGCGGTCGTCGCCAGCACCGCGAAGAAAACCTCCTGCGTGCCGATCACGGCGGCCGCGCGCGGACCCATGCCTTCCGATCGTCGTCGCACGATGTTTTCGAGAACGACGATCGCGTCATCCACCACAAGGCCGGTCGCGAGCACAATGGCCAGCAGCGTCAGAATGTTGATCGAGAACCCGACGGCATAGATCGCGACCAGCGTACCGATCAGCGCCACCGGCATGGTAAGCGCCGGGATGAGCGTCGCCTTCCAGTCGCGCAGGAAGAGATAGATGACGGCAATGACGATCGTGCCCGACAGCGCCAGCGCGATCTCGACCTCGTGCAGCGCGCCTTCGATGAAGACCGCGTCGTCACTGGTGATGGCAATGCGCGTGCCCTCGGGCAGCGTCTTCTGGAGATCGGCGACGGCGGCTCGTACGCCTTCCGAAATGCTGAGCGTGTTCGATTGCGCCTGGCGCAGCACGCCGAGACCGACGCCTGGAACGCCGTTCGATCGCAGTGCCGTCGTGCCATCGTCTGGCCCCAGCATCACGGTTGCCACATCGCGCAGCCGGACATTGTTGCCCAGCATGACGTTTTCGAAGTCTTCGGGCTTGGTCAGGCTCGCCGTCGCCCGCACGACAATGTCCTGCGTCGAGGATTCCAGCGACCCGGCGGGCACGTCGAGGGCAGCCGTCGATAGCGCCTCGGAGAGGTCTGCAATCGTCAGCCCACGACTGGCAAGCGCCGTCTGGTTCACGTCGACGCGGAAGACCTTTTCCTGGTCGCCGTAGAGTTCCACGTCAGCGACGCCGTCAACCGACGCAAGCCGGTCGGAGACCTCGTTATCGACGAGAAGCGTCAGGTCTTCCATCGACAACGAGTTGGACGTAACGGCAAGCCGCATGATCGGCTGGCTGTCGGAATCGGCCTTGATGATACGCGGCTCGTCCACGTCGTCAGGCAACTGGCCGGTGACACGACCAAGCGCATCGCGCACGTCGTTGGCGGCCACCGCAAGATCGGCGGTGTCGTTGAATTCCAGCGTGACACGGCTCTGGCCGAACTGCGATTCCGACGAAACGGCCTTGAGGCCGGCGACCCGGGCAACCGCGCCCTCGATGATATCGGTCACCTCCTGGTCCATCGTCTGGGCGGAAGCGCCGTCATAGGTGGTGCGGATGGTGATGACCGGCTGGTCCACATCCGGCAACTCGCGCACCTCGACGCCGGCAAGAGCGGCAAGGCCTGCGACGACGAGAAGCGTGTTGAGAACCGCGGCAAGGACCGGCCGCCGCACAAAGAGCGCGGTAAAGCTGTTCTGCTTTCCGGAAGACTGGCCGGACGACCCGTTGTTATTGGCGTTACCGCTGTGGCTGCTGCTCATCGGCTGGCGACCTCCGGCGGCTTTTCACCGGCAATGCGGACGGCACCATTTTCCCGGACCCGTTGCAACCCTTCGGTTGCCACGACATCGCCATCCTTCAGATTGGCCGAGACGAGGATCGCATCGGGATTGCGCTGGATCACCCTCACCCGCTCCTTGACCGATTTGTGATCGACGATATGCCAGACGAACGAGCCTTTCGCATCCCACTGGACTGCAAGCGGATCGACGCTTGGAAAGGTCTCGCCCGGAAACCGCATCGTCACGCCGAAAGACATGCCGGCGCGGAGTTCGTCATCAACATTGGGAATTCTGGCACGAATGCGGATCGTACGGCTTGCCGGATCGACCCTGTTGTCGACGGCCTCGACCGAACCCTCGAAGGTGCGGCCTGGACGCGAGACGGAGGCGGCCTCGACCGGCATGCCAGGCTTGACCTGGACCGCGAAACGCTCTGGCGCCCAGAAATCCACCAGCAGCTCGGTACGGTTGTCGATCGTCACGATATTGCTCGCGGTCGTGACGTTGTCACCGATATTGACCGCGACGATGCCGACGATCCCATCGATTGGCGCAACGACCGAGCGACGCTTCAGCGCCAATTCGGCGTTGGTGACCGTCAGCTGCGCCGTTTCGGACGCAATCTGCGCGTCGAGCACGTCGAGACGGGAAAAGCTCTTGAGGTTCCGGTAAGTATCGGATTTCTCACGCGCACTGCGCAACACCACCTGCGCCTGATCGCGCAGGATGATCTGCTCGTCGTCATCGAGCTGCGCAAGAATCTGGCCCTTTTTGACCATGTCGCCGGATTTGACGAGGATCTCGTTTACGGTGCCCGTCGCCTGCGGCATCACGATAACCGACTGGATCGCCTCGCCGTCACCGATCGCCGACAGTCTGTCATTGACCACACCGGTTCCGACGGGTCTGGTTGCAACCAACACCACCTGGCTCTCACCGCCGCCCCGCTGCCCGCCGCGCGATGACGAAGCCGGTGCGCCCGCAACCGTTGCGGCCGCCGGCTCGGCGACATCAGGATTGATGGAAGTCACCATGCCTGCGGGAACGCCCATCGAAATCAGTGACCGCCCGGCATCTGCCGACAGGTAGACCCAGAGACAGAGCCCTCCGAGCAGTACCGCAACCGACATCAGAAGCTGGTTCCAGATCCGCATTCATTCCTCGCAAGTCTATCGATAAGTGGTGCAAGTATCCCCGTTTCGCGCCCAACTGGCAAGGTCGAGGAACCTACCTTACTGTTTTGTAACATCACGCGATTTCACGGATGTGTCAGAGCTTCAACGACACGGATCCGGACGTTTCCTAGGGGAAACATAGGAATGAAAAGAGAACATCGGCTGGTCTTTCGAGCCCGAATCACTACATTGGCCGGATGAGTAACAGTTACGACGACATCCCTTTCTTCGATGAGGAGCCGGAGCCCGCCCCCCGCAAGGCGCGAGGCGAAGACCAATCGGACCAGCGCCCGGTGCCGGCATCGGCTGGCAACCAAGGTTCTGCTCCTGTTCCTGCTGGTGGTTCCGGTGGTTTGGGGATCGCGGCGCGGGCCATGGCGGCGCGCGGTGGCAACCGGCCCTCACCCGACTATATGACGGGCCTTAACCCGGAACAGCGCGAAGCGGTCGAGACCTTGGATGGTCCCGTTCTGGTTCTGGCCGGCGCCGGAACCGGCAAGACCCGCGTGCTGACCACCCGCATCGCCCACCTGCTGGAGACCGGCCGCGCCTATCCGAGCCAGATTCTCGCCGTGACCTTTACCAACAAGGCTGCGCGCGAGATGAAGGAGCGCATCGGCGTTCTCGTCGGCGGCGCCGTCGAAGGCATGCCGTGGCTGGGCACGTTTCACTCGATCGGCGTCAAACTGCTGCGGCGCCATTCGGAGCTGGTCGGCCTGCGATCCGATTTCACCATCTTAGACACCGACGACGTCGTGCGCCTGATCAAGCAGCTCATCCAGGCGGAAGGTCTGGACGACAAGCGCTGGCCGGCCAAGCAGTTCGCCGGCATGATCGATGGCTGGAAGAACAAGGGCCTGTTGCCGCCCGACATTCCGGAAGGCGACGCCCGAGCTTTTGCCAACGGCAAGGGCCGCGAACTCTATGCCGCCTATCAGGCCCGCCTGCGCACGCTCAACGCCTGCGATTTCGGCGACCTTTTGCTGCACCCGATCGCCCTGTTCCGCAAGGCACCGGATCTGCTCAAGGAGTATCACCAGCGGTTCCGCTATATCCTCGTCGACGAGTATCAGGACACCAATACGGCCCAGTATATGTGGCTGCGTCTGCTCGCTCAGCGTCCGAAGGACGTGCCGCAAAACGTCTGCTGCGTCGGCGACGACGACCAGTCGATCTATGGTTGGCGCGGTGCCGAAGTGGAAAACATCCTTCGCTTCGACAAGGATTTCCCGGGCGCCAAGGTCATCAAGCTCGAGCGCAACTACCGCTCGACAGAACATATCCTCGGCGCTGCCGGCCATCTGATCGCCCATAACGAAGGACGCCTCGGCAAGACGCTGTTCACCGACCGGGTCGACCCTGAAGACGAAAAGGTCATCGTCCACGCCGCCTGGGATAGCGAAGAGGAAGCCCGTGCCGTCGGTGAGGAGATCGAGCGGCTGCAGCGCGGCGATGGTCGCAGCGATGCCAAGAAACACGCGCTGAACGACATGGCGATCCTGGTGCGCGCCTCGTTTCAGATGCGCGAGTTCGAAGACCGGTTCGTGACGCTCGGCCTCAACTACCGCGTCATCGGCGGCCCGCGCTTTTACGAGCGGCTCGAGATCCGCGATGCGATGGCCTATTTCCGCATGGTCTGCCAGCCGGCCGACGACCTGGCCTTCGAGCGCATCGTCAACACGCCGAAGCGCGGCCTCGGCGACACCACGATCCGCTACCTGCATGACAGCGCCCGCGCCCGCGATGTGCCCATGCTTCAGGCCGCAAGCGAAATGATCGAGACCGACGAGCTGAAGCCGAAGGCCCGCAAGGCCCTGTTCGATGTCGTGCAGAATTTCCGCAACTGGCAGGCACGTCTCGAAACCGTGCCCCATACGGAACTGGCCGAGCAGATCCTCGAAGAGTCGGGCTATACCGACATGTGGAAGAACGACAAGACCGCCGAAGCGCCGGGGCGGCTGGAAAACCTCAAGGAACTGATCCGCTCGATGGAGCAGTTCGAGAGCATGCGCGGCTTCCTCGAACACGTCTCGCTCGTCATGGATGCCGAGACCAACGAGAACCTCGATGCCGTCTCGATCATGACGCTCCACTCGGCCAAGGGTCTGGAATTCGAGACCGTGTTCCTGCCCGGCTGGGAGGAAGGCCTGTTCCCGCACCAGCGCGCGCTGGATGAAGGCGGCCGTTCCGGACTGGAAGAAGAACGTCGCCTCGCCTATGTCGGCATCACCCGCGCAAAACGCCGTTGCCACATCTGGTTCGTCTCGAACCGCCGCATCCACGGCCTGTGGCAATCCACAATGCCCTCGCGCTTTCTCGATGAACTGCCGCCGAGCCATGTCGATGTGGCGTCATCGGAATCCTCAAGCTTCGGCGGCTATGGCGGCCGTGGCGGCTACGGCCAGTCGCGCTTCGACAAGGCGGATGCCTTCGCCGGCAATTCCTATTCGACGCCAGGCTGGAAACGCGCCCAGGCCAACAAGACAGACGCCACCCGCGACAACTGGGGCAGCCGCTCCGGCCACGCGGTGGAACGGATCGGCTACGGCGAAAGCGGCCCCCGCGGCCGCACGATCGACGGCGAGCTGGTCGCCAAGTCGACAACCGACACGCCCTCGAAATTCACAGTCGGCGACCGCGTCTTCCACATCAAGTTCGGCAACGGCAACGTCACCGCGATCGAAGGCAACAAGCTGACGATCGAGTTCGACAAGGCAGGGCAAAAGCGGGTGCTGGACGGGTTCGTGGAGAAGGCGGGCTGACGAGACGTCTACTCACTCGCAAACGAGGGTCGTGACCATGATGAGGGCTTTAGAATTCGATGAATGACATCTCCCTCAGCAACAGCGACGTCGTCGAACTCACCGCATGGCGCCGCCGGCTTCATACCATGCCTGATGTCTCCGGTGAGGAAGCGGAGACGGCGCGCGAGGTGGTGCGGTTCCTGTCGGAGACCGGTCCCGACGCGGTGGTCGAAGGTATTGGCGGCACCGGCGTTGCGGTCGTCTACGACAGTGGCGTGCCCGGAATGACGGTGATGCTGCGGGCGGAGCTCGATGCTCTTCCGATCGAGGAACTCGGCGATCCCGAGCACAAGTCGAAGGTATCGGGAAAGAGCCATATGTGCGGGCATGACGGGCATATGGCAACGCTTGCGGCGGTCGGCCGCGCGCTCGGACGTCGACGTCCCGCCAAGGGTCGTGTCGTTCTCCTGTTCCAGCCGGCGGAGGAAACCGGCGCCGGGGCGGCAGCGGTCCTTGCCGACGACAAGTTTCGGGACCTGACACCCGATATCAGCCTGTCCCTGCACAACATGCCGGGCATCCCGCTCGGCCACGTTCATCTGAAGGACGGCCCGACCAATTGCGCGTCGCGCGGCATGAAAATCATCCTGACCGGCAAGACTGCCCACGCGGCATGGCCAGAGACGGGGATTTCGCCTGTGGCGGCGGTGGCCAAGTTGTTGCCCGCCCTGAGCGGGATTTCGGCAGGCTCCGTCGAAAACGACGACCTTGTGCGAGCGACCGTGACCCACGTGACGATCGGTGAACCCGCGGCGGGCATTTCACCGGCGCATGGCGAGATCTGGGTGACGCTGCGCACCTCGACGGATGATCGGATGTCCGCCCTTGTCGAACATGCAGAGACAATGGCGAGAGACGCGGCTGCGGCGGATGGGCTGGCCCTGGCCTTGTCCTATCAGGATGTGTTCGGCCACTGCATCAACCACCCCGCTGCAGCCGACATCCTGAGGGCCGCGATGGATGCCGAGAGCGTGCCGCATGTCGCTGGGCAAGCCTATCGCGCCTCGGAGGATTTCGGTCGCTTCGCTAAGGTCTCGAAATCGGCCATGCTGTTTCTCGGCGCCGGCGAAAGCCACCCTGCCCTGCACAACCCGACTTATGATTATCCCGACGATCTGATTGCGATCGGCGCCCGCATCTTCCTGGCCGCAACGCGGCAGGTGCTGGACTGACAACGAAAAACGGAGCCTAAAAGGCTCCGTTTGTTTTGAGTTTGATCAGGCGTCCTTGTTGCCGAACAGCTTTGCCATGATGCCGCCGCCGCTTGGGCCGGCGCCGGGGCGCTTGCCATCCCACTTCGGCACGATGATCATGTGGGTGATCTCGCCGCGCTGGAAGGCCTTCAGGAACTTGTCGTAGTCGGCGAAGGCCACGCAACCATGGCTGTCGCCGCGAACGCGAAGCAGGAAGCTGTGAGCGAGAAGACCCGTGCGGCCCTGCGGCGCCTTGCCATCGGTCGGTGTCAGTCGGATTGCCGCAACGCCGTGGAACAGCGATTCGCGCATCGAGAGCTTGTAGGTGCCCGGAGGTGTCGGGCCGCGCATCTTCACATGCGTGAACTTCGGGTTATCGCGCATGCTGCCGATGCCGGAATGGGCTTCGAGCTTGCTGCCATTCGGCATGATGACGACGCCGTTGGTGATGTCGTAGATCGCAACCTTGGTGCCAATGCCCGGCCACTTCGGCGAACCCTGCGACGGCGCGAGAGGCTCTTCGCGCATCGGGTTGTTCGGCTTGGCAAAGGCAAGCACGGTTGGCTTGTCGTTATCGTTGTCGCCACGGCCAGGCTTTTGGGGTGCGACGGCTGCGATTGCGGCAAGTGCATTCGGCTTTTCAGGCTTGACGGAAGCGACGGCCATGGAAGCGCTGGTGGTGGCCGCACCGGGACGCAGGACCGGCAGTGGTCCGGCTTTAGGCAGCGCCTGGGCGAAAGATGTCGGCGCAGGTGAAGGCAGCGGCGTCGCCTGTTCGGCAATCGCCACCGTATCCTCCGACATGCTTTCCGGCAGATCGCTTTCGAGCGACGCCAGTTCCACCGGCTTCATCGTGTCGAGTTCCGCCACCTCTGTCGCCGGCTGAACTTCCTGGAGAATGTCGGGCATTGCGCCCAGAGCTTCGCTACCGCGTGGCGCTACGACCACAAGACTTTCCATGGCAGAACCGAGGGCGGACTTGATCTGGTCGGAGCCGGGCCGCAGCTTGCCAAGGGCCGCAAACTGCTGTTCGGTTTCGGCGTGACGGGCAGCCTTTGCCATCGCGAGATGCATCGACTGACGAACGCTTGCGTCATCAGGACGCTGGGAAGAGAGAGCAGCAAGCTGCGCTCCTTCCAGACGACCGCGCTTCGGCTCGGCCGGCGCGCTGCCTGGAAGGCGGGAGAATTTCGAAATATCGAGATTGCGGTCCGCAGTGCGCGCCGATGCAGCCACTAGATGCTCGCGCGCCGTTGGTGGCGCAAGCAGGGCCGTTTCGAACCTGATGCTGGGGGCAGACTTGACTGAGGTCGCGACCGTGACCATCGAGGCACCAACCAGCGCCGCTACGGTAAAGCCGACGCCAAGCGCCATATTCGTCATGAGTGAGCGGGACTTCTTGCGGCGCGCCTGCGCCGAGGATGCTTTCGATGCCGCTTTGCGACCGTTCTGCTTCGAAGCTTTGGATTCCAACTGACGCGCCATTACTCGTTACCCGAACCGTTACTCACACCGGCAAGAACCGCTTTCGCAGTCTTGCCCGCAAGATCAAAGCGGACTGAGAAAGCAGACAGGATCTGCTCATCGCCGCCAATCGACTGCATATGAGAATGAACGATTATGGTAACCAATGTCTTTACGCCGCCCCGATTTGGTTTCGGTGGTGCACTTAAAAGCGCATACCGCCGGAAGTTAAGCAGAAATGCGGCAAAGGGGTGTTCGACCCTGCCCGCAAGTCCGGTGTCTAGCTCGTCGACTGTTGCTGTTTAGCGACAAAAGTTAACAAACTCAAGGCTTACACCGGTTTTTAACTGGTGCGACATTTGAGGTACGAAATCGCACCCGCAATTTTGAGGGGGTAAGATGCGGCAAGCCAGAGCCAAAGTGTGGCGACACTCTGTCTGAACCCACATGCGAAAATGGGCGCCTCTGTGGAGACGCCCATGGATCGTGGAGTTTTGAAGGGATCCGGTGAACGGCTCAACCGTCGGCCCGGCGAATGGACCGACCTTCCATGAAGAAGAAGGGCCGCAATTTCACACCCAGCACATTTCCGGCAAACGCCGCGACTGCCCAGAGATAACCATGCAGGCTGCCGGACGCGATGCCGGAGAAATAGGCTCCGATATTGCAGCCATAGGCGATTCGCGCACCGTAGCCGAGCAGCAGACCGCCGACGACGGCCGCAAGGATCGAGCGGAGCGGAATGTCGAGGCTGGGTGCGAACTTTCCCGCAAGCGCGGCGGCCAGCATGGCGCCCGCGATGAGGCCGAAATCCATGACGGATGTGACATCGGCAAACACGCTTCCGGCCAGAGCCTTAGCATTCCCCGGCTGCTGCCAATAGGCCCAGGCTGTCGGATCAAAGCCGATCGCCTGCGCGCCCTTCGCACCCCAGAGCGCGAAGGCGGACGTGATCCCCCAGGGACGGCCGGCGATTGCGAGCGTCGCGAAATTGAGGATGACGAGTGCAATCGCGCCAGCCACCAGCGGCCACGGACCACGCAGATAGCGGGCAAGACCATGCCGTGGCGAAGGTGGTGCCTGTTCAAGTGCGCCGTTGCGCCGCTTCTCGACGATCACAGTGATCGCTGCGATCGCGGCAAATATGGCAAGCGATACCGCAATGCCGCCAAATGCCCCGAAGGTCTGGAACAGAGACGTCGGCGGCAGCGAAGGAAGACTGACCCACCAGTCGAAGTGGATGGTGGCGAGAACCGAACCGACGATGAAGAAGAACAGGGTCACCAGCATGCGCGCATTGCCGCCACCGGCGGTAAACAGCGTGCCGGATGCACAACCGCCGCCAAGCTGCATCCCGATGCCGAACATGAAGGCCCCGACGATCACGCCGATACCGGCCGGCGAAATATTGCCACGCACCTCGGTGCCGAACAGCACGCCACTGGATAGAGCCGGGAAAAACAGGATGACGGCAAGCGCCAGAAGAATCATCTGAACGCGAAGACCCCGGCCCCGGCCCTCCGCAATGAAGACACGCCAGGCAGACGTGAACCCGAAGGCCGCGTGATAGAGCGCGATGCCAAGCCCGCCTCCGATGAGGAAGAGCGCACCTTGGGCTGGACCATAAGCGAGGCCGAGCGCAACGGTGCCGACAACAAGCACGATGAGAGCGCCGAGACCGGGAAAACCGATCGGCGGCAGGCCTTCAGCCCGCGTTTCTAGCGAAGACGACAGTGACATGGGAGAAACTCCGTGAAGATGACCTCTAGATAGGGTCGTGGTCCGCATCCGACGAGGAATCACGTTTCAACATTGGGCTCGAAACCGGATTGGGATTTCAGATCGGTCAGCAAAAGCGATCGAGATATCTTTCGAAATCCTAGAAAACGCGGAGATCAGATGACCGCAGAACCTGCCACCAAGGCCGACCGTTTCGTCACAATTGATTTGGAGCGACGATCGTGTTGCGCAGAAGAGGCTTGATCGATGCCGCCATGCTTGGCATCTTCGTGTGACAAGGAAGAACCACTCGTGAGGACGATCTATGAAAGCGCTGCTCCTGATCGACATCCAGAATGGCTTCTGCCCTGGCGGCAACCTTGCCGTTGCCCACGGTGACGACATCGTGCCGATCGCAAACAGCCTCATTTCCGACGGCGGTTACGACGTGATCGTCGCCTCGCAGGACTGGCATCCCGCCAATCACGGCAGCTTCGCCTCCCAGCATCCGGGCAAGAAACCATTCGACATGGGCGAGCTCTCCGGCCAGCCGCAGGTCATGTGGCCGGATCACTGCGTGCAGGAAACAGCGGATGCGGAATTCCACCCGGATCTCGATATCGGCGCAGTCGATTATATCCAGCAAAAGGGCGAAAACCCTGCGGTCGACAGCTATTCCGCCTTTCGCGACAACGACCAGGCCGCCCTTACCGGCCTTGCCGGTTACCTCCGGGCGCAGCAGATTACGGAGCTTGACGTTTGCGGTCTCGCCACGGACTACTGCGTGAAGTTTTCAGCCTTGGACGCTGTCGAAATGCTGCCGGACGTCAAAGTGCGCTTCATCGAGGATGCGAGCCGCGGCATAACACCCGAGGGTGTCAGGGCTGCCATCGAGGAGATGCGCGCCAACGGCGTCGGCATTATCAAGAGCAGCGAGATTCTCGCGGACTGACGCACTCCGCGCCGCCGATCGTTCAGCAAAATCGATACACGCATCAACGCAATTCGATTGTCACCGGGCGCTCACGTGCATAAACGAAGCATTGCACGCGCACGCATCGGAAGACTCATGAGTTTCAGCGAACCGATCACCACAAGCGGCCAGATCAGGAACGGATTGAAGAAGGGCTTCGTCATCGTCCTCTCCTCAGCCCCGTTCGGCATCCTGTTCGGAGCGATCGCCATCGACAACGGTTTCAGCATGGCGGAAGCGGCGCTGATGAGCGCGTTTGTCTTCGGCGGTGCGAGTCAGTTGGTCGGGATCGAACTGTTCGGCCACCATGTCGCGGCCTGGATGATCGTGCTCTCGGTGCTCGCCGTCAATTTCCGCCACGTCCTCTATTCCGCGGCAGTATCGCCGATCCTCGGGCGCTTCCCGCTCCTCAAGCGCTGTCTTTCGTTTTTCCTGCTGACCGATCCGCAATTTGCCGAGACGGAGAAACGTGAAGAACAGACCCCGGTCACCTTCGCCTGGTACATCGCCATGGGCGGCGTGGTCTGGATTGGATGGGTCGGCAATACCATTGTCGGCGCGCTGTTCGGCAGCCTGATCGGCGACCCGAAGGCGATCGGCATCGATGTCCTCCTGCCCGTCTACTTTCTCGGTCTGGTGATGGGCTTTCGCAAACGGCACAATTTTCTACCCGTCCTCGTCGCCGGAGCAGTCGGATCGGTTGTCGCCTACTGGGTCGTCGGGTCACCCTGGCATATCAGTGTGGGGGCAGCGCTCGGGATCGTCGTCGCGGCCATCCTGCCTCCTCCCGGAGCCTCGGATCACGACGTGAAAGACCCGGCCCTTGAAACGGAGGCTGCGTAATGGAAACCGGCATGAGCGCCTTCTCCGTCGATAGCCAGACCGTCGCCCTGATCCTGATGGCCGCAATTGCGACATACGCCACGCGGCTTGGCGGCTACATCCTTGTCAACAGCCTGAAACGCATACCGCCACGGGTGGAATCGGCCCTCAACGCCGTGCCGGCCGCCGTTCTGGTGACACTCGTCGCTCCACCCTTCGTCAACAGCGGCTGGGACGTCCGCATTGCGATGATCGCGGCCCTGGTGTTCGGACTGCGTTTTCCGGGCCTCATGGTCCTCGTCGTCGGCTGGGCGGCAGTCATGGCCGCCCGGCACGGTTTCGGCATTGGGATGTAATCCGGCTCATCCGGAGATCGGCGCCGTCGCAGCAGCGAGCCAGGTCTTGACCGAATCCTTGTCGATCAGCGGCATCAGCTTCTCACGAACCTCTGCGTGATAGTCGTTCAGCCACTGCAGTTCTTCCGAGGTCATCAGCGAGGGGACCACAAGGCGGCGATCGATCGGGCACCAGGTCAGCGTCTCGAACGACAGAACCGGCATGTCGCCACCCTCGATGGGCTGCGCATCCTTCACGAAGATCAGGTTTTCGATGCGGATCCCGAAGGCGCCGGGGCGATAATAGCCGGGCTCGTTCGACAGGATCATGCCGGGCAGAAGCTCCTGCGTCGACATCCGCGAAATGCGCTGCGGTCCCTCATGCACGGAGAGATAGGACCCGACGCCGTGTCCCGTGCCATGCGCGAAATCAGCCCCCGCCTTCCACAGCGCGATCCGAGCGAGCGGATCGAGATCGCAGCCGCGCGTTCCCTTCGGAAACTTCGCCATGCTGATGGCGATCATGCCCTTCAGAACCAGCGTGAAGAAGCGCTTGCGATCCTCGGAAACCGAGCCGACCGCAACCGTGCGGGTGATATCCGTCGTGCCGTTGACATACTGCGCGCCCGAATCGATCAGGAACAGTTCGCCGGGCAGGATCTGCCGGTTGCTTTCGGACGTCACCCGGTAATGCATGATCGCAGCATGCTCTCCGGCACCGGAAATCGTATCGAAGGAAACGTCCTTCAGCGGGTTCTGCATGCTCTGGCCGACGCGGGCCCGGGTCGCTTCCAGCGTCTTTACCGCATCGATCTCGGTGATTGAGCCCGGCGTCTGGCCATCCAACCAGTACAGAAACTCGACGACAGCCGCGCCATCCTGCAGATGCGCCTTGGCAGATCCATCGAGTTCCGCCGAATTCTTGCAGGCGCGCGGCAGCTTTGCCGGATCGATCCCCTCGACCACCTCGCCGCCGGCTGCGACGACTGCAGCCGTCAGCGCGAGCGGTGTCAGATCCGGATCAATCAGGATGCGGGCGCCGTTTTTGGAGACCTCGGCAAGACGGCCTAGGAACGCGGAAGGGTCGCGCCGGAGAGCGAGAGCGTCCAGGTAAGCCGCCTCTTCGCTCCCGAGCTTTGCCGCATCGATGAAGAGTTCTGCCTTGCCATTTGCAAAGACGATCGCGCGTGCCAGCGGGTGTGGCGTGTGCGGCACGTCAGCCCCGCGAACATTGAAGATCCAGGCGACGGAGGACGGATCCGTGATCAGCACCGCCGACAGTCCCTTCGCTTCGGTCTGCCGCGCGATCTCGCTCAGCTTGTCGCCGGCCGGCTTCCCGGCAAACTCTTCTCTCTGGATGGTCAACGCGCCAACCGGTTCCGCCGGGCGATCGCTCCAGATCGCATCGAGCGGATTATGGGCCAGCGAAACCAGCGTGCCGCCGATCTCCGCAAGCGCCTTTTCCAGCCTGCGCACTTCCGCACCGGCATGCAGCCAAGGGTCGATGCCGAGGCGGAACCCTTTCGGCGCATGTTTCGCAATCCAGGCATGCGGCGGCTCGCCGACCAGATCGCCGCCGGAAAACACAGTTCCGTCAACCTGTTCGGCCAGTTGCGTCACGTAACGCCCGTCAACGAAGACGATTGCCTCACGCTGCGTGATGAGCGCCATGCCGGCAGATCCGGTAAAGCCGGTCAACCATGACAGGCGCTCGGCCGACTCAGGCACATACTCGCCCTGATACTCGTCGGCGCGGGGCACGAGAAACCCGTCGATGCCGAGTTCGGCAAAGCCGTCGCGCAGGGCAGTCACCCTTTCGCGGCCGAACTGCGGGGCGGACTTGGTCTCGAACGATTGAAACATGAGTGAATTCCGGCTGGTTTGATTCCGACTGATGGCCGCCATGTTAGAACATTTCCCCGCGCCGCCGCCAGTATCCTATGCAGATACGTGACAGGGCAGTCAGGGTCAGGAACCTATCCATGCAGCCGACGCATGCCACACATGATGCAGACCCACTGCCTGCCTCATTTTTTATCAACTAAGGTGTCGTCAATGTTCGATGACCTCTGGGGTCATCACTTTGAAAAGGACGAACACGATGGCCAACTCATTTCTCCGCAATGCAATGAACCGCGTGGTCGAAGCCCGTCAGCGTCAGGTTTCCCGTTACGTCAACGGCGCAATGCTTGGCCTTGATGATGCGACGCTGAAGAGCCTCGGCACGACGCGCGAAGAACTTCAGCGCCAGGGTGCGACCCGTTACATCTTTTGATCTGAGGACGACGCGATACCCGGCACGCAACTCGGTGTGCCGGCAAGCCTACAGAACCTGACAGGCCAACCCATGGCCCGTCACATGCCTCGCACGAAATGCATGGTCACCCAGCCGTTGCGCCAGATCGTGCGCACATGCCGGCAGCGGGCTCCTGCATAAGCGGAAATCACCTTCCAGCGCTGCTCGGCTAGAATACCGGACAGGATCACCGATCCGCCCGGTGTCAGATGCGTCACCAGCTGCGGCGCCATCTTGATCAACGGCCGCGCCAGAATATTGGCGATGATGAGGTCGAACGGACCGTCCTGGCGAAAGGCCGAGGAGTGGAAACCCGGTGCCGTCTCCAGCCGCAGTCCGCTGGCAATGCCGTTGCGGCGAACATTCTCCTTGGCAACCCGAACGGCGACCGGATCGATATCCGTTGCCAGAACCGGGATGTTGCGCAACTTGCGCACCGCAATCGCCAGAACGCCGCTGCCCGTTCCCAGATCGAGCGCATTTCTCGGCTCGGTTGCTCGAACGACCGTGTCGATCACCTCGAGGCACCCCGCCGTTGTCCCATGATGGCCGGTCCCGAACGCCTGTCCAGCATCGATCTCTATGGCAATGTCGTTGATCTTGACCTTGTCGCGGTCATGCGAGCCATGAACCAGAAACCGCCCTGCCCTGACAGGCTTGAGCCCTTCGAGCGATTTGGCAATCCAGTCGACATCCGGGATAACCTCCATCGCAATCGAAAGATCGGGAAAATCCTCGCTGATCGCCTTTGCGATGCGTTCTCTGAAGACCTCCTCGTCGTCCGCCATCATGTAGACGGAGGCTTCCCAGATATCCTTCTTCTCGTCCACCTCGGTCGTGGCAATCGCCACGTCCTCTTCGCCGAACTCCAGCGACAGGAGGTCGAGGATCTCGGCCGAACCGATTTCGGTGGATGTCACGTAAAGCCGGATTTCACTCAAAGGAAGTCGCCTTTCATAATCTTCGCGGCAAGCTTTGCCACAGATAAGGCATCCGCCTCAAGCGACTTATCCCTTGGTCAGGTTCTCGAGCTTCTTAGCCGCCGCTGCAGGATCCTCGCCGTAAGCGATCGTCCCGGCAAAACGGCCGCCGTCCTTCAGGAGGAAAATCGATGCCGTATGGTCCATCGTGTAATCGCCGCCAGGGTTTTTCTCATCCACCGCCACCTTGCGGGCAAGCACGCGAAACCCTTTGACCATCTCCATCACCTTGGCAGGCGGGCCTGAGATACCGCGAATACGGTCTGAGACATTCGAGACATACTGTCCCATCAGCTCCGGCGTATCGCGCTCCGGGTCGACGCTCACAAAGTAAGCGTTGAGCTTGGTGCCATCGGGATCGACCTGATGCAGCCAGGTGTTCAGCTCGAACAGCGTTGTCGGGCAGACTTCCGGGCAATGGGTAAAGCCGAAGAACACGGCCGTCGGTTTGTCGCGGAACGCTGCTTCGGTGATCGGGCTGCCGTCCTGCGCCACAAGTTCGAACGGGACACCGAACGGCCCTTCGGCCACCTGCTGCTTCGAGCGCGTGACCTCCAGGGTCAGCCAGGCCAGAACACCGGCCAGAATGACGACGGCGAGCCAAAGTACAATTCTGAAAGTCTTCATCGTAGTTTGCCTGCTGCATCATCAGTTGAGATCGTGACCGCTGATAGCCGCAGACGACGATTGTTGCAAATCACCACAGCGTTTTCACATACGTGGCCGTCACATGCACCAGGAGAGCGTTCCCTCGGCCATCGCGAGGAAGATGGAAGAACCGTGCTGCGCCCACCCAACAAAAGCCAGGGCGCCGATCAGCATCGCGGCAAGCGCGGCGATCAGAAAAACCGGAAGTCGGAGCGATGGGGCGGTCGGTTGCATGCCCCACTATAGCATCGTCGACCAGCTGGGAAATAGAACAAAAGCGCGTTGAGGCGGCAAAGATTAGGGGAAGTTTAACGGGGACGTGAGACTTTCAAAAAAACGACATCAGGATGATCGACATGAGTAACGCCATCAAGCAGTCGGGAGCCTATCTCGAAATCGTCTCCTTCCATCTGGGAGACCAGGAATTCTGCATCGACATCATGGCGATCCGCGAAATTCGCGGTTGGGCGCCGGTCACTCCGATGCCGCATACTCCGCCTTACGTGCTTGGCCTCATCAACCTGCGCGGCGCGGTGATCCCTGTCATCGACATGGCCTGCCGCCTCGGCATGAAGATGACCGAACCATCCGAGCGTTCGGCGATCATCGTCACCGACATCGCCGGCAAGCTGGTCGGCCTTCTGGTCGAACAGGTCTCCGACATGATGACGATCAGAAGCGAAGATCTGCAGCCGGCACCGGAAATCATTCCGGAAGCCCAGCGCGATTTCTGCCGCGGCATCGTTGCCCTGGAAAAGACCATGGTCTGCTTCCTGAACCTCGACACCGTCATTGCAGACGAACTGTCGCGCGAAGCCGCCTGATTGTAAGCCTTAGAGCTGTCCTAGTTGAAACCGGGTTCCGAAAGGAGCCCGGTTTTCTTACGTCAGGACGTAAAGCGGATCAGGGTTTGCCCTTTTCCCAGGTCACCGGCTGGTTGAACAGCGGCACGCTGGAGATCGCCATCTTGGCCGAACCTTCGACAACCTGTCGCGAATGGGCAAGGTAGATCAGCGTATCGTTCGGCTTGTCGTAGATCCGCTTGACCAGAAGGTCTTTCCAGATCAGCGACCGACCCTGGCGAAACACTTCCTCGCCACCGTCGTCGAGCTCGATGTCACCAATCTCGATCGGCCCGGTCTGGCGGCAGGCGATGGAATTGTTGGACGGGTCCTCGAACCACTTGCCGTTCTTCAGCCTGTCGATGACGCTGCGATCGAAATACGTGACGTGGCAGGTGACACCCTTCACCTTCGGGTCCTGCACCGCCTCGACGATGATGTCGTTGCCGATCCAGTCGACGCCGACCTTGCCGACCACCTGGGCAAGAGCGGGAACGGCAAGACCGCCGAGGATAGCGGCGGTCGCGAGAACGGCAAGGCGGCGGCTCGAACGGGTCATAGTGGCAAAATCTCCAGTCAACGATACGTGATCAGAGATAAGCTTCGGCAGCGGGGTTACAAGTGATCACTGCTTGCGCAATGTGCAGGCATCGTAGCCGCCGGAAAACAGGCGGCCTGCGCGCATGCCGATCGCGGTCGGGATATCGTGGATATGCATGACCTCCAAGGACCGCGCAATCGCGATCGAGGCTTCGGCGCAGACCGCCGCGTCTTCGGCTGCGTCGTGGTGCAGGAAGCTCAAGCCCAGATGCTGCGCCAGGATATTGAGCTTGTGCGAGATCAGATGCGGCCAGACTTTTTGGGCCATCTTGACGCTGCAGAGATAGGACAGTTCCGGATAGGACTGGCGGTACTGGTCGAGACAGGCGCGCCAGACGCTGAAATCGAATGCGGCATTATGGGCAATCATCGTCGCGCCGCGAAAGTCGTCGATGAACTCGTCCATCACTTCGGGAAACTCGCCGGCATCCTCGACATGGTCGGGCCGGATCCCATGAATGGCGATGTTGAAGGACGAAAACCGCATATCCCGCGGCCGGATCAGCCGTTCCTCGACCCGCACGACACGACCGTCCTCGATCCACGCGAGGCCCACCGAGCAGGCGCTGCCTCGCTGTTCGTTGGCGGTTTCGAAATCGATCGCAATGGTCTTCAAGGTCGCGTCCTAATCTTCGGTCATCGGACTTTTATGCCGGATGGAGCGATTCGGCAAAGCGGATCCCCGCCTGCATCTTGACCTCCACATCATTGTCAGGCCCAATGTGATCCATGATGAACGCTATCGCCCTTACCCGTCTTACCATGACCATCCGCCTTGCAGGGCGTGTGGCGGGTTTGGCGCGTTAGTCGATCATCCGTCCACCACCCTGCCGAAACTGGCAGGGTTCGGCTGGTCCGCTCTGCCTCGGTGATACCTGAAGGAGAGCCATCATGCCATCAAGCGACGAAATCCAGGAAAAACTACCCCGAGCCGAACGGCTGGGAGGTTACGTCATCAGGTCGTCGACACCCGACGATGCGGCGGCCATCACGGCCCTTGCCAATCTTCCCGGATATCGCTACGGCACGCTGAGACTGCCGTATCAGACCGTGGCTGAGACACGCCAATATCTGGAAAACCCGGCGCAAAGAAGCTTGTGGCGGACATGGACGGTGTCATCATCGGCGACATCTTCCTCGGTCCGCTACAGGGCCGCCGCCGCCATGTCGGGACGATCGGCATGGGCGTGCACGACGACTTTGTCGGCCGCGGCGTCGGCTCGGCCTTGATGAAGGCCGCGATCGACCTTGCCGACAACTGGCTGAACCTGCACCGCCTGGAACTCGACGTCTTCACCGACAACCACGACGCCATCAGGCTCTACGAGCGCTACGGCTTTGTTATCGAAGGGCATCTCAGGGACGACGCCTTTCGCGACGGGCACTATGTCGACGCCTATGCAATGGCGCGGCTGAAAACCTGATGCTCAGCCACCGATAAACGTCAGCCACTCGTCTTCCGTCATCACCTCGACGCCGAGTTCCCTTGCCTTGTCGAGCTTGGAACCGGCGCCGGGGCCGGCAACGACATAGTCGGTCTTCTTGGAAACGGATCCGGCCACCTTGGCACCAAGCCCCTCGGCACGGGCCTTTGCCTCGTCGCGGGTAAAGCGCTCCAGAGAGCCGGTGAAGACGACCGTCTTGCCGGCAACCGGGCTGTTCGAGGCCGCGATCTGTTCCACCGCCTGCGGCGTCACCTCGGTGAGGAGACGCGTCACGACGTCGAGGTTACGCGGCTCCTTGAAGAACTCGACGATGGCGCGGGCGACGATCTCGCCGATGCCTTCGATATTGTTGAGGTCAGCCCAGGCATCCCCGGAGAGACTGGCCGCTTCCTTCATGGCCTCGGCAAACGCCTCGTAGGTGCCGTAGTGGCGCGCCAGAAGCTTCGCCGTCGTCTCGCCCACATGGCGGATGCCGAGGGCGTAGATGAAGCGGTTGAGCGCGATCGAGCGCCGCTCGTCAATCGCGTCGAACAGCTTCCTGACGCTGATTCTCCCGAACCCGTCGATGTTTTCGAGCTTCAGCAGTTGCGATGTTTCCTGACGTTTCTTCAGCGTGAAAATGTCGGGCGCAGTGCGGATCTGCAGCGCCGGGTCTTCCGCCTCAAAGAAGAAGTCGACCTGTTTTGCGCCCAGCCCTTCGATGTCATAGGCATTGCGCGACACGAAATGCTTGAGGTGTTCGGTCGCCTGCGCGCGGCAGACGAAGCCGCCGGTGCAGCGGGTGACCGAATCGAGCTTGCCGGTCTTCTCGTTCTTCTCGCGCACCGCATGGCTGCCACAGACCGGACATTTCCTGGGAAACTCATAGGCCTTGGCATCCGCCGGCCGCTTTTCCATGACCACGTCGAGAACCTGCGGGATGACGTCGCCGGCACGCTGCACGATCACGGTGTCGCCGATGCGGATGTCGTGATCGTCCTCGCGGATCCGCTCGCCGGAATTGCCGATACCCTTGATATAGTCCTCGTTATGCAGCGTCGCATTGGTGACGACGACACCGCCGACGGTGATCGGGGTCAGTCGCGCCACCGGTGTCAACGCACCGGTACGGCCCACCTGGATGTCGATATTCTCGACCGTCGTGAACGCCTGCTCGGCGGGGAATTTATGCGCCGTCGCCCAGCGTGGCGAGCGCGAGCGGAAACCAAGGCGCGCCTGCAGATCGAGCCGGTCGACCTTGTAGACGACACCGTCGATATCGTAGTCGAGTTCGGGACGCTCAAGGCCGATCTCGCGGTAATGGCCGAGAATATCCTCGAGCGAATTCAGCCGCTTCATCAGCGGATTGACCGGGAAACCCCAGTCCTTGAAGGTCTGCACCATCTCGTATTGCGTGCTCGGCAGATCGTTCGGCTCGGACATCTCGCCCCAGGCATAGGCGAAGAATTTCAGCTTGCGGCTGGCCGTCACCTTGGCATCGAGCTGGCGCAGTGAGCCTGCCGCCGTGTTGCGCGGATTGACGTAGAGCTGCTTGCCCTTCGCTTCCATCTCAGCATTGAGCGCCAGGAAATCGCTCTTGCCCATATAGACTTCGCCGCGAACCTCGACGACCGCGGGAACGCCTTTCGGAAGCTTGCTGGGGATTTCCTTGATCGTCTTGATATTGGCCGTGACGTTTTCACCCGTCGTGCCATCGCCACGGGTCGCGGCATTGACGAGAATCCCGTTCTCGTAGCGGATCGACATCGACAACCCGTCGATCTTCGGTTCAGCCGTAAAGGCGATCGAGCCGTCCGGCAACTGACCGAGGAAGCGGTAGACGGAGTTCACGAAGTCGCGCACGTCGTCATCGGCGAAGGCGTTGTCGAGCGAGAGCATGGGTCGCGAATGGGTGATCTGCGCAAAGGTCGGCAGAGGTGCTGCACCAACCCTGATGGACGGCGAATCGGCCCGGATCAGCTGCGGGAAACGCTCTTCGATCGCCGCATTGCGCTTCTTCAGCGCGTCGTAATCGGCATCGGAAATGTCAGGCGCGTCCTTGGCGTGGTAGAGCTCGTCGTGATGGGAAAGTTCACGCGCCAGTCGCTCCAGCTCGTCGGCCGCTGCCTGTTCGGTCAAGTCATCAACAGGGGTCTCGGTCGGGGTCTGGTCGGCGGCCATGCGGGAATCTCCATCTTCAACGGCATTTCTAGTGCAATTTGAGAAGATTGGAAGAAGCAGCGCCCATCTCGCCTGTGACTTGACACCACGAGATGCAGCATCGTTCCGGGATACGGGATTGCGTTACGCCCTGTCCGGGTGAGCCTGCCCGCACGCTCCCGCGACTGCCGGATAACCGTTTAGCCGTTGCCCGCAAGCAGGCTTCTGGCGGCCGCCCTCGCCTCGTCCGTTACCGAAGCGCCGGCCAGCATGCGGGCAATTTCCTCGGTGCGGTTTTCAGGCGCCATAGTCGCCACCCGCGTGGCGATCTTGTCGGAACCGTCGCCGGCCGGACCCTTGGAGATCAGAAGATGCGTCGCGGCACGGGCCGCCACCTGCGGCGCGTGGGTGACCGAGAGCACCTGCACGGTGCCCGACAGACGCTTCAGCCGCTGGCCGATCGCATCCGCCACCGCACCACCGACACCGGTGTCGATTTCGTCGAAGACGAGCGTCGGTGCCGAGCCGCGATCGGCAAGCGCCACCTTGAGCGCCAACAGGAAGCGCGAGAGCTCGCCGCCGGAGGCGACCTTCATGATCGGCCCGGGGCGTGTGCCGGGATTGGTCTGCACATGAAATTCGACCGTATCGATACCCTCGGCTGCCGCAGCCTCCGGATTGGCGGTCACCTCGACCATGAAGCGGGCCCGTTCCAGCTTCAGCGCTGGCAATTCCTGCATCACCGCTTCCGCCAGCGTCTCCGCACCCGCTTTGCGTTTGCCCGAGAGAACGAGAGCGGCATGATCGAATTCCTCTTTCGCGGCGGCCGCGAGCTTTTCCAGCTCGCCCAACCGTTCCTCGCCCGCATCGAGATCGGCAAGGTCAGCCACCATCTTCTCGGCAAGCGCTGGAAGATCGACGACGGCGACCGAATATTTGCGGCCGGCGGCGCGCAGGGCGAACAGTCGCTCCTCGACCCGTTCCAATTCACGCGGATCAAACTCGGTCCGGCGAAGCGCCGTTTCGACTTCCATCTGTGCGTTCGACAGATGGTTGAGCGCCTGATCCAGCAGTTCGACGGTCTCTTCCAGCAGGCCTGGCGCCTCGTGGCTCTTGCGCTCGAGGCGGCGCACCATGGAGGCGATCAACGGCACAGGCGACCCGTTGCCGTTGAGAAACTCCGATGCTTCCGAAATGTCGCCGGCAATGCGCTCGGACTTCTGCATCTTCGAGCGCTGCTCAGCCAGTTCGTCCTCCTCGCCGTCGCGGGGAGAGAGAGCTTCCAGTTCCTCGACCGAGGCCCTGATGTAATCGGCCTCGCGTGCGGCGGCCTCCACCTTGGCGCGATGCGTCTTCAGGCTCCGGTCGGCATCCCGCCAGGATTTGTAGAGGTGAGAAACCGCGAGAACCTCATCGTTGAGGCCTGCAAACGCATCGACGAGCGTGCGGTGGGCGCCGGTATCGATCAGCGCGCGATCGTCATGCTGGCCGTGGATCTCGACCAGAACCTGCCCCGCCTGGCGCATCATCTGCACGCTGACCGGCTGGTCGTTGATCGAGGCGCGGGTGCGCCCGTCGGCCGACTGGATACGGCGGAAGATCAGATCGCCGTCGTCGTCTATGCCGTTGTCGCGCAGAAGCTTGCGGGCGGAATGGTTCATCGGCACGTCAAAGACCGCCGTCACCTGCCCCTTGTCCTCGCCATGGCGCACGAGACCACCATCGCCGCGGCCGCCAAGCGCCAGAGAAAGACTGTCGAGAAGGATGGATTTGCCTGCACCGGTCTCGCCGGTCAGCACGGAAAGGCCCGCTTCGAAGGCAAGGTCCAGCTTCTCGATCAGAACGATGTCGCGGATCGAAAGCTGGATCAGCATGCGGCCTCGCCTATCCTGTCAGGCACTTGGTTGAAAGGTCTCAGGCGCCGACGAGCTTTGCGCCGGCACGCGCAATCCACGAGCCCTTGTTCTCGCGCGGCTGAACACCGCCGGACTGAAGCAGCTTGTAGGAGTCTGCGTACCACTGGCTGTCCGGATAGTTGCGGCCAAGCACGGCTGCGGCGGTCTGCGCCTCTTCGACGATGCCCATCGCATAATAGGTTTCCGTCAGACGCGCGAGGGCTTCTTCAACCTGGTTGGTATTGGAAAAGGTCTCGACGACCCTGCGGAAGCGCGAGATGGCGGCAAGATATTCCTTGCGCTCGAGATAGTATCGCCCGACCTGCATTTCCTTGCCGGCAAGCTGGTCACGCGCAAAGCGGATCTTGGCCTGCGCATCCTCGACATATTCCGAATCGGGATAATCACGGACGACCTTGGTCATCGCATCGATCGTGTTGTTGGCGGCCTTCTGGTCCTGCGTGACGTCGGCGACCTGCTTGGAATAGGCAAGGCCGACCAGATACTGCACGTAGGCCGAATCTGCGGAGCGCGGGTACTGGTTGAGATAGCGGTTACCGACGGTGATGGCTTCGTCGTTGCGGCCCATGCGATACTTGCTGAACGTGCTCATGACGAGCGCCTTGCGGCCCCATTCGGTGAACGGGTTCTGCTTCTCGATGGCGTCGAACTTGCGGCTCGCTTCGACGATATTGCCCGCCTTCATGTTGGCAAGGCCCTGATTGTAGAGGGCCTCGGGCGACTCGCTTTCGAAACCGAGCTTGGTGATGTCGATGTCTTTGTCCGACTGGCATGCGGTAAGGCCGAGACCGGCACCCGCAAACACCAACGATACAAGTGCGATCCTTGCCGCTCTACGCATTTCTACAGCCTTCGCATACGCCATTCGACAATTCCCGATGTCCCGCCCGTTTTGCCCTGCTGCCCGAAAGCAGGTCGTTCTAGCCATAAAAGTATTGGCAGAGCAACGCAATGCTCACCCATTAACGCATTTTTGTGGCACCGACCGCAGCACACATGGCTATTCAAAAGAAAAGCCGCTTCCAACGGAAGCGGCCAAGTCGACTGGAGTTGTTATTCAAGCAAAAGACGGCGCCAGTTCACTAACGCTGACCGGAACAAAATCTCCGGCCCTCACGCGCGCAACCCGCGACGATGGCGCTTCGACGATTTCATAAGCCGTCGGATCGTTGAGCAGAGCTTTCAGCGCATTGGCGTTCATCTTGTGGCCGCCGCGATAGGAGCGGTAGCAGCCAATGAACTGAGCGCCGGCAAGCGCAAGATCGCCAACCGCGTCCAGCGTCTTGTGGCGCACGAATTCGTCTTGGTAACGGAGACCCTCGACGTTCACGACCGTTTCGTCATCGGAAATGACGACGGAATTCTCAAGCGACGAACCGAGAGCGTAGCCAGCAGCCCAAAGGCGCTCGACGTCACGCATGAAGCCGAATGTACGAGCCCGTGAAAGATCCTGCTTGAACCGCGCTGCGGTCAGTTCACCGTTCCAGCTCTGACGGCCGATCAGCGGAGATGCGAAATCGATCTCGACTTCAAAGCGGGTACCATCATGCGGCCGGAACTCGGACCAGGACGCGCCCGATTCGATTCGGACCGGCTTGATGACACGGATGTAGCGACGCTTCACATTGAGATTGACGATGCCGACCTGTTCGATCGCATCAATGAAAGGATAGGAGCTGCCGTCCATGATCGGCATTTCGGCGCCATCGACATCGACAGTCACGTTGTCGATCCCGAGCGCGTAGAGTGCTGCCATCACGTGTTCGATCGTGGCAACCCAGGTGGCCGGCGACGAACCGAGGATAGTGCAGAGATCGGTCGGTCCAACCTGAGAGGAGACGGCGCGGTATTCGGCAGAAGATCCGTCATCAAACTGACGCGCGAAGATGATACCGGAATTGGCTTCAGCAGGCTGGAATGTGATGCTGACCGGAGACCCCGAATGCACGCCAATACCGGTCAAAGAAACCGGGGCCGCGATGGTGGTCTGGAAACCGAGCAATCCGATGGTCATTCTAATGCCTTCTCTCAAGACCCCTGGTCTGGGATCGAGCTTGGTTAGATACCGGCGACAACGCCTCTCAAACGTTCATGTCAGCATCACTTATCGTCTTACATACGCAGGCGTCTTTAACATTCCAAATCACTGTTCGTATCGGATTGTTACGCCACCAACCCGCAGAATGACGCGGTGTTAGGACTCAAGGCACAAACGCGGACGTCTACCGGTAACAACCTGAATTAAGGCAACTTTTCCGGAGGTCCAGGACAAAATCCTTAACGCCTCAGGCGTCCGGATACACAAAGCCCGGGTGCAACGACCCGGGCTCTGCAGACATTTGTTGAACGCCGCGCGCTGACGCTGCGACGCTCCCACAAATCAGTTCGACTGACGGCGAAGGAATGCCGGAATTTCGAGCTGATCGTCGTCATGCTGCGAGCTCTGCGGTACCGAACGACCGTGATCGTCGAGGTTGCCGCGACGCGGTGCGTAGAGGCTTGCCTCAGGCGACAGCGGACGGCGCTGCTGCTGAGCCGGTGCCGGAGCGGCGGCCGGTTCGACATGCTCTTCTTCATCACGACGGCCAAGCGAGTTGGTGATTCGCTTCAGAAGACCCATCGGGCCGCGCTCTTCCTGCACATGGCTGGCAGGCTGGGTGCGGTGATCCATCTCGGCCTTAACGACCGGCGGGAAATCCTCGACCTTCGGCATGCGGACCGGTTCCATGACGGGTTCGCGGTAGACAGGCTCCTGCTGAACCGGCTGTGTCATGCGTGGTGCTGGCTGCTGCGTCATCTGCGGAGCCGGGCGCGAAACCTGCGGAGCGGCTTCAACCGGTGCAGACTGTGCGAACAGACGGCTCTGCGGACGGAATGCCTCTTCGGCCGGCGGCTGCTGCTGCATGACTGGCTGCGGCGCGGGCGCTGCAGGCTGCTGCATGACCGGCTGCGGGATAGCCAGTTCGCGTTCCATGTCGGCTTCGGCCTGGCGGATGGTCTCGGCGATCGGATCGACAGCCTTGGGAGCCATTGGCGCAGGCGCTGCGGCCTGAACCGGTGCCTGCATCATGACAGGCTGCTGTGCGGCCGGAGCCGGAGCAACGGCCGCCGAAGGACGGATAATCGGCTTCTGGGCTGCGCGCATTTCAGCGGCACGCAGGTCGATTTCGCCATGGGCGCGGTCGATGCCGGTGGCAACGACGGAGACGCGGATGATGCCTTCCAGCGCTTCGTCGAAGGTTGCGCCGAGGATGATGTTGGCGTCCGGATCGACTTCTTCGCGGATGCGGGTTGCCGCTTCGTCGACTTCGAACAGTGTGAGGTCGCGACCACCGGTGATGGAGATCAGCAGGCCCTGTGCACCCTTCATCGAAGTCTCGTCGAGCAGCGGGTTGGCGATAGCAGCTTCCGCTGCCTGCATCGCACGGCCCGAACCCGAAGCTTCGCCGGTGCCCATCATCGCACGGCCCATTTCGCGCATCACGGAACGAACGTCCGCGAAGTCGAGGTTGATGAGGCCTTCCTTGACCATCAGGTCGGTGATGCAGGCAACGCCCGAATAGAGAACCTGGTCGGCCATGGCGAAGGCGTCGGCAAACGTCGTCTTGTCGTTGGCGATGCGGAATAGGTTCTGGTTCGGAATGACGATCAGCGTGTCGACCGACTTCTGCAGTTCCTGGATGCCCTGTTCGGCAAGCCGCATGCGGCGACCGCCTTCGAAGTGGAACGGCTTGGTAACAACGCCAACCGTGAGGATACCCTTGTTGCGGGCAGCCTGTGCAACGACTGGAGCAGCACCGGTGCCGGTGCCGCCGCCCATGCCGGCGGTGACGAAGCACATATGCGTTCCGTTAAGATGATCGATGATCTCGTCGAGGCATTCCTCAGCGGCAGCGCGACCGACTTCCGGCTGCGAACCTGCGCCGAGACCTTCGGTGACCTGCACACCCATCTGGATGATCCGCTCGGCCTTGGTCATGGTCAGCGCCTGGGCATCGGTATTGGCAACGACGAAATCGACGCCTTCCAGCCCTGCGGTGATCATGTTGTTGACGGCATTGCCGCCGCCGCCGCCGACGCCGAAAACGGTGATCCGAGGCTTCAGCTCGGTAATATCAGGCTTTTGAAGCTTGATCGTCATTGTACCTGTCCTTCTTCTCGTGGCCGCATTGCCGAGCTGGCCAATTCATTGCAACTTCTCTGATCCGGGAGCAGAGCCCGGGTCAAAAACTTTCCTTGAGCCATTGCCCGACACGGGCGAGACGGCCGTTTCCATTTCCGAGCGAGCCGATCAGGCCGCTCTGGGATGCATGTGTTTCGAGGTCCGCGACCTGCGGGTAGATCATCAGTCCGACGGCCGTCGAAAAGGCCGGGCCCTTGGCGGCAGCCGGCAAGCCGGAAATGCCCATCGGACGACCAATACGAACATTGCGGGCCAGAATGTGACGGGCTGTCTCCGACAGGCCGGTCAACTGGCTGGCACCGCCCGTCAGAACCACGCGCTTGCCGACGATCGGGCTGAAACCGGATTTCTGGATCCGGTCACGAATCAGTTCCAGCGTTTCTTCGATGCGGGCCTTGACGATCCGGGTCACGAGCGAGCGCGGAACCTGGGTCGGCTGGTCGCGGTCGTCCTCGCCGATCGGCGGAACCGAAATCATGTCGCGGTCGTCTGCGCCGTTGGAGACGGCCGAGCCATGCACGACCTTCATCCGCTCGGCATCCTCGATCCGGGTCGAAAGACCACGTGCAAGGTCAGTGGTGACGTGATGGCCACCGAGGCCGATCGCATCCGTATGAACGAGCTTGCCCTCGGCAAACACCGAAATTGTTGTCGTGCCGCCGCCCATGTCGATCGCCGCACAACCCAGTTCGACTTCGTCGTCGACAAGTGCTGCAAGGCCGCTGGCATAGGGCGTTGCCACCATGCCCTCGACGGACAGATGCGCCCGGTTGATGCAGAGCTCGAGGTTGCGCAGCATCACGCGCTCGGCGGTGACGACATGCATATCGACGCCCAGCATATCGCCGTACATCGCCAGCGGATCGCGGATCCCGACTTCGCCATCCAGCGTGAAGCCGGTCGGCAGCGAGTGAAGGATTGCGCGGTCCTGGCGAGCCGACTTCTGGCTGGCTGCGACGAGAACACGCTTCAGATCGGCCGATTCGACTTCCTGTCCACCGAGGTCGATCGATGCCGTATAGACGTCGCTGGTCAGACGACCAGCCGAAACATTGACGATGAGGCTGTCGACCGTGAGGCCGGCCATGCGCTCTGCAGCGTCAACCGCAAGACGGACGACGCTTTCCGCCGCATCGAGATCGCCGATGACGCCGGACTTGACGCCGCGCGAACGCTGGTGGCCGATGCCGATGATCTCGACATGATGGGTCCGACCCGGCAGGATCTGGCTTTCCTGCTTTGGCGTCAGCCGCGCAATCATGCACACGACCTTGGTCGAGCCGATGTCGAGCACCGAAACGATGTGGCTGCGCTTGGAAGACAGTGGCTTCATGTGCGGAAGCCCGTAATTGGAAGAACCGAATACACTCACGTCTCTCCTGCCTTCTTCAACGCCTTCGTGCGTGCCTCGACTGCCTCGTTGCGGCGTTCGGTGGCGGCAGAAGTAAGTTCAACGGTTGTGCGGTCGTGCAGGCGAAGATCGACGGCAGCGATGTCACGCTCCAGGATCCGTTCTTCCTTTTCCAGACGAGCCAGCACGCTGAGCGCGGTCTCGACCTGGGTTTCCGGCAGCTTGAGTACAACGCCGTTGTCGATGTGCAAATCCCAGCGACGACCGGCGACGCGAACATAGGCCTTCACCCGCGAGCGAAGCTCCGGCCACGCAGCCATCTGATCGACGAAAGCGGATGCGGCCTTGTCTGCTTCACGACCCACGAACAGCGGCAGGGAAGCGAACTTGCTGTCCCGCAGCGGCGCGATGATGGAACCGTTCTTTTCGATCAGAGCGAGATCCGAACCGTTCTGCCAGATCCCGAAAGCTTCGCGCTCCTTGAGCATGACTTCGATGGTGCGCGGATAGACTTTGCGGACTTCGGCATAGCGAACCCAGGGAAGCTCGGACAGCTTGCGGCGCGCCTGATCGACGTCGAGAGCGACCAGCGAGGTCGTTCCGTCGAGACCGAGAAGCTGCAGGATGTCGATTTCCGAGGTCTGGTCATTGCCCGAGACGCGAACGTCTTCGATGGCGAAACCGACGGCCGCTGTCGTCGCCTGAGCAACCGTCTGGGCATGGCCGCCGAGCGACATTCCGTAGAGGCCGACAACCGCGAAGAAACCGAAAGTCGCGAACGTGCCGGTATGATCAGGGATATGGATGCGGCCCGTCGCAAGGCTCAAGCCGAAGCGGACGACGCGGCGCAGTGGACGCGGCAGTACACGACGCTCTTCAGCGCCGAGATAGTTTGCCCGGCCGTGATCGTCAGCTTTTTTGCTATTCAACGCAAACACGACGCGTCCTCCACCATCCAACGGACGAGACCACCAAAAGTATGACCAGCATGAACAGCCATCTCAGGCACAAGCGAGGTCGGCGTCATCCCGGGCTGGGTGTTGATTTCGAGCCAGATGACTTCGCCGTCTTCGGAAAACCGGTCGTCGAAGCGAAAGTCCGAACGACTGACGCCACGGCACCCCATTGCCCGATGCGCCTCAAGCGCCAAGGATTGAATTTTTTGGTAAATATTTGGTGAAATTTGTGCGGGAATGACGTGGCTCGAACCACCGACGGCATATTTCGCATCGTAGTCGTAGAACGCATCACCGTTCGGGATGACTTCCGTCACACCCAGCGCCACGTCGCCCATGACGCCGCAGGTCAGCTCGCGGCCATAGACATAACGCTCGACCATCACCTGGCTGCCGTATTTCCATTCCGGCGAGGTAATGATCTGCGGCGGGTGAGACTGGCCTTCCTTGACGATGACGACGCCGAAGGACGAGCCTTCGCGCACCGGCTTGACGACGTAAGGCGTGGCGATCGGATGCTCATTGGTAAATTCATGGCGATCCATGACCTTGGCTTCAGCAACAGGAATACCGGCAGCCTTAGCCACGTGCTTTGCCTGCTGCTTGTCCATCGCGAGAGCGGAGGCCAGAACGCCGGAATGCGTATAGGGGATCTCGAGATATTCGAGCACGCCCTGGATGGTGCCATCTTCACCGAAGGGACCATGCAGCGCATTGAAGGCGACATCCGGGCGCAGGCTGGCAAGAACCGCTGCGACATCACGATCGACATCAACCCGCGTCACCTTGTAACCCTCGCCTTCCAAAGCCTCAGCACAGGCGTTGCCGGAAGACAGGCTGACCGGCCGCTCGGAGGAAAACCCTCCCATCAATACAGCCACATGCATGTCGTTCATCAACCACTCCCGGAAAAGGGCTTTAGGCTTAAGCGACATCGCTTGCGCCAAACTTGTACGACCAACGATTCTTTCTCAGATCTGATCGCCAGGCTATTGGTGCACCAAAATGGTTAACAAATCGTTTACTTTCCTTAATGGGAGAACCCAACAGGCTGAAATTGAAGCACAAATTAGATTTTGAAATGGTTAATGCAGGACTTGAGGTCGCATGGTACCGCACGGGACATGGAGCTCGAACAGCTGCTCGAGCGCGGTAAGATCGCAATGGATCAGGGGTGAAAACGTGCCGTTTATTGCGCGTTTTTTGTTTTACTCGTCAGAAAACTGCTGTATGTCGCAGCCGGTACTCCTAGAGAGCCGCATATTTAAATCTCCTGAATTGGAATCAGTATGACAAACGCGACGCCTCCCGCTTCGCCGTCAGCTGAGCCGTTAGCGCATGTTGCAATGAATTCTCCTGCACGCGTCCTGACGGCCAGCCTGGTCGGCACGACGATCGAGTTCTTCGATTTCTACGTTTACGCGACGGCTGCGGTCCTCGTCTTCCCGGCGCTGTTCTTCCCCAACAGCGATCCGACGACCGCACTGCTTGCCTCGTTCGCAACCTTCTCGATCGCATTTTTTGCCCGCCCGCTCGGTGCCGTCGTGTTCGGCCATTTCGGTGACCGGATCGGACGCAAGACAACGCTGGTTGCCGCACTTTTGACCATGGGCATTTCCACCGTGATCATCGGCCTGCTGCCGACCTATGAGACGATCGGCGTGGCAGCACCGCTGCTTCTGGCGCTTTGCCGTTTCGGCCAGGGCTTTGGCCTCGGCGGCGAATGGGGCGGTGCTGTTCTGCTCGCGACCGAAAACGCACCTCCTGGTAAGCGCACCTGGTACGGCATGTTCCCGCAGCTTGGCGCGCCTGTCGGCCTGTTCCTGTCTTCGGGCGTGTTCTGGATCCTGCTGCACTTCATGTCGCAGGAAGCGCTTCTGTCCTGGGGCTGGCGCATTCCGTTCATTGCATCGATCCTGCTGATTGCCGTTGGCCTCTGGGTACGCCTCTCGATCACCGAGACGCCAGCCTTCCAGAAGACAATCGACAAGCAGGAGCGGGTCGAGATCCCGGTCGTGGAACTGTTCCGCACGCACAAGCGCAGCCTGGCGCTTGGCACTTTCGTGGCGCTTGCAACCTTCGTGCTGTTCTACATCGGCTCGGCCTATCTTCTGTCCTACAACGTCAAGATCCTGAAGATGCCGTTCCTCGATGCGCTCGAGGTGCAGTTGCTCGGCTCGATCGTGTTCGGCATTTTCATTCCGATCGTTGGCAAGCTGGGTGACCGCTACGGACGCCGCGAGATGCTGATCGTGACGACGGTGCTGATCGGGCTGTTCTCGTTTGTCCTGCCGGCACTGATGACCAATGGCGAAGGCATGATCTTCCTGTTCGTCGTACTGGCGATGGTGCTGATGGGCATGACCTATGGCCTGATCGGAACGGCACTGGCCGCTCCCTTCCCGACCGCGGTCCGCTATACGGGCTCGTCGATCACCTTCAACCTCGCCGGCATCTTCGGCGCGTCGCTCGCGCCCTATATCGCAACCTACCTCCAGGCCAATTACGGCATGGCCTATGTCGGCTACTATCTCGGCATCGCTGCCGTGATCACGCTGGTCTGCATCCTCCTGTCGGGCAAGGACGAGGTCTAAGCTAAACCGGAATCAAAATGACAAAAAAGCCCGCGAAGTCTCTGACTTCGCGGGCTTTTCGTTGTTGACCTGTCATGCCCTATTCGCCGGCATGCGGCGGCCTGCGCCGCTCTTTCCACTTTTCATAAGCCATCCATACCAAAGCAATGCCTGAAATGCTCAAAGGCAGGATGTAAAGATAGAAAGCTGCAGCGAAATTCATGGCCTCAGTTTTCCCAACATAAGCTGTGCAGCGAAATGTAGTACCAATGCGGTGAAAATCCAAGCCGTGGTCGAGGCAACGATTGATACCGAAATACCAAACGTGACGCCGTTATTGGACATCGATGCGATCGGAGCAATGAAGCCGGCCGCAGCGGACGCGCTGGAGAGCCTGTCCAGCGCGTTGGCGCGGAGTTTGGTCCGTTCGTTGTGGACAAGAAGGAGCTTCCGCTCCTCCTTTCCAAAATCGAACGGGTCGCTCATGTCAGCTACTCCGTCGTCGCACCCTGGAAGGGCCGCACTTCCCGGCCCGGCATGAAGATACCGAGGCGCTTGATCTCCCACTCCAGCTTGATGCCCGATTTGTCGAACACGCGCTGGCGCACCATCTCGCCGAGATATTCGAGATCATAGCCGGTGGCATGGCCGATATTGATCATGAAATTGCAATGCAGCGACGACATCTGGGCGCCACCGTTCATCAGACCGCGGCCGCCGGCCTCGTCGATAAGGCTCCAGGCGGAATGGCCTTCCGGGTTCTTGAAGGTAGAGCCGCCGGTCTTTTCCTTGACCGGCTGCACGGTCTCGCGGTGCTGGCGAACAGCGTCCATGTCGGCGCGGATCTTGGCACGGTCCTCCGGGTACCCTTCGAACACCGCATGGGTGAAGATCAGGTCCTTGGAAGCCGATGAATGGCGGTAGCTGTATCCCATGTCCTCGTTGGAAAGCACATGCTCGTTGCCCTCGCGATCGACGGCATGGACTTCGACCAGCCGCTCGGCAGTCTCCCCGCCATTGGCGCCGGCGTTCATCCGCAGCGCCCCGCCAATCGAACCCGGTATGCCGTAGTAGAAGGCAAACCCGCCGATACCATTGTCCATCGCCATCGCAGCGAGGTGCTTGTCCGGGCAGATAGCACCGGCCTTGATCCGGTTGTCACCCATGAGATCGAGCTGGCCGAACCCCTTGGCAGAGAGACGGACCACAACGCCCGGAATACCACCATCACGCACCAACAGATTGGAGCCGACGCCGACAACGGTCAAAGGGACCTCTTGCGGCAGCATCTTGAGGAAAGTCGCGAGATCCTCGGCGTCATGCGGCTGGAACATCAGCTCGGCAAGTCCGCCCGCCTGGAACCACGTGACACGGTCCATCGGTGCGTTCGGCGTCAGACGACCACGCAAGTTCTTGACGCCGTCCCCGAGTGACGTCAGCAGCTTTTCCCCATTTACTTGTTTCATTCTACTGTCCCGAAAATCTCTCAAGTTCCTTCGGCAACGACGCAGCCCATTGCGTGATGTTGCCTGCCCCCAGAAGCACCACGAAATCCCCCGGCTTCGCAATGCCGGAGACGATCGAAGCCAGTTCGCTCGGAGAGGTCATGTAACGCGCGTCGCGGTGGCCGCTCGATTTGATCCGCGACACCAGCGATTCTGAATTGACCCCTTCGATCGGATCTTCCCCCGCGGCATACACCGGCGCAAGGATGATACTGTCGGCATCGTTAAAACAATTCGCAAAATCGTCAAACAGGCTCGACAACCGGGAGAAACGGTGCGGCTGGTGGACGGCGATGACACGCCCCTGGCATGCCTCGCGCGCTGCCTTCAGCACGGCCTTGATCTCGACCGGATGGTGACCGTAATCGTCGAAGATGGAAACGCCGTCGACAGTGCCGGTCAGGGTGAAGCGGCGCTTGACGCCGGAGAAATTCGCAAGACCCTTGCGGATATTCTCTTCCGATATCCCGAGCCGGTTTGCGACGGCAATCGCAGCCGTTGCGTTGGAGATGTTGTGGCGGCCCGGCATCGGCAACACCAGATCCTTGAAGGTGAAGATCCGACCGGTGCGACGGCGACGGATTTCCACGTCGAAGATCGACTTGGTACCCTCCATGCGGATGTTCGAAAACCGCGCATCGGCCTGCGGGTTCTCCCCGTAGGTCACGACCTTGCGGTCCTCGATCTTGCCCACCAGAGCCTGCACTTCCGGGTGATCGAGGCAGAGAACGCCGAAGCCGTAGAAGGGCACGTTCTCGACGAATTGCCGGAAGGCCGCTCGCACCGCGTCGAAATTGCCGTAGTGGTCCAGATGCTCGGGATCGATATTCGTCACAACCGCGACGTCGGCCGGCAGCTTCAGGAAGGTACCGTCCGATTCGTCGGCTTCCACCACCATCCACTCGCCCTCGCCCATGCGGGCGTTGGTGCCGTAGGCGTTGATGATGCCGCCGTTGATGACGGTCGGATCGAGATTGCCGGCTTCGAGCAATGCCGCGACCATCGAGGTCGTGGTGGTCTTGCCATGCGTGCCGCCGATCGCGATCGCATTGCGGAAGCGCATCAGTTCCGCCAGCATTTCCGCGCGCCGGACGATCGGCAGCGATTTTTCGCGCGCAGCAACCAGTTCCGGGTTGTTCTTCTTGATCGCTGTCGAAACGACCACGACTTCCGCATCGCCGAGGTTTTCGGCGGTATGGCCGACGAAAACCGGGATACCCTTGTCGCGCAGGCGCTGCACGTTGGCGCTATCGGCCTGGTCGGAGCCCTGAACGTTGTGGCCGAGATTGTGCAGCACTTCGGCGATACCGCTCATGCCGATCCCGCCGATGCCGATGAAATGAACGAGGCCAATAGCCTTCGGCATCTTCATGCCCGTACTCCCTTGAATTCTGCAATATTTTTACGTTCAGCAACCGCGGTGACGAGGTCTGCAAGTGCGATCGCCGCATTGGGCCGACCTGCCCGCTTGGCGGCTGCCGCCGTCTTTTCCAGCCGCTCCGGCTCATTCATGGCAGACGATATCATCGCCGAGAGGCGTTCCGGCGAAAGCTCGGACTGCGCCACGACCTCGGCTCCGCCGGTCGCAACGAGCGCCGCCGCATTGGCCGCCTGGTCGTGATCCAGAGCATAGGGATAGGGCACCAGAATGGACGGTCGCCCGATCACCGAGATCTCCGATACCGTCGATGCACCCGAGCGGCACACCACGAGATGCGCCGCCGCAAGACGCTCGGCCATGTCGGGGAAGAACGGCGAGATTTCTACCTTTGAATTCAGCTTGCCGAAGCACGAGCCGACGCGGCCCTGATCCTCGGGGCGTGCCTGCTGTGTCACAACCAGCCTGTCCCGCTCGAATTGATCGAGAAGGCTCAAGGCTGTGGGCACGGCAGACGAGAAGAACTGAGCGCCCTGGCTACCACCGAACACGACGAGCCGGAACGGATCAGTTCCCCGCGACGCGACGTAGGGCACGTTTGCGGCTTCCAGAACCGCGGGACGCACGGGATTGCCGGTCGTTACGGTCTTTGCCGCGTATGTGCCGGTCGTTTCGGGAAGAAACCCTCCAGCGATCGCCTGCACCCTCGAAGCCAGCGCCTTGTTGGCGCGGCCCATCACAGCATTTTGCTCATGGATGATCGTCGGCACGCCCATGCCGGTCGAGGCCATCAATGGCGGGACTGTTGGATAGCCACCGAAGCCGACGACCGCGATCGGCCGCAAACGCGATATCAGCTTGCGCGCGGCGCGAAGACCGGTCCAGAGCTTCCAGGCATTCCGCGCCATCGCGATCGGATTTTTCGATCCGAACGTCGCCGACGGTACGACATGAATCTCGTCTGCCGGAAACTTGCCCGCAAAACGCTCGGCGCGGCTGTCGGTCACCAGATGCACGGAAAAGCCCCGTGCTTTCAGCTCGTGACCCAATGCTTCCGCAGGAAAAAGATGACCGCCGGTTCCCCCGGCGGCTAACAGAATAATGCCCTTGCTCATATACCTACTCCGCGGGAACTCCGGACGCGACGCGGAACAAGCTGCGTTCCTGCGCGCGCCGTTCCGGCCGGTGACGTGTGAGTGCCAGAATAAAACCAGCTGTCACACATATGGCGATCATCGACGATCCGCCATAGGAGATCAACGGAAGCGTCATTCCCTTGGCCGGCATCAACTCGAGATTGACGCCGATATTGATCATCGACTGTATGCCGATCTGCAGCACAAGGCCGGCGACGGCAAAGCGGTTGAAGTCGTTGCGCTCGTTGAAGGCATGCTTGAGGCCGCGCAGCACGATGAAGGCGAAGATTGCAACAAGCGCCATGCAGAAGATGATGCCGAATTCCTCGGCCGCGACGGAGAACACAAAGTCGGTGTGACTGTCGGGAAGGATCCGCTTGACGATGCCCTCGCCCGGGCCCTGGCCAAACCAGTTGCCGCGCACGATCGCCTCATGCGCTGTCTCCACCTGGAAGCGGTCGCCTTCGCCGGTCAGGAACTTGTCGAAACGGGCCGTCACGTGCGGCAGCATGTAATAGGCCGCAAGAAGACCGCCGACACCGACACCGCCGAGCAGAACGATCCAGAGCCACGGCATGCCGGCCATGAAGAACATGCCGCCCCACACGATGCTGGTCAGGATCGTCTGCCCAAGGTCGGGCTGCGCGACAAGAAGGGCCGCGACGATGCCGAACAGGATGATGGCGAAGAGATTGCCCGGAATTTCAGGCTGCCGTGCGTGCTCTGAAAACAGCCAGGCGCAGACCACCACGAAGGCGGGCTTCATGAATTCGGACGGCTGGATGGACAGCGCGCCAACACCGATCCAGCGCCGCGCCCCCTTGACCTCGACGCCGAAGAACAACGCCAGAACCATCGCGGCCAGCGAAAGAGCAAGAAGCACGATTGCGGTCCTTCGTACCTGACGCGGGGTCAGGAACGACAGGCCAATCATGATGGCGAGTGACGGAATGAGGAAAACCGCATGGCGTTCGACGAAGTGGAAGTCTGAGAGACCGATGCGCTGGGCAACGGCTGGCGATGCCGCAAACGACAACATGAACCCGATGCCCATCAGCATGATAAAGGCCGCCAGGAAAAAACGGTCGATCGTCCAGAACCAGTCTGCGAGCGGTCCACGGTCTGCGCGGCTTACCATATTCAGTTTCCTTTTCCGGTATCGACCAGCATGTCCACACTGTCGAGAGCTGCGACGAGTGCGACAAACGCATCGCCGCGCACTTCGAAATTCTTAAACTGATCAAAGCTGGCGCATGCCGGCGACAACATCACTGCCGACGAAACAGTGTCGGCTGCCGCATCTGCGGCTGCATGGGTAACGGCCCGTTCGAGCGTGCCCGAAATTTCGTAAGGGACCGTGTCTCCAAGAGTTGCTGCGAATGCCGGTGCTGCTTCTCCAATCAAATAGACTTTTGTTATATTCTGGAAGAGTGGTGCGAGGCTTGCGATGCCGCCTTCCTTGGGAAGACCGCCCGCAATCCAGTAGATCCGCTCATAGCTGGAAAGCGCAGGGGCCGCGGCTTCGGCGTTCGTTGCCTTCGAATCATTGACGAAAACAACATGGTCCCGTCTCCCGACCGGCTGCATGCGGTGCTTGAGGCCCGGGAATGACCGCAGACCGGCGCGGATGTCATCGGCAGACACGCCGACCGCCAGGCAGGCTGCAATCGCCGCTGCCGCGTTCTGAGCATTGTGGCTGCCCTTCAACGTCGGGATGCCATCGAGGTCGACTAGCGCAGACGAAACGCCACCATTCATCTCGATGAGCCGGGTTGTCTCGGCATAGATACCATCGGCGACCGCATTACGCTTGGAAATGCGACGAACCTTGACGCCTGTGCGCTCGACCCGGTCGGCGATCAGCGTCGAATAGCTGTCGTCGACGCCGATGACGGCGGTCTTCGCCCCAGCAACCAGTCGCTCCTTGATGTCGGCATAGTGCTGCATCGTGCCGTGACGATCGAGATGGTCAGGTGTGAGGTTGAGCACTATGCCGGCCGTGGGATTGAGCGTCGGGGCCAGATCGATCTGGTAGGACGAGCATTCGACGACGTAATAGCGTTCGGCCTTCGGCGGATCGAGCGTCAGGATCGCCGTCCCGATATTGCCGCCCAGCTGCGTGTCGCGCCCGCTTGAGCGCAGGATATGCGCAATCAGCGCCGTCGTGGTCGACTTGCCGTTGGTGCCGGTGATGGCGATGAACGGGCAGTCCGGTGCATGCGCCCGGCGCTCGCGCACGAAAAGCTCCACATCACCGATGATCTCGACGCCGGCAGCACGCGCCAGATCGGCGCTCCAATGCGGCTTTGGATGGGTCAGCGGAACGCCCGGAGACAGAACGAAGGCCGCCTGCGCGCTCCAGTCGATGGTTCGCAAGTCCGCCGTCTCGATGCCGGCAACGTTTGCCTTGGCGACGCTGTCAGGATTGTCGTCCCAGGCCAGAACCGTGGCACCGCCGGCAACCAGCGCCTGCGCGGTCGCCAGCCCCGAACCACCGAGACCGAATAGTGCGACACGTTTTCCGCTGAACGTCGTGACCGGGATCATCGGATCACCGCAGCTTGAGGGTCGAGAGGCCGAGCATCGCGAGGCCGACGGCGATGATCCAGAACCGGATCACGACCTGGCTTTCGGTCCAGCCAAGCTTTTCGAAATGGTGATGGATCGGCGCCATCAGGAACACACGCCGGCCGGTCATCTTGAAGAAGCCGACCTGAATGATCACGGACATCGTTTCCATCACGAACAGGCCGCCGATGATCGCCATGACGATCTCGTGCTTGGTGGCGACGGCAACCGAACCGATCAGGCCGCCGAGTGCCAGCGAACCGGTATCGCCCATGAAGATCGCAGCCGGCGGGGCGTTGAACCAGAGAAAGCCGAGGCCAGCCCCGATCACCGCGCCCATGATGACGGCGAGCTCACCGGTTCCGGGGACAAAATTGATCTGCAGATAGCCTGCAAAGACGGCGTTACCGACCAGATAGGCAATCACCCCGAACGACGCGGCGGCAATCATGACCGGCACGATCGCCAACCCGTCGAGACCGTCAGTCAGGTTGACCGCATTGCCGGCGCCGACGATGACGAAGCCACCGAACAGGATGAAGAAATAGCCGATATTGATCAGGAAATCCTTGGCGAAGGGAAAGGCGACCGAGGTTGCCAGATGCGGGTTTCCCGCAGGCTCCGTCACCATCGCTAGTCGCATCATGAAGAACACGGCGATGCCGGCGATCAGGAACTCGATGCCGAGGCGCGCCTTGCCGGAAAAGCCCTTGTCGGTCTGCTTGGTGACCTTAAGATAGTCGTCATAAAAACCGATCGCGCCGAATCCGAGCGTCACGAGCAGCGTGGCGACCACGTAGATGTTGGAAAGATCGGCCCAGAGCAGCGATCCGCCGACGATGCCGGCGAGAATCATCAGCCCGCCCATGGTCGGCGTACCGGCCTTCTTGAAGTGGGTCTGCGGTCCGTCGGCGCGGATCGGCTGACCCTTGCCCTGACGGATTCGGAGTGAATTGATCATCCGTGGCCCGAACATGAAGACGATGAACGCCGAGGTGAAGAGCGCTGCTCCCGTCCTGAACGTGATGTATCGGAACAGGTTGAAGAACTGAATCTTGTCTGCCAGTTCCACGAGCCAGATCAGCATAAAGGGCCCTTTCAAAAAAGCCGCGTCGTCTTAAGGTTGGCGGTCCGTGTCGGAAAAAGCCGGGTAGTTGTCAAGCAGCGCGGCAACGATCTTGCCGAAACCAAGCCCGAGTGACGACTTCACCATCAGCACGTCGCCGGGAATGACGGAGCGCACGACGTATTCAGTCAGTGCGTCCGTCGTTTCGAAATACTGTACGTCGACACTATCAGGCAGCGCATCCCGCAGAGCGGCCATTTCCTTGCCGGCGAGCCAGACGTGCTCGATCCCGGAGGCGAGCAATGGCCCGCCCAGCTCTTCGTGCACCTGGGCCGAGAACTCGCCCATTTCCAGCATGTCGCCGAGGACGGCAATGCGGCGACCGGTGAGTTCCGGTGCTGTCGCTGCGAGCAGGGAGATCGCGGCCCGAACGGAGGCAGGATTAGCGTTGTAGCTCTCGTCGATCAGCGTCAAATGGCCTTCGCCAATACCGAGACGATGGCGCTGTCCCCTGCCCTTGACGGCCTTGAGTTCGGCCAGCGCCTGCCCCACCGAGCCCATGTCGGCACCGAGGAGGAGCGCCGCTCCTAAAACTGTCATGGCATTTTCGGCGATGTGGCGGCCAGGTGCGCCGATTACGAACTCCTTCGTCTCGCCATTGAGAACGGCCCAGATAACGGAGCTCTCGGCATTGCCCTCGAAATCGGCAAGGCGATAGTCGGCCTTTGCATGCTGGCCGAAGGTCATGACATGGCTGACGCCCAACTCGTGGGCTTTCTGTTCCAGCAGCGCAAACTGTGCATTGTCGTGGTTGAGGATGGCAGCCCCGCCGGGCTCGATACCCTCAAGGATCTCGGCTTTGGCAGCCGCGATCTCTTCGAGACTGTTGAAATGCCCGAGATGGGCGGCAGCAATCGTCGTGATGATCGCCACATGCGGGCGCACCATTTTGACCAGCGGCCGGATTTCGTCGGCATGGTTCATGCCGATCTCGAACACGCCGAAATCCGTATCGGACGGCATGCGTGCGAGCGTCAGCGGGACGCCCCAGTGATTGTTGAACGAGGCGACGGCCGCATGCACCTTGCCGGACGGGGCAAGTGCATGGCGCAACATTTCCTTGGTCGTCGTCTTGCCGACCGAACCGGTCACGGCAACGATACGGGCGCGACTGCGGTCACGTGCCGCGATCCCGAGCTTGACGAGTGCGGCCAGCACGTCCTCGACGACGATCATCGGGATCGTCAGACGGCCCATTGCCGGCAGCTTCGCTTCTGAAACGACGATCAGCGATGCACCGTTGGCAATCGCCATGCTGGCATAGTCATGCCCGTCGACCCGGTCACCCTTGATGGCGAAAAACGCTTCACCCTCGGTGATTCCGCGGCTGTCGATCGAAAGACCGGTGACGCCTTCCGGCATCTGCCCGATCGGCCGGCCGTCCATGACGGTGGCCATTTCCTGCGAGGTCCAAAGAAAGCTCACGATGCTACGCCCTCCGCCAGGTCCTGCAATGCCTTGCGCACTTCGACATGATCGGAGAACGGCAATGTCGTTGCCCCAACCGTCTGTCCTTCCTCATGCCCCTTGCCGGCAACGATCAGCGTATCGCCAGTTTTGAGCAGTCCGACCGCGTGACGGATTGCCTTTGCCCTGTCGGCGATCTCTTCCGCGCCCGGCGCTGCCGCCATGATCTCGGAGCGGATCGTGGCCGGCTCCTCGGAGCGAGGATTGTCGTCGGTGACGATCACCACGTCCGCAAGGCGGGTGGCAATCTCTCCCATGATCGGACGCTTGCCCTTGTCGCGATCTCCGCCGCAGCCGAACACAACGACCACGCGGCCGGTGGTGAACGGACGCACGGAGCTCAGAACGTTCTCGAGCGCATCGGGCTTGTGGGCGTAATCCACATAGGCAAGCGCGCCATCCTTCGTCTGGCCGACAAGCTCGAGCCGGCCGGATGCGCCGACGAGCTTTTCAAGCGCTGCCATGGCAACAGCGGCCGGAACGCCGGTCGACATCGCAAGTCCTGCGGCAACCAGCGCATTGGCCACCTGGAAGTCGCCCGCGAGCGGGATATCGACCTCATAGATCTTGCCGTCCGCATGGATCTCCGCGGTCTGCTTGTGACGGAAGTGTTCGACACGCTTCAGGCAGAGATAGCCGCCCTTGCGCCCGACGGTCCGGATGCTGAGGCCTGAAGCAAGTGCCACCTCGATCGCAGTTTCAGTCCAGCGGTCGTCGGCAAAGATCACGGCCGGAGCGCCCGCAGGTGCCAGCGTATCGAACAGCCGCATCTTGGCGGCCATGTAGCTCTCGACGGTCGGATGGTAGTCCATATGGTCGCGGCCAAGATTGGTGAAACCGACAGCCGACAGCTTGACGCCGTCGAGACGGCTCTGGTCGAGACCGTGGCTGGACGCTTCCATCGCCGCGTGGGTGACGCCTTCGGACGCGAGTTCCGCCAGTAGCTTCTGAAGCTCGACGGGATCAGGCGTGGTCAGCGAACCGTAATCGTTGCGATCAGGCGAGACGACGCCCGTCGTGCCGATCTGTGCAGCCGCATGGCCGGCATAGGCCCAGATCTGCCGGGTGAAAGAGGCAACCGAAGTCTTGCCGGCAGTGCCTGTTACCGCAACCATCGTCTCCGGCTGAGCGCCATACAGCCGAGCGGCAGCGATTGCTAGAAAGCGGCGTGGATTGTCCACAACCACAACCGGGATGCTGCTGTCTGCCGGATGGGACGCGATGGCGACAACCGCGCCCTTGGCGGCGGCATCGTCGACAAAGCGCGACCCGTCAGCCTTGGATCCAGCAAGAGCTGCGAACAGCATGCCCTCGGCGATTTGCCGACTGTCCGAGGAAAGACCGAGAATATCCACATCACCGGCTGGTCCAGCCAGGATATCGGCCGCTTCCGGAAAATCGTCTCCGGCAAGATCGCGCAGTTTCATCGGTAATCTTTCCATCTAACAGCAGGCTCCCTCACGAATCGAGGGCCCGTTCTTGATCCTCAATAAGACACAAGCAGGGCAGAACCGTCATTGCCGAATTTTGGCTTTACACCGAGAATGGGAGCAGACCGCGCGATAATCTCCTTGACCATGGGTGCTGCGGACATCGCAGCGAGCGCGGCGCCATTGCCTTTGTCGGTCTTCGGCTCGTCGCTGAAGGACAGGACGACATAGCGCGGATTGTCCATCGGGAAGGCAGACAGAAACGCGTTGAAGTTCTTGTCGTGGGCGTAGCGGCCGTTGACGACCTTGTCCGCCGTTCCGGTCTTGCCGCCCACATTGAAGCCGGCCACGCGCGCATTGCGGCCCGATCCGTTGATGCCGTTCCATTCGAACAGAAAGCGCATGTCCTTGCTGGTCGTGGGCTTCATGACCTGGGTGGCGATCTCGTCGGCCTGCGCCTGGGTGCGGGGCAGGAATGTCGGCGGAACGAGCTTGCCGCCGTTGACCAGTGCCGCACCGGCAACAGCCGTCTGTAGCGGCGTTGTCGACACGCCGTGACCGAACGAGATGGTGATGGAGTTGATCTTCTTCCATTCGCGCGGCTGACTTGGCATCGCGATTTCCGGCAGTTCGGTCTTCATCCGGCTGAGAAGTCCAAGCCGCGTCAGGAAGTCCTTGTGTCCTGCAATGCCGACCATGTCGGCGATCTTCGCCGTGCCGATGTTCGAAGAATACTGGAAGATTTCCGGAACGCTCAACACGCGCCCCTTGCCATGGAAGTCCTTGATGGTGAAACCGCCGATGCGGATCGGGAAGCGAGCATCGAACGAGCTCTGCAGGTTCATCTTGCCGTCATCGAGACCCATGGCGAGCGTGAAGGATTTGAAGGTGGAGCCCATTTCGAACGTGCTGTTCGACATGCGGTTCATCCAGCCCTTTTCAGCGTCCACGCCGTTCGGGTCGTTCGGATCGAAATCCGGTGCCGATGCCATGCCGAGGATTTCACCGGTGTGAACGTCGATGACGACGGCGCCTGCACCGATCGCCGAGTATTTGCCGATCGATTCGGCAACGACCTGCTGAACGATTGCCTGGACGCGCAGATCGATCGACAACTTGACCGGCTCAAGCGGCTGATCGGAGGTCATGCCGACGGCCGCAAGGTCCGCGAGACCCTGGGAATCGATGTAGCGTTCCATCCCGGCGACGCCGCGGTTGTCGATATTGACGTAACCGACGAGATGCGCAGCAGTTCTGCCACCGGGATAGAAACGGCGCTTCTCAGGCCGGAAACCGATGCCCGGGATGCCGAGTGCCAGGATCTGGCTCTGCTGCTTCGGGGTCAGCTGGCGGCGCAGCCACTGGAAATGCGAATTGGAGCGAAGCTTCGTATAGGTGCCCTTCACGTCGAGATCGTTCAGCACGGTCGCGAGCTTTTCGATCACCTCGTCGGCGTCGACGATCTTGTGCGGCTCGGCAAACAGCGAGACGGTGCGGATGTCGGTGGCCAGCACCTCGCCGTTGCGGTCGACAATATCCGGGCGCGACGCCATGAACCGGTCTGCCGGCAGAATGCTCGACGTTACCTCCGGCATCGCAAAGCCGTATTGCACGAGACGTCCGCCGATGACGCCGTAGAACGCGACAAAGCCGGCGATCAGGAGGCCGACGCGGTTTTTCGCCTGGGCGGACTTGCGCTTGCGCGTACCTTCAAAGGACGCGCCGCGCATCGTTGGGCGGCCACGGCCACCGGCCGAAAAATGCGCCCTGCTCTTCAAAACCATGATTCGTGACAGGAAGGACATCAGCGTCTCACCGATCCGGTTGAATGAACATCAAGAGAAGAAGCACCACGGTTTTTGGGTACCGGTATTTTGGACGGAGGCCTGGACTTTGCAGCCTCGACGCCCTTCAGCGCCGCTGCGACTTCACTGTCCTTGCCGGAAATGATGTCCTCGATGGTGGTCTCGGGCTGCGGCAGACGCGACTTCATCATCGGCAATTCCTTGGGCATGGCGAGTTGCGTCGTATCGGTCGCGCCAAGGCCGAGCTCGGTGCCATAGACGCCGATCAGCCGGTGAAGACGGTTTGGCTGAGTCAAAAGCGCCCAGTCAGCCCTCAAGAGATCGATCGTATCTTTCTCGAGCCTGATCTCGGTTTCGAGACGCCGGACCTCTTCAAGTTTCTCATCGGCGCGATGCTTGATCGAATAGGTCACAACAGCCGTTGCCGTCATGACGCCGATCAGCACGAGATCGAAGCTTCTCAACATCCGTCAGACCCCCAATGTCGAAAGGCTTGCGAGGCTCGGCAGGTCGAAGATCGACATGTCGGAGCCACGCGATTTTGCTTCGGTGCGGATACCGGCGCGCAGCTTGGCCGAACGGGCGCGCGGATTGATCTCCGCCTCCTCCTCGCTTGCCGCCACCATCGCCTTGCCGAGCGGATCGAAGATCGCTTCCTTCACCGCAACCATCGGCAGATGCCTGGAGCCGGAGGTCTTGGACGAGCGATCGGCGAAGAACTGCTTGACGATCCGGTCTTCCAGCGAATGGAAGGTGACGACCACGAGCCGGCCACCGGGCTTCAACGCCTGCTCGGCGGCAAACAGCGCCTGTGCCAGCTCGCCGAGTTCGTCGTTGACGAAAATGCGCAGCGCCTGAAAAACACGCGTCGACGGATGGATCTTGTCCTTGGCTTTACGCGGATTGACGCTCTCGATGAGATTGACGAGATCGCGCGTCGTGCGGAAGGGCTCGGTCACGCGGCGCTTTTCGATGGCACGTGCGATACGACCGGAATGTTTTTCCTCACCGAGAAAGCCGAAGATGCGGATGAGATCGCCGACCTTCGCGCGATTGACGACATCAGCCGCCGATACGCCATTGCTCGACATGCGCATGTCGAGGGGACCGTTGCGCTGGAACGAGAAGCCGCGCTCGGCCTCATCGATCTGCATCGAGGACACGCCGATATCGAGCACGACGCCATCGAGCCCGCCTTCCGGCGCATGATCGGCAAGCTGCGAGAACTGTGAATGAATGAGAGAGAGGCGACCGGCATGCGCGGCGACGAGCGCCTGTCCATTGGCGATTGCGGAAGGATCGCGATCAAGGCCAATGACGTCAGCACCGGCTGCCAGCAGGGCGGACGAATAACCGCCCGCCCCGAAGGTGCCATCAAGGATGACCTTGCCAGGAAGAGGCTGAAGCGCCTCCACCACTTGGTGCAGAAGAACTGGAATATGGCGAACCGGTCCGCCTTCGGGCTCAGTTTGACCTTCGCCTGGATTCGCCGACATCCCGCTCTCCTGTACTATGCGGGACGTGAACTCAAACGTCCCTCCCGTGCTGCCGCCTGCGCCTCGTGAAATGCTTGCGGCTGCCAAAGCTGAAAATGATCCGAACGCCCGACGAAAGTGACTTCCGAGCTGATACCCGTGAAATCCCGGATGAAATCCGAGACCATCAGCCGGCCTTCCGCATCGAGCCTCATGAAGACACCGCCGCCGTGAATCAGCAGCGACATCCTGTTGGCGTCCGGTGAAAACGGATCGACGGACGCAATCTGCCGCTCGTAGCGATCGAGCAGATCCGGACCGCCGACGCTGATCGCCGGATAGATGAAATCCTGGAGGCAGTAGAGCTCCTGAATTCCGCGCTCGGAAAGAACCGCGCGAAAGCCGGCAGGCACAGAGACCCGCCCCTTCGTATCGATCCTGTTCGTCGCATTCGACAGGAAGCGGCTCATCGCAACAAACACCCGCCCCGTTCGCAAAAGACACGGGAAACTTCCCGCCAGACTGCTTGGATTCAAACAAGAAAGATCCTTGTGGATAAGCAGATGCTTGCCCGATTGTGAGATCGAAACTCTTGATTTGATGGGCAAAAAGCCCTTGTGCAGTGCGAATTTGGGATACCATGGGACCATATGGGCGTCAATGGGAGAGGCCCTGCAAGCTCCTCCATGTTCGGATTTATTTATAAGCTGTTAAGTTTAACAAAGGGTTATTGAGCGCTTTGGAGAAACTGCCTTTGCGACCCTTCGCAAGTGATATTTTGACAGTTGCTAAGAGCCGGAAACGCAAGGCGCTTTCCGGCCTGCTCATATAAAAAGCGGCACCGGAATCGGGCAATTTGCATGTCAGATTGCCCCGTCGGGGACGGGCACAATTGACGAATCAGAAGAGAGTAGTGACCAGTTGGCCTGTAAGCCGGGTTCTGTATGGCCCCGGTGCGAACACCGGAACGTGGCAGCCATTCATCTGGGACGCCGTTTACACGTCGCCTCGCGCAACCCACCCGGATGACTGGCCCGGAAACAGGCTGTAGACGTACTTTCGCACGTCCCGCGTCATCCCTATTCGGTCTTGCTCCCGGTGGGGTTTACCATGCCGCTTCCGTTACCGGTCGCGCGGTGGGCTCTTACCCCACCCTTTCACCCTTACCCCGCTATCTCATCGACCCTTGCCGCAATGCGTCATCCGGTCGATCAGAAAGCGGGGCGGTTTCCTTTCTGTGGCACTGTCCCTAGGGTCGCCCCCGCCGGACGTTATCCGGCACCGTGTTTCCGTGGAGCCCGGACTTTCCTCACCCTACCGCCTTTCGGCATTGGTAAAGTGCGGCTGCCCGGCCAACTGGTCGCGCGGCTCTTAGCCGAGATGCGCGGATAAGGCCATAGGCCTACCGGTATTCCGCATGGAAATCGACAGGATAGCCATCGTCGATGATCGACCCGTTAAAGATCAGTTCGGCGCCGAGCCGGCCGATCTCGTCGGAACTCTTGGCGGCAGCGCCACAACCGCCGGTCAGAACACCGATCCGGTCGGACGCTGTCATGGCGACGGCCGGATAGTTGTTTGGCGTGAAAGACGTGACGCAGGCTGCCATGGAAGATCGCGACAGATCGAGCTTCGGCATCAGCCGTTCCATCACGCCGGTCAGGTGGCGCCGGGTCGTCTCGCGTCCGCCGCTCTTGAACCAGTCCCGTATCTCGGGCTCTGACGGCAGCAGAAGATCGTCCGGATCGCCGCCGATCTTCACATAGGTTTTGCCATCAGGATAACGGACCGGAGGCAGAAGGTAGATCCCGTCATCCTCCTCGTTCCATTTCCAGATCAGCGATGGCATGGCCTTCAGCTCCTCCATCGCCCCCTCGCCGACCTCGTAGAACGCGATGGTCCTTGCATAGACTGAGAGATCGAGACGAGCGCCGACAAGTGCTTCGTTGATGGAAAAGCCGCCTGCCGCCACAAGCACCTTGTCGGCCGTGTAACTGCGCCCTTCCGCCGTCGTCACGGTCACGATCGCCCCGTCCTGACGAACAGCCGAAACGGTCTCGGCAATCAGCGTGGCACCCTGCCGCTCCGCAAGCAGGCATTGCGCCTTCACCAGCCGGCGCGGATTGATGTGCCCCGCCCGCTTCTCCTCCCAGACGCCTTCGGCGCCATCCTGAAAGGCAAAATACGGAAACCGGCTCGAAAGCGCATCATGCCCCAGCGTTTCGGTCTCGACCCCGAGCCGCCCGGCGGCATCGAGCACGCGACCGACATAGGATGGCTGCCCGGCGCGCCCGGGCGCATAGGACTGCTGCCCGGCGCGCCCAGGCCCGACCATCAGACAGCCCACTTCCGAGTAGAAATCGATACCGCTTTCGGACGCGATCTCGCCGTAGCGTTCAATCGAACGATTGGCGAGGCGGGCCCAGACTGGATCCTGATCGATCGTCCGGGTGATGCGCGCCTCGTCGTAATGGCTTGCGAACACGCCGTCATGACGCTGGTAATCGTCAGGTTCGCCCGGCCCGATCAACGCCACACCATCGGTCCATTTGGAAAGATGCCGGGCCGCTGCCGCCCCCATCATGCCGCTTCCGATGATGATGTATTTGAACCGCGCCGCCATGCCCTGTCCTTTCGATTCCCTAGCTCGAATTGCCGCTCTTTTCAGGCAGTTCTAACCGTTTCCGGAATCAGAATACCAGAGGCGCCAGAACGGCATACCCCTTCGGTGGAAAATCGAACGCGAAGGTCTTTTCGATCACATCGTCCTTGTTGTCTTCAAGAACCGCCTCGACGCGCTGACAGTAGCGCTTGGACGTCGGGTTCATACGCTTGGCGGCGTGGCCCGCATTGTATTTAAGGATCGTGCCGCAAATCTTGCCGCCACCCAGATCATTGGCGCCCGCCAGATACTTCATGCCGTAGCGAATGTTGGTTTCCGGATCGTAGAGGCCATAATCAGGGCCCTTGTAGCCCATCAGCCTTGCGGTCGCCGGCTTCACCTGCATCAGGCCGATCTCGCCGGCACTGCCCTTCACAGTCGGGCGAAAATTGCTTTCGATCTGCACGACAGCCTCAGCAAGGTCGAACGGCACATCGTATTGATCGGCATATTTGGCGATCAGCGTCGTATAATGCATCCGGCGAACCATCTGCCTCTCGGTGGCCGTCGGGGCAGCAAACCCGGTTTCGCGTGTCTCCCAGGGAATGGTCAGCGGTTTGACATAAACCCGAACCACGTCTCCGCCGTCTTCGGCACGCACAGATCCACATCCCGCGAAAAGCATGGCAATGCCTGCCGCGACCGCACAAGTCATCTTAGTCAATTCTAAAGTATCTCCGGAACAACAGGCTCGCGGGATATCGTGATACGCAAACATCCCTCGTCGCGACGCCGGACGACGACGCGAGGTTTTACAAGACCTGTAGGTTTATCTTGGCAGCCCCCGTCTGGGGACGCTGCGTTAGCAACTCTTTAGAAAGCCGCATTAAGGAGATCATGTGGCAATGCAAAAAAGCCCTGTCCGCAAACGCTTCCGACAGTTTCGCGAAGCTTGCGCCTAGCTGTATTTCGGCAGTGCCTTGAGCAGCCGATGCAGCGTGTCGATCGTCGAAAAATCGGCAATCCCATCGACCAGGGCGGGCCTGAAATGCCGTTGGAAAGCCTCGACGACGCCCTTCGTGCGATCACAGAATGTGCCCGTGATTTCAATATCGTATCCGTAGAGCGACAGCATCGACTGCAGGGCCTCGATCGGCTGGCCACTTTCGCCGTGCTGGAAAAAACGGCCGCCGCTGATCTGACCGGGCTCAACCCAGTGACCGATCCCCGCCACATACAATTTCTGCCAGGGGAAATTTTCGCCCGGGTCGAGCTTTCGGATGGGGGCGACATCCGAGTGTCCGACGACCCGTTCCCGGGATATTCCCCAGCGATTGCCGCAGTCTCGACACAATTCGACGACCGCATCGATCTGGATATCCGGAAAATGGGGGAGTCCGCCGGGATGTCCGGGATTGGCGATTTCGATCCCGATGGAGCAGGAATTGATGTCCGTTTCGCCGGCCCAGCTGCTTTTGCCCGCATGCCAAGCGCGCCGCGCCTCGGGCACAAGCTGCACGATCCGGCCGTCTTCATGGATGAAATAGTGACTGGAGACCTGGCTCGCCTCGTTGCGAAGCCATGCCAGCGCCTGATCGGCATCAGGCATGCCGGTATAATGCAGGAGGATCATGTCCGGCTGGCGCCCGCCTGCCCTTTCCCCATGATTTGGCGAAGGCTCGACCGTGGCGCGGGCATGATCGGCGGCAAAGGAAGCCGGAATTGTCATGCCGCGCGGCGCTCTTTCTCGATCGCTTCATAAGCCGCGTTGAGCGCTGCCATCCGTTCGGTCGCAGCCGCATGCAGTGTTGCCGGCACGCCGCGTGCGATCAGCCGGTCGGGATGATGCTCCGAAACAAGCAGACGGTACTGTTTGCGAATTGCCGAAAAGTCGTCGTCACGCGAAACGCCGAGCACCAGATACGGGTCACGACCGTCGAGATGCACGTGGCGGGCCATGATGCGGCGGAAGTGTTCCTCGTCGATCCGGAAGATTTCGGCGATGCGCGCCAGAAACGCCAGCTCGCTCTCATGCACGAGACCATCCGCCTTGGCGATATGAAACAGACCATCGACGACGCTCTCAAGCATCGGGCAGTTTTCCATGTCGCCGCTGCTGCACAGCCCCGAAAGCTTCGTGGCATACGCCTCGTAGCCGGCAATGTCCTGGCGTGCGAGGTTATAGAGACGTGCAACGTTGCGCGCTTCCTCGGCCGGAAAATCGAAAATCTGCTGGAAGGCACTCACTTCGGCTTCGGTGACCACGCCATCGGCCTTCGCCATCTTTGCAGACAGGGCGATGATCGCCACCGAGAAGGAAACCTGGCGCCGTGTTTCCGGATCGCCCTCGAACATGGTGCGGATCGCATCGACGACTCGGTTGAGCACACCGCCCGCGGCATCGCCGACGGCACCGAGCAACCTTTCCCAGAGGGAGGACAATTGAAGGCAACTGAAATCGAAAATCATCCCTTAAATGACCAGATAACCGACGTTTTGGCAAGCTGACGACGGTCCGCTGTAGATTAAACTCTGTTCATGTTTTTCGAACAATCGCGCTGGAAGCCCGGTCTGCCCAGAAACGGCACAAAGTCGTGGACGACCAATGGGTCGAAACGCTGATGCAAACGACCCGCCGTATCGTACCCCGGCAGCCCGCATGGCCCGTGATTTCTTTGAAACGATTAGATCGGGGAACGGACAGGAAAAACCTCGAAGCGACGGAATTTTCTTGAGAAATTCACTTTACAGGCTCTAGCTGGTGTCGCATCCATTCATCCCGTTTTGTCAGTTTCTTGCGCCTGAGCGCATCAAGGAGGATCGATGTCCAAACAGAAAGTCGCACTGCTGACCGCCGGCGGCCTTGCGCCCTGCCTCTCGTCTGCCGTCGGCGGATTGATCGAGCGCTACTCGGATGTTGCCCCTGATCTGGACATCATTGCCTACCGCTCCGGCTACCAGGGCGTGCTCTTGGGCGACAGCATCGCGATCACATCCGAGATGCGTGAAAAGGCTCCTCTCCTTCATCGTTACGGCGGCTCGCCGATCGGCAACAGCCGCGTCAAGCTCACCAACGCCGCCGATTGCGTCAAGCGTGGCCTCGTCAAGGAAGGCGACAACCCACTGCAGGTCGCAGCCGAACGGCTCGCCAAGGACGGCGTGACGATCCTTCACACGATCGGCGGCGACGACACCAACACGACGGCAGCCGATCTCGCAGCCTACCTCGGCGCAAATGGCTATGATCTCACTGTCGTCGGTCTTCCGAAGACCGTCGATAACGACGTCGTGCCAATCCGCCAGTCGCTCGGCGCCTGGACGGCGGCCGAAGTCGGCGCGCGTTTCTTCGACAATGTCAGCAACGAGCAGACCGCCGCCCCCCGCACCTTCGTGATCCACGAAGTCATGGGGCGCCACTGCGGCTGGCTGACGGCTGCAACGGCGCGCGCCTATATCGAGCAGAGCCGGGGCAACGAGTATGTCGACGGCCTCATGATGAATGCTGAGCTGAAAAGCATCGATGGCCTCTATTTGCCGGAACTGGAGTTCGATCTCGAACAAGAGTCGGCACGCCTGAAGCGCGTGATGGAAGAACGCGGCACCGTGACGATCTTCGTCTCGGAAGGTGCCGGCATGAATACGATCATCGCGGAACGGGAAGCCGCCGGCGACACCGTCAAGCGCGATGCGTTCGGCCATGTGAAGCTCGACACGATCAATGTTGGCGGCTGGTTCCAGAACCAGTTCGCCGGCCTGATCGGTGCCGAACGCTCGATGGTCCAGAAGTCAGGCTATTTCGCCCGCTCGGCCCCGGCCAATGGTGATGACCTTCGCCTCATCCAGGGCATGGTCGATCTTGCGGTCGAAAGCGCTCTCAACAAGGTGTCTGGAGTCACCGGCCATGATGAAGACCAGGGCGGAAAACTGAGAACCATCGAATTTCCAAGAATCAAGGGTGGAAAACATTTCGATCTGACGGCAAAATGGTTCGGCGAGGTGATGGACCATATCGGCCAGCCCTACGAAACCGTATAACGCGTCGCGCTGAGCGACAAACGAGAGCCGTGGGCTCCGGAGGAATGTGATGACGATCGAAACATGGTTCGCATTTGCCGCGACCGCTGTGGCCCTCGTCATCCTTCCCAACCCGCTGACGAGGACAGTCGCGCTCTATTCCAAGCAGCGCGGCCGTCTAAGCGCAGTCGTGACGGTCCCTGCATTGGCCTTGGGAGTGGGTCTCGCCTTCACCGCGGGCCTCGCGCCGCTACTGCTTGTCTGTTTCTACGCGCCATCGGCAATGACCGCGATCGGCTGGGTCGGCATCGCCTACGCCATGGTCTATGTACTCTGGTGCTTCCAGGACCCACAGGTCCGCGCGCCGCTCGCCGACAATGACAATCTGCCGACGCGGCGGTTTGACCGGATCTTCGCAGACGTCTTCGTTCGATGCGTTCGCACCCCCAGATACGCGATCATTCTTGCCGCGCTGACTGCACAGTTTCTGCGCCCTTCGCTGTCGCTCTCGCTCCAGGCCGAAGTGCTGACGGCGATTTTTCTCGCCTCCATCGCTGGCAGTGCGTTGGCACAGGCACTCATCCCCAGCCTTGCGCTGCGGGGCACAAAGCGATTTTCGAGGCGCAATCCAGCCTTGAACAAGCCCGGCACGGTATTCATCGCCAGGCGTGCCGTGACGGCTGGTTTCCGGCGAATCGCTGCTTGAGGAAACAGAAAGCGTCCTTCGACTTGCCGGGCGCCGCCTTATACGTTAATGGAAATCCACAATCGGTGACTTTTTGGCGGGTACGGTAACCATTTCAAATGAGAGCAACCTGATGACGGTGGTCAGATTCGTCAGCCGTAGAGCTGCTGTGGCGCTTGCGATGTCTTCCGTTCTGGCTGGATGCTCCAGCGTTGAGCGCGATACAAAAGTCGCGTCCGGTCAGCCGTCTCAGACCACGTCAGCTGACGGTCAGCTCGTCATCCAGTACAATTCTTCCGCCGCCGATCAATCTCAACAAATGGCGCCCGGCCAGACAATGGCGCAGATCGCCAAGAGCGGTCGCATTGCCGTTCCGGTTCCGCCGACCGTAGAAACCGTATCGGCTCAGAATGCCGCCATGGCGTCTCCGACCATGGCGCCGATCGTTGCCTTCACGCCGCCGCCGATCGCAACCGCGGTCCAGCCCGTGAGCCTTGCTTCGGCGCAGCCGCTCAAGCCGGCAGCCGGTTCGGTCATGACCCAGAAGTCGAGCCGTCTCGTGTCGCCGCCGGTAGCGACCGCCGTTGCGTCTGGCCAGATCCAGCCGGCAGCAGCGCAGGCCATCGCGCTCGACGAGGAAGAACTGACGCCGGATATGGTGGCGTTGCAATCGGTCGTGCCGACACCCCGTCCAGCCACGCTTACATCGAGCGCTATTGCTGGTGCTGCAACGCCGGCTGCCGCAAGCTCCACGCTTGCCTATGCAGCCGCTCCCCGCGCTGTGGCTGCGGTCTCGGCCATGGGCAATATCAAGGACTTTCCGGCGGCTCCCGGCGAGCCGATGCCGGATACCGCGTCGAACGCACCTGCAGACCTCAAGAAGCTCATCAAGCGCTATGCCGGTCTCTACGGCGTGCCGGAATCGCTGGTGCACCGCGTCGTCCATCGCGAAAGCAAATACAATCCCAAGGCCTACCACAAGAATGGCTACTGGGGCCTGATGCAGATCAAGTACTCGACCGCGAAGTCGATGGGCTATCAGGGCAAGCCGGAAGGCCTGCTGGACGCCGAGACCAATCTCAAATACGCGATCCGATATCTCCGCGGCGCCTGGCTCGTTGCCGACAACAAGAACGACAACGCCATCCGCCTCTATGCCCGCGGCTACTACTACGACGCCAAGCGCCGCGACATGCTGCATGTGCTGAAGGCCGATCAGAGCCCCACGACACCGGTCGCCTTTGCAACGGCGCCGAACAGCAAGCCCGGTTCGTAACCCAGCGACCGGGGCGTCAGCCCAAGCCGCACCACCACGAGATCCGCCGACGGCATGACAGCGATGGTCTGCCCGTCATGGCCCTGCAGATAGAACGTATCTTCAGGCAGAGCGACGTCGTCTGGCTTTGGTAGCCACGTCTGCATCTTCGAAAACCGTCCGCCCGAGTGCGCATTCGGCTCCTGCATCAGCCGCACGAAGCCGTCCGGCAGCAGACGCGTCCCGTTCCACACTCCGTCGCGCGCCAGAAACAGCCCGAACCGCGCCCAGTCGCGCCCGGTCGCATAGAGGTAGGAACTGCCGGCGAACGTCCCTGCCGCATCGGGCTCCATGACAGCACTTGTCATGCCGAGCGGATCGAACAAGGCCCTGGATGGATAGCCAAGAGCCGTCGCGCGATCACCGATCCTGTCCATCCAGATCCTCGACAGCAATACGCTGGAGCCCGACGAGTAACTGAAACGCGAACCGGGATCGGCCTCGAGCGGGATCGTTTCCGTGAAGGCGGCCATGTCGGGTTCGAGGTAGAGCATCCGTGTGACATCGGCGACGGCACCGTAATTCTCGTTGAAACCAAGCCCGCTTTCCATGGCGAGAAGGTTGGCAAGCGTGATTTCGCGTCGTTTGTCGTTGCTCCACGCGGGCAGAAGATCACGATCTCCGAGCGACATCCGGCCGCTGTTCATCAATGTGCCGATCAGCGCCGCATTGACGGTTTTCGTCATCGACCATCCCAGCAACGGCGTGTCCTTCGAGAAGCCCTCTCCATAAGCCTCGCCGACGATGCGCCCGTTTTTGACGACCACCACCGCCCGCATGCCAGGCCCGGTCAGTGCCTTATCCTCTAGAACCGCCATCACGCGCGGATCGCGTTCGACCCCCTGCCCCACCGGCCAGGCCGGAGCTTCATCGACGGAAGGTGATGATCGCGGCGGCAGCGCGACTTGCGGCAACGCCGAACCATCCGGCGAAACGGTGCAGCCGAGGCCAGGCCTGTAGGTTGCCTGATTGGTTCCGATGAAGCCAAGCAGCCCGGCATCGACCCGACCGGCATCGCGGTCGACGGTCACCCGCATCATCAGGAGCAGCGGGTTGCCCGGCGCCTGCACGTCGCTCGCCAGCACCTCTTGCGGATCGCGTCCGGCCAGAAACACGTTGGAGCAGACGATCTTGGCCGCATAGCCGCTTCCGACCCGAAGCAGTTGCGGCGGCGCAATGGTGATCCACGCCAGTCCCCCGAAGATACCAAGTACCAATGCCCCGGCAGTTCCCGTCACGATCCGCTTCATCAGGCGCATATGTCAAATGTCCTTGTTCACCAACAGCCCGCGTCATCCAGCTGTAGCATGCCGGGTTTAGGCCTGCGTTCTACAGATCGCGAAATAATTCACGCAGCGAGAGACGCAATGGCCGACGTCGTCAGGGAAACCGGTTTCACCAGCAATCAGAAGCTCAAGGATGCGCTGCTCCAGCACAAACTATTTTCGCGCGAAGGGCTGTCGGAACGGCTGTTCGGGCTCCTGTTTTCCGGTCTCGTCTATCCTCAGATCTGGGAAGATCCAGACGTCGACATGGAAGCAATGGAGCTCTCATCGGAGCATGCGATCGTCACCATCGGCTCCGGTGGCTGCAATATGCTGGCCTACCTCTCCCGCAATCCGCGCAGCATCGATGTCGTGGATCTCAACCCCCACCATGTCGCGCTGAATCGGCTGAAGCTCGCGGCATTCCGTCATCTGCCGAGCCATATGGATGTCGTCAGGTTTCTCTCGGCGCAGGGTACACGATCGAACAGCGTCACCTTCGACAGACTGATCGCGTCGCATCTGGATCGCGCAACCCGCAGTTACTGGCAGAAGCGGTCTATCACCGGCCGTCGCCGCGTCTCCGTGTTCGACCGCAACATCTACCGCACCGGGCTTCTCGGCCGGTTCATCGCCGCGGGACACCTTCTGGCGCGCCTGCATGGCGTCGATCTGACGAAGATGGCGCAGACCAAATCGGTCCGAGATCAGCGCCGCTTCTTCGACGAAGAGATCGCGCCCCTGTTCGACAGAAAACTGGTCCGCTGGATTACCTCGAACAAGAGCTCGCTGTTCGGACTTGGCATTCCGCCGCAGCAATATGACGAGCTGGCCGGCATGGCGACCGGCGGCAGCGATAACGGCTCAATCGCGACCGTGCTGCGGGAGCGTCTCGAAAAGCTCGCCTGTCATTTTCCTCTGAAGGACAATTATTTCGCCTGGCAGGCGTTCGTCCGCCGCTATCCCGCCGCCCACGAAGGCACGCTGCCCACCTATCTCAAGGCCGGCAACTACAAGGCGATCCGTGCCGCCACAGACCGGGTCGCGGTTCACCACGAGAGTTTCACCGCTCTCCTCAAGCGCAAGACGGCAGGCTCAATCGATCGCTACGTCTTGCTGGACGCGCAGGACTGGATGAACGACCAGCAGATCAACGACCTCTGGTCTGAGATCGACCGGACGGCCGCTGTCGGCGCCCGGGTGATCTTCCGGACGGCCGCCGAGCGCAGCGTCATCGAGGGGCGCCTCTCGCCCTCGCTTGCCGCCCGCTGGACCTATCTCGACGCGCGCTCGCAGGCCCTCAACCTGCAGGACCGCTCCGCCATCTACGGCGGCTTCCATGTCTACGCGAAGGCCGACTGATGGCAGAGACCGACGCAGGCAACCTCGAACCGGCCAATCGCGAAGAGATCGGCCATGCCGGCAGGATGGATCGGATGTACCGCTACCAGCGGCATATCTACGACCTCACCCGCAAATACTATCTCCTGGGACGCGATGGCACGATCGCAGGCCTTGCCCCGCCAGTCGGAGGAAGCGTGCTGGAAGTCGGCTGCGGAACCGGCCGCAACCTTCTCCTCTCCCACAAGCTTTTCCCGAACGCGAAACTTTACGGCCTCGATATCTCCGCGCAGATGCTCCAGACGGCAGACGCGAATTTCCGCGGCACAGGAATAAAGCCTATTCTGAAGGTCGCAGATGCCACGACATTCACGGCGGAGGAGTTCGGCGTCAACGGTTTCGACCGGATCCTCATTTCCTACGCCCTGTCGATGATCCCAGACTGGGAGAAGGCGATCGACGCCGCCCTTGCGGCGCTGTCGCCTCAAGGGTCGCTGCATATCATCGACTTCGGACAGCAGGAAAACCTGCCGAACGTCATGGGATCTGCGCTCAAATCCTGGCTCGCCCGCTTTCATGTGACCCCGCGCGCCACTCTCGAACAGGCGCTGGAAAAGCGTCTCGCACCGGCAAAGGCCGACATGATGTTCGAGGTGATCGGTAGCGGCTATGCCTGGCGGGCGATCCTTCGCCGCCGGGGATAATCACTAAGCGTATTCCAGATCTTGCTTTCTAACTGAATTTTTACGAGCTTATGGTAAACGGGACGCTACGCCTCCCTTTTGCCCACTCGATCGCGGACAAGGCTCTTTGTCTCTGCCCTAACACGGAACCTTCATGCCCCGGCTTCCAACCGTTCTTTCTGCTGCCGTCCTGTCTGCCGCGCTTCTGATGTCCGGTTGTACGTCCACAAGCTACGATCTGGTCGATACTGGCTCTGTCCGGCAGATGAAGTTCAAGGACACGGATCCGCAGGATTTCGGCGCCAACCATCCGGGCCGCCACGAGGTTCACGGCATCGACCTGTCGAAATGGAACGGCACCGACATCGACTGGCAGACGGTGAAGAAATCCGGCGTCGCCTTCGTCTTCATCAAGGGAACCGAGGGCAAGGACCGCATCGATTCCGCCTTCACCACCCATTGGCGCAACGCCGCCAATGCGGGCATTCCGCACGCGGCCTATCACTTCTACTACTTCTGCTCGACACCGGAAGATCAGGCAGACTGGTTCATCGCCAATGTTCCCAAGGAAGCAAACATGCTGCCGCCGGTACTGGACATGGAGTGGAACCACGCCTCGCCCACCTGCAAGCTGAAGCCGGATCCGCAGACCGTGCGGGCCAGCATGAAACGCTTCATGGACAGGATCGAGGCCCACTACGGCAAGCGGCCGATCATCTACACGTCGGTCGATTTCCACCGCGACAACCTCGTCGGCGCCTTCCCCAACTACCATTTCTGGGTTCGCTCGGTCGCCGCCCATCCGACCAAGATCTATACGGACCGCAAGTGGGCGTTCTGGCAATACACGGCAACAGGCGTTGTCCCGGGCGTCAAAGGCGCAACCGATATCAATGTCTTTGCCGGAAACAGCAAAGCGTGGAAGACGTTTATTGCGTCGGCCGACTGATGTGCTAACCCGCACAAGCTCTCTGGCAATGTATCTGACGTTACGCTAAAACCGGCGCGACCTGAGGGTCTGCGCCCATGTCCACCAGTGACCATGTCGCGCGGAAGAAATCGATTTTAGGAAACCGCTGATGTCTTCGACACTTGTCCGCCGCGCAGCTTTGGCTTGTGCTCTCGCCGCCTGCCTCTCTTCCACCGCCCTTGCCCAGACAGCCACTCAGCCGACCGCTCCGCCAATTCCGGCAGCACCTTGCGGCGGCGATCTTGCGACCTTCCTCGACGGCGTCAAGGCTGACGCGATCAAAGCCGGCGCTACCGCTGCCGCCGCGGATCAGGCATTTGCAGGCGCCGAGATCGACCAGAAGGTTCTGTCACGCGACCGCGCGCAGGGCGTCTTCCGCCAGACCTTCCTCGAATTCTCGCAGCGCACCGTCAGCCAGGGCCGCCTCGATATCGGTCGTCAGAAGATGAAGCAGCTTTCGGACGTGTTCGGCCGCGCCCAGAGCGAATTCGGTGTTGCGCCGGGAGTCATCACCGCATTCTGGGCGATGGAAACCGATTTCGGTGCCGTTCAGGGCGATTTCAACACCCGCAACGCGCTTGTCACGCTGTCGCATGATTGCCGCCGTCCGGGCCTGTTCCGGCCGCAGCTGATCGCGCTGATCGAAATGGTCCAGCACGGCGATCTCGACCCGGCCACCAACACCGGCGCCTGGGCCGGCGAAATCGGCCAGGTGCAGATGCTGCCGGAAGACATCATCGCCCACGGCGTCGATGGCGACAACAGCGGCCACATCAACGTCAAGACGAGCGGTCCCGACGCCATCCTGACGGCGGCCAAATTCATTCAGAGCATGGGCTTCACGCCCGGCCAGCCCTGGATCCAGGAAGTGACGTTGCCGGAAAGCCTGCCCTTCGAAAAGAGCGGCCTCGGCAACGAGATCCCCGCCAGCGAATGGTTCTCCTACGGTGTCACGCCGCGCGATGGTGTCACGTCCTTTGGCAACCTGCCGGCAGCACTCGTTCTGCCGCAGGGCCGCAAGGGACCCGCGTTCCTAACCTATCCGAACTTCGGTATCTACCTGCAGTGGAACCAGTCGTTCATCTACACGACGTCTGCCGCCTATTTCGCCACCCGCCTCTCCGGCGCCCCGCCTTACCTGAAGGGCAACCCGGAACCGGGTCTCGACGATACGGGCATGAAGGCACTGCAGACCAAGCTTCAGGCGCATGGCTATGACGTCGGCAAGATCGATGGCATTCTGGGCTCCGGCACGCGCGTTGCCGTCCAGAAGGAACAGGCGCGCCTCGGCATGCCGGCCGACGGCTGGCCGACCCAGGCTTTGCTGTCCGCGCTCTGATCAGCGGGCCTTGCATCACATGACATGAAACGGGTGGCGGGCTGACCGCCGCCCGTTTTTTCTTCGAGCAGCATCAATAAAGGCATTCCATGTCATCCGCCGCAGCCAGACTGACCCCCGTCGCCTGGGCATTGCTGTTCGTGCTCGGCCTTCTCTGGGGCGGCTCGTTCTTCTTCGCCCGCATCGCCGTCCAGGAAGTACCGCCGTTCACTCTGGTGTTTCTGCGCCTCGGTCTTGCGGCGCTCGCTCTCCACATCTACCTGCACGGCCGCACCGGAACCTACTCCATCCTTGCCACCCACTGGCGCGCCTTTGTCGCAATGGGCTTCCTCAACAACGCTCTGCCGCACACGCTGATCTTCTTCGGCCAGACGGAGATCGGCGCAGGCCTTGCCTCGATCCTCAACGCGACGACGCCGATCTGGACCGTCATCATCGCCAACCAGTGGACGTCGGACGAAAAGCTGACCGGGGCAAAGCTTGCCGGATGCGCTGCTGGCCTTGTGGGCACCTGCATCCTGATCGGCCCGAGCACGATCACGGATACGGCGGCGCCGCTCTGGGCGCTGCTGCTGCCCATCTGCGCTGCGATCTCCTACGGTATCGCCGGCACCTACGGCAAACGCTTTCGCGGCCTGCCGGCACCGGTGACGGCCACGGGACAGCTCACGGCGTCGAGCCTGATGATGCTACCGGTCTCGCTGGTGGCAGACCAGCCATGGGCGCTCGCCACACCGTCCACACAGGCGATCCTGGCCATCGTGGCGCTGGCCTTGCTCTCGACCGCACTTGGCTACCTGATCTTCTTCAAGGTCCTGGCGCTGGCAGGCGCAACCAACGCGTCGCTCGTCACGCTGCTCATCCCTCCGAGCGCCATTCTCTTAGGCGTATTCTTTCTCGGCGAGCGACTGGAATGGACGGATATTGCCGGCATGGCCGTTATCTGCGCGGGCCTCCTTCTGCTGGACGGGCGAATCCTTCGCACCCGCACAACGGCGAGATAGTCCACGCCCAATACGATGTTGTTAACCGCCTGATCGAGATATTTAACACTTTGAAAACTTCCGTTAACGGGGCTTTCCGTTGTCAAATCAATAAGATGGAAAATGATCGGTCGGTTTCGGCCGCATCTTGATGCGCCGCAGCACAGTTTCCCTCTTTCCATTTGCCATGAAACAGACATAAACTCTGTCAGTCAACGCAAGGAGGCAGACATGGGAAGAACCTACCCTCTCAATGTCCTGGTGGTTGGTATTGCGTTTGTGTTCGTCGCTTCGATGTTGTTCATCTAGACGCATTCCAAAACAACGCATGCAACCGGTGACCGGTGATACCTCGGACTGACCGTTTGATAATCGGCAGCATTACAAAAGCGCATGTTCCCGCATGGAACATGCGCTTTTTCATTGTCGGCGCTACGCAGCGTTACCGACGTTTGCATTCTTGTCAGGATGCCGGCCAAGCCGTTCCAGCACACCTGAGACCAGCGGGACGCGGTTCATCGTGTAGAGATGGAAGTGATCGTGACCGCGGCGCATCAGGTCTGCGATCTGCTCGGCCGCGACATCGGCCGCCACCTTGGCACGATCATCAGGCTTGTCGTCCAGACCTTCGAAGCGGGCATCGAGAAACGCCGGAACGGTGGCGCCGCAGCGGCCCGCAAAACGCTTCAGCTGAGTCAGGTTCTGGATCGGCATGATACCGGGCACGATCGGGATGGTGATGCCCGCCGCATGAACGGCCTCGAGATAGCGCTCGAACACTTCGTTGTCGAAGAAGAACTGCGTCAGGGCACGGTTGGCACCTGCATCTGCCTTGCGCTTGAGCGTATCGATATCGGCGGCCATGCTCGGGCTTTCCGGATGCATTTCCGGATAGGCAGAGACGGAAATATCCATGTCGCCATACTCGACCAGCATGCGAACGAGATCGGCCGTGTCGGAGAACCCGTCGGGATGCGGCGTATAGGCCGCGCCGACGCCTGCGCTCGAATCCCCACGCAGCGCGACGATGCGACGAACGCCCGCTGCCCGGTACTCCTCGACAACAGACTTCACCTCCTCGCGCGCGGCATCGACGCAGGTCAGATGCGCAGCGGTCTGGAGTTTGGCATCGTTGATCATACGCTGAACCGCTGCGAGCGTCGGCTCGCGCGTGGAGCCTCCGGCGCCATAGGTCATCGTGACGAATTCCGGCTTGAAGGCTGCAAGCGCATCGACCGTTTCCCAGAGCTGCGTCTGCATCTCATCGGACTTCGGCGGAAAGAACTCGTAGGAGAGCTTGAACGGGGCCTTGGCTGCGGGTGTATCCATGATCAGGCTCCTAGATAACGGTTTCGGCGAGAGCGGGTGTGTCGGCTTTCGCCATCAGCAGGCGACGGTCGCCGGCAAGCCATACGGTCACCGTAAGCGCGCCTTCCCGGCCCGGGCTGAGGTCGATCACCTTCTGGACGTCCAGGCCAACTCTGTTCAGCCACTCGTTCATCGCCTGATGGGAAAAACCGAGGCGCAGATGCGCGTGCTCGTCACGCAGATGCTCCAGCGCATGCGGCGCAAAATCGACGATCAGCAATCGTCCGCCGGGCCGCAGCATGCGGGCAGCTTCGGCAATCGCAAGATCCGGCCGGTCGAGAAAATGCAGCACCTGGTGAATGGTGATGAGATCGAAATCCTGGCCTTCGACAGGCGGATTGAGAATGTCGCCGTGCCGGACCGATGCCTTGACGATACCTGCATCGTCGAGATTGGATCGGGCGACAGCCAGCATGTCGCGGCTGGCATCGACACCGATCGCGCGGCGATAGCGGCTTGCCAGCAACTGCAGGATCCAGCCCGTTCCCGTGCCGAGATCGAGCAGCGAATCAACCGGCGATGGGCCGATCAGCCGCAGCAGCGCCTCTTCGACCGTCTCGTCGCTCGCATGCAGACGACGAAGCTCGTCCCACTGCGAAGCGTTGCGGCTGAAATACTCCTGCGCCTTCGCCGAGCGCTCGTTTTTCACAGTTGTCAGACGCTCGCGGTCGCGCACGAGGACCGGATCCTCCTGCGAAGCGGAGGCGAGCAAAGTCTGGACCAGTGCGGCGCCGTTCCCTTCCTGACGCAGCCGAAAGTAAGCCCAGGCGCCTTCCTGGTATCGCTCGATCAGCGCTTCTTCGGTCAACAGCTTGAGATGACGCGAAATCCGCGGCTGGGACTGACCTAGAATTTCGGTCAGATCCGTGACGGTCAGATCGCCTGCGGCCAAAAGCACCAGCAAACGAAACCGTGTGGGCTCCCCTGCTGTCTTCAGCACATCTACCAGTTCATCAAGGACCAACCCCATACAACACGCCTTCACAATCAACATATAAAGATATGTTTATGTGATTTCAAATTGCCACGCAAGACGCAACAGAAGCTGAGCAGGCATTCCTACAAAAAAACCCGGGGACGACCCCGGGTTTTGTAAGCTTCTAACTGCGTCTTTCGCAGTTAGCGCGTCAGGCGCTTGTGAGCCTGGCTGCCGGGATTGAGAGCATCAGGGCCAAGACGACGGATCTTGTCCTCTTCGTAATCCTCGAAGTTGCCTTCGAACCATTCCACATGGCCATCGCCTTCAAATGCGAGGATATGCGTCGCCAACCGGTCGAGGAACATGCGATCATGGCTGATGATGATCGCGCAGCCGGCAAACGCTTCGAGCGCGCTTTCGAGAGCACCCAGCGTTTCCGTATCAAGGTCGTTGGTCGGTTCGTCGAGCAGCAGAACGTTGCCGCCGGCCTTCAGCATCTTGGCAAGGTGAACGCGGTTACGCTGACCACCCGACAGGTTGCCGACCTTTTGCTGCTGATCGCCGCCCTTGAAGTTGAAAGCGCCGCAATAGGCGCGGGAGTTCATGTCGAACTTGCCGAGCTTGATGACTTCGGCACCGCCCGAGATTTCTTCCCACACCGTCTTGTTGCCGTCGAGAGCGTCGCGGCTCTGGTCGACATAGCCGAGATGCACGGTTTCACCGATGCGGACAGAACCGGCATCCGGCTTTTCCTGTCCGGTAATCATCTTGAACAGGGTCGTCTTGCCGGCGCCGTTCGGGCCGATAATGCCGACGATGCCGCCTGGCGGCAGCTTGATCGACAGGTCGTTGATCAGCGTGCGGCCTTCAAAGCCCTTGTTGATGCCTTCCATCTCGATCACCACCTGGCCGAGACGCTCGGACACGGGGATGATGATCTGCGCATCGCCGGGACGGATGCCGTCGGCAGCATCGACCAGCTGTTCGTAGGCCTTGATACGGGCCTTCGACTTGGCCTGACGGGCCTTCGGGCTGGAGGCGATCCATTCCTGTTCGCGCGAAATCGCCTTCTGGCGGCCGGCATCTTCGCGGGACTCCTGCTGCATGCGCTTGGCCTTCGCCAGCAGGTAAGCCGAGTAGTTGCCTTCGTATGGAATCCCGCGGCCGCGGTCGAGCTCGAGGATCCAGCCGGTGACGTTGTCGAGGAAGTAGCGATCGTGGGTAATCATCATCACGGCGCCGGGATAGTCGCGCAGGTGCTTTTCGAGCCAGGCGATGGTCTCGGCGTCAAGGTGGTTGGTCGGTTCGTCGAGGAGCAGCAGGTCCGGCTGCGACAGAAGCAGACGGCAGAGCGCGATACGGCGACGCTCACCACCCGAAAGCAGCGTGACGTCCGAATCCTTCGGCGGGCAGCGTAGCGCTTCCATCGCCATTTCGACCTGCTTGTCGAGATCCCAGAGGTTCTGTGCGTCGATGACGTCCTGGAGCTTGGCGCCTTCGTCGGCGGTCTCGTCGGAATAGTTCATCATCAGTTCGTTGTAGCGCTCGAGCACCGCGGTCTTGGCAGCGACGCCGACCATGACGTTCTCGAAAGCCGTCTTCGTCGGGTCGAGATGCGGTTCCTGCTCGAGATAGCCGACGGTCGCACCTTCAGCGAGCCAGGCCTCACCGGTGAACTCCTTGTCCTGTCCGGCGATGATGCGCAGAACCGTCGACTTACCCGCACCGTTCGGACCGAGGATACCGATCTTGGCATCCGGATAGAAGGACAGGTTGACGTTCTCGAGGATCTTCTTGGCGCCGTAGGACTTGTTCAGCCCCGACATGTGATAGATGAACTGACGTGCCATGGATAAATGTGCTCCGGGGAATTTGTTTGCCCGCTATGTAGGCGAAGACGGGCCTGGGAGCAACGCATACGAGGCGCAAACCATGCGCTTTCCGAACGGAATCGTGGGACCGGAGGCTTTCTAGCGCAGGTTTGCGTGGTCGATCCGGAAAAGCTGAAACGGATTTGCGCGACCGGTCTCGAGCCGTGCGAGACCGGGCCAGTCCTTGCCCGCGGACAATGCATCGTAGAGCGGCGCCGATCCAGGCTCAGCCTGCGCAGGGAAACGGCAGACCGCCACATAATCGAACGGTGCAAGCGCTTCGCGACGCGTCTCTGGGTCGGTTGTGATGAAGGCTGTATAGGCGTTCGCCATCCCGCGTGAGGCCCGGTGAAACGGGATCGGCCCGACTGTTAGTCCTGAAGGCATCGGGTTCCTCAGCACCGACATGGCAAGTGTCGGGGGTGCTAGAAGATGCCCTTGGCCGAGATTTGTGAGAGCGGACATGTCGCCGGCCTTGCAGTCGTCGATGGTCATCGCCTGAACGGCATCGCCGTGTATCGTTTGTGGCCGCGAAAGGCTCCAGAGACCGACCATGAGCAGAAAGACGCCGGTCCCGACGCTGAACAAGGTCCTTGACGCTCGGCCGGGCTGCCTTGATGTCTGATCGATATGGCGGAGCGCCAGTGGCACGAAAAGTGCGGCGAAGACGAATGGAAAGCGGATATAGCGAAGCAGACCGGTTGCCAGAAGCACACTGACGAGTGCGGTGACGAACAGGATCGCAAGGGCAGGATTACCGGCGCGAACCTCACGCAAGACCCGTGGCGCCGCAAGAGCCAGTATGGTGAGGAAAATACCGATCAACAAGATGCCCGGCAAGGGCGAGCCGCCTGCATAATGGAGCAGTCCTTGCTCCTGCGGCACCCGGTCGAACCATAGCTGCTTTGCAAGCGGATCCATCCCGGCATAGGGGCCCGCAAGGCATTCAGGAAAAGAGATTCCGGTTGCAACGATGACGCCGATCGAGGCAGCGGCAAGAACGGGCAGTTTTACCCAGCCGGATGCATCCGCGAAACATCTGCAGGCAATCCAGGATGTGCCGGACAGACCGACAAGAAGACCGATATAGGGTGCAGAAAACGCATCGCACTGCGTCGACATCGTACCTGAGGCGCCAAGCAGTACCAAAGCTGTTGGAACAGTGGCGATACATATTGTGGCCGACGCCGCCGAGAGCGTTTCGGCCGCCCTGGTCGCCCCTGCGACGAATGCCACAACAAGTCCGCCGAACATGATGACCAGGAACGGCAGACCTTCGAGTGCGATGGCGACCGACATGACGGTGCCTACCCCGACAACGATACCGCCGATACGATCGAAGCGGACAAGACCGTAAGCGACAGCCATCAGTGCAACGATCTGAAAATTGTGATGGTCGATCCGACCGGGCGAAAATTCGAAGACCGCATACAGCATCGCAAACGTCCCAGCCGCCAGCCGGAGATAACGAATCCCCTCGGTGATCGGAGCAATGCGTTTCCAGATCATGGCAACAAACAGCCCATAGACCGAAAGCAGCATCGGAGGCCAGATCAACAGGGACGCGGAGATGGCGCCGTCGCGGCCGAGCAGCGGCGTCAGCAGAAGCGAAAGGCCGGCATAGGGAAGGTCGACGAGACGAGACCAGGGCGAGACGTAGATCCCTGGGCTGTCGATCATCGGCAATGTCAGGTCCCAGAAGAACCCGGATGCGGATAACAGATGGCGAATCTGAACGCCCCGGAGAACATCATCCACATCCGCGAAGAACAGCCGTCCATCGGAAAGGTCGAGTAGCAGCAAAAGGAGTGCCGTCAGATAGACAACGAAAAAGATCCGCAGAAGCGATCCTTCCTGCCGCGTCGATGACGCGCCTGCCTCGCCTCTCCTCGCGCCAGCCATCCTCGAAGCCACCTGCGTTTTGCCCTTCAGCACCGGCTTACCTAGCTTGAATTAACATTGCGCTACCGGATTGCCTCTGCGAAAGATCGAACGGGAGAAGCGGCCGGGCAGGACAAGCGACTGACAGCGTCGGTGCCGCAGGAATAGCGATGTTTGACACAACCAACTGGCTCGATAGTTCGACGGGCGCGCGCCTAGCATTTCATTATCAACCCGCGACATCGGACGGCCGTGGCGTCATCCTCGTCTTGCACGGTCTCGCCGACCATTCCCGCCGTTACCGGCGGTTTGCCGAGGCGATGGCGACGCACGGTTTTCATGTCTATGCGCCCGACCATCGCGGCCATGGCGAGACCACGGCACCCGGCTTACCGATCGGCCGATTTGCCTTGCGGGACGGTGCAAGCATCGTGACCGCGGATGTGAAAGCGGTTCGCGATCTCGCCGCCAAGGGGCATCCGGGCCTGCCGATCATTCTCTTGGGGCATTCGATGGGCGGCCTCATCGCCCTCAATGCCGCGATCGATTATCCGCAGGCCTTCGACGGGATTGCCGTCTGGAACTCCAACTTCAATCCAGGCCTCGCCGGGCGCGGTGCCCAAGCAATTCTGCTTGTCGAGCGCGCGCTAAAAGGGTCTGATGTTCCAAGCACGCATCTGCCGAAACTCACTTTCGGGGCATGGGGAAAATCGATCCCCGGCCATCATACGGATTTCGACTGGCTGAGCCACGACCAAACCGAAGTCGATGCCTACATCGCCGACCCGCTCTGCGGCTTCGATGCCAGCGTCTCGCTCTGGCTCGACATCTTCGAGATGTCCTACCGGGGCCCCGCGCTTCTGGACCGCCTGCCCGCCGACTTGCCGGTCAATCTGGTCGGTGGCACGGACGATCCGGCGACGGATGGAGGGCGCGCCATCCGCTGGCTCGCGGACAGGTTCCAGAAACGCGGCATGCACAATGTCGAGACGATCATCTACCCGCAAACCCGCCACGAGACCCTGAACGATCGCGTCCGGGACCGCGCGACCAACGCCTTCGCCGAATGGGCGAAAACGCTCACCTCGCGTCGCTCAGATCCGTCGCGCGATACCCGCACGCAAACGGAATGAGTTCATGACATTTCCTCAAGTGCGCTCGGAGAATGCCGAAGGTATAGCTTTGCCATGACGTCACCGCATGCGCATACGAGACCTGCTCTGCAAGCGTCCGGCATTTCCGCCGGCATGGGCCTGATGCTGCTTGCCATGCTGATCACGCCGCTGATCGACGTGTTTTCCAAGCTTGCGACCGACGCTGCCTCGCCGACGCTCATCACCATGGTTCGCTTCGTCGTCCAAGGCCTCTGCATGCTGCCGATCGTGCTGTGGACCGGGTCGTGGCGCAATTTCTCCTGGGAGCTCAGTTTCTATCACGCCATCCGCGCGGCGGTGATCACGCTGTCGATGATCTGCTTCGTCGCAACGCTTGCCGTGATGGAAGTCGCAGATGCCGTCGCAATCTTCTTCGTCGAGCCGATCATCCTCACCGTCATGTCGTCGATCTTCCTCAAGGAAATCATCGGCTGGAGGCGCTACACCGCCTGCGGCGTTGGTTTTCTGGGCGCGATGATCGTCATCCGCCCAAGCTTTCAGGAAATCGGCTATATCGCGGTATTGCCCGTGGTCACAGCTTTCGGCGTCGCCGTCTTCGCCCTGATGACGCGGGCGCTCGCCCATCGCGAAAACCCATGGTCGATGCAGTTTCAGATGTCGCTCTGGGGAATTCCGATATCAGGTGCCCTCCTCCTGATCGGTCATGTCAGCGGCATCGAATTCATGGCCCCGTCGATCCCCGATTTGACGACGACCACATGGATGGTCGGCGTCGGCACGGTCGCTGCCCTCTCCGGCCTGCTTGCCGTCTATGCCTATCGCGCCGCGCCCGCCTCCGTCATTGCGCCGCTGCAGTATTTCGAGATCGTCTCGGCGACTTTGTTGGGCTGGCTGGTGTTCGGTGATTTCCCGGATCCGGTCAAATGGCTCGGCATCTCCATCATCATCGGGTCAGGCCTCTACATCATCTGGCGCGAACGCCGCGCCGCCTCGCTTAAGCCCGTCACCAACAGCGAAAACACAGTGGTAAGCCCCTGATCATGGATGAGCCCAAGAAAAAGCCGCCGCTTGCCGGCATTCGCGTTCTCGAACTGGCCCGCGTGCTCGCAGGCCCCTGGGCCGGCCAGATGCTGGCCGATATGGGTGCCGATGTGGTCAAGGTCGAAAACCCTGACGGCGGCGACGATACCCGCGCTTGGGGCCCTCCCTTCGTCGAAAGCGTCGACGGCGAAAACCTCTCTGCCGCCTATTACCATTCGACCAACCGGGGAAAGCGGTCGATCGCGGTCGATCTCAAGACCGAAGAAGGCCAGGACATCGTCCGCCGCCTCGCCGCGCAGTCGGACGTCCTGATCGAGAACTTCAAGGTCGGCGGCCTCAACAAATACGGGCTCGACTACGAGAGCCTGAAGGCGATCAATCCGAAACTGGTCTATTGCTCGATTACCGGTTTCGGCCAGGACGGGCCCTATGCGAGCCTTGCCGGCTACGACTATATCGTCCAGGGCATGTCCGGCTTCATGTCGATCACTGGCGAACCCGACGGCCAGCCGATGAAGTCGGGCGTCGCCATCGCCGACATCTTTACCGGCATCTATTCCGTCACCGCCATCCAGAGCGCGCTGATCCACGTCATGAGGACGGGCGAAGGCCAGCATATCGACATGGCGCTGCTCGATGTCATGTCGGCGGTCCTTGCCAACCAGAACATGAACTACCTGATATCAGGCATCTCGCCGGTCCGCCTCGGCAACGCCCATCCGAACATCTCGCCTTATGAGGTGATCAACGTGCAGGACGGCTACATCATTCTCGCCGTTGGCAATGACGGCCAGTTCCGCCGCTTCTGCCGAATTCTCGGCATCGAGCACGTCGCGGATGACGAGCGGTTTTCCACCAACAAGGCGCGTGTCGCGCACAGGATCGAGGTCCGCGGTCTACTGATCGCCGAGACGATCAAGTGGACCAAGGCCGAGCTCCTCTCCGCCTGCGGCGACAGTGCCGTGCCGGTCGGACCGATCAATTCGATCGGTGAAATGTTCGAGGATCCCCAGGTCAAGGCGCGCGGTCTGCGTGTGGATCTCGAGGCAGCCGACGGCACTGTCATCCCCGGCGTCCGCAGCCCGATCGTGCTATCGGAGACGCCTCTTGCCTATTACCGGCCAAGCCCGAACGTGGGCGAGCATACGGCCGAAATTCTTGCCGAACTGAACATGATCGAGAAGGAACGCAATCGATGAAGACGGGTGGAGAACTGATCGTCGAGGCACTGAAGGCAAACGGGGTCAGCAGAGTGTCCTGCGTTCCGGGCGAGAGCTATCTTGCCGTGCTCGACGCGCTCTATGAAAGCGGTATCGAGGTTCTCGTCTGCCGCCAGGAAGGCGGCGCGGCGATGATGGCGGACAGCTGGGGGCGGCTGACGGGCGAACCCGGCATCTGCATGGTCACCCGTGGCCCCGGCGCCACCAACGCGTCTGCCGGTCTCCACATCGCCAAACAGGATTCGATCCCGATGATCCTGTTCATCGGCCAGATCGGCCGCGACATGAAGGAACGCGAAGCGTTTCAGGAAGTCGAATACCGCCGCGCCTTTACCGAGTTCGCCAAATGGGTCGGCGAAATCGACGATGCCCGCCGTATTCCGGAATTCGTCACCCGCGCCTTTGCCGTCGCCACTTCCGGCCGCCCCGGCCCAGTCGTGCTGACGCTGCCCGAGGATATGTTGACGGAAGCGGTCGAGGCGGTTCAGGCCCGCCCCTATACCCCGGTCGAAAGCCATCCCGGCAAGAGCCAGATCGCGACCTTCGACGAGATGCTGCGCAATGCAAGGCGGCCGATGGTAATCCTCGGCGGCACCCGCTGGGACGAGAAGACGGTTTCAGACTTCCAGGATTTCGCCAGCCGCTTCAAGCTGCCGGTCGGCTGCTCCTTCCGTCGCCAGATGCTGTTTGATCACCTCCACCCATCCTATGCCGGCGATGTCGGCATAGGCATCAACCCGGCGCTTGCCTATGAAATCAAGGATAGCGATCTGCTGATCCTTATCGGCGCCCGCATGTCGGAAATGCCGTCCTCCTCCTATACCCTGCTCGACATTCCCTACACCAAGCAGACACTGATCCACGTCTATCCGGATCCGGAAGAGCTTGGCCGGATGTACCGCCCGGATCTGGCGATCTGCGCGGCACCGGCGGAATTCGTTGCGGCCATCAAGGATCTGCAACCGCCGGCACTGCCGCTCTGGACCGAGCGCAAGTCGTCGATGCATGATTCCTATCTGAAGTGGTCGACGCCCCCGAAAAGCGGCCCCGGCAACGTCCACATGGGACCGATCATGGCCTGGATCGAGGAAAACGTTCCGATTGACGCGATCTTCACCAACGGCGCCGGCAACTACGCCACCTGGGTGCACCGGTACCACCGGTTCCGGAAATACAACACGCAGTCGGCACCGACATCAGGATCGATGGGCTACGGCCTTCCGGCAGCAGTCGCCGCCAAGCAGCTGTTTCCGGATCGTGAAGTCGTCTGCTTTGCCGGCGATGGCTGCTTCATGATGCACGGGCAGGAATTTATCACCGCCGTCCGCTACGGATTGCCGATCATCACTGTCCTCGTCAACAACGGCATCTACGGCACGATCCGCATGCATCAGGAGCGCGAATACCCCGGCCGCGTCTCGGCAACGGATCTCGTCAATCCGGATTTCGTCGCCTATGCGCAAGCCTTCGGCGGGCATGGCGAACTGGTAGAGAAGACGGAGGATTTCGGTCCCGCTTACCTTCGGGCCCGCGCAAGCGGCAAGCCGGCCATCATCGAAATCAGGCTCGATCCGGAAGCGATCACGCCGGCCAAAACGCTGACGCAGATCCGCAACAGGAACTGAAACGGCGGCATCTGCGCAATCACCCGGCGGAACATTCCGCCGGCCATGCCGTTGATGGCGCATGGCAAATGACACAAAACGCAAAGCACTGGGTGGCATGACGACCTTCGTCGCCGTCATCTTTTTTATCGGTCTCGCACTCGCGGCTTACTACTTCATCGGCATGACGCCGGGCGAGCCGTGATCGCAACGGATCAACGATACAAAAAGGGGGCCGGTTTTCACCGGCCCCCTTTTTCATGTCCGTATGAACCGAGCGATCAGATCGCCGCGGTCACGATGAACTCGACCTTGTACTTTGGCGCAGCGAGCTTGGCTTCGCTGGTGGCGCGGGCCGGCGTATTGGCCGGATCGACCCATGCTTCCCAAGCCGCGTTCATTTCAGCGAAATCCGCGATGTCGGAGAGATAGATCAGGGTCTGCAGGATCTTCGACTTGTCGGAACCGACAGCAGCCAGCAGACGATCGACTTCGGCAAGCGCGTCCTTGCACTGGTCGGTGACGCTGTCGCCTTCGCCAACCTGGCCGGCCAGATAGACGGTGTTGCCATGGACGACGGCGCCGCTCATGCGGGCGCCGGGCTCGATACGCTGAATGCTCATAAAATGCTCCTGAATGCTGAGCTTCGGAAATTAAGGGCGTGGCATACCGCGCCCTTGCGTGGAAAAGCTTTCGAACCGATCAGCCGCGCAGGCGCAGGCTCTGTTCATAGATCGCCGTGGAGCGTGCGCCCGAGCGGCAATAGCCAAGCAGCGGCTTGGGAAAATCTTCGAGCACGTCGACCATCTCGGTCACGCCTTCCGGTGTCAGGCCCATGCGGCCGACCGGGATATGGCGGATGTCGAGACCGAGCTCCTTCGCGCGTGCCTCGATCTCGGCGAAATCCGGCTGGCCGGGCTCTTCCTCGTCGGGGCGGTTGCAGACTATGGACTTGAAGCCGAGCGCCTTGATCTGGTCGAGGTCTTCGACCGTGATCTGGCCTGAGACCGAGTATTCGTCGTTGATCTCGCGGATATCCATGGCAGAGCCTCCATTCTCGATAGGGGGCAAGCTTTACGATGCACCCCGGGGAGCGTCAATCGCCAAGCGGCCTTTTACGCAAACACGAAGCGCAGGCCGTAGTCGACGCTTTCGCCGGGTTGAAGCCATTTCAGCTCGCCTGACGCCTCCAGTTCGCCGCGGGTGGCCAGCCGGTGCGAGACCGGCTCGATCCCCAGCACATGCGCCGGCTGCTTCTGGTTGCGCCACATCTGCAGGTATGGAAGCGTGTCGCTCTTAAAGCGCACTTTGAGCGTGAGACCACCGAGCGCCGCGATCGGTCCCAGTGCCAGTTCCGCCCAGGGATCGCCGCCCGCTGCCGGCACGCAGAACACGCTCCCTGGCTCGGGCCCGAAATTCCAGGGCATCTCTTTTTGCTCGAACATCGCGCTCGAAAGACGGACGTTGTCGTCCAGCAGCCAGGCCCCGATATTCATATGGTACATATGCACCCGGGCGATGGCTTTCGTTCCGGTGTTCGTCACCCTGTCGGACAGGCAGACTTCTCCGGTCACACCATCAATCCGCCAGTGGCGTTCCAGAAGCGCCGATTCCCCCTCGGCTGTCGTGACCGGAACGCGCGCCCGGCATTCGGCATCCTCCTGCATATCCCAGAACACGATCTCGGCCGGGTGCGACGAGTAGGAGCCGTGCAGCGGAAACTTCGCGCCATCGGGACGACCGGGTATGGGTTCGGGATGACGGATGTGGTCGGGACCGCAGGTAAACAAAAACCCTTCCAGCGAATGGTCGATTCGCGGATCGCCATCGTCAGGAATGGCCCGGCCGGGCGCGATGTCGACGCCGCCGACGAAACACGCGCCGATATCCAGCACCGATCCCTCGTCCAGAGTGAGCTTCGGCCCGTTTCCTGCTGAAAACGCTTTCATAAAACCTCCCTCACGGCGCCTCTCGCCGGATCGTGATCGAATTTAACCATCGGTTCATAACGAATTCACTTTTCTCACGGTAAAGTCGAAATTACGTTGTCTATGGCACCAGATACGGAGTCGGGAACCATATGCGCATTTCCCCGCTTACCGTAGACGGAATAATTTCTTTCGGTGGAAACGTGAAGCGTCTCATTCTCGCAAGTATCAGCCTAATGGCAATATCAGCAGCCTTCGGGCCATCGTCGGCGCAGGCTCAGAGCGGATATCGCTATCAGCAGCAGACGACCCTCGTGGCACCTGATGGCGCCATACTCGACTACATGCCGGATCCGCGCGACGTGGTGATCAGCCGCGACGGTATGGGCCGCCGCGTCTATCTCGATCGCCGCGGAAACATCGTTGCGACCGAAACGCGCCAGGATGCCTACCGCCCCCAGCAGGCGGAATATCCGCCGGCGCCGAGTGGCTACCGCAACCGTCGCGAAACCGTCTATCAGCCGCAGGATCAGTATCCGCAAGACCAGGGCGGATATCAGGATTACCGCCAGTATCGTCCCGGCGAAGAACCGGGTGCCGTGACCGGGTCGATTGCCGGCCCCGGTTCGATTACCCGCGAGCCTCTTACCAACGATGCACTTCCCGGCATCGACGAGAACTATTCCGAGCCCGAAGAAGCCTCGATCGACCCGAATGCGGGCTCGCAGCTTCCGGCACCGCAGCATGATGCCAAACCGGTCATCACCGTCACCAAGAAGCCGCAGGCCGAGATCGCCGCACTCCAGGTGTTTCTTGACCGCGAGGGCATCTCGCCCGGTGTGATCGACGGCCATCTTGGCGACAACGTCAACAAGGCGATCGCCGCCTGGCAGGAAATGACCGGCGAGACGCTTGATCCGAACAATTCCGAAGACATCATGCAGCGCCTGACCTATTCGGGCGGCCTGCCGATCATCGATTATACGATCACGGCCGCGGACGCTGCCGGACCATATGTTGCGTCTATCCCGGAAGACTACGCTCACAAGGCCATCCTGCCGGCTATGTCCTACACATCCGTGACCGAAAAGCTCGCCGAGCAGTTCCACATGGATGAGAACTACCTGAAGTCGCTCAACCCGAACGTCGACTTCACCATTCCCGGCATGACCATCAAGGTGATCAACCCCGGCACGCCGAAGACCGGACAGGTGACGCGGATCGTTGCCGACAAGTATCGCAAGCAGGTCTTCGCCTACGGTGAAGACGGCGTTCTGATTTCGGCTTATCCGGCCACGATCGGTTCGAGCGATACGCCATCGCCGTCGGGCAACCATACGGTCCAGCGCATCGCGCTCGATCCGGGCTACACCTACAATCCGAAGATCAACTTCACACAGGGCAACAACACCCAGATCCTGCAGATCCCTCCGGGTCCGAACGGCCCGGTGGGCACGGTCTGGATCGCCTTGTCGAAACCCACCTACGGCATTCACGGCACGCCGGAGCCTTCCAAGATCGGCAAGACCAACAGCCACGGCTGCGTGCGCCTCACCAATTGGGATGCGACGGAACTTGCCAAGATGGTCAAGCCCGGCACGACCGTCGAATTCCTCGAGTAGGTTTTGCCAGACTTAACAACGCAAAAAGCCTCTCCGGCAAACCGGAGAGGCTTTTTTTATGGCTACGTTGAATTGGCTTCAGGCCGCGTTGCGGCGAAACGGAAACAGTTTAGATCCCATCGAGCGTACGACGCGGACAGGCATCATGCGCATCACTTCCTGAGCGAAACTGCGCGCATTGTCTTTTGCCTTGTCGACATTGCTGACCTTTGTCGCATCGAGCGTGTGCAGCGTCCCACCGGTCTCGAACAGTTCCTTGAACGCAACTCGCTCGCCGATCGACGTCTCCAGCACATTGACGCCCTTGGCCGCCAGCAACCCCTTGATCGCCAGCATGGCTCGCGTCGTCACCATCGAGGTGACACGGGTAAGGACGACGGAATGCGGAATGTCGAGCTTGGCCTTGTCCTTCATCTGCGCGAGCAGATCGAGAATCTGTGCTGCGCCCTTCGCATCCATCGCCGAGCCCTGGACCGGGATGATGACGTGGTTGGAAAGCCCGATTGCAGTGGTTACCAGCGCGTCTCGCGCTCCGGCAAGATCGATGATGAAGTAGTCGGTCGAAGATGCCATCTCGCGCAGGTGGCAAGGAAGCGACGCCGTCGTGACTTCTGAAATCACCGAGAGGTTGGGCACGGGGCCGGAGATCTCGCACCACTGGCTGATCCACTTCTGCGGATCGGCATCGATTATCGTGATGCGAAATCCCTGGTGGGCGAGTTCCGTGGCAAGCAGCAGGGCTGCAGTCGTCTTGCCGGCACCGCCCTTGGCATTGGCAAATGAAATTACGGGCATTCTCGGTCCTTGATGAAATAGAGCCGCATCGCTCACCACCACGCCGCTTCATGCGCAGTTAACGTATTCTTCATGAACTTGGTTAACGAGACGTAAATTAAGGGTTAACGCATATTGCCTGTCACATTTCAGCATGCCGACCTAAAAAGGCTGAGAACGCAAATGTGGCCCGCGAAGCGATCGCGGGCCACATGTTGATCACGGATGTCTAGGGATCAGACCAGCGCTGCCGCCTGCTTGTGCTCCATCGCGAACTCTTCTTCCGGCGAAAGGATCAGACGATGGCGGCCAACAAGCGCGAAATAGGCGATCGCGACTGCAAACCAGATGACCACCCAGACGACGCCCTTGAAGAAGTTGGGATCCTGAACCTGATAGAGAAGCGTCACCACTGCGATGACGATCGTTAGGACGGCACCCGGAATGCCCAGTGGAGACCGGAACGGCCGCTCGATATTGGGCAGTTTCTTGCGCAAGATGATGAACGAGATCGCCTGCATGATGTAGGAGAACATCGCGCCGAACACCGCCATGTTGAGCAACACGCTGCCGATGGCGCTGCCGCCTGCTTCCGCACCGAGCGAGAACCAGATGACCAGCATCACGGCAAGACCGACCAGCGCTCCAGCCAGCATCGCGACGTAGGGCGTCTTGTAGGTCGGATGCGTGACCGAAAGCGCCGTCGGGAAATAGCCGGCCCTCGAGAGCGAGTAGATCTGGCGACCCTGTGCATAGAGGATCGTATGGAAGCTGGCGATCAGACCCGTCAGCGCCACCAGACCGAGGATAACGACGCCGCCGTCGCCATAAACGGACTTGAACCCGTCGAGAAGCGGCTCCAGCGCCGTACTCAGATGAAAGGCGCCGACACCCGGCAGAGAGGGATTGAGGAGCACAATCATGAAGGCCGACAGCATCAGCGTCATCATGCCGAGGATGATGCCCTTCGGCATGTCACGCTTCGGATCGACCGATTCTTCTGCCGCCAGCGGCAACTGTTCGATGGCAAGGAACAGCCAGACCGCAAAGGGAAGCGTTGCAAGCACGCCTGTGATCCCGAACGGGAACCAGTCGCCATTGCCTTCAGGCAGTTCGATCGCTGCACCATCAGGTCCGACGCCGATGTTCAGCGCCCAGCGGGAAAAGTCCATGTTGGGGATGGCGCTGACCCAGAAGAACACCAGCACCGCCAACGAAACGATCGTGATGACCAGCGTCACCTTGAACGACAGTTCGAGGCCGAACACGTTGAGCGCTAGGAAGATGATGTAGAACAGGATCCACAGGATCGGCGAGTAGACGGGATCGAGGCCGAGGATCGAATTCACATAGGCCGTAATAAAGGTAACGATGACGGCGGGCGTGAGCACGTATTCGACGTTCTCGCAGAGCCCTGTAATGAAGCCGCCCCAGGGTCCCATCGCCGTTCGCGCAAAGGAATAGGCAGCACCCGTGTGCGGCAGCGCCGGGCTCATCTCGGCGATCGAGAACGTCAGGCCGAGATACATGACGGCGATGATGATGCCTGCAACCAGCATCCCTCCCCATCCGCCGGTCGCGAAACCGAAATTCCAGCCCGAGAAATGCCCTGAGATAACGGCGCCGACGCCGAGCGCCCAAAGCGACCAGACCCCTGCATAGCGCGAAAGCCCGCGCTTTTCGAAATAGGCAGCATCCGCCTTCTTGTAGCTGACGCCCGCTGATGAACTTTCCATGCCTTCTCTCCTGATCAAAGAAATAGGCAGCGAGGCCGTCCGGCCCGCCGTCCCCGTCCATTCGGATCCGCCCGCTTTTGTCGGTGTCGGTATCCCGCAGCTCTGGCTGTTCCCCTGGTCTCTCAGTAAACCGGCTGGAGAGTTCCCACACCGGCCCGTCGAAAGCCTGCCTCGACCGTAGGCGGCTTCGTTTCGAATAAACTCGTTCATAGTCTAGGTCGTGAAGTCAGTGCCGGACGCGATGACTGTCCTTTGATCCCGCCGACATCGGTCTTGAAGCGATTTCGTGAAGTATGAACACGCATTAACCACGACGAGAATTCTTCACTTCCGCCGCGTCGTCAACGGTAATCTCAAATCTCCTCCATAGGCCCCGTTGACTCGGTCCTGGAAACGAATGTTAATCCTGTCACAAACCGGCGCAGACCGGAGGGAACGGCTTTCGTATGACCGGCAGGATTGACCAGTGATGACAGGGCAAACACGATTGCCGTGTCCGAGCGCAGTTCCCTCCGGACAAACGGATACAATTGGTGAGGGATATCTTCTAAATTCCTGAAATACAGGCCTGATTTCTAGCATGCGCTTGGAATGCGCGCTGTCACATACGATACACACAATGGCTCTACGAGTCGCGCCGAGACGCTCAACCCCAGGAGGACACCCGTGCTCAAGAACGCCCATCGTCTGCTGTCTCTGACGACAGCAGTCCTCATCGCTTCCACCAGCCTTGCAGCAGCCGAGCCGAGCGCGGAACTGATCGCCGCCGCCAAGAAGGAAGGCGCGCTGACCACCATCGCCCTGCCCCACAGCTGGTGCGGCTACGGCGACGTGATCGCCGGCTTCAAGGCAAAGTACGGAATCGAAGTCAACGAACTGAACCCGGACGCGAGCTCGGGCGACGAAATCGAAGCCATCAAGGCCAACAAGGGCAACAAGGGCCCGCAGGCTCCTGACGTGATCGACGTTGGTCTGTCCTTCGGCCCGTCCGCCAAGGCCGAAGGCCTGATCCAGCCTTACAAGGTTTCCACCTGGGACTCGATCCCGGCCGAAGCCAAGGATGCTGAAGGCTACTGGTACGGCGACTATTACGGCGTTCTCGCGTTCATGGTGAACAAGGATCTCGTCAAGGAATCGCCGAAGGACTGGAAGGATCTTCTGAAGTCCGACTACGCGAACGCCGTCGCACTCGCCGGCGACCCGCGCTCTGCCAACCAGGCTGTCCAGGGCGTCTATGCTGCCGGTCTCTCCGCCGCTAAGGGCGATGCCGCCAAGGCTGGCGAAGAAGGCCTGAAGTTCTTCGCAGAACTCAACAAGGCCGGCAACTTCGTTCCGGTCATCGGCAAGGCTGCCCCGTTCGCACAGGGCTCCACCCCGATCATCATCGCCTGGGACTACAACGCTCTGTCCTGGGGCGAAAGCCTGAAGGGCAACCCGCCTTATGAAGTCGTCGTTCCGCAGTCGGGCGTCGTTGCCGGCGTCTACGTGCAGGCGATCTCCGCTTTCGCACCGCATCCGAACGCTGCCAAGCTGTGGATGGAATACCTCTATTCCGACGAAGGCCAGCTCGGTTGGCTGAAGGGCTATTGCCACCCGATCCGGTTCAACGATCTTGCCAAGAACAACAAGATCCCGAAGGCACTGCTCGACGCCCTGCCGCCGGCCGCGTCCTATGAAAAGGCCGTATTCCCGACACTCGAAGAGCAGGCTGCCGGCAAGACCGCGATCACCACGAAGTGGGATTCCGTGGTCGGCGCCAACGTCAAGTAATCTAGCCTAGACGGCCTTCCCGCTCCGCTTTTATGGGCGCGGGGAGGCCTTTTTCCTCCTCCGACAGAAACACCGGATTCATGTCCACCGCATCATCGTCCTTCATCGACCGCCGTACCGTCGTCGATTGGCTCGGCGTCGCGCCGTTCATGATCTTCGCGTTGATGTTTCTGATCGTCCCGACTTTCTATCTCGTCGTCGGCGCCTTCTTCACGCCCGAGGGAACGTTCACCTTCAAGAATATCGCAGACCTGTTCACGCCGACAATCCTTTCGGCCTACTGGATCTCGATCAAGGTCTCCTTCGCCTCATCGCTCGGTGGCGCGATCATCGGCTTTGCGCTCGCCTGGGCAATCGTTCTTGGTGGCCTGCCGTCCTGGATCCGATCGAGCCTCCTGACTTTCTCCGGTGTCGCCTCGAACTTTGCCGGCGTGCCCCTCGCCTTCGCCTTTATCGCCACGCTCGGCCGCACAGGGCTCGTGACCGTCTTCATGCGCGACTGGTTCGGCTTCAATCTCTATTCGACCGGCTTCAATCTCCTCTCCTTCGTGGGCTTGACCCTCACCTACATGTTCTTCCAGATCCCGCTGATGGTGCTGATCCTGACCCCGGCACTCGACGGTCTGAAGAAGGAGTGGCGTGAAGCCTCCGAGATCCTCGGCGCATCCACCTGGCAATATTGGCGCATGGTGGCGATGCCGATCCTGTGGCCAAGCCTCCTCGGCACCAGCCTGCTTCTGTTCGCCAACGCCTTCGGCGCGATCGCCACGGCCTATGCGCTGACCGGCTCCTCGCTCAACATCGTGCCGATCCTGCTCTATGCGCAGATCCGCGGCGACGTGCTGCACAATCCAAACCTCGGCTATGCGCTGGCACTCGGCATGATCGTCATCACCGGCGCCTCCAACGTCTTGTACATCTGGCTGCGCATGCGCGCCGAACGCTGGCAGAAGTGAGGATGCGCGAGATGAAGATGACAAAATTCTTCGCCTGGCTCGCCATCGCCGTAGGCGTCATCTACTTTTTCGTGCCGCTGCTCGGCACGTTCGAATTCTCGCTGCGCATGCGGCGCGGCGAATACTCGTTCGATGCCTATGACTCGGTCTTTTCGGATGCCGCTTTCCGGGCGACCTTCGGCTTCTCCATGCTGATGGCGCTGCTCACCATAATCTTCGGCATGCTGCTGATCGTGCCAACGGCCTACTGGGTCAGGCTCCGCGTCCCGCAGATGCGCCCGGTGATGGAGTTAATCACCTTGATGCCGCTGGTCATCCCGGCGATCGTCATCGTCTTCGGCTATCTCAGGCTCTACAATTCGTCGTCCTACATCCCCTTCACAGGCTCGACCTTCGGCACGAATGTGCTTCTGGTCATGTCCTACATCACCCTGTCGCTGCCCTACATGTATCGCTCGGTCGATACGGCGATGCGCACCATCGACGTCAGGACCTTGACGGAAGCGGCGGAAATCCTTGGCGCCAAATGGCCGACGATCCTGTTTCGCTGCATCTTCCCGAACGTGATGTCGGGCGTGCTGTCGGGCGCCTTCATCACCTTCGCGATCGTGATGGGCGAGTTCACCATGGCCGCCCTTCTCAACCGACCCGCATTCGGTCCCTATCTCCAGCTCGTGGGCGCCAACAAGGCCTATGAGCCGTCGGCGCTCGCCGTGATCGCCTTTGCAATCACCTGGCTTTCGATGGGCCTGCTCCAGCTCGTTTCCCGTTTCAGCAAGATGGCACCCTCCCGGGCTTAGGGACTGCGCCTCAAGGATTTTCACCTCATGTCGTTTCTCGTTCTCGACGGTATCAAGAAAAGCTTCGGCCAGACGCAGGTCGTCAAGGACTTCCATATGGCGATTGAGAAAGGGGAATTCGTCTCCTTCCTCGGACCGTCCGGTTGCGGCAAGACCACGGTGCTCAGGATGATCGCCGGCTTCGAGAACCCGAGCGACGGCACGATCGTGATTAACGGGAAAAATCAGTCAGGCCTGAAGACCAGCCAGCGCAATATCGGCATGGTGTTCCAGGCCTATGCGCTGTTTCCCAACATGAACGTGTTCGACAACGTCGCCTTCGGCCTCAAGGTCGCTGGCATGTCGAAGGCGGATATCGACGCCCGCGTGAAGGAAATGCTGAAGCTGATCGGCCTCGAACATCTAGCCGACCGTTACCCGTACCAGATGTCCGGCGGCCAGCAGCAACGCGTCGCACTCGCCCGCGCGCTTGCGCCGAAACCGCAGGTCCTGCTGCTCGACGAACCGTTGTCTGCGCTCGATGCAAAGATCCGCGTATCGCTGCGTGAGGAAATCCGTCAGATCCAGAGGAAGCTCGGCATCACCACAGTGTTCGTCACGCACGATCAGGAGGAAGCGCTGTCCATCTCGGATCGGATCGTCGTCATGAACGCCGGTCGCGCCGACCAGATCGGCACGCCGTCGGAGATCTACAACCGCCCGGCCACCCGCTTCGTCGCCTCGTTTGTCGGCACGCTCAACATCATCGATGCGATCGTCGCCGATCCAGCCGCCAACACCATCCGCATCGGCGACAACATCATCACGCTGCGCGAACCGATCGGCGCCTTGAACCAAGGCGACACCGTTTCGATCGCGCTGCGTCCTGAAGCTGGTTCGCTTTCGAAGAGCGCCACGGGCGATACGGCTTTGACCGGCACCGTCGTCTCGACACATTTCCTAGGGTCCGTCGTGCGCACCAGGTTCACCGCGGGCGGCAACCAGATCTCGTTCGACATGTTCAACGCACCGGACAAGGTCCTGCCGCAGCCCGGCGAAACAGTGACCCTGCGTTTCGCCGCAAGCGACCTGCTGGTGGTCAAGGAATAGGCGCTGCGCGCCGCGACTGGCAAATGCTTGATCGCTAACAACGCAGCAATATCAAACAGAAGAAGCCGGCAAGTGATTCAACTTGCCGGCTTCTTGATTCAATCTGTGAACATGGCGGCAGACCGCCTATGCGGCGTCTTCCACCGCCGCCACATTGGTCGGAATATAGTTGAGCACAGGCCCGAGCCAGCGCTCGACCTCTTCGATCGGCATGCCCTTGCGGGATGCATAATCCTCGACCTGGTCCCGCTCCACCTTGGCGACGCCGAAATAGTAGCTGGCGGGATGGCCGATATAAAAGCCAGAGACGGATGATCCCGGCCACATCGCATAGCTTTCGGTCAGCGTCACACCTGTCGCCTTGGTGGCGTCGAGCAGCCTGAACAGCGTTTCCTTTTCCGTATGGTCGGGTTGCGCCGGGTAGCCGGGCGCCGGACGGATGCCCGCATACTGCTCGTGAATCAACTCGTCGCTCGTGAGCGTCTCGTCCGGCGCATAGCCCCAGTATTCCTGGCGCACGCGCTGGTGCATGCGTTCGGCAAACGCTTCCGCAAACCGGTCGGCGAGCGCCTTGACTAGGATCGACGAATAATCGTCGTTCGCCCGCTCGAACCGTTCCGCGATCGCCACTTCCTCTATACCGGCCGTGACCACGAAGCCGCCGACATAATCGGCCTTGCCGCTCGAAACCGGTGCGACGAAATCCGACAGCGCCACATTCGGCCGGCCGTCACGCTTGGACAGCTGCTGGCGCAGCGTGAACAGGGTCTCGAGTTCCGTGCTGCGGGTCTCGTCGGTAAACAGCTTGATGTCGTCGCCGACAGCGTTGGCCGGCCAGAAGCCGATCACGGCCTGGGGCCGGAACCACTTTTCCGCAATGATTTTTTGAAGCATCGTTTGCGCATCTGCAAACAGATGCCGCGCGGCCTCGCCCTGCTTCTCGTCTTCGAGAATGGCCGGATAGCGACCCTTCAGTTCCCAGGTCTGGAAAAACGGCGTCCAGTCGATATAGGTCGCAAGCTCCGCCAGATCGTAGCCTTCGAACACTTTCGTGCCGAAGAACTGCGGCTTCTTGGGGTCATAGGATGTCCAGTCGACCGTCTCGGCATTGGCGCGGGCACGCTCGATCGGCAGCCGCTTCTTGTCCGCTTCCGAACGGGCATGCGCCGCTGCGACCTTGGCATATTCGCCGCGGATCGTCTCGACATAGCCATCCTTCGCGTCCGGCGACAGAAGCGCCGAGACGACGCCGACGGCGCGCGAGGCATCGGTGACATAGACCGCCTGGCCCCGCTCGTAACGCGGATGGATCTTGACGGCCGTGTGAACCCGGCTGGTGGTGGCGCCGCCGATCAGCAGCGGCACGTTGAAGCCCTGCCGCTCCATTTCGGCTGCCACATGCACCATTTCGTCGAGCGACGGCGTGATCAGGCCCGACAGACCGATGATATCGACCTGTTCGGCAATTGCCGTTTCGAGGATCTTCGTCGCCGGTACCATCACGCCGAGATCGACGATTTCGTAATTGTTGCAGGCGAGCACGACGCCGACAATGTTCTTGCCGATGTCGTGGACGTCGCCCTTGACGGTCGCCATCAGGATCTTGCCGGCGGTCTTGCGCTGGTCGCCGCCGTTCAGGCGCTTTTCCTCTTCCATGTAAGGCAACAGCACCGCAACCGCCTGCTTCATCACGCGGGCGGACTTCACCACCTGCGGCAGGAACATCTTGCCCGAACCGAACAGATCACCGACCACATTCATGCCGGCCATCAGCGGCCCCTCGATGACGTGGAGCGGACGCGCGGCCTGCAGCCGCGCCTCTTCCGTATCGGCGTCGATGAATTCGGTAATGCCATTGACCAGCGCGTGCGACAGCCGCTCTTCGACAGAGCGCTCGCGCCATGCCAGATCCTGCACCCTTGCTTCCTTACCGGGGCCGCCGCGATATTTTTCGGCCACCTCCAGCAGCCGCTCGGTTCCGTCGGCGCGGCGGTTCAGCACCACATCCTCGCAGGCCTCGCGCAGTTCCGGATCGATGTTCTCGTAGATCGCCAGCTGACCGGCATTGACGATGCCCATGTCCATGCCCGCCTGGATGGCGTGGTACAGGAACACGGCATGCATCGCCTCGCGCACCGGCTCGTTGCCGCGGAACGAGAAGGAGAGGTTCGAAACGCCGCCCGAGATATGCACCAGCGGCATGCGTTCACGGATGGTGCGCGTCGCCTCGATAAAGTCGACGCCGTAATTGTTGTGTTCCTCGATCCCGGTCGCCACCGCAAACACGTTCGGATCGAAGATGATATCCTCAGGCGGAAAGCCTGCCTGCTCGGTCAGGATCTTGTAGGCGCGGCTGCAGATCTCGACCTTGCGGTCATAGGTATCCGCCTGGCCGGTCTCGTCGAACGCCATGACAACGACAGCTGCGCCGTAATTGCGAATCAGCTTGGCCTGCCCCAGAAACTTTTCCTCGCCTTCCTTCAGCGAGATCGAGTTGACGATCGGTTTGCCCTGAACGCATTTCAGTCCGCCTTCGATGATCTCGAACTTAGAGCTGTCGATCATGACTGGAACGCGCGCGATATCCGGCTCGGCGGCGATCAGGTTGAGAAACTCGATCATCGCCTGACCTGAGTCGATCAGGCCCTCGTCCATGTTGATGTCGATGACCTGCGCGCCGTTCTCGACCTGGTCGCGGGCAACGACCAGCGCTGCCGCATAATCGCCGGCGGTGATCAGCTTGCGGAATTTGGCCGAACCGGTGACGTTGGTGCGTTCGCCGACATTCACGAACGGGATGTCTTTTGTCAGTGTGAAGGGCTCGAGGCCCGACAGCGACATGAACGGCGAATGCTCCGGGATCTGGCGCGGCTTGTACTTGGAGACAGCCTCGGCGATCGCGCGAATATGCTCCGGCGTCGAGCCGCAGCAGCCGCCGACGACGTTGACGAGACCTTCGCGGGCAAATCCCTCGACCTGCTTCGCCATCATTTCAGGCGTCTCGTCATACTGACCAAACTCGTTGGGCAGGCCGGCATTCGGATAGGCGCAGATGAACGTGTCGGAAACGCCCGACAATTCCTGCAGGTGCGGACGCATGGCATCTGCGCCAAGCGCGCAGTTGAGACCGATTGTGAACGGGTTCGAATGGCGCACAGAGTTCCAGAACGCAGACGGCGTCTGGCCGGACAGCGTGCGTCCGGAAAGGTCGGTGATCGTGCCCGATATCATCACCGGCAGGCGAATACCCTTCGCCTCGAAGCGCTCCTCGCAGGCAAAGATCGCAGCCTTGGCGTTGAGCGTGTCGAAGATCGTTTCGATCAGAATGATATCTGCACCGCCGTCGATAAGACCGTCGATCTGCTCGCCATAGGCAATCCGCAGGTCGTCGAAGGAGACGGCGCGGTAGCCCGGATTGTTGACATCGGGAGAAATCGAGGCCGTCCGGTTGGTCGGCCCGATGGCGCCGGCCACGAAACGGCGGCGGCCGTCTTCCTTTTCGGCGCGGATCGCGGCCCGGCGGGCAAGGCGTGCCCCGTCGCGGTTGAGATCGTAGACAGCGCCTTCCATCTCGTAATCCGCCTGGGCGATACGGGTGGAGGAAAACGTGTTGGTCTCGAGAATATCGGCGCCGGCCTTGGCGTAACGATAGTGGATATCCTCGATCGCCTGGGGCTGCGAGAGAATCAGAAGGTCGTTGTTGCCCTGCTGGTGACAGGCGCAACCGATGAAGCGTTCGCCACGAAAATGCTCTTCGTTGAAGCCGAGCCCCTGGATCTGGGTGCCCATGGCGCCATCTATCACGAGAATTCGTTCGCGTGCGGCCGCCTTTAGAGCTGCAAGGATTTCCGCACCGTCGCGGCGATCGCCTTCGGGACCGAAGAGTTCATCAAACAAGGGACACACTCCTGAACAGCATCAAACGGTATTCATAATCATATAAAGATGCGTTTATATGATGTCCAGCCGTCGTGCCGTGAGTAATAAACGAATTGTCGATGACAGGCCATACTCCTGACGGTATAGCCTTGAAGCAGAATGCAAAAGGGAGAGAAGCATGAGCGACGCGGGCCAGGTATCGAAATTCTGGAGCGATCTGCCCTACCACCGGCGCTGGCTGCTGCAACAGGCTGACGGCCTGTTCGATTTCTTCCAGCACAGGGCCATCAACCCCAAGGGCGGCTTCTTCGATCTCGATCCTACCGGCAACCCGCTCCCCGGCGACAATCCCGTTCGCGGCATTCACGCGTCCGCCCGCATGGTGCACTGCTATTCTATCGGCTATCTCTTGGGACGTCCGGGTACGGGCGACCTGGTCGACCACGGCATGAATTTTCTCTGGAACGGTCACCGCGACCAACAAAACGGTGGCTATGCCTGGTCGATGAACGACGATGGCCCAGCCGACAGCAACAAGCAGGGTTACGGCCACGCTTTCGTGCTGCTCGCCGCATCCTCCGCCAAGGTCGTCGGCCATCCGCTTGCGGACGCGATGCTGGCCGACGTTACCGACGTGCTGGAAACGCGGTTCTGGGATCGCGAACACGGCGCCATCGCAGAGGAATTCGCGTCCGACTGGTCGCCGATCGACGGTGGCAGCTACCGCGGCCAGAACTCAAACATGCACCTGACCGAAGCGCTGATGGCGGCCTTCGAGGCAACCGGCGAACGGCATTATCTTGATAAGGCCGAAAGCATTGCAGACCTCGTGATCAGGCGCCTCGCCGGCAGCGTAGGCTTCCGCGTCGCCGAGCATTTCGATACCGACTGGCAGATCGACAAGAACTACTACCACCAGGACGAGATGTTCCGCCCGGCCGGCACGACGCCCGGCCACTGGCTGGAATGGGCAAGACTGACGCTGCAACTGTGGACGCTCGGCGACAAGAAGCGCGCCTGGATGCCGGATGCGGCCAAGAACCTGTTCGTGCAGGCCATGTCACTCGGCTGGGACAAGGAAAAAGGCGGCTTTTTCTACACACTCAACTGGGAAGACAAGCCCGCCAAGACCAACAAGCTCTGGTGGCCGATGTGCGAGGGCGCTGGCGCTGCGCATTTCATCAACCAGCATCTGCCGGCAGACAGCTTCTACGAAGACAGCTACAGGCTGATCTGGGGCACCATCGCCAACAAGTTCGTCGACCACAAGAACGGCGGCTGGCACGAGGAACTCACGGAAGATCTGGTTCCGGCTCACACCCTGTTTCCCGGCAAGGGCGACATCTATCACGCGCTGCAGGCATGCCTCATCCCGCTGTTTCCCGCGGATGGCAGCCTGACGAAGATGATCGTGGAGGCGGACGGCCGAATCTGACGGCCGGTTCCGCCGGTCAGCCTCCCGAGACCATGGAGCGGATTAGCGAGACAAGGCTGTCGTAGTCATAGGGCTTGGTCACCAGGCCCGAACGCGACAGGCCTTCGGCGCCTTCGACATTGCGATCGCCGGTCGCGAAGATGACCGGGAGATCCGGAAATTGCGCGCGGAGTTTGATGGTCAGTTGCAGGCCTGTCATGTCGGGCAGATGCACGTCGGTAACCAGGATATCGACCGGCTGCTCGGAGGCAAGGCCCAGCGCCTCACCGGCCGTGCCGGCTTCGACGACGCCCATGCCGGCGTCCTGCAGGAAATCGGCTGTAGAGATGCGGATCAGGGCTTCGTCTTCTACGAACAAAACCTTGATCGGTGCGGCGCGCCCTTCATTTGCTTCGGCGGCTACGGTCGACATATCGAATTCTCCGGCAGCAGCCATGGCTGCGTGTGTGTTACCAGTCTGATTCTGGTTGATAACCTAGCGGAATGTTTAGGCCAAGGCCCAGCCTTATCGGGTTTGCCGACCAATTGCACGCCGGGATGAACAGGGTTCCGGAGCGAATGCGCGGTTTCTCTGACATATGGTGAAAAGCATGTGTATGAAGACCCCTCCCTGATTTGCCCGTTGGACGCTGCATTTAAGCCTGTGCTACAACGCGTTCAAGACATCCGCGCCCGTCTCTCCGCGCGCCTGTGTCGATCGCCTTTTCAGTAGGATGAGCGATGATCCTAAGCGAAATGACCGGGCGCACCGAACGCTTCGTACAGTTCATTCAGAAACGTGATTTCACCCGCGGTGAGGTCTATCTCCTTGCTGTGGTCGGCTTCCTGGTCGGCTTTGCAATTCGTCTGGCTCTGTCCGTTCCCATGAACGGCAAGGGAATCTACTTCTTTTTCGTGCCGTCGATCATCTTCGCCTCCGTCATCGGAGGCTTGAGACCGGGTGTGGTCGCTGCAGTCCTCTCCGTAATCGGTGTCTGGGCGTTGAAGGAACTGTCACCCGTCAGCGCGACCTCGGCGGAACTGAGAGTGGTCGCTCTGACCAGCCTGGCAATCGCCGTCACCGGCAAGGTCCTGCATATCGCCCGGATCATCATCGCAAAGACCCAGGCCAAGGCCGAGGTTCGCGAGGCGCATCTGCGATCGATCCTCGACACCGTGCTCGATGCCACCATCGTCATTACCAAGGAGGGCATCATCGTCTCCTTCAATTCCGCGGCCGTTCGCCAGTTCGGATATACGGAAGACGAGGTCGTCGGACGCAACCTGCGTATCCTCATGCCGGAGCCCTACCACCGTGAGCATGACGGCTATCTCGAGCGCTACGCGCGCACCGGCGAGAAGCGGATTATCGGACGGGATCGCGTCGTGGTCGGCCGCCGCAAGGATGGCTCCACCTTCCCGATGAAGCTTGCCGTTGGCGAAACCCGGTCGGGTGGCGAGACCTTCTATACCGGCTTCGTGCGAGATCTTACCGAACGCGCCGAATCGGCGGCACGATTGCAGGAAATGCAGGGTGAAGTCGCCCGTCTCGCGCGTCTGAACGAGATGGGTGAAATGGCCTCGACACTTGCCCATGAACTGAACCAACCGCTTTCGGCCATCGCGAATTATGTCCACGGCTGCGCAAGACTCCTGCGGGACATGGACGACGACATGGCGTCGCGATTGCGAGACGCGCTGAAGGAAGCCGGCAACCAATCGCTCCGCGCCGGGCAGATCATCAAGCACCTGCGCGAATTCGTGACGAAGGGCGAAACGGAAAAAGCACCCCACAACATCCGCCGGCTGATTGAAGAAGCCGCGGCTCTGGCCTTGGTCGGCTCTCGGGAAAACGGCGTGCGGACGATGTTCGAATTCAACGACGGCCCGGAAATCGTCGTCGCTGACAAGATCCAGATCCAGCAGGTCCTGACCAATCTGATGCGCAACGCAATCGAAGCGATGCGCGACAGTGAGCGGAGAGAGCTCACGATCCGCACGCTGGTCCAGGACGACGAGCACGTGGCCGTGGTCGTCGAAGACACAGGCCCCGGGATTGCGGAGGAGATCGAGGCCCAATTGTTCAAGCCATTCGTGACGACCAAGGCGGGTGGTATGGGAATCGGACTTTCGATATGCAAACGTATTATCGAAGCCCATGACGGTGAGATGGTGGTCACCCGAAATGTCGCCGGAGGTGCCACGTTCCGGTTCACGCTGCCGTTGTACAAGGAGGACGAAGAGAATGCCGACCGCTGACTACGTGGTGCATATCGTCGACGATGAGGAGCCGGTGCGCAAGTCGCTCGCCTTCATGCTGACGATGAACGGATTTGCCGTGCGCGTGCATGAAAGCGCGACGGCCTTCCTGAAATTTGCGCCCGGAACTCGCAACGCCCTGCTCATCAGCGACCTCAGGATGCCCGATATCGGGGGACTCGAGCTGATCAGGTCGCTCGCCGCCCAGAAGATACGGATGCCTGTGATCTTCATAACCGGCCACGGCGACGTGGCGATGGCAGTGGAAGCAATGAAGGCTGGCGCTGTCGATTTCATCGAAAAACCGTTCGACGATACGACCATCATCGAAGCAATCGAGCGGGCTGCCAAGCTTCTCGTCGAAAAGCCGACGGAAGTGACCGAGGTGCAGGAAGTGTTGAGCCGCCTCCAGTCGCTTAGCGATCGCGAGCGCCAGGTCCTTCTGGCAGTCGTTGCCGGCTTGCCGAACAAGTCGATCGCCTACGATCTCGACATCAGCCCCCGGACGGTTGAAGTCCACCGCGCCAACGTGATGGCCAAGATGCGGGCGCGCAGCCTGCCGCAGTTGGTTCGGATGACCATGGCGGCCGGATTCGACCAGGAGTGACGCCGAACCTGAACAAACGGACAATCCGCGATTTAATTGCAACTTCTTGATCTAACGCAAAGTCCGCTTGGGGCGTGGCGCGCATATTACAATCGGCGTCCAATGTCGCCCTAGCGCCCCCCGGATCCTGGATAGTCCACGTGTTGTCACCCTCGACCACTATTGCAGTGATCGCTCCGGATGCCGGGCTTAGACAGTCGCTGGCGTTCGCGCTGGAGGTCGAAGGTTTTCAGGTTCTGTCCTATGAAAGCTGGTGCGCGGGCCACGCTTCGGCAGCCTCGTCAGCGTGCACGATCATCGACTCCCACGAAGTCCACGGCAACCTCGACGCCCAGCACAAGCTTCTCGACTCTCCCAGCCGTTTCATCATGCTGGCAGACGGAATGACGCCGATCCCATCCAAAAACACGGCGCGCATCCTGATAAAGCCGTTCGATGGTGCCGAACTCCTGCGGATGGTGAGGGATTTCGCCCATCTGAGCCACGCCACGCCAGCACCGGTTGCTACGTAGAACTCCGTAGGGAGACACCTCAATATCGCCGACGAGTGGCTTGCGGCATCCTAGCTCTGATCACTTGGAGGAAGAGCCGTGAACGCTCCGGTCGCGAACGCCCAGGCAAAGATGCTAAACGCAACGCCGATCGCGTTTCCGTGTTCCTCCGCACCAGTCACCCGGGTTACCCAGGTCCAGACCTATGCCGGCGGCAAGGAAATCTACACGCCCGGCGAGAAATCCGGCACGTTCTACGAGGTCGAATTCGGCGCCGTCCGCCTCCATCGGCTGCTGTCCGATGGCCGCCGTCAGGTCATCGGCTTCTACCTTGCCGGCGAGACCTTTGGGTTTGAAGCCGACCGCACTCATGCCTTTTTTGCGGAAGCGATCGTTCCGACGGGACTGCGCAGCTTTTCCCAGCCCGGCAGTGGCGACGACATTCTGAAGCTCGCCTTGCGCGGCATGCTGCGCGCCCAGGAGCACTTGGCGGTCATTGGCCGCCAGACCGCGGTGGAGCGCATCGCCGGCTTCCTGCTGGACATGGCCAACCGCCAGGGCAATCTCGACCATTTCGACCTGCCGATGTCGAGGCTCGACATCGCGGATTATCTCGGCCTGACGATTGAAACCGTTTCGCGTGTGTTCGCAAAGCTGCGCGCATCCAACCTGATCAAACTGCAAAGCGTCCGCTGCGTGCAGATCCAGGACTTCAAGGCCCTCGCCAGCCTCTGCGCCTGAGGCTGAGCGAACCCTCAGCTGCCGACACCATCCAAGATCGTCCGCATCTCGCGCACGATGACTTCGCTTGTCCGGTATGATTGGTTAGCTTGAAAACCGAACTCGACAGCCCTGCCGTCACCGCGCTTGAGAACAGCGCGGCAGGAGCCGTGGACCTCGCGGGCACCGGTGCAGTTCAACAATTCGACAACGTTTGCCGGCGTGACCCCGCTGCCCGGCATGATCGACAACCGTGTCCCGGCTTGATCGACCAGTTGCTTCAACAGGTTCACCCCGTCTATGGCGCGCGGAACCAGCCCGGACGTCAGGATGCGCTCAACGCCGAGCGTCATCGCCACGTCGAGGGCCTCAACCGGATCCGGCACCAGATCGAAGGCACGGTGCAGTGTCACACCGAGACCGTCAGCATGTCGCATCAGGCGTTCGAGCAGCGCCACATCGAGACGGCCGTCGGCCAGATTCGCACCGATCACCACACCCGCCAACCCGGCGGACCGCACAGCGTCGATATCGCCGAGCATGGCCGCCTCGTCACCGAGACCGAACACGAAATCCCCTGCCCTCGGTCGGATCATCGCATAGACCGGGGTCGACGCTTTCGCCGCCAGTGCCATCAGCCCCGGCGACGGCGTCAGTCCGCCCAGATCGAGCGCCGCGCAGAGTTCGATCCGGTCGGCCCCGCCCGCCACAGCCGCCTCGAACCCCTCAGGCGTATCGACACAGACTTCGAGCGTGATCCGCATCGCCATCAGCCCTCCTGCCGACCGAGCACCGCTGCCCCGACCAGCCCGCCATCCGCCTGCCGAAGCGCCGGGATCACCAATGGGTGACTTATCCGGTTGAGGATGCGTTTGCGCACTGCTCCGTCCAGCAGGTCGATCAGTGCCGGAACGGAGGCCAGTCCCCCTCCGACGGGCACGACCGACGCCCCTGTCGTGTTGACCGCAAGCGCCAGGGGATCGGCAATCAGTTCCAGCCAGACGGCGATCGTCTTTTCCGCCAACGCATCGCCGGCCTGCCAGTCTTCAATGATCGTGTGACTGGTCTCGGCTCTCTCATGGAGCAGGCCGTCGATACGCTCTATCCCGCGTGCGCCGCCGACCGTATCGGCACAGCCGGACTGGCCGCAACCGCAGGCCAGGCGCGGAATGTGGATCGTCTCGCCGGCGATCTCGACGGTCGTATTGACGATCGGCCCGTGGCCCCATTCGCCGGTCACGCCGCCCGCACCGCGCACCAGCTTGCCACCAATCGCCAGACCACCGCCGATCCCGGTGCCGATGATGGCGCAGAACACGACGTCATGGCCCTTGCCGGCACCTTCACTGGCTTCGGCAAGCGTCAGGCAATCGGCGTCGTTGGCCGCAACGACCGGCCTTCCGAGCCGCGCGGAAAGTTCCGCCGCCACGGGACGTCCTGTGATGCAGGGAATGTTGGCGGCAATCGAAACACCGGTCTTGGGATCGACGATCCCGGTGATCGACAACGCCAGCGGCGTCGAGTCATTGTCTTCGACCAGATGGGCATGCCGCGCGATCAGGTCAGACAGCGCTGCCACGAACGCATCCCAGTCGGACGCGGGTGTTGGAACCCGCTCCAGAGGCTCGATGACACCAGGCTTCGGCGACACCGCGAACTTGATGAACGAACCGCCGATATCGGCACAGAATACCGGCTTGTCGTTTCCGGTCGTGAACACGTTACCTGTCAACCAATCCGCTCCTTGAGCCATTCGTGCACGATGACCTCGTCTTCCGCGTCGAGGCCATGATTGGCATCGAGTACCCGGGCCGTCACGTCGGCCCCGGCCGTCCGTAGCCTGTCCTCGATCTCGCCGGCAAGTGGGCCGTAAAAATCGTTGGTGGCGCTGATTGACAGGACCTCTGTCCCGGAAAGATCAACGACGGGGCGCTCTTCCAGCACGTTCATCGAGCGCAGCAGCACTGCCTTGCGGATCACCTCAGGGTAAAGCTGCATCGTCGCTCCGATCATGTTGCCGCCGTTGGAATAGCCAAGAAACGCCGTGCGCGCAGGATCCGCGCCATAGGCGGGACCGATATCCTCGATGAACCCGACGAAAGCCTCCACCTCGGACGCGATCTCCTTCTGGTCGAACGTCGTCTGGCTGAGCCTGCGGAAAAACCGCGGATAGCCCTCGTCCACGGAGCGGCCGCGCAAACCGATCAGCATCGCATTGGGTGCCGCCTTGCGGCCGAGCGGCAGCAGCGCCGTTTCGTTGGCGCCGGTGCCGTGCATCAGCACCAGCGTCGTGCCGTCCCAGTTGTCAGGCATGTGGACCCGATGCACGAACGGCAGGTCGCGGTAGATGACGCGTTCCTCGCCCGGCAGACCGAACTGCGGCAGCATCACCTTCAGCGCCTCGTGATCCGCCTTGAAATGCTTCGGAATGAACAGCTGGCTTCCGAGCGTCTCGACCGGTTCATCGGTGGCAAAACCCGGCCCGTCCGAGGCGAGTTCGATCAGCGTGCCGCCCGGCTCGCGCACGTAAAGCGAATGGAAATACTGCCGGTCGTGGATGTTCATCTCGCCCGCATCGGCAGCAACAAAATCTCCATACACCGCCTCGACCGCCACGCGATCCGCGGCCCGGAACGCGATATGATCGATTGCGCCCGTCCCCGGTGCTGCAGTCCAAAAGCCTGAAGCGTCGCGGACATCGACGATATCATGCGCATCCGAAACCAGCCGCTGGATGTTGCCTTCCCGGCTTCCAACAGCCAACCCCATATGCCTCACAAGGAATTTAGCAGTCTCCTGGGGCTTCTCGGAAAGAATCGTCGCGCCGTAAAGCCTGCGGACTGCGTTTTCTTCGGCGATACCGCCATCCGGCCACCAGACCCAGGGTCCCGTCTCCTCGACGCCGACGAGCTTGACGATGATACCGTCCGGATCCGTCAGCCGCAGCACGGGCTGGCCGAATTCCTGCGCAGGCCCGGATAGCTTGATGTTATATTGGAGGGCCCTCGTCAGCCAGAAGCCGATCGCTTCCGGCGAAATCTCCAGGCTGATCTCGCTCGGCGCCCCATGCCCGACCCGACCGAGCGATCCATCTTCCCAGGCGAGAAACGTCACGATCGATCCGGGCGATGCGGCACCGTCGCCGTAAAACAGATGCAACTGCTGCGCATCCTCGAAACCGGCGGTGCGTTTCACCAGCCGCAATCCGAGGAAGCCGACATAGAAGTCGACATTCGCCTGTATCTTGCGGGTGATGGCGGTGATGTGGTGCAGGCCGCTGGTCATGTCGGAATTCCCGATTGGTCTTCGATATCAGCCATATGGACGCAATTTCTGGACGATGAAAAGATGCCGTGATGGGTGCGGCCGGTGCCGCACCGTTCACAAAGCGGCACCCGTCAGGCTTCGGGCTCGAGCGACATCATCAGGTTGGCCAAGAGGGCCGTCCGCGGCGCAACGCTCGACAGCAAGATATACTCTTCGAACGTATGCGCGCCTGCGCCATCAGCGCCGAGACCATCGAGCGTGGGCACGCCAAGCGCTGCGGTGAAATTGCCGTCGGAACCGCCGCCGGTCGTGACGCCCTCCAGCGCAATGCCGAGATCTACAGCGATTTTCGCGGCCGTATCGAACAATCTCCGGCCCGCATCCGACTGCGCAAACGGTGGCCGGTTCATCTGTCCCTTGATCTCGAAACTGATATCCGGATCGACCGGCTGCATGGCGGCGATCTTCGCCGTGACTTCCGTGGCTGCCGCATCGTCGGGGACGCGCACATCCACCTGCATGCGGCATTCCGCCGGCACCGTATTGCGGCCGGTGCCGCCGCTGATCGTTCCGACCGTGACGGTGATGCCGCGCCCTGCGTCGTTCAGCGCCTCCAGATCGAGCACAAGCCTTGCTGCCGCCCGCACGGCGCTTCGTCCGTCCTGTGGCCGTGTGCCCGCATGCGAGGCCCGGCCACGCACGACGATATCGTACATCGCCACACCCTTGCGAGCGATGACGATCTTGCCGCCGTCGCGCGCCGGTTCCACCACCAGCGTATAACCGGCGCTACGCGCGCATTCCTCCATGAAGGCCCGCGACGAAAAGCTTCCGACCTCTTCGTCCGGCACGAAAACGAGATCGACCGGCATTCTGCTGCCCTTTGCAACCGCGATCTTCAACGCCTCCAGCGCCATCAGTGCACCGGACTTCATGTCGTAGATGCCGGGACCGTAAAGCTTGTCGCCCTCCTGGCGGAGCGGAAGCTGGTTATCGATCACGCCGATCGCATGCACCGTATCGAGATGCGCAAGCACCAGAACCGATTTCTCGTTGCTCCCCGCCTGCCGTGGCGATCGGACCGCGAGGATATCGCCGAACCCGAGCGTGCCCGGCAGCCGTTCGACGGAAAGCCCGGCCTTAGCCGCACTGGCCTCCACCCGATCGGCCAGGAAGTTTACCGCCGCCGCATTGCCGGAGGGCGTCTCGATCCGCACCCACTCTTTCAGCTCTTCGATCAGAGCCTCGGCATCGACATCACCAGCGGAAATAACCTGCGTCATTGAAAGCTTCCTTTGAAAAATTCGCCTGTCTCTAGCGCTCGTTGACGAGCTGGAGGATCAGCTGCTGCACATTGCCGCCATCGCCGAGTTCTACCTTGTCGAAATCCCGGTTGCGTTGCTGATGGGCGGGAAAGATGACGGCGATCTTGCTCTGGAGTTCAGCCCGTACCTTGGTGCATTTCGGATCGTTAGGCACCGAAAGCCCGATACTGGCCGCCTCGATCTGGCGCACGAGATCCTCGATCATCGCGCCGTGGACCCGCTCATGCCGGCGCACGCCGTCAGTAAACGCGTCCCATTTCTGTTGAAGCGCGGGCGACAGCTTCGAGACAAGCTTTGGCAGTGTGTAGATGATGATGATGTTGGGCCGCGCCGAAACCAGCGTGCAGGCGCCGTCCGGCTGCGGTTCGTATTTGCGCGACCAGGTCAGCTTGAAATCCGTATGGGCAATCGCCCGAACCTGGCTGCCGACCTTCGGGCCGTTTTCGCCGATCGAGGAGTAGAGCTCGATGCCGGACGTGCCTTTGACCGGATAGGTCTTCACCTGCTCCACCGGCTTCCACTGCGCCTGCGCCGCCGCCGGCCAAAGACTAAGAGCACACAACAGACCGATACACCGAACTCTCTCGCGCACTCATCACCCGACATCTGAAATCAATGCCGCAACCTAGAGACAAGTGCGGCCGCTTTCAACTGCCGCAAAGGCTCCATAAGCAAAAGCCGTGACAACGAAGCCGACTTATCATACAGGTTAACGGGAGCAGATAACAAGAGCGCAAGGAGAGACGCATGGCTGGAGAGACGAGGCTGGAGCCGGCAAAGGGTGCAGGAACGCTGGTGTCTCAGCTGACGGATACATTGCGCCAGGCGATCGCCGCCGGTCAGTTCACGGCCGGTGCGCGGCTGCCAAGCGAAGCGCAGCTGACGGAGACCCACGGCGTCAGCCGCACCGTTGTGCGCGAGGCGATCGCCGCACTCCGCGCCGACCGTCTTGTGGAAGCGCGCCAGGGAGCCGGCGTCTTTGTGCTGGAACCACGGCAAAACACCCAGCCCACGATGCTCTCGCTCAACAATATCGATCTTGCTCAGGTGTCATCGATGATCGAGCTCCTGGAGCTCAGAACCGCCGTCGAAGTCGAAGCTGCAGGCCTTGCAGCGGTGCGTCGCTCGCCCGCGCAGGAAGAAAGCATCTTCGAACACCACCACGCCGTCCGCGCCTGTCTCGAGGCAGACAAGCCGACCAGCGAGGCGGATTTTGCCCTCCATCTCGCCATTGCAGAAGCGACCAACAACCCACGTTTCCGCGAGTTCCTGACCATGATCGGCAAGCGGCTGATCCCCCGTGCGGCCCTGCGTCCGGACGATTCCGAATCCGATCAGGCGGCCTATATCGCCCTTCTCGACAAGGAGCATGACGCGATCGTCGTGGCAATTTCGGAAGGCGACGAAGAAGGCGCAAGGCAGGCCATGCGCAGCCATCTGCGTGGCGCGCAACTGCGCTACCGGACGTTGCTGCGCGAAGTTCGCCAATCTGTCAGATGACGTGTTGACACAAATTCATCATACATGTACGACAACATTGTCTGGAGGAGACACTGAGAGGATAACACTACATGACGCCTGAAGAGATCAAGGCAGCGCTTGGCGCCGGCCTGCTGTCGTTCCCTGTGACCCATTTCGATGCCGAGGGCCAGTTTCAGCCTGAAAGTTATCAGCGTCATATCGAGTGGCTTTCCGGCTTCGAGGCGCCCGTTCTCTTTGCCGCCGGCGGCACCGGAGAATTCTTCTCGCTGGCCCCCGACGAAATTCCCGCCATCGTGAAATCCGCCAAGGAAGCGTCCGGCAAGACCGCGATCGTGTCGGGCTGCGGCTTCGGCACCCATGTCGGCGTTGACCTTGCAAAGAAGGTCGAGAAAGCAGGCGCGGACGGAATTCTGCTGCTGCCCCACTACATGATCGATGCGCCGCAGGAAGGCCTGTACAAGCATGTGAAGGCGATCTGCCAGTCGGTCGGCATCGGCGTCATGGTCTATAACCGCGACAACTCCGTGCTTCAGGTCGACACGCTGCAGCGGCTCTGCGACGAATGCCCTAACCTGATCGGCTTCAAGGACGGCACCGGCGACATTGGCCTCGTGCGCCAGATTACCGCCACGATGGGCGACCGGCTGATGTATCTTGGCGGCATGCCGACGGCCGAACTGTTTGCCGAAGCCTATCTCGGCGCCGGCTTCACCACCTATTCGTCGGCCGTCTTCAACTTCGTGCCGGGTCTTGCTGTCGAGTTCTACAAGGCACTGCGTGCCGGCAATCGCACCCGCTGCGAACAGATCCTCACCGAATTCTTCTACCCCTTCATGGCGCTTCGCGGCCGCCGCAAGGGTTATGCCGTCTCGGCCATCAAGGCCGGCGTGCGCCTGCAGGGCTTTGATGCAGGCAAGGTCCGCCCGCCGCTCGATGACCTGACGGAAGAAGAAGAGCAGATCCTGCTGAAGCTCATCGGCGATCAGAAGCGGTGAACCCATGAAGATCGCTGCGGTCCGCACTCACCTTCTCGAACACCGGCTGGATGTCGCCTTCGAAAGCGCCTCGATGCGCTTCGACCGCCGCGCCCATATCCTGGTCGAGATCGAGTGCGACGACGGAACCATCGGCTGGGGAGAATGCCTCGGCCCGGCCCGACCCAACGCGGCCGTGGTGGCGGCCTATACGAACTGGCTGATCGGCGAAAATCCGCTGGAAACCGAAAAGATCTGGGCGAAGCTCTATAACGCCCTGCGTGATCAGGGCCAGCGCGGCCTTGCCGTCACCGCTCTATCGGGCATCGACATCGCGCTCTGGGACATCAAGGGCAAGCATTTCGACGTGCCTGTTTCCATCCTGCTCGGCGGCCGTTTTCGCGAGAACGTCAAGGCCTATGCCACCGGCAGCTTCAAGCGCGACGGCGTCGACCGCGTCGAAGACAATGCCCGCGACGTCGCCCGCTACCGCGACGAAGGTTTCCACGCGACGAAGATCAAGATCGGCTTCGGTGTCGAGGAAGACCTTCGCGTCATCCGCGCCGTGCGGGAAGCAGCCGGTCCCGACATGCGCCTGATGATCGACGCCAACCATGGCTATGACACAGTGGAAGCCGTCAAACTCGGCAATGCGGCGGCACAATACGATATCGACTGGTTCGAGGAACCCGTCGTGCCGGAACAGCTGGCCGCCTACCGCGAAGTGCGCGCCCGCCAGCCGATCCCGGTTGCCGGCGGTGAAACGTGGCACAGCCGGTGGGGCATGCGCGAGCCGGTGGAAACCCGCGCCGTTGACATTCTCCAGCCCGATCTTGCCGGCGTCGGCGGGTTTACCGAAGCCAAGCGCGTCGCCGATCTCGCGGCGCTGCACGGTATCCGCGTTGTCCCGCATGTCTGGGGCACGGCCGTCCATATCGCCGCCGCCCTGCAATTCATGGCAGCGATGATCCCGAGCCCGGTTCGCGTCAATCCGATCGAACCCATTCTCGAATTTGATCGCACCGACAACCCTTTCCGCCAGGCGGTGATCAAAACACCGATCGAACATCGGCACGGCGTGGTGCAGATCCCCGATGGCCCTGGTCTCGGGATCGAGATCAACCGCGATGCGCTCAAGGAATTCAAAATGCCTGAACCGAAGTCGGGAGACGTCTGATGCTTGTTCGTCCGCTCTCCGGAGACGCGCCAACGACCAAACTGCCGGCGGGCGCAGTCGACTCGCAGATGCATATGTACCTGCCGGGTTTCCCATCGCAGCCCGGTGGTCCGGGCCTTCCGGTCGGCGCACTTCCCGATGCGGACCAGTATCGCCAGTTCATGGCATGGCTCGGCATCGACCGGGTCGTCATCACGCAGGGCAATGCCCACCAGCGCGACAATACCAACTTGGTCGCCTGCCTGAAGGAAATGGGCGATGTTGCCCGTGGCGTCGCTGCAGTCGCGGGTGATGTCTCCGATGGCGAACTCGACCAGCTCGCCGAAGCCGGTATCGTCGGCCTGCGCATCATGGATCTGCCCGGCGGTGCCGTGGACCTTTCGGCGCTCGAAGCACTCGACGCCAAGGCTGCCGCCCGCGGCTGGATGCTCGCAGTCCAGTTCGACGGCAGCAATATCCTCGAGCATGAGCCACGCCTTGCCAAACTCAAAAGCCGCTGGGTGTTCGACCATCACGGCAAGTTCTTCTCCGGCGCAACGCCAGAGGGCCCGGAGATCGCAGCCGTCAAGCGACTGATGGATATCGGCAGATGCTGGTTCAAGTTCGCAGGCGTCTACGAGTCCTCGAAGTCCGGCGCACCTGATTATGCCGATGTCGCGGCCTTCTCGCGCGATATCGCCGCCTACGCGCCTGAACGCATCGTCTGGGGCAGCAACTGGCCGCACAACCTTGCACGCGAGCAGAAGGACTATCCGGACGACGTCGCGTTGACCGACACGGTTCTAAGCTGGCTGGCGGACGAAGAAGCGCTTGAGCTGGCGCTCGTGAAGAACCCGGAACAGCTGTTTGGCCTTCCGGACTGGAGTGCATCGACCAAATAAATTTAATCACCGCCGGCGCGTGGAGGCGACGGCTTTTTGGAGGAGGAAGACATGAAACTGACGAAAGCCCTCGGGCTCGCATTTTGCCTGGCGCTGGCCACCACCACGGCCCATACAAGCGTCCGCGCGCAGGAGATCACCCTGCGCTCTGCCGATATCCATCCTGATGGCTATCCGACTGTCGAAGCAGTCAAATACATGGGCGACCTCGTCAAGGAACGCACCAGCGGCCGCATCGGCGTGCAGGTGATGAACAACTCGGTTCTCGGCGGCGAGAAGGACACGATCGAGCAGACCCGTTTCGGCGTCATCGACATGAACCGCGTCAATGCCGCGCCGTTCAACAACCTCATCCCCGAGACGGTCGTTCTTGGCCTGCCCTTCCTGTTCCGCTCGACCGACCACATGCATAAGGTCGTAGACGGCCCGATCGGCGACAAGATCCTTGCCGCCTTCGAACCGCACGGCCTGATCGGTCTGGCCTACTACGACAGCGGCGCGCGCTCCTTCTACACCACCAAGAAGCCGGTCGAAAAACTGGCCGACCTCAAGGGCATGAAGATCCGCGTCCAGCAGTCCGACCTCTGGATCGCGATGATGCAGGCCTTCGGTGCCAACCCGACGCCAATGCCGATGGGCGAAGTCTACTCGTCGCTGGAAACCGGCGTTGTCGACGGTGCTGAAAACAACTGGCCGTCCTACGAATCGGCCCGTCATTACGAGGTCGCCAAGAACTATTCGCTGACCCAGCATTCGATGAACCCGGAAATTCTGGTCATGTCGAAAGTCTCCTGGGACAAGCTGACGCCCGATGACCAGAAGGTCATCCGCCAGGCCGCGAAGGACAGTGTCGTCAAGATGCGCGAACTGTGGGCTGCCCGCGAAAAGTCTTCGGAAGAAAAGGTCCGCGCCGGCGGCGTCAAGGTCATTACCGTCAACAAGGACGAGTTCTCGGCCGCGATGAAGCCAGTCTACGACAAGTTCGTGACCGACGCGAAGATGAAGAGCCTGTTGGAAGAAATCCAGGCCGTCAACTGACAGCCCTGATCGGCCGGCCCCGCCACACCGGGGTCGGCTGTGCTTTTCCGACATCGGGGAACGTGTCGGGCTTTGGAGGACGGGACAATGCGAAATTTCATGCAGGCGATAAGACCTGTTCTTAGCATGATCAGCCGATCATCATTGTGGATCGCCGGTATCGGCATGGTCTCGATGACCCTGATCGTCGGCTGGCAGGTTTTCAGCCGATATATTCTCAACGATAGTCCCAGCTGGTCGGAGCCGTTGTCGCTCTATCTGATGTCCTGGTTCATCATGCTTGGCGCTGCGGTCGGTGTTCGCGAAAGCGTCCATCTCGGGCTCGACGTTGTTCGCTACATCATGCCGCCGGCCATCCAGCGGGCCATGGACCTGCTCAGCCTCGGACTGATCGTGCTGTTTGGCATCGGCATGGCCTATTACTCATCGCTTCTGGCGATCGGGACCTGGACGGCGCGCATCCCCGTTCTCGGATGGCCCGGCGGTACGGATTTCTTTCCGATGATCGTCGGTGGCGCAATGATATCGATCTTTTCACTCGAACGTTTCATCGACGTCGCGATCGGCGAGGAAATCGCAGCGGACGTACTTGTGCAGGAGGCCGCATAATGGCCTATACCATTCTTTTCGGCGCCTTCACCTTTCTGATGATCATCGGCATGCCGATCGCATTTTGCCTCGGCATCGCATCCTTCGCGACGGTGCTCTACATCGGCCTGCCCCCGATCGTCGTCTTCCAGCAGATGAATTCCGGCATGAACGTGTTTGCCATGATGGCGATCCCGTTCTTCATCTTCGCAGGCGACCTGATGGTACGCGGCGGTATCGCCACTCGGCTGATCCGCTTTGCGGCCGGCCTGGTCGGCCACATGCGGGGTGGCCTCGGCCAGGTCAACGTGGTCGCTTCGACCCTGTTCGGTGGCATTTCCGGTTCTGCGGTGGCCGACGCTTCGGCGGTCGGCGGCCTGATGATCCCGCAGATGGCAGCTCGCGGCTATGACCGGGATTATGCTGTCAACGTGACGGCAAATGCTGCGATCATCGCGCTGATGATCCCGCCGTCCCACAACATGATCCTTTATTCGATCGCAGCTGGCGGCAATGTCTCCGTCGCCGATCTCTTCACCGCGGGCATCATTCCCGGACTGCTTCTCGCCGCCGCCTTGATGGTCACGGCCTGGTGGGTTGCCGTCAAGCGCGGTTACCCGGCGGACCCGTTCCCCGGCTTCAGGCGTGTGGGCTACTACTTCCTGGCGTCGCTCCCGGGCATCCTCCTGATCGCCATCATTTTCGGCGGTGTCCGCTCGGGCGTGTTCACGGCAACGGAAAGCTCCTGCATCGCGGTACTCTACGCCTTCCTTGTCGCGATGATCGTCTATCGCGAACTGAACTGGGATGGTTTCGTCGAAGCGGTTATGGGTGCTGTCCGCACCACGGCAATGGTCTTGCTGGTGATCGGCATGGCTGCCTCGTTCGGCTGGCTGATGGCTTTCCTGCAGGTGCAGACGCTGATCATCGCTGCGATCTCGGCAATCTCGGACAATCCGATCATCGTGCTCTTGATGATCAATATTATCCTGCTGGTGCTCGGCACGTTCATGGACATGGCGCCGATGGTGATCATCGCAACGCCGATCCTGCTGCCGGTCGTCAAGGCGTTCGGCATCGATCCCGTCCATTTCGGCGTGGTAATGATCCTCAACGCCGGTATCGGACTGAACACGCCTCCGGTCGGAACCGTGCTCTTCGTCAGCTGCGCGGTGGGCGGCATCACCATCCGCGAAGCTATGAAGACCATCTGGCCGTTCTTTGGCGCCAGCATCTTCGTGCTGCTGCTGGTCACCTATATCCCCGGCCTGTCGCTCTGGCTGCCGGCTCTGTTCAAGTAGGCCGAGGCTGTTCAAGTCGGATAGTCATCGCTCCTGAAATCAAAGGTCCCGTCCAGCACGGGACCTTTTGCATTTTGGAGATGTCAGGCTACAGTCCGGCTTTGATTTGATCCGGATATTTGCTCATGACCGATACCGTTACCGACCGCTTCCTCCGATACGTCGTCATCGATACCCAGTCGGATGCCTCCTCACCCACCCAGCCATCGACCTCGAAACAGCTGACGCTCGGCCGTCTTCTGGTCGAAGAACTGCTGGAGATCGGCCTCTCAGACGCGCATCTCGACGAACACGGCTATGTATATGCGACGGTGCCATCCAATACGGGTAAGAACAACGTGCCCGTCGTCTGCTTCTGCGCGCATATGGATACGGCACCTGACTTCAGCGGCACCGATGTCAAGCCGCAGGTAATCCGTAACTACCAGGGCGGCGATATCGCACTTCCCGGCCACGCGGGTCGCGTGATCCGCGAGAGCGAGCACAGGGAACTGAAGAACCAGATCGGCCACGACATCATCACCTCCGACGGCACGACGCTTCTCGGCGCCGACGACAAGGCGGGCCTTGCCGAAATCGTCACGGCCGCGAAATACCTGATCGACAACCCCGACATCAAGCACGGCGCGATCCGCCTCCTCTTCACGCCCGACGAAGAGATCGCCCGCGGTGTGGAAAAGGTGGATATTCAAAAGCTCGGCGCCGATTTTGGCTATACGCTGGATGGCGAAACAGTCGGCACGATCGAGGATGAGACGTTTTCTGCCGACGCGGTCGAGATCGCCATCACCGGCGTCGCGATCCACCCCGGTTTCGCCTACGGAAAGATGGAAAACGCGATCCGCATCGCCGGCGCCATCGTCGATCGCCTGCCAAAACACATGGCGCCGGAAACGACGAAAGGCCGGGACGGCTTCATCCATCCGACGGATCTGAGCGGCAGCATGGAGAAGGCAAAGATCAGCCTGATCATCAGGGACTTCGCCGACGAGGGTTTGAAGACCAAGGAGACGTTGCTCGAGGATATCGTCAAGGACGTCATGCACGACTATCCCGGTTCGACCTACACGTTCACCGTCATCGAGCAGTATCGCAACATGAAGCTGGTGCTCGACCGTCATCCTGAGATCGTCGAGAATGCGATCGAAGCGATCAAGCGGGCCGGTCTGACGCCGAAGCGCGGCAGCATCCGCGGCGGCACTGACGGTTCGAGGCTGTCCTTCATGGGCCTGCCCTGCCCCAACATCTTTGCCGGCGGCCATGCATTCCACTCCCCGCTGGAATGGGTCAGCAGCCAGGATATGGAAAAGGCGGTCGACACGATCGTTGAACTGGCCAAGCTCTGGGAAGAGCGCGCCTGAGCCTATGTACGCAACCGTACAGTCTTTGCCGACATGAACACGGATCTGGAACCTAAGCGAGCCTCGCGGGTATGAATAAAAAGCTCGCTAGGTACCCACATGCCCCGATTTTATTTCCACGTTCGTGACGGCAAAGATTTGATCGAAGACGAAGAAGGCAACGATCTTCCGGATCTTCCAAGCGCCCTGGCCGAGGCCGAGGCGTCTGCGCGCGAAATCATGGCCGACCGGTTGCGACAGGGTCGTCCTTCCGTCTCACCAATGATTGAAGTTCGCGACTACAAGGGAACGAAGGTTGGGGAGTTCTCCCTGCCCGCGGCGACAAACTGAGGTCGACTTCTACCTCAAGGGTCCGATCAGACGCTCGTATTCCCGCTCGCATTCCCCGTAGGCATCTTTGGCGAAATCCTCGAGTGCGCTACGGTCTCTGACGATGATCATGCCACGCTCGGAGTAGATCAGCTTGCGACCTTCGAGCAGATGCAGTGCCGTCGTCACGCTCGGTCGGCGGACAGCCAACATGATCGAGAGGAATTCGTGGGTAAGGCTGATCTCGTCGCCGTCGGTCCGATCGTGACACATCAGGATCCACCGGGCCAGACGTTCGTCGATGTGATGGACGGCGTTGGACAGTGACGTGTAGGCCCCCTGGACCGACAGGGCCTGGCTGTAGCGCGTCAGAAGGTTGAGACAGGCGCGATCCTTCAAAGCCAGCTTCAACTGATCTGAGGCCAGACGGTAACCACGGCCCTCCACTTGCATAAAGATCGAATAGGGGTCCGATTCCGCGTCAAGGACCATCGCCGTGGGGGTCATTCCGTCGCGACCAAAAATTCCGATCTCAGCATGCTGCCCTTGTGGAGACCTCGCCACAATCGAGGCGATACCGGATTCCGGGAAATAGGCGTGCAGGGGCGTTTCGTTCGGAGCCGATAGCTCGGTTCCGCGCGGAAGATCGACATGTTCGAGATGCGGCGCAATTGCTTCGAAGCTTTCTCGGGGCATCAGCCGGAGAAGCGAATTCCGGACCGTATCTTTCTGAATGTCACCCATCGCCAACCCTTGAAGGCAGAGACCAGCCTGCTCGGCCTATGGAGATATCTCCGCCTGAATAGAATGATTCCATCTATGTCCATAAAATAAGCGAGACAACCCGCTTCCCAACGTCGGTACGCTATCAGACCAACGGACAAAGTCCGAAGCAAATTGATTAGAACGAATCCGCGCTTTCAACACAGTGACCCTTTGGAACTGGTTTGTCGAAACATATGATTTTATTGCTTGAAGATCAGCCGCTCATTTCGTTGGATATCGAGGACGCGCTCGGGGCTGCTGGGCTGAATAACGTTATCAATCTGCGCTCGAAACAAGCTGCGCTGGAATGGCTGCAGAAGAATGTTCCGAGCATTGTCATTCTCGATCTTCATCTGACCGATGGTGATTGCTACGCGGTCATCCAGGTGTTGCATGACGCTCGCATCCCATTCGTGGTCTACTCGGGCAGTGAAAAGCCGCAGGACTGGGAAAACGAGCTCTTCAGCGATGGCGTCTGGATTGACAAGCCGGCCGATCCAGCGTTCGTCGTTTCCGTCGTCGAGCAGAAGCTCGCCGCGGTTTCAGCCAGAGCTTAGACTGACGCTGACATCTCCATCACGCGCTGATATTCAACCTCACCTCCGCCATAGCAGTCGGCTGCGAGTTTCTCTAGCGCCGGACGGTCTCGCACGACAATCGTTCCCCGATACGAATGGATCATTTGCCGACCTTCGAGTACATGCAGCGATGTCGTTACACTCGGACGCCGGACGGCAAGCATGATTGCCAGGAATTCGTGCGTGAGGTTGACTTCGTCGCTTCCAGTGCGGTCGTGACACATCAGGATCCATCGGGCCAGACGCTGCTCGATCGTCTGGGTGGCATTGGTCAGCGCAGTCAGAGCAACCTGCACCGAAGAAACATGCGCCCACCGGAAAAAGACCCGGCGTATCTCCGGCCTGCTCCAGATGAGGTCAACCAGCTGCCCCACCTCAATGCGTGCGCCGTGCCCCGGAACCTGCATGATGACCTTGTACGGGTTGCGATCGGATCCCAGTATCGCCGACGCGGGAGACATGCCTTCCCGCCCGAACAGTCCGATCTCGGACTGCTTGCCGCGCGCAGAGATCGCGACGGTCGACCCGATCCCGGAATAGGGGAAATAGCAGTATCGGTCGACTTCGTCCGGCCCGGAAAGGAGCATGCCCTGCGGCAATTCGAGCTCCTCCATGCAGCGTTCCGCGTGCGAGTAGTCGTCCTCGGACAACAGGGATAGCAGCGTGTTGGGTGATCGCATTGGTTTTCACCCGTCCTCTGTGATCGTTACCCTGTTATATTTGGATCACGAAGTCGATCTGTGTAGCCCCCCGGGAGCACTTATCGTGCGGCTTCGAGATCCAGTCTTTCGAGAACCAGATCGGCGCCCTTCGATTTTTCCAGCACCAACCGAACATTCGGCATGTCGTTTCCGTGGATCTTGTCTTCGAACGCCTGTCCGGCCAGACCGTAGAACGTCCATCGTGCCTCCAGACGCCGTTGCAGCTCCTCGATCGGCGGGGCGAGCAGGATCCGGTAGTCGAACAGCGGTGCAAGACGCTCCCAGCCACCCTCGCCCAGCAGAAGATAGTTGCCCTCGATCACGATGAACCGATGGCGTGGCGAGACGACCCGTGCCGCAGCGATCGCCAGTTCGCGCGACCTGTCGAACACGGGCACGAGCACTTCATCCTCGGCCGCTTTCACGGCCTGGACGACATCGATAAAACCGCGCAGGTCGAACGTATTGGGCGCCCCCTTGCGGGCGAGCAATCCGCGCTCCTCGAGAATGCCGTTGTCCATGTGGAAACCATCCATCGGCAGGACTTCGGCTGTTTCCCCCCGTCCGGAGAGCTTGGATGCCAGAATGTCGGCCAGTGTCGACTTCCCCGCTCCGGGCGGTCCTGCGACCGCGATGAGCGAGCGAGACTTTCCCTCCTCCGTCTTCAGGATAAGGTCGCACAGTTCGTCGAGTTGCATGTCCGCCATATATATCCCCTTTTCGTTTGCCCACTCATTCCCGACGCGGTCGCTTCATTCAAGATGCGCGTGACGAAATATACCGTCGCGCGACAATCCAGCAGCCGGCAGCCCAGGCTGCACCCGCACACCACCCCGCCATCACGTCTGTTGGATAGTGAACGCCGAGATAGAGGCGGCTGAGACCGACAAGCAGGGTCAGCAGGATGCCGGTCGCGAGGAAAAAGATGCGGGTCGAGCGATATTGTTCGGCACGTGACAGCAGCGCCGCAAGGGTGAGATAGGTCACCGCCGAAAGCATCGCATGCCCGCTCGGGAAGCTCAGGTCGTGGACATTGACGAGATGCGGTACGATGTCCGGCCTTGGCCGCGCCACGCCGAGCTTGAGAAGGTTGCTGAGCAGCCAACCGCCGAGAATGGATAGAAACATGAAGACGGCGATCGAGCGGCGGCCCGCGAGCAGAAGATAGATCGTGGCAAGCACGGTCATAAGCGATAGCACGGTAATGCCGCCAAGCGCGGTGATGTCACCAACGGCATGGGTCAGCCAGTAGGGCCCGATGGGCACCGAAGGGTCGCCTGTCTGGCGCAGAGCAAGCAGTATCCGTTCGTCGAATTCGTGCGTTTCGCCATCGATCACGATACCGGTCAGGCTGATGAACAGGAAGAGGCTACCGGCCAGGAGTGAGAACATGATCAGGCCAAGAGGCTCAAACGTCATGAACCGCTCGGCAATGATCGTTCTCAGGCGTTGCAGCACGGCATCGTCTCCGGGTTTGCATCATCAGCCGCGATGGCGACGACGTCGTTGTCGGTTTCATTGCTGCAACAGATAGGCAGGAGAGACGTGAAGGCAAAGAAGGTGCATGAAGAATGTGTTCTGGAGGCATCATCGCTCCTTTCGCGACACGGCCACAATTGATCCTGCTTTCGGCTGCCATAGGTATGGCTCGATCAATCGAGGCCCCGGGGCATTGCTGAAGACAGGAATTTTGGAACGCTGGAACCAACAGACGCTGGCGCGGCAATTCCTGTTTGCCGGCGGCATCGTGTCCATCGTTGCAATGCTGCTGGTCGGCGCCTTCGTGACGAACCTCATCGAGGACGCGGTCACACGCAATTCTGCGGCCACCACCGCACTCTATGTCGATAGCATCATTGCGCCGATCCTGCCGGATCTCAAGACAACGGACACGCTCGACGACGTGACCAACCGGGTTCTCGACGAAACCTTCGGTCAGGGCGCTCTCGGGAAGCAGGTCGTCTCCTTCAGGCTCTGGCGCGCAGACGGCACCGTTCTCTATGCGACGGACAAAACGATCCAGGGCAAACGTTTCCCGCCGGGCAAAGATCTGACCGCAGCCTTTTCCGGCAAGATGGTCGCACAGTTCGACTATGTCGATGATGCCGAAAGTTTCGATCAGCGCAGTTTCGGAAAGCCGCTTCTCGAGATCTACAATCCGATTCTGCAGCCGTGGTCCGGCGAGGTGATCGCGGTCACGGAATTCTACGAGATCGCCGATGATTTCCAGCAAAGCCTGTCGCAGGCGCGCCTTCAGAGCTGGCTGGCCGTCGCCGGGGTCACGACGACGTTCTTCCTGCTTTTGTCGGCGATCGTCTTCAAGGGCAGCAGGATGATCGAGGCGCAGCAGCGCAGCCTCACGGAGCGGGTGGTGGACCTGCAGAGCCTGCTGACCCAGAACAGGACCTTGCACAGCCGTGCACAGCGCGCGTCGCAACGCGCAACAGCGTTGAACGAAGGCTACCTGCGGCGGCTGGGTGCCGACCTGCACGACGGCCCGGCCCAGCTTGTCGCCTACGCGGCGCTGCGCGTCGACAGCGCGCTCCTGGTCGATCCGGAAGCTCCCCGCGATGTCCGGGAAGCGGAGATTACTGCAATCAAGGCGCGCTTGCAGGAAGCGATGGATGAGATCCGCAGCATCTGCAGCGGGCTTGTCCTGCCGCAGATCGAAACGGCAGCTGTGCCGGAAATCCTCGAAAAGGTCGTTGGCGCTCACCGCGAGCGGACTGCGGCGACCGTTGACCTCAAGATCGCATCGCCCGCCAGACCGCTTCTTCCTTCCGCCAAGATCTGTATCTACCGCTTTGTCCAGGAAGCGTTGAACAACGGATACAGGCACGCCGCTGGCGCAAACCAGACAGTCACCCAAACCTACGAAGGCAACATGATCATTGTCGAGGTAAGCGACGATGGACCCGGCTTCGACAAATCCACTATAAGGCCGGAAGGCCTGGGGATCGCTGGTCTCAGGGAGCGGATTGAAAGCCTCGGGGGAACCTTTGATCTCGCGACGTCTTCTCGTGGAACAACGGTCAGAATGTCGCTGAACGTTCATGAATCGGAGCATGTATGAAAGCCCCAACCAGAATAGCCGTCATCGACGATCACCCGCTGTTTCGCGAGGGAGTGATCCGCAGCCTCTCTGAAATGGAGGGTTTCGAGATCGTGGCGGAAGGTGGCTCAAAGGACGAGGCGCTTCATATCGTCGAGCATATACGCCCCGACGTGATGCTGATGGACATCTCGATGCCCGGAAACGGACTGCAGGCCGTTGCCGGCGCCGTCGAGGCCTGGCCCCCTATCAAGATCGTCATGCTGACCGTATCGGAAGCCAACGAGGACATTGCAGGTGCCCTGAAGCTTGGAGCGAAAGGCTATGTTCTGAAAGGCATCGGATCCCGCGAACTGGCCGACGTCGTCCGCACCGTTGCCTCTGGAGAACCCTATCTGGCCCCTAGCCTCTCTGCCCGGCTTCTCGCCGGCATGGCAAAGGAAAGGGAAAATGCCGCCAAGCAGGATCTGATGGCGGAATTGACGGATCGCGAACAGGAAGTCCTCAACCTCGTGGCATCGGGTCTCAGCAACAAGCGGGTTGCGCAACTGCTCGATCTGCATGAGAAGACGGTCAAGCACCACATGACGCGCATTCTGTCGAAACTCAAAGTCTCCAACCGCACCGAAGCAGCGCTGGCCCTTCGCGACGCGACCGAAAGTCGGACGGGCGGAGCAGCCTAGCGCGGTAACCGTTAGCGGCTCAGCGTCTCAAGTCGCTTTCGGTCCGATCGTGTGGCCTCGCGGTTCACGATCGGTCTTTGCCGTGAATCCCGCATCTCGTACCGATCGCCTGAGATCCGCTCTGTGGTTCCGTTCGCATGACGAACAGACAGCGAGCGCGAATTCTTAGAGGTCTTCTTCCGTCCTTCGGCCGAGACGTCCGGTGTCTCGGGTGTCGTCCCGATCGCATTGTCCTTTTGGGTGCCGGTGTTCTGCGGTCCATCAGTCACGGCTCCATTCGCCGGAGCATCAGAGGGTGTCCCCGACGTACCGGCATTTTGCGCGTCCCCGCGATTGCCCTCTCCCGGCGCACCGCTACCAGAGCCGCCCTTGCCCCCGTCACCCTTCGATCCGCCATCCGCGCCGTCACCCGCTGAGCCGCCGCTCTGCCCTGACCCGCCTTGGCCTGAACCACCTGGGCCTGAACCACCTGGGCCAGAGCCACCGGGACCAGAGCCACCCGAGCCTGAACCACCTTGCCCCGAGCCACCCTGACCCGAGCCTCCCTTGCCACCATTACCGCCGGCTCCGCCACCAGACCCTGCACCGCCATTGCCTTGCGCCTGTGCCTGGGCGATCCCGATCAGCATTCCATCCGACGTCACATCGAAACGAAGCTGCGCAGGCAGAAACACCGTGACGAATGCTGCGGTGGTGACGGCGGTGAGTATGTCTCGGCGTGTGATCATCTGTTGGCTCTTCAAATGTGCCGTGACAAAGGGCGCATTGCCCGTCGTATCGGCCTCTTGCCACATGAGGTGTCAGCATCCCGCCTGCGCAGGTGCACTGAGTATTTGAAATCCACCGGCCGCCGGAATTGTTCCGTCTTTTCCGTCTCTTCGGCAAGATCCGCCAAGTGTCAGCCTTTGGTCCCATACCGCACAGGACTGAAGCCCAATGGCTGGAACGAACCATCCGTTCGGCCATTGTCAGGTCGTATCAAGGCGCTGAACACATTATCCTTTTGGGTATCAGGACATCGCCATACTCATCCAGAACGGGGTCGAAAACGACCGTTGCATCTGGCAGAACATAAAACTGCCGGGCCGGTCCCGTCGCAGGCATCGAAAGGTAAACGTTATGAAAACGAAGATCCTCGTTCTTTCTACCCTTCTCAGCATCGGCATTGCGCCGGTCGCTATGGCGCAGCAGGGCACGGTTAATGGTGCAGCAGGCGGCGCGGTTACCGGCGCAATCGTCGGCGGACCAGTCGGCGCAGCCGTTGGTGGCGTCGCTGGCGCGATCGTCGGCAGCGCAATCGATCCGCCGCCGCAGCGCGTCGTTACCTATGTCGAGCAGCAGCCGATGCCAACCGAACGCGTCGTCGTCAAGGAGCGCATCGTGGTCGGCCAGGCGGTTCCTGAAACCGTCGTTCTCTCGCAGATCCCGGAAGCGCCGGAATATTCCTACACGGTCGTCAACGAGGAACGCGTGATCGTCGATCCGCAGACCCGTAAGGTCGTCCAGATCATCCGCTAATCGCGGTCGAAAGACTACCCTTCCAGCCTCGCCTTCCGAAAGGAATGCGGGGCTGATTTGTTTGGTCGATAGCGCGCTTCAGGCCACAAACGCGAACTGCGCAAAGCGACTTCGCTAAGACGGCGCGATGCGCAACAATTCGCCCCTTCCCCATCGCATTTTGGAACAAACAAGGTGGTATTCAGTGGACCGGCCGCTAATATCTAAGGTGGCCTAAAGGCGGCGCCCGACCGGATATGCCGCCGTCACCGATCACAATGCGAAAAGCACTGGAGGACTTCACCATGAGCCTGCGTATCAACGACATCGCCCCGGACTTTACTGCCGAAACTACCCAAGGCACGATTGAATTCCACAACTGGATCGGCGATGGCTGGGCGGTTCTGTTTTCCCACCCCAAGAACTTCACGCCCGTCTGCACCACCGAACTCGGCACGATGGCGGGGCTCGAAGGCGAATTCACGAAACGCGGCGTCAAGATTGTCGGCATCTCGGTCGATCCCGTCGAAAGCCACGGCAAGTGGAAGGACGATATTCGCACGGCAACCGGCTACGATGTCGATTATCCGCTGATCGGCGACAAGGATCTCAACGTCGCGAAACTCTACGACATGCTGCCGGCAAGCGCCGGGTCATCGTCTGAGGGCCGCACACCTGCAGACAACGCGACGGTACGTTCCGTCTATGTCATCGGTCCAGACAAGAAGATCAAACTGATCCTCACTTACCCGATGACAACAGGTCGCAATTTTAATGAAATCTTGAGGGCGATCGATTCGATCCAGCTGACGTCAAAGCATCAGGTCGCAACGCCCGCCAACTGGCAGCAGGGCGACGATGTGATCATTACGGCAGGGGTTTCGAATGAGGATGCGCTTGCGCGTTTTGGATCGTTCGACACGGTTCTTCCGTATCTGCGCAAGACGAAACAGCCGTCGGCCTGAGCCCTACATCCACAATGTGAAAACAGGCGCATGGAAGAAATCCATGCGCCTGTTTCAGGTCTAATTAGTCGCGCTCAGCGGCACTGTACAGAAGGAAGCCGATTGCGGCTCCGATCGCGAGCGCGCCGACGAGTGCACCGGTTGCGGTGCCTGGGTTGCGGCGTACGACCTCCGAAATGTCATGGCTGCCGTGCTGCAATTGCCGCGCCACCTGCCGGGCACGCGGCGCGAGATAGCTGGATGCCTCGCTTGCCGAAGAGCTGGCCTGTTTCATGAGAGCCGAACGCAGGTCGGCGAGCTGATCGGACAGACGATCGATGTCGGAGGAAATATCGCGAGCCATGGGGTATCCTTCTTGATAGGTGAATGACTATCAACGGGTACGTCGCGAGGTGGTTCCTGACTTATCTTTCTGAAGGTGCAAAAGTTCCCAGAAAAGATGTCGAGACGAAACGATCTGGGAAAATAATGGCGGAGAAGATGGGATTCGAACCCACGATACCCTTCCGGGTATACTCCCTTAGCAGGGGAGCGCCTTCGACCACTCGGCCACCTCTCCGCACTGTTCCCTAAAAGGGAACGATCGCGTCCTATCTGCTTCGCCCTGCCGGCGTCAACCGTGTTGCCGCTCGCACGCGACGATTAGGGCCTTTGCCCCACGGCAATCGCTCTCAGTGCTTGTTCTCGCCCCAGTATCCGATCACGCACATGCGCTTCTTGTCGTGGCCGCGGGACTTCAGATGATTGCGGATCGGCCGAGCTTCGGACTTCTCGCATCCGACCCAGATAAAGGTGTCGGGCCCCGCCTGCTCGATGACAGGAAGAACGACGGGACCGAGGATCCCGGCTTTGCCAGGCGCAATCCCCTTGCGATGCAGCCACGTGATCTCGACCGACGCCCTGGAGCAGAGCGGCAACTGATCGGCAACGTCGTCGACTTCGATGAACACCTGCAGCCGCGCATCGGCAGGCGCTTCGGCCAGAATGCGGGAAATCGCCGGCAAGGCCGTATCGTCGCCGGCAAGGATCATGTGCCGGGCATCCGGCAAACCGCCGCCGCCCGGTCCCAGCAGACCTGCGACATCGCCCGGTTCGGCATGGCGGCCGAACTCGGCACCGGGCATCGGTCGGCCGTCGCTTTCGTGTAGAACGAAGTCGATATCCATCTCGCCGCGGACCACATCGACGCTGCGGATCGTGTAGATGCGGATCACCATTTCGTCTTCGCCGTTCAGCCAGCCGAGGCGACCATCCGCACGGGTAACCGGCCAGACGGGCTTGCGGCCCTTCTTCGGGATCAGCAGGCGAATGTGGTAGTCGGCGCCGACGAACCGGGCAATGTCGTCGCAGGCAAGCGTCAGGCGGCGCATATGCGGCGTTACATGCCGCGCGGCAACGACGCGAATTTCGGTAAGGCCCGGGATCGGCGTCAGGACCGCTTCGTCATGCCAGTTCAGTTCCAGCGGCTCTTCGCCGGCAAACATGAAGAGATGCTCGGCAATGGAGCTGCGCACCAGTTGCAGCAACTGCGCCGACGGGCAGGAAATATCGATCGAAAGGCAGCCGCCCTGCTTGCGGATATTGGCTTCGCCAACCTCGCTTGCGAGATTGACGTGGTCGCCGTCGCGCTTGACCTCGCTATGCTCGACGAAATGTTCGCAGATCTCGCACAGCATGCGCTCCGGGTCGACCGGAATTGCCTGGCCGGAAAGCGTAAACCTGTCCATCAACATTCCCGTCGCGCTCCTCTGCGCTCACCCGTTCGTCAACAGTCTCATGAGCCGGTCAGTGTGAAAGGCCCCGTAGGGCCTTCCTGCTAAAGTTTACTCAAGTTGTCAAGTTACCAAACCTTACTGACTTTCAAGGTCAGCGTACGGGCTTCGCCGTAGCCGCAGAAATGCATCGTGTTGCAGCCTGCGACGTATTCCTTGTCGAACAGGTTGGTCACGTTGAAAGCAGCTTTCCAGTCGTTCTTTTCATAACGGATACCCGCATCGAACACGGTCGCATCCTCCACGCGAAGCGTATTGGCGTCGTCAGCCCAAGACTCGCCGCGGTAGCGCACGCCGGCCCCGAGACCCAGGCCTGCGAGCGGTCCGTCCATGACCGTGTAGTCCAGCCAGAGCGAAGTCTGCGCGTTCGGCACCACCGCCGGCGTATTGCCCTCCAGCGAGGAATCGCCAGGGTTTTCGGTGAACTCGAGATCCGTGTAAGAGGCGGCAGCGATGAGCTTCCAGTTGCGATCGAGATTGAACTTGCCTTCGAGTTCAACACCGCGTGAGCGGACTTCGCCGAGCTGACGGTCACCGATGGCCGGGACACTGACCGTGTAGTTCTGCTTGTCGATCTGGAATACAGACGCCGTCAGACTTCCGTCGAGCCAGGTCGGCTCGTACTTGACGCCGGCCTCGTACTGCTCGCCTTCTTCGGGCTTCAGCGCGCCATCCGCACCGGTGCCGACCAGCGGGCTGAAGAAGGTGGCGACGCTGGCATAGGGCGTGACACCGTTTTCGAATTCGTAGGCGATGCCCGCACGGCCGCTCCAGGCGGTATCGTTCAGCTTGGCATCACCGGTGCCAAGGCGGTCGTCCACCTCGCTTTCAAGATAATCGAAGCGACCGTTGAGGGTGGCGACCCAGCCTCCGCCGAACTTGATCTGGTCCTGAACATAAGCACCGACCTGATTGATCGTGTAGATCTGATGCGTCGAAGGCACGAGTGTTGGTGTTGGCAGGTCATTGCTCGGGTTGAGCGGATCGTATTGCGGCGGATAGGACCCGAAGGGTGTCGCGAGCTGATCGTTGTCGAGACGGTAGTAGCGATAATCCACGCCAGCCATCACCTTGTGGCTCGCGCCGCCAAGCTCGAACTCGTTCTCCAGCCGGTTGTCGATATTGAACGAGTCGGCCGAAGAGCGCACGTCGTCTGCGTAGGTCAGCACCAGACCATCGGTCTGCGAGAGGAAGTCGAACGCGTAGATCTGGCGTTCGCGCTTGTCGAGATGCGCGTAGCGCAGGTTCTGCGTGAACTTCCAGCCGCTATCGAATTCATGCTCGAACTCGTAGCCGACCATTGCCTGGGTCGAGCGACCGATATCGAAATCCGGATCGCCGACAAACACGTCACGGTCAAGTTTGCCGAACACGGGATTGCTTTCCACGGTGCCCGTATAGGGCAGCAGACCGTTGGACGTATGGGTCTGATCGAGCTTGCTGACGGAGCCCCAGACATTGAGGCTGGTCGTGTCGGTCGGCTGGAATGTGATCTGCGGCATGAACACGCCGCGGATGTCATCCTGCTCATCCGAATAGCCCTGGCCGCCGGAAAGCTTGCCCGTGAAGCGGTAGCTGACGACATCGCTGCCGAGCGCCTTGTCCGAGAAGTCGAAGCCGGCATAACCGCTGCCGTTGCTGTCCACTCCGAGCTCGGTGTAAAAATAGGGCTCGTCCGTCGGACGCTTGCGCACCAGGTTCACGACACCGCCGGCATTGGCGCCCCCGAGCAGAACCGATGCCGGGCCTTTAAGAACTTCCACGCGCTCCAGCAGGAACGGATCGATCTGGAAATTGCCGAAGGCGTGGCTGGTCAGAGCCAGATTGTCGTAGAAGAGACCGGTCTGCGACGCGTTGAAGCCGCGCACATAAATCCAGTCGGTATCGGGATCCGAACCGTAAGGCTGCGCAAAGACGCCGGGCGTATATAGAAGCGCCTGATCGACCTTGTCGACGACGCCGCGATCCTCCAGCTCCTCGCGCCCGACGACGGATACGGACTGCGGAATTTCATTGATCGGCGTATCGGTCTTGGACCCCGTCGTGGTCTGCTTGGCGACGTAACCCTCAACAGGGCCGGTACCGCCGCCTTCCGTTCCTTGGCCCTCGATCACGATCGGTGCAAGCGTTGTCCCCTCGCTCTGCACCTGCGCCCGCGCGCTAAAGGATGCGCTGAGCGCCATCAGGGCAACCCCTGCCCCAAGCGCCGCCTTCACCTTGTTCTTCCCCAAAATTCCACTCATATTCGCCCCACTCACGCCGCCATACTACTGGCACAATAGATGAGTGTTTAACTCAAATTAAACGCCCTCGCTTGCCCGCATCCGCGATATTTGAACGATCTTGGGCAAAGTTGGCAGACGGAACCTCGTCACCGCCGATTCAAATCGAGTGTGACTTTTTCCATTTCGACGGCGTGGTGCCCACATGCTTGCGGAACACGCGGCTGAAATGCGCGTGATCGGCAAAGCCGCTCTCCACCGCAACTTCCGTCAACGGCCGGGCGCCGGAAATCAGCATCTGCTTGGCACGGTCGAGACGGGCATTCATCTGCCACTCGTGCGGTGCAAACCCGGTCGACGCCTTGAACGAGTGGCTGAAATGCGATTGCGACAACCCCGTCAGGGTCGCGATCTCCTGCAGCCGAATGCTGCGAAGGCAATTGGCCTCGATGAATTCCACGGCGCGCCGCAACTGCCACGGGGCAAGCGTGCTGCGCTTGCGAGCGTCCGACAGCTTGGCGATCTTCAGCACATCGACGAGCAGCGCGACCGTCAGGCCATCGCCGTAGAGATCATGGAGCGGGTCCGGACTGGCAACTTCCGTCGCGATCAGCTGCGCCAGCGACATCACGCGCGGATCGGCAAACAGAAGATGCGGCTCGGTCAGACGCCGCGGATCGAGTTCGTCCATCAGCCTGCGCCGCAAACCATCCGCATCGAAATGAATGTCGAGGTGCCGCACATACTGGACGTCTTCGATGTCGACCCAGAGATCCATTTCGGCCGGGATATAGGAGATCGGGCTCTCGCAGCTGTCCTGCGGCGAGCCACCCGCCCGCGGACTGCATTTCACCAACGGCCGTCCGCCACCCCGGTGCTCCAGCAGGATGAAAAGCCGCGGATCCTGCGCTACATAGTAGCCACCCGCATGCGGACCGCATTCCACATCCCACAGATCTGCAGTGATCCCATTCCAGTGCCGCCGACGCATGCCGCCGATGACCGAAAAACCTTCGATCTGGTTTCGCATCCGAGGCTGGAAGGTCATGAAGTCACCGTGGCACATTAAACTTGGCTTTGGTTATCAAGTTTAAGCGCGTGCATCAATCCCTGCCAATTGCGGCCGACTGCTGCAGAGGATCACGGTGATTGGACCCGGCGTAACATCCGCTACGCCGGGGCCAAAGTTCTGGTTACGGCAGCGTATAGGCCGTCTTCACGATCGTGAAGAATTCCGCTGCATACTTGCCTTGTTCGCGTGAACCGAACGACGAAGCCTTGCGGCCACCGAACGGAACGTGGAAGTCGACGCCCGCCGTCGGCAGGTTGACCATCACCATCCCGGCTTCGGAGTTCCGCTTGAAATGCGTCGCATGCTTCAGGCTGGTCGTCGCGATGCCGGCGGAAAGGCCGAACGGGGTATCGTTGGCAACGGAGAGCGCCTCGTCGTAATCCTTGACCCGGATGACCGACACGACCGGTCCGAAAATCTCTTCCTGGCTGATGCGCATCTGGTTGGTCGCTTCGGTAAACATCGTCGGCTGTAGATAGAAGCCGGGCGTATCGCGGGAAACCACCTCGCCGCCGAAGGCGAGCTTGGCGCCTTCGCTTTTGCCGATCTCGATATAGTCGGTATCCTGCTTGAGCTGCCTTTCGTCGACGACGGGACCGATATGCGTGCCGGCCTTCAGTGCATTGTCAACGGTCAGTGACTTCAGCTTGTCGGTCATGGCAGCCACGAACTTGTCGTGAATGCCTTCCGTCACGATCAGGCGTGACGAGGCCGTGCAGCGCTGGCCGGTCGAGAAGAAGCCGGAATTGGCAGCGGCTTCCACAGCGACGTTAAGGTCTGCATCGTCAAGCACCACCATCGGGTTCTTGCCGCCCATTTCCAGCTGGAACTTGCGGTTATGCTCGATCGAGGCGAGCGCCACCCGCTTGCCGGTGCCGGTCGAGCCTGTGAACGTGATACCGCCGAGATCCCGGCTGTCGAGCATCGCCTGACCGACCACCGAGCCGCTTCCCATCACCAGATTGAGCACACCCTTCGGCAGGCCTGCGCGGTGTAGAATATCGACGATGGCCCAGGCGCAGCCCGGCACGAGTTCGGCGGGCTTGAACACGACCGTGTTGCCGTAGCAAAGCGCCGGTGCGATCTTCCAGGCCGGAATGGCGATCGGGAAATTCCACGGCGTGATGATGCCGATGACGCCGAGCGGTTCGCGGGTAATCTCGACGGTGATGCCCGGCCGTGCCGACGGCACGATCTCGCCGGTCAGGCGCAGCGCTTCGCCCGCGAAGAAATCGAAGATCTGCGCCGCGCGCGTCACTTCGCCGATCGCCTCGGGAAGGATCTTTCCTTCTTCGCGCGCCAGCAGCTTGCCGAGCTCTTCCTTGCGGGCAAGGATCTCGTCCGCGGTCTTTTTCAGGATCGCGTGCCGCTCGAGAATGCCGGAACGCGACCATGCGGGAAACGCAGCCTTGGCGGCCGCGATCGCGGTCTTGGTATCCTCGGCACTCCCCCTTGCATAAAGCCCCACGACATCTTTCGTGTCGGACGGGCTGATATTCTCGGACGCATCCGAGCCGACCCATTCGCCGGCAATCAGGTTCTGGTAGATCGTCATTACAAAATTCCTATCTCAGATATCGTCCGGATGCCCGGCCGTGGTGAATGCACCGCCTTGATAAATGACCGCGGGATCGGCCGGATCGTCAACCGCCGCCGCCTCCACTTCCACGCGCCATTTGGCGGATGTGTCCTGCGGTCTCCAGCCAAGGAAGGACGCGTTGCCGTTGTCCCACCATTGTTCGTCGTTTGCCGAAGCGCCGTAGACCACTGTATGACCAAGCCGTGGAGCGGAGAAGGCCCGCCCGCACAGCGAAATGAAATCCTGGTAGCTCAGCCAGGTCGCCAGCATACGCCGGGTGAGCGGCTTGTCGAAGCAGGAGCCGATCCGCATCGACAGCGTCTCCTGCGCAAACTTCTGCCAGTACATGCTGGCAACCGCCTCGCCGAAGACTTTGGAAACACCGTAAAGCGAGTCCGGCTTTGGTGCGACGCTGTTGTCGATAAATTCGTCGCGTCTGTAATAGCCGACGACATGGTTGGAACTGGCAAACACAATGCGCGGCTTGCCGCTGTGGCGGGCGGCTTCATACAAATTGTAGAGGCCAACGATATTGGCCTGCAGGATCATGTCGAACGGCTTTTCGATCGAAACACCGCCGAGATGGATGATACCGTCGACGCCTTCGACCAGTCTGGCGACGGCGGCGGCATCGGACAGATCGCAGCGCACGAAACTCTGGTTCGCACCGGGGTCATCGATCTCAGTGAGATCCGACAGCACCACTTCTTCTGCAAGCTCGCTCAGCAGCGGACGAATTCCGCGCGCAAGCCCGCCGGCAGCGCCGGTCAGCAAAAGTCTCTTCAGCATTGATCCTCCCCAGGACAGATTCCCATCGTCATGTCATCATACATGATGGCTGAAGTCATACTATAAGATGCGCAAGGGAGGTCAAGCAGGCGGCGGCGGATTGGCAGCGATCAGTTGGCGCAGCACCTCCATATCCTGACCCAGCGGGCGATCGTCCGCGTAGATGGCCACATGCTGTCGCACCATATCGCGGACGTCCAGGGTGCCGATCGCGGGCGAATTGGTTTCGGCGAGAATGTCGTGCGCCTGGACGCCCGCCATCAGTTCGATCGCAAGCACCTGTTCGGCATTGTCGAGTATGGCGAGCAGCTTGTTGGCTGCCGCGGTCGGATGCGCCAGGAAATCTTCCTGAAGGCCCGACGTGAGACCGCCATCGGTTGCAGCGGGCGCGGCCAGCCGCCGGTTCTCATTGACGAGTGCGGCCGCCGTATACTGCGCTATCATGAAACCGGAATGGCTGCCCGCGTCGGTCGCAAGAAACGGCGGCAGGCCGCTCACCAGCGGATTGACCAGCCGGTCTATGCGCCGCTCGCTCATCGCCGCAACCTGGGCAATGGCGCTTCCCAGCGCATCGGCGGCATGACCAAGCGCCGGCGCCACCGCATGCGCTTCGGACCAGACGAGCGGCGCATCCGGCGTGCCCGCGATTGCAGGGTTGTCGGTGACGGAGGCAAGCTCCTGATCGACGATTCCGCCGGCATGGGCAAACACGTCACGGGCGGCGCCATGCGCATGCGGTATGGCGCGAAGACTGAGCGCATCCTGTGTTCGACGCCCGACCGCGGCCGCGATGATACCGCTTCCCTGAAGACGCGACCGCAATGCCGCTCCGACCATAGCGATGCCGGCCGAAGGCCTCAGCGCCAGCACATCCTCGTCGAAAGCCGCCATCTGGCAACCGGCAGCCTCCAGCGTCACAGCGGCAATCGCATCGGCCCAGTCGAGTAACCGTTCGGTACGCGCGAGCGCCACGCAGGCAAGCCCGGTCGAGCAGGCGGTGCCGTTGACGAGGCTGAGCCCTTCCTTGGCGCCGAGCACCAACGGTTCGAGCCCGATTGCGGCAAGCGCCGCGCGGCCGGTCATCCGCTCCCCCGCCACGCAGGCATGTCCCTCGCCGATCAGCACCAGCGCCGTATGGGCGTTGTGAATGAGGTAGCCGGCCGAGCCTTTCGACGGCATATCCGGAATGCAATCGGCCTCGAGAAACCGGCACAGGTATCGAACGATATCAGGGCGTACCCCCGAATACCCATGCACGAAATTGCCGATCTGCGCTGCGATCACCGCCCGCACCTCGCGGCGGCCAAGCAGTGGCCCGACACCACAGGCATGGCTCATGACGATATTGCGCGAAAGCCGGCTCTGCGCCTCGCGATCGACGACCGTATCGGACAGCGCCCCGACGCCCGTCGTGATGCCGTAAGCCCTCGCGCCGTTCTCCACCAACGCCTCGACGATACGTCGGGCATAGGCGACGCGGTCCCAAGCCCCTTGCGAAAGCGCGAGATCCTCGCCTTCCGCAACGTGAGCGACATCGCGCCACGTCAGTACCTTGTCGATAAGGATCGTCACGGGCAGCGTCCCTTGAAAGGCCGGGGTTGGCGAAGGCGCTACGATAGGCGTCTCAAGGGATAAGGCAAAGTCCCGGCAGCGGCGTCGATGTGTCAGGCGACGGCAGGATAGCCAAGCGCTGCGGCCTGCCGCTCAAGCTCGAGCAGCCTCTCGTAACGGGAATCGTCGAGAACCGCGAAACCGGACAGTGCCAGCACGTCACGCACATCCGCAAGCGACGGTTCGACAAGGGCGGCCTCAAGCGCTTCTCGCAAAAGCGCCACCTCGTCATCGGACGCAGATGCACGGGTGATCAACGGCAGGCCGGGGCCGGATGGGGTCTCTGCCACCACGACGATATCAGCCAGATCGTCAGGCGCGAACCGCGCCACATGACCGTACGTGATGCAGTCTATCGCAGCGCAATCCGCCCTGCCCTCGGCAACCGCAGCTATGCTGGCGGCATGCCCACCAGTCTCGATCACCTTACCGAAGAAGAGCGGTCCGCGCGCAATCAGGGCGATCACCGCGCGAAACAGGTTGGCGCCCGAATTGCTGTCGGGACTGTTGATCGCCGCCGTCCGCCCGCGCAGATCTTCAAGCGAGGATATCCCCGCATCCCTCCGAACGATCACGAAGCTGCACATATCCGGCCCGCTGCAACCGGGATAGTCATAGCAGGGCGTCGCCACCAGCCGCACGTTTCCGCGCAGACTGCTGACGTAAGGGTAGCCGCAGGTCTGCGACAACAGCAGATCCGGCAGCGGCCAGGCATCGTCATGGGAGATCGATCGGTCGAGCCTGTCGGGAACCCCGGCCATGCCGGCATCGGTCAGCCTACGGGCAACAAACGCCCACAGCGCATCGGTCGCCTGTGCAACCGCTGGCGGCCCGACATACATCGCCAAACTGGCGAGCCGCGCCGGGCTGTCCATCAATGCAGACCGCCGACACCGAGCAGACGGTCCACCGTCTGCTGATCCTTGGAAAGCGCATCCGGCGTGCCGCTCCAGGCAATGCGCCCGCGCTCCAGAATGATGACGTCTTCCGCGAAATCGAGCGCGCTCTGGATCCGCTGCTCCACCAGAAGGATGGTCATGTCGCCTGAGGTCGCAAGTGCCGCGAATGCAATCATCAGTTCCTCGCAGATGACGGGGGCGAGTCCCTCCAGCGGTTCGTCGAGAAGCAACACGGAGGGACGGCCGAGAATGGTGCGGGCCGTCGTCAGCATCTGCTGCTCGCCGCCGGAAAGCTGGTTGCCCAGATTGCTGCGCCGCTCCTTCAGCCGCGGAAACATGGCATAGGCCTCCTCGATCGCATCCTTCGGGCGCGCCTTCAAGCCGACGAACAGGTTTTCCTCCACCGTCAGGCTCGGGAATACACAGCGTTCCTGCGGCACATAGCCGAGGCCCGCGCGGGCACGGTCGGCGCTCGCGGCAGTGCTGATATCGGCACCGTCAAGCGCAATCCGTCCGCCGTAACGACGGGTCTGCCCGGCAAGGCTCGCAAGCAGCGTCGTCTTGCCCATGCCGTTGCGGCCGAGAACGGCCAGCCGCCGTCCAGCCGGGACCGTGACGGTGATGTCTTCCAGCACCCTGGTCGGGCCGTAGCCCGCCGACAGGTTTTCGATCTCAAGCGACGCGGCCGGCATCGGCATAGCTCCCCAGATAGGCTTCCCTGACGCGGGGATCGCGTGTGGCGTCGCCCGGCGCGCCGTCGAAAATGACAGCGCCGGCGGCAAGCACCACGACCTTTTTGGCAAACCGGAAGACGAGATCCATGTCATGCTCGATCATCAGCACCGCCAGATCGGCCGGCAGTTCGTCGAGCGCCTGCTCGATCAGCCCGACATCGCTCTGCGGCACGCCGGCCGCAGGTTCGTCGAGAAGAAGTACTTTCGGCTTCAAGGCGAGCGCGATGGCGATCTCCAGAAGACGCTGCTGACCATAGGCGATCTCGCGGACCTTGCGGTGCATGAGCGCGGTCAGCCGCAATGTCTCGAGACGGTGCTCCACCTCCTGCATCACGTCAGGCATGGTCAGGAAATTGCCGAAGATACGGCCGGACCGCCCTTCCCGCTGCAGGACCGCAAGTCCCAGATGTTCGGCCGCCGTCATATCCTGAAACAGCCGTGTCACCTGGAAGGACCGCACCAGCCCGCGTTTGACGCGAGCACTCGCGTCGAGCCCCGTGATCACCTCGCCACCCAGCCGCACCTCGCCAGAACTGGGGGCCAGCGTTCCCGTCACCAGATTGACGAAGGTCGTCTTGCCGGCACCGTTCGGGCCGATCAACGCCACCCGATCGCCCGCCGCCATGGACAGCGAAACATCGTTCGTGACCACCAGCCCGCCAAACGACTTTTTGAGGGAGACGACTTCGAACACGGGACTTCCGACAACTGCGGTCATGGCCGTCCCTCCCGCCGTTTTTCAAGAAACGCCGCCACCGTTCCATAGATGCCCTTCGGCGCAAACAGCACCACGGCAATCAGAAGCGCGCCGACCATGGTCAGCCAGTGGAAAGGATTGACCGAGGACACATAGTCCTGAAACATCATGAAGGCGACGGTGCCGGCCAAGGCCCCGAACAGCGAACCCGTGCCGCCGAGTGCCAACATCACAAGCGCTTCCGCAGACTGGGTAAACGACAGCGTATCGAGCCCGACCACCTGCGTGGAGATGGCGTTGAGCGCGCCGCCCAGCCCGGCGACAGCGCCGGAAATGCCATACATCTTGACGATCGCCCGCTTCGGTGAGGCGCCCATCGCCCGGATCCGCAGCGGATCCTCCTTCAGCCCGCGACACAGCATGCCGAATGGCGACCGCACGAGAATGCGCAGGAGAACGAACACGACGAGCAGCATCACGACCGCGAACACATAGGCCGTATTGCCGAACAGATCGAATTCGAAACGGCCGAAGATCGGATCCGGCGCGATCCCCGAAAGGCCGTCGCTGCCGCCGGTAAAGGACGACATCTTGTTGGCAAGCTCGTGAAACAGATGAATGAGCGCGATCGACAGAACCAGTTGCGGCAGGCCATGGGCACGCAGCATGACGAGCCCCGACAACAGCCCGGCAAGCGCTCCGCCGATAAGACCCGCAAGCGTCATCAGCAGCGGATCGTTGATGCCGTAATGGGCAGAGAGAATACCGGCCGCATAGGCGCCGCTGCCAAACAGCGCCGCATGACCAAGCGTCGCCACGCCGCAATAGCCGGTAACGAGATCGAGCGAAAGCACGAGCAGCGCCACCGCGATGATCCGCGTCAGAAGCGCCAGATTATCCGGAAAGGCAAAATAGCCGATCGCCGCGGCAAGGACGATCACGCCGAACCCCACGACATCGCGCATCAGCGAACGCCGACGGCGCATTGCGCCCATATCCCTTGAACTCACATCAACCGCCATTCTATTTCGCCCCCTTCATGAGGCCGTTCGGAAACACGCAGATGATGGCGATCACCGCAAGGTAGAAGAAGAACTCGCCGAACTCGGGCAGGAGATAGCGGCCCGTCGTATCGACCGCGCCGAGCAGCAGGCAGGCGAGCAGCGTGCCCCCGATCGAGCCTGCCCCGCCGACGGAAACGACGACCAGGAATGTCACGAGATAGCGCAGCGCATAATAGGGTTCGACCGGCAGCAGCTCCGCCCCGACCACGCCGCCGAAGGCCGCAAGCCCGACCGCGACCGCAAAGCTGACCGCATAGATGATTTCGGTGCAAACCCCCAGCGCTGAGGCCATCGCCGCATTGTCGACCGAGGCCCGCAGCCTGATGCCGAAACCGGTCTTCTCGATCGCAAGCCACAGGCAAAGCGCCACGGCAAGACCGCAGAAGATCGCAAACAGCCGATGCGCGGAAATGCTGCGGAAACCGAGATCGACCGGCTGCTGCAGCATATCCGAAAGCGGAATGGTCTTCAGCGTCGGCCCCATCAGGTAATTGGCAAGCCCGATGATGCAAAAGGTGATACCGATCGTCATCAGCACCTCCGTCAGTTCCGGCGCGCCATAGATGCGCCGATAGAGAAACCGCTCGATCGGCACCGCAATCACGATCGTCGCAACCACGGCGGCAAGGATAGCCGGCGCATAGCCAAGGCCGAGATCCCGCGAAACGTAGGAGGCGACGTAGCCGCCGATCATCGCGAAGGCACCATGGGCGAGATTGACTACCCGCATCAGCCCCATCGTCACCGAAAGCCCGATCGAAATCACGAACAGGATCATGCCATAGGCGAGCGCATCGATACCGATGCTCAAAATCGTCTGCAACCGTCTCGCCTCCCATGCGGTCCTGAACTGCAGGCTGCTTATAATTGAAGCCGAAGGTCAAGAAAATTGCTGGGGTGACAAAAGCCGGAATTCACCCGACATGGGGTTATCCACAGAGCGGGGCTACGGCATGGCGAACGAAGCGAACCGACCATGCACGAACGCCACCAGCTGCCTCGTGGCCGACCAGTCGCCAGCGAGTGGCCTAGAAGTTGCCGGCAACCGTGCTCCCGAATGACGCAACCGAACCGACGAAGCTGCCAATCATCAAAAACCCACGGCCCGCCCGCATGAAGATCTTTTGCTAATGTGAGGAAACCTTTTGCCCGCCATCGGGTTAAGTCACCGTAGGGAATACAAGGAAACACCATAATGATGAAGCTTCTCGCAGTAACGATCCTTTCCGCTGGTCTCGCAACGTCGGCTATGGCCCAGACGGCAACGTCCGGCACCGCCGCAGACCGCAGCAATGTACAGCAGAACACCGCAGGCGAAGGTGGCAACATCCCGCCGAAGCCAGCAGCTTCCGGCACCGTCGATTCGACAGCTACCAACAGCACCATGCCGAGCAGCAGCACGATGGGCGAAGGCAGCAAGAAGTGCAACAACGGCGGCCAGCCAGGTGACGCAGCCAACTCGGGCAACCTCCCGAACAACACCGGCACAACCGTCCAGGGCACCAACTGCTAATCAGCAGTTTTTCCCCAAAAGCGCTCTCCGCGATATCGCGGAGGGCGCTTTTTTTTGGGTGGTGGTGGCTTCAGTAGGCACTTCTATCAAACAAAACGACGAGAAATCCAGCCATACGTAAACTGGCGTTCGTCACTCAGTGAAAAATATCGGGCTCATCACGCGCGCGTGTCGCCAGTCTCGGACTGGTAACTGTCGCCTGAATTTTGGCATCACGGACGAGCGGCTCGCCGAAGACGCGTTCAAAAGTTTCCTTGAATTCCGACGTTGCCCTCAACCCACGAAAGACAGGCCACTCTCGGTAGTCTTGCATCGAAATTTCGCTGTACCGACCGTGGCGATCCATGAGGGAGCAGAGTTGTTCCATATCCTCCGAAACTGCTGCTGCGCATATCTGGAAATCGGTCCTGCTCGCATCCCAGTCGTGCGCTTCTATAATCTTTTTCGCGTTTTGCGATTTTCCTTGGAGCCGTATCGCGTTCGCATAGTTGATAATCATCATTCGCTTATTGGGCTCCTTCGACTCTCGTGAGAATACGTTTACGCCCAAATCAAGCAAATTCTCCGCAAGCTTGTATTCTCTTCCAGATATCAGATCGACAGCTAAAGCATTGTAGTGACTGTCGGCAAATTCGCGTTCGCTTGCGCTGAATTTCCTCCAAAGCACGTGACCGAGCTTGATGCCAATTTCCCCGATAATCTGAACTGCGTGTTTGAGATACGTAGAATCTGTCAACAGCCGCTGTCCGATCTGCGCGTCGATCTGGACCTTATGCTCTTTGCAAACTTTCAAATACTGAGCCGAAACGACACCACCAGTATGGGTGAGAAGATTACGCCTCTCGCAGAGCTCGATAAACTCCGGCCATATGTCTAAGCCTGCGGTGAGTTTCATACCAAATTTGCTCTCCATCCAAGTGAATTGGTCATGATGGCTATTGCGGAGAACTGATTCGACTTCCTTCTCGATAATATGGTTTTTGGCTTCCGCGATGTCGCCGAACTTCACCAAATCAGAGAATTTAAGTTCGCGTTCGGAGGAGAAAACTAGTTCCTTGCGAATGCTGAAAATATGACCCAGGATTTTGGCTAGATAGGCGTCGTAGACGCTCAAAAGCCCGATAACGGCAATCTCAGGCAGATGGCTCGCACCCGCTATTGCAGCCAACGTTTCTTCGTGGCGCTTAATCAACGCGGGAAAATGCTCTCTACCAATTTCGAAAACGGAAAAATCTTCAGATTCTAGCTCTTCGATAAGGCTGGCATTCTTCTTCACATAGTCGCCGAGTCTCTGGTTCGCCAATGTTCCCGACACCATTGGTGAAAGCTGGATCGTCAAAGGTATCAGATTTCGATAGGTATCCATGATTGAAAGAAAGCTGTCTATGACGTCCGCGAAGGACCGCTCATTACCATCCTGCAGTTTCTCAGATGGGTCAGGACCGTCAACGTCTTTCGCGAACTTGTCTCTATCGAGGCTGTCCAATGTTGGTTTCTGGTTGCTCAGCGAGTGGCCATTGAACCTGTCGTCGTCTTTTCTGAACGTCACGTAGATCTTATCGTTGTTTGCCATTGTCACTCGCTACGGCCAATCAAGCTTTTCTGCTTCCGGAAATCGATGCGAGTGGTGAAATCTACGCCGCATCGCGCACTAGATGTATCATCATCCGGTTTCAACTTGCTTGCAAGAAGGCTCGCCGAGTTGCGAGAGGGCGGGGGACGTGCGGTTGCCTTGGTATGTCGGGGCCCTTGCCCCGCAAGCATAACTCGATTCAGAGAATGCGAAAAAAGTATATGCAATAATGTGTGGCTTCGCCGAGCTGGGGAGGTGTCCTACGTCCGTCCGGGATCCAAAAAGATTGAACCGCTTTTATTGTTCGACCTATAGGTTCGGTAGATCCGGCAAGGATGTGACCTTCCGCTTTTAAAGATCGAACATCACCCGCCAATCTTCATGACAGTCACTAGGCGCGTGGATTGCGACTGATAGCTCCGCAGCAAGCGCCATTGGTCGTCAAGTCGGAGTAAGAGATCACAGATTTAGTGGGATTTTCCTTGCACTCCTCGCGGTAGCTATCATCAACCAATGGCTGACCCTTTCAGCTCTGCGCGGTGAAATCGCAAATCAGCAGACGAAGTTTAAACGGGATTACGAGGCGATTGGAAACGAATTCGGTTCTCGTTTCGGTGGCCTGCTTGCGCGGATTTGCTGGCATCAAGCTGGACTGCTCCTCGTGCTACTAATTGCAAGCGCAGGCGCGGTGTTCGCTACGGCAGCGTTCAACAAGGTGACGAAGCCATCGATAGCATATTGCATTGAGACCTCGTGACTGCCCCGTCGCAAAAGCTGAGATGTGATTCGAGCGTCAGACCTGATACGAAGACATTTGTCCGGCGACCATGGTGAGACGATCTACCGTTTTACAACAGGCACAGGCCAGATGCGGAATTCCGGAACCTCGTGACAAAATTCCGGAAATTCGCGTCCGGCTACAAACTGCAATGAGAAATGTGGTGGGCCCGGAGAGACTCGAACTCCCAACCAAGCGGTTATGAGCCGCCGGCTCTAACCATTGAGCTACAGGCCCTGCCCTTTGAAGGCATGACGACTGGCGCAATGGTTCGCCGGTCGCAAGGGTCCGTCTAGCTCAAATTGTGAACGCTCACAAGGCCTCGCCGCAATAGGTTCACAATCACACGTCACCTAGAGGGTGTTCGGCTTTCAACTCAGGCATTTGGCCGGGATCGTCGAACAACCAGTATCAAAGGAGACACAATGCGCCGTTTGCCCACCGCCCCTTCTCTCGCGCCGGCTTTCCTAGCCCTTGCCCTCGGCACGGCCTTCCTTCCGCTGTCGCCGTTTTCGGCAACGGTCGCCTCTGCGCAGGAAGCCCGCACGCCGCGCGAACCGATCATCAGCGTGTCCGGTGAGGGCAAGGCCGCGGTCGCGCCCGATATGGCGATCCTGTCGCTTGCCGTCGTGAGGCAGGCAAAGACCGCCGATGCGGCCGTCTCCGCCAACAACACGGCAATGAGCGAAGTGCTCGCCGCCATCAAGGCTGAAGGCATTGCCGATCGCGACGTCCAGACCAGCAGCTTTGCGATCTACCCGCAATATCGCCAGGTAGCCCCGAAGGACGGCATCGAGCCGCCGCAGGAAATCATCGGCTACGAAGTGTCCAACACGCTGACGCTTAAGGTGCGCGATCTCGAAAAGCTCGGCGGTCTGATCGACAAGACGGTCAAGCTCGGTGTCAACCAGGGCGGACAGATCGAGTTCACCAATACCAATACCGACGAAGTGATGACGCAGGCGCGCAAGGCAGCCGTTGCCGAAGCGCTCGCCAAGGCAAAGACGCTGACGGAAGCTGCCGGCGTCAAGCTCGGCCGCATCATGGAGATCAGCGAGAATTCGGCACCGCCCATGGCCCCGCCTATGATGCGCATGACAATGGCAAAGGATTCCGGCAACGGCGTCCCGGTGGCGGCCGGCGAGACCAGCTACACGGTCAACGTCAACGTCGTGTTCTCCATCGATCCCTGATCGGATCGCTTCAACGACAAAACCCCGCCCGGCGAATGCCGGACGGGGCTGAAGATAGACTGGGACGCTTTAGATCCGTTAGCGACGGATGAGCGGGCAGCCCCGCACATTGGCAAACACGACCCGGTCGCGTCCGCGGCGGTCGACGCCGACGACGGTCACGCTGCGGCGGGAGATGTCGACGACGCGGGTACGGCGCAGACCCATCGCTTCGGCGCGACGTTCAGCCAGGCGCGGCGAGCAGCCGACGGGACGCATGTGGCGCGGGCGCTCATAGCGCGGCGGGTGATGCGGACGCCAGTCGCGCTCACGGTACTGTACGAATTCAGGGCCGGCGGCGGCGGCGATTGGCGCGGACGCCGAAATCCCTGTCATGGCGATCAAGGCTGCAAGGCCGGCCTTCGCCATCAGGCGTGTGATTGTAGTCATCTTTTGCTTCTCCTGAACCTGTCACCGGTTGTCCGGCTGTCTCGCGCCGGCCTTTCGGGCCAACGGTCGATGCAACTCTATCCAACCCAGCTGAATGCCTGCAAAACCGATCATTCAGTATTTGTTCATTTGGAAAACAACGATCATCACGACGAAAGGTGCAGCACGATCTCGCGCCTGTGCGGGCTGTCGCGGTGCTCGAAGAGATAGATCCCCTGCCACGTGCCGAGCACCAGCCTACCGCCGGTTATCGGAATGCCGATCGAGACTGCCGTCAGTGCCGCCTTGATATGTGCCGGCATATCATCTGGCCCTTCCATTGTATGGCTGACCCAGCCCATCGAAGGATCATCCGACGGCGGAACGAGGCGGGAAAAGAACGCATTCAGATCGCGCTTCACGTCCGGATCGGCATTTTCCTGAATGATCAGCGAACAGGACGTGTGGCGAACGAAGACGGTCAGCAGGCCCTCGTCGCGCCCGGCCTGGCGCACGAAGCGTTCGGCTTCATCCGTGAACTCGTATAGCCCTTGGCCTCTGGTCGAAATCTGGATCGCGGTCTGCGGCATCGAAATTCTCTTGTCTGCTTGAAGATCAAAACTCGGGAAAACCGCGCTTGCGCCATTCCGAGCGCGGCACGAGGCCACCCAGATTCATCGAAAACGAAACGATTTTCGTGGCATCGGCATCGACTTCGCAGCGGAAGCTGACATCATGCCACTGGCCTTTGGCGCGAAAGCCGATATTGCGCGCCTCGAGAACCGTCCCATTGGGCAGCTTCGGTGCGGGCAAGACATCGGGATTGTAGGCGGGCGAGCCGTTCTGAAGTTGCGCGCTGAGTTCCGACGAGCAGAGCTGCCCTGCCCGAACGCCGCGCGGAATGCCGGCCATCGCGACGGTCGCCAGCGCATCACCGGTATCGCGCGCGGAAAACAGCGTTCTGACAGGCTTGAGATCGCCGGCGGCAGTGGATGGTTTCGGCGGCGCCGGCTTTTGCGTCGGCACGGGTGCGGAGGAAGGCGGCCCTGTAAAGAGCCCGGCCGTCATCGCATCAGGAGACGCACCGCCGGCAGGTCCGGGCATTCCCGACGGATCGGAGCCTGGAACACTGAGCTGCGGTGGCGTCATATTGGTCGGCACCGGCGCTTCTGCTGGCGCGCCCTCGCCCTGTCCGTCGGTACCCGCCGTCTGTGCAGGCTCCTCAGGCGCTGGCGGATCGGCATCGGTCGCAGCGGGCGCTGGCGTATCCTCCGCAGCATTGCCGTCAAGCGCCTGGCGCGGACCGCTATCCTTTTCGCCAAACTGGAACACAGGCCGCAGTGCGGACATCGGCGGCGCTGACGCCTGCTTCTCCTCCTCGGCCGGTGTCGGGCTTGCAGGCGGCGGCGGCGGTGCCGGCTGCTCGGCCTTCTGCGGTGCCTCGGGCTCTTTCGCTTCTTCCGGCACCTTTTCTTCGGGCGGCTTTTCTTGAGGCTGCGGCTCTTCGGGCTTTGGTTCTTCAGGCTTGGGAGGCTGAGGTTCCGGCGGCTTCGTCTCCTCCGGCTTTTCGTCCTGCGCAGGGGAAGGCGGCGGAGCAGCTTCCGGTGCAGAAGCCTTGCTCGCCGAAATCACGGGGTCCTCGAGCGGATCTTCCTGAGGCTTCTGCTCGGGCGGCTTTTCCGGTGGCGGCTCTTCGGTCTTCGCCTCTTCCTTGAGGTTCAGCTCGTCAGGCTTCTTCGCTTCTTCGACCGGCTCCTGCTTGTCCTCTTCCGGCGGCGGCACAATCTCCACCTGGACGGTTTCCTCCTCGGGAACCGCATTTGTCGGCAGCGGCAATTTGACGAGGAGCGCGCCCGCGATGATCAGATGCAGAGCGACGGACGCACCCAGCGCCGTTGCGATCACCTTCTTATGCGGGGCGGGAGACATATCCGGCATGGCTCCCATGTAGGATGGTTCGCGGGCATGATCGAGCCCGGCCCGATCACAACATCAATAAAAAAGCCCGGCACGTCATAACGGCCGGGCTTTTGATGGGTCTGGTCCAGCGATCAGCTGTCGAGGAACGAGCGAAGCTTGCGGCTCCGGCTCGGGTGCTTCAGCTTGCGCAGCGCCTTCGCCTCGATCTGGCGGATACGTTCGCGGGTGACCGAGAACTGCTGGCCGACTTCTTCGAGCGTGTGGTCGGTGTTCATGCCGATGCCGAAGCGCATGCGAAGAACACGTTCTTCACGCGGCGTCAGCGATGCGAGAACCCGCGTCGTCGTTTCACGAAGGTTCGCCTGGATGGCGGCATCGATCGGCAACAGCGCATTCTTGTCCTCGATGAAGTCACCCAGATGCGAATCCTCTTCGTCACCCACAGGGGTTTCGAGCGAGATCGGCTCCTTGGCGATCTTCAGGACCTTGCGGACCTTTTCGAGCGGCATGGCCAGCTTCTCGGCCAGCTCTTCCGGGGTCGGCTCGCGGCCGATCTCGTGCAGCATCTGGCGCGATGTCCGGACGATCTTGTTGATCGTCTCGATCATGTGCACCGGAATACGGATCGTGCGGGCCTGGTCGGCGATCGAGCGGGTGATTGCCTGCCTGATCCACCAGGTCGCATAGGTCGAGAACTTGTAACCGCGACGGTATTCGAACTTGTCGACGGCCTTCATCAGGCCGATATTGCCTTCCTGGATAAGGTCCAGGAACTGCAGGCCGCGGTTGGTGTATTTCTTGGCGATGGAGATGACGAGACGAAGGTTCGCCTCGACCATTTCCTTCTTGGCGATCCGCGCTTCGCGCTCGCCCTTCTGCACCATCGACACGATCCGGCGGAATTCGGTGATCGAAATACCGGTTTCGGTGGCCAGGCTCTGGATCTCCTGACGGATATCGCGAATGGCGTTGAACTCCGCCTTGGCGAAATCCTTCCAGCCGCGTGCCGACAGATTGGCAATCGACTTCATCCAGTTCGGATCAAGCTCGGCACCCTGATACTGTTCCAGGAACGAGTCGCGCTTGACGCCGTAGGATTCAGCCAGACGCAGAAGACGACCTTCGTTCTGCATCAGGCGCTTGGAGATGTCGTAGAGCTGTTCGACAAGGCTTTCGACGCGGTTCTGGTTCAGCGACAGCGACTTCACTGCCGTGATCAGCTCGTCCTTCAGTTCCTTGTAGCGGCGCTCCTGAGCGGAAGACAGCGTGCCGGAGGCGGCAAGCCGCTGCTCGACCTGCTGGTCCTGAAGCTTGCGCAGCTTCTTATAGGTATCCGCAATCGTGTCGAGCGTTTCCATGACCTGCGGGCGCAGTTCCGCTTCCATGGCGGCAAGCGAAAGGTTCGACTCGTCGTCGTCCTCTTCCTCTTCTTCCAAGCCCTGGTCACCGCCGACAGCGGTGATGTCGTCATCGTTGGCAGCAGAGAAACGAGCCTTGCGGGTCTTTTCCTTTTCCTCGGCAGCCTTGCGGTCCGCCTCGATCTTTTCCGGGCTCTGGAACTGTGGCGCAGCCTTCGCCTCGGGACCCGAATAGGTCGTCTCGAGATCGATAATCTCGCGCAGCAGCGTCGTGCCTTCGTTCAGTTCGTCGCGCCAGATGATCAGCGCCTGGAACGTCAGCGGGCTTTCGCACAGACCGGCGATCATCGTCTCGCGGCCGGCCTCAATGCGCTTGGCGATCGCGATTTCGCCTTCACGCGACAGAAGCTCGACCGAGCCCATTTCGCGCAGATACATGCGGACCGGATCGTCGGTACGATCGGTGGGTTCTTTCTTCTTCGCCGTGGCAAGAGCGGTGCTGGACGTCGGGGCAAGTTCGCCGCCTTCGCTCTCTTCGCTCTCGTTGGAGTCCTCCTCCTCGGTGGTGGCCTCCTCGGCTTCTTCATCTTCAACGACGTTGATGCCCATGTCGGACAACATCGCCATCGTGTCTTCGATCTGTTCGGAAGTGACCTCTTCGGACGGAAGGACCGAGTTGAGCTCGTCCATCGTCACGTAGCCGCGCTTTTTCGCGGCTTTGATCATCTTCTTGACCGCGTCGTCAGAAAGATCGAGAAGCGGACCGTCGACCGAGCCTTCGCGCTCGGTATCGGCTTCTTCGTTTTCTTTGACTTTAGTTGCCATGTATGTCGTCGCTTTCCCTGAACGCCACTGCGCAGCGCTTCGTGGCCTGCGGCGGAGGGCAAAAGCCACACCAGCCGCGAATCAATATCCAACTCGTAACGGAATGACCTTTAACTCCCGATTACCATCGGCGACCGCTACTCGCGGGGACCGCCAGAACGAAGATGCCGAACATCGCCGCGGCGCTAGACCCACTCCACCAATATTGCCCGAAATGGTGATTCCCACAAAATAACGCTTCGTCAAGTTCTTCCAAAGCTTGTGCCCAGGAAAAGTGGAAATTACCTTACGACCATGTCCCCGTTGGCGGTACTCCCGTCATATTGAAGCCATATGTAAGCGGTGCACAATGAAAGACAAGAGCCCGCCGCCCGGTAAAAACCCTTGGCTCTACCCGAAATGCGCGGGATTGACGCCATTTTCCGATGCGTTGCAACAATACAGTGATCAATCAAGAGCTGTATAGACCACTCCACTCGCGCTGTTAATCCATCAGGCGACCAATTCAACACGGTTTAGTATCTGCGCAGCTCTCCTTTATCCGTGACTGACGGCAGCGCCCTTGACGCGTCCTGACAGAACACCGAAGCCGTCGATGATCGCTTCCTGGTTTTCAAGCCTGGAAATTTCATTCTGTACCTCCAGAAGTGCACGCAGCAGGATCTCGGCACGCTCGGCCTCGTCCTCGGTCATCTCCGCGAGTTCACGCTCCAGCTCGATCTTCTGCCAGCGGAGCTCCTTGTTTCTGGAATGCAGTGCCCGGGTCTGACGGTAGGCTTGCAGCGAATCCTGCGGATCGGCCTCTTCCGTCGCCGTCCACAGTCGCGCATTGCGGATCTGCTGGTTCATTGACTTCAACAGTTCCTCAAAGCCATTCTCGCCGAGTTCCCGTTTCAGTTCCTGCACCGTCAAACCGGCACCGGCCTGCCCGACAATAGTCAGCACGCAAGACCACATCCGCTTCAGATCGCGGTTCTCGAATTCGATCGAGGCGATCTCGTCATACTCGTTGAGCAGAAGCTGCGGATGATGGACGATGGTCAGCGCCAGCACGCTTTCTCGCAGGGCCGGAAGGTCGAGATGTCCCCGCACCAGCCCCGATCGCGTCAGGCGGTCGGAAACACCCATTCCGCGCCCCTGCTGCTGGAACGACGATCCACCCCGTCCGCCGGCCGCACCGCCTCTGCCGGACCCGCCGCCTTCGCGCTGCTGGTAGCTTTGACGACGATCGCCACCGCCGCCATTGCGCTGCGGCTGGAACAAGCCGTTGAGACGATCGCGCACATTCTGCTGGTAGTGACGGCGCACACTTTCGTCGGCAATCACGGAAACGATCTGCTTGAGCCTTGCCTCGAGTTCCGCCCGCTTTTCCGGGGTCTCGAAGGCGGCACCATTGGTTTCCCGCTGCCAGACCATCTCCGCAAGCGGACGCGCCTGCGCGATCACGCCATCGAACGGCGCTCTTCCCTCGTGCTTGACGAGATCGTCCGGATCCTTGCCGTCTGGAAGCAACGCGAACCGCACCGAGCGGCCGGGCTTGATGGAGGGAAGTGCCAGATCCGCAGCACGGTTTGCAGCACGGATACCGGCACCATCGCCATCGAAACACAGGATCGGTTCCGGCGTCATCCGCCAGAGCAGCTCCAGCTGGTTTTCGGTCAAGGCCGTACCGAGCGGCGCGACGGCATTCTCGACGCCCACCTGGCTGAGCGCGATCACATCCATATAGCCCTCGACGGCTATGATCGTGCCCGGCTCCTTGGATCCCGGCCCTGGCTGGGCCGCCCGCCTGGCGCGGGTAAAATTGTAGAGCACCTGACCCTTGTGGAAGAGTTCGGTATCCGGCGAGTTCATGTATTTGGCCGGCGCATCCGGCGCCATCGCTCGTCCACCAAAGGCAATCACCTTGTCGCGCGACGACAGGATCGGGAACATGATGCGGTCGCGGAAATAGTCGTAGGATACGGCAATCCCCTCGCCATGACGCACCAGCCCGCAGGCCTCGATCTGCTCCTTGGCCACACCCTTGCCGGCGAGGAACTCCTTGAGCGCATTGCGGCTGTCCAGCGCATAGCCGAGCCGGAAATTCTCGATCGTGCGAGCCGTCAGTCCGCGGTCGCGAAGATAGGCGCGTGCCTTGGCGCCGGTTGGGCTCTGCAACTGGTCCTGAAAGAAGCGCGTCGCCATTTCCATGACGTCGAGAAGCGACATCCGCTCCCGTTCACGCTTTTCCGCCTGCGGATCGGGTTGCGGCATGGCGATACCAGCCATATCGGCGACCTGCTGGACGGCTTCTGGAAAGTTCAACCCTTCCAGATCCGTCATGAAGCGGAAATGATCGCCCGATACGCCACAGCCGAAACAGTGGTAGCGACCCTTGCGGTCCTCGCAGTGAAAGCTCGGGCTTTTCTCGCCATGGAACGGGCAGCATGCCCAGAAATCGCCGCGCGCAGCATTGGTCTTCCTGCGATCCCAGGCGACACGACGGCCGATCACCGTCGAAATCGGGACCCGGTCCCGAATCTCGTCAAGAAAACTGTTTGAAAAGCGCATGTCTACCTCACGGGTCAGACGTCATATTAAGGCTCAGTGCACGGGAACGCCAGCCCAGCTGCAAATCATGCCCGCTATTCACAGGCCGCCGTTCACGCGCCCCCTCGCCCGATCAACCCACAGAAATTAACGAATTGTAACTTGCGGTATGCGGGTTCCCTGCATAGCCTTGAGCCGGACAATCGTGCCGTCACGCGCTCACCCTGCGGGTATCGGCCTCACGGATTGCTCTTCAGGACGGCGGCCGGCAATGATTGCAGGCGATCGTTCTCTCCTACCGGTGGCATGTCCGCGGTCGGCCGATGGGAGGCGTAGAAGAGCAAAAGGCGGGAACTCCATGAAGGACTTCCCGCCTTTCTCGTTTTATGCGTAGCGGCTAGACCTCAGCTCAGCTGCGCCTTGATCGTGCCGGACGCCTTGGCGAAATCCATCTGGCCGGCATAGCGTTCGCGCAGAATGGCCATCACCTTGCCCATGTCCTTCATTCCAGCAGCACCGATCTCGGCGATGACGGAAGCGACGATCTCGCTCGCCTTCTCGTCGGAAATCTGTTCCGGCATGAAGGATTTGATGACGGCGATCTCTTCGCGTTCCTGTGCTGCAAGTTCCGGGCGGGCGTTGTCTTCGTAGATCTTCGCCGACTCCTCGCGCTGCTTCACCATCTTCTGCAGGATCTGCAGGATTTCGTCGTCAGTGGCAGCGTCCTTGCCGGTGCCGCGATTGGCGATGTCACGGTCCTTGATGGCGGTCTGGATCAGCCGCACGGTCGAAAGCCTGCGGGTTTCCTTCGCCTTCATCGCTTCCTTCATCGCTTCGGAAAGCTTCTCGCGCAACATGGCCTGTCTCCTTGAACGTCGCTCGATCCGCAGCGGACCGATCTTTTGCGACGTCATAGAACAAGCGTGAACGGCGATCAAACGTTTTGCCGACACGGCAAAACTCACCGATTGCCGGCCTTTGCGCCCAGCTTTCTCATAAACGGCAATTGACCCGCTGTTCTGCCTTGTTTATGTCGAGGACCTGCACAACAATTGGATAGTGGGCCGCAAGCGGGTTTCCGCGCGCCCTTTTCTGCGACGAGAGATGACCTCGACACCCTGTTTTCCGTTTCGGGAAACGGGCCGCTGGGGCAGAAGGATGGATATGACCGCGACCACCCCTTGGACCACGAAAAAACCCACCGCCGTTCTCGTGCTTGCCGACGGAACCGTGATTGAAGGAACAGGCATCGGCGCGACCGGCAAGGTCACCGCCGAAGTGGTGTTCAACACCGCCCTCACCGGCTACCAGGAAATTTTGACCGATCCGTCCTATCTCAGCCAGATCGTCACCTTCACCTTCCCGCATATTGGCAATATCGGCACCAATGACGAGGACATCGAAGACCTGACGCCCGCTGCCCGCCGCGGCGCCGTCGGCACGATCTTCAAGGCCGATATCACCGAACCCTCGAACTACCGCTCGGCAAAGGACCTCGACGCCTGGCTGAAGAGCCGCGGCGTCATCGGCCTGTCGGGCATCGACACGCGCGCGCTGACCGCCTGGATCCGCCAGAACGGTGCCCCGAACGCCGTGATCGCCCATGATCCGAACGGCAATTTCGACATCGAAGCGCTAAAGGCCGAAGCCAAGGCCTGGAGCGGCCTCGAAGGCCTCGACCTCGCCAAGGAAGCAACCTCCGGCCAGTCGTCGCAGTGGACCGAAAAGCCATGGGTCTGGAACGAAGGTTCAGAAGAGCTGAAGGCCGAGGATGCCAAGTATCACATCGTCTGCATCGACTACGGCGTGAAGCGCAACATCCTGCGCCTGTTCACCGGCCTCGACTGCAAGGTCACGGTCGTGCCGGCACAGACCTCGTCGGAAGACATTCTTGCCCTGAAGCCGGACGGCATCTTCCTGTCGAACGGCCCGGGCGATCCGGCAGCCACCGGCGCCTATGCTGTCCCCGTCATCCAGGACATCGTCAAGACCGACATCCCGACCTTCGGCATCTGCCTCGGCCACCAGATCCTCGGCCTCGCACTCGGCGCCACGACCGAAAAGATGCACCAGGGTCATCACGGCGCCAACCACCCGGTCAAGGATCACACGACCGGCAAGGTGGAGATCGTGTCGATGAACCACGGCTTCGCGGTCGACTCGAAGTCGCTGCCGCAGGGTGTTGAGGAGACTCACATTTCGCTGTTCGACGGCACCAATTGCGGTCTGCGTCTGTCCGGCAAGCCGGTCTTCTCCGTCCAGCATCACCCGGAAGCATCGCCCGGTCCGCAGGACAGCCACTACCTGTTCCGCCGCTTCATCAACATGGTGCGCGAGAACAAGGGAGAGGCAGCGCTCGCCGAGCGCTAAAACCTTCTCAAGTCACGGTTTCAATCAGATGGCTCGCTGCTCTCAGCGGGCCATTTGCTTATGGCGCTGCAAAAGAATCCAGAACCGTCCGCACAGGAAGAGAGCTGCGGCGGCAAGGCCGATCACGAAACCGAACCAGACACCCTCGCCGCGATAGCCGAGCGGAAATGCGAACACCCAGGCGCAGACGAAGCCGATCGGCCAGTAGGCGATCAGCGCCAGCAGCATCGGCACTTTCGTATCCTTCAATCCGCGCAGAAGCCCGGCCCCCACGGCCTGCAGCCCGTCCACCAGCTGGAAGATGCCGGCAATGACAATCAGCGGTGTGGCGAGCGCGAGCACCGCAGCGGCGTCCGGCTGGCTGGTGTCGAGGAAAAGCCCCGCAAGCGCGCCCGGCATCACGGCGTAAAGGACACCACCGATCGCCGTGAAGATGATGCTGACGATCAGCACGGCCCCGCCGGCCCTTCGAACACCGACCATGTCGCCACGACCGTTGGCAAGACCGACCCGAACCGTTGCAACCTGCGCCAGACCCAGCGGCACCATGAAGGCGATCGAGGCAAGCTGCAGCGCAATCCCATGGGCGGCAAGCTCGAGCTTGCCGATACTGCCCATCATCAGCGAAGCCGCCGCAAACAGGCTGGTTTCGGCAAGGATCGTGAAGCTGATCGGCAGTCCGAGCAGGAAGACTTCCCGAACCATCGACCAGTCAGGCTTCCAGAAGCGCACGAAGAGTTCATAAGCGCGCATGACGGGCTGCGCCTGCACATAGGCAATCGCGATCAGGAAGCCGACCAGGTTGGCGGACACAGCAGCGATCGCCGCGCCATGAAGACCCAGCTGCGGCGCTCCGTAATGGCCGAAGATCAGCAGATAGGCGACAATCGCGTTCATGATGAACATGCCGATCGTGATGTAGAGAACGATCCCGCCCTTCTCCAATCCGGTCACGAAGCTGCGCAGAGCCATCAGTCCGAGCGCCGGGAACATGCCCCATTGCGCAATCCGCAGATAGCTCTGCGCATTGGCCGCGACATCGGGCGCCTGACCGAGGCCGAGCAGCATCGGTTCGCTAAACCAGAGCAGCGGCGCGACAACCGTGCAATAGGCAATCACCACCCACAGCCCCATGCGCACCGACCGGCGCACGCCGATCCTGTCGCCGTGGCCGAGCGCCTGCGCAACCAGCGGCACGATGGCACTGGTAAACCCGGTGCCAAAGATGAACACGACGAAAAACAGCTGCGTTGCGATGACCACGGAGGCCAGTTCGGTCGTCCCAAGCCAGCCGACCAGAATGACGTCAGTCGTATGGATCGCCATCTGCGCAAGCTGGGCTCCCACCAGCGGGATGCCGAGCGCAAACGTGCCGCGCAGATGCGACGACCAGGAACGATCCGTAATGACGGCGTCATGCGGCGCAGATGCACCGGCAGTGTTCGGCAAGCCCGACATCGATAAATCCTACAAATGGAAAAAGCCGCTTCCAGAAACGGTCAGCGGCACGGTACCCTGCCTATAAAGAAGGCATCGGGGTTCATCAAGGCTCGGCACCGATCCAGCAAAAATTGTAGGGCGAAGTTCACTAACGTTGATGGGTGACGTGACAGGTCTGACGGACCGATCGATGGGAGGATGGTGCGGCAAGGATTCTCGGCCTTGTCCATCGCCGCCGGCTGGTGCCGAATGCAGCCCGGCATAGGCCCCGGCTTTGCGCAGTCGAGCACGCCGAAACCGGGAAAGTGCGGGCGATCGGTTTCGCCGCCCACACGATTTTTCGAAGATTGATCTCTAAATCACGGCTCTGCTGCTCGCCGGAGCAGCAGAGATCACTGCTCAGACATTGCCCGAGAACGTGTCGCAGGCCTTCATGTCGCCGGTGTCGAAGCCCTGCTTGAACCAGCGCATCCGCTGCTGCGAGGTGCCGTGGTTGAAGCTTTCCGGGACGACATAACCCTGACTGCGCTTCTGCAGCGTGTCGTCTCCGATCTGCTGGGCGGCGTTCAGAGCCTCCTCCAGATCGCCGCTTTCGAGAAAGCCCTTTTGTTGGGTCCGCTTGCCCCAAACGCCGGCAAAGCAGTCCGCCTGAAGCTCGACGCGAACCGACATGCGGTTGGCCTCGGTCTCGCTCATATTCTGCCGCGCCTGGTTGAATTTCGGCAATACGCCGAGCAGGTTCTGGACGTGATGCCCGACTTCATGCGCGACCACATAGGCCTCGGCAAAATCGCCTCCGGCCCCAAGCCGCTGGCTGAGTTCCTTGAAGAACTCCGTATCCAGATAAACCTTGCGGTCACCCGGGCAGTAGAACGGGCCGCTTGCCGACGACGCAAAACCGCAGGCAGACCGAACCTGACCGCCGAAGAGAACCAGCGTCGGCTCCTCGTAACGAGCGCCGTTGCTCTGGAAGATTTCGTTCCAGGTGTCTTCGGTATCAGCAAGGACGGTGCGGACGAAACCGGTCATCTCGTCTTCAGCCGGCGTACGCGGCGCCTGCTGCGTGGTGCTGGTGCCCGTATCCATGCCGGTATCGCCGCCCGACAGAAGCGTCAGCGGATTGATGCCCGTGACCCAGCAGATGATCAGCACGACGACGATGCCGCCGATGCTCAATCCACCACCGCCACGTCCGCCGCCACCGATCGGGATGCGGAAACCGCCACCGCGGCCACCCATCGAGGCACCCCGTTGATCCTCGACATTGTCGGATTGCCGACGCCCTTTCCATTCCATATCGCACCCCAGGTTCTAATAAGTTCGGTCGGAAATGATCCTTGACGACGATATAGAACAGGCCCGCCAAATATCCATGTCGGGATGTCAGGCTGTTGGCTCAGGCGACCCTGAGCTGCGCCTTGCTGGGCAGGAACACGGTAAGAAGACCGAGCGCCGGCAGGAAGGCGCAGATAGAATAGACAAAACTGATGCCCCCGTGGTCGGCGATGATCCCGAGCACGGCGGCGGCGATGCCACCCATGCCGAAAGCGAGCCCGAAGAAGATGCCGGCGATCATTCCCACCCGGCCAGGCACCAGCTCCTGCGCCATCACGATAATGGCCGGGAACGACGACGCCATCAGCAGCCCAACGATACCCGACAGCACGATCGTCATCGGCAGATTGGCAAACGGCATCGCCAGCGTGAACGGCAGCACGCCGAGAATGGAGATCCAGATCACCACCTTGGAGCCGAACCGGTCGCCGATCGGACCGCCGATCAACGTGCCCAGCGCCGTCGCGCCCAGAAACACGAACAGCATGACCTGCGACGACTGCACGGTGACGCCAAAGCGCTCGATAACGAAGAACGTGTAATAGCTGCCGATCGCCGCCATGTAGATGTTCTTCGAAAACGTCAGGATCGCCAGCACGACCAGCGCAACCATCACCGTGCGACGCGGCAGGCTGTGGATGCCGAGGCTCTTCTTGCGCCCCTTGTTGGCCAGCATATGCGCCTTGTACCAGCGCGCGACCCAGGAGAGGATCACGATGCCGAGGAGCGCGATTGCCGAAAACCAGGCGACGCTGCCCTGCCCCATCGGCACGATGATGAAGGCGGCCAGCAGCGGCCCGATCGCCTGTCCGAAATTGCCGCCCACCTGAAAGGTCGCCTGCGCAAAACCATAGCGCCCGCCGGACGCAAGCCTCGCCACCCGCGACGATTCCGGATGAAATACCGCCGACCCGATGCCGATCAGCGCAGCCGCCACCACAAGCATCAGATAGACATGCGAACCGGCGAGCAGAAACAGCCCCACAAACGTCGCCCCCATGCCGATCGGCAGCGAGTACGGAAACGGCTTCTTATCGGTGATGATGCCGATCACCGGCTGCAGCAGCGATGCGGTGCACTGGAAGGCCAGCGTCAGAATGCCGATCTGCCAGAAGTCGAGATTGTAGTCGGCCTTGAGCATCGGATAGATCGCCGAGATCATCGACTGCATGATGTCGTTGAGCATATGGCAGAAGCTGACCGCAAAAATGATCGGCATCACCGTCTTGTCCGCCTGGACGGCGGAAGCCGAATTTTCCGGCTGCACGGTTGCAGCTGCATCAACGGGTCTGGACGTGGCATCGGCCATCGGGGCTCCTCCGCGCGGGTGTTCGTCCTTCAAGGATCGTTGCCGCTGCAAATATTGACGTATGCCAAGGATTAGAGCGGCAAATCAGGCCTGTCCATGTCAGGACGGGAGCAAACGGTACGATCGTGGTTCGGAAACGGGTCTCGTCGAGGTTGTGACAAAGCATGGTTTTTCATTGCCGGCGATCTGTTTGGTCCCCGTGTCAGCCGTTTGACGGCAACGATGGAAACGCCGGCGACGACCCCGCCTGCCAGCACATCGACAAAATAATGACTGGCATGCGAAACAGCCGCAACAGCCATCAGGATGTTGATCACCATCATCGGATAGCGCGCAAATCTAAGATCCCATGCGGCCCAGGCGCAAAGTGCAGCGACCGCGGCGTGCACGGATGGGAATGTCAAAATGCCGGCGACCTCCTCCATTCTGAAAATGAAATCAGGATCTGTCCTCAAGGCATTGAACTGATCGAGAAAGAAAAAGCTGAAATACGCGTTGATGCTTGTCAGTTGCTCTGGCTCGACACCGTAGACGACATAGGCTCCAAGTGCTGGAAACCAGATCGATATCACGCTCGAGATGTAGCATAGCACCGCGTATGCAATCGCCATCTGATAGGCACGCAAAGGACGCCCCGTCGCGATGAGGACGACCGGAATCAGGAGCAACTGGAACGAAAACGACAGGTACGCGAGGCCGAGGATCTCAGCCAGCAACGGCCTTGCATCAACAAATGCTATGAACCCTCGCCATGACAGGCCAAGTGCCGCATCCCACGACATAAGCACCGCGTCCGCAGTCGGCATGCCGACCCGGATGCTGAGATAGGTAGAGACGAGTACCGGCACGATGAGAAGCAGAGTACAGGTGACCGTTTCGAGAACGAACGTCATCGCATTCAGCTTGCGGACGTGACAGTAAAACCCGACGACGACGAGCAATGCGACAAAGTAACCCGCGGACCTGCCGACGCCGGCATAATCCACTTTCAGTCCGGTAATCTGCGCCAATCCGAAAGCCACCACATAGGAGGCGACGGTGAGCGACAGCAACCCGTACCGCGCCCTGATCAGTTCCAAATCCATGACGTCAGACTACCTTGCACAAACAGCACGAGTGTATCCGTCGAAAGTTAAAACCAGCCTGACACCGAATGTTGCGTGTGCAACGTCCAATCCGGACAATTCCTGTCGATATGCTCAATTATGGGGTTCCGTTCCCCGGCACATTTCCCTATAAGCCGCGTCTAGCCAGAAAAAACATGCGCACGCCACCCGACCGGAGCTTCACGCCCCGTGCCGGTTTTTCGCGCAGAAAAAAGTGGATAGAGATCATGCCGAAGCGCCAAGACATCAAATCGATCCTCATCATCGGGGCGGGCCCGATCGTCATCGGCCAGGCATGCGAATTCGACTATTCCGGCACCCAGGCCTGCAAGGCGCTGCGCGAAGAAGGTTACCGGGTCATTCTGGTCAACTCCAACCCGGCAACGATCATGACCGACCCGGGCCTGGCCGACGCCACCTATATCGAGCCGATCACCCCGGAAGTGGTGGCCAAGATCATCGCCAAGGAACGCCCTGACGCGCTTTTGCCAACCATGGGCGGCCAGACGGCCTTGAACACCGCACTGTCGCTGAAGAGAATGGGCGTGCTCGACCGCTACAATGTCGAGATGATCGGCGCCAAGCCCGCCGCCATCGACATGGCCGAAGACCGCGCCCTCTTCCGCGAAGCCATGAGCCGCATCGGCCTCGAAACACCGAAGTCGATGCTGGCCAATGCCACCGACATCAAGGATGCCGACCGCAAGACGCACGAAGCCGAGCGCAACAAGGTCAAGGCCGAACTGTCCGGCGCCGAGCTCGACAAGGCGCTCGACGCGCTCGAAAACCAGTGGAACCTCGGCGAAACCGACCGCAAGCAGCGCTATATCAGCCACGCGATGGCGATTGCGGCACAGGCTATCGACGTCGTCGGCCTACCCGCCATCATCCGCCCGTCCTTTACCATGGGCGGCACCGGCGGCGGCATTGCCTACAATCGCTCGGAATTCTTCGAGATCATCGGCGGCGGCCTCGATGCCTCGCCGACCACCGAAGTGCTGATCGAGGAATCGGTTCTCGGCTGGAAGGAATACGAGATGGAAGTGGTCCGCGACACCGCGGATAACTGCATCATCATCTGCTCGATCGAAAACATCGACCCGATGGGCGTCCACACCGGCGACTCGATCACCGTCGCACCGGCCCTGACGCTGACCGACAAAGAATACCAGATCATGCGCAACGCATCGATCGCGGTCCTGCGCGAGATCGGTGTCGAGACCGGCGGTTCCAACGTCCAGTTCGCGGTCAACCCGGCCGATGGTCGTCTTGTCGTCATCGAAATGAACCCGCGCGTATCGCGGTCTTCGGCGCTCGCCTCCAAGGCGACAGGCTTCCCGATCGCCAAGGTCGCGGCAAAGCTTGCGGTCGGCTACACGCTCGACGAACTCGACAACGACATCACCGGTGGTGCAACCCCTGCCTCGTTCGAACCGTCGATCGACTACGTCGTCACAAAAATCCCGCGCTTTGCCTTCGAGAAATTCCCGGGCGCCTCGCCGGTCCTCACCACGGCCATGAAGTCGGTCGGTGAAGTCATGGCGATCGGCCGTACCTTTGCCGAATCGCTGCAGAAGGCTCTCCGCGGTCTCGAAACCGGCCTGACCGGTCTCGACGAGATCGAGATCCCCGGCATGGAAGAGGGAGAAGGCTCCAAGAACGCCATCCGCGCTGCCATCGGCACGCCGACGCCGGACCGTCTGCGCCAGGTCGCCCAGGCTCTCCGTCTCGGTCTCTCGGAAGCCGAAGTGCATGAAGCCTGCAAGATCGACCCGTGGTTCATCGCCCAGTTCAAGGCGATCGTCGACATGGAAGCGCGCGTTCGCGAACACGGCCTGCCTGCTGACGCCGAGAACCTGCGCATGCTGAAGGCCATGGGCTTCTCCGACGCCCGCCTCGCCAGCCTGACCAAGAAGCGTCCGAAGGAAGTCGCGGAACTGCGCAACGCGCTCAACGTGCGGCCGGTCTTCAAGCGCATCGACACCTGCGCTGCCGAATTCGCCTCGCCGACCGCCTACATGTACTCGACCTACGAGACGCCGTTCGTGGGCGAACTGCGCTCGGAAGCCGAAGTCTCGACCGCCAAGAAGGTCGTCATTCTCGGCGGCGGTCCAAACCGCATCGGCCAAGGCATCGAGTTCGACTATTGCTGCTGCCACGCCGCCTTCGCCCTGAAGGATGCCGGCTACGAAGCGATCATGATCAACTGCAACCCGGAAACCGTATCGACCGACTATGACACGTCCGACCGCCTGTATTTCGAGCCGCTGACGGCTGAAGACGTCATCGAGATTCTCCGCGCCGAGCAGGAAAAGGGCGAAGTCGTCGGCGTCATCGTGCAGTTCGGCGGCCAGACACCGCTGAAGCTTGCCGAAGCGCTCGAAAAGAACGGTATCCCGATCCTCGGCACCGCGCCTGACATGATCGACTTGGCCGAAGACCGCGACCGCTTCCAGAAGCTTCTGATGAAGCTTGACCTGACGCAGCCGAACAACGGCATTGCCTACTCGGTCGAGCAGGCCCGCCTCGTGGCGTCGGAAATCGGGTTCCCGCTGGTCGTTCGCCCATCCTACGTTCTGGGCGGCCGCGCCATGCAGATCCTGCATTCGGAAAGCCAGCTGCAGAGCTACCTCCTCGATACGGTGCCGGAACTGGTGCCTGAAGACATCAAGCAGCGCTATCCGAACGACAAGACCGGCCAGATCAACACCCTGCTCGGCAAGAACCCGCTTCTGTTCGACAGCTACCTGTCCAACGCCATCGAAGTCGATGTCGACTGCCTCTGCGACGGCACCGACGTCTATGTCGCCGGTATCATGGAGCATATCGAGGAAGCCGGTATCCATTCGGGTGACAGCGCCTGCTCGCTGCCACCGCGCACGCTCTCAAACGAGATGATCGACGAGCTGGAACGCCAGGCAACGTCGATGGCCAAGGCGCTTAACGTCGTCGGCCTGATGAACGTCCAGTTCGCCATCAAGGACGGCACCGTCTACGTGCTCGAAGTCAATCCGCGTGCCTCGCGCACCGTGCCCTTCGTGGCCAAGACTATCGGCGCCCCGATCGCAAAGATCGCCGCCCGTGCCATGGCCGGCGAAAAGCTCGACGCTATCTTTGCGGCTTACGGCACCAAGCCCGATCCGCGCAATCTGAAGCATATCGCGGTCAAGGAAGCGGTCTTCCCGTTCGCCCGCTTCCCCGGCGTCGACATCCTGCTCGGACCGGAAATGCGTTCGACCGGCGAAGTGATGGGTCTCGATACGGACTTCGCACTTGCCTTTGCCAAGAGCCAGCTCGGTGCAAGCGTCGAACTGCCCCGCGACGGTGCGGTCTTCGTGTCGGTCCGCGACGACGACAAGCCACGCGTGCTGCCGGCCATCCGCATGCTGAAGGAAATAGGCTTCAAGGTCATCGCCACCGGCGGTACCGCCCGCTTCCTCGCCGAAAACGGCATCGAGTCGACCAAGATCAACAAGGTCCTGGAAGGACGCCCGCATATCGAGGATGCCATCCGCAACCGCCAGGTCCAGCTCGTCATCAACACGACGGATTCAAACAAGGCGATCTCGGACTCGAAATCACTGCGCCGCGCAACGCTGATGCAGAAGGTGCCGTATTACACGACGATCTCAGGTGCCGAATCCGCTGCGATGGCGATCAAGGCACTGAAAGCAGGCAATCTCGAAGTGCGGACGCTGCAAAGCTACTTCGCATAACAATCTCGAACGGGCGCCTCTGGCGCCCGTTTTCGTTGAGGTCGCAGCGGTTGCCCGATCCTGAGACGTGCGGTAAATCCGCAAGCCGATATCTGGGAGAGGAACGATGCAGACGCCGTCGCAACATCCGGGCCACGAGCCTGCCGGTCGCCGGGAATGGATCGGTGCCTGCGTCCTGTCGATCGCCTGCCTGATCTACTCGATGGACTTGTCCATCCTGTTTCTCGCCGTCCCCGCGATCGTCGCCGATCTCGACCCGTCCGCGTCCGAACTGCTCTGGATCAACGACATCTACGGCTTCATGGTCGCCGGTTTTCTCGTCACCATGGGCACGCTCGGAGACCGGATCGGCCGCCGCCGCGTGCTGCTGATCGGCGCATTCGCCTTCGGGATCGCCTCGGCACTTGCCGCTTTCTCCTCGACAGCACAGGAACTCATCGCCGCCCGTGCACTTCTCGGCATCGCCGGTGCGACGATCGCGCCCTCGACCCTGTCGCTGATCGTCAACCTGTTCAAGAACGAAGCCGAGCGAAACCGGGCGATCGGCATCTGGGGAACAGCTTTCGCATTGGGCGGACTAATTGGCCCGCTCCTCGGCGGCTTTCTCCTGCAGTATTTTCACTGGGGCTCGGTGTTTCTCATCAACATTCCGATCATGCTGGTGCTTCTGGTCGTCGCCCCGTTCCTCCTGCCGGAATACAAAAGCCCGGAAAGTGCCAAGCTCGATCTCGTCAGCGTCGTCCTGTCGCTCGCGACCGTGCTGCCGGTGATCTACGGCTTCAAGCACATGGCGGCAGATGGGTTCCAGAGCCAGCATCTGATCCCGATCGCGGTCGGCGTTGCGTTCGGCTACCTGTTCATCCGCCGTCAGAAGCGCCTGACGCAGCCTCTGATCGACCTCAAGCTGTTTGCCATCCCCGCCTTCACCGCCTCGCTTCTCGTCAATCTCGCGGGCATGTTCTTCGTCTTCGGGGTGTTTCTCTACCAGAACCTCTTCCTGCAGTTCGTTCTCGGCCTGTCGCCGCTCGAAGCCGCCCTCTGGTCGATCCCGTCATCGATCGTCTTTACCGTCATGTCACTACAGGCCTACCGTTTCACCAACCGGTTCGGTCCGGTCAACACCGTCCTGATCGGTCTCATCATCAACGCGGCCGGCATGTTGTCCATGTCGATCGCCGCCTATTCCGAGAGCCTCTACGGCGTCCTCGGCTCGACCATGTTCATCGCCATCGGCTTTGTGCCCGTCGTTTTGACGACGACTGGCCTGATCGTTGGCACGGCGCCGCCGGAACGCTCCGGCTCGGCCTCGGCGATTTCCGAAACCAGCGCCGAATTCGGCGGCGCCCTCGGTGTCGCCCTTCTCGGCAGCTTCGGGACACTGGTCTATCGCATTCTAATGGATGGCGCGGATGTGACCGGGCTCGACCCGGCCCAGGCAGCAACGGTCAGGGCGACCATTGGCGGCGCCGTCGAGACGGCACGCGGGCTCAGTGGCACCACTCTGCAGGCAGGCGAAGGTCCGGTCTGGCTGGAGGCCGCCCGGCAATCCTTCTCGACGGGTTTTGCCTGCTGCTGCCTCCTCGCCTCACTGCTCCTGCTTATCCTCGCAGCGACCGCCCGCACGATCTACGCCCGCGCCCATATCGACGAAAGCGCGATCGGCTCGGGACACTGAGCGCGCTCAGATATAGACGAGCCTCGTTCTGTTGAAGCAGAGGCGCAGCGTGCGGAAGACGTAGAACACGAGACCGATCCCAAGCGTCACGATGGAGATCAGGATCCAGATCAGGATGTGACCGATCATCTCCGCCAGATTGAGTTCGCATTCGAGCCGCGCGATCCGCTGGCCGTCCCGGCCGATCAGGTAGGTCTTGTTGATGATGCTCTTGTAGAAGTAGTAAACAGCGAAGAACGCACCGATCCCAAGTGTCAACACACTGATGATCAACCAGAGAATGATATACCCGACCGCCTCCATCAGCGAATATTCGCACCGAAGCGTGGATCCGAAAGGTTGCGTCTTGAATGGCGGTGTGGCCGCAACGTCTGTATTCGACATATTCCCCAGCTATAGTCTTGAGAGACCCCGCCGAATACAGCTTTCATTTCAAGACGAAGTCAATTGAAACCTGGGCCTACCAATGAACTTGATGCTTCGCTTACGAAGCCAGGCGTCCGATCGCCACGATATCCTCTTTGAACCGCGCCACCTCCTCCGCCTTTCGCCCCAGATCGGGAATGCGAAGCAGGTAGGACGGATGCACGGTGACAAACAGCGTCCGACCGTTCTGCATGGCAATCGGCCTGCTCCGGACGTCCTCCAGCTTGTGGCGCATCTCGGTGAGTGAAAACAGCGCGGTCGCACCCATCGCGACGACCAGCTTCGGCTGCACCAGATCGAGTTCTTGGACGAGCCACCAGCGACACTGCTGCACCTCGCCCATATTTGGCTTCTGGTGAATGCGCCGCTTGCCGCGTGGCTCGTATTTGAAATGCTTCACCGCATTGGTGATGTAGAATTGCGTCCGGTCGATCCCGGCCGCGCTCACCGCCTCGTTGAACACTTTGCCCGCCGGCCCGACGAAGGGGCGCCCGGCCAGATCCTCCTGATCGCCCGGCTGCTCGCCGACGATCATCACCTTGGCATTGACAGGCCCCTCGCCGAAAACCGTCTGGGTCGCCATGCAATGGAGGTCGCAGCGGGTGCAGCGACGTGCTTCCTCCCGCAAGGCCTCGATTGTACCGGCGGTCGGCCCTTCTGGCATTGGCACCCGTGCTGCGGCTTCCTGGATGCGATGGTGGAACGCCAGGGGTTCGCTCGCCGCCTTGCGTCCCATCTCGATCACACTTGCCTCGGCGCTGGCGATCATGCCCGGAATAAGCTCTGCCTCGGGCAGGTTCTTCCAGTACTTCTTCGGCATTTCCGACATCATCATCTTCACCTTCAGCCGCGCGGGGTTGAAGATATTGGCATAGTACGTCCGCCACAGATCGTCCGTGTCGTCGCGAAGGTCTGGCTTTTCGGCGGGCTCATCGCTGGTCCGCAGGGTCTCGCCATCCCAGGACGCCGAACCCCTGGGCGTCACGATCAGCCAGTCCATGTCGTTGAAACGACGCTGGAAAAACGGGGCCACACGGTCGATGATAAAATGATCAGGCTCGAACCAGGACACAAAGCGCCGGCGTCCGGCAACACCCTCCGGCAGTGGAATTTCCTTGAAACGGACGAAGGCGGTCATCTTGTGATAGTCGCGGCCGATCGACTTCGACATCCGGTTTGCCGCCACCACATCTGGATCGGTCGCCATACCCAGAAAATTGCGCCCGTGCGCCATGCGAAACAGCATCCGGTAGAGAAGCGAGAACCGCGTCGGATCGGAATGGCAGATGACCGAGGCGGCAAGCTTCAGAAAGGCTGGAGGAACACCCTGCGTCACCGGCTTGTCGACAGGCTCAGGCAACTGATTGCCGTCCAGCCCGAACAATCCGTCCGTGTCGTCCATCGTGCGCCACTCGACACGATCAGGTGCGATGCCGGCCGCCAGATAGGCACGCGCAGCATCGCGCCACTCGGTCAGATCGCCTCTCCCCCGCAACAAGACTCGGTACATCATAGAAGCGACAGCTGCTCCGGCTTTGGCTGGAACATGGATCGCAGATCGGCCCGGTCGGCAAGCTTGCGCGGTGTCCACCCTTCGCAGGTGATAAAGGGCTGTACCTTCTTCAGAGACACGCTCAGCCGCTTTAAATCCTCCAGCCGCAGCTTGCGAAACCTGCGCGACGACAGGATCGCTCCGACGGTCTTGGTCCCGAAACCCGGCACCCGCAGCAGCGTCTCCTTGTCCGCCCTGTTCACATCGACCGGAAACTTGTCGCGGTTGCCGAGCGCCCAGGCAAGCTTCGGATCAAGGTCTAGATCCAGCATGCCGTTTTCCGTGGACGCCGTAATCTCGCCGATCTCGAACCCGTAGAACCGGTAAAGCCAGTCCGCCTGATAGAGCCGATGCTCGCGCATCAAAGGCGGCTTGATCAGCGGCAGTGTCTTCGACGAGTCCGGGATCGGGCTGAAGGCGGAGTAATAGACGCGTTTCAGGCTGTAGCTGCCGTAAAGCCTGGCGCTCGTCCCGAGAATGGTCGCGTCGTTGGCGCCGTCTGCCCCGACGATCATCTGCGTGCTCTGGCCGGCAGGCGCGAACCGCTTGCGACGCTTGGTCTGCAGCGTCGGGTCGCGCATCTCCTCGATCTTCAGCCGCAGATCGCCCATCGAGCGACGAATATTGGCGGGCCGCTTTTCCGGCGCAAACTGGCTGATCCCGGCATCGGTCGGCAGTTCGATGTTGATCGACAGACGGTCGGCATACAGCCCCGCCTCCTCGATCAGCTGCTGCGACGCTTCCGGGATCGTCTTCAAATGGATGTAGCCGCGAAAATTATGAACGGTCCGCAATTCCCGCGCGATCCGTACCATGTCGCCCATCGTGTGATCGGACGAGCGGATAATGCCCGACGACAGGAACAGACCCTCGATATAATTGCGCCGATAGAATTCCAGCGTCAGCCAGATAACCTCTTCGGGCGTGAACCGGGCCCGCTCGACATTGCTGGAGGAACGATTGATGCAGTAGGCGCAATCGTAGATGCAGAAATTCGTCATAAGGATTTTCAGAAGCGAGATGCAACGGCCATCCGGGGCATAGGCATGGCAGATGCCGGACCCTTCGGTCGAACCCAAACCGCCGGATACCGACGAATCTCTCTTCGATGTCCCGCTGGAGGCGCAGGAGGCGTCGTACTTGGCAGCGTCCGACAGGATCGCCAACCGTTCTTTCAGCGACTTCTTCATTAGTGCGTTCTCTATATGTTCTTTATGACTGCGTCAACCCGTTGACAAATCGAGGGACGTTTGATTCATTCAACTCCAGCTGGCGCATCTGACACCATTTCGATTTTCCTAGCGGGAGCAGTCGAAATTCTGTTATGATGCCCTAAATTCAGATGCTGCAGATGGTTCCGAAGTTACCGCTCCGGAACCTGTTTCTTTTTGTGTCCGCGGCATCCGCGGACATGCGCCTTAAGGACAAGAAAATGGTTGAAAAGGTACCGATGACGCCGAAGGGGTTTACCCAGTTGCAGGAAGAACTGCGCTGGCGCCAGCAGGAGGAGCGTCCCCGCATCATCGAAGCGATTGCGGAAGCGCGCGCCCATGGTGACCTTTCGGAAAACGCCGAATACCACGCGGCCAAGGAAGCCCAGAGCCACAATGAGGGCCGCATCGGCGAGCTGGAAGATTTCACGGCCCGCGCCGAAGTGATCGACCTCTCCAAGATGTCCGGTTCCACGATCAAGTTCGGCGCAACCGTCAAGCTAATCGATGAGGATACCGAAGAGGAAAAAACCTATCAGATCGTCGGCGATCAGGAAGCCGACGTGAAGGCTGGCCGCATCTCGATCTCCTCACCCATCGCCCGTGCCATGATCGGCAAGGAAAAGGGTGACAGTATCGAAGTCGTCGCCCCTGGCGGCTCCAAGGCCTACGAGATCCTCGCCATCTCCTGGGGCTGATCGCTCGTGGAAACGTCTGGCGAAGTCGCCACGGAGATGGGCAGCGGTATCGCTCCCGGCTCCGTGGTCGATATATCCGATATCGAAGTGATCGCGCCGAACTTCAAGAAGCGGCTCTCCGGCGTGACGTCCACGATCGTCCAGCTGATTCCGGTGCAATGGGCAAAGGGTCAGAAGATCGCGGTCTTGGGACCTGGCCTGCCCTCCCACCTTCCCCACATCCGCTATGCCGACCTTGCCGCGCTGTGGTCACCGCCATCAGGGCGGCGCGCCCGTGTCTGGCATGCCCGCCGCAATATCGAGATGCTGCCCGGCCTCTTCATGCGCGATGTGCTGCGGATGCCGTTGAAGCTCTTGTTCACCTCCGCCGCGCAACGAACCCATTCCGCATGGACGGGTTTTCTGATCAGCAAGATGGATGCGGTCGTCGCGACGTCTGCACGATCGGGTTCATACCTGAAAGTGCCCTATAAGGTGGTGCACCACGGCGTCGATCTCGATCTCTTCCGTCCCTCCGGCCCATCCGACCCTTCCTCCCCGGCAGATGGTTTCGGCAAGCATCTGATCGGCTGCTTCGGGCGCGTTCGGCATCAGAAGGGCACAGACCTTTTCGTGCGCGCCCTGATCGAACTGTTGCCGTCCTATCCCGAATGGACGGGCGTCGTCTGCGGACGTGTCACGCCGGACAACAAGGTTTTCGGCGATGCGTTGAAAGCCGATGTCGCCATGAGCGGTCTGACAGATCGCATCCTGTTCATGGGCGAAGTGGACGACATCAAGCCTTGGTACCGTCGCCTGTCTCTGTATGTGGCGCCGTCCCGCAATGAGGGCTTCGGACTGACGCCGCTCGAGGCGATGGCATCGGGAACCGCAGTCGTTGCAAGCGATGCCGGCGCCTATTCCGAAATGATCGTCGAAGGTGAGACCGGATCGGTCGTTCCGGCCGGCGATTACACGGCGCTTCGCGATGCGCTGCGCACCTATTTCGAAAACCCTGCACTGGCCCGCCAGCAGGGCTGGAGCGGTCGCGAGCATGTGCGCGTCGCCTTCGCCATCGAAAAGGAAGCCAACAGTCTGGCGGAAATCTACGAAACGCTTTTAGAGACCAGACCATGAAAACTTCAGAGGTATTCGGTGCCACGCAACCGGTCCGGCTCTGCCCGCATCTGCATGGAGGACGCTTCAAATGACGGAACTTTCTGCCGGGATGGCGCAGCACAGACCGACGACGAGCGGCCTTATGAACGAGGAAGACTGGCAGCAGTTTTTCGCCGGCTATACCCACATCGTCCTTGTCGCCAACAGTGACGAGCAGAACTTCAACGAGATCCACGCCGCCTATCCGGAAACGACGCTGTTCGTCTTTTTCAACTACGTCAGCAAGGTGCTGAAAACGCCGTTCACGCGCAATTCGCTGCTGGTGGCACGCACGAGCCGCGTCGGGTCCGAACTGATCTACGACAACGCTCTCGACAAGGTGCTGGCCCTGCTGCCGGGCCCCGGGTTTACCGGCGTCATGAGCATGCGCGCCGCCACGATGGAACAGGTGACGGAACCGGCCGAGTTCGGCGGCGTCGCAGCAGGCGCCATCGACCTTTGCAGCTACCTCGAAGATTTCTACCCGCGCGACCATACCGCCAGTTCAGGCTTCGCCCTTTCGGTCTGGCTCTGCGAGAAGGTGCCGCAGGCCAAGGTCGTGCTTTGCGGTTTCTCGGGACGCCGCAGCCGCAAGTGGCAGATGTTCCACATCCACGACTGGACGTTCGAACAGTCGGTGCTGCAACTCCTCGCCAACAGCGACAAGCTCGAAATGGCAGGAAGAACAGCTTTCAATCCCTACAAGGCCCTATCGCGCCACTTCCCCGATATCGGCAACAGCAACTTTGTGTTTGCCGCCATCCAGGTCCTTTCCGAACGGCTGGAAAACAGCAACCGCAACCTCGGCAAGCTGATCACGATCACCATGCCGCTTCGCGTCATCTACAATCTCGCAAGAGGTCTGCGGATCAGGTCCAAGAAGGACAGGCTGGTCAAGCAGCGCAAAAAGCAGCGAGCGAAGAATGGCGAGCCATCCTGAACCGGGACAGCTTAAGCGCCTGCTACCACCACCCGCTGCGATCGCGGTGGTGGAGCGCTCGTAACCGGCTGAATGCCGTGTCGTTCTCCTGCAGGCGGTCGTAGATCGCCTTCGCGATCTCGCCGGCAATTCCCTGCTTGAAAAAGGGATCGAGCCGCCAGCGCATGTTTCGCAGCGTGTCGTCGGTCCCCACCTTGAACAGATACATCCCGTTGAACCTGTGCATCGGCGCACCTTGCGTCTGTTCGATCGCATCTTGTGAGACAGGACGCTCGTCGCCGCCATGGATAAAGCGGTCGGTCTCGTAAACCTTGATCGTGTTGGCAAGCGAGGAGCCGATCATGGCGATCGCCCTTGCCGTCATGTCCTCGTCGAGATCGGCGATGCTGTCGCTCGCGGAGATCAGCCAACGCAGATCGAGATGGGCGGTGAGGAACGGCGCTTCATTCTCCCACAGGGTCTTGAACTGCTGGTACGTCTCCCGGACATTATATTCGCGCCGCATGAGGACGATAAGCTGTGCATGATAGAACAGCAGTTCCGGCTGGCCTTTAAACTCCAGTCTCAGGTTCGCCATGTGATCGTCGAGCGACTTCTGCTTGCCCGACCGGTGCTCGCGATCCGAATCCTCGATCAGCCGCTGCTTCATGCCCGCGTAATCCTGGTCGAGCTTGGCGTATTTCGCAGCTCCCCAGCGCTTGCGGTAGCGGTTGAAGGACAGCAGTGCCTCAAGCTTACTCTTCTTTCGTACCACGCACGTTCTCCAAGTCTTGCTGCCGTAACCTCGGCAGTCCTGTCTACACCGGTAACCTCGTCAGTCTGCCGCCCGCAGGTGTTCGATAAGCCGGTGCGGCAGATGGGTGTGAAATTTCGTTATCATCACGTCAGTCAGCGCCTGGCGAAGCTCGATGCTGAGTTCGTCCTGGCTCTGGATACATCCGAACGGCGTCGACCCCTGTTCGATCATGGCGAGCACAGGTGCGACCGCCCGCTTCTGCCGCGGCTTGATATAGGCCGTGCGGTGTTCGGGTAACGGGGTCGCGCCAAAGCGCTCCATCTCGAGATGATTTGCAAGCGCAACCGGCGAATGCTGGGCGATGTTGCGAAAGCGATGGGAGAGCTGCTGGCGAAGCACGTCGGGATGCGCTGCATAGTAATCGGCAAGCGTTGAGCGTCTGACCGCGTGAAAGTAATGGCCGACCTGCAGAAACCGGTTCTTCGCACCCGCCAGCTCTGCCCCCTTCTCCTGCGCGACGGTAAAGCTCGGAACAGCGTTGGACGCTTCCGCCCGCTGCCGCTTGAACCACCGCAGGCACTGCTTCAGGCGGGATCGCAATCCGCTTTTCACGCGCCCGTAAAGCATCGGCTTGCCGTCGCGAAAGAACGCGGAGGCAGATGTCGGAGCGTTCAGAAAGAAGTCGTCATTGCTGTAGACGAAATTCTCGCAAAGCCCCGGAATATTCCAGACCGCAGCCTCGATCGACAGCGAGTTGAACGTCGGCAGCACGGCCGGAAGCCCGTCGAAGACCACGTTGTGATCAACGATGGCGATGAAATCTTCCGTGCAGAAACCCGCCTGCGCAAAACTGTCGACGAATTCCGGCTTCTGCCCGTCCGTGACGATGTGAATTTTGGTGATGAACGGCGCGTATTTCAGCACGGAGGCGATGAGATAGTAGATCTCGCCGTTATCGGCAAACCGCGTCGGGCTGGATGCCACCGCGTGCGAACTCGACGCAACGTCATCGTATTGCAGGCGCTTCGCGCGATGATCCGGGTCCGAACCATCAACCCAGGTGATCACAAGCTCGATGTCGTGGCTGGACATGCTCTGGTTCCTGCTCCCTGCCCCTCGGACGATCTCGATCGAGACGACCCTAGATCTGCACGACCGGCGCATCCTTGACCTGCCGGATCGTCAGCATGGTGCGAACCGTATCGACATTGTCGACCGCGGTCAGATCCTCGATGACGAAATCCTGGAAGACGGTGAGGTTCTCGGCCACGCATTGCAGCAGGAAATCGGTCTCGCCGGAGACCATCCAGGCCTGACGCACCAAGGTCCGCGTTTCCATATCCGCCGCGAAGGCCTTCAGCTTGCTGTCCGACTGCTGCTTCAGTCCCACCATGCAGAAGGCGACAAGATCGTATCCGAGCAGCGACGCCTGCAGCATGGCGCGATAACCCTTGATGATGCCGTTCTCTTCCAGCTTGCGAACGCGCCGCAGACAGGGCGGCGCCGATATGCCGACCCGTTCGGACAGCTCGACATTGGTCATGCGTCCGTCCTTCTGCAATTCGCGAAGGATCTTCAGGTCGATGGTATCGAGTTCGACTTTCACGACCATGTGTAGTGCCTGCCTTCAAAATTGACGGGAGCACGCAGGCTCCCGGGTATCCATCTCGGTGTCGCGAAGACATACAATAACATCGTTCCGACGCAAGAAAATTTCGTGCGCCGGTCCAGTTGTTGTCAACCGAGGTGCACCTAGAGACACATCCAATCGCAGTTGGCCTGACGTTTCTACCGGGCAGTTCCAACTGTCTTGTTGTTATCGCAAGGCTGCCCTTGCAATGTTGCATGGATGGCCCTTACATGACGTGTCAAAAGCGGCAGACCGAATAATGGCTTCCTATATGAGGAAGCGGCGCCACGCGCCCGACACGGTCTTGGAAAGGAAACGTCATCATGTCCGCCCGTCATACAGAGGTTCTGATCATCGGTTCCGGCCCCGCCGGCTATACAGCTGCGGTGTACGCAGCGCGTGCGATGCTGAAGCCGGTCTTGATTGCAGGCATGGAACAGGGTGGTCAGCTGATGATCACCACGGACGTTGAAAACTATCCGGGCTTTGCCGATCCGATCCAGGGTCCCTGGCTGATGGAGCAGATGCTGCAGCAGGCGGTCCATGTGGGCACCGAGATCGTCAACGATCTCGTGACCGAGGTCGAGATGAATCATCGCCCCTTCACGGTCCGCACCGATTCCGGCACCGTCTGGACTGCCGATACGATCATCATCGCGACCGGTGCGAAGGCCAAATGGCTCGGCATCGAAAGCGAGCAGCAGTTCCAGGGTTTTGGCGTTTCCGCCTGCGCCACATGCGACGGCTTCTTCTATCGCAACAAGGATGTGATCGTGGTCGGCGGCGGCAACTCCGCAGTCGAGGAAGCGCTCTATCTCTCCAATATCGCGAAGACCGTGACGGTCGTCCACCGGCGTGATTCGTTCCGGTCGGAAAAGATCCTGTCCGAGCGCCTGTTCCAGCGCCCCAACGTCAAGGTCATGTGGAACACCGAAATTGCCGAGGTCACCGGTAAGCCGGCCCGCGCGCCACTGCCGCCATCGGTCGAGGGTGTGCGCCTGCGTGATACCAGGACCGGCACGATCTCCGATCAGCCGATCGACGGCGTGTTCGTGGCGATTGGCCATGCGCCGGCGACCGAGCTCTTCAGGGACAAGCTGAAGATGAAGAACGGCGGCTATCTCTGGACGGCGCCTGATTCCACGATGACCGACGTTCCCGGTGTGTTTGCCGCGGGCGATGTCACCGACGACACCTTCCGACAGGCGATCACCGCCGCCGGCATGGGCTGCATGGCAGCGCTCGAAGCCGAACGTTACCTCGCCGGCATTCAGCCGGTTGCCATTGCTGCGGAGTAAGCATGGGCGTACCTCTCGACTGGGACAAGTTGCGCATCTTCCACGCTGCGGCGGAGGCGGGATCCTTCACCCATGCGGCAGACAAGCTGCATCTGTCCCAGTCGGCAATCAGCCGGCAGGTCAGCGCGCTGGAACAGGACGTCGGCGTCAAACTGTTCCACCGCCACGCCCGCGGCCTCATCCTTACCGAACAGGGCGAGCTTCTTTATCGCACCGCGCATGACGTGCTTCTGAAGCTCGAAACCGTGAAGATGCAGCTGACCGAGACGACGGAAAAGCCGTCGGGCAAGCTGCGCGTCACGACGACGGTCGGCCTTGGCCAGGGCTGGCTCACCGACAAGGTGCAGGAGTTCCTGCAGCTTTATCCGGAAATGTCGATCCAGCTCATCCTCGATAACGAGGAAGTCGACGTCAACATGCGCCATGCGGACTGCGCCATCCGCCTTCGCCAGCCGCAGCAGTCGGACCTGATCCAGCGCAAGCTGTTCACCGTGCACATGCACGTCTATGCAGCCCCGTCCTATATCAACCGCTATGGCGAACCGCAGTCGGTCGAGGATCTCGACACCCACCGCATCATCTCCTTCGGCGAGCCTGCCCCGAATTACCTTCTCGACGTCAACTGGCTCGAATCCGCCGGCCGTTCTTCGGACAACACCCGCACGCCGCATCTGCAGATCAACAGCCAGACCTCCATCAAACGAGCCTGCCTGCTTGGCATCGGCATCGCTTGCCTGCCCGACTATATCGTCGGCCGCGACCCTGGGTTGATCCAGCTGACGCTGAGCGCCGACATCCCTTCATTCGACACTTACTTCTGCTACCCGGATGAAATGAAGAACGCTGCAAAGCTCAAGGTCTTCCGCGATTTTATCGTCGCCAAGGCGCGTAACTGGAATTTCTGATCGCTGTCGAAGACGTTTCGCTCAGAATGGGCACCGGGATTCTCGCAGCGATTTCATACACGACTCAGTGACTAGAGTAAGCTGTGCAGAACGTGCATGGCAGTCCTGCGCAAAAAAGCGTTGCCGCTTGCCCAAAAAACCATCATATCGCACTCAGCTGATGCATATGGTGGCTTTCCTCCCAGTTCCACCGCAGCAGCTGTTCCCCTCTGGAGGTTGTTTTTAACCTTCATAATTATAAGGGCCCTGGAGTGATCCGGTGGCCCTCTTTTTTTGCCCTGCGGTTTGCCGGCCCGCCGCAATCCTCGGCTGCCTGTCAGAGTAATTGGACCGAAACGGTCAATATTTCGGCCACCCCCCTTGCTCTCACAAATCGCTGCGCCCATATAGGGATCAGCCGGAGCAATTGATGACGTCCCCGTTATCAGCGCCGGCTGTTCCCCTCTGGAGGTTTTAGACCTTCACACCTGACGGGCCTCGGAGCAATCTGGAGGCCCTTTTTTTTGCCTTCCTCAAAAAAATGGGAACGTCATTCCTTTAAATCGTCTTCAGACGATCTATATATCGGTTAGAGACGATATGGAAAGACGATGGATCGCACCGAGATACTGAAAGCACTGTCCCATCCGACGAGGATTGAGTTCCTTGAATGGATGAAGCAGCCCGAGCAGCATTTTTCCGATCAGGATCATCCGCTCGAAATGGGAATCTGTGCCAAGCAGTTCGAAAGACGATGTGGTCTGTCGCAATCGACCGTCTCTGCGCACCTTTCGACCCTCGAAAAAGCCGGCCTCGTGAAAACGAGCCGGGTTGGTCAATGGGCGTTCTACAGCCGCGACGAGGAGAAGATCGCAGACTTCGTGACCAATCTTCGCTCCGCTCTCTGAATGCCACCCCTTAACTCAATCACTCCCAAAGCAGCATGGAAGGATATTCCTGTGACCTCACTCTTTGAACCGGTAAAGTTCGGCGACATCGAACTGAAGAACCGCGTCGTCATGGCGCCGCTCACCCGCAACCGTTCGCCGAAGGCGATCCCCAACGATCTCAACATCGCCTATTACGAACAGCGCGCCTCCGCGGGCCTCATCATCACCGAGGGCACCCCGGTCAGCCAGCAGGGACAGGGCTATGCCGACGTTCCGGGCCTTTACCTCGCTCCGGCCATCGACGGCTGGAAGAAGGTGACGGAAGCCGTTCACAAGAAGGGCGGCAAGATCGTTACCCAGATCTGGCACGTCGGTCGCGTTTCGCATACCTCGCTGCAGCCGAATGAAGGCGCACCCGTCGCGCCGTCCGCACTGGGCGCCAAGGGCAAGACCTACATCATCAATCCGGATGGCAGCGGCGCGTTTGCCGATACATCGGAGCCGCGCGCTCTCGAACTCTCCGAGATCCCGGGCGTCGTTGCCGATTTTGCTGCCGGTGCAAAGGCTGCGATCGAGGCCGGCTTTGACGGCGTCGAAATCCACGGCGCCAATGGCTACCTCATCGACCAGTTCCTGAAGACTGGCGCAAACCTCCGCGAAGACGAATACGGTGGCTCCGTCGAGAACCGCGCCCGGTTCGCGCTCGAAGTCGTTGACGCCGTTGCTGCAGCCATCGGCAGCGGCCGCGTCGGCATTCGCCTGTCGCCTGTTACGCCTGCCAACAACATCACCGAAGATGCGCCGCAGACGGTCTTCGACTATCTGGTCAAGGAACTCGCGACCCGCAACCTGTCCTTCATACACGTCATCGAGGGTGCGACCGGTGGTGACCGCGGCTATGTCCAGGGCGGCAAGCCGTTCGATTACCAGGAACTGAAGGATACCTACCGCAACGCCGGCGGCACCGGCGCCTGGGTGGTCAACAATGGCTACGAAAAGGATACGGCTGAAAAGGCTGTGGCCAGCGGCTATGCGGATGGCGTCGCCTTCGGCAAGCTGTTCATTGCCAATCCGGATCTGGTCGAGCGTTTCAAGACAAACGCGCCGCTCAACGAGCCGGACAAGAACACATTCTACGGCGGCGGCGCAAAGGGTTATACCGACTACCCGTCGCTTGAATCAGCAGAAGCCTAAGCTTTAGGCCCGGCTGTCTGAAATCGGCCATGCCTGGCACAAACGCCGGGCATGGCCTTCTTTTTGGTCGCAGCGAATGCCTAGCGCGCGTCCGCCTGATCGCCATCCACAACTTCGGCTTCGGGACGGTCACCGCCGTCGCTGTGCTCCGTGTGCCAGACGCCCTTTGCGTCCTGCCAGCTGATCTCTTCGGGCTCACCACCCACCTGCTGTTCGGCAGCCACAATCCGGGCCGCCTGCAGCGCGTCGTTGTGGTTCGGGAATGTTTCGGAATAAACGTCGCCCAGTCGATAGGCCCAGCCGCCATCATGTGGCACGATTGTGTAAACGACCTTGGTCATAGATCCTCCTGTATGTTTTTTCGTGGCTGCCCCGACCGGTCTCGGTCCAGAAGGCCGCGTAGAGCAAAAAAGCCGGAATACGCCGCGAAGTTCCTTCCACTGGCGAGGATAATGGCACCAAAGACCGATTATCGCAAACCGTCCTCTGTGCAGGTCGACCGACAACCCTAGTTTCTCCGAGATCGTTTCCAGGAGCTTCCAGTGCAAATCGCGACCCACCTCCGGCAGGAGAAATTCCTGCTGATCGCCCTCGTCGTCGCCATTCTCGGCTTCTTCATCGAACACTCAATTCTGGAGGCCGGAAAGACGGTGTCGCTGATCGCAGCAGCGCTCTTCGTCGGCGTGATCGTGCTTGCATCGACACGTGTCGCCCATCATGCGGAGGTTTTGGCGCACAAGGTTGGCGACCCCTATGGCACGATGATCCTCACCCTGTCCGCGGTGGCGGTCGAGGTCCTGATCCTCGCCATCATGATGGGTTCGAATTCCTCACCGACGCTGGTGCGCGACACGATCTATTCGGCCGTGATGCTGGATATCAACGGCATTCTGGGCCTCGCGGCCCTGCTCGGTGGCCTACGCCATGGCGAGCAACCCTATAACGACGATTCAAGCCGCACCTACACTGTCATGATCATGACGGCGGTAGGCATTTCGATGATCGTGCCGGAATTCGTGCCCCGTGAAAGCTGGCACTACTATTCCGCCTTTACCATCTGCGCGATGATCGCGCTCTACGGCGTCTTTCTCAAGATGCAGGTCGGGCCGCACAGCTACTTCTTCAGCTACACCTATCCGCGGACCCAGAAGGCCGCAGCCGCCGGGACAGCGTCCGCGCCTCAGGAGGAGGCCGCCGAGGATTCCGCGGCCGTATCGATCAGCATCATTCTTCTGGGCGTTCTGATCATCGGCTTCCTGGCGGAATTCATGTCGGTCTTCATGGGCGAAGGCCTGGAAGGCTCCGGCGCGCCGATCGCGCTGACCGCCGTGGTTGTCGCCGCTATCTCCGCCGCGCCGGAAATCCTGACCGCCATGCGGGCGGCGCTCAAGAACCGCATGCAGTCCGTCGTCAACATCGCCATGGGCGCGTCGCTCTCGACGGTCATTCTCACCGTCCCGGTCATGGAAGGCATCGCGCTCTATACCGGCCAGCCCTTCATCATGGCGATGACGCCGGTCCAGACGGTGATGGTGGCAATCACGCTCGTGGTTGCGGCGATCAACCTCAACGACGGCCAGACCAACGCAATCGAGGGCATGACCCATTTTGTGCTGTTTGCGACCTTCATCATGCTGACGATGATCGGATTGTGACATCTGTAATAAAGAAGAGTTGAACACCCTGTGTTCGGTCTTCGGGACTGGCCGCCCTAGATGGGACAATGTCTGGCGAGCGATCGCCACTGAAAGGCATCAAGACAAAGTCCGGAGGTGACCCATGAAACGCACGAACATCTTCCTTGCAGGCACGGCCCTGGCTCTCGCACTGGTCGGCGCTCCCGCGATGGCGCAGACCAGTGGCAAACCGGTTGAAACAAGCGCTCCAAATGCGAAGGATCAAAAACCTGCCTTCACCGGTCAGACCCGCGCAGCGCAGCCGGCGGCTATGCCTAAGATCACCACCGAAGTCGTTGCCGAAGGGCTTCCGCACATCTGGTCTATGGAATTTCTCCCCGATGGCCGCATGCTGGTGACCGCCAAGGAAGGCGCGATGCATATCATCAAGGACGGCAAGCCCGGCCCTGCGATCGAAGGCGTTCCGAAAGTCCTGTCCGCTGGCCAAGGCGGTCTTCTCGACGTGGCGCTCGCACCGGACTACGAAACATCCGGAATGATCTTCTTCTCCTTCTCAGAAGAGCGTGAAGACGGCAACGGCACATCCGTCGCCTCCGCCAAGCTCGTCGCCAACGACGATGGCGGCGGCAAGCTGGAAGACGTCAAGGTGATCTTCCAGCAGATGCCAAGCTATGACGGCAACAAGCATTTCGGCTCGCGCCTCACCTTTGGCCCCAACAACGAGCTCTATGTCACGGTCGGCGAGCGGTCCGATCCGGAGCCGCGTGTCCAGGCACAGGATCTCAAAAGCGGTCTTGGAAAAGTCTTCCGCATCGACATGGACGGCAAGGCCCTGCCCGACAATCCATTCGTTGATCAGGCCGAAGCGCGACCGGAAATCTGGTCCTACGGACACCGCAATCTCCAGTCAGCAGCGCTCGATGGCAACGGCCGCCTCTGGACGGTCGAACATGGCCCCAAGGGCGGCGACGAGTTGAACCGACCGGAAGCCGGCAAGAACTACGGCTGGCCGGAGGTTACCTACGGCGTCGAATATAGCGGCGGCAAGGTGGGCGACGGCATCACCGAGAAGGCTCAGACCGAACAGCCCGTCTATTACTGGGATCCGGTCATCGGCCCCTCCGGCATGGCCTTCTACGATGGCGATGCGATCCCCGAATGGAAGGGCGCATTCCTGGTCGGCGGCCTGGTAACCCAGGGCGTGGTGGTCCTGCATATGGATGGCGACAAGGTGAGTCACGAAGAACACGTTCCGCTCAAGGCCCGCATCCGCGACGTCAAGGTCGGCCCCGATGGCGCCGTCTACGCCGTCACCGAAACCCGCTCCGGCTCCTCGACGATCGTCAAGCTAACCAAGGCTTAAACGCAGGATCCTCGAAAAGGGGCTCGGTCGGGGCTATAGCCGTGGCCCGCCCCGACCTTCCCTCCACTGGACCACCACTCACGAAAAAGCCCGGCGCTTGGCCGGGCTCTCCCATCGAACTCGTGTCTCGAAACTTACTTGCAGGCTGCGCAGAAGCGCTGGATGCGCTTGCAGGCTTCTTCGAGAATGTCTTCCGACGTCGCGTAGGAAATGCGGAAGTTCGGGCCAAGACCGAAGGCCGATCCGTGAACCACGGCGACACCTTCCGATTCCAGGAGCTCGGACACGAAATCCTCGTCCGTTTCGATCATTTTGCCGGTCGGAGCCGTCTTGCCGATCAGGCCGGCGCAGGACGGATAGACGTAGAATGCGCCTTCAGGCTTCGGGCAAACAATCCCGGACGCCTGGTTGAGCATCGACACGACGAGATCGCGGCGGCCTTCGAAGATCGCCTTGTTCTTGGTCACGAAATCCTGCGGACCATTGAGCGCCTCGACAGCCGCCCACTGTGCGATCGACGATGCGCCCGAGGTCTGCTGGCCCTGGATCATGTCCATGGCCTTGATCAGTTCGATCGGACCGGCAGCATAGCCGATGCGCCAGCCGGTCATCGCATAGGCCTTGGAAACGCCGTTCATCGTCAGCGTCCGGTCGTAGAGCTTCGGCTCCACTTCGACAGGCGTCGCGAACTTGAAGTCGCCGAAGGTCAGGTGCTCGTACATGTCGTCGGTCAGGATCCACACATGCGGATGCTTCAGCAGCACGTCGGTCAGCGACTTGAGTTCATCCGCGCTGTAGGCAGCGCCCGTCGGGTTCGACGGCGAGTTGAAGATGAACCACTTGGTCTTCGGCGTGATCACGCTTTCCAGCTCTTCGGCCGTCAGCTTGAAGTTGTTTTCCTGCTTGGTCGAAATCGTTACCGGCGTGCCGCCGCAGATCGAGACCATTTCCGGGTAGGAAACCCAGTAGGGTGCTGGGATGATCACTTCATCCCCTGCATTCATCGTCGCCATGAAGGCATTGAACAGAATCTGCTTTCCGCCGGTTCCGACGATGGTCTGCTCGACCTTGTAGTCGAGGTTGTTTTCGCGCTTGAACTTGTCGACGATCGCCTTGCGCAGCTCTGGAATACCCGAAACCGGCGTGTACTTGGTTTCACCGCGGTTGATCGCGTCGATCGCCGCCTGCTTGACATTGTCAGGCGTGTCGAAGTCAGGCTCACCGGCACCGAGACCGATAATATCACGACCTTTCGCCTTCAGTTCGCGAGCTTTCTGGGAAACAGCGATTGTCGCTGAAGGCTTTACACGGGAAAGGGCGTCGGCAAGAAAGGCCATGTCGTTTCGGTCCTGGGCTGATTGAACACTACGGCGGGGTGCGCTCATTCGCCGCCGAGCGGCCGCCTCAAGCTGTATGGAGAATGAACCGGCGCCTTTCAAGAAAAAAGCATGAATGAATGCGATCAATGTCGCTGATTAAAACCTTCGGGCGCGTATTTACGACCGCGTAACCCGTCTCGCCTACAATCTGCAAAATTGCGCAGGAGACGGTACGGGTATGGCATCGAGAAGCATTTTCGCCAACCTGGTTCGCGGCGACGACGGGGCATGGTCGACCGCGTACGGGCCTTTCATTCTCAGATCCGCGCTTCAGCCCATTTTCAGAACGTCGAAACCCGGCAATCGGCTGACCATCGAAGCCTTTGTCGGGCTCGTGCGCGCCTATCGTGGCGAAGAGCCCGTTCCCCCGCACGAATTCTTCAGCCTCGTTGATCCCGCCGAAGTTGCCGATATCGACAGCATGGTCCGGACGATCCATATTCTCAACACCGGCCGGCTCGACAGACGCCAGGCGAAGATCTTCGTCAAGTTCCAGCCGGGTCTGGTGCGCACGCCCGAAGACATGCGCCACGAAGTCGAACGCATCAAACTTGCGAGCCACGAAGCCGGACTTGCCGTCAACCGGATCGTCTGCGAAATCCGTCAGACCGCCGAGACCAACGCCGCCGTCATCGCCGACTTCACCAGCCACATGCGCGCCATCGGCTTCCAGGTGGCGATCGATGATTACGGTGCGGGCGAGTCCGATCTGGCGCTTCTCAAGCGGGTGAAGCCTGACTACGTCAAATTCGAACCCGGCTGGGTCCGCGACTTTCTCGACAATCCGGCAGGAGCAGCACTCCTGCGCGTCGTCCTGCAGCAGATGCTGGATGACGGGATCGAGCCGATCATCGAAGGACTGGAGGAAATGTGGCAGGTGGAGGTGTGCGAGGAATTCGGCGCGTCTCTCGTGCAGGGATATGCACTCGCACGGCCTGAACTCGCCCCGACCACGTTCGACAGGACATTCCCGGAACACGGCCCGCCGCGGATCGGCGGCGATCTCGATATGAGCCCCTCGCCTGCATCCGCCATTCGCGTCTCTGCCGCCGCCCCGTTTCCGTCGGCCACCCCTCTCAAGCGGATGAAAACCTTCGGCCGCAGACATCAAGGCAGCTAGCCGTCCGCACCTTCACCGGTTCGCAGTGGAACTTCCCGCAGAGAGTGTAGACGTTGTGAAACGGCTACAAACATGACGCGAACAGGCATAGAGCCGATCGGGCGAAGCATCGCCAGCGATCCGTTGCCCATCCAACGTCCTTCGGACCATGCGCAAAGCCCTCATTTGCAGCGCTTTTGGCCAAATGAGGCAGGCTGGAACGGGCCTGCCTTTCAAAAAACTTTTTCTTGCCAATTTTTGATAAACACAGCACTCTGTCCATGTTCGGGCAATTTACGAGCATGGGAAGACCTATAATGACGCGCTCCGAAGGCGCCAAGACTTCGGGCGGGAACTGGGGGCTTGGTTTTATACCTTATCTGCCAGTCGCCGCGGTAAACACAGGGACCCTTTCTTAAAGCTGCCTGCCGCCGCCCGTAAGGGCACACTCTGATGCTGTCCGCCGCTGAACACGGACAGAAGGAAAAGGACCTGCTGCATGGCCGAGACTGGCACTGTGAAATTCTTCAATACGGACAAGGGATTCGGCTTTATCAAACCAGACAACGGTGGCGCCGATATCTTCGTTCATATCTCCGCCGTACAGGCTTCCGGCCTGTCCGGGCTGACTGAAAACCAGAAAGTAAGCTTCGACACGGAACCGGATCGTCGCGGAAAAGGCCCCAAGGCCGTCAATCTGCAGATCTCCGGTTGAGCTTCAAAAGCTCGCTCATTCCAGTTGGAGCCCGGCAGTGATGCCGGGTTTTTTTATGCCCGTGATACCGGTTGCCGGTTACAGGCCCTTCAGGAATGGATTGCTGCGGCGCTCGTCGCCGATCCGGCTTCCCGGTCCATGACCGCAGAGAAAACCTACCTCGTCTCCCAGCGGCAGAACCTTGGTGCGGATCGAGTCCATCAGGGTCGCGTGATCGCCTCCGGGTAGATCAGTCCGTCCGACCGACCCGGCAAACAGGACGTCACCAAGATGTGCGAAGGCGTTATCTCTGTTGTAGAAGATGACGTGACCGGGCGAATGTCCCGGACAATGAAAAACCTCGAACACATGCTCGCCGAACGAGACTGTTTCGCCTTCGTCAAGAAACCGATCAGGCACGACGTTGCGGACGTCGTCGTCGACACCGAACATCTGAGCCTGCTTTTCAAGGTTTTCAAGAAGGGGAAGATCGTCGCGGTGGGGTCCGACGACAGGAATGCCCAGCACCTCACGAAGTTCGTCGGCACCTCCGGCATGATCGATATGCCCGTGGGTCAGCCAGATCTCGGAAAGGGTAATGCCACTTTTGCGCACGAGGTCCAGAATAACCCCGATGTCACCGCCTGGGTCGACAATGACGCCTGTCTTTGTATCGTCGTCAAAGAAGACGGTACAGTTTTGTTGAAATGGCGTCACCGGAATGACGCTTGCCTGCAATCGACCCATAATGCCTGTCCTGCCCTGAACGTTGTCGTTCTTCATAGCCGGAAGGCGTGCCGATGACAGCCTCAAAATCAGTTGATAGCGGCGGCCAGATACGTGCCTTCGGCAGCAACCGGCGGAGCCAGCGAAACAGTCGCCAGCAGAAATGCCGAGACGACGACTTTCAGCGCAATCACCGTGATGAAGACCGGGCGCAGCGGATGAGCTTCGGCCTTGGTCTGGTTCAGCTCGATCGGCGGCATTGCGGAATAAGTGTGCGCGTTCATTGAATAATCTCCAGTCGTTCGCTGGGAATAATGGCGCTTGGGGATAAAGGTTCCGCCGGACAAGTCGTGCGCGCAAAAGAAAGTGCGTGTTCTCCCTGAAAGCAACACAACCGGTCGAATTTTGACCGCCAGAGCGATTTATCACGGGCGACAGCGCAAAAGGATTACGTTAAACAGCTTCACACGATGAAGACGTAGCGAGCGAAAGGAAACGGCGTGCCGCCTGCAGCGACGGGAAAAGCCGTCAAGAAAGTCCCGCCACAGATGCCCGTGGTCGACGAGGGCCAGATCGATTTCGAAGCGATCGAGCTGTTCTTCTTTGCCTATCGCGACTTCGTGTCCGATCCGGACGCTATCCTGGCGAAGATCGGCATGGGCCGTGCCCACCATCGGGTTGTCTATTTCGTCTGCCGCCAGCCGGGGATGATGGTGACGGATCTTCTCGATCTGTTGCAGATTACCAAGCAGAGCCTCGCCCGCGTCCTGAAGCAGTTGATCGAGACTGGCTATATCCGGCAGATGGCCGGGGCCAAGGATCGCAGACAGCGCCGCCTCTATCCGACCCTTGCCGGCCGCGAACTGGCGCTGGCCCTGTGCGAGCCGCAATCCAAGCGTATCGCACGCGCCATGGAAGACTTCACCCCCGGGATGCGGGAAAGCGTAACCCTTTTCCTTCAACGGATGCGTGGACGTGACCCGAACCTCGTGATTTCTGATATCGACATCAGTCAGGATATCTGACCGGGACAGACAGATGACCAATACACCGCTTTTGGACGACGCCCCTCACCTTCTCGTTGTCGACGACGACACCCGCATCCGCGATCTCCTCAACCGCTATCTGGTGGAGCAGGGTTTCCGCATCACGGTCGCGGGAGATGCCGCCGAAGCGCGGCGCAAGTTGGAAGGACTGCATTTCGACCTCATCATTCTCGACGTGATGATGCCGGGCGAAACAGGCCTGTCGCTCACCCAGTCGCTTTATGAAAAGAAGACCACCCCGGTCATCCTCCTGACGGCACGGGTCGAGGCAGAATCGCGCATCGCCGGTCTCGAGGCAGGTGCCGACGATTACCTGTCCAAACCCTTCGATCCGCGCGAACTGGTCCTGCGCATCAACAACATCCTGCGCCGCAGCAGCTCGGCCGATGCACCCAAGATCGAGCAGATCATGTTTGGTCCGTTCACCTTCTCGATCCCGCGCAAGGAACTGCGCAAGGCGGCCGAGACGATCCGCCTGACCGACCGCGAACAGGAAATCATGATGCTGTTTGCCTTGCGCGCCGGCGAAACGATCCCCCGCCACGAACTGATCGGGGACGATACGGATGTCGGCGAGCGCACAATCGACGTGCAGATCAACCGGCTGCGTCGTAAGATCGAAGAAGACCCCGCCAACCCGGTCTATCTCCAGACCGTGCGTGGCATCGGGTACAGGCTGAGTATCGACTGATGCACAAGAGACCGACGACAGGACGATAACGGGCGGCGAATGGCAATTTTCAACACGCTGAAGCGAGAGACCAGCCGGTTTACCCTCCCCGGTTGGCGTCCGTTCACGCGCTGGCTGCGTCGCTGGCTGCCGACGGGCCTCTACACCCGTTCGCTGCTGATCGTCATTCTCCCAATGCTCCTGCTCCAGACAGTCGTCGCCGCGGTGTTCATGGAACGCCACTGGCGCATGGTGACAGAGCGCCTGTCTGAAGGCACCGTTCGCGACATCGCCGCCATTATCGAGATCATCCGCAGTTATCCGCAGGACAGCAACTACAACGAAGTCAGCCGCATCGCCGACAGCTCTCTCGGCCTGACGATTGCAATCGAGGAGAACGGCCAGCTGCCGCCGCCCCGCCAGCGCCCCTTCTTCGCGATCCTCGACAACATTCTTGCCGAACAGTTGAGCAGTCAGATCCGCATGCCGTTCTGGATCGATACGGTAGGCGACAGTCGGCTCGTCGAGATCCGCGTAAAAATGGACGAACGGGTGCTGCGGGTGTTTGCCAGACGCGGCTCTACCTACGCGTCCAACACCCACATCTTCCTGATCTGGATGATCGGCACCGCCTTCGTGCTGGTGGTGATTTCGATCCTGTTCCTGCGCGGCCAGATCCGCCCGATCCTGAGACTTGCCCAGGCGGCGGAAAGTTTCGGCAAGGGACAAAAGACCGAAGGCTTTTCGCCGCGCGGCGCAGACGAGGTAAGGCGCGCAGGCCTTGCCTTCATCCAGATGCGCGAACGGCTCGAACGGCAGATGGAGCAGCGCACCGCGATGCTGGCCGGCATCAGCCACGACCTTCGCACCATCCTCACCCGCTTCAAACTGCAGCTGGCGCTTGCCGGCAACAAGCCGGAACTCGCCGGCATGGAACAGGATGTCGAAGACATGCAGTCCATGCTGGAAGGCTACCTGGCGTTTGCCAAGGGCGAGGCCGAGGAGGATTTCGGTACGCTGTATCTGAGCGAGCTTCTCGAGAAATTCCGCGCGAGCTTCAGCCTGCACGGGCAGATCCTCACCTACCACATCGAGGGCGACGACGAGATCGCCGTCAGGCCGAACGCCTTCAACCGCCTGCTCGGAAACCTCGTCTCAAACAGCCAGCGCTACGCAGACAACCTGCATATCGATGCGCGCCACAGCGCCAAGTGGCTGACATTGACCCTCGATGACGACGGCCCGGGCGTTCCTGCGCAATCCCGCGAGGATGTGTTCAAGCCATTCCACAGGCTCGACGAGGCCCGCAATCTCGATGCGTCCGGAACCGGCCTCGGCCTCGCGATCGCCCGCGACATCGCCCGCTCGCATGGCGGCAATGTCACGCTGGACGACAGTCCGAGCGGTGGCTTGAGAGCTATCGTTCGCGTTCCCGCCTGACCGAAGGCCGGCAGTCAAAGAGCTCACGTGAGAGTTAGGGAGACTGTTGGCGAAACGGCTAAGGTGTCCGGTGAGGACGCCCTCGCGCCTGATCACATCATCTTCTTGCCGTTTGGAACGCCCTGCTCGACGGCAGCCAGAACGATCGCGCCGTTCTCGTCTTCAAAGCCAAGCGTCAGCACTTCGGAACGGACCGGCCCGATCTGGCGCGGCGGAAAATTGACGACGCCCAGCACCTGGCGTCCGAGCAGCGTTTCAGGCGTATAGTGGACGGTAATCTGCGCCGACGATTTCTTGACGCCGATGTCAGGCCCGAAGTCGATCTTCAGCTTGAAGGCCGGCTTGCGGGCTTCCCGAAACGGCTCGACCTCGACGATCGTGCCAACCCGGATATCGACCTTCTCGAAGTCGGCGAAGGTTATCTCGTCAGACATGAACTCAGCGTCCCAGTTCTTCTGCGCGGCTGCGCGCCGCTTCGATTGCCTTGTCGAACAGCGGCTGCATGCCATCGCCGGCCATCAGCACGGAGAGGGCCGCAGCCGTCGTGCCGCCCGGCGAGGTCACGTTCTGGCGAAGCCGCGAGGCATCCTCGGTCGACTGGTGCAGAAGTTCTCCGGCACCCGATACGGTTTCGCGCGCAAGACGCATGGCAAGATCAGCGGGAAGACCGGCCTTGCGCCCGGCCTCCGCCATGCATTCGACCAGATAGAAGACATAGGCCGGGCCACTACCGGAAACGGCGGTGACGGCATCGATATCCGCCTCGCTCGAAACCCACTCGACCGGGCCGCTGACTTTGAGCAGCGCATGCACGGCGTCGCGCTGGGAGGTGGAAACCTTGTCATTGGCATAGGCGCCGGTCACGCCGCGGCCGATCATGGCCGGCGTATTCGGCATGGCGCGCACCATCGCAGCCTCGCCGAGATGGCTCTGCATCGAGGAGAGCGTCTTGCCGGCCGCGACCGACACGACGACCGTCGCATCGCCGACCAGAGGCTTCAATGGCGGCAGGACGGCATCCATCAGCTGCGGCTTGACCGCAAGGAACAGAATGTCTGCCGACATGCCTTCAGGAATTGCAGTCACATGTGTCGCGCCGGCATCTGACATCATGGCCCGCATCGCATCTGAAGGCGATGGATCGACGACCGTGACGGATGCGCCGGGAACGCCGTTCTTCAACCAGCCGGAAAGCATGGCGCCGCCCATATTGCCGGCACCGACGAGAACGATCGAACCCAGCTGCAACGCCATCAAGCCTCGCCGACCGTCTCGAACAGAACGCAATCCATGGCAGCCTTCGCTTCCATGCCGGACCAGACGACGAACTGGAACGCCTGATAATAGGCCTCGCAGGCATCAAGCGCGCTGGAAAACAGAACCTCGACCTGCTGGTTCGTGGGCTCGGCACCGCCGGCCAGCAGAAGCGACTGGCGGAAAATCACCACGTCCTCCTGACGCCACAGGTCGAAATGCCCCATCAGCGTCTGGCCGTTCACGTAGGACAGAAGCCGGATGACCTCGTTCACACGAATATCGGGGATCTTCAGATCGAAGGCACAGGCGAGATGCAGCGCTTCGAACTCCTCCATCCAGGAGAAGGACACGTGGTAGTCCGTCCACCGACCCTCCACGGTCATGGCGATCTCGTCTTCGCCGGACCGTTCGAATGTCCAATCGTTGGAAGCTGCGACGAACTCGATCATGTCCACCGGGTTCGACTGTCGCTCAACGTTCAATTCCATGAGGCTCATGCGGCACCTTTTTGACCGGAATGAATGCGAATTCGAGCGGAACGCGCCAACACTTAACCGGAACTACATTTCGATGATCGCTCGTCGCCGCCAGAATAACTGAGTTACCCTGTCTGGAGCTTACCTTCAGCCTCGTCGGTAACCTATCGGTCACCACCGGAAGCTCACCGGCTCGTTTCGAATCATCGTGTAAAATCAGTGTAGCTAGACGGAGTCCGGCTGCCATCCCCTGAATGCCGATTTCCGTGGATTGAACCCCGAAAACGGTTCGCGCATGAGATCAGAACGGATGGTTAAATGACTCTGGACGCTGGCTTTTTTAAGAGTGTCCACAGGGCTTAATTTTTGTAAATTCATGGGGATTTGGCGAGGCAAAACAGACGCCTGACTGTGCCGATTAGACGCGATGACGCTCAATCGCGAATAGGCTGGGAAAGATCGCCGCGCAGGCTTTTGGCGCTGGACTTTGACGGCGATCTCAAACGGAGATTGCGAATCCCCTGAGGGGCCACAGTTTATGGCCGGATCTGAAGTGGCCTACTGACCTGACTGGCCCTGGTCGTGGCTCTGGCTCTGGCCGAATTTTGCCTCAAGCGCATCGAGACGGGCCTTTAGCGCAACATTCTCGTCGCGAGCGCGGGCAGCCATCTCGCGAACGGCTTCGAATTCTTCCCGCTTGACCAGATCCATGTTGTTAAGGAACCGTTCCGCCTGGGCATGGAAAGCCGTCTCTACTTCCTTGCGCACACCCTGTGCAGCGCCGGCAGCGTCCGTCATCAGCCGTGCGAAATCGTCGAATATGCGGTTCGTTCCGGTCGACATGAGGTTCCGTCTCCTTGCCATCGGCAGCGATATCGGCCCGATATCGGCCTGTGTTTGTCCTATGGGATCTGAAGTAGGGCTTGGGTCGCCGCGTTGCAAGCGTCATCCACTGTTGCGCGCGTCTCAGATTGAGATTCATCTTGACCGGCGATGTCCCCAAGTCCATCTTTTCACACGACTGTGAGTAAGCGAGACACCTGTAATTTGTACGAAGCGCTTCATTTTTTTGCTCTCATGCCATTTCCCGAGATAAATCCGGTCGCGTTCTCCTTGGGGCCGCTTGCGGTACACTGGTATGGCCTCGCCTATGTTGCCGGTATCATGCTGGGCTGGCTTTACGCCCGCAAGCTGACCGCAAACGCGTCACTGTGGCCCAACGGTCAGGCCCCGATGACCGCGGTCCATCTCGACGACTTCCTCGTCTGGATCGCGGCAGGCGTCGTCCTTGGCGGCCGCATCGGCTACATCCTGTTTTACGATCTCGGCCCGATCCTGGAAAACCCGATCCGCGCGATCGAGATCTGGAACGGCGGCATGTCCTTCCATGGCGGCTTCCTTGGCGCGACAATTGCGATGATCGTGTTTGCCCGCCGTCATGCCATTCCGGTCTGGAGCATGTTCGACATCGTCGCCGCCGTCGTGCCGTTCGGCCTGCTGTTCGGCCGCATCGCCAATTTCGTCAACGGCGAACTCTGGGGACGGTTGAGCGATGCACCATGGGCTGTCGTCTTCCCGACCGGTGGCCCGTTCGCCCGCCATCCGAGCCAACTCTATGAAGCAGGCCTGGAAGGCATCATCCTGCTTCTGGTGCTGGCACTCCTGATCTATCGTTTCAAGGCCCTTCGTGTACCCGGCACCATCTGCGGCGCGTTCGTCCTCGGCTACGGGCTCTGCCGAATTTTTGTCGAGTTCTTCCGCGAACCGGATGTGCAGCTCGGCTATTTGCTCGGCACCAATTGGCTAACGATGGGCATGGTGCTATCACTACCGATGGTTGCTGTTGGCATCTGGGCGATCACGCGGGCTCGCGTCGCCTCCGCGGCGAAAGTGTGAGGCACCCGTGAACAGCCCAGAAGTAACCACGCCCCTTGCCGAAAAGATCAAGACGCTGATCCGCGCCAGCGGACCGATCAGCGTCACCGACTATTTCGCGCTCTGCCTTGCCGATCCGGAATTCGGCTACTACCGCACCCGCGAACCTTTCGGCCGGCATGGCGATTTCGTCACCGCGCCGGAGATCAGCCAGCTGTTCGGCGAAATGGTCGGCATTTTCATGGTCCACGCCTGGCAGCGCCAGGGTAGCCCGGGCGATGTGCGCCTGGTCGAGATCGGTCCCGGCCGCGGCACGATGATGTCCGACATGCTGCGCGTCATCCAGCGCATCGCACCATCCCTGATGGACGGCCTGCGTGTCCATCTGGTCGAAACCAGCGAACGCCTTCGCGGCGTTCAGCGCGTCACGCTCGAGGCCTATTCGACCAAGATTTCGTGGCACGATAGTTTCGAAGACGTGCCGGAAGGGTTCACCCTGATCGCCGCCAACGAACTGTTCGACGCGATCCCGATCCGCCAGTTCGTTCGGACACCGACCGGTTTTCGGGAAAGGCTGGTGGGCCTCGGCCCGGAGGACGAGCTGTCCTACGTCGCCGGCATCGCCACGCTCGATCCGGTCCTCCTGCCGGCCCCCGTCGCTTCCATCCCGGAAGGCACGATCTTCGAATTCGCCCCTGCCCGCCAGGCCGTCATGCAGACGCTCTGCGAAAGGCTAAGGCATTTCGGCGGCAGTGCGCTCGTCATCGACTACGGCCATATGGTCACCAGTTTCGGCGATACGCTGCAGGCCGTAAAGAACCACGACTATGACCCGCCGCTTGCCAGCCCCGGCGAGGCGGATCTCACCAGCCACGTCGATTTCGAAGATCTCGCCAAGGTCGCCCTGGCGTCCGGCATCCACCTGAACGGCGGCCTCCATCAGGGCGAATTCCTCTATGGCCTCGGCCTTGCCGAACGGGCCTCGGCCTTGGCGCGCGACAAGGAACCGTCCGAACAGCGGTTGATAGCAGCTGCCGTCGATCGTCTTGCCGGCGAAGGTGCGGGCAAGATGGGCGAGCTTTTCAAGGTCATCGCCGTCTCGGGCTCCGCGGTCAATCTGATGCCCTTCCGTCCGGTCGACTGAAAGAGCACGTCCGGGCGGATTGACACACGCTATCGGCTTGCGCCAATCTCGCGCCCAATCGAAGCAGCGAGTGCCGCCGACGGTGCATCACGCAAAAACCAACAAAATCAGCAGGGTGGATAAACCGATGCCGGAGAACGCCTCGCCGACGCCGATCGAAAGCGCAGTCTTGAACGCAGCAGCCGGCGCCAAAATCCGCCACGGCTTCTTCACGCGAAAGGGCGGCGTTTCGGACGGAATCTACGCCGGCCTCAATGTCGGTGTCGGGTCGAAAGACGATCAGACGCTCGTTCTGGAAAACCGCCGGCGGGTCGCGGCCTGGTTCGATCTGCCGCTCGAAAAGCTCGCAACCGTCCATCAGGTCCATTCGCCCGATGTGGTCGTGGTCGATGCCGCCTATTCAGGCGAGCGCCCGCAGGTCGATGCGATGGTCGCGGCCACGCCCGGCGTCGTGATCGGCGTCCTGTCTGCCGATTGCGGCCCCATCCTGTTTGCCGATGGCGACAATGGCGTGATCGGCGCGGCCCACGCCGGCTGGAAGGGCGCGCTGACAGGCGTGCTCGAAAACACGATCGACGCGATGGTGTCGCTCGGTGCTGAAAGGGAAAAGATCGTGGCCGTTCTCGGACCCTCGATCGGCCCTGACAGCTACGAGGTCGGCCCGGAATTCGTGGAACGCTTCCTCGGAGTGAACCCCGAATACGCAGCCTTCTTCACGCCGTCTCCAAAGCCGCAGCATTCGATGTTCGATCTGCCCGCTCTCACCATGTCGCGACTGAAGGCGGCAGGCGTCGCCGCTGAGAACCTCGGCCTCGACACCTACCCGGATCGGGAACGCTTCTTTTCCTATCGCCGCACGACGCATGACCAAGAGCCGGATTACGGCCGCCAGATTTCAGCCATCGCGCTTCAGCAATAAAAGTTCGGGAGGACTACCATGGCTCTGCACTTCGACAGATCGGAATATGCCGATCGCCTCGCCCGCCTGACGACGAAGATGGCCGAGGAAAAGCTCGATGCCATCCTGCTGTTTGCGCAGGAAAGCATGTACTGGCTGACCGGCTACGACACGTTCGGCTACTGCTTCTTCCAGACGCTGGTCGTGAAGGCGGATGGCTCGATGACGCTGCTCACGCGCTCTGCCGACCTTCGCCAGGCCCGCCAGACCTCGATCATCGAAAACATCGTCGTCTGGGTCGACCGGGTGAATGCCGATCCGACGCTGGATCTCAAGAACCTCTTGAGCGAACTCGATCTGCTCGGCGCAAAGATCGGCGTCGAATACGACACGCATGGCATGACCGGCCGCATCGCGCGCCTGCTCGACAACCAGCTCACCAATTTCGGCCAGCTCAGTGACGCATCCTATCTGGTCAGCCGGCTGCGCCTCGTCAAAAGCGCGGCCGAGATCGCCCATGTGCAACGCGCCGCCGAACTGGCGGACGATGCGCTCGACGCCGCTCTGCCGCTGATCAAGTCCGGCGGCGACGAGGCCGATATCCTCGCGGCGATGCAGGGCGCGGTGTTTTCCGGCGGCGGCGATTATCCCGCCAACGAATTCATCATCGGTTCCGGCGAGGATGCGCTTCTGTGCCGTTACAAAGCCGGTCGCCGCAAGCTCGATGCCACCGACCAGCTGACGCTCGAATGGGCCGGCACGGCCGCCCACTATCACGTCGCGATGATGCGCACCGCGCTCGTCGGTGATCCATCGCCGCGCCACAAGGAACTCTACAAGGCCTGCCTTGAGACGATCCGGGCGATCGAGGAGGTTCTGTCTCCAGGTCATACATTCGGGGACGTATTCGACACCCATGCCAGGATCCTCGACGAACGCGGCCTCTCCCGTCACCGTCTGAATGCCTGCGGCTATTCGCTGGGCGCCCGCTTCTCGCCGTCCTGGATGGAGCACCAGATGTTCCACTTCGGCAACCCGCAGGAGATCCTGCCCGGCATGACACTGTTCGTGCACATGATCATCATGGACAGCGACAGCGGCGCGGCCATGACGCTCGGCCAGACCTATCTGACGACGGAAGGCGCTCCCCAGCCGCTTTCACGTCATGCTCTCGACCTTATCCAGGGCTGAGAAGCCCGCGATCATTGACAGGCCGGAAAATCCGACCTTAGCTTGTCGGGGGATGGGAACCGGCAAAGGGGCGAACGCATGCGGCTTATCGGAAAACTGCTTTCCGCCTGCATCGTTGCGCTGTCCGTCTCCGGCTGCAACACCAGCGAGGCCCTGACGCCGCGCGCCGAGATCGGCGGCGGCAGTCGCGCATCGACACCGGTCACCCAGGCCGATACGGAACGCATGGCACGATCCCCAAGGCCCGAGACCTACCAGAACCAGACCTACAGAAACGACACCTACCAGCCGCGCCCGCAAAATACGCTCGAGGCGCAGGCCCAGGCGATGCAGTCTGGCAACCAGACCTCGCCCGCCTCTTCAGGCCCGCCACCCGAGTGGCAGGGCCAAAGCCAGGCTGAAGCCCAGTCTACCGCTGCAGCGCCCCAGCAGGAGGCTTCCCTGCCCGCCGCCGCCGGCAACACCATCCGCTTCCTGCCGATCATCGGTGCCCCTGTCCAGGCCGTAACGCCGCTGTCGCGACGGCTTGGCGCCGAGGCGCGCGCCGCCGGGCTGACGATCCGTCCCTCCAGCGATACGGGTACCGAGCAGATCCTCAAGGGCTATTTCTCGGCCTTCAGCGATGGCGAAAAGATCACCATCGTCTACGTCTGGGATGTTCTCGACAATACCGGCTCCAGACTTCACCGCATGCAGGGCCAGGAAAATGTGCCCGGCAGCGGCCAGGATCCATGGGCCTCAGTGCCGTCCTCGACGATGGAACTCATCGCCGCAAAGACGATCCAGGACTATATGAGCTGGCGGCAATCGCATGGCGGTTAGGTAACCATGATGTGACACGGTCACTGTTTCTTCGCAAAAAACGGTGGCCTGAGGGAAAACGCTATTGCATTCGAAGGTGGCGCCGGTAAAAGGCCGCCATCCAGCTTCAATACAGGCGGACCGCAATGAAGGTTTTCGCAGGCAATTCGAACCGGCATCTGGCCGACGCGATCTGCAGCTATCTTAATGTACCATTGGGAAAAGCCTCGGTAAGGCGATTTGCAGACCAGGAAATCTTCGTTGAAATACAGGAGAATGTCCGTGGGGAAGACGTGTTCGTCATCCAGTCCACGTCGTTTCCGACCAACGATCACCTGATGGAACTGCTGATCATGATCGATGCGTTCCGGCGGTCTTCCGCCAAGCGCATCACGGCTGTGCTTCCCTATTTCGGCTATGCCCGTCAGGACCGCAAGGCCGGGCCGCGCACGCCGATCTCGGCCAAGCTCGTCGCCAACCTCATCACCGAGGCCGGCGCCAACCGTGTCATGACGCTCGATCTGCACGCAGACCAGATCCAGGGCTTCTTCGATATCCCGACCGACAACCTCTACGCCGTGCCGATTCTGGCGCGCGACGTGAAGGAACACTACGACCTCAACAACGTCATGGTGGTCTCGCCAGATGTCGGCGGTGTGGTTCGCGCCCGAGCGCTTGCCAAGCGCCTCGGCTGCCAGCTCGCCATCGTCGACAAGCGGCGTGAACGCGCAGGCGAGTCGGAAGTCATGAACGTCATCGGTGACGTGACCGGCAAGGACTGTCTCCTGATCGACGATATCGTCGATTCCGGCGGCACACTCTGCAACGCGGCCGAAGCGCTCTTGAAGAATGGCGCCACCAGCGTGACCGCCTACATCACCCACGGCGTGCTGTCGGGCGGTGCCGTTGCCCGCATCGCGGCGTCCAAGCTCAAGGAACTGGTGATCACGGATTCGATCCAGCCGACGACATCCGTTCAGTCGGCGCACAATATCCGCGTCATCACCACGGCAAACCTTCTCGGCGAGGCGATCAACCGTACCGCCATGGAAGAGTCCGTCTCGAGCCTTTTCGACTAGGATTGACGCATGACCGTGGGACGGGCTTTGCAGCAAAAACGCTGCGGCCCCTGTCCCACGGCTATGTAAGTCTGATAGAGGTCTGCCATCCATCTGCAGAGGGAGGACCTATCGCGATGTCGATCCTACGAAACAAGCCGAAATGGCTTGCACTTTTCATCCTGGCTCCAATGCTTTCCGCCTGCGTCGACGCAGGTCCAGGCCCCGGCTATCCGCCGGAACGTCCCGCCCCCGGCTGGAGCCGGCCCGATCGCCCCGATCCCCGTCCAGATTGGGATCGCCCATCCAGACCCGATCGCCCGGATCGTCCATCAAGGCCTGACCGCCCGGATTGGGATCGCCCCTCGAGGCCGGATCGTCCCGGCAGACCTGACCGTCCTGAAAATGGCGGCGGCATGTGCACCCGCGAATATCGCCCGGTCTGCGGCCAGCGTGGCGGTCGGCTCCAGACATTCCCGAATGCCTGCGAAGCCCGCAATGCCGGCTTCGGCGCGGTCTCTCCGGGCGAATGCCGCCGCTGATCGCGACGTGAGTTGAACGCCAAGAATATAAACGCCGGGATTTTCATCCCGGCGTTTTGCATTCGAGGCGTCTGTTGACTATGTAGGCGCGGTACCCAAGGAGTTCCGCATGGCCGCCCGCGACCGCTATTCCCGAAAACTCGAATGCTCGCAGTGCGGACACGCCGGTTATGCCGAAGTCTCCGAGTCCGACGACAAGCGCGCCAGCAATCGCGATTTTCGTATCGACGAACTCCCGAAAGGTTTTCAGACCGAGTTCGCCTCGAAAGATCCGCGCAAATACATGCTGCGTTGTAGCGACTGCGGCCACAAATTCCGGTTCGAGCAGAAAACGGCCTACGCCCCCGGCGGCGAACCCCGACGCTAGGTCAAACGTTTCTACGATCTTCAGGCAGCGTTCTGGTTGGCCGAGCCCATCTCTGACCCAGCCTGCGGGTTCGGCTGATCTTCCATCGGCATCGGCCGACCGAGAAGATAGCCCTGCACTTCGTGGCATCCTTCCCGCCGCAGAATGTCGAGCTGGTTCACCGTCTCGACACCCTCCGCGAGAACCGGGATCTGCAGGCCCTGCCCCAAAGCCAGAATTGCTCGCACCATGGCCGTTGCCTGCTCGCTGCGGTCCACTTCGGTCAGGAAGCTCCGGTCGAGCTTGATCTTGTCGAACGGGAAGGAGCGCAGCGTCTCCAGCGACGAATAGCCGGTCCCGAAATCGTCGATCGCAATCGATACGCCCAGCGCCTTGATGGAGCGAAGCGCATTCATCGCCCGCTGCTTGTCGCTGATGATCGAGCTTTCGGTGATTTCAAGCTCGAGACGGCTTGGTTTCAGACCGGTTTCCAGAAGCACGGTATGGACCAGCGCCGGCATGTCGGCATGGGCGATCTGCACCGGCGACAGATTGACCGCAACCTTGTAGTCATTCGGCCAGTTCGCCGCCTCCCGGCATGCTTCGCGCAGAACCCACGCTCCAATCGGCAAGATGGCGCCGCATTCCTCGGCAACCCCGATGAAATCTGCCGGCGAGACATTGCCCCGCTCCGGATGGCTCCAGCGCAGCAGGACCTCGTAACCGGTGATCTCATCGGTCGCGACCGATTTTTGCACCTGGTAGTGCAGCCTGAGCTGATCCTGCTCGATCGCCGTCCAAAGATCCTCCGCCATCTTGGTTCGGTCGCGGGCGGCCTCGTCCATCTCGATGTCGTAGAAGCAGATGTCGCGCGAGAGCGATCCCTTGGCGCGGTACATGGCCAGGTCCGCGTTCGCGATCAGCGCATCGGGGGATGCACCGTCATGCGGGTAGAGCGCAACACCCATGCTTGCGCCGGGACTGAGACGATGCACCTCGATCTGGATCGGCTGCCCGAACGCATCCGACAATCGGTCCAGGAACTCGGACACTTCGGCCAAATCCCCGTAGCGCTTCACGGCCACGAATTCGTCGCCGCCGAACCGGGCAAACATCTCGTGCGGCCGCACGATCGAATTCATCCGCTCGGCAATTTCCTTGAGCACGGCATCGCCGGCCGCGTGCCCGAACTGATCGTTGATCTGCTTGAACTTGTTGAGATCGATGCCGACGACCGCAACATGCCCGCCCTCGCTCTCCGCGTTACGCACCTCGGCTTCGAGATATTCCATCAGGGCCGGACGGTTCGGAAGCTGCGTCAGGCTGTCATGCTTCGCCATGAAGGCGATCTTTTCCTCCGACCGTATCCGCTCGCTGATATCCTCGAATGTCGAAACCCAGCCGCCCTGATCGAGATAGCTGAAATCGATCCGGATCGTCCGATCGTCGCTCAGTCGGTGTAGAAGGGCTTCCTGCCTGGAATTGATGGCTGCGATGTTGCGCTGGTAATGCTGTTCTGCCCGTGCTTCCGCCTCCGCCGCGTCGGCAAACGAGGTCCTGTAGCCAAGAGCCACGATCTCGCGGTATGTCATACCCGGCTTCAGAGCGCCTTCCTCAAACCGAAAAATCTGGCCGTAGCGCCGGTTCGTCAGCACCAACCGCTGCTCGCGATCGAACAGGCAGATCCCCTGCGCCATGTTCTCAAGCGCCAGATCCAGGTTCTGCGTCACGGAGGCGATCCGGTCGGTGTCCTGTCTCTGACGGGTGATGTCGCGCGTGATCTTGGCGTAGCCGGCAAGCACGCCATCGTCGTCGAGGACGGGCTGGATCACCACATGTGCCCAGAACCAGCTCCCATCCTTGCGGTAGCGCCGGCCTTCCGCCTCGAACAGACCGGTTGTGCGCGCTGTTGCGAGCGCCTGTTCCGGCAGACCCCGGGCTTGTTCTTCATCCGAATAGAAACGTGCAAAATGCTGGCCAATGATCTCGTCGGCCCTGTACCCCTTGGCACGCTCTGCCCCTGCATTCCAGCTGGAGACGGCGCCCTCGGGTGAAAGCATGTAGATCGCGTAGTCGGTCACTCCGCGCACGAGCATCTGGAAATTGGCTTCGCTGGCCTTCGAGGACCGCGCCGCACGCCCGGTGATGGTGGCAACGGCCAGGCCCGACCCGATCAGCGACAGCGAGACGGCAATGATCGTTGCCAGCAACAGCGGCTTCGACAGCATCCCGTCTTCAGGCAGGATCCCGAAACCCGGGACAAGCGTTGCCGCGCCCATCGCGATGAAATGCATAAAGACGATGCCGAGCGACAGGAGACCTGCAGCAATAATGTTGTTTGCAAGGCCTCCCTTCAGGATCATGAGAAACGCCGTCGTCGACATGACGATCGCGGTGACGATGGCAGCGATGACCAGTGGCTGCGACCAGACGATCAGGCCGCCGAACTCGATCGCCGCCATGCCGGTAAAATGCATGCAGGAAACGCCGGTACCGAATACCAGGCCGGCGGCCACAGCGCCGGATTTGCCGGTAAACAGCACGGCAAGCAGTCCCGCCGCAAATGTCGCGAGAAATGCAATACCAAGCGACAGCAGCGTCAGTGACAGATTGAATGTGAAGAGCTGGCCCGGATCGTAGGCGAGCATGGCCACGAAATGTGTTGCCCAGATCCCGAAGCCCCCTGCTCCGCCGGAGACGATCACCCAGCCGTAGCGGCTGCGGTCGTTTGCCTGTCGTGCCCGGGCGGCAAAAACCACGGTCCCCGCATTCGCAATGAAGCAGAGCGCCCCCGCCACGACGACGAGGAAGAGATTGTGCTCATAGGCCAGACAGGACAGAACGGCGTACATGTTAGATCTTGGTCTCCGGAGTTAACACCGTCTTGACCCTCACAATTTAACAAATTCGGTCGCCCGGACCTCGCATTTATCGAATCTCGCTAATTTCGAATGAACGTCATTAATGGATGGCAAAACGGCACATACCGGAAGTTTCATATTGGGCACGCGGGTATCTGGCGGTAGGTAACGACGACGACCGGTTTGCAGAGCCAACCACGCCGCAGATCCCTTGCGTCTCCTGCCCTGATGGACTATAGGGACCCCGTCCGCGTAGACACCCTTGGAGGCAACGCGGATGGAGAGCGTCGGACGATGCCCTCCGGTTTGACGCGGCACTGTCCGCGAAGAACTCTCCAAACAACCTCGAAAGGAATTGCCATGAGCAAGGAAACTTACGTGCTCAAGGCCGAGGCGCGCGAACGGGTCGGTAAGGGGTCCTCCCGTGAACTTCGCCGCAACGGTTTTATCCCTGCAGTCATCTATGGTGACAAGCAGGCTCCTCTGTCGATCGTGCTCAACACGAACGAAGTCACGAAGCGCATTCACGCTGGCGGTTTCATGACCACCATCGCGACGATCGAATTCGACGGCAAGAAGATCCAGGTCCTCCCGAAGGACTACCAGCTGGATCCGGTCCGCGACTTCACCATGCATGTCGACTTCCTGCGCGTTTCGGCCAAGACTGAAGTCAACGTCGAAGTACCGGTACACTTCGAAAACGAAGACAAGTCGGCCATCAAGCAGGGCGCCGTTCTGAACATCGTCCGTCACACGGTCGAGTTCCATTGCCCGGCAGACCAGATCCCGGAATTCATCACGGTTGATCTGACCGACGCCAAGATCGGCGACAGCCTCCACATCTCGGCCGTTAAGCTGCCGAAGGGCGTGACACCTGTCATCACCGACCGCGACTTCACCATCGCGACGATCGTTGCACCTGCTGCAGGCGTCGAAGAAGAAGAAGCGACTGAGACTGCGGCTCCTGAAGCCGAATAAGACATTTTCGTCTTGTCTTTCTGAGAGCCCGCCTTCCACAGAAGGCGGGCTTTTACGTTTTCCGGTCAGGATTACGTAACCCTCTTTAAGATCCGCTTCGCTTTACTCTTCCCGGCTTCAGTAAAGCTTAATCAATGGCTGGAATTATCCGGCCGATTACTGTGTTGGGGAACACGCAGTCGGCGGCTAACACCGACTACAAGCAGGCGGGGAATACGGGTGGCTCATTCCGTTGAGAGTCGGTTCATAGCCATTATTTCGGGCGCGCTTCTGGCCGTCGTCGTGCCGTTGTTCACGCTGCTTTTGGCGTTGTCATCGCAGCAGGCGGTTCGGGCGCTCGAAGAGCATGTCGACATCGTTCTGGCGACGAACTCGCAGGCGCTTGCCAAGCCCCTCTGGGATCTCGATACCGAAAGCGTTCACCAGATCGCCGTCGCCATGGTGAAAGATCCGACCATCTACGCGGTTCGTGTCACCGACACGACGGGCAAACTGAATATATCGGAAGTCACGCCGCAAGAGATATCCCTGAGCGACCTGACGATCCGCTCACAGCCCATCACCTACATGTCGAACTACGGCGCTCGCGTTGTCGGTAAGGTCAGCGTCAGCATCCCGACAATCGGCTGGTTCTCGAAGCTTCACGAATTCGAGTTCGCCTTCATCTCGATCTTCATCATCGCAATCCTGACCGTGTTCGGCGCCGCCATTCTCGGCAACCGCGTGATGGTGATCAAACCTCTTCTGCGTTTGACCGCCGCAATCGAAGCGACCCGTCGCCTCGGTTCTCGTCACCATGTCGACTGGCGCTCCACCGATGAAATGGGACGCCTGGCCAAGAGCTTCAACGAGATGCAGACCCTTCTCGAACACGAGGAGCGCGAGCTGAAGCTGGCACATCGCAAGACGACGCAGACCTACAATCTCACGCCGGCCATGCTGTTTTCGCTCGACGCCGACGACAGGATCGCCGCCGTCAGCGACTACTGGCTCGTTGCGACCGGGTACAGCCGATCTGACATATTGAACCTGCCCTTCTGCGAACTGGTGATGCCGGAAGACCGCAGCCTCTACCACAACAGGAAATCGCAGGTGCGATCACGCGGACCGGCGTTCGAAGTCACCGTGCGCTTCATCTGTCAGTCCGGCAAGACGATGAACGTCCTTATCGCCGAGACCGAACTCGGTTCCGCGGGCGACGGCGAGACCGGCTCGCTGAGCGTGATGACCGACGTCACCGAACTCAAGCAGTCAGAAATCCGCAACTATCAGCAGGCCATTTCCGACCACCTGACCGGTCTTCTCAACCGTCAGGGGTTCGAGGCGGCGCTTGAGCAGAAAATCATCGAGGCGGATCGCAACGGAACCGACATCGCCTGTCTGTTCGTTGATCTCGATCGGTTCAAATCGATCAACGACAATCTCGGTCATGCGGCCGGCGATCTCGTGCTTGGCCAGTTCGTCGAGCGGATGCTGCCGCTTTTGGGCGACCACGACGCGGCATCGCGCCTGGGCGGCGACGAGTTTGCCATTCTTCTGTGTGGCGAGGGGTCGGAACGGCGCGGCACCGAGCTGTGCCAGAGAATCGTCGAGTTCTTTGACGTTCCATTCCGCATCGAGACCAACAGTGTGCGCCTTAGCGCCAGTATCGGCCTTGCCTTCTACCCTGCCCATGCCGCAAGCGGCGCCGAGCTTCTACAGAAGTCGGATCTGGCCATGTATGCCCGCAAGCGCGACGGCAAGAACGGTGCGCAGGTCTATAATTCGGCCATCCTCGACAAGACGCGGGAACGTGCCGAAATCGAAACCGACATCGAAGCAGCGCTTGCCGCCAACTGGTTCGAAGCGCATCTCCAGCCGATCGTGGATATCAGGACCGGCGCCTGCAACGGCTTTGAAGCGCTCATGCGCATGCGCCATCCGCGCAAGGGGCTTGTTCCTCCGGGCGCAATCGTCAGCGTCGCCGAGGAAACCGGCACGATCGGCCAGATCGGCAATCTCATCCTTGAGGACGCCGTCGCCAATCTTGCCCGCATCTCCCGGATACCGGGCATGTTTGACACCTATGTCGCCGTCAACGTATCGCCGCTGCAATTCGATGCGAGCCTTCCCGTCAAGCTGTCAACCTTGCTCGGCCGCTACGCAATCCGCCCGTCCCGACTGGTCATCGAGATCACGGAGGCCGTGCTGATGCATGACAATCCGGAAATCCGCAGGCTGCTCGACGAGATCCGCAACATCGGTTGCCGCATCGCGCTTGACGACTTCGGAACCGGCTATTCCTCGCTCAGCTATCTCAGCCGTTTCCCGGTCGATATCGTCAAGATCGACCAATCCTTTATCCGGTCTCTCAACAATGGCGATGATGATATCGATCGTCGAAACAAGATGCTGATCGAAGGCATTGCCGCGATCTCGCACAAGATGAACTGCCATGTCGTCGCCGAAGGCGTCGAAACCGAATATCAGCGTTCGACACTCATCGACATGGGCATCGAATACGCTCAGGGTTACTACTTCGCACGACCGCAAGCGATCGGCGATGTCCTTACGATGTTGAACGCCGACCGAAGCGGCGACCGAATTGATTCTATTGCAAGCTGAAATTCCGGCCCTCGATGTGGAGCAGCAGATGTCCTCGATCAGGTGTGGCATGACAAGCGCAGCACTCGTCGTGCTTGCTCTCGCTGCAACAATCGGACCGTGGTCTTGCCTGCAGGCGCACGCCGCAGACAGGCTCCAGCTCAAGACAGAGCCCTATGCACCCTTCAGCTACCGTGATCAGAACGGGCGCTATGGCGGCGCGGGCATAGACCAGATCGATGTCATCATGCGGCAAGCGCAAATACCCTATGACGTTGAAATGATCCCTTGGGCCCGCGCCATCGCGCTCGCCGAGACCGAGCCGATGACCTGCGCCTTCTCGGCAGCGCAGACAGCGGACCGCAAGCCGCGGTTCAAATGGGTCATGACGATCTCCGTGAACCATACGATCCTGGTCAAGCGGGCGGGCTCGTCGATCCACGCCACGACGCTCGATGAGGCGAAGAGCTTTCTGATCGGAACCCATCGGCTCGATTTCACCGAAGACCTTCTGAAATCGATGGGATTTGCGAACCTCGATCTCAGCGCCGATTTCGACACGTCGCTGCGCAAGCTCGTCCGGGGCCGGATCGACATGATGCCCATGTCGGAAGGCGTCTATCAGAGGCTGAAGAACAATGGCACCGACGTCGAGAGGGTGGTTCCCCTCTCCGAGGAGAAGCTCGGCATTGCCTGTCAGAAAACAGTCCCGGACGCCTTGATCGCTAAAATGCAGGCCGCACTCGACAGCATGATCCTTGATGGCCGCCAGGACACGATCTACCGGCGCTACGGCCTCAAGGCCGAACACTGAGCAAGCGATCAGCGGTGCCAATCAGTCGGCAGGGACGAAACCGGGTTGACTTCCGTTCCGTTTCGGGGTGGTGAGACCACATCCTGTACGAAAATTCGGACGCACTTCATGTTGATCATTGCGGGTCTCGGCAATCCCGGCAGCAAGTACTCCGGCAATCGCCACAATATCGGCTTCATGGCGCTCGACGCCATCCAGCGGCGGCCGGGCTTTTCGCCATGGGCAAAGAAGTTCAAGGCCCTCATTTCCGAAGGCGAGCTCGCCGGCGACAAGGTTCTGCTGATCAAGCCGCAGACCTACATGAACCTGTCGGGCGAAGCGGTCGGCGAGGCCATGCGCTTCTACAAGCTCGGGCCTGAAAATATCATCGCGATCTACGATGAGCTGGATCTTGCGCCCGGCAAGGCGCGCATCAAGACGGCTGGCGGCCATGGCGGCCACAACGGCATCAAGTCGCTCGATGCCCATTGCGGCAAGGACTACCGCCGCCTGCGGCTCGGCATCGGCCATCCCGGGGCCAAGGAATTCGTCAACAACCACGTGCTCGGCGATTTCGACAAGCTGGATCAGGTCTGGTTGCCGCAGCTTCTCGATGCGCTTGCCGACAATGCCGAAATGCTGGTGAAGGGCGAGGATTCGCAGCTGATGAACAAGCTCGCCCTTGCCGTCGGCAGCCAGCCGGACGAGGACGAAAAGCCGAAGCCCACCCCGAAGGCACCGAAACCTGCAGGCAAGAGCCATATCCACCAGGCGCGCGGCGGCATGAAACCGAACATCCCGGCCACCGGCCCGATGGCCGACATGCTGAAGAAACTGTTCGGCGACAAGGACAAGTAAGATGACACCAGCTATGACCGCTCTCACGACCGAACTCGTCACGCTGCGCGATTACTGGCGCTATGCAATCTCGCGCTTCAACGCCGCCAATCTTTCCTTTGGCCACGGCACCACGACTGCCGGCGACGACGCGGCCTTTCTGCTGCTCGATACGCTCGACCTGCCGATCGACGCACTCGATCCCTTCCTCGACGCGCGCCTCCTGCCGGCCGAGCGCCGACTTCTGGCAGAGCGTATCGAGGCCCGCGTCACGACCCGTAAACCGTCGTCCTATCTCACCGGCCGCGCCTATATCCAGGGCGTCCGGTTTCTGGTTGACGAGCGGGTCATCGTGCCACGCTCGCATATCGGCGAGATCCTGTTTCGCGAATATCTCGGTCCGAACGGATCGTCCTTCCTGCCCGACCAGATGATGGTCGAGACTGCTGTGGACATCTGCACGGGCTCCGGCTGCCTCGCGGTGCTGGCCGCCAAATTCTTCCCCAACGCCGCCGTCGATGCGGTCGATCTGTCGGCCGACGCGCTGGAAGTGGCAAAGCTGAACCTTAGGGAACACGAGGTCGAACAGCAGGTGAGCCTGCATCAGGGCGATCTCTTCCAGCCGCTCGCAGGCCGGAAATACGACCTGATCATCACCAACCCGCCCTATGTCGATCACGACGCGATGGATGGTTTCCCGGCGGAATTCCGTGCCGAGCCTTCGATGGCGTTCGATGGCGGTGTTGATGGTCTCGATCTGGTGCGGACATTGCTGGCAGACGCCGCAAACCACCTCAATCCCGAAGGCGGCATGATCTGCGAGATCGGCTCCGGCCGTGAAATCCTCGAGGAGGAATTTCCGGGTCTCGACTTCGTCTGGCTGGAAACCGAGGAATCGCAGGACGCGGTGTTCTGGATCTCCGCCGAAGCTCTCGGCGTCACCGCGGCGTGAGCGGACGACCGGCTATTCTTCAGGCTCGGTCGTGAACATCAGCGGAAAACCGGCTTCCTTGGCGAGATCGATCGCCTCGGTGGCCTTGGTCTCGGCAATATCCTTGGTGCAGACAACCACGACCGCCACACCCATCTGGTGGGCGGTCATCATCACCCGCCGGCCCGTATCCTCGCTCATCCGGAACACGGCTTTCAGAACCATGGTCACGAATTCGCGCGGCGTATAATCGTCGTTGACGAGCATAACCTTGTAGAGCTTCGGCCGCTCCAGCTTGGGCTTCGTCGTCGTCTTCGGCGTGAGGGTGGTGTCTCCGGCCATCCGCATCTCCTGATGACGTTCGCCATGCTCAAACAGCAATGATTGTATGCTGGCTATATCGCACCGACGGGTCGGAAATTCAAGCAACTGCGGTGATTTGCCCGATTGGGACCGGTGGGTCTGATTTGTGTTTGCATCGCAAGCCGACGTCTCGTTTCCGAATTCTGTTTTGCGTCGTTACCAGCGTCCCCGCCGCCTCCCCCAAGCCGCCAACCCTTGACCGCCCGGCCTGTTTCCCCCATAGCCACGGCAACGAACAATTCTAGTCAGACGGGGTCCGTCCCATGGGTTTCAAATGCGGTATCGTCGGCCTGCCGAATGTCGGCAAGTCCACGCTCTTTAACGCTCTCACCAAGACTGCAGCGGCGCAAGCTGCCAACTATCCGTTCTGCACGATCGAGCCGAACACCGGCGAAGTCGCGGTTCCGGATCCGCGCATGCAGCAGCTGGCAACCATCGCCGGCTCCAAGGAAATCATTCCGACCCGTATCTCCTTCGTCGACATCGCCGGCCTCGTGCGCGGCGCCTCGAAGGGTGAAGGTCTCGGCAACAAGTTCCTCGCCAATATCCGCGAAGTCGATGCCGTCGTGCACGTGCTGCGCTGCTTCGAAGACGACGACATCACCCATGTCGAAGGCCGCATCAACCCGGTCGGCGATGCCGAGACGATCGAGACCGAGCTCATGCTCGCCGACCTCGAAAGCCTGGAACGCCGCGTAGAGCAGACCCGCAAGCGGGCCAAGACCAATGACAAGGAATCTGTGGCCCAGCTGCCGGTCATGGAAGCCGTCATCAAACTTCTCAACGAGGGAAAGCCTGCCCGCATTCTTCTGAAGACGCTGGCAGCCGACGACATCGAGATCTTGAAGGCTCTAAACCTTCTGACCTCGCATCCCGTCCTCTACGTCTGCAACGTCGCCGAAAGCGATGCCGTCGATGGCAACGAGCACACCAAGGCCGTGGCCGCGATGGCCAAGGAACAGGGTGCCGAATGCGTCATCATCTCGGCTGCTATCGAGTCCGAAGTCGCACAGCTGCCGGAAGACGAAGCCAAGGAATTCCTCTCGGCCCTCGGCCTTGAAGAAGCAGGCCTCGATCGCCTCATCCGCGCCGGTTACAATCTCCTTCACCTGATCACCTATTTCACGGTCGGCCCCAAGGAAACCCGCGCCTGGACCATCGTGCGCGGCACCAAGGCCCCGGCCGCTGCCGGCGTCATCCACACGGATTTCGAACGCGGCTTCATCCGCGCCTTCACCATCGGCTTCGACGACTACGTCGCCTTCAAGGGCGAAGTCGGCGCCAAGGAAGCCGGCAAGGGCCGCGACGAAGGCAAGGAATATGTCGTCAACGACGGCGACGTGATCCACTTCCGCTTCAACACCTGATCGGGACACGGCAGAGGCGCGAACGAGATGATGGAAATCGAATATCACTTCGAGGACTTCACCCCGGATCGCGCCTTCCCGCTTGCGGATAAGCTTGTCACGGCCGAGGAAATCGTCGAGTTCGCCACCGAATTCGACCCTCAGCCCATGCATCTCGATGAAGCCGCCGGACGTGCCAGCATTCTCGGCGGTCTTTCTGCGTCCGGCTGGCATACATCGTCGATGTTCATGCGGATGATGTATGACGGCTGGCTGTCGCGCGCAGCGTCCGAAGGCTCGCCCGGCATCGAACTGATGGAATGGAAGAAGCCGGTCCTCGCCGGCGACACGCTGTCCGGCCGCTCCACCGTGGCCTCGACCCGCCTGCTCCGCTCCCGCCCGGGCATCGGCCTCGTCAACTTCCTGCACGAAGTCACCAATCAGCGAGGCCAGATCGTCATGCGCGGTGAAAACCCGATCATGATCCGGCTCCGAAACGCGGCCGAGGTCACGCCATGAGGCTGATCGAACTCTCTCCCCCCGGCACGCGGATCGAAACCGGCACGCTCCTCTTTACCCCTGAAGACATCATCCGGTTCGCCCGGAAATTCGATCCGCAACCCTTCCATGTGGATGCGGAAGCCGCAAAACACTACGTCTTCGGCGGGCTCTGCGCCTCCGGCTGGCACACCTGCGCCGGCTGGATGAAGACGTTCATGGCCTATTGGACAGCGGAAGTCGCACGCCTCGAAGCCGCCGGCCTCGCCGCCCCGAAACTCGGCCCTTCCGCCGGCTTCAAGTCGCTACAATGGCTGAAACCCGTCTATGCCGGCGACAGCATCACCTATTCCGTGACCCTGATCGAATCGCGCCCGCTCACAAGCCGCACCGGCACGTTCATCAACCTGACGGAAAATGACGGCGTGAACCAGCACGGCGAAACAGTGATGCGCTACGAAGGCACCGTTCTCGAATTCGCCTGAAAGCCTGCTATCGCACGGCGACAGCAGCAACGCCCGCCCCCACCATCACCGCTCCGCAACCCCGGTTGACGCGCCGCAGAACCGACGTCCGCTTCAGTGCCGCCCTCGCGCGGCCTGCCAGAACGACGTGGCCGCCGATCACCAGAACCTCGACGGCGACGATGACAAGCGCCAAAACGCCGGCCTGCTCCATCGTGAGATTGGGTCCAACGACGTTGGGCAGAAGCGCTATGTAAAAGAGCGGCATCTTCGGATTGCCAAGATTGAGCAGGACACCGGTCGCGAAACTTCCAACCAGCCCCGACCGGCCCGTTGCCACGGCATGATCGGCCGAAACCGGCTCGGCAAACCACAACCGGACACCCATCCAGACCAGATACGCAGCCCCGGCATAGCGCAGCACCGTCATTGCCACGCCCAGCTCCTCCGCCACCAGCGACAGGCCGAACACGGCGAGGAACAGAAAGGCCAGGATGCCGGTGACCGTTCCGGCTCCATAGGCGATCCCAGCCGCAGCACCGTGCGACACCGTACGGGCCATGATCGTCACATTGTCGGGTCCGGGACTTGCCGCGAAAACCAGAAACGCGGCGGCAAAGGCAGTCAGGCTTGCGATATCCATGTCCGTTTCCCTAAGGCTCCGGTCAAGTCCGGAACGGGTGAAGGATATCGCCTCCGCCGCCGGTCGCAATCCTCAAAACCGGCGGCATTTGCGGATTTTCGTTAATGCCCTTCGAATTCGATCAGCGTGCGCACTTCGACGCCGAGGGCTTCCAGCTTTTTGCGGCCGCCGAGTTCCGGCAGGTCGATGACGAAACAGGCGGATACGATCTCCGCACCCATCTGGCGCAGCAGCTTTACCGCTCCTTCGGCCGTGCCGCCGGTCGCGATCAGGTCGTCGGTCAGGATGACTTTCTCCCCGGGCTTGACCGCATCGACATGCATTTCCATCTCGTCGACGCCGTATTCGAGGCTGTAGGCCACGCGCACTGTCTCGTGCGGCAGCTTGCCCTTCTTGCGGATCGGCACGAACCCTGCCGAGAGCTGGTGCGCCAGTGCACCACCGAGAATAAAGCCACGCGCCTCGATACCGGCCACTTGGGCGATGGACATGTCGGCATAAGGTTTCACCAGATCGTCCACCGCCTGACGGAACGCCTTGGCATCGCCAAGCAGCGTCGTGATGTCGCGAAAGATGATACCTGGTTTCGGGTAATCACGGATGGCACGGATGGAGGCGGCGAGTGTGTCGTCACGGGAGGACATTGGGGCGGGAGCCTTGTTTGTTGTTCGTTGCTAAAGGAAAGCAATAGGCAGCTGCGGTCGACATTGTCCAGATCAAACCGCGCACTACCCGCCGACCCAACAGTGCCCCCAGCGACGCATTCTCGTCCGCCGTCTCTTCAGCCAAAACCGATCTGAGTATTCACCGCAATCGATACCTGCACTCTCGACATTCCGCCATCCATTAGAAATTACGAATAAGTAACCTGTCGCCCGGCCCTCGCATTACGCGCTGGCTCGTTTGAATGCGGAAGATCGATTTTCCGATTCATCATCACTTTATTTGATTTAGAGTAAATTAGTTACTTGCGAAAGAAACGGCATTAATGTTTCGTTAACAAATTGGGCTGCAGTCTAGGGTTGGCAACATTGCCAATTTCTATCAAAGCGCGAATAATCGCGCCCATTGAGGTCCTTCATGACGAAGACAATACTCGCGACGATTTTCGCCGCTACAGCCCTTTCCCTGACGTCCAGCGCCGCATTTGCCCAGACACTGGATGCCAACATGGATGTCTCCATGACCGTGGCTGCCGAATGCACGCTTGCCACTGATCCGGTAGCCTTCGGCAATCAGGCCCTGATCGATGTAGCCGTCGAGGTCCCCGGAAACATGACCGTGCAATGCACGGCGAATGCGCCCTATCAGATACAGCTCGGTGTCGGCAATGGCGCCCTGGCAACCGTTGAAACCCGCTTTATGACAGGCGTAGCCAACGGTGGTCTGGCGACCTATACGGTTCACCAGGGCTTGGCGACCGGCCCGATCTGGGGCGCCACCCTCGGTACGAACACGCTTGACGGCACCGCGACTGGCGCAGCAGACGTCATTCCGTTCACGGCAGTGCTTGCAGCGAACCAGAGCGTCCAGGCTGATACCTACGCCGACGTCTTGATCGCAACGATCAACTACTAAGCACGAAGCTTGCGGCAAGCTCCGGCGGCGCGGCGTGTCGCTAACCTGAAAATAAGGATGACAAGATGATCTCCATGCGCTTCATGGCAGCGAGCCTATTCGCATGCCTGATAGCCGGCGGTGCCGGAGCAGCTGCTTTGAGGGTTTCTCCGATCACTTTGGATCTGAAAGCCTCTTCCCCCACGGGAACGGTTCGGGTGTGGGAAGACGGGTTGCGGCCGGTCAAGGTGCAGGTGCGGGTTTTTCGCTGGACGAAGGTCAATGGCAAGGATCGCCTGGATCCCACCACGGACGTGGTTGCCAGCCCCCCGGTCACCACGCTGAAGCCTGGTACTGAGAACTCGATCAGAGTTGTCCGTGTCAGCAAGAAGCCGATTGTCGGAACAGAGTCCTACCGGCTTCTGATCGATCAGCTGCCCGAGGCCGGGCGAAAGACCCCCGGTCAGGTCAGCGTCATGATCCGGCATTCGATCCCCGTTCGGTTTACCGACTAGGGGGTCGGTCGCATGGCGCGTCAGACAGCCCTGCTCCTGGCGCGCTTGTGCCTCGCCGTCCTCGTCCTGCCGACCGCAGGTCATGCGGCATCCGGGGATACGTCTCCGGATGCCAATCTGGCGGCCGACGCCGATCCCTTTGACGTCCCTGCGGCCACCGATACGGACGGGCCGAGCGACCTCTACCTGTCCGTGTCGATCAACGGCGTAAAGACTAATCTCGTTGCCGCCTTCCGGCAGGCACCGGACGGATCCCTCTCGATCGAGATCGAGCAGCTGCGCAATATCGGCATCAAGCCCGCCAAGACGGCAATCGGCGCCGATGGCCGCGTGACGATCGATCAGCTACCATCAGTCACCTTCGTCTACGACGATCTGCAGCAAACGATCGATTTTACCGCATCGAACGGCGAACGCGCGCCAAAAATCATCGACGCCAAGGCGCGGCGCGGCGGTGCGCCGAAGAGACCGAGACTGAAGGCGCAATCCTCGTCCGGTGCACTCCTCAACTACAATATCGTCGCGTCTTCCGACAATTCCGAAAAGGATTCGCGGTTCGGCTTCACCGGTGTGAGCGGCGCTTTCGAAGCCCTGTATTTCAGCCCGCTGGGCGTCCTCAGCAATACATTTATCGCCAGCACCTCGGACGATACATACTACGGCTCGACGCGCCTGGACACGACCTGGCGCTATTCGGATCAGGACTCGATGATCACCTACAGCGCCGGTGACGTCATCACCGGCGGCCTGAACTGGACGCGCCCGACCCGTCTTGGAGGCCTGCAGGTGCAACGCAGCTTCTCGCTGCGATCCGACCTGGTCACCTTTCCCGTGCCGGAACTGTCGGCAAGCGCTGCCGTGCCTTCCACCGTCGATGTCTATCTCAATGATGCCAAGCGCTTTTCCAGTTCGGTCGGCGCAGGTCCGTTCGACATCACCAACCTGCCCTTCGTCGACGGAAGCGGCAATGCCCGGGTTGTCGTCACCGACGCTCAAGGGCAGCAGGTGTCGACCGAAAGCAGCTTCATCGCGTCCAGTCAGATGCTCGCCCGCGGGCTTTACGATTTCTCCGCCGAGCTGGGCTTTGCGCGACACGGCTACGGGATCGACTCGAACGACTACGATTCCCGCCCTTACGGATCGCTGACCCTGCGCACCGGCGCGACCAACTGGCTGACGATGGAAGGCCATGCCGAGGGCGGCGCGGATCTCGTCCATGGCGGCGTCGGCGCCGTGTTCGCCGCGCCTTGGAGTGGCGTCATCTCGCTCTCGGGCGCTGGCAGTTATCACGACGGTTCAATAGGCGAGCAGGTTGGCATGACCTGGGAGCGACAGATGCGGGGCTTTCACCTCAGAGCCCGCATGCAGCGCAGCTTCGGCAGTTTTCAGGACATTGCCTCGGTCACAGCCGACAAGCGCAGCTCCACCGACGGGATCTTGCTCGGATCAGCGGCGCCGCCCAAGGCGCTCGACCAGGTATCCCTGTCGGTCCCAATGCCTTTCGACCGATCGAACCTGAACTTCAGCTTCACCAATGCCGAGACCGCAGAAGGTGACCGGCAGCGTATCCTCGGCCTTTCCTACAGCCGCCCGGTGTTCAATGACAGCACGTTTTCCGTGTCCGCGATCAAGAGCCTGACCGACGGCACTGTCGGAATCTATGCGAGCCTCTTCGTCCCGATCGGCAAGCGGATCTCGGCCACCACAACGGTAGCATCGCAGTCAGACGAAACCAGCGTGACGCAGACGGTCAGTCGCACGCTGGGTCAGCAGATCGGCGACTACGGCTGGAGCGTTGGCCGGACGCAGTCGGAAAACGCGATCAACTCGGCAGCCGTCAGCTACCGCGCTTCGGCGGCGAAAGTGGCGGCGCGTGTCGACCAACGCGGCAGCAAGACAAGGGCCAGTGTGACCGTTGATGGAGCTCTGGTCGGCGCCGGAGGCGGCGTCTTCGCCTCCAACCGCATCAACGACGCGTTCGCCATCGTCGATGCAGGCGCGCCCGGCGTCGAGGTCCAGCATGAGAACAGACCAGCCGGCCGCACGAACAGCGGCGGCAAGCTGCTCCTTCCGAACCTGCGCTCCTATCAGGAAAACCACATTGCGATCGACCCCGAGGATCTGCCGCTCGATGCCGTCGTCAACACCACCCGAACCGTCGTGGTGCCGGCCGACCGGTCGGGGATCGTCGTCAACTTCGAGGTCGACGTCGATGCGAACGCCGCACTGGTGACCTTCTCCGGACCGGACGGAAAACCAATCGCAGTCGGCGCCAGTGGCACGACGAAGACCGGATCGGAGCCCTTCGTCGTCGGCTATGACGGCCAGACGCTCGTGGAAAATCTGAAAGCCAGCAACCGCCTCACCCTGACGCTGCCGGATGAGACCACCTGCGTTGCAACCTTCCAATACAAGCCCCAGCGGGGCAAACAGGTGAGTATTACCGATGCGATTTGTCAGCCTTAAGCGCCTCAGAACGCTTCTTCTCCAGGCCGGGATCGGCCTGCTCCTCTATGGAGCCGGCGCCGGCGACGCCGCGGCCGCAAACTGTACCGTCGACATCGATTCCGCCAACTTCGGCAATGTCGATACGCTCTCGGGCGTGTCCGCCGATGCGACGGCGCAGGTTTCGATCAGTTGCAGCGGCGTCAGCGCCAACGCAACGGCGGTCACGCTCTGCGGCAATCTCGGCAGCGGCAGCGGTGGCGCATCCGGCGGGACCCGCACCATGCGATCGGGCACGAACGAACTCGGCTACCAGCTCTACGCCGACGCCGGCCGCGCGACCCGCTGGGGTTCGTATGACGATACGACACTCGGCCAGCCACGGACGATCCGCATCGCCGCATCTGATGGCGAGGCCAATGGCGCCGTGACGCTTTACGGCGGGCTATCTGCCGGCCAGACGAGCGCTGGCACCGGCACCTACCTCTCCTCGTTCAGCACCGGCGAGGTGCGGTTCTACTACGAAGAGGGAAGTACCCTCGACTGCACGGCACCGACGTCGGCGACACTGGCGCAGGCAAGTTTCACCGTTCAGGCAACAGTTGCGGCAAACTGCCTGATCGCCGTTTCAAACCTTGATTTCGGTCTTCACGGCCTGATCGATTCCGAAGTGACCGCAAGCGGCGGGGTCGACATCACCTGCACGCCGAACTCGACCTATAGCATCGCCATGGATGGCGGCCTGGCTGCGGCCACCAACCCGGAACAACGGTTGATGCGCTCCGGTAACAACACGATCGCCTACGGCCTTTACGCCGATCAGGCCCATTCTCGACCCTGGGGTGCGACAGGTAGCGCACTCGTCTCCGGCACAGGGGCCGGCGCGGTGCAGTCGATACCTGTCTTTGGCCGCGTCGCTCCGCAACCGGCTGCCGTCGGCAACTACACAGACACGGTCATCGTCACCGTCACCTATTTCTGACCACCGCGTAAGCTGGGCTGCCCTGACCCGTAAGTGGTTGATCGCAAGACATGAAAAAGGCGGCCGAAGCCGCCTTTTTGGTTTAAACTTTGAAGCTCAGTGCGGCTTGCGGGCATAGACCGATTTCTTGGTCAGATAGATCAGCCCGGTAAAGATCACCAGGAAGATCATCACCATGAAACCGGTGCGCTTGCGCTCTTCCAGATGCGGCTCGGCAGTAAACATCAGGAACGCGGCGACGTCCTTCGAATACTGATCCACCGTCTGCGGCGTACCGTCGTCATAGCTCACCTGATCATTGCTGATCGGCGGGGCCATGGCGAGCGCTGAGGCATTGGCAAAGTAGGGATTGTAGTGCGTCCCCGGTGCGACTTCCACGCCCGGAGGCGGATCCTGGTAGCCGGTCAGCAGCGCGTGGATATAGTCCGGGCCGCCTTCCTGGTACTGGGTAAAGATGTCGAACACGAACTGCGGAAATCCGCGGGTAATGCCGCGCGCCTTGGCAAGCAGCGACATATCCGGCGGTGCAGCACCGTTATTGGCCGCCGCCGCCGCCTGGGCGTTCGGATAGGGAGACGGAAAGTGGTCGGATGGCACGGCCTTGCGGGTAAACATCTCGCCGTCGTCGTTCGGACCGTCCTGCACCTCGTAATTGGCCGCAAGCGCCTTCACCTGGCCGTCCGAATAGCCGAGATCCTCGAGCGTGCGGAACGAAACGAGCCGCATCGAATGGCAGGCGGAACAGACTTCCGTATAGACCTTGAGGCCGCGCTGCAGCTGGCCCTTGTCGTAGTGGCCGAAGGGACCGGCAAAGGTCCAGTCCACAGGTTCCGGATGACGCAGCGGATAATGCGGCGTGCCGCCCTCCGCATGGTCACCGCCGCCGCCGCCGGCTGTACCGGCGCCGACGTCATGCTTTTCCTGCGCACTCAAGGACGTCATTGTGAGGCCGAGTGCCAGGGTGAGCGAAGCGAGGCCGAGTGTTATTTTCTTCATGTAAGTCTCCTCCCGCCTGCGCTCAGGCATTTGCCTGACCGGCCGCGACGCCGGCATTGGCTGATCTGCCCTGTTTCTCCAGCACCGCTTCCGTGATCGAATTCGGAATGCGGCGAGGTGTCTCGAACAGGCCGAGCAGCGGCATGATCACGAGGAAGAAGCCGAAATAGTAGGCCGTCCCGATCTGCGACAGCACGACGAAAATGCCTTCCGCCGGCTGTGATCCGAGCCAGCCGAGCAGGATCGCGTTGACGACGAAGATCCAGTAGAACGTCTTGTACCAGGGCCGGTACACGGCCGAGCGCACCTTCGACGTATCGAGCCATGGCACGAAGAACAGGATGATGATCGCACCGAACATCACCAGCACGCCGCCGAGCTTCGAGTCGATAAACAGGAAGTTGAAGGTGATCGCGCGCAGCATCGCGTAGAATGGCAGGTAGTACCATTCGGGCACGATATGTGCCGGGGTCTTCAGGGCATCAGCCGGGATGTAGTTGTCCGGATGGCCGAGATAGTTCGGCATGTAGAAGATGAACCAGGCGTAGACGATCAGGAACACCGAAACGCCGAGCGCATCCTTGAGCGTCGCATAAGGCGTAAACGGCACCGTATCGGTCTTTGTCTTGATCTCGACGCCGGTCGGATTGGTCTGGCCGGTCACATGCAGTGCCCAGATATGCAGGACGACGACGCCGGCAATCATGAACGGCAGCAGGTAATGCAGCGAGAAGAAGCGGTTGAGCGTCGGCTGGTCGACGGCAAAGCCGCCGAGCAGGAACTGCTGTATCCATTCACCCACCAGCGGGAAGGCCGAGAAGAAGCCGGTGATGACGGTGGCACCCCAGAACGACATCTGTCCCCAGGGCAGAACGTAGCCCATGAAGCCGGTCGCCATCATCAGGAGATAGATGACGACGCCGAGGATCCAGAGGATTTCGCGCGGCGCTTTGTAGGAGCCGTAGTACAGACCGCGTCCGATATGCAGGTAGACGGCGATAAAGAAGAACGACGCGCCGTTGGCGTGCATGTAGCGCAGCAGCCAGCCGTGGTTGACGTCGCGCATGATCTTCTCGACCGAGTCGAACGCGTCGACTGTCGATGCGGTGTAATGCATGGCCAGCACGACGCCGGTCAGGATCTGTACGATCAGCATGACCGCAAGCATGGCGCCGAACGTATAGGCGTAGTTGAGGTTTCTCGGCACCGGAAACGAGATGAAACTGTCATGGATCAGACGCGGCAGCGGCAGCCGCTGGTCGACCCATTTTTCAATGCCGGTGGATGGCTGGTAGGACGAATGATCGCTCATGAGAATGCTCCCCTCACCCGATCCGGATCACGGTATCCGACGCAAATGCGAACGTCGGGATGGCCAGGTTTTGCGGAGCAGGTCCCTTACGGATACGGCCTGCCGTATCGTAGTGCGACCCATGACACGGACAGAACCACCCGCCGAAGTCCCCGGACTGACCGAGCGGCACGCAACCCAGATGGGTGCAGGAGCCGATCATCACGATCCAGTTTTCCTTGCCGGCGCCGGCAGAACGATCGACGCCCGATGCTTCCGCATCGGCCGGCAGGTTGGCATTGCGTGCCACCGGATCCTTGAGCGCGGCAAGCTCAACCTTGTTGGCCTCTTCGAGTTCCTTCGGCGTCCGGTTGCGGATGAACACCGGCTTGCCCCGCCATTTGACGGTGAGCGACATACCCGGCTCAAGAGCTGCGACATTCACTTCGATCGATGCGAGCGCAAGCGTCGATGCATCAGGCCGCATCTGGTCGATGAACGGCCAGGCAACGGCCGCGACGCCCACGGCGCCAGCCATGCCGGTAGTCAAATATAGGAAATCGCGCCGCGTGGGTTCACCCGAATGGGGCTCCACGCGTGCACTATGCGTATCGTGCTCGCTCACGGTCAGTCATCCTCTCACGCTCCAGCGGATAAATCCGCATCGCTCCTCCGCGCGGCTCCCCCGACACACTCATGCCTTGGGAATCCCAGCAAATAGCGCCTCATGTGCTTGATCGCAGATAAAGTCCCAACTTGGCAAGTGCCTGCCCGCCACATTCTGGCCAGGATGCGGACCGTCCCCCTGTATTGCCGGATATGCGCCGCATTGGATCGAACTGCCCCACCCCGGGACGCGCGGGCGTGGCGAAGCGGCCACAACCCCAGATCGCCTGCCCTTCCTTGCCCTCGGCCGGGCCTGTTGCGTTGCCAGTGGCGGAACGGCATGCTAGGCGGCAGAAAGCTTCATGGCAGCCGGCTCGGAAATCCTGAATGAGAAAGACGTTATCGGTCGCCATCTGCGTCATCGTGTCGCTGGTCCTTCTCGCGATCTTGACACGCTATCTGCGGCCTCACTGGATCCTCGCAACGCTCCACAGCCTGCAATTTCATGCGGCCGCGGCCTGCGTCGCCGGCATGGCACTGGCGCTTCTTATCCACCGCAACCTCGCAAGCTATGCCCTGCTTCTGGTCGCGCTGCTTTTGACCGCGCACCCTCTGTGGATGGCGCGCGAAATTGCGGCGGAGGTCACGCCTGCCGATCAGAGCGCACCGACCTTCCGGCTGATGTCCTTCAATATCCTCTCCGAAAACTACGAAAATGCCGAGGGCATCACCCGCGCCATCCTGTCATCGGGCGCCGATGTGGTGAACATCATGGAAGGCGAATCGCTTTACGAACATCTGACGCAGATCGCCACGGTCTATCCCTACCGCGTCGGTTGCGGCGTGCTTATGGAAGAGTGCGACCAGATGATGTTTTCAAAAAACCCGATCGAAAACGCTTCGGTTCGAAGCCTGAGCAATATCTTCGACAATCGCTTTATCATGGGCGAGGTCACGGTTTCCGGGCGCAAGGTCCATGTCGTCGGCATCCATACGACGAAGCCGTATTTCGACAACTTCCACACGATGGAACTCATGAATGCAGCGCTCGCCATCACCGCCACCGATGGCCCGCTGGTTCTGTCAGGCGATTTCAACGCCTCAAGCCTGCCACCCAACATGCGGATGTTTCTGAACTCGACGGGTCTGAAGACAGCAGCCTTCGAGCCGCCCACCTGGCCAGTCCGGGCGCGGATGCTGGGTCTGGCGATCGACCACGTCTATGTGCGTGCCCCGCTCAAGATAAAGTCGCTCACCCGCATGCCGAACACCTACGGCTCCAACCACGCCGGGCTGATCGCCGACATCGCGATCACCGGACCTTGACCACGTCGCCTTCGTCTTCGATCCCCAGAAACCCGCCAGACTGGCGCGACCAGAGGTCCGCGTAGAGACCGCCCGCCGCAATCAGCTCGTTATGGGTGCCCTGCTCGATGATGGCGCCCTTGTCCATCACGATCAGCCGGTCGAGCGTCGCGATCGTCGAAAGCCGGTGCGCGATGGCGAGCACAGTCTTGCCCTGCATCAGCCGCTCCAGATTGGACTGGATCGCGGCTTCCACCTCCGAATCGAGCGCCGATGTTGCCTCGTCCAGCACCAGGATAGGCGCGTCCTTCAGCATCACCCGGGCAATCGCCACCCGCTGTCGCTGTCCGCCCGACAGTTTCACGCCGCGCTCGCCCACATGCGCATCGAAGCCGCGCCGGCCGCGCTGGTCGGTCAGCGTCTGGATAAACCCGTCTGCCTCGGCCTTCTTGGCCGCATCGAGAAGCTGTGCGTCGGTCGCATCGGGTCTCCCGAACAGGATGTTGTCGCGAAGCGAGCGATGCAGCAGCGACGTGTCCTGCGTCACCATGCCGAGATTGGCACGCAGCGACTCCTGGCTCACCTTCGAGATATCCTGCCCGTCGATCAGGATGCGCCCGCCCTCCAGATCGTAGAAGCGCAGCAGCAGGTTGACGAGCGTCGACTTGCCCGCACCGGATCGTCCGACGATCCCGATCTTCTCTCCCGCCCGGATGGAGAGCGACAGGTTGTCGATCACGCCCTCGCCCTTGCCGTAGTGAAACCGGATGTTCTCAAACCGAATCTCCGGCTGCTCCACCTTCAGCTCCGTCGCATCGGGCACGTCCACCAGCCCGATCGGCTTGGAGATCAGCTCGGCGGCGTTCTGCACGGTGCCGAAATTTCGCATGATGCCGTTGAACTGGGTCATCAGACGGCCAAGCAGAAAGTTCAACCGCAGCACCAGCGCCAAGGTGAACGCGACGGCGCCGGAGCTGATCAGCCCGGACAGCCACAGATGGATCGACAGCGCCGCCATGCTGCTGATCATGATGCCCGACAGAAGCGCCATCGACGCCCGGACGCCGGTGATGAAACGGGTAAAGTGGATGAGCGTGGTCTGATAGGTCTCAAAGCCCTGCCGCATGTAGCGGTCATTGGCCTCGTCGCGCCCGAACAGTTTCAGCGTCTGGATATTGCTGTAGGCGTCGACCATGCGGCCGTTGAGCATGGAGGCAGCCTCCGCCGTCTCGCGCGAGTGGTACCGAATGCGCGGCACGAAATAACGGGCCAGAAATCCGAACACCAGCACCCAGACGCAGACGAGTACGCCGAGCCGCAGGTCGAGCCCGCCAACCAGGACCAGCATGGAGACCGAGTAGATCGTGACGAACCAGACGCTTTCCATCAGCGAGGTGACGAGATCGCCCGCCGCCTGCCCGCCCGACCAGACCTTGGTGACGATCCGGCCGGAAAAGTCGTTCTGGAAAAACGACAGCGATTGGCGCGCAACATGCATGTAGGACTGCCAGCGCATCAGGTTGTAGAACCCGGGCGTAATGATCTGCTGGTCGATCAGCGTGGTCGACATCGTCACCAGGAAGCGCACGACACCGATCAGCACCAGCATGCCCAACAGCTCGCCGCCATGCTGGTCGAGCAGCACCGTCCAGCCGTCACCCGGCTTGATCGTCGACAGGATATCCACGAGCCGCCCGACGAACCAGAACAGCGCCGCCTCGATCGCCGCCGTCAGACCACCCAGAATAAGCATCCCGAAGAACGGCGCCTTGGCCTGCGAGATGTAGAACCAGATAAAGGCGAACACGTCTTCGGGCGGACGCAGATCGTCCTTGCGCGCAAACGGCTGAACATAATTTTCGAAGGCGCGGAAGAGACGAATGATCATGCCGCAGGATATAGGCGGATTTCGAAAGGGGGCAAAGGCTGGGATGCGGCTGTCGCCGGATAATTCCGCAATCGCCCCCTTTTCATAAGGCGGGCTTCAAAACGAAAACGGCCGCCGAAGCAGCCGTTTCCAGAACTCATCATTTTGGCAGAGGATCAGAACTCCGACCATTCCTGCTTGGCCGCAGCCTGACCTCCGCCGAATGCCGAGGCAATCCGGTTGCCCATTGCACGCACGGGTGACTGTGCCGGTCGCGATGCAGGCGTGGCCGAGCGGACGGCACTACGTCCCTCTTCCAGCTTGAACTGTGCCAAAAGCTCGATCAGCGATGCGGCCTGCGCGGCAAGGCTGTGGCTGGCAGCCGTCGTCTGCTCTACCATCGCCGCGTTCTGCTGGGTGCCCTGGTCCATATGATTGACCGAGGTGCTGATCTCTGACAGACCCGTCGACTGCTCACGCGAAGACACGACGATCGAGGCGACGTTGGTGTTGATCTGCTGCACTTCGGTCACGATCGATTGCAAGGCAGCCCCTGTCTGGCCGACCAGCGCAACGCCGTCACGCACCTTTTCGCCCGAAGCACCGATCAGAACCTTGATCTCGCGCGCCGCTTTCGCGGACCGCTGGGCAAGTTCGCGGACTTCCTGGGCAACGACCGCAAAGCCTTTGCCTGCCTCGCCGGCCCTGGCTGCCTCGACACCGGCGTTCAGCGCCAGAAGATTGGTCTGGAAAGCGATGTCGTCGATCACGCCGATGATGTTGCCGATCTCGCCGGACGACTTTTCGATCGCTTCCATCGCAACGACGGCCTGGCGAACGATATCGCCGGACTTTTCGGCACCGTTGCGGGTGTGCTCGACGAGCTTGCCGGCTTCTCCGGCACGGGCTGCCGAATCCTTGACGGCCGTCGTTACCTCCTCGAGCGCCGCAGCGGTCTCTTCGACCGATGCCGCCTGCTGCTCGGTACGCTTCGACAGATCGTCTGCGGCAGAGCGGATCTCGTTGGCACCGGCATCGATCATCCGGGCATTGTCGCCGACCGAACGAAGGACAGTCTGCAGATTGTCCATCGAGGCGTTGAAGTTGACGCGCAGCTGATCGAGCTGTCCGGCGAACGGCTGTCCGATGCGGAAGGTCATATCGCCGTGCGAGAGGGAGTTCAGACCGTTGGCAAGACTATCGACGGCAAACGAAACCTCGGCCGCCTCATGCGCCTTCTGCTCCTCACGAGCAATCCGCTCGCTCTCGCTCATCGAACGGTTGGCTTCGGTTTCCCGCTCCAGGCGCTCGCGCTCCAGGGCGTTGTTGCGAAACACGGAAACGGCTGCTGCCATCTCGCCGATTTCATCCTTCCGCCCCGCGTAAGGGATCGCAACCTGCGCATTACCGGAGGCAAGCGTGTTCATCGAACCGGTAATGTCGGCAATCGGGCGCGCAACGCGGAAGTAGGACAAAAGCCCTGCAGCAAGCGCGAGAAGTGTTGCGAAGACGACGACGACAATCGTCGAGATGGCTGCAAACCGTGCGGCGCTATCTGCGACCTTGCCGTATTCGAGGCTGTGCAGCCGGTTGTCGTTGATCATGTCCAGCATCACATCGCCGGCCTCGCCGCCTTTGGGCACCATCTGCGCGATGACGGCCTTGGCCTCATAGACCCGCGAGGCCCCCAGCAGGCTGACGAACTGAGCTCCCAGCTTGTCGTAATCGGCAACGATCGCCTCGAGCTTTTCGATCTTGTCCTTGGTCACATCGAGGCTGGCCGTGTCGGCGAATGTCTTGAAAGCCTCGGCACGCTCTTGCGTCTTGGCGCGGATCTGATCGAGCCACTGCTTCTGGTCAGCGGCATTGCTGGCCGAAAGCGCCATCAAATAAAGACGCCGGATATCGGACAGGATCCTGTCCATATTGGAGGTCATCACCGAGCGTTCCATGCGACGGCTGATATTGGACGTCTGAGCATCGAGCTGGTTGACGGAGCGCATGGCGAGTGCGCCCTGAAGGATCACCAGAAGAACGGTGATGCCGAAGAGAGCGGGCAGAAGAAACTTGATCTTTATCTTGCTGAACATCTGGGACCGGAGCCGAAATGAGAGGGAGTTTAATCCCTCGAGACTTGACAGCTTTAGATAAAGAAAAACTTACTGCGTCTCGGCCATAAAAAAATATTAGCGTCGTCGCAAATACCTGACATTGTTGAATGTTTCGCTAGCCGCGGCGTCGTTCCCTAGGGAGCCGCCGAGAGCGTGAGCGACCATCCCGGGGTGGCTCGGAACATGCGCAACAAGTGATAAATCGTTGCCGTCGCGCCATCCCGCCGATCGGAAGCGTCCAGCGCCCATCGGACGCGTGACGACCGTTGTCGGCCGCCGGTTTCCCCGGCGACCGCAAGCCTCTTCCGTCAACGGTTTACTCGGCAGCCTGGCCCTCGTCCTCATGCCCGATGAAGCCGCCGGACTGACGGTTCCAGAGGTCCGCATAGATGCCGCCCTGATCCGCCAGTTCGCGATGCGTGCCGGTCTCGACGATGGCGCCCCGGTCGAGCACGATCACCCGGTCCATCTCCGTGAGCGTCGACAGCCGATGCGCGATGGCGATGACCGTCTTGCCCTGCATCAGGGCAAACAGGTTTTCCTGGATTGCCGCTTCGACTTCCGAATCCAGCGCAGAGGTCGCCTCGTCCAGCACCAGGATCGGCGCATCTTTCAGGAACACGCGGGCGATCGCGATCCGCTGACGCTGGCCACCCGAAAGCTTGACGCCGCGCTCGCCCACATGCGCGTCGAGCCCCTTGCGCCCCTGAAGATCGACGAGGCTTTCCACGAAGTCCCAGGCATTGGCCCGCTTGGTCGCCTCAATGATCTCGGCATCGGTCGCGTCCGGCCGGCCATAGGCGATATTGTCGCGGATCGAGCGATGCAGCAGCGACGTGTCCTGTGTCACCACGCCGACCAAGGACCGCAAACTGTCCTGCGTCACACCGGCAATGTCCTGCCCGTCGATGGTGATCCGCCCGCTTTCCAGATCGTAGAACCGCAGGAGCAGGTTCATCAGAGTCGTCTTGCCGGCACCGGAGCGCCCGACCAGGCCAACCTTCTCGCCCGCCTTGATATCCAGCGTCAGCCCGTCGATGACGCCCGCTGCCTTGCCGTAATGGAAGCGCACGTCGTCGTAGACGATATGGCCTTTCGCCGCCGAAAGCTTCGACGCATCCTCGACATCGGTGACGTCATGCGGCTTGGTCATCATCGACATGCCGTCATAGACCGTGCCGATATTCTCAAACAGCGCCGAGACTTCCCACATGATCCACTGCGACATGCCGTTGATGCGCATCGCAAGGCCGATCGCGATGGCGATTGCGCCGATCGAGATCGCGCTGTCCAGCCAGAACCAGATCGACAGCGTCGCGACGGCAAACAGGGCTGCACAGTTGTAGAAATAAACCAGCACCTGGAACGCGGTCACCTTGCGCATCTGCCCATGCACGGTCTTCAGGAACACGTCCATCGCATCCTTGGCGTAGTCTTCCTCACGGCCGGAATGCGAAAACAGCTTCACCGTCGCGATGTTGGTGTAGCTGTCGACGACACGCCCGGTCATCATCGAGCGCGCATCCGCCTGCGCTGCCGAGATCTTCCGGAGCTTGGGAACGTAGTAGGCGACGGTTGCCGAATAAAAGGCGATCCAGACCACCAACGGCACCGCCAGACGGATATCCGCGACCGCAACCACCGCCACCATCGAGATGAAGTAGGTTGCCACATAGACGAAGACGTCGAGCACCTTCATCACCACTTCGCGGATCGCGAGCGACGTCTGCATGACCTTGGTCGAGACGCGACCCGCAAACTCGTTGGCAAAGAATGTCATCGAGTGGTTGAGCAGGAACCGGTGCATCTGCCAGCGGGCGATCATCGGAAAATTGCCCATCAGGATCTGGTGCATGATGAGAGAATTGAGGCCGGCGACGAGCGGCAGCCCGACCAGCACCATCAGTGCCATGGCAACCAGCGTCATTCCCTCGTTCGCAAGGAACGTCGAACGCTCGGCATGCGTCAGCCAGTCGACGATATTGCCCAGAAACTGGAACAGCATCACTTCGCCGAGCGCGATGAACATCGTGCAGACCGACATGATCAGCACCCAGGGCCAGACAGGCTTGGTATAGTGCCAGAGGAAGGCGATCAGGCCGGCAGGCGGCAGGCCTGGGGTCTCCTCGGGATAAGGGTGAACCCGCCGTTCGAACCAGGAAAACATTGATAGCTCCGTCAATCGGACCCGCTTCACGCAACGCAAACGCGCCGACGGCGAACCGGTCAGTTATGTGGTGAGCGCTGCCGGATATCGGCCGTGCAAAATACAATGGTGAAAAGACTGCGTGAAACCGCGGACGCCTAAGCCTGTCGGACAAATACCGGGGGGCGGAGGCGCATAAGCACGGTCATATCCATGAAGGCCTCCATAGGCTGGCGTTAAAGATCGATGCCCTTTTACCCGTTCATTGCCATTTTGAAAAGTCCCAAATCTGCGGCAATCCGATCGAAACCGCCCTCAAACGCTTGAGCTCACAGGCCGGCTCGGCTTAAGGAAAACCATGACCAACCTGCGCATCGCCCTCTACCAGCCTGACATTCCCGGCAATACCGGCACGATCCTTCGCCTCGCCGCCTGCCTCGGCCTCGGCGTCGATATCATCGAACCGGCCGGCTTCGATATTTCGGATCGCAACCTGAAACGCTCAGGCATGGATTACCTGGCAAACGTCGAACTCACCCGCCACGTCAACTGGCAGCAGTTCGACGACTGGCGGAGATCCGAAAACCGGCGGCTGGTCCTCGCCTCCACAAAGGCCGCCCAACCCTACGTGGACTTCCAGTTTCAGCCCGGCGACATCCTGCTGTTCGGCCGCGAGAGCGCCGGCGTTCCGGACCTCGTCCACGAAACGGCGGATGCCCGCATACTGATCCCGATGCGCGAAGGACAGCGCTCCATCAACGTCGCCATGTCGGCCGCAATGATATCAGGAGAAGCGCTGCGGCAGACGGGTTTCACCGCATAAACGGCACGCGCATTTAGCGTCTTTTACACGCCTGAGTTTACTCTATGATGCGGAGAAATGCGTGTCGATCATGCCCCTGGCTACCGACTCTATTTCATAAAGCGCTGAGACACCGTTGTCGTCCTTCTGTGCGGTGGCGACAGAAGCAGTCAGCAGCGCGATATCGCCGAGGCAAAGCGACTGGCAAGTGCGTGGAGAGATTAGCGATGCCCCTCGAGACCCGTCTATTCGATCCTTCTGAATATCTGGATACCGAAGAAGGAATCCACGAATTCATGGTCGCAGCCTTCGAGGAAGGCGATCCGGCCTTCATCGCCAAATGCCTCGGAACCGTCACCAAGGCCCGAAACATGAGCAAGCTTGCCCGCAAAACCGGCATGAGCCGGGCGGCGCTCTACAAGGCTTTGAGCGGCGAAGGCAATCCGGAATTTACCACAATTCTGAAGGTGATGAAGGCTTTGGGTCTTGAACTCATGCCGGTCCCGGCGAAAGAGCAGGCCACCGCAGACGCTGCCTGATGTCCTTTTGCCCCCACGCCAAAACGCGTAAAAAACTGTCGCGAACAGTGATTTGCACATCGGCGTAATCGGCCTATATTCGTTAGCCGGCAATTCATTATCGCACTTCATTCGATAGGAACCGTCCCCGGGCGAAGACAATCCGATATGCAATCCACCATCGTCATCATCAATCTTTTCGGCGCCGTGGCCCTGCTTCTGTTTGGCCTTGCGCAGGTCAAGGATGGCGTCACCCGCGCCTTCGGGACACGCCTCAAGACGGGTCTAGCCCGCGGCACCAGCAGCAGCCTGCGCTCCTTCGTCTCCGGCCTTGTCGCCACGATCGCCCTGCAAAGTTCGACCGCGACCGCACTGACGCTCGCCTCGTTTGCCGAACGCGGCATGGTGCGTCCACGCATGGCTCAGATCGTGCTCCTCGGCGCCAATGTCGGCACCGCCGTTACCGCCTGGCTGGTCGCGACCGGCATCGAGTGGCTGTCGCCCCTTCTCATCCTCATCGGTCTGGTCATGCTTCGCGGTGCATCGCCAGCCCGCAAAGGCGGCGGCACGGCCATGATAGGCGTCGGCCTGATGCTGCTGTCACTGCATCTGCTTGGGCTCGCCACCGAACCGATGCGCCAGTCGCCGGCGCTCGCGGCCTTTATCGGCCTGCTCGATGACGCGTGGCCGGTGGCGCTGATACTGTCGGCGGTGCTCGCCTTCGTCTCGTCGTCCAGCCTTGCGGTCGTGGTGCTGATCCTCTCGCTCGCCTCGACCGGAAATGTCTCCGCCGGCCTGATGATCGTGCTCATCCTCGGCGCAAATCTCGGTGGCGCCATTCCGCCCGTCGTCGCCACTCTTTCTGCGCCGGCTGCCGCAAGACGCATCACGCTCGGCAACCTTGTCACCCGCGGCATCGGTTGCGCCATCGCGTTGCCGCTCGCGGGCCCTGTCGCCGATGCCGTTCAAGCCTTGCCGCTGTCGCCGGAAAAGCTCCCGGTCGATGCACACCTCGCCTTCAATATCCTGCTGGCGCTGGTCGTATTCCCGTTCTCAGCCCAAGTCTCGCGCCTTGCAGCTCGCCTTGTCCCTGATGATCCGCAGCGAGACGACGGCCCCCGCTTCCTCGATCAGGACGCGCTCGACAACCCGGTGATGGCGCTCGCCAATGCGACGCGCGAAGTGCTCGGCGTCGGCGACACCATCGAGCGCATGCTGATCCGCACCGAAAATGCCTTCAAACGTAACGATATCGCCCCGCTTGCAGACATCGCCGGGCTCGAGTCACGGGTCGATCACGTTCATCAGGATGTGAAGCTCTACCTGTCGGAACTGGGCCGCACCGGTCTCGATGCGGAGAACGCCCGCCGCTCCATCGCCATTATAGATTACGCGATCAACCTCGAACATATCGGCGACATCATCGAAAAAGGCATCGCCGAACAGGTCCGCAAGAAGATTGCGCACGGCCTCAAGTTCTCGGACGACGGCTTCGATGAATTGCAGGTGCTGCTCAGCCTGACCGTCGACAACCTGAGAACCGCCCAGACGATCTTCCAGACCGGCGATCTGGCGCTGGCGCGGCAGTTGATGGAAATCAAGGTGGAAGTCCGCCGGCTCGAAAAGCGGTCCGCCGAAAAGCATCTGGAGCGGTTGCGCGACGGACGACTGGAAAGCCTGCAGACCAGCTCGCTGCATCTCGACATGCTACGTGACCTCAAACGTATCAATGCGCACATCGTGTCGGTTGCGCATCCGATCCTCGATGACAGCGGCGCACTGATCGAAAGCCGCCTTCGCCTCGCCGAACCCGGCGCCTGAGGGACTTCCTTAGTCCGCCGTCGGAAGTCTCCGCATGGTGAACTCGATGCGGTCGCCCTCCAGCTGGCGCCAGCTTTCCACTTCGGTCCAGTAGGCAGCCTTCGGAAATTCGTCGAACCATTGCCGCGCTTTTTCGCGGGCATCCTCGCGGGTCATCAGAAATGTCTCGCGCACGAACATACTGCCCGGTCCGCCCGCCTGTTCCTGCCGGTGGCGGTGAATTCTGCGCTTCAGCCCGTCGAGTGGCGGGGGTGTGAATTTCGCCATCAAACCCTCTTATCGGCACCTGGTGACATCAAGATAATATGGTCTCACACGCATTGCGAGTCTGTTTTCCTGTCTTAAAACGGGCGGTCTCACGCGCTTGGGAATGGCCGGCGCAAGTCTGAGATGCTAAGTGCCGCCGGCGAGGATACGGAATCAGATCAAAGGCATAGCGGAAAAGGAAAAGACCATGGAACGGCCGGCATTGCCCAAGGAACTGCCCGAAAATCTCGAAGAGAAGAAGGCAGCCGCGCGAGCCTGGTTCGAGAGCCTCCGCGACACGATCTGTGCTTCCTTCGAGGCTTTGGAAGACGAGCTGACCGGCCCGCTCTCCGATCAGCCGCCCGGCCGCTTTACCCGGAAGAACTGGCTTCGCAACGAGGGCGAAGGCGGCGGCGGTACGATGTCGATGATGGAAGGCCGCGTCTTCGAGAAGGTCGGCGTCCACACGTCCACCGTCCACGGCGAGTTTTCCGAAGAATTCCGCAAGCAGATCCCCGGCGCCGACGAAGACCCCGCATTCTGGGCGTCGGGCATTTCGCTCATCGCCCATCCGGTCAATCCCAATGTGCCGGCAGTGCACATGAACACCCGCATGGTCGTCACCACCAGCCAGTGGTTCGGTGGCGGCGCCGACCTGACGCCGGTCCTCGACATCCGCCGCAGCCAGGAAGACCCCGATACCCAGCTTTTCCACCGGGTCATGGAAATCACATGCAATCGGCACGCGGTCGCCGATTACCCCCGCTACAAGGCATGGTGCGAAGACTATTTCTTCCTGAAGCACCGCAACGAGCCCCGCGGCGTCGGCGGCATCTTTTTCGACTGGCTCCACTCGGATGCGGAAAAAGGCGGCTGGGATGCCGATTTCGCCTTCACGCAGGATGTCGGCCGCGCCTTCAACCTCCTCTACCCGAAGATCGTCCGCGGCAATTTCAACCGGCCCTGGACCGAAGAGAACCGCGACGAGCAACTGATCCGTCGCGGCCGCTACGTGGAGTTCAACCTTCTCTACGACCGCGGTACAATTTTCGGCCTGAAGACAGGCGGCAATGTGGAATCGATCTTGTCCTCGATGCCACCGGCAGTCCGCTGGCCCTGATCATTTTGGCACGCCCCGGCAGTCTGCTCTCAAGAAATTGATGACTGTAAGGCCACTGGTAGTTGTCATCTGCGAAAAATTCGATGTTCGAATCGGTGTGTTCGGTGCTAGCGTGCGGTCTGGTTGCACGGGAGAACAGCCATGACCCCATCAAACAGCCTGACAAAACCAAGTCCATACCCCGTTTCGAAGTTGATGAAGACGCCCGAATTGGTCGAGCGTCTGGCCGTCGAAATGCGAGCTAGAAGCGGTGGCGAACTGCCCCACGCTTTCTGTGTCGAGCAAGTGAAGCGGCAGCTTGCCGGTAAGTCGGCGGAATCCGGCGCGGCCAATGCCGCTCACATGATGATTCCCGCGGAGCGGGCATCCGTGTTCCACTCCTGGGCGATCTCCGAATAGGAGGATTGATCAGGAGCTCTGTTTCACGATCTCGTCCAGCCGGGCGGCCAGCGCTGCCCGGTCGGGGTTGAAGTTACGCTCCACCCAGAAGTCCTCGATCTGCTTCAGGATCTCACCGACCCTCTTGCCGGCAGGCACACCTGCCGAGAGAACGTCGGCGCCCGCGATCGGAAAGACCGGTTTGACGTAGCCCTCGGCCCGCTTCAGAAGAACCGACAGCCTTGCCGACTTTCGCATCGCCATTGGATCGCCCTCGGCCGCTGCTCTGGCCGACGACAACGCCAGCTTGACGCGTGCAACCATCCCGGCCGCGCCATTTCGGTAGAGCAGACGATCGAAGCCGACATCCGTCACCTCGTCGGGAATGGCGGGTGCGGACGCCCAGACGGCCAGCTTCGCCGCATCGGCATTCGAAAACCGCAGCCGCTTTGCCATCGCCGTAAGCCGTTCCGCATCGGGCGGCACGATCGCCGCAAGCCGCAGCAGCGGATCCGGCGTCCAGCCGAGCGCCGCTTCCGCAGCGACCAACGGATGAATGCCGTCGATGCCCCATTTTTCGGTTTCGGGCAGAATTTCAGTCAAAACACCAGCCTGCCGCATCCACAAAAGTGCGCGCGATGGATCGGGAGCGGCCAGCAGTTTCTTCGTCTCGCCCCAGACCCGCTCGCCAGAAAGCGTGGAAAGCCTGTCCTTGGCGCGTGCCGATGCCCGCAATCCGTCGGCATCCGGCCGGCCGGATCCGTAATAGGCGAAAAACCGGAAGAACCGGAGAATGCGCAGATGATCCTCGGCAATCCGCTGCGAAGCGTCGCCGATAAACCGGATCGTCCGGCTCTCGATGTCCTGCAATCCCTTGACCAAATCGACCACAGCGCCCGACGCATCCGCGTAGAGTGCATTGATGGTGAGGTCGCGCCGTTCCGCATCGGCCTGCCAGTCGGTGCCGAACGAAACCTTGGCATGGCGTCCGTCCGTCTCGATGTCGCGGCGAAGCGTCGTCACCTCGAACGGCGTGCCGTCGATCACCAGCGTTACCGTCCCATGCTCGATGCCGGTCGGCACGGCCTTCATGCCGGCAGCTTCTGCCCGCTCCACCACATCCTGCGGCAGAAGCGTCGTCGCCACGTCGATATCGGCGACGGCGAGCCCCATCAGCGCGTTGCGCACCGCGCCACCCGCCACCCGCGCCTCGCCGCCATCGGCGTTCAGAAGCGCTAGAAGCCGCTGCAGAGCGGCATCGTTGAACCATGCCTCACCGGCAACCGAGGGGGTAGCAATGGAGGTCATGCGTAAAGCCTTTCATACAACGTGCGTAAAATTCCGGCGGTAATGCCCCAGATTTCCCGGTCCTCATAGGGCATGACGTAGAAGTGCCGGGTCGCGCCATTCCAGTCGCGGGTGCCGCGCTGGTGGTTCGCCTCGTCCATCAGAAAGGACAGCGGCACTTCGAAAGCCGCGTCCACCTCGTCCGGATTGAGCGTCAGCTCGAAACCGCGGCTCACAACGGCCAGCACCGGCGTGATGCGAAATCCGGTCGCCGCATAATAGTCGGGAAGCCTGGCCAGCGGCTCGACGAAGCGCCGGTCGAGACCGATCTCTTCCTCCGCCTCGCGCAGCGCCGCCACCTCAGGCGATCCGTCTTCGGGATCGATCGCACCGCCCGGAAACGCGATCTGTCCGGAATGCTTGCGCAGCTTCACCGTCCGCTGCGTCAGGATAACCTTGGCGCCATCGGCATCGTCGATGACGGGCACCAGCACGGCCGCATCCTTCAGCTTGGATTGAACGGTCGCGTTCACCCAGGCCGGGTTGAGCAGATGATCGCCGTGATCGCGCCACGCTTCCTCGATCGGCCCGCCCTTCTGGGAAAGCGAACGGCGGCGAAACTCTGCCGCTGAAAAGAAACCAAGACCGCTCATCGGGACAACAATTCCAGCTCGGCGGCCGGCATCACCGGGAACACCGCATCGCCGGAGCGGACCGCAAACATCGCGACCCCATCGATCTCTACCGTCTCGCCAAGCGCGGCGAGATCATACATCACCGCCCGCGACACCAGCGCTTCGAGCCGCCCGCGGATATGCAGGTAGGGCTTCAGTTCCTGTCCCTCGCCCGCGATCGCAAACCGGATCGGATGGTCGCTGCCTGCCTCGACGACATCGCCAACATTGGTGCGAAACGTCAGCACCTGCTCTCCGTCACGCGCGCTCGTTTGCATCTCAACCGCCACAAAAGGCGCATCGACGACGCGGATCGCAACCTTTTCCACAGGCGTGACGAGATAGGTTCGGCCGTCCTCGTCCTTGCGCAACACGGTCGAAAACAGCCGGACCAGCGGCGCCCGGCCGATCGGCGTGCCCAGATAGAACCATGTTCCGTCAGCACGAATTTCCATATCGAGATCGCCGCAGAACGGCGGGTTCCACCGCTCGACCGGCGGCAGGCCGGGCATTTCGCCCCTCGGGCCACCGCTCGCCTGCTCCGACGCATGGGAAATCATCGCCGCGAGACCAGCGGCATCGGCCGCCTCATTAATTGGTTCTACTGCCATTTTTCAGTCCCGGTTCGACCTTAAGCATCAGCCAAGGTGAATGTTCTCACGAGATAGTCATTCATCGCGTGCTTGTCAGCCTTATTTGGCGGAATAAGTTTCAACGTCTAAGGTGGCCGCTGCGATGCAGCGATTCACGGTCGGACGGATAGGTTCGGCGAAGCCTGCTGGATCTGGATACCAATCAAGGGTGATGGTGAACGACATGGGCATGATGAATTCTACGCAAACAGTCCTCGACGAGAAAGCCATCATCGCCTCGGCCGAAAAGGCACTTGCCGATATCGCCGCCATCCGCGAGGAAGTCGCCAAGGTCATCTTCGGCCAGGAGCGTGTCGTCGAAAACACCATGCTCGCGGTCCTCTCGGGCGGTCATGCGCTGCTGGTCGGTGTTCCCGGCCTCGCCAAGACCAAACTCGTCTCGACGCTCGGCACCGTCCTCGGGCTGGATTCCAACCGCATCCAGTTCACCCCCGACCTGATGCCGTCGGATATTCTGGGCTCGGAAGTGATGGATACGGATGAGACCGGACGCCGCTCCTTCCGCTTCGTCAAGGGACCCGTCTTCGGACAGCTGCTGATGGCCGACGAAATCAACCGCGCCTCGCCCCGCACCCAGTCTGCGCTGCTGCAGGCCATGCAGGAATATCACATCACCGTCGCCGGCCAGCGCTATGACCTGCCCGCACCCTTCCACGTCCTTGCCACCCAGAACCCGCTGGAACAGGAAGGCACCTATCCGCTTCCCGAAGCACAGCTCGACCGTTTCCTCCTGCAGGTGGACGTCCTCTATCCGGAGCTTGCCGCCGAGCGCCAGATCCTGCTCGACACGACCGGCAGCGCCGAAGCCAAGGCACGCAGCGTGATCGACGCGACGCGGCTGAAGGATATCCAGGCGCTGATCCGCCAGATGCCCGTCTCCGACAAGGTGGTCGATGCGATCCTGTCGCTCGTCCGCTCGGCCCGCCCGGGCCACGGCAACGCTTCGACCGACAAGCATGTCGCCTGGGGTCCCGGCCCCCGTGCCGGCCAGTCGCTGATGTTGACGGCCCGCGCCCGTGCGCTTTACGAAGGCCGCCTCGCTCCTTCGCTCGACGATATCCACGCGCTTGCCGAACCGGTCCTGCAGCACCGCATGGCGCTGACATTTGCCGCCCGCGCCGAAGGCATGTCGGTGCGCGATGTCATTGCCGGCCTGGTCAAACAGGCCCGCGGCTGAAGATCGCCGGTTCAGGCTAGAAAGGAACCTCCGTGGCATCCATCGGCCAGATCGTCGATCAAACCGCCAGCAGCGATGTCCTCCATCGTGCCCAGCAGCGCGCCATGCTGGTGCCCGACTGCATGGTCGAGGCCAAGCGCATCGCCAATACGGTGATTGCCGGCTGGCACGGCCGCCGCAAGCGCGGCATGGGCGAAAACTTCTGGCAGTTCCGGCCCTATGCGGAGGGCGAAAGCCTGTCGCGAATCGACTGGCGCCGCTCCGCCCGCGACGACCATACCTATGTCCGCGACCGCGAATGGGAAGCCGCCCACACGATCTGGCTCTGGGCCGACATGTCGCCGTCGATGATGTACAAATCGACATTCGGATCGGTATCAAAGGAAAGCCGCGCGCTGGTCATCATGCTGGCGCTCGCCGAAATCCTGGCCCGCTCCGGCGAACGGATCGGATGCCCCGGCATCATGGAACCGGTCTCGGCCCGCAACGCCGCCGAACGGCTGGCGACCGCCATCATGCACGCGCCGCAGGCGACCGGCCTGCCGGACACGGGCATGATCCGCGGCCAGAGCGATATCGTCCTGATCGGCGATTTCCTCGATGACGCCGACAAGGTCATGGACCGCATCACGCCGCTCGGACGCCGCGGCCTGCGCGGCCATGTGATCGAGGTTGCCGATCCCGCCGAAGAGACATTCCCCTATACCGGCCGCACCGAATTCACCGATCCCGAAACCGGCGAAAAGCTCGTCTCCGGCCGCGCCGAAAACATCCGCGAGGACTATCAGCGCGCCTATCTCGCCCGCCGCGATGCGCTCGGAGAAGGCCTTCGCCGTCTCGGCTGGAGTTTCGTTTTCCACCGCACCGACCGTCTCGCCTCCGAAGCTCTCGTCGCCGTCCACGGCTACCTCTCCGGCATGCCGTCGCCTAGACGGATCGATAGCGGAAATATCGAGGACAGGTCATGAGCGCGCTCGCTTTCGCCTATCCCGCCATCCTGTTCGGCCTGATTGCCCTGCCCGCCATCTGGTGGCTGCTGCGGCTAACCCCGCCGCGGCCGAAGTCGGAAGTCTTCCCGCCCCTGCGCATTCTCGCAAGTGTGCTGAAGCGCGAGGAAACGCCGTCCCAGAGCCCGTGGTGGCTGACGCTCCTTCGGATGCTTCTCGCCGCAGCAATCATTCTCGCCATCGCCGATCCGGTCATCAACCCGCGCACGAGTTCGCTCAACACCGATGGCCCGCTGGCGCTCGTCATCGACAACGGCTGGGCAACATCGACCGACTGGGAACGCCGCGTCGAGACCGCCAATCTCCTGATCGACGATGCCGAAAGCGCTGACCTCCCGGTCGCGATCGCCTTCACCGCCGATCAGAACCAGGAAGCAACGCCCGGCAGTGCCGCCACAGCGCGTGACAAGCTCGCCGCCGCAAGCCCGAGGCCGCTGGTGCCCGACCGCACGCGCGCCGTCACCGCACTCCGGGAAGCCCTTAACGGCACCCGCCCCGGCACGCTGGCGCTCGTCTCCGACGGCATCGCCGCCACGACCGACGCCGAAACGATGACCGCCCTTGCCGGCCTCTCGGCAGGCGACATGCGCGTCCTCGAAGGCGATGGACAATCGGCCGTCGCGATCACCGGTGCCACCAACAATTCCACGGCGATGAATGTCAGCGCCACACGCCTTTCCACGGCTGGCACGCAGCAGTTCACCGTCAACGCGCTCGATCCGCAGGGTCGCTCGCTTGCCGCAGGCACGCTGGAATTTGCCGATGGCGCCAACACCGCAACGACGGAAATCTCCGCGCCGTTCGAACTGCGCAACGATTTCGCCCGCCTTTCCGTCGAAAGGATCGCAACCGCCGGTGCCGCCCACCTTCTCGACGACGGTTTCCGCCGCCGCCGCGTGGCGCTGATTGCCGGCGAAAGCGGCAGCGATTTCCAGCCGTTGCTGCAGCCGCTCTACTATATCAGCCGGGCGCTCCAGCCCTATGCCGATGTGATCCAGCCCAACACCGCCGATCTCTCGGTGTCGATCCCGCAGATCCTCGAAGACAATCCCTCGGCGATCATCATGGCCGATGTCGGCCGCCTGCCGCCGGAAATCTCGCAGCCGCTGCAGCGCTGGATTTCCCGTGGCGGTACGCTCGTCCGCTTCGCCGGACCGCGGCTTGCCGCAGCACCGGCCGACGATCCGCTGGTACCGGTCACCCTGCGACAGGGCGAACGTGCGCTCGGCGGCGCCATGTCCTGGTCGGAGCCGCAGGCACTCGCCGATTTCCCGAATTTCGGCCCCTTCGCCGGTCTTCCGCGCGCAGCCGATATCACCGTGACCCGCCAGGTTCTGGCCGAACCGACGCCGGATCTGGCCGAGCGTACCTGTGCAAGCCTTGCCGATGGCACGCCGCTAGTCACCGAAAAAGAAGTCGAGGCCGGCCGCATCGTGCTGTTCCACACCAGTGCCGAGGCAACCTGGTCGAACCTGCCGCTGTCAGGCAATTTCGTCGAAATGCTGCGCCGGCTGGTGCAGATGGCCCGCGTCGGCGGTGCTGCCGGTGGGAGCGCGTCCGGTGCGCCGGGAACCGAAGGTGCTGCCGCAGCCCTTCCGCCCTACCGTCTGCTGACCGCCGACGGCGTAATGACTACCGAGACCGGCGCTGCCCGTCCAATCACCATCCCGGCCAACGCCCGGCCTGTCGCAAGCTTCGACCACCCTCCGGGCCTCTACGGCACCGAAGACGGCTACTCCGCCGTCAATCTTCTTGCGCCGGCGACCGTGCTTGCCCCCTTCGATCCATCGGCCGGCGGAACGCAGGTGGCGCGGGAGCAACTGGCTGGCGGCGAGGCCGTGTCGCTGCGTCCGACCCTGTTTGCTCTCGCCTTCGCGCTCCTCGTCCTCGATAGCCTGGTAATGCTCTTCATGAACGGTGCCTTTTCCCGCCGCCCCGGACGCTCCAAGCCGACCTCCGCCCGGACGTCTGGCACCGCCGCGACCCTCATCCTCGGCTTCGCGTTGGGAATGGCGCTGCTCAACCCGAACCCGTCGCTCGCCCAGCAGCCACCCTCGCCGCCCGCTGCCGCGGCGCAACCGCAATCGGCCCAGCCGCAGCCATTTCGCGAAATGCAGCCCGGTGAAGGCGTAAAGCCTGGCGACGACCAGATCCTCGACCGCCTCGACACGACCCACCTCGCCTATGTCCAGACCGGCGAAAGCGATGTCGACAGCATCTCCGAACGCGGCCTCGACGGTCTCACCCAGTACATGAGCTACCGCACGACGCTCGAACCCGGCGCCCCTGTCGGCCTCGACATCGCCAAGGACGACCTCTCCTTCTATCCGATCATCTACTGGCCGGTCTCCGCGACAGCGCCGATGCCATCGCAGGCCTCGATCTCGCGCATTGACGCCTATATGCGCAACGGCGGCACGGTTCTGTTCGACACCCGCGACCAGGTCTCAGCACTCGATGGCAGCTCCAGCCCCAACGGCCTGCGGCTGCAGGAAATTCTTGCCACCATCGATATTCCGCCGCTCGAGCCGACACCGGAAAACCATGTTCTGACCCGCACCTTCTATCTCCTGAAGGACTTTCCCGGTCGCTATCGCGGCGGTCCGCTCTGGGTCGAAGCCCGTCAGGATGCCCGCAACTCCACCTCGCAGCTCTCCTCTGGCGGCGACGGCGTGACGCCGCTGCTGATCACCGGCAACGATTTTGCCGGCGCCTGGGCGGTCGATCAACAGGGCAATTCTATGCTCCCGACCGTACCGCCTGATGACATGCAGCGCGAATACGCCTACCGCGCCGGCGTCAACATCATGATGTATATGCTGACCGGCAACTACAAGGCCGACCAGGTCCACGTGCCCGCACTCCTCGAACGGCTGGGGCAGTAACCGATGACCATCGAATTCGCCCCCTTCTTTTCCTGGCCGATCCTCGCAGCCCTCGGCGCTCTGGCCCTCGTCCTTGCCGTCACCGCCCTATTGCGCGGCGTCCGTGGTGCGGTCCTTCGCACGCTGGCGCTCGGCGCCCTCCTGATGGCGCTCGCCAACCCGACGCTCAACCAGGAAGATCGTGACCAGCTCTCCACCATCGTGCCAATCGTCGTCGACCGCTCCCAGAGCCAGGAGACGGCGGGCCGCAAGCAGCAGACGGATCAGGCGCTGGCGGAACTGCGCGACCGCTTCTCCCGATATCCCCGCATCGAGACGCGTATCGTCGAGGCCGGAGACGATGTAGACAGCGACACACCATCGACGAAGCTGTTCACTGCGCTGCGCTCCGCGATGTCGGACGTTCCGCCGGCCCGTGTCGGCGGCGCCGTGTTCCTCACAGACGGCCAGATCCATGATCTCCCCGGCATCAATCAGGATCTCGGCTTCAACGCACCCGTCCACGGGCTGATCACCGGCCAGCCAAACGAATTCGACCGCCGCATCGAAGTGCTGCGCGCGCCCCGCTTCGGCATTGTCGGCGAAGAGCAGGAACTGACACTGCGCGTGTTCGACGACGGTCGCCAGGGCGGCGGCCCCGCCGAAGTCATCGTGCGCATGAACGGCCAGCAGATCGCCACGCTTCAGGCGACGCCCGGCGTCACCACCCCGTTCTCGTTCAACGTCCAGCGCGGCGGCAACAATGTCATGGAATTCTCGGTCGCGGAGCTGCCTGGCGAAGTGACCACCGCCAACAACCGCGCCGTCCATGTCATCGATGGCATCAGGCAGAACCTGCGCGTGCTGCTGGTCTCCGGCGAACCGCACGCCGGCGAACGCGCCTGGCGTAACCTTCTGAAATCCGACGCCTCCGTCGATCTCGTGCATTTCACCATCCTGCGCCCACCGGAAAAGCAGGACGGCACGCCGATCAACGAGTTGTCGCTGATCGCCTTCCCCACCCGCGAACTGTTCGTCGAGAAGATCAAGGATTTCGATCTGATCATCTTCGATCGCTACAAGCACCGCGGCGTGCTGCCGATCCTCTATTACGACTACATCTCCCAGTATGTGCAAAACGGCGGCGCGCTGCTGATCGCGGCAGGCCCGGAACACGCTGGCGAAGATTCGATCGCCGCGACGCCGCTCGAACAGGTCCTGCCGGCCGCACCCACAGGTGAAGTCCACAATGCCGGCTTCTTCCCGCATCTGTCGGAAGTCGGCACCAAGCACCCGGTCACCCGCGGCCTCGAAGGCTCCAACCAGACGCCGCCCGCCTGGGGACGCTGGTTCCGCACCATCGATGTCGACCCGCCGCAGGGCCAGACGGTGATGGAAGGCGATGGCGATCGCCCTCTCCTCGTCCTCAACCGTCAGGGCGAAGGCCGCGTCGCCATGCTCCTGTCGGATCAGGGCTGGCTCTGGGCCCGTGGCTTCGAAGGCGGCGGCCCGCATGTGGCGCTCTATCGCCGCATCGCTCACTGGCTGATGAAGGAACCGGAACTGGAGGAAGAGGCGCTGACCGCACGGTCTGTCGGCCGAACCCTTGCCGCCACCCGCCAGACGATCGGCGACGATCCCGGCCCAGCCACGATCCGCTATCCGTCCGGCCGCACCGAAACCGTCCAGATGACGCCCGCCGGCCCCGGCGAGTATCGCTATGAAAGCCGCATGGATGAAACCGGCCTGTTCGAGGTGAGAAACGGCGACTTCCAGACCCTTGTTCATGTCGGCGCGGTCGACTCGCCCGAGTTCAAGGCAATGATCTCCACCGAGGCAACCTTGCGGCCCTATGCCGACAAGACCCGCGGCCTCGTGACCCGCGTCGCCTCGGGCGACGGCATCACCATCCCCGACATCCTGCCGGTCCGCGGCGAAGTTCGTGTCAGTGATCCCAACCGCATGGTTATCCGCATGACCGACGAGACGGTGCTGCGCGGCATCAACACGCTGCCACTGTTTGCAGGCTTTGCCGGCCTGTCGGTGCTGTTGTTCGCGATGGCTGCGATGTGGTGGCGCGAGGGTCGCTGATGGGCCACGAGCTTAATCTCACCGACGCGCCGACCTCAGACGATTTAGCAATCGTCAGCAGCGGCCTCACCGCCTTCAACGAAGGCGAAGTCGGCCCCTCCGACAGGAAACTGCTCGCCGTACTGATCCGCGACGAGAGCGGCACAGTCATCGGCGGTCTGTCGGGCTACACGTCCTGGGGCTGGCTCTTCACGCAATTGCTGTTCATTCCGGAAACCCTGCGCGGCAAGGGCATGGCAGCAAAGCTCCTGACCGAGGCCGAAAATGAAGCCCGTACCCGCGGCTGCAAGGGCGCCTGGATCGATACGTTCAACCCACTCGCCCTCAAGGCCTACAAGAGCCACGGCTACCAAGTGTTTGGCGAGATTCCAAATTTCGTCGAAACCAGAACCCGCACCTTCCTTCAAAAAGCGCTTTAGTCTATCCATCTCGGCCGCAATCTGGGAGCATGGATATGGATCTGGAAATCGTCGAAGGCATCTCGCAGCAGGATGAAGACATCATCCTCGACAAGCTGAAAGCCTTCAATATCGAATGCTTCGGCGAGAGCGACCGCCGCGAACTGGCAATCCCGCTGCGTGATACGGCGGGCGATATGGCCGGCGGCCTCATCGGCTATACCGGCCGCGGCTGGCTTTACATCTCGATGCTGTTCATCCCCGAATGGATGCGCGCCAAGGGCCTCGCCACCCGCCTGCTCACCATGGCGGAAGCGGAAGCCGCCAAGCGTGGCTGTATCGGCGCCTATATCGATACGATGAACCCGGCAGCACTCGCGCTCTATCTGAAGCTCGGCTACCACCCGATCGGCAAGCTCGAAGGCCTCGCCGGCGGACATGACGTAACGTGGCTGGAAAAACGATTCTAGATCAGAGGCTTGGCGGCAAGTCCTGACGGATCACAGCTCCCGCCAGCCGATCACGCCCTTCAGCCCGTCATGCACACCGTCCTTGAGCGGCACGACCAGCACCCGGCCCGGATCGACCGGTCCCGGAAAATCGAGCGCATCATAGGCCACCTTCTCGAAGCCGAGCGGCATGTAATAGGGCGGATCTCCGATCAGGATCACGGCTTCCGAACCATGGCGGCGCGCGGCATCGATGGCAATCCGCACCAGTTCGCGGCCAATCCCGAGGTTCTTGTGCGACGGCCTGACCGCCAGCGGGCCCAGCATATGGCCCTTCACGCTTCCCGCCAGAACCGGCGTCATCCTCACCGAAGCGATCGTCTCACCATCGTCAGCGCAGACAAACGAGATCGACCGGTCATGCGGCCCCTGCTCGCGAATGCGGGATGCGGCGCGCACATGCCGACCGGGACCGAAAGCCTCCTCGTTGATCACCTCGATGATGTCATCGTGAGACGCATCCTCGGTCAGATAGACGAGGTCGTGTTTCGCCATGGACTTGGCGGTGTTTTCGGACGAAGAATTCTGGGATGTTGAGGATTGCGACGCAACAAGATGCAGGGACATGGAGAACCGAAGCCGTAGGGAGAGAGCAGACAGGACGAGCGATATCGCGACGCGTTTTCAGGCGTCGTGGTCGATCTTCAGCGTCGTCGCAGTGTCCGCACTTCGGTCATTTTCTTGATGTTCCCGAACAATCGTGACAAGCGAGCTATCAGAAAATTTTCCACCCGTCCAATCCAAAAACGCAGCGTTTACCAAATCGCACCTCGTCATTGTCTGGCACTGCCGTATCTAATGGGCAGCACAACCAAGGAGATTGCTATGGGCATGCTGGTAGACGGCAAGTGGCACGACGTCTGGTACGACACCAAGGCCAGCAAGGGGCATTTCAAGCGTTCCGAATCACAGTTCCGCAATTGGGTAACGGCTGACGGGTCCTCCGGACCGTCGGGCACCTCCGGCTTCAAGGCCGAGGCAGGGCGCTACCATCTCTATGTCTCGCTCGCCTGCCCCTGGGCGCACCGCACGCTGATCTTCCGCAACCTCAAGAAGCTGCAGGATCTGATCTCGGTCTCCGTCGTCGATTACCTGATGCTGGAAAACGGCTGGGAATTCCGCAAACGCGACGGCGCAACCGGCGACGCCGTGTTCGGCTCCGACTATCTCTACCAGGTCTATCTCAAAGCCGATCCCGCCTATTCCGGCCGCGTCACGGTTCCGGTCCTTTGGGACAAGCAGCAGAACACGATTGTCTCGAACGAAAGCGCCGAAATCATCCGCATGATGAACAGCGCCTTCGACGGCATCACCGGTTCCGATGTCGATTTCTACCCTGAAGATCTGCGCATTGAGATCGACGCGATCAACGCGGTCATCTACAACACCGTCAACAACGGCGTCTACAAGGCCGGCTTCGCCACCACGCAAGACGCCTATGAAGAGGCCGTCTCAAAGCTGTTCGAAACGCTCGACAGTCTCGAGACCCGTCTCTCGAAAAGCCGCTACCTGCTCGGAGACAAGCTGACCGAAGCCGACTGGCGGCTGTTCACCACACTCATCCGCTTCGATCCGGTCTATGTCGGCCACTTCAAATGCAACATCCGCCGCATCGCCGACTACCCGAACCTTTCAGCCTATCTGCGCGATCTCTACCAGCACGAGGGCGTGGCCGAGACCTGCAATCTCCTCCACATCAAGCACCACTACTACGAGAGCCACAAAACCATAAACCCGACCGGCATCGTCCCGACAGGACCAGAGCTCGATCTCGACGCACCGCATGGGCGGGGGTAGGAAAGCGGGTAACTCTCACCAGTACTCCCCCTTCTCGATCTTTCCCGAAAGCTCCTGCAATCGGCGCGCTGTTGCCTGCGTGACCTCAGGCGGTAGCGCGTCGAGCGCAAAGAAGCCGCTTTCCGCAATTTCGTAATCCGCGGTGCGCGGCGCCTTCTGGTTGACGTTGACCTTGTAGAACAGCACGTGGTCGCGCTTCGATGCGTTGCGGTTCAGGTAGACGTGGAAAAGCTCCGGCACTCCCAGGACTTCCAGATTGCCCTCTTCCCGCAGTTCCTTGTGCAGCGCCTGAAGCGCGGTTTCGCCGCGTTCCATTCCGCCGCCGGGCATATACCATCCGGGAACATAGGTGTGGCGCACCAGGAAAATCCGGCCTTCGTCATCGAAACAGGCGGCCCGGACACCCATCGTCATGCCGCGGGTGACGATGAACGCCTTGTGCATCAGCCAGACGAGAATGCGGGCGCGGCCGCCAGTAACTTCGGGAATGCCCTGCTCAACCATTCAGGCGTTCCACTTCATAACTTCGGGAGCGGCGATAAATTCGGTACCAATTGCTCTCTCATGCGTTATGTCTTCGCCATGTTCAAGTTCGCGCATATTTCCGATATCCACCTGGGGCCCCTTCCGCGGCTGACGATGCGCGAGCTTCTGTCAAAACGCATCACCGGTTTCGTCAACTGGCACCGCACCCGCCGTAAGCATCTTCTCGTCAACACGCTGGATCTACTGTTGAGCGACATGAAGGACCGAGAGCCGGACCAGTTGCTCATCACAGGCGATCTGGTCAATTTGGCGACCAAGATCGAAACCCGGCTGGCCCGCGAATGGCTCGACACGATCGGCGATCCCGCCGACACCACAGTCGTGCCGGGCAATCACGATGCCTATGTGCCGGGCGCTCACGACAAGTCGGTTGCCGCCTGGTATCCCTTCGTGAAAAGCGACGACGATCCGGGCGAATGGCCGAAGGACGATCACATCTTCCCGACCTACCGGGAGCGTGGCCCGATCGCCATCATCGGCTGCTCCACATCCAACGCGACGCCGCCGTTTTCCGCATCCGGCTATTTCAGCCCGCGCCAGGCGCGCGAAACCGTGAACCTGCTGAAGAAAGCCGGCGAACGTGGCCTGTTCCGCGTGGTGATGATTCACCACCCGCCGATCCACGGCGCGGCGTCATCGCACAAGCGTATGATCGGCATCCGTCGATTTGCTGCGGCCATCTCGACCGGCGGCGCCGAACTGGTGTTGCACGGCCATACGCATCTCAACACCGTCTACGAACTCAAGACCCATAACCGGCGCGTGCCGGTCGTCGGTATCGCGTCCGCCTCGCAGGGTCCGGGCGGCCACAAGCCACCTGCTTCCTACAACCTGTTTTCGCTGTCGGGCGAACCTGGCAACTGGAACCTGGTTTGCGAACGCTACGGGCTGACACAGGCAGGTGACGGCATTGCGCTGGACAGCAGCCACGTCTTTTATGGCGATCAACCGATGCCTATGCCGGCGATCCAGCCCGAGACCGTCGAAATCTTGTAGATTAATTGCGTCGCCTGTTGCAAATGCATCACATTCGATTCATAGCTTAACGAGATGGCCGTAATCATAACGCATAGCCCCGTTAAGCTTGTTTCCGCATGAACAATCCGACCCAGACCATGGACATTCGCCGTGACCTCGTAGCCTTGCTGCCGAGGCTTCGTCGTTTCGCGTTGACGCTTGCAGGCACCGCCGAGGATGCTGACAGGCTGGTGCGCGAAGTCTGTTCGCGTGCAATCCAGAAAAGCCATCACTGGAAGGGCGAAGGCCGCATCGAAAGCTGGCTGTTCAGCCTGATGCGCACAGCCTGGTCCGACGAGATCAAGAAGCGCCGCAAGACCCAGCCGTCCTCCACCCCGAAGGCACAGGGCGTCGTATCGGCTACCGAAATTTCCACGATGGCCACATCGGACCAGATCCTTCTGTCCCTGCCCTCAGGCCTCGCCAGTGTCTTCCTTCTCGTCGATGTCGAATCGTTTGCCTATGGCGAAGCGGCGGCGATCCTCGGCATTCCGAAACAGGCCTTCGCCGAACGCCTGTGTTCTGCACGGCTCAGACTGTCGGAAATCGCGCCGGAAGCATCGGAGCGCCGCGCATGAACGCCAGTGCTTCCTCGCCCGCGCTAGAACGGCGCATTTCTGCCTTCCTGGATGGCGAAGCCAACGAACACGAACGGCAGGAGATCGAAGCGCTTCTGGTCAACGAGCCTCAGGCGCGGGCCCTGCATGACAGTCTGAAGCGCGGCACGGATTACGGCCGGCGCGTCTTCGACGATGCCATGAAGGAACCGCTGCCGCTCGAACTCGTCCGCACCATCAAGAACGCACCACTGCCGCGCCGCGCGATCAGGCTGCCTGATGACAAAAAGCGTCAGGCACTCTCGTTCAAGCCAAGCAGAACGCAGGCCCTTGTCGCATGTCTTCTCAGTCTCTGCCTCGGCGGCGGAATCGGCTATGCGCTCGGCACCCAGCCGGGATCGACCCGTCTCGGCGGCTCGGAAGTGCAGCTCGATTCGCGGGACTGGCTTGACGACGTCGTCGCCCATTACCGGCTCTATACCCGCTTGCCCGATCGTCTGGTGGAAATCGGTGCCGACAGGCCGGGCGATATTCTCGCATGGCTGACCACGGGCACCGGCATCGCCTTTCGCATTCCGGACCTGTCGCAAAGCGGGCTGACCTTTGCCGGCGCAAGGCTTTTCACCGCCGACAACCGCCCCTCGGGCCTCCTCCTCTACCGCCGCGGCGATGAGGGAGAGATCATCGCGATCACCTTCTCCAAGACCCGTTCGGACACCAACAAACCGGTCGAGGACATCCGCGCCGATACGGGCCTTGTGTCCTGGAGCACGCCGCTCGCGACCTATGTCGTCGTCGGCCCCTCCTCCGCCGCCGATCTCGACGAGATCGCCGCCAAGGCCGCGGGACTGATCTGAGCCTCCGGCCTGCATCGAAGCCTATCCGCCCGATCTGATCCAAACAAAAAGCCGCATCGGCTAGCGATGCGGCTTGTGTCTTCTCATACCCTACAGGCCCCGGCTTACCGGCCGCGTTCTTCCAACACGCGGTTGGCGGCCGACACGATCGCGTCGAGCGATGCCGTCACGATGTTGTTGTTGATGCCGGCGCCAAACAGCTTGCCACCCGGATGCTCAACCTCGACATAGGCGATCGCCGAGGCGTTCGAGCCATGCTGCAGCGAGTGTTCCGAATACTCATTCACCGACAACTCGATCCCGAGATAGGCCGACAGCGCGTTGATGAACCCGTCGATCGGGCCCGTGCCGCGGCCTTCGATCGTCTTCGTCTCACCACCATCGGTGATCTCGGCGGAAACGACGCGGATGCCCTTGTGCTCCATCCCGGCCGGGAACGTCTGGTGATCGACGAATCTCAGCCGTGCTGAAGGCTGGTCCACATAGCGCTCGATAAAGCGCTCATGGATGCGCTTGGAAGCGACTTCCTTGCCTTCCTCGTCAGTAATCCGCTGGATGTCCTCGCGGAACTCCACCTGCAGATTGCGCGGCAGGTTGATGCCGTAATCCTGCTGCAGGATATAGGCGATGCCGCCCTTGCCCGATTGCGAGTTGATGCGGATGATCGCCTCGTAGGACCGGCCGACGTCGCGCGGGTCGATCGGCAGGTAAGGCACTTCCCACACCGGATGGTTGGCGGTCTTGATTGCCTTCATGCCCTTGTTGATCGCATCCTGGTGCGAGCCGGAAAACGCCGTATAGACCAGTTCGCCGACGTAAGGATGGCGCTCGGGAATGACCATTTCGTTGGAATATTCGTAGACGTCCTTGATGCGCTCGATATCGGTGCAGTCCAGCCCAGGATCAACGCCCTGCGTGTACATGTTGAGCGCCAGCGTCACCACGTCGACATTGCCGGTGCGCTCGCCATTGCCAAACAGCGTGCCTTCGACGCGGTCGGCGCCAGCCATCAGCGCCAGCTCGGTCGCGGCAATCCCGGTGCCACGGTCGTTGTGCGGGTGCAGCGAGATGATGACGTTCTCGCGATTGTCGATATTGCGGCACATCCATTCGATCTGGTCGGCATAGATGTTCGGCGTCGCCATCTCGACGGTCGAGGGCAGGTTGAGGATCAGCTTGTTGTCAGCGGTCGGCTTTACCACCTCGATGACTGCGTTGCAGATCTCCAGCGCCACTTCCAGCTCGGTGCCGGTAAAGCTTTCCGGCGAATATTCGAACCGGTAATCGCCGCCGGCCTTGGCAGCCATGTCGGTGATCATCTTCGCCGCGTCGACGGCGATCTGCTTGATACCGCGGACATCCTTGCCGAACACCACACGGCGCTGCAGTTCCGATGTCGAGTTGTAGAAGTGGATGATCGGATGCTTGGCGCCTTCCAGCGATTCGAACGTGCGGGTGATCAGTTCCGGCCGGCACTGAACCAGTACCTGCATCGACACATCGTCGGGAACGCCACCCTCTTCGATGCACCAACGGGCAAAGTCGAAATCGGTCTGCGAAGCCGACGGGAAACCGATCTCGATTTCCTTGAAACCCATATCCAGGAGCAGCTTGAACATGCGGGCCTTGCGATCGTGGCCCATCGGGTTGACCAGCGACTGGTTGCCGTCACGCAGGTCCACCGAGCACCAGATCGGCGCCTTGTCGATCACCTTCGACGGCCAGGTCCGGTCGGGAATGTTGATGGCGGGATAGGCACGGTATTTCACCGCCGCGTCGGCCATACCCTTAGCCTTGTTGGCAGTAGTCACGTTGGAATTCTTGGCGTCCATGGTCTTCAAGTCCTCGTCCTATCCATCCGCCGCGCGCCGCACTTTTGGGGCCTGCTTGGTGAGGATGGCGACCTCTTAAGGTCTGTCTCAGCTATATCGGTAAATCTTGCGAGGAGCTCTTACGCCGGCGGGCTTTCGGCCGCCGGGCGCTCCTCAACGGACCCGGCAACCGAGTGTAAGGTCGAGGCTAAGAAGCGAGAGAGGCGCGAAAACCGTCGCCCCGGCAGCGAAGCTGCGGGTCGGCAAACGGTCGGACATGATCGCACCTGTCATGGTCATGGAAGAATCTATAGCGGGCGGGCAGAGAACGTGCAAGTGCACTTTCGAACGGCATTTGATGTTGCAACGACGGCCGCGGTTCCCTTTCAAGGGAATCTTTCGCGTCTGAGAGCCTTCTGCAAACCCATCATCACGCCACCGGCCAGCAGACCCCAGAACGCCCCCGAGATCCCGGCGAAGGCGATTCCGGAAGCGGTGACCATAAAGGTGATGGCCGCAGCCTCGCGGGTAGCGGGATTGTGGTAGGCGGCGTATGCCGCGTTCGAGAACGCGCCGATCAGCCCGAGCCCGGCGACGGCCTGCAACAGGATCGGCGGCGCGAGCGATACGAAGGCGATAATGCCGCCGGCCACCAGCCCCAGCGCCGCATAGCTGAAGCCGCCGATGATCGCCGCTACGTAACGCCGGGCGGGATCCGGATGAGCGTCGGTACTGGCGCACATCGCCGCCGTGATCGCCGCCATGTTGACCGGCACGCCGCCAAAAACGCCGACAAGCGAGGACAGGGCGCCGGTTGCCACGAACATCGGTCCGGGATGCGGCTCGTATCCGTGCGCCTTGAGGATCGCGATGCCGGGAATGTTCTGCGACGCCATGGTGACGATAAACAGTGGCACCGCCACGGAAATCGCGCCGTGCCAGGTAAACACCGGCTCGACGAACACGAATTGCGGATGGATCGCAGCGCCGATCTGGCTCAGCGTATCTGCCGGCAGGTCGACGCCGAAGATCAGCACCAGCATCATCGCGGCAAGCGAGGCCGGCACGGCCAGAAGCCGCCAGCGCGACACGACGACCGCCCAGGTCAGCACGATCGGCAGTCCCAGCATCGGGTCGAACGCCACCGCCTTCACGGGAGCAAGACACAGGCCGAGCAGGATACCGGCCAGCATCGCATTGGCAAGCGGCCCCGGGATCATCCGGATCGCGCGCCCGAGCGGCTGGAACAGGCCCGACAGCATGATCAGCCCGCCACAGATGACGAAGGCGCCGACGGCTGCGGGAAATCCGCCCTCGATCATCCCGATCCCCGAGAGAAGAGCGGCACCAGGCGTCGACCATGCAATGCTGATCGGCATCTTGAGAGCGGCCGAGAAACTCACGGCAAGGATACCGAGCGCCAGGGAAAGCGCCAGGAGCGCGGAGGCAACCTGATCGCTATTGGCGCCCATTGCCTGCAAACCCTGGATAATCACGGCAAACGAACTGACGAAACCGACAAACGCGGTCAGCATCCCCATCGTCAGGGCGGAAAAAGAGAAGTCTTTGAGCATGATGAGAACCCGACGCGGTGAAGGGTGCATGGAGCACGACCCGCCGCCGCGAGACAAGCCCAAGAGATGACCAGGCCGACTGATTTTTTCCGATTTTCAGTCATGTATAAAGGGCCGGATTTCTCAAAAATATTGGAGTGGAGACCAGTATTTCGGCTCGACGACCCGTCCGGCGCCGTTCCATCTCAGACTAAATTAAGCCTTGTCTGAAATGTTGGAAGGAGACCTGTTGGAACATTGCATGCTCTTCTCTTCCTCCATGATAAAGCCCGGCCGAAGCCGGGAACGGCGATTCTACCGGTTCGGCTGGTATTTGCCCGCCTTCATTATGGTCGCTGCGGTCATTTTCGGAATTGTCCGGGCCGATCTGGAAGAGCGCGCTCAATACATGGCGCAGCAGCGGCTCGTCGCGTCGGAACAACTGGCGCGCGTGTCCTCAAGCCTCGAAACCAATATTCGCGGCAACGTCAATCTGGTCCAGGGTCTCGTTGCCGCGATCGCTTCAAACCCATCCATCACGCAAACGCAATTTGCGGCGCTCTCCGAGCGAGTTTTCGCTGTTCCCTCGCAGCTGAAGAACGTCGCCGTGGCGCCCAATCTTGTGATCCGGTACGTCTACCCTTACGACCAGAACAAGCAGCTTGTTGGACGAGACTACACGGCCGACCCCAAACGGTCAGTGTCCGTCATGGAGGCGATCAAGCGCCGGTCCACCACGATCGCCGGACCTGTCGAACTCGCTCAGGGCGGACTGGGACTGCTGGCCCGCTACCCGGTTTTTTCGCAAGCCAACGGACATTTCTGGGGCATCGTCTCGAGCGTGATCGACGTGGAGCGCCTGTTCCGCGACATCGACCTCGATACCGAACGGCAACCCCTCAGCATCGCGATCTCCAGGCGGCCGGCACCGGTTGCGAAGGACGTCTTTACCGGTGACCCGGCGATCTTCTCCGCCGATGCGGTTCGTGCCCGCATCGAGCTCGGATACGACACCTGGTATCTCGCAGCGGTCCCGAAAGCCGGCTGGAACACGACCCCGCCGGATATCGGTTGGCTTTATGCCTACGCGACGCTGATCGCACTCTGCATCGTCGCCCCGATGATCTGGGTGGGGATCTTGATGAGGCAGCGCAATCGCCACATCGTCGATCTGCAACACCGGGAGGAGCAGTTCGAGACCATTCACCACCGGTTGACGCTGGCACTCGAAGCGTCGCAGATCGGCGTCTGGGAATACGAGGGCGCCACAGACCGCCTTTTCTGGGACGAGCGGCTCAAGGACCTCTATTCTGCGCCTCCGGGCAAGGACATCTTCACCTACGAGGACTGGCGTTCGACTGTTCATCCGGATGATATCGAGACGGCTGAAAATCGGCTGAACGAGGTCATCGGTGCCACCGAGCCCTATATTACCCAGTTCCGGATTGTCCGACCTTCGGGCGAGATCCGCCACATCCGCGCGCACGGCAAGGCCTACAAAACGTCGGGAGGCGTCGAACGCGTCGTTGGCGCCAATTGGGATGTCACTGATGACGTCAATCTGCAGATCGAACTGCGGGAGGAGCGCGCCCGCGCGGAAGAACAGAACGAGCGGTTGCGCGCGACACGCCGCACGTTGCAGCACCAGTCTTTGCACGACGCCCTGACCGGCCTTCCCAACCGGCGCTTTCTCGACCAGTTCATGGAAGCCTCGAACGCGACGACGCACAGTCACCGCCTGGCCTTTATCCATTTCGATCTCGACCGCTTCAAGGAAGTCAACGACACGCTCGGCCACGCGGCCGGCGACGAGGTCCTGCGCCAGACGACGGCCCGGCTCCTGGAACTGATCGGCCATGACGAATTCGTCTCGCGGATCGGCGGCGACGAATTCGTGGTCGTCACCAGCGGCCCGGCCCCGGAAGAGCGGGCAAAACATCTCGGCCGCTCGATCGTCAAGGCGATCGCCAAACCGATGACGATCGACGGCCAGGAATGCCATGTCGGCTGCAGCGCCGGCATCGCCATGCAGACGCTTGCGTGCGAAGAACCGCGCCAGTTGCTGATCAATGCCGACGTCGCACTGTACGAGGCCAAGAAACGCGGCCGTAACCGCGCCGAGGTGTTTTCAGAGTCCCTGCTTCTGACGGCGATCCAGGTAAAACGCACGTCCGACGAGCTTCTCGCGGCAATCGAGAACGACCAGATCGTTCCCTTCTTCCAGCCGCAGTTCGATGCCGTCACCCTCGATATCGTCGGTGTCGAGGCGCTGGCCCGATGGGTCCACCCGACCCGCGGCCTGCTCGCGCCCGAAGCGTTTCTCGATATTGCCGAAGGTCTTCATCGCTCCGGTGAGATCGACGCGCTCATTCTCGAAAAAGCGCTGTTCCAGGCCACCCGCTGGCGTGCCCGCGGGCTTGCCGTCCCAAGGGTCTCTGTCAATGTCTCGGCCCAGCGCCTGAAGGACGAAAACCTTTTGGAGCAGCTGTCGCACCTGTCGTTTGCGCCGGGCAGCATTGCATTCGAACTTCTGGAATCGATCTCGTTTGAAGGAAACGACCGCGGCCTGCGCAAGATCATCGGCACGCTGAAGGATTTGGGTATCGATATCGAGCTGGATGATTTCGGCTCCGGACACGCTTCGATCGTCAGTCTGCTGGAACTCGGCCCCAAACGGCTGAAGATCGACCGGCAGCTGATTTCGCCGCTTCAGGCGTCGGGTCCCCAGCACCGGCTTGTGGCTTCGATCATCGAGATCGGCCGTTCGCAAGGGATCGAAATCGTCGCCGAGGGCGTCGAAACGGAAGCCCATATGGATATCCTGCGTGGCCTCGGTTGCCAGGTGCTGCAGGGTTATGCCTTCGCGGAACCGATGTCGCCCGATGCGTTCATGGATTTTGCCGCCCACTGGCAGCAGGGCCGCGTCCCGGCAACCGCCGTACCCACCCGCAAGCTCGCCTGATATCGCGCGGTGGTCGAAAGGGTTCCGGTCATCCGGACCTGTCGGCCCCTACCCGCGCCTGAAACGATTGCCCCCAAACGCAAAAATCCCCCGCCGGCCTGAAGCCGACGAGGGATTTTGATTTGTCAGAACGGCGTCGCGATCAGATTTCGCTCTGCGACGTCACGATCTTGGATGCGAGACCATAGGCCACGGCTTCCTGTGCCGACAGCCAGTAGTCGCGGTCCGTATCGGCTGCGATCTTTTCGATCGGCTGGCCGGTTGCTTCTGCCATGATCTTGTTCAGGCGTTCGTTCATCTTGATGATTTCACGGGCCTGGATCTCGATGTCGGAGACCATGCCGCGCGTACCGCCAGATGGTTGATGAAGCAGGAAGCGGGTGTTCGGCAGCGCGATGCGGCGTTCCTTCGGAACCGACACGTAGATCAGGGCGCCTGCAGAAGCGACCCAGCCCGTGCCGATCATCCAGACCTTCGGCTTGATGAACTTGACCATATCATGAATCGAATCGCCCGACTCGACATGGCCGCCCGGGGAATTCACGTAGATGCGGATGTCTTCGTCGCTGGCTGCGGCAAGTGCCACGAGCTGCGTGTTGACCTTCTGCGCCAGTTCCTGGGTGATCGCTCCGTAGATGAAGATCGAACGCGACTTGAAAAGATTCGCCTCCGTTTCCTTACCGAGCGGCAGTTCCTTCGTCTTGTCTTCTGTGTCGTCTTCGTCGTTCAGCACGGTCAAAGTCTCCTGCATGAAATTCATATACGGGACATAATGTGTTCGCGGTCACAAAACAATGCACCCCGGCCTGAACATGGCAAGCTTCCAACGACTAAGGTGAATGACGTAGTCCGCATCGCCGGATCGTTACAATTGGCAATGGACGCGGTGACTGCTCTTGCCTATCGTTTTACGCTTCACGCATCATGTATTTCATCGGGGATCAAAATGTTGACCAGACCTTTCCAAACCGCCCTGAAGCATATTTCGCTCGCAACGGGCGCAGTCGTCGTTGCTGCCGCTCCCGCCTTTGCCCATCTCGATCCTGAAGCACATGGCTCGTTCATGGCCGGCATTTCGCACCCGATCTTCGGCCTCGACCACGTGCTTGCCATGCTCGCCGTCGGCCTCTGGGCAGCACAGATTGGCGGCAAGGCCATCTGGTCCGTGCCTGCCGCATTCGTCGGCACCATGGCGCTCGGCTTCGTGCTCGCGGTCTCCGGTCTCGATCTGCCTTTCGTTGAACCGGCGATCCTCGCCTCGGTCATCGCACTCGGTCTTCTGGTCGCCACCGCCGTCAAGCTTCCGACAGCCGCCTGCGGTGCAATCGTCGGCGTTTTTGCGCTGTTCCACGGCCATGCCCATGGCGGCGAACTCGGCAGTGCCGGCGCGCTTCAGTTCGGCCTCGGCTTTGTCATCGCGACAGCTCTTCTTCACGCAGCCGGCATCGCGCTCGGCCTCGGTATCGCGCGCTTTGCGCCAGCTGTAACCCGCATCCTCGGCGCAGCAACCGCAGTGCTCGGCCTGACGCTCGCATTCGGCTGAGATTACAACAAGATAAGCTGTGCCGCCTGAATCATAGTGTCAGGCGGCACATGTTCTACATGAACAAGATTTAACCCGGCAGCGGGTTTGAAATCCCGAAAATGCCGACTAACTCCTTGTCAGATGACGGCCGCTTGGGACGTCCACAAGGAGTGAGACCATGTCACCGGAAGAACGCCAGCTTCTGACCGCATTGTTCGATCGCGTGAAAACAGCCTCGACCACCCCGCGCGACCGTGATGCGGAGGCATTGATCGATGACGCGACCCGCCAGCAGCCCTATTCCGCCTATTACCTCGCCCAGGCGGTGATCGTTCAGGAGAAGGGCCTTGAGGCTGCCTCCGCCCGCATCCGCGAACTCGAAGAACAGGTCAAGCAGCTTCAGGCCGGCGAAAGCGACACCAGGCGCGACGAACAGGGCGGCGGTTTTCTGAGCTCGATCTTCGGCTCCGGTCAGGCGCCTCGCCCTCCGGCACCGCAAATGCCGTCCCAACAGGCCGGCCAGCAGCCATCCGGCCCCTGGGGTGCGCGACCGGGATATCAGCAGCCTCAGCCATACCGCGGCAACGACGACGGCTATCGCCCATCGGCCCCGTCAGGTCCCTGGTCATCACAGATGCAGGGGGCACAAGGCTATCAGCAGGGTCAGGCACCATCTGCTGGCGGCGGTTTTTTGCGCGGCGCACTTGGCACGGCCGCCGGCGTGGCGGGCGGCATGCTGCTTGCCAATTCGCTTTCGGGCCTGTTCGGCAACCACATGTCAGGCCTCGGCTTGGGCAATCCCGCAGCCGAAGCCAATCCGTTCACAGGCGGCCCGACCGAGGAAACCGTCATCAACAACACCTATATCGGCGACGACGCAATCCGTGAGGCATCCAATACGGACGCAGATAACGGCAACGACGTAACACCCGATCCCGGTGGCAATGACGGCGGCTGGCAACAGGCCGATTTCGGCAACGACGATCAGTCCGACTTCGGCGGCGGCGATTTCGGCGGCGACGACAACATGAATGTCTGAGGCGGAATGGCCCTCTCCCCGAACGGGTTGAGTGTCGCAATTAGCCCGGTGCGTGCCGGGCTAATTGCCAATAAATCTTACCCACGTCCCCGATAGGTCGCCACGCCCTGATCCGGCAACCACACGCCCTTCGGCGCTTCGCCGGTCTGCCAGAACACGTCGATCGGAATGCCGCCGCGCGGATACCAGTAAGCGCCGATCCGCAACCATTTCGGATTGAGCAGGTCGACGATCCGCTTGCCGATATAGACCGAGCAGTCCTCGTGAAAGGCGCCGTGGTTGCGGAACGCATGCAGGAACAGCTTCAGCGACTTTGATTCGACCAGAAACCCGTCGGGAATATAGTCGATCACGATATGGGCAAAATCCGGCTGGCCGGTCATCGGGCATAGCGAGGTGAATTCGGGTGCGGTAAAGCGCACCACATAATCCGTGCCCTGGTTGCCGTTCGGCACCTTTTCCAGAACCGCCGTCTCGGGGCTCGTTGGGGCCTCGACCTGATTGCCGAGCTGCGACAGTCCGCTGACATCCGTCATCGTCATTTTAAATTCCCTTCAGATTCGCATGGCTTTCAATGGCAACACGCTTGCCATGCGCGTGTTCGCTTTCCGGCTCCACATGGATGGCCAGGGTGGCACCGGGAATAGCCTCCTTGATCGCATCTTCCAAGCGGTCGCAGATTTCGTGAGCTTCGCCGACCGACATTCGCGATGGCACCACCAGGTGGAAATCGATAAACGCAGCCGATCCCGCCCGTCGCGTCTTCAGATCGTGCACATCGAGAACCCCGTCGCAATGGGCGGTGATCGCCGCACGCACCGCCGCCTCCTCCTCCGGCTGCAGCGCCTTGTCCATCAGCCCGCCCAGCGAGTGGGTGATGACCTTGTAACCCTGCCAGAGAATGTTGAAGGCGACGAAGATCGCAAGCAGCGGATCAAGGATCAGGTAACCCGTCAGAACCGCGAGCACCAGACCGACGAATACGCCGGCCGACGTCACCACATCCGACATGATGTGCTGGCCGTCTGCCAGAAGCGCCGGAGACCGGTGCGACCGTCCGACCCTGATTAGCACGGTCGCCCAGACCGCATTGATTCCGCCTGCCGTAGCGTTGATGGCAAGCCCGAGCCATGGCGTCTCCGGCATGCTCGGGGCGCCCAGAGCGCCCCAGGCTTCCTGAATGATCAGGATCGCCGCCAGCACGATCAACGCGCCTTCCGCCACGGCGGATATGTATTCCGCCTTGTGATGGCCGAAGTGGTGGTCATCGTCCGCCGGCCGTTGCGCATAGCGGATGACGAAATAGGCAATAAATGCCGCCGCCACGTTGACCAGTGATTCCAGACCGTCCGACAGCAGCGCCACCGAGCCGGTTACCCACCACGCAGCAAGTTTGAGGAACAGCACGCCGATCGAGATCGGGATGCCCCACATCGCCAGTCTCTCGACCTTTTTGTCGTCCTTTGCCACTCTGTCCATATCGCCCATACCCGTCTTCACTAATCATCCTCCTGCATCTGCAAGCGATTTGCAGGAAGCTATGCCCAAAACGACGAAACCGCCGCGGCGAGAGCGTCTCGCAGCGGCGGTTTCGAATAATGGCCGGCTGTATGGCGCAAGCCTCGCGGTTTGTCAAAGCCGGTCTTGCGCGTCCAGTCGCCGGGTATGCTCGTCGTCAGACGTTATCAACAACGGGGCATCGTCGCAGGCGGGCATCGGGCGTCAGAGACCAGGCATCAGGTGAAGATCAGCGCCATCCGCACGCTGTCCAGGTAGCACCCGTCGATCTTCAACGCATCGCGCGCCACGCCCTCCACCTGAAAGCCCACCTTCCGGTAAAGCGCGATCGCCCGGTGATTGTCCGCATGCACGTCGAGTTCGACGCGGTGAATGCCGGACCGGTTCGCGGCCTCGACCGCGGTATCGATCAGCCGACGGCCCAAGCCTCTATCGCGAAACCCGGGAATGATGCCCATGCCGAGCAGGCCGCGATGAGCATGCACATCGCGCTCCAGCCTTCGGATATCGCACCAGCCGACGACCTCACCGTCAGCGACCGCGACGATGTGCGGATTGCCAGCAGCCACGCTCTCGCGTACGAAATCCCGCATCTCGTCGATCGGCGGGGCACGCAGAAACACCATGTAGCGCCGCTCCCGGCAGACGATATCGAGCGCCTTGTGAAAGCCCTCGATATGCTCGTCCTTGAGAGGTTCGATGGTGACGCCGTCAGCGCCACCTATCGCGTCGGCATCGTCCATCAGGCCGCTTTCGTTGCGCGCTTTCTCGAAAGGTTCGCCACCACGTTCTCGATCATCCGCATGCCGGCATCGCCGCCCAGCGTCATGATCGATTCCGGGTGGAACTGCACCGCCGCGACCGGTTCCTTGGCGTGTTCGATGCCCATGATCGTGCCATCCTCGCTTTCAGCGGTGATGATGAAATCGGAGGGCAGCGTCGACGGATCGGCAAAGATCGAGTGATAACGGCCGACCGTGACATCCTTGGCAAGTCCCGAAAACACGATGCCGGGCTCCAGAACCCGGATGCGCGACGGCTTGCCGTGCATCGGCAAAGCCAGCTGCCGCAGCTCGCCGCCATAGGCTTCGGCCAGCGCTTGCAGGCCAAGGCACACGCCGAAGATCGGCAGGTCTTTCGCCCGCGCCGCCTTGATCGTCGCCTTGCAGTCGAAATCCTTCGGCTTGCCCGGCCCCGGCGACAGGACGACGAGATCCGGATCGATCCGGTTAAACACCTCTTCCGGCACCGGCGAGCGAACGGTCGAGACCGTCGCCCCCGTCTGGCGGAAGTAGTTGGCAAGCGTATGGACGAAACTGTCCTCGTGGTCGACCAGCAGGATCTTCACCCCCTGACCCACCTTGGCGACGTCGCGCGAGGCCTTGGCCGTGTTGCCGGCGCGCGCATCGCGGATCGCCGAAATCATCGCCGATGCCTTCAGCTCGGTCTCGGCCTCTTCCTCATGCGGATCCGAATCGTTGAGCAGCGTCGCACCGGCACGCACCTCGGCAATGCCGTCCTTGACTCGGATGGTGCGCAGCGTCAGCCCCGTGTTCATGTCGCCGTTGAAGCCGACCATGCCGATCGCGCCGCCATACCAGGCGCGAGGGCTCTTTTCGTTGGCCTCGACAAACCGCATCGCCCACAGCTTTGGCGCACCGGTCACGGTCACCGCCCAGGCGTGGCTCAGGAAGCCGTCGAACGCATCCATATCCGGACGCAGCCGTCCCTCGATATGGTCGACCGTGTGGATAAGACGCGAATACATCTCGATCTGCCGGCGGCCGATCACCTTGACCGAACCCGGCTCGCAAACGCGAGATTTGTCGTTGCGGTCGACGTCGGAGCACATGGTAAGCTCCGACTCGTCCTTCTTGGAATTGAGCAGCTTCAGGATCTGTTCGGAGTCGGAAATCGCATCCTCGCCACGCTTGATCGTGCCCGAAATCGGGCAGGTCTCGATACGACGGCCAGACACCCGCACAAACATTTCCGGTGATGCGCCGATCAGATATTCCTGGTTGCCGAGATTGATGAAGAACGAATAGGGCGACGGGTTGATCGCCTTCAGACGGTTGGAAATCTGCGACGGATTGCTGTCGCAGCGCTCCATGAACTTCTGGCCCGGAACCACTTCGAACAGATCGCCGCGGCGAAAGCTTTCCTTGGCGCGGGTAACAAGGCTCGCATATTCCCCCGGCTTGTGGTCGCCCTTCGGCGGCGTCACCGTGGTGCGCAGGAACGGCTCGGGCGCGATATCCTGCGCCTTGCCTTCCGTCGTCACGCCGTCCTTGGCAAAGTCGTAGCGATCGACCCAGGCCTTTGCCGCATGGTGGTCGACGACCAGAATTTCGTCGGGCAGGTAGAGAACCATGTCGCGTTGGTCTTCCGGCCGCTGCATCGAGAGCTTGATCGCATCGAACTGGAACGCCAGATCGTAGCCGAACGCCCCGAACAGACCGATCGCCGAATCCGCGTCAGAATGGAAGAGATCGACGATGGCTCTCAGCGCGGTAAACACCGTCGGCATTTTCGAGCGCTCTTCCTCGGTAAACACGCGGGTAGGCTCGTTGACAGTCAGGTCCAGACGGCGGTCGGTGCGCTCGCCGAGCGTCAGGTCGGAAATCGTCGCAAGCTTGTCGGCGATAAACGACAAAAGCACTTCGCCGCGACCGTTATAGGCCTCGATCCACATCGCCCGGCCGTTGCAGGTAATGCCGAGCGGCGGATCGGCGATCGCCGTATCCCAGCGGGTATAGCGTCCGGGATATTCGTAGTTCGACGAAAACACCGCGCCGCGGCGCTCGTCCAGCCGGTCGACGTAAGACGAGATCGCGGTTGCATATTCGGCCGGCCTGCGGGCGCGGCTGACGCTGATTCCGCCCTTGGTCTCGTAGGTCTCGGACCCGTCGTCGTGAATGATCGTCGCCATGTCTGCCTCTAAAATCCCTGTTGATCTGCCCGGATTTTGAGAAGCGGCCAATAAAAAAGCCGCCTCGGTAATCGGGCGGCTTGGTCATAGTCTTGTCGATGGACATGACTGGTCAAGGCCGCGTCAGCGTGCCCACCACCAGTTACCGTTGTTGCCCATCGAAATCATCATGGAGCGAATTGTTAGCGCGGCGCCGGCAAACGCGCAAGTGGATTTATTTGGCCACAATGCGACCAAAACAGGGTCATCCGCGTTGCGTCTCCGAAACATGGGAAAGGACGACCGAAGGATGAAGCATACTCTATGCCTTCTCGCTTTAAGCACTTCGCTGGCAATGAGCGCACCGCTGACACTGGGTGCAGCGCCTCTGCCCGCCCGCCCAGCACCGCAAGGCTCGACGCCGAACGTTGTCGAAACAAACATCATCGACCAGTTCATGCGCGATGCCGGACGCACCCGCAAACAGTCGACGCGCAAATCCTCGTCCGGCAAAAACCAGTCGACCCGCCCCGCACAGGGTGCCCAGAACCAGAGCCGAGCCGCGATCCCCGCCGCCCCCGCCCTCGCTACCGTTCCGCTTCCCATGGCAAAGCCGGGTGGTGAACCCGTGCCCGAGGCAACGGCGGCAACGGCCGCAGCCGCTGCTACACCTGAGGTCGCCGCAAAGCCCGTCGAAGCAAAGCCCGAGAACCCGCCCGAAACCCCTGCGGAGAAGCCTGCAGAGCGCCCCACAGAGCCACCTGTCCCGGCCCCCGAACAGACCCAGAGCCCGGAACAGACCAGTAAAGCTCCTGAAGAAACCATCCCGACCCCCACTCCCAAGCCGGAAGAACCCGCAGAACAGACGCCCGCTGCATCGAGCGACGACGGCCAAGCTAATCCTGGCAAGACTGATCCTGCCAAACCGGACACTGCCAAGCCAGACGACAAGGCACCGCAGGACAAGGCTGCTGATGACAAAACTCCGGCCGATAAGCCTGCGGACGAAAAGCAGGAACAGGCCGAGACCCCGCCGCCGCCTCCGCCTCTCGTCGAGGAAGACGCCGCAGAACTGAAAGCCTGCCTTGCAGACCTCGGTGCCATCGGCGCCAAGTTCGAATCCGTCAAACCGATCGACGACGGCAATGGCTGCGGCATCAAGCAGCCGATCGAGGTGGCGCAGGTTCTGCCCGGCGTCGATCTCGGCGGCGCGACCATGCGCTGCAAGACGGCGCTGACCATGGCCCACTGGCTGAAGGATACGGTCCAGCCCGCGCTCAACATCGCCATGCCAGGCCGCAAGATCACCGGCCTCGTTCCCGGCTCCACCTACCAGTGCCGCCTCAGAAACAGCGCCTCGACCGGCAAGATCTCCGAGCATGGACGCGGCAACGCCTTCGATGTCGCCGCCTTCAAGCTCGACAACGGCGAGAAGGTCGTGATGAAGCGGCGTGAGGACGATCACACGCTGGAAGGTGCCTTCCAGATGACCGCCACTGCCGGCGCCTGCCTGCATTTCACCACGGTCCTCGCACCCGGCAGCGATGCCGCCCACGAGGACCACCTTCATCTCGACATCATCGACAGGGATGGCGGCTACCGCATCTGCGAGTAGCCGTTGAGGGCCAGGGTCAGGCCGGCGAGGAGCCGGTCAGCCGGCTTTCCTGCGTGCCGATCGTCATGGCATTGCCGCGCCATTCGAACGATCCGGAAAGCCAGCTTCTGATCCAGATTGCCGGCAGCATCACGTCGCGCACCATCATTGCCGGCAGCGACAGGATCGACAGCCGCCAGCCCTTGGCCCGCGCAAGGGCCAGTTCCGGCAGGTAGGTTGCGGCAAACACGGTTGCGGCCACGAGCACCGAACTGAGATCCAGCAGGACGGCAGCGATCAGCCCGAGCATCAGGGGCGGCAGCGCCCCGAGCAGGATCTCCGGGGTGAAGAACAGGGGAAACGTCACCCGCCGCAGCCGGGCCCAGCGCGTCTGGCGCGACCAGATTTCCTCAAGCCCCCGGCGCCCGAGCGGCTGCTCGAACGGCGCCGACACCAGATGGACTTTCTTGCCGTGGCGGTTGACGAGCTTGGTCGACGCCGCGTCCTCGGCAATCTCGGCGGCCAGCGCCTGGATGCCGCCGGCCGCATCCAGAAACGGCTTGTGCCACAGCATGCTCTTGCCCTGCGCAAACCCCAGCCCCAGCGCCTCGCCCACATATTGCCAGCGCGCCTGCAGCGTATTCAGGAAAGCGCATTCCACTTCCGCCCAGAACCCGTCCGGACGCGATCCGATCGGCGTCGAGCATACGAGCCCGGTATCGGCCCGCCAACCGGAGACGAGGTTCTGAATATAGTCCTTGGGCATCAACACGTTGGAATCGGCAAGCACCACCCACTCGTGTCGTGCCGCATGCCAGCCCTTGGCGCAGTTGTTGAGCTTGGGATTGGCGCTGATCCGGTCATCGCCGATCAGCAGCCGCGCCGGCACCGCCGGATGCGCGGCAATCGCCGAGCGGATCTCGGCGATGATCGGATCACCCTCGTCCTGCACGCAGAAGATCAGCTCGTAATCCGGCCACTCGAGCTTGAATGCATGCGCGAGCGTCAGGCTGGAATAGGCCTCGATGCCGCGCACCGGAATGACGATCGATACACCGTCCGGCTTGATCACCGCCGGCTTGTCACTCGCTTTGTCCCGATGCGAAAGCCGCAGGCCGGCAACCGCGATGCTGAAGAGATTGATCGCCAGAAGGGCCATGGCGAGTGTCGCAAGAACAAGATCCATCCTGATGTTCCCGATGGCCGGCCCCGAATCGTCGGGTCACCGCCAGTGCCAGAAGAGTAAGGGCAAGCAGACCATTTCGGTGTGACAGACGCATGACGTTGCCCCTCACCCGCGAAGGCGAGAGGCGAGGACGATCCGGAGAAAACCGCTGGGCAGCCTCTATGCTTAGAACAGCCCTTCAATCAGCCCATCCGCGTTGAGATGGATCCGCTCGGCTGAAGGCGCGCTCGGAAGGCCCGGCATGGTCATGATCTCGCCGGTGATCGCCACGATAAAGCCGGCGCCGGCCGACAGCCGCACTTCGCGCACATGCACCACATGCCCTTCCGGCGCACCGCGCAGGTTGGGATCGGTGGAGAACGAATACTGCGTCTTGGCGATGCAGACCGGCAGATGGCCGTAACCAGCACTTTCCCAGGCCTTCAGCTGATCGCGCACCGCCTTTTCCGCCGTCACCTCGCCGGCATGATAGATCTTGGTGGCGACCGCCTCGATCTTCTCCATCAGCGGCATGTCATCAGGATAGATCGGCTTGAAGGCGGCGGCGCCGCTTTCGGCCAGTTCCACCACCTTGTAGGACAGTTCCTCGATGCCGGCGGAACCTTCCGCCCAGTGACGGCAGAGGATCGCCTCCGCGCCGTGATGCGAGACGTATTCCTTGATCGCCGCCACTTCCGCATCGGTATCCGAGATGAAGTGGTTGATCGCGACCACGACCGGCACGCCGAACTTGCGCACGTTTGCGATGTGACGTCCCAGGTTCGAACAGCCGCGCGTCAGCGCCTCGACATTCTCTGTCCCGAGATCGTCCTTCTTCACGCCGCCATTCATCTTCAGCGCCCGGATGGTCGCGACGATCACGGCTGCGTCGGGCTTCAGCCCTGCCTTGCGGCACTTGATGTCGAAGAACTTTTCGGCCCCCAGATCCGCTCCGAACCCCGCTTCCGTCACCACGTAGTCGCCAAGCTTCAGCGCCGTCTTCGTCGCGATCACGGAATTGCAGCCATGGGCGATGTTGGCGAACGGCCCGCCATGCACCAGCGCCGGATTGTTTTCCAGCGTCTGCACCAGGTTCGGCTGCATCGCGTCTTTCAAAAGCACCGCCATCGCCTTGTCGGCCTTGATGTCGCGGGCATAGACCGGCGAGCGGTCGAACCGGTAGCCGATGACAATATCGCCGAGCCGCTTTTCAAGGTCGGCCAGATCCTGCGCCAGGCAGAGGATCGCCATCACTTCGGATGCGACGGTAATGTCGAAGCCGCTTTCGCGCGCAAACCCGTTCGACACGCCGCCAAGCGAGGTCACGGTCTGGCGCAGCGCCCGGTCGTTCATGTCCATCACCCGCCGCCAGGTGATGCGGCGCGTGTCGATGTCGAGCGCGTTGCCCCAGTAGACATGGTTGTCGATCATCGCCGACAGGAGATTGTGCGCAGAGGTAATGGCGTGGAAGTCGCCGGTGAAGTGCAGGTTGATGTCTTCCATCGGCACGACCTGCGCATAGCCGCCGCCGGCCGCCCCGCCCTTGACGCCGAAGCAGGGCCCAAGCGACGGCTCGCGCACGCAGATGACGGCCTTCTTGCCGATCCGGTTCAGCCCGTCGCCGAGGCCTACCGTGGTCGTCGTCTTGCCCTCGCCGGCAGGCGTCGGATTGATCGCCGTCACGAGGATCAGCTTGCCATCGGGGCGGCCCTGGAGCGAGCCGATGAAATCGGCCCCGATCTTCGCCTTGTCATGGCCGTAGGGCACCAACGCCTCGGGAGAGATGCCAAGCGCCGCGCCAATGTCCGCGATCGGTTTCTTTTTTGCCGCGCGGGCGATCTCGATGTCGGATGGAACGGGGGCCATGCTTGTCTCTCGCTTGTTGGTTTGCGTGAACCATGGCCACAGCCGCTTCCCCACGACAAGCCCGGAACGGGAACAGCGCCCTGATTATGCACACTACAACGCGCTCATCCACACACCAAAGTTGCAATTTAATTCGATACAATCTTATATATCTCTGATCCATGGGGGATCGAGGGGGAACGACCAATGAACCTTATTCTCTGCTGCGACGGCACCTGGAACACGCCCGACGATATGGATGGCGGCCAGCCTAGCCCGACCAATGTTCGCAAGATTTACAATGCAGTCGCCGACAAGGATGCCGCTGGCATCAAACAGGATGCCTACTATCACCCCGGTGTCGGCACAGACGGAACCTGGTGGCGACGTGCGGTGGAAGGCGGTACCGGCAAGGGTCTCGCTGACAACATCAAGGGCGCTTACAAATGGCTTGCCAGCACCTACAAATCCGGAGATCAAATCTATCTGTTCGGCTTCAGCCGTGGCGCCTACACGGTCCGCAGCCTCGGCGGCATGATCTCCAAATGCGGCCTTCTGGATATCAAAGCCTCTAAGCTCGACGAAGAGGGAACCTGGAAGGCGATCGAGGCGATCTTCACGGAGTACCGCGCCAAGAGCGAAGCCGGCACCAAGCGCAAACAGTCCGGCAAGATCCACTTCCACAACGTCGCCCCAGGCGGCACCCGCAATGCCTCAACGCTCATCCAGTTCATCGGCGTCTGGGATACGGTCGGCGCGCTCGGCATTCCCGATGACATGGGGTTTCTCAACCTTCTCGACAATCCGGAGAACCATGAGTTTCACGATACGACACTCGGTTCCGCCGTCCTCAACGCCCGCCATGCGGTCGCGCTCGACGAGTTCCGCCAAAGTTTCATGCCGACGCTCTGGGTCAAGCCGGATGGCTGGACCGGAACGCTGAAACAGGTCTGGTTCCCAGGCGTGCATGGTGATGTCGGCGGTGGCTATGCCGCAACGGGCCTTTCGGACGGCGCTCTCCTGTGGATGATGAACGAGGCAAAAAGCTGCGGCCTCGTATTCCGCGAAGGGGCTGAAAACCAGCTGAGGCCGGATCCGCGCGGCGTGCTGCATGATTCCGCCAGTGGCATCTTCGCCAAGCTGAAAACGAGACCGCGCGCCGTACCTCACGTGACCGCAACGCCTTCAGAAGATTTGCACAGCTCCGCCTCCGAGCGGCACCGCACCCCGCCCTTGTCGCAGGGGCGCTACCGGCACGCCAACGCAAACCTGCCCGCAGAGGTCGATGTCTTCGCACGCGACCACTGGAACGACACCGGCATCTTTCTGCAAAAGGGCATCACCTACACGTTCGTCGCGAAAGGCGAGTGGACCGATGGCACGGTCCTGTGCAACGCCGATGGCCCGAAAGATGGAGGAAACTTCCAGGCCGGTGAGATTGCCCATCTTGCCTCGAGCGGCCTTGGCCAGCTCGAAAAGGCGTGGAAATGGTCGACCGGAAACCAGCAGGTGGATTTCTGGTGGACCCGTCGCGAGGAGGAGCTGCCCTGGTTCAGCCTGATCGGCGTGATCGCCAACGACGTGCCGCCGCCCGCTCAGCAGCAGACGCCCAAGAACGGCATTCTCAAACTGCCCCACGAGGTGTTTCTGATCCGCAGCAAGGCGAAATTCACACCGAAGGGCGACGGCTATCTTTACTGCTTCGCCAACGATGCCTGGGGCGCCTACGGCAACAACCGCGGCAGCGTCAGGCTGACAGTCGCCTCTTCTCCGACTTCCGCAAACCCACCACCGAGCCACTGACCAACCACGCCGTGACGACGACCAACACTCGTCACGGCGTGCTCTCACCACACGCCGCGCAAAAACATGAGTATTACACTCAGATTCAAACTTGACTCATTTAGTTTAGATTTCTAAGGCTTTTTGCGGGGCTTCTGCTTCGGCGGAAATCAAACAATCCGAACGTTACCCGGACGCAGGCTATCGCCGCGCCCGATGTCTCTGCATGTCTTTTTGAGGGGAACCACCATGCCTACCCGTTCGTCGCGGCATCGCCATCTCTACGCCGGAACTGCCGCACTTCTGCTGATCACGGCCGCGCCGCCGGCATGGGCGCAAGAGACTGCCCAGACCACCGCTGGAACGACCGCCGCTGGAACGACCGCCGCGACCCAGGTTGCCGATGGCCAGGATACGACCGCCCTGAAGCCGATCGTGTTGCGCGACGGGACTTCCGTCGGCAAGTCCGACTCGCCGCTGACCGAAACGACAGATCGTCAGGTCATCCAGGACCGGATGGTCACCGATTTCAAGGATTTCTCCCGTCGCGTCGATGCCGGCGTCACCTTCAACCGGCAGAGCCAGAGCATCAACATTCGCGGTCTGCAAAACGAGCGCGTCCTGACGACGATCGACGGGATCCGCCAGCCCTGGCTGACCGACCCGCGCGATAGCGCCCGTGGCGGCAACAACGCCTTCGATTTCGACACGCTTTCGACGATCGATATCACCAAGGGCGCCGATTCGAGCCGCGTCGGTTCCGGCGCTCTTGGCGGCGCAGTCCAGCTCTACACGATCAATCCGGAAGACCTGATCGAGGACGGCCGTAATTTCGGCGCCCTGACCAAGAGCACCTATGACAGCGCCGACCGCAGCCTCGGCAACAATGCCGCCATCGCCGCACGACACAATGACAGCTGGTTCATGCTCCAGGGCGGCTACAAGCGCGGCAACGAGACCGATAACGAGGGCGAAATAGGTGGTTACGGCACCACCCGCACGGAGGCCAATCCAAGCGATTACTGGCAGCGCAACCTGCTCGCCAAGTTCCACCAGTATATCGAGGGCGGCCATCGTTTCGGCCTGACCGGCGAACTCTTCAACAAGGAGATCGACAGCGACAACATGCGCGGCACGACCACGAGCTACCAGCAGGGCACGCTGAAGAGCGGCGAAGAGGTCGATCGCAAGCGGCTGTCGGCATCCTACGACTTTACCTCCCCCAGCGGCGGCGACATCGTCGATCAGGCGAGCATCATCACCTACTGGCAAAAGCAGCGACTGAACAACACGACGGACGGGTTCCGCCTTACCGACCCACGCGGCTCAATCATTCCCGGCGACCCCTTCTTCTACGGCTCCCCAAGCGGTATCTACAGCCGAGACAACCAGCTGACACAGGATAGCTACGGCATCTCCGGCAGCGCCTCGAAGGAACTGACCATCGGCGGCGTCAGCCACGAATTCCGGTTCGGCGGCGAGCTCTCCTGGCAGAAGACCTATCAATACTCCTCCGGCGTCGACAATTGCCCTGATGTCGACTGGACGACCATCCCGCAACCCTTCGGTCCCCAGTCCTGCCGCATGCTCCATTCCAATTCGTCCGATATGCCTGACGTCGACGGGATGATCCTCGGCATGTATGCCGAAGACGACATCAAGTTCTTCGAGGACCGCCTGACGGTGACGCCCGGTGTGCGCTTCGACTGGTACGATTACGATCCGAAATCGACCGCAAGCTTCGAGGACAGCCCGAACTACGATCCGGCCTATCTCGAAAGCAACAATGCTTTCGGCATCTCGCCAAAACTCCGTTTCGGCTGGAAGGCGACCCAGGAACTGGAACTGTTTGCCCAGTATGCCCGCGGCTTCCGCGCGCCGACCGCGACCGAGCTTTACCAGAATTACGGGGCTCCGGGCTCCTATGCCCGCATCGGCAATCCTGATCTCGAAACCGAAACCAGCAACGGCTTTGAAATCGGCGCCAAATACGACGCGGCCGACTATTCGTTCAAGGCGACCGCCTTCAACAACTACTACAAGAACTTCATCGACACGGTCACCATCGCGCCTCCAGGCGGTGAGTACCCGGTCGGCGGCATCACCGGCTACGAAAACCTCAACCACGTCCGCATCTACGGCATCGAGCTGGGTGGCGAATGGCGCTTCGATCCACGCTGGCGCACTTGGGGCTCGTTTGCCTATTCGCACGGCAAGGATACCGATACCGGCGACTACCTGAACTCGGTCGCGCCGCTGCGCGCCATCATCGGCCTTGGCTATTCATCCGAGACCTGGGGCTCGGACGTCTCGCTGACGCTTGCCGCCTCCCGCCACAAGGTCAGCGGCACCGGCTTCGAGGCACCCGGTTACGGCCTCGTCGACACAACCGTCTGGTGGGCACCCGAAAAGGTCGGAAGCATTGATCTGACCGGCCTCAAGGTTCAGGCCGGCGTCTTCAACGTGTTCGACAAGAAGTACTTTGACGCGGTCAGCGTCCCGGACGGCGTTTCGGCTTCGGCGCAGGACTTCTACAGCGAGCCCGGCCGCAGCTTCAAACTGTCGGTGACCAAGAAGTTCTGATCCCTCCCCGACGATCGCCCTTTGATCCTGGACGCCGCATTCCCCGTAGGGGGTGCGGCGTTTTCGTCAGGATAGGCATCTTGCACCGGTTTTCGGCCCAGCTTATGGGAATCTCCAGCGCCTGCAACGGAGAACGGCCCCCATGAAATCGCTGGAACTGCTTGTCGAGAAGATCATCCTCTCCAGTCGCTGGCTCCTCGTCGTCTTCTATCTGGGCCTGGTTGCCGCACTCGCCGTCTACGCGCTGTCTTTCATGTTCAAGTTCTGGAAAGTCGCCAAGGAAGTCTTCACGCTGAGTGAAGCCGAAATGATCCTCGCCATGCTGGGTCTCATTGATGCGGCACTCGTTGCGAGCCTGATCGTGATGGTGATGATCTCTGGTTACGAGAACTTCGTTAGCCGCTTCGACGAAACGGAAGCCGACGTTTCGTTCCTCGGCAAACTGGATGCCGGAAGCCTCAAGATCAAGGTCGCCTCCTCCATCGTTGCCATCTCGTCGATCCATCTCCTGCAGATCTTCCTCAATGCCAACCAGTACTCGGATACCACGCTGATGTGGTACACGATCATCCACCTCACCTTTGTGGTCTCGGCCGTCATGCTCGGCTGGCTGGAGAAGATCATGGCGACGACAAAGGCCCACAAACACGAAACCAAGCTTTGACCGACTCAGGGTCTAAATTACCCCGGATCAGGCCGGACCGGTGATTGACGAACCGCAAAAGGGCTTGCGAATGAGCCCATCTCGGCGATACATGAGACAAATATAACAGTATCTCGGAAAATTACTCCACACGGGGGCTTTTGCTCACTTTTCCGCTGGATTTACAAAGCGATTAGTATATTTGTTGCGCTTAACATAATAACCATTCACTTTTTTCGAAGCTAATATGATCACGCTGGAGCGGCAATCGATCCTCAACGGCGAAATTTCTGCAGCCTACTCCCGTGCGGAGATTTCGACGGTCTTTGAACGGGCCACACGCGAATTTGGCTTGCGCCATTTCGCTCTGGTCAAGCTTCCGCCTGCAAGCGAGACGCTTCTGTCCCGCATCATCGTCGAGACCAATCTTCCCAAGGACTATATCCGCGAATTCGATCGACTGCGGCTGCTGCCACGCACCCGGATGGCGGATGCCACGAGCGGCTGGTCGCTCCCGGACTGTTGCTGTCTCGATGATCGCAACTCGCCTGGCCAGCTCCCGCCGGACCTGATCGCCCTGCGCCGTCAGTACGGCATGATCACCAGCGTGGCGATGGCGCTTCATTCGGTCGATGGTACCGGCTTCCGCATCCGCATGTCGGGAGATCGTCCGCGCCTGACCCAGGCGGAACTGAACGAAATCGGCATGGTGATTTTGCACGCCTTCGCGGTGTTCGATCGCATCCGCCGATCGGAGCAGGCATCGACCTTCGGGCCGCTGACCACGCGGGAACTTGAAGTCGTACGCTGGACGGCACAGGGCAAGACCTCGTCCGAAATCGGCAAGATCCTGTCCCTCTCCGATCACACGGTCAACGCCTACATGACCAATGCCATCAAGAAGCTCGATTGCGTCAACCGCACCCAGCTTGTGGCAAAAGCGCTGAGACTGCGGCTGATCAGCTAGCGCTGCCGCAGCCGCACCGTCTTACCGATCCAGTACGCCGCGCACTTCAACGAGGTTGGAGCGCACCATCAGCGTATGGAAGCCCATCACCGACAGATGGCTCGGCATGATCATCCCATCTTCCGCCCCATTGGACACGATCGACGGCTGGATGCGAAGTGCTGCGCGGAAACGCGACAGCGTCTCGTTCCAAAGCTGCGTCAGGTTGCGCTCGCGAATGACCTGCGAGAAGTCGGCACCAGCTGCGGAAAGCACGGCGTAATAGCCGTAGAGCTGGCCATAGGCGAACCAGAAACGGTCGTCGGCACGGGTATCGAACCAGCCCGCCGCATGGTTTTCCGACCGGTCGCGCAGGATCGCAGCCGTCGCACCAAGATCATTGGCGATCCGGTCGACGAACTGCACGAGATTGTCGGAGCGGCTGTCGAAGGTCGCGTTGCAGGAGGTGAGATCGGCGTTGAAGGCCCGCAGCTTTTCGATCGCGGTGCGATAGTAGCTCGGCGTCGGCGTTTTGAAGCCGAACGGATCGACACCGAAATACCAGGAATACTCATCAAACTGCAGGTTGCCGCGGGCATCCTGTAGGTTGGTGTTGACACCCGACGTGCCGCGCACGCGGCCAAGCGTATCGACAAGTTCGCTGGACGTGCGCCGCACTGCCTGGTTCACGCCGCGCTGGAACGAAGCTTTGTTGTCGAGAAACGGCGTATTGTCCCAGCTGATGCCGAAGAAGCCGAGCCGGTAGAGCAGCATGGACGAGATCCACGCATTCTGGTTCACGTTGGCGTCGGTCAGATCCGCCGCCGCATCGACGATCGCCGACGACTGGCACTGGCGGGCAGCCACAACAGGCGCGGCGGGCACCGGAGAAGACGCGGCCGTCCCGTTCGATGTTTCGGCAGCAGCAGCCGCCACGGGCGCCGTCGCAGGAAGATCCTGGCCGGCCGGCACGGTGCGCTCATTCCAGCGATAGGCATCGACAAAGCTCGGGTTGAACCCGGTCCAGATCTGGGTCTGCACGAAGAAATAGCCGTAAAGACCAAACAGGATAACGAGGAATGCCAGGATCGGCGCCTTCACCATCAGGTGCCGCTCGCCATACCAGCCATGAGCGGCACGAAACGGCCAGACGATCCCGGCGACGAGCAGTCCGATGCCCCTTGCGATCGCCTTGCCCAGGGTCTGAAGTGAGGCCTTGAGCCGATCGAGCATCCTGTTCTCCTGTCTGTGGGGCCGATAGGTCCGCCCGGTTGTTCCAACAGATATGGTTCCGCAAGCAGGCAAACAACCGCGCTGCATAAAAATCGGCAGCGGAGCACGGGTTTACGATCGCAGATAGCCGCCAAACGGCCAGTGCGGCATCCTCCAGCGCCCGTCACTGGCGCTCTTCACAGCCGTCACCTCTCCAGGCTCGCTCCCATCGGTCACGGACACCGGATCGGTCTCCGCCTTCGGCAGGAACCGGTCGGCAAAAGCCTGTTGCGCCGCCCGTTTTGCTTGCCCGGCACCGGAGGCCCGCCAGGCACTCTCGGCAAATACCCCTGCTACCGGAACACTGTAGGGGAGAAGACCCTGCAGCGGTGGATCGCGCTGCCAGAGCGCCTGATGAACTGCCAGCAGGTCGCCGGTGTCGAAAAGCACCTTGTGGCGCAAGATATTGAGCGTCATCACGCTGGCATTCATCCGGTCGGTTATACCGTTCATCAGCCGGAAAAGGCCTTCCGTCCGGCCCACCGCGTCGGGTTTGGACAGATCATCGCCCATCAACCCGCGCACCAGTTCCCTGCGGTGGTCGGCAAGGTCGAGAAGCCCCCTCTCGAACCGGTAGCGTCCCATCATCAGCGCGACACGTTCCTTGTCGAGCAGCGTGTAGAAAGCATTTCCGACATCGAGGAGCTGCTTCACGGGCTCGATGCCCGTCCTGTTTTGCCCCGAACGTTGACCGGACCATTTCGTGGTCCAGCCGAGTATGCGCTTCAAACTGGTGGGCTCGACAGGATCGTCGAAGGTCTGCCGCAGCCTCGTCACCGCATCGCCGAACGCGCCGACCGCTTTGGCGAGATCCGCCTGCAGGCCGTCGCCCATCATCGCCACCCGTGCCTGCCGCTCGGCCTCGGCTTCGAGGTCTGCGACATCTGGAACGTGTCTGTCCTTCACCCCTCGCGAAAGCATCGCTTCGGATGTGGCGAGCTCGTCCCACATTGCCTGAAACGCCGTCGCGATCCGGGATATTTCCTCGTGAAATCGCCGGTAATCTCCCATGCCCTGCCCTCCCCAAAGCACTCCCGCGGCCATGCCACCGTCCGGGAGAATTTCAAGGTATCACAGGCTGGAAAAATCGCTACGTCGTTTCAACGCAAACGGGAACAATGCCAGTCTTCGCGTCGCCGCTTACCAGCAGCGCATCTTTTCTTCCCAGTGCCGACGGCAAAGCGAGACGTAGCGGTCGTTACCGCCCACTTCAACCTGTGCGCCTTCGCGAAGCGCCTCGCCATCGGCATCCACACGCACGACCATCGTTGCCTTGCGCCCGCAATGGCAGATCGTGCGGACTTCACGCAGTTCGTCGGCAATCGCCAGCAACTCCTGCGACCCCGGAAACAGCTTTCCGCGGAAATCGGTCCGCAGACCATAGGCCATGACCGGAATGCCGACGCGGTCGGTGATGCGGGCAAGCTGCCACACCTGCTCGGAGGTCAGGAACTGCGCCTCGTCGATAAAGACGCAGGTCAGCGGCTCTTGCCCATGCAGCTTTGAGATCTCCGCATAGAGATCGTCCTCTGGGCTGAACGGGATCGCGTCGGATGACAGGCCGATTCGCGATGCAACGCGCCCCTGGCCGCCCCGGTGGTCGAAGTCGGCGATGAAGATTGCCGTGCGCATGCCGCGTTCGCGGTAGTTGTAGGATGCCTGCAGCAGCATGGTCGATTTGCCGGCATTCATCGTTGCATAGTGGAAGTAAAGCTTGGCCATGCGGCTTTGTGATGCCGATCGGCATCGAAGAAAAGCGCCGCCACGCAAAACCCACAAAAAATACGCGAACGACCCATCAATCGGCGCCTTGTCGCAAATGGTGGCTTCAGACGCCGTGATGCACAAGCTTGCCTGTTTCGGAGAGATATTGATAAGGTTGGGCATGATTTTAATGGGGAGCATAAAAATGACCATGACCGTTTCGACCAAGACCATTCTGGCCGCCGCCGTCTCCATGATGGCGCTGAGCGGAGCTGCTTCGGCCGCCGAGCCGGCAAGCTGCGGCACCGTCCGTTTCTCCGATGTCGGCTGGACCGACATCACCGCCACGACCGCCACCGCCTCCGTCCTTTTGAAGGCGCTCGGCTACGAGACGGATGTGAAGGTGCTTTCGGTGCCGGTCACCTATTCGTCGCTGAAGAACAAGGATATCGACGTCTTCCTCGGCAACTGGATGCCGACCCAGGAAGCCGACGTCCGGCCCTTCCTCACCGACAAGTCGGTCGAATCCATCGGCCCCAACCTCGTCGGCGCCAAGTACACGCTGGCAACCAATGCCAAAGGCGCCGAACTCGGGATCAAGGACTTCAAGGATATCGCAGCCAAGGCCGATGCTTTGGGCGGCAAGATCTATGGCATCGAACCCGGCAATGACGGCAACCGCCTGATCCTCGGCATGATCGAGAAGGACACATTCGGCCTCAAGAAGCTGGAAGTGGTGGAATCTTCTGAACAGGGCATGCTGGCCCAGGTCGCCCGCGCCGACAAGGCCGGCGAACCCGTCGTCTTCCTCGGCTGGGAACCGCATCCGATGAACGCCAACTTCAAGCTGACCTACCTTACCGGCGGCGATGACGTGTTCGGCGCGAATTTCGGCGGCGCCGAAGTCTATACCAACGTCCGCGCCGGCTACACGCAGGAATGCCCCAATGTCGGCACCTTCATCAAGAACCTGAAGTTCTCGCTGCCGATGGAAAACCAGATCATGGGCGGCATCCTCAACGACGGTGAAGAGCCGGAAGCAGCGGCGACCACGTGGCTGAAGGCCAATGGCGCTGCGATCACCCCGTGGCTTGCCGGCGTCACCACCAAGGACGGCAAGCCAGCCGAGGCCGCGGTCAAGGCCGAACTCGGCCTGTAAGACGCGTCGCAAACCGGCGAATGCCGGCGGTGTGATCCTCGGGCCCGTCCCGAGGATCCGCTGACGTTGGTAGACCCTTGGGGGCGCCCTCGAGGGTAACGCTTTCGCTCCTTGTATTTCCTTCCAGACGAGGCAGGCACGCGACGTGAACTGGCTAACCAACTCGCTCCCGAACTGGCTTGTGGATTCCACCGGCAAGATCCGCCTTGGAAACTGGGCGAAAGATGCGGTCGACTGGCTGACCACCAATGCCGACTGGTTCTTCAACTGGCTCGCCACCGTGCTGTCGGCGGTCATCGATGCGATCCTGTACGTGCTGCAGGGGCCGAACCCCTTCGTGCTGATCGCCATCGTCACGGCGCTCGCCTTCTGGCTGAGACGATCAGTCTCGATATCAGCCTTCACCGCAATCGGTCTGTTGCTGATCTATAACCAGGGCTACTGGAAGGAGACGACGGAGACGCTGGCGCTGGTGCTTGCAGCCACCGCCGTCTGCATGGCGGTCGGCATTCCGATCGGAATCGCTGCTGCCCGTCGCCCCTGGCTCTACGAGATCCTGCGGCCGATCCTCGACCTGATGCAGACCATTCCCACCTTCGTCTATCTCATCCCGGCGCTCATTCTGTTCGGCCTCGGCATGGTGCCGGGCCTCATCGCAACCGTCATCTTCGCTATCCCCGCCCCGGTCCGCCTCACCCGCCTCGGCATCATCTCGACGCCCGGATCTCTGACCGAAGCAGCCGTCGCCTTCGGCGCGACGCCGTCGCAGGTCCTGCGCAAGATCGAGCTCCCTTACGCAATGCCGCAGATCATGGCAGGCCTTACCCAGACAATCATGCTGTCTTTGTCGATGGTGGTAATCGCAGCGCTTGTCGGTGCCCCCGGTCTCGGCGTACCGGTCGTGCGCGCGCTCAACACCGTCAACATCGCCCGCGGCTTTGATGCCGGCTTCTGCATCGTCATCCTGGCGATCATTCTCGACCGCATGTTCAGAACGGCAGAACCGGGAGGCAAGTCATGACCGACGCGATGAACCGGACCGCGCCTGCCGCCGTCACCTTCTCGAATGTCGATATCATCTTCGGCAACAACCCGGAGCGGGCTGTCAAACTGCTCGACCAAGGCATGACGCGCGACCAGATCTCGGAAGAAACCGGGATCGTGCTCGGTGTCGCCGATGCCACGCTGTCGGTGCGCGAAGGCGAAATCCTGGTGCTGATGGGCCTGTCCGGATCCGGCAAGTCGACGCTCCTGCGCGCCGTCAACGGTCTGGCGCCGGTCGTGCGCGGCGCGGTCAGCGTCGCCACCCCGTCCGGACCGGTCGATCCCTACAAGGCCGGCACCCGCACCCTGCGCGATCTTCGGATGCACACGGTTTCGATGGTCTTCCAGCAGTTCGCGCTGCTGCCGTGGCGTACCGTCGCCGACAATGTCGGCTTCGGGCTGGAGCTTGCCGGCGTCGCCGAACCGGAGCGGCGCAAGCGCGTCGACGAACAGCTGGAACTCGTCAACCTCAGCCAGTGGGCGGATCGCAAGGTGGGTGAACTCTCCGGAGGCATGCAGCAGCGTGTCGGCCTTGCCCGCGCCTTTGCCACCGGCGCACCGATCCTGCTGATGGACGAACCGTTTTCGGCGCTCGATCCGTTGATCCGCACCCGCCTTCAGGACGAGCTGCTGGAATTCCAGCGCCGCCTGAAAAAGACCATCCTGTTCGTCAGCCACGACCTCGACGAGGCTTTCCGCATCGGCAACCGCATCGCCATCATGGAAGGCGGCCGTATCGTCCAGTGCGGCACCCCGCAGCAGATCGTCCAGGCACCCGCAAACCAGTATGTCGCCGATTTCGTCCAGCACATGAACCCGATCAGCCTGCTCACTGCCGGCGACGTGATGCGGCAAGGGGTAACCGCCGATGCCGGGGCGCCGCCGGTGTCGGCAACAGCGAAGAGCACCACGCCGCTGGTCGACATCATGGATGCGCTGGCCCGCCAGAGGGGATCGATCGCGGTCGTCGATAACGGCGCCGTCGTCGGCGCGATTACGGCTGACGACGTGATTGCAGGTCTGACACGCCATCGACGCCGGACTTGATGCAAATCAAGGCGGACTGACACTCGTTTGTTAATGATCTGCTGTTATAGAGATTTGAAATTTAGAACTGGTGAATATTTTGGCCGACGAGCTGCAGGGCGCAATGACGGTGAGACAGGCTCTTCCACCGACCTCTGCGCAGGAACCTTCGAAAGATCAAAGCGTGTTGCGCGACACGGATGAGGAGGCACGCCATCTTGCGCGGATGCTGGTGCGCGGCGCCCGTCACATGGCGCTTGCGGTGCTTGATCCCACAAGCGGTTTTCCCTCCGCAAGCCGCGTGCTGACCGGAACCGATCTTGATGGCGTGCCGGTGATTCTCGTATCGGCGCTGTCGGGTCATACGAAGGGATTGGCAGGCGATCCCCGCTGTTCTCTCCTCGCCGGCGAGACCGGCAAGGGCGATCCGCTCGCCCATCCGCGAATCACCGTTCAGTGCATTGCGGAAAAAGTGGAAAGGGATAGTCCCGTCCATCTGCGCATCCGCCAGCGGTTTCTGGACCGTCATCCGAAAGCAAAACTCTATATCGACTTTCCGGATTTCTACTTTTTTCGCCTTGTTCCGCAGTCGGCCTCGCTCAACGGCGGCTTTGGCAGGGCCTATGCCTTGGATGGCAGCGACCTTGTCATCGCGAACCCTGGAAGCGGCGAGGAATGGAGTAATTTCTCGCGCGATATCAGAGAGTTGACGGACGAAGCGAACAGCCTTGCCGCACGGCTCGGCGCAAAGAATGCTGGTCAATGGCGGTTCGTCGGTGCAGATAGCGCCGGGCTAGATCTGATCGCCGGAGACACATTGCTGAGACATGAGTTCAGGACGTTGCAATCGTCCCCCGAGCACGCGTCCCAGTATATTTTCAATATGTCTAAAACAGTGTAGTCGACTACCCAAAATCTAGGGATATACAACTTTGATGTCTGCTGGTTTAGTCAGTTCCAGGGACTACGGCATTACCGGAGCACGGCATGCTCAGGAAGAGGGGATAGAGATATGATGGAAACGATGCCACTTTCAGACCACTCGAATGCAGCAGCGAATTTGCTGTCTGCGATGGCAAATCCAAAGCGGCTGATGATTTTGTGCTGCCTGGTCAAGGGCGAAGTAGCTGTGGGGGCACTGGCTACTCAAGTTGGCCTGAGCCAGTCTGCACTGTCACAGCACTTGTCCAAGCTGCGCGCGCAGAAACTGGTGAAGACGCGCCGCGATGCGCAGACGATCTATTATTCGAGTTCCGCGGACTCGGTTCTCAAGGTCCTGTCGACGCTTGAAAACATCTACTGCATCCCGGCTGAGACGAAATCTGCAGCCGCCTGAAATCTTGTCCGCTGCATGACGCGGCGGGTCAGAACGCATCCACATAGCGTTGCCGGCATGGCTGGTAGCATTTTTTCTTTTTGAAATTTGCTTTGTAAGATTTTTTGAAACCGATGAAATCTCTGGAAATGGCTCGTCTCGCGACGAGCCATTTTCTGTTTTGACTATGCCTTGAAGAAGGCCAGGAGATCCGCGTTGATGACGTCGGCATGCGTCGTCGCCATGCCATGCGGCATACCTTCATAGACCTTGAGCGTACCGTTCTTCAAAAGCTTGGATGATAGCATCGCCGAATCGGCGATCGGCACGATCTGGTCGTCGTCGCCATGCATGACGAGAACCGGCAGGTCGATCGCCTTGAGGTCTTCCGTGAAGTCGGTTTCGGAAAACGCCTTGATGCAATCGTAATGCGCCTTGGTGCCGCCCATCATGCCCTGACGCCACCAGTTGCGGATGACGCCCTCTGAGACCTTGGCACCGTCGCGGTTGTAGCCGTAGAACGGTCCGGTCGGGATATCGAGGAAGAACTGCGCCCGGTTGGCCGCCTGTGCGGTACGGAAACCGTCGAACACAGACAGCGGCAGGCCGCCGGGATTGCTGTCGCTCTGTACCATGACAGGCGGCACCGCACCGATCAGCACGGCCTTGGCCACGCGGCCCTGCGGCTGGCCGAATTTCGCGACATAGCGCGTGACCTCGCCGCCACCGGTCGAGTGACCGACATGGATGGCTTCCTTGAGGTCCAGATGCGCCGCCAGTTCGGCAACGTCTGCCGCATAGGTATCCATCTCGTTGCCGGTATCGGTCTGGCTGGAGCGGCCGTGCCCGCGACGGTCATGCGCGATCACGCGGTAACCCTGGTCGAGGAAGAACAGCATCTGGGCGTCCCAATCATCGGACGAAAGCGGCCATCCGTGATGGAAGACAATCGGCTGGGCGTCCTTGCTGCCCCAATCCTTGTAATAGATCTGCGTGCCGTCGCTGGTGGTGATGTAGCTGCTGCTCATGGCTGACCTCGGTTGATGACAAGTGAGAGAGAACGTCTGCAAATGGCTGCCCCCTGCATCCGCTCCGCGCCTGCAGAATATGATTCCGCCTCGCTTTTGCAACTCCTGATAAAAGCCAAATCTCGACATTCAACAAAACGGTTGACAATGCCTGCAGGCCGCCTATGTTAAACCATATGGTTGAATTTAGCGAACATCAGATCGACACGGTTTTCCAGGCCCTCAGCGACGCCACGCGCCGGCAGATGCTGATGACGCTGGCTGCCAGCGAGCAGACAGTCGGGCAACTGGCAGCGCCCTACGCCATGTCGCTCGCCGCCGCTTCGAAACACATCAAGGTTCTGGAAACCGCTGGCCTCGTCCGCCGCGAAATCCAGGGCCGTACGCATCTCTGCCGCCTATCGCCAGGCCCGCTCGCCGCCGCCCACGAATGGCTGGCCTTCTACGAACGCTTCTGGACCGCCCGCCTCGACACGCTCGACCGGCTGTTGCGCGAGGACGATGCGATCAAGACCACCGGCCCGCAAGGCGAGGCCACCACCAAAGCCGAAGGAAAACCGCACAGCAAACCGGGAGACGATCAATGACCGACATGACATCGTTGAGCAGGCACGCCTTCATGACAGAACCCCTCGCCCTGACGATCCAGCGCAAGCTACCAGGGCCGATCGAACGCATCTGGGACTATGTCACCGACAGCGATCTGCGCCGCCAGTGGCTCGCGTCCGGCACGATGCCGAGCCAGCCGGGCGGCACGTTCGAACTCATCTGGCGCAATGACGAACTCAGCGATGATTCCGCCGGCCGCCCGGAAGGCTTTCCCGAAGAACAGCGCATGCAGAGCGAGATGATCGCCTTCGAAGCACCCCACCGGGTGGTCTTCTCCTGGCCACCTTCAGGCGAGGTCTCGATCGAACTGCAGGCCGTCGGCAAGGATGTTCTTCTGACCCTCACCCACCGCCGCATTTCCGACCGCCGCAACATGGTCAAGGTCGGCGCCGGCTGGCACGCCCACCTCGACATCCTCGAGGTCAAGGCAGCGGGCAAAAATCCTGCCGCCTTCTGGCCCGCATGGCTTCGTCTGCGCGACGAATACGAAGCCATCGTTCCCGCCTGAGATCCTCCAGCGACCACACCCCGCCCCGGCGCGAGCCTCAGGCACCGGCAACCAGAAATGGAGCAGCGTCCATGCATGAACCCTTTACCGGCGGCTGCACCTGCGGCGCCGTCCGTTACACCGTCACCGGCGAACCCGTCGCCATGGTCGATTGTCAGTGCCGTCAGTGCCAGCGCGAAAGCGGCACCGGCCACACGTCCAATCTCGTCTTTGCCGGAGCGACGGTGACGATCGAGGGCCAGCCGAGTCACTGGGAAGCAACAGGCGATGGCGGCACCGTGAAAAGACGCGCCTTTTGCCCAACCTGCGGCGCGCCCGTCTCCATGACCTTTCCGGCCATGCCGGACATGTTTGTCATCCGCGCAGCAAGCCTCGACGCACCGGACCAATATCGGCCGCAGATCATCACGTGGACCGACGCGGCCCAGCCGTGGGACCACCTCGACCCGACCCTCGCGCGCTTTGCGAAGATGCCGCCCGCAGCCTGACGCGAGGCAAACGGGACCGTCTCCGTCTCTGTCAAAAGGGCTGCCAAACCGCGGCCCTTTCGACAATCTTGGCCCTCGGGTCTTGAAGATGACAGCCGCCTGAGGCAATAGGCGCCATACGCTTTCCCAGGACCGTCACGAGGCCGACCGCACGATATGCTCCAGACACCCTACTACCTCATCGACAAGTCGAAGCTTCTCCGCAACATGGAGAGGATCGCTGCTGTCCGCGAGACGTCGGGCGCCAAGGCATTGTTGGCGCTGAAATGCTTTGCCACATGGTCGGTGTTCGATTTCATGCGCGACTACATGGACGGCACCACGTCCTCGTCGCTCAACGAAGTCCGCCTTGGCCACGAGCGCTTCGGCAAGGAAACCCACGCCTATTCGGTCGCCTATGCCGATTACGAGATCGACGAGGTCGTCTCGCATGCCGACAAGATCATCTTCAACTCGATCGGCCAGCTGCAGCGTTTCGAAAACCAGTCGTCGGGCATTACCCGCGGCCTGCGCCTCAACCCCGGCGTCTCGTCGTCGTCCTTCGATCTCGCCGATCCCGCCCGCCCTTTCTCGCGGCTGGGCGAATGGGATCTGAAACAGGTCGAGCCGGTCATGGACCTGATCTCCGGCTTCATGATCCACAACAACTGCGAAAACAGCGACTTCTCGCTGTTTGATCGCATGCTGGGCGATATCGAGCAGAAGTTCGCACCGCTCCTGAAGAAGGCCGAATGGGTCAGCCTCGGCGGCGGCATCCATTTCACCGGCGACGATTACCCGGTCGACCTGTTTGCCGAGCGCCTCAAGCGCTTTTCCGGCGAGTACGGCGTCCAGGTCTATCTCGAACCCGGCGAAGCATCGATCACCCGCTCGACGACGCTGGAAACCACCGTCCTCGATACCCTTTACAACGGCAAGAACCTTGTCGTGGTGGATAGCTCCATCGAAGCGCACATGCTGGATCTCCTGATCTACCGTGAAAACGCGAAGGTTCACCCAAACCAGGGGCCTTATCGTGCCATGGTCTGCGGCAAGTCCTGTCTTGCCGGGGATATTTTCGGCGAGTTCGATTTTCCGGATGAACTGAAAGTTGGCGACCGCATTTCCTTCCAGGATGCCGCCGGCTACACGATGGTCAAGAAAAACTGGTTTAATGGCGTGCAAATGCCGGCAATCGCCATCCGTGAACTGGATGGCAGCCTCAGGACGGTCCGCGAGTTCGGCTACGCGGACTACGAACAAAGCCTATCCTGAGCACAAAGCTCAGCGGCTTCTGACGATTGGACTTGAAGGAACTCGTCCCCACCATGAAAAAGAACGTACTCATCATCGGCGCCGGTGGCGTCGCCCAGGTCGTGGCGCACAAATGCGCCCAGAACAACGACGTGCTCGGCGATATCCATATCGCCTCCCGCACCAAGTCGAAATGTGACGCCATCATCGCCTCGGTCCACGACAAGAAGGCGATGAAGGTAGAAGGCAAGCTCGAAGGCCACGCCCTCGACGCCCTCGACATCGAAGCCACCAAAGCCCTCATCAAGGCGACCGGCAGCCAGATCGTCATCAATGTCGGCACGGCCTTCCTCAACATGTCGGTGCTGCGCGCCTGCATGGATACCGGCGTCGCCTATATCGACACCGCCATCCACGAAGAGCCGAACAAGATCTGCGAAACCCCGCCGTGGTACGGAAACTACGAGTGGAAGCGTGCGCAGGAATGCGAGGAAAAAGGCATCACCGCCATCCTCGGCGCCGGCTTTGATCCGGGCGTCGTCAATGCCTATGCCCGCCTTGCCAAGGATGACTATCTCGACAAGGTCACCGACGTCGACATCGTCGATATCAATGCCGGCAGCCACGGCAAGTATTTCGCCACCAACTTCGATCCGGAAATCAACTTCCGCGAATTCACCGGTGTCGTCTACGCCTGGCAGGGCGGCGAATGGACCGTCAACAAGATGTTCGAAATCGGCAAGGACTACGACCTGCCGGTCGTCGGCACGCGCCGCGCCTATCTCTGCGGCCATGACGAAGTGCATTCGCTGGCAAAGAACATGGACGGCGCCGACGTGCGCTTCTGGATGGGCTTTGGCGATCACTACATCAACGTCTTCACCGTCCTGAAGTCCATCGGCCTCCTGTCGGAACAGCCGGTCAAGCTTGCCGACGGTTCCGAAGTCGTGCCGCTCAAGGTCGTCAAGGCCTGCCTCCCCGACCCGTCGTCGCTGGCGCCCGAATACGAAGGCAAGACCTGCATCGGCGATTTCGTAAAGGGCATCAAGGACGGCAAGGAACGCACGGTGTTCATCTACAACGTCGCCGACCACAAGGAAGCCTATAACGAAGTGGGCAGCCAGGGCATCTCCTACACCGCGGGCGTACCCCCGGTCGCCGCCGCCATGCTGGTGGCATCTGGCGAATGGGATGTGAAGAAGATGGCAAACGTCGAGGAACTGGCGCCAAAGCCCTTCCTCAACATCCTGAACAAGATCGGCCTGCAGACCTGCATCCGCGACGAAAACGGCGAACGCGAGCTGCATTTCGACTGAGATCGAAACAGCGTCCGTTCAAACAACAAACAGAAAAGCCCGCGAGCGATCGCGGGCTTTTCTGTTCGTAACACTGTGAAAACGAGGCTGCCCTCACCAACCAGGCAAAGGCAGGCGCTTCCGCTCAGCGCCAGGACGTTCCGTCGGCGCTCGCGCAGCCATAAGGCGGCGGCACTTCGCCGAATGTGGCATGCAGCTTGTCGCAGCCCCATTTGTTCAGCGGTCCCGGCAGACGGCTGTTGATCTCGATACCCACCTCGTCATAGGCCGAAGTCGTGTTCGACACGTAGCTATACCAGCGCTGCCCGATAAACCCCGTCGCTGCGATGAGAACAACCAGAACGACCAAAATAATTCTACTCATGAAAACCCCCTTAACTTTGAACCCCCTCCGTAGATAATAAGGCCTGCGACCGCAAGGGTAAGCGCTTGTCTTTCCTGAGGAAAATGTCATCCGCGGGGGGAAAGCGAAGGGTGGCTTCAGTGGTTCCTGCTCAGCGCGGAACTGCCGCCCGGTCGAATGCGGTGCGATGGCCATCCGGATCGAACGGCGCCTTGAAGTCGAAGGCGAAGGAAGAGGGACCGTGGTCGTGCAAGTGCTCCAGACGTTCGCACCCCTCCTGCCAGACGGGAACATGACCTTCAGAGACCCACCATAAAACGTAAGGCGGCCAAGTATGCCGATCGAACCACTGCCGGGCATTCTGCATCGCCTCGATATGGATGGCCGAGTAGGTAAAGGCGTAGAGTGAGGTCAGGTCGCGCCACAGGGAGAGGGTCGCCGGAGCCCAGCCGTCACCATTGTCGATGTAGAAACGCGGAAACACCTGAGGCCCCCAACTCTCAGGCCCCTCCTCCCCCTCATAACCCGACCGCGCCACAAACCCCTCGCTCGTTTCCGCCGCACGAAAATTGAGGTCGTTCCTGTCGTGAAAACCCTGGTTTACCGGCTCGTCCGCGCGAACCCGGAAATTGTTGAAATTGTAGACGGCCAGGTGATGCATGCGATCCTCGTCTGCTTCCCCTTTGATGGCTTGTCTCTTTTCAAGCTACGGGAGCCATCGGCAGGCAACAAGTGGCATGAAATCGCAGTTCTCGCGACATCAGAGGCCTCAGCCAAGACAACGGTCAGAGCCACCGCGAGGCGGTCGTGCGTCTCTATGCTTTCGGCCCGCGTCCCCGGCCCTGTCGCGGCTCCTTCGGCGGAGCCGCATACCCCGGAGGTTTTGTTTTCACCCAGGCAACGAATGTCCGTATCGCCGGGTCTTCAAGGATAGCCTCGATCGTCGAGAACTTCTTGGCGAGCTGGGCATCCGTCAAATTCACATGGATCTGGTCGTGACAGATCCGGTGCAGGCAAACCGTTTCCTTGCCGCCCTTGCTCTTGGGGACAAGATAATGCTTTTCCTGCTGATCCGCCGGGATCACCCGCTCGCACATCGGACAATACACGGGCTCCGGCGCAGCCTCGTCCCATGAAGCCGGTTCGTCTCTGTTCTTGCGGGCCATCGGTCCATCACCTGTTGAGCGCTGCCGGCCCTGCATCTCCATCTGGCTGGATCGATGCAAAGCCCTTGCCTCCAGCAGATATCGCGTCCCGCAACCCGGAGCAATGCCGTTCGAAACAGACCTTGGACCTGGCATCGCCCAAATCCCGCTGCCCACGCAGACCCGCCATCACCCTCACCCGCCCGAAAACCGTTTTCCCTTTCACCCTCCCGCCCTACATGATGCTCGACGGATGCGCTGTGACGCGCCCGGTCGATCACCCCTGCAGCGAATGACGCCACCCCCATGACCTTTTTCGAAAGCCTGCTCATCCTGATGCTGGTCGCGATCGTGCTGTTGCAGGTGTCGCGGCGGCTCTCCGTGCCCTATCCGTCGATGCTGGCGCTGGCAGGCGTCGCGGTGGCGCTGGTGCCGGGCGCGCCTTACTTCGCGCTCGATCCGGAGATCGCGCTGGCGCTGTTTATCGCGCCGGCCTTGCTCGATGCCGCCTTCGATTTCCCGCTGAATACCGCAAGGCGCTTCTGGCTGCCGCTCGTGGTCTTTGCGCTCGGCGGCGTCGTCGTCACCACGGCGACGGTCGCGGTCGCCGGCTATGTGATGGCCGGCCTGCCGATTGCGGCCGCCATCGTGCTCGGCGCCATCGTCGCGCCGCCGGACGCCGCCGCCTCCACCGCCGTCCTCTCCACCATGTCGGTGCCGCGCACCACCGATGCCATCCTGCGCGGCGAAAGCCTGTTCAACGATGCGGCAGCACTTCTGATCTTTGGAGCAGCCCTTGCGGTCCAGTCGGCCGGCGGGCTTGATCGCGAAGTAACGACCCATCTCGTTCTCGCCGTTCCCGGCGGCATCCTGCTCGGCTGGGTCGCGGCGCTGGTGATCCGCCGCCTGTCGGCCTACGTCACAGGCACGCTTGGTGGCAATCTCCTGCAATTCGTCCAGACCTTCCTTCTGTGGATCCTCGCCGAACATCTGGAACTGTCTGCGGTGCTCGCCATCGTCACCTTCGCCATGACGATCGCCAGCACCAGCGAAAGCCTGTCGTCGGCGCGCATGCGGGTGCAGTCCTATGCGGTCTGGACGGTCGTCGTCTTCGTCCTCAACGTCGTCGCCTTTCTGCTGATGGGCATGCAGGTGCGCGACATCTATGCGGACATGGAGGTCGGCCATTTCGCCGAAGCTCTGCTGTTTTCCGCCGTGATCGTCGCCATCGTCATCGCCACCCGCTTCGCGCTCTGCCTTGCCTATAACCGCATCGAAGCCTGGCGAGCCCGTCGCGACGGACGCGAGGAACCGGCATCGACCAGACAGGCAATCCTCGCCTCCTGGTGCGGCATGCGCGGCCTCCTCTCGCTTGCCACGGCCTATGCGCTCCCTGCAGATTTCCCGGAGCGCGACATGGTCGTGCTCACCGCCTTCGCCGTGGTCATCGCCACGCTCGTCCTGCAGGGCCTGACGCTGTCACCGCTCATCCGCTGGCTCGGCCTTGACCGGCGCCATACCAGCGCGCAGGAACTGTCTGAGATGCGCCGCCGCGTCGTCAAGGCAGGCATCGGCCGCCTCGACGGCGAGACGGGAACAGAAGCCGAAAAACTGCGCGCAAAGCTCACGATGGAACACCAGGCCTTCGACGACCCGGACCGTGCCGCGTCGATGGACACCTACCGCAGGCTGGTGCTTCTCTTCATCGCCGGACAACGCACCGAACTCGAAAACCTCCGCGCTTCCTACGAACTCAACGTCGACGAATACAATCTCCTGCTCGAGGAAATCGACTGGCGCGAACTCTCGATCCTCCCGGAAGACGACCGACGGATCGAGGAGATCTGATCAGGGAAAGCGGTGCGGGATCAACGGGCGTTGAACCACCAAAACGTCTTGCTCCCGCACCAATCCACATGCAACGGCGCCGATAGTTTGGCGCCCGCATTCCCCCACACTCCGGCATTCCTGTGCTCGTCACAGGAACTCAGTCAGCCCAAGTCCTTGGGCTGAAAGAACCGTCGTCGCCCTACCGACGCGTCGGCAAAATTCCTGTGGCAATCACAGGAAAGAGGGGAAGATTGCCTCCCCCTCCCATCCCACTCACACCTACGCCATCACACCCGCGCGCAGAACACATCCAGCGCATCGAGCTTCACGGCACCCGCTTCCAGCTTCGACACAAACCCCGGAAGATCGACCGGCATCACGTCGCCCATCCGTTTGGGCAGCACGAAGTTTTGCGGCTCGCGGGTCAGGTTGAACACGAACAGCAGCTTCTCACCGCCCTTTTCGCGGACGAAGGCGAGCAGGTCCTGGTTGGTCTCGATAAACGTCATGTCGCCGTCGATCAGCGCATGGTGGTTTTTGCGGAAGGCGAAGGTTTCGCGGTAGTGCTGCAGCACCGAATCCGGCATTGCCTCCTGCGCATCCACCGAACGGCTGGCGTGATCGGCCGGAATGGGCAGCCATGTCTTGGCGCCCTCGCTGAAGCCCGCATGGGTCTCGCCCGCTTCCCACACCATCGGCGTGCGGCATCCGTCGCGGCCCTTGAAGGCCGGCCAGAAGCGGATGCCGTAGGGGTCGCGCAGATCCTCGTAAGTCAGTTCCGCTTCGCTCAGGCCCAGCTCCTCGCCCTGGTAGAGGCAGATCGAACCGCGCAGCACCGAAATCAACGTTGCAGACAATTTGGCGACGCGGTCCTGCTCGGACGGATCCTCGGTAAAGCGGGTCACGTGACGCACCACGTCGTGGTTGGAAAACGCCCAGCACACCCAGCCGTTCACCACCGTATCGAGCACGGTCTGCATCACCTTGCGGATATAGGCGGCAGAAAACGCCGGGCCCAGCAGGTCGAACGTGTAGCACATATGCAGCTTGTCGTCGCCGGTCGTATAGAGCGCCAGCGTGTTCAGCGACCGCGGCCCGTCGCCCACTTCGCCGACCGAGGCGCGGTTGTCGTAGCTGTCGAGCAGCGCCCGCAGCCGCTTCAGAAAGCCGATATTTTCCGGCTGCGTCTTGTCGTAGAGATGGTTCTGCATCGAATACGGATTGGTATCCGTCTCCATGCCGGCGCCGTCGGTGTCGTAGACCATCGGCGGATTGCTGCGCAGCTGCTTGTCGTGGAAATAGTAGTTGACGGTATCGAGCCGGAAGCCGTCGACGCCGCGGTCGAGCCAGAAGCGCACCGTATCCAGCATCGCGTCCTGCACATCGGGATTGTGGAAGTTGAGGTCCGGCTGCGAGATCAGGAAGTTGTGCATGTAATACTGCTTGCGCACGCCGTCCCATTCCCAGCCCGGTCCGCCGAAGATCGACAGCCAGTTGGTCGGAGCCGTGCCGTCGGGCTTGGGGTCGGCCCAGACATACCAGTCGGCCTTGGGATTGGTGCGGCTCGAGCGGCTTTCGATAAACCACGGATGCCGATCGGATGTATGCGAAATGACCTGGTCGATGATCACCTTGAGGCCAAGGCGATGGGCCTCTGTCATCATCTCATCGAAATCGTCAAGCGTGCCGAACATCGGGTCGACATTGCAGTAATCGGAAACGTCATAGCCCATGTCGGCCATCGGCGAGGTGAAAAACGGCGACAGCCAGATCGCATCGACGCCGAGCGAAGCCACATGCGGCAGGCGCTGGGTAATCCCCTTGATATCGCCCAGTCCGTCGCCGGTCGTGTCCTGGAAGGATCGCGGATAGATCTGGTAGATCACCGCACCGCGCCACCAGTTGCCGTCAACCTTGCGAGTGGTGTCCCTCGTGGTCTCCAATACCATTCCACAATGCTCCTTCTTGAAAATCGCTCATTCCAACCTTGGTCCCAAACTAGAGCCATGCCACCAAAAGACAACGCGGAAACGAAGCGCGACACGCTCTTGTCATGGCGGACGCTTCAGCTTATTCGAGCGTCAAACCCATGGGAGGGATGACAATTGGGCGGAAAGCTTCTTTCGATCGGCGAATGCATGGTGGAACTGTCGCAGGCGGGTGAAGGCCTGCTGCGCAAGGGCTTTGCCGGCGATACGTTCAATACGGCCTGGTATGCCCGCGCCTGCCTCTCCAAAGACTGGTCGGTGGACTATCTGACCGCAGTCGGCGACGATCCCATGTCGTCGGATATGCTTGGGATGATGGAGAAAGCCGGCATCGGCACCAGCCTCATCCGCCGCATCCCCGGCAAGACGCCCGGCCTCTACCTGATCACCCTCAAGAATGGCGAGCGCACCTTCAGCTACTGGCGCGACAGCGCTGCCGCGCGCAAGCTCGCAGACGACGCCGAGCACCTGCGCTCGGCCATCGAAACCGCCGACATCATCTATTTCTCCGGCATCACGCTCGGCATCCTGGCACCGGAAGCGGTCGAGACGCTTTTATCGGAACTGCGCCGCGCCAAGGCCGCCGGCAAGACGGTCGCCTTCGATCCGAACCTTCGCCCGCGCCTGTGGGTGAGCCGGGACATCATGCTGAAGACGATCGAGGATGGCGCAAGAGCCGCCACCATCGTTCTCCCAAGCTTCGACGATGAAGCGACCTATTTCGGCGATGCCACGGTGGCCGATACGATCGCCCGCTACCATGGTCTCGGCGTCACGGATGTCGTGGTCAAGAACGGCGCAGAAGGCGCAACCTTCAGCCTGTCGGGCGTGACCGGTCATGCACCGGCCGTCACCACCGGCAAGGTGGTCGACACGACCAGCGCCGGCGACAGTTTCAACGCCGGCTTCCTGTCGAAGTACTTAAGCGGCGCCGCACCGCACGAAGCCGCAGCCTACGGCGCCGCAGTCGCCGCCACCGTCATCGGCCATCACGGCGCGCTGATCAGTCCGGAGCTTCTGCCCGGCTGAACCACCGCGACCGGATGTGTCGGCTTGAGCTGGCAGATCCCTTTCGGCTCGCCCACCTTCACGCCAGCCTCGCAACCGTGTTGCGCGGCATCCGTCAGCGCGTCGTAGAGATCGAGCGTCTTACCGAGATGGATCGACCCCAGATGCGAAAAATGCTCGTCGTCGAGGAACAGCGAAACGCCGTCATCCACAACCCGGCAGCTTTTTTCGTCGCAGAGATAATCTTCGAGCGACACGACCGGGAACCGCTTCGAAACGTCCGCCATCAGCCGCTCCACGAGGGCATCATGGGCGCGCTGTTCGTCCCGCTCCATCATGCAGGGCGTGTCTGCAACATCCAGCATGGCGCTTCGCACGACACAGCGGCCGATATCGCGACCATCGCGCGGCGGCGGCGCCATGAACACCGGCCGCAGACCGATCGAGCGCAGCCAGTCGGCAGTCGCCTCGACCTCGGCAAGCATCCGGCCGTAATCCGTCCGCATCGCCTGGCCTTGCGCCGTCATCACCCGGCGGTCAGATCGGAGATAGGTCAGGTACTGCGATCCGAGCACGACGGTGCGCAGCGAGGGCGTCTTTGCAAGATAGGCCTTTACCGCCTCGTTGTGACGAATGCAGTCGAGCGGCCATGACGCGGAATCGTTGAGCGGAATGGGCGCGATGCCGGTTGGAAACGCGCAGCTGTTCTTGTGAAGCTGCACCAGCCCCTCGCCCTGATCGGACGGCGTATCGTGCATGGACGCCGCCAGCCCGTCGACCAGATGCATCGCCAGCGAATCGCCCCAGACCGCCATTTCCGGGCCCTGACCGATCGTGCAGACATCCGGCCGCACTTCGCCGTTGCAGATCTTGCCGATGCCGAGGCTCGGCTCCCCCATGGCTGTAAGCACGGGATCGCGGCCCGGAAAGCCCTGCGCGTTGGTGGTCACGATGCCGAGCACCACCAGCACCGCCGCTAAGGACCCGCTGAGGGAAAACACCAAGCGACGGCCGACCTGCGGCTTCCGGAACGGCTGTTCCACCAGAAAATAGCTTGCGATTGCCAGCGCAAACACGAGCGCCACCAGCAGCCCGTAGGACCAGCCCGGCAGCATGTCCATCGAGCGCAGACGGGCAAAGGCGAACACCGGCTGATGCCAGAGATAGAGGCTGTAGCTGATCAGCCCGATCGCCACCAGCGGCCGAAGCGAAAGCAGCCGTCCGGCAAGATTGCCCGGACCGGCAAAGGCGATCACCAGAAGCGTGCCGACGACCGGCGCCAGCGTCACCGGTCCCGGCCATTTCAGCTCGGATGTCAGGAACAGGCAACTGCCGACGATCAGGATAAGGCCAGCAAGCCCCAGGGCCGATCGGGTCCGCTCAGAGTAACGGGTCGGTATGCCGCCGATCGCCAAAAGCGCGCCTGCGGCAAGTTCCCAGAAACGGGTAAAGGGGAGATAGAAATTCGCGACCGGATCGACCCTTGAAACCGGCCATGCCAGAAACAGGCTGATCAGCGCCAAAATCGCCACGATGCGGAAGATCACCCGCCGCGTCTGCTTGCGCACCATCCACAGAAGCACCGGAAACACCAGATAGAACTGCTCTTCCACCGATAGAGACCACGTATGCAGCAGCGGCTTCAGTTCGGTACTGGGCGAAAAATATCCCGTATTGTCCCAGAGCTCGAAGTTGGAAACCATCAGCAGCGAGTGGAACAGGTCCTTGCCGAAATCGTCCAGTTCCGATGGCAGCATCCACAGTGCCGCAAAGGGCAGACAGGCAATGCACACCACAAGCAGCGCCGGCGCGATGCGCCGCACCCGCCGCTCGTAGAAATTGACGATGCTGAAACGGTCTCTCGCCAGGTCGTTGAGAATGATCGCGGTGATCAGGTAGCCGCTGATGACGAAGAACACGTCGACGCCGACAAAGCCACCCGGCATTAACCCGAGACCGGTGTGGAAGAGGATGACGGGAACGACGGCGATCGCGCGCAGCCCATCGATTTCTGGTCTGTACTGCATGCCGGGGCTCTACCAATCCCGGCCGCGGAAGTCCATTGCTGAGGGGTGCTGCGAGCAGCGTTCGGCTTTGACAATCAAACGTTGAGAGCGCGTCTTCATCGCCCTGTTACAATATTTTCCGATGAAGGAACGGAAAACATGGTCGGCAGCCGCGAGTCGGTTCCGGCATGGCAACGGGGCCGGGTCAAACCATGACAAGGATTACCATTGTAACCGACGCCTGGTATCCGCAGGTCAATGGCGTCGTACGTTCGATCGAAAATACCAACCGCGAACTGGCAGGCATGGGCATCAATGTCTCGATGGTGACGCCCTTGGATTTCTCGAGCATCCCCTGCCCGACCTATCCGGAAATCCGCCTTTCGGTCGCAAGCTTCCGCAGCGTTGCCGCGGCCATCGAAGGAACTCAGCCATCCGCCGTGCATATTGCAACGGAAGGACCGCTCGGACTTGCTGCCCGCCGCTGGTGCCTGAAGAACGGCATGCCGTTCTCCACCAGTTATCACACGCGTTTTCCGGAATATGTGGCCGCCCGCTTTCCGGTGCCGATCCGGCTGCTCAACGGCTTCGTCCGCTGGTTCCACAATGCCGGCAACGGCTGCATGGTGGCAACCGCGAGCCTTGAGCGGGAACTGCACAAGCTCGGCGTGAAAAATCTTCTGCGCTGGAGCCGCGGCATCGACCAGACGGTGTTTCACCCGGTGGCACTCGAGGCAAAGCCCTTCGACCTGCCGCGCCCGATCTTCATGACGGTCGGCCGAGTAGCCGTGGAGAAAAACCTGCCCGCCTTTCTCGATCTCGATCTGCCGGGCTCCAAGGTCGTGATCGGCGACGGCCCCGCCCGCGCCGACCTTCAACGGCGCTACCCACATGTGCTTTTCACGGGAATGAAAACGGGAGAAGACCTGGCACGCGCCTACGCCCAGGCCGACGTGTTCGTCTTCCCGTCCAGAACCGATACGTTCGGCAACACCATTCTCGAGGCGCTGGCAAGCGGCGTCCCGGTCGCGGCCTATCCGGTCATGGGTCCAATCGATATCATCGAACAGGGCTCAGGCGCCGGTGCCCTCAACGAAGACCTGCGGCTTGCCTGCCTGGAAGCACTGACGTGTCGGCGCGAGGACGCAAGTCGCCTTGCCCGCCGCTACACCTGGGAAGCCGCCTCGAAACAGTTTCTCGGCAACGTGCTCAAGGTACAGGGCGTCAAGGCGCTGACTGCGCGATAACCGAATATTGCTGCTGTGGCCGGGGTTCGATGCGCTAGCCTGCATGTCGAACCGGCATGTCCCGCTGATGCCTATCCGCGCCAGATGAAATAGCCGATACCACCAGCACCAAGACCCACGGCAGTCAGCAGACCGAGTACGATCATGAAAAACCTCCCAAAAGGCCGCCCAACGCCCTCCACAGCACCGGGTCGACAAGAAGGAGTGGATCATAAAGACGAACCGAATGCAAGCAGAGCGCGAAACGCCTGAGCGGTCGCTGCGTTCAGCCCACGTTCTGGCTTATATTTCAACCATTTGGCGAAATCGCTCGTGCTGCTGATGATCGACGCTCTGCACTAAACGCGATCATCGAGCAGGTTTATCGCTTCTTGCGGCGGTTTTCGAACGGGTTCTCGCCCGCCTTGAAGTGAATGCGGATCGGCACGCCCGGGATCTGGAAATCGGCGCGCAGGCCGTTGGTCAGATAGCGGATGTAGCTTTCCGGCAGGGCATCGGGACGCGTGCAGGAAATCATGAAGGCCGGCGGGCGGGCCTTGACCTGCGTCATGTATTTGAGCTTCAGGCGACGGCCCGAAACGGCCGGTGGCGGATGCTGAACCTGCGTGCCTTCCAGCCAGCGATTGAGCTTGGCCGTCGAGATGCGCTTGTTCCACACCATGTCGGTGTCGATGATGCTCTGCATCAGCTTGTCGAGCGAATAACCGGTCTGGCCGGAAATCGGCACGGCGCGGATGCCGCGCGCCTGCGGCAGCAGCCGCTCGGTCTTTTCGCGCAGCTCGGCCAGCACCGCCTGCGGCTCTTCGACAAGATCCCACTTGTTGAAGGCGAGCACGGCGGCGCGTCCTTCGCGCAGCACCAGATCGACCAGCTGCAGGTCCTGCTTCTCGAACGGGATGGTCGCGTCGAACACGATCACGACCGTCTCGGCAAAGCGGATCGACCGCAGCGCGTCGGCGACGGACAGTTTTTCGAGCTTCTCCTGGACGCGGGCCTTTTTGCGCATGCCGGCCGTGTCGAACATCTTGATCGTGCGGCCACGCCACTCCCAGTCGACGGAAATGCTGTCGCGGGTGATGCCGGCTTCCGGCCCGGTCAGCAGCCGATCCTCGCCGAGGAAGCGGTTGATCAGCGTCGACTTGCCGGCATTCGGACGGCCGATAATGGCAACCCGCAGCGGCTTGGTATCGTCATAGGCCGGCTCGAACTCGTCGTCGGCCTCTTCGCCCAGCACGCTGTCGCGCACGTCGATATCCGTCTCGGCCTCGTCGTCGTCGCCTTCCGGAAACGCCCGGTCTTCGCCGATCGCCTCGACGATCGCGTCGCGCAGGTCGATCATGCCCTGGCCGTGTTCGGCAGAAATCGGCACCGGCTCGCCGAGACCCAGCGTATAGGCATCGTAGAAGCCGCCGTCGGAACCCTTGGCTTCGGATTTGTTGGCCACCAGCACGACCGGCTTGCCGCTGCGGCGCAACAGTTCGCCGAACGTCTTGTCGAGCGGTGTCAGACCGAATTTCGCATCGACCACGAACAGCGTCAGGTCGGCATCCTCGATGGCGAGCTCGGTCTGGGCCCGCATGCGGCCCTCGAGCGTATCGGGACCGACCTCTTCGAGACCGGCCGTATCGATGATGATGAACCGGAGGTCGATCAGCTTGGCATCGCCCGGGCGGCGGTCACGGGTAACGCCCGGCGTGTCATCGACGAGCGCGAGCTTCTTGCCGACCAGCCGGTTGAAGAGCGTGGACTTGCCGACATTCGGGCGTCCTACGATGGCGACGGTGAAGCTCATAGTCGTTCCTTGCTGCCCTGTGGCGAAAAATCAGGGCGCCTTGCCGGATGCGGCGATGTTGTCGAGCATGATCTGGGCGCGGTTGGCAACGTTGCGCGGCGCACTGGCATCCTCGGCGATCCGCTGGAACCAGGTCTTGGCTTCCGCCATGTTGCCGGCCTTGTAGGCGGCAAGACCGAGTGCCTCGCGGGCGGAATTGGCAAGCGTCTGGCCCTGGTTGGCCATCGCCTGCGCCTGTGCAGACACCTGATCGTAGGTGCCGGCGTCGATCAGCAGCCATGCGGCACGCAGTTTTGCGAGATCGCGGATTGCGGCCGGCGCTGAAGTGTCGCCGCCGATCGCGGTAAAGGTGGAGATGGCTGCCCCGGTATCGCCCTTGGCGGCCTGAACCGAGCCTGCACGCATCTTGGCGAGAACCGGATAGGCGCCGGAGCCATCCTTTTCGATCGCGGAGAGTGCCGCCAGCGCTTCGTCGTTCTTGCCCTTCGAGGCAAGATCAAGCGCCGCGATGAACCGGTCACCCGACTGCGACGAACCGTGGTTTTCCCAGTATTCGTACCCGCGCCAGCCGGCCGTGCCGAGGACGACGAGAACGGCAACGCCGATCAGGATACGGCTGTAGCGCTTCCACACATACTGCAACTGGTCGGAACGAAGTTCTTCGTTGACCTCACGGAAAAAGCTGTCGTCGTTCTGCGCCATGATCACTCCGGCCTTGCTGGGGCCCCATCCATCTAAAGAGCGCCTAATAGCTTATTTTGCTAAGGATGTAAGGCCCCTCACGCAATTCTCAAACAAGCTTGTTGATGCAAGGAGCCTTGGTCCCTTCTATCATATCCCAATTCAAAGCTTCGCCTTAATCCGGGCGCAGGGAAATTCGCCTCGATTCTCCCCTTTGGACACAGTACCGGGTTGCCATGCGTTTGCTCTCTTCCTCCATCGCCCTTTGCCTCTGCCTCGCCTCCCCGGCGTTGAGCGCAGACGAGCGGCCGAAACAGTTGCTGATCGTCTCCTTCGATGGCGCCGGTCCCAACCACCTGTGGCAGCGCAGCCGCGATTTTGCGAGGGCCAACAACGCCCACTTCACCTACTTCCTGTCCTGCACGCTGCTGATCCCCCGCGCCGAGCGGTCGACCTATCAGGGACCGGGCCACAAGCCCGGCCGCTCCAATATCGGCTTTGCCCAGACGAAAGACGAAGCGCGAGAACGGCTTTCCCATATCTGGCAGGCGCATCAGGAAGGCCACGACATTTCCAGCCACACCTGCGGCCACTTCGACGGCAAGGACTGGTCCGCGGCAGACTGGAGCGCCGAGATGACGACCTTCTCGCGCGTGCTCGGCAATGCCTGGACCGCGGTCGGTGCTGGCGACAGCGAACCCGACGGCTGGAAGGATTTCGTGGCGAACGACATCCGTGGTTTCCGCGCCCCCTATTTCGCCACCAGTGCCGGCATGACTGTCGCCGAGAAAAAAGCGGGCTTTACCTATGATGCAAGCCTTGTCACCAAGGGGCCGATGATGCCGGAAGAGGAGGACTGGCTGATCCGCTTCGGCCTGCCGCTCATTCCCGAAGGCCCGTCGCAGCGACCGATCATCGCCATGGATTACAATCTGTTCATCCGCCATTCCGGCGGCATCGACAATCCCAGCCAGTCGTCCACGTTCGAGGACCGCGCCTATTCCGCGTTCCGCGCCGCCTTCGACCGCGAATACGACGGTGACCGCATTCCTGTTCAGCTCGGCTTTCACTTCGTCGAGATGAACGGCGGTGCCTATTGGCGGGCGATGGAACGGCTGGTCTCAGAAGTCTGCAATAGGGACGATGTCGCCTGCGTCAGCTACAAGCAGGCCATCCCCATGATCGCAGAACGTCGCAAGGCCAAGGCAACGTCCGGCCTGTAGCCGTCTGCTGGACGCCGTTAACCGCGGGCGACGATTCGATTTTCGCAATGCAGCATAGTTCGGTATGACACCCTGATGACAAACCGCCTTCTCGCAAATCCGGCCAGGACCCTGGCCTGGCTGGCGCTCGCCGCGATCGTCTTCGTGACGATCTCGCCGATCGACCTGCGGCCGCACGACCTCCTGCCCGTGGATGTCGACCGGGCGGCGGCCTTCGCCGTGATGGCCTTCCTCTTCGTCGCCGCCTATCCGCGCCAGTGGATTTTTTGCGCAGTTCTGCTCTTGATCGGGGCTGGCGGCATCGAGATGCTGCAGCTCCTGTCGCCCTCGCGCCATGCCCATATGGATGATGCACTGGTCAAGGCCGCAGGCGCCGCCATCGGCTGCCTTGCCGGCTGGGCGCTGAACCAGATGCGGTTCCGCCGCAAAGCTGTCGCCTAAAGGCGTCCGAAAAATCCGCTAATGCACGTTATCTCCGTTCGAAATCAACGGATTATCATTTTTCTGAAAACTGCTCGTCCTCACGCTGTCCGGCCGCGGGATAATGATTGCGTCATTGGGCGGGGAACCGGGTTCGCGAACCGGCATCACCAACAGGTTCGAAAGAACCGGTTCCGATGATGGCCGTGACGGTTTTCGGCATCCCGAAAATCATCGGAAACGGTCCCGGCAGGCGGAAAGCCTGAACTCCAAAATACCCTTATTGCGCCGCCTGCCCTTCCCCTGAACGAGAAACCGCGCCGGACTAGTCACCCGGCGCGGCCAAAACTGCTGTCTGCTATCTGGAAACGACGATCAGGTCAGGTCGGCTTGTTCGCCGCCATCTCCCCGCCTTCCGCTTCACGCACCAGATAATTCCGGTCGATCTCCGGCAGCGGCTCACCATCGATCGCCGCCTCGAAGGCCTTCAGGCGCTTGTGGATCGATAGAAGCTCGATGATCGTCGTCCAGGAATTGACCAGATACTGGAACGAGTTCGACACCTGCCCGAAGGCCGTGGCGATCTGCTGGTAGATACCATAGGTAATCTTGCCGGCGACGATGGTTGGAACCAGCATGAACAGCAGGAAAAGCCCGTCCGCCTGGATGTAGAAATAGCGGGCGACGTTGAAATAGAGGTAATGCCAGTACATGCGGAAATAGTTCTTCCGCACATTCCCGTAGAGTTCTCTGACCGTCGCAGGCTGGGCGCGATCGGCATGGTCCTCGCCGTAAACAAGTTCCTTGCGGTAGGCGGCTTCAACGCGCTGGTTGCGGAAATTCAACCCCGGAAGCTTGACGCCGACAGTTGCCAGAAGAACGGTACCAAAGGTTGCCCAGAAGATCGCCAACCAGAACAGCGCATGCGGTATCTGCCCGATAATCGGCAGTTCCGTCACGTAGCTCGACAGTCCGAACAGGATCGGCAGGAAGACAATCAGGGTCATCACGGAATTGATCAGCGTAATGCCAAGGCCTTCCAGCGTCGCGGAGAACCGCATCGTATCTTCCTGGACACGCTGCGATGCGCCTTCGATATGGCGCAACTGCTCCCATTTTGACATGTAGAAGTCGTTCATCGCCGTGCGCCAGCGAAAGATGTAGTGGCTGGTGAAGAAATCCGTGAGGATCGATACGGCCATGCTGAGGAAAGCCACCTGCGCGAAGATCAGCATCAGACTGTAGAAGTCCCATGCCGTCGTCCCCGGCTTGCCCTGCAGGGCGTTCATCAGCGTATCACCGAAAGGACGGCGCCAGTTGTTGATGACGACGGTCACCTGCACGCCGAAATAGGTGACGGCGACGATCAACAGGGATCCCCACACCGACCAGCCGATCCACGGATTGTAGCGATCGATGAAACTCCATGCGGCGCCGAACAACAGCATGCAGATTGCAAAATAGGCATAGAAAAAGACATTCGACGGCATCAGGAAGAAGGTGAGGTCGTAGGGTTCCACCGCCCCCTCCGGCGCGCCGAAGCCAAGACTGTCGCCGATACCGGCAAAAACAAAATACCAGGCGAGGACAGCGACAAACGCAAATGCGATCGCCGAAAGGAAAAACAGTTTTGGTCGGGGAAAGAAGGAGTGGAACACGGAGCGCGCGCTTTCCTGAGTTCGATTCTAGGATGATGTCGGGGTGGACGATGTGGCCGGAAACTAAGGCAGTTCCAAGGGAGCGGCAATGGTTCCCCGCCATTGTTACATAAATGTAAGCATCAGCCCTCAGGCGTCCCGTCGAGGCACATACCGGATCAGCGGCAATGCCAGCCCGACGCACACGACAAGGGCGCCGGCTGCAATCAGCGACGGTAGCGTGAAACTGCCGCTCCGCTCCGCTATAAACCCCGCCACGAGCGGCCCGACGATCTGGCCGGTGCCGAAGGCGGCGGTCATGAAGGCAAAGGCGCGGCGCGGGCTTTGCGGCGCAAGCTGGCGGCCGAGCTGCAGCCCGTAGGCGGTAACGACCATGAATGTTGCCCCAAGCAGCAACCCGCCGAACAGCGCACCTGGAACCGCAGGCAGTATCACCGAGCCGAGCACGCCGAGCCACAGCAACGCGATGGCGGCGCAATAGGCGGCCCCGAGCCCCAGCCGCCTGACGAATGGCTGCCAGGCAAACAGCGAAACCGTGGCCGCACACCCGGTAACGAACCAGGCCAGAAACTCGACCACCGACCCGGCATTGCCCATCCGCGCAATCGCGACAAGAAAGGTGGCGGTAATCACATAACCGAAGCCGAACAGGCCATAGGACAGCGTTATCAGCACGAGCGGACGGTTCCAGACGAGCCTGGGCTCGACGGGTACCCGCGTCTCCCCGGCCGGCCGCGGCAATCCGCGCGACACCAGGAGGAAGACAAGAAACGCGATTGCCGCACCCGCAAACCAGTTGATCCGCCACCCGTGCGCCGCATCACCCGCCACCGTGTTGACGATGAAGGCAAGCGCCGAAGACAGCGCGATGCCGGCGCCCACGCCACCGTAATGCAGCATGCCGACAGTCGGACGGCCCGCCGCATGCGGCAGCACCACGGCCGAGGTGAAGATCATCGAAAACGCACTAGCAAGCCCGGCGAGAAAACGGATCACCACAAACACCGTGACCGATGTCGAAAGACCCATGGCCGCCAGAAGAACCGCTGTCGCCAGCAATCCTCCGAGCGCCACCTGCCGCTCGCGACCTGACGCCCAGCCATAGGCCGAAAGCAAGGCACCGGCCAGATAACCCGCAAAGTTACCGGCTGCAATCGTACCCGCATCGGCAGCCGAGATCGGGATGCCCGCAATCATCCCCGGCAGCACCGGTGTATAGAAGAACCGCCCGAACCCCATCGCCGCCGCCATCGCAACGCCGCCGGACACGCCGATCATAAGGGGGGTTCGAACCTGAGGCGTAGAGATCTGCAACATGCCGCCTTATCCCAGCGGCGGTTGCGCTGCACAATGCAGAAATTGTCATCGCTGCGATGACGAGCGCTGATGGGTGGTCGGGCAGCCTCAAATTCGGATCACCTGCAATCCCATTCCCGACACCACAAATCACGACTTCTGTCGCTTTGCTGACACGAATGACGGGCATTATATGAAGGTCGACAGGGGCTCCGGTGATTCGGATGTCCTGGCCGGCGTTCATTTTAGGAAATCTACGCATCGTACCCTTCGAATGCCGTTTCAGGTGTTCGGATCGATTTTGTAGGGATGATGGAGTTTATATTGATGAACCAGGATCTTACCCGTTCGGACGTGATGTCCGACCCTTTGATCTCGCAGCTGCGCGAGGCCGACCAGATCGGCAACGCGGCTTTTGCCCAGTTGCTCGAAAGCGCTGCCCGTCGCCAGACCAGCCTGATGATGGACAAGCTCAATCAGGAGCGCGCCGACGCTTTCTATCGCAGGCTGGATATCGTCTGCAGCAAACACAAGAAAAGCTGATCGGATCGACACGGCCGACTCTTCGGCCGGTCTGCTGACAGAGCTAGGATAGCCTAGTCTGCCAGCGTCAGGATCAGCGGCCCGTTGCGCGTCACCACGATCGTGTGCTCGAACTGCACGGTCGGCGCCTTGGGTTCGCTGTAGAGCGTCCACGGATCGCTCTTGTCGTCGGCGTCCTCGGCCCATTCGCCGCCGAGCGACAGGAACGGCTCGATGGTAAACACCAGCCCCTCCTCCATGATACGGCTTTCCTGCGGATCCGGCCATGTCGGCACTTCACCCGGCTCCTCGTGCAGCGAGCGGCCGATGCCGTGGCTCGAAAGATTGGTGATCAGCGTATAGCGGTTCTTCTTGGCAAACGCCCCGATCGCGTTGCCGATGCCGGCAATCGGCTTTCCCGTCTTCACCTGCTGCAACCCGGTCCACAGCGCCCGCTTGCCGTCGCGGCACAGCTTTTCGACCTCGCGCTTGACCGGCGGCACGCAGAATGACGCGCCTGTATCGCCGTAAAATCCGTCCTTGAGCGCCGAAACGTCGATATTGACGAGATCGCCCGCCGCAATCGCCCGGTCGCCGGGAATTCCGTGCGCCACTTCCTCGTTGACGGAAATGCAGGTCGCGCCGGGAAACTGGTAGTCATGCTCCGGGGCCGACTGCGCGCCGTTGTCTTCCAGAAGCTTGCGGCCGATCGCATCCAGTTCGCGGGTGGTGATCCCGGGCTCGAGCGCCTTGCCCATCAGATCCACCGCACGGGCGCAGAGCCTGCCGATCTTCTTGAGCTTTGCAAGCTCGTCTTCGTTCGAAATGATCATCCGTCCCGCACGTCCACTCTCTGTAAGGTCGCCGGTTTCGCGCCAACGACCCGGCCCGTCAAATGCTTTTTGGGCTCCCGATCTCTTTTCTGACGATCGGCGCCACTTTCGTGCCGTAGAGTTCAATGCCGCGCATGATCTGATCATGCGGCATCAGGCCGATCGCCATCTGCAGCATGAAACGGCTCATGCCGAACACCGTGTGGGCAGCGATGATCTTTTCCGCCACCAGCCCCGGCTCGCCGACAAAGAGATTGCCGATCGGACCACGGGCCTGGTCGAAATGCGCCCGGTTGGTCGGCCCCCAGCCGCGCTCTCGGCCGATCCGGTCCATCACAGAAGCCTGCGGCCCGTAGAACTGCTGGGCAGCCATATCGGTCGTATCGGCGATGAACCCATGGACAGCGATGCTAGTCGGCAGGGTGGCGGCATCATGCCCGGCCCGCGTCGCCGCCTCGCGGTAAAGCTTGAAGAACGGCGCAAAGCGCGGATATTCCCCGCCGATGATGGCGACCGCAAGCGGCAGGCCCATGGCGCCGGCCCGCGCCACCGATTGCGGCGTGCCGCCAACCGCGATCCACACCGGCATCTGGTTCTGCAGCGGCCGCGGATAGACGCCTCGGGCATTGATCGGCGCCCGCTTTTCGCCCTGCCAGGTCACGATCTCATTGTCGCGTAGCGCGAGCAGCAGATCGAGCTTTTCCGAAAACAGGTCGTCGTAGTCGCCAAGGTCATAGCCGAACAGCGGGAAGGATTCGATGAACGAGCCGCGCCCGGCCATGATCTCGGCCCGGCCGCCGGAAATCAGATCGACTGTCGCAAATTCCTGAAACACCCGCACCGGATCTTCCGAAGACAGAACCGTGACCGCACTCGTCAGCCGGATGTTTTTCGTGCGCACGGCCGCCGCCGCAAGCACCGTCGCCGGTGACGATATCACATAGTCGGCCCGGTGATGTTCGCCGAGCCCGAACACGTCGAGCCCCACCTGGTCGGCAAGCTCGATCTCTTCCAAAAGGTTCGCCAGCCGCCGTGCCGCCTCCCCACCCTTGTTGAGCGTGGTCGGGTCGAGATCACCGAAAGTGTAAAGGCCGAGTTCCATCGTCAGAAGATATCCGGTTGCTGATGCCAGTCACATAGTCACCGGACAGACATCCCGCAAACCGGATTTTCTCGAACGGTTCGTTCGATTGAGTGGATAGGCAAAAGGAATCTGGTTTCAGACACTTGGATCCTAAACCGGATTCACATCGTCAGCCGCACCGTTTGCGGATTAAGGACACGAGCGATAGGGCCCAACAGCCTGAAAGGAATCGAGAAAATCTACATCGTCTTGGCAATCTCTGCCATCTGGTCCGCAACCACGCCCCAGCCTTGCTCGAACCCCATGTCCCGGTGGGCGATCATGTCTTCCTCGGCCCAGTGGACGGCAGTTGCCGTGTAGCGGGAGCGTCCGCCGCCGATATCCTCGAACGCGATGATGCCGGTCATGAACGGCTTGGCCGAGGGCACCCATCCGGCCGTATAGGCGTCGGTAAACACGAGCTTCCTGTTCGGCACCACTTCCAGATAGACTCCGGCATTCGGCACCGTTTCGCCTTCCGGCCCCTGCATCAGCACAAAACTCTCGCCGCCGGGACGAAGGTCGGCGCGCGCCTGCGTCACTTTCCAGGGCAGCGGGCAGAACCACTCGCCGAACCGTTCCGGCGTCGTCCAGACCTTGTAGAGCTTCTCGGCCGGCACATCGAACTCGCGGACGATCTGCAGTGCGTATGCGGCGTGTGTCATCCGTCTCTCTCCCGTGCCTGTTCAACGTGCTGAAGACATGAGCCTACAACGAATGCGTCGCAAGGGAAGCGCGAATACGAGGTTTTCGGATCTATCGCAGATAGTGGATATGCGGCCGCCCGTGATGCGACGAGGTTTCCACCCGCGCATCGACCGAAAACACGTCCCTCAGAAGTTCCTGCGTGATGATCTCCTCCGGTGTCCCTGATGCAACGATCTTGCCCTGCTGCAGGATGATCAGGCTGTCGCAGAACATCGCGGCGTGGTTGAGATCGTGCAGCGCGATCACGCTTGTGACCGGCAGACCGGCAACCAGCCGCATGAGGCTGATCTGGTGCTGGACATCGAGATGGTTGGTCGGCTCGTCGAGGATCAGTTCCTTCGGCGATTGCGCGAGCGCCCGCGCGATATGCACGCGCTGCCTCTCGCCACCCGACAGGCTCTGCCAGCGGTCGTTGCGCTTTTCCACCATGCCGGATCGTTCCAGCGCCTCACTCACCGCCTCGTCGTCGGCCATCGACCAGCCTGAAAACATCGAGCGGTGCGGAAACCGCCCGAGCTTGACCACGTCGATCACGCGCAGACTGGAATTGGTCGTCGCATGCTGCTCCACGAACGCCACCCTCTGCGCGATCGAGCGTCGGCCGATCGTGCCGATATCGCGGCCATCGAGCGTCACTTTGCCCGCATGCGGCGTCTTCAGTCCGGCGATCAGGCGCAAAAGCGAGGTCTTGCCGGATCCGTTCGGCCCGAGCAGCCCAACCATCTTACCCGGTTCGGCCGCGAAGGACACGCCGTCGAGAATGGTCTTGCGGCCGATCTTCCAGCTGAGATTTTCCGCTTCGATGCTCATGACGACTTCTGGAACCGGTAGAGAATGACGGAGAAGAACGGCACGCCGACCAAAGCCGTGACGACGCCGATCGGCAGAACCTGCTGCGGGATCAGCGCCCGCGAGGCGATATCGGCCAGCACCATGAAGATTGCACCGACGATGGCGCAGGCCGGCAGCAGCCGGATATGCAAAGGCCCGACGATGAACCTCGCCGCATGCGGCACGACGAGACCGACAAAGCCGATCGTTCCAACCATCGAGACGATCGTCGCCGTCATGATCGCCGTCAGCGCAAACAGCACGATGCGGGCCCGACCGACATTGACGCCGAGCGAGGCGGCCGCCTCGTCTCCGAAGGCAAACGCGTCGAGCACGCGCGCATAGAACAGGCAGACGATCAGGCACACGCCGACGATGACCGAGACGAGCATGAATTCCGGCCAGCGCACGCCGCCGAAACTGCCGAGCAGCCAGAACATCACGTCACGCGCCTGCTGCGCATTGCCGGATGTGGTAACGATATAGGAGGTTGCCGCGTTGAACAGCTGCGATGCCGCTACGCCCGCAAGAATGGTGCGATCCGCCCCGCCACGCGCGCCGTTCGACAGCAACGCTACGAAAAAGAACGCCGCAAAGGCGCCGGCAAAGGCACCGGCCGAAAGCGACACCGTGCCAGCGCCAAGCCCGAGAATGACGATTGCCACCGCCCCGGTGGAGGCGCCGGCGGAAATGCCGAGCACATAGGGCTCGGCCAGCGGATTGCGCAGCAGCGACTGCATGATGGCGCCAGACAGCGCAAGACCCGCACCGCAGAAGGATGCGACCAGCGCCCGGCTGAGGCGGTAGTCCCAGATGACCGTCTCGTGGATGCGGTTGAGCGCGATCGCGGTCCAGCCCAGCCGGTTGGTGATTGCGGCATAGGTCGTCGAAAGCGGGATCGGCAGGTCGCCGATACCGACGCTCACTCCGACCACGAGACCGATGGCGGCGAGCGACGCCAGCAGCAGGCCGAACAGGACGGCAAGCTGCCGCCCGTTCTGCCGGCCCGTATGCCGGCTTTGCTGCGGGATCGGTCGCTGCGTTTCGCTCACTTCAGGAGACCAAGCGCCTTGAGCTGCGAGGCCACCTGTTCGGCGCCGTAGATCGTGCGGATCGTCGGGTTCATCGCCTGACCGTCCATCACCACCATCGCCTTGTTCTTGACGGCCGCGATCTGGCTGACGGCCGGATCGGTGGTCAGGAACTTGATCTTGGCGTCCGGCTTGTCCAGCTCCCAACGGTTGCGGTCGAGATTGGCGACCACGATCACATCGGGATTGGCAGCGATGATGCTTTCCCATCCAAGCGTCGGCCATTCGGCTTCCGCCGTCACGGCATTCTTGCCGCCCAAGAGATCGGCGATAAAGCCGGAGGCCGCGTTCTTGCCGCCGAGATAGGCATCGGCGGTCGGCGACTGGCTGGAGAACCAGAACAGGTAGGAGAGTGTCTTGCCGTCCTTGGCAACGCTCGAACGAAGGGCTGCCTCACGCGCCTTGAAATCGGCGATGACCGCTTCGCCACGCTCGGAAACGTCGAAGATCTGCGAAAGCTCGGCGATCTCCTTATAGAGCAGGTCCATATTCCAAAGCTGGTCGCGGCTGCCGTATTCGTTCTTCACCTTTTCGGTGGAAAGGCAGGTGCTGGGCGAGATATAGGTGGGGACGCCGACTTTCTCGAAATCCTCGCGCTTGGCAACCTTGCTGGTCGGGCCGATCAGGCTCGGCAGCGCGGCGGCGGCAAAATCCGGGTTCTGCGCCAGAATGCTCTCGAATGTCGGGAATTCGACAGTCAGCAGCTTCACCTTGGCATTGGCTTCTTCCAGTTGCGGCAGGACCTTGCTCGGCCAGAAAGCGGTTCCGACCATCCTGTCCTCGAGCCCGAGCATCAGCAGGATTTCCGCGCTGTTCTGGCCAAGTCCGACGGCCCGTTCCGGGGCCTTCTGGAACGTGACGGAAGCGCCGCAATTGTCGATCGTCAGCGGGTACTGGGTTGCCGCCTCGGCAAGATCGGCAGTCGCGAGACCAAGAGCGGCGCAAAGGCCGGAGACGGCCAGAAGAGACTTAATCGCTGTCACGAGAGTGGTTCCCTGTTGAAGGACGATGGGCGCACGCGCCCTATATCCACGCCGCCGGATCAAAACAAGATGAATTCAATCATCTTTTGAAGAACAGCCGCCGCGTCACGCTGTCCTACCGACAAAATGCCGCAACGGGGGCTTGTCGGTCTATGATAAATCCCTTAGAGACCGCCGCGGGAGGAGCGAAACACCAACAATTCCGAGGTGGCGATGCCTTCCAAGAACAATAACATTTCGTCCTCCACAAGCGGCATGGCGGTCAGCCGTCGCCAGCTTCTCGGCTCCGCTGCGGGCGGCGCTGCTGCACTTGGCGCGACGACGCTTCCGAGCTGGGCGCAAACCACCTCTCCCGAAAAGACGGTCGACGTTCTCCTCGTCGGCGGCGGCATCATAAGCGCCACGCTCGGCGTTCTCATCTCGCAGCTCGAGCCGACCTGGACGATCGAAATGATCGAGCGCCTCGACAAGGTCGCGATGGAAAGCTCCAACGGCTGGAACAACGCCGGCACCGGCCACTCGGCGCTTGCCGAACTCAACTATTCGCCGATGGACAGCAACGGCAATGTCCAGATCAACCGCGCCATCGAAATCAACGAAGCGTTCCAGGTCACCCGTCAGTTCCTGGCACACCAGGTCGATGTCGGCGTTCTGAAGGATCCGCGCTCGTTCATCAACTCGACGCCGCACATGAGCTTTGTCTGGGGCGAAGACAATACGGCGTTCCTGGCCAAGCGCTTCGAAGCGCTGAAGGCAAGCCCGCTCTTCTCCGGCATGGAATTCTCGAACGATCACGCCAAGATCGCCGAATGGGTTCCGCTGATGATGGAAGGACGTGACGCGAACCAGAAGCTCGCCGTCACCTGGAGCCCGCTCGGCACCGACGTCGAGTGGGGCGAAATCACCCGCCAGTATGTGGCGCACCTGAAGGCCCAGCAGACGTTCACGCTGCGCACCTCGTCGGAAGTCGACGACATGCAGAAGAACGACGACGGCACCTGGACGGTCAGCTATTCCAACCGTGACACCGGCGCATCCGAGACCGTCAGGGCAAAATTCGTCTTTATCGGTGCTGGCGGCGGCGCATTGCCGCTTCTGCAGATGTCCGGCATTCCGGAAGGCGACGACTATGCCGGCTTCCCGGTCGGTGGCTCGTTCCTCGTCTGCGACAAGCCTGAGATCGTCGAACGCCACCTTGCCAAGGCCTATGGCCAGGCCGAGACCGGCGCTCCGCCGATGTCGGTGCCGCATCTCGACACGCGCGTGCTCGAAGGCAAGCGCCACATCCTGTTCGGCCCCTTCGCCACCTTTTCGACGAAGTACCTGAAGGAAGGCTCGCTGTTCGATCTGCCGGCGTCGGTCACGCTCGACAACATCTGGCCGATGGTCAAGGTCGGCACCGACGAGTTCGCGCTCGTCCAGTATCTCGCCGGCCAGCTGATCATGTCCGACAACGACCGTTTCGAAGCGCTCAAGGTCTACTTCCCCAATGCCAAGGCCGAGGACTGGCGCCTGTGGCAGGCCGGCCAGCGCGTGCAGATCATCAAGCGCGATCCGGTCAAGGGCGGCGTGCTGAAGCTCGGCACCGAGATCGTCGCGGCCAAGGACGGCTCGATCGCAGCCCTTCTCGGCGCTTCGCCGGGCGCCTCGACCGCAGCCCCGATCATGCTCGATGTTCTGAAGAAGGTGTTCGCCGAAAAGCTGAAGACACCGGAATGGCAGGAACGCATCCACACGATCGTTCCGAGCTACGGCCAGAAGCTGAACGAAAACCCGGATATGCTTGCCAAGGCATGGGCCGCCACGGAAGCCCGCCTGCAACTCGCCATCGCCTCCCCGGCACTCAACGCCCCATCCGCCACGACAGCAACTGTCACACCAGAAGGCGACGTGAAAAAGGTCCCGGACATCGCTTTGTAATCGGGAGGGTCTGCCTCAGACGAATGAATGGAAGCCGGGTGTCCGAAAGGATGCCCGGTTTTTTCGTATTTAAACGACCAAAAGCCGATAAAATTTGTTATCCCGCCCAATTATCTGCAGGACCTGGAAAATTAAATCACCAAACTCACTCGATTTTTTCGCCCAAAACAAACTATTTTGGCCAAAATCTTCGCGTAGCTCTTTCTTTGGCCTATCCGTGTCCTTAAGGAAATCCGAATATACGTTGAGCAATCGATCGACAACTTCGTGAACCTCGCGAAATTGCTCCTGCTTCTGTAACCAGATAAGCCGCCCCGTTGGCGTCGAGTGAGTCATCTCCTTGGCGCGTTCGATAGATACAGTCTCATCTAATTTGAATACACCGAGAAGGAACAGCAAAGCCGAGTAACAGGTCAAAACACGGCTGTGCTTGAGCTTGTAATTTTTTATCTTCCCTTCGATTTTTTCGTCAAGAGGGTCTCGACGCGTCCTGGCTTCGTAGTTGACGCAAAAGGTACGCCATAGGCGGAGGATGTCATTAGCCAGAAAAGCCGGCATGAATTCCAAGGAGTGATCTTCGTAGTCGCGCCAGTATTCTGCGATCACGTCCGATATGATGTCGTCGTAAACCGCTTCGCCCAATAGGGGCGTGCTTTCCAAGAACAGGAGCAGCCTGCCCGTCAATGTATTTTTGGCATCGTCCTCGGGAGTTCCAAGATGGGCAGTGAACTCTCCGACGGAATAATGACCTAGGTATTTCCCATCGGCATCAAAATCAGGAATGCCCGACTCCCTAACGGCACTGATCAGGTCTGCCTTCACAAGTATCGCGTCAAGATTTCGCAATTGACTCGTCGTGACGCCGTCGACCGTTCCGGTCTTACTCAGAATGAATAGATCAAGATCACTGTTCTGTCCGCTCTCAAGCCTCCCAAACGACCCCGTAGCATAGACGCATGCTTTTCCCTGAAGGAGCGCTTCAGCATTCACCAATTTCTCTTTTAAACTTACGATCTTACTAAGAGTTCGGGTCCTTCTTTCTTCCAAATAATGCGCCATCCCCACTCCATTCAAATAAATTTGCGAAAATTTCTGCTTGTTCGATAGCGTCATCAAGCGCGTGGTGCGTATGTATTCTATCTGGAAGCAAGGGCTTAGGTACATTGGAACGCCCGGACGCAGCGATCTGACGTCCACTCTTAACGGCAAGAGCCGTTTTTATGTCGTAGCAACGGGAATGGCCGAAAGGTGATCCTTGCTTACTAAAACGCACAAAATACCAGTATAACCACGTCCAATCGAAACTTAACGGATAGGCAACGAACACAGGGCTTCCTTTGCCCGCGATTTTTCGGACCCACTCCCCTGCGTCGTCCATTGCACGTTCCGCGGAAGATCCGGTTTCAAAAAGCTTGGCCCGATCAAGCCCATTTACCGCAAGAGCTTCTGCTTCAAAATCGGCTGAAATAGGCTTTAGTTCTCGATAGAAACTATCGCTATAGTTTTCGGGACGTTTGAACTCTACTCCATCATATGTACCCGCAACAACCAGAGCAAAGGAAAGAATGGAGTACGGGCCTGGAATCGGACCATCGGTCTCGATATCGGCCGAGAAGTAGACGTCCAACTTGCTCTCCAACGTTGTGGAACTCGAGTCGGTCGAAGCATCGTGTGCACGCTTCGACACTGAAGGATGCTCGTCGCCCAAATGAAACATGCGCCGGTCCTCTTCTTGAGATCGATTTGCCACTCTAAGGGCGTGCGAGGCTTTCAGCACTTTCGAGATCGCGAGTCCATAGATCGACATGCATGGCTGCCAACCTTTCACTGACCGTCTAAATAGCTATATTCCAAGTGTCGCCTTTCACCACCGACCTAGCAAGTTATAATTCGTCTTTCTCCCGCCCAAGGATCCCCCATGGCCGATCTTTCTGCTTATCCGATCACCACCCGCTGGCCGGCTGAAAACCCCGACATCCTCCAGCTCTATTCGACGCCGACGCCGAATGGGGTGAAGGTTTCGATCATGCTGGAGGAGACGGGTCTGGCTTACGAGCCGCATTTCATCAATATCGGGGCGAACGAGACCTGGGAGCCGGAGTACCTGTCGCTCAACCCGAACGGCAAGATCCCGGCAATCCTCGATCCGGATGGTCCCGGCGGCAAGCCTCTGGCGCTGTTCGAATCGGGTGCGATCCTGATCTATCTTGCCGAAAAGACGGGACAGTTTCTGCCCGCCGACCCGGCCGGCCGCTACGAGGCGATCCAGTGGGTGATGTTCCAGATGGGCGGGCTCGGTCCGATGTTCGGCCAGCTCGGCTTCTTCCACAAATTCGCCGGCAAGGATTTCGAAGACAAGCGCCCGCGTGACCGCTACGCCAAGGAGAGCGCTCGGCTGATCCGCGTGCTGGAAACCCGGCTCGCCGGTCGCGACTGGGTGATGGGCGATGAATACACGATCGCCGACATTTCCATGCTCGGATGGGTTCGCAACCTGATCGGCTTTTACGGTGCCGGCGACCTCGTCGGCTATGACGAGCTTGTCCATGTGCCGAAATGGCTGGAACGCGGCCTAGCCCGTCCCGCCGTGCAGCGCGGCCTGGACATCCCGAAACGCCCCGCCTGACATTGTCAGCATGATGCGCTATCTCCTCCGGATCACCTGAGGAGATCACCATGCCGATGCCGAAACTGCCGATCGTTGGGTCCTGCCGCTGCGGCGAAATCCGCTTCCGGATCAGTGCAGCGCCGCTGGTCACGATGGCCTGCCACTGCAAGGGGTGCCAGAAGATGAGCGCCAGCGCCTTCTCCTGCTCGGCCGCCATTCCTGCCGATGGTTTCGAAGTCACAGCGGGAAAGCCTGTCATCGGCGGCATGCATGGCGACGATGTCCATCACTACCACTGCTCGCGCTGCAAGAGCTGGCTCTACACGAAGGCGACAGGGATGGACGGGTTCGTCAACATCCGGCCGACCATGCTGGACGATGCCGACTGGTTTGCGCCGTTCATCGAAACCTTCACCTCGACGAAATTCCCCTGGGCAAACACGGGCGCCACCCACAGTTTTGCGGAATTTCCGCCGATGGACGCTTACGAAGGGCTCGTCGGGGACTACCGGGCGCAGGCCGGGAGCGACGACCGATAACCCCATCGTGAGTGCATCGTGTTCCCGTTGGTGGCGTTGATTAACGCGCTGCTAACCACGACCGACTTGAATGCCGCAGCCGGCCTTAGCTGGCTGCAGCAACGATGGCGGGTTGATGAAAACAAACGGAAAAATCGGAACGCGCGCCAGAAGAGCCTTGCCCGCTCTCCTGGTCCTGATCGCCATCCTGGCACCGGTCGAAACAGGGGGCAGCGTGCCGCAGGCGCAAGCCGCGTTCAACGACGGCTGGAAGAAAGGCCGCTCGACCGGGTTTCCGATCCCCCGCTTTGTGTCGCTGAAATCACGAACGGCGCATATGCGCGTCGGACCCTCGCTGGATCACCCGACATCCTATGTCTATTCCGCCCGCGGCCTGCCGCTTGAGATCATCGAGGAATACGGAAACTGGCGGCGCGTGCGCGACCAGCAGGGCGCGAGCGGCTGGATGTTTGCAGCGCTTCTCTCCGGCAACCGCACCGCCGTGGTCGGCCCCTGGATCAAGGAGACGGTGCCGTTGCGCATCGCGCCCGCATCCGACGGGCGGCCGGTGGCGCAGCTGCAAGCGGAGGTGAAACTCGATATCGTCAGGTGCGACGGCCGCTGGTGCCGCGCGCAATTGCAGAACCGCCGGCTTGCCGGCTTCGTCAGACAGGCGGATCTGTGGGGCGTCTATCCCGGCGAAACGATCGAGTAAGGCCTCAGCGCACCACGAAACAGGTCATCGATTTCGCCTGCAGCGAGGCGCAGGCGCTGGCGGCAACCTCCCGGCTGGCAAATCCGACAAATCGTGCGCGAAAATACTCGCGGGCGCCATCCTTGTAACCCTCGACGCTTGGTGCCGCCGGGCCGAACCCGCCTGCGAGAACCGGCAGTGCCCGCTCCAGCATCGCGGTGGCCGCCCTGCGGCTGCCGGCGGCGGCAACCTGGATGCTCCAGCCTGCGGCGTTCGACGCGGCATCCACCTGCGACGCAGCGCTCGACGCATCGGCGACCCGCGCGGAGGGCAAGGGAACCGGCGGTTCGATACCGGTGCGCGACTGGGTTCTGCCGCCGGCACTGGCAGCGACAGTCCTCTGGCTCGACGATGCCATGCCGGGCGAAATCTGACGGCGCGGCTGTTCGGCATAGGAGAGGACCTGGCCCGCCGCCGGAGCTCCCGCCTGGCCCCCAGGCTGGACGCCGGGACGCTTTTGCGGCTCCGCCGTCGCCACAAGCGCACCGCCTGCCGGCCGCATCGGGTTGGTATACTGATCGAGCAGCGCCGCCATCTGGTCATCGCGCTTGCGCGCGGACTTGCCGCCCATCACCACGCCGATATAGCGCTTGCCGTTGACGACAACGGCGCTTGCCAGATTGTAGCCGGAGGCGTTGACGAAACCGGTCTTGATCCCGTCCATGCCGGGATAGCGGTACATGAGATTGTTGTGGCCGCGGATGGTCCGGCCGCGGAACACGAACGACCGCATCGAAAACAGCTGGTACTCGCTCGGATAGTCGCGGATCAGCGACAAAGCCAGGATCGCCATGTCGCGGGCGGTGGTGATCTGGGCCGGATCCGGCAGGCCGGACGCATTGCGGAACACCGTCTTCGACATGCCGAGCGCCCGCGCTTTCGCCGTCATCATCGTCGCGAACCGTTCTTCCGAACCGCCAAGACGATCGCCGAGCGCCGCCGCCGAGTCGTTGGCGGATCGAATGCCGGTGGCAAGCACCGCCTCGCGCACGGACAGCGTCTCGCCGGGCTTCAGCCCCAGCTTGAACGGGATCTTCGACGCCGCGTTCGGCGTCATGACGATCTGCTCGTCCCAGGTCATCCGGCCGCTCTTGATCGCCTCGAAGGTGAGATAAAGCGTCATCATCTTGGTGAGCGACGCCGGGTGGTTGAGCACGTCGCCATTTTCGGACGCAAGAATCTTGCCCGCGCTCACATCATATATGAAATGCGCGTAACCTGCCTGCGCCTCGGTCCGGCCGGCAGCGACCGCCAAGCATGACACCAGAAAAAACGACAGAACACGCAGCAGCCGAACCATTCTACACCTTCTCGAATTTGCGGTGCGACCATAGGCGAGCGATACCGGCATGAAAATGGCGCTGCCGAATTTTACCCGGTATGATGTGTCTTTTTATGGGACACCGGTCGGACGGCGACCGCGGCCTGCGCTGATCCAATCGGAACGGATCGTCGTGCCAAGATGATAAATAAGCAACCTGTCCGTAAGATACGGCTCAAACTGCGGGCAGACGAAAGCGCGAGAAATAAATCCTGAGCGATTGTCGATGAATACATCGATCTGCTAAGAACAGTTACACAAACCGGAGGCGGTTGACGGGATTGGGGCAGCCATTGCAGACCTATAGAAAAAACAACGACGCCGACAGGCCGGCAAGCATAGTCTTGTTTGCCGCAACGCTTTTGAATACGGCCCTTGCTTTCTCCAACAGCCTACTGTTTCCGGTCAATTCGACTATCGCGTCCGTCGCTCAATTAGCCATTACTGCAGCAGCGATTGCTGTTGCTGTCCTGCGGCGGCCGCAGCTTCCGTTGAGCTTCTGGATCGCCTGCGCCTGCCTTGCTGTCTTTGCACTCTTGGCGTCAATCTGGAACGAGCTCAATTCGAAACATTACTACGACCTGATGGTCATCCCGATCTTCATCATCTTCGGAAGTGTCATCAGGCAATTTCCGTTCAAGGCCTTCAAGCTGATCATCGCTGCGGTCGGTGTCATCTGCTTTCTGGATGCGTTCCTGGTCGGCCTCTATACCACGCTGTTCAATCCCCTCTCGTTCTTCCGCAACACCCGCGTCTGGGTCTCCGACCAGCTCGCCAGCGGCTCGGACGAGATGGGGCTTTATCTCGGCGCCAACCGCGGCGGCGGAAGTTTCTTCGGCTTCCTGACCGATCACCGGATCGGTGGACCGTTTCTGGAACCTCTGTCGCTCGGATATTTCGCAGTCGTCGCCTGCATGTTCTTCGCCGTCTGGTTCCGGCACTACCCCTGGCAACGCGCGGGCGCATTTGCCGCCTGCCTGGTCCTGGCACTGCTGGCCGACTCGCGTGTGCCGTCCGCCATGATCATTCTCTTTTTCGGTCTGTCATGTCTCCAGTCGCATATCAGAATGGCATGGTCGGCTTGGGGTCCGGCCATCGTGCTGGTCGCGGCATTTTTCTTCTACATGATGAGTGATGGCCGGCTTGCCGAGTCCGAAACCCCTCGACGCATCGCCATCACATTCGATGTCGTCACCAGTACCAACATCTTCGAGTTGTTCTCGGGCGCCTTGAACGTGAGCCGGTTCGGCGACAGCGGCATCCTCTATCTCGTCTACGCTGCCACACTGCCAGGCATGTTGCTCTGCCTCTACCTCTTTTCAGGCGTCCTGACTTCGACCCGCCTGACGCCGCCGATCCTGCCACTGATGGCATCGATCTACATCACCACGACGGCGCTGTTCGGCGGCGCGTTTCTCTCGATCAAGACGTCCGCACTTTTGGGAATCATGCTCGGAGCAGCATCGGTCGGCGCAGTTCGTTCCAAGTTGAAAGCACGATCGATGCGGAAACAGCCGGCTCCATTCAGTCAACCCGGCTACAAGCCCGACCTGGGAGCGGTCGGTCAACAAGCGACAAATTGACTGGTGCTAGATAAGCAAGAGGGCTGAGGCCAAAATTCCCCCTCACCCCTTCGTCAACGTCCGCCTTACCGCGTCCTTCCAGCCCTTGATCTTGGCAACCCGTGTCTTCGGGTCCATCTCCGGCTCAAACCGGCGTTCTCGCGCCCAGCTTTTGGCAAAAGCCTTGCGGTCTGGCCAGACGCCGGCCTTGGAGCCGGCGAGCCAGGCGGCGCCAAGGGCGGTGGTTTCGAGGATCTTGGGGCGATCGACCGGCGCGTCAAGGAGGTCGGAGAGGCGCTGCATCGTCCAGTCGGAAGCAACCATGCCGCCATCGACCCTCAGCACCGTGTCGCCGCTGCGGTTCTTCCAGTCGCGGCACATGGCATCCAAGAGGTCGCGGGTCTGGTAGCAGACGGCTTCGAGTGCCGCGCGGGCAATTTCCGCCGGTCCCGTCGCTCGTGTGAGGCCGAACATGGCGCCGCGCGCCTCCGCATCCCAGTGCGGCGCGCCCATGCCGGTAAAGGCGGGCACCAGATAGACGTCCTGCTGCGGATCGGCCTTTGCGGCGAGATCTCCCGATTTTGACGCCTTGTCGATGACGCCGATTCCGTCGCGCAGCCATTGCACGGCAGCGCCCGCGATAAAGATCGAGCCTTCCAGCGCATAGGTCGTCTCGCCGTCAAGCCGGTAGGCGATGGTGGTGAGCAGCCGGTTCTTCGAAGGCACCATGTCGCGTCCCGTGTTGAGAACGGCGAAACAACCGGTGCCATAGGTGGATTTCATCATGCCCGGTTCGAAACAGGCCTGACCGATCGTTGCCGCCTGCTGATCGCCCGCAACGCCCAGGATCGGGATCTCGGCGCCGAACAGGGATTTTTCCGTCACGCCGAAATCGTCGGCGCAGTCCTTCACCTCGGGCAGCATGGCGGCCGGGATCTTGAGGATATCAAGCAGCGACTGGTCCCAGGCATTGTCGGCGATATTGTAGATCAATGTGCGCGAGGCATTGGTGGCGTCGGTGACGAAGCTCTTTCCCCCCGTCAGCCGCCAGATCAGAAACGTATCGATCGTGCCGAAGCAGAGTTCGCCCTTTGCGGCGCGCGCCCTCGCACCCTTCACGTTGGACAGCAGCCAGGCAAGCTTGGTGCCGGAGAAATACGGGTCGAGCAGCAGGCCGGTGCGCTTCGAGAATGTCTTTTCCAGACCCTCGCGTTTGAGCTTTTCGCAATAGGATGCAGTGCGGCGATCCTGCCAGACGATGGCGTTGTGGATCGGCTTGCCGGTCTCGCGGTCCCACACGACGACGGTCTCGCGCTGGTTGGTGATGCCGATTGCGGCGATCTGCGATGCCTCAAGGCCTGCGGCCTTCAGCGCCTGCTTGACCGTCACGAGCACGCTCTCCCAGATCGCTTCCGGATCGTGCTCCACCCAGCCCGATTTCGGAAAGATCTGCGGAAACTCGGTCTGGCCGACACCGGCGATCTGCATTGTTTCGTCAAACACGATTGACCGTGTCGACGTGGTTCCCTGATCGATCGCCAGGATGTAACCCGCCATGCTGCCCTCCCTCACCATTTGCGCGTTGATCACGGTTTGAGCAGATGCCGCCGTCGCCGTCAAACCGCAACTCCCCGCCATGGAGGCTGGAATCGAGCGGGTGCCGCACCGTTATCCACAGGATCAGCGGCGAAACTGCTAAATTTCGCATTTGCCTTTTTGAGCGAGCGCCCTCTTTTGGACGCACCCATAGCTTTATGCGGTCTTTGGACCCCGCAGTGGGACTTGTATCTTCAAAAGGAGCCGGGATGAATCCGACCCCCCCGATGGCGCTGCAGCCTTTCAGGAAATCACTGACGGCCAAGATCTTCATGATCTGCTTTTTGTCCATCCACGTGCCCTTGATCGCCGTGATCGCCTATCTCGCGATCGGTTTCGAAACCCAGCCGCTCACGCTTCTTCTGTTGCTGCTCGGCGCCACGCTGATCGGCACCGTGGCCTGCCTTTCGGGCCTTTGGCTGCTGCTGCGGCCGCTCCGCAGCCTGACGCGCGCGGTCAAAACCTATCGCGACGAAGGCCAGCCGGTGCGGATGTTTTCCAAAGCCGATGATGAGATCGGCGTGCTCGCGACGGCTGTGACCTCGATGGTCGCCGAAGTCGAAACGCTGATGCAGAAGCTGCGCCACCAGGCGATGACCGACCCTTTGACCGGGCTTGGCAACCGCCGCTGGCTGAGCGAACGCGTTGCGCAGGAACTGGCACGCGCCGAGCGCCAGGCGGAACCGATCTCGGTCATCCTGTTCGATCTCGACAAGTTCAAGACCATCAACGACAGTCACGGACACGATGTCGGCGACCAGGTTCTGGTGGCAGCCGGCGAAATTGCCACCAATTATGTCCGCCCCTACGATCTCGCGGCGCGGATCGGCGGCGAGGAATTCTGCATCGTCTTGCCGAAGACGACCGAGACGGAGGCCGCTGATATCGCCGAGCGGTTGCGCGCAGCACTCGCAAAGACCACCGTCACGCCGCTGGCTCAAGGACGTCTCACCGCAAGCTTCGGAGTCTACCAGGGGGAGGCCGGCGAGAGCTTCGCACAGATGCTGCGGGTGGCCGATACGCTGCTCTATGACGCCAAGCAAGGCGGGCGCAACCGCGTGCGTCAGGCCGCCAGAAACACGGCCGGCAACCCGGCGCGATCCCCGTCTCATGCGCAGGCGACCCATGCCGCAACCGGTGCGGGCAAGCCGGCAAACTGAAGCTTGCTGCAAGGGCAAGGCTGGCGCCTGGCCCTTGCTCGCTCCCCTTCTTTCGGCACTCCTTGGCAATTGCCAGGGCGCAAGGTTTGAGCGTACCTTTCCGGTCGAGGCACCGCTCAAGCGCGGGCGCTTTGGCCTAGGGAGGGTTTTATAAAAATGGCAAGAACCGTCGTCGTCACCGGCTCAACGTCCGGCATCGGTCTCGGCATCGCAAAGGGTTTTGCAGCCGCGGGCGATACGGTCGTGATCAACGGCTTTGGAGAAAAGGACGCAATCGAGGCCGCCTGCCGGATGCTCGACGAGGCGGGTGCCGCAACCGTCCTCTACCACCCGGCCGACATGACGAGGCCCGGCGAGATCGAGGATCTGATCCGGAGCACGGCGAAGACATTCGGAACGGTCGACGTCCTTGTCAACAATGCCGGCATTCAGCATGTGGCAAAGATCGAGGACTTTCCGCCGGAAAAATGGGACCAGCTGATCGCCATCCTCCTGTCATCCGCCTTCCACACGATGCGCCACGCGATCCCGCTGATGAAAGCGCAAGGCAAGGGCCGCATCATCAACGTCGCCTCCGCCCACGGCCTCGTCGCCTCGCCGTTCAAATCCGCCTATGTGGCCGCCAAGCACGGCATCATGGGCCTCACCAAAAGCGTCGCGCTCGAGGTTGCGCAATCCGGCATCACCGTCAACGCCATCTGCCCCGGCTTCGTGCTGACGCCTCTGGTCGAAAAACAGATCCCCGCCCAGGCCCGCGAAAAGGGCATCAGCGAAGCGCAGGTGCGAGATGAAGTGCTGCTGCGGCTACAGGCTACGAAGGAATTCGTCGCGGTCGAGGACGTGGCCGCCGCGGCGCTGTACCTCGCGAGCGATGCGGCAAGAAGTATCACGGGGACGCACCTCTCCATCGATGGCGGATGGACGGCGCAGTAGTTTGGGCGTGGGAGGCGATTGGGAGCGAGTGCAACTGAGTAAACGGCACGTCTCCGCTTCCCTCATTCCGTCTCCCTGCGCGTGCTCTCCGTGGCCGCGCGTTGTCCTCCCCACGACCCTCATCCCTGTGCTTGTCACAGGGATCCAGTCACGCGAAGTCTTTCGCGTGGAAAGGCTCTTCCGCGTCGCGGACGCGACGCTGCTGGATTCCTGTGACAAGCACAGGAATGAGGAGAGTTGGGCGGGTGTTGCGACGGAGACGCTAGGTGGTCGCTGCGGTGGAGAGATCCGGACAGCTGTCTCGGCGGAAAGGTTGCCTCCCGCGTCCCCGCCAAAAATATCTCCATCGACGGCGACCGCACTGCGAAGTAGACTTGCGCGAAGCAAGCGATGTGGGCGACGGCGCCCACCCCCGTTTCCCTCATTCCTGTGCTCGTCACAGGAATCCAGTCACGCGAAGTCTTTCGCGTGGGAAAAGCCCTCCAGCGTCGCGGACGCGACGCTGCTGGATTCCTGTGACGAGCACAGGAATGAGGAGAGTTGCGCGGGTGTCGCGGCGGAGACGTCGGGCGTCGCGTCGCGGCAGAGACTTTGAGCGGATGCCTCGGCATCCGCCGCAATGAAATTGACAGCAGAAGCCGGGAACGGCGGACGAAGGAGACAGATGAGTTCAGCGATCCGCTTCATTCTCAACACGGAAGAGTTGAGCCTTGGAGATTTCGGCCCCACGGAAACGCTTCTCGATTATCTGCGCCTGAAGCGGCGGCTGACGGGGACGAAGGAAGGGTGTGCCGAGGGCGATTGTGGTGCCTGCACGGTGCTGGTGGGGAGGCTGAGCGAACGCGGCCTGATCTATGAAAGCGTCAATGCCTGTATCCGCCTGCTCGGATCGCTGCACGGAACCCATATCGTCACGGTCGAACATCTGGCCGCAAAGGATGGCAAGCTGCATCCGGTGCAGCAGGCGATGGTCGACTGTCATGGCTCGCAATGCGGCTTCTGCACGCCGGGCTTCGTGATGTCGCTTTATGGGCTCTGGCTTTCCAACGAACAGCCGTCGCGCCAGGACATCGAAAGCGCCTTGCAGGGCAATCTCTGTCGCTGCACCGGTTACGAGCCGATCGTCAAGGCGGCCGAACAGGTGGCGGAAAGCCGCCCGAGCGCGCTGTTTGATCCGCTGGAACGCGACCGCACCGAAATCATGGGCAAGCTTTTCTCCATGCAGTCGGCGACCGACACGATCGTCGTGGAGAAAGACGGCGCACGCTCCATCGTACCGGCCTCGGTCGAGGCCTTTGCCGAAGTCTTTTCCCAAAACCCTGATGCAACCGTCGTGGCCGGCGCCACTGACGTCGGGCTGTGGGTGACGAAGCAGCTGCGGCTGCTCGACCCTGTCATTTTCATCAACCACCTCAGCGAGTTGAAATCGATCACCATCGAGGAAGGAGGCGTCTCGATCGGCGCCGGCGTCAGTTATGCGGATGCGCAAGGCGTGATGGATGCGGTGGTTCCCGCCTTCGGCCGGCTGATCGACCGGATCGGCGGCAGCCAGGTGCGCAACATGGGCACGATCGGCGGCAATATCGCCAACGGATCGCCGATCGGCGACACGCCGCCGCCCCTGATCGCGCTGGGTGCCGAACTGACGCTGCGTTCCCATTCCGGTCGCCGCACGATGCCGCTCGAGAATTACTTCATCGCCTATGGCAAGCAGGACCGGCAGCCCGGCGAGTTCGTGGAAAAGATCGTCGTGCCGCGCCCGGCAGAAGACAGCCATTTCGCCGTCTACAAGATTTCCAAGCGCCGCGATGAGGACATTTCGGCGCTGTGCGGCGCGTTTTACCTGATGCTCGATGCGGAAGGGCTGGTCGAGGAGATCCGCATCGCTTTCGGCGGCATGGCGGCGATCCCGAAACGGGCAACCCATGTGGAGGATATGCTGACCGGCCAGCCCTGGAGCTGGGGCGTGGTCTCTGCCGTGCGCGACGCGTTCGATGCCGATTTCCAGCCGCTGACGGACTGGCGGGCAACCTCTGAATACCGCAGCCTGACCGCCAAGAACCTGCTGACGCGGTTCTTCCTGGAGACAGCGGGAGCACCGAGCGAGCTGCACCGGTTCGAGCTGGAGGAAGCATAACATGGACAATACAAGCTTTCCGATGAAGTCCGTGATCGACGGCCCGATGCATGTATCGCTGAAGCATGATTCGGCGCACAAGCATGTGACCGGTCAGGCCGAGTATATCGACGACATCCCAGAACCCGCGGGCACGCTGCATGGCGGGCTGGGCCTTGCCGATCGCGCCCATGCGCAGATCGTCTCGATCGACCTCGAGGCCGTGAAAGCAGCCCCCGGCGTCGTCTGGGTGATGACGGCGGACGATATTCCGGGCGCCAACGACGTCGGCTCCACTGGCCGCCATGACGAACCGCTGCTGGCGACCGATCTCGTGCAGTTCCACGGCCAGCCGATCTTTGCGGTGTTTGCGGAAACGCGCGACCAGGCCAGGCGTGCAGCACTTCTGGCGAAGATCGAGTATAGCGACCTTCCCCACTGGAGCGACATCGCAGGTGCCCGCGACAATGGCGCGCCATTCGTGACCGAGCCGATGACGCTGAAGCGCGGCGAGCCGGAGGCCGAGATCGGCAAGCCGCCGCTTCGGGTCCAGGCCTCGATGGAGATCGGCGGCCAGGAGCATTTCTACCTCGAAAGCCACATCGCCTTTGCGATTCCGGGCGAGGACGACGACGTGATCGTCTGGTCCTCCACCCAGCATCCGAGCGAGGTGCAGCATATGGTGGCGCATGTGCTGGGCGTGCCGAACCACGCGATCGAGGTTCGCACGCGGCGCATGGGCGGCGGTTTCGGCGGCAAGGAGACCCAGGGCAACCAGTTCGCGGCCCTTGCGGCCGTCGCGGCAAAGAAGCTCAACCAGGCGGTCAAATTCCGGCCGGACCGCGACGAGGACATGTCGATGACCGGAAAGCGTCATGATTTCCGCGTCGATTACGATATCGCCTTCGACGAGGACGGCCGCATTCATGCGGTCGACGCGACCTACGCGGCGCGTTGCGGCTTTTCCGCCGATCTCTCGGGTCCCGTCACCGACCGGGCGCTGTTTCATGCGGATTCGAGTTATTTCTACCCGCATGTGCACCTGACCTCGCAACCGCTAAAGACCCACACGGTGTCCAACACCGCCTTTCGCGGGTTCGGCGGGCCGCAGGGCATGCTCGGCGCCGAACGGATGATCGAGGAAATCGCCTATGCGGTCGGGAAAGACCCGCTCGAGGTGCGCAAGATCAATTTCTACGGACAGCCCGGCTCCGGCCGCACCACGACCCCCTATCATCAGGAGGTCGAGGACTGCGTCATCGCCCGCATCGTCGACGAACTGGAACAGTCGAGCGACTATCAGGCGCGGCGGCAGGCGATCCTCGAATTCAACGCGCAAAGCCCAGTCATTCGCAAGGGCATCGCGCTGACGCCGGTCAAGTTCGGCATCTCGTTCACGCTCACCGCCTACAATCAGGCCGGCGCGCTGGTGCATGTCTATAACGACGGTTCGATCCACCTGAACCACGGCGGCACCGAGATGGGCCAAGGTCTCTATACCAAGGTGGCGCAGGTCGTGGCCGACGCCTTCCAGGTGGATATCGACCGGGTGAAGATCACGGCGACCACCACCGGCAAGGTGCCGAACACATCCGCGACGGCTGCCTCTTCCGGCTCCGATCTCAACGGCATGGCCGCCTACGATGCCTGCCGGCAGATCAAGGAGCGGCTGGTGGACTTTGCCTGCCGGCAGTGGAAGGTGGACAAGTCCGAAGTGGAATTCCTGCCAAACCGCATTCGCATTGGTGGCGACACCGTGCCGTTCGATACTTTCGTGAAGGCCGCCTATTACGACCGGGTCCAGCTTTCCGCCGCGGGTTTCTACAAGACGCCGAGGATCCATTGGGACAGGGCGGCCGGAAAGGGCCATCCGTTCTATTATTTCGCTTATGGCGCCTGCGTGTCGGAAGTCTCGATCGATACGCTGACTGGCGAATACATGATGGATCGCACCGACATTCTCCATGATGTCGGCAAATCGCTCAATCCGGCGATCGATATCGGCCAGATCGAGGGCGCCTTCGTGCAGGGCATGGGGTGGCTGACAACCGAAGAACTGTGGTGGGACGCCAAGGGTCGCCTGAGGACCCACGCGCCCTCCACCTACAAGATCCCGCTCGCCTCCGACCGGCCGAAGATTTTCAACGTGCAGCTGGCGGAATGGTCTGAAAATGCTGAACCGACCGTCGGCCGCTCGAAAGCCGTGGGCGAACCGCCGTTCATGCTGGCGATCTCGGTTCTCGAAGCGATCTCGATGGCGGTGGCAAGCGTTGCCGACTACACCGCCTGCCCGAGGCTCGATGCGCCCGCGACGCCGGAAAGGGTGCTGATGGCGGTCGAGCGGATGAAGGCTTTGGGGTGAAGAGCGATGCTGCAGCCGCATGAGCCCCAACCATGACCCTGCCGCTTGCCGCGTTTCTCGCCGCCAACCCCGCATCGATCCTCGTCGAGATCACTGAGGCAAAGGGTTCGACGCCGCGTGAGCAAGGTACGTTCATGCTGGTAAGCAGCAGTGCGATCTGGGGCACGATCGGCGGCGGCCAGTTCGAATATATGGCGATCGACAATGCGCGTGCCATCCTGGCAGGCTCGGGCGCAGCGGTGATGGATATTCCGCTGGGGCCTGAGATCGGCCAGTGCTGCGGCGGTCGCACGAAACTCGTGTTTACTGTCGTGACGCCTGAAGTCGCTACGGATCTGCAAACCCGTATCCGCTTCGAAGAGGACACGCGCCCCGAAATCTACCTGTTCGGCTGCGGCCATGTGGGTCTGGCGCTGGCACGCGCTCTCGCGCCCCTGCCCTTTGCCGTGACCGTCATCGAGACACGCGCCGAGGCGCTGGAGGGACTGCCACCAGAAGTTTCCGCACGGCTGGCCGCCATGCCGGAAGCGCATGTGGCGGAGATTGCGCCGGGTGGCGCGGCTGTCATCCTCACCCACGACCATGCGCTGGATTTCCTGATCGCCGAACGGGCGCTCTCGCGGGGAGACCTCGCCTATGTCGGCATGATCGGCTCGGCCACAAAGCGCGCGACATTTGCAAACTGGCTGCAGCGGCAGACGGAGAACCGCGACACGAGTTCGGCGATGATATCTAGGCTGACGCTGCCGGTCGGCAGTGTGTCGGCTGATGGCAGCGTCAAGGACAAGCGCCCGGCCGTGATCGCAGCGCTCGTGGCCGCCGAACTGTTGCACCGCGTCCCCGCCGGGCACCCGGTCGAAGAGGGTGTGCCCGCGCGTTCTTCGGTCTGACACGCGCCTCACGGAAAGCGCTGGTAGCGATCCACCTCGGCCCACGCCTCGGAACGGAAGCGACGCTTGACGGTGCTGGGCGAGATCCTCTCGTCGAGCAGACCGAAGGCCCGCAGTTCGTCCTCGCTGACATTCTCCACGTCGCACCGCCGGCGGGCGCCTGCGATCATCGATGTCAAAAAACCCTTGCTTGATTTCAGGCGCAGAAATGCAGCGCGCAAACCACTGAACATGGCCGCTTCTCCCTTGTTGAGTCATCACTGATTTGATGTTTGTGCTTGGAAGATGCGCGCAAAAATGCTCCATTTCCAATGGAACATCCGTCTGTATGGATGAAGAGGGCTTATCCATGAAAATGTCGACGAACTTTCCGCTGAACGCTCTTCGCGTCTTCGAAGCGGCAGCGCGGCACCTGAGTTTCACCAGGGCCGGCGAAGAGCTGGGCATGACGCAGACGGCGGTGAGCTATCAGATCAAGCTTCTTGAGGAGACTTTGGGCGACCAGCTGTTCCTCCGCCGGCCGCGACAGGTGACATTGACGGCGGCAGGCGAGCGGCTGGCACCAAAAATATCGGAAGCGTTCGGCATCATGGACGAGGCTGTGGCGGGAACGAAGGAACTGTCAGAGAGCACGCTGGTCATCCACACGACCGCGACATTCGCATACCGGTGGCTCGCCCCTCATCTCGGCACATTCCAGATGCAGAACCCCGACATCGCGGTGCGGCTCGAAACCTCCCAGACCGTGGTGGACTTCACCCGGACCGAAGCCGACGTGGCGATCCGCAGCGGCACCGGCCACTGGCCGGGACTGACCTCGCATTTCCTGATGAAGAGCGATTTTACACCGATGCTGAGCCCGGTGCTGGCCGAAACGATCGGCGGCGTTCGCGAGCCGGCCGACATCCTGAAGCTGCGGATCATCGACGCGGGCGATGTCTGGTGGCGGCTGTGGCTGGCCGCGGCCGGCATTCCCGATGCGGATCTCGGGGGACGACCGAACAGCCGTTTCGGGGCACAGGCTTTCGAGGCGGCGGCCGCGATCGCCGGACAGGGCGTAGCGATTCTGAAGCCTGAATTCTACGCCGACGACGTTGCACTCGGACGACTGATCCAGCCGTTCGAACTGAGGGCCTCGGACGGCAACGACTATTGGTTCGCCTATCAGGAGACGCGGCGGCATTCGAAGAAGATCCGCGCCTTCCGTGATTTCATGCGCCTTATGATGCCGAGTTTCAGAGACTGATCATGCTGCTCGTTCAAAAGCCCATGTCGGGCGCGTAGAAACAGCGCAGCGTGTCTTCCGTCGGATAGAGACAGATGTGATATTCGGAATCGGTGCTGCGACGGGCCTCGCTCTGCGGCAGCTGGAAATCATGGGTGCGGGTGACCAGACGGTGGTCACCGGGCTTCAGGATGATTTCGTAACCGCCGCTTGTGATCCTGACATTCCTGGTCGGGATCCTCTGGCAGTCGCCGGTATGATTGTTGCCGTTGCAGCAGTAGGACTCGTATTTGAAGCCGCTCACGGCCTCGTGCGCCCGCCCCTGTGGAATGGGAATGCCGCACGTGGATACACCGGATACAAACGCAATCACCGCGCCCGTTGGAAGGCACCGCCTGCTCGGCGTCATGTCGCTATGCATAAGCCTGTTCTCCGTTGATGAATGTCATCTCCGGCGACGCGCTCAACGCAATACCCGGCACCGCCGGAGAACTTGCAAAGCTTACAATACGCGAGTCGGCTGGTGCCGCTAAACAAAATAGTGCGGCGCACAACTTGCGTATTAGATTTTTCTTAAGGAACCTACACTCAGGCAGGCATTCAGAGGTGCGAGACCATCCGGTGCAGCTGAGCGGCGATCTTGGCGGCATCGTAGGGCTTGCTGTAGAACACGCTGCGGGCCGGCATATCGTCCTTGCCGAGCTTCACATGGCCGGACACGATGATGATCTCGATCGGCGGCCAGCGGTCGCGCACCATGGCGGCCAGCCGCATTCCGTTCATGCTGCCCGGCATATCGATGTCGGTAAAGACGATGCGGATATCCTTACGGTCCTGGAGAATTTCGACTGCCTGATCGGCACTTCGAGCCTCGACGGCTTCGAAACCGGCTTCTTCTACGAGGTCCGTCGCCATCATCAAGAGCAGCGGTTCGTCCTCAACTACGAGTACGACGTGCCTTGAAGGCGGGGTAAGTGATCCCATTCAGATATCTGCCTGCTGGAGCTGAGGGAGAGACGCGTGCATCTGGGCGACGAAGCCCGATGGTTCATAACGAACGTTAACGCCGCCTGTTCCGGCCAGTCCCATACGAATAAGTTTCGATCCAAACCCATTGGCCTGCGGTTCGGCAACCTGGGGCCCGCCGCTTTCCTGCCAGCTGAAGTTGAACGACGAAAGATCGCCCTCGCCTTCCACGTGCCAGTTGATGGCAACGCGGCCTGTCGTGTTGGAGAGACTGCCATACTTGATCGCGTTGGTGGCGAGCTCGTGCAGCACGAGCGACAGCGACAGCGTACCCTTGGGTCCAAGCATGATCGGGTCGCCGACAATGTCGATCCGCTCGCGCACGGAGAGACGGTCAAGCGTCTTTTCAACGACGTTGGAAACGGGGGCACTACTCCAGTTGCGCTCGAGAAGGATTTCGTGCGCGGTGCTCAGCGCATGCAGGCGACGCTCGAAAGCATCCACGTGGTTGCGTTCCTTAACCGGACGCAGGGTCTGGGAGGCGATGGCCTGCACCATGGCAAGCGTGTTTTTCAGACGGTGCCCGAGCTCACGCTGCAGGACCATCTGTTCGGCCTCGGCATGCACGCGGGCAATCGCTGCCTGGATGCGATCGCCAAAGCTGCGCAGGAAGGCCAGTTCTTCGGTGCTCCACGCATAGGGATGCGTGTGATGGGCGAACACGACCAGATTGAAACGCCCCTGATCCATGATCGGCACATTGACGAGGACGCGGATATCGAGATCCAGCAGTGCCTGCGCATTGTCGCGGGTTCTCGGGTCCTGCGTGACATCGGGGATGACGACGGGGTTGCCAAGCCTCAGATCGTTGATGAACGAGCCGTAATCACGGAAGTGATGCCGGCCGGAAAGAGACACGACACCGGGCGCCGTCCATTCCGGCTGCATCATCACCGTCTCGTCAGCAAGGTTGACGATGCCGAAACCGGCGCGGGTGGCATCCAGTGCCTTGGCCATCAGGTCGGCCGCCGCCATCGCCATGGACTCTGTGTCGGTCAGATGATTGAGACGGTCGCCGAGATCGAGCAGAGCCTGGACGCGGGCGGCCGCCCGCTTGATGACTGTGACGTCCTTCACCGCACCGATCATCTTGATCGGCCGTCCGCTCTCGTCGTGAACGAAACTGGCGGTGCGCGAAATCCAGCGGATTCCGACATCCGTGTTGATGCGATACTCGACGTCGAGCGAATCCGTGGCCTCCCGACGGCCGAGGTCGCTCGACTGCAAGCCCCGGTCGCTCTCCACGACCATTCCCTCAAACAGGGAGGACGGATAGATTGGTGCGACGGGCAGATGGAAGATGCGGCAAAAGGCCGGCGACGTCTTGGCCTGACCGGTCTCGATATCCACTTCGAACGTGCCGACGCCGCCAGCCTCCTGGGCCGCCAGCGTCTCGTTTGCAGCGGCCCGCATATGCGATGTCAGGCTCTTCTGCCGGCGAAACAGATCGTCCTTGCGCTGCGACAGCCGGCGCGCTTCAAACAGCGCAATCACCTGGCCTGCAAGCGCGCGCAGTCCTTCGCGTTGTTCGTTGTCGAGACCGTGCGGCCGCGGCACACTGTCGATGACGCAGAGGCTGCCGATGGTGATATTGTCGGGTGTGATCAGCGGTGCGCCCGCGTAAAAGCGGATGAATGGCTCGCCGGTCACCAGCGTGTTGTAGCACGTGCGCGGATCGTCCTTGAGATCGGGAATGATCAGAAGATCGGAACTGGCGAGCGCATGGCGGCAGACCGACTGGGAGAGCGGCGTTTCAGACGGGCTGAACCCGACACGCGCCTTGAACCACTGGCGTTCCGCATCGACAAGACTGATCAGCGCCACCGGCGCCTTGCAAAGCGCGGTGGCGATCTGGACGATCCCGTCGAACTCCGGTTCAGACGGAGAATCCATGATGTCGTAGGCTTCGAGGGCCTCGAGACGATCGAGAAGGGCGGCGTGTTCGTCGAGATCGGCGATGAGCAAGGGAAACTCTGAAAATTGCAGTTGACGCTAAGATAGGGCGCAAAAATGATTTGTCACCACTGCACGGTCACTGCTGCTGCTCAACCGCGTATACCGCGGGTTGAAACAAATTGCCTAACTGATCATTCATAAGTAACAGCTAAGAAATACGCAGACAGAGACTCACATTCTGGGACATCATGGCCTTGAACGACGACGCGACGCTGCGGCAGATGGCCGGGCTGATGGAAGTTGCAGGCGTCCTGATCGCAGTGTTCGATCAGGACGACAGGCTACGTTTCGCCAATCGTGCGTTCCGGGACGCCTGGTGCCTCGACGAGACCGAAAATCCGCTCTGGTCGGAGATGATGCGCCGCAATTTCCTGTCAGCGCGCGGCACGGTCATCAAGGCGACGGATTTCGAGACATGGCTGCGCTCCACCCTTTCGCGGCGCGGCAAGACCGGCTTTCGCGCCTACGAAACCGACCTTCACGACGGCCGCTGGCTCTGGATGACGGAAACCATGCAGCCGAACGGCTGGATGCTGTGCGTTGCAAGTGACATCACCTCGATGCGCCCTGACGAAAGAACGCTCCGGCAGGACCGCGACGACGCGATCAGGGTCTCCCAGATCGACGAGCTGACCGGCATTCCAAGCCGGCGGTTTGCGATGGCAAAGATCGACGATCTGTTGCGCTCGCAAGGTGGCGCGCCGTCGCAGCCGGCCGGATGCCTGGCCGTACTCGACATCGACAATTTCAAATATATCAACGACCGTTTCGGCCATTCGGTCGGCGATGCGGTGCTGAAGGACTTTGCCAAGACACTGCACAGCCATGTGCGAAAGACCGACGTACTCGGCCGTGTCGGCGGCGAGGAATTCGTGCTGATCCTGCCCAATGCATCACCGGAAAACGCGCTGACGATCGTCGGCAAGATGCTGGAGGCGGTGCGTCACTCGCGGCCCGTCGCGGAACAGCAGAGCTTCCGCTACACGTTTTCTGCAGGCATCGCGTCCGGCGACAGCGGCGATAGCGCCGCCGACCTCTACCGGCGCGCCGACTTGGCCCTTTATGCCGCCAAGATGCGGGGCCGCAACCAGGTCTGCCTCGATCCGGAAACACGCCTGGGACGGATTACTGCCGCTGTCTGACAGCCTCAGGATGTCGAGTATCTGAGGACACCTGCAATCCCCGAGTTTGGATCGGCACCCGTATCGGCCGGATGACGGACGCCGTCCATGACCGTCACTTCGGGGAAATCGAACGGACTGACACCTTCGATGCAGGCGACATTGATGCCGAACTGCTCCGGATTTGAGCGTCGCTGGTGATGGGTATAGATGCCGCAGGTCTTGCAGAAATAGTGTTTCGCAGTCCCCGTATTGAACTGATAGAGCGTCAGGCTGTCCTCGCCCTCAAGGATGGTGAGATCGCTCAGCAGCGCAGAGGCAACGACGGCTCCCCGCATGCGGCAAAACGAGCAGTCACAGCGCCGGATCGTGTTGAACCCATCCGACAACTTGACCCGCAAGCGCACCGCGCCGCAGTGGCACGAGGCATGATGGGGTTCTGCGGTTTCGCTCATGGGTAGCTCCTCGATCCTGATACGCCCGAAAGCTAGTCCGGATGGACGGGCACGGCAACCTCGCCCGCTCCCCTCATTGCCATATGATCTGTATCGGAATGACGGTGGCGTCCGCCCCTCTTCCCTCTCGGTGATTTTTTCCCCAAAGTGCGCTGCAGGGGAACTGAATCGGGAACACACGGAATGTACGAATACGCGATCGCCTGGGAATGGCTGAGCTTTGCAGCGCGCTGGTTTCACGTCATCACTGCGATCGCCTGGATCGGCTCGTCCTTCTACTTCATCGCGCTTGATCTCGGGCTGGTGAAGCGGGCGCATCTTCCCGTCGGTGCCTATGGCGAGGAATGGCAGGTCCATGGCGGCGGCTTCTATCACATCCAGAAATATCTGGTGGCGCCGGCGCAGATGCCGGAACACCTGACCTGGTTCAAGTGGGAAAGCTACGCCACCTGGCTCTCCGGCTTCCTGATGCTGTGCATCGTCTATTATGGCGGCGCAGACCTGTTCCTGATCGACCGCACGGTGATGGACCTGTCGTCCCTGCAGGCGATCGGTCTGTCGCTGGCGTCGCTCGGGATCGGCTGGGTCATCTATGACCAGCTGTGCAAATCGCCTGTTGGCAAAAACACCTGGGCGCTGATGGGCATTCTCTATGTGGTTCTGGTCGCGATGGCCTGGGGCTACACGCAGATATTCTCCGGCCGCGCCGCCTTCCTGCATCTCGGCGCCTTCACCGCCACGATCATGTCGGCCAACGTGTTCATGATCATCATGCCCAACCAGCGCATCGTCGTCGCCGACCTGATCGCCGGACGCACGCCCGATCCGAAATACGGCGCGATTGCCAAGCAGCGTTCTCTGCACAACAACTACCTGACGCTGCCCGTCATCTTCTTCATGCTGTCGAACCATTATCCGCTGGCGTTTGCCACCCATTTCAACTGGGTGATCGCGGCGCTGATCTTCCTGATGGGCGTGACGATCCGGCACTGGTTCAACACCACCCATGCGCGCAAGGGCAAGCCGACCTGGACCTGGCTAGTGACGGTGCTCCTGTTCATCACCATCATGTGGCTTTCGACGGTGCCGAAAGTGCTGACCGGCGAGACCGAGATATCGAGCGCATCGGCCATGACGCCGATCCAGCAGACATTCGCATCCGACACGCATTTCGTCGCGGCGCGCAACGTCGTTCAGGGGCGCTGTTCGATGTGCCATGCAGCAGAGCCGGTCTGGGAGGGCATCACCTTCACGCCAAAATCGGTGAAGCTGGAAACCGATGCGGAGATTGCCGCCCACGCCCGCGAGATCTATATCCAGGCCGGCCGGAGCCACGCCATGCCGCCAGGCAACGTGTCCGCCATCACCCTCGAGGAGCGCCGTCTTCTCGTTGCGTGGTATGAAAGTGCAATAGCGTCGAAATAGAGTTTTAGATGACAGATTCCCTGATCCGCGGCCGCCTTCTTTCATTCAAGCGTGCGCCCCTCGCGATGACCGATACCGACAGCTATTCGTACGAGCACGACGGCGCCCTCCTCGTGTCCGGCGGCCGGATCACCGCAACCGGCGACTATGCGGCGGTGAAGGAAGAGGCGCCAGCCGATATCGAGGAGATCGATCACCGGCCGCACCTCATCCTGCCGGGGATGATCGACACCCATGTGCATTTTCCGCAGATGCAGGTGATTGCGTCCTATGCCGGCAACCTTCTGGAATGGCTCAACACCTACACATTCCCCGAGGAATGCCGCTTCGTCGAGAGCGATCACGCGACGCGCATCGCCACGCATTTCTACGACGAGTTCCTGCGCCACGGCACGACGACGGCGGTTGCCTATTGCTCCGTCCACAAGACTTCCGCCGACGCCTTTTTCGCCGAGGCGATGAAGCGCAACATGTGCATGGTCGGCGGCAAGGTGATGATGGATCGCAATGCGCCGCAGGGCCTGCTCGATACCGCCGAGATGGGCTATGACGAAACCAGAGCCGTGATTGCCGAATGGCACGGAAAGGGCCGCAACCACGTCGCCATCACGCCCCGCTTTGCCATCACCTCGACGCCGGGCCAGATGAAGGCGGCGGAAGCGTTGGCGCAGGAATTCCCCGACCTGTTCATCCAGACGCACCTCTCGGAAAACCACGACGAAATCAAGTATACTGCCGAGCTCTATCCGGAAGCGACGGACTATACCGATATCTATGCCCGTTACGACCTGCTGGGGAAAAAGACGCTGCTCGGCCACGCCATCCATCTCTCCGAGCGTGAGGCAGATGCGCTGTCGGAAGCCGGCAGCATTGCCGTGCATTGCCCGACCTCCAACCTGTTCCTCGGTTCCGGCCTGTTTCCGCTGAAAGCCTTGAGGAGACGCGAAAAGCCCGTCCGTGTTTCCGTCGCGACCGATATCGGCGGCGGTTCCAGCTATTCGATGCTGAAGACCATGGACGAGGCCTACAAGATACAGCAACTGCTGGGCGAACGTCTCAATCCGCTCGAAAGCTACTACCTGATGACCCGCGGCAATGCGGAGGCGCTGGGCATGGAGGCCGACATCGGCACGCTCGACATCGGATCGATGGCCGACCTCGTCATCCTCGACGCCGGATCGACACCCGCAATGCGGCTTCGGATGGAAACGGTGAAGACCCTGCCCGAAGAGCTGTTCCTGCTGCAGACCATGGGCGACGACCGCGCGGTGGTGGAAACCTATGTTGCGGGCAAGGCGATGAAGACGGGGCTCGACGCGTGAGCGGCAACGCCGCGAAATGACATACGAACATCACCGCCATGCGCAACCTGCGCAAGAAACATTAAGAAAAGATCCCGCAATCGCTGCATGTTTCCAGTAATATCTCTATTTAATTGTATTTAAACTATAACTTATTACCCCTGTTCCGTGACAGAACATCCACTGGCAGCCATGAAGGCAGAGCGCAGCTGTCATGCCACGTTAGTTCGCCGGACCAATCGGTCAGTTTATGCATTTGCCCCAGCCCTCCCGGCCGGCACCAGCAAAGCTGATGGAATGACGGCTTCTTTGGACCTCCACGAGGGATATATGTCGTTTCTGAAAAACGCGAGTATTCGCACCAAAATACTGTCTGTGCTCATCCCGCTCTGCGTCGTCGGACTGAGTGCCACAAGCTTCGTCGCAAGCCGCTACAAGGCCGCCGACACCAGCTATTCGGATTTCATCTCTTCGGACAACGTTGCGGCCGTGGAATTTGTGCGCGTCAACCGCAACCTGGCCGCCTCAGGCTACGCCGCCTATCAAATTCTTACATACTCACGCACCGACCCGGCCATGACGACTGCAATAGCTTTCTACAAGGAAAGCAAGACGGCTCTGCTGATGCGCCTCGACACCGTTCAGGCAGGACTGGCGTCGAAAATGCCTGAGGTCAACGGCATCGCCATCCGTGTCAAGGAAGCCCTTGCACTGATCGACAAGGCCGTCGAGGCCGGCTCCTCCGATCGTGACGAAGAGGCCCGCGCGCTGCTTGCGCAGGCGGACCTTCAAATCATGCCGCTCGGCAGGGACATGGTCACTTTGCTGGATCGCTTCAACAAAGGCATTGCCCAGACCAGCGACGAGATGACCGAGACCACCAATGCCCTCATTTTAAAGACGCTCGCAGCGCTGGTCGTCATCTTTGCCCTTGGCATCATCGCCTCACTCATCATCGCGACGAAGGGCATCACCAAGCCGATCGCCAGCCTTCGCGAACGCATGGCATCGCTGGCACGCGGTGAGACGGAGGCCCCTGTCGAAGGTCAGGATCGCCGCGACGAGCTTGGCGCCATGGCGGCAGCCGTTGCCGTGTTCCGCGACAACGCGCTGGAGCGCATCCGTCTCGAACGCGAAGCCGATGCCAACCGCAGCCTGTCCGATCGCGAACGCATCGAACGCGACGCGCAGAAGGCAAAGGACGCAGCTGACACCCAGTTCGCGGTGGACCAGCTTGCCGGCGGACTGGCAAAGCTTGCGCAGGGTGATGTCGCCTACCGCCTCGACACGCCGTTCGTCGCGCATCTTGATGCGCTGCGCAACAACTTCAACGATTCGGTTGCCAACCTTCAGGAAACCCTGCAGGCCGTCGGCAACAACGCTCGCGGCATCGACGGCGGCGCCAATGAGATCCGTGCGGCCGCCGATGATTTGTCCAAGCGCACCGAACAGCAGGCTGCATCGGTCGAAGAAACCGCAGCCGCCTTGGAGCAGATCACCACCACGGTGAAGGATTCCAGCAAGCGCGCCGAAGAAGTCGGCAACCTCGTCACCAAGGCCCGTGCCGGTGCCGAGCGTTCCGGCGCAGTCGTGCGCGATGCGGTCACCGCCATGCAGGGGATCGAAAAGTCCTCGGGCGAGATCTCCAGCATCATCGGCGTCATCGACGAAATCGCCTTCCAGACCAACCTTCTCGCCCTGAACGCCGGTGTCGAAGCCGCGCGTGCCGGTGAAGCGGGCAAGGGTTTCGCCGTCGTCGCACAGGAAGTCCGCGAACTCGCACAGCGGTCTGCCAAGGCCGCCAAGGAGATCAAGGAACTGATCACCGCATCGAGCGAACACGTCCGCTCCGGCGTCCACCTCGTCGGCGAGACCGGCAAGGCGCTGGAAGTCATCGTCGCCGAAGTCCAGGAGATCAACCGGCACGTCAACGCAATCGTCGACTCCGCGCGCGAACAGGCGGTCGGGCTGCAGGAGATCAACACGGCGGTCAACACGATGGACCAGGGCACCCAGCAGAACGCCGCCATGGTGGAAGAATCGACTGCGGCCAGCCACTCGCTTGCCAAGGAAGCAGCCTCGCTGAACGACCTCCTGTCGCGCTTCAACCTCGGCCAGGGCGAAAACCGCTCCGCATCGAACGGTCGTCGCGGCCATGCTCCGTCGGGTCCGATGGCCGTATCGCCGGCCTCGCGCCAGACACCATCGCCGGCACGAGCACTCGGCAACCGCATCGCTTCAGCCTTCGGCGGCGGTTCGTCATCGGCCGCGGCGCAGGCCCAGTCCTGGGAAGAATTCTGAGGCCCAGCCACAAAACCCGGCCACAGATTGAGTAAACTACGACGGGCGGCCTTGGCCGCCCGTTTTCCGTTGCGGCGCGGCACCTGCGGTGCGGTTGAGAAAACTGCTCCCCCAAACCGACGTTTCCGCTGGCAAGCTCGCCCGGATATGGTAGTTGTCGGACAACCATCGAGGAGGAAGTTTTGCGCATGTCCAAGCCGCTGACCATTGCCGATCTGAAGACCATGGCTCGCCGTCGTGTGCCCAAGATGTTCTTCGATTATGCCGATAGCGGCGCCTGGACCGAAGGCACATACCGTGCCAACGAGGAAGACTTTTCCAAGATCAAGCTGCGCCAGCGGGTGCTGGTCGACATGACCAACCGATCGCTGGCAACGACGATGGTGGGACAGGCGGCGGCGATGCCCGTGGCGCTCGCGCCGACCGGAATGACCGGCATGCAGCATGCCGATGGCGAGATGCTGGCAGCCCAGGCGGCCGAAGAATTCGGCGTTCCCTTCACGCTGTCGACCATGAGCATCTGCTCGATCGAGGATGTGCGCTCGGTCACCACCAAGCCGTTCTGGTTCCAGCTCTATGTGCTCAAAGACCGTGGCTTTATCGAACGGCTGATCGGCCGCGCCAAGCAGGCCGGCTGCTCGGCGCTGGTCGTCACCGCCGATCTGCAGATCCTCGGCCAGCGTCATAAGGACATCAGAAACGGCCTGTCGGCGCCGCCCAAATGGACGCTGAACAGCGCGCTGCAGCTGGCGACCAGGCCGCAATGGTGCCTGGAAATGCTGCGCACCAAGCGTCGCGGCTTCGGCAATATCGTGGGCCATGCCAGCAACGTCTCAGACCTGTCGTCGCTCGGTGCCTGGACCGCCGAACAGTTCGACCCGCGCCTCTCCTGGGACGATATCCGCTGGATCAAGGATCTGTGGGGCGGCAAGCTGATCATCAAGGGTATTCTCGACGAGGAAGACGCACGCGCCGCAGCCGATACCGGCGCCGATGCGATCATTGTCTCCAACCACGGCGGCCGCCAGCTGGATGGCGCCCCCTCCTCGATCAGCATGCTGCCGAAGATCGTCGAAGCCGTCGGTGACCGCATCGAGGTGCATTTCGACGGCGGTATCCGCTCCGGTCAGGACGTGCTGAAAGCTGTGGCGCTGGGGGCCAAGGGCACCTATATCGGCCGCCCCTTCCTCTATGGCCTCGGCGCGATGGGAAAGCCGGGCGTGACCGCAGCGCTCGACATCATCCGCAAGGAAATGGACATCTCGATGGCCTTGTGCGGAAAGCGCGACATCGAAACCTGCGGCCGCGACATCATCGCCGACGTGAGGTTCTGATTTCTTCTTCTGAGCCTAGGCCCACAGTCTGCCGCAGGGCCATGCCTGGGACGACCGCGTGGAGGCCTGGGCGATCCGCGCCGCGAGCATGTCGAGCATTTTCGGCAGGTCATAGGGTTTGGCAATGAAGGCGCAGCCGGGTTGAAGCTCGGCTTCGCACAGGACATGACCGCCTGACGTGACGATGACGGCGGTATCCCGGTAGCAGCTGCAGATCAGCTTCATCAGGTCGAAACCGTCGAGGGCGCCGGGCATGTCGATATCGGTAATGACCGCGTCAACGGATCGGGACTGCCCAAGGACGGCCACCGCCTCGAGCACGTTCGATGCCTCGAGAACCGTATAGCCGGCATCCTCCAAAGTGTCTGCCAGATGCAGCCGGATTAGGGGCTCATCTTCTACGACAAGCACGGTACGCTGATACAAAGCCATGTTCGCCTCCGATGTAGTTCGCTCCCTCAACGCCTGCCATCTGATTTCGATGTGTCCCGTCCGTCAGTCTTTGCTAACAATATTAATAAAATGCGAACAATCGCATATTCGCCGCGTCTGCCCGTGGAACCGCGCCCCGTTCCTGCCCGTTCGCAGCCTTGGAGGATGGCCCTAACAGCATCGCTTACAAGGAGAATTTCATGCAGCGCTTCAGCGAAAAAGTCGTCATCGTCACGGGCGCGGGATCGGGCATCGGCAAGGCGACCGCAGAACGGTTTCTGGATGAGGGCGCCTTCGTCGTGATCGCCGGCCGCACCCCCGAAAAGCTCGAGGCGGTTGCCGCGCCCTACCCCGAGGACCGCGTTCTCGTGCAGGCCTGCGACATGGCGGACGAGGACCAGGTGAACGCTCTGGTCGAGGCCGCGGTCAAGACGTTCGGTCGCGTGGACACTCTCGTCAACAATGCAGGCGTGGCGGTGCAGGGCGATGTGTCATCGCTGTCGACCAGCGACTGGCGCAAGGTGATGGCGACCGATCTGGACGGCGTGTTCTTCGCAAGCCGCGCGGCAATCCCGCATCTGAAGACGACCAGGGGCTCGATCGTCAACGTCGCGTCTGTTTCCGGCACCGGTGGCGACTGGGGCATGGCGGCCTACAATGCCGCCAAGGGTGGTGTCGTCAATCTCACCCGGGCGATGGCGCTGGATCACGGCAAGGACGGCATCCGCGTCAACGCGGTCTGCCCGAGCCTGACGCGCTCCGGCATGACCGATAGCATCATGGACAATCAGGAACGGCTCGCCCAGTTCAACGCGCGCTTTGCGCTGGAAGGTCCCTGCGAGCCGGCCGATATCGCCGCTGTGATCGCGTTTCTGGCGAGCGACGATGCGCGCTTCGTGACGGGCGTCAACCTGCCGGTCGATGGCGGGATCTCTGCGTCCAACGGCCAGCCTTCGAAGTAAGGTGGAGGCCCGGCGAAAAGCGGCTGAGGCTCAGGAGCACCAGCCGGATTTGCCGGCGCCCGGGCGCTTCGCCAGTCCCTCTTTGACGAGGATATCGGCAAGCGAGCGGCCGTTGCGGGTGACTTCGCGCAACTGGTGACCGTCCACCGCCGCATCATTGCCGCGCCAGCTCATCAGGTCGAACGGACCGGAATCGAGGAACGCGCGGACCCGCAGCTTGGCATCGCTTGCCTTGATCCGCTCGGCCTCGCACCGGGGCTTTGCGATATTGGGGACTTCGACGCCGACCAGCCGGATCTTCTGACCATGGAGGACGAAGCGGTCGGCGGACACGACGCAGTCGTCCTGCTTGGCGGTGCCGCAGAGAAAGAATTTTGCCTCATAGGCGCCGGCGAGCTTTTCGCCCACTCTCGGCGCCCCCGGCTGAGCCGCCGACTGTGCGGCAACCGCGTCCAGCCCCGGCTTGCCGATCGGCGCCGGCGGAATGATCGCGGCCGTCTGGCTCTGGTCAAGCGCAGCGGTCGGCCGCGGCGTGACCGGGCGCTGCAGAGGTGCAGCGGCAACGACCGGTTTTGGCGGTACCGGATTGTCATCGCGCTGGGTAGGCCGTGCCGCCGTCTGAACAGGCTTTGAAGAGGTGAGACTGGTCACGAAGCGGCGCGCAGCACTCGAATGATCATAAAGCGCGATCGAGCCGCCGACCACGACAAGAGCAGCCCCCCAAAGCCAGAGCGAACCGCCCGAACGCGAGGAAGAGCGTTTGGTCCCGGCGCTGCGCTTGCGTTTCGCAGCCGGTTTTGCGCGTGATTGAGCCATCGAATCATCCCCTGTCTCGTCGCAGGAGAGTATCTGGAAGAAGCCTTGCGGAATGGTTTCCGTCGGAATTTTAGCGGTGGATGAAGACTGGAATGGAATGCCGATCCGGAACCGGCAGCCCCTCACACCCTGCCGGTCGCCAATGCGCTTGCCCAGTCGGGACGGTCGTTTTTCGCGGCAAGCCGCGACATTGCCATGTGATCGTAGGCAACGGTGCGCAGTGTCGGCGCAAAGCCTTTGTCGGTCTTTTCGATCACCGCGTAGGACGCCAGTGCATGGCCTGTTTCGACCTTGTGATAGACGGGGGCATCGTCGTCATAGGCGGGCTGGCCGACGCTGCCGGGATTGACGATCAGCCGGCCATCCGAGAGCTGCACGACGCGAGCGACATGGCTGTGACCGCAGAGGATCAGCGATTGCGCGATGCCGTCGGCCAGCGCCTCGATCTCGGCTTGCGGCCGCAGCGTCACGTGGCCGTCCGCAGTGACCGTTTCGAGCCAATAGAGATTGTCGTTCTCCGGCGTCGCATGGCACAGGTAAACGTCGTCGCGCCAGACCATGCTGAACGGCAGTTTGCGCAGCCATTCGAAATGCCGCGGCGACATCTGCCCGTGCGCGTGCCGATCCGAGGCCGCCAAGGCGTCGGGCGGCGTTTCCAGGAGATAGCGATCGTGGTTGCCGCGCACGGTCTGCACTGCGGCTTCATCGAGAAGCAGCAGCAGATCACCGGTCCTGTCAGCCTCCAGCGGGCCGCTGAAACAATCGCCGAGATTGACGATATCGCGGATGCCGAGGTCTGCGATATCATCAAGCACCGCCTGAAGCGCGGCGCAGTTTCCGTGGATATCGGCGATCGCTGCAAACCGCATCAGCTTCCTCTGTAGGTGGAATAGCCATAGGGCGAGATCAGCAGCGGCACATGGTAATGCGCCGAGACATCGGACATGCCGAAGCGGATCGGGATGACGTCGAGGAAGGCCGGCTCGGTCAGTGCGACGCCGTGGGAACGCAGATAGTCCCCGGCATGGAAGACGAGCTCGTAGGTTCCTACAATGAAGGTGTCGCCGGACAGGATCGGTCCGCCATCAATGCGGCCATCGGCATTGGTCGTGACCGTCATGAGTTTTTCGCGAACGTCGCCGTCGATCAGGTAGAGGTCGATGACGAGCCCGGAGGCAGGCGTACCGCTTGCGGTATCGAGCACATGGGTGGTGAGGCCGGTCATAGGCTGGGCTCCGTGATGCGATAGGGTGTTTCGAAGAAGAATTCCTCGAGATTGGCGGCCGTGTTGTCGCGATCGACGACGAGAAAATCGCTGATCTCACCCAGCGCCATCAGCGGATGATGCCAGGTGTTGGCGAAATAGTTTACGCCCTGATGCGGCTGCGCTAGAAAGATTTTCGGACGCCCAGGCCGGCCGTCCTCGTCGTCGGAAACGCCCACCAGAAACGGCCGCCCGGAGAGTGGCATGAAACTCTGGCTGCCGAACGGATGCCGCTCCATCATCCCAACCTCGTGCGGAAAACTCCGCGGCTGGCCGCGAAAAATGTTGAAGATCAGCCGCTCGGCCGGCCCGACCACAACTGGTGAGGCAAGCCCATGGTAGCGCTCCGTCGTGCCGTTGTTGATCAGCCGCATCGTCGCCGGATCGGCCTCGATCACATCGCCATAGGCTGCGAAAGCGGCTTTGGTGAGCGGGAGGATGCGGAGGGTTTCATGGTCGGTCAAATCATTCGCCTTGGGCATGGAAGTTGCGCAGAGATTGGAGTTGCTCGAGAAGGTCGGGAAGATCGATCGTCACCGTGCGCCACACCGTATCGACGTCGATATCGAAATATTGATGCGCGACCCGATTGCGCATAGCCCTGATATCCTGCCACGGCACCTCCGGGTGAGCGGCGGCGAATTCGGGAAACCTGTCCATGATTTTCGTCACGCATTCGCCGATCGCAGCGATGTTGGCGATTACCGCATCCTGCGTCCGCTGGTCCGCTCCGAATGATACGCGGTCCGCACCGTCGACATAAGCAATAGCGCGTGATCCCGCGACAGATATGCGCTCTAGGTAGACCTCCAGCCGACCGCCCGTCATATGGCAAGCGCTTCAGAAACGATGCGCTCGCGCAAATTGGGAGGAAAGTCGCCGGGCACCTTGATATCGACGGGAACGCCGAGTGCTTGTTCGAGCTCCCATTGCAGCCCGCCAAGAGTAAAAAGCGATGTATCCGGCGACGGGTCGACCAGAATATCCAGATCGCTTCCAGCATGATCCTCGCCCCGCAGGACGGAACCGTAGACGCGCGCGTTAAAGACCTGCCGACGGGCGACAATCTCCCGGATCACTCCCCTGTTCTTCTCCAGCGCTTCCGACGGTCTCATGTGGCCACCACTCGTTATCCATCCAATATAGGCCACAAGCGACGGCGAAGAAAGCAACCCCCTCACGTCTCCGGCAAAAGCGCCAGCAGCCGCAGATGTGCGATCCTTTCCACCTGGGCGCAGGCGGTCTTGAACTCCTCATCGGCGTCGTTGCCGACGCGGGTCTCGAAGGCGGCGAGGATGTCGTCCCTTGTCAGGCCTTTCACGGCGATGATGAAGGGGAAGCCGAATTTTGCGACATAGGCGGCGTTGAGTTCGGTGAAACGTGCGTGCTCATCTGGGCTCAGACGATCGAGCCCGGCGCCGGCCTGTTCGTTCTTGCTCTCTTGCGTCAGTCCGCCGGCGATGGCGAGCTTGCCGGCAAGGTCCGGATGGGCGTTGAGGATGCCGAGCTTCTCCTGCGGGTCCGCGGCGCGAAAAACCGCCACCATAGCCTCATGCACGCCCTTGGCGGTCAGCGGCACGAAGATCATGCCGCCGTCATAGGCGCGCTCGGCGATAAAGGGCGAATGTTCGAACACGCCACCGAAGGTCGCGACGAAATCGTTGCGGGCGGTCATCGGCCGGTCACCGTGCTTGATGCCGACACATCTGACGGCTTGTGATGGGCATGCCAGTGGCGGGCGATCTCGATGCGTTGCGGCAGCCAGACCTTGTCGTGCGAGAGCACGTATTCCATGAACCGCCGCAGCGCCGCCACGCGACCCGGACGCCCGACGAGGCGGCAGTGCAGACCGACCGACAGCATCTTTGCCGCCCCCTCCTCGCCTTCCCGGTAAAGCGTGTCGAACGCATCCTTGAGATAGGTGAAGAACTGATCGCCGGTGTTGAAACCCTGCGGCGTGGCAAAGCGCATGTCGTTGGTTTCCAGCGTATAAGGGATGATCAGGAACGGCTTGCCATCCAGCCCCGGCACCCAATAGGGCAGATCGTCGGCATAGCTGTCGGACGAATAGAGGAAACCGCCCTCTTCCATGACAAGCTTCAGCGTGTTGTCGGATGGCTTGCCCTGATACATGCCGTAAGGACGCTCGCCGGTCAGTTCGGTATGCAGGCGCACCGCCTCAAGAATGTGTTCGCGTTCCCGTGCGTCGTCGAAATCCTTGTATTCGAGCCAGCGATAACCGTGGCTGGCGATCTCCCAGCCGGCTTCCTTCATGGCTGAGACAGCTTCGGGATTGCGGGCCATGGCAAGCGTCACGCCGTAGACGGTGGTCTGGACCTTGAGTTCGGTAAACAGCCGGTGCAGCCGCCAGAAACCGGCGCGCGAACCGTATTCGTAGATCGATTCCATGTTGAGATTGCGCTGGCCCGGCCAGGCGGCGGCGCCGACGATTTCGGACAGCAGGTTTTCCGACGCCGGATCATCGTCCAAGATCGAGCTTTCGCCGCCCTCTTCGTAGTTGATCACGAACTGCACGGCGATATTGGCGCCGTTGGGCCATTTCGGATCGGGCGTGTGGCGGCCATAGCCGACGAGATCGCGGGGGTAGTCTTTTATGGTTATGGGCATGGTCCACCTCGATTATCTCTTGTGGAAGGTAGCCCAGCCTTTCCGCCGATGTCGAGACGGAACGTGATCGCTCAGGCGATCTTGCGGGCGGAAACGCGCCCCATCGGATGCAGAGAATGGACATGGAACGGCGCACCGGGCTCATTTTCGACGAACAGCGCGATGTTGGCGATTTCCAAGGGACGCAGCAGATACGGATTGAAATGGGCGCGCAAGGCCGTTTCGAAACGCGGCATTTCGGCCGGTGTCATCGGGCCCGTCAGCGTCATGTGAAAGCGGTATTCTTCCATCACGTAAGGGTTGCCCCAGCGATGAAGATTGGAAAACTGCGGTGCCGAGAGATCGCCGGGATCGGCGCGTTCCAGTTCGCCTTCCGAGAGCGGCGCCCGAAACGCATCGAATTCCTGCACGACGGCGCAGGCGAGAAACCGCATCCGCTCGCAGGGAAGCGCCGGCACAAGGCCGAAATAATTGCCGAGCCGGGCCACTTCGAGAGGCGGCAGTTCGAACGGATCATGGGCACCGGCAAAGCGCATCAGATGGCGCAGCAGCATCTGTTCGGTGATTTCAGGCGCCAGCCGGAACGGCGCCTTCAGCGTGGCGTGAAAACCGCAGCGACGCGGCAGCGCGGTATGATAGGCGATCTCATGCAAACCTAGGTTGCAGATCTCGGGCGGCTCCATCGCCTCACCGGAATAGGCACTGCGGCCGAGCCATTGCGCCGCGGCAAGCGTCAGCGGATCATGCGCAGGTGGCGTAAAATAGAGTGCGTAGCGCATGCGTCACCTTTTCTGCCCCTGTTCGTTTATTCACGCATGCTCATCAATCCCACGAATTGGGTTACGCGATTTGCGTGACAGATTAACGACGAGAAAAGGCCGAAACGCGCGTTTAACGCGTAGCAACCGAAAGATGATCCCAAAGTATAAAACTCTCGGGAAGCGAGTGCTCTTGACCGATGACGAAACCGAGCGCGGCATCCGCAAGCCTGTGGGCAAGCCCGAAGCTGACCTTGAAGCCGCCGGTGAGAGCGATGACGGTTGGATGGTCGGGATGCGGCCCCACCATCGGCTCACGGCCGATCGCCTTGGGCCTCAAGCCGGCCCAGCGCTCCACCACTTCCGCACCGGAAAGTGCCGGCACGAGCGCGCGGGCGCGGACCAGGAGATCGTCGAGCTTGGCATCGGTGGCAAACGGCGCGTCGAACTCCTCCTCGCTGGTGCTGCCGACCGCCACGTGGCCATCGTCATGGGCGATGACATAGAGGCCGTTGAGGAAGAGGATCGGCAGCGACGGATCGATATCGGCCTTCAACAGCGCCGCCTGCCCCTTCACCGGCTGTCCCAGCGGAACCGAGATGGATGGAGACAGGGGACCAAGCAGCGGAAACGACTGCGGGCCGGCCGCAATCATGCAATGGCCAAAACCGATCGAGCGTCCATCGGCAAATTCGACGCGGTTTGCGACAGGGTCGATCCGCTCCGCCGGCAGTCCTTCGATCACGCTGACATGCCGGGCGTTGCCAAGGACGGCGGCGAGCGCTGCCATGAGATGGCGGGGGGAAACGCGGGCGGCAAACGTGTCGTGCACGATGCCGGCTTCGGTAAAGGCCGGATCCGGCCAACCTGCGAAGGGGGACGCATCGAGCACATGCCATTGGAACGGATCGCCGTCGTGCCGCCAGTTGACCTCTGCCTCCTGCTGATGGCGTAGGGCGATGGGTCTCAAGTGCGGTTTCGGCAGCGGGATCAGCCGACCGGAGCGGCGATAACCGCAGGACAGCCCGGTCTCGCCTTCGAGCCTAGAAACTTCGTCTTCGAGGGCGACCAGCGCATCGAACTGCGCCTGTTTCTTGTCGTTCCAGCGGTCGGGCACATGCGACATCAGCGCGCCCAGAATGCCGCCGCTGGCACCCTGCCCCAACCGTCCGGCTTCGACCAAAAGGGTTCGGATGCCGAGCCGTTCCGCCTTGACCGCAGCCCAGAGGCCCATGATGCCGCCGCCGATGATCAGGAGATCGACATGATCGCCGGGGAGATGCGGCATCGCTGGCGATTGACCCCGGGGACCTCGAGGATTATCCGCATCTTCCATGAGCAATCACGATCCCGAAATTGTAAAAGACGACGCCACGCCTGAAGCCCCGGCGCTCGACTGGCATGACGGCGATATGCCGTATTCGACGGAATTTGGCGACCACTTTTATTGCCGCACCGATGGCCGGCTGGAATGCGGCCATGTGTTTCTGGCCGGAAACGGCCTGCCGGAGCGCTGGATCGAGATGTCGCCAGCTGGAGACACGTTCCGGATCGGCGAACTCGGTTTCGGCACCGGCCTCAACGCCTGCGAGACCTGGCGCCAGTGGGCCCTTTTCCGCAAACCCGGCACGCGGCTGCATTTCACATCGTTCGAGCTCTATCCAATGCAGCGCGACGAGATCGGGCGGGCACTGGCGCGGTGGCCGGAAATCGATGCGCAACGGCAGGCACTGACGCAAGCATGGCCGGATGAGCCGAGCGGCCGGATCACCATCGACCTCGACGACCAGACAACGCTGATGGTTGTCTGCGGCCCAGCGCTCGACGGGGTCACGGCTGAAGAGGCTGACTTCGATGCCTGGTTCCTCGATGGCTTCGCGCCGTCGCGGAATCCCGACATGTGGTCGCCGGAGCTGATGCAGGCACTTTTCGACCGCACCCGCCCGGGCGGCACGTTCGGAACCTATGCGGCGGCAGGCTTCGTCCGCCGCAATCTGGCGGCCGCGGGTTTCACCGTGGAGCGCCAGACCGGCTTTGCGGGCAAACGCGAGATGCTGCGCGGACGCAAGGACTGAGGCTCCAAGGCCTCAGTTGCCGTCCAGCGCCGAAACAACGACGGCGCCGTCCAGCCAGTGGCGGATCTTGTTTTCCAGCGCTTCGGGACTGATCGGCTTGGATAGATAATCGTCCATGCCGACCTGGAAGCAGAGTTCGCGGTCGCTTTCGAGCGCATGGGCGGTGACGCCGATGATCGGGACATGCGTGCCGGTCGAGTTTTCGAGTTCGCGGATCTTGCGGGTTGCCTGGTGACCGTTCATCACCGGCATCGACACGTCCATGATGATCACCGCCGGATCATACTTCTGCCAGGCCTCGACCGCTTCCGCCCCGTTCTTGACGATCTGGAACAGCCAGCCGGTCATCTGCAGGATTTGGGTAAAGACGATCTGGTTAACCTCGTTGTCCTCAGCCACGAGAACATCGAGCGTTGGTTTGATCACAGGAGCGACGGTGTTTTCCTGCGCCACCGGTTCTGCAGGCTTTGAGCCAGCTGTGTCGACGGCGGGAGCAGACGACGCAATGAGCGGCACCGCCTGCCCGGATGCGCGGCGCCGGGTGCGGATGACGCGGACGACGTCGATGATCGTGCTGCGCAAAAGGGCTGCGCGGGCGGGCTTCATCAGATGCGCCTGAACATTGAGCTCGGCAAACATCGTCTCGTCGTTTGCCATGTCCATCGACGTCAGGAAGACGATGCCGGTGAAATCGAAGCGCCTGTCGCGCCGGATCGCCTTGGCGCAGTCGAACCCGTTCATCTCCGGCATGTGATAATCCAGCACGACCACATCGATGACGATGCCGAGCCTGGTTGCTTCGTGGAGGAAGGCAAGACCCTCCGCCCCGTTTTCAGCGGCAACGGTCTCGAAGCCCCACATGCTCAGCTGCTCGGTGAGGATGCGGCGGTTCACAGCGTTGTCGTCGATCACGAGCACCCGGGCACCGCTGGTGCTGACCGGCAGCGTCACTTCCATCTTGCGTTCGGCAACCACGGCAAACGGCAGGTTGACGGTAAAGACCGAACCGCGGCCAAGCTCGCTCTCGACCTCGACGGAACCGCCGAACAGCTCGACCAGACCGGACGTAATCGCAAGACCAAGCCCGGTGCCTTCATGACGGCGGGTGGACGACGTATCCACCTGGCTGAACTTTTCAAACACCGACCGAAGCTTTTCTTCGGGAATGCCAAGGCCGGTATCCTCGATGCGGATCGACAGCATCAGCTGGTCACCATCGATCGGCCGCGACTTCAAGTCGATGAAGACATGGCCCTTTTCGGTAAACTTGACGGCATTGCCGACCAGATTGGTGACGATCTGGCGGAAGCGGCCGGCATCGCCGAGGACCGTTTCGCGCACAGACACCTCGCCGCGGACGATCAGTTCGATATCCTTGTCGGCAGCGGCCGACGACAGAAGCGTCGCCACGTCCTCGATTGCCTCGACCGGATCGAACGGCGCCTTGCGCAGCTTCATCTGGCCGGCATCGATCTTGGAGAAATCGAGAATGTCGTTGATGATCGTCAAAAGCGCGTTGCCGGATTTGACGATGATGTCGACGAAGGTCTTCTGGCGGGTATCGAGGCTGGACTTGGCGAGCAGTTCGGCCATGCCGAGCACGCCGTTCATCGGCGTGCGGATCTCGTGGCTCATGTTGGCAAGGAATTCCGACTTCGCCCGGTCGGCCGCTTCCGCCCGGTTGAGCAGGCGCGTCAGGTCCGCCTCGCGTTCCTTGCTCTCGGTGACATCCGTGAAGACGGCAAGCCAGTGGTCGTCCCCGGTCGGGCGGGCCTCGAGCTGGATCCAGCGGCGGTCCTCGACGCGGAACGAGGTAAATACCGGCTCTCCAGAGGCAACGCTCGCTTCCCATTCGCGCAGCGCCGCGGTCGAGGTGCGCGCATCGCCAAGATCGCCGCGTTTTGCGCAGTAGCCAAAGACGTTGCGCCAGCTTTTGCCGATCGACAGCATGTCGGCCGGCATCTCCAGCATGGCGGCAAGCGCATCGTTTGAAAAGATAATCGCGCCGTCATGCAGGATGAGCAGCCCCTGAGACATTGCGCTGGTTGCGTCGCGCATCAGCGCGCCGTGTTTCTGCAGCGCTTCCTGCGCTTGCCGGATGTCCGCATCGCGTTGGCGCATCGCGGTGATATCGGTATGGCTGATGAGGATCTTGCCATCGGTCAGCTGCGTGCCGGAAATCAGCAGGTAATGGCCGCCATGGGTGCGGATCTCGATCGGCGGATGATCGTTGCTGGCTGTCAGTGCGGCGATGCGGGCATTGTAGATCGCATCGAAATCCAGGTCCGAGCCGGCATAGATACCGTTGTCGTAATTGACCTTCATGAAATCCCGGTAGGAACGGCCGGCCAGATCGAAGCGCTTGTCCGTATCCCAGGATGTATAGAAGGCGGGGTTGGCGTATTCGAACACCAGATCCGCATCGAGAATACCGATGCCGACCGGCTGGGCCGACAGGATCGTCTGCAGATCCTGGCTGACCTTTTCCGCCTTTTGCTGCGCTTCCTTGATCAGCGACACGTCTGTGCGCGAGCAGACCAGATAGCGGCTGCCGTCGTCGACCTCAATCGAGCGCAGGCGTGTAAGAACCGGAATGACCGAACCGTCCGGGAAGGTCATATCCTCCGACTTGTCGATCGCCTCGCCGTCCAGCACGCGGGCGTTTTCGTTCCAGAACCGCTCCGCCGCCCAGGGAAACATCTGGGCTTCCGTCTTGCCGAGATAGTTTTCCCGTTCGCTGCCCAGCATTTGCTCGTAGGCGTGGTTGGCATAGGTCAGCTCGTGCTTTTCGTTGCGAACGAACACGGGGGCCGGCAGGTCTTCCAGGATGGCGCGGAAAAGCCCGGTTTCCGCCACCTGGCTGCGCAGCAGCATCTCCTGGTCCTTGAAGTCGGTGACGTCGTGGCGGATGGCGATCAGCAGGCCGTTTTCCAGCCGTTTGTTGAGACTGCGCATCCAGCGCCCATCCGGCAGCTTGTCGATCCGCTCGTGATAGGGAACGAGGAAGGCACGGAGACGCTGTTCCACCCACTTCTCGCGCGGCGCAAGCGTTACGGACGCATTGCCGCTTGCCGCACGTTCCCGCTGATCATAGGCGCGGTGGATGATGTCCTCCAGCGCTATGCCCGGCTTGATGACGATGCCGCAGGCATCGAAATGGTCGACAAGCTGCGAATTGCAGTAAACGAGCACATTGTCGCGGTCGTAGATGCCGATGCCCATTTCGAGCATGTCGATCGCGTCGTCGAGAAGACCGTTCTCAAACAGCGAAAACGGCTTCGCTGTCGCTTCGAGCGGCGCGGGGACGCCATTACCCGTTGGGCGCGATGCAGCGCCGACCGGCAGGAAATGGCCGAAGACGTAGGAATGATCGTCCTCCGTCAAAAACCGTTCGATATGGATCTCATGGGAGAAAATCCCGTCGGCGTTGAACGCCAACGCCTTTTCTTCGGCACCGAACACCAGGGCGCGGCATTCCTTTTCCTTGCGCTCGTCCTTTTCGCCATCGCTGCCGAGGCTGCGGCTTGTCTGGCCGACGAGCTCCTCCGGGCGAGCGCCGACCATGGCCGCATAGGCGGGGTTGACGGCGACATATGCGAGCCGGCAGTTCTTGATATAGGCGGGTTCGGGGAGATCCACGATGCGGGCGCAGGCCCGCTCCAGAAACTTGCTTTCCAGGCGTTCGCTCTTCGTGTGCACCCTGCCCCGCTCACTCCCGCGCATGCGGGATCCCACCATTTTTCGGAAACCGACCCGATAACACCATAGCGAGTATTAACAACACGTTGCCCGGAACACAGGGTTGTTTAATATTTGCGTTTTCGCAAGTTCGAATGGAGTGCGGCCGGGGGCGTTTCACGCATCGAGGATCAACGCAATGACACTAAATCGGCAGCATCAGGCAACCTTGGACGCCGACGCCGGTTAACCCTGACGTGAAGCGAACAAAGGAAATTTTCGATGATGAAACTTGTGACGATTGCCACGCTGACGCTTGGCCTTGCAACATCGGCATTCGCTCAAGGTGCATCCGGTGGATCCGCAGGTTCCGGCGCGTCTGGCGCAGGCGCTGCATCCGGAACGAGCAGCGGCACAACCGGCCAGACGCCGTCCAACACACCGTCCAAAACGCCGTCCAATAGCGCCAACGATGGGACGACCACGGGCAGCACGGATTCCAAGAGCATGACGACCGGAAACGGCACGAGCAAAGGCGGCTGCGACACGACGGGTGTCGGTGGCGCACCTTCGGCAACCAGCGGTTCGACCGACGGTTCCGGCACCACGACGAACAACTGCTGATCATCTCCGGCGCCGGGTTCAGACCCGGCGCTTTTTCTTGCCCGCCAAAACCGCCAGACAGCTCGAGCCACAATTCCTCCCGCAAATTGCCGGGTTTTCGCCGCAATTCAATCTCCGGGCAGACCCTGGGTTGCCGACACCTTTCGAAAAGCAATTTTTCCACGGTGGAGTCTGAATAGGCGTTCAGACTACGGCGATAAAACTTCCATCAATCCGCCGTGATTGAGAGCGACGCTCTGATCGTACCTCGAAACACCACGGGGAAAGGAACCAGGCATGTCGATCATGAAAAAGACCATTACTGCTGGCATTGCGGCTCTCTCAGTCGCCGGCGCACTTGCTGCGACGGCACCGGCAGCGCAGGCCCGCGATCACTACCGTCACCACGGCGACGATGTGCTGCTGGGTGCCGCGGCAGGGATTGCAGGCGGCCTGATCGGCGGCGCGATCGTGTCAGGATCGCAGCGTCCGGTCTATGTGGAGCCGCAATACGAATATGCTCCGCCACCACCGCCGCCGGTCGTCTACCGTCGCGCCTATTATGCCGCACCGCCACCACCACCGCGTTGCCACCATGAATGGGTGGAAAACGAGTATGGCGAAGCCTACCGCGCACGGGTCTGCTACTAAAGCGTCCAGGCGTCCATCAAGATTTGCGATACGGCGGTGCGATGCACCGCCGTTTTTTCGTTTTGGGCCGCCACTCTGCGCGACCATTGCCTTGGGGATCGCCGTTCGTGTGGCCGCCGCTCGGAGGGCTGACGACTCGAGAAAATCCCCTGTGACGTGAGTGCCTACCGGGTCGCAGCTAGCGGACAGCCTGCGTCGTTTTGCAGAAGAACCTTGACTTTCGGCGGCAAATCAACCAAATGCATGCCAGCTTTCACCTTCCGGCAGCCGCGTGAGCTGCCCCGCGTCCATACTGACAGCGCGAAGAAGGAACAAGGCGCACAGATAGATCGCCCTCGGGATGAGGGTTCAAGCGCTGGAAAGTAATTTCCAACACACAAGTTCCCAAATCACGCGGGGTTCTTGACGCCACAAGCAGCCCGGATGGCATGGTGCCATTTCGGAGCGTCCGCTTTTGGCGCCCCGAAAGGTATTCGACTTGACGAATTTTGAATCTCTTGGCGTGTCCAAGCAGATCGTCGCCACGCTCACCGAGCTTGGTTTTGAAACCCCGACGCCGATCCAGGCCCAGGCAATTCCGCTTCTCCTCGAAGGCCGCGACCTGATCGGCCTTGCGCAGACCGGCACCGGCAAGACCGCAGCTTTCGGCCTGCCGCTGATCGAGCGCCTGATGGCCGACGCGACCCGCCCCGACAACCGCACCACCCGCGCGCTGATCCTTGCGCCGACCCGCGAACTGGTCAACCAGATCGCCGCCAACCTGAAGACCTTCATCAAGGGCCGTCCGCTCAAGATCAATCTCGTCGTCGGCGGCGTCTCGATCAACAAGCAGCAGCTGCAGCTGGAAAAGGGCACCGACATTCTCGTCGCCACGCCTGGCCGCCTGCTCGACCTGATCTCGCGCCGCGCCATCGGCCTGACGACGGTTCGCTTCCTCGTGCTCGACGAAGCCGACCAGATGCTCGACCTCGGCTTTGTGCATGACCTGCGGAAGATTTCGAAAATGGTGCCGAAGAAGCGCCAGACCATGCTGTTTTCGGCCACCATGCCGAAGGCCATCGCAGATCTGGCCGCCGACTTCCTGACCGATCCGGTCAAGGTGGAAGTGACGCCTGCGGGCAAGGCAGCCGACAAGGTGGACCAGTTCGTCCACTTCGTTGCCGGCAAGGGCGACAAGACCGACCTTCTGCGCAAGTCGCTGATGGACAACCCGGATGGCCGCTCGATCGTCTTCATGCGCACCAAGCACACCGCTGAAAAGCTGATGAAGCACTTTGAAAACATCGGTTTCTCGGTCGCCTCGATCCACGGCAACAAGAGCCAGGGCCAGCGCGAACGGGCACTCAAGGGTTTCCGTGATGGCGAGATCAAGACGCTGATCGCGACCGACGTCGCGGCCCGCGGCATCGATATCCCGGCCGTCAGCCACGTCTACAACTACGATCTGCCTGATGTCGCGGAAGCCTATATTCACCGCATCGGCCGCACGGCCCGTGCCGGCCGCGAAGGCATCGCGATCGCTTTTTGCGCACCGGACGAAACGATGCTGCTGCGCGACATCGAAAAGCTGATGAACATCGAGATCAAGACGCTGACCGGCGAGCGCCCTGAGACGATGAACCGTCCGGTTCGCGCCAACGGCAACAACAACCGTGGCGGCGCCAATGCCCGCGGCGGCAACAAGGGCGGCCGTGGCGGCCAGCCACGCGGCAATGGCGGCGGCGGCGAAGGCCGCGGTGCCGGTGCTGCCGGCGAAGCCCGTGGCCCGCGCCGCGAACGTCCGGCCCGCAAGCCGTTCTTCGCTGGTGACGGTGCAGAAGCGCCAAGAAGCCAGGCTCCCCGTTCGCAGGCTGCACGGCCGGCAGCAGCAAGCGTAGCGCCAGATAACGATCTGTCCTCGACTTCGGATTTCCGTCCGGTCAAGAAGCAGTTCGGCAACCCGGGCGCAAAGACTGGCGGTCGTCCTGACAACCGTGGCTCAGCCAAGCCAGCCGGTTCCGGCAACCGCGACCATGCAAGCCACGGCGCGCGTGAAGCCGGCAGCCAGCGCAAGGCCCATCAGGGCAATGCGGCCGCCGCATCCGGCGAAGCCAAGCCAAACCGGCACACGCCGGCCGCAGCCCCCAAGGGCGACGGTCGCGGCCCGGTTCGCTTCGGCAACGACAACCGCGGCCAGGCCCCCATCGACCAGCGCACCGCCGGCCATCAGGGCCGCAAGCGCACCACACGCGCTTAACGCGAGAAGCAGTTGAGAGAGTTCAGACGGCTGGGAGAAATCCTGGCCGTTTTGTTTGTGGGGTATTGGTATTGGGGGTGGCGCGAGCCGTCTCTTCTCAGCGTCCTGCCACGAAGCGACAGATGCATTTCGGTGCCGATCGACTTCAATCCTCGTCCAGCAGATATGACGCAACGGCGTCTTTCAAATGGATTTCATGTACAATAGTATCCCGCAAATGACTGCCGCATAGACAATCGGGATGAAATCTTGCTTGGCCCGCTTTTGATTTTCGCACTGTTTTCAACGGACATGAGCTCGGACCGTTTTTCGATTTCGAGAGATTTGCTTCCGTTTGGCGTTCCTGCTGAGTTTGCCGACGGTCAGTCAGCGATTCTCGCCCCGGAAGAGCTGCGAGCCTGCATCATCAGATATGCTGCTGTCGAAAAGGAGCGGCTCCAGCTGAGCATCAAGCGCTTGGCGCTAGCTGTCGACGAATCACACGGTGTCGTCAACAAGCAGCGTCAAACGAGTGCTCCGAAAGACAGTTTGGACATGCAACTGGACGAGATCGAGAAATCGGTTGCCGAACAGAACGATTTGACAAAAAACACACGCGAATTCTTGCGGCTACGAGCCAACTTCTTTGCGGAATATCTTGCCTTTGCCGATGACTGCGGCTCCAAAACGTACCGCTCTTCCGACGTGCGGACGTTGTTTCCAAACGGCGTCCCGGATTGATGTGGTCGGCTGGTGCGGTGACGGCCACAAGCAGTCATTGGGGTTGCTGAAATTTATGCATTCCTTCCTTTCTCCATCGAGTATGGAGAAGACCCAAGCTGCAAGCAAGGCAAATGCCGCTACAAACAAGCACGATGGGTCGCAAACCGGAGACAAAGTTTCTGATCAGACCGCATCATCGCCGCGATCTACCACTGCTAATGGAACGAGAAACCATGCTTATACCTGGTGTTAAAGACACGATCACTTACACTATTGTTTTGGTAGAAGCGATAATGGTATTATCGTTTTTCAAGCAGTACACGAATATCATATACCTTAGTGGATTGGCGAGTATAGCAGCTGTTGTCACTCTTCGAATAAGGCACGCACGTTATACTTACACCCCGTTTTCAGATAAAAACGATCCTGTCATCAGGAATAAAGAAATAAGATGGGCAATTGTAATTTTCCCAATAATATTTATCGTAGGTCAAAGCTTTAAGGCGGTTGTCTCCCCTGGTGGTTTCGCGCAAGGCAATGTTGGAATCATCATGTTTTTAGCAGCGGCGTTTGCTTGGGCATTGCTTGAAGGATTTCTTCGCATACGAATAAAGTAAGCAATAACTTTAGACATGAGTGAGTATCAGTATTTAGTGTTCTTGATGGCTTACCTTTCGAACTATTGCATCGACAGAGTCGCCGATCGGAATTAAAATTGTTACGCACCCTCCTAGCTGCTGCAACGAAACGGTCTCATCACGGAGCAAAGCTGCCAAGCTCGCCTTCCGGCTCTAAGCTGACATCGACCTATCATCATTGCGAGCGCATTTGCACGTAAACGGTGCGGTGGGTTTCGCATCATCTACCTAATTCCCAATTGTTTGCGAAGAATACAATGCACCATACGCCTTTCTCCGAATACAGGCCGCGGAATGTACTTTGCTTCCTTGGATCCGTAGACGGGTTCCAGGATTTACTGCAGGCTGCAAAAGACGCCATCAAAGACTTTGCTACGGATTTCGAAATCGACATGGAATCCACTCAGGACGCTCCGGACGTCCGTATGAGCGAGAGCTTCGCGTTTTTTGGGATCAGGTACACGAAGACGCGTGGCACCAACATGACGTCGAGGCGGTTATCAGCCATGGATGCGTCGTTTATGTCGTCGGTCCGCACATGGAGGCTGCGGAAGCTCCTGCCGTTTCGCTGACAGCTCTTAGGCTGGTGGAGCGATTGCTTGCGGCTGGCGCGACCGCTGCGAAGGGGGAAAGCGCTGGCGTCGCGCATGGAGCCGCCCGGTGGCGGCAGCTGGCGCAGGAAGCGGAAGGCGCGGAACCTGGCGCGGCTACTAGAGCGTGCCGTCTAGCCTTTGCAAAGAGGCCGCTTACCGATGGATACTACTTATCTAGCGTGGGCTTTCATCTTGTAGGTCTACCGGAGGTGTTCGTACGGAGCAACTCATCCGTAGATGAGCTGGCACTCAGTGCGATGATCGACAGCGTCGCAGACGAGATGGCAGCGGACGGCGTAGAAGCAGTAGTCGCACGCTACGGCGCGGAGTTGAAGGCCATCAACGAATATGAAGAAGACGACTTCAAATACAACCCATTCGGCGGCGTCTATTTCTTCACAGGGGTAAATTGAAACGCTGCCGTCGTTCTAGCGGCCAAGCTCGACGCCTCCAGTCCACTTCGAGCACATAGCTCCCTAACTCTCCTTCTGGCCCATAGCGGTCATCACTGCGGGTAGTAAGATCGCCCATGGCCACCCAATGCGTGTGATATTAGGAAAATAAGGATGTCGAAATTCAATAAGCTTAAAGCCGTAGGTCATAACATCGCGGACTCATTGGCGTCTGGGATGGGCCTTATGATCGGCGTTTATATGACGGATGTTTACGCCGAAGTTGCGTCCGCCCCTGAGGGTTATATTGACGTAGACTTTTTATCCGGAGGAACGTCTGGCGGATTGGTCAGTCAATCCTTTGCAAATGCTGTCAAGGAATACCAAAAAGAACTACCGCATCTTTGTGACCGGCACGGGATTACGGCGCAAGACTTCCGCAGACTCTCGGCTCGGTTTTCGGGGCAAGGCGATCTGCGCGGCTTCAGCGTTACGACGGAAGACAATCAAGGCCGAACTTCCATCGACCAATTCCGTGGAATTCCCGGCAAGCGGGTCAAAGAATTGGATCATATGGGAAGAGTTCGGCCCCAACGATCATGACCGTTTCTGGCGCAAAGCTGCCGAGCGGCTGGCTCAATTAAATAATAGTCTGTTTTCGACAGCAATTTGTCCATAGGAATAACGACTTCTCGAGCCTAAAATTCAAGAGGGTTCAATTGGGACAGCAGCCACTTGCGCGTGGAGTGTCATTTCGCCCCCAGCCGGAACCGACCACTGACAACGGCTAACGATGCGTCGGGCTCGGCTGGCAGGTGACCGCTGATAATTAGAGCTTATCGATGGTTATCGATTTTCGCCCGTGACAGCTTCGGCCCGAAGCGGACTTACAGCAGATGGTCGATGCCGACATTGCTCAGGCGTTCGTAGGCTTGCGCTGCTTCAAGCCTTACCTCTGGATTTTCCTCGACCGCACGCCCGTACCAGTATTTCGCCGCGTGAAGGTCGCCTAGCTGCTCGTAACAAATGCCCAGCCGCTCTCCGAGATAGCCCGCATCGAGTGAGGGGTCTCCATCCGACATGAAGAGGTAAATCTTGATCGCATCAGCAACTTTGCTATCCTCGATATACTTTTTGGCCATGTGCTCTAGGTGATTGAAGTCATAACGAGGCATCTCATCTCCCATTGGCTATTCGAAAGCTTTGCCTCAGTAGCCTGAGGATCAGATCGCTTCAGTGACCGCTTGTGGCGCAAAGCTGCCGAGGTCGCCTTTTCGCCCTTTGCGGACTTCTCGGAACCCGCTAAACATGCCGCTGGACAGCGAGGGCGCGATGGTCAGCGGCAGAAAGCAGAAACGAGGTGATATCGTTAGGATCGACCTCGGAAACGAGAAGCAATTTCACGCCGTCGCCCTAACGCATCCGCTGTTCGCTTTTCTTGACGGCGTTTCCGAACGTGAAGAACCGGTTCAAGACGTGCGAGATCGAGCGGTTCTCTTCAAGCTATGGGTGATGGACAGAGCTGCGAAGTCCGGGCGATGGCCCATCGTTGGAAGGGTTGATCCACCCACGGTGTCCGAGTTGGACGGCGCGGTGTTTTTTAAGCAGGACGGGATTTCAGGCAGAATTTCAGCGTATGATGCCATCGCGAATGCCGAGTCTCCGCTCAGTTTTGAAGAGGCGAACCGCCTAGAATGCGCCGCTGTTTGGAGCCCTGAACATGTTGAAGACAGGCTTCGTGATCATCTGAACGGCATCTCGAGTAAGTGGTGGGCATCCATGCGGCCCCGAAAATAGCGCTGATCGATCTTGTCGGAACTCCCGATGTTGCGGCGAAGCGTCGTCGACGCCTTCGCGCAGGAGAATCGGTTACGAGCATTCGCGAAAGTGTGCCGGAGGAAGATAGTTACAGTTTCGACGACTTTGCCTTTCTTAATCACGCAATAGAACGCGCCTTTGAGCGCAAAGCCTCAGAAGCGAGAAGCGCCTCCGGTCTGTGATATAAGATCAGAAAAACCGACGACGATTCACAACTGACCAAAAAAGTGATTCGAGGTTGCTTTTAGGAGCAGTCATGATCCGGTCATTGATGTATTGGATCAAGCTTGAATACTTTCCACTTCCGCAATTGGCGCAAAGCTGCCCCCGGGCTTACTCCCCATCCCCGCCAGCGATCGGGCTGCTTGCACAGAAGCCAGCTTCCTCTCCCGCTACTTCTTCTTCTCTTGATCCCTATGCCACTTGATGGCGAAGAACATGCCAGTGCCGAGCACGATGATCTTGAGCGGGAAGAAGACGATCGGGAACCAATCCCACATGTCGGTGATATCCAGGCTTTTGAGTGCATTAACGGGCGGGCGGAGCAGTACATGAGAACGGCTGCGTACAACATCCGCCATGTTGACGCAGAGGAGGTCGGAGCGAGAGAGGTTCAGCCTCAAATGGCCCTCACCCCGCCCTCGTCTTGCGGTTCACCAGATACACGCCGAGAACCACGATCGCGGTGCCGGTGACCATGGGGAGGGTCAGGGGTTCGCCAAACAGGATCGCCGCTTCGACGGCAACAACGGGGGGCACGAGATAGATCAGCGAGGCTGCGCGGGAAACCTGTCCGCGGCGGATGAGGTAGAGGAGCAGTGCCACGGCACCGAGCGAGATGCCGATGACGGACCAGGCCATGGCGGCGAGTGCCTGGGTGGTCCAGTCGAAGCGCATGGGCTCGATCAGATAGGCGACCGGCAGCGTCACGATGAACGCTCCGACATATTGCAGCGTGCCGATGGCGACGAGGTTGCCCTGCTGCAGGTAGCGCTTCTGGTAGATCGTACCGTAGGTGACCGACCCCATCGCCATGAGATTGAGGAGAAGCGGCAGGCCGAGCCCGGTCATGCCGGCCGACAGGCTTCTAAAAAGCTGCGGCGAGATGGCGATGAAGATACCGGCAAAGCCGAGCGCGAGGCCGAGCTTCTGGCGGCGGGAAAGCGTTTCGCTAAGCAGGAACGGCGCGACCGCCGCCGTCATCAGCGGCTGCAGCCCGGCAATGATGCCCGACAGCCCCGAAGGCACGCCCTGCCCGATCGCATACCAGACGCCGGCGAGATAAAGCCCGTGCAGAAAAATGCCTGAGAGCACCGCATGGCCGATCTCGCGTCCGGTCTTCGGCCACGTGACCCGCAGGGCAAGCCCGAGACAAAGGAAGACGACGGCCGCCAGTGCATGCCGGGCGGCCAGAAAGGTGACGGGGTCCGCATGGGCGGACGCATATTTGGCGACGATCCACCCGGTCGACCACAGGAAAACAAAAACGGCCGGAGCCAGGCGGTCGAGCATTAGAAGGTTCCGGAGCGTGGCTTTGACAAGGCCGGTGGGCGGGAAATGATCCGGCGTCTGATTAGGCTGTGGCGGCGACGCGGTCAAAGTAGAAATACTCACCGTTCCCATCAGCGCATCTGACGGTGTGCGACTAAGATCCGGTCTCCGGTGTGATCAGCGATGAGGCAGTTGCTGCTTTGACGAGCGGTCTTTCTACGACCGAAGATGAGCCGTCGCTAATTCCATCGGCAGTTGCCCTTTTTGATCGTCGTTCAGGCCCTATCTCACCGCATCAGGACGGGTCGTATATTTGTCATACGCAACTGAGCATGGTTCTTGCATTGCCAATGCCGTTGTATTCTTATGACCAAAAATGGGGAACATACCTTTGGCATTTGATGAAATGTTAACCGCGGACGACCAGCCGCGTCTGCCCTATAAGACCTACCACGATTGGTATGCCAGCCAGGATACGGCGCATCTGATCCGCAAGACGCAGGATGCCGAAAACATCTTCCGCAAGACCGGCATCACCTTCGCGGTCTATGGTCATGCCGACAGTTCCGAAAAACTCATCCCCTTCGACATCATTCCCCGCATCATTGCCGCCCGCGAATGGCGCAAGCTCGCGCAAGGCATCGAGCAGCGCGTCGTGGCGCTCAATGCCTTTCTCGACGACATCTACCACAAGCAGGAAATCATCAAGGCCGGCCGCATTCCGCGCGAGCTGATCGAGAAGAACGTGGCCTTCCTGCCCGAAATGATCGGCTTCAAGCCGCCGGGCGGCGTCTATACGCACATTGTCGGCACCGATATCGTGCGCACCGGCGAGGACCAGTTCTACGTGCTGGAGGATAATGCCCGAACCCCGTCCGGCGTCTCCTACATGCTGGAGAACCGCGAGACGATGATGCAGATGTTCCCCGAGCTGTTCACCCTGAACAAGGTGCAGCGCGTGGAGGATTATCCGCGCCAGCTGCGCCAGTCGCTGGCCTCGCTCGCACCCCCCGGCTGCAAGGGACGGCCGCGTGTCGCGGTGCTGACCCCCGGCATCTACAATTCCGCCTATTACGAGCACTCGTTCCTGGCCGACCAGATGGGCGTCGAACTGGTCGAGGGATCGGACCTTCGTGTCATCGATGGCAAGGTGAAGATGCGCACGACGCGCGGCTATGAGGCGATCGACGTGCTCTACCGCCGCGTCGACGACGATTACCTCGATCCGCTGACATTCCGGCCGGATTCGGCGCTTGGCGTTCCTGGCATCATGGACGTCTACCGCTCCGGTAACATCACCATCGCCAATGCGCCGGGCACCGGCATCTGCGACGACAAGGCGATCTATTCCTACATGCCTGAGATCGTCGAGTTCTATACCGGCCGCAAGGCGCTTCTGGAAAACGTGCCGACCTGGCGCTGCTCGGAAGCCGACAGCCTCAAATACGTGCTCGAGCATCTCGAGGAACTGGTAGTCAAGGAAGTGCATGGATCGGGCGGCTACGGCATGCTGGTCGGCCCGACCGCGACGAAAGCCGAGCGCGCCGAGTTTGCCGCAAAGCTCAAGGCGCGACCGACCAACTACATCGCCCAGCCGACGCTGGCTCTGTCCACCGTGCCGATCTTCGTCAACAAGGGCGTTGCCCCCCGCCACGTCGATCTGCGCCCTTATGTCCTCGTGTCCGACAAGGTGAAGATCATTCCCGGCGGATTGACACGCGTGGCCCTGAAACAGGGTTCGCTTGTGGTCAATTCCAGCCAGGGCGGCGGCACCAAGGACACATGGGTACTGGAAGATTGAGGGCGTAAACACATGCTGGGAAGAACTGCAAACGGCCTCTACTGGATGTTCCGCTACATCGAGCGTGCCGAAAACATCGCCCGCCTCGTCGATGCCGGTCTGCGCGTCTCGCTGACGCGGGCCGGATCCTCCGACGAGGACTGGCACGGCGTTCTGGAAAGTGCCGGCGTGCGCGATGCCTATAAGCAGGTGCATGCCAAGCTGACGGCAGCCGACGCGGTGGATTATCTCCTGCGCGACACGGCCAATTCGTCGAGCGTCCTGTCGTGCATCGAATCGGGCCGCAACAATGCCCGCATGGTCAGAACTGCCCTGACGCGCGAAACCTGGGAAGCCACCAACGAGGCCTGGCTCGATCTCAAGGCACGGCTTGCGCGCAACCTCAAGGCCACCGAACTGCCGGAACTGATCGACGTCATCAAGCACCGCTGCGCCCTCATCCGCGGTGCTTTTCACGGCTCCATGCTGCGAAACGATCTCTACAATTTCTCGCGCATCGGCACCTTTATCGAGCGCGCCGACAACACGAGCCGCATTCTCGACGTGAAATATTACGTGCTTCTGCCCTCCGTCAGCCAGGTCGGCGGCGCGCTTGATAATTTCCAGTGGGAATCGATCCTTCGCTCGGTTTCCGCTCACCGCTCCTATGGCTGGGTCTATGACGGCGACTATCAGGCCGGCAATATCGCCGACTTCCTGATCCTGAAAGTTCAGATGCCGCGCTCGCTTGCCTATTGCTACGAAAAGATCGTCAGCAATCTCGGCTACCTGCAGCGGGAATACGCAGAGCGGCACACGGCCCACGACACGGCCGACGCGATCCGCGCGACGCTGACGCGGGGCTCGATCACCGAGATCATGGATCACGGCCTGCATGAGTTTCTCGAGGAATTCGTATCGCGCAACAACCAGTTGAGCGCCGAGATTTCGCAAGGCTATCGCTTTTACCAGTAGGACGGGCCGAGTGGCGTCCCTTGAGGATTTGAAACAATGCGCCTGAAGATTTCCCATACGACGGAATATACCTATGACGAACCGCTGCCCTATTCGCTGCAGCGGCTTCGCCTGACGCCGACCGCAGGATCCACCCAGAAGATCATCAACTGGACGGTGAGCGTGGACGGCGCCACGGTTGAGGCAGGCTATGCCGACCAGTACGGCAACCGCGTCGAACTGGTGTCGTCGGAAGGCGGCGAGAACACAATCCGCATCGTCGCCTCGGGCGAAGTGGAAACCGTGGACAAGGCCGGCGTTTTCGGCACCCATCAGGGCTTCTGCCCGCTCTGGCTGTTTCTCCGCGAAACCCCGCGCACGGCAGCCGGCCCGCTGGTAAAGGCGCTGGCAGAAGCCCTGACCGGCGACAGCGAGCTTGCCCGCATGCATGCGCTGATGGAAACGATCCACGAGACCGTGGCCTATACGCCGGGCACCACAACGACAGAAACCACCGCCGAAGAAGCGCTTGCCGCAAAGACCGGCGTCTGCCAGGACCACACCCACATCTTCCTTGCCGCCGCGCGGCTGCGCGATATCCCTGCCCGCTATGTTTCCGGCTATCTTCTGATGGAGGGCACGACCGAACAGGTGGCGACGCACGCCTGGGCGGAGGCGCATATTCCGGGCCTCGGCTGGGTGGGCTTCGATGCGGCCAACGACGTCTGCCCGGACGAGCGCTATGTGCGGCTCGCCACCGGCCTCGACTACCGCGACGCAGCCCCGATCTCCGGCATGCGCATCGGCCGGGTCTCCGAGACGTTCGGCGAAAACCTCAAGGTGTCGCTGACGGTGGAGGATGAGGGCCAGACTCAAGCTCAAGGCTCACAGACCCAGGGTTCTCAAAGCCAGAGCGGTGTACAGAGCCAAAGCCAAGGTGGACAGAGCCAGGTTCAGGGCGGGCAGAGCCAGACCACGCAAGGACAAAACCAGTCGTGACATCAGGATCGGCTGCCTAAGACAGCCGTCGTTGTTTACGTAAATTTAACCGACTCTCGCGCAAGCCCGGCACCATCCAGGCATGATTGTCTGCGCCGATAGCAAGGGAGCGGAAATGCTGCTGGGACAATCGATCTTCCAGTCGGTGCTGACACGGCTGAAGCGCGAGCGCGACGACGACCAACCGACAGAGGCGGCAGCGGATTTCCGCGTCCGCGGCCTTGGAACGGGTTTCGTCATCTCGACGACCGACGAGGAACCAGAGACAGGTGCGACTGGCGACACCAACGCCTATTTCGCAGACCTCGCCGACATCTCGGAACTGGAACCAGGAGCCGGCACGCAGCAAGAGATGGAGGCGCAAGCTCCGCCCTCGCCAGGTGATTTCACATCCGAAACCCCGCAGCCGCAGCCGGTCGATCCGGTAGAACCGTCCATACCTGTACACCTGACCCGGTTGACGACGGATGAGATTGCCGGCGAACTTGCTATTGTCGACGTCGACACGGAAGCCACGCTTAACGACAAGCGAAGACGGTTTGCCAAGACCAACCATCCGGACGGCGTGGCCGAGCGGTTCCGTCCGGCGGCGACCACGCGGATGCAGATCGCCAACCTGCTGATCGACCAGGCGATCAGGGCGCGGGAAATCCACGCGCGGATGTTCGGCTGATTTTAAAGTTCAGGTCTTGTCGAACGTCCTGTCGGCAGGCCGCTCAGGCGCATTGCGCACCTGCGCATCGTCGGCCGGCGCATCCTCGTCTTGTGCAGGCTCGGCCATCGTAACCGGTGCAGCCGGCCGCTTTTCGAGAAACAGCTTGTAGGCCGCATAAAGGCCGAGACCCCCGGAAATGACAGCCCAGGTGACCGAACCGGCATAAAGCTCGAACACAGCCCAGCCGAAGCAGATCGCCGGAATGAGGATCCGCCGCCAGAGCGGCCCATAAAACGGGTGGTTCGGATCGATCATGCCTGCCTGCTCCCCTCGCGGCCAGATACGGCCCTGCCCCGACGATATCCCTGTCCCCAGCGAAAATTGCAAGGGATCACTCCCACTTTCCCTCTCCCCGACGCAGCCCCGCGGGACGCCCACGGCCGCTATCTTGCCCACAGGCTGCGATTTCCCGATTTTGCCAATTGATGCCGCAAGCATCCTGGGTTAAGAACCGTCTCATCGGACGAAGCGAGTCATCGCTTTTCGGCATGCACCCGTAGCTCAGCTGGATAGAGTGTTGGATTCCGATTCCAAAGGTCACAGGTTCGAATCCTGTCGGGTGCGCCACTAAACCAAAGAAATCATTGATTTTTATTTTTCTTCTTGATCTCTAATGGATCGGAAATACGCTAGCGCAGCGTAAGCACAATGATTACCCTCTCCACCCCAAGGTTCTTTCCTCAACGCATTCAGTCCCCTAGATGCTTATTTCTACCTGCGCCAAAATAATAACCGACTGATTTAACGTGAACGCTCCGAAATGAAAAAACAGACGCGCCAGCTTTATCTCGACAGCAAAAAACTGCTTGGCCTGCTTGCAAAGGCAAATGCGAATACCGGTTTCGATAGTGCGATCCGAAGTGTGTTCGGTAGCGAGCTGAGGCCCAAGCAACAGGTCGAGATCGGGGGTCGCCATTTCCTCTATGCCGGATCGGCTAAGAACCTTGTGGCTTTCCTTCCTATCCAATGGCGGGATGAGCTCGACAAGATGGGTATTGTCTGGAAGGGTTGCGAAAGATGGTGGGCGGGTTATCCAATGATCCTTCTGGCCGAGATGCGGGTGAGCGAGGACGGCATATCAGGATATCTGCGATTGAATGCCGAGGTCGGCCCGGCTTCTTCGCACGAGGTTCGGAAAGGCATGATCGAAGCGATCAAGACCGCGGCCGTCGCCAGCAATCTTGACCGCATTCAGTTCCAGCCGGACGCAGCCGAAACTGGTAGGCTCTACTCACGCTTTTTGCGCAGGAACGTGATCCCGCTGAACGACATTACCAATTCCGGGGAAATCCAAGCGCAGCTGAAGATGCTCGTCAGCGACTTCGACCCGGAGTTGGAACTGGTCGCGACTGTCCTTGGTAGGCGGTAGACCGGGCGATCGGGCTGCCGGTCGGAATGCTTTTCCACAGAGTACCTCCCCTTACTGCCGCCGCAGAAATTTGCGTAATATCAAGTTTTGCTTGCAGCTTTTAACCGTCCGTTAACCATTTCCAGTCGAAAACTACAACACAAGTGCACGGCAATCATTTACACCACAAAATTGCTGAGCAGCCTTAGAACCCAGACCTGGGGTTTCAAAGGTTACGGTCCCGCCATTACGACGGGCACCCTTTGGGTTAACCGTTAACGATGTTCCGATCATTGCTAGCTTACTTCGCCGGACCCGTTTTCGCGTCCGGGGGCTAGCCCTTGCTCTTGGGGCTTTTTAACGTGACCAGCATACTAACCAATACCTCCGCAACAGCGGCACTTCAGACCCTTCGCACGGTCAACAACCAGCTCGATACCGCACAGCAGCAAGTCAGCTCCGGCCTTCGCATCCAGACCGCGTCCGATAACGTGGCGTACTGGTCGATCTCGACCACGATGCGCTCTGACAACAAGGCCAACTCGGCAGTCAATGATGCCATCGGCATTGGATCTGCAAAAATCGACGTCGCGGTGGCGGCGATCGACACGACGATCGATATCGTGAGCGACTTCCGTGCAAAGTTGGTGACGGCGACAGAAACGAGCATCGACAGGTCGAAGGTTCAAAGCGAACTGGATGCACTCAAAGATCAGCTGGTGGCCACAGCGACATCTGCGAGCTTTAGCGGCGTGAACTGGTTAAACACCAAGTCCGACGACAATCTTGCGGTCCTTTCTTCCCTGCCGGACTACGTGGTCTCCGGTTTCATCCGTTCACCGGATGGGACCGTTCAGGTCGACAAGACGGAGATTGATACCGCTGATGTCAGCGTGTTCAATGTTGGCGGCGGCGGCTCACTGCAGAAGGACATTCGCTCGCTCGGTGGTATCGGAGGCTTCCGCAATGCCGATCCGGCTGGCCAGAACCGCAACGGCTATCAGCAATGGGAGATGACCGGACCGGTGACGTTGGCTGCCGGAGAGAGCATCTCATTTGATATCTCAATTGATGGAACGGCGGCAACGAACGTCTCCATCGACAAGGCGACTGTCGATGCGGCGCTTGGCACCACGGATGGCATCATTTCGGACGATGACGACTATGCCACCGTGATCCGCAAAGCCCTCGCAGATGCAGGCCTCTCAAGCCGCGTCTCGACCTATGGAAGCTCCTATAGTAGCTCCCTCCTCTCCATCGTAAGCACAGAGCAGAGCGGAAACAGCGGGTCGAGCATTCAGGTGACGAACGTAATCAGAAGCCCAGCGGCTACTGCCGGCGGGTTCGAGGATACGCCGTATCAGGATGCCCCGGGCAGCTACGCGCAGACCTCCTTTGCGTTCACCGGTCCCTTCCAGATCTATCGTGATGTTGATTTCACCTTCGACTTGAATTTACCGAACACCGAGGAGCAGGAGTTCGTCGTCACGCGCGATATCGTTGATGCCGCGCTCGGAACGGCTGACGGCATGGTTAATTCCTCAGCGGATCTCGCCTCCATTCTCAATCTGGCAAAAAACAGAGATGGTGGAACGCTCTCGACATCCGGCGTTATCGTTTCTTCTAGTGGAGGAAGTGTCGTCTTCACTATCGACAGCTCCCTCTATCCCGACAAGGGCAATCGCTCCTGGTTTTCGATCGACAACGTCGAAGACAACGTTCGGGGCCCTAATTTCGATATCCTCGATGTCGATATCACCGATCCGGCCAATGATCTCGACAACTACATCAACGGTCTCGACATGATGCTGGAGCGCGTCATCAAGAGTGGTGCGACGCTGGGTGCGGCGGAAAACCGGATCGACATACAGGCACAATTCAATGCCACGCTCATGGACAATATCGAACAAGGCGTCGGTCGCCTCGTTGACGCCGACATGGAAGAGGCATCGGCGATCCTTTCGGCGAAGCAAACGCAGCAACAGCTCGCCGTGCAGTCGCTCCAGATTGCCAACAGCGCGCCGGAGACCATCATGCAGTTGTTCAACTGATCGATACCGGTCGCGTGAGGTGGGGCCGACATAAAGCGGCCTCATCATTCCTCACAAACTCGCTGAGTTATTTCCGGAAGGCGACGCCGACGCCCTTGCAGACGAATTGCGCATCGAAAACCCGACGGTAGTCGAAGTTTGCGCTGATCGTCTCGGCCGCCACCAGAGTGTCGAAGAATGACCTGTAGCGTTCTTCGGTGATGCAGCCGATGCCAGTCTTCACCGTCTCGTCGTTATCCACGAGGCCATATTGTCTCATGACGTCGAGCGCATAGGCAAGAAGCTCGTCCGTCATGTCCGGGTTCTCGAGCTTGATAAGCTCGTTTGCCGAATGGTTGTCGCCGTAAAGGTAGGTATTCCAGCCTTCGATCGTCGCGTCGATGAAACGCTGGATGACATCGGGCCTGTCAGCAATGAACGATGGTCGCACGGTGATCGTCTGGGCATAAGGCTTGTAGCCCTGGTCGGCGAGCAGAAACACTTTCGGTGACCATCCCGCCTGCAGCTGCACCGAGTACGGCTCGGACGTGAGAAGGCCCTGTTGCGCGGAATGCGTATTGGTAACGAAGGGCGTGAGACTGCCATTGTATGGCCGATACTGCTCCTCGGAAAAACCCTGGAATGACGCGAGCATCCACGCGAAATAGCTTTCGTAGCCGCCTGCACTCATGAATATGTCGGCAAGCCGGGTCAGGTCCTGGAACGTCTCGACACCGGGATGGGCCATCAGGATCTGTGGTGCTTTCTGATAGATTGCCGCGATATCAACGAGGGGGCTGCCGTCGACCGTCGCGTTGATCACGTTCTGGGGCGTACCAAGATAGAAATCAATCTTGCCGGACGTCAGCAACGCCTGGTTTGCCGCATTCGGGCCGCCGGGTATGATCTCCACATCGAGCCCATGCTTTGTATAGGTGCCGTCGGCCAGCGCCTGATAAAAGCCGCCATGGTCGGCCTGCGCCAGCCAGTCGGTGCCGAACCGAACCTTGTCGGCTGCCAGAGCCTCCTCGCTGCCGCCTGCAAGAATTGCGATGATGGATGCAGTCATCAATCGAATAGGCATCACGGTTCCCCAGACCCAGCTCGGGACATCTGCACTTTGGCCGGCATGTCGGACCTAGACTGCTGTTTCAAATACGACATAGAAGAAGTTCAACTTCAGGTTCAGCCAATGCAACCATCATCAGGCAAAGTCAACCGTCATTTCTGCGCCATTGGCCAAGCGTCAGTTTGGACATCATTTCAACGGCTTCGATGAGCAGGATCCCAACTGCAGTGACGAGCAGGGCTTCGCCGAACACGAGCCGGATATTGCCCTGCAGTGCGCTCTGGATACGCATGCCAATACCGGAATACTGTCCGCCGCGACCGGTCATCATGTCAGCAATGACGGCGCCAACAAGCGCCAGCCCGACAGCGGTACGCAACCCGCTGAAGAAGAACGGCAAGGCGAACGGCCATCTCAGGTAACAGAATGTCTGCCATCGCGACACGGGATAGATCCGCATCGCATCGAGCAGAACCGACGGCGTACTCTTCAGCCCTTGCAAAGTGCTGACGGTGATCGGGAAGAACGCCACCAGGAAGGCGACGATGACCTGCGTCAGCCCGGGTGGTGCGACCACGACCACGACCGGCGCAAGCACGATAACGGGAGTGACCTGGAGCGTCACCAAGAGCGGCAGAACGAGCGGCTGTAGCAGAAGCCAGCGATGCAGAAGAAGTGCGATGGCGACGCCCGCGACGACGGAAACCAGTAAGGCGATCAGCGTCGTCTGGATTGTTACTCCTAGCGATCGAAACACGCCCTTGCTCTCCAGTAGCGCGATCACCGCATCGGCCGGGGATGGCAGTACACTCAGTGGGATATCGAAGGACGCAGTGATCAACCACCAGATCGCAAGCAGCGAAAGGAAGCCTGTTGGCAGGCTGACCCTCTGTAGAATTGTCGCGGGTGTTTTGTTCGCGTCCATGAACCTGGATTAACGATAGAACGATAAAATTCGTTGAATTTATTGCAGCATCGCATGTCCGGGTCCGAAGTGCATGCCCATTTTGCTCGAAAACTGAGCACCTAATAATGGAAGCGAAATCCGCAACGACATCTTCGTTCGCTATTTTGTCAGACGGCTGTATCCGGGAAGTACGATCAACGACTTTTTAAGGATCACAGCATGTCTCACCTCAAGGCACTTAAGCTTACCACCGCAGTTCCATTTCGAGCAACTGTCGATCCGGGCCAGCGCGCGCGTGAAAAGATGGTTGCAACGCTGGCCGAACAGAAGCAGATGGCGGAGGCAAAGATCACCGGCCAAGCCTTTGCACCGACGCACATTGTTCGCCGCAAGAATGCTGAAGGGCAACGCATTGAGGTCGAGACGCTGAAGCGCGTGCGACAGAGCTGGTTCACCGATGGCAGCGGCAAGGTCTACTTCAGCCTCCGTTACGCTGGTAAGTCCATCGAGTTTGCCAAAGACAAGAACGCGGTCGAGGTTGGCGAGCTTCTGGCGCTCCCCGCAGTGCTCGATACGCTGATCGAGGCGGTTCGCGCTGGCGAGCTCGATGCGCAGTTGACCGCCGCCGCCGCCGAGCGGGGAAAGCTCCTGCGCAAGGCCGAATGAACCGAGCAGTTCCCCGGCAAGCTAGCAGAAGACATGGGATCATAATTGATCCCATGTCTTCTGCGTTCTAGCAAGCCGCCAGGATCGCCGGAGAAGCCCGTAGACGCGCGCTTGATGTCGGGTGCAGTGCTGCGTTGTGCTAGTTGGCGGTTGCGTTCTTTGATGCTTCTTTGCTTCTGCGTGATGCGCTTCGACCAGTATGCTTTGCTGTTAGGTGGCCGCGATGGAGCCGCCCGCTTTTAGCCATCAATTCGAACTCGCCCTTTGCGCGCTCTGGAGCTTTGTTCCGGTCGAATCAGATGCGAGGCCCTGATGCCCAACAAACAGGACGGAGGAACAGACGCCCAGTGCGAGAAGCCAACCCAAGCGCAAATCGATCTTGCCTTGCTGTTCACCGCAGACCTGTATGTGGGTTCCAGGCCCCTATCCACTGTCAAGCGTAAGGGCACGTCGCTTTACCTGCGCTACGAGATCGACGGCGACACCTACCAGCGCAGCTACCTGTCGCCTCTCTCTTGGCGGGCCATCGTCTTATTTGCGCTTATGGAGGGGAAAAACGTAGCCGCCCAGGAGATGGATAGACCAGGACGATATCGTAGGCTACTCCCGGAAACCCTGCTGCGCCGTCTTCAGTGGCACGCTCGACTAGGTGCCAATTTTCCGCCGGTCGCACGGCTGTATGATCGCCACGGCAAAACGTTGCTTCTTACTCGAAGCCGTCTTTGCGGTCACGGTGTTGACGCACTTCACAATCTGACCGATGGCGGCCCGGTGTTCCAGCCACTGTGGATCGCCGACATCTTGGCGTTGCGCCCAATGCTCGGTATCGAGCTTGTTCGTGACCAGGAATTCGCGCCAACGCTGCCAATCAGCGCGTATCTTGGCGCCGCGGCTATGACGGGCCGTGTTGTCGATGGGCCGGAGCTTTTTGAATTGCCACTGACCAGGGGCATTGCAAAGCTGAGAAGCCCGCCGCCATCGAAGGCGGGTCGCAGCATGTTCGATCAAGCATGCCGGCAGTATCCGGCACTGGAGATGCTGCGAGGAATGACCATTGACGAGGACTATCTGTTTTTGACAGAACTTGAAAAGCGGGATCGTTCAAGCTGGGATGGAACCGCCCCGGTGCCCCTATCAAACGATGATCCTTGTGGGCCGGTTTCCCCAGCAGTTCTTCCAGAACTCCTTTAGGTCCTGCTGGTGGCTTTCCGGCTTGATCTTCAAGCCGTAGCCCTTATACATTCGCGCGAGCCTAGTGTAGCCGACCTTCATCTGGGTCAGCCGATCTGCCCCAAAGTGGCTGATACCAGACAATTCGCGCAGCACAATGTTTTCGCATCGCATGACCGAGTAGCCACTGCTTACGGCTTCAAGCGCAAAGTGCCGATCCTCTCCATGCAGCAGGAAATTCGGATCGGGCAAGACAACAGGCTTCCCTTCCTTCTTAAAGTTTCGCACGACAAACATGCTACCCTTGAGGTCTACGCTGCGCTCAAAGACATGGTGCGCCGCATAGAGTGGGGGATCTGTCGCATATATGGGCGAGAAGCCGATCTTCTGCGGATTGATTGGAAAAAACACGTCCACGCCGTGGTAGGCGGCGATGCCGTTGGCAACCATCTCAGCGAACAAGCGAGGTCCACGATTATGCTGCGGGCCATCGTACAATACCGCATCATCGTCCAGCATTATCCCCCAGTCGTGTTCGCTGGAATAGAAGGCTTGGAGGCTGGCGATCCGATTGAGAATGAGCGGCTGGCTAGGCTGTTCGACCACGTTGAGCTTGGCGACATCGATGGAAAGACCAAGGAGCAAAAAATCGGCCGACTTCCAGTTCGACGTGATCAGGGTAATTGGGATTGAGGTCTTGGTCATCCACCAGTCGAGAACCGTGGCAAGGTCGTCGCGGCGTTCCTTCCGAATTCTCAAGCCATCAGGCATGTAACTAATGATGTAGGCGCCAAACGGGCGTTGCGTGGTCATTTCAAACCTCATCGGCACGGTCTTCGACCGCAGCCACAATCTTGTTGCCCCCTCTGTTCAGCAGCTGTTGCAGGCTGACCAGCCCCCGATCCGATCCGCCAATCGCCTTGTCGATCAGGTCGATCGCTAGGGTAATCTCATAGGGCACCATGCCGTTCTTGCCCTCCTGAGCCAGGTCCACGAGCCGGTTCGCCTGCAGGATCGCTGATAGCTCCGCATAGACGGAGTGGTGCGAAAGCATATTGTTTCCAACCACGTCTGAGGGGTTTTTGGTCGGATCTGTTCCCGGTAGAAAATCGCTTACCGTGCAAAGATCAGCGAGCGGACTGCGATATGGGAACGGGGTAGACCGGTTGAACTCCCCGCCACGGTTCGGCATGATATGATTTGTCATGCGCATATCCTTTCGATCCGACTGAAGCCCTGTGACGATCTGGCCAAACTTTTGGGCAAAGGTGAAGCTCGTCGAACTGTCGAAGGTAACGTTGAGATCGGGACGTATATGCTTTCGCAACGCGCGCTGGAGGGCCGTCGCGAGAACCGCAAATCGAGGCTGGCTGGTCCCAAGGAAGTGGATGTGGGAGACGGTACCGAACAGCCCACGGTCCATCATGCTACGGAAACGTCTGATCCAGTCGGCGATTTCCAGCCGCGTATGACCGGCGATGGCCATGCCATCAAATCGCGGCTGGTAAGTCTCCATCACCTTCGCCCAGTTGTCGGCCTCCGCCTTAGTGCGGCCCTGGTAGACCGCAAGCAGCTTGAGGTCGGAACGCGAGCGATTGGCTATGGCGAACTCCGCATTGTCGATGGTCTGATCAAGGCATTGCTGAAAGTTCGTATAACCGCTGGCGGGCACGTCGATGGCTCGGGTCGGTACATCCACAATAATGCCGACATCGCATTCGGCCTCTTGCCAATCCAGGGTAGCCTCACGCCATGATCCCATGGAGGCGCTAATTGCGCCACTGATTAGTGAAAAGCCGCCGCTGTCGCCCAACACAAAGGTATTGGTTCGATCCCGTTTTGAAATGATGGTGGGCTTACCAGTTCCGACCCCAAATGTCGCCGTGAAGAGAACGTCGGGCCAACAGAAGAGTGGCGACGTAGGGTTCAAAAAGTTTGTATGCCTGGCAAGAACGCCATTTGGCAAACGGCTATTGAGGGCATTGGTGGCTGACTGAGCTGCGAACTTCACAAAGTGATCGTTGGGCGCTGGTAGATAGCGGGCATAGTCGGCCCAATGATTGTTGAACTTCATCGTTGTATTCCTTTTAGCGGAATGAAGGGGAGAGAGTGGGGAGCGTTTCACTCCCCACATTGCAGGTCACTCAGCCTCAGCGGCTTCGTCGTCCTCGGTCAAAGCGAGACCTGGCCATACCTGCGGCTCCAGCTTGCTTTTGAAGCGGTTGGAACGCGTGCCATCGATGCCCTGCCTCGGGATATAGACCGAGTAGGAGGCTGACTTGGTTCCGAAACTCAGCCCTAGCATCTCCGAATGGATGCCCAACGTGATGCCGGTGGTGATATCGACATCGGCTAGCGCGCAAGAGACTGCGGAGAAGTCGTCGGCACGCACGTTGAGAGAAAAGTCGTTCGTCACACCCGAGTGATCGACAGACTTCTCTGCCTTACCGACGCAGAACGTGACCTTGCCCTTTGATCCAGATATCGTTACTGGTTTGGTCTTCTTGATCGCATCTCCGCATGATGCCCCGATCTCCTTCATTGCCGAAAGAATGTCCGCGTCCTTGAACGTGTGCTTCGGGATGAAGGGGGAAAGCGCCAGCGGAAACACGCCGGACCTGGAGTAGACCTGCTGCACCAACAGAGGGATGGTCTTGGATTTGCCCTCCTTGTCCCTCACGGCCGCCTGCGACGACAGAATGATACGTGCGACACCGCTCTTGGTGCCGGTCGCGTCTTCCGCCCTTAAATCGAAGGCATCGGCGCGATCGCCAGCCAAGTTCGCCTCAATAGACGCGATCTGCTGGGTTCGAAACTCGACGTGCCCCTGGATGGGCATCTCCCCGAGGAGGCTGGCGATCGGCTCAACCTCAACAATGACACTCGCCTCGGACAGGATTGGCGAAACAACGATGTTGCCACCTGGATAGAAGACGTAGTGGCGATGCGCGAAACGGCGAGGAGCTGACTTATCCTCGGGGTCATCGAAACGGTTCACGAGCGTCTCGGTGGCGACCTCAGGCACGCAGTGGCCCACAGCCAGAAGCTCCTTAAAGAGCTTTACTTCCACAGAAGGGACGGAGAACTGGGACGCAATCGCGTTCTTAGCAGCGGCAGTAAGCTTGATCTCCTCGTCAACTTGAACGGAATTGTCGTGACCTGAGACCCAATCTCCCTCCAGTTTTCGGGAGAGTCTTGGATTTTTAATCTGGCCTCATGCGGCCTGTTTTTCCATGGCCATTTTCATTGCGAATTCGCTGGGGGTGATATTGCCCAGCGACGAGTGCGGTCTGTTTCTGTTGTAATCCTCCTTCCATGCAGTGATTGCGGCGCGGGCCTGAGCGAGCGACGAGAACAGCGTCTCGTTCAGGCACTCGTCGCGGAAGCTGCCGTTGAAGCTTTCGACGAAGCCGTTTTGCATCGGCTTGCCGGGGGCGATGTAATGCCATTCGACCTTGCTCTCCTGGCACCATTTGAGGATGGCCATGCTGGTCATCTCCGTCCCGTTGTCCGAGACAATCGTCCTCGGTTTTCCGCGTCTGGCGATGAGACTATCCAGTTCACGGGCAAGCCTTGCGCCTGACAGGGATGTATCGGCGACCAGGCATAGGCATTCGCGGGTGAAGTCGTCAACGACGGCCAGGACCCGAAAGCGGCGACCGTCGGTGAAGGCATCGCTGACGAAGTCCAGGCTCCAGCGCTCATTGGGACGCGAGGGCAGAGCCAGAGGACGCCTTGTCCCCAAGGCTCGCTTCCGGCCGCCGCGCTTGCGCACCGTCAGCTTCTCCTCCCGATAAAGACGCCGAAGCTTCTTCAGGTTCATGACGATCCCCTGCCGGTCGAGCATGACGTGGATACGGCGATAACCGAAGCGGCGTCGTTCAGATGCCACCTTCTTCATCGCCTCACGAATGGCCGCATCGTCAGGCCGCACGCTGCGATATCGCATGCTCGACCGATCCACCGACAGAACCTCGCACGCCCGACGCTGGCTCACCCCATGCTGCGCACAGACATGAGCCACCGCATCCCGCTTCACATCGGGCGTCACCATTTTTTTGCAGCGACATCCTTCAGGATCGCATTGTCCAGCATGGCTTCGGCGAGCAGTTTCTTCAGCTTGGCATTCTCGTCCTCAAGCGCCTTCAGCTTGCGCGCATCGGACACGTCCATGCCGCCATACTTCGCCTTGTATTTGTAGAAGGTTGCGTCCGAGATGCCGTGCTTGCGGCAGACGTCCGCCGTCTTCGCGCCCGCCTCCTGCTCCTTCAATATCCCGATGATCTGTTCTTCCGTGAACCGTGAACGCTTCATTCGTCCGTCTCCTTGATGTGACGGACTCTACCAAAATCTGGAGGAAGGTCAGGGGCTCAGGTCACAGAGGAGATGGAAACTCTGCTGCACTCGCTGCTCGACGCCGATTGGCCAAACCTAGTCATCGAGGCGACGGATGCCACCCACGTCACCATCAAGTCAGATCCCGCAGTCGATCGGAAATGGGGAAGCGGAACAAGCATAACGTTCAGCCAAATCCGCGTCAGCAACGAGCCTCGTCCGGCGCTCGACTTTCTCGACATCGACATCGAAGAGAACCCCGACAATATCGACAATTATCTGAGCTACATCGAAACCGCGAAATCGAGGGTCGTCGACGGCGCCGCGTTCCTTGGTTCGCTCCAGCAGCGTCTCGACATGCAGACAAGCTTCAACTCAAGCCTCATGGACAATATCGAAAGCGGTGTAAGCCGCCTTGTCGACACGGACATGGAGGAAGCCTCCGCCAGGCTGTCCGCAATCCAGACGCAGCAGCAACTTGCCGTTCAGGCGTTGCAGATCGCCAATAGCAGCAGCGAGACGATTATGCAGCTCTTCAACTCCTGAACGCACCTGGAGCGCTGGCCGAAGTTCTTTCACGGATCCAGCCCTCCTTTCATTCTCTGGTCGACATCGTCATGACCAGGCGTTCGATGGTTCACCGCGGTTCCGCTGTGGCGCGTATCGAGACCACCCTGCCCGGCACCATTGCCACCATCTGGCCGCTCACGGCACCGGACGCCCTCTCGCCGTACGAGGCGATGCCTCAGGCTCCACATCCACCAGCATGTCGTCACACTCGAGACAGGTCATGCAGATCCCGCAGCAATCCTGATCGAACTCCTCCACGGATCTTGGTTGTCGACAGCAGTCGCAGATGGGCGAGCCCGGGCCGGCGACCCGGGTGGGAGACAGAATTTCCATGACGTTGCCATCGCGTGCGTGCGCAGAGGTATCTGCCATCGCAACCTCCCTATTTCAGTTGATGATCATAAGATGGGAGCGACTAGCTCAAGAATCCAGAGAGGGCGTACAGACAGGAAGCACCTGAACCATCACGCGTTTGTTGCGTTCCTTCGGTAGATCTGGAGATGACCGCATGAAACGAACACTCATCGCCTTCGCCCTCTCGCTCGCAACCTCGCAGGTGTTTGCCATGGACAGCCTTTCACACCTCGAATGGAAAAAGCGTGTCCTCATCCTTTTCGGTGACAAGGGCAATGCATCGATTGCAAGACAGGTCGGCATCCTGATATCGCAAAAGGCGGAATTGGCGGAGCGCGACATGGTTGTGCTGCAGGTTTCCGGAGATGTCGTGGAAACGATCTATGGTGACGCCGACCGGATCGACGCGGGCAGGCTGCGCGCGGAGGCTAATATTGCGGACGGTGCGTTTCATGTCGTCCTTGTCGGCAAGGATGGCAGCGTGAAGCTGAAAAGCGATACGGTCGTCAGCGACGTCGAGATGTTCGACCTGATCGATCGCATGCCGATGCGCCGCGGCGGAAAAGGCTGAATGACCTCGGACGAGGTTGGGGTATCCGTGGCACGCAACGGCGCCAATTCGTTCAACTTTTCGCGACCATTTCGGAAAACGCGGGCATATCCCCGATCGACATTTGCGTTGCGACGCGTTCACCCTACCTTAGGCGCCTAGGCCATGAATTGAAGGAGACGATGACAGATGAGCGCCGAATTCGGTCCGTACGTGCAGATGGGTAAGCTTGCTCAGGTGATGGCCCACCAGTACCAGAAGGACACCAACCTCGCTTTGGCGCCCCTGCTGTCGCATTACATGGACGAGGTCGAGGTCAACGTGGCCGCCGACAGTTTCAACCACTCCGGTTTCATGAACAATATCCGCGGGCCGCTCAAGGTCACGGCTGACGCAACGACGGACGAGCGGCGCAAGGCGTTCCTGCAGGCCGTCGTGGATGCGCTCCAAGAGCGCATGCAGCGCGTATAGGCCCTGCCGCAGCAGGATTATTCCAAGATTGAGCTCATAAAATCTGATGCAACGCGCCTTGTCGCGCACGTGCCGGCGTTGCGCTATGCACAGCGCGGATGGTCGTGGAAGACGGACGGGCTGCCGTCCCGACACGGTTTCGGCACGGCTGTTAGGCGGACGATCGGCCTTAACAACCGCCCTGATCACCTCGCCAGTTCACGAATCGACATACTTGGACACGCAAAATGAGTTCCCATTTCCCGTTTTTATGGTGCACTAGGTCTCAAAGATATTCGAGGGATCGATTCCGGTCCTTTTTGAGAGAGTTTGCGCCATGGAAAATCCGATCCCCCTGAAACGCATTTCCCAAAATGTCGTCTTTCGCAAAGGTGACGTGTTTGTTCTGTTCGGCGAGCTGTTCGGGCGCGGTTACGCGACCGGGCTGATCGAAGAGGCCAAGCGTGCGGGCATGAAGATCGTCGGCATCACCGTCGGGCGCCGCGACGAGAACAACGCGCTGCGTCCGCTGACCGATGACGAACTGCAGGCTGCGGAAACGCAGCTCGGCGGCAAGATCATCAACGTTCCGCTGATGGCGGGCTTTGATCTCGACTCACCGGCCGGCACGCCGACCCCGACCGATCTTCTGGCCGATATGACGCTCGAAAGCTGGCAGACCGACAAACTGGACTGGGATCACATCGAGGCATGCCGCACAGTCGGCGTGGAGCGCTTCCGGGATTCGCTGACGAAAGTCATGGCGATCCTCGAAGACATGATCCCGGCCGGCAAGAATGTCTTCTTTGCTCATACGATGGCGGGTGGCATCCCCAAGGCGAAGGCTTTCCTCGTCATTGCCAACCGCATCTACAAGGGCCGCGGCGCCCGCCACATGTCCTCGCAGACACTGCTCGACAGCGACATGGGCAAGCTGATCCTTGCAAACTTCGACGAGGTTTCCGCCAACACCTATCACCACCTGATCGATCTCAGCACCGCCATCCGCACGCGGATCGAAGCAGCGGGCAACCAGGTGCGCTACACGGCCTATGGATATCACGGCACCGGCATCCTGATCGGCGACGAATATCGCTGGCAGACCTACACCAACTACACGCAGGGCTATGCCAAGATGCGCCTTGAGGATGTAGCGCGCAAGGCTTGGGCCGATGGCATCAAGGCGACCGTCTACAACTGCCCGGAAATCCGGACCAACTCTTCCGACGTGTTTGCCGGTATCGAACTGCCGCTCATCCCTCTCCTTCTCGCATTGAAGAAGGAAGGCGGCGGCGCCTGGGCTGAAGAACTGTGGCAGGCCTGCCAGGAGCGCCTGGCAGACGGCTACACGGTTGAAGACACGCTGCAGAAGATCATCGATCTTCAGGCAGACGAAGTCATGCAGCCCTTCTACGATTTCAAGCGTTGGCCGATGCCAAACAGCCAGGGCCAGTCCGATCTCACCATCGGCACCTCGGCCGAGATCACGCAGATGCACAAGGACAGCAAGGTTCTGATCAGCGATCTGCTGAGCACGCTGGTCGTTGAGGCAACCGGACAGCTGATCTTTGCGGAAACCTCGAACCCGACCGGTCCTGTCGTGTGGCTCAACCACGACATCGTCGCCCGCAAGCTCAATTCGACCCATGAGTCGAATGCGGATGCAGGCGTGACCGAAAAGGTCAGAATGCTCGCCTGAAAAAGGCCGCTGCACTCCATCGTGCCCGCCGACCCCGCGTCGGCGGCACCATCGATGCAAAGATACTCCCTGACCGTCGCCCGGCATCGCTTTGCCCCTCAGGCCCTAGTCCGGGTCTTGCCCTGACGGTTGCTCCGGCCTACCAAGCCTTGAACGATCAACCACCCTTGATCCGTCTAAGACGCCGGATGGGTGAGCCATGGAAACCGTGATGGCAGACGAGGACAGGCAGACCACATCCGGCGAAACGATTACTCTTTACGAGGCGATCGGGGGTGATGCGACGGTTCGGGCCCTTGCGGCGCGCTTCTACACCCTGATGGATACGCTGCCGGAAGCTGCGCGCTGCCGGGCCGTTCATCCGCAAAGTCTGACGGGAAGTGAAGCGAAGTTCTATGACTATCTGACCGGCTATCTCGGCGGCCCGCCCGTCTATGTGGAAAAACACGGGCACCCTCGCCTTCGCTCGCGCCATTTCGGGGCTGAGATCGGACCGGTGGAGCGCGACGAATGGTTGCTGTGCTTCCGCCGCGCCATGGACGAGACGATCGCAAGCCCGGCCCTGCGCGACATCATCTGGCCGCCGATCGAGCGGCTGGCTCATCACATGCAAAACAGGGAATAGAGCCTTGGCGAGACTCGATAAACTGCGGCCGTTCATTCTCTTTACGAGCGGTCTGATGGGCGCCTGCGGCGTAGGCCTTGCGGCTGCCGCAAGTCATGGCGGCGATACGCTTTTGCTCGGGTCTGCCTCGATGATGTGCCTGGCGCACGCGCCGGTGCTGCTCGCTCTTTATCTCGGACATCAGCAGATCCGCACAGCGACGCTGGCCGGTCTCATTTTGGGCCTTGGGACGATCGTGTTTGCGGGTGATCTGGTGGCGCGTCATTATCTCGGAAGCCGACTGTTTCCGTTTGCCGCGCCACTCGGCGGCAATCTTATGATTCTCGGCTGGCTCGCAATCGCGATCGGAGCGTTTTTGCGCGCCGAGGACCGGCGCTAGACCGTCCGGGTTTGGCTCGAAGGTATCGATCTCGGCAAAGCCGTATCCTGCGAGCGGTCCATCGCGAGCCGGTAAAGCTCGGTCACCATGCCGTCGCCGCTCTGTTCGGCGAGCTTGTGCAGGACCGCCATCGCGTCGAGATCGCGCCCCTCGCGATCGAGAATAGGCTGATCAGGATAACCTGTTTTCATCATTGCGATCCTTGATTGTCTGCAGCGCCCGCTCAAGGCTTGACTTCGACCCGTTGCGCAAGGGGATGAAGGTGACGCCGAACTTCTTGCATCCGGTCTTTACCCGCAGACACGCATCGTGGCTGATACAGTCGATCGGGCAGAACACGCAGTCAACCGAGGGAAGCACCGTATCGATGCGGGAAACCGCCTCGCGCAACCCACCGTCGTGATGGATCAGTTCCGCGCCGTGGCGGGTGGCGATGGCGCGCAGATGGGCCACCTGGCAGTCCCGGCCGCCGACATAGAGAAAGCTGCGGATGTCGACCACTTCCCCGCCGATCCCGGAGGCGCCATTGGCAGCGCTGCGGTTCGAGGATGCCGCAGCATCGGATGCGGCATTTCCGCCACTCGTGCTTTTCCGCTTCTGTTTCTTCGCCATGATGCTCTCCGTATTGGGCCGGAATAATTCGGGGCAAACCCCGTCGTTGGCGAACCATATGAAACTTGAATTTAAGAGTAAAGATTAAAGTCGACTCTCTCACTCATATTAATTTACGGGCACAGCCCGCGTCGTTCTCGACTGACACGCGCGCCGAATGGCAGTTTTTCTGCTCACGTAGCGTATGGCAGCAGACCGTGGTTTTTCGGGGCATCGATAGGCGAGGCCGGCGTCGGCTTACAGCTCGATCAACGAAGCCTCGGGATTCATAGCAGTTTTAGCGTACCCTATACTGAGCATTTGCTCAAAACCGAGAATAAATTCAAACCTTAGCGTGTACTGTCAGTTTTCGCCCAAGTCCGGACAAATATTCGCCCGCTATTTTAACCAGCGATTAGCGCAATTACGGCAATAGCTTAGGTGGGCGTCCTCGCGCATGCCGAGAATTGGCGGGTTGGGATGTATTGTTGGGCAAGTTGAAGTGGTGTGCACTATGGCAATTCGGGATATGGCTATTTCGAAGAAACTCGGCCTCGTTACCGTCGTAATGGGCCTTTCTTCTCTTATTATTGCAGGCGTTGCGGGAAGCGGGCTCTATGGCCTGCAAAAGGCAATCATTTCAGTCGGCGCGCGTGAAGAAGTCGCTCGTGAAGCGATGGATCTGCGGGTCGACATTATCGCAATTAGCCGCATGACCTATCAGTTGGCCGCGGCGCCGGACAAAGCCAAGGATTTCCGCATCGACGCCGAAAAGCGCGCCGGCGAAATGCTGGCCCGCCTGCCGAAGATCGAAGCAACCGCAGACGCTGCCGAACAGGATCAGCTGAAGACGGTGAGAGCCGCCCTCGACAGCTATTTCGTCTCGATCCGCAGCATGGTGGACACCGCCGAAAAGAATGCAGCCGACACCGCCGCCATCTCGGCTGCGCTGAAAAAGGCGCTGGATGGCCAGAAGGTCGTCACCGACTCCGTCAAGGTCTACAGCACCTATTCCGGCAAGGAACTGGCTGTGGCCCGCGAAGAAGCCGTTGCGTCCTCGACCACCGCCATGCTGGTTTCGGCGCTGTCGGCCCTCGCCTTCATCATCATCGGCGCCACGATCAGCACGATCGTCGCACGCCGTGGCATCGTTCGCCCCATCCGCGAGCTGACCGAAGCCATGACCCGCCTTGCCAAGGGCGATATGAACATCGATGGCGTCGACGCAAGCCGCGGCGACGAAATCGGCGCGATGGCCCGCGCCGTCGAGGTATTCCATACCAACGCTGTCGCCATGACCGACCTCAAGGCACAGGAAGCAGCCCTTCACGAGCGTTCCAGCGACCTGCAGACGTCGATTTCGAAAGTTGTCGCATCCGCTGTCGCCGGCGATTTTTCCGGCCGCATCCGCAAGGACTACCAGAACGAAGACCTCAACCGCTTTGCATCGGGCGTCAACCAGCTGGTGGAAAGCGTCGACAATGCCGTCACGGAAGTTCGCCGCGTCATCGCAGCGCTTGCCGATGCCGACCTGACCCAGAGCATGAACGGCCAGTTCCAGGGTGCGTTTGCCGAGCTTCAGACCAACGTCAACTCGACGATGGACCGTCTGAGCGCCACCATGAGCAACGTGCGCGGCGCAGCCGGCACGATCAATGACAACTCTGCCGAACTGTCTTCGGCGGCAAACGACCTCTCCAAGCGGACCGAGCAGCAGGCTGCAGCGCTTGAAGAAACGGCAGCCGCCCTCGACGAGATCACCACGACGGTGCGTGCCGCCTCTGCCCGCGCCACCGAAGCCCGCGACATGGTCTATGAGACCAAGCAGAGTGCGGCAAAGTCGGGCGAAATTGTTCGCAGCGCCGTCACCGCCATGAGCCGCATTGAAGACAGCTCGACGAAGATCAGCCAGATCATCGGCGTCATCGACGAGATTGCCTTCCAGACCAACCTGTTGGCGCTGAACGCCGGCGTCGAAGCCGCCCGTGCTGGCGAAGCCGGTCGCGGCTTTGCCGTCGTCGCTCAGGAAGTGCGTGAGCTCGCCCAGCGCTCCGCCAATGCGGCAAAGGAAATCAAGACGCTGATCAGCGCCTCGGCTTCCGAAGTCGCAGGCGGCGTTTCGCTGGTGCGCTCGACCGGTACAGCACTTGTCGAGATCGAAAGCCTGGTCAACAAGGTCAACGAACATGTGGAATCCATCGCCACGGCTGCCCGCGAGCAGTCGACGGCGCTGGCCGAGATCAACTCCTCGGTCAACCACATGGACCAGATGACCCAGAAGAACGCCGCGATGGTGGAAGAAACGACCGCTGCAAGCGAGACGCTTGCAGCCGAAAGCCGCCAGCTTCAGGCGCTTCTCTCCAACTTCAAGCTGGAAGGTGGCAGCGATCTCGGCGGCATGGCACGCCGGATGCGCGCGGCCTGATAAAAGCCTGGACAATCAGACCGTAAAATCCCGGGGGCAGCGATGCTCTCGGGATTTTTCAATTCGAATCGGCCATCCGGCGATGGCCCGCAACGCTCAGCAGGGTTTCGGCCCCTGTTCCGGCTTGGTGTCGACCAGCGCACTGCTCACTGCTTCTTCATGATACCAGCAGTGGTCCTGCACCGCGACCGGGTAGGTCCCGACCGGCACCGTGGCGCCGTTCTCAAGACGGATCCGTGGCGTCAATGGAAATTGCAGGATCTGCGCTGTCTCACGATGGATGCCAATAACCATCCTATCGCCTCCTCCTCAATGCGCACTCAAACGCATACCAACCAGAGATATGCACATTTTTTGTGCTTTCTGCACTATTTTACATCATTTGCCTGTTCGGCGCTAGGCACGAATGAAAGCAAACGAGCTCGGGGCGATATAGTTTCGTCGGCGGAACTCAGACGCGAAGCAGAATTCCTTGTTTCAAGACCCCCGGTGGGTGTGCGAAAAATCGATTGATTTTCAAACGGGCTGGGATGATGGCGTTACAGTCGTCACCCGCAGACATGTAAGCCCGGCCAATCATACGACTTTTTTATCGGGATTTTCGGGCAACGACAGAAACTGGCACGGTATGTGCGTTCTATGTCTCATGCCCGGGATGCAGCGCTTTCGCGTCGCAGTCTCTGGATGGCTCAACCATGAACACCACGGCCTGAGAGATAAAATATGACCAAGTTTAAGCTCGAGTACATCTGGCTCGACGGTTACACCCCCGTCCCGAACCTGCGTGGCAAGACGCAGATCAAGGAATTCGACACCTTCCCGACGCTGGAACAGCTGCCGCTGTGGGGCTTCGACGGTTCGTCGACCAATCAGGCCGAAGGCCGTTCGTCCGACTGCGTGCTGAAGCCGGTCGCCATCTACCCGGATCCGGCCCGCACCAACGGTGCGCTGGTCATGTGCGAAGTGATGATGCCTGATGGCGTTACCCCGCACGCGTCCAACAGCCGCGCGACCATCCTCGATGACGAAGATGCATGGTTCGGTTTCGAACAGGAATACTTCTTCTACGAAGACGGCCGTCCGCTCGGCTTCCCGGAAAGCGGCTACCCCGCTCCGCAGGGTCCGTACTACACGGGCGTCGGCTACAAGAACGTCGGTTCGGTTGCCCGCGAAATCGTTGAAGAGCATCTCGACCAGTGCCTCGCAGCCGGCATCAACCACGAAGGCATCAATGCCGAAGTGGCCAAGGGCCAGTGGGAATTCCAGATTTTCGGCAAGGGCTCCAAGCGCGCCGCCGACCAGATCTGGATGGCCCGCTACCTGCTTCTGCGTCTGACGGAACAGTACGGCATCGACATCGAGTTCCATTGCAAGCCGCTCGGAGATACCGACTGGAACGGCTCCGGCATGCACTGCAACTTCTCGACCAAGTACATGCGCGAAGTGGGCGGCAAGGAGTATTTCGAGGCGCTGATGGCGCAGTTCGACAAGAACCTGCAGGACCATATCGACGTCTACGGCCCGGACAACCACCTGCGTCTGACCGGCAAGCACGAAACGGCTCCGTGGAACAAGTTCTCCTACGGCGTTGCCGACCGTGGCGCCTCGATCCGCGTGCCGCATTCCTTCGTCAACAACGGCTACAAGGGCTACCTCGAAGACCGCCGTCCGAACAGCCAGGGCGACCCCTACGCGATCGCCTCGCAGGTTCTGAAGACGATTTCGGAAGTGCCGCTCGCGAAGTCGGCTGCCGCCTAAGATAAAGCGTCCTCCCAAGGACAACGAAGACGCCGGCCTCGCGCCGGCGTTTTTTTTGTTTCGGGGGTTCTGCACGTGAGGCTTTCCCGGCACGCTCCCCTGGATCGGCACCTCTCCGCCCTCAGGGCTCAGGGCTCACCCCTATCCGCCCTCATCCCCCTCTCCGCACCCTGAACCCTCTCCACACCCTAATCCCTGTGCTCGTCACAGGGATCCAGCAGCGTCGCGTCCGCGGCGCGGAAGGGTCTTCTCAGCCCAAGGACTTCGGCTGACTGGATTCCTGTGACGAGCACAGGAATGAGGGAGTGTGGGAGGGCCGCTCGCGAAGACGGCTGCCGCTTGTGATCCCAAGTCGGCTGTCGCTTAGGACGCTGGAGCCATTGCCGCTTGAGGCGCAAAAGCTCTCTCCACCCTCATCCCTGTGCTCGTCACAGGGATCCAGCAGCGTCGCGTCTGCGGCGCGGGAAGGCTCTCCTTAGCCCAAGGACTTGGGCAGCCTGGATTCCTGTGACACGCACAGGAATGAGGGAGTGTGTGAGGGGCGCCTCGCCAAGACGGCTGCCGCCGGAGATGCAACATCGGCCGCGCCTGTGACGCAAAGTCCTCCAGGAAGCCCTCAAACCTTCAGCCCCTCCAGAAACAGCCCCTCCAGAAATCTCGCCGCGTCCTCGAAACGGTCCTCGCCGTCCTGGTCCTGGCCGAGGACGGCGCGGACCTGGACGTCGAAATCGGCGTAATGTTGCGTGGTGGACCAGATCGAGAAGATCAGGTGATAAGGGTCGCAGGTGCGGATCTTGCCGGCTTTCGACCAGGCGCGGATGACGCGGGCCTTTTCGTCGACCAGGTCTTTCAGCGGGCCTTTCAGTTCGTCCTCGATATGCGGCGCGCCCTGCAGGATCTCGTTGGCGAAAAGACGGCTTTCGCGGGGGAAATCGCGCGCCATTTCGAGCTTGCGGCGGATATAGGAGCGGATTTCCGATGCAGGATTGCCCGTGGCGTCGAAAGCCCGGAGCGGCTCCAGCCAGGTGGAGAGCACCCGGTCGATCAGCTGGCGGTGTATCGCTTCCTTGGTGCGGAAATAATAGAGCAGGTTCGGCTTCGACATGCCAGCCGCCTCGGCGATCTGGTCGATCGTCGTGCCGCGGAAACCGCTGACCGAAAACACCTCGAGAGCGGCCTCGAGAATGACCTCTTCCTTCTCCTCCTGGATGCGGGTGCGCCGCTGCGTTTTCGCCGCTCGTGGAATGGCCATCCGTATCCTGCCTTGCAGTCCCAAACGCTGATCCAGATTCGTATCACGAGGCCCATTTTCAGGGCATGTGGCGCGAAAATAGGCGAGTATTTTTCGTGATTTACGGCTTGAGTGGCGGTCGGGACATTGTATGTTTTACCAGTCGGTCAAATTATCGATCACAGACAAAACAAACGCAATGCCGATGTTTCAGATCGTGCAAACGTCGGTCTGGAACGCGGCTCAAGCAGGCATAACGGGTAAGGACAGGATGATGGCGGCAGCACCGGGCGAGAACATGCGTGTGAACGGCGACCGGCTGTGGGACATGCTGGAGGAGATGGCAAAGATCGGCCCCGGCATTGCCGGCGGCAACAACCGCCAGACCTTGACCGACGAGGACGGCGAAGGCCGCCACCTGTTCAAGCGCTGGTGCGAAGACGCCGGCATGACAGTCGGCACCGACAAGATGGGCACGATGTTTGCGACCCGCGCCGGCACCGATCCGGATGCGCTGCCGGTCTATATCGGCTCCCACCTCGATACCCAGCCGACCGGCGGCAAATATGACGGTGTGCTCGGCGTGCTGGCGGGGCTCGAAGTCGTGCGCTCGATGAACGATCTCGGGGTGAAGACGAAGCATCCTGTCGTCGTCACCAACTGGGCGAACGAGGAAGGTGCGCGGTTTGCGCCGGCCATGCTCGCCTCCGGTGTGTTTGCCGGTGTTCATTCGCTCGACTACGCCTATAGCCGCAAGGATCCGGACGGCAAGACCTATGGCGAAGAGCTGAAGCGGATCGGCTGGCTGGGCGACGAAGAGGTCGGCGCCCGCAAGATGCATGCCTATTTCGAATATCATATCGAGCAGGGCCCAATCCTCGAAGCCGAGCAAAAACAGATCGGCGTCGTTACTCACTGCCAGGGCCTGTGGTGGCTGGAATTCACGCTGACGGGAAAGGAAGCACATACCGGCTCGACGCCGATGGACCGCCGCGTCAATGCCGGGCTTGCTTTCGGCCGTATTCTGGAACTGGTGCAGGACGTGGCGATGGCGGAGCAGCCGGGCGCTGTCGCCGGCGTCGGCCAGGCGTTTTTCTCGCCCAATTCCCGAAACGTGCTGCCCGGCAAGGTCGTCTTCACCGTCGACATGCGCACGCCGACGCAGGAAAAGCTCGACCGGATGCGGGAAAAGATCGAGGCGGGCGCAATCGAGATCTGCGAAGAGCTCGGCGTCGGCTGCGCGGTGGAAGCCGTCGGTCATTTCGATCCGGTGACCTTCGATCCGGTTCTGGTCGGCCGGGTGCGCGATGCCGCGGTCAAGCTCGGCTACAGCCACCTGGACATCATCTCCGGCGCCGGTCACGATGCGTGCTGGGCATCCAGACTGGCACCCTCGACGATGATCTTCTGCCCCTGCGTCGACGGCGTCTCGCACAACGAGGCCGAGGAGATCTCCAAGGACTGGGCCGCCGCCGGCTGCGACGTGCTGCTGCATGCGGTGCTGGAAACGGCGGAGATTGTGGCGTGAGGAGATCCGAGCTACACTCGACGCCGGCAACAAAAGCGGAGCCAGCCGCATGTCACCCGCACCGGAAATTCTTGTTTTCAAGCATCGCCGCGCCGTCAGCGCGACGGGCAAACGCGCGTGCGACGAGGTTCGAGCCATCGCATTGAGCTCGACGCGGAAAACTCGTCCATAGCGCGGCAATGCGCCAGCAGTGACAGGAGGCAATGACATGGGCAGGCCACGGGAAGTCTCTGAAGAAGAACGCGCCGAGCTGATCCGCAAGGGCTACCGGCCGATCGAGGTTTGGGTGCCGGACTTTACCAGCGAGGCTTATCGATTGCGGGCGGCCCTGCAGGCGAAGGCATCGGCAGAGGCGGATCGCAACGCTGGCATCATAAAATTCACTGACGAAAGCCCTGCTGACGACTGGGAGAAACCGTGAACCTGAAAAGAGGCGACATGGTCACGGCGGCGTTTCAGGGTGACCTTGGCAAGCCAAGACCCGCGGTCATCGTCCACGCCGACGAGTTTATCGAAGGCCACGTCACGCTTCTCCTATGCCCGCTGACGACGTTTCTCTCTGACTCTCCGGATTTTCGACCGACCCTGACGCCCTCGGCGAGTAACGGGCTGCAGGCAATATCCCAGATCATGACCGACAAGCTGACCCACCTCAGAAAGGCGTCGATCCGTCAGATCATCGGGCATCTCGGTGACGACGAGATGCAGCGGCTTGAGAGTGCATTGATCAGTATTATCGGACTTCGGCAGTCGGTGCTGCCGATCGCCACAATCAAATAAGGGAGCGAGCCATGACCACCATCATCAAGAACGGCACTGTCGTGACAGCCGACCTCACCTACAAGGCGGATGTGAAGATCGAAGGTGGTCGTATCGTCGAGATCGGGCCGGATCTCCGGGGCGAGGAAGTCCTGGATGCGTCAGGCGCTTACGTAATGCCGGGCGGGATCGATCCGCATGTGCATCTGGAAATGCCCTTCATGGGCACCTATTCGGCCGACGATTTCGATAGCGGCACACGCGCGGCGCTTTCGGGCGGCACCACGATGGTGGTCGATTTCTGCCTGCCGGAGCCGGGTCAGTCGCTGCTTGATGCGCTGAAGCGCTGGGACAACAAGGCGACCCGCGCGCACTGCGACTATTCGTTCCACATGGCGATCACCTGGTGGGGCGAGCAAGTGTTTGACGAGATGAAGGCGGTGGTGCGCAACCACGGCATCAACACGTTCAAGCATTTCATGGCCTACAAGGGCGCGCTGATGGTCAACGACGATGAGATGTTCGCCTCGTTCTCGCGATGCGCCGAGCTTGGCGCCCTGCCGCTCGTGCATGCCGAAAACGGCGATATCGTCGCCGCCATGCAGCAGAAACTGATGGATGCGGGCAATGACGGGCCGGAGGCGCATGCCTATTCGCGGCCCGCCTCCGTTGAGGGCGAAGCGACCAACCGTGCCATCATCATCGCCGATACCGCCGGCGTTCCCCTCTATGTGGTGCACACGTCCTGCGAACAGGCGCATGAGGCGATCAGGCGCGCGCGCCAGTCCGGCATGCGGGTCTATGGCGAGCCGCTGATCCAGCATCTGACGCTCGACGAGAGCGAATACGCCCATCCGGACTGGGATCATTCCGCCCGACGGGTGATGTCACCGCCGTTCCGCGACAAGCGCCATCAGGATTCGCTATGGGCGGGCCTGGCGTCCGGTTCGCTGCAGGTGGTAGCGACCGACCACTGCGCCTTCACGACGGAACAGAAACGCACCGGGCGCGGCGATTTCCGCAAAATCCCGAACGGCACCGGCGGCCTTGAAGACCGCCTGCCGATGCTGTGGACCCACGGCGTCGAGACCGGCCGCATCACCATGAACGAGTTCGTGGCAGTCACCTCCACCAACATCGCCAAGATCCTCAACATCTACCCGAAGAAGGGCGCGATCCTGGTTGGAGCCGACGCGGATATCGTGGTGCTCGACCCTAAGGCATCGAAGACGATCTCAGCCGCAACCCAGCAATCGGCGATCGATTACAACGTGTTCGAAGGCAAGCAAGTGACCGGCCTGCCGCGCTTCACGCTGTCGCGCGGCAATGTCGCCTATGCCAATGGCGAGATCCGCACGAAGCCGGGCGACGGCAAGTTCGTTTCCCGCCCGCCGTTCCCAGCCGTCAGCAAGGCGCTGTCGGCCTGGAAGGAGATCACCGCGCCGCGCAAGGTGGAACGCTCCGGCATCCCGGCATCAGGCGTATGAGCGGTTTGATGACAGCGATACCCGATGAGGCGGAGGCCCGTGGCTCAGTCCACCAGCGCGTCCAGTTCCGGCAGCAGGACCACGCTTTCCTGCTCGTTGGGATCCGTGCGCGCGATGATCGCGGTGCAGGGCGTGCCCGACCGGTTGGCCGGCAGATGCGGAACGCCGGCCGGGATGTACATCAGCTCGCCCGCATGCAGCACGACGTGGTTCTCCAGCCGGTCGCCATACCAGGTGTCGGCGGAGCCGGAGAGCATGTAGATCGCGGTCTCGTGGGTCTCGTGCAGATGCGCCTTGGCTTTTGCCCCCGGCGGAATGGTCAGAAGATGCATGCAGATGCCCTTGGAGCCGACCGTTTCGGCCGAAATGCCCTGCACATAGGTGAGGCCCTGCTTGCCGTCATAGGCAGCGTCGGGCCTGACGATACGGCAGGTCGGTCTTGATGACGTGTCCATTGAAATTCCCCCTCTCCAGCGGAGCCGCGGCCGCCTTCATGGCGCCGACGGCCGGATGTGCAGCTCCATGATACCAGAAAACCCGGCCCTTCAAACGATCAGCCACGCTTACGACGGAGCGCGCCCATGACCTACTCCGTCGTTTCCGCGAGAAATCTCGGCCTCACCTTCGAGACCGGCGACGGGCCGGTTCATGGGCTGTCTGATGTCGATCTCGACGTGAAGAAGGGCGACTTCGTCTCCTTCATCGGCCCCTCCGGCTGCGGCAAGACAACGTTTCTGCGGGTGATCGCCGATCTGGAACGGGCAACCTCGGGCGAAATCCTCGTCAACGGCATGACGCCGGAGGAGGCGCGCAAAAGCCGCTCCTACGGTTACGTGTTTCAGGCGCCTGCCCTTTATCCCTGGCGGACGATTGAGAACAACATAGCCCTTCCGCTCGAAATCATGGGCTACTCGACGGCAGAACGCGCGAGCCGCATCGAGCGGACGCTCGATCTCGTCAATCTCTCGTGCTTCGGCAAGAAATATCCTTGGCAGCTTTCCGGCGGCATGCAGCAGCGCGCCTCGATCGCCCGGGCCCTCGCCTTCGATGCCGATCTCCTTCTTATGGACGAGCCCTTCGGCGCACTGGACGAGATCGTCCGCGACCATCTGAACGAGCAACTCCTGAAACTCTGGGAGCGGACGCAAAAGACCATCTGCTTCGTCACCCACTCGATCCCCGAGGCGGTCTATCTCTCCACCAAGATCGTGGTGATGTCGCCGCGACCCGGGCGGGTGACCGACGTGATCACGTCGACCCTGCCGAAGGAACGCCCGCTGGATATCCGCGAGACGCCCGAATTCCTGGCGATCGCCCACCGGGTCCGCGAAGGTCTGCGCGCGGGGCATAGCTATGAGGAATAGGGATTTGTACTCTTCTCTCACGCTGAAGGCTCGGTCTCTTCCGGCGGCAAAAGGCGTTCATTGGGAGATCTCAGCATGAACGCTGCCTTCCTGCTCTGGCTGTGCGGCGCCATGGCGACATTTCTTGCGGCGGCGACCGCCTCGCGCGCCTATATCGCCTCCAGCAACATCCTCCTTCTCCTGCTATCGCTGGTGCTCTACTGCGTCGGCAACCTGATGATGGTGAAGCTGATGCGCGAGGGCGGGCTGGGGCTCGCCATTTCCGTTTCGGCGATCGCGCAGCTGCTTCTCATCAACGTCATCGCCTTTGCCGTTTTCGGCGAGAAACTGACGCCGCAGCAGCTGGCCGGAGTCGGTCTAGGGGTCGCTGCCATGGTGCTGATGCTGGTGCCGATGGGAGCGAAAGGCTGATGCACAAGGAAACCCTGTTCCGTCACCGCATTCTCCCCGTCGCAACGGTCGTCCTCGTCATTGTCGCGATCTGGTATGTCGGCGCATATTTCATGAATGCGCCGTTCCAGCGCGATCTCGACCGGCGCGCCGGTGTCACCTCGACGCCGATGGAATTCCTCGGCAAGACGATGTCGCAGCCGAAGCCGATCCTGCCGGCGCCGCACCAGGTGGCGTCGAATGTTTTCGAGAACACGTTTCTGCGCAAGCTCAACTCCAACCGCAGCCTCGTCTATCACGCCTGGGTCACCCTCTCCTCGACGCTTGCGGGCTTCGGGTTCGGCACGCTTCTCGGCATCCTGATCGCGGTCGGCATCGTCCACGTGCGCGCGCTCGACCGCAGCCTGATGCCGTGGATCATCGCGTCGCAGACCGTGCCGATCCTTGCCGTCGCGCCGATGGTGATCGTCACGCTCGGCGCGATCGGGATTTCCGGTCTGGTGCCCAAGGCAGTGATCTCCACCTACCTCTCGTTCTTCCCCGTCGCAGTCGGTATGGTGAAGGGCCTGCGCTCGCCGGAACTGATCCAGCTCGATCTGATGCGCACCTATCATGCCAGCGCCGCACAGACCTTCTGGAAGCTGCGTGTCCCGGCCTCGGTGCCGTTCCTGTTTACCTCGATGAAGGTGGCGATTGCTGCAAGTCTCGTCGGCGCGATCGTCGGCGAGCTGCCGACCGGTGCTGTCGCCGGCATCGGCTCGAAGCTTCTGGCCGGCGCCTATTACAGCCAGACGATCGACATCTGGGCGGCGCTCGTGGCGGGCTCGGTGCTGGCATCGCTTCTGGTCGCAGTCGTCGGGATCGCCGGAAAGATCGTCAACCGCAACATGGGAGGAAAGCCGACATGAGCGCGCTGATGCGAACATCCCTCCTTAAGTCATGGCAGGGCCGGCTATCGCTGGCGCTGTCGATCGCGGCACTTGCGACACTTCCGCTCCTCGATCCCGATGCGGTGGCGCGTTTTGCACCGATGACGCTGTTTGCGATCTTTGCTCTGTCGATTGCAGGCGCCGTCGTGTCGTTTCTGCCCCTGCCGCCCCTGTTTCTCGCGGCAGCGATCTTCGTCTTCTGCCACCTGTCGACCGGCATCCTGATTTCAGGCCTTTCCGGAAACGAGGGCAAGGCGGCAACGGCGTATTTCCTGATGATCGCGGCCAACTGGCTGCTGGCATGGCGCTGCGTCAGCCTGTTGTCGGAGATCCGGACCCGTTCCAGGTTCGCGGATGGACTGCTGGGTCTCGCGATCCCCGCGATCTTCGGCGCGTGGCTGCTGCTCCTGTGGGAAGCGCTCACCCGCGGCTTCGGCGTGCCCTTCATCCTCCTGCCGCCGCCCTCCTCGATCGGACTGCGGATTGCAGCCTCGCTGTCGATCCTCTGGGCGGACGTCCAGCAGACCATCTTCAAGGCGGTGCTGGCGGGTTACATCCTCGGCTGCAGCGCAGGCTTTGTAGTGGCGATCCTTGCCGACCGCTTTGCGTTCCTGCGCGCCGGACTGATGCCGATCGGCAATCTCATGTCGGCGCTGCCGATCATCGGCGTCGCGCCGGTCATGGTCATGTGGTTCGGCTTCGACTGGCAGTCGAAGGCGGCCGTCGTCACCATCATGACCTTCTTCCCGATGCTGGTGAACACGGTGGCCGGGCTTTCCGCCTCCGGAACGATGGAGCGTGACCTGATGCGCTCCTATGCGTCGGATTACCGGCAGACGCTGATGAAGCTCAGGCTTCCGGCCGCCATGCCCTTCATCTTCAACGCGCTGAAGATCAATTCCACCCTGGCGCTGATCGGCGCCATCGTCGCGGAATTCTTCGGCACGCCGATCGTCGGCATGGGCTTTCGCATCTCCACCGAGATCGGGCGCATGAATGTCGACATGGTCTGGGCCGAAATCGCGGTTGCGGCGCTCGCCGGATCGCTCTTTTATGGCGTCGTCGCCCTTGCCGAGAGAGCAACGACATTCTGGCATCCGTCTAACCGTGGGGGTTAGTCGCTGACGATCCGCATCCCGAAAACGGGGGCGGCAACAAAAGAGGGAAACGACAATGAAAAAGATGATCATGGCACTGATGGCGGGAGCGTTCTCGCTTGCCGCATCCAATGCATTCGCCGCCGACAAGCTGACGCTGCAGCTGAAATGGGTCGCCCAGGGCCAGTTCGGCGGTTATTTCGTGGCCAAGGACAAGGGCTTCTACGAGGAGGAAGGCCTTGACGTGACGATCAAGCCGGGTGGTCCCGACATCGCTCCGGAACAGGTGATCGCCGGCGGCGGCGCCGACGTGATCGTCGACTGGATGGGCGGCGCGCTGGTTGCCCGCGAAAAGGGCGTACCGCTGACCAACATCGCCCAGCCTTTCGCCAAGTCCGGTCTCGAGCTGATTTGCCCGAAGGACGGCCCGGTCAAGACGGAAGCCGATTTCAAGGGCAAGACGCTCGGCGTCTGGTTCTTCGGCAACGAGTATCCGTTCTTTGCCTGGATGAACAAGATCGGCTTGAAGACCGAGGGCGGTACGGATGGCGTGACGGTTCTGAAGCAGAGCTTCGACGTCCAGCCGCTGATCCAGAAGCAGGCGGACTGCATCTCCGTCATGACCTATAACGAATACTGGCAGGCGATCGACGCCGGCTTCAAGGCCGAAGATCTGGTCGTCTTCAACTATACCAAGCTCGGCAACGACCTTCTGGAAGACGGGCTCTACGCTCTCGACACAAAGCTGGCCGATCCAAAGTTCAAGGAGAACATGGTCAAGTTCGTGCGCGCTTCGATGAAGGGCTGGAAATACGCGATCGAGAACCCGGAAGAAGCCGCAGAGATCGTCATGGACAATGGCGGCCAGGACGAGAACCACCAGAAGCGCATGATGGGCGAAGTGGCAAAGCTGATCGGCGACGGCAAGCTGGACATGGCGACCTACGAGCGCACGGTAAAGGCGCTGCTCGACCAGAAGATCATCACCAAGCAGCCGGATGGTGGCTACACGACCGATGTAACGACCGCCGCTCTTAAATAAGCAGGGCCTGATCGAGCCGATCTAACCTGCCGAAAACAGTATATGCCCGGCGCGCTGCCGGGCATATTTTATGGGGCGGTAACCATCACTGATCTTGGTCTTGGCATTTCCGCGAGCAGATTGATTTGCGGCGACGGAAGCCGTAAAAACACGGGACATGAATTTGTCGGGTGACGGACTTGTGGCGGCTTTGGGTCGTCACCACCTCATCAGGAACTGCGCAGGGAGGGGCGCGGATCCCGGACAGCGAAATAAAGACCCTCTGGTGCATCGGAAGTCGTCGCATGTTTCGCATTTCGTCAAAGCTCGCGTTGTTGGCGGCGTCCCTCGCCCCTGCCCTGATCACGCTCCTCGCCTTTCCGGCATTGGCGCAGCAAGCACAGCCGACCGCACCGCAGAAGAACCTTCCGTCGATCATCGTGACCGAGGCCAAAACCCGCCCGATGACCGATCGGGTCATCGCGACCGGTACGATCCGCCCGATCGAGGAAATCTACATCCAGCCTCTGGTCGACGGTCTCTCTATCCGCAGCGTCGATGCCGATGTCGGCGACGAGGTGAAGCAGGACGCGGTTCTCGCAACCCTCAACGACGACTCGCTCATTCTGCAAAAAAGCCAGCTTGAGGCAAACAGGGCCAAGGCCGAGGCCGGCGTCGCGCAATACAAGGCGCAGGTGATCGAGGCCGAAGCCAATCTGGCCGACGCCATCCGCCAGCGCGACCGCACCAGAAAACTCGGACAAAACGGCACCAGCAGCCAGAGCCAGGTCGAACAGACGCAGGCCCAGGTTGAAGTCGCCGAAGCACGGCTGAACGCGGCGAAACAGGCCGTTTCCGTCGGTGAGGCCGACGTCAAGGTCGTCGATGCGCAGATCAAGGACGTCGACCTCAACCTTGCCCGCACCGGCGTCAAAAGCCCGGTTGATGGCGTCGTCACGGCCAAGAATGCGCGGATCGGCGCGATTGCCGCCGGCGCCGGCGAACCGCTCTTCACCATCATCAAGGACGGCGCGATCGAACTCGTGGCCGATCTTTCGGAAACAGACATCCAGAAGGTGAAGCTCGGCCAGAAGGCGATCATCACCATTGCCGGCGGCACACGCAAGATCGAAGGCAAGGTGCGGATCGTTTCGCCCTCCGTCGATGCGACCACCCGCCTCGGCGCCGTGCATATCGTCGTCGATGACGAGAGTGGTGCCCGATCGGGCATGTATGGCAGTGCGGAGATCGTCATCACCGAAACGACGGCGCTGGCCCTGCCGCTCTCGGCCGTGACCACCGCGCCTTCGGGCTCGGTCACCCGCAAGGTGGAAGGCGACACCGTCAAGCAGGTCAAGATAGAAACCGGCATTCAGGACGGCGGCTTCATCCAGATCGTCAGTGGCATTGCCGAGGGCGACCGGGTCGTCGCCAAGGCCGGCGCCTTTGTGCGCGACGGCGACAAGATCAACCCGGTCCTGCCGGGCTCAAAGGCTGGCGCCGACAAGGCCGAAGCTGACCGGGCCCCGCCCGCCGCCGTTTCGAATTGAGGACGCGAAGATGAACTTCTCCGCCTGGTCCATCCGCAACCCGATCGCGCCGCTTCTCGGCTTTGCCCTGTTGCTGTACGTCGGCATCCAGTCCTTCTATGCGCTGCCGATCACCCGCTTCCCGAATATCGACGTGCCCGTCGTCTCCGTCACCGTCGTCCAGTCCGGCGCATCGCCTGCCGAACTGGAAGTACAGGTGACCAAGGAGATCGAGGATGCCGTCGCCTCGATCAGCGGCATCGACGAAGTCCAGTCCACCATCACCGATGGCCAGTCGCAGACGGTCGTCGTCTTTCGCATCGAAAAGCCCACGCCCGAAGCGGTGCAGGATACCAAGGACGCGATCGACAAGATCCGCGGCGACCTGCCGGCCGGCATCGAGGAACCGATCGTCACCAAGGTCGATGTCGAAGGACAGGCAATCCAGACATTCGCCGTCTCATCGCCCAACATGACGCTCGAGGAACTCTCCTGGTTCGTCGACGACACAGTGACGCGGGCGCTTGAAGGCCAGGCCGGTATCGGTCGAATCGACCGTTACGGCGGCTCGGATCGCGAAGTGCGCGTGTCGCTCAATCCCGCCAAGCTCGATGCCTATGGCATCACGGCAGCCGACGTGAACCAGCAGATCCGCGGCACCAACGTCAACCTCGGCTCCGGCCGCGGCCAGGTGGCCGGCAACGAACAGACGATCCGCACGCTCGGCGATGCCCGCGATGTCGCGCAACTGGCCGAGACGTCGATCAGCCTCTCCAACAACCGTTTCGTGCGGCTGTCGGAACTCGGCACCGTCACCGATACCTATGAGGAGCAGAAATCCTTCTCGCGCTTCAACGGCACGCCGGCCGTCACCTTCGCCGTCTTCCGCGCGAAGGGTGCAAGCGAAGTCTCGGTCGCCGAAACCGTGGCGGAAAGCCTCGACGGCGTGCGCAAGGCGCATCCCGACGTTGCGATCGCCATGGTCGACGATTCCGTCTATTTCACCTACGGCAATTACGAAGCGGCCCTTCACACGCTGGTGGAGGGCTCGATCCTTGCCATCATCGTCGTCATGCTGTTCCTGCGCAACTGGCGCGCTACGCTGATTGCGGCCGTCGCCCTGCCGCTGTCGGCAATCCCGACCTTCTGGGTCATGGACCTGATGGGGTTCTCGCTCAACCTTGTCTCGTTCCTGGCGCTGACGCTTGCGACCGGCATTCTGGTGGATGACGCGATCGTCGAGATCGAAAACATCGCCCGTCATATCAAGATGGGCAAGACGCCGTACAAGGCCGCACTCGAGGCGGCCGACGAGATCGGCCTCGCGGTCATCGCGACGAGCTTCACCATCATCGCCGTCTTCGTGCCCGTCTCCTTCATGCCGGGCGTTCCGGGCCAGTATTTCATCCAGTTCGGTCTCACCGTCGCCTTCTCGGTCTTCTTCTCGCTGGCGGTCGCGCGCCTGATCACGCCGCTGATGGCGGCCTATCTGATGCGCGCCGAAGACGGGATGGAAGACCACCACGACAATGACGGCTGGATCATGCGCGCCTACACGCGCCTGGTCACCGGCACGACCCGCAAATGGTACTGGCGCTATGCGACGCTTCTCGGCGCCATCGCCTTCCTCGCCGGCTCGCTCATGCTGCTGAGCCAGGTGCCCGGCAGCTTCCTGCCGCCGGACGATTCCTCGCGCGTCGTTCTCTCCGTCGAGCTGCCGCCCAATGCGACGCTGGAGGAGACCGCCGAGACATCTGAAAGGATCGACCACGCGGTTCGCGATATCGACGGCGTCGAAAGCGTCTTCGTGCTCGGTGGCGCATCGCCCAAGGGCGATCTTGAACTGCGCCGCTCGACCGTTCGTGTCATCCTCGAAAACATCGACCATTCGCTGATCAAGACGCTGGTCAACAAGGGGCTGGGTAGCCTGCCGCTGATCGGCTCTTCTTTGCCGAAAATGGAAGAACATGGCCGTACCCGTCCGCAATGGGACGTGGAAAAGGACATCTTTGCCGCAATCCGCGATATCCCGGACGTGCGTATCTCGAAGGTCAACGACCGCGCCGAGCGCGAACTGGCGTTCAACTTCCTCTCCGACAACGAGGCGGACCTGAACGATGCGATCGGGCTCCTGGAATCGCGCCTGCGCGCTTCGCCGATCCTTGCCAATGTTTCCTCCGACGGCGCCCTGCCCCGGCCGGAACTGCAGATCCGTCCGCGCATGGCGGAAGCCGCGCGCCTCGGCATTACGCCGCAGCAGATCTCCGAAACGGTGCGCGTCGCAACCATCGGCGATATCGACGCCAATCTCGCCAAGATCAACCTGGATGACCGGCAGATCCCGATCCGTGTCCAGACCTCACTCGATGTGCGGCGTGATCTAGCAGCGATCAAGGCGTTGAAGCTGAGGACCGCAAGCGGCGCCACGGTGCCGCTCACCAGTGTTGCCGACGTGGATTATTCGGAAGGCCCGAGCTCGATCACGCGCAACGACCGCAACCGCGTCGTGGCGATCGGCTCGGATGTGCCCTTCGGCACGGCACTCGACACGTCGTCGGCCGAGTTCAAACGCATCGTCGACGAAACCAACCTTCCGCCATCCGTTCGGCTGGCCGAAAGTGGCGACGCCAAGGTGCAGGCGGAAATGACCCAGAGCTTCGGCAATGCCATGCTGATGGGCCTGCTTCTGGTTCTGGTCGTGCTGATCCTGCTGTTCAAGGACGTCATCCAGCCGCTGACCATCCTGTTCTCGCTGCCGCTTGCGATCGGCGGCGTGGCGGTGGCGCTGATTGTCACCCAGAACGCGCTGTCGATGCCGGTTCTGATCGGTATCCTGATGCTGATGGGGATTGTCACGAAGAACGCCATCCTGCTCGTGGATTTCGCCATCGAGATGAAACGCCACGGACTGGAGCGTGTTCACGCCATGGTCGAAGCCGGCCGCAAGCGCGCCCGCCCGATCATCATGACGTCTATCGCCATGTCGGCCGGCATGCTGCCCTCGGCGATGGGTATCGGCGAAGGCGGATCGTTCCGCGCCCCGATGGCAATCGCCGTGATCGGCGGCATCATCGTTTCCACCGTCCTGTCGCTCCTCGTTGTCCCCGCCTTCTTCCTCATCATGGACGATCTTTCCGGCCTGCTCGGGCGGATCTTCGGTCGCCTGGTCGGCAAGAAAGAAGAGGAGGATTTCGGCCTTTCCAACGAGGAACTGACCCAGGAGAACCGTGACCTCGGCGAGCGGCTTCGCCGGCTGGAACGCGAAAACGGCATCGACCACGATATGCTCAGCGCCTCTGGCGGCGCCAAGGTCCTGCGGCTTCCGCCCATGGCTGCGGAGTAAAAACACCGGTCCGAGCAAGCGATTCCGGGTGGGGCAGAAGACGTCGAAGGGTGCGGAAATGCAAAAGCGCATCCCGATCGCAAAGAATCTTGGACGATTTGATCGACGTCAAAACGCGCTTCGGAGCACGTGTTAATTTAGAATAATTACATTCTAGGAAGCTCCCCGCCAGAAAAGAAGAACGGACATGGGCAACGGCGACATCAAACTCAACAATCGCGACCGCGCGGTTCTCATGAAAACGCCTTTCATGCACGGCCTGACCGGTAACTCGCTGGTCAAGATGCTGTCGGCGATGAGTGTCGAGACAGTGTCCGCCCGTGACCTCATCGTGCGAGAGGGCCAACGTGCCGAAGCGTTTTACTGTGTGCTGAATGGCTATGTCCGCCTCTACCGGCTGAGCCGAGACGGGCGCGATGCGGATATCCGCATTTCCGCACCGGGAGATACGTTCGGCGAGTGCATGCTTTATGCGGACCGGAAGTATCCCTTTTTCGCCCAGGCCGCAGAGACCTGCACGCTGGTGCGTTTCGACCTGCAGACGGTCAAGGATCTGGCTGAAGAGGATCCCGGTATCTCCCGCGCCGTGATGACGACCCTGTCGCGTCATCTGATCAGCACGATGGACTGTGTTGCCAACGACCGGCTGTTCACGGCGCCGCAACGGGTGGCAAACTACATCCTCAGCCGCTGCCCGGTTGACGGTGGACCGGCAGCGATCCGCCTGCCGTTCCAGAAAAGCCTGCTCGCCGGCATGCTGGGACTGGCTCCCGAAGCCCTGTCGCGCGCCTTTTCGTCTCTGCGCAAGACAGGTGTCACGGTTCGCGGCCGCATCATCCAGGTGGTGGACGTACAGGCGCTGCGGGAAATCTGAACCGTCGAAGCAAGTAACCCGGGAGGCCGGCCCGAGCAGGCCGGCCACTCGCGTCAGCATGGCTTGCCTCAAAGGGTCAGGAAACCGCAGACCTCGTCATTGCGATCTCACAGCCCGCCCTGCGTCTCCAGAAACCGCACCACATGCTCGACGCCCTCGCCGCGCTTGAGGTCGGTGAAGACATGCGGCTTCATCTCGCGCATCCGCGAAGCATCCCTGTCCATCACGTCGATATCGACATCGACGTAAGGCGCCAGGTCCTTCTTGTTGATGATCAGGAGATCGGAGCGGGTGATACCCGGCCCGCCCTTGCGCGGAATTTCCTCGCCCTGGCAGGTGGAGATCACGTAGATTGTGATATCGGCGAGATCCGGGGAAAACGTCGCCGCCAGATTGTCGCCGCCGGATTCGATGAACACGATGTCGAGATCGGGAATGCGCTCGTTGAGACCGGCGATCGCCTGAAGATTGATCGTCGCATCCTCGCGGATCGCCGTATGCGGACATCCGCCCGTCTCGACGCCGACGATCCGGTCCGACGACAGCGCCTGCATCCGCACCAGCGCTTCGGCATCCTCTTTCGTGTAGATATCGTTGGTGACGACGGCGACCGAATATTTGTCGCGCATCGCCTTGCAGAGCTTTTCGGTGAGCGCCGTCTTGCCGGAGCCGACCGGCCCGCCGATCCCGACGCGAAGCGGTCCGTTTGCCGATTTCATGAGGACATTCCTTTCGATTGCTGCAACAGCTTATCCCGGTCGCTAGGACCGGAACAGCCGCGAATGCTGTGTTTCGTGGCGAAGCGAGGCGATCTCCGCCTGCACGGCGGCACCGCCGAGATCATCGAGCGTTGCGCCTTGTGCCTTGGTCGCAATCTCGCCAACCAGAGCCTCGAGACCGGCCAGAATGCCGACGCCGTGGGCCTGACCGCACACACCAAGGCGGATGCCGGCTGAGACCGATTGCGAGACAGCCGCATGCAGATAGGCGGCGATTGCGCTCGTCTTCGGTACGCCATGGGCCGCCGAGATGGCGCCGACCGCGATCGGAAAGGGCACCTGTTTCGGCAAAAGCTGCAGCACAGGGTGCGGCCAGGCGATGGCCGCCGTGACGAAGGCCTGGCCGAGCGATAACGTTTCCGCATGACGCTCTGCCGAGCCTGCCAGCGCCAGACCGAGTTCGGAGAGGTCCTTCAACGCGTCGGGTTGATCGACAGCCTCGAAAGCGCTCGAAAACAGAACCGCATCGTTCCAGAGCGAACCGTGAAGCAGGATGGTTTCGAGCCAGGATGCGAGATCCGAGGCCGATGTCACCAGCCGATCCGCCACCGCGCGCTCCAGCCCGCCCGACCAGGCAAAGCCGCCGATCGGAAAAGCCGGAGACAGCCATGCCATCAGACGGAGCAAGGCGTGCGTATCTAGCCCCTGCCCAAGCTTACCCTGCAGACCCACGTCTTGCATCATACCGGTTCAGTCATGGGCATGATGACCGTGACTGCCGTGATCATGGCCGCCATGCGCGTGATAGGCGCCGCGGGCCGGCTGGAAGGGTTCGTCAATGTCGGTGACGGTTGCGCCGAGGCCCTGCAGCATGGAACGGATGACGTGATCGCGCAGGATGAGGATACGGCCGTCCTCGATCTGCGCCGACAGGTGCCGGTTGCCGAGATGCCAGGCAAGCTCGATCAGGTGCAGCGTATCGCGCGCCTTGACCTCGAACAGCTTTTCCGGCGCCGCCTGCACTTCCACCGTATCCCCGTTCTCAAGCACCAGCCGGTCACCATGGTGAAACAGCACCGCTTCCTTGAGATCGAGCATCACCATGTCGCCGTTCGACAAATGCAGCAGCTTGCGGCGCAGGTGCCGCAGATCATGCGGCAAGGTGACGACATCCACCGGCGGATCGCTGATTTCACCGGCGGGACGATAGGAATGGATATGCTGCATGAAAGTCTCCTTGAAGGCGGCATAATCACCAAGCGCGATGCTCGGCACAAGGCCTAGTTACGCTCCCGGCTGCAAAATCCGTGGCCGGGAAAAGCATGGGCCGTCAATTGAAAATCCGCAGCGACAGCGCCAGCAACTGCGGCAGTGGATTCCACAGCCCCGTGCGCAGTCCCGCGGCCCTCAGCGCCCGCGCGGTCCAGGTGTTGCAGCCGACAAGCGCGTTGAACGATCCATGCGCTTCAAAGAAGCGGTCATAGACGCCGTAGCCTGCGCCGGGGATGGGCACGACCTTGTTATCCACCTCCACAAAACTGGCACGAATGAAGTCGGACATGGCTTGGAATTGATCTGCATCGAGATCGAACGCCTGCACGGCCGGATGCGTGTCGTCTATGCCGCCGGCGACATCGACATGCATGACCGAGGAATCGATGGTCAGCGCGCGGAAGGCCGGCATGGGTTTGAGATCGGCCCAGGTCGGCGTTTCCAGATAGAAGGACCGCCCTCCCCAGCCGATCACCAGCCATTCTGCCGCGGGATCGGCGACGGGAATGCCTGATGAATCCAGAAACGAATAGGACGCCCGCGTTTCCGCATCGAGAGGGATGACGAGATCCGTATGGATCGGGTTCGAAAGAACCAGAATCCGGCGCGTGTTTTCGGAAGCGTGCGGGGGATCCGGCGCAAACAGTGGCCGCGGCACGAATGTGCCAACGGCGACGGCGAGAACGATCAGGATAGCGATTGCCGGGATCGCCAGCAGCAACCGCCTTGCAAGCCTCTTCATGCGCCGTGTCCGGGAAGGTATTGCATCAGAAGAGGAAGTACCGCTGTGCCATCGGCAGAACCGTTGCCGGCTTGCAGGTCAGGAGCTCTCCATCGGCGCGCACTTCGTAGGTTTCCGGATCGACCTCCACATGCGGCGTCAGCGAATTGTGAATCATCGACGCCTTGGAGATGCCGCCACGGGTATTGCGCACAGCGAGAAGCTTTTTAGCGACCCCCAGCCTGCCGACGATGCCCGCGTCGAGCGACGCCTGGGAGACGAAGGTGACGGAGGAATTGGTGCGCAGCTTGCCATAGGCTGCAAACATCGGGCGATAGTGCATCGGCTGCGGCGTCGGGATCGATGCGTTTGGATCACCCATCGGTGCTGCCGCAATCGAGCCGCCGAGCAGCACCATTTCCGGCTTTACGCCGAAAAAGGCAGGGCTCCAGAGCACCAGATCGGCGCGCTTGCCGACTTCGACCGAGCCGATTTCATGGCTGATGCCGTGCGCGACCGCGGGGTTGATCGTGTATTTGGCGATATAGCGTTTGACGCGGAAATTGTCGTTATCACCGGTTTCGTCGGGCAGATGACCGCGCTGGCGTTTCATCTTGTCGGCCGTCTGCCAGGTGCGGATGGCAACTTCGCCGACGCGGCCCATCGCCTGGCTGTCCGACGAGATGATCGAGAAGGCGCCGATATCGTGCAGGATGTCTTCGGCTGCGATCGTCTCCTTGCGGATACGGCTTTCGGCAAAGGCGATGTCTTCCGGGATCGACGGCGACAGGTGGTGGCAGACCATCAGCATATCGAGATGTTCGGCCAGCGTGTTGATCGTGTAGGGCCGCGTCGGATTGGTCGAGGACGGAATGACGTTGGGATTGCCGCAGATCTTGATGATGTCAGGCGCGTGACCGCCGCCGGCCCCTTCCGTGTGGAAGGCATGAATGGTGCGGCCCTTGATGGCGCCGATAGTGTCTTCCACGAAGCCGCTTTCGTTGAGCGTATCGGTGTGGATCATCACCTGCACGTCGAAAGCGTCGGCGACTGTCAGGCAGTTGTCGATGGCGGCGGGCGTCGTGCCCCAGTCCTCGTGCAGCTTCAGCGATGACGCGCCGGCGAGGATCATTTCCTCGAGCGGCGCCGGCAGCGAGGCATTGCCCTTCCCGGCCAGCGCGAGGTTCATCGGAAACGCATCAAAGCTTTCGATCATCCGCTCGATATGCCAGGCGCCGGTGCAGGTGGTGGCAAGCGTACCGTGCGCCGGTCCCGACCCGCCACCAAGCATCGTCGTGATGCCCGACATCAGCGCTTCCTCGATCTGCTGCGGGCAGATGAAATGGATATGCGCATCCATGCCGCCGGCGGTCAGGATCTTGCCTTCGCCGGCAATCGCCTCGGTGGATGGTCCGACGATGATCGTCACGCCCGGTTGCGTATCCGGATTGCCCGCCTTGCCGATCGCATGGATCCGGCCGTCCTTCAGACCGACATCGGCCTTGTAGATGCCGGAGTGATCGACGATCAGCGCATTGGTGATGACAGTATCGACAGCGCCCTCGGCCCGCGTTGCCTGGCTCTGTCCCATGCCGTCACGAATGACCTTGCCGCCGCCGAACTTGACCTCCTCGCCATAGACGGTGAAATCCTTCTCGACTTCGATGATGAGTTCGGTATCGGCAAGCCGCACCTTGTCACCGGTGGTCGGGCCGAACATGGAAGCATAGGACGCGCGGGACATTTTGTAGGGCATGGATCAGACTTCCTGAGAAAGCAGAATGAAAGGCATGTTCTTGGCGGCGGCGTGGTCGAGTGTCACGGTTGGTGACGCGCCGGCAGCCGTGTTGAGTTCGGCAATAAAGTAATCCGCAAAACCGGCAGTTCCCGTCCTGAACGACGCAAGCGCTCTGACCACCGCATCAGCGTCGCCGATGACAAGACGATCGCACGAGATAAGTCCTTCGATAAGGCTGGCCAGTCGTTCGCGATCGTAACCGGTTTTGCGACGAAGTACCCAGACGAGTTCAACCAGCGTGATGGATTGATGAACCCCGGCCGGCTCGTGGAAAGTCTTTCGTGAAAAAATTGCGCCACCCGTGGCGACCAAAGAGGGTCATCGTCCAGAAAATATCGAGCAAGAATATTGGTATCGAGACCGATCAAGGATCATCCTCCGAGCGACTGGGAGACGTTCGGCGGGCGACCGTCTCTGTGATCGCCTCCTCGATATCCATTGGCGGGCCGTCGTGCTTGCCGAAGATGCCGCGCAAATGCGCGAGATCGCTCTTCTTCGCCTCGACGGTGACCTTGCCCTCGTCATCAACGATGAACTGCAGCGAGCCCCCAGGCTTCAGGCCGAGCGCCTGACGCACCTCGACCGGGATCGTTGCTTCTCCATCCGTCGATGTTTTGGCTTCGAACCTGCCCATTATCGTGCTCCGGCGCTATCGAAAGCGCCTAGTTTACCGCAAAAATTCCTGCCTAACCAATGTCGCTTCTGGCGCAAAAAAGGCTCAGTTCCCCTCTTCCGTCAGCTCCTTCAGCTCGTCCGTCCGCTTCGCAGTCAGCCCCGCCTGGCAGCCATAGATCAGCATCGGTTCCATCGAGCCGCCGCGGGCCTGGAAGCCGTAGGAGGCGCATTGGGCGTCGCGGTAGGCGACCCAGGCGCGTTGCGCTGCGACGAGGGCTTTCTCCGCACCTGCCGTGGAGGGATCGGCATCCGCATCACGGGCCCGCATCAGGTCGCGGGTCTTCTTGTATTGAGTGTTGAGAAGCTTGTCCGCGGCGATGAATTCCTGCTCGGCGCAGTAGGTCAGTTCCATCTGGACCTGGGCGTTGTCGCAGTCCACGTCCGGCCTGTCCTCGCCGGATGCCGGAGCATCGATCAGGAGCACGCAGCCACAGGCGGCCAGAAGCGCCAGCGATTTCATAGGGCACCCATGATCTTCTGCTGGAACCCGTAGACCTTGCGGGCGCCGGACAGCGGGATCAGCGTGATCGACCGGGTCTGACCCGGTTCGAAGCGAACGGCGGTGCCGGCGGGGATATCGAGCCGCATGCCGCGCGCCTTGTCGCGATCGAACGCAAGTCCGTTATTGGTCTCGAAGAAATGGTAGTGGCTGCCCACCTGCACCGGCCGGTCGCCGGTATTGGAAACCTCGATCGAGATCGTCGGGGCGCCGACATTGAGTTCGATCTCGCCTGCAACGGTAAAGACTTCACCGGGTATCATGGTCCACCTCCTCAGGCGCTCAATGCTAATTTTGGCTGGCAGCCTTCGGCCTTCAGAACACGCACCGTCGAGGCCGGATTGTTGACGAGTGCAGCAGCCGGGCGCACCGGACGACGCACCAGTTCACCATTGCAATTCGGGCAGATACCGGCAAGCACGCTCGTAGCGCAATCGATGCAATAGGTGCATTCGAACGTGCAGATCATCGCCTCGCGGCTGTCGGGCGCGAGATCCTTGTCGCAGCATTCGCAGTTGGGGCGCAGTTCGAGAGCCATGGCGAACTCCTCAGCGGATCGGTTCGTGCACGGTGACGAGCTTGGTTCCGTCCGGGAACGTCGCTTCCACCTGCACGTCGTGGATCATTTCGGGGATGCCATCCATCACCTGGTCGCGGGTGATGACATGCGCGCCCTCTTCCATCAAAGCGGCCACGGAGCGCCCATCGCGGGCACCTTCCACCACGTAGTCGGTGATCAGCGCGATCGCTTCCGGATAGTTAAGCTTGACGCCCCGCTCCAGGCGACGACGGGCAACGACCGCGGCCATGGAAATCAGAAGCTTGTCTTTTTCGCGTGGGGTGAGGTTCATGGGCTTCCCGCAATCGGCGTCATCAATGACAAATCAGATGTTCCAGACTTTCGGCACTGGCGCGCCGTTACGCAATACGGAAATTGCCGGTACCAGGCTTTTTCTGAGCTCGAACCCCGTCGGTGCCGTGAGACGCGCAACGATCTTGCCGTTGAAGAAGCTCGCCCCGCCGGATGTGGGGCCGAGACAGTCCCTCAGCTTCGGAAACAGAGCCTCCGCTAGCGGTCCGGAATAAAACAGCGTCGCGAAGGCGACCTGGCCCGAAAGGACGGCGGCCGCTTTCGCCAGTCGCGCGATTTCGCCGTCGAAACGCATTTCCTCCGCGTGAATGAGGGAGCCCGCGCGCCGGACACGCCAGCGATCCCGGAAGAAGCCGAGATCGACGGCTTCGCCCATCATCTTGCGACCGAGAATGACGGCCTCGACGGCCAGGAATTCGGAGGTTTCGGCCAGATCCACATCGAGCCGGCGCGTCAGCGACGAACGGTCGAACAGGATGGTTTCCTGCGGCAGCCAGTGGACGGAAGCGTTTTCTCCGACGGTGATATGAGTGGAGACGGAGGCGGTGTCTGCGGCCGCCTTGTAGATCTTCTCGTTGGCCTGCGTGGTGACCGAGAGGCGGGTGGAATCGGATGCGGCGACGGACCAATCGATCACGTCGCCGCCCGTCAGTCCCCCTGACGTGTTGATGAGGATCGCCTCCATTTCAGGCGAAAAGGTTTCCGGAAGGCGTATTTTTGCGCAGCCTTCCTGGAAGAACTGGTCAAGCCGTGTGCGCCCGCCAAACGCCTTGGTTACAAGGCGTCCCGAACCCCTTGCCCGCTGCGGCGGGGTGTCGTCGGCTGAATGCTGCTGCACGTCGTGTCCTGCATGTTGATCTGTGTCGAGCAGTCAGACGCAACAGTCGTGCCAGACTTCGATCCGCTAGAGGATTTCGCAGGCGCGGCCGTGGCGACCATATCCGTCGTGTCGGCCTTCGAGAAGAAATCCCACATGCGGAAAGCCGGATCGACATTGGCGTCGAAGGCAGGCTTGGCCGGCACGACGCTCGAAACCTTGGTGACACCGGCAACGCCATCCTTGGCGGCAGCCATCACCGCTTCCCGGGCTTCCGAAGGCCTCGGCCAGTCATGCGTGCCCTTTTCGAAGACGTAGGTCGCGATGCGGGCGCCGTTGGTGCAGGTGCCGTACATCGTGTAGGTCACGCCTTCGACAGTCTTTGCGTTACCGTTGCCCTTGCAGCCGTCGAGATCGGTCCAGCGCTTGATCGCCGTCTTGAAACCATACTGCCAATAGGCGCTGCCGCCGCCGGCATAGGGGTTCTGCGCATCCTTTTCGCCGGCAAAGGCCACGATCGAGATCGGCTTGGCCGGATTGCAGTTGGCGGCATCGGGCCCCCACTTGCCATCGGTCTCGACGGGGCGACCGGCGCGCAGCGAATTCACAAAACCTGCCGCGACGAAATCGTCCTGACCGGAGCAGACATAGGCCGACAGCATGCGGCCGCCACCGGAATAACCAGACGCGAAGATGCGGTTCGGATCGACGCAGAGGTCATCCTTCACCTCTTCGACGGCATCCTCGATAAAGGCGATCTCGTCCTGGCCGCCCTGGGCGCCATTGGGAAGAATAGCCTGGCTCACCTGCACATGCGGAACGTTCCAGCCATAGGTGCCCGGCGCCTTGCCGGACAGGCTGCCTTGCAGCGCCACGGCGATAAACCCGTTCTTTTCGGCAACCTTGTCCCAGGAAGAGCGCTTCAACTGGCCGACCGGATTGGAGTTGCTGCCGTGAAAATCGAACACGACGGGCAGTTTGTCCTTGCCTGTATAGGAGGACGGCACGAAGTAGACGGCCTGGCGTTCGATACCGTCGGTCTCGATGGTGACCGGGTGGAGACCCGGCGTCATAGGCTGGCCACAGCCGGCAAAAGCGGCACCTGCGGCCAAGAAAAACGCTCCGGTCGCGGTGGCGCGAAGGGCGGAGCGGGAACGAGAACCAACAATGCGTTCAAAGACCATCAGCGCCTCATCATGGGGTGCGGGGGTTATCTACGATGTTCGGAAGATGCGTTCATCTGCTGTTCATCTAGCACACAGGCCCAGGCTTTGAAACCGCGTTAACGAATAGAAGCCATGCAAACATTCACCCCTAAACAGTGAGGTGCCGCCTTGCTTCTGCCGTATCCAGCGTCTCAGCGGCGCCTTCGTGCACGATCTCGCCACGATCCATAATATAGACATGATCTGCCAGCTCCCGGCAGAAGTCGAGATACTGTTCGACCAGCAGGATCGCCATGCCGGTACTGTCGCGCAGGTAACGGATAGCCCGGCCGATATCCTTGATGATCGACGGCTGGATGCCTTCGGTCGGCTCGTCCAGCACCAGGATTTTCGGCCGCGTGACCATGGCGCGTCCGATCGCCAGCTGCTGCTGCTGGCCGCCGGACAAATCACCGCCGCGGCGCCCGAGCATGGATTTGAGCACCGGGAACAGCGCGAAGATGTCGTCCGGGATGAACTTGTCCTTGCGCTCCAGCGGTGCGTAACCGCTTTGCAGGTTTTCCTGAACGGTGAGCAGCGGGAAGATTTCGCGCCCCTGCGGCACATAGCCGATGCCGTGCCTGGCGCGGTGATAGGGTGCAAGCCCGTTCAACGTCTCGCCCTGAAAGCTGATCGTCCCCGCTGACACCGGATGCTGCCCGGTGACGGCGCGGAGCAGCGACGACTTGCCGACGCCGTTGCGACCGAGAACGCAGGTGATCTTGCCCATATCCGCCTTGATCGACACGCCGCGCAAGGCCTGTGCTGCACCGTAATGGAGATTGACGTTTTCGACTGTCAGCATGGTCGGTCTCTTTTCTCGTTGTGTCGGCCGCTGGAGTATCGACAAGCTTGCGGCACCCTTTCACCTCCCCCTTGAGGGGGGAGGTCGCAGCGAAGCTGCGGGTGGGGGTGACCGCCGGGATCCCAAAGATCACCCCACCCCGGCGCTTTGCGCCGACCCTCCCCCTCAAGGGGAGGGTAATCCCTCACCGCCCCAGATAATTCTCGATCACCTTCGGATCGTTCGACACGAAATCGATCGAGCCTTCGGCCAGCACCGACCCTTCCGCGAGACACGTCACCTTGACGCCGAGATCACGGATAAAGCCCATGTCGTGTTCCACCACCACGACCGAGCGGGTCTTGGCGATTTCCTTCAGCAGCAATGCGGTCTCGGATGTCTCGGCATCCGTCATGCCGGCGACCGGCTCGTCGACCAGAAGCAGCTTCGGCTCCTGCGCGAGCAACATGCCGATCTCGAGCCACTGTTTCTGGCCGTGCGAAAGATTGGCGGCATATTCGTTTTTGCGATGCGTCATGCGGATCGTCTCGAGGATCTCCTCGATGCGCGCCTCGTCGTTGGCCGACAGCGTATAGAACAGCGTGCCGAACACGGTGCGCGACCGGTTGAGCGCCAGTTCGAGATTGTCCCACACGGTGTGGCTTTCGAACACGGTCGGCTTCTGGAATTTGCGGCCGATGCCGAGCTGGGCGATATCGGCCTCGTCCTTCTTGGTGAGGTCGATCGTGTCTTCGAAGATCACCCGGCCGGTATCGGGACGCGTCTTGCCGGTGATGATATCCATCATCGTCGTCTTGCCGGCACCGTTCGGGCCGATGATGGCGCGAAGCTCTCCCGGTTCGACCACAAGCGACAGCGAGTTGATCGCCTTGAACCCGTCGAAGGAGACCGAGACGTCTTCGAGATAGAGCAGGCTTTTGGCGCGTGTTTCGGCAATCGTGTTCATCGTCTCACTCCGCTGCCTGAACCTGTCGGGCGACCGGGACCGCCCCGGCATCCCTGCCCTTTTCCGCCTCGGCCGCTGCCTTCAGAGCCTTGCGGCCGGCAAAGCCGTGCTGGATCGTGCCGACGATGCCGCGCGGCAAAAACAGCGTGACGGCAATGAACAGGCCGCCCAGCGCAAACAGCCAGATCTCCGGGAAGGCGCCGGTGAAATAGCTCTTGCCGGCATTGACGAGGATGGCGCCGATGATCGGGCCGATCAGCGTGCCGCGGCCGCCGACCGCCGTCCAGACGACGACTTCGATCGAATTCGCGGGGGCAAATTCGCCCGGATTGATGATGCCGACCTGCGGCACGAACAGTGCACCGGCAATGCCGGCAAACATGGCCGAAACGACGAAGGTGAACAGCTTGATATTCTCCACCCGGAAGCCGAGGAAGCGGACGCGGCTTTCCGCATCGCGCACGCCAACGAGCACCTTGCCGAATTTCGAGCGGGTGATGGCCGAGGCGACCAGAAGGCAGAGAGCCAGCATGATCGCCGACATCGCAAACAGCGCCGCACGGGTGCCGCCGGCCTGCACGTTGAAGCCGAGGATTTCCTTGAAATCGGTCAGGCCGTTATTGCCGCCGAACCCCATGTCGTTGCGGAAGAAGGCGAGGAGAAGCGCGTAGGTCATCGCCTGGGTGATGATCGACAGATAGACGCCGTTGACGCGGCTGCGGAAGGCGAACCAGCCGAAGACGAAGGCAAGCAGGCCGGGCACGACCAGAACCATCAGCATCGCGAAGGCGAAGTGATCGAACCCGTACCAGAACCATGGCAATTCCTTCCAGTTGAGGAAGACCATGAAATCGGGCAACAGCGGATTGCCGTAGGTGCCGCGCGAGCCGATCTGGCGCATCAGATACATGCCCATCGCATAACCGCCGAGCGCGAAGAACGCGCCGTGGCCGAGCGAGAGAATGCCGCAATAGCCCCAGACCAGATCGAGTGCCAGCGCCAGAAGCGCGTAGCAGAGATACTTGCCCATCAGCGCCATGGCATAGGTCGGGATGTGGAACGCGCTGTCTGGCGAGGTCAGGAGATTGAGCGCCGGGACGAGAATGGCGACGCCGAGCAGGATGGCGATGGCAACGACGATCTTGCCTTCGAGTGCACGCAGAATGAAGCCGGTAATCATGCTTCGATCGCCCTTCCCTTGAGCGCGAACAGGCCGCGCGGACGTTTCTGGATGAAGAGGATGATAAGAACCAGAACCAGGATCTTGCCGAGAACGGCGCCAACCGAGGGTTCGAGGAACTTGTTGAGCACCCCGAGCGAAAGTGCCCCGACCAGCGTGCCCCAGAGATTTCCGACGCCGCCGAACACCACGACCATGAAACTGTCGATGATGTAGCTCTGGCCGAGATTGGGCGAGACGTTGTCGATTTGGCTGAGCGCGACGCCGGCGATACCGGCAATGCCCGAGCCGAGCGCGAAGGTCAGCGCATCGACCCATGGCGTGCGGATGCCCATCGACGACGCCATGCGGCGGTTCTGGGTGACGGCCCGCATATTGAGGCCGAAGGCGGATTTCTTCATCACCACCAGCAGCGCAAAGAAGATCGACAGCGAGAAGATCACGATCCACATGCGGTTCCAGGTGATCGTCATGCCGCCAAGCGGAAACGAACCGGACATCCACGACGGGTTGCCGACTTCCTTGTTGGTGGGACCGAAGATGGAGCGGATCGTCTGCTGCAGGATCAGCGACACGCCCCAGGTGGCGAGCAGCGTTTCCAGCGGCCGGCCGTAGAGAAAGCGGATGATACCGCGTTCCACGACGAAGCCAACGGCACCGGTCACGAGAAAGGCGACCGGCAGCGCAATCGTCAGCGACCAGTCGAACAGGCCGGGCGCGTGGCTGCGGATCACTTCCTGCACCATATAGGTGGAATAGGCGCCGAGCATGACCATTTCGCCATGCGCCATGTTGATGATGCCCATCACGCCGAAGGTGATGGCAAGCCCGATGGCGGCCAAGAGCAGCACGGAACCGAGCGACACGCCGTACCAGACGTTCTGGGCCAGATCCCACAGCTGCTGCTCGTTCTGGATGGCTTTGATCGCCGCATCGAGATCGCCCTTCAGGCTCGGATCGATCGTTGACGAGACCGAACTGAGGATGCCGAGCGCGCTTCGCCCGCCAAGATTGCCCATGGTCTGGATCGCGGCACGCTTTTCGTCGAGCGAGCGGTCGGAGGAGAGCACCGAGACGGCGCGCGCCTCTTCCATGCGGAATTTGACGTCGCGGTCGGTTTCCTTGGCAATGGCAGCCTCGACCAGATCGAGCGCCTCCGCACTCGGCGACAAAAGGATCGCATCGGCTGCGGCAAGACGGACACCGCGATCCGGGCTCATCAGCGTCAGACCGCCAAGCGCTGCACGAATGGCGCGCCGCAGCGTATTGTTGACGCGGATCTTGGTGACGGCGCCCTTGGCGACCTGGCCGGCGCTTTCCGCCGTCACGGGATCGATCAGATCCAGCTGCGCGCCGGCGGGTTTGGCCACGAAGACGGCCTTGTCGGCCTTGCGGAAATAGAGATCGCCCTCGGCAAACGCCTCGAGCGCCGGCACGACGCGGATATCGCCGCTGTTGGCGATCTGTGCGACGATCGATTCAGCCTGGCCGAAATCGGCATCGGCGAGCTGGTTAAACAGCGGCTTCGGATCAGCCCCTTGCGAAAAGGCCGGTGCTGCAAACGAAAAGATCAGAAAAATCAGCGTGAAAAAACGGATAGGCATATCTTTGTCCCCCGGATGGCCGCGTGGGGCGGAGGGCTCGATCGCCCCTCATCCGCCTGCCGGCACCTTCTCCCCGCAAGCGAGGAGAAGGATAATCGTCACGCCCTCGCCGCCCCCCGGTCACGCTCTCGCGTGGCAGGTCCCCTCTCCCCGTTCGCGGTGAGAGGGGACGCGTGAGGGGCAAGCTCAACTATGGCCGAGACTGGATCAGCTGCCGCCCTTGCCGCCGCACTTGCCGGTGGCAACGTTGAAGTTGCCGCAGGACATGGGCTTGCGCCAATCGGAGATCAGGTCCTTGGAGTCCGGCAGGTAATCCGACCATTCGTCACCGACGACGGCCGGCGTTTCCTGGACGATTTCGAACTGGCCGTCGGCCTGGATTTCACCGATCAGCACCGGCTTGGTGATGTGGTGGTTCGGCATGACGGTGGAATAGCCGCCCGACAGGTTCGGCACCGAAACGCCGATGATCGAGTCCAGAACCGCGTTCGTATCGGTCGTGCCGGCGGATTCGACGGCCTTAACCCAGGCCTGGAAACCGATATAGGCGGCTTCCATCGGATCGTTGGTCACGCGCTTGTCGTTCTTGGTAAAGGCATGCCATTCCTTGATGAAGGACGCATTGACCTCGGCATCGACGGACTGGAAATAGTTCCAGGCGGCGAGATGGCCGACCAGCGGCTTGGTGTCGAGACCGGCAAGCTCTTCTTCGCCGACCGAGAATGCCACGACCGGAATGTCTTCGGCCTTGATGCCCTGGTTGCCGAGTTCCTTGTAGAACGGCACGTTGGCATCACCGTTGATGGTGGAAACGACGGCGGTCTTCTTGCCGGCAGAGCCGAACTTCTTGATGTCGGAGACGATGGTCTGCCAGTCGGAATGACCGAACGGCGTGTAGTTGACCATGATGTCGGCCTCGGCGACGCCCTTCGACATCAGATAGGCCTTGAGGATCTTGTTGGTCGTCTGCGGATAGACATAGTCGGTGCCGGCGAGAACCCAGCGCTGGACGCCTTCTTCCTTGGCAAGATAATCGACCGCAGGAATGGCCTGCTGGTTCGGAGCGGCACCGGTGTAGAAGATGTTGCGCGAGGATTCTTCACCCTCGTACTGAACCGGGTAGAACAGGATCGAGTTCAGCTCTTCGAAGACAGGAAGAACCGACTTGCGCGACGACGAGGTCCAGCAACCGAAAACGGCTGCAACCTTGTCCTGGCTGATCAGCTGGCGGGCCTTTTCGGCAAACAGCGGCCAGTCGGAGGCCGGATCGACGACGACGGCTTCGAGCTTCTTGCCCAAAACGCCGCCCTTCTTGTTCTGCTCTTCCACCATCATCAGCATGGCGTCTTTCAGCGTCGTCTCGGAAATCGCCATCGTACCGGACAGCGAATGCAGAACGCCGATCTTGATCGTATCGTCGGCAGCGTATGCGCCCGAAAGCGCCGTGGCGGACATGGCAGCGGCAAGCAGCGCGCCGGTAAGTTTCACCCTGGATGTCATTGGTCGAACCCCTCTTCTTGTTCGTTCAAGCAACCGGAGATTTAACCGTTGCTTAACCGGACTATCGGCTGCTGCACCGCAAAAACGTATACGTCGAATGACGTATCGGGAGGGGTGAACCGGCCCGTTGGAGGGCAAGTCCTCTCCAGTCTGACAGTTTGCTGACAGCGGCACTCAGTGGCCTGTCAGGGCCCCGATGGCATTCTGCACTCGTCAACCAAATACGAGAGGAAACATGCCATGAAAACGAAACTTGCTCTGACGACCTTCGCCGCCGCACTCGCCCTCACCGCTTCGCTGCCACTGGTCCAGGCAGCCGTTCCCTTTGCCGGCACATCCGCAGCCTTTGCCCGCCAGGGTGCGGACGATGGTCCGAACCATGATGCCAATGACGACAAGGGTGGCAAGCGCGGCGGCAAGAGCCGCGACGACGCTGCAACCCATGACAAGAATGACGACAAGGGCGGAAAGCGCGGCGGAAAGAGCAGCGATGACGCCGCGACCCATGACAAGAACGACGACAAGGGCCGAAAGCGCGGCGGCAAGAGCAGCGATGACTCTGCAAACCACAACAAGAACGACCACAAGGGCGGCACGCGCGGCGGCCACAAATAGGCTTTGTCCGACCACTGTCCGCACCCCCGCCGGATGCCGGCGGGGGTGCGGCCGTTTGCAGCAACATCGCCATCATGGCAGAGTAGTGTTTCGCGGCTCAAAAGCGCTGCCACACAGTCCTATCCGGAGTATCAATGGGCGTGACCCGTCGTATCTGTCTTGCTGCGCTGCTCGCGGCCACACTCGGGTCGGCGATTGTCGCACCCGTTGCGCCCGCATTCGCCAAGGACGGCGACGGCGGCGGTGGCAGCGGATCTTCCGGCTCGGGCAATGACGGCGGTGGCGATGATGGCGATAACCACGGCGGCGATGACGATGGCGGTGATGACGACGGCAAGGACGGTGCGGGAAGCCATGACGCATCGGGGGGCAGCTATGGCCCAAACGATTCCGATCGGGCCCGCGATGCGGTTCGCAGCGGTCAGATCATGCCGCTAAAGACGATGCTGAGAAAGATCGACGCCACCAGGTATGGTCGCATCATCGACATCCGTCTCAGCCGCTCGCAGTCGCGCGACGTCTATCAACTGAAACTGCGCGACAACACCGGTGCCATCCGCACCCTGCGGGTCGATGCGAGAAGCGGCTCGCTTCTGGGAGGCGGTTGATATCATGAAGATCCTGCTTGCAGAGGACGACGCCCAGATCGCAGCTCTCGTCGTCGAGAAGCTCAGTCGCGAGGGCTATTTTGTCGAAACTCTCTCGAACGGACCAGACATTTGGGAACGGGGCGAGACAGGCGACCATGCAGCCATTATCCTCGATCTCGGCCTGCCGGGGATGGACGGGCTTTCAATTCTCAAGCGCTGGCGGGCAAGCGGCGTCGAAACGCCCGTCCTCGTGCTGACGGCGCGCGGTTCGTGGATGGAACGCGTCGATGGCTTCGACGCGGGCGCCGACGACTACCTGCCGAAACCGTTTCGCAGCGAGGAGCTGCTCGCCCGGCTGAAGGCGCTGCTTCGCCGAACCGGCAAGGTTCAGGCACGCGTCAAATCGGCCGACCGGTTCACGCTGGACGAGCAGGCCCGCCGTGTGACGTTCGACGGACGCGAGCTGGATCTGAGCCCTCTGGAATACCGCATGATCTCGCTGTTCATCGACCGCCCCGGCGCCGTCCTGACGCCCGCAGAACTTGCAAGCCAGGTTCAGGGCCGCGACGACGACGCCGCCAAGAACGCCGTCGAGGCGATGGTTGCCCGCTTGCGCAAGAAAACTGACAGCGACGCGATCGAGACCCGCCGCGGCTTTGGCTATGTCTTGCCGGAGAAACGCCCGTGATCCGCTCCCTGCGTTTCCGGCTGGCAATCGGCGCCCTGATATCGATCGGTGTGGCCCTGTGGCTCGCCTGGTTCGTGCTCGGTCACCTGTTCGAGGACTATGTAGCCGACCAGTATTCCGCGGAGATGACGGCCGTCTCGGACGCGCTCGGCGCCCGGCTGACCATTCAGCAGAACGGTCTCTCCCTGGCCAGCGAGCCGTCCGATGCACGCTTCCAGATCCCGGCCGGTGGCCTCTACTGGCAGATATCGCCAGCCAACGGGAAACCTCCGCTGCGCTCGCGCTCGCTTTGGGACCAGGAACTTTCGCGGCAGTTGTTTTCTCCCGATCTCTATTGCGGCTTCTACCAGACCGAGGGACCCGATGGTGGCCCGATCCTGATCACGGTCAGGGAGATGTCGATCGGCGAAGGCGACGCCCTGCAGCGCTTCACCCTCTACACCGCCTTCTCCAAGAACGACATGGAGGAAGCGCTCGCCACCTATCACCGGCCCCTGGTCATGATGCTGATCGCCATCGGTGCCCTGCTTTTCCTTGCCGCACTCCTGCAGAGCCTCGTCGGTCTGAGGCCGCTTTCCCGCCTGCGCCAGGATGTAGCCGATATCCGGGCGGGTCGCCTGCCGAGCATCGGTGCGCAGGGGCCAAGCGAAGTCACGCCGCTCGTCAACGAGATCAACCTTCTTCTGTCGGAGCGGGAAAATGCCGTCGAGAGGGCGCGCGCCCGGGCAAGCGATCTGGCACATGGCCTGAAGACGCCTCTGACCGTCCTGTCCCATCTCGTCGAGGATCTGCCGGGCGCCCGTCGCGAAACGGCCCTGCAGCAGATCGAGCTGGTGCGCCAGCGCGCCGACCGGCAGTTGCAGGCCGCTCGAATGGGCGTCGAACAGATGGCGACGACATCGCTTCTCGGCATTTCGGGAAAGCTTGTGAGCGTGCTGTCGCCCGTCACCGAAAACCGCGGGATCGACTGGGAGCTCGACATCGATCCGGCGCTCACGGTCCAGGCGGACCCGGCCGACGCAGCCGAAGCGATCGGCAACATTCTCGACAACGCTGTCCGTTTTGCAAGACGGCGCATCGCGCTGACGGCAACGAGGGGCGATGGCGGGATGGTGTTGCTGCGTATCGAGGACGATGGCCCGGGCGTTACGCCGGAGCGTTACGCCTCCATGTTGAAGCGCGGTGTTCGCGGCCAGCACGAGGAAGACGGCGATGGCGCCGGAACAGGCCTTGGCCTGGCGATTTCCGGCGACATCGCAAATGCTTACGGCGGGAAGCTGAGCCTCTCCCGGTCGCAAATGGGAGGTCTTGAAGCCGTCCTGTGTCTGCCGGCGACCAAGGAGATCGCGGCATGACGAAGGAGCAGACTACTTCTTTTTGGTGTTGCTTTCGGCCGACTTGACCTGCGAACCCAAAGTCGGCGCAGCCGCTGGAGCGGCCTTGTCCTTCTTGGGTTTGCGCGTTTCCTTGTTGCCGCGTACCTGACCCTTGGCCATGACCTATCTCCTCATGTTGATGGTGAAGCATAGCCTCTGATCCGGGTAAAATAGCAAGCGTTATTACACCGGTTTGATAGGGCATTTTCCGACGCATGATCGCAAACTCACAATCGGACGGGAACAATTCAACGTCTGATGCAATTGCCCCGGATCGATCGAAGCCGTGGAGCATCCCGTGATCAACGACCTCTGGTACAAAAATGCCGTCTTCTATTGCCTCAATGTCGAAACCTTCATGGATTCCAACGGCGACGGGGTCGGTGATTTTCAAGGGGTGCAGCGGCGCCTGGACTACCTCGCCGGCCTCGGCGTGACCGCGATCTGGCTGATGCCGTTCCAGGCGTCTCCCGGTCGCGACGACGGATATGATGTCTCAGACTATTACAATGTCGATCCCCGCTACGGCACGCTCGGCGATTTCGTCGAGTTCACCCACAGTGCCAAGCAACGCGGCATCCGCGTCCTGATCGATCTCGTCGTCAACCACACATCGGACGAACACCCCTGGTTCAAGGAAGCCCGTGCCGACAAGAATTCGCGCTACCGCGACTGGTATGTCTGGTCGAAGACGAAACCGGCCAATGCCGATGAAGGCATGGTGTTTCCGGGCATCCAGAAGACGACATGGACGCGCGACAAGGCTTCCGGCGAGTACTACTTCCACCGCTTCTACGAATTCCAGCCGGATCTCAACACCGCCAACCCGCATGTGCAGGCCGAGATCCTGAAGATCATGGGCTTTTGGCTGCAGCTCGGCGTCTCCGGCTTCCGCATGGATGCGGTTCCCTTCGTGATTGCCGAAAAGGGCGCCGACGTCACAAAGCCGAAGGAGCAGTTCGACATGCTGCGGTCCTTCCGCGAATTCCTGCAATGGCGCCAGGGTGACAGCATCATTCTGGCCGAAGCGAATGTCGTTCCGAAGGAGAACCTGCAATATTTCGGCGACGACGGCGACCGGATGCAGATGATGTTCAACTTCCACGTCAACCAGTCGCTGTTTTACGCGATGGCCAGCGCCGACGTGAGGCCGCTCGCAAAGGCGATGAACGACACCAAGGAACGCCCGGCGACCGGCCAGTGGGGCATTTTCCTGCGCAACCACGACGAACTCGATCTCGGCCGCCTGACCGACAAGCAGCGCCAGACGGTGTTCGACAAGATGGGTCCGGACAAGGACATGCAGCTCTACGACCGCGGCATCCGCCGCCGTCTGGCGCCGATGCTGGGCGGCGATCCGCGCCGCCTGAAACTCGCCTACAGCCTGATGTATTCCCTGCCCGGAACCCCGGTTCTGCGCTACGGCGACGAAATCGGCATGGGCGACGACCTGTCGCTGCCCGAGCGCAACTGCGCCCGCACGCCGATGCAATGGTCGAACGAGCCTCAGGGCGGCTTCACCAAGAGCGACAAACCGATCCTGCCCGTGATCCACGAGGGACCCTACGGCTTCGACCACGTCAACGTCGCCATCCAGCGTCGCGATCCGGATTCCATGCTCAACTGGACGGAGCGGATGATCCGTATGCGCAAGGAAGCGCCGGAGATCGGCTGGGGCACATTCGAATGCCTCGATACCGGCGACGACGGTGTGCTCGCCATGCGCTACGACTGGCGCGACAACGCGCTGGTGATCCTCCACAATTTCCACGACCGGCCGGTGGAGATCACCTTCGACGTCGGCCTTGAGGATGCGGGCAAGAACCTGATCGACATCGCCGACGACTCGGACAGCACAGCGGACGACAAAGGCAAGCATCACATCGTGATCGAGCCCTATGGCTATCGCTGGTATCGCGCCGGTGGGCTGGATTACCTGCTGAAGCGCAGCGAGGTGTGAGCGGCGGTAAAACCGCCCTTGCAAAACCCTGCACCAAAGTCGAAACTGCCTAAATATCAGTCTCCCCGATAAAGGCGATCGTTTTTAGGCATGGCAGCACGCCAACGCATCATACCGGTTCGCCGTGAGTACAATCGCTGGGTCGCAAACCAGACGCTGGAAGACTATGCGCTGCGGTTTACCGCAAAGAGCGCGCGCCGTTTCTCATCCAGCCGGATTTCGCAGACGGCGATCGGTGCGATCTCGTTTCTGGCGCTGGAGGCGATCGGCGGGGCGATTACGCTCTCCTACGGCACGACCAACGCGTTTTTCGCCATTCTGGTGGCCGCTCTCGTCATGCTGGTCGTGGGATTGCCGATCAGCCGCTATGCGATCCGCCACGGGGTCGATATCGATCTCCTCACCCGCGGCGCCTCGTTCGGTTATATCGGCTCCACCATCACCTCGCTGATCTATGCGAGCTTTACCTTCATGCTGTTTGCGATCGAAGCGTCCATCATGACCGGCGCGCTGGATCTCGCCTTCGGGATACCGCCCTGGATCGGCTATATCATTTCGGCGGCCGTGGTGATCCCGCTCGTCATCTACGGCGTGCAGCTGATCTCGCGGTTTCAGCTTCTGACCCAGCCGTTCTGGATCATCCTCAACATACTGCCCTTTGTCTTCATCGCCTTCATGGACTGGCAGAAATTCGACCTCTGGCGCGCCTTTGCCGGCATTGGCCATTCGAACGGCGAAATCGGCGGTTCGGCGCCGTTCGATCTGGTGGAGTTCGGGGCAGCGTCTGCCGTCATCCTAGCGCTGATGCCGCAGATCGGTGAGCAGGTCGATTTCCTTCGCTTCCTGCCGCCGGAAGGGCAGCGGAAATGGCGCCACCGGTTCGCGGTGTTTCTGGCGGGACCCGGCTGGGTGCTGGTCGGCGTGCCAAAACTTCTCGCGGGCTCCTTCCTCGCCGTGCTGACGCTCTCGAGCGCTGTGCCGGTCGAGGACGCGGCCGATCCTGCCCACATGTATCTCGCCGCCTTCGGCTACATGATCCCCAACGAGACCGCGGCGCTGATGCTGATGGCGGCTTTCGTGGTCGTGTCGCAGCTGAAGATCAACGTGATGAACGCCTATGCGGGGTCGCTTGCCTGGTCGAACTTCTTCTCGCGGCTGACCCACAGCCATCCCGGCCGCGTCGTCTGGCTGGTGTTCAACGTCATCATCGCGCTGCTCCTGATGGAACTCGGCATCTACCGGCTGCTCGAGGAAACGCTCGGCATTTTCTCGATCGTGGCGATGAGCTGGCTCTGCACGATTTCGGCGGATCTCTTCATCAACAAGCCGCTCGGTCTGTCGCCGCCCGGCATCGAGTTCAAGCGCGCCCATCTCTATGACGTCAATCCGGTCGGGCTCGGCGCCATGTTTGGTGCGACAGGCATTGCGCTGACTGCCCATTTCGGCCTGTTCGGACCGCTGATGGCGTCGCTTGCCACCTATTTGACGCTCAGCGCCTTCGTGGTGTCGCCAGCGATCGCCTTTGCCACGAAGGGCAAATACTACCTCGCCAGAAAACCGCGCCAGAGCTGGAAGACGCTGGGCTCGATCACCTGCTCGATCTGCGAACACCCGTTCGAGCACGAGGACATGGCCTGGTGCCCGGCCTATGCGGCGCCGATCTGTTCGCTCTGCTGCTCGCTGGACAGCCGCTGCCACGACATGTGCAAGCCGCATGCGCGGCTGAACACCCAGGTCGGCACCGTGGCACGCACCTTCCTCACCGAACGCGTCATCGCCAAGCTGACGACCCGGCTTGGCCGCTACGGAATGACGGCGGTGATCTCGATCTCGGCGATTGGCGCCATCCTGTCGCTGATCGCCTATCAGGTAGGCGAGGCAGCGCCTGCCAATGCCGATGTCATCTACGGCACGATCCTGATCGTCTTCTTCGTGTTTGCCATCATCACCGGCATCTTCTCCTGGTTCTACGTGCTGGCGCATGACAGCCGGATGGTGGCCGAGGAGGAATCCTCGAGGCAGAACACGCTTCTGCTCAAGGAAATCTCGGCACACAAGAAGACCGACGCGGCGCTGCAGGATGCCAAGGAAACCGCCGAAGCCGCCAACCGCGCCAAGAGCCGGTATGTCGTCGGCCTCAGCCACGAGCTGCGCACGCCCCTCAACGCCGTGTTGGGCTATGCCCAGATCCTGGAGCGCGACGACACCATCCCTGCCCCGCGGCAGTCGGCAATCAAGGTCATCAAGCGCAGCGCGGATCATCTTTCCGGCCTGATCGACGGGCTGCTGGACATTTCCAAGATCGAGGCCGGGCGGCTGCAGGTCTATTCCAACGAGATCAACATCCAGGATTTCCTCGACCAGATCGTCGAGATGTTCAGCCTCCAGGCGCAGGCCAAGGGCCTTGCATTCGAACACGTGCGCGCCCGCACGTTGCCGCAATATGTGCGCACCGACGAAAAGCGGCTTCGCCAGATCCTCGTCAATATCCTCTCCAACGCGGTCAAATTCACCGACGAAGGCACGGTGCGCTTCGAGATCGGCTATCGCAGCCAGGTCGCGACTTTCACCGTGACCGATACCGGCCGCGGCATCGCGGAGAAGGATCTCGGCCGCATCTATGAGCCGTTCCAGCGCGGCGAAGCGGAAAGCATCCGGCCGATGCCGGGACTTGGGCTTGGGCTGACGATCACCCAGCTTCTGACCAACACCCTCGGCGGTGAAATCTCCGTTGCCAGCACCAAGGGTGAAGGCTCGATCTTCAAGGTGCGTCTCATGCTGTCGGCGATCGAGAGGCCGAATACGACGCCGGAGGCCGAGCGCAAGATCGTCTCCTATACCGGGCCGCGCCGAACCATCGTCGTGGTCGACGACAACCAGGATCACCGTGACCTGATGCGCGAGGTGCTGGCGCCGATGGATTTCGTCATCCTGACGGCCGTCGACGGACCGGAATGCCTGACGCTGATCGAGGGTGTGCGGCCGGATCTGTTTCTGGTCGATATCTCCATGCCCGGCATGAGCGGCTGGCAGCTTGTTTCGCGGTTGCGCGAGGAGGGCCAGACGGCGCCCATGATCATGCTCTCGGCCAATATCGGCGATGGCACGACCGCGGATGCCGGTGGCGAAGGGCATGACGATACGCTTTCAAAGCCCGTCAACCTGCGCCGCCTTGCCGACAAGCTTGCCTCGCATCTCTCCCTTAAATGGGTCTACGAGGACGAAGCGCCGGCACTGGCGCTTTCGGCATTGGTCAAGCAGCCGGTCATCAGCCCCGGGACGGGCCATCTTCAGGATCTCCTGCGGCTCGGTGAAATCGGTTACGTGCGCGGCATCGAAGCCAAGCTCGCGGATCTTGCGACGGATCAATCCCACCGCCCGTTCGCGGAAGAGCTCGGAACCTATGTAAAGGCCTTCGACATGGCCGGTTACATGAAATACCTGGAACGCATGGAGACAGCGGAACTGGAAGAACGGGAAAACAGCGATGGCTGACGCGACGACACCGCGCGATATCGTCCTCCTGGTGGACGACAGTCCCGACACGCTCGGCTTCCTGACCGAAGCGCTGGAGCAATCCGGCTTTTCGGTGCTGATCGCCACGTCGGGACAGGCAGCGCTTTCGATCGTCGAGCGCATCACGCCCGATCTGATCCTGCTCGACGCCGTGATGCCCGGCATGGACGGGTTCGAGACCTGCCGCAGACTGAAGGCGCATGCGGCAGCTCAAGTGCCAGTGATCTTCATGACGGGCCTGACCGAGACTGAACACGTCGTCAACGCGCTCGACAGCGGCGGCGTCGACTATCTGAGCAAGCCGATCAATATCGACGAGCTGCGGGCGAGAATACGGGTACATCTTTCCAACGCCCGCTCCGCCCAGAGCGCCCGCGTCGCGCTCGATGCCGCCGGCCGGCATCTGCTTGCGGTCAGAAACGACGGCTCGATCCGCTGGTCGACGCCGCAGGCAACGCGGCTGATGAATGCCGCGACGGAAAGCGACGATGGAATTGCCATCGTCGCGGGCCGCATCGGCGCCTGGATGGCGGAGCGCGATACGGCAGGCTTTGCCCGCAACGCCGCCTTCTCGCTGTCCGAAAACCTGCAGACCAGCCTGCAGTTTGCGTTTCTCGGCGCGATCGGCGCCGACGAATTCCTGTTCCGGCTGTCGGCCGCTGTCATCAAGCGGCCGGACGACGAAATCCTGCGCCAGCACTTTCCGCTGACGCAACGGGAGTCGGAAGTGCTCCTATGGATCGCCAAGGGCAAGGCGAACAAAGATATCGGCGATATCCTCGGCCTATCGGCCCGCACCGTGAACAAGCATCTCGAACAGATCTACATCAAGCTCGGCGTCGAAAATCGCGCCTCGGCAGCGGTCATGGCGGCGAACGTCCTGCACGCAGGCGACCGGCCCGACTAGACGCAAACGGGCCGACCGGGGCCAGACACTTGCAGTCGGCGATGCCAAGGGATAGATCCGCGCGCACCCTCAACGGCTTAGACAAGCCGCATCCGGAACTCCGCAGTCATGACTACACAATCGCCTTTGACAGCACAGACGCCCCACGACGCAGATAACTCCCCGACGGCGGACCGGGTGAGGAAACGCGTCGTCCTGCATTTCCCGGGCTTCGAGCCGCTCGACGCCGGCATGCATCATGCCCGCTATGTGCGCGCGGCGGCACAGAGCGCCAAGACATGGAACCTGGATCTCCAGACAGGTGAGCTGCAGCGGACCGCAAAGACGGCGTATTTCGACATAACCTGTCGGGTGCGGGATGCGGGCGACGGCGTCACGCAAAGCCGGTTCTACATCTTCGACCACTGCGCGCTGGTCAACAGCCTGAACGGCAAGCCGCTGCCGCGCCGTATCCTCGACGGTTATCGAAGCGCCTTGCGTATCGTCACCCAGGGCGGCATGGCCGGCTATCTCAGGCATGCGTGGCGGTTCGGCCTGTTTTTCCTGTTTCCATTCCTGCTGGTGGCGATAGCGCTTGGGCTCACCGCCGTGATCGCTGCCCTGCCCGCACTGCTCGGGCTCAATATGTTGCATCTGTTGTGGAGCATACCGCTTGGTCTTGCGCTGTTCCGCTACGCCTTCCTGCCCTTCATGGCACGGTTTCACACGCTGCACCTGTTTGCCGACTGGGAGATGGCCGACGCGATGGGCAATCTCGACAGGCCCGATGTCAACGCCTGGCTGGCGAGCTGCATGGAGGGTGTCCGCGAGGCACTGACTGAGGATGCGGACGAATATCTCATCACGTCGCACAGCATGGGATCGGCTGTCGCGACCCACGTGATCGGCATGCTGCTTGCGGAAAGTCCTGATGCGTTCAGGCGGGGCCCCGCTCGGAGCGAACGCAAGGTGAGCTTCGTGACGCTCGGTGGCGCGATCCTGCAATGCTCGCTGCTGCGGCCCGCTACGACATTGCGCGAATGTGTCGGCCGCATTGCCCGATCGCCACAGATCTTCTGGCTGGAGGTTCAGTGCCTCACCGACAGCATTCACTTCTACAAGAGCCGCGTCGTGGCGCTGGCAGGACATGAAGATGCACCCCAGGCGACGCTTGCCTTCATCAGGGTCAAGCGGATGATGGCGCCCGAGCGCTACAACAGGATCAAGCGCGATTTCCTGCGCGTGCACCGTCAATACGTTCTGGGATCGGAAGCAAAGTCGAATTTCGATTTCACACTGATGACCGCCGGCCCTCTTCCCGCGGCGCGGTTTGCCAGTTTCACCCCCGAAAGTTTCTGATGGGATTTTCAGGGTTTGAGCTCGGGAAACTTAGAGCTCGATATCTGAACCCTGCAGGCATCAATGCAAAAAGCCCGGCCAATGGCCGGGCTTCCTGTCGAATGATGGTTCAAGCCTTGAAGGCTCAGCCCTGCGGGAAGTAGCTGTACTTGCCGTCCGGACCCTTCTTCCACTCGTACATGACGTAGCCTGGGAGCTTCGGGTCGCCCTTGGCGTCGAAAGCCATGTCGCCGAGAACGGTCTTGAACGGACCCTTTTCCTTGAGAGCCTTGGCAACGACTTCTGCGTCGTCAGGGCTGCCAGCAAGCTTGATGCCTTCGGCGATGACCTGAACGGCTGCGTAGGAATAGAGCGTGTAGGCTTCAGGGTTGAAGCCGGCAGCCTTGAACTTGGCAACCAGTTCCTTGTTCTCCGGACGCAGTGTCGGATCGGGACCGAACGTGTTCAGCGTGCCTTCGACTGCATCGCCAGCGATCGAGGCCAGTTCGTTGGAGACGATACCGTCACCCGATACGAGCGTTGCCTTGAGGCCAGCATCCTTCGCCTGACGGATGATCAGGCCGGCTTCCGTGTGGAGACCACCCCAGTAGATGATCGAAACACCGGCTTCCTTCATCTTGGAAATCAGCGCTGAGAAGTCCTTGTCGCCGACGTTGACGCCTTCGCGGATGACCTGCTTCTTGCCGGCCGCGTTGTAGGCTTTCATCGTTTCTTCAGCGAGACCCTGGCCGTAAGGTGTCTTGTCGTCGATGATCGCGATCTTTGCATCGGCGAACTTCTCGGCAAGATACTTGCCGGCGACGCCGCCCTGCTGGTCGTCACGGCCGCAGGTGCGGAACGTGTTCCACAGGCCGCGCTCGGTGAAGACAGGGTTGGTTGCTGCAGGGGTGACTTCGAGCATGCCGTTTTCGGCATAGACTTCCTGCGAAGCCGGGATCGAAACGCCCGAGTTGAAGTGACCGACCACATACTTCACGCCATCGGACGCGAACTTGTTGGCGACGGAAATGCCCTGCTTCGGATCGGAAACGTCGTCGCCGAGCGCGATGACCAGCTTTTCGCCGTTGATGCCGCCGGCGGCATTGATATCGGCGATAGCCTGTTCAGCACCCTTCTGCAGCTGCGCGCCGAATGCAGCATTCGGGCCGGTCAGCGGGCCGCCAACGCCGATGATGATATCGGCCCAGGCGTTGCCGCTGAATGCGACCATCGCCATCAGCGCGACGGCGGAAAGAAGAGACTTCTTCATTGATTTACTCCCAGTTTTTAGGTGAGCGGTTTTTTGGGACCCGGACGCAATACCCACCATCATTGCGCCGGAGAAATGTTCCACCCTCTGGTGTATTCTTATTTGACCCAACCCAATCTGAAGTCAGAAATGAGCGACTGTCAATCTTTCTTCTTCCATGAGAAAGCGGAGACAGGCTGATAGAGCCAGTAGTAGTTCTGAACCATCTGACGGGTGCGGCGAATGCGGAATCCGGAGATGGAAAACGCCATCAGCAGCACCACATCGATGATGTAATGGAACAAGCTGATGAACGGTCCCTGGAACAGCGCGTAATGCATGAACTGCATCGCGACGGCCAGCAGCAGCGTATAGGCGATGACATGGCCATAGCCGTTCCAGCCTTCTGCGACCGCCTTGCCGGCGCGCCACGCCGTCCAGAAGCCGAGGACCATGACGAGTGCGCGCAGGAAATAACGCACGCCAGTATCGGTTTCGAAAAACAGGCCCTGCATCTCAGTGTCCCCCGGTCGCCGGAATGATGATCATGGTGCTCAATGCCGGCCCCCCTCGAGATAGGCGGCGCGGACTTCGGGATTTGCGAGCAGTTCCTTGCCGGAGCCGGACATCGTCACCTTGCCATTGACCATCACATAGGCGCGATCGGACAGTTTGAGTGCCGCAAACGCGTTCTGCTCGACGAGGAAGACGGTGAGCCCCTCTTCCTTGTTCAGCTTCTTGATCGCCTCGAAAATGCCCTTGACGATCAGTGGTGCGAGGCCGAGCGACGGCTCGTCCAGGAGAAGCAGTTTCGGACGCGCCATCAGCGCACGGCCGATCGACAGCATCTGCTGCTCGCCGCCCGACAGCGTGCCGCCGCGTTGGGCCTGGCGTTCCTTGAGGCGCGGAAACAGGGTGAAGATCTTTTCGACGTCCTCTTTGAAATACTTGAGGTTGTCGAGACCGGCGCCCATCTGCAGGTTTTCGTGCACGGTCATGCGCGGAAAGATGCGGCGGCCTTCCGGCGACTGGGCGATACGCCGACGCGCAATCAAATGCGTCGGCACCTGCGTGATGTCTTCGCCGTCGAAGATGACCTGACCCTTGCGGGCCTGCGGGCTGCCGCAGATCGTCATCATCAGCGTCGACTTGCCGGCACCGTTGGCGCCGATCAGACTGACAATCTCGCCCTTGTTGACTTCGACATTGACGCCGTCGAGAGCCCGGATGTTGCCGTAGTAGGTTTCGACGCCCTGGACTTTCAGAAGGGGTTCACCGGCCATCAGACGGACCCCTCTTCAATAATGCCCTTGTCGAGCTTTTCCTCGATTTCTTCAACTTCATCATCCTCGACGCCGAGATAGGCTGCGATCACCCTCGGGTCGTTCTTCACGTGATCAGGCGTTCCGTCGGAAATCTTCTGGCCGTATTCCAGAACCACGACGTGATCCGAAATCTCCATGACGACGGACATGTCGTGCTCGATCAGGAGCAGAGACGTGCCTTCGTCGCGGATGCCGCGCAACAGCGCGTTGAGCGTGAGCGATTCCTTCGGGTTGAGGCCGGCGGCGGGCTCGTCCAGGCACAGAAGCTCCGGCCCGGTGCACATGGCGCGGGCGATTTCCAGCCGGCGCTGGGCACCATAGGAAAGGTCGCCGGCCGGGTCGTCGGCGCGGTCCGTCAGATCCGCCTTGTCCAGCCAGTATTCGGCCTTTTCGATCGCGGCCTTGGCAGCGTTCTTATAGGTCGGCAGACCCAAGAGGCCGAGGATCGTGTAACCCGAAGCCTTCATCAACACGTTGTGCTGCGCGACCAGCAGGTTTTCGAGAACCGTCAGGCCGGAAAACAGCCGGATGTTCTGGAAGGTACGGGCAACGCCCGCGACCTTGTTGATCTCGAAATCGCGAAGGCGTTCCAGAAGGAACTCCCGGCCGTTGCTGCGATGCAGGGTCAGCATGCCCATCGTCGGCTTGTAAAAGCCGGTGATGCAGTTGAACACCGTCGTCTTTCCGGCGCCGTTCGGGCCGATCAGCGCGGTGATTTCGCCGCGCTTGGCTTCGAACGAGAAGTCGTCGATCGCCATCAGGCCACCAAACCGCATCGACAGATGCTCGACCCTCAGGATCGTGTCTTTCGTCATAGTCGTCATATCCGTCGCCATCAGCCGTGGCCTTCCTTGGTGAAGCTGCCGGAGATGGCCTTGCGCTCCTTCAGGAAGGCTGTCGGCTCACGCGAGCCCACGAAGCCACGCGGCTTGAACAGCATGACGATGATCATCGCCAGCCCGAACAGCAGCATGCGGTAGAGTTCCGGGGTGAAGTCGGGGCCGAAGATGATCTTCAGGAACGACATCTCGCGCAGGATTTCGGTGCCGCCGACCATGATGACAGCGGCGATCGCGATACCGGTCAGCGAACCCATGCCGCCGAGAACCACGATGGCCAGAATGACCGCCGATTCCAGGAAGACGAAGCTTTCCGGAGAGACGAAGCCCTGGCGGGTCGCGAAGAAGGAGCCCGCAAAACCGCCGAACATCGCGCCCGTGGCAAATGCCGTGAGCTTGGTGGTGACGGTGTTGATGCCGAGCGAGCGGCAGGCGATTTCGTCTTCGCGCAACGCTTCCCATGCGCGACCGATCGGCATGCGACGCAGGCGAATGGTGACGTAAGCGGTGAGCATGCAGAGCGCGAGGATGATGTAGAACAGGAAGATCTTGTAATAGACCGACGAAGCCGAAAGACCCCAGGCCTTGACGAAGTTGTTCGGGGAGCCCGTATCGAACGACCAGATGCCGAAGAACGACGCCTTGGCAATGCCCGAGATACCGAACGTGCCCTTGGTGACGTCGGTCCAGTTGATCAGAACAAGCCGGATGATTTCACCGAAGGCGAGCGTCACGATGGCAAGGTAGTCACCCCGCAATCTCAACACCGGGAAGCCGAGGATGACGCCCCAGAGCGCGGCGAGAATGCCGGACATCGGCAGCAGCAGCCAGAACGAGAAGCCGAAATAGGATGACAGCAGCGCGTAGGAATAGGCGCCGACCGCATAGAAGGCGACATAGCCAAGATCGAGCAGACCGGCGAGACCGACGACGATATTGAGGCCCCAGGCGAGCATCACATAGATGAGGATCTGGATGCCGAAGTTGTCGACATATTTCAGCGAGCCCTGCTTGCCGACAATCAGCAGCGACAGGAATGGATAGATGAGCAGGAAGACCAGCGCGAACTTGAGGAAGTGGCGATGGAAGAAGCTCTTCTCTTCCGAAATCTCGAGAATGCCGGCTTTTGCCTTGGCAAGTTTGCGACGGTCGAGATGGGGCTTGATAAAGGCGACGGTCAGGAAGCGACCGACGGCAGCGACTGCCACGAACACTGCAAGCAGGCCCCAGCGGGTGCGCCAGACGAGCTGGTTGTTGATGTCCTGATAGGTCTCGATGCCGACGAACAGGAGGAACATCAGGAAGGCGATGACGCCTGCAAAGATGCCTTCCTTGATCGCCTTGGCCATGACGTTGTTGGGAACGGTTTCCGATACGGTCGCCATGTTACACCTTCTCCACTTCAGGACGACCGAGGATGCCGGTCGGCTTGAAGATCAGCACGAAGGCGAGGATCGCAAAGGTCGCGACATCCTTGTAGGCGATCGAGAAATACGCCGACCACAGGCTTTCGATGAGGCCGATCAGCAACCCGCCGAGAACAGCGCCCGGCAGCGAGCCGATGCCGCCGAGAACGGCTGCGGTGAATGCCTTCACACCCGGAATGAAGCCGTCGTTGAACGAGGCGACACCGTAATACATCAGGTACATGGCACCGGCGACGGCGGCGAGAGCCGCGCCCATGATGAAGGTGATCGAGATCGTCTTGTCGACGTCGACGCCGAGCAGAGCCGCCATCTTGCGATCCTGTTCGGTGGCGCGCTGGGCACGGCCGAGCGGCGTCTTGTTGACGATGTACCAGAACGCGAACAGCAGGATCGAGGTGATCACGACGATCAGGATCTGCTTCAGCGACACCGTGATCGCACCGAAATGATAGGTGTCGGTGACCAGCGGCGGGATCGGCTTGTTGCGCGGACCCTGCGTCACCTGGATGAAGTTCGACAGGAAGATCGACATGCCGATCGCGGTGATCAGCGGCGCCAGGCGGAACGAGCCGCGCAGCGGTCGGTAGGCGATCCGCTCGATCGTCCAGTTCCAAAGGCCTGTCATCAGCATGCCGACGAGCAACATCAGCAAAAGCAGCAGCGCCACCGGAATGCCGGCGAAGAAGGATGTGGCAAGCAGGAACACGATCAGGGCGGCAAAGCCGCCGAGCATGAAGATGTCACCATGGGCAAAGTTGATCATGCCGATGATGCCGTAAACCATCGTATAGCCGATTGCCACGAGCCCATAGATGGATCCGAGAGTCAGCCCGTTTATGAGCTGCTGGATAAAATATTCCATATATTTTCCCCTGCGGATGCGATCCTTGGCGGCCGCATCTTTCGCTTGAATGTCCCTGATAGGATCTTCAATTTTTTTGATTCCTACCGGTTTCGATCGAAATGTGAAGTGCAAAAGAAAGAGGCAGACATAATTTCAGTGGCTTTTGCAGCACGTGACGCAAATCCGCTTGGCATTGTTGAAAAAACGGCACGATTTCCACACGAATGGCAAAAACTATAGAGAAATAACCTCTGGTCTGCTTCGGTCTTGGCTTATCCGCTTCTTCAGCTTTCGACGGTCAGGACCGCATGCGCGACCCGTTGGCGTCAAAGATCGGATGCGGCTGAAGCCGGGCGATGAGCATCTCGCCGAGCACCTCGATCTGCCACCCCTCCTCCGTTCGGGAGACCTCTTTCGGCACATAGCCCATGGCAACCGACACGCCGGCGGCATGGGCGTATCCACCCGAGGTCACCCAGCCGCAGACCTGGCCGTCAAGCGAGATCGGCTCGTCGCCGAGCACGTCCGCATCTTTTGCATCGACGACGAAGGTGACGAGACGCAGCGCGCCGCCCTCCGCCTTTTCCTCGATCGCCGCGGCCTTGCCGATGAAATCGGCCTCCTTGCCATAGGCGATGAAGCGACCGAGCCCCGCTTCCACGGGACCGTAAAGCGGCCGGTATTCGCGAGACCAGCTGCCGAAGGATTTTTCGACGCGTAGCGCATTCAAGGCGCGGAGGCCGAACAGGGTGATCCCGAACTCGGCACCGGCTTCCATGATGAGATCGAACAGATAGCGCTGATATTCCGGCTTCATCCACAGCTCGAAGCCGAGATCACCGGTATAGCTGACACGGCCGAGGATGACCGGGGCCATGCCGAGATCGATCTCGACGATGCCCATGAACGGCAGAGCCTGATCCGACAGGTCGAGATGGGTAAGCTTCTGCAGCACATCGCGTGACCGGGGACCCGCAATCGACAGGCCGACCAGACCGAGATTGAGGCAATCGAACGAAACCGAATCATCGTCCGGCAGATGCGTCTCGAACCATCGCATATGATAGTCTTCGGCAATCCCGGAGCCGATCAGTAGGAACGCATCGTCGCCGAGATTGGCGAGCGTGAAATCGCCGATCAGTTTTCCGGCCTCGTTCAGCATCGGCGAAAGCGCCATGCGGCCGACGGGCGGAACCTTGCCCGCGAGAATATGGTCGAGCCAGGCATGCGCCCCCTCGCCCCCGATCGAATATTTGGCGAACCCGGATGTCTCCATCACCCCGACACTGTCGCGCACCGCCTTTGCCTCGCGGCCGACATGCTCGAAATCGGTGGAACGACGCCAGGAAAACGCATCCTTGACGCCCTCTGGCGCAAACCACAGCGGCGTTTCCAACCCGTAGGACGCGCCGAACACCGCACCCCTCGCCTTCAGCGCGTCGTAGACCGGCGTCGTCAGCAGCGGCCTGGCAGCCGGCAGTTCCTCGTTGGGATAGCGGATCGAGAAGCGGCGGGAATAGTTTTCGCGCACTTTCGCATTGGTATAGGCAAGCGACGCATAGTCGCCGTAACGGGTTACATCCATGGCGAACACGTCGAAGCCGGGATCGCCCTCGACGATCCAGTTGGCAAGCGCGAGCCCGACGCCGCCGCCCTGGCTGAACCCGGCCATGACAGCGCAGGCCGACCAGAAATTCGTCATGCCGCGCACGGGCCCGACAAGCGGGTTGCCGTCTGGCGAAAAGGTGAAGGGCCCGTTGATGATCGTCTTGATGCCGGCACTGTTGAAGGCCGGGAAATGCCGGAAGCCAACCTCCAGCTCGTTCGTGATGCGCTCAAGGTCCTCGGCCAAGAGTTCATGGCCGAACGTCCAGGGCGTCTCGATTGGCGACCACGGCCGGCAGTCCTTTTCATAGGTGCCCATCAGCATGCCGTTGCGTTCCTGGCGAATGTAGATCTCGCCGTCGAAATCGACGCAGTGCATCAGTTCGCGGCCGGACGTCTTGTTGAAGTCGATGACCTCAGGCATGTCCTCGGTGATCAGATACATGTGCTCCATGGCCAGCACTGGCAGCTCCAGCCCGACCATGCGCCCCACTTCGCGGGCCCAGAGACCGGCCGCATTCACCACATGTTCGCAACGGATCTCGCCCTTGTCCGTGATCACCCGCCAGGTTCCGTCGGGAAGCTGCATCAGATCCTCGACCTTGGTATGCAGGTAGATCTCGGCACCGTTCTTCTTAGCCGATTTCGCATAGGCATGGGTGGTGCCGTAGGGGTCGAGATGGCCCTCGTGCGGATCGAACACGGCGCCCACGAACTGCGTCGGGTCGAGCAACGGCATCATCGCATGCGCTTCCTCGACCGAGACGAGCCGCGCTTCACCGTTTGCATACTTGCCCTTGGCAAGCAGCGACTTGAACCAGTCGAAGCGCTCCGGCGTCGCCGCCAGCATGAGGCCGGAGGTCATGTGCAGGCCGATATCCTGGCCGGAATAGGCCTCGATTTCCTTGTAGAGTTCGACCGTGTATTTCTGCAGCTTGGCGACGTTCGGATCGCCGTTGATCGTATGCATGCCCCCTGCTGCATGCCAGGTGGAGCCGGAGGTGAGTTCCGAACGCTCGAGCAAAACGACATCGCTCCAGCCGAGCTTGGTCAGATGGTAGAGGACCGAACATCCGACGACACCGCCACCGATGACGACAACTCGAGCATGGCTTTTCATGGATCCCGTTCCCATAACTTGATGCCTGTTTGGGGTGAGCCTAGAACCTCCTGAGAATTGCCAATAGGCTGTTCTGCGAACCCGGATTTGTCGTTTCCGACATAGTCGCTGTTCGTTTCGCGCCATGTTCGAGCAAGAGCGTGAAACTTATTTTTCAATCCTTGCGTATGCCCTTTCATGAACGCCAACCGACAGGGAATAGCGCAATGACAAACGTGCTGAGCTTCGACGAACTGGTAGGCAGCGTATTGACCACGATGCGCGATGCGACACCGCGCAAGACAATCGAGTTCGGCGTGATCCAGGGCTTCTGCCGCGATTTCGCCGAGGACCTCGCCCCCGAATTCGTCGACCTCCTGAACCGCGTCGAAGGCCTTTCCAGTCTCGTCCCGGCGCTCGAAAAGCGGCCGGACCTCGTCATGGCAGCATCGCAGGAAAAGGGCCTCTGGAGCTTCGTTCGCGAGAAGCACTGAGCGCTTCGACTTGACGCCTTTAGTATCAATGCGTGATACTAAAAGTTGGATGCACCCATGAGGCATCGAGGCGACGTGAATGGTGAACTCTGTACTCCCGGCAATTCATCCAGGCGAGATCCTGCGAGATCTCTATCTTGAGCCGCTGGACATGACCCCTTACGCTCTTGCCAAGAAGCTCAATGTTCCACGCACGCGGATTGAACGCATCGTCGGGGAGAAAGTCGGCATCACGACGGATACAGCGCTGTGTCTCGCGAGGTTCTTCAAGACCTCGCCTGAACTGTGGATGAATATGCAGACGAGCTACGACCTGAAAACGCAGGCGCAGGCTCTTGAGGCGGAACTCGCGACTATCGAGGAATATGCCTTGGCGGGTTGAGACCTGTCACGGCCCGGACGAATTTCACCCGCCCGAAAACGATGCCGTCAGGGCGAATTCGCGGCCCATTTCCATCAGCTCTTCGTAGACCGAGCCGGCGAACGACCGGGGCGTGATGATCTCGAAGGCATCGGGGCCGGTGCGCGCCAAATTCACTGCGACGTGGCCGAACTGCATGTTTGCGGAATGCCCCTGCGCAAACGCCTGCGGATGCAGATCGACGCCGACGCATTTTGCAAGGATCTGCCGCACGCTGGGTCCCGAAATCGCCATCAGCACCTTGCCGTCGCTCTGATCAACGACGGAGGCGCCGGATATTTCGGATAAGTGACCGGCAACGGTCTCTGAGCCTGCGGTGAGCGACACCGCCAGCCATTCCGCCGGGCCGCAGAAGCGCGGCGCGATATCCGGGGCAGCCTTGAGTGCTAGGCCCACGGCCTGCTCCTGGCCCGCATGGGCAAGCACCGAAAAGATCACCGGCCGCCGCGCGACGGACAGGTGGTTGGGGTTGGCGCTCGTCTCGAAGCCCAGGATGTGATCTTCGAGCGCATGGCGGTGGAGAAGTGTCAAAACCATCGTCATGCCCTCAAAGATGCTGTTTTGTGTTTTGCGGATCGACAAAGACCGGCAGGCAGACTTCCGCCGCGACTTCGGTGCCGCGAAGTCCATCCCAGACAGTGATCTTCTCCCCGATCCGCTCGCGGCCGGATTTGAGAAGGCCGAGACCGATCGTGTGTCCGAGCGTCGGCGAATAGCAGGCTGATGATACGAAGCCCTGGTCGCCCGCAAGCGTCGCGGCGGCGCCGTCCTTGAGCAGATGGGCGCCGGCCATGAATTCCTTGTCCGTTTCCAGAGGCTTCAGGCCGACGAGTTGGAGGCGATCGGCGGCGGTGAGGCCGAAACGGGTCGAGAGACGCTTGCCGATGAAATCCGGCTTGGTCATCGCCATCATTTTCCCGTAACCGACATCGTCGGCCGTGGTCCGGCCTTCCAACTCGCTATGGGTGACGAAGCCTTTTTCGATGCGCAGGACATTGAGCGCCTCGACGCCGTAGGCACAGATACCGTCCTCGCGGCCTGCCTGCATGATCGCATCGGCCACGGCTTCGCCATAGCCTGCGGGTACCGCCAGTTCGTAGGCGAGTTCGCCCGAAAACGAGATGCGGAACAGGCGCGCCTTCAGCCCGCCCTTGAGCGTGACGACCTTCGCACCGAGAAACGGCATCGCCGCATCGGAAATGTCGTCTTCCACGATCCGGGCAAGGATGATCCGCGCCTTCGGACCGGCGAGCGACATCTGCGCCCACTGGTCGGAGGAGGACACGAAGCGCACGTCGAGGTGAGGCCAGAAGGTCTGCCTTGCAAATTCCAGATGCGCCATCACTTCGGCCGCATAGGCTGTCGTGGTGGTCATCACATAGTGGTTTTCCGACAGGCGGCTGGTCGTGCCGTCGTCGAACACCATCCCATCCTCGCGCAGCATCAGGCCGTAACGCGCCTTGCCGACCGGCAGCTTCAGGAAGGCGTTGGAATAGACCCGGTTCAGGAATTCAGCAGCACCTGTGCCAAAAATCTCGATCTTGCCGAGCGTCGAGACATCGCAGAGACCGGCGTTTTCGCGCACATTGCGCACTTCACGGTCAACGCTGTCGCGCCAGGTCTTTTCTCCGTCGCGCGCGAACCAGGATGAGCGGTACCAGAGGCCGCTTTCCACGAAGGTCGCGCCGTTCTTCTTCGCCCAGCCATGCAGCGGCGAGGTCCTGACGGGCGCTGCATGCTCGGCCCGCGACGTGCCGGCAAGCGCACCCATCGAGACCGGCGTGTAGAACGGCCGGAAGGTCGTGGTGCCGATTTCGGCCGGCGACACGCCGCGCATGGCAGCGACAATCCCGATCGTCGCGACATTGCCGAGCTTGCCCTGATCGGTCGCCATGCCGGACGTGGTGTAGCGCTTGGTATGCTCGATATGCCGGAAACCCTCGCGCTGCGCGAGGCCGAGATCGCTGACATGCACGTCGTTCTGGAAATCGACGAAGGCCTTGTCCTTGGCCCCCGGCACATACCAGAGCGGCGCGAAATCAGGATCGTATTCGCCTTCCACCTCGGGAATGTTTGCTTCATAGGCGGCAAAGCCGAGTGCGGTCGAAAACGCAGCCGCCTTCGATGCCCCGTCACGAAGGCAGGCGGCGATGCTGTCGGCACCGGCAGCCGAGCCGGCAGCAACAAAGCTTGCGCCCACATCCGGCGCCAGAAATGCCTTCGCCGCCTCCGACCACACGGGCTTGGCACCGCGCTGGCACATCAGATGCACGATCGGCGACCAGCCGCCGGCCATGGCCAGCGCATCGCAGGCGATCTCTTCCTCGAAACCGGCACGCTCTGCGACCAGCGCATCGATGCGGTTGCGGCCCCTTGTGGCGACGACGGCACCGCCATGGATGACACGAATGCCGTAGGGTGCCGGATCGGTGGAGGCGGCGCGCGCATCGATGATCGCGGCAACCTCGACGCCACGGGCGGAAAGATCCGCCGCCGTGCGATAACCGGACCCACCGTTGGTAAACACGGCCACTTTGGAGCCGACAGCCACGCCATAGCGGTTGAGATAGGTGCGCGCCGCATTGGCGGTCATAGCCCCCGGGCGGTCGTTGCCGCCGAACACGAGAGGCCGCTCTTCGGCACCGGAGGCAAGGATCGCCCGTTTGGCAACGATGCGCCAGACACACTCCACGGGCAGATCCGGCGACGGTGTCTGCACGTGTTTCTGCACCCGCTCGACGGCGCCGAACACCATATCGTCATACCAGCCGAACACGGTGGTGCGCGGCATCATCGTCACGTTCGGAAAGGACGCGAGTTCCTCGACCAGAGTTGCCGCGTAATCGCTCGCCACCTGCCCGCCGATCACGACGTTTTCGGATAGCAGCGAGCCCCCGAAGCGGGCACTTTCATCGGCAATGAGCACACGCAAACCGGCACGGGCAGCAGAAAGCGCTGCCATCAGGCCCGCAGGCCCTGCGCCGACGACCAGCAGGTCGCAATGCGCCCAGGCTTTCTCGTAGCGATCCGGATCCGCCTCCATGGTCAGCTTGCCGAGACCGGCGGCCCGGCGGATGACAGGCTCGTAGAGCTTTTCCCAGAAGATCGCCGGCCACATGAAGGTCTTGTAGTAGAAGCCTGCGCCAAGAAACGGCGACAGCAAGCCGTTGACGGCCCCCATATCGAAGGCAAGCGAAGGCCAGCGGTTCTGGCTGACGGCGGTGAGGCCGTTGTAGAGCTCGGCGACCGTAGCCCGCACGTTCGGCTCGGATCGGGCGCCGCTACCGATCGTCATCAACGCATTCGGCTCGGCGGAACCTGATGTCACCGGGCCACGCGGGCGGTGATACTTGAAGCTGCGGCCCATCAGCATCTGGTCGTTGGCAATCAGCGCCGAGGCGAGCGTATCGCCGTCGAACCCGGTATAGCTCTTGCCATCGAACGTGAATGTCAGGGGATTGGCGCGGTTGACGAGACCGCCGGCATCGAGGCGATAGGCGCTCATTGGCTCCCCTCCCGCGACGCTTGCGCATCCGTCACGCCGAAGACCTCATGCGTGAGATTGTCGCGATCGACCACCAGCCAGCGGCGGCAGCCGGCCGCGTGATGCCAGTATTCCTGATATCGACCCTTCGGATTGTCGCGGACATAGACATAGCGGTGCCATGCCTCGTCCTTTTCGGACGCCGACGGGCGGGCAATCACGGCACCGCGCACCGAAAACTCTTCCTTCGGCCGCGTTCCGCAATGGGGGCAGGTAATCAGGCTTGCCATGTCTTAATCTCGGTCTTTGTTCTCGGTCTTCGTCTCGGTGCGGATACGGCTCAGTGCATGTTCGGTTGCGGGCCTTTGCCACCCTCGTCGAGCACATAGCCTCGCTCGAACCGGTCGAGCCGCATGAAGCGCGAGACGTGATGGGTTTCGTTCTTGGCAATCAGATGCGCGAAGCAGAATCCTGAGGCCGGCGTGGCCTTGAAGCCGCCGTAGCACCAGCCGGCGTTGAGATAGAGATTGTCGATCGGCGTGCGGTCGATGATCGGTGATCCGTCCATCGACATGTCCATCACGCCACCCCAGGCCCGCAGCGCCTTGGCGCGCGAAAGTCCGGGGATCAGCGACACTCCCTCCTGCATCGTCTCCTCGACGGTCGCAAGATTGCCGCGCTGAGCATAGGAGGAATAGTAGTCGATATTGGCACCGAACACGAGACCGCCCTTGTCCGACTGCGAGATGTAGAAATGTCCCGCGCCATAGGTGATGACGTTGTCGATGACAGGCTTCAGCCCCTCCGACACGAAAGCCTGCAGCACATGCGTCTCGATGGGCAAAGCCAGATCCGCCATCCGCCCGACCGTCGTCGTGTTGCCGGCAGCGGCCAGCGCCAGCCGGTTGCAGCCGATAAAGCCCTTGGTCGTCTCGACGCCCTCGACTTCGCCGCCCGGTCCACGGCGAATGCCCGTCACCTCGCAATGCTGGATGATATCGACACCTCTCGCATCGGCACCCCGTGCGTAGCCCCAGGCGACCGCATCGTGACGCACCGTGCCGCCGCGCTTTTGCAGGAGACCGCCCATGACGGGAAAGCGGCCGTGGTCGAAATTTAGATAGGGCGCGAGCCTTCGCACCTGTTCGCGGTCGAGCAGATCCGCATCGACGCCGTGAAGCCGCATCGCATTGCCGCGACGCGCGTATTCATCGCGCTGGCCGTCGGAATGGAAAAGATTCAGCACGCCACGCTGCGACACCATGGCATTGTAGTTGAAGTCCCGCTCCAGCCCTTCCCACAACTTCAAGGACATCTCGTAGAACGGATTATTGCCTTCCAGCAGGTAGTTGGACCGGATGATCGTGGTGTTGCGGCCGACATTGCCCGACCCGATATAGCCCTTCTCGATCACAGCGACATTGGTGATGCCGAATTCCTTGGCAAGGTAGTAGGCCGTCGCCAGACCATGCCCGCCACCGCCGACGATGATCACATCGTAATGCGGTTTCGGCTCCGGCTCGCGCCATGCCGGCGTCCAGCGACGATTGCCCGAAAGCGCCTGCTTGATGATCGATAAGGCGGAATATCGCATGCCGTGTTCCCGTGCTCGTTGCGCCCACATTCGCACATGCGGACGAAGAAACAAGGGCAATCGGGACATCAGAACGCCTGTTTGAAGCCATGGCGAGACAAGCCCCCACACCGTTGCCGTCCCGCCACGCCGGACGTTGCGGGCGCCGATTTTGGCGCAGGCACGTATTATATTTCAGTTACTTAACACGAGTTACATCCTCACGCGCGGGCACGGCCGTAAAATCCACGCGACCAACACTGGCCAACCTTTGGGAGCGCGACATGCCCGATACGACCACCCAACTCGACATGCCCTTCATCCTGCCGTCGCAGGCGCAAAAACACATCACTCACAACGAGGCGCTGCTTGTTCTGGACGCGCTGGTGCATCTGACAATCCTCTCCGAACTGTCGGCTCCGCCGACGACGCCGGCCGAGGGCAATCGCCATCTGGTCGGCGCTGGCGCAACCGGTGAATGGACTGGCAAGACCGGCAGCATCGCCGCCTGGCAGGACGGCGCCTGGACCTTCCTGACCGTGAAGACGGGATGGCGGGCATGGTTTGCGGAAACTTCTCGCCTGCGTGTGTTTGATGGCGCTGCATGGCGGGATGTTCCGCTGCCGGATCAGGGCACCCTGAGCCTGCTCGGCATAAACGCTGTCGCCGATGCCACCAACCGATTGTCGCTGTCGTCTCCTGCAAGCCTCTTCAACCATGCCGGCAACGGTCACCAGATCAAGGTCAACAAGGCGGCCGCAACCGACACCGCATCGCTGCTGTTCCAGTCCAACTGGACCGGGTTCGCAGAAATGGGGCTTGCCGGAAACACCGAATTCTCCATCAAGATCAGCGACGGCACCACCTGGCGCACGGGTCTCGCGATCAGCCCGACGGGACGCGTCAGCCGCCCCAACCAGCCGGCAGCGCGCGCCTATCGCACAGGCACCACGTTCACGCCGACATCGGGTCAGCAAAGCGGCTTTACCACCTATGCCCTCAACCAGGGCAGTTTCGTGCTTGGGGCTGCGGCAGCCGGCGGCGGCAATGCGATCACGGTTCCTGCCGCCGGCGTCTACCTCGTCACCCTCAATCTCGTCGTCACCACATCATCCGGGCATGGGGCCGTGCTGCTGCGCAACGGTACGGAGACACTGATGACCCTCACCGGCATAACGGGTGGTGCTCAGTCACAGAGTGCGAGCGGCGTGCTTTCGCTGAGCGCAGGCGATAGCCTGACGCTTCAGCACTCCGGCACCGCACAGGTGACACTGGGTGCCGGCAAGACGGAGCTCTCGCTGACCCTGCTCTGACCAAAATCGACGTGGCCGATTATCGCAATTCCAGTTGCAAAGATCGGCCATTTTACCCGCGCGGTGGCCACAATGTGTCCTCTTCCGGAGCAGCCATGAAATAAAACAAGAAATTCATCACTTAAGACAACTCTAACAATGCCTTGTTTTAAAAGGTTTTTGTCGGCTCGAATCAAGTGAATTGCGACCAATGCGGGTTTGGCCACAAATGGCGCGTCTCGTTTAGTCAAATGTTAAAACTGCCCCGGTAGGCTCTCGTTTGTGGTCTTGCGTTGTGTAGAGAGTCCAATGACCGAAATGATACGTCCCCGAGTTAAATATGTCATCGGTCCCGATGGCAGCCCGCTTACGATTGCGGATCTTCCGCCGGCCAATACGCGCCGCTGGGTTATCCGTCGTAAGGCAGAGGTTGTCGCCGCGGTTCGCGGCGGCCTGTTGAGCTTGGAAGAAGCCTGCGAGCGTTATACGCTCACCGTCGAAGAATTCCTGTCCTGGCAAGCGTCTATCAACGACTACGGCCTGGCCGGTCTTCGGACCACCCGCATTCAGCAGTACCGCCATTAGGCGAAGTCAGCAGACCACTGTTCATCGGTAAAATCGAAGTGCCGTTGCCTCACCGCAGCGGCACTTTTTATTTGCCCTGGTTTGAAATTTATCGGGACAAGGACGGTTCTCGCCGCGCCAGTTGCGGCAATATGCCCGCGATGATCGCCGAGGCCGCATAGAACCACAGGCCGGGTTGCGTTACTGCCTGCGCGAGGCCGGACGTCTTGGCCGCAAACACCACGAGTGCCACCAGCATCACATCCATCATCGACCATTTCGCAAGATGCGGCATCACGCGCGCGAAAAATCTCGGCTGACGATTGCCGCGAAAGGCTTGCGCGCCGAGCGCCATAAGCTTTGCAACCGGGAAGACGATCGAGAACAGTCCGACGATGAGCGCAAGCGCGACATCGCCCTGCCCCCATAGAGCAGAAACGAGTTCGACCAGCGACGGCGTCTCGCGAAAGAAATACAGGCGGTCGAAGCGAATGATCGGCAGGGTCAGACCCGGGGCCAGAAAAACACAAGCGACGGCATAAAGCGAAAACCAGATGAGCCTTCTCATCGGGCACCCATGGCAAAGCTTGGGCCACACGTCTGCCCTGCCGCTCCGTGGAAAAAGTCGAAAAAGCAAAAACGGGGGCACCGGTCCGCGGTCCCCTCGTCAAAGTCCTCTCGCTATCGTGTGATGCGCTCGGCTGGCAACCAGCCGTAAGGCATCAGGCGCGGGCGCGCATACCGGTGTCGCGCTCTTCGAGCGCCGACGCCTTTGCAAATTCGGCTTCCGCCTCTTCCAGCGCAAGCTCGGCCGCATCCTGCTGGATCCGAAGTTCCCGGATCGAGACTTGCAGATTGTCGGCCCGCTGGCGGGCAGCCTTGGCAAAAGTTGGATAGGCGAAGTGATTCGGGTCGGAAATTCCCGATTTCTTCTCCTCGACGGTGATCTGGTGCTCCAGTTCCTTCGCCATTCTTTCGAATTCGGCCATCATCGTCTGCAACTGCTGCAGTTGACGACGCTTTTCGTTAACCTGAAAGTTCTTCAGGCGAACAAGATTGTCACGCGATTTCATACGCAATACTCCGTGGATAGCGAGACCCAGGCCGGTAAACCCCTGTTCAATACAGTGCGAGGCTCAAAAAATTTCCGAGGCGTTAACAAATTTGGCGCCGCGTTAACCTTTCATTTACAGGCATCATTAACAATAAGCCTGATCATTTAAGGGTCGGTAAATGCCAAGGCCGGTTTTCGGTCACGACAATGTCGGAGTCGTTTGAATCACTTAGCGGGGTTTCCTCCTCCGCTGAATCAAGCTGGCGATGGCCAATCCTTAAAGTAAAACAGGCTGCTACTAATTTTGCTTAACAAAATGATGCACCTTGCCAGGACCGCTCATAATTTGTTAACCAGTTTCTGGCAGCTTCCAAATCAGGCTCAGTCTGGATCCGTATCGAGTAAGGGGGCATCGGTAACCTTACGCGGCGGTAAAGGGGAAAATTATGCGGGTTCTACTCATCGAAGATGACAGCGCGACGGCCCAGTCGATCGAGCTGATGCTGAAATCGGAAAGCTTCAACTGCTATACGACCGACCTTGGCGAAGAAGGCGTCGACCTTGGTAAGTTGTATGACTACGATATCATTCTTCTTGACCTCAATCTCCCCGACATGTCGGGTTATGAAGTGCTTCGCACTCTGAGATTGTCAAAGGTCAAGACGCCAATCCTGATTCTGTCGGGCATGGCGGGCATCGAAGACAAGGTACGAGGCCTTGGTTTCGGCGCAGACGACTACATGACCAAGCCGTTCCACAAGGACGAACTGGTTGCACGTATCCACGCCATCGTTCGCCGTTCGAAGGGCCATGCCCAGTCGATCATCATCACCGGCGAACTGATCGTGAACCTCGACGCCAAGACCGTCGAAGTCGGCGGCCAGCGTGTGCACCTGACGGGCAAGGAATACCAGATGCTGGAGCTTCTTTCGCTCCGCAAGGGGACCACGCTCACCAAGGAAATGTTCCTCAACCACCTTTATGGCGGTATGGACGAGCCGGAACTGAAGATCATCGACGTCTTCATCTGCAAGCTGCGCAAGAAGCTCGCAAATGCGGCCGGTGGCGCGAACTACATCGAGACTGTCTGGGGCCGTGGCTACGTGCTGCGCGAACCTGACAATGTCGAGCTCGCAGAAACCGCCTGAGCCTGAAAACTTTTCCCTATCCCGGATTGAAGAGCACCCGCGCAAGCGGGTGTTTTTGCGTTTGAGATTGCCGAGGTGAAAGCGCTGAGGATTGACGAATTCAGCGCGGTGTCCGGATCAAGTTTCCATAAACACGGTTCGAGCTTGTTGCCACTCGTCCCAGCAGTTCTCAGGATCGATGTCGAGATAGCCGCGCTGCTCGTCCATTTTCTGAGCAACATCACGGGAAACTGCGATGACCTCACACGTGTCGGTGATTTCGAGGACCTCGTCTTCCGTCAGAGGGCTCCCCTTCGCTCTCTCGCTTTGAAGTAGCGTCGCGATGAGACTGGGTACGGGGTAGAGAACGAGAAGTTCGTCTTCGCTCACAGGACACCTCCGAGACGCGGCTTCACTCAGCGCACGCTGCAAACGCTGAAACTATCAAGCCGCAACAGCAAAGCCGCCGAACACCGATGTCAGGATCTTGCGGTCGAAAGGTTTGAGGAGAAAATCGCTGGCGCCGGCGCGTTTGCCGGCCATCATCTTCTTCAGGTCCGTCTCGATGACGCAGTAGAAGATCTTGACGTCCTTGCCGCGATCCATTGCCCGGACAGAGGCGATCAGACCGAGCGCGTCGTCGAGGCCTGCATCGACGATCAGGAAGTTCGGCAAGGTTGCACGGCAGCCGGTCAGTGCTTCCTGCGCAGTGCCCGCTTCGGAAACCAGAAAGCCGATCTCCGAGAGAATGCGCTTGCCCACTTTGCGCACGATGTCCGAACTGTCTGCAATCATCATTCGCTGCATCGTGTTTCCCCTGATGCTGTGCCCGTCCCTGGGCAACATCCACCATGACCCGAATGAAGCTAAGAAAGAGTTACGCGTCAGGCGCAGCGCGAAAAGCGCGGGCCGCCTCAAGGCAACCCGCGCTTTTCACATGTCAGAGCGCTTGATCGGGTCTCAGACCTCTTCGGAAACGGCCGGCACTTCGGCAGGGACGGTTTCCGCGATGAAGGTGATCTTGTCTTCAGACACCACGTATTTCAAATCCATGCCGCATTCGTCGGCCAGCAGAACCGTGTAATAGGGCTGGATCGTGTGGGCATCGACCGCCTCTTCCATGGCACCCGACAGGACTTCGACGAATTTCGCCGGCACGCGCATCATCCGGCCCTTGATGGTGATGATGAACTTCGCGTCGAATTCCGGGTTTTCGAGTGTTACATCGAGAGAGCCGCCGCGCGGAATGCCGCCGTAAGCGACTGTGAAGAGGTTGAGGAGCAGCTTGACCCGGTTCTTCGGGATGATGGCGCGCGGGCCGTTCCAGGAGACTTCCGTCTTCTTTTCGGCGACCGCGAACTCCTTGGCAGCCTTTTCGGCCTCGCCCGTATCGATCGATGCACCAACAGAGCCGGAGGCGCCGAAAGCAAGCCGCGCGAATTTCAGACGCACCGAGGCGTTCATGGCGGATGTACGGATCAGGTCGAGCGCATCCGCGTCGGCGGCTCCCTCATCGAGAAGCTCCAGGCCATTGTTGATGGCTCCGACCGGCGAAATGATATCGTGGCAGACCCGGCTGCAGAGGAGAGCTGCCAGATCCGGACCGCCGAGGGTTAGATTGGGATTTTTAGGCATGCGTGTCTCCGGCTGGATGAAAATATTCCCTCGCGCATGTGCCACAGCAACATTGCGCGGGGATTGTCGACGGTCAATGTGTATAGGTGCCGCCATAATGACACCATTTGTGGTAAACCGATTGTTAACGTCATGCCGCCAAGATAGAGGCGGCTTAAGCATGACGCTTGATAACGGAAGATTTAACAAACGGACTTCAATATGCGCCGCCAGAACCTTTCCGCCTTCGCTCGCTTTGCCACCGCTTTCGTGGTCATGGCAACCGCTTTCTGTGTCACAATCGAAAGGGCATCCGCCCAGCAGAATGCTTCGCAGTATTCGATGCAGGAAATTGTCGATGCCGGCCACGGCTTTTTCGGCTCCACCAGCGGCGGTCTCGCCAAGGTGGTGGAAAACGCTTTCTCGAAATACGGCCTGCCCAACGGTTACATTCTCGGCCAGGAAGGCTCCGGCGCCTTCATCGCCGGCCTGACCTATGGCGAAGGCCAGCTATACACGAAAAACGCCGGACAGCATCCGACCTACTGGCAGGGCCCATCGCTCGGCATCGATTACGGCGGCCAGGGCACCCGCGCTATGATGCTGGTCTATGACCTGCCGACGGTCGATTCGCTCTATGCCCGCTTCGGTGGCGTTTCCGGCTCGGCCTTCGTGGTCGCCGGCGTCGGCATGACGGTCCTGCGCAACAACAACGTGATCCTGGTGCCGATCCGCACCGGCCTTGGCGCCCGTCTCGGCATCAATGTCGGCTATCTGAAGATGACCCGCGAAGCCACCTGGAACCCCTTCTGAGCGGCAGGCAGACGCCTCCACCGGGCGAGCCCACTTGCCGGGTGCAGGCGCCCGTGCTTAAAAGAGCCTGTCCGCTCCAGACACAAAGAACGGCTTTCCGTGATCCAATACGCACTCCTGTTTGGCCTGGGTTTCCTCAGCGCGGCGCTGCTTGCCATCCTGATTTCGCCGGCGATCCACAGGCGGATCGTGCGCTACACGGAAAACCGCATCCGCGCGACACTGCCGATCAGCCCTGAGGAAGTGCGTGCCCAGCGTGATATGGCACGTGCCGTCTATGCGGCGGAAAACGCCCGGACCTTTCAGGAACTGATCCAGGCGCGCGAGAAAAACACCCGCCTGATGCTCGATATCGAGGCGCTGAATGCGACCATCCGTACCCTTGAAGACGACCGGCAGGACCTGAAGATGCAGGCCGACACGCTGGATGTCGAGGCTGCCGCCACCCGCTCGCGTCTTCGCCAGGAAGACAGCTATATCCAGGAGCTGAAGGTGGCGCTGGAACAGTCCCACGACGACCTGCGGATGCGCGATGTCGAGATCGGCGAACGCCAGCAGCACGTTGCCCGGCTGATTGCCGATACGGACAATTTCCGCATCGACCTCTCGTCTCATGCGGCAGAGATGGAAGGGCTCAAGGCCCGGATCGGCAATCTTCGCGACGAACGCGAGACGCTGCGAACGGAAATCCGCGACATGACCACCCGCGCCAAGGAAGCCGAGGGCAAGGTCAAGCTGGAAGAGCAACGCCGGATAGCGCTGCAGGAAAGGCTGGACCGGGAGATCGCCGAGGGTGCCGACAGGGCCGAGGCGCTGGACCGCCGTCAGCAGGAAATCGAACGGCTGCGCGAAAAACTGAAAACTGCCAATGCGGAAGCCCGTGACGCGAGCCGGGCCCTGCGCAAAACCGGGTCGCCAGCCGGATCAAAACCGAAGTCGAATTCAGGCAAGATCAACACGCCCGGTCCCGAAGACATCCAGGCGGCGCATCTCCTCGAGGAGGGTGTGTTAGCCGTCGCCCGCCCGACGGGCATGGACCCAGAGCCCACCATGATGACAGCTGCGATGATGACGCCGGCCATGATCGATCTCGCAGACGATGCCCGCAACCGGGCGACCGCGGTGTCGGAACGGCTTTTAAAGAGCCGCGATGGCGCTAACGATGCAGCGCTTCGGCAGGAGCTTGCAACCATCGCTGCAAGCCTTGTGGCGCTCACGGCCGCGCGCGAAGGCAAAGCCTCGCCGATCAACACGATCCTGTCTGGAAAATCCGGCAACAGCGATCGCGAAAGCCTGGCTGCCAAGGCCAAGAAGGCCATGGCGAAACTGAACGAGCAGTCGTCGTCCTGAACGACACCTGAAATTCCTAGAGCCGGCCCTGCCGCATGGCGATCTCGTAGAGCGCGATACCGGTCGCGGTTGCGGCGTTGAGACTGTCCAGTCCCGGCCTCTGGGCGATGCGGGCGGTCTTGACTGCGGAGAGGATATGCGCCGGCAGTCCGTCGCCCTCGGTTCCGGTGATCAGCGCCATCAGCGGATGCGCCGGTACGTCGCGGATTTCGGCATGTCCGGCCGGCGATAAGCCCCAGATCGCGAAGGCGCGCGACATCAGCGCATCGAGAAGCTCCGTCATCGTCCCCGTGCGGGCATAGGGCACCGAGAGAACCGAGCCGACCGACACGCGCAGCGACTTTCGATAGAGCGGATCGCAGCAGGCGGCATCGAGCAGCACCGCATCGGCGCCGAAAGCGGCCGCATTGCGAAAGATCGAGCCGATATTGTCGTGGTTGGAAATGCCGAAGGCCGCAACGACCAATGCCTTTTCCGGCAGGTTCTGCAGGAGGTCCGCAATCGACGGCTCCTCAGCCCTGCGACCGATCGCCAGCACACCGCGGTGGAGGTGGAAGCCGACGATCCGGTCGAGAACGGCAGAGGATGCGACATAGACCGGGACATCGTCAGGGAAACGGCCAAGGATGTCTTCCAGCCCGGACACCCGATTTTCCAGAAGCAGAAGCTTCTCCGCGACGAAGCCGGACTTGGCCCTGTGGGCCTGCGCCAGCATGCGCAGCACGACCGTACCCTCGGCGATAAACCGTCCGCCCCTCCCCGTCAGGTCGCGATCGCGGACCGCCTGAAATTCGGCGATCCGCGGGTCGTCCGCATCCTCGATGCGGATTGTCTCCATCACGGACCGGTGGCGATCGTCACGTCGGCGACGATCCGGCCGAGCACGATGTCGAACACGAACACCTTGCGGGCACCGTTCAACTGGCCGAGGAAGACGAGCTGGCTGCCGGACATCGACACATTGTCGATTTGGAAACCGGTCGGCAGTGCGGCGGTGGCTTTCAGCGGCTGGTCGGACGGGACGGTGAAACTTCCCGACGTGGCGACCGTTGCCGGGCCGTCTGCGGGACGCTGGGAGATCTTGTAGACAATCGCGGCGAGGACCGCCATAAAGCAGACAAACAGGATCCCGCCCGAAACGAGCTGCAGAAGCACCATCTTCCGGCGGATTCTCTCCATCGCCGGATCAAGCGGCTCTTCCTTTTCCTCGACTTCTGGTTGGGGCATGAATTGTCCTTATGCGTGCAAGATTGCGAATTGACGGAAACCGGAATGAACGACCCCTTTAAACAAGCCGAAGCCCCGAGGAAAGTCCTGACTGCCGATGAGGCAGCAGAAGGACGGCTGGATGCGTGGCTGACACAGGTTCTGGACGGCGAATTCTCCAGAAACCGCATCAAGGCTCTGATCGAACAGGGCGTCGTCACTCTGAACGGCAAGGCCTGCACGGAGCCAAAGAAAAAGGTGTCCCCAGGCGATCAAATCGAGATCACATTGCCGGAACCGGAGGATCCCGAACCCAAGGGCGAGGATATTCCGCTCGATGTTCTCTATGAGGACGAGGACCTGATCGTCATCGCCAAGCCACCGGGTCTCGTCGTGCATCCGGGCGCCGGCAACTGGACCGGGACCCTCGTCAACGCGCTGATCCACCATTGCGGCGACACTCTTTCCGGCATCGGTGGCGTCAAGCGGCCGGGTATCGTGCACAGGCTCGACAAGGATACGTCGGGCGTGATGGTTGCCGCCAAGAACGATCTGGCGCATCGCCACCTCGCCGACCAGTTCGCCGACCATGGTCGTTCCGGTCCGCTGGAACGCGCCTATATGGCCGTCGTCTGGGGCCGCCCGAAAGGTTTGAAGGGCACGATCGACGCACCGCTCGGCCGCGCCGGTGGCGACCGCACCAAGCGCGCCGTCACCCGCGAGAATGCCGTGGACGCGCGCGAGGCGGTGACCCATTACGAGGTGATCGAGCGTTTCCACGAGACGCCCGAGGCAACCTCGCTGGCGGCCCTGATCGAATGCCGTCTGGAAACCGGCCGCACGCACCAGATCCGAGTCCACATGGCTCATATCGGCCATCCGCTGATCGGCGACCTCGATTACGCCGGTGGCTTCAAGACCAAGGTCAACAAGATCCCCGAGCCCGCCCGCACCGTCGTCAGCGCCTTCCCCCGCCAGGCGCTGCACGCCTATCTGCTTGTGTTCGAACACCCCCGCACGGGCGAGGTGATGGAATTCGAGGCTCCGATCCCCGACGACCTGGAACAGTTGATCGAAGCCCTGCGGCAATGACGGCCTGACCGTCGCCGGAAGTCCGATCGATCATTACGCATTTGTAATGTCATAACGTTGGTGTGAACGCTTGAATCGCTGTTCCGCCACACTTATCTGACACTCGCATTGGTGCGGGGTCGGGAACGATCCGCGCCATAATCGGTTCGCCGTAAGGGCAGATGAAATCTGCCGGGAACCGACAACGATCGGAAAGGGGTGCTTCATGGCCCGTAACAATCTGCCTTCGATTACCGCCGGCGAAGCCGGTCTCAATCGCTATCTCGACGAAATCCGCAAATTCCCGATGCTGGAGCCACAGCAGGAATACATGCTCGCGAAGCGTTACGCTGAGCATGGCGACCGCGCTGCCGCACACAAGATGGTGACGAGCCACCTGCGTCTCGTTGCAAAGATCGCCATGGGCTATCGCGGCTACGGCCTGCCGATCGGCGAAGTCGTGTCGGAAGGCAATGTCGGTCTGATGCAGGCCGTCAAGAAATTCGACCCGGAACGCGGCTTCCGTCTGGCGACCTATGCAATGTGGTGGATCAAGGCCTCGATCCAGGAGTACATCCTGCGCTCCTGGTCGCTGGTCAAGATGGGCACGACCGCCAACCAGAAGCGGCTGTTCTTCAACCTGCGCCGCCTCAAGGGCAAGATCCAGGCGATCGAGGAAGGCGATCTGAAGCCGCACCAGGTGACCGAGATCGCCACCAAGCTGAACGTATCCGAGGAAGAAGTGATCTCGATGAACCGCCGCCTCTCCGGCGACGCTTCGCTCAACGCCCCGATCCGGGCTGCTGAAGGCGAAGCCGGCCAGTGGCAGGATTGGCTGGTCGACGATCATGAGAGCCAGGAAGCGGTCCTGATCCAGCAGGACGAGCTCGACACGCGCCGCCGCATGCTCGGCAAGGCACTTGCCGTGCTGAACGAACGCGAGCGCCGCATCTTCGAAGCCCGCCGTCTGTCGGAAGACCCGGTGACGCTCGAAGAACTGTCCACCGAGTTCGACATCAGCCGCGAACGCGTTCGCCAGATCGAGGTCCGCGCCTTCGAAAAGGTGCAGGATGCGGTGCGCAAGGAAGCGCTCGCACAGGCTCAGGCCCTGCGCGTCGTCGACGCGTAACGAGAGACACCAGTATCCGCAGATCGAAGGCCGCATTTTGCGGCCTTTTTCTTTGGCCGGAGCCATGGGAGTTCGCAACGGGAGGCTGGAAATGGAAAAGGGCCGCTTTCGCGACCCTTCTCCTATGATCTATGTCCTGCGACCGGTCGCTTACTGGCCCGTCTGGCCGCCGGCCTGGCCCCATTCGCGGATGGCCTCGTTGAACGCTTTTTCGCCTTCAGGCCCCTTCTGGAGCGTGAACAGCGCGCGGCGTCCGTTGCGATAGGCGACCGGGATGTCGATCCAGTTGCGGGTGCGCAGCAGCTCCATATTGGTGTTGCGGGCATCCGGGAAGTCGTTGAGCGCGATCATGTGGAAGTCGTCGGTGATCTTGGCCGGAACCGCGATCAGGGCGTTGCCGCGATCCTGCTCGGATGTCTTCATCGCAATTCGCTGGACGCTGTCGATGGCACCGCCCTCGAAGTCGGGCGGGACGGCAAAGACGATCTCGATCAGATGGCTCGCGGGCAGCGACGGATCCGAGTTGCGCTTGAACGTCACAAGCGCGGTCAGACCACGACCGGGTATGGTGATGCGGGCCTGGACTTCAGCCTGAGGCGGACCGCCGTTGGAACCCGGCTCGCGCTGCAGAGACCAGGAAACGCTCCCGTCGATCGCGGTCGGCGCGGTCTGGCCAAGACGTTCTTCATAGAGGAACATCTTTTCGCCGGAGACAGCAGGGGTCGCTGCCGGATTGGCGTCGGGGGCAGGCGCTGCAGGTGCGCCCGGCGCAGTTGCAGCCGTCGCGGCAGCACCAGGCGCCGCAGGCGGCGTGGTCGGCGGGGCGTTGAGCTGCGCCACCGACTGCCCTTCGGCGTTCTGGGCAAGGCTTCCGGCCGAACCCGGACCTTCATCCACCTCTGTGCCATCCGGCATCAGACGCTGGGTGAATTTCGGGCTGGCGGTCGAACCGTCCGCGGCTGGCGGCGGGCTCGTCTGACCGGCGGGCTGGCCATTTGCCTGTTGCGTCGAAGGCGTCGGGTTGGCCGGCGCTGCTGCCGGAGCCGTAGTTGCGTTCCCGGAGGCCGGTTGCGAGGTCGCGGGCGTTTCAGCGGTCGAGACCGCCGTGTCCGTCGAGGAAGATGGCATGAAGCCTTCGACCATCTCGCTCAGCGCGTCGCGGTTCATCCAGGCGGCATAACCAGCGCCACCCAGCAGCAGAAGGCCGACCAGTCCGAGTGCGAGGCCACCGTAATTGCGCTTGCGCGTCGTCGTCACCCGGTATGGCTTAGCCGGGGTCGGCATCAGGTCTTCGAGATTGTCATCCGACTGGGCCTGTCTCGGGCTCGAGGCGGCAGCGCCGGCGCCGGCGATTGCCGCGCCCTTGCTGTACCCGATCAGGTCATCCAGATCGCTCCAGGGATCCTTCTCGTGATCCTTGCCGGCAGGTTTTTGTGCCTGCTCATCCGCTTTTGCGTCAAGCTGGTAGCCCGCGAAGAAATCGTCGCTGTCGTCTTTGCGCCCGGTCTCCGTCCCGGTCTGGCCGAAACTTGGGAGCTCAGCGACCGATGGCATGCGAACTGCATCGGCAGAAACATGGGTTTCCTGGTCGAAATGCGCGTCGACGCGATCACCACTGTTTAGATCGGCCTGCGGCTGGTTCTGATGGACCGGCTCGACGGGACCGGCCGGCACCAGTTCCGGAACGTCGTCCCAGGCGGCTGCGGCGGTGTTTTCGGAATGCGCCGGCTCATGCCAGGTGGGCTCTTCGAAAAGCGGCGCATGTTCCGTGCGCGCTGGCTCCGCACTGGTCTGCGGTGGCCACTGGACGTGGGCGACGTCATCGTCCTGACGGGCAGCCGAGTAGGGAAGATCATCATCCCGCTCGTTTGCAACAGGCTCGTCGACAGTCCCGGGATACTGCTCGATCGGCGCGTCGACAGAATGTGCACGGCCGTCATCGGCCACAGGTTCGTTGTGGACCTGCTCATCGCGTTCACTGACGGCAGCGACATCGCCGACCGGCCATCCACCTTGATGAACAGTGTCCTGCTCCTCGGACGGCGCAGGCTCTTCGTAAAGCGGACGCTCTTCGTAGGCCGTGCGTGCCTCATACGTCTCCGGCTCTACAGCCGGTTCGTAATGGGCAACGTCAGGTTCGCGTTCTTCGGCTGCAACAGGAGCAACAGGCTCGTGCCGTTCCTCATAGCGCGGCGGCTCGTCATACGAATAGCCAGCCGGCTCGGTAGCGGCGAGCAGTGCTGCCTGTTCGGGCTCTTCGCCCGGAGCGGGTGCCGGTTCCTGCTCGGGCTCCGGTGGAGCCGGCAACACCGTCTCTTCAGCGGGCGCAGGCTGGCCGGCGGCAAATTCGTCGTCGGCGAAACCAGCCTCGTTCTCGAACGGCGCCAGCGCCTCCGCGTGCTCGCTCTCGACTTCGACGATCGCCGTTTCGAGCTTGTCCATCTGCCGCCGAAGCATTTCTTCCGGCGGCCGCGGCTTCATGTTCTCGAGCTGCCGTTGAACGGCACCACGCGCTTTTTCATACACTTTCGCGCGGGCTTCAGGCGAGTTTGTCGCCAGACCATCAACAGCGCGGCGGATCACCGCTACAAAATCTGCCATCAGCACTTCTCATTGTCGCCGGGCTCAAGCCGGCTGAATGGATAATCAATAGTTGACATTAATCTTCAAACGGGTCCGTCACAAGTATGGTGTCGTCGCGTTCCGGACTTGTGGAAAGTAGCGCAACTGGCGCGCCAATCAATTCCTCAACCTGACGAACGTATTTGATCGCCTGTGCCGGCAGGTCCGCCCAGGACCTTGCACCAACGGTGGATTCCTTCCAGCCTTCCAGCGTCACGTAGATCGGCTCGACCCGAGCCTGCGCCGCCTGGCTTGCGGGAAGATGGTCGATCCGCTGGCCGTCGAGCATGTAGCCGACGCAGATCTTCAGTTCTTCCAGACCGTCGAGAACGTCGAGTTTCGTCAGCGCGATCCCGGTGATGCCGTTGGTCGCGACCGACTGGCGAACCAGCGCCGCGTCGAACCAGCCACAGCGACGCTTGCGACCCGTGACGGTGCCGAACTCATGGCCCTTTTCACCGAGGAACTGACCAATTTCGTCATGGAGTTCGGTCGGGAACGGGCCTTCACCAACGCGCGTCGTGTAGGCCTTCGTGATGCCGAGGATGTAGCCCAGCGAGCCCGGGCCCATGCCGGAACCGGCAGCAGCCTGGCCGGCAACCGTGTTCGACGACGTCACGAACGGATAGGTGCCGTGGTCGATGTCGAGCAGCGAGCCCTGCGCGCCTTCAAACAGGATGCGCGAGCCCTTGCGGCGCTCCTTGTCCAGCAGTTCCCAGACGGTTTCGCGGAACGGCAGAACCTGTTCGGCGACGGACGTCAGTTCCTGCATGATCGTCTCATGGCTGACTTCCTGCTCGCCCAGACCGCGGCGCAGCGCGTTGTGATGGGTGAGGATGCGATCGACCTTGGCCGACAGCGTATCGAGGTCGGCAAGATCCATGACGCGGATCGCACGACGGCCGACCTTGTCTTCATAGGCCGGGCCGATGCCGCGGCGGGTGGTGCCGATCTTGGTGCCGGTGTTGGATGCCGCATCTTCGCGCAGGCCGTCAAGCTCGCGGTGCAGCGACAGGATCAGCGTCGCGTTGTCGGCGATGCGCAGCACGTCCGGGGTGACCTTGACGCCCTGCCCGTCGAGCTTTGCGATTTCAGCGACCAGCGCGTGCGGATCGACGACGACGCCGTTGCCGATAACCGAAAGCTTGCCGCGGACGATACCGGAGGGCAGCAGCGACAGCTTGTAGCTGACACCGTCGATGACGAGCGTATGGCCGGCATTGTGGCCGCCCTGGAACCGAACGACAATATCCGCCCGTTCAGAGAGCCAGTCGACGATCTTGCCCTTGCCCTCGTCACCCCACTGCGAACCAACCACGACTACATTCGTCATCTTTGCTTTCCTGCGTTTCGGGCCTGCCCTTCAAGCACGCCACAGCGCCGCGACAGCACCGCTGCTCTGAGACAGCGGCGTTGCGAGCGCCAGATAGAGTTCTCTCCCACAAGGGCGCTCGTCCGAAACCGCGCCGGACCCGCCCCTGCAAACGCGCGCATCTATAATGCCTTGGCCCGAGGAAAGCGACCTGTTTGTGAATGCTGGACGGTTTTTGCGTGACAATTTGCAAATTCCCACGCTATGGCCCACGCCAAGCGTTCCGGCCAAGGTCGGCGCCGACGAAAGACGATAGGGCAAGGACGGGCCGTCGATACGGCACGCGGAGGAGATTATCGTGTACCGCAGAGCCTATATCTTCCTGATCGTCGCGACGCTGTGCTGGGGCGGCAATGCGGTCGCGGGCAAGCTTGCGATCGGTCATATCAGCCCGATGCTCCTGACCTTCTGGCGATGGGCGTTTGCGACCGTCATCATTTTCGCGATCTCCATACCCGATCTTCGCCGCGATTGGCCGGTGATCCGGTCGAACCTGCCGCTTCTCGCCTTTCTCGGCCTCGTCGGCTACGTCGTCTTCAATGCGGCGCTCTACACCGCGGTCAATTACACCACGGCGATCAACGTCACCGTCGAGCAGACGCTTATTCCGGTGCTGATCTTCCTGTTCAATTTCGTGCTGTTCCGGATGAAAGTATCCTGGCTGCAGATCGTCGGCTTCGCGCTGACCCTGATGGGCGGGCTTTTGACGGCAGCCCATGGCGACCTGTCGACCATCGTCACGCTGAGCGTCAATTTCGGCGATGCGGTCATGATGATCGCGATCGTCGCCTATGCGGTCTATACGGTGGCGCTGCGTTTTCGTCCGGCCATCAGCTGGCGCAGCCTGATGGCAATCCCGGCGCTGTTCGCCCTGCTCGGCAGCATTCCCGCCGCCGCCTGGGAATATTCGGCTGACCGAATGATCTGGCCGGACGCCAACGGCTGGATCATCGCAGTCTACACCGCCGTTTTCGCATCGCTGATCGCGCAGGTGCTCTATATCCGCGGCGTCGAGGAGATCGGTGCCAACCGGGCCGGCCTGTTCATCAATCTCGTGCCTGTTTTTGGCACCCTGCTTTCGGTGATCGTTCTTGGCGAAAACCTGCAGGCATTCCACATCGTGGCGCTGGTTCTAGCGCTTGGCGGCATTGCCATCGCAGAATGGGGAAAGCCCGCACAGCGATAGACGCGAACGGGCGACAACTTGGAAAAAAAGGGCCGGCAGCGTCAGGGCACGTCGACGCCACCGGCCAGCAGGGTCAGTGAGCTTTAGATATCGTAATGGTCGGCAGTGGCAGCTGGCGAAGGCAGAGCATCGCTAGCCTTCGTGGTCTCGGTCATCGTCCGGGCAGTCCTGTCGACCGTCAGGCCGCCATGCGAGAGCACGATGTCGCCGCGCGGCGTTGCAACAACCAGGACCCGTTCGATCCGGCCCTCGTCGTTGAGAGCGTAGCCGATCGTCAGGTTGCGGCTATCCCAGCCGATGGAAACGAGATGGTCGCGCTTGAGATCGGCGCAATCGAGGCAGAGATCCTGATCGGCAGCAAGGTCGTCGGCGAACGTGTCGAGATAGCCGTCGACGGCTGCAAGCGTGCCGTCGACCGCGTCGTTGACGCGCTTCAGTTCGTGGGCCTGGTCGATGGTAAATTCGGAAATCGTGTTGGAGCCTTCAGCGCCATGGGTACGGTTCTGGGCGACCTGCATGTGGAGAGCGGAAACGCCTGAGAGCGAGCGGGCAAACGAGCCCGGACCTGCAGCATTGGCTTCCTTGCCTGCAACCAGCGCGGTCAGTACGATCGCGGAAATGATGAGCTTCTTGATCATGGCCCGTACCCTGTTTGGCGGATGGCTCTGTTGCCATCTCGTTTCGTTATGGGACGACCATACGCAGCCAGGTTTGCGGCGCGCTTAAACGAATAGATGCAATTTTATTGAAATCCATTTTTTTCCCGCGCTGGCACACAAAAGGAATTGGCGCGCAATAGCTGGAACCAACTGCACCTGGGGCGGTTTGGTAACTGTGAGGACAACAAGAAGGAAACATTCCCATGAGCATTAAACTAATCACCGTCGCAGCCCTTTCGCTCGGTCTCGCAACCTCGGCTTTTGCACAGACCAGCGGCTCCGGTTCGGGCGGCAATGACGGATCCGGAAGCACCGGCAAGTCGATGCCGATGTCCGGTGTCGAACAGACCGCGCCGACAACGTCGCTGCCGGGCGTGGATTCGTCCTCGACCAACAGCACATCCGGCACAACGCCATCGACCAACTGCCAGGCAGGCACGATGAAGGATCCGGGCGTGGCTTCCGGCAACAACTCCAATCCGGGCGCCAGCACCAACACTGGTACCGCCGGTGGAGCCATGATGACCATGGAAACCAATCCAACTTGCTGATCGCCCTCTGGCGTATCGCAGACATGATCAAGGCCGCTCCATTGAGCGGCCTTTTTCTTTCGATATCGGGGCTTCAGCGAACGCCCCTGCGACTGCGCTATAAAACTTTTCTGCGCAGCTCGTGTATGTGAAAACATACTCATGAATTGGAGAGATCTTCGTGCTATGTGTGCGGGCCGAGGCAACCGATCGGGCAATTTGGATGAAGCCGATGATCAACCGCATTCTATGGGCGCTGGCCGCCCTCGCCTACGGTGTCGCCACCGTGGTCGCGTTTATCGTGCTTTTGCCCGCAGCGCTGATCCAGTCAGCCTTCTCCAAAAAAGTGATGGTCGAGGACCACGAACGATACCTCGACGATTAGTCCGAGTCTCCGCAACCCCTTCAATGTCGACGATCGCAAACCATCGCGCCGAGGCGAGCGCGTGGAGCCTTTCGGCTGCTTTCTGGGCCGTTAAACTTTTCGTTAAGTTTTAGTGGCATTGTTCCAGTCTGAAACCTCAGAGATAGAGCCTTAAGTCCAAGCCTGAAAGAACGCGCGATGCGTAATGCGTTTTACATCGCCCTTCTGATGATGTCCCTCACGGCTTGCGCCTCCGCGCCGAGCCGGATCGGAGATGCCTGCGCGATTTTCGAGCAGAGAGACGGGCTTTTCAACAACTGGGCCCGCCAGGCGCGCGCAGCAAGCCGCGAATACGGCGTGCCGGTCCCGATCCTGATGGCGACGATCTACGTCGAGTCGAGTTTCCGCGCCCGCGCCCGCCCGCCGCGCAAATATGTGCTCGGCATCATTCCCTGGGGCCGTATCTCTTCGGCCTATGGCTACGCACAGGCGCTGGACGGAACCTGGGACGGTTACCGCAAATCGACGGGTCGCTGGGCCGCCAGCCGCAGTGACTTCGGCGATGCCATCCGCTTTGTCGGCTGGTATCACCACCAGAGCCATATCCGGAACAACATCCCCCTCAGCGATACCTACAACCTCTACCTCGCCTACTATACCGGCCACGGCGGCTATGAGCGCGGCCAGTTCGGCGGCGGGGTTCGCCAGACCGCAAAGAAATCTGCCGCCATGGCAGCCAGATACGAGGCGCAACTGCGCCGTTGCGGATACTGAACCTTGGTTCCCGTGCAGGCTAAGCTGCACACGGCCTAGTAGCCGACGACGATGCGGGTGTTAGCGGTTCCATACCGGCTCGTCAGCGCGAAAAAGGTTGCGGCATTTTCCGGATGCAGCCTGATACAGCCATGGGAGGCTGGTCGACCGAGGCGCTTGGTATCGAACGTCGCATGCACGGCATAGCCGCCATTGTAGAACACGGCGAACGGCATTGGCGCGTTGTCGTACTTGCGCGACCTGTGGCTCCTCGACAGCCATTTTGCGCTCCAGCTGCCGAGCGGCGTGCTGTAGCCTTTCCGAGCGGTCGATACCGGCCAGCGGTAGACATCAACACCGTCTTCGCTCACCGTCATCGTCTGGGACGACAGGCTGACGCTGGCGACCAGGCCGGCGGACAGTGCGGACGACGCAAAGACAAGCGCACACGAAAACAGTGCAGCTCCAACCATGTAGTGGCGCATGAAATGCCCCCCCGGAAAGCCCCTTACCATGAAAAGACATCATCACTTTGCGAGAAACGTTTCAATATAGGCTAGCGTGGCCGTCGTTGATTATTTCGAATTTTGTTTAATCGGCACAGTAAATTTCGAAAATAAGGCATCAACTGACAAGACTATTACCATTTGATCCTGATAGTATCGTGGCAAAGCGAGATCCGCCCTAAAATACCTTCGCAGCCGTCACCTCGACCTCGACCAGAAATTCCGCGCGGGTGAATCCGCCGACGATGATCAGCGTCGAGACTGGCTTTGGGTCGAGCGTGAAACGATCGCGCACCGCCATGTAGGCCTGGAAGTCCTCGCGCCTCGTCACGAAGCCGGAAATGCGGATGACGTCGGCATAGGTCATCTTGGCCTCGTCAAGGATCGCCCCAATCGCCTTAAAGCAGAGTTCTGCCTGGGCGGTAACATCGGCCGGGATCGCATCGTCAAGGCCAATGCCGAGCTGGCCCGAGGTGACCAGCAGACTGGCTCCTGGCGGCACGAGCAGACCGTGATTGTAGGCGCCGAACGGCTGACGGACGGATGGCGGATTGAATGTCGTCTTCATCGAGGAATGCTACTCTCTTCAAAGCATGGCAATGGCGCACTAGACCTCTCAACGGCCGACGCTGCAAGCCAACCCTCCCCTGAAAACGAGCCTGGGACGGGGCAAAGAGCAGGCGACCTGATCCCTTGCGGCCTCAATGCCTGATGGTATGATCGCAGCGACGAAGATACGGGGTTGGGTATGGCGCAGCAGACAATTCAATGGTGGCGCTATCCGCGGCTGGCGCTTGGCATTCTTGGCAGCGACAAGTCGTTTCGCAGAAACCCGCTGATCGGCCATCCGCACCTGAACGAGCTTGGCCTGCATCGGGAGCGGGTGCGGATAGCCGCTTGGATGGCAGACTACCGTCGCCGCATCCTGGGGTCACAGGTCAGACCGGAGGAACGCAGCGCGTTTGATCGCGACGGGTTCGTGATCCGGCAAAACGCATTGCCGCAGGACGTCTTCCTGCGCATCCGGGATTTCCTCAAGAGCGAGCCTCTGCCGGCACGCGAGATGCGGCAGGGACAGGCGGTGACGCGGATGATTCCGATCGGCCCGACAGCGCTGAATCGCCTGCCGGATCTGGCTCGCTTCAGCCACAACCAGTCGATCGCCGGCCTCCTGCGCTATGTCGGCGGTGCCGGCGGCGATCCGATCCACTTCATCCAGACGGTGATTGCCGAACCGGCGCTGGCCAAGGCCGATCCGCAGACCGCACTGCACGCGGACACGTTTCACTCGACCTCCAAGGCCTGGCTGTTTCTCGATGATGTGGAGGCGGACAACGGTCCCTTCGTATTCGTGCCGGGCAGCCACAAGCTGACGGAAAAGCGGATCGAATGGGAATATCGGCAAAGCCTGATCGCCAGCACGGACAACCGCGCCCATCACGCCGACGGATCATTTCGGATTACGCCGGAAGAGCTGACCACGCTTGGTGATTTCGAGCCGAAGAAGGTGACTGTGCCGGCCAATACGCTTGTCGTTGCCGATACCTATGCGTTCCATTCGCGCGCGGTCAGCTTCAAGCACACGATGCGGGTCGAACTGCATGCCTATCACCGCACCAATCCGTTCTCGCCGCTGCCCTTCTCACCGTTGAGCTTCATTCCCGGCCTGCATGACCGCCGCCTCGATCTCTATCTCGGTCATTCCGACCGCAAGGCAAAGCGCGCCGGCAGAAAGCCGACATGGCAGGATGTCGGCGAGTGCACGGCCTATTCCGAACCGCATATCTGACGGTTCCGCCAAACTCGCGGATTTGCGGGCTCGGCGGACTTGTTTATTCGCTTCGGGCGCCGTAGGGCGCTAGGAACGTCTTGATCGCTTCGATCTCGTTCGGGCGGATCTCGTGGCCGCTGGCATGCCATTCCAGCGTGACCTCGTCACCGGCCGCGCGGAGATAATCCGCAAGTGCCTGCGTCTGCGGGACCGGGCAGATCGGATCCCGCTCGCCGGCCGTGATCAGCACATGCGCCTTTTCGCCCGTCGTCCGCGCAGGCGGCGTGAACGGGATGAGCGGATGCATCAGCACGCCAGCCTCGAACAGGCCGGGCCTTTCGATCATCACATTGGCAAGAATGTTGGCGCCGTTCGAAAATCCGAGGCCCAGCACGGTCGAGGATTCGTAGCGGTCGCGATTGGCCTCCACGAATTCCGACATCCGCTTGGTCGCACGGGCGAGATCGTCGAGATCGTAGACCCCTTCCGCCTTGCGTCGGAAAAAGCGCGCCGCCCCATGCTCGGCGACGTCGCCGCGCGGAGAGATAATCGTCGCGCCCGGAACGAGCCGGCTCGCGAAATCGAAGAACTGGTTCTCGTCGCCGCCCGTGCCATGAAAGGTGAACAGGATCGGTGCACCGGGAGCACCGGGCCGCGCCCGGTGCTCATAACTGTCGAAACTCATCGTATCTCTCCTTAAGCCAGCGGCTCCAGATGCCCTTCGAGCACTGAGCGCATATGCTCGTGCTGGGTTGGCAGCTTCAGGGCTTCGCCCAGATGCGCGGTATCCTCGTCGCGATCGAAACCGGGTTCATTGGTCGCGATCTCGAACAGCACGCCGCCGGGCGTGCGGAAGTAGATGGCCCAGAAGTAATCGCGGTCGATCACCGGCGTGACCTGGTAACCTGTATCCATCAGCGCCTTGCGAACTTCGAGCTGCTTTTCACGGTTTTCGACCGCAAACGCCAGGTGATGCACGGAGCCGGCACCGAGACGGGCGCCCGAAATGTTCGGCATCGTGTCGACGTCGATAAAGTCGGCGCCGTTGCCGCCGGGCATGCCGAAGCGGGTGACACCGTCTCTCGCATCAACCTGCTCGTAGCCCATGAACTTCAAGAGCTCGGCATTGGCACCGTCGTCGCGCAGTCTGAGCGACGCTGAATGAAAGCCGCGGATCGCTTCGTCGGCACCGACGCCGTTGCCGGTCCACTGGGCACGGTCGTCATCCTTGACTTCGACCAGCGCAAACCCGTCGCCGTCGGGACCTGCAAACTGCAAGCGCTTTTCGCCGAAGGCTTCATCGGCCTTCAGACCATCGGCACCCGCTTTCGTCAGACGATCCGTCCAGTAGCCGAGCGAGCCCTGCGGCACGGAGAACACGGTCGTACCCACCTCGCCTGAGCCCGGACGACCCCTGGCGATATGCGGGAACGGGAAATAGGTCATGACCGAGCCGGGCGTGCCGATTTCGTCGCCGTAATAGAGATGGTAGACGTCAGGTGCGTCGAAGTTGACGGTCTTCTTGACCCGGCGCAGACCGAGCGTATCGGTGAAGAACCGGTTGTTGGTGGACGCGCTGGCCGCCATCGACGTGACGTGGTGGAGGCCCTTGATCTGGTTAATCATGTCAAACCCCTTTTCAATTTGTCGGCTCGGGAGCGAGCCGTTGTCTGGGGTGATAATTGGTGATCGGATGCGAATTGGATAGAGGATCACATCCGAACGGATTGTTCATTTTTCGTTGACGAGATGACCGAAGCGTTCACCACTCAGACAGTTTCCGGCAGCTCCCAGTCGACGGGATCCTTGCCGATGGACTGCAGATACTCATTCGCCTTGGAAAACGGCTTGGAGCCCAGAAACCCGTTATGGGCCGAGAGCGGCGACGGGTGGGCGGACTTGATGACGAGATGCCGTTCCTCATCGACAAAAGCCGCCTTCTTCTGGGCATAGGCTCCCCAGAGAATGAAGACGACGCCGTCGCATTCCTCGTTGACGGTGCGGATGACAGCGTCCGTGAAGCGTTCCCAACCCTTGCCCTGATGCGCCGCGGCCTTGCCCTCTTCCACGGTCAGCACGCTGTTCAAAAGCAGCACGCCCTGTTCGGCCCAGTGTTCGAGAAAACCGTGCTTTGCCGGCGCGATGCCGAGATCCGCTTCCATTTCCTTGTAGATGTTGACGAGTGATGGCGGGATACGAACACCGGGCCGGACGGAGAAGCACAGGCCATGCGCCTGGCCTTCACCGTGATACGGGTCCTGTCCGAGGATCACCACCTTAACCTCATCGAGCGGCGTCAGGTCAAGTGCGCGGAAATACTCCGAACCCTTTGGAAAGATGAGCTTTCCCGCCTTCTTCTCGGACACAAGGAAGCTCTTGAGATCGGCCATATACGGATCTTCGAACTCGGTTTCGAGCGCGAATTTCCAGGTTTCCTCGAGCTTGATATCGCCGTCCGCCATGCAGGTGTCCTTTAGGTGAAACGTCCGCCGCGCTGGATGACTTCGGTCCTGTAACCATCCGGATCGGTGACGAAGAAGAATTTTGCAAACGGCCGGCCCTCATGCGGCATGTCCGCAAGCTTGCCCACCGTCAGGCCCAGTTCGGAGAAGCGCTTGTGTTCCGCCTCGACATCCTCGACCGTCACCGCCAGATGGCCGTAACCGTCTCCAAGGTTGTAGGGTTCAGAACGATTGCCGTTGACCGTCAGTTCCAGTTCGAAACCGGTTTCGAGATTGGAGAGGTAGATCAGCGTGAAACCGTCGAACGGCCTGCGATCGGCGACCTTCAGGCCGAACGCCTTGTCGTAGAACTCGACCGAGCGCGCTTCGTCCAGCACGCGGATCATCGAATGCACCATCTTTGCCATCGGAGCGCTCCTTAACGAAGGATGTGGTTCGACTTGGAATGCCAGTTCCAGGCTGAGCGGATGATGTCTTGCAGGGAATATTGGGGCTCCCAGCCGAGCACGGCCTTGGCCTTGTCGTTGTTGGCGACGAGCGAGGTGGAATCGCCTTCGCGGCGGCCGACATATTCGACCGGGAACGGCTTGCCCGACACGTCGGAAATGGCGTCCAGCAGTTCCTTCACAGTGGTGCCGGTGCCGGTGCCGAGATTGAGCTCGACCGTATCGCCGCCCGCGAGCAGGTAATCGACGGCGCGGACATGCGCGTCGGCCAGATCGAGAACATGGATATAGTCGCGGACGCAGGTACCATCACGCGTGTCGTAATCGTCGCCGAACACCTTGAAGCCCTGGCGACGGCCAAGCGCTGCCTCGATGGCAAGCGGGATCGCATGGGTTTCGGGCGTGTGCCATTCGCCGATCAGGCCTTCGAAATCGGCACCGGCGGCGTTGAAATAGCGCAGCATGACCGATTTCAGGTCCTTGTAGGTGCCGTAGTCTTTCAGCGCCTGCTCGATGATGAATTTGGTGCGGCCGTAAGGGTTGATCGGCGCCTGCTTGTGCGTCTCGTCCATCGGCACCCGGTCTGGAAGACCGTAAGTTGCGCAGGTCGAGGAGAACACGAAGGCCTTCACGCCGGCGTCGATCGCGGCCGACAGAAGCGTCAGCGCACCGATGACATTGTTGTCGTAGAAGCCGACCGGGTTCTTGACGGATTCGCCGACTTCGATCAGCGCGGCGAAATGCAGGATGGCGTCCGGCTTGTGCTTGGCGAGCACTTCGTCGAGCCGTGCACGGTCGCGGATATCGCCCTGTTCGAGCTCGCCCCAACGGACAAATTCCGCATGGCCGTTGGAAAGATTGTCGAAAACGACGGGCTCGTAACCCCGGTCCGCCAGAACGAGGCACGTATGGGACCCGATATACCCTGCCCCACCAACGACAAGCACCTTTTTCTTAGACATCATCGCTCCTGCTTCTTCGAAATCGGCGGCACTATACCGACAGGGTTTCAAATGGGAAGGGTAGAGGCCATATCAGGGGTCCCGCTCCCCATGGCAGAACACCAGACAGCATCCCCGTGCAGTTGATTCTTTACATGAAGACGGGCGCCGCGAACTTGTCTATCCTTGTCAGCAGATTCCCGTAGGTCCTTTGATGCGTTACATCTTTCTCAGTCTCGGCTGGCTGTTCGTGGGGCTTGGCGTGATCGGCGCCTTCCTGCCGATCCTGCCGACGACGCCATTCCTGCTGCTGGCCGTCGCCTGCTTTGCGCGCTCGTCGCCAAAGCTGGAAGCCTGGCTGATGGACCATGAGACGCTGGGCCCGCCGCTCAGGAACTGGCGCGAGCGCGGCGCTATTTCGCGAAGGGCAAAGGTCACGGCGATCTCGCTGATGGCCGTCAGCTATACCGGCTTTTGGTTCGGCTCGCACCCGGCAGCCTGGCTCGCCATTCTGGTTGCCGCGCTGATGATCGGCCCGGCCATCTTCATGCTGACGCGACCGGACGCCTGAGCTAGCGATGCCGCGACTGCGGCAGAACGTAAGGCACATGCGCTGCCGGCACGCGACCGACGGCACCGGCGATGCCATAGACAGAAGCGATCATCTCGTCGCTCACCGTGTCATGGCAGGGTCCTTCCGCAACCACGCAGCCGTGGTTCAAAACCACCAAATGGTCGGCAAATTCCGCAGCAAGGTTGAGGTCGTGCAGGATGGCGAGAACCATGCCACCGGCAGCCGCAAAATCGCGGGCGGTTTCGAGCACCGAGATCTGGTGGCCCAGATCGAGACTGGCGGTCGGCTCGTCGAGAAACAGCGCGCAAGGCACGCCGTCGACCACAGGTCTCGGCACCTGCGCCAGCGCGCGGGCAAACTGGACGCGCTGCTGCTCGCCGCCCGACATCGACGGATAGGGCCGGCTTTCGAAACCGCGCAGGCCCACGCGTGCCAAGGCCTTGCGCGCTTCTTCGTCCGGATTGAGCGACCCATGAGCGACCGCGCCCATGCGGGCGATCTCCAGCGCCGAGAAGGGAAAGGCCAGCTGCGTCGCCTGCGGTAGCACCGCTCGGCGCCTCGCCAGATCGACCGGCTTGCAGGCCGCCACATCGGCACCGTAGTAGGAAACATGACCGCTATCCGGGACCATCTCACCGGACAGGACCTTCATCAGCGTCGATTTTCCGGCACCGTTCGGGCCAATCACCACGCTGAAACGGCCGGGGTCCAGCGTCAGGCTGACGCTGTCGATCAGCTTGCGACCGGCGCGGCTGACGGTGACGTTTTCTGCCCTGATCATGCCCGTCCTCCTCGTATGCCCCTCATGGCAGGTCCCGCATGCCGATGCCGTTGCGTCCGATCAGCAGGAACAGGAAGACCGGCGCGCCGAACAGCGCCGTAATCACCCCGATCGGCAGTTCCGCGGGGGCGGCAACGGTTCGTGCCACCGCATCGGCGATCAGCAGAAGCGCGCCGCCGCCGAGTGCCGATCCCGGCAGCAGAAACCGGTGCGATGGCCCCATCGCAAGCCGCAGCAGATGCGGCACCACGATCCCGACAAAACCGATCGAGCCGGCGACGGCGACCGTGGAGCCGCAGGCCGCTGCAACCGCGACGATGACGATCCGCTTCAGCCGCTGCACCGGCACGCCCATGTGGAAGGCTGCGGCATCGCCAAGCACCAGCGCATCGAGACCCCGCGCCACGAAGGGGATGATCGCCATGACGAAGACGATGAACGGAAGGATCGACAGCACCCGCCCGTAGGTGGCACCGCCGAGCGAACCGAGGCTCCAGAACGTGATGTCGCGCAACTGCCGGTCATCGGCCATGACGATCAGAAGGCCCATGAAAGCGCCCGACAGGGCACCGATCGCGATGCCGCAAAGGATTAGCGCCGTGGTCGAGGTTCGCCCGTCGCGGGTGGCGATGACGTAGAGCATCCAGGTGTTGATCAGGCCGCCGAAAAACGCCATCAGCGGCAGGAACTGGTTTCCGAGCAGCATCGAGACCGGGGCAAGCACCGTGCCGCCGAGCACGATCGCCAGCACCGCCGCAAGGCCTGCACCGGATGTGACGCCGACGATGCCGGGATCGGCGAGCGGATTGCGAAACAGGCCCTGCATCATCGCACCTGAGACAGCGAGCCCCGCGCCGACCAGAAGGCCGAGCGCCGTGCGCGGCAGGCGGACGGCTTCGAGGATGACCCGTTCCTGGGTGGTGAGGCTGTCGCCGTTGCCGGTCAGGTAGGCGAAGAGATCGCGAAGGCCGACGCCGGTCGGGCCAACGCCGAGCGACAGAAGGCAGGCGGCGATCAGGAGCACTACGAGAAGGACGATGACCAGCACGCCCTGCGACGTGCGATCGCCCTCGCCCGTGTTGCGAAACGGCATGGCCAGCGTCTTCATCATCAGTGCATCGCATCCGGATAGAGTTTTTCGGCAAGCGCCCGGCCGGCGTCAGGCGTGCGCGGACCAAAGCCCAAGAGCAGCAACCCGTCCATCGAGATCAGCGCCTTCGACGCAGCGGCCGGCGTCGTCTGCATCGACGGCAGCGCGAACATCTCATCCGGCGTGGTCGAATGGTCGCCGCGCGACATGGAGAGGATCACGTCAGGAGCCGCGGCAATCACCGCCTCGTCGGACAGCGGCTTGTAGCCTTTGATCGAGGGCGCGGCATTGACGCCACCCGCCATTTCGATGATCGCGCCGGCTTCCGTATCGGCACCGCCCGCCATCAGCCGCCCGTTGGCAACGGAGAGAACGAACAGCACCTTCTTCTTGTCGCCGGGAATTTTCGCGACATCGGCAGCGAGCGCTTTCAGTCCGTCCTCGGTGTTTGCGGCGAGTACCCCCGCCTTGTCGGCAAGGCCGACGGCGGCACCGACGTCGCGGATTTTCTGGCCGATCTTGTCCGCAGCCGGCGGCGTCGGGATGACCACGACAGGGATCTCGCTGGCCGTAAGGATTTCCAGCACCGGTGGCGGACCGGACCCCTCTTCCATCAGGATCAGATCAGGTTTCTGGCCGAGAATGCCTTCGGCAGAGAGTGCCCTGATATAGCCGACGTCAGGCTTGGAATTTGCGGCGGCAGGATAGGAACTGGTGGAATCTCGCGCTACAATACGGTCCTCGGCGCCCAGATCGTAGAGGATTTCGGTGATCGTGCCGCCGATCGAAACGATGCGCCGGGCGTCCGGATTGCCCGTTTCCGATGCCGTGGCGCTGCTGAATGCGACAGCGGACGTGACGACGGCAAGCGCAAGCAGATGTGCAAACCTTGGTGAGGAAACCCGGAGAGAGAAAACCATGAGACCCGCCCTTGTGATACCAGAGGGCAAACTCGGTTGCGATGCGATCCGCCCCAGCTGCCCTATAACTTGAGTTGACTAGACAAGTTTTTTCCGGTTTTCAAGACAGGCATCAAGAGATAACTTGAGTGCGAAGTGAAACTTATGTGAGGATTGATTCCATGTACATCGCCATGAACCGTTTCCGCGTCGTGCCGGGCTTCGAGCAAGCGTTTGAAGACATGTGGAAAAGCCGCCAGGGCCGGCTTGCCGAAGTGCCAGGCTATGTCGAGTTTCACATGCTGAAGGGACCGAAGGCCGACGATCACACGCTCTATGCCTCCCACACGATCTGGGAAACCGTTGAGCATTTTCTGGCCTGGACAAAGTCCGAACAGTTCCGCGCTGCCCATGCCAATGCCGGCCAGAACCGCGGCAAGGTCGAATACCTCTCCGGCCCGCAGTTTGAAGGTTTCGAAGTCATCATCAGTGAAGACAAGAACGGCGTCCGCGCCGCCGACGCAGCCTGAGGTCCCCAATGGACACCCACTCGGAGATCGCGCCCGACCGCCGCGAACGCGCGCTCAAAGCCCTCTCAGAAAAGCCCGACGGCGTCGTTGAATCGATTGCAGCAGGCGCCGGTGTGACGGCGGCAGAAATCCTGGCAGTCCTGCCGGAGGGGTCGGCCGTCATTGCCGGCAAGGAACGCTTCGACGAAATCTGGTCGGAGCTGACCACCTGGGGCGTCGTGCTGTTTCTCGTTCACACGGAGGACGTGGTGGCCGAGATCGACGGCATCCTTCCGGCCGGATCGGAAAGCCACGGCTGGTTCAACATCCATGGCGACAGCCCGATCGGTGGCCACATCCGCAAGGACAACTGCGCCTCTATCACCTTCGTCGACCGTGCGTTCCATGGTCGCCGTTCCTGCTCGGTCTGGTTCATGAACCAGAAGGGCGCCGCCATGTTCAAGGTTTTCGTCAAGCGCGACGCTGGCCGTGAACTGATGGCGGATCAGCTGGTGAAATTCGAGGCTTTGCGCGATCGTTACGCGAGCCTGTAAGTGATGTAGGTTCGGATTGGATAATTTCCGAACCTACACGATTTGCGCAGCAGCGCGGATCAGCGGACAACAGGCTCCTTAAAGAGCCGGCACCCATTTCCAGAACACGCCTTCCAATCTTTCCGGGTAATATTTGAACTCGCACTCGAGTTTTCGGCCGTAGGTTTCGGCCTGCGACAACGCCTCGGCACTGACAGGGCTCATGCCCGTCCCTGGCGCAAACCAGTCTTCCAGAAGATCTTCCGGCACATAGATGCCGGTCCTCAGAGGCAACGCCGTTAAGGCAGCATCGAGTTCTGCGGGTATCGTCCGTGGCGCCATTGTTTCATCCCTTCGATCGTTGATTGGAATCGCGCTCGATCTGTGAGCTTTCAGGAGGTTGTCCGTTTACAAGAATGCCCCACTGACACCGTTGCGTCGAGAAGAAATGGCGCCCGCGGTTCCCGCTCGCCCGCTGCCGACGGCATGAGCGCACAGGCAGAATGGGTCAATCTAGCCAAAAGCGCTCTGGACCCTAAGTTGGATAGAGGTGGGTGCAGCGTGTGCTAACCAATGAGGATAATGCCATGAAAATCGTCGCCTTCTCTGCCGGCCTTCTGGGACTTGCCCTGGCGCTCAGCAGTTGCACGACCGCCGGCGCCAGTGGTGGCGGATCTGACATTGCCCCGATCAAGGGGAGCATCACCTATGGCGGCCAGCCGCGTTCGAAGCTGACCAAATCCCCCATCGGCAGCACGTTTCCGCATGAGTTCATCGACCAGTTCGGCGACCGGGTGAGCGAGACCTATGTGATCGAGCCGGACCGCAGCCTGCGCATCATCGATCGGCACGTCATTTCAGAGTCCTTCTCCGACTAGAGGGCGTCCTGCGATCGACTTTCGTCGGGCGAGGCAGATTGACGCGCCTCACGCGCGCCTCTTGTGGGTTGCAGCCGTTGCACTTATTCCGTGTCGGGTAGATCGACATGGCATGATTGGGAGGCAACATGGCAGACGACGGGAACTGGGCGCCGCTTTCGCCTTACGAAACGGGCGTGCGAGGGCGCTGCCCGCGCTGCGGCCAGGGCCATCTCTTCAAAGGCTTTCTGACGATCAGGCCGCGATGCGAAGCGTGCGGGCTTGATTACGCCTTTGCGGATCCCGCAGACGGTCCGGCCTTCTTCGTCATCTGCTTTGCCTGCGTGCCCTCGGTGGCACTCGCAGTGTGGATCGAGACGGTGTTTTCGCCGCCGTTCTGGGTGCATCTTCTCATCTCTCTCCCCTTCCTGCTTCTGACCTGCATCCTGCCGCTGCGACCGCTGAAAGGCTGGCTCGTCGCCAGCCAATATATCTACCGGGCGCGGGAGGGCAGATTGCAAGGAAGCCCGAACGACGTCTGATTCTGGTGCGACCGGGTGGTCTCCGACTGCCGCTCGTCGCGCGAGTACCGGAACAATTTCCCGCGCCAACCATTCGACATGACAAGCAAGGAGCCTGTCATGCCGGAAATGCAAGAGACTGAGACGGAAGCACAGCGGCGGTCGCTGGCGCTTGAGGGCGCAATGCTGCTGATGATCGACGGCCTTGCCGCAAGAGGCACCATTTCGGTGGATGAGGCAGAAGACATGCTTCGCATCCTGTCCACAAGCTCCGACGGATCGGCCCTCCGAGCCAACAATTCCCTGCGCGTCGTCAACCAGCTGAAGCGGTTGCGCCGGGGCGATGGCAGTGCAGCACCCGGCGCCTGAGGCGGACTCACATCTGTCGACGCAGAGATCACGTTTTCAGGAACCTTTTTTACGCCTCACCGTTCACCTCCCAACAGCAAAAGGAGACACTATCATGAATAGCATCGTATGGTTGGTAGGCGCAGTCGTCATCGTAATCGCGGTTCTGAACCTCGTTGGATTCGCTTGATTTGATTGCCCTTTTCCACTGAACTTCAGGTTCAGGTGGAGAAACAAAAAGGCGCCGGTTCTGATCGAACCGGCGCCTTTTTCGTATTGGTGACGTCCCGCCTGGGTGGGTCACTGCCCGCCGTCACTTCGGCGAGCAGTGTGATCAGATGAGGGCTCGCCTATTCGGCAGTCAGCAGTGCAAACGGATGATCGGCAAAAGCGAGGTTGACGGCGATGCTGTCCTTGGCCTCGACGTCCTTGCCGGTGGAGAGATCGCGGTAGCGACGGTTGGCGAGCTGTGTAGGCAGCTCCACTTCCGTCTCCGCCCAGCGCTCGCCCCGTGACGGATAGACGTCGCCGTTGAGCGCGCCGAAGACAAGCCGCGGTACGATTACGATCACGGCTTGATCGCCATCGGTGCGGGCGAAGGCCAGGATGTTTTTAGCCCGGTTTCCGGTCGCCTTGAGCGGCACGTAGTCGCCCTTGCGGAACAGGTCCGGCGCGTCGCGACGCTGGTGCAGCAGACGCTGGATCAGGTGCTGTTTCAGCCGTCCGCTCAACCATCCGTCCTCTGTCGAGGAGTCCGGATTGTCGTTCTCCGCAGGGAGGTCCTGCAGCATGGCGAAATCCGGTTCGCGACGGTTGTCGGGGTCGACAAGGCTGAAATCGAGGGCTTCACTGCCCTGATAGATGTCAGGCACGCCCGGTGCCGTCAGCTTGACGATCGTCTGGGTCAGGCTGTTGACCAGACCGGCCCGGATGAAGGGCTGGAGCGCCGAGGAGAAGTCCGCCAGGAATTCCTGGTTTTCCGGCGACAGCATGTAACGGGCGTAGTCGAGCACAGCTTTCTCGTACGCCTCGTTGCTGTCACCCCAGTTGGTGCGCAGCTTGGCTTCCTTGATCGACTTCTCGACATAGGCAAGGAAACGCTCCTCGAGTGCCTTGAGGCCGCTCTCGTCCTTCGGCTGCAGCGTTGTCGGCCAGACGCCTGCGAGCGCCTGATAGAGCATCCATTCGACCGCAGGCTCCGGTGCCGGGCCATCATCCAGCGAGACGACCTTCGTCGCGTTCATCTTGCGCCAGCGGGCAACGCACTCCGCCCAGAGTTCGGGCGCCTCGGTCAGCACGTAGAGACGGGCACGGGCATCTTCGCCGCGCTTGGTGTCGTGCGTGGATGTCCCAGACAGCGCATCCGGCTGGCGCTCTAGCCGGGTTTCCATGTCATGATGGAAACGCTCGACCGAGAAGTCACGCGGCAGCGGTTCGGCGCCGACTTCGTTGAGTGCAAGCGCCATATGCTGACGGAAGAACAGCGTGTCTTCGACGGACTTTGCCGTCAGCGGGCCGGTCAGCTGCTGGAAGCGGGTGCGGAAATTGGCCGCATCGCCCGAGGCTTTCTCGGACACGTCGTTGCCGAGGATGCGGGTGATCAGATCGAGGCCTGCCTGATCCGGCGCATTCGGGCCCTGCCTGACCTTGTCGACGACGCTCTTCAGCATCTCGTGGCCCTCCGGCGGCAGACCTGTTTCCGTCCCATAGGTCCGGTAGACCGGGAATGCGACCAGCAGTTCGCGCAGTGCAGACCTCGTGGTTTTCTCGTCCACGCTGATGCCATCCGTGTTGGCGATCGCGACGGCAAGTTTCAGCAGCGCCGTGAACTCGCCCTCGAAGTTCTTGTCGGCCATCAGAAGTTTGGCAGCGCGCAGTTCGGCCGCCATGTCGACCGGCTTGCCGACAACGTCGTCATAGGCTTTGCGCAGACCGGCGATCTGTGCGCCGTCCACAAGAGCGTCGGACAGCGAGGCGATGAACTCGTAACCCGTCGTGCCTGAGATCGGCCAGTCTGCAGGGATGTGCTCACCTTCGCCGAGGATCTTTTCAACGGTGATGTAGCAATCGGCACCAGCTTCCTGGCGCAGAAGCTCGATATAGGCCTTTGGATCGGCGAGACCGTCCACGTGGTCCACGCGCAAACCGTCGACGGCGCCGGAGTGAACCAGTTCGAGGATCAGGCGGTGGGTGTCGTCGAATACCTGTTTGTCTTCGACGCGGACGCCGGCAAGGCCGGTGATCTCGAAGAAGCGGCGGTAGGAGAGATCGCGCGGCGCTTCCCGCCACGACATCAGCCGGTACGGCTGGCGCTCGTGCAGTTCGACAAGTGATGCCTTGTCGGTAAGTTTGATCACCTCGGTTTCGCGGCCCTGATAGGTTTCCGGCGCGAGCGGATAGTAGCTGTCGTAATAGGCGAAAGCCGGCTTTCCGGTCTTCGGGTCGGGCTTCACCGAGATGTCGCCATTGGAAAGTGCAGTCTCGAACGAGTCGCCGAGGAAAGGCAGCGTCAGCGGGCGCGACCAGTTGATGTCGAAATGCTTTGCGAACCGGCTGTTCTGGCCATTTTCAATAACATCGCGCCACCACGTGTTTTCAAGCGATGCGGCCATGTGGTTGGGCACGATATCGAGGATCAGGCCAAGACCTGCGTCCTTCAACGTTTTCACCATGCGATCGAAGCCTTCGCGACCACCGATCGAGGGTTCGATCTCGTTGGCGTCGGTCACGTCATAGCCATGGGTTGACTCCGACGTGGCCGTGAAGATCGGCGATGCGTAGAGGTGGCTGATGCCGAGGCGCTTCATGTAAGGCACGAGCTCGCTCGCGCGATCGAAGGTCATGCCGTTGCGAAACTGGATACGGTAGGTCGATGTGGGGATTTTCACTTGGTGTCTCCGGCGGGCGCGAGGCGGACGATGATAGAGTTCTGGGGCAGATCCGGCGTTTCGGACGGCCAGGCAAAGAGCGTCTCACCCGGCAGATCGGGAAGCGGCTGCACCTTTTCGCCGATGTTGAGCGCGATCGACAACGTGCCTTTCGGGAAAGTCCAGGTGACGGCCAGGAAGCCCTCGTCGGTCTTCAGAACCTTGCCGGAATTGCCGGTGGCCGTTTCAAGCATCGGCACGATGTGCTGCTGGCGAAGGGAAAGCAGTTCCTTCGTCAGCGCAAGCCACTCCTTGCCGTCGCGGCTATCGTGCTTCTTCCAGTCGAGCTTGGAGGCGTCGAAGGTCGTCTTGGCATTCGGATCGGGGACGACATCGCCCTCGTGGCCGGCATGGCCCTGGAATTCCTTCGCACGGCCTTCGCGCACGGCCTTGGCAAGGTCGCCGTGGAAATCGGTGAAGAACAGGAACGGGTTCGTCTCACCATATTCCTCGCCCATGAACAGAAGCGGGATATGCGGCGAAAACAGAAGCGAGGCGTAAAGGACCTTGGTGCGATCGGCACCGGCAAGCTCGATCAGACGTTCGCCCTCGGCGCGGTTGCCGACCTGGTCGTGGTTCTGGATGAAATCCACAAAAGCGACGGGCGGCTGGCTTGCGCTCTTCACGCCGCGCTTTTCGCCGGCATGCGGCGAGACTTCGCCCTGATAGGCAAACCCTTCGGCCAGAACCCGGGCGACGAGCTTTTCCGGCTGCTTGGCGAAATCTTCGTAATAGGCGTGCGTTTCGCCGGTCGCGAAAACATGGACGGCATTGTGAAAGTCGTCGTTCCACTCCGCGGTAAACAGAGGTGCATTGCCGTCTTCGTCGCGCGGATGCAGGTCGATGATGTTGCGGGCGTCCTCGGTCGTCAGGTGGATCGGCCGGTCGGTAATCTCGGCGCGGATGCGCTCGGCGATCTCGTTCAGCACGTGGCTGTCGGAAATATCCTCGATCTGGTCGATCGCATCGAAGCGAAGGCCGTCGAAATTGTATTCATGCAGCCAGTAGAGCGCGGCCTCAACGATGTAGCGGCGGGTCGCATCGACGTCATAGGCGATGGCCGCACCCCACGGTGTCTGACGCTCCTTGTGGAAAAAGTCGGGCGCCAGAAGCGGCAGATAATTGCCCTCCGGGCCGAAATGATTGAGCACGAGGTCAAGCACAATGGAGATGCCATGCGCGTGAGCGGCATCGACGAAGGCTTTGACATCATCGGGCGAGCCATAAGCGGCATGCGGCGCATAAAGAAGAACGCCGTCGTAACCCCAGCCACGGTTGCCGCCGAACTGCGCAATCGGCAGGATCTCGACCATGGTGATGCCGAGTTCGGCGAGATAGGGCAGCTTCTCAATCGCGGCGCGGAACGTGCCGTCAGGGGTGAAGGTGCCGACATGCATCTCGTAAACGACGGTTTCTTCCCAGGGGCGACCGGTCCACTCCGTTGTCTGCCAGTCGTAACTGGTTGGATCGATGACAAGCGAAGCTCCGTTGACCTCGGACTTCTGGGCACGGGATGCGGGATCGGCGACAGCGGTACCATCGGCCAGCACGTAGTTGTATTCCGCGCCTGGTTCGACGCCAGTTGCCAGGATCTCGAACCATCCGTCGTCGCTGCGGCTCATCTCGGCATCCTTGCCGTTGAGACGGAGCACGACCGTTTCCTGGCCCGGAGCCCAGAGACGGAACCTTACCTCGCCAGCAGCGACATATTCCGCTCCCCAGGTTTTCGGAAAGCTTCGGAGTTCGGCGACGGCATTGACGTCCGACATGGGGTCCCTTTCATCAGGTTGAGAGCGACCGGCAAACGAGTGAAAGGCGTGACAGTTCCATCATGGAACAGGCAAACCTTTCACGATCAGTGATTTTCGCAGGCTGATGTTTTTCAGCCTGGAAAGCGCTCAGAGATCGAGCAGCGCATAAGGCCGACCTGTCGGCTTTTCGATATGCGAAGCAACGTTATAGACCGGCGCGCCCCCTGGCGTCCTGCCTTCGTAGCGGCCGCGGTGGGCATGGCCGTGGACAACGGCCTTGACCGGGAAGCGGTCGATCGTTTCGGCCAGACGCGACGAGCCGAGGAAGGGGAAGATTTCCTCCGGTTCGCCTTCCACCGTCTCGCGGATCGGAGCGTAGTGGAGCACGACCATGGCGCGTTCGGAGCGAACCTGACGCAGCGCGTTTTCGAGCCGCATCGTTTCCTCGACGCTTTCGGCCACCATCGCCTTGATCGCCGGCTCGCCGAAGGAACCCAGCATGTGACGCCCGAAGCCACCGGCAAAACCCTTGGCTCCGGCGAAACCGACGCCGTTGATTTCGACTGCCTGACCTTCGAGAAGGTGGACGCCGGCGTCCTTCAGTATGTGGGTGACTTCCTCGACGCAGCCACATTCATAATCGTGGTTGCCGAGTACGGCGACCATCGGGATCGAGCATGAGCGCAGATCGGCGGCCAGCAGTTCGGCTTCCTTGACCTTGCCGAGGTCGGTCAGGTCGCCAGTCAGGACCAGAATGTCCGCCTCCAGCGAGATCTCGGCAAACAGGTCCTTGTAGGATTCCGAGCCGTGTTCCTTGACGTGGAGATCGCCCATGGCAGCGATGCGCTGCAGGCCCGCAGGCTTCTTGCGATCGCTCTTCTGTTTTTCGGCAGCCTTGTCAGACTTGCTCATACCGGGCCTCCTTCCAAAGTTTTTTCATCGACGCCCGCGCGCAGCTCTCCCTCGCCACCGACGTCGGCGAAACCCCATTCCTTGACATCGATCTCGAAATCGATGCGGCTGAACATGCGGCCACGGCAGACCTTCATCTGCGGCAGGGGCAGTTCGCGCTGCGCCTTCAGGCGGTCGAGAAGCTCGTCGAGCAGCCAATCAGGAACCTTGTCGCGCTCGGTCGGGTAGATCCAGCGGAAGTTGAGAAGGTGGATCAGCAGCACTTCCCAATGCACTTCCATATGGTTGAGCAGCCGCTCCCAGTCGATCTGGTCATGGGCGCGCAGGATCGTGTGGACGATGTCGCCGCCGTCGTAGCGGTGGCGAAGCTGGACGAAGCATTTCGACCAGATCAGCTCCGTTGGGGCGATAATACGGACCTTGTGGCCGTTCATCTCGATCTGTCTGGCATTCTCGAACCAGCTGTCGCTGATCGGCATTGTGCCGTTGGAGGCTGCAAAGATCACATCGAAGAAGTGCTTCCCCTTCTTGACCTTGCCCAGCCAGCGGTCGTCCTCGACCTCGATCTCGTATCCCTTCTGTTTGAAATGCGAGAGGATCCGGGCGTAGTCACCGGCCTTGCAGAAGATATCGAGATCCTTGGTCTGACGAGTAATGCCGGTATAGGCGCTGAGCGCGAACGTGCCGGCCAGAAGAAACGGGATGTGGCAATCGACCAGATCCTCCAGCGCTACGGCAACGAAGGCCTCCGCATCGGCATCGGCCAGAAACGGCGCCGCCTTGACCTCGAGATCGGGCATTGCCTGGAGCGGATGGGGCGGCGTTTCTCGCGCCGCCGTCGGTGCGGGGGCGAGCCCATGGCGCTTTTCTACATCGGCATTCATCGGTTTTCTCCGAATGTCAGTGGGTAGCGGGAACAGCGCGTTTTCCCGCTGTTTCCCGCCTGAGCGTCAGGCTCAGCCTCACGGCTTTTCCTGGTTGTCCGCATTGGCCATCGGGCTTGGGCGTCCGTCCGGCTGGTCGCCGTCTTCGCGCTGGTCGATGTCTTCAAGATCGGTCTTGACCATGAAACGGTCGATTTCGCCGCGACGCGCAGCTTCGCGCACGGCTGCCGGGTTGGTCGTTTCCATCTGCTCGCTCAATTCGTCACGAACCGGTTCGCGCGCCTTGTCGTCTTCGTGCTTTTCGTTTTCCATCATGGTCTCCTTTGACGTCGTCAGGCCAGCAATGTGGCGAGCCGGTGGGGAAACCGCCGAGACGCTGCAGAGGTTCCGTGCTGTCGGGAACCGGGAAACGGTTTGCCAAGTTTTAAGCGGAAACGAAGGAGGACGACATGCCGGCAAAATCAAGTGCGCAGCAAAAGGCAGCAGGCGCCGCGCTTTCCGCAAAGCGCGGCGAGACCAAGAAATCGGAACTGAAGGGTGCTTCCAAAAGCATGGAGAAGTCGATGAGCGAAAAGCAGCTCGACGAACTGGCCTCCACGAAACGCAAGGGAAAGCCGGAACACGCTTCCTGAAGCTGGAGCGGCAATGTCTTCTCCTTTTGCACGAATCCGTTACACCTCTGATCCCAGGTGAACGGATAAAGGATGAGCACTGTGACCAAGTCTTACGGATCGATGTCGATTGCCGAGCTTTCGACGCTTTTGCAGCTCGGCAAGGTTGATGCGGTTGAAGTGACTGAATCGGTCCTGTCGACGATTGAATCCTATTCCGACAAGGCCGTGTTCGTGACGCTTCTGCGGGACCGTGCGCTTTCCGAAGCCCAAGCTGCGTCAAAGCGCCTGCGCGAAAATCGCTCGCTCGGAATTCTCGATGGTATCCCGATCGCCTGGAAGGACTTATTCGACATCGAAGGCCTTTCGACCACGGCAGGCTCGAGCGTGATGGCCAAAGATCCGGCGGCGACCAAGGATGCAGCGGTCGTCGATCTCCTGAAACAGGCCGGCATGGTCGCGATCGGCCGCACCAACATGAGCGAATTCGCATTTTCGGGCATCGGCATCAATCCGACCTACGGCACGCCGGAAAATCCGCGCTCGACAGACATGCCCCGCGTGCCGGGCGGATCCTCGTCAGGTGCTGGCGTGGCCGTGGCCGCTGGCCTCGTGCCGGTTGCCATGGGAACCGACACGGGTGGCTCGGTCCGCATCCCGGCTGCCTTCAACGGCGTCGTCGGCTACAAGGCGACCCGTGGCCGATATGCCATGGACGGCGTCTTCCCGCTGGCGAGAAGCCTCGATTCGCTGGGACCGCTTTGCAATACCGTACAGGACGCCGTGTGGATCGACGCGGCAATGCGGGGTCTCGGAACGCCGCTGACGCCGCGAAAGCCCACGCAGACGCTCGATATCGTCATCCCCACCAATGGCGTGTTCGACGGCGCCGAGCCGGGTGTGGTCGAGGCGTTCGAGGCAGCGATCGAGAGGCTGGCAGCAGGCGGTGCCCGCATCACCCGCCTCGCCTTCCCGTCCTTCGACGAACTGCCGCAACTGATGGCGAAATACGGACCGATGGTGACCGCGGAAGCCTTTGCGCTCCATCGAGAACGACTGGCGGGTGCGGATGCTGGCGGAATGGACCCGCGCGTCGTTGCCCGCACCAGGCTTGGCGAAAAGACCACGACCGCCGACTATCTCGCAATCATCGATGCTCGCGCCCGGATGACGGCAGAGACCGAGGCCCTGATCGCCGGTCGCCTCGTCGCCTTCCCCTCCGTCGCCCATGTGGCACCAGCCATTGCGCCATTGAAGGCCGACGACGAGGCGTTTTTCGCGGCCAACGGCAGGACGCTCCGCAATACCGGCTACGGCAATTTCCTCGACTGGTGCGGCGTGTCGATCCCCTGCGGAACCGGCGAAGCCGGCATGCCGGTCGGATTCCTCCTGTCGGCGGTTGCTCACGACGACGAGAAGCTTCTGACCGCTGCCATGGGCCTGGAAGAGGTGATCCGGGGCTGACCCCGGATCATTGTTTCGCAGGCCTCAGAACCCTTCGAGCACGATCTTGCCGCGGGCCTTGCCGCTTTCCAGCGTGGCATGCGCCTTCTTCAGGTTTTCCGCATTGATCGGGCTCATCACGTCGGTGACGGTGGTGCGGATCCGGCCGGCATCGATCAGTGCGGCGACTTCGTTCAGAAGCTCTCCCTGCTCGTCCATGTCGGCCGTTTCATAGATCGACCGGGTGAACATCAGCTCCCAATGCACAGAAAGAGCCTTGCGCTTGAAACCGGTGATGTCGAAGGTTTCCGGATCGTCGATCAGCCCGAACCGACCCTGCGGCGAAATCAGTTCGATGATCTCCTTCGTATGACGTGGCGTTTCGGTCGTCGAGAAGACGAAACCGGGCGCGCCGATCCCGAGCGCCTTCACCTGTTCGGCGATCGGCTTGGAATGATCGACGACGTGATGGGCGCCCAGTTCCTTGACCCAGGCCTGGGTCTCCGGCCGTGACGCCGTCGCAATCACGGTGAGGTCGGTCAGAGCCCGGACCAGCTGGATGGCGATCGATCCGACACCGCCGGCACCACCGATGATGACGATCGCATTGGCTGCACCCAGAACCGGCTTTTCGATATCGAGCCGGTCGAACAGCATTTCCCAGGCGGTAATCGCCGTCAGCGGCAGGGCGGCCGCCTGCGCATTCGAGATCGACTTCGGCTTGTGGCCGACGATCCGCTCATCGACCAGATGAAACTCGCTGTTGGCGCCCTGCCGGATCAGCGAACCCGAATAGAACACTTCGTCGCCCGGCTTGAAGGCGGACACGTCATCGCCGACTTCGACCACCTCGCCCGCCACATCCCAGCCCAGCACCTTCCACTGGCCGTCTTCAGCCGAGACGTTCTTGCGGATCTTGTAATCGACCGGATTGACCGAAATCGCTTTCACCGCAACGAGAATATCCCGCCCCGTCGCCTTTGGCCGGTCCAGTTCGACATTTTCAAGCGCGTCGTCCCGATCAAGCGATCCGGCAGTTCTGTAGGCTATGGCTTTCATGGCGTTCTCCTTTGCTTGCAGAATTGATATAAGCCTCATATGGCGCTATGATCATCCAAAGCCAATACGCACAAAAACAGCCTATAGTGTCAAAAAGGATACCGTGATGGCCAAGGCCCACCATACCAGGTTCGACTGCAGCCCCGGCTGCTCGGTGGAAGCGGCGATCGGCCTGATCGACGGCAAGTGGAAGTCCGTCATCCTGTTTCATCTGTTGGACGGCACGCTGCGCTTCAACGAAATCCGCCGCCAGATTCCCGCCGTGACCCAGCGCATGCTGACCAACCAGCTACGCGAGCTGGAGGCGGACGGGTTGATCACTCGCAAGGTCTATGCGCAGGTGCCGCCCAAGGTGGAATACAGCCTCTCGCCGCTCGGCCTCACCATCAAACCGATCCTGACCGCGTTAAAGGCCTGGGGCGACGAGAATATCGGGCTCTACGGCAAGCCGAAACAGACCGCGACCAATGTGCAGGCGGCGTCGATTCCGGCCTGAAAGAGGGCCTGACCTGCTCCGCACCAGCTACGGGGACTATCGCAGAGAGACAGGATCGGCGGGGGCAAGACGTTGATCAGCGACTGCGATAATCGTTTCCATAGGGGGCAACGTTGAGACTTTCCGTACTGATCCGGGGCAACAATTACATCGAGAAGGACCGTTTCGGCCTGCCGATGGATGCGCGCAAGAACATCGACTCGATCATCGAGAACATTGTCGCGCCGGTGCGTGAAAGCAATCCCGATGCGAAAATCTACCTCGCCACCTATGACAGCCCGGCCCTGGCCGAGCTTCAGGATAAGCTTGGACCGTGCGAGCTGATCAAGCTGGATGCGCAGGGCAGCTCGCAGATCGAGACCTACAAGGAAGGCCTGAAGCACGTCTTCGCCCAAGACGAATACGATGCGCTCGCCGTGATCCGCTTCGACCTGCAGTTCAGGAAGAAGATCTCGGACTGGAACGTCGATATCACCCGCGACAGCATCTACTTTCCCTTCAAGGAATACAAATCCTACTGGCGCGACCACTGGCGCGTCGGCGACGCCGTGCATGTGATCGGCAAGAGCGCGATTTCGCATTTCTACAATGCCATGATCATGAACCAGCTTTCGGGTCGCGCTCACCTGCATCTGATGTACTATTTCCTGCGCACCATGCACGCAAACCTCCGCTTCATCGAAGACGGCTACTTCGATTCCAACACGCTGTTTGCCAATCCGGAATGCGACAACCCGCTCTACAAGATCTTCAACCGGCCGCGACTGACCACGCCGTCGCCGTCGATGGGCATGCAGCTCGGCGAAATCCAGGCCGAATAGGCGTTTCGACCTTGCCCGCGGTCGGGCGCGGACGCTGGAAATTGACCTGTTTGACAGCTTGGCACCAGCTTCAAGCCTTAAGGTTTCAGGCACTAGATCAACTGCAAACTTTTATTTTGGATACCGCCGCAGATGCTCAATATCGTCGTGCCGATGGCAGGTCATGGAAGCCGCTTTGCAAAAGCCGGCTACACGCTTCCAAAACCGCTCCTGCCCGTGCATGACGTCGCGATGATCCGCCTCGTGATCGAGAACCTGAAGCCTGATGTCGAGCACCGCTTCATCTTCATCTGCCAGGCATCGCATGTGAGGGACTACGGTCTCGACGCGCATCTCCGCCAGTGGGCGCCGGGTTGCGATATCTATCTGGTCGAAACCGTCACCGAGGGCGCCGCCTGCACCGTGCTTCTGGCGCGCGACGCCATCGACAACGGCAACCCGATGATGATCGCCAACTGCGATCAGTATGTCGATGTCGACATCAACGCCTACCTTGCCGCCGCAGACGGTCTCGATGGCCTGATCATGACCATGTCGGCGGACGATCCGAAGTGGAGCTTTGTCTCCTTCGGCGACAACGGCTTTATCGACAACGTCGTCGAAAAACAGGTGATCTCCAACCATGCCACCGTCGGCATCTACAATTTCGGCAAGGGATCGGATTTCGTCGCCCATGCCGACCGGATGATCGAGCGCGACTTCCGCGTCAACGGTGAGTTCTACGTGGCTCCCGTCTACAATTTCATGATCGAGGACGGCATGAAGATCGGCGCCTACTCGATCGGCTCCGTCGACAAGGGCATGCACGGCCTCGGCGTTCCCGAAGATCTTGAGAGCTTCCGCAATCTGCCGCTGTCTCTGAGAGTGACTCAGTCCATCAAGGAACCGGCATGATCCAGATCCTCAGTCATCGGGGATACTGGAAATTCCCCGAGGAAAAGAACACGGTCGAGGCCTTCGTCCGGTCGTTCTCGCTCGGCTACGGCACCGAGACCGATGTGCGCGACTGCCTCGTTGGCGGCAAGCCGCGGCTGGTCATCTCGCACGACATTCCAAACGGCACCGAAATCTCCTTCGCTTATCTTCTGAGCCTGGCCAGACAGCACGGGTCTCCGACGCTGGCACTCAATATCAAGGCCGACGGGCTGCATGACATGCTGGCCGAGGTGCTCACCGCCGAAGGCTACGACAACTATTTCCTGTTCGACAGCTCGGTTCCGGACCTGATCCAGGGCGTGAAGCGCGGCATGACCTCGTTTACCCGACTGAGCGAATACGAGCGCGTGCCTTCGCTTTACAGCGAACCCGGCATCACCGGCGTCTGGCTGGACAACTTTCTGCCCGGCCGCTGGTACGAAGCGCCGCTGGTCGAAAAACTGCTGGATGACGGCAAGCTGGTCGCGCTGGTCGCGCCCGACCTGCACCGCCGCCACGACGAATACGAACCTTTCCTGCATTGGCTGGTCTCGTCCGGACTGCGCGATCGCGAAGGGCTGATGATCTGCACCGATTTTCCCGAGAAAGCCAAGGAACTGCTGCGCGTATAGCGCAAGGTCCGGCGCACGAGGTTTGATGACGATGATTAAGGCTGTGATTTTCGACATGGATGGCGTGCTGATCGATGCCCGCGAGTGGCATTACGAAGCGCTGAACCGGGCGCTTGAACTGTTCGGCTTTACCATTCCGCTGCACGAGCACCTGACCACGTTCGACGGCCTGCCGACCCGCACCAAGCTGCAGATGCTGACTTCCACCCGCGGTCTTCCGGAATCCCTGCACGGCTTCGTCAACGAGATGAAGCAGCGCTACACGACCGAGCTGATCCACACCAAGTGCAAGCCGGTGTTTCGCCAGCAATACGCGCTCGCGCGCCTGCGCGGCGAAGGCTACCGTCTCGGCGTCGCCTCGAACTCCATCCGCAGCACCGTCAACCTGATGATGGCAAAGGCCGGTCTTGAGGATTATCTCGAATTCCAGCTCAGCAACGAAGACGTGACCGTCGGCAAGCCCAGCCCGGAAATCTATCTGAAGGCCATCGGCATCCTCGGCCTTTCGCCCGAGGAATGCCTGATCGTCGAAGACAACGACCACGGAATTCGGGCAGCGCGTGCCTCCGGTGCCCATGTCATGGTCGTCAACGACGTGTCCGAGGTGAACTACCAGTCGATCAGCAAGTCGATCGACAAGCTGCAGGCATCGTTCGAGCTTCCGGCACTGCAGGTGGTCGCATGAACATCCTGATCCTGATGGCGGGCGAGCCCCGCATCCTTTCCGCAGACAGCTTCCCGACCCCGCTGGTCGAGGTGGACGGCATGCCGCTGGTGCAGCGTCTGCTCGAACAATGCGCGCGCATCATCGGTCACCGGGTGATCATCGCGATGCAGGAAAAGGAACTGCGCCGCTATCATCTCGACGACGTCGTCCGGCTGATCGATCCGACCGCCGAGATCGTTGCCGTCAAGGACAAGACCCAGGGTGCTGCCTGCACCGCCCTGCTTGCCGCCGGCAGCATCGACAACGACACACCGCTTCTGATCCTCAACGGCGACGAATTCCTGACCGTTCCGATGGAAACCATCATCGCCGATTTCAGCCGGCGCCAGCTCGATGGCGGCACCGTCACCTTCCGGTCGGTCCACCCGCGCTACTCGTTCGTCCGGCTCGACGAGCGCCAGATGGTGGTCGAGGCAGCCGAAAAGCACCCGATCAGCGACAACGCGACGGCGGGCTTTTACTACTTCCGCAAAGGGTCCGATTTCGTCAAGGCAGCCAAGGCCGCGATCCGCAAGGATGCCCGGCACAACGACATGTTCTATGTCTGCCCGGTCTATAACGAGCTCGTTCTCGAGGACAAGAAGATCGGCGTCTACCCGATCGACGCGAAGGACTATCATCCGATCAAATCGGACCGCCAGCTGAGCGAACTGTCGATCTGAGAGGTTAAGATGTGCGAACCGTCCTATAATCTCGACAACATGATCGGCGGCTGGTTCGTCGGCGATTTCGATCCGAGCGTCGTCAAGACCGACGCGTTCGAAGTGGGCGTCAAGAGCTACAAGGCGGGCGATCGCGATGCCCGCCACTACCACAAGATCGCCCGGGAAATCACGCTCGTCGTCTCCGGCCGTGTCCGCATGCTGGACAGGGAATGGGGCGAAGGCAGCCTGATCGTCATTGAGCCCGGCACGGTCAACGCGTTCGAAGCGCTGACGGACGCTACGCTGACAGTGGTGAAGATACCGAGCGCCAAGAACGACAAGTATCTCGTCGACTGACCAAGAATCCTGTCCTCTCAACGAACGATATCAGCAGGTTAAGTCGGCCTGCTGAACAGATCCATGCGCGTCGGGCCGGGATATTGCCCGCAAAGCCTTGACGGACGGCTCTGCGTTCGCGACGATCTCCACCCCGCTGAACCACAGCGAAACGCTGGCGAGAGCCCAAAAAAGCTCAGCCGCAAATCATTCGATCGGAGACATTCATGGCCGAACTCTCAACCCAGGCGTTCAATCCAGAAACGCTGGCCGAGAGCCTGATCACGCTGCGTAACGAAGGCCGCAAGGCGCCGTCCGCAAGCTTTGCCCTGCCCCAGGATCTGAGCGCCGGCATGGCGGCACAGAACGCCGTGGCACAGAGGATCGGCGCCAGCGCGAAGATGATCAAAGTCGCGATGTCGACGGACAAGCAGCCGGTGATCGCGCCGCTGTTCCCTTACGTGGAGACCACCAGCGAAGCGAAGCTTCCATATTCCCCCGGCACACGGTTTGAAGTCGAGATCGCCGTCAAGCTCGGCGCGGATCTGCCGGTAAGATCAGAAGCCTATACAAGGGCGGAGGTGCTGGACGCCGTGGCGGACGCCTATCTTGGCTCGGAACTGCTGGTCACCGCAGTCGAGGAAGGCGGCAGCGTTTCCTTCCCGCTCTACCTCGCCGACCGCATCGGCAATGGCGGTTACGCGCTCGGCCCGAAGGTCCCGAAGACGCTGATCGACACAGTCGGCGGGCTTGTCCTCAAGGTCACCCACGACAGCAGCCCGGTCTATGACGGACCAGTGGCCCATCCGGTCGGAGACGTGCTCGCCTGGCTGGTCGCCTATGCCAATGACGCCACACGCCCGGCCACATCACTCACGTCAGGCATGGCGGTGACGACAGGTGCGCTCTCGGGCGCAATGCCGCTGCCCGGCGCCGGGCGCGTCGTGGTGGAACTCGAAGGCGGTTATCAGATGAGCGTCCTGCTCACGGCTTAACCGGAAATCTGCAGCACGCGACCCCAAGGCTCGCGTGCTGCCTTCACGACGTGAGGATCACGGGCAGGTGTTGACTGGTGCCGCCTTGACGATCGGGAAGCAGCCTTTCCACTGTTCGGTGCGGGCCGGCCACGGCGTCAGCGTCTTCGGGCTTTCCTCGAGCTGAAGCACGCCGAGCGCCTGCAGATCCTTCACCCTTCCGTCGAGATATTCCTTGATCACCGAAATCTTGCCGTCCTTCACATGGGCGATCCAGACATCATTGACGACCTGACGGCTGCCGCGCTGGAACGTGCGGAACTGCAGCTCGACCGCGATGCGGCCGGTCGTCGTATCGATGAAGAACGCGTCCTCCGGAAGGTAGATGCTCGTATCCTTGGCCGCCTTGCAGAACGTGTCGAGGTCGGCGAGCATCTTGTCACGGCCGGTGATGCTGCTGGTCGGATAGGAGAAGGCCACGTCCTCGGTGACCGCGTTCGTCATAAGGTCGCGGTTGCAGGATGCCCAGGCGGATGCGAGGTCGAAGACCAGGTTCTCCATGGCGGCACGCGCGGGATCGGTGGACGGCGTTCCCGCAAAAGTGACGCCGGGACGGATATCCGCAGCCTGTGCTGTCCCAACGGAGGCGACGACGAGAGCGGCGGAAAGCGTTTTGAGCACGAAGCTGCGCAGATGGAAGGTCATTGTGAGTTCCCCGTTGTTGTTCGTTTATCGAACTTGTGTTCGGATATAAGTAGAAAAGCGCAAATTCTGGTGCAGCGCAATATACTCGTGACGACATCAGCCTGATTTCCGTCAGGACGATCCGAGCGCCGCATCCGCGACATTGCGCATCAGGCAGGCCGTTGTCACCGGTCCGATACCATCGGGCACATGCGTCACCGTCACGTTGCGACCCCCAACCGCGTCGAGATCGACATCCCCGACGAGCCCGGCCGGGCCGCGGTTGATTGAGACGTCGAGCACGATCGCGCCATCTTGCAGATGCTCCGACCCGATCAGCCCGGCAACGCCCGCCGCGGTGACAACGATATCGGCGCGGCGCGTATGAGCCGCCAGATCCCGGGTCGCCGCATGCGCAATCGTCACGGTCGCCTCCGCGTCCAGCAGCATATTGGCGAGCGGTCGGCCGACGATGCGCGACGCCCCGACCAGCACGATCTCGCGTCCCCTGAGCGAACCGGCCAGCGCCTCCGCCATCAGGAAACAAGCCTTCGCCGTCGCCGGCGGGCGGGTCACGACGCCAAGCGCCAGATCACCGGCATTGAGGGGATGCAGCCCGTCCACGTCCTTGTCCGGCCCGATCAGAAGCGCAGTCGTGCGGGCATCCATGCCCGCTGGCAACGGATAGAGCGTCGCGACTGCATCGATCTCATCCAGCGCTGCCAGCGTTTCCAGCCGCGCCGTCAGCGCGCCGACATCCGACGGATAGGCTTCGAGCTGCAGATCTATCCCGACCTCCTGCGCACTGGCCTTCTGGCGACGCGCATAGGCGGCCATGCCGGGGTTGCCATCATCGAGCAGCACGACGCAGCGAACCGCGCGGCCGCTTGCCGAAATGCGCCGGCGTGTTTCGGCATTGATCCCGGCTGCAATTTCGAACCCGGTGACGATCTCAAGCATGTGACTTCCCTAGAGTGTGGAGGCTATCTGCCCGGCGCAGACCTTCAGCCGTGCCGCCATTTCGGAAAGCGATGCATCGTCATACTGTCCATGCTCGAAGATGATCGACACGGCACCGACGACCTCGCCGATGCCGGGGTGAAACACGGGAGCCGCGAGCGATGCGACACCGCTCACATATTCGCTGTCGGTCAGCGCATAGCCGCGCTCGCGGATCTGTTTCAAAGCCTCCTCCAAGCGGTCCCGGTGGGTCTCGGTCTGGTCGGTATGGGCCGAGAAGGCGGCACTGTCGAGGATCGCATCGAGCCGCACCGTATCGAGGAATGCGAGGATCGCACGCCCCGAAGCTGTCGGCAGCAACGGCACCCGCGTGCCTGTCGTGACCCGGTTGAGCGTGAATTTCGACGGTAGGAACGCATGGGCGACATAAACGGCATCCGTCTCGTCGAGCATCGCATAGGACACGGACTCGCCGACCTCCTGCGCCGCATTGCGCAGCACCGGCTGGATGATCTGCGGAATGCCCCGGCCCTCGATAAAACCCTGGCTCAGCCGCAGCACATGGGGGGTCAGCTCATAGCGGCCGCGATCGCAGGCGAGATAGCCAAGCTGCTCCAGCGTCCGCACCAGCCGCCGTGCAACGGCGCGGTTGAGCTGGACCTTGTCGGCAATCTCGCTGATCGTGATGGCGCGATCCTTCGCATCGAAAGCAAGCAGGACCGCAAGCCCCTTGGCGAAGGTCAGCGAGACTTCCTTGTCGTTTTCATCCAGCACCGGCGCTCCTTCCAGACCCGAGGTTGAACTCGTGTGCCTATCTTTTCCGCACCGCAACATTTTTCACCTTGACGAACCGGCGACATAAGTTACGATTTAGCGAACAATTGCTCGATAAGCGAACAAACCATGCCGTTTCAGTTTTGGCAAGACCTCAAGACCACCGATTTCGCAGCCATCGACAAAGGTCGCGCTGTCGCGGTCCTGCCTGTCGGCGCGACGGAGCAACACGGCCCGCACCTGCCGCTGGCCACTGACAGCATCCTTGCCGAACGCATGGCGATCGAGGCAGCGCGGCTCGTCGAGGATGCAGCCGTCTACATCCTTCCGACCATCGCTTACGCCAAATCCGACGAGCACCTGTCCTTTCCCGGCACGCTGACACTCGATGCCACGACGCTTCTGGCAACCCTCACCCAGATCGGTCACGGCGTTGCCCGCGCCGGCTTTCGCAAGCTGGTGTTTCTGAATGCCCATGGCGGCAACGTTCCGGTTCTGCAGATCGCGGCGCGAAGCCTGCGGCTGGAAACGGAGCTGTTCGTGGTATCGGCAGGATGGATCTCGATGGGCTTTCCGCCGGGCCTCGTCTCGCCGCTCGAACAGCGCGACGGCATCCATGGCGGACTGGTCGAAACCGCGGCCATGCTGCATTTCCGGCCCGATCTGGTCGACCTGAACGAAGCCCGCAGTTTCGTGCCGGCCTCGGCAGCCGTCGCCGACAACAACGACGTCCTTCGCCTGCTCGGCCCGATCAGCGCCGGCTGGGTCGCGGAGGATCTGCACCCGGCAGGCGTCGCCGGCGATGCGGCATCCGCAACGCCTGCGATCGGCGCCGCCATCGTTGCCCATGCAGCAACCCGTTACGCCAAGTTATTGGACGAGGTCGCCGCCCATCCGGGCATGCCTGCCATCGGGACACCGCCGCTATGAACGCCGTTACCCCCCCATTCGGCGACGCGCCGCTCACCGTCCGCAATATGCGTGCACCGGCAGCGCTGGTCGATGGCCTTCCCCACCACGCAGCAGACAGCCGCAGCGGCCTCGTCACCTTCGACGTCACGATCCGCGACGGTCGTTTTCATGCGCCAAGCTCAAGCGAGCGCGAGTGGGATGCGCAGGGACGCCTCGCTTTGCCCGGCTTCATCGACATGCACATCCATCTCGACAAGGCTTTCACGTCCGAGCGAACCGGGTTTTCCGACAACGGCCTTGCCGGAGCTGTCGAACTGGCGATGGCCGATGCGCCCAACCGGACCGTCGAGGATATCGTGCAGCGTATGGACCGCGCACTCACTAGGGCCGAACAGCATGGCACGGTCGCGCTGCGCACCCATCTCGATACGTTTGAGGAACCGGATGCCAGCCCCGCCTGGATCGCCTTTGGCGAAATCCAGTCCGCCTGGAAGCACCGTCTGACCCTGCAGGCGGTCGCCCTGATGGCTCTGTTTCGGGTGGAGCAGGACGGTTTCGATCGACGCTGCGCGCAAATCGCGAAGCGCGACGGCACGCTCGGCGCCTTTATCGGACCGGGCAGCGCCACGCCTGAGCGGATCGACAGGCTGTTTCTGGCAGCCGCAAGACACGGGCTCGACCTCGATCTTCACGTGGACGAAACGACGGACGCATCCGCTGACGGCCTTTCGCTCGTCGTCGAAACGGCCCTGCGGCACAAGTTTGCCGGACGCATCGTCGCCGGACATTGCTGCGCGCTTGCTCAAAAGAACGAGATCGAAGCGCAAGCCCTGATCGCCGGCATTGCCGAAGCCGGCATCCATGTCGTGGCGCTGCCGCTCACCAACGGCTTCCTGCAGGACCGCAAACCCGGCCGCACGCCGCGTCTGCGCGGCCTTGCCCCGGTCACCGAACTGCGCGCCGCCGGCGTCAACGTCGCCTTCGCGTCGGACAATGTGCAGGACGCATTCTACCCCTACGGCGATTTCGACATGCTGGATGTGATGCGCCAGGCGCAGTTCCTCGGCCAGCTCGAAGGCGATCCCGCAGGCTGGGCCACCGCCTGCCATTCTGGACCGGCGGCCGCCGTGGGTCTCGAGAACGCCGGCATGATCCGCGCCGGCGGACCGGCGGATGCCATCATTTTCGAAGCGACCGGCTGGACCGACCTCTTCTCCCGCACGAACACCGCCCGCACTGTTTTGCGCAACGGCAAACCCTTGGGCATCAAGACTGCCGAAGCGGCAGGTATCGAACGGAGGCGCCCGTGAGTGCAGAGCTGGAAGCCTGCCGGGCAGCCCTCGCCCGGTTCGACATCGACGACAATCCGCGCACGGTGCAGCAGAAAAGCCGGGATTTCTACTGGTACAGCCCGGTCCTGAAAGATCTTCTGCAAGACGTCTGCGGCGATCTGGTGGTTGCTCCCAGCAGCGAAGCCGAGGTGATCGAGATCCTTTCGATCTGCCACCGCTGTGACGTGCCCGTGACCGTCAGAGGGGCCGGAACCGGCAATTACGGCCAGTCCATGCCGCTGCAGGGCGGCGTCGTTCTGCATATGAAACACATGAACGTGGTCGTTCGCATCGGTGACGATCATCTCGTTGCCCAAGCCGGCGCCGTCATGGCGGATCTCGAACTGGCGGCACGCGAAAAGGGTCTGGAAATCCGCCTGTTTCCCTCCACCACGGCAACCGCGACGCTCGGCGGTTTCATCGCCGGCGGATCGAGCGGTGTGGGCGCCATCCGCTGGGGCGGCCTGCGCAACCCCGCCAACATCCGCCGTCTGCGTCTCGTGACGATGGAGGCAGAGCCTCGCGTGCTCGACCTTGTCGGCGACGACATTGCCAAGGCGGCACACGCCTACGGCGTCAACGGCGTCATCACCGAAATCGAGATCCCGGTCGATCCGGCCGGAGACTGGGTCGACGTGCTGATCGGCGCCCCCAACTTTGCAGCAGCGACCCGGCTCGCCTTTCGTCTCGGTGAAGATGACGCGATCACGCTCCGCATGCTCTCGACCTTCGAAAGCGCCATTCCCGATCGCTATTTCACCCGGCATGCGGCTTTCCTGAAATCCGGCGAGGCGCTGATCGCGGTCATGGTCGCAAGGCAGGATCTCGATACGCTGGTGACCGCAGTCGACGACACCGCCGGCGCCGCCATCCGCTTCCGCGCCGACCGCGATGGTGCCGGCATGCGCCTGCCTCCGGCCTATGAGCTGGCCTGGAACCACACGACGCTTCGGGCAATCAAGATCGATCCGTCGATCACCTACCTGCAGATGATGCTGCCGCAGGACGATCTCTACGGCGCGATCGACCGCATCGCTGAAACCTTCGGCGATGAGCTGATCCTGCATTTCGAATTCACACGGTTTTCCGGCAAGGTCGCCGCCGTCGCCATGCCGCTGCTGCGCTATGAAGGCACTGAGCGGCTCGAAGAGGTGGTCGAGATCCTCGAAACACGGCTGGGCGTCACGGTGTTCAACCCGCATCGGGTGACACTCGAGGAAGGCGGCATGAAACGCACCGATCCGGCCCAGCTCGAATTCAAGCGCCAGACGGATCCCAAGGGCCTGCTCAACCCCGGCAAGATGATCGCCTGGACGCATCCTGACTGGGTCCCCGCTCCCGGCCGCATCTTCCTTTTCAACCGATAACGAGAATTATCGACCGATGAAGGTACATGTCATTTACGCCCACCCGCTGAAGGAAAGCCTCGCCTCGCGCCTGCACGATACGGTCGTTGCGAGCCTCCTTGAGGCCGGGCATACGGTGGACGACCTGGATCTTTACGCGGAAGGGTTCGATCCGGTTCTGTCGGCGGAGGATCGGCGCGACTATCATGACCTTTCCATCAATCGCAGCCGCGTCGCGCCCTATGTCGACCGGCTGATGTCCTGCGATGCACTGGTTCTTTGCCATCCAGTGTGGAATTTCGGCTGGCCGGCGATCCTCAAGGGCTATTTCGACCGGGTGTTTCTGCCCGACGTGTCGTTCAAGCTGCAGGACGGACAGCTTTCGCCGGGCCTTACCAATATCCGCAAGCTCGCGACCGTCACCACCTACGGCTCGAAACGCTGGCGTGCGATGGTTCTCGGCGATCCGCCACGCCGCAACGCCACCCGCTTCCTGCGCGTCGTCTGCAATCCGCGGGTGAAGGTGAAATATCACGCGCTCTACGATATCAACAACGTCACCAATGAGCGCACGGAGGCCTTCATCGAGCAGGTCCGCATGTCCATGCTGCGGTTTTGAGATGAGAAAAGGGGATTTGTCATGACGGGATCGCCGACAGTCAACGCCGCCGATATTGGTGCACGTCCCCACCCGCCCCTGCCCGGCGGCAATGCCGTGGTGTTCGAAAAGGTCTCGATGACGTTCCCGGATGGAACGGAAGCGCTCTCCGATGTCGACCTTGCCATCGGACATGGCGAGTTCGTGTCGATCGTCGGCCCGTCCGGCTGCGGAAAATCGACGCTGCTGCGGATCGCGAGCGGCCTGTCGAGCCACAGTTCCGGCGATGTCTGGGTCGATCGGCAGCAGCTCGGCTATACGTTCCAGGATGCGACCCTGCTGCCATGGCGGCGAGTGCAGGGTAATGTCGAACTGCTGATGGAGCTGCGCGGTTACCCGGCCGCGAAGCGCCGCGAAATCGCCAAGGAAAAGATCGAGCTCGTCGGCCTTTCCGGCTTCGAGGCCCATTTTCCGCGAAGGCTTTCCGGCGGCATGCGGATGCGCGCCTCGCTGGCGCGGTCCTTGGCGCTCAATCCCAATGTCTTCATGTTCGACGAACCGTTCGGCGCGCTCGACGAGATCACCCGCGAACGGCTGAACGACGAGGTGATCGACCTTCATTGCCGCGAAGGTTTCACCGGCATCTTCGTCACCCACTCCATTCCCGAGGCCGTCTACATGTCGAGCAAGGTCGTGGTGATGTCGCGCCGGCCCGGCCGCATCATCGATACGCTCGACATCGGCTTTCCCTTCCCGCGCCAGCCGGACCTGCGTTACGAGCCGGAATTCTCGAAACTGTGCGGAGCGGTATCGCGTGCCCTTCGCCATGCCATAGAGGCCTGAGCGCCATGTCGGATCCTATTGTCGCCGCTTACAAATCGACGCCGCTGAAGGCGCAGGTCGAGCGCTACAGCCCCGTCCCGCTTGCACCGGCACCAAGCGTCGGCCGCCGCCTCGTCTTAAGCTTCGCACCGCCTCTCATCCTCGGCATCCTGATCGTCGCAGCCTACGCCCTGATCCGGGCCGACCTTCCAGCGCATCGCCAGTTCCTGATGCCGAGTGCGGAGGGCCTGTGGAGCCAGGCATTCGGCATTGCAGCCTTCCGCTCTGAGCTGCTGATGCGGGCGCTGACCACGATCTCCATCGCCATCACGGGACTTGCGGTGTCGATTCCCGTCGGCATCATGCTCGGCATCGTCATGTTCCGCGTCTATGCGCTGGAAAAAGCCGTCTTCCCCTATCTCGTGGCGCTGCAGTCGATCCCGATCATGGCGATCATTCCGCTGATCCAGAGCGCCCTCGGCTTCGGCTTTATGCCCAAGGTGCTGATCGTCGCGCTGTTCACCTTCTTCGCCATTCCAACGACGCTGCTGCTCGGCCTCAAAAGCGTCGACCGCAACATTCTCGAATTGTTCAAGCTGCAGAATGCCTCTTGGTGGGTGATGCTGCGCAAGGCCGCGCTGCCGTCTGCCGCGCCGACGCTGTTTGCGGGCTTGAGGATTTCCGGAAGTCTCGCCGTCATCGCCGCGATCGTTTCGGAACTGTTCTTCCTGTCCGGCAAGGGAGGCCTTGGCCAGTTGCTGATGAATGCCAAGATCGATTTCAAATACGAGCAGATGTATGCCGCACTGATCGTCGCCTCCGCCCTGTCGATCACCGTCTACCTGTCCTTCAACTGGCTCGGGAACCGGCTGTTTGCGCATTGGCACGAATCGAGCGACAGGCAACGCTGACACCGCTGTTGAACTGACCTAGAAAAAAGCAATCAGGGGAACAAACATGACAAAAAAACTGACTGCCACACTGACCACCGCCATGGCGATCGCTACGTTCGCAACTGCCTTGTCTACAGCAAATGGTGCGGCCGCCGGCGAGTTCGCCAAGACCCGCTACACGACACCGCTCGCCGATGTCTGCCCCAGCCCGTTCATCATCCAGAAGGATTGGCTGGCCCAGGCCGAGCAAGGCCCCCTCTACCAGCTGATCGGCTCGGGTGGGGAGATGACGTCGGGCCAATATACCGGCCCGCTTGGCTCGACCGGCATCGAGCTGACCATTCTTGAAGGTGGCGGCGGGCTTGGCATGGGCGATGGCGAGACCGCCTATTCGGCGCTCTACATGGGCAATTCCAAGGCCGGCGTCACACCGCATCTCGGCTATCAGGAACTGGACAACGCCTTCATCTTCTCTAAGCGCTTCCCCGTCGTCGGCGTCATGGCACCGCTCGACATCGCCCCGACGGTTCTCCTGTGGGACAAGGCTACCTATCCTGACGGCTTCAAGTCGATCGCCGATCTCAAGACCTTCTCGGAAAGCGGCAAGGGCAAGATCTACGTCTCGACCACTAAGCGCACCTTCGGTCTCTATCTCGTCGAGCAGGGCATTCCCGCAGACGTGTTCGTCGAGGGCTATCGCGGTGACGGCGAGAATTTCGTCACCAACAACGGCACATGGCTGAACCAGGGTTTTGTCACCAGCGAGGTCTACAAGTTCGAGCACGGCAACAACTGGGGCAAGCCGATCGGCTACCTCAACATGAACGACCTCGGCTATCGCAACTACACCGGCATGCTCTCCGTCGCGACCACGAGAATGGAAGAGCTGGCGCCGTGCCTGGCAAAGCTCGTGCCGCTTCTGCAGCAGGCAACTGCCCACTATGCCAAGGATCCGGCCGAGGCAAACAAGGTGATCGTCGACTTCAACACTGCCGGCCATGCGGCCAGCTGGTGGAAGACGGCGCCGGAGCTGATGGCCTATGCCGCAAAGACGATGGTCGACACCGGCATTATCGGCAACGGCCCCAACGCGACGATCGGCGATTTCGACATGGACCGCGTCGCCGAGATGCTCAAACTGGTCAAGCCGCGTTTCGACGAGCGCGCCGACCCGGATGTGAAGCCGGATCAAGTGGTCACCAACCGCTTCATCGATCCGTCGATCGGGCTGAAATGAGCGTGACCCTGCCGAGAACGACCGCAACACTGCTGGATGGCGAAGCCCTCGCCGCCCGGCTGAGGCGCGAGATGGCAGCAGAGGTTGCCGGTCTCCGCGCCCGGGGCATTGCGCCGAAGATGGTGACGGTGCTGGTGGGAGATGATCCAGCCAGCGCCACCTATATCGGCCGCAAGCATGCAGACTGCGTCGAGGTCGGTATCGAGGCCATCGACCTGCGCCTGCCCTCGGATACGACCACCGAAGCCCTGCTAGACCAGATTGCCGCCGTCAATGCCGACCCCGCCATCCATGGCCAGATGGTGCAACTGCCGCTGCCGCCTGACATCGACGAGACACGGGTGATGACCGCCGTCTCGCCGGCCAAGGATATCGACGGCCTGCATCCGCGAAACCTCGGCCTCCTTCTGGCGGGAAAGCCGGGGCTCCTGCCCTGTACCCCGGCCGCCATCCTCGCGCTTTTGCAGGACAATGCCGTTCCGCTCGCCGGCCGGCGGGTCGCCATCATCGGCCGCGGCCAGCTCGTCGGTCGCCCGCTTGCCATGCTTCTTTCGGCCAAGGGAATCGATGCGACGGTGACGCTTCTACATAGCGCCTCTCGGGATATCGCCGAGGACATCAGGCGCGCCGACATCGTCATCGCCGCGCTTGGCCAGCCCGGTTTCGTCACCGCAGACATGGTCAAGCCCGGTGCCGCCGTCGTCGGCGTCGGCATCAGCTACGGCACAGATGGATCGATGGTCTCGGACGTCGCAGCCGATGTCGCCGAGGTCGCAGGCTGGGTAACCCCGCCGCAGGGTTCGGTCGGCGCGCTCACCCGTGCGATGTTGTTGCGCAACCTGCTGCAGATCGCCGCCGACTAGACTGGTTCACATCAGGAACTGGATATGCAGCCGGCCGTGATGCGGCGATGTCGAGACATGGGCTTCAACGCCGAATACGTCGGCGATCATCTTCTCGGTCAGAATATCGGTGGGCGAACCGCAGGCGACCAGGCGTCCTTCGGAAAGAACGGCGATCACGTCGCAGAACCGGGCGGCGAGGTTGAGATCATGGATCGCGACGACCGTCGTCAGCGGCAGCTCCGAGACACGCCGCAGGATGTCGATCTGGTGCTGGATGTCGAGATGGTTGGTCGGTTCGTCGAGGATCAGCACCGACGGCGACTGTGCGAGCGCCCGGGCCAACTGCACGCGCTGACGCTCGCCCCCCGACAGCGTATGCCAGAACTGCTCGCGGCGATCATCCAGCCCGACGCGGACCAGAGCCTCGGTCACGATCCGGTCGTCCTCTTGCGTCCAGGGCGACAGCGCCGACCGGTATGGCGTGCGTCCAAGCCGGACCACGTCGATGACGGTGACATTTGCTTCGGTTGCCGAATGCTGTTCGACAACGGAAACGCGCCGGGCGAGCTCGCGTCGTGCGAAACCGCTCATCGGCTTTCCGTCGAGCGTGACCTTGCCGGCGGCGGGCGCCCTCAGACCCGCCAGCAGTCGGATCAGTGACGACTTGCCGGAACCATTAGGCCCGATCAGCCCGAGCGTCCGGCCCTCATCGACCGAAACCGTGACGCCATCGAGGATGACCTTGCGTCCGGCAAGCCAGCTCACGGCAGTTGCGGCCAGGACCGGGGCGGATACGGGATCGGATGTCATGCGACCCTCCGTGCCCGATAGAGAATGACGCAAAAGAAGGGAACACCGACCAGCGCCGTCACCACCCCGATCGGCAGGATCTGCGGTGCGATGACGATGCGCGAGACGATATCGGCGAGCACCATGAACAACGCACCGATCAGCGCACAGGCAGGCAGAAGCCGGATATGGCCGGGACCGACGATAAACCGGGCCGCATGCGGAATGACGAGCCCGACAAAGCCGATCGCACCGACCATGCTGACGATCGTCGCTGTCATCAGCGCCGTGACGAGCAGCAGCACCACGCGGACCCGTCGGACCGCGATGCCGAGCGACCGCGCCGCATCCTCGCCGAAGGTAAACGCGTCGAGCGCCCGCGCATGCCAGATGCAGACGATGAGCCCGACGGTCACCACCGATGCGGCGAGCGTCACCTCCGGCCAGCGGACGCCGGCAAGGCTGCCGAGCAGCCAGAACATCACGCTGCGCGCCTGTTCGGCATTGGCAGACGTCGAGACGATGTAGGAGGTCAGCGCATTAAACAATTGCGAGGCGGCAACGCCGGCCAGAATGGTCCGGTCCGCCGTCTGGCGTCCGCTCGACAGCATCACCACGAAGACAAAGGCGATCAGCGCGCCGACAAAGGCTCCGGCGGAAAGCGAGATCGCGCCCGCGCCAAACCCGAGCAGCATGACGCTGACCGCACCGGTCGATGCTCCAGCCGAAATGCCGAGAACATAGGGTTCGGCCAGCGAGTTCCGCAGCAGCGACTGCAGGATCGCCCCCGACAGCGCCAGTCCGGCGCCGCAAAACGCCGCGACAAGTGAGCGCGACAGGCGATAATCCCAGATCACCGCTTCCTGGATGCGCGGCAAGGCCACGGCCGTAAAGCCGAGCCGGTTCGTCACCGCCGCAATCGTCGTCTCCATGGGAATGGTCATCTCACCGATCGCCACCCCGGCAACGATGGCGACGAGAAGCGCTGAGAGCACCAGGAACACGCCTGCGGCACCCAGCGCCCAGCGTCCGATACGGGATCGCGTCACTTGGGGCGCCTGGGCAGGTCGGGCAAATTCGGCTCATCGACGATGGCGGAAACAGGGAAAGATATCATCTCCCGCCGCACCCTAATTCGCAAGGCCGAAGGACTGGATGCCCCGGGCGAGCGTCTCGATGCCCTCGATCGTGCGGATCGTCGGGTTCATCGACTGGGCGTCCATCATCACGAAACGCTTCTTTCTCACCGCATCCAGCTGGCTGACGACGGGATCAGTCTCGAGAAACTTGATCTTCACGGCAGGATCATCCGCGGCATAGCGGCGACGGTCCATGGTGGCGACGACGATGACGGAGGGGTTGGCCTCAGCAATCGTTTCCCAGCCGATCAGCGGCCATTCTTCTTCCGTCGTCACCACATTGCGGGCGCCGATCGTCTCAAGGATATAAGCCGGTGCGCTGTTCTTGCCCGCGATAAAGGCGTCGCCCTTGGTCTCTTTGCTGGAATACCAGAAGACGATCGGCAGGTTCTTTAGCTCAACGCCCTTGATCGATGCGACGGCTGCGGCTTCGCGCTGTTTCAGGTCTGCGATCAGAGCGGTGCCCTTGTCCTCGACATCGAAGATCTTCGAGAGCTCTGAAATCTCGCGGTAGATCAGGTCCATCTTGAACAGTTCGTTGCGAACGCCGTCACCGCCATCGACATTGGTCTTGGCGACGCAATCGGCGGGCGAGACATAGGTGTTGATGCCGAGATCGGAAAACTGCTCGCGCTTGCCGACCGATCCCATCGGCCCGACATGCCACTCGAACTCGGCAGCGACCAGATCCGGTTCGAGACTGACGACCGATTCAAAGCTCGGGTCGTTGTCGGCAAGCCGTTTGATCTTCGAATCCACCTCGGCATAGGGCGCAAGCACCGGCCCGACCCAGACGGCAGTGCCCGCCACCTTCTCGGCCAACCCGAGCGAATAAAGCACTTCGGTCATGCCCTGCCCGATCGAGACGATCTTCTCGGGCGCCTTGTCGAACGTGACGGGGCGGCCGCAATTCTCGATCGTCAGCGGGTAGCTGGTCGGTGCGGCAAAGGCGAATGTGGGAAGTGCCGCAACTAAGGCGGCGATAAGCCCTGACTTCATGTCCTGTCCTTTGGTGATCGGAAAAAAGGGCAGGACGAGGCCGCAGAACGGCTCGACGTCGACATGGCGCACGAGCGCATTGCTTGCGTCATAATCATCTCCCTGCCGGAACCCCTCGTCCGGTGTTGGTTGTCCATGCCACGGCAGGTCTCCTGACTTGCGGCTCGAACGCCTTCCATCGCCTTCCCGATCGGATGATCAGTGGTATCGATGGCTGGCTCGCCGCTTACAGTTGCGAGGGCAGTCGCGGACTTGGCCCGAAAGCCTCACCGCATTCCCTTTTTATCTGCGATTGCAGAACCGTAGCGCCCCAACTGATAGGGAACACGCCGGTGCTTGTCCAGAGCGATCCCCGCGCGATCTCTGCCGTTGCTGAGTGTAATAGTATAACATACCAATTTACGCAACGGTCTATTTTGGATTGGTCGCGACCTTTGTGAGGCGTTCAATTCAGGGATGCTGTACATTAAATCGCGATCACATCGCCCTCACCCTACTCCTGCCTCTTTGGCCTGACAGCGCTCTGGTCTATGACCTTGCGGACAGATAGCCTGCGGGGCGATTCGCCGTCCTTCTGGTATGGGACGACCGGAAGGAGCTGAAGGAGACGAAGATGACGGATATTAAGAGCGGCTTGACCGAATTGAAACCGCAGATAACCGTGATCGGTGTCGGAGGCGGTGGCGGTAACGCGATCAACAACATGATCACGGAAAATCTCCACGGCGTGGAATTCATCGCCGCCAATACGGATGCCCAGGTTCTGGCGACATCCAAGGCGTCGCGCCGCATCCAGCTGGGTGCTCAGGTGACCGAAGGTCTCGGTGCTGGCTCGCTGCCGGATATCGGCCGCGCGGCCGCCGAAGAATCGATCGACGAAATCATGGATCATCTCGCCGGATCGCATATGTGCTTCGTCACGGCCGGCATGGGCGGCGGAACCGGAACCGGCGCTGCGCCAGCGATTGCACGCGCGGCACGCTCTGCCGGCATCCTGACGGTCGCGGTTGTCACAAAACCCTTCTCGTTCGAAGGACACCGCCGCATGAAGACGGCCAACGAGGGTATCGAAGCCCTGCGTGAAGCCGCCGATACGGTCATCGTCATTCCGAACCAGAACCTGTTTCGCATTGCCGACGCCAAGACCAGCTTTGCCGACGCGTTCATGATCGCGGACCGCGTGCTGTTTTCGGGCGTCAGCTGCATCACCGACCTGATTGTCAAGGAAGGCCTGATCAACCTCGACTTCGCCGACGTGAAATCGGTGATGAAGGGCATGGGTCGTGCGATGATGGGAACCGGCGAAGCATCCGGCGATGGCCGCGCGCTGATCGCCGCCGAAGCTGCAATCGCCAATCCGCTGCTCGACGACATCTCGATGAAGGGCGCCAAGGGCGTGCTCATCTCGATCTCAGGCGGTACCGACATGACACTGTTCGAAGTCGATGAAGCTGCGAGCCGCATCCGTGACGAAGTCGAAGCCGAGGCCGACATCGTCGTCGGCGCGATCTTCGACAAGAACCTCGACGGCAAGTTCCGCGTGTCGGTCGTCGCAACCGGCCTCAACGGCAACCAGCAGGGGTCTTCATCCCCGACTGCACAGTACTAAGACCAGTCTCAGCCAATAAAAAAACGCTCCGTGGACATCCGCGGAGCGTTTTTTGTTTGTCGGACCCGAAGCCGGTCAGCTTCTCGGCTTGAGGTTCTCAGGATCGTAGAGCGGCTTGTAACCAACCGCTGCGACTTCCACCGGGAACGCCTCGTTGAAATAATCCACCGTCAGTTTCCGGCCGACCTGGCAATGCGACCAAGGCAGATAGGCGAGCGCGATATTCTTGCCGATGGTCGGGCCGTAGGCGATCGAGGTCGTATAGGAACGCCGTCCGAGTTCATCGATCAGAACCTCGCCCGTGTCCGGATCCATCACCGGCAGCGAGCCGACCGGATAGCGGGCGACACCGGACGCATCGACATTGTCGGTCATCAAGAGCGTGCAGAGCATCGCCGGCTGATGGTCGCGGGCCTTGTATTCGAGATGCTTCGCCTTGCCGCAAAAATCGGCTTCCTTGACCTTTGGACGGGCAAGATCCGCTTCGATCAGGTTGTACTGGGTCAGGAGATCGCCGTTCTGCAGGCGCAGGCTCTTTTCCATGCGGCGTGAGTTGGCATAGGTCTCGACGCCGAAGGCCATCACGCCGGTGGCGCGCAGCGCGTCCCAGACGGCAACGCCGTCTTCGTATTTCATATGCAGTTCCCAGCCCTGCTCGCCCACATAGGAGATGCGGAATGCCGTGACATGCTTGCCGGCGATCTCGATAGGCTTGATCGCGGCGAAGGCGAAGTTCTCGACATTAAGACCATCGGGGTCGGCCACGACCTTCTTCAGCGTCTCGCGCGCGTTCGGGCCCCAGATGCCGATGGTGATGAACTGTTCCGAGACATCGGTGATGGTGACGTCGAGGCCACGATCCTGCGCGACACGCTTCATGTAGAGCAGGTCCCGCGGGCCGGCATCGGCGCCGTTGACGAGACGGCCGCGGTCAGCCAGACGGAAGACGGTGAAATCGGCCCGCACCATGCCCTCGTCGTCGAGGAAGTGGGTGTAGATACCCTTGCCGATATTGCCGTCGCCACCGATCTTGGCCGCACACAGCCATTCGAGCAGCTCGACATGGTCGGGCCCCTCGATATCGACCATGTGGAAATGCGACAGGTTGACGATGCCGCAATCCTCGCTCATCGCCAGATGCTCGGCATTCGACACGCGCCAGAAGTGGCGGCTGTCCCACTCGTTTTCGCGCTTCGGCACCCGGTCGCCGTATTTCTCCAGCAGATGCTCGTTGGCCGCGTAGCCGTGGGCACGCTCCCAGCCGCCGAGTTCCATGAAGTAACCGCCGAGTTCCTGTTCGCGGTCGTGGAACGGCGAACGCTTGGCGCCGCGGCCCGTCGCATAGGGTTCGCGCGGATGAACGGCCGGGAAATAGATCTTCTGGGCCGCCTCAAAGGTGCGCCCCTCGATGAACTCTTCCGTCAGCTGATGCGGATAGAAGCGCGCGTAATCAATCGAGTTGTGGTCGATCTCGGTGCGGCCGTCGGTCATCCAGTCGGCGATCAGCTTGCCATAGGCCGGGCCGTCCTTGACCCAGATGGCAACGCAGTACCACAGCCCGCGCACCTTCTGGCTTTCGCCGCAGGAGGCACCGCCGCCGGCCGACACCTGCAAGAGGCCGTTGAACGAATGCCCTTCGTTATAGCCGAGTTCGCCGAGGATCGGCGTCAGCTCGATCGCCTTTTCCAGCGGCTCGATGATCTGTTCCATGTCGAGATCGCGCTGCGACGGCGACAGCCGCGCTTCGTGCTTTTCAAGAATGTCGCGGGGATGACAGAGGCGCGGATGGGTGGTCTCGTAGTAACCCCACTCGATCTGACCACCCTCGGTCGTCTTCGGATCGCCGGTGTCGCGCATATAGGCCGAATTGCCCTGGTCGCGCAAAAGCGGATAGCCGATTTCCTTGCCGGTGCCTTCGAACTCGTTATAGGGCCCGAAAAAGGTCAGCGGATGATCGACCGGCATGACCGGCAGATCCTCGCCCGCCATTTCGGCAATCAGCCGGCCCCAGATGCCGGCGCAGACGACGACATGGTCGGCCATGATCGTGCCGCGGTGGGTGACGACGCCCTTGATGCGGCCGCCCTCGATAATCAGAGACTGCGCCGCCGTATTGCCGAATACCTTGAGCTTTCCGGCTTTTTCGGCGGCGTCCACCAGCTTGCCGGCGACTGTCTGCGAGCGCGGAATGACGAGACCGGCATCTGGATCAAACAGACCGCCCTGCACCTGATCTTCCTCGATCAGCGGGAACATCGCCTTGATCTCGGACGGCGAGACGTAATGCGCCCGGGTGCCGAAGGCCTTGGCAGAGGTCAGCTTGCGCTTGATCTCTTCCATCCAGGCATCGTCGCCGGTGCGCGCGACTTCGAGACCGCCGATGCGGGCGTAGTGCCCCATCTTCTCGTAGAAATCCACCGAGTACTGGGTGGTCCAGACCGACAGGTAGTCATGGCTGGTCGTGTAGCAGAAGTCCGAGGCATGCGCGGTCGACCCGATATCGGTCGGGACCCCAGACTTGTCGATGCCGACGATATCGTCCCAGCCGCGCTCGACAAGGTGATGCGCGATCGACGCACCGACGATGCCACCGAGCCCGATGATGACGACCTTAGCCTTTTGCGGAAATTCTGCCATTGCATGCCCCAACCGAGTGAAGCCGCGATACTAGAGGGACAGACGCGACAGGTCACCTCAGATTACGACATCAAAAACTGTTGCAGCGCCACGCACGCCCGAAGAGGTATATGAGGAACTTCTTGGCCCCTTTTCCTGTTTAGCACTCGATAAAATGGTAACAGGGGCAATCACATGAAATTCAGAGCATTGAAGGCGGTGACCGCTGTCGGTCTTGCCTGCCTGATGCTGGCGGGCTGCGTCAGCGAAGGCGGCACCTACACCGAGTACCGTTCGTCCGATCGCTACGACCGGTTCAACCGTTACGACGGTCCGAACTACCGTTACCGTCATCACCGCGACCGCGATCGCCACCACGGCCGTCACGACGGCCGCCGGCCCGACCGTGACAACGATCGCCCGCATCGGGACTGGAACCGTGGCGACCGCCCGGAGCGCCCCGGCTACATCCGCAACGACCGCGACGGCCGCAATGATCGGGGTGGTCGCGATGGCCGTGACCGTTCCAGCGGTCGTGGCGGACCGGACCGTTCAGACCGCGGCTCACGCGGCGATCGCGTCGTTGTCCCGCAGAACTAAAGTGATCCGTCATCGACGTGATCTCGTACCATGTATGGCATAAACCAACGGAGGAACTATCCATGAGCATATTCAGCAAGATCAAGGACGCCATCTTCGGCCATCCTGCCGCGGCTGCACCGGCTTCGCCAACAGGCGCCGAGCCGACACCGACGTCCATGGCAACGCCAGAACCTGCTGCGACCACAGCCCCGCCGGTCGGCGGAACAGCCCAGGCTGCGCCGAAGACTGCAGGCGCACCGCCAGTCGCAACTCCAGGCTCGACCTCTGCCACGATGCAGACCGTCGATATCGCACCGGTCCTCGACGCAGCCGTCAAGAAGAGCGGCCAGAAGCTCGACTGGAAGCATTCGATCGTCGACCTGATGAAGGCGCTCGGCATGGACGCGAGCCTTTCGGAGCGCAAGGAACTGGCCGAAGAACTCGGCTACACCGGCGACCAGAGCGATTCCGCCACGATGAACATGTGGCTGCACAAGGCGCTGCTGAAGAAGCTGTCCGAAAACGGCGGCAAGGTGCCTGCCGAACTTCTCGATTAATGGTTTCGGGCGCTCCACTGCAGGCGCCCGAACTTCTATCTGATGAAAACTGCTTGCGATTCCCGTCATCCGGACGGTTGAGACATGACGAAGGCCCGGCTGAGACCGGCTTCCGCGTCATGTCTCAGTAGGCGAGAGACGTACTCCAGAGAAAAATGTCCTGCTGGTCGGTATCCGTCAGTCGATCGGCATCAGTCTCCTCGACCTTCTGCGTCTCGAGCCGTGGCAATGCCGCGGCTTCTTCTTTTCGGTCACCGGCCAACTGCCTTGTCGATCCGAACAGATCGATCCCAAATATCGAAAAGCCGCCACCAATCATCACGCTCTCCATTCCTTCCCGATCTTTGATGTGTAATGTCGCGTCAGAGGGAGTCGTGAACAATATTGCCTGCGAGAACACTGGACTAAATTTAGCCGCGCCAAGGGATAAACGTGCTCCGTTTCCGATGCCTAGGAAAAAGCCCGTTTTTGCAAGCGCAGCGCCTATCGATTTTTGATTCAACGACGTACCGTGCGAGTTTAAAAGAGCGGCCGCGTCTAACCGAAGTGACTGACAGTGACAGCATCGACGACGTCTGAACGGCCTAAACCAACACGATCTTCAATCGCCATTATCGGCGGCGGCGTGACCGGAGCAGCGGTCGCTTTCCATCTCGCGACGGGCCACAAGGCGGACGCCGTCGACATCACCATTTTCGAGCCGCGTGCCGAAATCGGCAGGGGCCTCGCGTACGATACGCGGGACCCGGTGCACCGGATCAACGTCCCGGCAACGCGAATGAGCATACTTCCTGGCGATCCCGAGCATTTTTCGAGATGGATGGAAACGACCGGCTCCGTTGCGGACGATGAGGCGGCATTTCGCGCCGATGGCAACGTGTTTCCGCGCCGGGGCATCTTCGGAAACTATGTCCTGTCCAACCTTCAACCTCTTTTGGCATCAGGAGCCGTCCGCCATATCTGCGCCGCGGTGACCGGCGTCGAAAAGCGGCACGACCAATGGCATGTCACCGATACCACCGGGCAGACGCTGGTTGCGGATATCCTGGTGATCGCTGCCACCCACCCTGCTCCGGTTGCCCCACGCTCCTTGAGACGACTGGCCGAGCATCCGCGCTATGTCGCGGACCCGACAGCGCCGAACGCATTGGCGCCGATCCGGGCCGACGATCGGGTCCTCGTCGTCGGCAACGGGCTGACCTCCGCAGATGTCATCGCTTCGTTGAAGCGTTGCGGGCACAGCGGCAGCATTACCGCCCTCTCGCGCCGTGGCCTGCGCTCGCGCGGACACGCCACCTTTGCGCAGGAACCGTTCGGCGACTTTCTCGACCATCCCGCCACAAGCGCATCCGAGATCCTGCACCGCGTGCGGGCCGCAATCCGGGAAGCGCAGGCGGAGGGTCAGACCTGGCATGCGGTTCTCGACCAATTGCGCTCGCAAGGCGGCGGCATCTGGAAGCATCTGCCGCTCGAGGCACGCCGCCGGATCGTGCGACACCTGCGTCCCTATTGGGACGTCCACCGCTTCCGGATTGCGCCGCAGGTGGAAGACGTGCTCGACGCGGAGGCGGCAGCCGGCAGGCTCGACATCCTCGCCGCAGGCATCGTCGACGTCAGCACCGACGGAGACATCATCGATGTCACCATCAAGCGGCGCGGGAAGAATGGTGTCGAAGTCCACCAGTTCGATGCCGTCGCGGTCACGACCGGCCCCGCCCACGGCAACGTGCTGCAGAGCCAGCAATGGCTGCGGCAACTCCGCGATCAAGGCTTTCTGCACCTCGATCCGACGGGGCTTGGTCTTTCCTGCAACGAGCAGTCCAACGCGATAGACGCGGATGGCAAGTCCGAACCAAAGCTTTTCATCGCCGGACCGCTGGCACGCGGACATTTTGGCGAGTTGATGGGCTTTCCGCAGGTTGCGGAACATGCGCTGCTCGTCGCCGATTCGATTGCAGCAAACCTCTGAGCTCACCGCCATATGGAGCCGGCTGAGAGCCGGCCCCTCGGTTCACTGAAGTCAGCGGCCGGTCACGCGTATCGCGCCTGCTTCGCCAAAACTCTTCTGCACCGCCGCCATCTTGCTCTCAGTGATATCGGCGGAAACCTCGATCTCGCCCTCCAGCGGGCCATCGGTGCGCTCTCCGCCATCATGCGACGCATCGCCACCCGACGGAGCGGATCCGACCGTGTTGTCGGCACCGACGGACTGGATGAAGATATCCGGACGCGAGATACCGTGCTGCTGCACCAGATGTTCGACCGCAAGGTCTGCGGCCGCACGGGTGTCGAAAGTCGCTCGAATGGTTGTCGTGCTGTCGTCAGCCATGAAACTGTCTCCTGTTGCTAAATCACCAGAAGCAAACGCCTTCAAAGCCCGCTTGTTTCCCTCATGCGCAGGAAGCTGGGCAGAGAGCTTGGATATTTGTCGGAAGACTGCTATGTTCTCTTTTTGTTTCCATACGATCCAGCAAACCGCACGCCCGCATGAATGTCACGGCCTCCATATCCACCCGCAAGATCATCCATGTCGACATGGATGCGTTCTATGCGTCCGTCGAGCAGCGCGACAATCCTGACCTGCGCGGCAAGCCGCTGGCGGTCGGCGGATCTGCGGCGCGCGGTGTGGTGGCGGCCGCAAGCTACGAGGCGCGCGCCTTCGGCGTTCACTCAGCCATGCCCTCCGTCACGGCCAAGCGCAAATGTCCGGACCTGATCTTCGTGCCGCCGCGATTCGAGGTCTACAAATCGGTATCCCAGCAGATCCGGGAGATCTTTGCGGAATATACGCCGCTGATCGAACCGCTGTCGCTTGATGAGGCCTATCTCGACGTCACCGAGAACCTGAAGGGCATGGAGATCGCCACCGAGATTGCGCTGGAGATCCGGGCCAAGATCAAGCAGGTGACGGGCCTCAACGCATCGGCCGGCATCTCCTACAACAAGTTCCTCGCCAAGATGGCAAGCGACCTCAACAAGCCGAACGGCCAGGCCGTGATCACGCCAAAGAACGGCCCGGGCTTCGTGGAATCGCTTCCGGTCAAGAAATTCCACGGCGTCGGGCCCGCGACTGCCGAGCGGATGAAGAAATACGGCATCGAGACCGGCGCTGACCTCAAGTCGAAGTCGCTGCAGTTTCTCGCCGAGAGCTTCGGCAAATCCGGACCCTATTTCTACGGCATCGCCCGCGGCATCGACGAGCGCCAGGTGCGTCCCGACCGGATCCGCAAATCCGTCGGCGCCGAGGATACATTTGTTGAGGATATCGACGCCCTCGACCTTGCGACCGCCGAACTGAAGCCCCTTGCCGAAAAGGTCTGGCGCCACTGCGAAGCGCATCGCATTTCGGGCAAGACCGTCACCGTGAAGATCAAATATTCCGACTTCACCCAGGCGACACGCAGCCGCACGGCGTCCCTCCCCTATGCAAGCGTCGCGGAAGTGCTGGCGGCGGCATCCGGGCTCCTGGCTACCGTCTACCCTTTCCGGCGTTCGGTAAGGCTGCTGGGCGTATCCCTCTCTTCGTTGGTCGGCGCCGGGCCGGATGACGTGGAACAACCGCAGCTCGGTCTCGATTTATAATCGACAAGCACACAAAGAGCGCGGCCAATAAGCGTCGACAAGGACTTCGACATGAGCAATCCCACCATCCGCGTCATCGACCTCGAGACCGGCGGCAACGGACCGAACGACGTCTGCGAGATCGGCTGGCAGGATGTGACCCTAGGGGCAGACGGAAGATGGCAGGTCAACGAGGACCGCGGTGCGCTTCTGGTCAATCCCGGCCGTCCGATGTCGCCCGATACGATCGCGATCCATCATATCCTCGACAGCCATGTCGCCGACGCGCCGTTCTGGAAGGATATCGCACCGACTGTCCTGCGTCCCCCGCACCGGATCGAAGCGCTTGCCGCCCATCGCGCCGCCTTCGAACAGCGATACTGTACACCGCGGCTAACGGGCGGCCTGCCCTGGATCTGCACCTGGAAATGCAGCCTGCGGGTCTGGCCCGAACTGCCGCGGTTCTCCAACCAGATGCTGCGCTACCTGCGCATGCCCGAAGGTCTGGTCCACGAGATCGGCCTGCCGGCGCATCGCGCCATGCCTGATGCCTATGTCACGGCGCACCACCTGCGCGACCTCCTCAACGAGGCATCACTCGAAGACCTCCTGGCCTGGAGCAGCGAGCCGGGTCTGCTGCCGCGCGTGCCATCAGGCCCGGATCGCGGCAAAACCTGGGACCGGATCAGCGACGATGCGCTTCGGGACCTCGCCGAAGACCGGGATATCGATATCCGCTTCAGCGCCCGCACCGAACTGACGCGCCGCGGTGAACAACCACAGCCGCCCGTCGTTGACCCGCCGCAGGGAACGCTCCTGTAATCGGTATGGCGAAAACCGGGGTTGGACGATGAGCGAGACGTATCCGGATACACCCGACGGCAAGTATTTCGTCGTCCGCGGCAGGCTCTGGCGTCGAAGCAACCCGGCACTGGACGCCGAGACGCGTCAGGAGCTGGTCTCGGACCTGATGTCGGCACGCCGGGCCGTCCGCGATGCGAAAGGCAAACCCGACGCGATGGCCGAAGCGCGCCGGCGGGTCGACGATGCCAAGGTTCAGCTTGGCGAACGCGGCCCGGTCTGGTGGGATGACGGCGAGCCGGATCTCAACCGGCATATGGCCAAGAACACGCCCTATGCGGATTGGTTCGCGCAACTGAAAGATTGATCTCGCAGGCCCGCATCCCAGATGACGGCTTCGAAGACCTGTTCCAAATCTGGCCCGGAAGGTTCATTGCCCGTGAAGACGCTTCAGCCGCTGATCCTGACAGCCCGTATCGCGGAAAGCGACAAGGCGCCGTTCGATCTCTTGCGGAAAACCCATTTCCCGCCGGACCGGAATTTCCTCGGTGCGCATCTGACGATGTTCCATCGGCTACCGGGCGAATATACGGACCGGATCGTCGAGCACCTCAAACGGGTCGCCGAGGCTGGGTCATCGATCAAAGCCGAGGTCAGCGGCGTCCGCCATCTCGGTGCGGGCGTCGCCTTCACGATCGACAGTGCCGCGCTTCAGGATGTGCGAGCCCGGTTGAAGGAGGTCTTCCTACCATGGCTCGGTCCGCAGGATATGCAGAAATGGCAGCCGCATATCACGATCCAGAACAAGGTATCGAAGGACCGGGCCGACCGGCTGTATCAGGAGCTTCGTGCGGAGTTTCAGCCATACACCATCGAGATTACAGGTGTTGATCTGTGGAAATACCTCGATGGACCCTGGCAGCATGAAACCTCCGCGATATTTGCGGAAGATCGAGACGCCGTTGTTTCCGGTCGCGATCAAAGAGAGCGTGCCCGCGTCCAAAGCCATATCAAGGAATGAAAACTGATGCCCGGAGCGTTCAAATCTATCTTCGTCCTCGCCTTCGATCTCGATGAGAGAGGGCAGACCGTTCCGGCGTTTGCGGTAAGGGAAGCACAAGACGAGACGACTGCGATCGATGAGGCCCGCAAACTCGGCGATCGACATGCCGGCGTGGTAGTCTGGAAGCGCGAGGCATCGCCAGCTATTGGTGAGGAAGGCGAACCGGTGATTATCTTTCAAACCGGAACGATCGGCGATTTCAACTGAGACGCCGGCCCGTCTATGCGGGCCGCAGAAGAATGGCGGACGGTTGCCCGTCCGCCACGAAGCTTACATCTGAACCTTGGCATTGTCGCCCATGTCGGGCTTCGAATTGGAAACGGCGGCGGCCGCCATCTTGATGTAGCTGATGACGGTGCCGGGGCTATCCCAGTATTCAGCTGCTGACGGCGTGATCTTCAGGACGCGGATCGATGGATCTTCCGGGCTGTCCCACCAGGCCTTTGCAGGTGTCGCCCAGAGATCGCGGATCTTCTCGCGATCGTTCTGCACTTCTGCCGTTGCTGAAATGGACACGTATTTCTGGCCCTTGGAATCCGCAAACGCCAGGCAGACGTTCGGGTAGCGCGCGATTTCCTCGTCCTTGTGGCTTGCCACATCCGTCAGGAAGTAGAACGCATTTTCAAGACGCTCCGCATAGGCCGCCATCGGCCGTGCCCGCAGATCCGTACCCGACTGGGTCGTGAGCATGCAAAACCCGATCTTCTCCGCAAGGTCCCAGACCTTCTCGTGTTCGTCTTCGATGTGAGCCATGCGATTTCTCCTTTTGATGACGCGGGTCAACTGGCGAGCTTGGCTTCTGTTCCAGCCCGAAAGACATCTCGCTGCAGAAACGTGAAGTGGCAGGAACAGGATGACCGGGGCGCCGTTAATCTAACTCAAGGTCCGATCTTACGAGCGCTTGCGACAGCGCTTGAGCGGGGTCGAGGCGACTTGGCAGACGATTGACGCAACGGGAAGGAACCGGTTCATGACCGATCAGGAAACCTCGACCAAGAAACTCGCGATGAAATATCTCGAACTCGGCGGCACGCGCCGTGCAAAGCTCGACGACAACATCGCCGACGTCAGAAAATGGGACGACGAACCGGCCGAGGCAGACGAGTTCTGGAAGACGCAGATCGAGCCGCTGGAAGACACCCGCCTGCGCGAAGTCGAAACCCATCTTCCGACCATCAACTCCGACTGACGGCGCCTACCAAATAGTTCGGACTTCGGGCATAGTGCGCTGAACAATCGACGTCCACGCGCGCATCTCGGATTTGTCAGACATGGCAGGCACTGAAACCAGTCTTCTCGCATCGCTGCCGAACGGGTTCCGGGCGGCAGTGATCGGGGCAAGCGGCGGTATCGGTTCCGCGATCTGCGAGTGTCTGCAGAACGAGCCGCATCTCGGCGAACTGATCGCCTTTTCCCGCAGCCGCGACGGTCTGGACTTCGCCGACGAGACGAGCGTGGCGGACGCCGCAGGCTCGATCTCGGCAAAGCCGATCCACCTCCTCATTTGCGCCACCGGCATCCTGACGACCGATGGCCGCGGCCCGGAAAAGTCTCTGCGGCAGCTCGATCCCGAAACGATGATGGCCCAGTTCCGCACCAACGCCGTCGGCCCCGCCCTTGTCGCGAAACACTTTCTCCCACTGTTTGATCGCGAAACCCGCTCGATCGCCGCATTCCTGTCAGCCCGTGTCGGATCGATCGGCGACAACAGGCTCGGCGGCTGGGTGTCCTACAGATCCGCCAAGGCGGCGCTCAACCAGATTGTCCGCACCGTTTCGATCGAATATGGCCGCACCCATCCGGCAGCGGTCATCACCGCCATTCATCCGGGGACGGTTCGCACGGGTCTATCAGACCCCTATTCACGCGGTCACAACACGGTCAGCCCGGAACAGGCGGCAGCGTCGATCCTCTCAACGCTCAACAGCCTCGCCCCGGAGAATTCCGGCTCTTTCGTCGCCTATGATGGAAGCAGTATTCCCTGGTAAGATAGAGCGGTCAGGGTTTAGCTGATGCCGTGCGCTCCGCGACGCGCTGCCGGATTCTTGCGGCCATAGCCGGATCGACCGGATTGTAGATCATCATGCCGAGATCCGGCCGACCGTCGACGGAGAATGCGGTATATTCCAGCTCGACCGTGCCGAGATCCGGATGTTCGATCCGCTTCAGGCCGTCGCTCTGGAGCCTTACGTCGTTTTCACCCCAGAATGCCGCAAATTCCGGACTGGACTTCGAGAGCTCGTCGACGAGATCCGAAACCTCCGACATCGCACCGGCCCGTGCGGCATCGGCGCGAAAGGCGCCGACGACAAACCGGGCGAGCCCTTCCCAGTCATGTTGCTTGGCGCGGAGCGACGGGCTCGAGAAAATCTGTCGCAGGAGGTTTCGCTGGCCTTCGGGCAGTTTCCCGTAGTCGGTCAGAACCACGGCCGCCGCCGCATTCCACGCCACCACGTCCCATGTCGCGGTCTTGACGAAAGCGGGGCTCGCATCGAGCGTATCGAGCAAACGCTGCAGCCGCGGCGTAATCCCGTCCGTAGACTTGTAGCGAACCTCCGGCGGCCGTCCGAGACCGAGCATGAAAAGGTGTTCGCGTTCCGGCTCCGTCAGCATCAATCCGCTGGCGATCCGGTTCAGCACGTCAGCCGAGGGCGCGCCGCCGCGGCCCTGCTCGAGCCACGTGTACCAAGTCGGGCTGATATTGGCGCGTTGAGCAACCTCTTCGCGGCGAAGCCCCGGCGTCCGTCGTCTTCCCGAAAACCCGAAGGCGCCAGGATCGAGCCTCGTGCGGCGATCTTTCAGAAACGCTGCCAATGAATTCGGCGTGATGTCCGGCATCGATACCCTGTTAGCAATTATACCCTGATACGGTCACTACTTTAACGGAATAACAAGAGCGCAGATAGTCCCGGTGTCAAAGCAACTGGAGAATGACAATGCGTGTATTTCTCACCGGTGCCACGGGCTTCATCGGCTCGGCGCTGGTTCCTGAACTTCTCGACGCGGGCCACGAAGTCATCGGCATGACCCGCTCGCAGGCAGGCGCCGAAAAGCTGATCGCATCAGGGGTCGAGCCACATCTGGCGACGCTCGAAGACCTCGAAAGCATAGAACGCGGCGCCCGGAATGCAGACGCCGTCATCCATACGGCGTTCGACCACAACTTCGAACGCTTCACCGAGAATTGCGAAAAGGACCGGCGGGTCATCGAAGCGCTGGGATCAGCCCTTTCCGGTTCCGAACGCCCGCTGCTGATCACCTCGAGCATCGCGATGGGCGCGCGCGGCAAAGGCGAGCTCGCTGTCGAAGACGTCTTCGATACGGATCACCCAAACCCGCGCATTGCTTCTGAGCGCGCTGGAAACCGGCTTCTGGACGGAGGGATCAACGTCTCCGTGCTCCGTCTGCCGCAGGTCCACAACACGTTCAAGCAGGGCCTCATCTCGCCGCTCCTCGACATTGCCAGAGCAAAAGGCGTTTCAGCTTACGTGGGGGACGGAACGAACCGCTGGTCGGCCGGTCACCTTGGCGATGTTGCGCGCCTCTACCGCCTTGCCATAGAGAAAGCGGAACCCGGTGCGCGCTATCACGCGGTCGGCGAAGAAGGCGTGGAGATGCGCCTTATCGCGGTAGCGCTGGGTCGCGGCTTGAATGTCCCTGTTGTTTCCATCTCAGCCGACGAGGCTTCGGAGCATTTTGGCGCGATGGCACGGTTCGTCGGTCTCGACATGAGGGCATCGAGCGCGAAGACACAAGCAAAGCTCGACTGGCACCCGTCCGGCCCGACGCTGATCTCCGACCTCGATGCGATGGTCTATTGATGGACTAGCCCGCAAAGCGCGCCAGCGCCTCATTGGATGAGGAGGACTGCAAGCGACAGGGCGAGCGCCGGAAGCATGACGACGGCGCCCAGCTTGAGAAAGCTCAGGGCGCCGATGTGCAACCCTTCGCGCTTCAGCGCCGTCAGCCACAGAATGGTCGCGAGCGACCCGGTGAGCGAGAGGTTGGGGCCGAGATCGACGCCAATCAGCACGGCGCCGGCAATCTTGTCGGACACATGCGCCAGTTCCACGGCGCTTCCCGCAACGAGGCCGGCCGGCAGGTTGTTGACGAGGTTGGAGCCGAGCGCCACGACCGTACCGGCGATCGCTGCCGTCTGGGCGGGATAAAGCGAGGCATTCTGGGTCAGCTGATGCGCCAATGCATCGATCAGGCCCGTCCGGTTCAGGGCCTCGACCACGACGAACAGGCCGGCCACCAACGGCAGCACGCTCCAGGACACGCCCTTCAGCGTTTCGACAGGGCTCTGCCGGGTGATCGCGAGAACAGCCGCCGTCGCGATGCAGCCGGCCACAAAGGTGGGCAACCCGAGATCGAAATGCAGCGCCGATGCTCCGAGCAGCAGGACCGCCGTCGCGCACAAGGCAATCCCCGTCAGCCTTGCGCTATGCGACAGCGGCACGCTTTCAACCACGGGGGACACGCTGTCGGCCGCGATGGTCGAGCGCTGCGTCCAATAAAGCGCGATAAACGTCACGACGATTGAGACGATTGAGGGAAGACCGAACGTGGCGAGCCAGCGCGACAGAGGCGGCATCGTTCCGCCGCCAAAGATTACCAGATTGGCCGGGTTGGAGATGGGCAGCACGAAGCTTGCGGCATTGGCGATGAAGGCGCAGATGAGAAGATAGGGCATCGGATCCTTCACCTTTGCCGTGCGGCACGCCGCATAAACGGCAGGCGTCAGCACGACCGCGGTCGCATCGTTCGAAAGGAACGCGGTGACGACGATGCCGACCCCATAGATCAGGACGAACAATCGCTTCGGCGAGCCTTTTGCATAGGCGGTCGCAATCGATGCCAGCCAGTCGAACAGCCCTTCCCGTCTGGCAAGTTCCGATAAGAGCATCATGCCGATCAGGAACAAGTAGACGTCGAGACCCTTGGCGACGCCGGCCCAGGCATCCCAGGGGGCGATCAGGCCGAACGCCAGAAGCAGCGATGCGCCAAGCACGGCCCATATCGCTTCCGGCCAGGCAAACGGCCGGGTAATGACGCCGAGCGCTGTCAGGCCGGCGATGCTCCAGGTCATGGTCAATGCGTTCATGGATGGTCCAACCGAAACGATTATGGTGCGACAGGGATCTCGCGATCGTCTCCTGCCTTGTTCGCACCTTTTTGGGAAGGGGCAATGCTCTTGCGCCCGGCGAGAAAGGCGGCAACGGCAAGCGCTGCAACGCCGCCATGCACCCAGTAGGCAAGCGCATAGCCGCCGACATCCGTCAGCCAGCCGGCGACGACGTTGCTCAGCGATGCGCCGATGCCCTGAACGGTCATGACCGCAGCCAGTCCGACATTGAAACGACCGGTTCCCGCAAGGATCCGTTCCGTAGCAATCGGGGTGGCGATACCGATCAGGCCTGCGCCAACTCCATCGAGGATCTGCACCGGATAGATCACAGCGAAATTGCTAAAGGAGCCCGCAATCGCACCGCGGATCGGCAATGCAAGCAGCGCGATGAGGAAGACCGTCGCCAGCCCGAACCGCCGGATCAGGAAAGGCGCCGCTAAAGCCATGACGATCATCGACAGCTGCGACACGCCGGTCGTCACCGCCGTCGTCTGAAACGGCGTCCCGAGATGGATCGAGAAGTCCTGGGCAATGAGGCGGCTGATCGGCGCGTTGCCGAAGTGGAAGATCATCAGCGTCACGGCAAGCAGGATCAGCCCCTTGCTGCCCACGAGGACGGAATAGCCGGAGGGACCCGGCGCTCCATCGTCATGCGCAAGACCGCGCGCCGCGTTGTGATTGATCCGCTCCGGGTCGATCGCAAGCGCTGCCAGAATGGCGGCGACCGCCGTGACGATCATCAATCCGATGACACCGCTGACGCCGAAGTAGACCGTCGCTAAATAGATGCCGGCGAGCGAGACGACGTTGCCGAGATGGTTCCAGAATTCGTTTCGCGACACCTGACGGGAAAACGCCTTTTCGCCGACGAGGCCAAGCGTCAGCCCCATCAGCGCCGGACCGACGACGGCGCCAACGATGGCGGTTGCCGACTGGCCGCCGAACACCGATGCGTTTCCGGGGCTGGCAAGCGTCCACAAGGCTGCCGCCGTCACCAGGATCACCGGGATGATGATGAGCGTGCGTTTACGCTTGGAGGCATCCACCCACGCCCCAAACAGCGGCGTGGCGATCATTCCGAGTACACCGCCAAGCGTGGCGATGAAGCCGAGCGTCATCGGCGACCACCCGTGGGTGGCGAGAAACCCGTCGAGAAACGGTCCAAGCCCGTCGCGGGCGTCGGCGAGAAAGAAGTTGAGGACGGCAAGTGCCACCAGGGATCGATCAGTCAGACCTGTCTGTAGGGTGGATCGCATGCCAGCCTCGCTTCATCATGCTACATGCTTGAAAATTGTGGCGTCCAACGCCGGTGGCGGACGCGGGGTTCCAGCGTGCCCGAAAGAAGATCGGGCAACGCTTTCCCGTTACAACCCTGCCGTCAGGGCTCCGCCACCAGGTTTTGCAACCAGGGCTTTACCCTTTTGGCGCAGGGGGTGTCGGCATATCACCGCGCGGACCGTCATGCGGAGGGTCGCCGGCCGGGCCATGAGGCGGAGGGCCGCCCGCCGGTCCGTGACGCGGAGGGCCGCCGGCCGGGCCGAGCGCTTCCATGCTGCCGTCCTGGCGAACGATATAGGTCGCGTGCAGGAAGCCGTTGTCGAAGCGACCCTGGACACTGACGGCTTCGTTGAGATCGACAAGCTTGCCGTCGTCACCCGATGGCCCGGTTTCAACCAGTGCCCGTCCGCTGTCGTCCTGAACGACGAACTTGTTGCCGAATACCTCGGCTACCGTCCCCTTAACCGTCACCAGGCTGTCCTCCTTGACGGCGGAGATGGCGACCGGGTTCATGGGCGCAAGCTCGACGCTCGGCCCGGTCAGCTTCATTGCGCCGGCTCCGGCCGCGGCCCCGATGGCAAGGATCGCCAAGGCCGTGACGCCGAAGGTTGCCATACGCCGGTTGCCGGTCTTGTGCGGGGGCTTGGGTGCATGCGGCTTGTCGGCCGAACCATCCTTCTGATCGACGGTCGTGTTGTTGTCCGAAATTGACATGGTCTTCTCCTGTTTTTGTATGCCAGGAGAGATTTATCAGCCGACGACCGATAACAGCCTGAACCTTGTGGTTCAGTTTGAGTTAAGCCTTGCCGCCATAGGACAGCGTCTCTCCACCACGGCAAACGGGTTGCACATGCGCGTACTTCTGGTCGAAGACGACACCGATCTTTCCAAACGCATCGCAGCCAGCCTGCGGGCCGAAAGTTTTGTCGTGGACATTGCAAAGAACGGCGAGGATGCCGAGCACGCAGGACTGACCGAACTCTACGACGTTGCCATTCTCGATCTGGGCCTACCGAAGATCGATGGCGTGTCGGTTCTGAAATCGTGGCGGGCCGCGGGCCGCACCCTCCCCGTCCTGATCCTGACCGCGCGCGACGGATGGCCGGACAAGGTCGAGAGCTTCAAGGCGGGCGCCGACGATTTCCTCACCAAGCCGTTCAAGATCGAGGAACTGGTGCTGCGCATGCGCGCCCTCGTCCGCCGCGCCACGGGCCATGCATCCTCCAAAATCCTCTGCGGTCCCCTGGAGTTCGACGCCCAGCTCGGCACGTTCGAGTTCAACGGCCTGTCGCTGAAACTGACCGCGCTGGAATGGCGCGTGCTCTCTTGCCTGATCCTGCGCAAGGACGTCATCGTCGATCGGCGCGAGCTGATCGAGCGCGTCTACGAAGGCGATGCCGAGGTCGATTCCAATTCTATCGAGGTGATCGTCGCGCGACTGCGCCGTAAGATCGGCGCGGAACTGATCGAAACGGTTCGCGGCCGCGGCTACATGCTGACGGCAGCGCCATGAGCGGGCTCAACCTATCCGGCCAGGCGTCGATCGCCCGGCGGCTGGCCGGCTTTTCCATCATCTTCGTGACGGCGACGGTGATCGTCGCATCCGTCATTCTCTACCTGATCGTGGCGGGCGTGGTGAGGGAACAGATCGACCAGCGGCTCGACACCCAGATCGAGGGATTGCGAAATGCACTGACCACCGACAGTGCCGGCGACGTCGTCCTCTCTGCAGACCTCGACGGCCCGCCATTCGATCGCCCCCACTCGGGTTGGTACTGGCAGGTGTCCGACGATCGGACCCGCATAACCTCCCGGTCGCTGGCCGAGGAAACCCTGGAAAGCCCGCCCCGCCCTTTCGACTGGCGCCACGCGGCGAAGCCCAAGCCACTTCCGGCCGATCGTGTCGCCTTCCGCGAAGAGACACTGTATCTGCGAACGCTGGAAACGATGGTCGGAGATCGGACGGTCGAGATCATTGCATCGGCGCCGCAATCTTCCCTGAGCGCACCCGCCGGGCGGGCATTGTTGTGGCTGGTTCCTGCGATGCTTCTTTTGGGTGGCGTTCTCGTCGGCGGCATCCTGCTGCAGGTCCGCTACGGGCTTCGACCGCTGAGACAACTGACGTCAGACATCGCATCCATTTCCGCAGGCGCGCTGCCGCGGTTGCCGGATCAGGACGTCGAGGAGTTGCAGCCCGCATCCCGCGAGATCAACCGCCTCGTGGACAAGAATGCCGAGAGGCTCGCCGAAACGCGCCTGCATTTCGCAAACCTCGCGCACGGCCTGAAGACACCCGTCGCAAGCCTGCAATTAGCCTTAAACGGCGCCAACGACCCCACCAACGAGATGCGCGATCTGGTCGACAGGATCGACCAGCGCATCCGCCATCATCTCGCCCGTGCCCGCAAGACTGCCTCCAGCGGCACCGTTTCAGCAACGCAGGTGAACCCCCGCATAGACGATCTCGTGCTTGTCATGTCGCGCATCCACGCTGACCGGGGCATATCGGTGCAATGCACGATCGAGCCGCAAATTTCGGTTGCCTGTGCGGCCGAGGATTTCGACGAGATCGTCGGCAATCTCCTCGACAACGCGTTCAAATGGGCTGGCAGCCTTGTCGCAATCGATGCCCGCACGGACGGACGCTCGATCGTCATCACGCTCGAAGACGATGGCCCCGGCATCTCCGACGATACGATCGAGAAGGCATTTCTGCCGGGTGTGCGGATGGATGAGACGGTCGCTGGAGATGGGTTCGGCCTGACGATCGCCAATGAACTCGCACAGCTCTATGGCGGAAAGATTGCGCTTCGCAATCAAGACGATAAGGGACTGCGCCAAACCATCACATTGCCGAAAACGGCCGCAGGATCGTCACCCGTTCCAGCTTGAACCGTCCTCTCCACAACCCCTGGAACAACAATGGCCGCCCCGTTTCCGGAGCGGCCATTGTTTTAAACGTCTCGACATTCACCCGGCCTGCTGGGACGCAGGCTCCAGATGCTGCCCGCCTCAGTGAGTCGCGACGAGCTTCGTCACGTGCATCTTGTGCATTTCAAGTTTCGGCAGAGTCTTGGCCGCGAACTCCTTGACCGCCGCATCGTCACCGCCCTTGGCATAGGTCGCAAACAAGCTGACCGCTTCCATATGCGCTGTTGCCTGCATGTCGATATAGAGCGGCTCGAAGTCCTGGTCAGATGCACCCTTCAGCATTTCAAGCATGGCCGCGTGCTTTGGCGACATAACCGGTGCCTCGTCTCCGAGCTTGGCCGCCTTTTTGAGTTCTTCGCCCGCCATCGTATGATCCTTGATCATCTCTGACGCGAACTTCTTCACGTCGGCATCCTTGGCCTTTTGTTCGGCAAGCTTGCTCGACTCGATCTCGAAGGCGTTGGAGCTGGTGACGGCTTTGACAAAGGAAGCCTTGTCGACGTTGAACGCGGCAGCGGCTTTGTCGGCGCTGGCGGGCTGTGCCGCAAAGCTTGCCGAGGACATCAGAAGCGAGAGCGATACGAGCGAGGCTGAAATCATCTTGTTCATAGGGGCTCTCCTTACTTGGCTTTGTCGAAGGCTGCGGTGAGATCGGCGACAGCGAGATCCAGTGCCTGCTTGGCTTCCGGAACCACCTTGCCCATGCCGAAGAACTCGTGTGTCACGCCGTTATAGGTCTTGGTATTTACCGCAACGCCGGCGTCCTTGAGCTTGGACGCATAGGTCTCACCGTCGGAGCGCAGCGGATCGATCTGGGCGAGGATCACGGTTGCCGGAGCAACGCCTGCAAGGTCGGAGCGACCGTTGAGGTTGATGCGCGGGTCCTTGGTCTCATCCATGGACGTGACCGTGTTCTTCACGAACCATTCCATATCGGCCTTGCCGAGCGGCTTGGCATTGGCGTTTTCCTTGTAGGACGCCGTTTCCATGTCGTTGCCGGCGACCGGGTAGACGAGAAGCTGGTGAACCGGCTGCTTCGCCTTCATCTCCTTGGCCATCAGGGCGACGTTGGCCGCCAGGTTGCCGCCGGCGCTTTCGCCCGCAACCGCGATCTTGTCGGAGTTGCCGTTCATGTCGTGAATGTTCTCGACAACCCACTTATACGCCGTCCAGGCATCGTTATGAGCAGCCGGGAACTTGTGCTCCGGCGCATGACGGTACTCGACGGAGACGACGATGGCTTTGGCGCCGAGCGAGAGGGCACGCGGTGCGCCGTCATAGACGTTGAGGTCGGCAACCACCCAGCCACCGCCGTGATAGTAGACGACGACGGGGAACGGACCCTTGCCGGCCGGCATGTAGACGCGCGCGGCGATACCGCCTTCAGCCGTCGGAATGGTGATGTCCTTGGTGGTCACCTGCGCTTCGGGATTGGACGACAGGCGCTTTTCCCACTGGACAGCCTTTGCAGCATCGGCAGGGCTTGCCTGTGTGCGGGCTTCCGGAACGCTCAAGCTCGAAAACGGCTTGGCGTCTAGCGCACCAAGCTTGTCGAGCACGGCCTGCATATCTGTGGTGGGTTTTGCCATCTCCTGCGCAAACGACGGGACGGCAAGCGGGGCGGCCATTACCAGTGCGAGAGGAAGTGCTTTCGCAAACATTGAGGACTTCATGTTGGGTCTCCGGTTTAGATGGCTAGCTAACCGGGACGATGGCCTTATGTTCCAGATAATGCTGTTTTTTCAAATGCCAATCTACAGATGCTGATTTTCGGCGGACACCGCTTGCCGGGTGCCGCGACGGCGAGTAGCGGCCAAAACCGACAGGCGACCGTTGCCGGCCGCCTGCGATAGTTGTCAGACAGAATTACTATTGGGCGGCGTTATTCCAGAGCCGTCCATCACATTTTCCCAATCGAACGACTTCCGTTTTCGATCAGGTGCGGATCGTAAAATCGACGTCGACGCTTGCCTTGATCGCGTTGGAATACGGGCAGATGTCGTGGGTGACCTCGACGAGCTTCTGTGCGTCGGCTTCCGACATACCCGGCAGATAAACATCCAGGGCAGCGGTGATGCCAAAGCCGCCTTCCGAGCGCGGGCCAATGCCGACGGTTGCATCAACGGTCGAACCATCCGGAACCTTGGTCTTCAGCTGCGTAGCGCCGACGCGCAGGGCGCCGAGGAAGCAGGCCGAATATCCAAGCGCAAACAGCTTCTCCGGATTGGCGCCATCACCGCCGGGGCCACCGAGTTCCTTCGGCACGACCAGCTGCAGTTCCAGCGTCCCGTCGGAAAGCGCCGTCTTGCCGTCACGGCCACCGCCGGATGCAGTTGCGCTGGTCTTGTACTTCGCGTCGACAGACATAGTCTTCTCCTGGGTTGGGGCGGATGAATTTTCTTAATTCGCAACTCAATTGCACGCCATTGATATCGCGCTCTGCAGCGCCTGTCAATTGCTTGCAATTACCTTGCGCACAATATAGATTGCGCGAATGACAGATATCCCTGAAAAACCGGCATCGGTTGAACTCGACCAAATGCTGTGCTTCGCCGTCTATAGAGCCGAACAGGCCTTCAACCGGGTCTACCGGACTGCGCTGGCGCCGACGGGGCTGACCTATCCGCAGTTTCTCACGATGAAGCTTCTGTGGAGCGAGGGCAGCCTTTCCGTGGGCGAGATCTCGCTAAGGCTCGGCGTCGATTCCGGCACGACCACGCCATTGATCAAGCGGCTTTCGCTGATGGGTCTCGTGACAAAGATGCGCAGGGACGACGACGAGCGCCGCGTCGATATCTACCTGACGGAAAAAGGCCGCGCCCTGCAGGAGAAGTCGGACGCCGTGACGAAGTGCATCGTTGATGCCGTCGGCATGGATCAGCCTCAAGTCAACGCGACCTTGGCGACCATAAACGCTCTCAGCGCGAAACTGAGTGGAACCACGTCCGACCTCTAAGGACGCAGGCGCACGACACCCTCCTCAAAACAGGCTCACGGGATCGTGCCCTTCCCGGATCCGTCGTCTGTCTCATCTACGTCCTCGCCGGACACGATCGACAGGAGGATGTCATGTCGGACACCAATTCACTGCCGCCACCGCCCGACCTTTGCGAGACGGTCTTTTGTGCCTGCGAGGACAAAGCCGGCCTTCCCCTCAGTAAGATGATCATTCTCGGCATGCTTGCCGGCATTTACATCGGCTTCGGTGGACTGTTTGCGACGGTGGCACTGGCTGGCGCCGACAGCCTTCCCTTCGGCGTCGCGCAGATCCTCGCCGGCACGGTGTTTTCGCTCGGTCTCGCACTGGTGATGGTCGCCGGCGCAGAATTGTTCACCGGCAACACACTGATGATCGGTCCGGTGGTTGCCGGACGGATCCCCGCTGGCCGGGCGGCGGGGGCGTTGACGACTGTCTATCTGGCCAACTTCGCCGGTTCGATTGCGCTTGCTGTCGTCGCGGTTTTCGCCGGCTTGCATGAGGCCGGCGACGGAGCGGTCGGTCGCGCGGCATTCGAGCTTGCTGAAACGAAGACTGCCAAGGGGTTCGCAACAACGCTTGCAAGCGGCATCCTTGCCAACACGCTTGTCTGTCTCGGTGTCTGGCTGGCCTATGCGGGCCATACGGTCACGCAGAAGATTTTCGGTCTGCTTCTGCCGGTCGCAGCGTTCGTCGCGGCAGGCTTCGAGCACTCCATCGCCAACATGTATCTGCTGACCTATGCCACTCTCGTCCAGGGCATGCTTGAACCCTCGACGGCGCTGTTGGGCATCAGCGACATCTTCGGCAACTTGCTGCCGGCAACGATCGGGAATGTGATCGGCGGAGCCTTCGTGGCCCTCGCCTATTCTGCGGCTTACGGAAAGCCGGCTAAGAAGTGACCTCGGCTCAGAGGGTCTTGAGCAGTCTCAAAAGAGCAAGCATTTCCAGAGGGCTGCGACGCTTGAAGGCGATGTAGGTCGGCTCTTCGGCGCCATGGAACCGGCGCTTGAATGCCGCCTGTCCCTGCAGGTTGAAGATCCTCTTGTTGATGGCCGGCGACTTGTAGGCATATTCGAACCTGCCGCGCCAGAATGCGCTTTCCGCAAACCCGCTTGTCGTGATCGCCGCAAGGGGCGAAAGCCCAAGCGTCACCAGCGACCTGCCCTCTTCCCTGAAGCGGTCCGTCGCGAACTTCGTCAGACCGATCTCGGCATGCGGGGTCGTCCCCGTCTTCTTCCGCTTGAAAGTGGACGTGTATCCCGTCACCTGCCCCGCATCGAAAATCGGATCGAAATCGAGCACGGCGATGGTTTCGCCTTGCGGATCGAGGATCAGGAACCGGCGCATATGCGCCGACAGCTCGGCTTTGAACGGCCTGTTCAGGAAACACATTTCCCGCCGACGGACGATGCGGCCAGCGCGCCATTCTTCGGAAACGGCCTTGATCTGGTCGGGCCTGGCCAGACTGCCGTCACACTCGACAATCCGGTAACCGTTCTTCAGCAGCCACCGCTCCGAATAGCGGACCGTCTCGTTCTTCTTTCCGGCAAACGAATGCTCGTTGAGCACGAGACGGGTATCGACGCCCATCTGATTGATCCGGTAGCCGAGCCGAGACAGTGTCTCTGCCGTCTGCCGGCCGATCTGCACGAAACAGGGACGTTCGGCCGCTGCGACGAAATCGGACACGTACCGGGCACGATCGGCCTTGTCGGCGACAGGATCGCCCAAGGCAAACATGTGCCCCATCTTCGTCGCGTAGGCGATATATCCCTTGTCGTCGCCGAAGTGGCTGAGGTTCTTCTGAACCGCCGTCGAATACGCCAGCGAGAAGTCGCCGTGTTGCCGGCAAAGCTCCATCCTGCGTTCATCTGACAACTGAGCGGACGCGAGATGCGGAAGGCCACGGTCAAGAACCGAGTCGATGTACCCGCGGAGGCCTGCCATACGATTTTCCTCAAAGTCGATGTCCGCACTTTTGGCACGCGCGTCTTACGGTACATAGAGATATTCTAAACTGGGAGGGCATCTCCCCGCTGTTTCAGGATTGGGTGTTGCAGCAGCGCATGTTTTTCAGCATTGTCTGGCCATGAATCTGCCCGCTGAGCCTCTCCAAATCGAAGATGTCGTGGTCATTGGTGCCGGGCTTTCTGGAATGACCGCCGCCTATGAGCTGGGAAGGCGCGGCATCCGCGCCCGAATCATTGCCCGTGAAGAGCAGGTCGGATCGACCTGGCGCAAGCGCCATCCGCAGCTCTCTCTCAACACGCATCGCGACATTTCCCACATGCCGGGGCTGCAATACCCGAGCGGCACCTCGGCTTTTCCAAAACGCGACGTGGTGGCCGAGCATCTGGCGCAGTTTGCCCGTGACAACGCCCTTGATATTGAACACGGCGTTTCGGTTGAGGCGTTGAGCAGACGCGACGGCGTCTTCCATCTTGCAACATCCGCCGGTCCGTTTTTGTGCCGCAACGTCGTGGTCGCCACAGGACGCGATGGCGATCCGTGGCAGCCTCTGTTCAAGGGTGCGGAAAACTTCGGCGGACAAAGCATACACGCTTGCGACTTCGGGGATGCGAAGCAGTACCGGGGAAAGCGGGTGCTGATCGTCGGCGCCGGCAATTCGGGGTTCGACATTGCCAATCACCTGGCGAAGGTCGATCTGGCCGACTGCTGGTTTTCCGTTCGCACCGGTTCATCGGTTCTTCCCAAGCGGTTGTTCGGCGTGGCCGTCCATAAATTCTCGCCATGGCTGGCACGTCTTCCCACGCCTGTGGTCGATATCGCGATCTCGCTGACGGAACGCTTGGCCTTCGGGGATCTGACCAAGCTCGGGTTTCCCAGATCATCGCACAAGGCCGCAACGCGGCTTTCCCGCGATCATGTGGCGGTCCCGGTCGATGACGGCGCTATCAAGGCCGTACGTGAAGGCCGCATCAAGGTTGTCGGCGAAGTTGTCGAATGCACGCAAGCCGGCACCGTTCTGCACAAGAACAGCTTGGTGACAGCCCCGGATGTGATCATCTACGCGACCGGTTACGGCGCGCACCATCAATCGCTTCTTGGCGAGCTGGCCATCGAGAACGGTCACGTCCCATCCCCGAGCGGCCCTGATATTCCGGGCCTCTGGTTCATCGGCATGACGCCGGGCCTTATCAGCTATTTTCACAATGCCAGAGAAGAAGCAGTCGAGATGGCCGCCGCGATGAGATCGCGCCTGGACACGGACGCGCGCTCAGGCCGTTGACACAGAGTTTTGCCAACCGGTGATGCGGCGGACAACGGCTCCCATGGAACATTTTGCCGTGCCCACCCATTCCTGACTGAGGATCTACAGTCTTGTAGCAGCCGAATGGGAGATATCATGGACGATAACAAGAACGCTCAGGAAGCCGTCGAAGAAACTGGCAAGAAAGCGCCGGCGACATCGGATTCCCCTGCCGCCGGTCCGCACGCCAAGCCTGAATTGATGGATGAGAGCAAGACGCCTGGTACGGGCTCGTTGCCGGATACGGATGACGAGAGCGTTTCGCCGGGCGGCGGCTGAGGACCCGCGAAGACAATGACAAAAAGCCCAGCGCAGGCATTGCAGGATGAAAGCGCCGAGTGGTTCGCGTCCCTTGAGCCGGTCAGGCCTCAGGACATGGTCGGCCTGTGGAGAGGCCGCGGCCACCCGTCCGACCATCCGCTCGATGGCGTCCTTGAAAACCTGCGCTGGTTCGGAAAGCGCTTCCATCCGGACGGGCGGGCTGATGCGCTGCTTTTTGAGGGCGCACCGGGCAGGCTGGTTGCAGTCGACCCGAAAGTGTTTCCCATCCGGTGGGCGATCCGGCTTGCAAGGTTCGGCCGCACCTCGAGCGCGGTGAACCTGTTTTCCCACATACGCCCGCGCGTGCGCGCAAAATCCACCACCGCATCCCTGGAAAACAGGATGGATCGCGACGTGTTGACTGCCGCGATGGTCTACGACCAGCAACCGATTACCGACATGTTCCGGCGGATCTCCGATACAGAGATCGCGGGCAAGATGATCGTCGAAGGCGACCCACGCCGGTATTATTTCCGTCTCGAGAAAGTCGTCGATTGACCGCTGCGCAAACGGTCCTCGCCGCCTGCGATCACAACCACATTGGTCGGGCGGAACAAGGTGAACAACACAGGGTTATCTCTGCACTTCAACCCTGATGTGGAACGCCTCATGAAATCTCTCGCCATTGCCTATGTGGCCACTCTTGTTTCCTTTCTCGCAATCGACGCTGTGTGGCTCGGCCTTGTTGCCGGCAAGATGTACCGGGAAAAACTCGGCGACCTCATGCTTCCCTCTCCCAATCTCGGGATCGCTGCGATCTTCTACCTCTTCTTCGCGGTTGCGATCGTCATCCTGGCGGTAAAGCCGGGTCTCGATGGAGGGTCCTTGTGGGTTGCGATCGGATGTGGCGCATTGCTCGGTCTGGCCGCCTACGGCACCTATGACATCACCAATCTCTCGACGCTGAAAAACTGGCCGGCTTCGCTTGTCATCATCGACATGATCTGGGGAACAGTCCTGACGGGCATCGCCAGCGCCTGCGGTTACATCGCCGCCCGCTCCATGAGCTGAGTTCGATCCGCTCTGTCCGCCCCCGTACGAAGCAGCTCCGTCGTCGCTCCCTGCTTCCCAGCCATTGGAAGCAGGGGAAAGTTATGATTTATGGGCGGCCGTAGAAGACTCTTCTCGCACCTGGAACAAACGACCGGTAACCGCGTTCCTGTGCGCGCGCTGATGAAGGACGGTAAGGAATTGACGCTGGAAACCAATCCAGAGTGTCGAAATCTATTCGACGTATATGACTGGGAATCCTCAGATATCGGCCCGAAGGATCGCTGGGCCGTGGAGTTGCGGACTCTGGTGAACGTCATGCTCGGGTCGCTGCAACCGATGCTGATCGTGTGGGGCCCTTCACAGACGACGCTCTACAACGACGGCTACGCCGAAATGTGCGGCAAGCGGCACCCGGCCGCATTCGGAAAACCCTTCGGCGAACTGTGGCACGACATCTGGGATCAGGTGGAGCCGATCATTTCCGCAGCCTACGCCGGACAAGGTACGTCGATGGACGATATCGAGTTCGTCATGCATCGCAACGGCGTTCCCGAAGAAACGCATTTCGCCTTTTCCTACACGCCGGTCCGAGACCCCTGGGGAACGGTGCTGGGAATGTTCTGTGCCTGCACCGAGCAGACATCGACCGTGGCGGCACGAAACGCCGAACGGACCCTGCGGGAGCGCTTCGAGCAGGTCTTCGAGCTCAGCCCCGGCGGTATCGCCATGCTGACCGGACCCAATCACGTCTTTGAATACGCCAACGAAGTGTACTACTCGATGATCGGCAGCGGCCGCGACATCATCGGCAAGACCGTCGCCGAGGCCGTGTCGGAAGTGGTCCGCCAGGGTTACATCGACATCCTCGACAGAGTTTACCAGACGGGCGAACCCTTCGTTGCGAAAAACCTTCGGATCGAATTGAACAGAGGAACCGCCGGCGAAAAGCAGGACCGGGTCATCGATCTCGCCTATCAGCCCATGGTGGAGGACGACGGCAAGGTCATCGGCATTCTCGTTCAGGCAATCGATGTCACGGAGCTTCGAGCGGAGGAGGAAAAACAGGCACAGCTGTCGCATGAACTGGGGCACCGCCTGAAAAACCAGCTTGCAATGGTGCAGGCGATCGCATCGCAAACGCTTAGAAATTCGACAGACCTCGCCAGCGCCAGAGTCCGCCTTTCGGACCGGATCGCCGTCCTCAGCGCCGCCCACGATACCATTCTGCTAGGCGGTATGGGCGCCTCGACTGTCACGCAGCTCGTCGACAAGATGACGTCCCTTCATGACGACCCTGCAAATCCCCGCATCACCGTTACAGGCACGAATATCAAGGTCGGCTCGCGCCCTTCCCTCTCTCTCTCGTTGATCCTGCACGAACTGGCGACGAATGCGGTCAAATACGGAGCCCTTTCGCTTCCGGACGGGCGGGTCAATATCCAGTGGAAGATCGCCGGCCCGAAATCGGATCGCTTCGAACTTATCTGGACCGAGACAGGCGGGCCGCCGGTGCAACAACCCGAAGGCCCCGGTTCCGGTTTGCGTCTGATCAATGCCGGGCTTAACGGGACCGCAGACAGTACCGTCGCCTTCACATTCCAGCCTTCAGGTCTCACCTTCCGGATTGACGCAGACCTCCAGGGTTTCCAGCAGGAACATTGATGAAACATCATCCCATCCTCGTGGTCGAAGACGACGGTCTGATCCGCATGGATCTGGCGGACGTCCTCAGCGACAGCGGCTTCGATGTGGTCGAAGCCGCCAATGCCGATCAGGCGCTTGCGCTTCTGGAGGCCGGCATTCCGGTCAAGGCGATGCTGACGGATATCGACATGCCGGGATCGATGAACGGCATCAAACTCGCAAACCTGACGGCTTCGCGGTGGCCGGAATGCAGAATCATCGTCATCTCTGGACGTTTCTCGCCCGATCAGGGTAGTTTGCCGCAGGGAGCACGCTTCCTGTCGAAACCGATCTCGGAACGCCAGCTCAGCGTCGCGCTCTTCGAATTGGGATTATCTTCAACGATCTGAATGAGGTACATCGAGATCGCCCACCGCGAAAGAACCACGAGATGACAAGACCTCTGTCCAATATTGGCAACGGCCGGATGGCGAGGCTGACGGCTGAATACGACTGGTCGCCAACATCGCTGGGACCGATTTCGTCATGGTCCGAAGCGCTGACCTCTGTCATCGAAATGATGCTGGGCCAAAAGCATGCGATCTGCGTGTTCTGGGGGGAGCAACTCAACATCCTCTATAACGATGCCTACGCACCGCTTCTGGGCGCAAAGGAAGCCGGCGCCCTCGGTCAGCCTGCCAAACAGGTCTGGTCGGAAATCTGGCCGGATATCGAGCCTTTCGTCAACCAGGCGCTGTCGGGAGATGGAACCTGGGCCGAGGAACTTCCTCTGACGATGCGGCGCAACGGATACGACGAAGAGACCTTCTGGACCTTTTCCTACAGCCCGCTCTACGAGAAGGGCGAGATCAAGGGCATGATCAACATCGCCCTCGACGCAACGCCGGGAGTGCTCGCCCGCAGGAACCAGCGCGCATTGCAGCGCGAGCTGGTACACCGCGTCAAGAATACGCTTGCGGTAACAGCCGCGGTCGTTTCCTCGACGCTGCGTCAGGCAAGCAGCCTCGACCAGGCAAGGGCCACCGTCTCGGACCGGATCGCCGCGCTTGGGAGCGCGCAGGAACTTCTGCACGATTCTGCCGACAACACCCCCGTCCGGGGGATCGTCGAGGCAGCCCTTGCAGCGCATCTCGATCGGTCCGATCGTGCGGTGATCTCCGGGCCGGACCTCTACGTGGCATCGCAGCAGGCGATCGGACTCTCGCTCGCGGTCTACGAACTTGCGACAAACGCCGTGAAATACGGCGCCTTATCCACAGAGACCGGGCGGATCGGAATTTCGTGGGAAGTCACAGCGGACGGGACGTTCCATTTGGTCTGGCAGGAAACCGGGGGCCCACCCGTAATGGCTCCGGCCAGGACGGGATTTGGATCACGGCTGACCAACAAGATCGTGCCCGCGTATTTTGAAGGCGAAGGCAAGACCCTCTACAACTTCGACGGCGTGCGGTTCGAGCTTCATGGCAAGATCCAGACCGGGCGCCTGAACAGCGCCCGGGAGAACGCTGCCGCCCTGGTCTGACGGGGCTTCGGCAGACGGGATTTGGCAGCGATGACGATCTCGACATAAAGTCAGGCGGGCTCAACGTCGCTCGGCGTTGCATCCACCGCACGGGTATCGACTTTGGCGACAAGCTCGCGAGGATCGAAATAGGCCCGGAACGACTTGATCTCTTCGCCATCGCTTTCGAGAACGCTGACGCCTGAATAGGCCACGGACTGCCCCTCGACAACCGCGTCACTGCGCCATTCGAGTATCGCGACGCCATCGGTTTCGACGACGTTGATGAATTCGGACTCGATCGTTGAAAACGCGGCGCGATAGGCCGTCCAGAACGTCTGTGCGGCTCCCGACTCGGCTGAATCATGGATCGACAACGGGTTGGACAGGACAGCATCGTCGCGGAACAGGCGGGCGATAGTATCGACGTCGCTGGACTTTTCCAGACGATGAAGGGCAGCGATGAAATTGTCGGCCAGTTGGGTCATATCGGTTCCTTCTTGGATCTTGCAATTGGAACCAGCACCGGACGATGATGTTCCGGACAAAGACGAAGCGCATTCCGGAGGAGGTCGTCATGACGGTCGTGCGAAAGGGTGGATGCCTCTGCGGCAAGGTGACATTCAGTGTGGCGGGCGAACCCACGCGGGTTGGGCTCTGTCACTGTACCGACTGCCGTCAGGAGAGCGGATCGGCTTTCACCTATTTCGGCATCTGGCCTGCTCATGCTTTCTTGAGTGAAGGAACGACGGCCGAACAAGGGGGACGGCGCTTCTGTCCGTCGTGCGGTTCAAGGCTTTTCGCCTGCGACGAGCACGAAGCCGAGGTCAAGCTCGGAAGCCTGCGCGACGCGCCTTCGGGTATAGTGCCGACCTACGAACTCTGGATCAAACGACGGGAGCCATGGCTTGCCGCGCTGCCGGACGCGGAGCAGTTTGACGAGGACCGACCTTAGCTCCCGGGCGGTGCCCCGCGCTTGTTGCTAGCGATCAAACCGGTCGCGCAGAAAAAGCACGGCTTGCCTCGCCTCTTCGGACGAGATCGTGTGCCCGACCTGGGGATAGAGTTTCAAAGTAACGTCGTAACCCGCGCCCCGCAGCTGGCCGGCGGCGGCAACGGATGCCACGGACGGGATCGTCTGATCCGCCTCGCCATGCATCAGAAGAACCGGTATCTTCGAGGCCGAGGCCTTGGGCGGCAGCGGCAACAGGCCGGCGATACTGACGACTGCGCCGACCTTCCAGCGCCCGGAGGACACGGCATCCAGCGCCATGATTGCACCCTGAGACACGCCGACAAAGGCGACACTTTCCAGATCACTTTTGAAACCTTCGCGTTCGACGATGCCGGCCATCAGCTTGTCGAAAGCCTTTCTGGCACCTTCGATACGATCCGGCCGCAGCACCTGATCGTCGACCGCAAACCACTGACGACCGCCGGATCGATGCGCAAACGGCGCATCCGGCGCGACGAACCGCGTGTTTATCAGGATTGACTGCCAGGAATTGCCGATGGCCGCCATGACCGAACCGGAGCCTCTGATGCCGTGCAGGAAAATCACCAGACGACGCGGTTTCGTTTGAGAGGTTTTGATGGCAACTTCTCCTTTCGCCTGATCGACAAGAGGGACGCCCGCCTCGATCGGCCCTGCAACCGGTTTTGGCGCGCGCAGGTCAGCGCGCGTTCCCGAGGCATCCACGGCATGAGCCGGGCTGGACAGAAGCGTCATCAAGAAGATGGAAGCAGATGTGAACGGGACGGCGAAGTTCAGGCGCGGCATGGGTATTCCTGATTGATCCCACCCGAAACCACAGCCATCCCAAATCGTTCCGGAAACCCGCGGCAACGATTGCCCCTCGGCGATTACACTTTCGTGTGCAGTCCGGCGGCGGTTCGGCCAGAGCCGGTGCGAACCGCGTCCCGCATCGCCTGAGGTGGCGTCAAAACAAGACGGGAAGCGATAGAGGGGGAGAATACCCAAGCCCTAAAACGACAAAACCCGCCGTGGTGAACGACGGGTCTGATCAATGGTCTGGTAGCTCGTTTACTTCTTGGCAGAGCCGCCGCGGGGCGACGCCTTGCGGCCCTGGCTGTGCGCGCCGGTCGTCTTGGCATCATAGCCTTGGCCGTGATTTGTGCCACCGAGATGACCACCGCCGCTGGTATTCGCAATCTGTCGCTCAGCCTTCTTGAGAAGCAGCGCCGCATCGGTCTTTTTCATGATTGTCTTTCGGTATGTTTAGAATGAAAAAAGGCCGGGCAAAATTGCACCGACCTTCCTCATCGTCGCTTCATTCACCGGTGCCAGTACATCCGTGGTCAAAGGTAGGAAGCGAAAGCGGCAGTTGCGAACATCGAATAGCCCGACGCTCATCAGCAATGCCGATGCGCATTCCATGTCATGAGAATGTGTTCCTAACAAGTTGGAGGCACAGTCTTTGCCGACACAGCCAAATGAGAGCGTTTCGTCTGTGTTTCGTACAAAGCACAGCATCGGCCAAGTCTCAGCCAACAACGGCATTGACGCTAGAGACCCGGCGGACCATTTATCCCTGATGCCAAAACAAAAGACGAATGAGGCGCCGGAACTGTTTAAACAGTGGCCCCTGCCTCCCAAGGCGACGCTCGGCTCGGCGGTCCGCGCCAAGGGGATCCTGCTGGAGATCCGCGCGCGGCTGCCTGCCGCTTCGCGCAAGTTGCTGGATCTCGATGGAGGCAGCCTCGTGCTTGCCATGCCCGAGACCTCGAAGACCGAATTTCGTTTTGTGTCGGGCGTTGTCAGCCAAGCGCTCGTCGGCATCGAAAGCCTCGCCGTGATCCCGCGCGAAATCCAGGATATCCTGACGATCTCCCCGACCGAGCGACTTCGCTGGCTCACCGACGGCCGCTTGCCCAGCGCCGGAACTCGCACCGTGCGGCTGGCGGGACGCGCGAAGAAGATCACCTTCCATATCTTCGATCCCCGCCTCGTTGAAGAGCTGCTCGACGGTGGCACCGTCGACGAGTGGCGGGAGGACGACAAGGCGATGGCGGCGGAAAACAGACGGCGGGCCGCGCTCAAGACGAAGCTGACCCGCTCGCTGAAGACCGCCGCCAAACGCCAATCGACGGCTGGAAAAACGGCTGATGACAACAAGGGAGCGGACCTCTCGGGCTGGGAAGAATTCGGGCGCGACGGGTTGCTCGGATAGTCCCACAGCCTTCGATCTCGCCGCGCACGGACGGCCGCTACGAGGTCCTCACAGATTCGTGTCCTGGAAAGACGGGTACACGGCTCCATTTACGCACGCTTGCACCACATCCGTCATGCATTGGGCCGGTATTGATCATCGCATTCCTGAAATTCGTTCACATCACCACGATTGCCATCTGGGCAGCCGGGTTGATCAGCTTGCCGGGTCTCTACGTGCAACGTGCCCATGTGAAGGATAAGGATGCGCTTTACCGTCTTCAGATGATCGTACGCTACGCCTATGTGGCTATCATTTCGCCCGCGGCTTTCGTGGCGGTGGCGAGCGGCACGGCTCTGATTTTTGGACAGCAGACGTTTGCCGGGTGGTTTTCGATCAAGCTGCTGTTCGTTGGCCTGCTTGCCATCTTGCATGTCCTGACCGGCCTGATCATCATCCGGCTTTTCAAGGAGGGGGAGACGTATCCCGTCTGGCGCTTTGTTGCGACAACCATCGTCACCACCGCGGTCGTTGGAGCAATCGTTTTCGTCGCCCTCGCCAAACCGTTTATCGGACTGGAATTGCCCGGCGAATTCATGCGCCCGGGCGGCCTGCGCACGCTTGCCGAGCGAATCAGTCCTTGGCCGATACCATGAGGCCGACACCATGATCGAAAATCAGCTTGCCGCCATGCCATCCAGCCATGCCCGTCATGATGCAGGTGAGCAGCGACACCAGGATTCCATGCGGCAACACGTCGCCGGCGCCAGTGACCCGCAGACCCCAGTTGAGGCCGGCGCAGGCGATCAGCGTCACCGCGGCGATCGCATGTGCCCAGCTGGCGACGCGGCCGCGAATGCCCGGCACCGACAAAAGCTCGATCGTGCCGACAGCACCGGCTGCGAGACCGAAGAAGAAGACGCCACCGGAACTCCAGAGGCCGGCCCGCAGCCAGAACGGATCGGCGGACCACCAGAACAGCGCATCGACCGCAAGCGTTATGAAGGCAAGGGCGATCGGGAAGTGCACGCTCATCGCATGCAGCGGGTGCCCGGCGACGGCAATTGCCGAGCTGGCATCCTTGTCCCTGACATCGGCCACGACCGGGTTCGTCGTTTCGGTATCGTCTTTCATTACGTCCCTCCGTTCGCAGGGCAAATCCATCAGGTCCGCACTTGGTTCCGCGTCCTCGCGCTGGCCTGTGTTTCTGCAGCGCTCAGCGGTTGCACTGGCGACCTTTCCGCGCTCGACCCCGCCGGACCATCCGCGGGTTCGATTGCCCAGCTGTGGTGGGTGATGCTGTGGGGGTCTGTCGTCCTCTTTACCCTCGTCGTCGGGCTCTTTGCCGCCACCCTGTTTCGCCCGCGCTTTGGACGCGGCCTCTCTCAGAGCGGCTGGATTATATGGGGCGGCCTCGTTCTTCCCCTGCCCGTCCTCACCGCACTGACCTTCTATGCGTTTTCTCAAGGCGAATTTCTGTTGAGCGGCGGCAGCGCGAAGACAGAGGATGTGCTGGAGGTCAGGGCTGTGGGCAGCATGTGGCAATGGCAGTTCTCCTACCCGTCCCTGCCGGGCAGCCGGACCGCAACCGACCTCCTGCATATCCCGGCGGGCAGAACCATCGAAATCATCGCCGAAAGCGAGGACGTCATTCACAGTTTCTGGGTTCCCCGCCTTGGCGGCAAGATCGATGCCGTTCCAGGCCATGCCAACCGGCTGCGCATCCGCGCCGACCAACCCGGACGATATGGCGGCGTCTGCTCGGAATATTGCGGCACGGGACACGCCGGCATGCGCTTCGAGGTACAGGCGCACACGGCTGACGATTTCGAAAAGGCAATCATTGGGGAACTAGCCCGATGACCGACCCCACGTCACCCGGGCACGACCCGATTGCGCTGCATCGCGCGCTGGACCGCTTATGGGCTGGAAAGCCCGGCTGGGGTCGTCTCGCTGCCGTGAACCACAATGTGGTTGGCGTCCGTTTCATGCTGACCGCTCTCGTGTTCTTTGCGATCGGCGGCATCCTGGCAATGTTGATCCGCACCCAGCTTGCCTCCGCCAACAGCGTGTTCATGGACGCCGAGACCTACGGTCAGGTGTTCACGATGCATGGCACCATCATGATGTTCCTGTTCGCGATCCCCTTCTTCGAGGGCATGGCGATCTACCTCTTGCCGAAACTGCTCGGCACCCGCGACCTCGCCTTTCCCCGTCTCGGGGCCTACGGCTACTGGTGCTACCTGTTCGGCGGCATGATCCTGATCGGCGCGCTGATCGGCGGCGTTGCGCCCTCCGGCGGCTGGTTCATGTACACGCCGCTATCTTCGTCGGTCTATTCTCCCGGCATCAACTCCGACGTCTGGCTGCTCGGCATCACTTTCGTGGAGATCTCTGCCCTCTCCGCTGCTGTCGAGATCATCGTGACGATCGTGAAGATCCGCGCCGCCGGCATGTCGCTTGACCGGATGCCGATCTTCGCCTGGTACATGCTCGTGGTCGCAACCATGATGCTGGTCGGATTTCCGCCGCTCATCCTCGGATCGATCCTGCTCGAGGTGGAGCGCGCCTTCGACCTGCCGTTCTTCGACCCCACGCGCGGCGGCGATCCGCTTTTGTGGCAGCACCTTTTCTGGCTGTTCGGTCACCCGGAAGTCTACATCATCTTTCTGCCCGCAGCCGGCGCGATCTCGACCATTCTCCCCGTGCTCGCGGGCACGCCGCTCGCGGGTTACCGGGTGATTGTCGCGGCCATCGTCTCGATGGCGTTTCTGTCCTTCGGCCTCTGGGTGCATCACATGTACACGGTCGGCATACCGCATGTGGCGCTCTCCTTCTTCTCGGCGGCAAGCGCGCTGGTCGCGGTGCCGACGGCCGTCCAGATCTTTGCCTGGCTCGCCACCATGGCGCATGGGCGCCCGCGCTTTTCCATTCCGATGCTGCATATCTTCGGGTTCTTCTTCGTCTTCGTCATCGGAGGCCTGACGGGTGTCATGCTGGCCATGGTGCCGTTCGACTGGCAGGCCCACGACACCCATTTCGTGGTCGCCCACCTGCATTACGTTCTCGTCGGCGGCTTTATCTTCCCGATGCTGGCCATGGCCTATTACTGGCTGCCGCATTTGACCGGAAAACAACCCGTTCAACACCTGTCGAATGCGGCGTTCTGGATGATCTTCATCGGCTTTAACGTCACCTTCTTCTTCATGCACCTGACGGGTCTGCTCGGCATGCCGCGGCGCGTCTTCGAATATCCGACCGAGTTCGGATGGGAGACCCTGAATTTCATCTCGTCGATGGGAAGCTTCATCATGGCGATGGGGTTTGCGCTGGTGGCGCTCGATTTCATCCTTCTGTTCAAGTTCGGTCGGCCGTTCAGACGAAATCCGTGGAAGGCCGGGACGCTGGAATGGGCGATGCCGACACCGCCGCCATCCTACAACTTCGCTTCCATTCCGCGGATCGACAAACGCGCAGACCTGCTCGATCCCGATACGCTCGGCCCCTATCTTGCGGCTGGACGCGGTTATCTCGGCATGCCGCGCAATGATCGCATGGAAGTGCTGGGCGTGGATCCGGTCACAGGAGAGCCGGACCAGGTGGTGATGCTGCCGCGCCAGACATACCTGCCGATCTGGACCGCGATCGCCACAGGCGCATTCTTCCTGATGATGCTGTTCAAGCTCTACTGGGCAACGCCCCTGGCGCTGATCTCCGTCGTCGCATGCTTCTGGCTCTGGACTCGCCGCGATCCGCTGCCCGTGGAAAACGATCTCGTTCCGATCGGGCACGGCCTTAGCGTGCCGGTTCATCTGCATGCGAGCACGCCGCCATCCTATCTGGCGATGGTTCTCACGCTTGTTGCCGATGCGACGCTCTACATATCCCTGTTGTTCGGCTGCCTTTTCCTGTGGGTTTCCGCCCCCAACTGGCCGCCGGCCGGCTTTGTCGTCGACGTGAAGCTTTTGGCGCTCGCCGTCGGCGGAGTGATCATGAGTTGTGTCGGAGGTCGCCTAGCGGCCCGTCGCAACGGGGCGGTGATGGTGGGCAGCGCGCTGGCGCTGCTCGGACACCTGATCTCGACCGGGCTGTTCCTCGCCATCGCGTTGCTGGTCCTTCCCGCGCCGTCGGGCCATGCCGCGATCGCCTCCGTGTTCGTGATCTTCATCTACGCCGCCCTGCACGGCACCATCGGCGCCGTGTTTGCGGCCCACGCCCTGTGGACGAGCCTCGGAAACAGGAAGGCTATTCTTTCCCTCGATCTCAGGATTGGCAGGCTGTGGCATGACTATACGGCAGCAGCAGGCATCTGCGCGGCGGCTTTCTATCTGGCTCTGCAAAGCCTGATCGGCGAAGGAGGCCTATAGATGCGCCATCCGCTTCTGCTTGCTATCTCGGCGTTCGTGGTCTGGAGTGGAGCATTCCTGACGATCTACGCGGTTCAGGCGACCGGCTGCAGCCTGGACTGGCAGAGTGGCAACCTCGGAGCCTGGACATCGCCGCTCCGGCTGCTGTTGATATCGATGATGATCGCAAGCGTCATGGCGGTTGTCGTAATTCTGCTGCGCCAGCTACGGTCGAGCCGGACGTCACCCGTTTCCGAGACGTCCAGCTTCATGAACCGTGTGGCGATCTACGTCTCGATAGCGGCCCTGTTCTCGACCGCCTTCTGCTTCACCGGCGTCGTCTGGCTGACACTGTGTTCAGCCTGACGATATTCGGTCACGGTGGCGCTCAGATCGACGCCACTGTGGAGACAGTCTCGCCCATCTGGGCTGCGAGGAAATGCCTGGCACGGCTGATCCGGCTCTTCACCGTACCGACGGCGACATTGCATTTATCGGCTGCAACGTCATAGGACTGGCCGTCCTCAATCACCAGCTTGTAGGCATCCCGGTACGTCTCCGGCATCGCCATCAATGCCCGGTCGAACTCGCTCTTGCGGATGGCCCACTCCTGGGGCGAAGACGCTGCAGGCATGAGGTGCTCGAGATTTTCGGTTCCGATGCTCATGCGCTTTGCCCGCTGAAAGGCGGTATGATGGGTGTTGCGCATGATGGTGAACAACCATGATTTGAGGTTGGTCCCGGTGGCGAACGAAGGCAGCGCCGCGAGGCCCCGGAGCAAGGTTTCCTGGACAAGGTCGTCAGCATCGGTCGCGTTTCGATGGAAGCGCATCGCAAAGCGCCTCAGCGCTGGAATAAGTGCTACGACTTCGTGGTGCAATCTGAGATCGGCATCCATTCTCGTCTCCTCCTACTAGAGGTAACTCAAGTCGCAGTTGCGCTCATCGTTCCGTTCGATGACGCCCAATCCGGGAAGGGTACGTTAACGTACGTAGGTAGGTGACCGGATGCCGGTCTATGGCGCCCGAGACTGGCGCACCGGAACCAACGAGAGAACCGCCAGTTCCTACTCCATTCGAGCAACACCTGGAGCAACCATGTCCGAACTTACGCTGCACGACCTGTCGAAGAAGATGGCAAAGCTGGACTTTGCCATGCTGACCACCACGACATCATCAGGCAATCTCACTTCGCGGCCGATGAGCAACAACGGCGACGTCGAGTACGACGGCGACAGCTATTTCTTCGCCTACGAGCAGTCGAAAAAGATTGCGGAAATCCGCGCTGACAGCGCAGTCGGCCTTACCTATGCGGGCGCAGTCGGCATGCTGGGTGGTTCGCCGCTCTTTGTCGGCGTTGAAGGCTCGGCAACGCTCATCACCGACAAAGCGACATTCAAGGATCACTGGACCAAGGACCTCGACCGGTATTTCCCGGAAGGGATCGACACCCCCGGTGTCGTGATGATCCGCGTGACGGCAAAGACGATCCGCTATTGGGACGGCAGCGACGAAGGCCAGATCTCGCTGTAAGCTGATCTGTCCCCAAGTGGGATGGCATTACGACTTGGGCCCGGTGTTTCCACCGGGCCCAAGTGCGTTTCGGGATAATGTTATCGGGCGACCCGTTACGCTGCACGCTTCGGCAGCCGCCAGTTGGGCCGCGGGAAGTGGCAGGTATAGCCATTGGGGATTCGCACCAGATAATCCTGATGCTCAGGCTCCGCCTCCCAGAATTCTGCCTCAGGCACGACTTCCGTCACGACCTTGCCCGGCCAGATACCGGACGCATCCACATCGGCGATCGTGTCAGCGGCAACATTCTTCTGTTCGTCACTGGTGAAGAAGATCGCGGAGCGATAGCTCGAGCCGACGTCGTTACCTTGCCGATTGCGGGTGCTTGGATCGTGGATCTGGAAGAAGAACTCCAGCAGGTCGCGGTAGGTCGTCTTGGTCGGATCGAAATTGATCTCGATCGCCTCCGCGTGGCCCTCGTGATTGCGATAGGTCGCGTTTGCAACACTTCCGCCCGTATAGCCCACGCGTGTGGATTGGACACCGGGAAGCTTGCGGATCAGATCCTGCATTCCCCAAAAGCAGCCGCCTGCTAAAACTGCGCGTTCGGTTGTCATGATGTATCTCCTGTTCGTCCGTCTCGCCAATATATGGTGTCGCCTTCCGCATTTAACCAGACGGCTCGAACGACTGATCGCAGCACTTGTCGGTAAACGAGCAGAGCAGTGGAACTGTGCAACCCGCCGTCAGTTCGGGAACCTTGCAGGAGAAAACGCAATGTCTGATATCGACGACATCCACGGTGACAAATTCTCGGACACCTCGATCAGCGAGACAAGGGTTGGGCAATCGGTCGAAAGCGAGGCCCAGATCAGAGACGCGTCGGTGACGACCACGCCCGGCGAAACGCTCAACATCTACAGGCTCGAACCGACCGCCCGTAGCGACGATCCGCGGTGGCAGAATGCTCCCATGCAGGGCGCAGTCACGGTTGCCGCAAGGACTGCCGGCGATGCAAGGATTGTCGCGACCAGCCAGGAAGTTGACTTCCAGCAAGTTGACGCAGCGCCTGCCGAAGGCGTCAGCACCGACTTCGCCAGCGCGTTCCGGGACGAAATGCTCTACACCGTCATTGAAATTGCGCGTGGCCGAACCGATCTCTCTCGCGGCGTCATCGACGCCGGTGGAGTGATCGAGATGATCAAGCCGCTTCAGGACTGAGACCCAAAACCTTTGCCGGGAGATTGCAATCATGGGCCTTTTTGACGGATTTCTGGGCCATGGATCGACAGTCGACCCGGCAGACCTGAACAAGCGTCTCGATGGCGTGCTGATCGATGGAGAACAGCCGCAACTCGCCTTCAAACTCATCCGCGATTTCTTCGTCTTCACCCAGTATCGCATCATCATGGTCGACATCCAGGGGATGACGGGAAGTAAGGTCGACTACATGTCGATTCCCTACCGGTCGATCACCCGGTTTTCGGTCGAGACTGCGGGAACGTTCGATCTGGATTCGGAGCTGAAAATCTGGGTATCGGGTAGCGACAGCCCGATTGCGAAAACGCTGAAAAAGGGCACCGATGTGCGCGGCATACAGCGCGCGCTCGCGACCGGCATCTTCCGTTAAAATCAAGGTATCAAAACGACAATGCGGTTGAATGCCCGGTGCTTCGCCGCATCCTCTTCATGCTTACAAGAGAATGGCCTGCGGCAGATGCCGCAGGCCATTCGATTTGATTAGCCGTTCGGGCGTATCACGACCTTGACGCAGCCGTCCTGCTTGTCGCGGAACGTCTTGTAGGCCTCCGGACCTTCCTCAAGTCCGATGCGGTGCGTGATCAGGAATGACGGATCGATCTTGCCATCCTGGATCAGCTTCATCAGCGGCTCGAGATAACGCTGAACGTGGGTCTGACCGGTCTTGAGGGTCAGGCCCTTGCCCATGAAGGCGCCCAGCGACGTCGGAACGGCCGGACCGACAAACACGCCGGGAAGAGAGACCGTACCACCGGGCCGGCAGGCGAGGATTGCCTGGTTGAGCGCGTAAGGACGCTCGGTTGCCGACAGCTTGGTCTGAAGCGTTTCCATCACGCCACCGGCGCCATGGCTCTCAAGACCCACCGCCTCGATGACCGCATCCGGCCCAAGACCGTTCGTCATGTCGAGAATGCGCTGCTGCAGATCCTCATCCGCATAGTCAAGCGTCTCGGCACCGGACTGTTGCGCAAGCGCTAAGCGCTCCGGCACGGTGTCGATCGCAATCACGCGCTCTGCACCGAGCAAGAACGCCGACTTGATCGCAAACAGGCCGACCGGACCACATCCGAACACGGCAACCGTCTGGCCCTGCTTGATGTCGCAGTTTTCGGCCGCCATGTAGCCTGTCGGGAAGATGTCGGAGAGGAACAGGACCTGTTCATCGGTCAATCCATCCGGCACCACGATCGGCCCGACATCGGCGTAGGGAATGCGCAGGTACTGGGCCTGGCCGCCCGGGATCTGGCCGTACATTTCCGAGAAGCCGAACAGGCCGGCCGTCGGATAGCCGATCTGCTTGGCCTGCATCGCGCCGTTGGGGTTGGATCGTTCGCAAAGCGAGAACTGACCCCATTTGCACTGACGGCACTCGCCGCAGGAAATCGTGAACGGCACGACCACGCGGTCGCCGACCTTGAGCTTCGAGTTTCCGCGGCCGACTTCGACCACCTCACCCATCGTTTCATGGCCCATCACGTCGCCTGCGTGCATGCCGGGAACGAAACCACCATAAAGGTGAAGATCCGAGCCGCAGATGGCGCAGCTCGTGACCTTGATGATCGCATCGCGGTCATGCTGAATGATTGGATCGTCTACTTCTTCGCAGCGGATATCACCGCTGCCGTGCCATGTAAGAGCTTTCACGTTCTAACCTCCGGTCGTGTTGCATTCGCGTTGGTGTTCATGCGCATGTTCATGTTCAAGGTTGCCCGCTGCCACCGGCAGCACCGTAGATCTGTCCCGTCGAGAAGCTTGCGCCGTTGTCGGCAAGCTGGACGTAGATCGACGCAAGCTCGGCAGGCTGACCCGGTCGGCCGAGCGGCGTATCGCCACCGAACTCGACCAGCTTTTCCATCGTCGCACCGCCCGACACCTGCAGCGGCGTCCAGACCGGGCCCGGCGCAACGCCGTTGACGCGTATGCCCTTCGGGCCGAGCTGCTTGGCCATCGACTTCGTGAAGCTCATGCCGGCCGCCTTGGTGATGGCATAGTCGACCAGGTTCTCGGACGGATCGTAGGCCTGTTCGGACGTCGTCTGGATGATCGACGATCCCGGCTGCAGATGCTTGAGCGCCGCCTTGGTCAGCCAGAACATCGCGTAGATGTTCGTCTTCATCGTCGCGTCGAAGGCTTCGGTGGTGATATCAGACAGCGACTGGGCCTGCTGCTGACGGCCCGCATTGTTGACCAAAATGTCGAGACCACCCAGAGCCTTTGCGGCATCTTCGACGAGCTTCACGCAGAATGCCTCGTCGCGCAGATCGCCGGGAAGTGCGATGCCCTTGCGACCTTCCTTTTCGATCAGGGCGATGACTTCTTTGGCATCCGGCTCTTCATCGGGCAGATAGTTGATCGCGACATCGGCACCCTCGCGGGCATAGGCGATGGCAGCCGCACGGCCCATCCCGGAATCGCCGCCGGTGATCAGAGCCTTGCGTCCAGCCAGCCGGCCCGAGCCCTTATACGAGGTCTCGCCGTGATCCGGCTTCGGCGTCATCTTGCCGGCCAAGCCTGGGAATGGCTGGGTCTGCTCCTGAAACGGAGGCTGCGGGTACTTGGTCGTCGGGTCTTCCATACTGGATGCCTTTACAGTCGTATCTTGAGAAAATGCCGGCAACGCCGAAGCGGCGAGCGCCGCTGTGGTGGACGCAAGCATGTGTCGGCGGGAAAGAATGAACGATGGGAATGTCGGCACGATAATGTTCCTGGATTATAACCCAAGAACTAAGGTGGACGGGGAGTGTTCCCACATTCGCCTGTCTATCTTCACGGGAGGCTTCGTTCAGCCACCAGACCAGGCGTAATCCATGCAAAGAATGCACCGGCCGCAGCTCTGCCGCCGGTGCAATATGTCAGTGGTTCAGCGGATACGGCTGAGAAGCTGTCCGGCGATCAGCGGAACGGCAGCCGTCCCCACAGGTCCAAGCCGCAACCGTTGTGCAAGCCGACCAAGAACGAAGGTTGCCGTGGCGGTTCCGATCAGCTTCACCCACGAATTTTCTGGGGTCTGGGAGGACGGCGATGCACGCCGGGTCTGGCCCTCGCCTTCGATCTCGGCAATCCGGTTGCGCAGATAGACGACTTCCCGACGCAGCCGTTCCATTTCGGCCTCGCTGCCGGACATGGCCCCGGCCGATGCGCCGCGCTCGCCATAGGCGACGTCGTCCAACTCGTCGAGATGTTCATTGAGAAGAGCGGTGCTTTCGAACCCGCGTGCTTTGATATTGGTCATGGTTGCACCTCAGATCGCGCTTGGAGCATAGATACGGTTGTCGACGTCGAACCGGTTCTGCTGAAGCCAGCCGTCGATATAGGCGGCGACCTCTTCCCAGCCGGGTTCACCGCAGATGTAGTGGCCACGGTTGGGGAACTCGCGGAAGTCGGTCACGCTGCCGGTATTCTCGTAGGCCTTGAAATTCTTCTCGTTGAGATCGGCGGGAATGATCTCATCCTTCTCGCCGGCAACCAGAAGCAAAGGTTCATGCGGACGGCTGAGATCGATCTTGCCGGACGAACCCATGCAGTCGCGCAGAACGTTGCGGCTGTCGTGGGTCGCCGTCTTCTCGAACTCGACAGCCGCCTGCTCTTCCGACAGCGTGTTGGCGAAGGAGCCATGGAACGTCTTTGCGTCCATGTAGACCGGCTCATCACCCTTCAGCGGATTGGTGATGATGGCGCTGTTCTTGATGAAGCCCCAGTCGAAATCGAGCATGGCATTCGGCGCAACCGACGAGATCGCCACTGCACCCGAGACGTGGCCATCCGCGAGCAGCTTCTGCGCGATGAGACCTCCGACAGAGTGACCGATGACGACAGGCTTATCGAGGCCTGCGACCGCCGATTTGATGGATGCATAGATGGCATCGAGGCTCAGCTCACCGAGCCCGGCTGGCGGGTTGTCGCGCAATGCCTTCGGATCGCCATCGTGGAGAGGCCATGCCGGGGCGCTGCAGTCGTAGCCTTTGTCGCTGAAGTAGCGAACCCAGTTGTCCCAGCTTTTGGGATTTTGAAACATGCCATGCACGAAAACGATCTGCGTCATCGATAATCCTCTCTTTTCTGAGAGAGAGGAACCGAAAACCCGCGCCGTTGTTCCCACGCGCTGAAAGACTTGGGCAAGCAGATCGCAGATTGCTGAGTCGAGAGCTGTAAGGCCAGTCGTGCGACTGGCCTTATGCGATGTCGCCCCGGATGGGGTATGCCGGGATTACGCTCCGAACGCACCGTCGATCGTGTGCATTGCCCCGGTCACGAACCCCGCCTCCGGGCCGGCGAGCCAGGCGACCATTCCAGCAACCTCTTCCGGACGACCGTGGCGCTTGATCGCCATGAAGCTGTGCATCAGGTCTTTCATCGGTCCGTTTTCCGGATTGGCATCCGTATCGATCGGCCCCGGCTGAACGACGTTGATGGTGATGCCGCGTGGCCCGAAATCGCGCGCCAGCCCGCGGGCCAGTCCCTGCAGGGCAGACTTGCTCACCGCATAGGAGGCCATGCCCGGAATGGGCATCCGGTCACCATTGACGGAACCGATGACGATGATCCGCCCGCCGTCCGGCATCTGACGCGCCGCTTCGACCGAGGCGTGATAGGGCGCATGGATATTGATCTGGAAAAGCCGGTCGATCGCGTCCGGATCCTGTTCAAGCGCATCGCCGAAGACAGCAATTCCGGCATTGACCACCAGCACGTCCAGCGGGCCGCTTTCTCGCACCCGGGCAATCACGGCATCGCGGCTGGAGCTGTCGGTCTGAACAGCCGTAGTCTTGGTCTCTGCCGCCAGCTCATCCGCCGCCGCGCGAGAGCCGGCATAGGTGAAGGTCACGTTGGCACCGTCGTTTGCAAACCGCCGCACGATGGCGGCGCCGATACCCCGGCTACCGCCGAGAACCAGAACGGATTTTCCCTGAAAAGTCGTCATCTGAGATCCTTGAGAAATACAGTAATGACTGCTACATAAATCATCAGGGTTCATCGTCAAGGTATTTTGTAATAATGACTACAGATATTCCGCGTACCCGCGGTCGCCCACGTCGTTTTGATGCCGACCAAGGTGTGGAGATTGCCCAGAAGCTGTTCCATGCGCGCGGCTATGATGCCGTGGGGGTTGCCGATGTCACGCAGGCACTCGGCATCAATCCGCCGAGCTTCTATGCCGCCTTCGGCAACAAGGCCGGCTTGTACGCGCGCGTTCTTGAACGCTACTCGCTAACGGCGGCGATTCCGCTTGCTGATATCCTGAGGCCCGACCGCCCGGTTGCCGAATGCCTTGCGGCCGTGCTGGAAGACGCCTGCCGGCGCTATGCGGCCGACCCGGCTACCGCTGGCTGTCTCGTTCTGGAGGGAACCCATTGCGATGATCCGGAGGCACGTGCGGCGACCCGCGCATTGCAGACAGCGGCGGAGGATGTGATCCGTGGCTATATCGCAGCGCGGCATCCGGAAAAGGCGGAAAGCGTGACCGATTTCGTCTCGACCACAATGACCGGCCTCTCCGCCAAGGCCCGCAGCGGATTGGAACTGGACCGCCTCATGGCCATTGCCCGCCTTGCCGGACGGATCCTGACGCAAGAGCTTGCGGATTGATCATCGCCGCTGCGGTCGGGCCTGCAGCGACGGAACGCGATTGCTGCGCACCCATCGGGTGGCACGCAGCAATCAACTCAAATGTTCTACGTCGCGCGATCAAGCGCCGGTGACGCGCCAGATGACATCGCCCACATCGTCCGCCATCAGCACGGCACCGTCGGCGGCAAGTGCCACCCCGACCGGACGGCCGAAGGAATGCTTTTCGTCCTTCGAGAGGAAGTCGGTGAGGATTTCGCGCGGCATTCCCACGGGCTTGCCGTTCTCAAAGGCGACGAAGGCGAGCTTGTAGCCGGAAAGCTTGGACCGGTTCCACGACCCGTGCTGGCCGATGGCCATCCCCGCCGGAAAGCCCGGCAGCGTGCCCGCCGGCAACCAGCAGAGCCCGAGCGACGCCGTATGGCCGCCCAGCGCATAGTCGGGCTGCTGCGCGGATGCCACCTTTGCGGCATCCTGCGGAACCCGGTCGTCCACGACCCGGTTCCAGTAGCAGTAGGGCCAGCCGTAGAACCCGCCGTCGCGAACCGATGTCAGATAATCCGGCGGCGTCTCGTCACCCAGGCCGTCGCGTTCGTTGACAACCGTCCACAGCATGCCGCCTTCAGGCTCGAACGCCATGCCGACAGGGTTACGAAGACCACCGGCAAAGATGCGCGACTGGCCCGTCTGAAGGTCGTATTCGTGAATGCAGGCGCGGTTTTCTTCCACGCCCATGCCTTCGTCGGCAATATTACTGAGCGATCCGACGGCGACAAAAAGCTTGGTGCCGTCATTGCTGACGATCAGGTTGCGCGTCCAGTGTCCGCCGGGCACCAGATCCATCAGCTTTTTCGGCTGCGCGGTAATCTTCGTCGCGCCGGCCTCGTAGGGATAGGCCAGAAGCGCATCGCTCGCTCCCACATAGAGCGTGTCACCGACAAGCGCGATACCGTAGGGCTGGCGCACGTTTTCGATATAGGCGAAACTTTGCTCGGCCACGCCGTCGCCATCGGCGTCGCGCAGCAGCGTCACGCGGTTGGGGCTGTCGCCGGAAGCGCGCGCCCGTTGCATCGTCGCCGACATGGCATGGTCGAACAGGCTGCGTGGATTGCCCCGCTCGCCCATTGATTCCGCCACGAGCACATCGCCGTTGGGGAGAACATGCATGTTGCGCGGATGCACGAGCCCGCGCGCAAAGGCATTGACCTTGAGGCCCGCCGCTGCCGTTGGCTTGTGATCGCCCTCCCAGCCTTTGGCTGTCGGCATCTTCAGCGTCGGGATCTTGCCCTGCGGCTTTGCGGCCGGAATGGCCGGCGTCGTGCCGAACACCGGCTGTCGCGGGCCATCCCCCGAATGACGGATGAGGACAGCGCCCTGGCCAATAAAGGCGACGACACGGGCAAACAGAGAAGGCTCAGTCATGGGGGAACTCTGCATTGAGGAATTCGAATAGTCCGAACGCTAAAGCCTTTATGCAACAAGCACTAGAGGGCAAAGGCACAATTTATCAGAGCATCCACCGCGGCTCCGGTTGCCGCCCTGGTGACCCTTGAGCCACCGGATGCGCCACAATTCCGGCCTATGGCTGAAGACCCGCGCAGCGTGCCGTGTTGCGGATATGCGTTTCCATTTCGCTCTTCGCCAACGCCGCGTCGTTCAATCTCAAGGCCGCAATGATGCGCCGGTGCTCGGCGATCGACTGTCGCATGCGCTCGGGATCGGTCATCGGAATCGGTTGCCGCTGCGTCTCGGTGACCTGGTCGCGCACCGTCTGGTAGAGCGCCTTCAGCATCGTGTTGGCGCAGGCCGAAACGATCGTGCCGTGGAAATCCAGATCCGCGTCGACGTTTGCGAGCAGGTCCTGGCGGGCCCAGCAATCCTCCATCGTCTGCGTCGCCATCTCCATCTTCTCGAGTTGCGCCTGCGACAGGCGCCCCGCGGAGAGACGCGCGATCTCGCCTTCCAAGAGGATGCGGGTCTGGAACACGTCGAACACCGAGTAGCTGTCCGAGTAACGCCACGGCGCCATGTGACCGGACTGGCTGATGGCGCCGTCCGAGACCGAGCTCGAACCCGCCGTCACGAACGTGCCGCGACCGGCTTCAGTCTTCAGCAATCCCAGCGTTTCCAAAGTCAGCAGCGCCTCGCGCAACGACGCCCGGCTGATCCCGAACTTTTGCGAAAACTCACGCTGCGACGGGATTTTTTCGCCGGCCTTCAACTGGCCGGCCTGGATCATGGTCTGGATTTCGCGGGCCACCGACTGCGGAACGAGCGTTTTGTTGAGCATGCGAACCTATTCCAGCTGGGCCCCTGCGGCCTGTCAGATATATTTTTCCCCGAGCTATCTTGCAAAGCCCAAAGTGCCGTGCTTGTTTGGTCGGACTGGTCTGACCAGTTAGACCAACATAGATTGCGTCTCATCATAAAAACAAGGGGTTCTCTCAATGCTACACGCGTCACGCATCAAAACCACAGTTCTCGCCGGCCTGTTTACAGCGCTCGGCGCAATCGGCGTTCATGCCGCCGATCTTACCGTCGGCGCCAATATCGGCAATGTGCCGTGGGAATTCGAAGACGCCAGCGGCAAGGTGACCGGTTTCGAGATCGATCTCGTCAACGAAATCGCCAAGCGCCTCGGCAAGACCGTCGAATTCGTCAACACGCCGTTCAACGGCCTGTTCCCGGCGGTACAGTCGGGCCGCATCAACATGGCGGTGTCGTCGATCACCATCACCGAAAAGCGCCTGCAGTCTGTGTCCTTCGCCCAACCCTATTACGACAGCGACCAGTCGCTGACCGTCACGGCCGCTTCCGGCATCACCGGCCTCAAGGGCATGAGCGGCAAGGTCGTCGGCGTCGATACCGGCTCGACCGGCGACATGTGGGCAGACAGCCACAAGGGCGAATACAAGCTCGGCGAAATCCGCCGCTTCGAGGGCCTGCAGCCGGCCATGCTCGATCTCGTTGCCGGCCGCGTCGATGGCTACATCTCCGACATTCCGGCCTTGCTCTACTACGCCAAGGACAAGCCGGAACTGAAGGTCGTCGAGCGCATCCCGACCGGCGAGAAATACTCGATCATGTTCAACAAGGGCGATCCGCTCGCAACCGAAGTCAACGCCGTCATCACCACGCTGAAGGGCGAAGGCTTTATCGCCAAGCTGCACCAGACATGGTTCGGTGCCAAGGCCGAAGACACGACCTCGACCGTCGCCGTTCTCGACATGCCGAAGGCCAAGTAAGGCTCACCCGAGCACGCTTGAATTGCATCCGGCGGAGCGCCAAACGCTCCGTCGGCTTGCCAAGGGAGCCGATCCGGCATGAACCTTCTCAATACATTCTTCAACATACCGGTCTTCCTGAACAGTCTGCCGCAGCTGCTCTGGGGTCTGGTCGTCACGCTGCAAATCGGCATTACCAGCATCCTGGTCGGCCTCGCTGGCGGACTGTTTCTGGCGGTGGCAAGGCTCTATGCGCCGGCATTCTTTCAGGTCCTGATCCGCATCTATATCGACATCTTTCGTTCGATACCGCTGCTCGTGCTTTTGATCGTCGTCTACTACGCCCTCCCCTTCGTCGGCATCCGCCTGTCGCCGTTTCTGTCGGCCGTGACCGCGCTGTCGCTCGTCTCAGCCGCCTATACGGCAGAGATCTTTCGCGCCGGCATCGAGGCCATTCCGAGCGGGCAGTTCGAGGCATCTGCTGCCCTTGGTCTGTCGGGTCGCAGCACGATGATGGATATCATCCTGCCGCAGGCGATCCGCATCGTCATTCCGCCGCTCACCAACAATTGCATCAACGTCATGAAAGACACGGCACTTGCCTCCGTCGTCGCCATGCCGGATCTGCTCAAGCAAGCAACCCAGGCGCAGGCGCTCAACGCCAACCCGACGCCGCTGATCGGGGCCGCTCTCATCTATATCGCGCTGCTCTGGCCGATGGTGGCCGTCGTCGCCCGTCTCGAAAAGCATTACAGCCGGGGGAAACGCTGATGGCGAAGACAACCGGCCCCCTCATCTCGATCCGCCGCCTGAACAAGGCCTATGGCACATTCACCGTTCTGCACGATATCGATCTCGATGTGGCCGAAGGCGAAGTCGTCTGCATCATCGGCCCCTCCGGCTCCGGCAAATCGACGCTGATCCGCTGCATCAACCACCTCGAAGCGTTTTCGCCGGAAAGCACCATCACCGTCGATGGCATCCGCGTCGCGCCGGGCCCGGCGCTTGCGAAAGTCCGCGCCGAAGTCGGCATGGTGTTTCAGTCGTTCAATCTCTTCCCGCATATGACGGTGCTGAGAAATGTCATGCTGGCACCGATGCGCGTCAGGAAGGCATCGCCAGAAGACGCCGAGCGCAAAGCCCGCGAACTGCTGGCACGCGTCGGTATTTCCGAACAGGCGGAAAAGTTTCCGGGCCAGCTTTCCGGCGGCCAGCAGCAGCGCGTGGCAATTGCCCGGGCGCTCGCCATGGAACCCGGCGTGCTGCTGTTCGACGAGCCGACCTCTTCGCTGGATCCCGAAATGGTCGGCGAAGTTCTGGACGTGATGCGCAAGCTTGCCGGCACCGGCGTCACCATGATCATCGTCACCCACGAGATGGGCTTTGCCCGCCAGGTCGCCGACCGGGTGATCTTCATGGATGCGGGACGCCTTGTCGAGGCGGGCACGCCGGCCGAAATCTTCGACAATCCTAGGGAAGAACGGACACGCAGTTTCCTGCGCGCCGTGCTCAATCATTGACAAGAACAACAAACGCAGGACCACAGGGATGAACACCACCTCTCCACTCGATCTCGATTATGTACGCAGCCAGTTTCCCGGCCTCGCGCGCGGCTGGACGCTGTTCGACAACGCCGGAGGGTCGCAGATCCTTAAAGGTGCCGTTGAGCGCATCAACACATTCCTGATCGAGAAGAACGTCCAGATCGGCGGCTCCTACGCGGTCTCGCAGGCAGCAGCCGCCGCACTCTACGAGTCACGCACCGCGGCCATGAACTTGGTAAACGCCTCGCGTCCGGAAGAAATCGTCTTCGGCGCTTCCACCACTCAGCTGCTGCAAAACCTCGCCCGCGCCATGCAGAGCCAGCTCTCGCCCGGCGACGAAATCATCGTCACCGTCAGCGATCACGAATCCAATATCGGCCCCTGGGACCGGCTGCAGGAGCGCGGCATCACGCTGAAGTTCTGGCCGCTCAACAAGGACACGCTGACGCTTGATCTGGCCGACCTTGCGCCGCTGATGAGCGATCGCACCAAGCTGGTCTGTGTCACGCACGTGTCGAACATCCTCGGATCGATCAACCCGATCAGAGAGATCGCCGATTTCGTGCATGCCCGTGGCGCAAAGATCTGCGTCGATGCCGTGGCCTATGCCCCGCACCGCGCCGTCGACGTGCAGGCGCTGGATGTCGATTACTACGTCTTCAGCCTCTACAAGACTTATGGTCCGCACTACGCGCTGATGTATGGCAAATACGATCTGCTGGCCGAGCTCGATACGCTCTATCATTACTTCTACGGCAAGGACAAAGTGCCGGGCAAGCTCGAGCCGGGTAACCCGAACTACGAGCTTGCCTATTCGACCTGCGGCATCGTCGACTACCTGACGGCGCTCGGCGAACAGGCCGGCGAGACCGGCACGGTGCGCCAGAAGATCGAAGCGGCTTTCGCGGCAATCACGGCCCAGGAAAACCTCTTGGCGGAACGCCTTCTCGCGTACCTCCGCTCGCGCAACGACTGCCGCATCGTCGGCCAGACGACGAACAGCGGCAGCACGAGGGTCCCGACGATCGCCTTCCGCTTCGATGGCCGCGACGCCGGCGAAATCTGCAAGGCGATGGACGGCGAAAAGATCGCCATCCGCTTCGGCGATTTCCACTCGCGCCGGCTTGCCGAATATCTCGACCTGACAGACCACGGCGGCATGGTTCGCGTGTCGATGGTCCACTACAACACGCTGGACGAGATCGATCGCTTTACCGAAGCACTCGACCGGATCCTCGCAACCGACGCCGGTCGCGCGGCCGCTGCCGCTTAAGAAGGGAACGGATCATGCGCTTCGATACGGTTATCAGACACGGCACGGTGGTCACAGCGAGCGACACGTTCGTGAGCGATGTGGGCATCAAGGACGGCCGGATCGCCGCCCTTGCGGCGGAACTCACCGATGCCGACGAGGTGATCGACGCGACAGGGCTGTTCGTCCTGCCGGGTGGTATCGACAGCCATGTCCATCTCGACCAGCCGTCCGGCGACGGCATCGTCATGGCAGACGACTTCGATACCGGCACCCGGTCGGCGGCGATCGGCGGCAACAGCACGGTTCTCGCCTTCTGCATGCAGGAGAAGGGCCAGACGTTGCGCGAGGCGCTGAAGATCTATCACGCCAAGGCCGACGGCAAATGCCATGTCGACGTCGCCTTCCATCTTGTTATCACCGATCCGACCCCTGAAGTCCTCGGCCAGGAACTGCCGGCGCTTGTCGAGGACGGCTACACCTCGCTCAAGGTGTTCATGACCTATGAGGGTCTGCGTTTGCGCGACGACGAGATCCTGGCGACGCTCGATACCGCACGGCGCACCGGCGCGCTGGTCATGGTCCATTGCGAAAACGAGGATGCGATCCGCTACCTGATCGGCCGGCATGAGGAAGAAGGCAAGTTCGCCCCGAAATTCCATGCCACGACCAGGCCGATCGCCGCCGAACGCGAAGCCACCCACCGGGCGCTGTCGCTGGCCGAAATCGTCGATGTGCCTGTTGTCATCGTGCATGTCTCCAACCGAGAGGCGATGGAAGAAATCCGCCGCGCCCGAAAGCGGGGCCAGAAGATTGCCGGCGAGACCTGCCCGCAATATCTGATGCTGACGGCTGATGATCTCGACCAGACGGAGATGGAAGGCGCCAAATTCGTCTGCTCGCCGCCGCCGCGCGACAAGGCGAGCCAGGATGCCTGCTGGGAGGGACTGGAACAGGGCGTCTTCGACCTCTTCTCCTCCGACCACTGCCCCTTCCGCTTCGACGATCCCGAAGGCAAGCTCAACGAGAAGGGCAAGCGCAATTTCCGCTGGATCCCGAACGGCATACCGGGCGTCGCCACCCGTCTGCCGATCCTGTTTTCCGAAGGCGTCATGAAGGGGCGCATCGACATCAACACGTTCGTTGCGGTGACTTCGACCAATCATGCCAAACTCTACGGTCTCTATCCCCGCAAAGGCACGATCGCGATCGGCGCCGATGCAGACATCGCGCTTTGGGATCCGGACAAGCGCGTCACCGTCACGAACGACCTCCTGAAACACGGCGCGGACTATACGCCCTATGAAGGGCTCGATATCCGCGGCTGGCCGGTGCAGATGCTGCTGGGCGGCAGGACCATCGTCAAGGACGGAGAGCTGACCGGGCCCAAAAGCCGCGGCCGCTATCTCCCGCGAAACCGCTCGTCCCTGACATCGAGCCGCGGTTCAACCTGAGGCGTTGCACAGCTGCAACGCCTTTCGCTGGCGACCACGTCTGCCTGACGGTCCGATCGTGACTTGACCGCCGCTATGAGGCGGCGGAGCCCACACGCAAGCGGTGATTACTTCGTCACCGTGAGGGTCGCATGCATGCCGGCTTCGTAATGGCCCTTGATGTTGCAAAAGAGCATATACGTTCCGGGGACGAGCTTGGCCTTCAACTGGCCGTCGGCACCGGGCTTCAGATCGGCAACTTCGCCAAGGCTTTTCAGCGTCTTCTCATCGACGCGATGTTTGGCCTTGACTACGGTGAGTGTCTGATCTGGCGACTTCAACTTGACGAGCACCATTTCGTGCTCCTCGGTCGTCGCGTCGTTGTGGACCATAAACGTTGTGTCGCCTGCCGGAACAGTCGTCTGATCCATCGTCAACGTCATCGGCTCACCCGCTTCGCCGGACTCGGCAACCTTGACCATAGAGGCGGCCAGTGCAGGCGTTGCAGCAACGAAAAGGGCAAGTGCAATAGCGGTGTTTCGGATTGTGAGCATGGGTTTACCTCCGGTTGTCATCACCGGATGGGTATGACGGCAAGCTGACAGCGGCCTGAACGAATTGGAGCGTGTTCTCGCCGCCTACCGGACAGGCCGTTACATCGTGGCCACCTTATGCGCGTCGAGAATGACCGCGATGTCTTTGCTGTGAACGACACAATTACGCCCGGACGCCTTGGCAACGAACAGCGCCTTGTCGGAGGCCTTGTAGAGATCCTCGAACGTAGGGTAGTCCTCCTGGTCCGCAACGCCACCGGACACCGTGATATCGACCTGCCTTTTGCCCGCTTGTATGGGCCGTGCAGCAATCAGGGCCCTGCAGCGGTGCGCGAGCGAGAGACGCTCCGTCGGCGAAAGCGCTGACACGAGGACTGCGAACTCCTCACCACCGATCCGGGCAACGGCACGACTTTGCGAAAAGATCTCGGCGAGCTGATGCGCAACTGCAATGATGGCCTGGTCCCCGATATCGTGGCCAAAGCGGTCGTTGATCGCCTTGAACTTATCGATATCGAACAGGATGAGAGAAGATGCGGCGGGAGCGCGCGTCACCTCATCCAGGAACGCTCGCCGATTCATCAGCCCCGACAACATGTCCGTCCGGCTCAAATGCTCGAAAGCCGCCCGGGAGATCGTGAGGTGATGAATTGCTAGACCAACGATATAGACGATCGAAAATGTCAGCGCCGATGCAACGACAGTCGAGATGATAACCCCAACCGTTGCGGCGGGCACGACGTCATACGGCAGCCATCCCAAGGCATGAAGCGTGTAGTGGGCCGCAACGTTGAGAATGTCGGCAACAACGGTGACGCAAACGGTCATGAGCAATGCGAATGCGAGGACTTTGCGTCGCGTCTCGAACCGGTCCGACGCACAGGCCTGCTTGATGTAGCGGTCGATCAAAGCAAGCATGCGGTAATTCCAATACGGTTCGAAACGACCACGCGGACGCGCCTGGCGGCTTTCAGCTCGCCACACTGGACTACAAACGCGTTGAGACTTCGTGAATCCGAACACAAGTTAATTCGCGATTAAGTGTCGCAAATAATTCTCGCATTTCCTCATCAAACTGATGCAGCCATGGAACATTGGCGTGGTCGTGGGAGCCCCTGCCGGTAATCAAACGTCAGAAGACCGGGGATCCGGCTGGGGCCATCTCTGCAGTGCTTCACGGCCAGCGTCGGTGAGGCCGTAGACGCCTCTGTCGAGCCGCTCGAACCATCCATACACGTTGGAAAGCAGGATCTTGCCGGCATCCGGGGCAACCGCCCTGATATCGCGCACGCGGGACGGCCCGTCGGAGACCATGGCGGCGCAGCTAAGCGCCTGCTGGCGATAGGCAGTCATGACGGGAACCCGCGTACTGCCGCCAAGCACGGGATCGCCGCGTCTCTTCTGGTGTTCGCGCATCAGCCTCGAACGCCGTTTCGGATTGGTCCGCGGCATGGGCGACACGGAGCCGACGATGACGCTCACATCTCCTGCGGCCGAAACGCCGAGAATACCGATGCCAAGCCGGCGGCAGAGGTCGCGGTACCGCTTGTCCGTTTCGCGGCCCTTGCCCTTGAGCGAAAGCTTTGCCGCAATCCAGACCTCGTCCGCGATAGCCGCCCTGTCGACCGCCTGGAGAATAAGCTCGAGATTGAAGCTCAGCTTGAGCTCGCAGATGACGACCACGGTGGGATCGCCCTCGCTCAGACCAACGAGATCACAGCCGCCAACTTCGCCCTTCACCACATAGCCTGCAGTCTCGAGAAAGGATTTGACCGGTAGATAGAGGGAGGTTTCCATGGATGCGCATCACAGTCGGGAATCAGGCTGCAGACATACACCGATCAACCGGCCAGATCACCCCGCCGCCGGATTTCAGCTTTCGGTCAGCCGGTAACCGACGCCCGTTTCGGTCAAGATATACCTCGGCTGGTCGGGCATTTCCTCGATCTTCTGGCGGATCTGGCGCACGTAGATGCGCAGGTACTGGATGTCGGTGACCTCCCCCCAGACCTGATCGATCAGGTACCGGTGGGTCAGCACGCGCCCCGCATGCTGCACGAGGATCCGCAGGATGTCGTATTCCTTGCGCGAAAATTTTACCTCCTCGCCCTTCACCCTGACCACGCGCCGCACGAGATCGACACTGAGATCACCCGTCTGGAAGATCGGTTTTTCGCCCTGGGTCTGCAACCGGTGACGCAACGCAACCCGGATCCGCGCAATCAGTTCGTTCATGTTGAACGGCTTGGTGAGGTAATCGTCTGCCCCCATTTCCAGCGCCTTGACGATCCCTTCCTCATCCGTCCGGCTCGACAGGATCACGATCGGCAGCGTCAGCCCCTCGGCGCGCCATTTCGCCAGAAGATCGTGCCCGGCCATATCGGGCAGGCCGAGATCCAGCAGAACGAGGTCGGGCTGATCGGCAGCCACGAGTTCCATTGCGGTCTTCGCGTTCGGTGCTTCGATGATGACGAAATCCTGCGTCGAAAGCCCGACCCGCAACAGCTTGCGGATCGGCGGCTCGTCATCGACGACCAGAATTCTCGTGGCGGCCTGGTTCATCGCATGTCTCCGTCAATCTGCAGCTGGGCCGGAATTGGCATACGGATCGTAAAGATCGCTCCCTCACCCGCTGGTCTGTTTCCCGCCGTCAGACGCCCACCCATCGCTTCGATGAAACCACGGCTGATGGACAGTCCAAGCCCCGTGCCGGCCTTGACATGATCGATCTTGCGCACCCGGTAGAAAGTGTCGAACACCCGTTCCAGGTCGGCATCGGGGATCCCCGGCCCCTCGTCCAGAACGGCAAGGGTGACGTATTTCGCATCTGACCAGCCCAGAACCTCGATCGTTGTACCCTCTGGCGCATATTTGGCCGCGTTGTCGATGAGATTGAAGAGTGCCTGCTCCAGAAGCACCGGATCGCTTCTGATCATCGGCATTTCGGATGGAATAGCCACCTTCAGCTTGTGATCCGCGGTGATTTTCTGTGCCCGCTTCAAGGCCGTCCCGACGATATCGCCGACATAATGAAGCGCAAAGTTTGGCTCCATGGCGCCTGATCCGATGCGCGTCATGTCGAGCAGGTTGACGATGAACCGGTTGAGACGCTCCGACTCCTCGATCACGGTGGTCAGAAGTTCGTCTCGCGAGTGATCGGTCAGGTTCGCCCCGAAATCCTTCAGCGTGCTCGCCGACCCGAGCACGGCCGAAAGTGGCGTCTTCAAGTCATGGGAAAGCGAGGTCAACAGCGCGGTGCGCAGTTTGTCCGTCTCGGCGGCAAGCTTTGCCTTGTCGACATCAGCGACGAGTTGAATGCGCTCGATCGCGAGTGCGGCCTGATCGGCCAGCGCATCGAACAAACGCTGCTGGTCCGGGGTGAGCAATGGTCCCTGCCGGTCGTTGTCGAGCCCGACAACGCCGATCGCCCCGCGTCCGGTGCGCAACGGCAGGTACAACCGCTTGGCGCCGGGTAACGTATCGGCCGCGCGGCCGGCCGGACGATTGTGTTCCCATGTCCACTTCGCCGCCGCGATGTCGGCATCGACAAGCGTGTCATCAGGCGGATAGCCGGCCCGGACGGCAAGGGTGTCGTTCTCGGGCAACAGAATGACAACCCGAACCTTCAGCATGGAGGCAATCTGGAACGCGGTGGCCCAGAGCACGTCGTCAAGCGTCCCGGTTCCGGCAAGCTTCTTCGAGAACAGGTAGAGATCCTCGGTCGTGCGGGCTCTCTGCCGGGCGGCTATCGCCTGCCTTTGAACCGACGCGGCCAGATTGCTCGCCACAACGGCGGTTCCGAGAAACGAGAGAAGGGCAACGACGCTTTCCGGATCTCGGATCGTGAACGTGAAGCGCGGCTCGAGAAAGAAGAAATTGAAGGCGAGAGCGCCGATGAAGGACGCATAGAGACCCGGCCCGAGCCCTCCCCGGATTGCCGAGGCGAGCACGCCCATCAGAAAGACAAGCGCCAGGTTCTGCACGTCGAGCGCCTGGTCGAGCAGCGTGCCGATCGCAACGGCCGCCGTCATGAACAGCGATGCGCGGATATAATGTTTCGGATTGATCTTCTTCGCCGGCAGCGCTGTCCGCACACCTGGAGAGACGGCCTCCTCGCTGCCGCCGGACATCACATGAACGCTGATCGCACCGGAATAGCGGATGAGATCATGCGTGATCGACCCATCCCACAGCTCCCGCCAGCGCGGCTTGGTGGACTTGCCGATGATCAGGTGGTTGAAGTTGTGGGAATTGGCGTAGGCGATGATTTCGCGCGATACGCGCGAGGCCGGCAGCGTCACGGTTTCTGCACCGAGCTGTTCGGCGAGCCGCATCGCAGCCGATAACCGGTCCTTGTCGGCCTCGCCCAGATTGGCAGATCCGGGCGTCTCCAGATGCAGCGCCGTCAAGGGTGCCCGCAGCCTGTCGGCCTGCCGTCTTGCGTAGCGCACCAGTGCCGCGCCGTTTCGGCCATGATCGAGGCAAACGAGAATGCGTTCGCCCGCAGCCCAGGGACCCGCAATGGCATGCGCCTGCATGTGATTGAGAAGCTGATCATCGACCCGCTGCGCCGTGCGACGCAGCGCCAGTTCGCGCAGCGCCGTGAGGTTGCCCGGAGAGAAATAGTTCTCGACCGCACGCCGCGCGGTCGTCGGCAGATAGACCTTGCCGTCATGCAGACGCTTGATCAGATCCTGCGGCGTAATATCGATGATCTCGATATCGTCGGCGCGGTCGATCACCGAGTCCGGCACCGTTTCCCGGACGCGGATACGCGTGATCTGCGCGACGATGTCGTTCAGGCTCTCCACATGCTGGATATTCAGCGTCGAAAAGACGTCGATGCCGCTGGCGAGAATTTCGAGGACGTCGAGGTAGCGCTTCGGATGGCGGCTGCCGGGGGCGTTGGTATGGGCCAGTTCATCGACCAGCACCAGACGCGGGCGTCTGGCAAGGATCGCATCGAGATCCATCTCGTCGAGCTGCTGGCCGCGATAGTCGAACACGCGGCGGGGGATCATTTCGAAGCCCTCGACCAGCGCTTCGGTTTCCTTCCGCCCATGGGTTTCGACCACGCCGATCGCCACATCGATGCCGTCGGCCTTTCGGCTGCGGCCGGACATCAGCATTTCATAGGTCTTGCCGACGCCGGGTGCGGCCCCGAGAAAGATCTTCAGCCGGCCACGCCCCTCCTGCCGGGCGTACTCAAGAAGAGCATCCGGTGATGGTCTGCTAGCGCCTTCGTGTTTTGCTTCCGGCATGGAGGTCTTTCGTTCCGCAAACGAGCGGCGGCCAAACTGACCGCCGCTCGTTCCACTACGACTTCTCGGCGTCGAGCGCCATATTGAGCGCCAACACATTCACCACAGGCTCACCCAGAAAGCCCAGTTCTCGCTGTTCGATATGACGCTCGACCATGGCGCGGACGGCGGCTTCATCCATGCTGCGCGCCCTTGCGACACGCTGCACCTGAAACAGCGCCGCTTCCGGCGAGATATGCGGATCGAGACCACTGCCCGATGCGGTGACGAGGTCGATCGGCACATCCGCGCCCGGGTTGGTCGCTTTCGCAGCCTCCGTGTCGGCCTTCACGCGGTCGATCAGCTTCTGGCTGGTCGGGCCGAGGTTGGAACCGGAGGACGAGGCTGCATTATAGCCGTCGCCTGCAGCCGACGGGCGACCATGGAAATACTGCTCGCCGGTGAACGCCTGGCCGATCAGCGCGGAGCCGACGACCTTGCCATCCTGTTCGATCAGGCTGCCATTCGCCTGGACGGGGAAGATCGCCTGGGCAATGCCGGTCATGGCAAACGGATAGACAAGACCGGTGATGACGGTGACGGCAACGATCATGACGATTGCCGGACGGATCTGTTTCAACATGACGAATGCTCCTTAGGCAAGACCGATGGTCGTGATGACCATGTCGATCGCCTTGATGGCAAAGAAGGGAAGGATGATACCGCCGAGGCCGTAGATCAGAAGGTTGCGCGACAGCAGCGCACCGGCACCGACGGCGCGGTATTTGACGCCGCGCAGCGACAGCGGGATCAGTGCAACGATGATAAGCGCGTTGAAGATGATCGCCGACAGGATGGCGCTCTGCGGTGTCGCCAGTCCCATCACGTTGAGAACGCCGAGCTCCGGATAGAAGGCCAGGAACATGGCCGGAATGATCGCGAAATACTTGGCGATGTCGTTGGCGATCGAAAACGTCGTCAGCGCGCCGCGGGTCATCAGCAACTGCTTGCCGATCTCGACGATTTCGATGAGCTTGGTCGGATCGCTGTCGAGATCGACCATGTTGCCGGCTTCGCGGGCCGCCACCGTGCCGGTGTTCATCGCCACGCCGACATCGGCCTGGGCGAGCGCCGGCGCATCGTTGGTGCCGTCGCCGCACATGGCGACCAGCTTGCCCTTGGCCTGCTCCTCGCGGATCAGCGACAGCTTGTTTTCCGGCGTTGCCTGGGCAAGGAAGTCGTCGACCCCCGCCTCGGCCGCAATCGCTGCCGCCGTCATCGGATTGTCGCCGGTGATCATCACGGTGCGGATGCCCATGCGGCGCAATTCGGCAAACCGCTCGCGAATGCCGCCCTTGACGATATCCTTGAGCTGGATGACGCCCAGCAACCTTCCGCCGCGGGCAACGGCCAGCGGCGTGCCGCCGGCCTTGGCGATCTCGTCGGCGATCGCCTGGCATTCCACCAGGACGGCGTCCTGCGTGACGGGCCCACCGGCAACGGCATTCTGGCGGATATAGGAAAGGATGGAATCGACGGCACCCTTGCGGATCTGCTCTCCGTCCAGATCGACACCGCTCATGCGGGTCTGTGCCGTGAACGGAACGAAGGTTGCCTTGAGGCTCGCCATGTCGCGGCTGCGGATGGCGTATTTTTCCTTGGCAAGCACGACGACGGAACGTCCCTCAGGCGTTTCGTCGGCAAGCGAGGCCAGTTGGGCTGCATCGGCAAGATCCTGTTCCGATACGCCCTTGACCGGACGGAAGGACGTCGCCTGGCGGTTGCCGAGCGTGATCGTGCCGGTCTTGTCGAGCAGAAGCGTATCCACATCGCCGGCAGCCTCAACCGCGCGGCCGGACATGGCGAGCACGTTGAAGCGCACCAGGCGGTCCATGCCGGCAATGCCGATCGCCGACAACAGCGCGCCGATCGTCGTCGGGATCAGTGTCACGAACAGCGCGACCAGCACGATGACCGGAATGGAGCCGCCGGCATAGGAGGCGAACGCCGGAATGGTCGCGGTTGCCAGAACGAAGATCAGCGTCATGCCGGCGAGAAGGATGTTGAGCGCGATCTCGTTCGGGGTCTTCTGACGTTCGGCGCCTTCGACGAGCGAAATCATCCGGTCGATAAAGGTCGAGCCGGCAGCGGCCGTGATGCGCACGCGGATCCAGTCGGACAGGACCTGCGTGCCGCCTGTGACGGCCGAGCGGTCACCACCGGATTCGCGGATCACAGGGGCGGATTCGCCCGTGATTGCTGCTTCGTTGACGGAGGCGACGCCTTCGATCACTTCCCCATCCGAGGGGATGATGTCGCCGGCTTCAACCAGAACGATGTCGTTCAGCTTGAGAGTGGTGCCGGCGACCATCTGGTAGTCGGTCCGCTCTTTGCCGGTGAGAAGTTTCGCCTGGACCTCCGTGCGGGCCTTGCGCAGCGATTCTGCTTGCGCCTTGCCACGTCCTTCGGCAACGGCTTCCGCGAAATTGGCGAACAGGACGGTGAACCAGAGCCAGATGTTGAGCTGCAGGGAGAAGCCCAGGTCGTCGCTGCCGGCGGCAAGATCGCGCAGGAACAGAACGGTGGTCAGCACAGACACCGTGGCCACGACGAACATGACCGGGTTTTTGACGAGGGTTTTCGGGTTCAGCTTGGTAAAAGCACCGCCGATTGCCGGAACGAGGATGCGCTTGTCAAGGATACTTGCGGATCTTGGTGCGCTATCGGATTTTGCCTGGCTCATATGAGGCTCCAGCCTTGGAAAGGGAGGCGACCGGGGAAAGGTCAGCCACGAAGGATTTCTAGTGTTGCGACGATGGCGAGCACGGCCGTCATCATCACGAGAATGGCGTTCGATCCGCACCACCAGCGGGGGACCATCCCGCCACGCTTTGGCGTGACGGGAGGTGACTGTGCGGGGTGCCTCTGACGGTTACGCATGGTGCGCCATCAGAACGTCTGGCCCGCGATCATCATCAAGTGCTCGACGACAGGACCGAGCGCCAGTGACGGCAGGAAGGTCAGGCCACCGACGATCATGATCGTGCCAACAAGCAGACCGACAAACAGCGGGCCGTCGGTGGGGAACGTGCCGGCCGATGCCGGAACCGTCTTCTTGGCGACCAGCGAGCCTGCAATGGCCAGCGCCGGAATGATGACCAGGAAGCGGCCCATCAGCATGCCGATGCCGAGCGTGATGTTGAACCATGGCGTGTTGGCCGACAGTCCCCCGAACGCGGAGCCGTTATTGGCGGCGGCCGAGGTATAGGCATAGAGGATCTCGGAGAAGCCGTGCGGACCAGCCGTCCCGATAGAGGCGACCGCCGAAGGCAGCACGCTGGCGATAGCCGTAAAGATCAGCATGGCGAGCGGCAGGCAGAGAATGGCCAGAAGCGCCATCTTCATGTCCTTGCCCTCGATCTTCTTGCCCAGATATTCCGGCGTGCGGCCAACCATCAGACCCGCCACGAACACGGCGACGATGATGAACAACACGATACCGTAGAAGCCCGCGCCGACACCGCCGACGATGACTTCGCCAAGCTGCATGTTGATGAGCGGGATAAGCCCGCCGAGCGCCGTGAACGAGCCGTGCATGGCATTGACCGCGCCGCACGAGGCCGCCGTGGTGATGACCGCAAACAGCGACGACATGACGACCCCGAAGCGGACTTCCTTGCCCTCCATGTTGCCGCCCGAAAAGCCGAGCGTATGCATGATCGGGTTTCCGGAGGCTTCCGCCCAGTAGACGACGGCGACGCCGGCCAGAAACAGGATGCCCATCGAGGCGAGGATCGCCCAACCCTGGCGCTGATTGCCGACCATCCGGCCGAACACGTTGGTAAAGGCGGCACCGATCGCAAAGATCGACAGCATCTGGATCATGTTGGAAATGCTGTCGGGGTTTTCGAAAGGATGCGCCGAGTTGGCGTTGAAGAAACCGCCGCCATTGGTGCCGAGCATCTTGATGGCAAGCTGCGACGCGACAGGGCCGACCGCAATCGTCTGCTGGACGCCTTCAAGCGTCGTGGCATTGATATAGGCCGAAAACGTCTGGGGAACGCCGAGCGAGACATAGATGAGCGTCAGCACGACGCAGAGCGGCAAGAGGATGTAGAGCGTGGCGCGGGTCGTATCGACCCAGAAATTGCCGATCGCCTTGCCCGATGCCCGCGAAAACGCGCGAATGAGGCCGATGGCGATCGCCATGCCTGTCGCAGCAGACGCGAAGTTCTGCACCGCGAGACCAGTCATCTGGCTGAAATAGGACATGGTGCTTTCGCCGCCGTAACTCTGCCAGTTGGTATTGGCAACAAAGCTGACGGCGGTGTTAAACGACAATTCCGGTCCGGGCGATGCGAGACCTGCCGGGTTCATCGGCAGAACGTCCTGCAGGCGCAGGATGCCGTAGAGCAGCAGGAAACCGGCGAGATTGAACATCAGCACGGAAAACGCATAGGCGGTCCAATGCTGCTCTTCACGCTCGCTGGTGCCGGCCAGCGCGTAAAGCCCGCGTTCGATCGGACCGAACACGGGGGAGAGAAAAGTGCGCCCGCCGGAAAACACAAGGGTCATATAGGCCCCGAGCGGTTTGACGAGCAGAAGGAGGATCCCGCAATAGACGAGGATCTGTAGCCATCCGTTGAAGGTCATGGGAAGAGACTTTCGGGCAAGCTGAAGCTTTGGTCAGAAGCGTTCGGGGCGAATGAGAGCATAGGTGAGGTAGAGGGCGAGGAAGACGGTCACACCGCCGCCGAGGATATAATCGAGGGTCATGGCATCCCTCCTCAAAGCCTGTCGCAGGCGCGGGTATAGACCAGGCAGAGACCGAAGAAGCCAACGGTCGCCGCGACGAGAATAAGATCCATCATTGTTCTGGAATCCTAGTTGTTCGTGGTGTCAGCCAGGAAGGGCGTCGTTCTGATAACGCGTCATTCTCTCTCCGGCTGGAGACGATCACGATCCGTCTCGTCCTCAATATGCGGCGGAACCCCATAGGGATTCGAGATGGCCCAGAAGCCTAAGAAATATAAACCGCATAGGAATTTGCCCGCACGCTCGCGTGTCGGTATCTTGCTGTCGGCCGCTTAGGGCTCGGCCTTTGCGGAGTTCCCGTTGCGGTTTAACCTCCAAATCCTTACATATACGGAGTTGATATCACTCCGGAAAAGACAGGTGCGCGATGATTTGGGTAATAGGCGCAGCAGCCGTCGTGGTTCTCTACCTGTACTCGCGACGGGCGGGGATAGTGGCGGTGGCCGTTCTGGCTGTGCTTTATGTCGGCCTCTGGCTGATGTCGGGACAGATCAACTCGAAAGTGCCGACCAACCAGTCCGTCGCCGTGGTCGCAGGCTCCGGAGGCGAGACATGCAAGGCACCCGGCGCGCCCGTCTCCGTCACCTTCACCAACAACGCGGACAGACAGCTGCTCGCGACATCCTTCACGCTGAGTGCACGCCAGGCGGGTCACAGCTCGCTGATCTACAGGGCAACGCTTCGAAGCGACAAGATCATCGAGCCGGGCGGCAGCTGGACCGAGTGCTACGGCCTCAATCCGCTGTCGTTTTCCGAACGGGACGTCCACTACAACCCCAGCGACCTCGAATGGTCGGCCGAGGTCTCGCTCTCGCGATTTGCGTCCAGCTAATCGTTTCTGGGACAAACCGTGCCGCAACGACTTGCGGTTTTGCTTGGCTTGAATGCTTCCAACTTCCCCGTCAGCGTTACACGCAAACGGCTCTCGCGAATTATTTTCGCGTCACCGCTCGATAAGTTTTGTTCCAAGCGCATTTACACTGACATGCCTGGGTTCTGGCAGCAGCGCATTCAATCGGGGACGGCTATGAGCGACATGAGTAAAGGGGCTATCGCAGCGGCGGGGATCGCGAACAAGCCTGTCGGGCTGAGCGCGCCGACCCTTTCGGGCCGAACGATCCTTATTCTCATCGGCGTGGCGGTGATCCTCTATGTCGGCCAGGAAGTGTTTGTGCCGCTTGCGCTCGCACTCCTCCTCACCTTCACGCTCGCACCCATCGTCAGTTTCCTGCGCAAGCGCTACGTCCCGAGGATCGCCGCCGTCCTCCTCGCCGTCGCCACGGCGTTTTTTGTCATTGCAGCCTTCGGTTTCATCGTTGCCGGACAGGTCGCCAATCTGGCGGACAATATTCCGACCTATCAGCGCAACATCGTCGCTAAGGTGCACTCTCTCAGCCAGGCGGGCTCCGGCAACGGCGTGTTCGAACATCTTAGCAAGGTCGTCGAGCGCATAGGCTCGGAACTGCAGGACAACGCGGAAGAGAGCAAGGAAGACGCGCCGCCACAGATCAAGCGTCGCGATCCGATGCCTGTCGAGATCGTAACCCGCGCCAACCCGATCGAAACGCTCGGCAATTTCATTCTGCCACTCATCAGTCCCTTTGCAACCGCGGGTCTGGTTATCGTCCTCGTGATTTTCATGCTGCTTGAGCGGGAGGAACTGCGCGACCGGTTCATACGCCTTGTCGGCCTCGGCGATCTCCACAGGACAACGGCGGCTCTTCAGGACGCGGGAAAACGCGTCGGCAAATATCTGCTGATGCAGTTGGTCGTCAACGCGCTTTATGCCTTGCCGATCTCGATCGGCCTCTGGCTGCTCGGTATTCCGAACGCCATCCTGTGGGGACTGTTGACGCTCGTCCTGCGCTTTGTCCCCTATATCGGTCCGGTCATCGGCATGATCCTGCCGCTGTTTCTGGCACTGGCGATTGCCCCCGGATGGTCGCTGGTTGCCTGGGTCGCCGCACTGTTTATCGTCACCGAACTCGTCAGCAACAACGTCGTTGAACCGTGGCTCTATGGAAGCCATACGGGCCTTTCGCCGCTCGCCATCATCGTCTCGGCCATCTTCTGGTCGTGGCTGTGGGGGCCTGTCGGGCTGATGCTTTCGACGCCCCTCACCGTCTGTCTCGTCGTTCTCGGTCGCTACGTCCCGCAGTTCAGCTTTCTCGACGTGCTGCTCGGCAATGAGCCGGTTCTACAACCGCAGGAAAAACTCTACCAGAGACTGCTTGCCGGCGATCCCAACGAGGCGACCGACAACGCGGAGGATTTTCTCGAGGAGGAGTATCTCGTCGACTATTATGAAAAAGTCGGACTGCCTGCACTCAGGCTGGGTGAACTGGACCGGCAGCGCGGCGTGATGAGCGAGGCCCAGATCGCCCTGTTTGCCTCAACCACCCAGACGCTGATCGGCAATCTGGCGGAGATCGCGATCGAGGAAGAAGCGGAAGACGATCCGGCCGAAGGGGAAGCCGCTGTCACAGAGCAGATCACCGGTGAAATCGACCTGCCCAGCGGCGAAGGGAAATCCGTTCTCTGCCTCGGCGGCAGAGGCGCGATCGACGATGCCGCGGCCGCCATGTTGTCGCAGGTTCTCGCCATTCAGGGCGCCACCGTGTCTCAGGCCGACCACACGGCCGTGAGCGGCAAGACGGTAAGCCTGATGAACCTGACCGATGTCGACACGGTTCTCATCGCTTTCCTCAATGGCGGCTCCAAAGCCCACGCCCGCCAGGCCGTCCGCCGGTTCAAGCGACAGAAGCCGTCGGTTCGGGTGGGGATCATGATCACCGGCGTTGACGGTCAGCGGGAAAGCCCGCTTGCGACAGAGGACATCGATGCAGACTTTGTCGTCACCACCATTTCCGATGCGGTTCGTGGCGCGCTGACCACCGCCCAGGCGGTCGAGATCAAGGCGCCGAAACGGATCGGCCGGCCTCGCGAGCGCAAGACCACGCCGCTCGTCGCCTGATCGGAGCACCCCGCAGGCAGGCCTGACCTGTGGGGTCCTCGATGCCGACGCACCTGAGTGCATCGAGATCTGGATAGACAAGGATCAACTCGTCAAGACCTGAAGAGCCCGGGAGGCATGGAGATGACCGAGACATTTACCGCCATGGTGATCGATACCGTCGCCGGCAAGCCGAAAGGCGCCTTCCGGGAAATCTCCGTCGCCGATCTGCCTGACAATGACGTTCTGGTCGAGATTGCCTATTCGACGGTCAACTACAAGGACGGTCTGGCCATCACCGGCAAAGGCCGGATCGCTCGCCGGATGCCGATGGTCGGCGGCATCGATCTTGCCGGAACCGTGGTCGAATCACGCTCCCCGGATTGGGAGCCGGGCGACAAGGTGGTCGTGAACGGCTGGGGCCTGTCAGAAACGGAATGGGGCGCCTATACCCGCTACCAGCGGGTCAAACCGGAATGGCTGATCCCGCTGCCCGACGCCTTCACGATGGAACAGGCGATGGCAATCGGCACAGCCGGCTATACCGCGGCACTCTGCGTCGACGCGCTTGAAAAATGGGGCTCGATTAAACCCGGCGCAGGCGAAGTCCTGGTGACCGGCGCCGCCGGTGGCGTCGGCTCGGTGGCGATCGCGCTTCTGGCGGCGCGCGGCTACGTCGTCACAGCCTCGACCGGTCGCCCCGAAACCCACGACTATCTGGCCTCGCTCGGTGCCACCAGCTTCATCGATCGCGCGACGCTTGCCGAAAAGGGCGGCCCGCTGCAGACGGAGCGCTGGACCGGGGGCATCGACAGCGTCGGCTCGACGACGCTTGCCAACGCCCTGTCGCAGACCATGCGGGGCTGCGCAATCGCAGCCTGCGGCCTTGCCGGTGGACCCGACCTTCCAGCGACGGTCCTTCCCCATATCCTGCGCGCCGTCACGTTGATCGGGGTCGATTCGGTCATGGCCTCGCGCCAACAACGCCTCACCGCCTGGTCGCGCCTTGCCCGCGATCTCGACAGCCGAAAGCTTGCCGCCATCACCAGAACGGAACCGATGTCCAACCTGCCGCAACTGGCAGAAGAGATCATCGCCGGCAAGGTGCGCGGCCGGATCGTGATCGACGTCACGAGGTAACCCCGCGCGCCGTCCGCATTGGCCGGCCTCCCTCTTCAGCCGCGTTCGCGCTAGAACGGATAGTGCTGGTGCGGATCCTCGATGGTGATCCAGCGCAGATCGGTGAATTCGTTGATCGCCGCCCTGCCGCCGAAGCGGCCATAACCGGAGCCCTTGACGCCGCCAAACGGCATCTGTGCCTCATCCGCGACAGAGGGGCCGTTGATGTGGCAGATCCCCGATTGCACCCGGCCGGCGACGGCGAGCGCGCGCTGGATATCGCGACTGTAGACCGAACCCGAGAGACCATATTGCGTATCATTGGCGATCCGGATCGCCTCCTCCTCGTCCTTGACGCGGATGATCGGCTTGACCGGACCGAAGCACTCCTCGTCATAGATGCGCATGCCGGGTTTGACGTGATCGAGCACCGTAGCCTCCACGACGCTGCCGGTGCGCTTGCCGCCGGCGGTGAGACTGGCCCCCTTGGCGATCGCGTCGGCGATGATCTCTTCCATCTTCTCCGCGGCACCGACCGTCACCAGCGAACCGAGCACGACGTGACCGCGGGGATCGCCCGCCGGAAGCTTGGCTGCGCGCTCGGACAGTTTAGCCACGAATTCGTCGGCGATCTTGTCGTGGACGATCAGCTTTTCGGTCGCCATGCAGACCTGGCCCATGTTGATGAACGAGCCGAAGATCGCGCCGTTGACGGCCGCATCGATATCGGCGTCCTCAAGCACGAGCATCGGTGCCTTGCCGCCCAGTTCGAGAAGCGCCGGCTTCAGATGGCGGCCGCAGAGTTCGCCGATGATGCGGCCGACCTTGGTGGAACCGGTAAAGTTGACGCGGCGGACTTCGGGTGCCGAAACCAGCGCCTCGACAACGACGGCGGCATCCTCGGGTGCATTGGTGATGACGTTGACGACTCCATCCGGGAAACCGGCCTCGATAAACACCTTGCCGATCGCGACATGCAGTCCGGGGCATGCTTCGGAGGCCTTGAGGATGACCGTGTTACCGCAGGCAAGCGCCATGGCGATGGCCCGCACGCCGAGAATGATCGGTGCATTCCACGGCGCGATGCCAAGGCAGACGCCGACCGGTTGGCGCATCGCCATCGACAGGTTTCCGGGCTTGTCCGACGGGATGATCTCACCCTGGATCTGGGTCGTCATGGCCGCCGCCTCGCGCAGCATGTTGGCCGCAAGATGTGCGTTGAAACCGGCCCATCCGCCTGTCGCGCCGGTCTCGGCGGTCATCAGCTCGGTGAGCTCGCCACCCTTGGAGGCAAGAACATCTGCCGCCTTGTTGAGAAGCGCGCGACGTGCGCCGGGACCGGTCGTCGACCATGCCGGAAAGGCGGTCTGCGCTGCGGCGACCGCGGCCTTGGCATCCTCGATGCCGGACGCCGGCGATCGGCTCGCGACATCGCCCGTAAAGGGACTGATCCGTTCGAACGTCTTGCCCGAAATGGCGTCGGCCAACTGGCCGCCGATGATCTGTTTGATGTCCAAGGTCGCATCCTTTCTTCGAGAAACCAGATAGCCAGCTTCGAGGGATGCGCCACAGCCGTAAACGACAGCATCACACGTCCGCTTTCTCGACCGATCGCGCGAACAAACAGTCAGCCTGCGCATGACTTCGCACAGTCTGACCGTCAGTCTCCGCGGTTTCCATCGAGAAGCGAAGCCCCTCCTCCAACAGGCATGTTAACGAACTCCAGCCGCGACTCAAGGGGAGGATCAAACAGCCGCAGCCACGAACATGGCACCTGCCTCAAGCCGTCAAACGGAAAGATACGGGACTGATCTGCGCTACTTCGAGCAGACACGGCCCGCTCGGCTCTTCCACACCCTATCGACGAGGGATAGGTAGGATTGCGGAACCGGCGCCGCGGTCGACATGCGCAACTGAAAGTACCCAATGTTTCATCTCATCTTTGGACTGCCCTGGCTGATTGTCGTCCTCCGCTTCATTCAGCCGCTGCCCTGGCACTGGTCGGCGAAGGTGGCAGTGGCGGTGCTTTTGCTGATCGCCTCGCAATACCATTTCTTCAGCCGGCTCTCGTCCGGCTCGGTCTTTTCGCCGGAGTTTCCGCGACCGCTGATCATTGCGTTCAACCTCCTGTTTGGCGCGATCGTTTTTCTGGCCGTCTTCCAGATCGCGCTCGATGTCGCCTCGCTCCTGATCATGCTCTTCAACGGACACTTCCCCGCCGCACCCGCCGGGCTCCGTTATGCCATGGGTGGCGTCGCGCTCTGCCTTTCCGCCTATGGTGTCAGCCAGGCAATCCGTGTGCCGCCACTCAACGATATCGAGATTGCAATCGCAAACCTGCCGCCGGAATTCGAGGGCTATCGCCTCGTCCAGCTGACCGATCTCCACATCAGCCGACTGTTCCCAGCGAAATGGGCCGAGGCGGTCGTATCGAAAACCAACGCGCTCGATGCGGACCTCATCGTCATCACGGGAGACTTTATCGACGGCAGCGTCGCAGACCGCCGCAGCGACGTCGCTTCGCTGGCAAACCTGCGGGCGCGCGATGGGGTCTATGCCATCCCTGGCAACCACGAATACTTCTTCGATTACCGGGACTGGATGCGCCACCTCGCAACCTTGAACATGACGATGCTTCAGAATGCCCACGTGGTGCTGACGCGAGGGAGCGGCAGGCTCGTGCTGGCCGGTGTCACGGACCTTTCGGCACGCGGACACGGAGCGCCGGCCCCGGACCTCGATACGGCTATTGCGGGCGCTCCCGCCGACGCGCCGATCATTCTTCTCGACCATCAGCCCAGGTTGGCACAGAAAGCCGCCGCATCGGGGATCGCCCTCCAACTGTCGGGACATACTCATGGCGGCATGGTTGTCGGCCTTGATCGCGTGGTCGCACGCGCCAACAACGGCTTTGTTTCGGGCCGCTATCAGATCGGCGGGATGACCCTCTACGTCAACAACGGCACGGGGATTTGGCCCGGTTTCGCGCTGCGGATCGGTGTTCCCTCCGAACTGACCCGGATCACGCTTCGGGCCGGTCAGCCGCTTTGAAGGCTGAAGTGACACCGCTTCATCTGCTTTCTCTATCCACAACCATCGGCTCGCCGCGAACGACAGGTGTTGACGTGGGCGCTCTCGCCAACACATAGTCGCCGCCAATGCGCCGTCATCGACACGGTGCGTCGATCGGGATTGGAGGATCTCGACCGGTATTCATGCCAAGGGAGGAATTTTCATGAAAGTCATTACAGGCTCGGCAATTCTGGCGACCGCATCGTTTCTGATGGGATCAACCGCCATGGCCGCGACGGAAATCTCGTGGTGGCACGCCATGACCGGCGCCAACAACGAGGTTGTCGACCAGCTCGCCAAGGAATTCAACGAAAGCCAGTCGGACTTCAAGGTCATGCCTGTCTTCAAGGGCACCTACCCGGAAACGCTGAACGCCGGCATCGCCGCCTTCCGCGCCAAGCAGCCACCGGCCATCATGCAGGTGTTTGACGCTGGCAGCGGCGTCATGATGGGCGCCCAGGGTGCCATCGTGCCGGTTGCGGACGTTCTGGAAAAGGGCGGCTTCAAATTCGACAAGAGCCAGTACCTGCCGGGGATCGTTGCCTACTATTCGAAGCCTGACGGCACGATGCTGTCCTTCCCCTACAACTCGTCCTCGCCGATCCTCTACTATAACAAGGATATCTTCGAGAAGGCCGGGCTGAACCCCGACACGCCGCCGAAGACCTGGGGCGAGGTGTTTGACGCCGCCAAGAAGATCAAGACCAGCGGTGCCGCTCCCTGCGGCTTTACCTCGACATGGCTCACATGGATCCAGACGGAAAACTTTGCGGCCTGGAACAACCTCTCCTACGGAAGCAATGAAAACGGCCTCGGCGGCACCGACGTCAAGCTTGCCTTCAACGCCGAACCCTTCGTCAAGCATTTCCAGGCAATCGCCGATCTCGCCAAGGACGGCACGTTCCGTTACGGCGGCCGCACGTCTGAAGCCAAGCAGCTGTTCACCTCGGGCGAATGCGCCATCCTGACCGAATCCTCCGGCGGTCTGGGCGACATCGTCAAGTCCGGCCTGAAATACGGCATCGGCCAGCTGCCCTATGCAGAAGGTCCGGGACGCCCGCAGAACACCATCCCCGGCGGCGCCAGCCTCTGGGTCTTCGGCGGCAAGAGCGATGCCGAATACAAGGGGGTCGCGACCTTCTTCAACTTCCTGTCCCAGACCAAGATCCAGTCTAGGCTGCACCAGGTCTCCGGCTACATGCCGGTCACGATGGCAGCCTACGAGGATACCAAGAAATCCGGCTTCTACGAGAAGAACCCGGCGCGCGAAACGCCGTTGCTGCAGATGATGGGCAAGGCTCCGACCGAGAACTCCAAGGGCGTTCGCCTCGTCAACCTGCCGCAGGTCCGCGACATCATGAACGAAGAGTTCGAATCGATGCTCGCCGGCAAGCAGGATGCCAAGGCCGCCCTCGACAAGGCTGTCCAGCGGGGCAATGCCGCCATTCAGCAAGCCATCGGCAAGTAAGCGGTAAGCATAAGGGCCGCCCCGGCGACTGTCGCGGGCGGCCTGCAGCATTTCAACGGAGCCTGCCCGTGCAAAGCGTCGTATTTCCCAACAAGGTGCTGCCGTATTTTCTGGTGGCGCCGCAGATTGTCCTGACCGTCGTGTTCTTCTTCTGGCCAGCCAGCCAGGCGCTCTACCAGTCGGCCATGCGCGAAGATCCGTTCGGGCTGCAGAGCAGCTTTGTCGGCTTCGCCAACTTTTCCGCCATCCTGGCCGACGAGAGCTATCTTCACGCGCTCCGCGTCACCGTCGTCTTCAGCGTGGCAACCGCGCTGCTTTCCATGGGTGTCGCGCTTCTGCTGGCGACAGCTGCCGATACCGTCGTGCGTGGTAAGGGTTTCTACCGCACGATGATGATCATCCCCTATGCGGTGGCGCCGGCGGTTGCCGGCATGCTGTGGCTGTTCATGTTCAACCCGGCCATGGGCACGTTCGCCTATATCCTGCGGCGCAACGGCATTGCATGGGACCCGCTGCTGAACGGCGATCAAGCCATGTCCCTCGTCGTAGTGGCAGCCGCCTGGAAACAGATCAGCTACAATTTCCTGTTCTTCGTCGCCGGCCTGCAGGCAATCCCGAAATCCCTGCTCGAAGCCGCCGCGATCGATGGCGCGCGAGGGAGCCGAAGGTTCTGGACGATCGTCTTCCCGCTGCTTGCGCCGACCACCTTCTTCCTTCTGGTCGTCAACACCGTCTACGCCTTCTTCGACACGTTCGGCATCATCCATTCGGTGACCGGCGGCGGACCGGCAAAGGCTACCGAAACGCTGGTCTACAAGGTCTATAACGACGGCTTCGTGAACCTCAACCTCGGTTCGTCTGCGGCCCAGTCGGTGATCCTGATGGTCATCGTCATCGCGCTGACCGCCTTCCAGTTCCGCTTCGTCGAGCGACGCGTCCATTACGGGTAAATTATCAGATGATCGAGAACCGTCCTGTCGCACGCCTGATGGCGCATCTGATGCTGATCCTTGGGATCATCATCGTCGCCTTCCCCATCTACTACACATTCATTGCCTCGACGGCGACGTCGAGCGCGATCATCCGACCACCGCTGTCGCTCTTGCCGGGCGGCCATATGGTCGAAAACTATAGCGAGTCCATTTCCGGCGGTGTCGAGCGCGTCGTCGGCGTCAGTCTGGAGCGGCTGTTGTTCAACAGCTTCGTGGTGGCGGTCGCAATTGCCGTCGGCAAGATCATCATCTCCTTCCTGTCGGCATTCGCGATCGTCTTCTTTCGCTTTCCGTTCCGAATGGGCTTCTTCTGGATGATCTTCATCACCCTGATGCTGCCGGTCGAAGTGCGCATCCTGCCGACCTACAAGGTGATCGTCGATCTCGGCCTGCTCAACACCTATGCCGGCCTCACGCTGCCGCTGATGGCATCGGCAACGGCGACCTTCCTGTTTCGCCAGTTCTTCCTCACCATCCCCGGCGAAATGGTCGAGGCGGCGCGGATCGACAATGCCGGGCCGTTCCGGTTCATGCGCGATATCCTGCTGCCGCTGTCGACGACCAATATCGCGGCCCTGTTCGTCATCCTGTTTATCTACGGCTGGACCCAGTATCTCTGGCCGCTGCTTGTCACCGACCGTGCGGAGATGAACACGATCATCATCGGCCTGCGCCGCATGGTCGATTTCACTGATGCATCAACTCCTTGGAACTACGTCATGGTCACGGCGATCCTGGCAATCATCCCTCCCGTCATCGTCGTGGTGCTCATGCAGCGCTGGTTCGTCAAAGGTTTGGTGGAGACCGAAAAGTAATGGCAACAATTGAACTGAAAGACGTCCGCAAGGTCTATGGCGGCAATATCGACGCCATCAAGGGCGTGTCACTGGACATCGCAGACGGCGAGATGATCGTTCTGGTCGGCCCATCCGGCTGCGGCAAGTCCACGCTGCTGCGCATGGTCGCCGGGCTCGAAAGCATCACCGGTGGCGACGTCATCATCAACGGCAAGCGCGTCAATGACATGGAACCGGCCGAGCGCGATATCGCGATGGTGTTCCAGAACTACGCGCTCTATCCGCACATGACGGTCAAGCAGAACCTTGCCTACGGTCTGAAGAACCGCGGAACCTCGAAGGACGAGATCGAACGGCGCATCACCGAGGCCGCGCGCGCACTCGAAATCGAGCCGTTCCTCGCCCGCAAGCCACGGCAGCTTTCCGGCGGCCAGCGGCAGCGCGTCGCCATGGGCCGCGCGATCGTGCGCAAGCCCGCAGCCTTCCTGTTCGACGAGCCGCTGTCGAACCTCGACGCGAAACTGCGCGTGCAGATGCGGGTCGAGATCCGCCGGCTGCAGCGATCGCTCGCGACGACGTCGATCTACGTGACACACGACCAGATGGAAGCGATGACGCTCGCCGACCGCCTCGTCGTCCTCAACGCCGGCCGGATCGAGCAGGTCGGAACGCCGATCGAGCTCTACGAGAAACCCGCGACCACCTTCGTCGCAACCTTCATCGGGTCTCCGTCAATGAACCTGATGACACTTGGCAAGCCCGGCGGCTGGAGCGTGGCCGAAGGCCTTCCCTCCACTGTCGCCACCGTCGGCATTCGTCCGGAAGACATCGTGATTGCCGAGGGAGAGGTTTCCTCGCCTTTCAGAGCCGAGGTCGAGGTCATCGCCGTCGAACTCGTCGGAGCAGAAAGCTACGTCCATGGTGCGACGTCGGACGGAAGCCCTCTTGTCTTCCGGGTCCCCGGCCGCTCGCGCATCGCGATCGGCGAGAAACTGCCCGTGACGACAGCGCCCCACCATCTTCATCTTTTCGACAGCGCCGGAAAGCGCATCGAACGTACCGGTTGATCCGGGACGCGCAAAGATGCGCAGGAGTGCGCTCTCGACGGACGCCTGCGCACTCCTGCAACTTCGCGACATTGACCCTATCGGAAAGTGAGCTATTACTCATGCGAGCAAAAAGGTTCGCATCGCAATAATGGTCACCATTCTCGTAACACTGCTGGGTTTCCTGGTCCTTCTGATTGCAGCCGTGTTCTTCGCAGTTCGCGCGCGCGCGCTTGCGTACGACAAGCACTTCCGCGATCAGGTCCGCCTGCAGCGAAGACTGGAGAACCGGGAGGCCAAGCTCAAGATCAGAGCTCGCAAGCACCGCCGCAACCTCGCAAAGAAACGCCTCGCCAGGATGAAGCGCGCAAAGGCGCTGGCCGCGCGGGCGAAGTGATTTTCCGCAACAGCTGCTGCCTGTGAAAATGTGCGGGCTGCAGCACTTCGCACCGAGAAGCTGCGGGCGCAGAAGCATCCGGGCCAAGCCTCGGATATCACCCGCAGGATACAGCTGAGATCAGATAGAAATTTAGGGAAATTTGGTAGCGGAGGGCAGAATTGAACTGCCGACCTCAGGGTTATGAATCCTGCGCTCTCACCAACTGAGCTACCCCGCCACAGGGTGGATCGAGTGTCTCGATCCGTTTGGATGTGCGGCTTATAGAACCCGCGTCACTGAAGTGTCAAGCGCAGGATGGGAGAAAAACGGCGAGATTTGAACCGCTATTTTCCCGATCCCTCGTTCATTCTCCAGGCCGAATAAAACCGGTCTTTCAAGCGGCTACAGGGGTCGCCAGAAGCGCCCGCAACGATGCCTCGGCATCGGCCGCCCGTTCGGACCGTTCGACGAAGCCGCCGCCGTGGACGCGCGCATCGGCACCTTCGGCGGAATAGAGAACGCAGGCCTGACCGGGTGCCACGCCCTGCTCGCCGATCGCCAGATCGACATAGACGCCGCGCTCATCCGTATGCAGCGTGGCAGGTGACGGCGGGCGCGTCGAGCGTACCTTGGCAAAGCACGCAAAGCCGTTGCCCGCATCATCCTGCAGCGTCCCGTCGCCGATCCAGTTGACGTCGCGCAGATAGACCCGGTGCGTATCGAGCGCTTCCTTGGGACCTACGATGACGCGGCGCGAGCGGGCATCGAGATAAACCACGTAGAGCGGCTCGCCTGTCGCAACGCCCAAACCCTTCCGCTGCCCGATCGTGTAATGGACGATCCCCTCGTGGCGGCCCAGTACGCGGCCGTCCATGTGGACGATATCGCCCACCAGTGCCGAGTTCGGCTTCACCTTGGCGATGATATCGGCATATTTGCCGGCGGGCACGAAACAGATGTCCTGGCTGTCGGCCTTCTTGGCAACCACCAGCCCCATGTCTTCGGCAAGCTCGCGCACCTGCGCCTTGCCCATGCCGCCCAGCGGAAATCGCAGGTAGTCGATCTGCTCCTGCGTTGTCGCAAACAGGAACCAGCTCTGGTCGCGGTCGGCATCGATCGGCCTGAACAGCGCACGGCGGCCCGGATTGTCGGCCGTGGGGTTCGGCGCCGAACGGATGTAATGGCCGGTTGCCAGCGCATCGGCGCCGAGCTCGCGCGCGGTCGCCAAAAGATCGGCAAACTTGACCGTCTGGTTGCAGGCAACACAGGGAACCGGCGTTTCGCCCATCGCATAGGCTTCGGCAAACGGATTGATCACCGTCTCGCGGAACCGCTTCTCATAGTCGAGAACGTAATGCGGAATGCCCAATGTCTCGCAGACCCGGCGGGCATCGTCGATATCCTGGCCGGCGCAGCAGGATCCTGCGCGGTGGACGGCAGCGCCGTGATCGTAGAGCTGAAGCGTGATCCCGATCACGTCATAGCCTTCGCGCTTCAAAAGGCCGGCCACGACGGAGGAATCCACGCCGCCCGACATGGCGACCACGACACGCGTATCTTCCGGCTTCTTGTCAAAATCCAGCGTATTCACGGGGTACTCTCTTAAAGTCTCTCAGGCCGCGGCAGCAAGCACGCCGGCAGAGTGGCACCAGATGTGCGGGATCGTCCGCGCAAAGGCTTTCAGAAAGAGGATATAGAAAGGAATGAGCTGGCGCGCAAGAGAAGCCCGTTCACCCCATCTGCGCCCTCAGTGTCAGAGAGCAGCAACATCAGGACTGGAAGTTCGCGTGACGCAGGGCCGTCTCCGCGACGGCGCCGTTTGCGTGCCCGTTGCTGTTGCTCGCACCTTCGGCCCTTAGACGAGGCAGCGCTGCCGGATATTCCCGCTGAACGAAGTCGATGATCTTCTCGCGCATCTCGCAACGCATGTCGAACGTCTTCGGCGCGTTGTTGGCGGAGACCAGGATACGGATCTCCATCACGCTTTCCTTGAAATCCGTCACCTGAACATTGACCACGCGCCTGTCCCAGATCTTCGACTCGTTGGCGATTTCCTCGACCCTGCGCCTGATGGCGCTGACGGGGACGGAATAATCGAGATAGATCATCACGGTGCCGATCAGGGCCGATCCTTCGCGGGTCCAGTTCTGAAACGGGTTCTCGATGAAGTAGGAGAGCGGCAGGATCATCCGCCGCCAGTCCCACAGCTTCACCACCACGTAGGTCGAGGTGATTTCCTCGACATTGCCCCACTCCCCTTCGACGATCAGGGCGTCGTCGATGCGGATCGGCTGCGTGATGGCAAGCTGGATGCCGGCAAAGATGTTCTTCAGCATGGGCTGCAGGGCAAGACCCAGCACGATACCGGCGACACCGGCGGAGGCGAGCACGCTGACGCCGTATTGCTGGACGGCCGGGAAGGTCATCAGCATCGCGGCAACCGTGACGATGACGATCATCGCGCCGGCAATGCGCTCGGCAATCCGCGACTGGGTCACGTGGGTGCGGGCAAGAAGGTTGTCTTCCGCATCCAGCTTGAAGCGGCGCAGATAGACCGTCATCCAAATATGCAAAGCCGTCTTTGCGACCCAGCCGAGCACGAGGATGAAACCCAGCAGCAGCACATGCCGGATGATTTCGGCCGGTCGAGCCGCAAGCGGTGCGATAGATGATGCAAACGATACAGTGAATGTCAGAACCGTCAAACGCATCGGCCGGCGCCCGCGCGACACCAGCGATCGCCAGAACAGGTCCTTGTCTTCCACCAGCCGCTTGAAGATACCGAACGCGAAACGGTGGATCGCCAGACCAATCAGGACCGCGCCCACGAGAAGGCCGACGCTCACCATCCAGTTCGGCAGCCAGTCGGTATATTGACGAAACTCTGTAATCAAAAAATCCATCCAACCGATTTAGGGTGCAGTGCAGCATGAAACACCCCTGCCGCAAAAATTTCACAGTTGCGGTGTCTTCATGGCGGCCGTTGGGAGATGATGCGAGGAGCGCGGCATGACTGTCGATAACGGAAAATCCGATCTGACCCGATTCGTGGATGCACAAGATCCGGTCTACGCGCAGGTCATGAGCGAACTGCGAAACGGCCGCAAAGAGTCGCACTGGATGTGGTACATTTTCCCGCAGATCGCCGGTCTTGGTCCCTCGATCATGTCACAACGCTTCGCACTTACCTCTCTGGAAGAAGCCCAGACCTATCTCGACCATCCGGTGCTTGGACCACGTCTCCTCGAATGCACGCACGCCATGCTTCCGCATGAAGGACTTACGGCGCGCACCATCCTCGGGTCCCCCGACGACATGAAGTTTCGCAGTTCGATGACGCTGTTCGATAAAGCCGCAACAGAAAAGGGCTCGCCTTTCGAGCGAGCCCTTGAGAAGTTCTTCGGCGGTCAGCGCGACGACAAGACGATCGCGCTGCTGGGAATTGGCTGATCAGGCAGCCGACTGGATGGCCGAGACCTTCCAGTCATTGGCCGGCTTGCGCACGAAGGTCCAGATCTCGACCGTTTCCGTCACGGCATTCGGATCACCTTCGGCGACAGCGCCGGTGTTGCGATCGCTGAGGAAGTCGACGCTCGAGTAGCGCATCGCAACCGTTGCGTATTCCTGGCCGTTTTCGCGCCAAGCTTCCGAAAGGTCGCCCTGCAACAGGGTCACGTCGCGGACTTCGTTCTTCACGCCGTTGGTGGCGTTTTCACCGAGCTCTTCAGCCAGATAGGACATGGCTTCCGGCGTGGTGAGATTGCGAAGCTTCGCGTAGTCTTCCGCGCCATAGGCAGCCTGGACATCCGTCAGCATCTTTTCAAAGAGGCCGAGATCGCGACCGGTGATACCGACTTCATCCGTGTCGGGACCCGCCTGACGCGGAGCAGACGCCGCCTGCGTGGCACCGAAGCCACCCATCGCACCGCCGCCAGAACCGATCTTAGGGATCTGGAAGCCGCCACCGTTGTTCTGCGGTGCCTGATAGGCATGGTTGTTGTTGTCACGGCTGTTACCGCCGAAACCGTTATCGCGCGCGTTGCCGGCAGGACCCGCCGGGTGCTGCTGCTGGCGACGACGGGCGAAGAAGCGGAAGGCCAGCATGGCAAGACCCGCGATCAGCGCGATCTGCAACAGCATGCCGAACATGCCGGCCATACCGCCAAAACCGTTGCCCATCATCATGCCGAACAGGCCACCGAGAGCCAGACCGCCAAGAAGACCACCCGCCATGCCGCCGAACAGGCCACGACGCGGCTGAGCCGCCTGAGCGCCTGCGCCGTTAGCAGGAGACGCTGCGTTCTGCTGCGTGTTGGGCGTCATCGAACGATTGATGCCGGTTGCCGTGCCTGGTGCCGTGTTCGTGGTCGGCGGCGGTGCGAATGTGCGTGTACCGCGGCTGCCGAAGCTGGAACCGCCGCCGGCGCGGCGCGCCTCCGCCATATCGACGGCTGTTAGCGAAACTGCCATTCCGACCGCGAAGATCGCGAAGAGTTTCTGGAAACGCCGAAGCTTGGATAACATTGGTTTCTCCTCTGGCCGCCCGATGCGGTCGTGATCCTAGATATAGAGAGTGGCAGGCGCGAATTTTAGAGCCACCACCATCTTTTCCCGCCGAAGTAGATATCGGACGATGAAACGGGAGCCAAGCGACGCAAATACAACCAGCGGGAGATTTAGCGTATGGACCGATCACATCGGCTTGATCACAACGAAAAAGCCCGGCGCGCTGGCACCGGGCTTTGTCTTGGTCATCCGGGAGGATGGTTTATTCGACGTTGAAGACCAGCTGGCGGGCCTGACGGATCGCCGGGTTGGCGGTCAGGCGGGCGAGCACGTCGTTCGAAACAGGACCATCGACATAAAGCAGCGCGATCGCATCGCCGCCATCCTTCTCGCGGCCGAGATGGAAGTTGGCGATGTTGACGCCGGCATCACCGAGCGTGGTGCCCATGAAGCCGATCATGCCAGGTACGTCGGTATTGGAGATGTAGACCATGTTGGCGCCGACATCGGCGTCCATGTTGATGCCCTTGATCTGGATGAACCGCGGCTTGCCGTCGGAAAACACGGTGCCGGCGACGGAACGGCTCTGCTTGTCGGTGGTGACCGTCAGCTTGATGTAGCCGTCATAGACACCGGTCTTGTCGCGCTTGACCTCGGACAGGACGATGCCCTTTTCCTTGATCATGATCGGCGCGGAAACCATGTTCACGTCTGCCACCTGGTTACGGATCAAACCAGCCAGAAGCGCGGAGGTGAGCGCCTTGGTGTTCATTCCGGCCGTTGCGCCATCAAACAGGATCTCGATTTCCTTGATCGGATCTTCCGTGACCTGACCAACGAAGGCACCGAGAACATCGGCAAGACGGATGAACGGCTTCAGGATCGGTGCTTCTTCAGCGGTGATCGAAGGCATGTTGATGGCGTTGGAAACGGCACCCTTGACCAGATAGTCCGACATTTGTTCAGCCACCTGCAAGGCCACGTTTTCCTGGGCTTCCGTGGTGGAGGCGCCCAGATGCGGCGTGCACACGACGTTGTCGAGACCAAACAGCGGGCTTTCCGTCGCAGGCTCGACTTCGAACACGTCGAAACCAGCACCGGCGACATGGCCGGACTTGATGGCTTCAGCAAGCGCTGCTTCATCGACCAGACCGCCGCGGGCGCAGTTGATGATCCGCACGCCCTTCTTGGTCTTGGCAAGGTTTTCCTTGCCGAGAATGCCGCGCGTCTTGTCGGTCATCGGAACATGCAGCGTAATGAAGTCGGCGCGCGCCAGCAGATCGTCCAGCTCGACCTTCTCGACGCCCATGTCCAGCGCGCGTTCAGCCGAGAGGAAGGGGTCGTATGCGATGACATGCATGCCGATGCCGATCGCCTTCTTGCAGACGATGCCGCCGATATTGCCGGCGCCGATGACGCCAAGCGTCTTGCCGGTGATTTCGACACCCATGAACTTCGACTTTTCCCACTTGCCGGCCTGCGTCGAGGCATCGGCCTGCGGCAACTGCCGGGCAACGGCAAACATCAGCGCGATCGCGTGTTCAGCCGTCGTGATCGAGTTGCCGAACGGCGTGTTCATGACGATGATGCCGCGCTTCGAGGCAGCCGGGATGTCGACATTGTCGACGCCGATACCGGCGCGGCCAATGACCTTGAGGTTGGTCGCAGCAGCGATCAGCTTCTCGGTCGCCTTGGTGGCGGAACGGATGGCGAGGCCATCATAATTGCCGATGATTTCGGCGAGCTTGTCCTTGTCCTTGCCGAGCTTCGGCTGGAAATCGACTTCGACGCCGCGATCGCGAAAGATCTGGACAGCGGTTTCGGAGAGTTCGTCGGATACGAGAACGCGAGGTGCCATGGGTTGGGCTCCTGATAAGGGGTGTAATCTCTAAATGCGGATGAAACGGTGCCGCGTCCCTAGACGGGTGAGCGGCGGCACCGGAATTCGATCAGGCAGCGGCCTTGGACAGCGCGGCCTTCTGCGTTTCGAACGCATAGGTGAGCCACGGCATCAGCGCCTTCATGTCCGCCTCTTCGACGGTGGCGCCAGCCCAGATGCGCAAGCCCGACGGTGCGTCGCGGTAAGCGCCGACGTCGAGTGCGACGCCTTCCTTTTCGAGGATTGAGGTCACGCCCTTGGCAAAGGCTGCCTGTGCGTCAGCGTCGAGAGCGGCGACATCGGCATCGGCGATCTTCAGGCAGACCGAGGTGTTGGAGCGCGTCTCATCGACCTGCGCCAGATTGGCGATCCAGTCGTTGGCCGCCACGAAATCGAAGATCACCTTCGCATTGGCGTCGGCACGGGCGATCAGCGCCTTGAGGCCGCCGAGCGACTTTGCCCACTGCAGTGCATCGATATAGTCCTCGACGCAGAGCATCGACGGCGTGTTGATCGTCTCGCCCTTGAAGATGCCTTCGGAAATCTTGCCGCCCGAGGTCATGCGGAAGATTTTTGGAAGCGGCCACGCCGGGACGTAGCTTTCAAGACGGGCGACAGCGCGCGGCGACAGGATGATCATGCCGTGACCGCCCTCGCCGCCCAGCACCTTCTGCCAGGAAAAGGTGGTGACATCGAGCTTGGCGAAATCGAGGTCCTGCGCAAATGCGGCCGACGTTGCGTCGCAGATGGTGAGGCCCTTGCGGTCATCAGGGATGAAGTCGGCATTCGGAACGCGAACGCCAGACGTCGTGCCGTTCCAGGTAAAGACCACATCACGGTCGAAATCGATAGTGGAAAGGTCGGGAAGAACGCCGTAATCGGCCTCGATTTTGCGGACATCCTTCAGCTTCAGCTGCTTGACCACGTCGGTGACCCAGCCGGCACCAAAACTCTCCCAGGCGACCATGTCGACGCCGCGCTCGCCGAGCAGCGACCACATCGCCATTTCGACGGCGCCGGTGTCGGATGCGGGAACGATGCCGATACGGTAATCGGCCGGAACGTTCAGAACTTCACGGGTGAGATCGATGGCCTGCTTGAGCTTGTCCTTGCCAACCTTGGCGCGGTGCGAACGACCGAGCGGGGCATCGGAGAGAGCGTCGAGCGACCAACCGGGGCGCTTCGAGCAAGGGCCAGAAGAAAAATGGGCGTTATTCGGACGCAGGTCCGGCTTTGCGGCAGTGGCCATATGTATACCCTTCCAGGTAATTGGCTCCTCGTTGGGGAGGAGTGTCCCGCCGCCGTGGATAGTGGAAAGTCGAGAAAAGCGCAAGTCTGCTGGTGATATTTTCAAAGCGACCATGCAAGTTCTTGCTGCATCTTGCGGAACAGCTCGGGAACGAGTTGCCCCAGTTGACACAGGGCTGACACACCTCTGTTCTTTGGACGTTCACGGGGGCCGGGACTTGAGAGCGCTCTCGGCGAGCTCTTACCTGAGACAGACGCACAAAATTTGATATTCGTCTGTTCTTGCGTTGTTCTTTTTCGACGACCGATTTACGTTCGCCGTCATGAGCGAGATCGGGACCATAGGCGACGCATTCAATCAGGGTTGGCAGCTTTCGGCTGCCTGCCGCCATGGCCTTGTCGACACAGGCAGCAGCAGCCGCAAATGCGACTGGAAGTACAATCTCGACATGACGACATAGGTCGCTACCCGCGGGCGCGACTTTCCGATCGATAGAGTGTCTGAGCGTCTGCGTTGTCCCCGATGCGGCAGCCGCAAAATCTCAGTTTTATTCGTGACGCCCTCGATGCCGACCAGCAGGACGGCGGGCCGTTGAGAGCTATCAGACCAGGTGACCCCATCATTGAAACCACTAACAGTTGAGTGTCAGGTTCGCGAAGCTTTGAAAGTCCTTGCTCGCTACGAGCATGTCAGTAAGGGGGACTTTGTCCTGCGACGAATCGGTTCGACGGCGATTGCTTCGCTTTTGGAAACTGGCCTTGCCGCTGCCTTCCGGCGAGGAAACCGGGGCATTGTGTACACACTCACTTCGGCAGGGAAGGCACGTCTTCTGTCAGACCCGTAGCGGCCTGAGTCCGGCGCGATCTATCGCGCAGCGCGAAAGCCGTTCCCTGCGTTCGTCGCGAACGATAATTTCCCTTAAGATCGCGTCCGGCCGCTATTGGTCTCGGTCCATACACACTACCAACCTATTCAGGGGGATTAAATGATCCATTGCGATTTCATCGATTCGTCCCTCCTCAATCTGCCCGCCGACGATAGTCATCTGAAACATGTCATCGATTTCTCTCCACAATATTTCACCTTGAGTGAAATAATCGCTTGATATGTTGAGGAACTCAGGGAAATGAGCCTGTAATATGCCCCAGGCGCACTCTCGACTGCCGCTTAGCTTCCGACCTGAAACCACAGGAACTAAGTCGAAAAATTCGAACACGCCGTAGAGTTCATGCCCATCTCCTGAAGGTATCAACCAGAAGAATCCAAGTTGGGGAGCATTCAAATCACACGATAGCATCAGCTTCATTCCAAGTCGAAGGAACGGCGACGGGGATGTCTAGTAGCCGCCTACGTTCATTCATGTTCTTGAAAAGGTATTCAACGACGGGAAGGCAACGTTCGTATGACCATCCTCGCGATCCTGATGGGTGTGGAATATGGGCCGCCATCGCAAAATAGTTCTCTGACCACCTAATCTCGTGTCCCTCATACCCTCGCTTGCCTACGCGGTAGGCGTCGGTGACAGCGTGGTTGAAGGGCTTCCGCCGCCATAGCTCTGTGCCACATACCAAGACCATCTCAGCCTCTGTCTTCTGAACGTTGGCACAGAATTCTGCCGGCGCCTGTCCTTCCCACAACGCCGCTGGGGGCCGGTCTCCTGGACCGTTACCTGCAATGACGGGGATGTAGTTGCTGAAGACGACCGAGTGCCAAAAGTCCCAGCTTTCTTGCTGGGTCAGACCGCGGCTAAGGCGTTTGCAGACGAGCCGCTCGATCCGCCGAAAAAACATGGCATTGGCGCCCATTCGTCCAGCGATGTAAGACTCAACGACTTCTTGCGTTATCTCAGGCATGTTTGTTCCGATCGGAGCATCTGCGTGATAGTGCGCCTCTCCGAGTACGAAAAGCCTCGTACCGCCTAGAATGTTCTCTTCATTGCCATAATGCTTGCCGCGCCAGATTTCTGCCATTTTCGCCCCTGTGCTTCGAATTCTTACAGAAGCCTTTTCGAGCACCAAACGGAGCACTGCGCCAAGTATTTTTTTGAGGCGTCGAAGAGTAGCGTTTTCTGTGCCGTCTCTTGCAGTGGCTATCTTGGCCACCGTTATCCTCGTCGCCCAATTGCTGAAGCTGGTGGGGATGCCTTAACGCTCGCGATCTCGCCGGCCTATCTCGCGCTGAATACGCAACTCTTCCCTGATGCGATCAAGCTCGATCGCCATGAGGTTGGCTATCCGTCCGTTTTCCTTCAAGACCGCCAGCAGTTCGACGAACGTCATGTTCAGCGCTTCGGTAGAGGCCGTGTGACGGTTCAGTGCAGATGGATCGACGATGACCGCAGCAACCTGCGCAGCGGCTGGGCTTTTCTCAGGAGGTTTGTTTGTGCCCGAAAGCAAGCCGAGGTAGCGGACCCCGAAAATGACGGCAAGGGTTGCGCCGAATACGACGATCGCAAGCGGCGGAAGTTCAGATAGCTGTTCCATACCGTGTTTCCCCTTGGTCGCGTGCAGCACGGTTGATGTTGACCAGCTCTCCAACGGCGAAGAGCGGGTAAATAGCGAGCCATGTGCTGATGACATCAGAGGATGCAAAGCCATAGGAGATGCCTGACCAGATCAGGCATCCAATGCCAGCGGATAACTGCCGGATTTGCGGGGTCACGTTCTTCCTCGCCCCGTTGATTACGAGGCCCGTGATCCGCAGACAACCAACCACGAGCATCACCCAACCCAACACCGTTTCCGATGGAACGAGGTTGCGGAAAGCTTGGAACGCAGGCTGGTTGAATGTCTCGGAGGGTAAGAGCAGGACATACCCGAACAGGATCATATGCCCAGCCATAAACCATTCGGTCATGCGAGGGCCGAAGCGGTGCCTGATGCGGATCCAGATGCCTGGTCCGGAGTAGCCGTCATTCATTGGCTGCGTCTCCGTGTCGGGTGCATTCTTCCGCTGTCCAGAGTTTTCCACTGCACAGGCCAACGACAGTTCGGTCGATCTTCCGTTGGTCAATCGGCGATGCACCCCTTGCACCGATAAGGTCAGTCCCCACGATTCGACGCAGGCCCGGCGCACTTGCCGGAGCGGAAGTCCCACAACCGGCCGCCATCAATGCACACGTCATAAGCGCTGCGAGCGCGATCAGACTGTTCGCCTGCTTCATTGTTCTGCCTTTCGATTGTGTTGAGAGCACCAGCTCCGCCAGCGTTGTAGAACCATGTCGCCGCGCCAATGATGGCGGTGACGATCGCGAAGATGACGATGATGCGCAGAGTGGACGACATCAGCCGACCTCCGCCTTGATCTCGCGGACGGCGGAGATGATCTGGCTGCGAAGCAGAATGAACAGCAGCAGCACGACGATCAGGATCACGCCACCAGCAAGCACCGCCTGCCAGTTCATGCCTGTGAGCCAACCCAGGCCGATCGTGCCGAGACCGCCGCCACCGGTCAGCTAGGTCAGCCAGTTCGACTTCTCCTTGACCTTGTCTTCGACCTTTTGCGGGACGACCTGCTTCTCTATCGAGACCGGAACCGCTACGATCTTCTCCTCGGTCACGATGACCTTGTCGGCGTCAGGGATTTCGCCGGCGAGCGCCGCCTTCAGTTCCTTTTCCACGTTGATTTGCTTGGCGCTGCCCCAGTCCGGAGTTCCCTTGGCGGTTACGCGGGTGTATTCCACCATCTTGCCGGTGTTCGACCACTTGCCGGAGAAGAACAGATCGCGCTCCGCCTGGCGGCGAGGAACGATTGTCTTTGGCTTCGAGTAGTTCATGAAGGCCTTCTTGGCTTCCCCGAGCTTGCCGGCCTTGAATAGCTTCACCCAAGAGGCTTTGCCGATCTGTCCCGTGTTCCAGTGGAACGACAGAGCTGCTGCAAACTGCTCCTTCGAAAGCTCGACACCGGCGAAGGCCTTGCGGACCGCGTCGGCGTAGTTGTCCAGCGCCCAGACATAGACGCGAAGGCAATGCTCGAGCGATTGCGGCTTGCCGATGTAGCGCTCGACGACATGGCCGGTAGCGGACGTCAGGCCCACGGACTAGGTCCAGACGCCTTCACTGTCCTTGTAGGCTTGGCGGATGATCGCTTCGTGGCTGGCGATCTCCATCGCCACGTCATAGTCGACGACCAGCGCCGCGCCGGCGGGCACGTTCGTGTTCATGGTGTTCTCCAATGTTGAGGGGGCAACAAAAACGGCCCGCCGGAGCGAGCCTTTTTATAACTACGAATGTCTTTAGTTAGACTAGGTCACTGTGCCGTCTGGGTTGACCACGATTTCGCCGGCATCCAAAAAGGAGCGTCTGCAGCTACTCTGCATTCGATCCTCTCAGCGTGGCATCGCTCTGTTTCGGTGGCCAGATATGGTCGGCGTCAGGCGGAGGTAGCGCAAAACAGAACTAAGGGCTGCCTACCTCAGAAACTGCTTCCAAGAAAACTCTCTTCAGGTCACCTTGAGCAAGTAAGGCCCTGAACACCTCGTGCCCTGCGCCGGGCAATTCTTTAATCACTGCATCGGGGTACGCAGGCGAGACATTATGTCTGAGAAATATCATGTCGCGCTCATCTGCCAATGGGTCCACGTAGATGGTCGGTGCATGAGGACTACGAGGCAGATCGGACAGTTTTTGATGACGGTTCGGCACAAAAATGTAGCGAAGACGTCGGATAGAGTTGTCGAGGTAATTTACCGGGCTTGAGGCGAGAACTTTGGCTTGGATGCCGCCGGCGTAATAGAGTGCCGCGTAGCCACCGAGGCTGGAGCCATAGCAGATAACCTTTTTCCCTTCGCAGAACTCAGATACCGCATCTGCGAATTCTTCATTGCTCAGGCCTTGGTAGAAGGTAAACTCGCGCTGCGCGACATGAATCTGGTGAAATCCATTCTCAAGTATGAACGGCAGACCAAACGGTGCCGACAGCAGACCGCTGCTAACGGTTCCGAATGTGACAATCACTGTGTCACTTCCCGATTTTTGCTCGAACAACGTGATCGAGTGATCTTTGGACTGAGCCAGAACCTGCACATCGCATCGCAGGATCACCTTCAGCTCACGAACGCGGTGTTGAACGGCCTTCTTCGTCTTCCCGCCAAGCGTGGGAAGCAAGGCTTCGAGCGTCGCTTTGGTCTCAGCGTAGAGGTGTTGACCCCGCTGCAGTTCAGCGCTCTCAAGCACCACAGATGGTGATTTGGCCACGTCGTCAGGCAGCGCCTTGAGATACGCATTCGCGCGATCGCGCAATCCGTTCACCCGCAGCGCCCGCACGAACGCTGCGGACTCCTGATGCCCTCCCTTTCTGGCTCTCATGAACGCTAGCGCGAGCCGCGCCTTCTTAGCAACAGCCCATCCCACTCTCTGAAAAACAAGGATCATGCTTCGTCCCGCGGAATTTGAATTCAACTTGCAACTCTGAGAAATGCAAACGCCAGTGTCTCACCTACGGAATGAGTTGTTGAGGAGTACGTTGGAGGGGGCGGCATTCCGAAAGGAGGATGGTCCAGCGCCGAAGACGATGTTGCCGATTACGCGATTATTCTTCGCATTGTCCATCGGGTCAAGGCTGCTCCCAAATGGGTATCGCTCGTCTCGGAAACAGAAAGGCTGCTTACCATTTCTCGAATTTAGCCAGATTGCCGGTCGCGAGGATCTGCGCTTAACGAAGAACTCGTTTCCAGAGATCACGTTAAACTGGGGAGCTTGGTGCCGAATAGCGCCAGCTTCACCACAATTGCGATAAAGGAAAATCCCCCCATTAGAGGCATCGCGAAAAATGTTGTTCTGAATCGTGTTGTTCGCAGCGCCGTCTATGGCAATAAGTTCTCTTCGTTTGGTCGTAATTTCGAAATCTGAATCCTCAATCAGCGTGTGCTTTGTTTCGGCATCCAGATAGATAGCGACTGTGCGGGATCGGCCCTTAAAAACCGAGGAAGAAACTGAAACATACGTCGCTCCAGGCGAAATATACAGCGGCAGGCGACCGGTTGTCTCGAACACCATCTCCGAAAACGTCACCCGAGTTGGGGCAGACGCCTGAACGAACGCAGTATGATTTGGCTTTAGAGACGACGCTCTCACGCGATCTGCATTTCCGCTGAGACCGATGCCATATACCTTTGCTGAACCAAGTATATGGCAGCCCCTAACCGTTATATCCTCTGGCCGGTCCCACACCGGTTGATCAGGCTTTGACCGAACCAACAGTTGTCCTACCTCAGATTCTTCGGGCAAAGCAGAACCATCTAATATGGCGCCATTGCAGTCTAAAGTGAGACCCGATGACGCGCTTCCTTCGATGACTATTTGCCTGGTGATACGTGCCCCGGGAGGCAGTTTCATATTGCACTGGAGAAAGTAGGGTTCGCTTGTATCCCTCATAATCTCTCGGACTTGTTCCTCGGCGCAATTCGAAGGCGAAGCAGTAGCTACCTCTGACCACACAGGTGGGATGAGGAAGAAAATTATTGCTATTAACAGCGCTCCTTGATTGCGGAGACGCTTCGAGTTTTGCGCTTTGAAGCTCCCGCTCCGTGTTGTAATAGCCATGAGACTTCCAAATTAGAGAGACCGACAAAATGTCCGTAGAGACCTTAATCGCAAAGCTTCAGGTAATGAAAGGTCCGGATCGCGGCGTAGAAATTGAGATTGCCGAACTTCTTGGGTGGCGACGGAAGGTTGAGCCCTTTATCGACGCGAAGACGGGCGAGACCAAGCAGCGAACATTGTGGTTGGTGCCTACATCCAACGATGCAGCAAACGTCCCATTTTACACTTCTAACCTTTTCGATGCTTATCGTCTCGCCCAAGAATTGGTCCCAGGACATGTCGGGGGATGCAGTTGGGAGCCTGGAATGGGAAGTGCGAAGATTGGTTCGGCACCGGCCTGTCAGGGCGCCTCGCCTATGATAGCGCTGTGCATCGCCGCCCTTACAGAGCTTCATAAAACGCGCTAATTGATCCAAGTCGAATACATATCCACGGAGAACTCCATGCCTCTCATGTTAAACGAGGTTGCCGTCGAACGCATCTCTGCCCTAAATGATGCAGAGCCGAGCGCCTCAGTTTTAAACATCGTCTTCGCTTCAGATGCAGAGTATATTCCGTATACAGCTGTCACGCTTGCATCTATAGTCAAAAACTATACAGGAACATTACCAATACGGGTGTTTTTGTTGCTGGATGAGATGCTGTTGCCTGAAGAGGTTGAGCGTATCGAGAGCCTAAACTCAATTGGGAAATTCGAACTTGTTCAAATAGTAGTCGATGCGGCAAAGTTTAGGAATATTAAAACTAGTGATGGCATTTCGATTGCGACCTACTATCGGTTGCTCCTGCATAACATTCTTCCGACTGACGTCGAGAAAGTGCTATATCTTGACAGCGACCTCATAATACAATCATCGCTCGACGAGCTCTTCACCTTTCCTATGAAGGGTCACATCTTCGCCGGCGTTGAAGACACTATTTCCAAAACTTACAATAAAAAGTTTGGAATCCAAACAGATGGCCGCCACATCAATGCTGGCGTCATGTTAATCAACATGAACATCATGAGGTCGATCGGATTTGATGATATCTTATCCCTCTACCTGTCATCCAATCGATATCGGCTGATGCTAGGTGACCAACAAATTATCGCAGAGCTATTCCACGGCGCGATAACCTATCTGCCCCTAAAATGGAACGTGCACGGTTCGATGTTTAACCCAAATTGGGCGACATCTCATGCTGGGGTAGAAAACACGATGGAGCAAAAACAAGCTGCGTCAGCTATTCAGTCGCCAGCGATAATTCACTACACCTTAAAGCGCAAACCTTGGATTTCGCTTGAACACCCGAAGTCCGCGACATGGTTCTCCTATCTTTCCTTGACGCCATATCAGTCTCTTATACCTAAGCCGGTTTCCGATTCCAAATCTCCTACGAAGAAAGTTACGCCAAAAACACAACCTCTCAGGTCGAAGCCAAAGTTCTCTCTTAGCAGGTTCTTCAAAGTCATTGTCCCTGGCGTAGCATTGAGCGTCATTCAAATCCGCAAAACTCGCCTTGCCGTCATGGATCTCGAGCGCCGCGTAGCCGCCGTAAAGCGCGTCGCGCAGCCCGCCACTGTGACGAGCAGCAAAGAGCCGCCCCAATACACCCAATTGGGGACAAGCATTGATCTGAAGCAGCTTCTGCTGTCATTGTCTCGGAATACGGCCCCAACATTCAATGCAAAGGAAGTTCTGGAAAAGCTGCCTGAGTTCTCGCACATCATGTCCAACGTCAGCAAGAAAGACGTGGATGGAGGCTACGCCGAAAACATCAAAACGATCACGAGAACGCCCAACATCTCTTTTTTTAACGACCGTATCCCAGATGCCGTCATTGTCCTTTCGCAACGAAAGGATCAAGCTATGTTCTGGGAGTGCTTGGAGGCCGCATTCCTTTACAACCGCCCACTATACTTTGCCGAAGTCGCTTTGTTCGGTGCATTCGCTTCCTATTTCGACCCAGATGCTACGCTGGACGAGAGACGCGCCCTTGGGTTTATGCTTGACGACATGGGATACTACTTCGATGCGCGACAACCCTCGCGGATAGAAAGAACACTCAACAGCCCTGAGTGGTCACTAAGCGCAGCTGAGCGCAAGCGCGCTGCTGAGCTCATTGAACGCATCTGTGCCGAGGGCATCACAAAGTACAATAAGTATAACGACACGCCTGGATCGTACGTACTCGAGCCGGGAGCAGTTTTAGTGATCGATCAGAAAAAAGGGGATGCCTCGATCGAATTTGCAGGGGCAACCGATGCTACATTTGAACGTATGCTGCAAACCGCAGTCGCAGATAACAGCGGAAAACCTATCTATTTTAAGAGACATCCCGATAGTATCCAACGGAATATGAACTCTTACAGAAATAGAGGCGTAAAAGAAGTAAAGGTTCTCCCGGACAATGTCTCGATCGGATCGATAATTGATCAGTGCGAAGCTATCTATACCGTATCATCCCAAGTCGGGCTGGAGGGTCTCATGCGTCGAAAGAGGGTCGTCACGTTTGGAGTGCCATTCTATGCGGGCTGGGGTCTTACTGACGACCGGTCTATTGTACCTCGACGTGATCAAGCCCGAACCATCGAAGACCTGTTCCATGTAGCGTGCATAGATCATTCTGTCTACGTTGATACAACCACGGGCAATTTGATTGAGATAGAACAAGCTATCGAGAAGATATTGGATATGAGAGCGGCCTCCGCGGCTCGGGCGTTGAGCTAATGACACCAGTTGAAGCGACAAGCGTAGCGCTAGTTGCCTCTGAAACGAGGCAAGCAAATCTCCTAGTCCGTGTGGGCTTTCGGGTTGAAAACCCGATGACCTATCCCAATGGCACAACGGTGAAGCGCCCACGCAACGGTGCAGGTCTGCTTGCGTCGTATTACCAAGATCTACACGAGGGAAATGATGCGTATCGGGAGAACAACTGGCTCACGTCGGAACTGAACGAGATTCTCTCTATCTCTGGCAATGGCCGAGTTGTAGAAATTGGGTGTGGTAACGGCCAGTTTACAGCAATAATTGCACCACACGTTGCAGTTGTGCATGCATTTGACTGGGCAAAATCCGACTATATGGAAGCACCTCCTGAAAACGTCACATTTCATCACGGTGACGTTCGCATACAGCCCATCCCTCAAGCTGATGTAGTCTGTTCAGCGGATGTACTCGAACACTTTGCACCGACTGACCTCGCACCAGTTGTAGCAAAGTTTTGCTCAGCAGGTGCCGCGCAGCATCATGTCATAGCGTGTTATGATGATGGACACAGTCATTTAACGGTTATGCCACCATCGGCTTGGCTAGCGCTATTCAAACGGTTTTGCCCAACAGCCTATATACAGCGTATTGAATGCCGACGGAATAATGCGGAACAACTTGTCTGTGTGATTTCAACTAAACCGACAACGTGCAACTTTCGCTTAGAGGTCGGAGCGATACAGGCTTCTACTACCGTGCAGGATCCTTCTCAACTGCGTGTGGACGAGACGATGACAACCTCACTTCCTCCTTTGACACCTGATATCAAACAAGTGACCAGGAATCTCAAACTCCTACAGCTCCTGTTAGAGGAGTTTCCGGATGCTTCGGATAAGGGAAAGGAAAAGAATGAAGAGCCCAGGAACGAGAACGGAGTTGATTTCTAATGAAGCCGAGCACCACAGACCAGATGGACGATGCCGAGTTTCTTGCTTACCTCAAACGGATAGATAGGGCGTCCGCCTTTCTGATTGGCGGAAGTGGGTTGATAGCCGGATCCATCGTCGCGTTGCTGTTGGGGTTCTGACCTGAGACCCAATCTCCCTCCAGTTTTCGGGAGAGTCTTGGATTTTTAATCTGGCCTCATGCGGCCTGTTTTTCCATGGCCATTTTCATTGCGAATTCGCTGGGGGTGATATTGCCCAGCGACGAGTGCGGTCTGTTTCTGTTGTAATCCTCCTTCCATGCAGTGATTGCGGCGCGGGCCTGAGCGAGCGACGAGAACAGCGTCTCGTTCAGGCACTCGTCGCGGAAGCTGCCGTTGAAGCTTTCGACGAAGCCGTTTTGCATCGGCTTGCCGGGGGCGATGTAATGCCATTCGACCTTGCTCTCCTGGCACCATTTGAGGATGGCCATGCTGGTCATCTCCGTCCCGTTGTCCGAGACAATCGTCCTCGGTTTTCCGCGTCTGGCGATGAGACTATCCAGTTCACGGGCAAGCCTTGCGCCTGACAGGGATGTATCGGCGACCAGGCATAGGCATTCGCGGGTGAAGTCGTCAACGACGGCCAGGACCCGAAAGCGGCGACCGTCGGTGAAGGCATCGCTGACGAAGTCCAGGCTCCAGCGCTCATTGGGACGCGAGGGCAGAGCCAGAGGACGCCTTGTCCCCAAGGCTCGCTTCCGGCCGCCGCGCTTGCGCACCGTCAGCTTCTCCTCCCGATAAAGACGCCGAAGCTTCTTCAGGTTCATGACGATCCCCTGCCGGTCGAGCATGACGTGGATACGGCGATAACCGAAGCGGCGTCGTTCAGATGCCACCTTCTTCATCGCCTCACGAATGGCCGCATCGTCAGGCCGCACGCTGCGATATCGCATGCTCGACCGATCCACCGACAGAACCTCGCACGCCCGACGCTGGCTCACCCCATGCTGCGCACAGACATGAGCCACCGCATCCCGCTTCACATCGGGCGTCACCATTTTTTTGCAGCGACATCCTTCAGGATCGCATTGTCCAGCATGGCTTCGGCGAGCAGTTTCTTCAGCTTGGCATTCTCGTCCTCAAGCGCCTTCAGCTTGCGCGCATCGGACACGTCCATGCCGCCATACTTCGCCTTGTATTTGTAGAAGGTTGCGTCCGAGATGCCGTGCTTGCGGCAGACGTCCGCCGTCTTCGCGCCCGCCTCCTGCTCCTTCAATATCCCGATGATCTGTTCTTCCGTGAACCGTGAACGCTTCATTCGTCCGTCTCCTTGATGTGACGGACTCTACCAAAATCTGGAGGAAGGTCAGGGGCTCAGGTCAGGCAGCCGCCGCGAAGGAAACGCAGGCTCGGAACGCCAGCGCCGGCCGCACCGGTGCCAAAGTTTCGCTCCGCACCTTCGTCTTTGCCGAGATCACAGATTTCGACGCTCTTCTGCTTGCGCTGAAGGACCGGGCGGAGATCCGCGAAGTTGTCGAGACGCTGGCAAACCGCGCGGCGCGCTCCGGCGTCGAGCTGGCCGGCATGGCAATCAAATCTGAACAGCGGGCTGCCTGATGAACGCTCACGTCCCTGCACTATCCGCCGGCGGCCAGGTCATGGCCATTGTGCCGCAGACCTTCGAAGAAACGATGCGTGTCTCTCGCGCCGTCGTCGCTTCCGGGCTCGCGCCCTCTGCTCTTGTCGGCAAGCTCGAAGGTGACGCGGCGGCTGCTGCTGTCGCCGTTGCCATCATGTCCGGCGCCGAGCTTGGCCTTAAGCCAATGGTCAGCCTCCGAAGCTTCACCGTCATCAATGGCAAGCCAGCGCTCTACGGCGATGGCCTAATCAACGTCGTCCGGATGTCCGGCAAGGTCACCTACCTGCGGACCGGATGCGACGAGGTCAACGGCAAGCTCATCGGCTTCTGTGAAGCGAAGCGGAGCGATACCGGTGAAGACAAGCGCGTCGAGTTCAGCCAGGACGACGCCGTTCGGGCTGGACTGTGGCAGACCGAAGCCGTCGTCACAAAGTGGAACAAGTGGGACAAAAAGAACGAACAGAAGCCGAATGACAGCCCTTGGTATCGCTTTCCGAAGCGTATGCTTGCATGGCGCGCGGCCGGCTACTGCCTTCGTGAACTTTTCGGCGACGTGCTCGGCGGCATTCGCGACGAGTTCGAAGCGCGCGAGATTGCCGACGCCGACGAGATGCGGGACGTAACCCCGGTATCTGAAAGCCGTCCCACACCTCCAAAGCCACCGAAGCCGCCAGCGCCTCCTTCCGCGAAGACGATCGAAGCCGAGCCGGCAAAGGACGATGCGGGCGAAGATCAGTTCGATCTTGGCGGATATCTCGAGGAAATCGAAACGGCGCTCGGAAGCGCGGCGGATGAAGCCAGCGTAGAAGAGATCTGGAACGACTTCGATGCGCTGGCCACGCTGGAAAGCGAGGGCCATGCCGACATGATCGATGCGGCGTTCTCGATCAAGACGCGGCGTCTTGCGCAGCTTCACCCGATGAATGGCGGCTGATCCATGACCCAGCGCCAACGGTTCATCCTCATCAACGACAAGGTGCGCGCGAACGCCCTCGCCGCTGTTGCTGCTGCCGACGAAGGCAGCGCGATCAGCATCGGGCCGAAGACGCGCAGCGGAGACCAGAACGCAAAGTTTCATGCGATCTGCACCGACATAGCCAGCTCGCAGATGACGTGGGCTGGAAAGCGCCGGGATGCCGAAGCTTGGAAGGTCTTGCTCGTCTCCGGGCATACCGTTGCGACAGCCGGCGAGGTCGAGATCATTCCCGGCCTCGAAAACGAGTTCGTCAACATTCGCGAGAGTACCGCCCGCATGTCGGTCGGTCGCGCCGCGAGCCTCATAACCTATGCAATTGCCTTCTGCGACACGAACGGAATCCATCTCACCGAGACGATCCGTGGCGGCTTCCATGATGGCGCGAATGATTGGAGAGTGGCATGATGATCAGCCGTCGCATATTTCTCGCCAGCACGGCGGCGCTCGCTATCGCGCCAGCCTTACCCTCGATCGCCAGCACTGTGCCAGCCGTATCAGCGGCTCAGCCGGCCACCCCGACGTGGGTCGGCGGGCACTGGGGCGAGTTCGACTGGAAACCCTTCATCGGCGACACAAAGCGCGACGTGATCCGTCAGCTTCTCCGTTATCACGGCCACGGCAATGACGAAGAGATCGCCCTGACGATGACCATGACCATGACCGACGTCGAACTGGATGCCGAGCTCGCGCAAATGGAACTGGGAGTCTCGCGCGCGCCTATTATGGACGGTCTCCGACCTGACGAGATCAAGGGGCACCACTGGATCAGAGCGGGCTTTGGCTATTCGTGCACGCGCTGCGACAGTGAAGCCTATGCCGAGGATGGCGGTCGGGCGATCGGCGAGGAAGTCGTGTGCGTCGACTGCACAACTGTCAGCGACCTGATCAAGTCCGGTCACCGCTATGACATCGATCTTGCCGAGGAGCGCATCATCGAGATCATGATGGATCACGAGTGCGACGAGGGACAGGCCTTTGAGGTTCTGGTCCGCGACAATGACATGGACGCGATCACGCCGCTCTTGTGGGTGAAATGCCTTGCAGCAGCGAGGGCAGAGCTATGAGCAATCGTCAGCAACGTCTCGCCGGACGCGCATTGGAGCGCAAAGGATTGAAGGGTGATTGGGGCCTCTGGCGCATCACCAATCTTCCTGACGGAATCCCCGGCGGCAGTGGTTGGTGCAAAGAGGTGCGCCACGCTCAGGCGAACAATCTCTATGTGGTGCTGATCCGGCCGTTCACTGACGAGCAGGGCAACCGCATGAAGCATCTCGCCATTCGCACCGCCTCGCAGCTCGAGCCGCCGTGGCGCGACCTGCAGCGCATCAAGAACGACATCTGCGGGGAAGAAGCGACAGCCGTGCAGGTCATGCCGCCGGCGTCAGAGCTGATCGATGAGGCCGACATGTATCACATGTGGGTGCTGTCCGATCGGCTTCCGTTCACTCTGGCCTATCGGAGGGCAGCATGAATAACCCGAACCCCGTCAACCTGCAGACCAGCGACGAAATCCGCAAGCTTGGTTGGCAGGCTGAGACGCGCGATGCGGACGGCCATCTATGCCGCACCCATACTCCATTCCAGACCGACGAAGATATCGTTTGGCTTGTCCGCGAAGCGATGGCTCACGGCGAGACGGTAACGATCTGGCCAGAAAATGCCATCCTGAAGGGTGTGAAAGATGAGTGGTAAAATCCCCGTCAAATCATACACCCGTCGCGCCCCGGAGAAGAAGCCGGACCCGTTTGCGCCTTTGAACGATGCGAAGCGGCGCAGATTCGCAAGCAAGTGGGGTGTCGAGCTCGTCTCCGCGAATGACGATCGCCTGGCAGCACCTATCCCCGATCCAGTACCGGGGCCGGTGCCTATGCCGATCGAGCAGCACAAGTCGTTGCTTAGGACGCTTGCTGAACTGGTGAGGGGTATCTGATGCCGATCCGCGCTGAACGAAAGGCCCTGTATCTCGGAGGCGGAACGCACTCGAAAGAGTGGAAAGCTTTTCGCGCGTCACTTCTCGAGAGAGCCGGGAACCGCTGTGAAGGCACTCCCATGCACCCAGACTGCCGCGCGGAGAACAAGCAGCCGCACCCGGTCACCGGCAGCAAAGTGGTCCTCACTATCGCGCATATGGATCACGACGAGAGCCATTCGGATCCAGATCGTTGCCGCGCGCTATGCCAGCGCTGCCACCTCCGGTGGGACGCAAAGCACCATGCAGCGAATGCCAGGATAACGCGTCGTCGCAAAAACCCGCAGATCGACGTGGAGGATTTTATCAATGGCTCGCCGTGAATTCACCAAAAAGACGCAGCGCGAGGCGTTCGCAAGATCCGGCTACAAATGCGAGGCGACGGGCGCGATGTACGGCCTTGAGCCTGGCAAACGTTGCAACGCGGATCTCGCCAAGGGCGTGGAGTTCGATCACATCGTCCTCGATGCCAACAGTAAGGATAACTCGCTGGCGAACTGCGCTGCAGTCTGCATCCCCTGCCACAAGCACAAGACGGCGAAGCACGATATCCCGATGGCCGCAAAGACCGTCCGCATGCAGGACAAGGCGCGCGGAATCAAGCTGAAGCCAGCCAAAACTCTCCAGGGTGCCGGCTTCGCCAAACCCGACAAGTCCGATCGCGGCGTCCCGAACAAGGGCATGCCACCCCTTCCCCGTCCCCAGCTATACCGCGAGGAATCCCCATGACCGAACAGAACAAGCAGTCGGATACCCCAGCGCCTGGCATGAGCCGCGAGCTTATGGGCCTGATCGTCGACGAGGTCTTTGACGGTGCGATGGAGGACGCCAGCGTTATCGAGGAAATCTATGCGGTCATCAAACGACACGAGGCTGTGCGCCGACGTGATGTCCAGCCGGGAAGCTTCGGCATCGAAGACAGCCGTGTTTCCCGCCAGCGAGAACATGCGCGCGCTATGTCAGAAACCACCCCTGTTTCTGAAGCAGCCGGAGCGGCTATTCCAGAAGGGGGTGGATCGGGCAACCCAGAGCCCGAGGCGCATGTGGAGCCGGTTGCATGGCAGTGGCGGCATCCCCGGGCCACTGGTGGAGAGTGGTATCACGCCCCTGATGGTCCTCGACCTTTTGCTGACCGACGCACAGAGGCGGAATACCGTCCGCTTTACGCTCACCCACCAGCGCCGCAAACGAGGGCGCTGGGTCCGAACACAGAAAGCGTGGGGAGATGATGACGGGTTTGCCAACGGTATTCACCCCCGAGCAAGTGGCCGAACACATAGGCTGCAGCGAGCGCACCTTGCGCGAACTGGCACGAGAGCTTGGCGCTTGCCGAATTTTGGGCAATCGTATGGTGCTCACCCAACAAGACTTTGATGCGATCATGGAGGCCAGCAGGCCATGCCCCTCACCCTCTACAAGCGCCCCGGCGGTAAAATCTACCACTACCGTGGCTCTATCAACGGGCAAAGGCTACGCGGGTCTACTGGAACTGCGAAGAAAGCAATCGCAGAGCGATTTATCAGCCAGCTCGAGGAAAAGCACTGGAAAGGTGATTTCGATGGCCCCGAAGCCATCCTGAGATTTTCCGACGCGGCTGCCCACTACCGGCTGGCCGAACGATCGCACCGTTTCCTTTCAATGGTCGAGGACTATTGGAAGGACACGCTCGTCAAATCGATCACCTCAGGGGCCGTGCGTAAAGCCGCAATGGCGCTTTACCCGAAGGCGACAGGGGCAACGCGGAATCGTCATGTGATCGTGCCGACGCAGGCAGTGATCAATCATGCCGCCTCGCTCGATCTATGCAGCCCGCTGAAGGTTGAGCGATTCCCAGAGAACTACAAGATCAAGACGCCGGTGACATGGGAATGGGTGCAGGCCTTCATGGCCGCATCGAACCCGCACCTGGCGGCGCTCTGCTGTTTCATGTTCTTGACCGGCGCCAGAGTGAGCGAGGCCATAAATCTTCGTTGGGAGGATGTGGATCTCGTCAAGCGCCGCGCGAAAATCCGGCAGACGAAGATCGGAGACGAGCGCAACGCTCATCTGCCGGCCGCGCTCATCGCAGCAATCGCGAATATCGAGAGTGATCGGGAACGTGGGTCAAAGGTCTTCAAATATTCGACGCGAAGCACAGCCAACCCTCAATGGATGAAGGCTTGCAAGCGCGCGGGCATTCCGTTCTACAGCTTCCATTGCTGCCGGCATGGGTTCGCGACCTCGCTCTTGCACAAGGGCGTCGATCCGATCACAGTTTCGAAGCTTGGCGGGTGGAAGTCTGCGCAGCACGTCTTCGAGACATACGGTCACGCGATGAGCGACGATACCCTCGCGGATCGGCTGACTGACACACCAGTGACACCGGGAGCCGTTGTGTCAATGCAAACAAATGGGAAAACAAAGGGTTAGCGGGAAAGACTTGTACCCTCGTTGGGGAGGAGTGTCCCGCAGCCGTGGATAGTGGAAAGATGAGAAAAGCGCAAGTGGAAATGGGTTTCTGGAGAGTGCGGCTAGCAAGATCGCGCTGATGGAGCCGGAGTAGCACAAGACCGGGATCGGTCTGCTAGCATATGTTTGATATGCCGATCCCCCGACTGATCACCCTTGCAAAGTTCAAAAGACTATTGCGCCAATACTGTCGAAATGGCGTGCAGCCCTGCAACGTCAGTGCGTCTTCAGCAATATGAGCCTGAAGCCCGCAGCCTGTCAGGAAACTTTTCTCCGCCCAGGCTGTTTGACAGCTTACCTACAGATCCAGGAGCAGACCATGAAACGCTTTCTTGTACTGGCTGCAGCAGGCCTCCTCACGGCCTGCTCGACATCACAGGTCGACCTTTCCCCCATCCCCGGGAGCATCACATACAAAGGGCAGCCTCACACGCGGCTGAAAAACGCACCGGTGGGCAGCAGGATACCCCATGAATTTCGCAATCAGTTCGGTGAACGGATCAGCGAAACTTACGTCATCGAACCTGATCGTAGCCTGCGCATAATCGACAGACACAGGATCGACGGTCCGTTCGATGACTGACCGTCGATCAGACTTCCCTGAAAGCCCTGGATTGGTCGCCTAGACAGTTGACGCCGCGATCTGGCTCTAGCGCGCCTCCTCGTGACGCTCTTAGTGTACCAGTGAGATGAAAGGGCAGAGGCAACCGGTCATCGTCCGAGACAGGCAAACGACAAAAGGCCGCCCGGAAGGCGACCCTTTTTTCTCGAGGTCGAGATAAAGCTTACTTATAGACCAGCGGAGCCGGTTCCGGCTCGTAGGCGACGGGTGTCGCGCAGCCGCCGAAGACGTAGCGAGCGCCAAGGCGTGCTTCGTGGCTGTAGAAGCCCTTGTCGCGGCCCGGACCACCATTCGAGGCGTAACCGAACATGTCGCCGCCGTCGACATAGCGGAAGCGGTAGCCGACATCGGCCTTGACGTTGCAGGTCACGTCGATGGTCGCGCCAGCCATCAGGGCACCGGTCGCGCGCCACGAGCCCTTGCCGCCGTGTTCAACCGAATCATCGCACAGCGCCGGGTTTCCGGTGGCGCAGGACGTGTTGCGCAGCTTGTCCCATTTCACGTAGGTCGCACCGATACCGGCGCCGACATAGGGCGTGAAATAGGCGTATGTGCCGAGATCGACATAAACGTTGGCGAGAAGGCTATAGGCCCTCATCGATGCACGATCCTTGGAGATGCAGTCCGCCGCCACGCCGCAGCTGCCGCTTGTCGACCCTTCAAAGTCGCTCTTCGTCAGGTAGTCGAAAGTCACGTCCGAGCGAAGGTAGTTGTTGATCTGGTAACCGACACCACCGCCGAACGTGAAGCTGTCGTCGATATCCGTCGACCGGAAATCCGTTTCGCTTGCCGAGCTGCCGCCCTGAAAGAACTTGGCGCCGCGCAGCTTGTTGAAGGAATAACCGACGTCGCCGCGCAGGTACCACCCGGTCGACTCCTGAACGGTCACTTCCGGTGCATCCTGAAAGGCTTCCGGCTGCGGCTGATAGACATCCGCGGAATAGGCAACGGTGGTCGTCAGCAAGAACGCCATCGTGGCTGCTAGGCACTTCTTCATGGCTCATCTCCAAGCTTGTCGCGTCAATGGCAGGCACGACGCCCGGCCACCTCTTTGACAATGAAGAATGAAGAAAAAAGGTTAAATGCTGATTAACTATAACCCCAGCAAGGTTATATTCGTGAAGATTTGCGGTTAACAGCACACTGCTCTTAACGACATGTTCACATTATATAAGTGAATTCTAAAAAATTATCGGCGAATTTTTCGTGAATGACGCCCTCGCCTGCCGCCCACTCGCGTCGGTCAGCCTTCCCGGTCCGCTTTGGCTTTGCGTTTCAGCTCGGCCACGGATCGAAGATGGTCGGCGAGCGCAGTCCTCAGTTTTTCCTGCTCATGCCTTGCGACAAGTTTGACCGCTGCCCTGCGGACAGCTTCGATTTTCACGTGCTGCATCTCTTCCATCCCGTCCTTGCGGGAAAGAGAACGCACCATCTCGAAGTTCGATCCCTAAAAAATCAGGGGTAACTTCTTGGCGAGCCAAGACGTTATCGGCGAACCGATCTGCTGCTTCGGAGTTGTCCGTTCTGCATAGGAAAGGGTCAGGTTTTGACACAACTGAATACCGATACTGGGAAATCATTGGCGGTCCACGCCGACGTGCCGCGACCGATCGCCGAACATGGTGCGGTCGGCAATCTGAGAACCCTGGCGCTGGTTGCGCGCGATGGTGCGATCGATTTTCTCTGCTGGCCGGATCTGGACAGTCCCAGCATCTTCGCCGCACTCCTCGATCCGGAAAAGGGCGGCGCGTTCGAGCTTTCGCCTGACATCGACGATGCCCGTCGTCTGCAGATGTATATCCCCGAGACCAACGTCCTCCTCACCCGCTGGCTCGGACAGCACCAGAGCGCCGAAGTGGTCGATCTGATGCCGGTGCCAAAAACCGAGGACGGGGTGGAGAACCTGATCCGCCGGGTTGAAGTCACCCGCGGCGAGATGACGTTTTCGCTGCGTTGCTGGCCGCGCTTCGACTATGCGCGCAAGGTGCCCGAGATCACGGTCGACGGCGGCGTGTCAACGTTCCGCTGCGGTGATTTCACCCTTCGCCTCTCGGGCCCGGTGACCTTCGAAAAGGAAGACGGCGGTGTCAGCGCCACGTTTTCATTGAAAGCCGGAGAGACGGCCGACTTTGTTCTGGACGGAAACGACGGCGACGTCTGGGACAAGGACGCTGTCAGCGCTGCAATCGCGGACGCCATAGAATACTGGCAGGGCTGGGCAAAACGCTCGACCTATACCGGTCGCTGGCGCTCCTCCGTCACCCGCTCGGCACTGGCGCTCAAGCTTTTGACCTCGCAAAAGAACGGTTCCATCGCCGCAGCGGGCACATTCGGTTTGCCCGAAGCTCCGGGCGGCCCGCGAAACTGGGATTACCGTGCGACCTGGATCCGGGATGCCTCCTTCACGATCTACGCGCTGATGCGCCTTGGCTATCAGGACGAAGCGAACGCATTTTCCCATTGGCTCGTCGACAGGACGGACCGGTCGCCAGGTGGGGAAATACAGATCATGTACAATCTCGATGGCAGTCGCGTCGACACCGAACAGGAACTCGACCACCTCTCGGGCTATGGCGGTGCCAAACCCATCCGCGTCGGCAACAATGCCGCCGAACAGATCCAGCTCGACATCTACGGCGAGCTTCTCGATTCGGTCTATATAAGCAACAAATACGGCGAGGCGATCTCCCACGACAACTGGAATGCTGTCCGGCGCATCGTCGACCATGTCTGCGACATCTGGCAGGACGCCGATGCCGGCATCTGGGAAATCCGCAGCGAGCCGCAGGAACATCTGCATTCCCGGCTCATGTGCTGGGTCGCTGTCGATCGCGCCATCCGGCTGGCTCAGAAGCGGTCGCTAACAGCTCCGTTCGGACGCTGGGTCGAGGCACGCAATGCCATCAGCGACGACATCTGGGCAAACTTCTGGAATGCCGATCTCGGGCACTTCGTTCATGCCAAGGGCGGCAGTGATCTCGACGCGTCCATGCTGATGATGCCGCTCGTGCGCTTCATCAGTGCCACCGACCCGGCCTGGCTGGCGACGCTCGATGCAATCGGCAACGAACTTGCCGATGATGCGCTCGTCATGCGCTACAAGCGCAAGGACGGCCTGGACGGCGATGAAGGCTTCTTCGCCGCCTGTTCATTCTGGTATGTGGAGTGCCTCGCCCGCGCCGGTCGCCTGGCGGAAGCCGAGATCAACATGGAAAAGCTGCTCCTGTTCGGCAATCACCTGCAGCTCTATGCGGAAGAATTCGATCCGCGCGGTGAGTTCCTCGGCAACTTCCCGCAGGCCTTCACCCACCTCGCCCTGATCAGCGCCGCCTTCTACCTCGACGGCGCACTGGACGGCAAGTTCAGGCAGTGGCGGCCGTAACCAGCGAACGGCCACAAGGTCGTGGCCCATCCCTCTCCCGTCATAGCCGGGAGAGGCTAGATCCGAACGATCCGTCAGGCCGCTTCCGGTCTGGCGTTGGCAATCACCGTAACGAGATCGCCGACGATGCGCTCGACCTGGGCCCGGTCGTCGCCTTCAGCCATGACACGGATCAGCGGCTCGGTGCCCGATGGGCGGATGACGAGTCGGCCCTTGGTGGCAAGCTCGGCTTCCGCATCCGCGATCGCCTGACGAACGACGGCGTTTTCCAGCGGCTTGCCACCCGCAAAGCGCACGTTTTTCAAAAGCTGCGGCACTGGCTCGAACCGGCGGCAGACTTCGCTCACCGGGCGATCGAGCCGCTTGACGCGGGCAAGAATCTGCAAGGCTGCGACAAGACCGTCACCGGTGGTGCCGAAATCCGACAGCACGATATGACCGGACTGTTCGCCACCCACGTTGAAATCGTGATTGCGCATGTGCTCGACCACGTACCGGTCGCCGACCTTGGTGCGCGCAAGCGTCAGGCCTTTCTTCTCCATGAAGCGCTCGAGCCCGAGATTGGACATGACGGTCGCGACAATGCCGCCGCCGGTCAGCTTGTCGTCTTCCGCCCAGCTTTCGCCGATGACCGCCATCAGCTGGTCGCCATCGATGATATCGCCATTCTCGTCGACGATGATGACACGGTCCGCGTCGCCGTCGAGCGCAATGCCGATATCGGAGCGCGTCTCGTGGACCTTGCGCTGCAGCGCCGCCGGGCTGGTTGAGCCGCAATCGAGATTGATGTTGGTGCCGTTCGGCTCGTTGCCGATCGTGACCACTTCGGCGCCGAGCTCCCACAGAGCCAGCGGCGCGACCTTGTAGGCGGCACCATTGGCGCAATCGATCGCGACCCGAAGACCGTGCAGCGTCACGTCACGCGGGAGCGTGCGCTTGGCCTGTTCGATATAACGGTAGATATCGCCCTCGACGCGCTTGGCGCGACCGATATCGGCCGATTTTGCCAGCTGCGAATGGAGGTCGCTGTCGAGCAGATCCTCGATCCGCATTTCCAGCTCATCGGAAAGCTTGTAGCCGTCGGGGCCGAACAGCTTGATGCCGTTATCCTCGAACGGGTTGTGTGAAGCGGAAATCATCACGCCGACATCCGCACGCAGCGAGCGCGTCAGCATGGCAACGGCGGGAGTCGGGATCGGGCCAAGCAAAAACACGTCGAGGCCGGCTGCGGTAAAGCCCGCGACCATGGCATTTTCCAGCATGTAGCCGGAAAGACGGGTATCCTTGCCGATCACCACGCGGTGGCGGTGCGTTCCGTTGCGAAAAATCGTTCCGACGGCAATACCGACGCGCATCGCAAGATCTGGCGTCATCGGATAAACGTTGGAATGCCCGCGGATGCCATCAGTCCCAAAATAGCGGCGTGTCATGTAAGCTCCCTGGTACACGCGCTTTCAAAAGCGCGGTCTTCGCCCGGTTATGTCTGTATGTGCAACATGCCCGAGCGGATCGGCGGCACTGCCGTCCAAGATCGGCTCATGCCACAGTTCGTCTGCGTTGGCACCTAAATTACCGTCAAAATCGCTTATATCCCGTTACCGAACCAGGCCCGCTAAGATCTATAAGCAAAAGCCGCCGCGGAAGTTTCCGCAGCGGCTTTAATAGGTTTGATGCAGTAGAGATCAGTGCGGCTGCGGTTCAAGACCGCCTTCGGGCGCATCGCCCTTCGGCTCGTCCTTCTTTGCACCGGCGCTCGGCACAGCCGAACCACGGCTTGGCGTCGAATCGTCGCCAAGGTCACGCGACGGCTTCTGGCCGAGAATCAGCGCTCTGATTTCGTCACCCGAAAGGGTTTCGTACTCGAGAAGGCCCTCAGCGATGGCCACGAACTGATCGTGGTATTCAGTCAGGATGTGGCGCGCTTCCGTATAGGCTTCGTCGATCAGGCGGCGAACTTCGCTGTCGATCTTCTGGGCCGTCGATTCGGAGACGTTCTTCGACTGCGAAACCGAATGGCCGAGGAACACTTCCTGCTGGTTCTCACCATAGGCGACCTGACCGAGAATGTCGGAGAAGCCCCACTGGGTGACCATGGCGCGGGCAAGCTTTGTCGCCTGCTCGATATCCGAGGATGCACCCGACGTGATATTTTCCTTGCCGAATGTCAGTTCTTCAGCAACGCGGCCACCCATCATGATGGTCAGGCGCGATACCATCCACTTGTAGCTCATCGAATAGCGGTCGCCTTCCGGCAACTGCATGACCATGCCGAGCGCACGGCCGCGCGGAATAATGGTCGCCTTGTGCAGCGGATCGGCAACGGCCACCTTGAGGGCGGTGATCGCATGACCGGCTTCGTGATAGGCGGTGAGCTTCTTTTCGGCTTCGGTCATGGCGGACGAGCGACGCTCGGCGCCCATCATGATCTTGTCCTTGGCGTCTTCGAATTCCTGCATGGTGACAAGGCGCTTGTTACGGCGCGCTGCCATCAGGGCAGATTCGTTGACAAGGTTCATGAGGTCGGCACCGGAGAAACCGGGCGTACCGCGGGCAAGAACCTTGAGATCCACATTCGGAGCGAGCGGCACGTTGCGTGCATGCACCTTGAGGATGCGTTCGCGACCGACGATGTCAGGGTTCGGCACGACGACCTGACGGTCGAAACGGCCTGGACGCAGAAGAGCGGGATCGAGAACGTCGGGACGGTTGGTCGCGGCGATGAGGATGATACCCTCGTTCGCCTCAAAGCCGTCCATCTCGACCAGAAGCTGGTTCAGCGTCTGCTCGCGTTCGTCGTTACCACCGCCGAGGCCTGCGCCACGGTGACGGCCGACGGCGTCGATTTCGTCGATGAAGATGATGCAGGGCGCATTCTTCTTGGCCTGCTCGAACATGTCGCGCACGCGGGATGCGCCGACACCAACGAACATCTCCACGAAGTCCGAACCGGAGATCGTAAAGAACGGCACGTTGGCTTCACCTGCCACCGAACGGGCGAGCAGCGTCTTACCTGTGCCCGGAGGGCCGACAAGCAGCACGCCGCGCGGGATACGACCGCCGAGACGCTGAAACTTTTGCGGATCGCGCAGGAATTCGACGATTTCCTCGAGGTCAGCCTTGGCTTCGTCGACGCCGGCAACGTCCTCAAACGTGACGCGACCATGCGCTTCGGTCAGAAGCTTCGCCTTCGACTTGCCGAAGCCCATCGCACCGCGTGAGCCACCCTGCATCTGACGCATGAAGAACAGCCAGACACCGAGGATCAGCAGCATCGGCAACAGCGTGCCGATATAGCTCAGGAAGCCAGACGATCCGTCTGTCTCGGGGCGAGCCATGATCGAGACGTTCTTCGACTGAAGACGCTCCATCAGGCTGTCATCGATGACCGGGGAGTAGGTCTGGAAGTTGGTGCCGTTCTCGGTATAGGTGCCGAGGACACGATTGCCGGTCACGACGACGTCGCGAACGCGGCCGGAATCCACGTCACGCAGGAACTGCGAATACGGAATTTCGCGCGAGGACGTCTGCGACGGCGCCGTCTGGAACATGCTGAACAAAGCGATCAGCAGCAGGGCTATAATGGCCCAGAGGGCAAAATTGCGAAAATTTGGGTTCATCGAACTCCCCAGTATGCCAACGGTCACATCATGGCGACCGCCCTTCTTGGAACCTAACATAGGGTTGAGCTTTGGCATTGCCAAGGCGAACCGGCACGGACGCCTAGCTTTTCCGCTGGGAAAGCTTAACCGGAAGCGGGGGTATATCGTCGCATCCGACCAAATCGGCGAACTGGGCTGCAATTTCGAGCTCGAACTGCGACAGGAAGCGTTCGAACGTCCCCAGGACCGGGTGCATGTCAATCGCGTGCAGCAGGCCAGTTTCGAGTGTTTGCACCTGTGGCATTGCCGCCATGGCCCGCATCGCGACCGACCCGGGCGCATTCGGGAAAAGTGAGCCCGCCAGCGTGCGATCGGGAATGGTCGGCCCGATCACGATTTCGCTATTGGTTGGGTTGTGGACGCGGTATCGGCCATCCCAGACCTTCACCGCCCCCGCCGCGATGCGAACAGGGTTCAGATTGCGGCTTTCCCGGTAAAGATACAGCCCATCCCGACGCAGATCGAAGATGACCCGCCCTGCAGACATTCGGCCGAGCTGCCGGCCATCCAAAAATGCCGCGACCCGTGTCATCGTCTCGGTCGAAGGAACGTGTTCCCGTCCGCCCAGGAGCGCGATGAGATGTCCGAGCAGATGGTCCCGAGCCAGTGGATCGCCGCCCAATGCTTCGACCGGAAGATAAGCCAGAACCCCATGGCTGATGGTCAGCTGCTCGCGGGCCAGTTCCGCCGCATGGCGGGACAGACGCGTTCGCGAAGCGCCGGCCGCAGCGATCTCGTCCATCGTCACCGTTTCGATGCCCGTCAGAGCATTTCGAGTTCTGACCCTCTCGTAATGGCTGTCGAGGTTGCTCGGGTCGTCGATCCAGCCCTCGCCTCCCGCTGCAAGAAAATCCCGGATCGCTGAGCGACGCACAGACAGAAACGGTCGCAGCAGCCAGCGCCGTCTGTCGAGCAGGACGGCACCTGCCATGCCCGCCAGACCGAGCTTGCCCTTCGTGCCGTTGCGCACTGCGCGCATCGCCACCGTTTCGATCTGGTCATCCAGCGTATGGCCCGTGAGGATGGCGGTAGCTGCGATCTCGTCAGCGATCTCCATCAGCAGCCGGTAGCGAGCTTCTCGTGCAGCAGCCGGAATGCCGGTCGTTGGTTTGTCGCCGTCCCAGCGGCGGATCGTGTGGGGGATGCCCATGCGTGCGCAAAGAAATGCCACCGCGCCGGACTCCGCGCCTGATTCGGCCCGCAGCGAATGATCGATCGTTGCGGCGGCAAGTTCGATCCCGCCTTCCGGGTCAGTGGCCAGCGCCTCCTGAAGCGCGAGCAGAAGCCCGGTCGAATCACTGCCGCCGGAGATCCCCACAAGCAGTTTCGCCGGCCTTGAAAGACCGGCGAGAAATTCACGAACCGCTGACTGCGGGGATGGATCCGGGGTGGTCACCGCCGCGGGATCAGCAGGACAGCCGCTTCTGCTCGGTCGTCACCTTGCCAAGCACGGCGCGCTGCGCATTCGGATAGCGCTTGGGAACCTCGCGAAGCGTTGCGCAGGCCGTATCCTTGTTGTCGAGAGCCGCAAGCGACATGCCGAGCTTCAGCAGCATTTCCGGCGCCTTGGCGGACTTGCCGTAGGTCTGGTGCGCGTTGAGAAAGGTCTTTGCCGCATCGGCATATTTCGCCTGCGAGAACTGCGCTTCGCCGAGCCAGAAATTGGCGTCTGCGGCCCGTGAGCTCTTCGGGTAGCTGGCAAGGTAGCTGGAGAATTCTTTCTCGGCGAGCGGGTAGTCGCCGGAAAGAACATGGTCATAGGCGATCTTGTAGCTGTCGCCCTCACTGCCGAGCGAGGCCGTCTGCTGCGGATCCTGCGACCCACCGCTGCGCGACGAGCCGGAAGCAACACCGGGAAGACCGGCCGAATTGCGGGCATTGTCGTTGCGGGACGCACCGACAGTATTTCCGCTCGTGTCGAGATTCATCGAGCCAAGCGTTGTTGGCGCTGGTGCGGCGCGGTTGCCTGTGGTCGCGGATGGGCTGGAAGGCTCACCAATGATGCGAGCCACGTCGTCGGCGCCTTGCGCGGCAGGTGGGGAGGGTTCGCCGGAGGAAGCCGAAGACGAAGGGCGGTTGGACGCCACGGCCGGTTGCCCGCCCGTGTCGCCCAAGTCGCTTCTCTTCTTCTTTTCCAGGTCCTGGAAACGGAATTCGTTATCTTCCTGCGTTTTGCGCAGTTGTTCCTGCATCTGCAGGAGCTGATAACTCATTTCCTCGATACGGCCGTTAAGCTGCCGTACCTCTTCCTGAAGCTGCTGCGTCCGGACGGCATCGCCGCCCTGCGCGAGGATCACAGGCCGTTGTTCGGCCTGCGGCTGTTGCGGAACGCTTTGCTCGCCCTGGAAGAGTTTCGGAAATGAGAAGGCCCCAGCAGGGCCCGCCATCGCCGCCAGCCCCAGCATCGCTGCCAAGACAATTTTCTTCATGTCGTCCGTCCTGCTTCCCGCGCTTCGGCCCTCAAGCCGGAATGGCTTTCGGAAAGAACGAAGCGCAACCTATGTTCTACAACGCGCTGTGCGCATCGGAAACCCGGTGCGCGGCGCTGTAGCTTGCGCCGGATTGGCGCAATACGGATTTTTCTGAACTGCCGTCAAAAAGCAACCAAGTCGACGTTCAAAATCAAGGGAAACGGGGCCAAACTAAGGAAAAACAAAAAAGGTGGCGCGAAGGCCACCTTTTCTCACCAAAATGTCATGTGTGGAACGGAGACTGGCCCCGCCCCTCACCGGCATTACATGCCAGCGCCACCGAGAACGGTAACCGCGCGGCGGTTCTGCGACCAGCAGGAGATGTCGTCGCAAACGGCGACCGGACGTTCCTTGCCGAAGGAGATGGTCTTGATGCGGTTGGCAGGAATGCCGCGCGAAGCAAGATATTCCTTGGTGGACGAAGCGCGACGGGCGCCGAGTGCCAGGTTGTATTCGCGGGTACCGCGTTCGTCGGCATGGCCTTCGACGGTGATCGCGTAGTTCGGGTAACGCTGCAGCCACTGAGCCTGACGATCGAGCGTCTGCTGGGCATCTGCACGGATCGAGGTCGAGTCCGTATCGAAGAAGATCCGGTCGCCGACATTGACCGTGAAGTCCTGGCTCGAGCCAGGTGTCGCCGAGCCGCCGGCACCACCGCCGTTGAGGCCAAGGTCACCCGCGTTGTTCGGAAGGTTCTTCTTGTTGGCGCAGCCTGCGAGAGCGAGGGCCAGCGTCAGAGCGATGACGGCCGGGTTGCGAGCGAGGGTCTGCATACGGCTCATCGCCGGGGTATGAATGCGGCTCATGGCCGTTCTCTCCTTGATCATTTAATTTAAGAGTTGCCGAACTCTAACGGATTTAGGTTAACCATGATCAAACGCTTATGGTTAACGAATTCCTTCCGGTGCCCTATTTTTCAGTCGTTCGCTGCCGGTTGGAACGCAAGCGCGGCAGATCTGCCGCGCCTCAAACGTGCCTCCTATTCAAGAAGCGGCGACCAGGCCGGGTCGGACCCGAATGCCGGTGTCTTGACCATCTGCTCGTTATAGCCGCTGAGATCGATCGAATACAACTGCGGACCACCGGCGCCGGCGTTCTGGCGGAAGAACATCAGAACACGACCGTTCGGTGCCCAGGTCGGACCCTCGTTATGGAAGCCCGATGTTAGGATGCGCTCGCCGGAACCGTCCGGACGCATCACGCCGATCGAGAACTTTCCGCCCGACTGCTTGGTGAACGCGATCAGATCGCCACGCGGCGACCAGACCGGCGTCGAATAGGAACCATCGCCGAACGAGACGCGGCTCTGGCCCGAACCGTCGGCCCCCATCACGTAGATCTGCTGGCGGCCGCCACGGTCGCTTTCGAACGTGATGCGGGCACCGTCGGGCGAATAGGATGGCGCGGTATCGATCGCAGCCGTCGACGTCAGGCGCGTCGTCGTGCGCGAACGCAGGTCCATCGTGTAGATATTGGCGTTGCCTTCCTGCTGAAGGCTCATGATCACCTTCTGACCGTCAGGCGAGAAGCGAGGCGAGAACGTCATGCCGGGGAAATTGCCCACCACTTCGCGCTGTCCAGTTTCCAGCTGCAGCAGGTAGACCCGCGGCTGGTTGCCCTCGAACGACATGTAGGTGACTTCCTGACGGCTTGGCGAAAAGCGCGGCGTCAGCACGAGATCCTTGGTGCCGGTCAGCATGCGGACGTTGAAACCGTCCTGGTCCATGATTGCCAACTGACGCTGACGGGCAGTCTTCGGACCGCTTTCGGATACGAACACGACGCGGGTGTCAAAATAGCCCTGCTCGCCGGTGATCTGCTTGTAGATCGCGTCGGCGATGATGTGCGCCAGACGACGCCAGTTTTCCGGCTGAGTAAAGAACTGCTGGCCGGTCATCTGCTGGCCGGCAAACGTATCCCAGAGACGGAATTCGGCGCGCAGACGACCGTCGCCTTCACGGCTGACACGGCCGACGACCAGCGCCTGGGCGTTGATCGCCTTCCAGTCTTCGAAACGCGGCGCGCGGCCCGGATCGGTGATCTTTTCGATGAACGCCTGCTTGTTCACAGGCGCAAAGAGGCCCGAGCGCTGAAGATCGGCGGCGATAACCTGCGAAATCTGCGGTCCAAGCTCGTTGTTGGACAGGAAATCGGTAATCGCGATCGGCAGCGGCTCAACATTGCCCTTGTTGATGTTGATCTCGACCACCGCGTTTGCGGGGTTGGAGATCGCGGCGGCACCGGCGGACGCCATCATGAGCCCGAGGAAGGAACGTCTGATCATGGTTTGGCCTTTCAAAGCATATCAAGATCGCTGGGGCTGAAGTTCACGATGACTTCGCTCCACGCATCGTATTTGTCTGCCGGCAGGTTCTTGAACGGCGACGAACGCAAGACAGCGCGGCGCGCGCTGGATTCAAGCGTCCGGCGGGCCGTATCTGAACCGCCGCTTGAGGAAACTTCGGGTTCGCCGACGATCATGCCCGACTGGTCGAGCCGCATATGGACGCGGATCACCACGCCTTCTGCACCTTCGATGCCGGCGATATAGGACCAGTTCTTGCCGATCTGCCCGCGCAACGCGTCCATTTCGCTGACGCTGAGCTTTGAACCAGTAGACGGCTTAGTGCTGCCGGTGGAAGCAGGCGACGTCGAACGCTTGGCACCGCCGCCCGACGCGTCCTGCTTGTTGAGAAGCGCTGCGATCTGGTCGGCATTGAAGTCGCTGGCCTTGGAAGACGAGGACTTGGCCGTCTCCTGCTTCTTGCCTTCCTTCTTGTCGGTCGGCTTTGAAGCTTCCGTCGCCTTGGTATCCGCCTTGGCGGTTTCTGTCGGCTTCGGCGGGTCAGGCTTCTTCTCGACCGGCTTTTCGACGGGCTTTGCCTGCTCCTTCGGCGGTTCCTGCTTCGGCTTGGCAGCGGGCACCGGAACGCTGTCGGGAAGCGGCGCTTCCTCGGTCTTGGCTTCGGTCGGAGTTGGGGTCGGTGGCGGTGTCTCGGCCTTGGGCGGCGTCGGCTCGGGCTTTGGCGGGGTCGGCTCCGGCTTAGGCTGCGGCAGCGCTGCCACTTCCTGAGGCTTCGGTGCCGTCTCTTCCTTGACGATATCCTTGACCTGGTTGTCCTCGTCCGTCGGGGTCGGCGTCGGGCGCTCCACCGGCTTTGGCGCGGCGGCGGCTTCGGTCTTCAGGGGCTTCTTGGCGGGTGTCGGCGGGGACTTCAGGTCGATGTCGCTCTCGCCGGCATTCTCGGCGTTTTCGACGACCTTCTGGTTCTTAGTTTCCTTCACCGAAGGCTTTTCGGTGAGAGGCGCCTTCTTGTCACCCTGCTGCATCTGGGTGATCGATTCCACCGGGACAATGTCGACCGGAAGCGCCTCGACGTCGGCGACGTTGAGCTGCATCGGTGAACTCAGCGAGACAAGCGCCCAGCCGAGAAGCACCGAATGGAGAACCAGCGATGTGCCGATACTACCCTTCATGGCGTGGGATCACTGCTCCTGTTCCTGAAGGGTAACGAGGCCGAGGTTCTTGTAACCGGCAGACGAAATGCGGGCCATGACCTTCATCACCACGCCATAGGCAGCGGCAGTGTCGCCACGCACATAGATGCGCTCGTTATAGCCGGTCGTGGCGATCGCCTGCAGCTTCGGCAGGATTTCGTCGATCGTGATCGGGGTTTCCTGCAGGAAGATCTGCCCTTCCGGATTGACCGAAACGGTGATCGGCTGCGTATCGGAATTCATCGCCTTGGCCTGGGTTTCAGGCAGGTCGATCGGCACGCCGACAGTCATCATCGGTGCGGCGACCATGAAGATGATGAGAAGCACGAGCATGACGTCGACAAGCGGCGTGACGTTGATTTCGCTGATCGCGCCGCTACGGCTTCGCCCACCGCGACGTCCGCGACGACCGCCTCCCGACTTTGCTCCTCCGGCCGACATGCCCATGGTGCTTACTCCTGGCGTTGTGCCTGATTACTGAGCGGCCTGGCGTGGCTGCAGCTTCTCGTCGATCTGGCGCGAAAGGATGGCCGAGAATTCGTCGGCAAAACCTTCCATCCGCGATGAAAGCTTGCCAGCCTCGCCCATGAAACGGTTGTAGGCGATAACTGCCGGGATAGCGGCAACAAGGCCGATGGCGGTTGCCAAGAGCGCTTCGGCGATACCCGGTGCAACGACCGCAAGGTTGGTGGACTTCGATCCGGCGATCGCCTGGAAGGAGGTCATGATACCGATGACGGTACCGAACAGACCGATGAACGGACCGGCCGAACCGATGGTTGCGAGCGACCCAAGACGTGCCTCGTAGGCCTCGCCTTCACGCGACATCGTCACGTCCATGGCGCGGTCGATACGCATCTGGAGACCGATCGGCGAACGGGCGCCGCGTTCAAAGCTCTTTTTCCACTCGCGCATGGCAGCGACGAAGATGGCGGCAAGGCCTGTATTCTGGCGCTCGCCAAGGGTGCGGTAGAGTTCTTCGAGCGACTGACCCGACCAGAACACCTGTTCGAACTGATCGAACTGACGCCGCGCCTTTGAAAAGGCCATATATTTGTCGATGACGATCGCCCAGGTCCAGACCGAGGCACCCATCAGCCCGATCATCACCATCTTGACGATCAGTCCGGCCTGCATGAACAGCGCCCAAAGGCTCACGTCATGCGTCGCAGCTTCCAGAGCTACCTGTTCCATCTGTCTTCAATCCCCGAATCCAAACGCCCGGCATTTCACAACCGGGCGGGTTCCAAAGCGCGCTCTCGCGAGAATGTTTCTGTCCGCCGAGATCGCCGCCTAACGCCCAAGATGTCCTGAGTTTTCAGCTTGGCTTCTCGCCTTCAAATTTGGTCAAAGGAAGGCGTGCGTTGCACAAATTCCTCACGGGTTAGTAAGACTACATTATCGTTAATAATGTGTTACGGCCGCAAGCTTGATCAGCGCTTTGGCTCTATTGTCTGAAGCTCAGATCGGCGCTGTTAGAAACTTCTCCGCGATCGCCTCCGGCAGTCGTCGTGGACGGCCGTATCTGTTGATGACGGCGATGACCACCTTCGCCGCAATCAGCAGCGTTTCGCCGCGGCGGATTTCCTGGGTGAGAACCATCTTGGCGCCACCCGCCTTTTCGGTGATCGTCTGGATCGTCAGTATATCGTCCATCCGGGCCGGTTGCTTGAAATCGATCTCCATGCGGTGCACGACGAAGACCAGCCCCTCCTCATCCGCCGACAGAAGCGCACCCTGCTCGCAGCCGAGGCAACGCAGATAATCGGTTCGGCCGCGCTCGAGAAAGTGCAGGTAGCGGGCGTGATAGACGAGGCCGGAGAAGTCCGTGTCCTCGTAATAGACCCGCTGGACGAGGCTGTGACCGCCCTCGATCAGTTCTCCGGATAACAAAAAATTCTGCTCTGTCATAAGCTTGCCTTGAAATTCCATCTTCATCCCCTGGATAAAGGCGGAATACCGATCCACTTTCGGTGTCCTGTCATACTTCCCGCCCGCATAAAATAGGGCACCCGCGAACGGAGAGAACATTCATGAAGATTGCAGTCCTTGGCGGCGATGGTTTCGTCGGCTGGCCGACATCGCTTCACCTGTCCGATGCCGGCCACGAGGTGCATATTCTCGATAACCTGTCGCGCCGCTGGATCGATACGGAACTCGGTGTTCAGTCGCTGACGCCGATGGACAGCATTCAGGAACGGACCCGCATCTGGCACGCCGAGACCGGCCGCCGCATCCACTTTCACCTGATCGACCTTGCCAAGGATTACGAGCTTCTGAAGGGTTGGCTGGCGGCGAACCGTCCAGACGCCATCATCCACTTCGCCGAACAGCGGGCAGCCCCCTATTCGATGAAGAGCGACCGCCACAAGAACTACACTGTCAACAACAACGTCAACGCCACGCACAATCTGTTGAACGCCATGGTCGAGCTCGACCTCGACGCGCATCTCATCCACCTGGGCACGATGGGTGTCTATGGCTACTCGACCGTCGGTGCGGCGATCCCGGAAGGCTACCTTCCTGTTGGCATCGAGACGATGGATGGGCGCACGGTCAGCCAGGAGATCCTCTATCCAAGCAATCCCGGCTCGATCTACCACATGACGAAATGCCTCGATCAGCAGCTGTTTGCCTTCTATGCTAAGAACGACGGCCTGCGGATCACCGACCTCCATCAGGGCATCGTCTGGGGAACCCACACGGAGCAGACACGCCGGCACGAGCAGCTGATCAACCGGTTCGACTACGACGGCGATTACGGCACGGTTCTCAACCGCTTCCTGATCCAGTCGGCGATCGGCTATCCGCTGACGGTACACGGAACCGGCGGCCAGACGCGGGCCTTCATCCACATCCAGGATTCGGTGCGCTGCATCGAGATCGCGCTCAACGCGCCGCCGGCCCGCAACAACCGCGTCGAGATCTTCAACCAGATGACGGAAACCCACCGGGTGCGGGATCTGGCCGAAATGATCTCCAAGATGAGCGGCGCCCAGATTGCCTGGCTGCCCAACCCGCGCAAGGAAGCCCCGGAAAACGATCTCGTCGTGAAGAACGACAAGTTCCTGAGCCTCGGCCTGCAGCCGACGACGCTCGGCGAAGGCCTGCTCGCCGAGATCGTTGATGTCGCGAAGAAATATGCCTACCGCGTCGATCGCAGCCGTGTCCCCGCCGTTTCCGCCTGGACGCGCGATATCGCCGCCAAAGTGGAGCACGATCCGGAAGGCATGCGGCTGAAATCCGTCTCGTGATGGCGCAATGAAAAACGCCTTCGTCACCCTCGTCACCAATGCCGATTACGCGATGGGCGCCACGGCATTGGCCCGGTCGATCAGGTTGACCGGGACCACGGCCGAGATCGTCGTGCTGCATACGGCGGCGGTCTCAGCATCCGACCTTGGCCCCCTCGAAGCCCTGGGCTGCCGTATGGTGGAAGTCACACACCTTCCGCTGTCCGACGCGTTCAACGACCGTCACGCCCGTAAGCACCTGCATGGCGCGGCGCCTTTTACCAAAGGCAACAAGCCGGAGTTCCACACGCCGCTCGACAATTTCTGCAAGCTGCGCCTGTGGCAGCTGACCGACTACGACAAGGTCGTTTTCGTCGATGCGGACGCGCTGGTGCTGAAGAACATAGACAAGCTGTTCGCCTATCCGGAGTTTTCCGCGGCACCGAACGTCTACGAGAGCATGGCCGACTTCCACCGGATGAACTCCGGCGTCTTCGTAGCCAAACCCTCGCTGCAGACCTTCGACGGTATGATGGCGGCGCTGGACGTTCCCGACGCCTTCTGGCGGCGCACCGACCAGACGTTTCTGGAACACTTCTTTCCGGACTGGCACGGCCTGCCGGTGACCATGAACATGCTGCAATATGTGTGGTTCGCAATGCCCGATCTCTGGAACTGGGAAAGCATCGGCATCCTCCACTACCAGTATGAAAAGCCCTGGGAGAAGGATCACCCGAAGGCGCAGCAGTTGAGACCTCTGATCGATCTCTGGTGGGACTTCTACGAAGGGCGCTCGCCCGACATCACCGCGCTGCCCAATCCGGCGCCGTTGCCATGAAAGTCCTCGTCTCGGGCGGGACCGGGCTCGTTGGCCGCTATATCGTCGAAGCGCTGCTGGACGCCAGCTACTCGGTCACCGTCGGCGGCCGGACACGGCCGCAACCCGACCTGTTCTCGAAACCAGTCGAATTCGTCCCCCTCTCGCTCGATCCCGATCTCGACCAGAGTGATGTCTTCACCGGTGCCGATTTCTTCGTCCACGCCGCCTTCGACCACGTCGCGGGGAAATACCGGGGCGGCGAAGGCGACGATCCCACGCGGTTTGCCCGCATGAACCTCAATGGCACGATGAAACTGTTCGAGACTGCCAAACGAGCCGGTCTCCGCCGCGCCGTCCTCATCTCCAGCCGCGCTGTCTATGACGGCCTGCCTGACGGGTTGCCGCTGATCGAAGACACGGATCTGTCACCGACAAGTCTCTACGGCGAAATCAAGCATAAAGGCGAATTGGCAGTCGCCGGGCTTTGCGACGCGCACTTTTCGACCGCAAGCCTGCGGTTGACTGGTGTCTACGGACATCTGAGACCCAACAAATGGGATCAGATGTTTGAAACCTACCGTTCCGGCGGCGTCATTGAACCGCGTGCGGGAACGGAAGTAAACGGCAGCGATGTCGGCTCCGCCGTTCGTCTGATGCTGGAAGCCGAAGCCTCCAGGATCGCCGGCGAAAGTTTCAACGTGTCAGACATACTCACCGATCGAAGCGAAATCCTCAGTCACGTCGACAATGGCCGCCGCTTGCCCGAGAAGGCTGATCTGTCGCGAGTGCGCGTCATGCCGACGGCAAAGATCGAGGCGCTTGGCTGGAGGGGCGGTGGCAAACCGTTGCTTGCACAAACAATCCGCCGCCTCGCCTCCTCCTGATCTTATCCCCGCTACGATCCTAGTGGGACGAGGTGCGTTGCGTCTTGGCCTCTTGCTTCGTCTTGTCGATCTGCTTCATGTGCTCTTCGGCCCATTTCTGGCCGGCGTCGCCGCCCCACAAAAGCCAGGCAATGTAACCAGCAGATGGGTTGCCGTCGTCGCCGAAATTGTCGGAGCGCTTGTCGACATTGTGACGCTTGAAGTAGCTTACCATCCGCTTCACCGTCTGTTCCGACAGATGCTTGCGATGCTGAAGATCGCGAGCGCGTGCTATCCCGACCGTCGTGCCGCCACGGCGATATTCGGCGCGCAGCTTCAAGCCCTTCTCGGCCGCAGCCGCAACGTCGGCTGGCGGCTTGTGGTCAAGCTGCGATGGTTTGGACGGGCTGCGCGCGCGAGTCTTAGACTGCTCGTGCTGATGTTCGTGCGAAGATCTTTCAGCCATCGGTCTTCTTCAGCTCCGATTGGCTTTTCAAAACCTTGTCGCCGTCTTCCTGCTTGACGAGGAAGGCGGGCTTGTCGGCATCTGCCTTGCGCTTGATCGTCTTGCCCTTGATCTTGCGCTCGACATCCTTGGTGAACTTCTCGGCGACCTTACCTTCGGCCTTCGACTTTCCCCATTTCCATTCGACTTCGTTTCCGACGCTGATCTTCTGCATGGATCATCTCCTTCTACTCCTGAAAAAACTCAAGCGAGCAAAGGATGTTCCAACATCAGTCTTTCAGATCGAGATCGCCATCGCGCCAGACCACGTGTTTCGGGCTCATGGTCAGATCTTCGATCTCGTCCGCGATGAAATAGGGCGGGATATCCAGCGCCTTCAACGAGTCCCTCGTCGCCTTCACCCACTTGAACTCGAGTTCGTGCGTGTCGACGATCCGATGGACGATATCGGTCGGATGAAACGGAAAGCTCTCCGGCAGCTCCATCAGGTAGTAGAAGCCGAGTTCGTGCCAGTCGCGGTCTTCGTAGTGGAAGAAGTTCTCGACCGCCCAGAGCAGCCGCCCGACCTTCACCTCGGCCCCGAGTTCCTCGACCATCTCGCGTTTTAGCGTCTCTTCGGACATTTCACCCACTTCCGCGCGTCCGCCCGGAAAGGTCCAGAACGTCTCGTGCACGGCGCGGTGCACCAGCACATGGCCATCGCGAAAACCAAGCCCGGCGATGCGCATCTGGAAAATGCGCTTCGGCTTGAACTTCATCCGGATGCGCAGATCCTGGGGTTTGTCGCGCTTACTCATCGTCGAAGCTGATCCTGAACTGGGCGGCTTCCATATCCTTGGGCGGCTGCAGGCCCAGATGCTTCCAGGCGATCGCCGTCAGCACCCTGCCCCGCGGCGTGCGCTGGATGAAGCCCTGCTGGATCATGTAGGGCTCGATAATATCCTCGATCGCGTCGCGCGGCTCCGAAAGTCCCGCCGCAATCGTCTCGATGCCCACGGGCCCGCCGCCGAAGTTGACGGCGATCATGTTGAGATAGCGCTTGTCGAGCTGGTCGAAACCGGCGTGGTCGACATTGAGGCGGATCAGCGCCTCGTCGGCGATCTCCTTGGTCACGGCTTCCGCACGCGCCACTTCGGCAAAATCGCGGACACGGCGCAACAGCCGTCCGGCGATACGCGGCGTGCCACGGGCGCGCCGTGCGATCTCGCGCGCGCCGCCATCGGTCATCGGCAGGTTCATCAGGCGCGCACCACGCCGGACGATGCCTTCCAGTTCCTCGACCGTGTAGAACGACAAGCGCACGGGAATGCCGAACCGGTCGCGCAGCGGCGTGGTCAACAGCCCGATACGGGTGGTGGCAGCAACCAGCGTGAATTTCGACAGGTCGATTTTCACCGACCGTGCCGACGGCCCTTCGCCGATGATCAGATCGAGCTGAAAGTCTTCCATCGCCGGATAGAGGATTTCCTCGACCGCCGGGTTGAGACGGTGGATTTCATCGATGAACAGCACGTCGCGGTCTTCGAGATTGGTCAGAAGCGCCGCAAGATCACCGGCCTTTGCAATGACAGGACCGGAGGTCGAGCGGAAATTGACGCCCAGTTCCTTGGCCATGATCTGCGCAAGCGTGGTCTTGCCGAGACCCGGCGGGCCGACGAACAGCACGTGATCCAGCGCCTCACCCCGGTTCTTGGCGGCCTCGATGAAGATCTTGAGGTTGGCGCGAGCCTCTGCCTGCCCGGTAAACTCGTCGAGCGACTGCGGGCGCAGCGCCGTATCGAAATCTTCGCCCCGTTTTTCCGGCGAGATGAGGCGGTTTTCGTCGGTCATGCAAGAATTTCCATCTCGGGCGCGCAGGATGCGGCCTTTGTGTCTGATGTCATGGAGCAGTGGCACCGGCCATGTGGAGCAGCAACTCTCGCCACGTCGCGATCCTTGATCGCTATCGTGATCTGACCTTCAAGAGCCATGTTCGTGAACGCACCCAATCTGTTACTTCCCGTAATCGTCTGGCCCTATCGATATCCCAGTGCTTACCCCGGATATCACGACCTCGCCAGTTCCTTCAGACCCAGCCGGATCAGCTTGGCGCTGTCGGCATCCTCACCGGCTGCCTTCAAAGCTGCGGCGACGGCATTGGCCGCCTGGTCTCGGGAATAGCCAAGATTGGTGAGCGCCGAGACCGCATCGCTGACGGGCGCAGACGCCACGCCCTCGCCCAGTTCCTGCTTGAAGCCGATATTGGCGGATGCCTCGCCGGCAAAGGCGGGCGCCTTGTTCTTGAGTTCTGTGACAATGCGGACGGCGACCTTGGGGCCGACACCGGGCGCCCGCGACACTGCGGTCTTGTCCTGCAGCGCAATCGCATTGGCCAGTTCGCCCGGTGTCAGCGTTGAGAGCAAGGCCAGCGCCACCTTGGCGCCGACGCCCTGCACGCTCTGCAGGAGGTTGAACCACTCGCGCTCCAGTGCCGACAGGAAGCCGAACAGTTTCAACTGGTCCTCGCGCACATAGGTCTCGATAAACAGCACTGCCGCTTCGCCCACATTGAGGCGGGCCAGCGTGCGGGCCGAACAGAAGGCTTCGTAGCAGACGCCGTGCACGTCAACGAGCGCGTAGTCCTCGCCGATCTCGTCGATAGTGCCTTTGAGCTTGCCGATCATGTCTTAGGTCCGCCGCTGAGGATGAAGGAGAATGGGTTCCGGAAATCATGATGCCGAGCATCGGGAAACAGGCACGATAGCGCGCTGCATCGCGCGTCAGAAGCCGATGCGAGCGTACGGCCTCTGCCGAAATACCTACTGAGGGCGTCAGAACAAGTCAAGAACAGAGGAGGCTGATGCGTCAGCCGGCCAAAGCTTGGCGCATGCGGTTTGCAACGCGGTTATGGGCGTGGCAGATGGCGATCGCCAGCGCGTCGGCGGCATCATTACCCTTGAACTCCGCCTTCGGCATCAGAATCTTCACCATCATGTGGATCTGCTGCTTCTCGCCGTGGCCAACGCCGATGACCGCTTTCTTGACAGCGTTTGGCGCATATTCCGAAACAGGCAACCCGGCACGCGCCGGCACCAGCATCACGACGCCACGCGCCTGACCAAGCTTCAGCGTCGCCACCGCATCCTTGTTGACGAACGTCTGCTCGACCGCCGCCTCGTCTGGCGTGTAGGTATGCACAACTTCGGCCAGACCATCGTGCAGCTGGCAGAGGCGCGAGGCGAGGTCGATGTCACCGTCGGACACGACCGTCCCCGATGCCACAAAGCGCAACGAGTTTCCCAGTGTCTCGATAACACCCCACCCTGTGCGGCGAAGCCCCGGATCGATGCCGATGATGCGAATCGGTTTTGTCATGGCAACTGTTGTGTCACGCCGGGAATCCTGCGCCAAGGCCGAAACGCGGAGTGACTCTGCAGGCCAACATGCGGACCGAAGCCGTCGGAAGCGTTCATCTTTTGTTAACCATAACCGCATCGTTTTGGGCAGAAGTGGTGATCCAACCGCAACAACCTTTTCCTAATGGCGTTGGTTCGTCACAAAGGGTTTCTTAAGAATCACGAGGAGGCGCCCGAATGATACGGGACTATGATCGGAATGAGACCGAGCTGCGCGATCTTCGCAGAACCGCCGACATCCTGGACGGCGGTCTGCGCCGCTTTGCAAGCGGTGATATCCGCACCACACTTGATGAACCCATGCCACTGCGTTTTGAGGGCATGCGCCGCGATTTCAATCGTGGCCTCGCAACAATCGACCGGACCATCGGCACCGTCGTTTCGAGTGTCGAGACGATGCGGGCCGACACCGAAGCCATGGCCGCCATCCTGCGCAGCCAGGCTCAGGCCCGCCAGGATCAGGCAGACAGAATTACCCGCGCGAAGTCAAAGACGAGCGCGCATGAGAGAAGCGCCAAGCAGCGTCAGGCAATCACCCGTCACGTCGGCACGATCGCTCACAACACCAAGCTTGACATGCGCCGACCGCGCGAAGCGGTCGCTGCCGCGTTGAAGCTGATCGAGACGATGGAACTGTCGGCCGGTACGCCCAGTGCTACAGGCATGAGCGCAATCCGCGCCAAGACCGAAGAGATCGAGCGCGAACTGCGTGCGATCGGCCTTTACGTCGATGCATTGGCCCAGAATGTCGAGGAACTGACCGAATCCGCCGATGCTCAGGCGGCCGAGGCCGAGGCTATCCGTGGCGAGCTCGACGAAATGGCCAAGGCAAAGGATGCCCGGGCCCCCGAAATCCTGACCACGCCGCTTGTTCTCGACAGTCTGAACCGCAGCATCGGCGAGATTGATCGCGCTGCCGCACGCTACTCCGACGTGACCATTTTGCCGGCGCCACCACTCTTTCCGCCTGAAGGGTCGCCCCCGTCGTCGGGAGGTCGCAAGCCCTTCCTGCGCCTGATCAAGACCTGAGGCAGCGACCTCACTGTCGGACCTCCACCGACCCCGCCGAGCGACTTTCATCGCCGGCGGGGTCGTATTTGCAAGACCGGCTGCCTAGATAGGGAGAACACGTTTTCCTATCCATTTCAGGATATGCCGATGATCCCGTTTTCCATTCTCGACCTTTCGCTGATCGGCGAAGGGTATTCCGTCAGCCAGGCTCTCGACCAGTCCCGCAGGCTGGCGATCAAGGCCGAACAGCATGGCTATAACCGCCTCTGGCTTGCCGAACACCATGGCATGCCGGGCATTGCCAGCGCGGCCACCGCGCTCGTCATCGCCCATGTCGGCGCCGCGACCAAGACCATCCGGGTTGGCTCCGGCGGCATCATGCTGCCAAACCATTCTCCTCTTGTGATCGCCGAACAGTTCGGCACGCTGGAAGCGCTGCTCCCCGGCCGTGTCGATCTCGGCCTCGGCCGAGCGCCCGGAACCGACATGCGCACGGCAAATGCGCTGAGACGCAATCTCGATGCGGGCGCAGAAAACTTCCCGCAGGATATCGTCGAGCTCAAGCATCTGCTTGGAACGCCCGTCCCGAACCAGGCAATCCTTGCCGTGCCGGGAACCGAGGCGAATGTGCCGATCTGGCTGCTCGGCTCCTCGACCTACAGCGCCCACGTGGCGGCCGCTTTGGGTCTCCCCTACGCGTTTGCCTCGCATTTTGCGCCCGACATGCTGCTCGACGCGATTGCCATCTACCGCGATCGCTTCCAGCCCTCGGCGGATCTCGACAAACCGTATGTGATGGCCGGTGTCATGGGTGTGGCAGCAGATACGGATGAGGAAGCAAACAGGCTCTTCACCTCGTCGCAGCAGCAGTTTGTCAACCTGCGCAAGAATGTCCGCGGCCTTTTCCCGAAACCGCTCGATACGATGGCCGGTTTCTGGACGCCGATGGAGAAGATGAATGTGGAGCACACGCTGCGCTACGCAGCGGTCGGCTCGCCGCGAACCATCGAACGCAAGCTCGGTGAGTTCCTGGCCGAAACCCAGGCCGACGAGCTCATCATCTCGATGCCGATCCACGATATCGACAAGCGTCTCCGCTCGGTGGAATTGTTTTCGCAGCTGTCGCTGATGGATAGCCAGCTGCAGCGAGCCGCGTAATCGAATACGGGCCGGTCTCAACGACCGGCCCGCTTCATTTCAAGACCAGAGAGGCGATCAGGCCGACAACTTGGCCATGACCTCATCCGAGACTTCGAAGTTCGAATAGACGTTCTGCACGTCGTCGTCGTCTTCGAGATTGCCGATGAGCTTCATCAGCGACAGCGCGCGTTCCTCGTCGACTTCGATCGTGTTCTGCGGCTTCCAGATCGACTTGACCGTCTCGGCACCGCCGAGCGTGGCGTCGAGCGCCTTGGAGACTTCACCGAGCGCCTCGAACCCACAGATGATCGTGTGGCCTTCCTCGTCGGAAATCACATCGTCGGCACCCGCTTCGATCGCAGCTTCCATGACCGTATCCGCATCGCCGACCGACGCCTTGTAGGTGATCTCGCCGACATGGTCGAAGGAGAAGGACACCGAACCGGTTTCGCCAAGAGCACCGCCGGCCTTCGTGAAGATCGAGCGAACGTTGGAGGCGGTACGGTTGCGGTTATCGGTCAGAGCCTCGACGATCACGGCCGTGCCGCCTGGGCCATAGCCTTCGTAACGCACCGCGTCATAGTTCTCAGCATCGGCGCCCGACGCCTTCTTGATGGCGCGGTCGATATTGTCTTTGGGCATCGACTGCGCTTTGGCGTTTTGAACGGCAAGGCGCAGTGCCGCGTTCATATCCGGGTCGGGTAGACCGGACTTTGCCGCAACGGTGATCTCGCGTGCAAGCTTGGAGAACATCTTGGAACGGATACCGTCCTGCTTGCCCTTGCGGTGCATGATGTTCTTGAACTGTGAATGGCCAGCCATGGCACCCCTGTCTGCATCATTATCTGGAATTGTGCCGCCTTATAGTTTCGAAGCGGAGGCCGTTCAAGAGCCTTTCGGATGAGGAACAAACCCCGCCCCGCCTCCGTTCTTCAACCGCACGACAAAGAAGGAGAATTATAGATGGCGAGCCTTACCGAAGCACGCGAAGCCCCCGAACGTCAGATGTGGGACGAAATCAACGGAATCCATGCGGGCATGCTCGGCATCGAAGGTGCGCACATGCATTTTCAGCCGATGGCGCCGAATGTCGATTCCGAGACCAACACGATCTGGTTCTATACCAGGACCGATACGGATCTGGTGAAGGCGCTCGGCACAGCCTCCCGCGCCCACTTCAACGTGGTCGGCAAGGATCACGATTACCACGCCTGCCTCTCGGGCACCCTGGAAGTCCGCAAGGACGAGGCGAAGATCGATGAATACTGGAGCGCCGTGACGGCTGCCTGGTACGAACACGGTAAGTCCGATCCCCATCTCACCATGCTGGCCTTCCGTGTCGATGATGCGGAAATCTGGGCGTCGACCGACAGCACGCTCAAGTTCGGCTGGGAAATCGCCAAGGCGAACCTGAACGACGAGAAGATGCCGGAAGTCGGCGTCAACAAGCGCCTGACCTTCACGCGTCACGCCTGATCAAACGACCGACAGGGGCTTGAACAGCCCCTGTCACAGCCCTTGCGGCACCATGATCGTCGGCTTCTTCGGCAGGCTTCGCATCGACACGGTGATCGTCTCGCTCGGCGCGTAGGCGATGTCGAACTTGCCGTCGAACATCGACAGGAACCGCTCGAGCGGCGGCCCGAAACGGTGCATCGGCAGGATCAGTGACGACCGCAGCCGCTGAACGACGCGGCTCATGCTGTCCGCCCCCATCGTCAAACCACCATCAACAGGCACCATCAGAATATCAAGCCGACCGATCTGCGTGTACTGCTGCTCGTTGAGTTCAAAATGCAGATGGCCGAGATGCCCGATGCAGAGCCCGGCGACCTCGAAGATGAAGATCGAATTGCCGTCCGGCTCGATCCCGCCGCCCCAGTTGCGGATATCAGAGACGACATTGCGGATATAGACGTCCCCGACCATTTCCCGATGCTCGGCCTTCTCACCCGGCACATCGCTCCATCCGCGCATCACGTGGGCGATCGCAGGATCCGGCATCATCGTATAGTGGGTGGAATGCGCCTTGTTCATCGTCACCACGTCAGGCATCCGTGACGGCTGGTGAACGCCGCTGTAATCGGTGGCGATGCCGATACCGTCGGGGCTCTGGATGAAATAGGTCGAGTGGCCGACGAAGGTAATCTTCACCTCTTCCCGCGCCGACAGGTTTACCGGTTTGACGACTGGCGCAAACGCGGGACCCGAAGGGTTGAAGCTGGCATAGCGGACATGGGGGAATTTCTCGCCCGGCAGGTTCTGCGCAATCGCCTGGCACTGGCTGACCGGCAACCCGCCCTCCTGCGCCAGCGCCGATATGGCGGATAGAAGGAGAGCCGAAAAACTGAATGCCAGCGTTCGCAGCTTCATGCCACACCCCGAACCGCGTTGCGAAAAATCGAGCCGATGCGTTCATGCCATTCTGGTACTCAGGATGCGGCAAGCATGGCGAAGCGTCCAGCGACGAAGCGCCGAGGTCGTCTCACAATCATGTCATTGAGTGGTTAGCGCCTCAACGCGTCCGGCAGACGAAGGGCAGGAATGAGCTCGCTGTCCCGAAGTTCATCGCGGCCATGGTGAGGCGATTGGCAAGATCGATATCACCCTTGGACGACGGGCACACATCCGCACCGTTGGAGCAGCCGGCTGCAATGAAAGCATTGTTCCCCTCAATGAAAGCACGGGTAACGTCGCCGTCAGCGGACATCGAAAGCAGGTCGTGCCAAGCCTTGGCGTAGAAACTGCACTTCTTCTGAGCCCACGTTCCGGCTGAAGGCTGGACGCTTTGCTGTGCCGATGCTCCGAAAACCGGAAGCATCAGAACCGCAAACAGAAGCAGCGCCCGAACCATTCTACCGCCAGAAGCTCGGAATGGTCTCCGCGAGCCGCGGCCCGATCCGGAGCGGCTCGATCTTCTCGGCCAGTCCCGTCGTGTCGGAAATCTCGATGCCGAGACCGCAGATTGTCGCGGGACCGTTTGCCGCCTCGAAACGGCCCTTCGGCATTTTCGAGATGAAGCGGTTGAGCGGCTCTTCCTTGTCCATGCCGAGCGACGAATCGTAGTCGCCGCACATGCCGGCATCCGACATGTAGCCGGTGCCGCCGTTCAGGATCTGGCAGTCGGCGGTCGGCACATGCGTGTGCGTGCCGACGACGAGCGACGCACGACCATCGACGAAATGCCCGAAACACTGCTTTTCGCTGGTGGCTTCCGCATGGAAGTCGAAGATGATGGCATCCGCCTGTTCCTTCAGCGGGGCCGCGGCAAGGATCGCCTCGGCGGACTTGAAGGGATCGTCGAGTTCCGGATGCATGAAGACCCGGCCCATGATGTTGGCGACGAGGATGCGCGCGCCGTTGCGGCCGTAGAAGATGCCGGATCCCTTGCCGGGCGTGCCGGCCGGATAGTTGGCCGGGCGCAGGAACTGGTCGTGGCGACCGGCAAAGCCGACGGCTTCCTTCTGGTCCCAGACATGGTTGCCGGTGGTGACAACGTCGGCACCGGCATTGATCGTCTCGAGAAAGATCTCCTCGGTAATGCCGAAGCCACCAGCGGCATTCTCGCCGTTGACGATCACGAAGTCGAGTTTCAGGTCGGACACCAGCCCCGGCAACTTGTCCCAAACCGCCGTACGGCCGGTTTTGCCGACCATGTCACCCAGAAACAAAAGACGCATGCTTGTCCAATCTACGCGGGCATACCCGCGAACGGCCGATAGCCGCTTTCGGTCAAGACGGCATCGAGCTTCATATCATGAGGTTCTTCAGGCACTGATGCCACTTCCTGGCAGTCGAATGCAATGCCGATCAACCGCGGGTTCAAGCCTTTTTCGCGCAAACGGTGAATGGCCCGGTCATAATATCCGCCGCCATAGCCGATCCGGTGGCCGCGCGCATCGAATGCGGCCAGTGGCACGAGCATGATCTCGGGCTCGAGTTCTTCCGCCTCGGGCCCGGGACCCGATGTCCCGAACGTACCGGGTACAAGCACCGTCTCAGGCGTCAGTTCGCGAAACACGATCGTTTCCTTGTCGAGGACGACGGGCAGGCAGATGCGCCCGCCGCGATCCCGCAGCAATGCCATCAGAGGATGGAGATCCACCTCGGATCGGATCGGCAGAAAGCCCGACACGATCGCTCCGGCATGCAACTCGATTGCCCCGGCGCCATGAACGGCAAGCGCCTGGCTCTTTTCGACCCTATCCGAAACAGACAGAGCGTCTCTCGCGGTGAGGCTCTGGCGCCGCAGTTCCGTCTTGCGCATGCGATTGTCGGAAAAAGCCTCGCTCATCGGTCCCGTGCCGTCAGTCTGGTGCGCGGCTGAGCAGCAGCTTGTCGATACGACGTCCGTCGAGATCGATCACCTCGAAGGTCCAGCCTCGTGTTGTGAACTTCTCGCCCAGTTCCGGCAGATGCTTCAGCTCGTCGAGAACGAAGCCTGCAACGGTCTCGTAACCCGGGTCATCCTCGATCGGCACGCCCATCTGCGCGGAGAACTCGTCGACTGCCATCCAGCCGGCGACGAGATAGGATCCGTCGTCGCGCGCGACGATGGCGGGTTCTTCAACCTCGTCCTCCTGGAACACACCGGTGATGGCTTCGAGCACGTCGCCGGAGGTGATGATACCTTCGAAATGGCCGTATTCGTCATAGACGAGAACCATATGTGCCGGTGACTTGCGCAGGGCCTGGATGACGTCGAGCGCGCCGGTCAGGTCGGAAACGACAGGCGCTTCACGCATCAGCGAGGCGGGATCGCCGCCCCTGCCGCCGGCCATGAATTCATAGGCGTCCTTGACGAAGAGCACGCCCTGGATCTCGTCCGACGAGCCCTTGCGTACAGGCAGACGCGACCGTGTCGTCGCCCGCAGCTGGGCACGAAGCTCTTCCGGCTCATCTTCGGTATCGAGCACCTCCACATCGCGGCGTGGCGTCATGAGGCCGCGCGCGGTACGGTCGGCCAGTCGCATGACGCCTGATATCATCGCCGATTCCTCGGTCTCGATCACGCCCGCGCTATGTGCCTCGGCAAGCACGGTGCGGATTTCCTCGTCGGTGACTTTCTCGTTCGATTCCCCGCTCTGGCCGAGAAGGGCCAGAAGAAACCGACCCGAGATGTCGAGGAACCACACGACCGGGGCACCGATTGTCGCGACCATCTTCATCGCCGGCGCCACTTTGGCGGCCACGAGCTCAGGCGCCCGCAATGCGATCTGCTTCGGCACGAGTTCGCCGACAATCAGCGACATATAGGTGATGACCACGACGACACCGCCGACGCCGAGCCAGTCGGCGAAGTTTTGCGGCATACCCTGCTCGGACAGCCAGTTGGTCAGACGGGTGCCGAGCGTTGCACCGGAAAACGCACCGGAGAGAACGCCGACAAGGGTGATGCCGATCTGAACGGAGGAAAGGAAGCGGCCTGGATCTTCAGCCAGCTTGATGGCGGCAGCTGCGCCACGATTTCCCTGCTCTGCCATGACCCGGAGGCGCACGGGACGCGAGGACACGACGGCAAGTTCCGACATTGCGAGGACACCATTGAGAATGGTGAGTGCAACGACGATGAATATTTCGGTTAACAAAAGGGGCTCTTAATCTGGAACAATATCCTGCCTGCAAAACTGACGCCACGGCCCACTTCAACGAGAACCGTTATCGAACGCACCCTATGGGAGCGTCGGCGCTGCTTCGCGCACAGTTCGGAAAACCGCCCGCAATCCTTGGGGGTTCTCGGAGCTATGCACCTTCGCTCGCGGTGGAAATCATAGGGTCAGCATGCGTCCAATGCAATGGCCGTCACTGTGGAACTTGCGAGCGTCCGGTCGGAAAGGGAGAAATCACGCCGTCAGGTCGATCAGCAGTTCGGCGCGGGTGCCGCTTTCGCGCGGCACATATTGGATGGAAGCACCAAGCGTTGCCGCCATCGACTTGACGATCCGACTGCCAAGACCCGTGCCCTTCGGCATGTCGCCTTCCTTCCAGCCGACGCCGTCGTCCTCCACCGCAAGCAGCGCCTTGTCATCATCCTGCCGCTTGAGAAGCACACGCACCTCGCCCTCAGCGCCCGGCGGATAGGCATATTTCAGCGCATTGGTGAGAAGTTCGGTCACGATCATCCCGACGGAGACGGCCCGGTCGGACTTCAGCGCGAGTTCGTCGGCCTGCAAAAGGATCGTCGCGCTCTGGTGATCGTTGACCGTACCCTGCACTTCCTTGACCAGAGTGCCGAGATACTTGTCCATCTCCACCTGGCGCACGTCGTCGGACGTATAAAGGCTGCGGTGCATGCCGGCGATCGCGGAGATGCGCGCCTGCGTCTCCGACAGGGCCGCCTTGACGTCGTCGTTCTTGCTGCTCGACACCTGAAGGCGGATCAGCGCGGCAACCAGCGCCAGGCTGTTGGCGACGCGATGGTTGACTTCCGTCAACAGCACCTCGGCGCGTTCCTTGCCAAGCCGGATCTCCTGATCGGCGCGCTCCTTGGCGCGGCGAAGCTCGGCGGTCGCAATCCCCTGGCCGATCGCGCTCTGCATCAGCGGCCAGAACTCGTCGCCCACCGTCTTGATGACATAGTCGGACGCACCGTTCTTCAATGCGTCGATCGCGATCGTCGCATCGCTCGAACCGGTGACGTAGATGACCGGGAGCCCCGCCCCCATCTCGTTCAGCCTGTGAAGGATTTCGAGGCCGGTACCGGTGCTGAGATAGTGGTCGAGAACCACTGCGTGCACGCCACCCTTCTCAACGGTCTCCATTGCCGCGGACAGATCCACGGCATGGACGACCTGATAGCCGAAGCGACCCAGATTGCGCACGGCAAGCCGCGCAAGGGCAAGGTCGTCATCGACGTAGAGAATGGTGTGCTGCATCACGTCTCGTCATTGTCCGGGAATTTGCATCACGGCAAAGAACAGACCGAGCTGTCTGATGGCGTGCGCGAAACTCTCATAATCCACTGGCTTCGTTATATAAACGTTGGCACCGAGATCGTAGCACCGCTGGATCTCTCGCTCGTCGTCGGTCGTGGTCAGGATGACCACGGGCAGTCGCTTCGAGTGAGGGTTGGACTTCACCTTCTCAAGTATGTCAATACCCGACATATCGGGGAGGTTGAGGTCGAGAAGGATCAGCAAATACCGATCCGCATTGGCCGCTCCCAGGCGGTCAGCGCCGAGAATATAATCGAGCGCCGCGTTTCCGTTTGTGAACGGTACGATCTCGTTGTTGACGCCTGCTCGACGGACATTCTTTTCGATGAGGCGCGCATGCCCCTCGTCGTCCTCGACCATAACGATGGTAACTTCTTTGCCGGCAGCATTCATGACCCATGACTCCTGACATATTGGGACAGATCGGTGGGCAGACGGATGATGAATGTCGCACCGCCGCCCAAGGTTGACGTGATCGTAATCTCGCCACCTAAATTTCTGACTAATGATCGCACATGCGCAAGGCCGATGCCCTCGCCGGGCTGGTTCTGCACGCCGGAACGGCGGAACAGCTCGAACACCCGTTCGTGGTCTTCCGGCGCAATGCCGCGCCCGTTATCGGCAACCTCGATCCGGACAAAGCTTCGCCCGAGCGGCGTTGACGTGATCGACAGCGCCAGCGGCCGGTCGGGATGTTGGTATTTGACCGCATTGTCGAACAGGTTACCGAAAACCTGCTCCAGCGAGAACCGGTCGGTGACGAGGGTCTTTGCGGCCGACGTGGAAATCGCCACTTCGCCGCCGCCCTCATTGACCTGGTGGTAGACGCTTGCAGCGGTTGCCTCCAGCAGTTCGGCGAGATCGATCCGCTCCGGCTTCAGCTCACGCCTTCCGTCGCGGGAGATCTTCAGGATGGCGTTGATCAGGCCATCCATCTTCTTGGTCGAGGAACGGATAAAACCGATTGCCTCTGGAAGATCTTCCTCGACTGCAAGCCGGGCGTCCCTCACCTGAAGTTCGCTCGGCTTGACGTAATCGGCCAGCACGTAGGCGGAGATCGATTTGAGCGAACTATCCAGCTCGCTGGTAAAGCCCATGATGTTGACAAGCGGCGCTCTCAGATCGTGCGAGACGATATAGGCGTATCGCTGGATCTCGCGGTTTGCCTGGATGAGGTCTTCGGTACGCTCGTTGACCCGCTCCTCCAATCCGGCATTCAAGGTTTCCACCTCGGCACGGGCCTTCTGTAGCTGGCGGACATGCTGGAAGACGATGGCAATCGCGCCCCCGAGAACGAGAATGATCAGGATACCGCCGCCGACGGTAAACCACTGCAGCTTTTCGGAACTTCCGCGAATCTCTCCGATCCCAGAAATCAGGTGTCCATCCAGTTCGCCGATCACGCCGCCAAGCAGGGCGCGCAATTTCTGCATGGCCTCAAGGCCCGACTGGTTGCGAACGATGGCGACTGCCTGCTCGACCTGACCCGAACTTGCGAGCGACAGCGTCGCCTGCATCTCATTGGTCTTTAGCGCGATCAGGCTGCGGATCTCGTCCAGCGGAACGCTGACGATGTCCTGATTGGCCGCCGTCCGCTCCACCTTCTGCAGCTGGAGCGGCAGCGCACCGATGGATGTCCGGTAGGGCTCGAGAAACAGCGGATCCTGCACCAAAAGGTAGCCGCGCTGTCCGGTCTCGGCGGTCTGCACAAGCAAAAGCAGATCGGCAGTGGTCGCGCGCAATGCTCTCAGCTTCGTGACGTCATCGAAATACGTCCTGGTCATCTGCGCCAGGAAGAAAGAAGACATCACGATGCCGAGCAGGATAGCCGCGCCGATGACGAGCATCAGGAGCGACGAGCGGGCGAACGTGGCTTTTGCGTTGGGCATGAAGAAGTCCGCCGATTGAAAACACGCAGACTTACTCGGAAACGGCGCGGCCATTGTCAAGCGTCAGACAGGGGCGCCTGATGCCACATCAGGGGAAAACCGGACTGGCAATCTGACGAACTCGTGTACTGGAAAAAGAAATTAGAAAAAGCGCGGACACATTCGGAACATAAACGTAAGACAACAGTTCATTCATCAGACGTTCATGTTGGGAGTTTCGACAATGTTCTTGAGCAGCCTTCAGCCTACCGCTTCATTCGCCTTTGCCCATGACCACGGCATGATGATGGAAAAGACCGCTATCGAAACGGAACTGAGTTACCTCCCCAACTTCGACAGCAGCAATCTCACCGTCGACGTGACCGGCGACTTCATTGTTCTTGAAGGCGTTGTCAGCTCCAGTGGCGATCATGCCCGCGTTATGCGGATCGCCCGCGAAATCGTCGGCTATGAGCGCGTTCTCTCCCGTGTTCTGGTCTGCTCGATCGAAAAGCGCTCGTAAGCATCCCAATCGACTAGACGTGCAAAACCCCGCCTTGAGCGGGGTTTTTCGTTTTTGGGCGCGACCATTATGAATGATCGAGCCCGAATTCTGTAAGGTGCGATCCGCGGCGACCGATGGATTTTTACGATCCTGGGTGCCTACAAACGTAGGTGGGCGCCATATGTCCAAGCCCACGGGCCTGGCCAGGGACAGCTCCCTTTGGATCGAGTATGGCCCCAGGGATTGTGGTTCCTGTCGAGAAGCGCAGAACGCATTTTCAATATAAGGCTGAAGTCGATGGCGCGCCAGTGGCATCGCGAGGCATTTTTTTCTGCAGGCTTTCAGCGACGCTGAACCCCGGCGTGAGACGGTCTTAGTTCGCCGGCACACGGCCGTTGAGCTTGGCGGTCAGGCCTTCCAGTCTGGATGAAAGCTCGCTCAGGGCGGAGACGACAAGCTCGTCGCTGCGGCTCTGGTTTTCAGCGGCACCGGCGCGGTTGGATTTTAGCGACTGCACCTCGCCTTCGAGCGCACCGACCTTGCGGGTCAGCTCGGAAAGCTCATCCATGATCATGATCCCGGCCATGACCGTGATGCGAAGATCACCAATCTCGCCGAACTGGCCCTTCAGATGTCCGACATAGCGGTCGAATTGGTCGGCGAGGTCCGTCAGGTGCTGTTCCTGACCTTCTTCGCAAGCCATCCGATAGGCTTTGCCGTCGATCGTTACCGTTACCTGGGCCATCTCTTTTTCCTTACCGGTCCAGAACCGCGCGGATCGTCTCCATCGCCGTCACCAGACGGCGGGAAACCTCTCGGTTGACCTCTTCGAGACGATTGGCCCGAAACTGCGACTGATCCAGTTCCTGCGCCAGGCGCGATCGATCGGCATGCACGCGCTTGACCTCGCCTTCCATCTCGCCCTGGTCTCTTTGCTGCTCGATGCGCACATCGACGGCATTCTCCAGCCCGCTTATCGCAGCCCGAAGTTCCGAAAGCGCCAGATCCACCGTCTTTTCTGCCGGCATGCGTATATCCCGTGAGGTCGCGATCGGCGCCGAATCGTACGGCAGCGCCTCGCCAACAAGCGCCGTAGACTATTCACCGCTTGAAAGCCGGTCAATAAAACACGCAGACGATACCGCATCGAACTGTGGATCGTCGCTGATCAAGGGCACTCGGCGGCCCTGCCGAAATAGCAGGCAGACTGTGCTAAACCCGATCATTATGTGCCACCGGTGGCCCGCCTTTTGTTGACTTGCGCGCCCCACCTGATATGGATCGGACGCTTCCTGACGAGGCCCGATCATAGGGCCTGACCGACACTCGGACGATAGTGGATTAGCCATGATTTCTCGCGAACAACACGACCGGATGGCCAATGCGATCCGTTTCCTTGCCATGGATGCCGTCGAAAAGGCGAATTCCGGACACCCGGGCATGCCCATGGGCATGGCTGACGTCGCAACGGTCCTGTTTACCAAATACCTGAAATTCGACCCGACCAAGCCGCATTGGCCCGACCGCGACCGCTTTGTGCTGTCGGCCGGCCACGGCTCGATGCTGCTGTACTCGGTACTGTATCTGACCGGCTACCCTGACATGTCGGTGGACGACCTGAAAGGCTTCCGCCAGCTCGGCTCCAAGACTGCCGGACATCCGGAATACGGCCATGCGACCGGCATCGAGACCACCACTGGTCCTCTCGGCCAGGGCATCGGCAACGCCGTCGGCATGGCAATCGCCGAACGCAAGCTGCGCGAAGAATTCGGCGCCGACCTGCAGGATCACTACACATACGTGATCAACGGCGACGGCTGCCTGATGGAAGGCATCTCCCACGAGTCGATCGCACTTGCCGGTCACCTGAAGCTGAACAAGCTGATCCTGTTCTGGGACAACAACTCGATCACCATCGACGGTGCCGTGTCGCTGTCCGACTCGACGGACCAGATCGCCCGCTTCAAGGCCGTGCACTGGAACACGATCGAGATCGACGGTCACGATCAGGCCGCTATCGCAGACGCGATCGAGCAGGCCCACAAGTCCGACCGCCCGACCTTTATCGCCTGCAAGACCACGATCGGCTTCGGTTCGCCGAACAAGGCCGGCAGCCACAAGGTTCACGGTTCGCCGCTCGGCGCCGAGGAAATTGCAGCGACCCGCAAGGCCCTGAACTGGGAATACGAACCCTTCGTCATTCCCAACGACGTTCTGTCCGACTGGCGCGCAGCCGGCGTCCGCTCCCTCGAAGCCGTCAAGGCCTGGGAAGGCCGCCTTGCAGCGTCTGCCCACAAGGCCGAGTTCGACCGCCGCTTCGCCGGTGACCTGCCTGCAGGTTTCGACGCCACCATCAACGACTTCAAGAAGAAGCTTGCTGAAACCAAGCCGACCGTTGCGACCCGCAAGGCGTCGGAAGACGTTCTGGAAGTCATCAACGGTTTCGTGCCGGAAACGCTCGGCGGCTCCGCCGACCTGACGCCGTCGAACAATACCAAGACCAGCCAGATGGTCTCGATCACGCCGACGGACTTCTCCGGCCGCTACATGCACTGGGGTATCCGCGAACACGGCATGGCATCCGCCATGAACGGCGTCACCCTGCATGGCGGTCTGATCCCCTATGGCGGCGGCTTCATGATCTTCTCGGACTATTGCCGTCCGCCGATCCGCCTCGCGTCCCTGATGGGCATTCGCGTCATCCACGTCCTGACGCATGACTCGATCGGCGTTGGCGAAGATGGCCCGACCCACCAGCCGGTCGAACAGGTGGCAAGCCTTCGCGCCATCCCGAACCTGATGGTGTTCCGTCCGGCCGATGCGACTGAGACGGCCGAATGCTGGCAGATCGCGCTCGAAACCAAGGACCGTCCGTCAGCGCTTGCGCTGACGCGTCAGAACCTTGCACCGGCCCGCACCGAATACTCGAAAAAGAACCTCTGCACGCTCGGCGCCTACACGCTGTCGGGCAATGCAGATGCCAAGGTCACCATCTTCGCATCCGGTTCGGAAGTCGAACTGGCGATTGCGGCGGCAAAGACACTCGAGGAAAAGGGCACCAGCACACGCGTCGTTTCCGTGCCCTGCACCGAACTGTTCTTCGAACAGCCGGACGACTATCGCCGCGAGATCCTCGGCAACTCGCCGGTCAAGATCGCGGTTGAAGCTGCTGTCCGTGAAGGCTGGGATGCCTTTATCGGTCCGGAAGGCACGTTCGTCGGCATGAAGGGCTTCGGCGCTTCGGGTCCTGCCAAGGATGTCTTCAAGCACTTCGGCATCACGGCTGACGCCATCGTCGCTGCGGCCGAAGCAAAGCTCGCCTGATCATTCAAACGACGGGGCGACGGTCACACCGCCCGCCCCGTCCAGCTGCCAAACTATTTTTTCGGGAGAACCCTATGACTGTAAAGGTTGCCATCAACGGCTTTGGCCGTATCGGCCGCAACGTCCTGCGCGCGATCGTCGAATCCGGCCGCACCGATATCGAAGTGGTCGCGATCAACGATCTCGGCCCGGTCGAGACCAATGCCCATCTTCTGCGCTACGACTCGATCCACGGCAAGTTCCCGGCGGACGTCAAGGTCGAAGGCGACACGATCATCGTTGCCGGCGGCAAGCCGATCAAGGTAACCGCGGTGCGTGACCCGGCCCAGCTGCCGCACGCCGAAATGGGCGTCGATATCACGCTCGAATGCACCGGCATCTTCACCGCCCGTGACAAGGCCGCTGCCCACCTGACGGCCGGCGCCAAGCGCGTCATCATCTCGGCGCCTGGCGACAATGCCGACCTCACGGTCGTGTTCGGCGTCAACGACGATCAGCTGACCAAGGACCACCTGGTCATCTCCAACGCATCCTGCACCACGAACTGCCTGGTTCCGGTCGTCAAGGTGCTGAACGACGCTGTCGGCATCGACCACGGCTTCATGACCACGATCCATTCCTATACCGGCGACCAGCCGACCCTCGACACGATGCACAAGGACCTCTACCGCGCCCGTGCAGCGGCTCTGTCGATGATCCCGACTTCGACCGGTGCAGCCAAGGCCGTTGGCCTCGTTCTGCCGGAACTGAAGGGCAAGCTGGACGGCACGTCGATCCGCGTTCCGACCCCGAACGTCTCGGTCGTCGACTTCAACTTCGTCGCCAAGCGCGCCACCACCGTTGCCGAAATCAACGACGCCATCAAGTCTGCCGCAGACGGCAAGCTGAAGGGCATCCTTGGCTACACCGACGAGCCGCTGGTTTCCCGCGACTTCAACCACGATAGCCACTCCTCGATCTTCGCTTTCGACCAGACAAAGGTTCTCGAAGGCACGTTCGTGCGCATCCTGACCTGGTACGACAACGAGTGGGGCTTCTCCAACCGCATGTCGGATACCGCTGTTGCCATGGGCAAGCTGATCTAAAGAAAGCGCGTATGCCGGTTCTCAAGGACCGGTCTTGATGCTCGGGCTTTTAACCCCCTCCCCTTAAAGGAGGGGGTTTTGCGTTATAGGATGTGGACGGGAGAGGTCGCCCGCGCAACAATTCTTCAGGACGCCGTAAACTTCACCGTCACGCCGCGCTGGCGAAAATAGGCCTGCATCAGCTTGCGGCCCTGACGATTGTTCTGCACGATCCGCGCCGGGTCGAACTCAGCTTCCTTCTGGCCAGCCTGGGTCAGCGCTGCCTTGAGGGTTGCGATATGCGTGTCGAGATCGGCATTGTTGGCCTGAAGCGATTCATAAATGCGGTTTGTCGCTTCGGCTACGGTCGGTTCGCTCATGGTATGCTCCAGTCATTGTTTCGCCGGCGCTTAGCACACTTTCTGGCACGACCCAATTGCGATCATGACTGCCGGCGTCAGCAGATACCCCATCCGAGGGATGTTATTTTTCGTGAGGGTGGAAACCACGCAGTATCATTGCACGTATTGGCTTTGGACAGACAAACGCCAGCACCACCTGGAGATACGCCATGTTTCTGCGACGCCAGTTGCTGATCGCCTCCGCTCTTGCCCTGACCAGCAAGGCAAGGGCGCAATCCGACCCGTGGGCAGAGCTTCGCACCGGCGCGGCTATGGTGCTTCTTCGCCACGCGATTGCGCCCGGAACCGGCGATCCGGCGAATTTTGCGGTCAATGATTGCAGCACGCAGCGCAATCTCTCCGCGCAGGGCATCGCGCAGGCGAGCCGGATCGGCACGCTCTTCCGGGAGAAGGGCGTGGCGCAGGCGCGGGTCTTTTCCAGCCAGTGGTGCCGCTGCCTCGATACCGCTAAAGGTCTTGGTCTTGGACCGGTCGAGCCGCAGCCGCTGCTCAACTCGTTTTTCGGCAGTCCCGAAGATGGCAGGCCGCAGACGCAGGCCCTGCGCGCCTGGATGACGGGCTTGCCGCCCGGCCGGCCGGTTGTGCTGGTCACCCACCAGGTCAACATAACCGGGCTTACCAACATCGTTCCTGCCAGCGGCGAACTCCTGTTCGTCACGGCACGTGCGGCCGATCCACTGACGGTGATCGGCAGGGTCGCCGCTGAGTAATAGCAGCGAAGGGAAATGCTTTTCGCTCCTTAGACCTGCGCTGCGAGCAGCTCTTCGGCGTGTCCGCGACCAAACCAACCTTCACGACGTGCTGACCGACAATGACGCCATCGTGGCCGAGGTCGCTGCCGGACCGGCCTGCGCCAACCATTCACTTCGCACCGGCGTGATTTTTCTTAGCCCCGGCCCTTCTCTTGCCGGATTTGTTCCCGTCTATTTGAATATGCACATCGAATCGCCCGGCCACTGACCGGGATCTGCTCCATGGCTATCTTGTCGCATCGCGACAGCGGCACAGGATCCGACAATCGCCGGGCCTGCTGATGGATGGACTTCCGTAAACGGCGGCGAGAGGAAGGACGGGGACTTTGGAGGCTTTCTACATCATCCTGCTGGTTGGCACGGTTCTGGTGTTGGCTGCGGCCTTTTCCAGCCTGCTTGCCTTCCGGTTCGGCGCCCCCCTGCTTCTCGTCTTCCTGTCGATCGGCCTGCTGGCCGGTGTCGATGGTCTTGGCATCCGCTTCGAGAACTACTCCTTCACCTTCATGCTGGGGTCGTTGGCGCTCGCCATCATCCTGTTCGACAGCGGCTTCGGCACCTCGCTCCACTCCTTCCGAATAGCCGCGGTTCCGGCGCTCACGCTCGCGTCCGTCGGCGTGCTCTTGACCGCCGGCGTATTCGGCGTCGCGGCCAAGTATTTCCTGGGCTTCAGCTGGCTCGAAGGCTTCCTGCTCGGGTCGATCGTCGCCTCGACTGACGCTGCCGCGGTGTTCTTTCTGCTGCGCATCGGCGGCATCAACATCCGCGACAAGGTGCGCTCCACGCTCGAAGTGGAATCCGGCACCAACGACCCGATGGCGATCTTCCTGACGATCGCGCTGTCCGAACTGCTCGCCACCGGCCAGGGCTTCGGCGGCCTCGACCTGCATTTCGCCGTCATGTTCCTCGAGGAAATGGGGCTCGGCGTCATCTTCGGCCTGCTCGGCGGCTTGATGATCGTCTGGGTGCTGAACCGCTTCACCTCCGATCGGGGTCTCGCTCCGATCCTGGTCCTGACGCTTGCGTTGCTCGTGTTCGCCTTCACCGGCGCCATGGGCGGCAGCGGCTTTCTTGCGGTCTATGTGGCCGGCATCTACTCGGGCAATCGCAAGATGTTTGCCAAGCATCAGATCACGCGCTTCAACGAGGGGCTGACGTGGCTGGCGCAGATCATCATGTTCCTGGTGCTCGGCCTGCTCGCCACACCCTCCCAGTTCCCGATCCTGCTCGTGCCGGCGATCGGTCTGGCGCTGTTCCTGATTTTCGTCGCCCGCCCGATTGCCGTGTGGATCAGCCTGATGGCCTATGACTTCACGCAGCAGGAAATCGGTTTTCTGTCCTGGGTCGGTCTGCGCGGCGCGGTGTCCATCCTGCTCGCCATCACGCCGATCCTGTCGGGCGCCGAAAACGGGTCCGTCTTCTTCAACGTCACCTTCATCATCGTGCTCGTCTCGCTTCTTCTCCAGGGTTGGACGATCAAGCCGGTGGCGCGGTATCTCGGGTTGATCATTCCGCCGCGGATCGGCGCCGTCGACAAGCTGGAACTCGATCTTCCCGGCAAGGCGACGCATGAGCTGATCTCCTACCGCGTCCTCAAAGACAGCCCGATCCTGTCCGGCGAACGCATTCCCCGCTGGGCCATGCCGTCGCTGGTCATCCGCGACGGCCGCAGCCTGCGCTACCAGTATGCCGGACGCCTGCGGGAGAACGATCAGGTCTATCTGTTCGTGACGCCGAACTACACGAAACTGCTCGATCGGCTGTTTGCGAGCCGCGTGCCTGTCGATGATGACGATGCCGAGTTCTTCGGCGCCTTCGCCATCTCGCCGACACGGCCCGCAACCGAACTGGACCTCGCCTATGGTCCGGGCCTGCTCTCGGCAACCGAGCAGGCAATGACGATCGGCGAACTGATGCATTCCCGGCTGGGCGGCAAGACGGAATATGCCGACCGCATGCGTTTCGGCTCGATCGTGCTGATCGTCCGGGAAACCGACGAGCTTGATCATGTCACCAAGATCGGCGTTTCGCTGGAACCGGTGGAGCCTGCCACCAAGCTGCCGATCTTCATCAACATGCGCGAAATCGCCCACCGGATAAGGGACCAGATCCGCAAGTATCGCGGCAAGCCGGTGCCCGGCCGCCCCTCCGCCTGAACCCCGGCCGCCATCCGGCAACCGGCGCAAAGGCTAATTCGTTGAGCTGACAGCCTTGCGCCGTCGGACAAGAATAGTATGGTCCCGCCACCCTTTATCAAGCAACGGGATCAGTACCATGCCGGCCTTCAAGACCCTCGACGACCTCACCGATATCGCAGGTAAGCGCATTCTCGTCCGCGTCGACCTCAACGTTCCCGTGAGCGACGGCAAGGTGACGGACGCGACCCGTATCGAGCGCGTTGCTCCGACGATCACGGAACTGTCGAAGAAAGGCGCCAAGGTCATCCTGCTCGCCCACTTCGGCCGCCCCAAGGGCGAACCGGTCGCCGACATGTCGCTGTCCCAGATCGTCATGGCCGTCAATCAGGTGCTCGGTCAGAAGATCCTGTTCGCCTCCGACTGCATCGGCCCGGAAGCCGAGGATGCTGTCGCCTCGATGAAGAACGGCGATGTTCTCCTTCTCGAAAACACCCGCTTCCACACGGGCGAAGAAAAGAACGACAGCGGCTTTACCGAAGAACTGGCCAAGAACGGCGACATCTATGTCAACGACGCCTTCTCGGCCGCCCACCGCGCCCATGCCTCCACGGAAGGACTTGCCCACCGCCTGCCCGCCTATGCCGGCCGCACCATGCAGGCTGAACTCGAAGCGCTGGAAAAGGGCCTCGGCGCCCCTGCCCGCCCGGTCGTCGCCATCGTCGGCGGCGCCAAAGTGTCGAGCAAGATCGATCTGCTGCAGAACCTGGTGAAGAAGGTGGATGCGCTGGTGATCGGCGGCGGCATGGCCAACACGTTCATTGCCGCACAAGGCATCGATGTCGGCAAGTCGCTTTGCGAGCATGACCTTGCAGACACTGCCCGCGCCATCATGGCGGAAGCCGAAGCGTCCGGCTGCACGATCGTGCTGCCGACCGACGGCGTCGTGGCACGCGAATTCAAGGCGAATGCCGCAAACGAAACCGTCGCGATCGATGCCATCCCGTCTGACGCGATGATGCTCGACGTCGGCCCGAAATCCGTCGAAACCGTCAACGAATGGATCGGCAAGGCCTCGACGCTGGTCTGGAACGGCCCGCTCGGCGCCTTCGAGATCACCCCGTTCGACACCGCGACAGTCTCCGCTGCAAAGTTCGCAGCGAGTGAGACCAAGGCCGGCAGGCTGGTTTCGGTCGCCGGTGGCGGCGATACGGTGGCAGCACTCAACCATGCAGGCGTGGCCGACGATTTCTCCTACGTCTCGACCGCAGGCGGCGCCTTTCTGGAATGGATGGAAGGCAAGGAACTGCCCGGCGTTTCGGTGCTGACCAAGGCCTGATCAACCGGCTTTCCAGGACGCAACCCTCGATGGGTTCGGAGGCGCGGGACATAGGCTTCCGCGCCCGATCGGCAAGGCGGATTTAAAGAAATTCAATATTTTAAACGATTGAAACGATTTCAATCGTTTCAATGGCTTAGAGCATCATTTCCCTTTAAAAGAACTTCTGTTATCGGCGGGAGAGAACTTCGGATATGCTCTTCAATATCGGGCTCTCCGGAGATTGAATGGGCACACGCGCGCAACGCGCCATTGTGAGGGATAGGAGCGATTATGGTAGACGCGAAGATGTTGGACAAAGTCAGGTCGGCGCCCGGTTTCATTGCGGCGCTTGATCAGAGCGGTGGTTCGACACCCAAAGCGCTGCTGCTCTACGGCATTGCCGAAACCGAATACCAGGGCGACGAAGAGATGTTCCGCCTGATGCACGCCATGCGCGCCCGCATCATGAAGGCACCGGCCTTTACAGGCGACAAGGTCGTCGGCGCCATCCTCTTCGAGCGCACCATGGATGGCGATGTCGATGGCGAACCTGTTCCCTCCTACCTCTGGGAAAAGCGCGGTGTCGTGCCTTTCCTGAAGATCGACAAGGGCCTTGCTGCCGAAGAAAACGGCGTGCAGCTGATGAAGCCGATGCCCGATCTCGACGCTCTCCTGATCCGCGGCCGCGAAAAGGGAATTTTCGGTACAAAGATGCGCTCGGTGATTGCCTCTGCCGACAAGGCCGGCATCGCTGACGTCGTGCAGCAGCAGTTCGAAGTCGCGCGCCAGATCATCGCACAGGGCCTCGTTCCGATCATCGAACCGGAGATCCTCATTAACAGCCCGACCAAGGCTGAAGCTGAGACCATCCTGCGCGACGAGATCGCCCAGCAGCTCGATACGCTCGGTCCGGGCGAAGACGTGATGCTGAAGGTAACGATCCCAACGGTCGCCGACTTCTATGCGGATCTTGCCGCTCACAAGTCGGTCGTTCGCCTCGTCGCCCTGTCCGGCGGCTACAGCCGTGCCGACGCCTGCGAAAAGCTCAGCCACAACCGCGACATGATCGCGAGCTTCTCGCGCGCGCTCACCGAAAACCTGCGCGTATCGATGAGCGATGCAGATTTCGACGCGAGCCTGGCTGAAACCATCGACGGGATCTATTCCGCAAGCGTCAACAAGGCCTGATGCTCTAACCCTGATGCTGCGGCATCGGGAACACGAACCTGGAAAAGGCCGCCTCAGCTTTAATAGCTCTGGCCCTTTTCATGGGAGGAAGAGGCCGCACCGGGGGGTGCGGCCTTTCTCGTTTCCAGACCCTGCCCAGACAATCAGGATTGATGTCTTCCATCAAAACCATTGTCTGGTGATGGGAGATCGCAGGCTCTAGAAGTGGGGCCTCAACTGGGGAGCCTGTCCATGCCTGTTGCCGATTTCGTCACCGTCGATGTCTTTACCGACCAGCGCTTCTTCGGCAATCCGCTTGCGGTCATCACAGACGCCCGCGGCCTTTCGGGCGATGAGATGCAGGCGATCGCAACGGAGTTCGGCTATTCCGAAACCACGTTCGTGCTTCCACCGGACAATCCAGCCAACACGGCGCGCGTGCGCATCTTCACGCCGACGACAGAGGTTCCCTTTGCCGGCCATCCGAATGTCGGAACTGCCTTCGTCCTTGGAAACCTGCCCGACCTGTTCGGCAACGCTTTAGGCAACACGCTCCGCTTCGAGGAAATCGCCGGACTGGTCGAGATCGACCTGATCCGGAAGGGCGATGTGGTTGTCGGCGCAACCATCCGGGCACCGCGGCCACTTGAACTGGGCGCCGAGATCGAGCCCGAACGTATCGCCGACTGCGCCTCCATCGGCGTCGAGCATGTCGTCATGCACAACCACGCACCCGTCTTCGCATCGGTCGGCTTGCCATTCGCAGTTGCTGAGTTGGACGGCCTGCACGCGCTCGCCGCGGCCAGGCCGGATCTCACGTCATTCCATCGCGCGGCCGAGATCAGCCCGGGCGATCAGATGGAGTTTTCGCTGTTTCTCTATGTCCGTGATGCCAAGGATCCCCTGCATATCCGTGCCCGCATGTTCGCACCGCTCGACAATGTGCCGGAAGACCCGGCAACGGGTAGCGCGTCTGCAGCGCTCGGCGCGTTCCTTGCGATGCTTGACCCTAAAACCGACGCCGATATCCGCATGACCGTCGAACAGGGTGTGGAGATGGGCCGCCGCAGCGTGATCGAGCTCGCCATGGTCAAAAGACAGGGTCGCGTCACCGATGTGCGGATCAGCGGAAGCTGCGTGAAGGTGATGAGCGGCCGGATCGAGCTGTAATCAGCCGACGAACTCGCGCAGCAGCAGTGCCACGGACCAGAGCGCGAAGGCGACCAGCGCCAGCTTCCAGAAATCCATCCGGCGCCTGAGGCCCGGGAGGTTCAATGGCTTGATGATCTGCACGACCATGGCCAGCATCAACAGGACGGAGATTGTTTTTGTCATCTGTCTTTCGTCACTGTTTCAAAGGCTCGCCACAGGCTGGACATTTTTGCTCTCCACCACAGTTAGACCGGGAGGAGAATCGGGGTCTGTTGCGTCATGATCTCTGATCTGCCTTACCTTCGTTAACGTCCTGTGCCGGTCTGCGCAACATCGCTCCGGCACGGCAGGGCGGATCACCGACCACGAAGAGAGCTGACAGTATAGACGATGAGCCGTAATCTCCTTCCCGTTCTCGCCCTCCTCACTGGTACGCTCTTTCTGTTCCTCGGCAACGGCCTGCAGGGTCTTTTGTTGCCGGTGCGCGGTTCGATCGAAGGTTACTCGAACGAGGTTCTCGGCCTCCTCGGCACAACCTGGGCCTCAGGTTTCGTCATCGGTTGCTTCGTGGCACCGAATGTCGTGCGCCGCATCGGGCACGTTCGCGCTTTTTCCGGCTTTCTGGCCCTGATCTGCCTCAACGTGCTTATGACCGGCCTGCTGGTCGATGACGTCGCGTGGCTCATCCTGCGGGCAATCACCGGCTTTTGCACTGCCGGTACGTCGATGATCATCGAAAGCTGGCTCAACGAACGTGCCACACCGGAAAACCGGGGCACGATCTTTTCCTTCTATATCTCCATCACCCTGTTCGGCGTTGTCGGTGGCCAGTTGATGGTGCCGTTTGCCGATGTGACGCTGCCGACGCTGTTCATGGTCTGCGGCATCCTCTACTCGATCGCCGCCCTGCCGACGACGCTGTCCAAGGCTGCGTCACCACAACCGCTGAAACGCGCGCGGCTGGATCTCAAGGGACTGTTTCGAAACTCGCCGATCTCCTGCGTAGGCATTCTCTTGGTCGGCATCGCCAACGGCGCCTATGGCACGCTCGGCGCCGTGTTCGCCACCAAGGTCGGCCTCGACAAGGGATCGGTCGCAGCGATGGTCTCGATCACCATCTTTGCCGGCGCGATCATGCAGTTTCCGGCGGGTCGTTTGTCGGACAGGCTGGACCGCCGCCATGTCCTTGCAGTCCTCTCCGGCGTCAGTGCGCTGGCAGGCCTTGCCGTTGTGCTGGTTGCGCCGACCAACGTCTACACGATCGTTATCCTCGTCGCGACCTATGGCGCCGCCGCAAACGCGCTCTACCCGATAGCCGTTGCCCATGCCAACGACTTCGCCCAGCCCGAGGACTTCGTAAAGGTCTCCGGCGGCCTGTTGCTTCTTTACGGCATCGGGACGATCATCGGCCCGACGCTTGGAGGTCCTGTCATGACCTGGGCCGGCCCGCACGCGCTGTTCGGCGTCACGGCTGTCGCCCATCTGATGATCACCGTCTATGCGATCGTCCGAAGCCGGCAGCGCGCACCCGTCCCTGCCGGCGAACGCGACGCCTACACGACGGTGACTGGAACCAACGGACCACTCGCGACACCCGAGGGCCTCTCGCTCGATCCGCGCGCAAGACCCAAGGATGCAGCCGCGCCTGAACAGCAGACGACGCCATAACGGCCAAGGAGCCTTGAAATGTCATTTCTCGACGACGACCGCCCGAAGAAACCCGCAGCCCACGAGATCGGCGCCGATCTCTCGCTGCTCTCTGCGGACGAACTGCAGACGCGCATCACCATCCTGCAGGAAGAGATCGCGAGACTGGAAGCAGAGAAGGCGAGGAAGGCTGAGGGTCGCAAGGCCGCTGACAGCTTTTTCCGGACCTGATCTGCCGGACTAAGAATAAACCGCAAAACTACGACCAATCTTAAGCAAACATTAATCATTAACAGAGAATATAGCGATGTTCGGTTCTGCCGGACTCAGACAGTTTCACCGCTCGGCGAATGGTCTGATTTCTCCCTGTTTTACCTTGAGAGCCGCTTTTGCGGCTCTTTTTTTTGGCTGTCGGTCTGTACAGGCTCACGCAGCCATCAAAAACCCGTTCCCAAGGCCATTTTCAGGGGACTTGCGCTTTCGCAAGATCTGTTTCATTTCAAGAAGATCGAGGCGTTTACCGGTTCCTGTGGGTATTAACCTTTCATTAAGAAACGCCTTGCGGATTTCCAGTATAAGGATCATGTTCACTTCATTCAGCGGGCCAGATGGAACTTTTTGAGCCACTTCGCCATTGCCTGAGTAAGAAAGCATTAGCAGGAATGAATTCGATGTCCGAGCAGGGATTGAACACAGTGAGTTTTGCGGGCCGCGCCGCAAGCTCTGCCCAGTTCAAGTCACTATACTCCGAAGGCATGGCTCTTGTTGAAGAGACAGCAAGCTATCTGGACGGTCAGGGTCGTGCTGCATCCAAGGTTCTGCCGCGCATGGCCTCAGTTTTGTATGCAGCTGAATCCATGCGTCTGACAACTCGCCTGATGCAGATGGCATCGTGGCTTCTGCTTCAGCGTGCCGTCAACAACGGCGAGATGAGCCGCGATCAGGTTCTTTCGGAAAAGAGCAAGGTGCGTCTCGACGGCTTCAATGTCGATCGCAATGCTCCGGGCTGGCTCGATCTGCCGGAAAGTTTCCGTGATCTTGTCGAACGCTCGCTTCGTTTGCAGAACCGCGTCGCTCTTCTGGACCGCGAAATCTATCGCGCCCCGGAAGCCGTTGTCATCTCCGACAACGAAAACAGTGTCCGCGCCCAGCAGAACCTGCTTCACACCGCATTTGGTGGCTGAGATTTTAACGTCGACAGTCCAAAGGCAGGCATTGGGCCTGCCTTTTTGCGTTTGGGACTATGCAGATAGCGACGCCAGATAGGCGTTGACACTGTCACGACAGTCCAGCCGGTGTTTCGGGCCCTCGAAGGCGCTGAACATCCGGTCATGCGCCTCGAATGAATTCCAGTTGTTGTGTCGGAAGCGATAGCCCGCCACCCAATGGAGTAGCTCTTCGAAGGACGCAACGCTTCCCCCACCCTGAAGACCGCGATGGCGAATGTTTTCGAGGCAGACGTCGTCGGCGATGTCGAGGAAGATCAGCGTCGTTGCCCGGGTGATGGCGAGACTGGCAAGCCGGCCATAGACGCCCTCGATCAGCCAGACATCCTGTGCTGCAATCCGGCAAACGTCGTCGTCAACGACCTGCCTGTCACGGGCGATGCCGTAACGTCCCGGCTCCCAGTGGACGTCGTCCAGATGAATCGGGTGATGGCCGAGCGCCTCCCCCATCCTTGTCGCAAGCCACGTCTTACCCGATCCGCCATTGCCGAAAATGAGCACGCGGCAGAGCGGAAGCGGTAGCTTGGACAGACAGTTGGCCTTCTCCTCCATGCCTTCTAGAAAAACAAAAAAGCCCGGCTTTCGCCAGGCTTCTTTTGTCAAAATGCAAAAAGCGATTAGAGGCCGAGACCGCCGAAACGCTTGTTGAACTTGGAAACGCGGCCACCGCGGTCCAGCATCTGCTGGTTGCCGCCGGTCCAGGCCGGGTGCGACGTCGGGTCGATTTCGAGGTTCATGGTGGCGCCTTCGGTGCCCCAGGTCGAGAACGTCTCGTATTCGGTACCGTCGGTCATGACGACCTTGATCTTGTGGTAGTCGGGATGGATGCCAGCCTTCATGTCGATATTCCTGCTCTGCGAGGTCCATTCGTCGCATTGCGCGAGCAAGAACCGTCTTTAATGAATGAAGCCGCAAACCGGCGCGGTCACGGCTTCCCAATTGGATGCGGAGCCTATACAGGAAGGGCGCCGCAAGTACAAGTCCCCGAAAGGCTGAGATTCCGCTGCCCGGGGGCCATGGAGACGACATGGCCGAAAGCCGAGAAAATCAGAAGAAAAACCGCAGTCTCAAGCCGCTTTCCCGACTGCTCCCCTATCTTTCCCGCTATCGAGCCATGGTCGCCGGCGCGACTTTTTTTCTCGTCCTTGCCGCCTGCACCACACTTGCGCTGCCGCTGGCCGTCCGCCGCATGGTGGATCATGGATTCGCGTCATCTGACGGGCATTTCATCAACAACTATTTCGTGATGCTGTTCGTTCTGGCGGTGCTTCTCGCGATCGCAAGCGGCATGCGCTACTATTATGTGATCACCATCGGCGAGCGCGTGGTGGCGGATCTTCGCCGTGAGGTCTTTTCGCATGTGACGCGTTTGTCTGCTTCCTTCTTCGACGTCAACCAGTCCGGCGAGATCGTCTCGCGGCTGACCGCCGATACGACCCAGATCAAGTCCGCCTTCGGTTCTGCCGCGTCCCAGGCCCTGCGCAACACCATCCTCTGTCTCGGAGCGATGGGCATGATGGTCTATACGAGCCCCAAACTCTCGGCTCTGGCACTCGGCGCCATCCCGCTGATCGTCTTTCCGCTCGTCGGCTTCGGCCGCTCGGTGCGCCGCCGGTCGCGCGCCGCACAGGACATGCTGGCCGCGACCTCGGCATATGCAGCCGAAACGATCGGCGCCACACGCACCGTTCAGGCCTTCACCGGCGAGGCTGTCGCCACCTCGCGCTACAGCGACACAGTCGAGAATGCCTTTGAGGCCGCCCGCAAGTCGATCCGCGCCCGCGCGCTTCTGACCGGCTTCGGCATCGTGCTGATCTTCGGCTCGATCGTCGGCGTCCTCTGGTACGGCGCCCAGAGCGTGCTTGCCGGCACGATGACACCGGGCACGCTCGGCCAGTTCGTGCTCTATTCGGTGATTGCGGCAAGCTCGCTCGGCACACTGTCGGAAGTCTGGGGCGAACTGTCGTCTGCAGGCGGCGCCGCCGAACGGCTGTCCGAACTGCTGGATGAAGTGTCCGCCGTGCGTGACCCGGAACACCCGAAAGCCCTCCCCTCACCCCCGCGCGGCGATGTCGCGTTCGACAGCGTCTCCTTCGCCTATCCCGCCCGTGTCAGCGCCATCACGCTCAATGCGCTTTCCCTGCATGTGGCGCCCGGAGAAACTGTCGCCATCGTCGGTCCCTCCGGTGCCGGCAAGAGCACGATCTTTTCGCTGCTGCTGCGCTTCTACGATCCGACGGCCGGATCGATCCGGCTCGACGGCGTCGACCTCCGCCATGCGACCCTTGAAGACATCCGCTCACGGCTTGCGATCGTACCGCAGGACGTGACGATCTTTGCAGCCTCCATCCACGACAACATCGCCTTCGGGGTACCGAACGCGACCCGCGAGGCCGTGCGTGCCGCAGCAATCGCTGCCCAAGCAGACGAATTCATCGCGAAGCTCGACAACGGCTATGACACGCTCGCCGGCGAACGCGGCATCACCCTGTCCGGCGGCCAGCGCCAGCGGATCGCCATCGCCCGCGCCATCCTGAAGGATGCTCCGGTCCTGCTGCTCGACGAAGCCACCTCGGCGCTCGATGCGGAAAGCGAAACACTGGTGCAGAAGGCGCTCGACGGTCTCATGCGCAACCGCACCACGCTCGTCATCGCCCATCGCCTTGCGACGGTGTTGAAAGCCGACCGGATCCTGGTCCTGGAAAACGGTCGCGTCGTCGAGGAAGGCACGCACCAGAGCCTGGTGGCGGCTGGCGGTCTCTATGCGAAGCTCGCGCGGCTGCAATTCCATGATCTCGAGCAAACTTCCGTCAGCGCGATCTGATGGACGCGACCCCCATCATCTCCGCAGATCTGGATAGTCTGCTCGATGACGTTCAGCAGCGCACCTTCCGGTATTTCTGGGATGGTGCCCATCCGCAGAGCGGCCTCCCTTATGACAAATGCCTTCTCGACGGCACACCCGGCATCGATGCGATCTCGATCAGCGGCACGGGCTTTGGTCTGATGGCAATTCTGGTCGCCTGCGAGCGCGGCTGGATCACCAGCGACGAGGCGCTGGTTCGCATTACCACGATTGTCGAGAGCCTCGAACTGGCACCGCGCTACCACGGCGCGTTCTCTCACTTCATCAATCCCGCTACCAGCGCAATGATTCCGTTTTCGGCGCTGGATGATGGGGGCGACATCGTCGAAACGACGCTTCTCCTACAGGGCCTGATCTGCGCCCGTGAATATTTCGCGGCAGAGACCATTTCCGAGAAATCGCTGCGCACCGCGATCACCCGGCTGTTCGACGAAGTCGAGTGGACCTGGTACACCCGCGGCAAGACCGACGGCCCGATCTACTGGCACTGGAGCCCGATCAACGAATGGGCGATGAACCTGCCGATCACCGGCTGGAACGAGGCGCTGTCAACCTATGTCTTTGCCGCCGGCTCGGACACGTTTCCGATCGATCCGCAGAACTATCACTGCGGATGGGCACGCAACGGCGCCATGAAGAACGGCGAAGAATATTTCGGCATACAGCTGCCGCTCGGTGAACCCATGGGCGGGCCGCTGTTCCTGTCGCAATATTCCTTCTGTGCGCTCAATCCACGCGGTCTGTCCGATCGCTACGCCGATTACTGGCGCCAGGCGGTCGCGCATTCACGGATCAATCGCGCCTATTGCCTGACGGTGCCGGAATATGCCGCAGCCGGCGTCTGGGGCCTGACGGCATCGGAAGCCCAGGCCGGCTACGCCGCCAATTCGCCGCTGGTCGATTTCGGCGCGATTGCACCGTCTGCAGCACTGTCGAGCTTTCCTTTCGTGCCCGGCCATGCGGAAGAAGCCTTGCGCGCGCTCCTTGCCTACGAGAACGGACGGCTGGTCAACCGCTTCGGCTTCGCCGACGCGTTTGCGCCGAAGACAGGCTGGGTCGCATCGACCTACATCGCTATCGACCAGGGTCCGATCGTCGCGATGATCGAGAACCACCGCTCGGGTCTGTTGTGGAAACTGTTCATGGCCGCTCCGGAAGTGCGCCGCGGCCTCGACCGGCTGGGATTCCGCTATCCGGCCACTCCGCTCGAGCACAAAAACGCCGGCACCTGATCACTTCGCGCGTTTGAACGTCCATTTGACGACATGATCGCCATTGCGCTTGATCTTGGTCTTCATCTTCAGCTGGACCGATTGCTCGCCGAACGCAGCCTGCGCCTCCTCGAACGCCCGACGCGCCTGCGCCATCGCCTCGTGATAGGCGGTGTTATCGCGGCGAGGCGTATCTGCCACCGCCTTGGCGATCGCGTCGATGTCGGGCTTGCTGTAGGTCATGTCAGCGTTCGGTAAGCTTCAGTTCAATGCGGCGGTTCTGGTTTCTAGCATCCGGCGTATCGCCAGCCGCGATCGGCTGGAATTCGCCAAAGCCCGCGGCCACCAGCCGGTTGGCCGGCACGCCCTTCGAGATCAGATACTTGACCACCGACGTCGCGCGCGCAGACGAAAGCTCCCAGTTGTCGCGGTAACGTCCGGTGCCGGAAAGCGGAGCGTTGTCCGTATGTCCGTCGACCCGCAGCACCCAGTTGATCTCGGCCGGAATTTCCTTGGCGAGATCGAGAAGTGCGGCGGCAAGCTTGTCCATCTCCACGAGACCGGCCGCATCGAGTTCGTTGCCGCCGATCGGGAAGAGAACTTCCGACTGAAACACGAACCGATCGCCGACGATGCGGATGTTTTCGCGATCGGAGAGAATCTCACGCAGACGCCCGAAGAAGTCGGAGCGGTAGCGATTGAGCTCCTGCACGCGGGCTGCAAGCGCCACGTTGAGGCGACGACCAAGATCCGAAATCTGCGCCTGCGAGTTGGCGTCCTTCGTTTCCGACGCCTGCAGTGCCTGTTCGACGGCGGCGATCTGGGCCCGCAGCGCCGCGATCTGCTGGTTGAGAAGCTCGATCTGGCTCATCGCCCGGGCGCTGACCTGCCGCTCGTTGGAGAGTTCACCCGTCAGAGTGGTCACGCGGGAATTGGCCGCGTCGCTTGCACCACTGCCCTGGTTGAGAAGCTGCTGCAGCCGCGACCGGTCGCTTTCAGCAACCGCCAGCGACGATTGCAGGTTGGCGAGCTGGTCTTCGATATCCTGATTGTTGCCCTTTTCCAGCGCCAGAAGCTCTGTCAGTTCCGCGATCTGGCTGTTCAGCCGGTTCAGAACCTCGTCGCGACCGGAAATCTCGCGTGTGAGCAGGAACTGCGCCAGCACGAACACCGTCAGCAGGAACATGATCGCCATCAAAAGCGTGGTCAGCGCGTCGACGAAGCCCGGCCAGTAGTCCACGCCGTGCTGGCGGCGACGGTTCTTGCCCAGCGCCATGGTCTACTTGCTCCCGATCTTGTCGGACTGACCGATCTTGTCGGAGAGCCGGTCCAGCGTGCGCCGCAAGGCCTTCGATTCTTCCTGCTGCGCCTCGATCCAGTCGCGCAGCATCTGCTGCTCGTTGCGCATGTTCTTGACCAGCCCCTGAATGCCTTCGGCAAGGTTTGCCATGGCCGCAAGCGACTTCTCGTTCTGCTGGACATCACCGCTGCCGGTTCTGCCCTGAGCCGCCGCAATCTTGCGCAGCTCGTCGGCAAGCGTCTTGAATTCGCCGGAGGAACCAGCTGAAAGCCCTGCCGCCGCAACCGGCGCGTCCGATCCCGTATCGGTCACCGATGAGAGCCAATTTTCGAGTTCCGTATAGAACCGGTTCTGCGCACGTCCTGCCTGGAGATCGAGGAAGCCGAGGATCAGCGAGCCCGAGAGGCCGAGCAGCGACGAGGAGAACGCCGTGCCCATACCGGCAAGCGGCTGCGCAAGACCGGTCTTGATAGCCGACAGAATGTCGTTGGAGCCGCCGGCGCCCGGATCGAGCGCACCGATGACGTCGCTGATCGAGCCGATCGTGCCGATCAGGCCCCAGAACGTGCCAAGCAGGCCGAGAAACACCAGGAGCCCGATCAGGTAACGGGACGTATCCCGAGATTCGTCGAGGCGGGTGCCGATCGAATCGAGAATGGAGCGCAAGGTTGCGGTCGAAAGCGCCGTTTTGCGGCGACCACCGATCAGCGAGCGCATCGGCGCCAGAAGTTTCGGCTCGCGGCCCACCTTGTCGACGGTGCCGGCAGCGCGGAACGAGTTGAACCAGCGCACTTCCGGAATAAGGCCGATGACCTGCAGGAAAACCAGGACGATACCAATCAACAGGACGCCGAGGATCAGACCGTTCAGACCCGGATTGGTCTGGAACGCTTGTGCGGCCTGACGGTACAGGATCGAGCAGACAAAACCGACGATGATCAGGAAGATCAGCATCGTCCAGAGGAAGGAAGCCGGGTTGGAAAGCTTTTCGGTAAAACGGCGGCGGTTAGCTTCAGTTTCGTCCAGATCGTCCACTGTCGCATTCGCCATAATAAGCCTCGCCTCTGGGTCGCGTCGCGCGGAGGCTAGAGCAAAATTGCGACGAATTGAAGTGTCGCCACGGTGCAAAGACCGGGACAAGCCGAAGTTTTTTCCTCGCCATTTCAAATGACAAGCAGCACTCCGGCCGTCACCGCATCAGCAATCAGCGCGACGGAACCGGACGATTGGAAACTTCCAGCAGCGCCTTCTGGATCAGCTCGTTGCCGGCAACAATGCTCTTGGTGCCGAACATATCGGTCGAACCCTTGATGTCGCTGACAAAGCCGCCCGCTTCGCGGATGAGAACGAGGCCGGCAGCGATGTCCCACGGCGAAAGACCGATTTCCCAGTGACCGTCGAAGCGACCGGCAGCGACATAGGCGAGATCAAGCGACGCAGCGCCAAGGCGACGAACGCCCGCCACTTCGCCCATCACGTGGCGCAGTTCGACCAGGAACTTGCCGTGATCGCCGCGGCCGAGATGCGGCACGCCGCAACCAACCACGCAATCGGACAGGACCCGGCGTGCGGCAACGCGAATGCGACGGTCGTTCAAGAACGCGCCGCCGCCCTTTTCTGCCGTATAGAGTTCGTCGGTGCCCGGGTTGAAGATCACGCCGGCGACGATTTCGCCATTGCGCTCCAGCGCGATCGACACCGCGAACTGCGGAATGCCGTGCAGGAAGTTGGTCGTGCCGTCGAGCGGATCGACGATCCAGCGGTGAGCGCCGTCCGTGCCCTTCTCCTCCTGGCTTTCCTCACCGAGGAAGCCGTAGGTCGGGCGCGCCTTCATCAGCTCGTCATGGACGATCTTTTCCGCCTTGAGATCCGCCTGGGTCACGAAATCGCCCGGTCCCTTGACCGAAACCTGCAGGTTCTGAACTTCGCCGAAATCCCTGGAGAGCGACTTGCCAGCCTTGAGGGCGGCCTGAACCATGACGTTGAGAAGGGCTGAGCGGGCCATGCGGGAAATCCTGATCGTATGGTCCCGAACATGCATCAGCCGGGACGTGTCTGTGGCGAATTGTCTTGATTGGCCGGTTCAAGACCACAAAACCAAGGGAAATTCAAGTCGAAGCCGACAAACCCCGCGTGAACGGACAAAATGCGACATTGCCCGCCTGCCTGCGATCTGCCAGAACGCCGGCTATCGAGATTTTAGGAGTATCACCGTGAAGATCGCATTGCCATTCGGCATCAGCCTCGGACTTGTGGGCGTGATGACCATGCTGTCGCTGGGTCTGATCTCGGCGCTGCCGGCCGATACCCAGCTGCCGATCCACTTCACCCTGACCGGTACACCGACCAGCACGGCACCAGCCATGATCGCGCTGCTGCTTCTGCCGGCCTGCGCGCTGTTCGTGACGGCCATGTTCGCACTTGGCCCCCGCATGGGCGGCCGTATCAAGGCCTCGCCGGGCATCTACCTGATCGTCTGGCTGGTAACGCTGCTGATCCTGGCGCTTGCCCACGGCTTTATCATCCGCCACGCCCTGTTCACGCTGGCGGCGATGAAGGCAACCGCCTGACCACTCGAACTACTGGCGGTTGACTACTGGCGTCGGAAGCGGTTCGCCGCATCGATCGCCTGTCGCTGCTGCTCGTCGTTGATGCCGAGGTAGAAATCTTCAAGCGCCGCGTCCTGAAGTCCGGCACGACGGGAAAGCACATACCACTTGGCGGCCTCGACCGGGTTCGGTCGTGTCCCCAGCGCCTCGATATAGAGATGCGACAGCTTGTTCTGGGCAACCACATTGCCGCGATGGGCCGCAATCCGCAGCCATTCGAAGCCCTTGTCGTAGTTGCGTTCGCCGCCGACGCCGTTGACGAACCAAATGCCCATGTCGAGCTGCGCCGTGTCGAACCCGGCCTTCGCCGCGCGCTCCAGCCATCGGCGAGCCTCGGCCTTCTTCTCCTCGGGCACGCCCTTCATGTTCACGTAGAGCTGGGCCACCGCATATTGCGCATCCGCCACGCCCTGCTTTGCCGCCCGCTCGTAGAAGGGCAACGCCAGCTTGAAACCTTTGTCGCCCGGATTGTCCGACACCAGGATCTGGCCCCAGTTGAACTGCGCCGATGAATTGCCGGCTTCCGCCGCCTTGCGCATATAGTCGTCGGCCTTCTTTTTGTCGGCGGGCACGTAACGGCCGCTCATCAAAAGAAGCGAATACTGGAACATGGCGGCAGGATCGCCGCGCTCGGCAGCCTGCCCGTACCAGAAGGCCGCGGTCTTTGCGTCGCGGTTGATGCCGAGCCCCTTGCTCATCATTTCGGCGACAAGCGTCTGCGACGCCGCATCGCCGGCCGACGCACGCTTCAGTGCGACATCGAGCGCCTTGACGTACAAGCCGCGCTGGAACGCACCATAGGCCTCGTCGATCGGGCCCGTATAGGGCTTCTCCGGCGGCAGTGGCGGCAAGGTCACGCCCATGCGCTGATAGAGTTCGACACCGGCGGACGGCACGATGCCATCGGGCTGTGCACCGCGTTCGACGCCCATTGCATCCGGCGCGACCGGTCTCGTCACCACTTGACGCGACTGCGCCGCCGTCGGCCCCTCCTGCTCCACCGCACCGGGTTGCTGCACCTGCGAGACTGCCGAATGCGGCAATACGACAGACGCGCAAAGGCTGGCGGCAAGTATCAGGACAGTGGATGAGGCGCGGCGAATCGATGGCATACCGACCATCAAGCCTCAAACCGTGGCGCTTTTTCGTCCAGATCGGCGTTGACCAACCGCACGGCTTCCTGCGGACCTTCGGGATGATCGAAGACGGCCAGTCTCAGGGCCACGAATTCGGCACCGTTTTCGGCCACGACCAGCGCCGAGGAAATGTCGGTGCCGCCCATGGCGATGCAGGGAATTTCCACCATCGAAGCCCACCATTCCGCAAGCGCGACGTTCTTGGGATGCGCCTCCGGCTTGATGTCGCCATCGAGCTTGCCGAAGAAAATATAGTCGGGGCGGCGCTCGCCCACTTCGAGCGCCGTGTGACGCTCGGATGCGCCACCGGCACCGACGATCATCTTCGGGCTGAATTTCTCGATCGTTTCTTCCAGCTCTTCCATCGAACCGGCCATATGCAGGCCATCTGCCTTGACGCGACCTGCGACGCGGCTGTCTCCGGCGATCAGCGCTGCGGCACCCGCGGCCTGGATCATCGGCACCATGAGTTCGGCGCGGTCCTGGAACGCGGTATCGTCTTCATCATATTGCGGCAGGATCACCGAGGCGACATCGCCGCCCGCAAGCGCCTTCTCCAGTCGGTCCGCCTGCGCTTTCGCATCCGCATCCTGCGGCACGATCAGCACCAGACGGCAACGCTCTTCCTGTTTCTTCATGTTTCTTCCCATGCAGCGAACCGCAACCCGGCGATCCGCACTCGTTTTCTCTTGAATGATTCGATAGACCGGAAGGATTGCGCAATCAACCGCTCATCCCATCTGCCCGCCTCAACGGTGCAAGCCTGAAGTGCCCATGCCAGACATATTTTCCTCCGATACGCTCAGCCTCGCCTTCTTTGCAGCAGCGGTGCCCGCCGTGATGCTGGTCGGGCTTTCCAAGGGCGGCATTGGCGGCGCGATCGGCCTGATGGGCATGCCGCTGATGTCGCTTGCCGTCGACCCGGTCAAAGCGGCGGCGATCTTCCTGCCGATCCTGATCCTGATGGATATCGTGGCGCTTTGGTCCTGGCGCCATTTCAACGACAGAAAAACCCTGCTGATGATCCTGCCGGGCGGTGTCATCGGCATCGCGCTCGGCTGGGCGACCTCGGCCTATGTCTCGGACGACGCGTTGCGGATTGTTATTGCCGCGGCAACGATCTTCTTCGCCCTCCGCTACTTCTGGCAGGTCTACGGCCCGGATAAGAACCGTCCGGCCGCCGCACTGCCGCATCGTCCGGCGGCCGCCACGTTCTGGGGCGCGCTGTCGGGCTATGCCAGTTTCGTGGCGCATGCCGGCGGCCCGCCCTTCCAGATCTACGTTCTGCCGATGAAGCTCGATCCTAAGAAATACACCGGGGCCAGCATCCGCTTCTTCGCCATCGTCAACGCCGTCAAGATCATCCCCTATTTCCTTCTCGGCGCATTGGGGGCCGAAAACCTGACGATCTCGGCGACATTGCTGCCGGCAGCCCTGGTCTCGACCATGCTCGGTGCCGCGATCGTCAAGCATCTGAAGTCGGAAGTGTTCTATCCGATGACCTACGCGCTCGCTCTCGTTGCCGGCGTAAAGCTTCTGTGGGACGGCCTGCCGATCTGACCGGTCCATCCGAACATCATAAAAAACCCAATTACAATAAGGCCTTCCGCCAGTCGCGAGACACGAAAACGGTTGATGCTTCGTCAAGTTATGCTTAGCTTCAAACTATGACACTCGATCCGTTTTCAGCCATTGCCGACCCGAACCGGCGCCATCTCCTCGAAGAGCTGAGACGCGCGCCGAAAACCGTGAATGAACTTGCACAAGGACTGCCGATCAGCAGGCCGGCCGTCTCGCAGCATCTGAAAGCACTGCTGGACAGCGATCTCGTGACTGTCACACCAGAGGGAACGCGGCGCATCTATGCCGTGAACGGCAGCGGCTTCACCCGGCTCAACCTGTGGCTCGACCAGTTCTGGACGTGAATTCTGGCCGCGACTGTGACGTTACGACCAGAACTGTTGCTTTTAGTCTTGGAATTTATCGTGCCGCTGTGGGCACCCTCTCACGAATGTACGTGAGGCGCGTGGCGCTTTTGATCGCCTAATGACGGGTGTCGGTCTTTAACCGCTCCACCTCGTCTTTGATGCGCAGCTTGCGGCGCTTGAGCTCTGCGATCTCACGATCGTCGGCGGATGGAGATGCGAGAACGGACTGGAGTTCCTCTTCGAGGTCGCCGTGCTTCTTTTCAAGCGATGCGATATGCGCCTGGACGGTCATGTGGCATGTTCCTTCCTTAGGTACCTGCCTTGGCACTCCTCTGAGCCAAGGCTTCAGGTTTGCAACAGAAGTGTGACACGGTTGGTCCGCTTTGTCGAAGGAGAAATCATGGTCTCTCAGCGGCAAATTCGTGGCGTCGGCTAACTTCCAGTTAACGCGGTTTGATGGTAGGAGCTTGCGGATGAAGCCGGGGTTTGCAAAAAGCCGGCGTAAAGAATGGGGACTGAGCATGCGTGATCAGGAACAGGCGGATAACCGGCTGGTACTCGCGAAACTTCGCCAGGAACACGAAGATTACGACGCCGCGATCAATGCCATGATCAAGGTTGGCTGTGAGGCTCTTCGCATCCAGCGCATGAAGAAGAAGAAGCTGGCCATCAAGGACCGGATGACCCAGATCGAAGACCAGATCATTCCCGACATCATCGCTTGAGTTCACCTTAAAGGGCCTGGAATGTCAGAAAGACCCGCAGTCGCCATCATCATGGGCAGCCAGTCCGACTGGGAGACCATGAAGAACGCCGCCGACACGCTTGATACGCTCGACATCGGTTACGAAGCACGGATCGTCTCGGCACACCGCACGCCGGACCGGATGTACGAATTCGCTAAGAGCGCCCGCGACGAGGGCTTCAAGGTCATCATCGCCGGTGCCGGCGGCGCTGCCCACCTGCCGGGCATGACAGCGGCCCTGACGCCGCTTCCGGTGTTCGGCGTGCCCGTCCAGTCGAAAACGATGAGCGGAACCGACAGCCTCTACTCGATCGTCCAGATGCCGGCCGGAATTCCCGTCGGCACGCTGGCCATCGGCCGTGCCGGCGCGATCAATGCCGCCCTTCTTGCTGCAGCGGTGCTTGCCCTTTCCGACGATGACCTTGCCGACCGGCTCGACGCCTATCGCGCGCACCACACCGCATCGGTCGCCGAATATCCCATCGACGAAGCACCCTGAGAAACATCATGACGATCCGCACCATCGGCATAATCGGCGGCGGCCAGCTCGGCCGCATGCTGGCGATCGCTGCCGCACGCCTGAACTACCGCATCATCATCCTTGAACCGCAGGCGGATTGCCCGGCCGCCCAGGTCGCGAACGAACAGATCACGGCGGCCTACGACGACAGGACGGCGCTGGCCGATCTCGCCAGCCGCTGCGACGTCGTGACCTACGAATTTGAAAACGTACCGGTTGAGGCAGCCGAGTTCCTGCAGCAGTCGGTTCCAGTCTACCCGCCGGCCAAGGCCCTGGAAGTGGCGCAGGACAGGATTGTTGAAAAGCAGTTCCTCAACGGCTGCGGCATCGAGACCGCAAGGTTTCATTCCGTCGACAGCCAGTCCGATCTCGAAGCAGCGCTTGCAGACTTCGGCGGCAAGGGTGTTTTGAAGACCCGCCGCATGGGCTACGACGGCAAGGGCCAGCGCGTGTTCCGCTCCAGCGACGACAAGGCCGATGGCGCCTATGCGGACCTCGGCTCGGTGCCGATGGTTCTTGAAAGCTTCGTGCCCTTCGAGCGCGAAATCTCGATCATCGCCGCGCGCGCCAAGGACGGCACGGTCTCCTGCTACGATCCGGCCGAGAACATCCACCGCAACGGCATCCTTCATACCTCCACCCTGCCCGCGACCATTCCAGACACGACCGCGCAGACCGCGCGCAGTGCCGCCGAAAAGCTCCTCGCTGCCCTCGACTATGTCGGCGTGATCGGCATGGAATTCTTTGTGATGGCCGATGGCACCCTGATTGCCAACGAGATCGCACCGCGCGTGCACAATTCCGGTCATTGGACAGAGGCTGCCTGCGTGGTCTCGCAGTTCGAGCAGCATATCCGCGCGGTGGCCGGCGCAAGCCTCGGCGATCCGCGCCGTCATTCCGATTGCGTGATGACCAACCTGATCGGCGACGACATCCTCGACGTGCCCGGCTGGCTCGCCAGGCCCGACGTGCTGGTCCACCTCTACGGCAAGACAGAATCCCGTCCGGGCCGGAAAATGGGCCATGTCACGGAGCTGAAGGGGCGGAAAACCCGGTCATAAAGTGCGTCACAAGGTTGACACGCATCCAGCCACGGGTTATCTGCACGCCAACCTGAGCGCGCCCCTCGTCGACAGATAGGCGGCACGCTTTCGATTGATAGAGACAAGCGGCTCTTTGAGCCCACAGACTTCTGGACCAGTACAATGAAGATCAAGAACTCGCTCAAGGCGCTGAAGGCTCGTCATCGCGATAACCGTCTGGTTCGCCGCAAGGGCCGCGTTTACATCATCAACAAGCAGAACCCGCGCTTCAAGGCCCGCCAGGGCTGATTTGCGCTGATATCGACGGGTTGTCCGGGCACGCCTGAGACGATCAAATTGTCGGTAGCGTGAAATTTCGGGTTTGACCTTCGGCGCATGCGGATTACTTTATCCGCATGCGCTATTTTCGTTCAAGCTTCGTGATCCTTGCTGTGTGTGTTGCGGTGCCTGCCTTTGCGCAGACCCTGCCCCAGCCCATGCCGCCATCCCAACCGATGCCTCCCGCTCCGTCGCTGGAAAGTCCGGCGCAGGGAGGTACGCAGGCAGCACCGAATGCCGGCCAGCCTCTCAACGCCAGGGTCGACCCACTATTTGCGGCGCTGAAACGTGAGCGCAATCCGGAAAAGGCGCGCGGAATCGCCACGCAGATCGCCATGAACATGGGTGAGTCGGGCAGTCCCACAGTCAATCTTCTGATGGGCTGGGCGGCCACGGCCGCCAAGGAAAAGCGCAACGCCGCCGCCCTCGACTTCCTCGACCGCGTCACTCTCATCGATCCCGCCTATGTCGAAGGCTGGAACCGCCGCGCCACAATGCATTACGCGATGGGCGACCAGCGCAAGGCGATGGCCGATATTGCCGAAGTGCTGAAGCGTGAGCCTCGCCATTTCGGCGCGCTGGCCGGTCTTGCCGGAATCCTCACCGAAGCCGGACGGGACAGCCAGGCGCTGAATGCGTGGGAGCGTTATCTCGACATCTACCCCGCCGATCGCGAGGCGCAGGAGGCTGTGACCAAGCTATCCGAAAAGATCGCCGGCAACCGAACCTGATGGGCCGCCATGGGGATTGTACCTCTTATCTTGTCTCTCATCGCATTCGGCTTCGGCTTCACTGCCTGGAAGGCGAAAGCGATCGAGGCCGACCTGCCGAACGACGGTGAACTTACCGATCTCGGCGATATCCGCATCAACGCCCTTCACGTCGCAGCACCAGCCGAGGGCGACCTTCCCCCGATCGTCTTCATCCACGGCGCCAGCGGCAATCTGAAGGACCAGGAAGCAGCGTTCCGCAGACCGCTAGAAGGGCGCGCCGAAATGCTGTTCGTCGACCGTCCCGGTCACGGTTATTCCGAGCGTGGCGGAGAAGAGAACGGTTTCCCGGATGGCCAGGCCGACACGATTGCGCGCCTGATGGATCGTTACGGCATCGACAAGGCCATCATCGTCGGTCACTCCTTCGGGGGCGCGATCGCCACATCCTTCGCGCTTTACCACCCGGAAAAGACAGCGGGGCTGCTACTGCTTGCGCCCGCCACCCATCCCTGGCCGGGCGGCGTCGACTGGTACTACAATCTCGCAGCCCGCCCCTATCTCGGACGTCTGTTCACCCGCTTCCTCGCTCTTCCCGCCGGGCTAGTGCTGATGGAGAAGGCAACCCATGCCGTCTTCCATCCCAACCCCCGTCCAGACCGCTACCTCGACGGCGGCGCCACCGCACTGGTGTTGCGGCCCGAGAACTTCCGCAACAACGCGATCGACGTCGCCAATCTCAACGACTACGTCACCAGGGTCGCACCGCGCTACAGCGAGATCACCGCACCGACGCTGATCATCAACGGCGACAGCGACAAGATCGTCTCGATGGATATCCATGCGAAGGCGCTGACGGCCGCCGTCGCCGGTGCCGAACTGGTCGTCATCCGCGGCCTCGGCCACAAGCCGGATTACCTCGCGACCGATCTCGCCATAGCCGGGATCGAAAAGCTCGCAGGCCACCACCGCGACCTGCAGTCCGTTGCCCGCAGGGTCGAGGCGCGACTGGCGCAGGTGGTCGACGAGCCCATGCCGGACATGGATTTCTCGATCGAAAAGACCTGAAACGACAAAGACCGCCGGATCACTCCGACGGCCTTTCATATTTCACACTGTTGAAAGCGGGTTTACACCCCACTCTGCCCATCTGCGCCGATATAGGCGATGCGCAGCATGTTGGTGGCGCCCGGTGTGCCCAGTGGCACGCCGGCCGAGATGATGATCCGGTCGCCCGGCTTGCCGAAGCCTTCGGAGGCGACGATGCGGCAGGCGTTGTTGACCATGTCGTCGAGGTCAGTCGCGTCATGGGTGACGACGCAGTGCATGCCCCAGCCGATCGACAGCCGACGCGCGGTCTTGACGCTTGGCGACAGTGCCAGGATCGGAACGTTCGGACGCTCGCGCGAAGCGCGAAGGCCTGTTGTGCCCGACGATGTGTAGGTGACGATCACGGCAAGCCGCAGCGTCTCGGCGATCTGTCGAGCAGCAAGCGAGATCGCATCGGCACCGGTTGCTTCCGGTGTGGCACGCTGCGCGTAGATGATGCTCGGATAAAGCGGATCGTCTTCCACCTTGCGGGCAATCGACGCCATCATCGAAACGGCTTCGACCGGATACTGACCGGACGCCGATTCGGCCGACAGCATGATCGCATCGGCACCTTCGAACACGGCAATCGAGACGTCGGAAACTTCGGCGCGGGTCGGAACCGGCGCGCTGATCATCGATTCCAGCATCTGGGTCGCGACCACGACCGGCTTGCCGGCGCGGCGACATGCGCGTGTCAGCTGCTTCTGGATGCCGGGGACCGCCTCGATCGGCATTTCGACGCCAAGATCGCCACGGGCCACCATGACGGCGTCGGAGAGATCGATGATCTCGTCGATCCGCTCGAGTGCCTGCGGCTTTTCGATCTTAGACATGATGCCGACGCGGCCGCGGGCAATCTTGCGAACTTCGGCGAGATCTTCCGGGCGCTGAACGAAGGACAAAGCGACCCAGTCGACATCGTCGGTCTCAAGCACGGCATCGAGATCGGCTCGATCCTTGTCGGTGAGCACGCCAACGGCGAGCAGCGTATCGGGAAGGCTAACACCCTTGCGGTCGGAAATGCCGGTGCCGGCAACGACAGTGCAGGTGATCGACGTGCCGTCAACCTTTTCGGCCCGCAGCGCCAGCTTGCCGTCATCGATCAGCAGGCGATCGCCGACCTTCACCGATTCGAGAATTTCGGGATGCGGCAGGAAGACTCGGTTCTCGTCGCCGGGAGCCTCATTATTGTCGAGTGTAAACGTCTGGCCTGGGACCAGCGTCACCTTGGTATCGGCAAACTTGCCGACGCGCAGTTTCGGACCCTGGAGGTCGGCGAGGATGCCGATCGGGCGACCGGACTTCTTTTCGACAGAGCGAATACGCTCGATCAGCGTCCGCATCATCTCATGGCTCGAATGGCTCATGTTGATGCGGAAAAGATCCGCGCCTGCCTCGTGCAGCTTGGCAATCATCTCCTCGTCGGAGGATGCCGGGCCGAGTGTGGCAAGGATCTTAACTTTGCGGTATCGCCTCATCAATTCTGGCCTTCCTGGGATCCGGACGTGTCTGAAAGCTGGACCATCCAGCTGCCCTGACGGCCCGTGTCATATTCCTTGAAACCCATGCGCTGGAAGCCACGGGTGAAGCAGTCGTCGACGCCGACGACCTTGAACTCGTTCTCGGCGACGCACATGTTGACGCCGCCGGTCCAGCGGCCGCCGCGGGCCGCGTCCTCGGCATAGAGATAATAATAGCGGGACTGCAGCTCGCCTTCGATCAGCGTCGCGCAGGTTGATGCGGGTACCTGCCACCAGCCTTCGGTGTTCCAGCCATCCTTGGCACGGTAGCCGATCGCCACGCCGACGAGGTTCTGGGTTCCGTTGCAGACGCGGAAATCCGCAAGTGCCGGAGACGCCATCAACAGCGGCGCACTGACGCAGAGCGCGGATGCCACGGCAGGCACAGAAAACAGGGCGGAAAGATATGTTCTAAGGGATTTTTTCGACACGGTTTCCGTCAGGACTCCATGGTTATTCGTGATGCACTTTCTCGCGCGGCAGGGTTTGAAAGTCAACGCAATCTAATCGATTATATTCTGAACGCCCGCCGGGGGCCGCTTGCCTTGTCCGCGGCGACCATGGCAGGAAACGGCCGAGATATCACCGGGACAGGCTGCGCAAAACAATGGTACAAGCCCCGATGGACACAGACGACTTCCAACCGTTCGAAATCATAGACGGCGATTATGACGGCGGGATGGTTCTTCTCGCCGACCACGCAATGAACCGCCTGCCCGCCCGCTACGGCGATCTTGGCCTGCCAGAAGACGCATTCCGGCGCCACATCGCCTTCGATATCGGCATCGAGGGATTGACCCGCCGGTTGGCCGACATTCTGAACGTGCCGGCCGTGCTCGGTTGCTTTTCCCGCCTGCTGATCGATCCGAACCGCGGCGAAGATGATCCGACGCTGATCATGAAGATCTCCGACGGCGCCATCGTTTCCGGCAACCACCCGATCACCCAGGAAGAATGGGATTTCAGGCTTACCAACTACCACCGGCCCTATCACCGCGCCGTCGAACAGACGATTTCAAGGGCCAGCGCGTCCGGCCGGGCACCGCTTGTTCTGTCGCTGCATTCCTTCACGCCGTTCTGGCGCGAAACGCCGCGGCCCTGGCATGCGGGCGTACTGTGGGATACCGACGATCGGGTCGTGGTGCCGCTGATCGAGCAGCTTCGCCTTCCCGGCGATATCGTCGTCGGCGACAACGAACCCTATGACGGCGCACTCAGGGGCGACACCATGTACCGGCACTGCATGATCCCGGGCATTCCGCACACCCTGCTCGAAGTGCGCCAGGACCTGATCGGCGACGAGCAAGGCATCGAGGACTGGGCACAAAGACTGGCGCCGATCTTCACGACGCTCAATGCAGACCCCACATTGCACGAGTACAAAATCTTTCCGTCGCGCACCGGCCCCTACCCCGCGTGAGCGTTCAGACAAAGGAGGTCACGATGACCGAACTTTCCAAGGAACAGCAGACCGAGCTCGAGGCTGCAGCCTTCCGTCGCCTCGTGTCACATCTGCGCGAGCGGACCGACGTCCAGAACATCGATCTGATGAACATGGCCGGCTTCTGCCGAAACTGCCTGTCCAACTGGTACAAGGACGCAGCCGACGAGGCAGGTCTTGCTCTCACGAAGGATGCATCCCGCGAGATCGTCTATGGCATGCCCTACGAGGACTGGAAAAATCTGCACCAGGCGGAATCGACAGGCGCTCAAAAAGCCGCATTCGAGGGCAACAAGCCGACCCATGGCTGACGCCCACGGACAAGGCTCGCGTATTTGGGCCTTGACCTTGCCGCCGCTTTTCGGCAGGTGACAGCCAATCAACACAGATCAAGATCAGGAGGCCCCGATGTCTGATGCTCATGGCGTCGCCCGCGACCAGCTCCGCGCATTTATCGAGCGCATCGAGCGACTGGAAGAAGAGAAGAAGACCATCGCCGACGACATCAAGGATGTCTACGGCGAGGCAAAGGGCATGGGCTACGATACCAAGATCATGAAAAAGGTCATCGCCCTTCGCAAGAAGGACGACCAGGAGCGGATGGAAGAGGACCTGATCCTCGACACCTATCTGGCCGCCCTCGGCATGATCGAAAGCCCGGCCGAACAGGACGCAGCCTAAACAATTTCGAAGACGACAAGGAACCCGCCGGCAACGGCGGGTTTTTTCATGGGCGCAAGCATCGCATCTTCCTCAGAGACGCTCGGTATCGGTCATGGATTATGATGTCATCGTCGTCGGCGCCGGCTTTACGGGTCTGACTGCTGCAACGCAGCTGATGAAAGCGGGCGTGAACGTTGTTCTGCTCGAAGCCCAGGAGCGCGTCGGCGGCCGCGTCGAGGCGCAGGTTTTTGAGGATGGCACGGCCGTCGATGCAGGCGGCCAGTTCTTTTGCAGCGACATGCCGGAAGTGGTCTCATTGGCAAGAGAGTTCGGCAGGACCTTTGTGAAGACCTATGCCGAGGGCGACACCACATACCTTCCCGAAGTCCCCCGCGGGCGGGCAGAAGCGATCTGGAACGGCGTCGATGCACTGCGCGAGACGATGATCGCAAGCGATCTTTCCGATCCGGCGCTGAGAAAGCTGACGGCTTACGACTGGGCGCAGAGACAGCCGGTCGAGGACGATATACGGCAGGGGTTTCTGCGCATGGTGACCGGCCTCTGGTGCCGCGCGCCGGAGGAGATTGCCTTCACCTATCTCGCGGCAAACGACAGACGCATCACCAACACCACGTCCGAGCTCGAGCTGTTTCTCGCCGGAACGATGCATGCGCTGGCCGACGATCTGGCGGCAACACTCGGAGATCGGCTCAGGCTTGGTACGCCTGTCAATGAGGTTGCCATTTCCGGTGGCGGCGTCACGGTGATGACCGGCACGGGAAAAATGACGGCAGCGCAGGTTGTGCTCGCAGTGCCGCCCATCATGGCGCGCCGCCTGTCCTACGCCCCAGCACTCCCGCCGCATCTGACAAGAGCACTGGATGCGTGGATCCCCGGCATGGTCATCAAGCTCAACATCCGCTTTGAGCGACCCTTCTGGCGAGACCGGGATCTTAGCGGCATGACCATGTGGAATGATCCGCAAGGCCTGTTTGCCTGCGACGCCAGTCGCGACGGTTACGCCGGACTGATCGTCTTCGTTAGCGGACCTTTGGCGGCGGCGTGGCACGACAAGCCCGCCCGTGAGCTTGAAACGTTCGTAATTGAGAAACTGGCGGAGGCGCTGGGCGACGAGGCCAGACACAGTCTGGACATTCGCATGCGTGACTGGGTCGACGACCGCTGGAGCGACGGCGCCTATAGTGACGTGATCACCAGTCTCGACGCCAACGACGCGGAAGCGACCCTGACAACCGGCATGCCGCCGGTACATTTCGCATCGTCGGAACTGTCGCCGTCTTTCCCGGGCTATGTCGAGGGGGCAATCGTCGCCGGCAAACAGGTGGCGGCCAAAGTCCTGAAACTCAGTCCTGGCCGCTGAACCGGTTGGGATCGATGGCGACGGCAGCACTCACAGGCTTGAAGCCGCTGCTTGTGTAACCGGCCGAATAATCACGATCGAGCGTCCGGCTGACCACGCGAGGCGCCTTCATCGAAACCGGGTTCTGACCTTCGGCGCGATTGTTGTTCACCGCCCATTTCGCCACCATGTCACCGGTCAAGCCGTTCTTGCCAGCTTTGGCCTGCCCCTGTGCAGTCGCAGGCTTGCCGGAGCGGCCGCTCTTGGCGGTGCCGTAGCTCGGCATGGTACCCAGCGACGCCGTTGCAGGACGCGGCGCGTCAAACCCGTCGCCGAACTGCATCTGCTTGGCGGACGGCTGGATCACCTTGGGCGAAAGAGCCGCCATCTGGCGCTGCGCAGGCGCGGCCATCGGCACCGGTGCCGACACGGCGACGGCCTGGGCTGGCGCTCTTGCTGGCGCCGCCTGCGGTGCCGGAACAACCGGCGCTTCGACGCTTCGCGACAGCGCTGCCACCAGTTCCGGCGTAAGGCTCTGCTGATCGCTCTGCGGGCGCGATGCAACGAGCGGCGCTGCTGGAGCACCCGGGCGGTGGATCGGAACTGGCACGGAGCCAAGGTTTTCGAATGGCGCCGGCTCTATGGAGGCAGTCAAGACGCTGGTTTCCGCATCACCCTTCAGCCCGCGAGGACCAAGGAGGGTCGGAACCGGAATGGCGTAACCGGACAGATCGGCGAAATTTTCAGCCCGCTGCACATCGGCTGCAGCAGCCGTCTGCATGGCAAGCGCGTCCTGCGCCGCATTGCGGGTCGGCTGATAGAGCGCCGTGGCAAGCCCACCCGGACCCGCGGTGCTGGAATCGGAACGGAAGGCCGGCCGTGACAGCGGCACAGGCGCTGCAATCGCCGGCTCGACCGGCTCAGCAGCAGCAACGAGTGTCGGTGCAGTCGGCGTCGGGGCAGTCGGCGTCGGCGCAACCCGTGCAGTCGCGACCGGTGCCTCTTCGCCATCGTCGGCAGCCGGAGCGGAACGCGGTGCTCCACGGCTGGCGACCATTGGTGCCTTCATGTCTTCGTTGTCTTCGACCTCGTCGGCACCACCGCCGCCAAACAGTGCGGCAAGGAACCCGCGACGCTTGGGTGCTTCGCCGCGGATCGAGCCGCCGGCTGTGCTGGCGATCGCAATTGAATCAGAACCAACGCGCTTCTTGTAATCGGCGAGAGCGACCTCGTAGCCCGGCAACGGATTGCCGTCAGCCGGAAGATGCAGCGTGTTGCCCTTCGGGAAGATCTGAACCAGTTCCTTGCGGGTCATGCGCGGCCAGGCACGAACGCCGCCAACATCGAGATGCACGAAAGGGGAACCGGAAGTCGGGTAGAAGCCGACGCCGCCCACCTGCATCTGCATGGCGAGCGCCCGGAGGGTCGAGAGCTTCACGCCCGGAATGTAAAAGTCCATCGCCTTGCCGAGCATGTGCTGGCTGTTCTTCGCGACGCCCGTCTTGCGCGAGCGACCGCGCAGCATGCCGTTTGTGGTCGGCGAACGGAAAGCGGAGACGATGTGGATGGAATCGGTGGCGCCGGAGCGCTGGTAGACTTCCCAAACCAGGTCGAACAGGCGCGGATCCATCTTCGTCGGCTGGTTCTGGCGCCAGTCGCGGAGGAACTGGTTGAGCTGTGCCAGACCGCGCGGATCGAATCGTCCATTGCGCTTGTAGGTGATGGTGGCCTTCTCGCCGGTGTGGACGAAATAGAGCTTCAGGCTGCGGGTATCGCCAGCGGCCTCTGCCTCGTGCACCGAAGCTGGAAAAATCGTAAATGCGATTGCAGCAAGGGTCGACGCCACGACGAAACGCTTGGCGATCCGCTTGAAGATCGACGATCTGATCCCTGCAAGACGACCAGATCCGGCGCCAACGCGCGCCGCACGGTCATCGTCAGAGCGCACACCCGAAGGCGTTTTCTGAACTTTGAAATACGGCAAAGCGTTCCCCGTCCTGTCGACAACTACCCTCGTCGTCTCATCTGACTGCTAAATGCGGTGACAGCATGGCAAATGTGTCACACAAGCACAAGCACCTCTCGTATAGTCAATGAATTGCTAATGAGAGATTGACAAGGTTAGGGGAAGAGGCTTGCGCGAAGATTATCGTCATAAAAATCCCGATTTCGCGCGGATTCAGGCCGCTTCCTTCAGCGGATCGTCGGGATCGATGCCATAATCCTTGAGTTTTCTGTAGAGAGTCGAGCGTCCGATGCCGAGTTTGCGCGCCACCTGGCTCATCTGTCCGCGATAAAATTTCAGTGCAAAACGGATCAGCTCTTCTTCCACGTCGGCCAGTTTACGCACTTCGCCGGTGTCGTCCGTGCTGACGATGACGTTGTCGGAAGCCGGATAGGCGGCCGCCAGCAGCGCGCGCGGATCGGGCCGCATTGGCTGGGTATGCATGGCGGACCGTACCGGGATCGGGAAGCCACCATCGACAACGGCCTCGTGCCGCAGACGCGGACGCGGATCCATCTCGAGCGATGAAGGCTGCACGGCAGCGCCGGTCGCGGCCAATTCTTCGCTGCGGAATTCCGGCAGCTGAGCTGCAATCTGAGGGAAATCTTCGTCCGTCAGCTTGTCGCCCTGGGTCAGAACCACGGCGCGGAAGATCGCGTTTTCCAGCTGGCGGATATTGCCCGGCCAGTCGTAGGCGGTCAGAAGTGCCATCGCGCTGGCGCTGATCCCGACACTGCGTTCGAGCTTCTGTTCCACCGAAAAGCGCTCGGCGAAAACCCGGACCAGATGCGGAATGTCTTCCTTGCGGCGACGCAGCGCCGGGATGGTGATGGGGAAGACGTTGAGACGGTAATAGAGGTCCTCGCGGAACCGCCCTGCCCGGACTTCCTCGATCAGGTCCTTGTTGGTCGCCGAAATCAGCCGCACGTTGACCTTCTGGACCTTGCCGGCCCCAACCGTCTCGATTTCACCCTGCTGCACGGCGCGCAGAAGCTTCACCTGAACTTCAAGTGGAAGATCACCGATCTCGTCCAGGAACAGCGTGCCGCCGTCAGCCTCGACGAACTTGCCCGTGTGCCGCTCGGAGGCGCCGGTAAACGCGCCCTTCTCGTGACCGAACAGGATGCTCTCGACAAGATTGTGCGGGATGGCACCGCAATTGACGGTGATGAATGGCTTTCCTGCGCGGTCGCTGGCGGACTGGATGGCGCGGGCCACCATTTCCTTGCCAACGCCCGATTCGCCTTCGAGCACCACCGGAATGTTGGAATGCGCGGCGCGCTGGGCCAGATCGATGACGCGCAGCATGTCCGGGCTTGCCGAAACGATATCGTTGAAACCGACGATGCCGGCGCGGCGGCGACCGGTGCGCGACTTGGTTTCCTTCTGGCCAACCTTGAGGGCATTGCCGATCGACGCGCCGATCCGTTCCGGCGAAACCGGCTTGACGACGAAATCGAAGGCACCGGCGCGCATGGCTTCCACCACCGTTTCGATGCCGCCCTGGCCGGTCTGCACGATGACGGGCGTATCGATGCCCATGCTGCGGATGGTTGAAAGAAAGCTCAGCCCGTCCATTTCCGGCATCATCAGGTCAAGCACGATGACATTGACCGGTCCGCTGAGGTTCTGGAGAAAGTCGAGAGCAACGAGGCCGTTCTCGGCGAGATGGGCGACATGTCCGAACCGTTCGACGGCATTCTTCAAGAGGCGGCGCTGGATCGGATCGTCATCTACGACTAGGACATGGGCAATCATGCTCGGCTCCTGCAACGTTCATCGTGCACCCTTGATGGGCTCTTATGCTGCAAGTTGTGTCAGAGAGGCTTGAACATCCCCTTTTGAGAAAAGCTTGCATTTTAACGTCCGAGGGGGAAAACAGTCGGTTCTGGCACAGGATCGCCGTCGACAGGAGAAAACCGTGAGAAATTTCCGTTACTGGCACACCATGACCGCCTCTCCTGCTTTTTCCGGCGCGTCGCCCGCTGCTTCGCCCGCCGACCCCGCGCTCGGTCTCCTGCCAGTCTGGAAATTGTCCGATCTCTACGCTGCCAAGGATGCCCCAGAATTTGTGGCCGATCTGGAAAAGGCGCGCACGCTGTCGCTCGCTTTCGAGGAAAAGTGGAAGGGCAAGCTTGCAGACGCTGCCGCAAAAACCGGTGCCGGCGGACTTGGCGAGGCCTTGTCGGAATATGACGCGCTCGACGACCTCCTCGGCAAGATCGGCTCGTTCGCCGGCCTCACCTATTTTTCAGACACTTCCAACCCCGCAAACGGCAAGTTCTACGGCGACATTCAGACAAAGCTGACGGATCTCTCCTCGCATCTCCTGTTTTTCGCGCTGGAACTGAACCGGATCGACGATGCGGTCATCAATGCGGCGATGGACCGCGATCCCGCAACCGGCCATTTCCGCCCCTGGCTGGTGGACTTGAGAATGGACAAGCCCTTCCAGCTGGACGACAAGCTCGAGCAGCTCTTTCTCGAAAAGTCGATGACGTCGGCCGCAGCCTTCAACCGCCTGTTCGACGAAACCATGTCGGAGCTGCGCTTCGAGGTGGACGGCGAAAAACAACCGCTCGAAATCACGCTCAACATGCTGGTAGAGCCCGAGCCGGAAACCCGCGCCAAGGCGGCCGTAGCACTGTCGAAAACCTTTGGCGAAAACCTGCGCGTCTTCACGTTGATCACCAACACGCTCGCCAAGGACAAGGAAATTTCCGACCGCTGGCGCGGCTTTGAGGATATCGCCGACAGCCGTCACCTGGCGAACCGTGTCGAACGCGAGGTCGTCGACGCGCTTTCAGAAGCTGTCACGCAAGCCTATCCGCGCCTGTCGCACCGCTATTACGCGATGAAAGCGAAATGGCTCGGCGTCGACCAGCTGAACTACTGGGACCGCAACGCGCCGCTGCCGGAAACGCCGAAGGGCCTCATTTCCTGGCCGGAAGCAAAGGACACCGTATTATCCGCCTACGGCGCCTTCTCGCCCGAGATGGCCGCCATCGCCGGCCGCTTCTTCGACGAGGAATGGATCGACGCGCCGGCACGGCCCGGCAAGGCACCGGGCGCGTTCGCGCATCCGGTCGTGCCGTCTGCGCACCCTTACGTTCTCGTCAACTATATGGGTAAGCCGCGCGACGTGATGACGCTTGCCCATGAGCTTGGCCACGGCGTGCATCAGGTTCTCGCCGGCGGCCAGGGCGCGCTGATGTGCCAGACACCGCTGACGCTTGCCGAAACCGCCTCCGTGTTCGGCGAGATGCTGACGTTCCGGGCACTCTTGGAAAAGACCAGGGACAAGCGCGAACGCAAGGCGATGCTCGCCCAGAAGGTGGAGGATATGATAAATACGGTCGTCCGCCAGATCGCCTTCTACCAGTTCGAGCGCAAGATCCACACGGCCCGCAAGCAGGGCGAACTGACGTCGGAGCAGATCGGCGAACTGTGGCTGTCCGTCCAGAACGAGAGCCTCGGCCCGGCAATCCGGATCTCGGAAGGCTACGAGACGTGGTGGACCTATATCCCCCACTTCATCCATTCGCCCTTCTACGTCTATGCCTATGCCTTCGGCGACTGCCTGGTGAACTCGCTCTACGCGGTCTACCAGAACGCCGCACCCGGCTTCCAGGACAAGTATTTCGACCTTCTGAAGGCAGGCGGCACCAAGCATCATTCGGAATTGCTCAAGCCATTCGGCCTAGATGCCACCGATCCGTCCTTCTGGTCGAAGGGCCTGTCGATGATCGAAGGTCTGATCGACGAGTTGGAAGCTTTGGACAAGGCTGTCTGATCAACGGACGGTCAAACGCAGGTCGGAGGGGTTGCGATGTCTGTGAAGGCCAAGGGTCGCGGTGCAAAACCGGTGGATCTTTCGCTGATCGAAACCATGCGCTGGGAGCCGGGTTCCGGTTTTACCCGGATCGACCAGCATTTGCGTCGGCTGAACCGTTCGGCCGATGCCCTGGGCTTTCGCCCGGCCCCGCCAGACCTGATGAAACAGCTCCAGGCCTCGGTCGAAGGAGAGACGCCGCTTCGCGTGCGGCTGGAAATGACGTTCCGCGGCAAGGTCGAGATCGTCGCCACGCCGTTCGCGCCCGTTGCCAAGGATGCGATCTGGCGGATCGGGATCGCGCAGACGCGCCTGCCCTCGGATGATCCGATGTATCGCCACAAGACATCGCGCCGCGAAGTCTATGACGCCGCCCGCGCCGAATTCTCTGAAGACGTGGACGAGGTGATCCTGCTCAACGAACGCGCAGAGGTCTGCGAAGGCACGCGCACCAATCTCTTCGTGGAGCAGGCCTACGGCACGCTGACGACACCGCCGATCTCATCCGGTCTGCTTGCGGGGATCCTGCGCGGCGATCTGATCCGCGAGGGCCGCGCCAAGTCTGGCCTTGTGAAACAGACCGACCTTGCCGGGAAACGCCTCTTCGTCGGCAATTCCCTGCGCGGCCTGATCCGGGCCGAACTGGTCTGAAGCGAAGCCCCTACTGTTCCCGGTAAAGCACCATGCCCGCATGATGCAGCACGCCGTCGATGAAGTCGCCATCGGCGGTGAACCCGGTATCGTCCCAATACTCGATGTGATCGCCGGTGACGAGATACCGGCCCTGATACGCGCTTTTGCGAGAGCCGCGTGCTTCATCATAGCGGTTATCTTGCTGCAGCTCGTGGCGGATATGTCCGTCTGCCGTTACCCACATTCCGACGTAGGGATGACTCGCGGGTTGGATCTTGTTGTCCATGATGTCCTCTGCACGGGAGGGAAGCGCCGCGCCGAAAGACGCGGCGGCAACGAGGAGGAGATGGCGGCGGTTCATGGCAGCCGTACCCTTCACTGCGCCCGCGTCGGGCGAACGACAATCTCATTCACATCGACATCGTCGGGCTGCTCGATCGCGAAGCGCACGGCGCGACCGATCGCATCCGGCTTCAGGGCAATGGCGCGGTAGGTCTTCATGGCCTCGGCAGCCACGGCATCGGTGATGGTATCGGCAAGCTCGCTTTCCACCACACCCGGATGGATGCAGGTGACGCGCAGGTTGTCATGCTCCTGCCGCAAGCCGTCGGAAATCGCCCGCACCGCATATTTGGTGGCGCAATAGACTGCAGCCGTGGGTGAAACACTGAGAGCGCCGACCGATGCGATATTGATGATCTGGCCTGAGCCCTGCGCCGTCATCTGCGGCAGTACGGCGGCGATGCCGTAGAGCACGCCCTTGATATTCACGTCGATCATCCGGTCCCACTCGTCGACCTTGAGCGAAGACATCAGCGATAGCGGCATGACGCCCGCATTGTTGACGATCACGTCGACCCGGCCGAATTCCGCCACCGCCGCCTGCGCAAATGCCGCCACATCGGCGCGATCGGTGACGTCAAGCCTGCGTGTCGCGACCTTGGCGCCCAAGTCCCGGAGTTCCCGGGCGAGCTCCTCCAGCCGGTCGGTGCGGCGGGCGCCCAGCATCAGTGCCGCCCCGGCTTTTGCCAGTTCGCGGGCGATACCTGCACCGATCCCGCTCGATGCGCCGGTGATGAGAACAACCTTGTCCATGTGATTAGCTCCTTTGCTCTCCGCTTGCCTGCGGATTGCAAGGACCCTATTCCTCCTCCATTGTCGCGATAAGCCGCCCAGTTGTTTCCACAGTGGCAAGGAATTCTAACCAATGCTGACTGATTACAATGCGCTCGCGGTCTTCACGCTGGTTGCAGAAGAAAAAAGCTTTCGTGCCGCCGCCGACCGCCTCGGCGTCACCCGCTCGGCCGTCAGCCAGACGATCCGCCGGTTGGAAGAGACGCTCGGCATCGCGCTCGTTGCACGCACCACCCGCAGCGTTGCCCTGACGGAGGCGGGCGAGCGGCTCTATTCCGAGGTTGCGCCAGCGCTGTCGGAGATGCGCAGCGCCACCGAGGCGGCAGCAAACCTGCACGGACGTCCGCGCGGCCGCCTGAACCTTGCGGTCTCCTCGATTGCCGAGAGCTTTCTATCCGGCCCCGTGCTCGCGTCCTTCTCCGAGGAACATCCGGAGGTGACATTGCATATCACTGTGACCGACGAAGAATTCGATATCGTTGCGGAGGGCTATGATGCGGGCGTGAGGCTCGGCGAAGTCATCGCGCAGGACATGATCGCCGTGCCGGTTTCCGGAAACCAGCGCCAGATCGCCGTCGCCTCGCCGGGCTACCTCAAAGGCTACGGCACCCCGGCTCACCCACGCGAACTTGGCGTTCACCGTTGCATCGGCTGGCGGGCCTCCCTCCATCAGGCGCCCTATCGCTGGGAGTTTTCGCAAGACGGCAAGGAATTCTCGGTCGCCGTTTCTGACACGATCACCACGACCGACATGGCGCTGATGGTTCGCCTGGCCATTGCCGGTGCGGGCATCAGCTTCGGCATGGAAGAGAGCTTCCGCCCGGCGATCGCCACGGGCGAGCTGGTGCCGGTGCTCGAAGAATTCAGCCCGTGGTTTCCGGGCTTCTATCTCTACTATCCGAGCAGGCGGAACATGGCACCAAAACTGCGCGCTCTGGTGGATCACCTGCAAAGGACCAGATGAGTGATGTCAGGCAGGCGACCGGGCGACAGCCACCGCCATGGTGCACCCAAGCGCCAGCACCAGCCAGAACACGACCCACAATCCCCACGCCGGAAAAGCACGTGCCATCGACGCATTGCCGCGCCGGATCCTGCTAAGCTTCGACGGCACCACGATCGCCCCGATGCCCCCGCGCCCTGACCTATTCGGCGACAAACGCAAACCGAATTTCAACATGACATTCCCCTGGTCGTTCCCAGCAGATTTTAGGGTGCGCGAAAACGGATCCAAGGGACAGGTGCTAGATTTAGCATTATCCACGCAAAACGGACCAACCGAGCGGAAACCACATTTTGGGCGGCCGGCGCGCCGGTCGGGCGAAAACAACCTCGGGACCGTTATTCCACCGTACGCCTCAAACGCGACCCCTTTATTGTGACGAAATTTTGTGATCTAGGCCGGGCATCAGATGCATGTCACACGGGTCCGTTACGCCTGCAAAACGCAGGCTGCGGCGGTGGAAGAGCAGTCGACCCATAGGGAGAATACGATGAAAGACGAGACCTATCCGGTATATGGCGAAATCACCGGTCCGATCGTGATGATCGGTTTCGGATCGATCGGCCGCGGCACGCTGCCGTTGATCGAACGCCATTTCAAGTTCGACAAGAGCCGGATGGTGGTTATCGACCCGCGCGAAGAGCCCTCCGACATGGAGATCCTCAAGAAGCACGGCATCCGTCACATCAAAGACCATGTCACCAAGGAAAACTACAAGGAGCTGCTGAAGCCGCTTCTGACCGAAGGCGAAGGCCAGGGCTTCTGCGTCAACCTGTCGGTCGACACGGGCTCGCTCGACCTGATGAAGATGTGCCGCAAGCTCGACGTTCTCTATATCGACACCGTCGTCGAACCCTGGCTCGGCTTCTATTTCGACAAGAGCATGAAGAACTCCGAGCGCACCAACTATGCGCTGCGCGAGACCGTGCGCCATGAGAAGAAGAAGAACCCGGGCGGCACCACGGCCGTTTCCACCTGCGGCGCAAACCCGGGCATGGTTTCCTGGTTCGTCAAGCAGGCGCTGGTCAACCTTGCCAACGACACCGGCCTCAAATTCGACGAGCCGGACCAGCACGACCGCGAAGGCTGGGCCAAGCTGATGAAGAAGCTGGGCGTCAAGGGCGTTCACATTGCCGAGCGCGACACCCAGCGCACCAAGAACCCCAAGCCGCTCAACGTGTTCTGGAACACGTGGTCTGTCGAAGGCTTCATCTCGGAAGGTCTGCAGCCGGCCGAACTCGGTTGGGGCACCCACGAAAACTGGATGCCGAAGAACGCCAAGAAGCACAAGAAGGGCTGCCAGGCCGCAATCTACCTCGAACAGCCGGGCGCCAACACCCGCGTTCGCACCTGGTGCCCGACGCCGGGTCCGCAATACGGTTTCCTCGTCACCCACAACGAGTCGATCTCGATCGCCGACTATTTCACCGTCGAAAAGGACGGCGAAGTCGTCTACCGTCCGACCTGCCACTATGCCTATCACCCGGCCAATGACGCGGTTCTGTCGCTGCACGAAATGTTCGGCAATGGCGGCACTCAGCAGCCCGTCCTGCACGTGCTCGACGAGCATGAACTGGAAGACGGTGTCGATGAACTCGGTGTGCTGCTCTACGGTCACGAGAAGAATGCCTACTGGTTCGGCTCGCGCCTGTCGCTGGAAGAAACCCGCCGCATCGCGCCTTACCAGAACGCAACCGGTCTGCAGGTAACTTCGGCGGTTCTCGCCGGCATGGTCTGGGCGCTCGAAAACCCGAAGGCCGGCATCGTCGAAGCCGACGAGGTGGATTACAAGCGCTGCCTCGAAGTGCAGATGCCGTATCTCGGCCCGGTCGAAGGCCACTACACCGACTGGACCCCGCTCGAAGGTCGCCCGGGTCTGTTCCCGGAAGACATCGACGAAAAGGACGCCTGGCAGTTCAAGAACATCCTGGTTCGCTAGGAATCAATGAGGGGGCTCGCGTCAGCCGCGGGCCCCACGCCCTCTCCCGCTTGCGCGGCGCGGAACCCCGCCTCGATCGCGCCTTGCGGCGGCAACTTGCGGCCTCTTCCAGGCCATGACGGGAAGAACCGGCTGGAGCGTATAAAAGCCACACCCGCGCCCGTTCTTCACAAAGCGAAAACTCCTGCCTGTCCCCAGTCTTCCCAATCCGCAGTCTTGCTTTACATAGGCTCCAGAAGGCATGGTTGCAGACCACAAGCCGGACCGAATCGCGGGAGACAGATCATGAACTTCAAAACGGGCCTCGTGCTCATTGCGGCAGCCAGCCTCACGGCCTGCGTCTCTTCTCCGCCGCCACGCATGGTATCAGCACCAGTGCAGCCGCAGGGCGTCGAGGGTGCATGGGTCGATCCGAACGGTATCGTCTCCACCTTCCAGGCGGGCACGTTCAACACCCGTGCAAGCGACAGCAACGCGCTTCTCGCCTCCGGCACCTATAACAAGCTCTCGCCGACGCTGGTCGAGATCAACATGACCTCGCTGGTGCGCAAGACGCAGTCGCGCGTCAACTGCTCGTTGGTCACGCAGAGCCAGCTGAACTGCACGCAGGATAGCGGCGCGCAGTTTTCGCTCGCCCGCCGCAGCTGATCGCCCAGCTTCACAGTCATTCCAGAGTTAGGGAGGGCCTCGCTTGATGCGGGGCCTTTCGCGTTGTGCGCGAGGGCGAATAGCTCCGGCCTTGTCACATTTACCTTGAAACCAGTTTTGCTTGGTGAAAACATGCGCTGCACAACGATCGTCACCATGGCGTGATACAAAAATCGGGAACATGCACGCCCACACGCGCGCAATCATAAAAGGAGAGAGATGATGATGAGAACTATCGGATTGGGGATCGTGACCGCATCGGTCATTGCCCTTTCGAGCGGCGTCGCGATGGCCGACTTCGAACTCAACATTCTCCACATCAACGACCTGCATTCCCGTATCGAGCCGATCAACAAATACGATTCCACCTGCACGCCGGCCGAGACCGAAAAGAACGAATGCTTCGGTGGCATCGCGCGCATGAAGTCGGCCATCGACGCCCGCCGCAGCGAGTTGCAGGGCAAGAACGTTCTCGTTCTCGACGCCGGTGACCAGTTTCAGGGTTCGCTCTTTTACAGCACCTACAAGAGCGCACCCGTTGCCGAATTCATGAACGGCATCGGCTTCGATGCGATGGCGATCGGCAACCACGAGTTCGACGATGGCCCGCAGGAACTGCTGAAGTTCATTACCGCGCTGAAGTTTCCGATCATTTCCGGCAATACCATCGCCAAGGCTGGAACACCGCTGGCCGACAAGTACAAGGGTTACGTGATCAAGGATTTCGGCGGCCAGCGTGTTGCCATCGTCTCCGTTCTCGCGAAAGATACGAGCGAGACCTCTTCGCCGGGTCCCGACATCACCTTCGAGGACGAGATCACCTATGTGAAGAATGCCGTAGCGGACCTTCAGTCGCAGGGCATCAACAAGATCGTGCTCCTCTCCCATGTCGGCTACGTCAAGGACAAGGAAATCGCGGCAGCCGTTGCCGGCATCGACGTGATCGTCGGCGGCCACAGCCATACCTACCTGTCCAGCACCGATCCCAAGGCATCCGGCCCCTACCCGACCATCGTCAAAAGCCCTGCCGGCGTCGATATTCCGATCGTGACCTCCTACGCCTACTCCAAGTATCTCGGTGATCTCTCCGTCGTGTTTGATGACAACGGCGTCGTGAGGTCTTCAGCGGGGGCACCGAAGCTGCTCGATTCCAGCGTTCCGCAGGACGCGGCGTTTGTCGCCAAGGTCAAGGAACTCGGCGGCCCGCTCGAAGAGATCAAGAAGAAGGTCGTCGGCTCGACCGAAGGCGTCATCGATGGCGATCGCCTCAACTGCCGCGCCAAGGAATGCACGATGGGCAACCTGCTTGCCGATGCACAGCTTGACCGCGTCAAGGATCAGGGCATCACGCTCTCCATCCAGAACGGCGGCGGCCTGCGTGCCTCGATCGATTCCGGCGAAGTGACGATGGGCGAAATCCTTACCGTCCTGCCGTTCCAGAACACGATCGCAACCTTCCAGCTGAAAGGCTCGGATGTCGTCACCGCCCTTGAAAACGGCGTCAGCCAGATCGACGACGGCGCCGGTCGCTTCCCGCAGGTGGCAGGCATGAAGTTCTCCTTCGACCGGTCGAAGTCGAGCGGCAGCCGCATCAGCGACGTTCAGGTCAAGGAAGGCGAGGCCTTCGTTCCGATCGACCCGAACAAGACATACGGCGTCGTTACCAACAACTACGTCCGCACCGGCGGCGACGGCTACAAGATCTTCAACACCGCGGCCGTCAACGCCTACGACTTCGGACCCAACCTCGAAAACGCCGTTGCCGACTACATCTCGGCCAACAGCCCCTACAAGCCCTATACCGATGGCCGCATCACCGACCTGACACCGGCAGACTACAAGCCGTTACCGAAGGCAGCTGCCGCCCCGGCACCGGCACCGGCTGCAACGCCTGCTCCGGCGCCTGCCGCAACTCCTGCTCCGGCGCCTGCTACAACTCCCGCACCGGCTGCACCGGCAACGACGGCCCAAGCTCCTGCCACTCCTGCCCCCTCTGCCCCGGCTACTCCCGCCCCGGCCACTCCGGCTACTCCTGCTCCGGCCACACCGGCGCCAGCGGCACCGGCAACCCCGGCACCTGCGACCCCCGCACCAGCAGCACCGGCTCCTGCACCAGCGGCTCCAGCCGCCCCCGTGCCCATGACAACGGAACCGGCAGCACCTGCACCAGCCGCACCTGCACCAGCCACCCCTGCACCGGCCACGACGGCGTCCCCGGCTCCTGCTGGCCCGAGCAAATACACCGTGGTCAAGGGTGACTCGCTGTGGAAGATCGCCGAAAGCACCTATGGCGACGGCGAGAAGTGGATGGACATCTCCAAGGCCAACAGCCTTCGCAACCCGGATGTCATCCAGATCGGCAAGGAGCTGGAACTGCCGGCCAGATAAAATCGAAAGCGGGACAATTTGTCCTGATGCAACCGACGGCTCGGGGCTTCCCCGGGCCGTTGATTGTTTCTAAATAGAGCCAGACAATCCTCCGGCCGCATCCTGCGGTCGAACCCGATCGGAAGTGACCGCATGAATATCGTGCCCTCAAAACTGCCCACCGGTCATCCGAAGGTTACCTTCGGCAAAGTTGGCGTCCTGCTCGTCAACCTCGGCACGCCCGACGGCACGGACTACTGGTCGATGCGGCGTTATCTCGCCGAATTCCTGTCCGACAAGCGCGTGATCGAATGGTCGCGGCTGTTCTGGTATCCGATCCTCTACGGCATCGTCCTCAACAAGCGCCCGCAGAAGGTCGGCAAGGCCTATGAGGAGATCTGGAACAAGGATCTCGACGAGAGCTATCTGCGCACCTACACCCGCAGCCAGGGCGAGAAAATGGCCGAGCGTCTGGCCGATCTGCCAAACGTCGTGGTCGACTGGGGCATGCGCTACGGAAAGCCCTCCATCGCCGAGCGCATGGACGCGCTGAAGGCGCAGGGCTGCGACCGGATCCTGCTGTTTCCTCTTTACCCGCAATACGCGGCTGCAACGACGGCGACCGTCAACGACAAGGCGTTCGAATACCTGATGAAGCAGCGCTGGCAGCCGGCCTTGCGCACGGTGCCAACCTATCACGATGACCCCGCCTATATCGTGGCGCTGGCCAATTCCGTTCGCCAGACGCTGTCGACGCTCGAGTGGGAACCGCAGCTGCTGATCACCTCTTTCCACGGCATTCCGCAGTCCTATTTCAAGGCCGGCGACCCCTATCACTGTTTCTGCTACAAGACCGCACGGTTGCTGCGCGAAGAGCTCGGCTATACCGAGAAGCAGTTGCGCCTGACCTTCCAGTCGCGCTTCGGGCCCGAGGAATGGCTGCAGCCCTATACCGACAAGACGATGGAAACGCTTGCCGCCGAAGGCATCAAGCGCGTTGCCATCATGAACCCCGGCTTCGTCTCCGACTGCCTGGAAACGCTTGAGGAAATTGCCGGCGAGGCTGGCGAGATCTTCATGCACCATGGCGGCGAGAATTTCGTCCATATTCCCTGCCTCAACGACAGCGTCGACGGCATCAACGTGCTTGAGACGGTGGTTCGTCGCGAGTTGCAGGGCTGGGTCTGAGCTTTAGGGAGATCGCGATGAAGCGAGCCATCGTTACCGGCGGTGCCGGCCTGATCGGAAGCGGGATCTGCACTGATCTGGCCGACCACGGTTTCGAGGTCGCCTCGTTCGACTTCAGCGAAACGGCTGATGTTCCGAAGGGCGTTCAGCCCGTTCTCTGCGATGTCTCCGACGAAACCTCGGTCGAGGAAGCCTTTGCGCTACTCGGCTGGCACAGTCTCGACCTGCTCGTCAACAATGCCGGCATCGCCAGCCCGAACCATGGCCCGATTGCGCAGCTGTCGCTGGCCGACTGGCGCCGCGTGACCGATAGCCATCTGACGGGCGCCTTCCTGATGACCCGCGCTGCAGTTCCGCTGATGTCATCAGGCGGATCCATCGTGAACATGGTGTCGACACGCGCCTTAATGTCGGAACCGGATACGGAAGCCTATGCCGCGTCCAAGGGCGCATTGGTCGCCTTCACCCACGCACTTGCGATCAGCCTTGGCCCGAAAATCCGGGTCAATGCCATCGCGCCGGGCTGGATCACCAATGAGACGACGCTGAGCGAGGAAGACCACGCACAGCATCCGGTCGGCCGCGTCGGTCGCCCGAAGGACATTGCCGACGCCGTCCTCTATCTGACGGGTGCCGGCTTCATGACCGGCCAGGTCCTGACCCTCGATGGCGGCATGACGAAAAAGATGATCTACGCCGAATAGCGCTTACCGCACTTCGTCGGCGCGAAACCCGTCGGTTGCAGCCTTCCAGAAATCGGCATCCTCATACTCGGTCGGATCCGCGACGCCAGCGAGATGAAACGCTTCGCGACGCTCGACGCAGGTGCCGCACCGGCCGCAATGGTTTTCGCCACCCTTGTAGCAGGACCAGGTGTCGCCGAACGGTGTGCCATGCTTCGCGCCGTCGGTGACGATATCGGCCTTCGACCCATTCACATAAGGCGCCAGCAGCCGCACCGAGGCGTATCCGTCGAGCGCATGATCCTGCATCGTCTGGAACGCGTCGATAAAGCCCGGCCGGCAATCGGGATAGATGAAATGGTCGCCGCCATGGACGGCAATCGCCACCGCATCCGCGCTCTGTGCCGCCGCCACGCCGAACGCGACCGCCAGCATGATCGCGTTGCGGTTCGGCACGACGGTGACGCGCATGGTTTCCTCAGCGTAATGGCCGTCAGGCACGTCGAGATCGTCCGTCAGCGCCGATCCGGTCAGCTGGCTTCCGATCGAGCGCATATCGATGATCTGGTGGGGTACACCCAGCCGCGTCGCGCAAGCCGCGGCATAGTCGAGTTCCTTCCGGTGCCGCTGGCCGTAGTCGAACGAGACGAGCCCGATCAAATCCTGCTCGGCATCAATCTTGTGGGCAAGCGAAACGGAATCCAGTCCGCCGGAACAGACGACGATGGTCTTCATGGTTTTGGTCCTTGTTTTGTCGGGGTAGGCTGCGACCCGTGTGTCCGGCGGTTTCTAGTGCAAGAACATGCGCTTGTGAACACCTCCGCACATCTCTAGGGTTGTCGGGTATGAAACGAACGCAATTTATTGGGCAGGAGGCCTCTTCATGAGCCTGGACGGTTTCGACTATTTTGTCATCGGTATCGTAATCCTCGCGATACTCCTGCTCTTTGCCCTCGTGAAGACCGTGCCGCAGGGCTATAACTACACCGTCGAGCGGTTTGGCCGCTACACGCGCACGCTGGAGCCGGGCCTCAATATCCTGACACCGTTCATCGAGCGCATCGGCGCGCGGATGAACGTCATGGAACAGGTGCTTGATATTCCCACCCAGGAAGTCATTACCCGGGACAATGCCAGCGTTTCGGCCGATGCCGTCGCCTTCTATCAGGTGCTCAACGCCGCGCAGGCCGCCTACCAGATCACCAATCTCCAGCTCGCCATCCAGAACCTCACGATGACAAATATTCGCTCGGTCATGGGTTCGATGGACCTCGACGAGCTGTTGTCCAACCGCGAAGTCATCAACGAACGGCTGCTGCGCGTCGTCGACCAGGCGGTTCATCCCTGGGGCATCAAGGTCACCCGCGTCGAGATCAAGGACATCCAGCCGCCGGCAGACCTCGTGCAATCGATGGGCCGCCAGATGAAGGCGGAGCGCGAGAAGCGCGCCCAGATCCTCGAGGCCGAAGGCTCACGCAACGCGCAGATCCTGCGGGCCGAGGGCGCGAAACAGGCAGCTGTGCTGCAGGCCGAAGGCGAACGCGAAGCAGCGTTCCGCGATGCCGAGGCGCGCGAGCGTCTGGCAGAAGCCGAAGCGCGCGCGACGCAGGTCGTCTCCGAAGCAATCGCCTCCGGCAACGTGCAGGCGATCAACTACTTCGTGGCGCAGAAATATACCGAAGCTCTGGTCGAGATCGGCAAGGCGAACAATTCCAAGATCGTGCTCATGCCGCTTGAAGCCTCGTCGCTGATCGGTTCGCTCGGCGGCATCGGCGCCATCGCCAAGGAAGTCTTCGGAAATGGCGACGGCCCTGCCCCGGCAGCGCCCCGCACGCAACCCGGCCAGCCTTCGCGCACCACCCGCAGCACGCCCAGCGTGACCGCTGTCATCCCGCCCTATACGCCCTCCTCCGACAAATGAGGCTGCAATGATCATCGATCTGGTACGCAGCCTCGGCTCGTGGAGCTGGTGGCTCCTCGGCCTCGTCCTGCTCGCAGCAGAACTGGCCGTTCCCGGTGCCTTCCTGATCTGGATCGGGCTTGCTGCCATCATCATCGGCGCGCTGTCTCTGGCACTCTGGGATACCGGCATCTGGACCTGGCAGGTGCAGCTTCTGCTGTTTGCCGTGCTAGCGGTCGGATTGGCGGTGGTTGGGCGTCGCTTCTATTCCGGCCGTGGCGGCGAGAGCGATCAGCCGAACCTCAACCGGCGTGGCGAAAGCCTCGTCGGGCGCACCGCAACGCTGCACGAGCCGATCGCGGAAGGTCACGGACGGATCAGGCTTGATGATACGTGGTGGTCGATCATCGGGCCGGACCTGCCGGCCGGCACTCAGGTGGTGATCATCGAATCAAATGGCCGCGATCTTCGCGTCGAAGCAACCGCCACCGTCTTGCGTCCAACCTGAAACTCAGATGGGTTTCAGGCGACGCCGACGCGCAGCAGATCGTGGAAATGGACGATGCCGATCGGGCGCTGATCTTCGCCGACGACGAGAAGTGCACCGATACTGTACTGGTTGAGAAGCGCAAGAGCCGCAGTCGCCAGCGTATCCTTGCCGACAGTCTTCGGGCGCACGGTCATGACCTCGTCCACGGGCATCTTCGTCAGGTCGACATCGAGATGGCGCGCAATGTCGCCATCGGTGACGACGCCGACAAGCCGGCCCTCATCATCGGTAACACCGACGCAGCCGAACCGCTTGCGCGACAGTTCCTGCACCGCTTCCGGCATCAGCACGCCCTGGCGCACCAACGGAATGCTGTCGCCGACATGCATGAGGTCGCTGACATGCGACAGCATGGCGCCGAGCTTGCCGCCAGGATGATAGACGCGGAAATCGGTTGCCGAAAAACCGCGCGCTTCCAGCAGCGCAACAGCAAGTGCATCGCCCATCGCAAGCTGCATCAGCGTGGAGGTGGTTGGAGCCAGCCCGTGCGGACAGGCTTCCTGTTCCTTCGGCAGAAGCAGAACGACATCTGCCGCTCTGCCAAGCGCTGAGACCTCACCAGACGTGAGTGCGATCAAAGGAATAGAAAAGCGACGGGTGAACGATACGATCCCCTGCAACTCGGCGGTCTCGCCGCTCCAGGACAGCGCCAGCACGACATCGCCGGGCGCAATCATGCCGAGATCGCCGTGGTTTGCTTCGACCGGATGCACGAAGAAGGCTGGCGTTCCTGTCGAGGCAAAGCTTGCAGCAATCTTTTTGCCGATATGGCCGCTCTTGCCGATGCCGGTCACGATGACACGACCGCTGATGCCACCGATCAGCTCGGCCGCTGCGCGGAACGGGCCGCCCAGGCCATTCTGAAGGGCATGATCAAGGGCTACAAGGCCCTGTTTTCCAAAGGCAATCGTCCGCAGGGCGGAATCAATGACATCGACCTCTGCGGCCTGCAACGCTCTCTTTATCATGTCGCAGGCTTAGCGCTTTTTCCTGGTCAAGTCCATCGCATTAGCCGCTGAGCAAGTATTGCGGACTTCGAGAAAACAATGCGTCGATCTTCGAAACCGATCGGTGGCTAGAGCGTCGCTGAGCAAAGAAGGGACTAGGCAACGGAAAATCGCACGGCTGTTGGCGTTCATCACCAACGCGTCCAGCGTTTCAAGATTTTCGCGGAATAAATAGGTCCAACAGGTCCCTGCGCAGTGCAGCCTGATGACGAACGGAGCCCCCTCGAATGTCGAGACGGCTCCTTCTATGGCATTTCGCAGACTGCAATCAGCAAGTGGTGGCACTTCCGTCGCAGGTGAGCTTTCCTGCTATGTTGCTGAACTGGTTATTCAAAGCGCCGCCTAGCGTTGTTGCGCCGGCAATCAAAGCAACGGAAATGAGTGCGGCAATGAGGCCATATTCGATGGCAGTCGCGCCCGACTCATCCTTCATCATGCGTGCAAGAATTGACATATAACTCTTCCCTGACTCGCCCCTCGGAACGGAATTGCTCCGATGTCAAGTTTCTATACTTGAACTGTAGATACATTTTCTTAATGCGCTTAAACAAATCCAATGTGTGTAAATGTCACGTTTGACTTGGTTAAATCACGGTAAACGCGCGAATTCGCCTGCCTGGGCAACCGGCGTTTGTGCCCTGTGACCATCCATGCGCGTTGTGAATGTTCATGCAAACGTGGTGGCATCTCCTGGCGAGTGGACGGATAGCGTGAAGGGCAGTCGCGCAGCCCCACGCGGCCGGCTTCACCAACTGTTAACCATAAACTAACCCTTTCGAGGCATACTTCGCGATAAATCCGACAAGGTGACATTCGTGTTTCAAAGCATACACTTAGCCAGGACGGACCTGTGGATGCGGAGCGACGCTGGACTTTGCCTTTGGATCAGCATTTCCGATTTCCGGGCAGTCCGATGATTATCAGCAGGACAAAAGCCACGACGCTTTCGTTGCGCGGCCGTGCGTATGGACTGCTGCTGGCCGGCTCGGCGCTGATCCTCCCGTCGGCTGCCGTTTCGCAGAGCCTTTTTCCAGACAGCGGCAGCGCGCTTCCCGCCATTCCCAGCAGCCAGGTCGGAACAGCCGGAACATCGACGATTACCCGCAACACCCCGACTGCACCGGTCGGCGGGACGATTCCCGGCATAGTCGCCGTCGCCGGAGACGAACGGACCGCCGATACGACGGCGCAACAAAGTGCGGCCGCGCGTGTTCAGGAGCCGGAAGTCGATCTCAACCAGCCGATCGGTCCGTCCGATCTCGAGCCGCTCGATGATGGTCCCGAGGCAATCGATCCGCAGGAGGCTCCGCGTCAAGAGGTGGATTCGACCGGCATCCGGCTAGGCACGTTCATGCTGCGCCCGTCCATCAATCAGAGCATCAACACAGAAATCACCCGCGAGAACGGATCGAAGGAAACGCGCAATTACGCGGCAACCGGGATTCGCGGAACGCTGACCTCCGACTGGTCACGGCATGCGCTGACAGTTACCGGCGAAACCACGATCGAGCACAATTTCACCAAGAGCAAGGAAGGCGAGGATCCGGAGGGCAAGATCAGCGCGGATCTGCGTCTCGATCTTGCAGACGATACCGTTGCGCATCTGACCAGCGGTTACAGCTTTACCCGTGAGGACAATGACGACCCGAACGCCGTCGGTGGCGCCGACGTCCAGTCCGGCGTGCACCTGTTCCAGACCGGGTCCTCGATCGGCCGCGACATCGGCAAGATCAGAGCACTCGCCGCCGTCAACGGCTCTCGATATGTCTATACCGAGGCAAAGCTTGCGGACGGCGGCACGCTCAACATGAAAGACCGCAATCGCAGCGGCATCGATGGTCGACTGCGCCTCGGCTATGAACTTTCGCCTGCCCTCATCCCGTTTGGGGAAATCGCATCGGGCCACACATTCTACGATCGCAAGCGCGATGCTTCTGGCTATCAGCGCTCATCGCAGACCTATGCCGCGCGCACCGGCGTCGAGTTCGATTTCGGCGAGAAACTGCGCGGCGAGTTGGGAACGGGCTATGAGGTCGTCGACTACGAGGATAACCGCCTCAAGAATGTCGGTGGCATCAGCTTTGATGGCGATGCGACCTGGTCACCACAGCGCGGCACCGACGTCAATCTCGGTCTGCGCACGACAGTCCAGGATTCCACAACGCCCGGCGAAGGCGGATGGGTGGAGTATGAGCTCACCGCAGCGCTTGCGCACGAGATGCGCGACAGCGTCGTGGCACGCCTGAGCGGCAGCACCGTGTTCCGCAACTTTGATTCCGGCAGCGAAGACGAGGTCACCTGGCTTGCCGGCGCGGGGATAACATGGGCGATCAACCGCTATCTCGATCTCACGAGCGACGTTGAATACGAGAAAACCACGGGCGGCACCGAACAGAACATCGTTCGCGCGGGCATGGGGCTGACTCTGAAGCGATAGCGCCCATCAGGCAATCACGTTTCCGTGATATCTATCCCGGTACTGCCGCCACTCGGCGCCAATGCTTCGACATGTGTGCCTTCACAATAGGCATAAAGTACGAAGTCGCGCTAAACGGCCCGGGATCGGAATGGGTTCTGTCTCCAACATACCTTCCCGCGAACAATAATTTCCGCACTGCAGCAATCGTTGCTCCAGCCACTCCTCCAGCGCATGGCTTCTCCAGCCGATCACGCCGTCCATGCACGTTGTACAAAGCTTGCGCCCGGGCTTCCGCCCACTTCCCCTCAGGACTGTGCGCAACATATAAGCGCTCACGTCGAATTGTCGCAGTGCAGCATTAATGCACTCCATCGATACATCCTGATAAATTAGAGGCTCAACGTGGCTGGAATTCCAACAGACAGCGCGACCACACCGCGCACAGCAACAAGTTCGACGGCAGGTAACAATTACCGCTTTGCTCTCGTTGCCCTGACTTCCCTGTTTTTCATGTGGGGCTTTATCACCTGCCTGAACGACATTCTGATCCCGCACCTGAAGAACGTCTTCCAGCTCAACTACACCCAGTCGATGATGATCCAGCTGTGCTTTTTCGGCGCCTATTTCATCGTGTCGCTGCCGGCCGGCGCGCTTGTGAAGCGCATCAGCTACAAATGGGGCATCGTCGTCGGCCTGCTGATTGCAGCGATCGGCTGTGCGTTGTTCATCCCGGCTGCCAGCTACCGCGTCTATGCGCTGTTTCTCGGCGCGCTGTTTGTGCTGGCAAGCGGTGTCACCATTCTGCAGGTTGCCGCCAATCCCTATGTGACGGAGCTGGGCGCCCCTGAAACTGCCTCGAGCCGGCTGACGCTGACCCAGGCCTTTAACTCGCTCGGAACCACGATCGCACCGCTCTTCGGCGCCTTCCTTATCCTGTCGGCCGCGACCGGCGACATCCAGAACGCCAGCGGCGAACAACTCGAAGCCTTGCGCCTCGCAGAGGCTGATGCCGTCCGCTTCCCTTACATGCTTCTGGCAATCGCCTTCCTCGTGCTGGCCGCCGTCTTTGCAGCCCTGAAGCTGCCGCATGTCGAAACGGAAGACACGACGGTCTCCGAAGGCGGCGAACGTAGCTCCGCGTGGGCCTACCGTCACCTCGTTCTCGGCGCGATCGGCCTGTTCGTCTATGTCGGTGCCGAAGTGTCGATCGGCTCGTTCCTGGTCAATTACCTGGCAGAACCAAGCATCGCCGGCATGCCGGAATCCGAAGCCGCCCATTACGTCGCCTATTTCTGGGGCGGCGCCATGATCGGTCGTTTCGTCGGCGCCTATGTCATGCGCTTCGTCGACGACGGCAAGGCGCTGGCGTTCAATGCCGGTGTTGCGATCCTGCTGATCCTGCTCACGGTGTTTGCGGGCGGCTCGCTGGCAATGTGGTCGGTCCTCGCCATCGGCCTGTTCAACTCGATCATGTTCCCGACCATCTTCAGCCTGGCACTCAAGGGTCTTGGTCGCCACACCAGCCAGGGATCGGGCATCCTGTGCCTGGCGATCGTCGGCGGTGCCATCCTGCCGGTCGTGCAGGGCATGCTGGCCGATACGGTCGGCATCCACCTCGCCTTCCTGATGCCGGCGATATGCTACCTCTACATCGCCTATTACGGCCTCAAGGGTCACAGGGCCGCCTGATCGAAGGCATGGATCCCCGAAACGAAAAACGCCCCCGCGATCGTCTCGCGGGGGCGTTTTCTTTTGCAGTAACGGATAGGCTTACATCAGCTTCGAGACGAGCGCCTTCAGGGGCTCCTCGATCGCCGGGCGAATGTCCGGGCGCTGCAGGGCAAAGGCGATATTGGCCATGATGAAGCCGTCCTTGGCGCCGCAGTCGTAGGTCTCGCCCTTGAAGTGGTAGCCGGCAAATTCCTGGCTCTTGGCCAGCGCCAGCATGCCGTCGGTCAACTGGATCTCGTTGCCGGCGCCACGTTCCTGGGTTTCCAGGATCTTGAAGATCTCCGGCTGCAGGATGTAGCGGCCGTTGATGAAGAAGTTCGAAGGGGCCGTACCCTTGGCAGGCTTCTCGACCATTTCGGTGATCTTGAAACCGTCGCCGACGGTCTCACCCTTGCCGACGATACCGTACTTGTGGGCCTGGTCCGGATCGCATTCCTCGACCGCGAGAACGTTGCCGCCGGTCTGGTCGTAAAGTTCGACCATGCCCTTGAGGCAGCTCTTTTCCGACGACATGATCATGTCCGGCAACAGGACCGCGAAGGGTTCGTTGCCGACGATGTCGCGCGCACACCAGACGGCGTGACCGAGACCGAGCGGAACCTGCTGGCGGGTGAAGCTCGCCGTACCGGCCTTCGGCAGGATATGCGAGAGCAGCGTCAGTTCGGCATTCTTGTTGCGCTCGCGCAGCATCTGCTCGAGTTCGAACTGAATATCGAAATAGTCTTCGATCACACCTTTGCCACGGCCGGTCACGAATACGAAATGTTCGATGCCGGCTTCCGCCGCTTCATCGACCACATACTGGATGACCGGCTTGTCGACGACCGTCAGCATTTCTTTTGGCACAGCCTTTGTGGCCGGCAGGAAGCGGGTGCCGAGGCCCGCAACAGGGAAGACTGCTTTACGAATTTTCCGTTCTTGTGACACTCATGCCTCCTGATGCATTTCGCTGTGCGGTTTCGGGTCTTTTGTCGGCTGTAATAAACATTTGCTACCTTTTAGCAAAGATCTGCCCCGGCCGCGCGTTTCATGGTAAAGAATTTGTTGACCCTATCCTGTTATCACATCGTTGAGCCGCATCCCGATCTCGCCATGATGGCCAGAATAAAAATGGACCGACTGCCGATGAAAAAAAAAAGCCCCAATCGCTTCCGCGCAACGATCTTCTCGCTTGTCGCCGGCCTTGCCATATCGACCTGCGCGATAGATGCCCGCGCCGATGCCGGTTTCAAGACGTGGGTTGCAAATTTCTATTCGACTGCTGCCAAAAGCGGCATCAGTCGCTCGACCTATGATCGCGCCTTTGCAGGCATCAGCGGTCCCGATCAGGAAGTCCTGCGCAAGGCCGAGTACCAGCCGGAATTCAAGTCGAAAATCTGGGATTATCTCGACAGCCGCGTCAATCCCTACACGGTCAAGATCGGCCGCGAAATGGCTGCCCGCCATGGCGCGACGCTGAACGCCGTGGAGCGGCATTTCGGTGTCGACAGAAACATTCTCCTCGCCATCTGGTCGATGGAATCCAACTATGGCGCAGCTCTGGAAAATCCCGAACGTCTGCACCACGTGCCGCAGGCACTGGCGACGCTCGGGTGGGGCGATCCGAAGCGCGGCAAGTTCGCGCGCAACCAGCTGATCGCCGCCTTGAAGATCCTGCAGGCAGGCGACGTATCCCCCAAGCAGCTGACCGGTTCCTGGGCAGGCGCGATGGGCCATACCCAGTTCATCCCGACGAGCTACCTGCTCTATGCGGTCGACGCTGATGGCAACGGCAAGCGCGACATCTGGCATTCGGTTCCCGATGCGCTGGCGACCTCCGCCAACCTCCTGGCCAAGAACGGCTGGACTGCCGGCAAGACCTGGGGCTACGAATCCGTGCTTCCCGCCGGCGCCGCAAAATACGAAGGCCAGAGCAAGACCTTGGCGCAGTGGGCAGCGCTCGGCTTCCAGCGTCCGAACGGCAAGGGTTTTCCGCGCGGAGCAGACCGCGCGACATTGAAGCTGATGGCCGGCGCGAACGGTCCAGCCTACCTGATGCTCTCCAACTTCTTCACCATCAAGCGCTACAACGCAGCCGACAGCTACGCGCTCGCGGTCGGTCTTCTCGCCGACGAGATCGCAGGTTTCGGCGGTGTACAGCAGTCCTGGCCGCGCCCCAACGGCACGCTCGACATCAAGGAGAAGTTCGAGCTGCAGAGCCGCATGAAGGAACTCGGCTATTACGAAGGCGAAGTGGACGGCAATTTCGGCTCCGGCTCGAAGGCCGCGATCTCCGCCATTCAGAAGCGCCTTGGCATGCAGCCGGATGGCGAGCCGTCGCATTCTCTTCTCAAGGCGATCCGTTGAGGCTAGCATGCGATGCGCCGCATCGTGAACGGTGCGGCCAAAAGGCATGAAAACGATGAAGCTCTTGCGCCACAACAGGCCAAACCGACGCCTGGTCCGGACGGTATTCATGGTAGCGACCAGCCTCGTGCTGTCGCTGCCATCAACCGTTTCGTTTGCCCAGGACGGCGGCGATCGGCGCAACCTGTTCAACATGCTGTTCGGTGCGCCCCGCACAGAGCGATATGAACGCTACGAACGTCCGACCCGGCGATATGACCGGCAGGATGGATCGATCATCGAGATGGCGCCACGCCGGCAGAGAAGCCGTGCCACTCCGCAGGCTGCGGCTCCCCGCACGAGGACGGCGCCGATACCCTCTCAGCCCCAGGCCGAACCCGTCGCCAAACTGGAAACCGCCAAGAAAATACTCGTTATCGGCGATTTTCTCGCCGGCAATATCGGGGGTGAGCTGGAAACGACGTTTGCGACCTCCCCGGGGGTTTCGATCATCAGCCGCAGCGACGGATCCTCCGGCCTGGTGCGCGACGACCATTACGACTGGCTTGGCCAACTGCCGGCTATTCTCGACGAGGCCAAACCCGCGATCGTGGTCGTCATGCTGGGTGCCAACGACCGCCAGCAAATGGACACCGCCAGCGGCCGCGAGAAATTCCGCACGGATGCCTGGTTCAAACTATATGAAACCCGTGTCGCGGAGCTTGCCGGCATGATCGCGCAGCGCAAGCTGACGCTGCTTTGGGTCGGCCTGCCGGCGTTCCAGTCGCCATCGATGATGGCGGACGCGGTCACGCTCAACACGCTTTATCGGGGACAGGTGGAGAAGGTCGGCGGCGAATTCGTCGACATCTGGGACGGCTTCGTCGACGAGGACGGCAGGTTCGTCCTGACTGGCTCGGACGTCAACGGACAGCAGGTACGCCTGCGCAATTCCGACGGCATCACGCTCACCAAGCCCGGCAAGGAAAAGCTCGCCTTCTATGTCGACAAGGTCCTGCGCCGGCATCTGGGCGACATGGCAAGCCCCGATCTCGCCAAATTCGACAGCAGCACCCTCCCGCCGCTCCAGACGCTCGAATCTCCTGCCAACCCCGAAGTGCCCGTACGGCCGATCAGCCTGGTTGACCCGGAGCTGGACGGCGGCCAGGAGCTTCTGGGCGGCAATGCGCCACCGGCCCGTCTGACGGAAACGCCGCGCGACAAACTGGTCAAACGCGGCGAACTCGAGCCCGCCCCGGCCGGTCGGATCGACGACTACCGGCTCACGACCCAGTAGGTCTTTGACACGAGCGCGAGCTCTCGCCTGTAGCTTCGTGAAAAAACGTGCTACATAGTCATAAATTCCCAGTTCAGACGTGCATGGCCTAGCTGATCTCTTTTATCGGAGTGCCCGCATGAACCTGCTTTTTCGCGTTATAGTATCCACGATCCTGCTTGCGACGCCGGTCCTTGCAGAGGTTCCGCCGTTTCCATCCACCTTCAGGACCCAAACTGTCCATGTCGGCAACGTAGACATCCATCTCCGGATTGGCGGCAGGGGACCTGCCGTCGTTCTGCTACATGGCTACGGCGAAACCGGCGACATGTGGGCGCCGCTGGCTGCAAAGCTCGAGATGGATCATCTGGTCATCGTTCCCGATCTTCGCGGCATGGGTCTGTCATCACACCCCGAAGGCGGCTTCGACAAGGCGAGCCAGGCCCGCGACCTGGCCACCATTCTGAACGGACTGCACATTGATCGTTTCGCGCTGGTCACGCACGATATCGGCAACATGGTGGGCTTCGCCCTCGCGACGCAGCAACCCGCCCGCGTGACCCGCTTCGCGCTGCTCGATGCGCCCGTTCCCGGCATCGGCCCATGGGACGAGATCCTGAAAAACCCGCTTCTCTGGCATTTCCGCTTCGGGGGGCCGGACATGGAGCGTCTCGTCGCCGGGCGCGAGCGGATCTATCTGGACCGGTTCTGGAACGAATTTTCCGCCGACCCAAAGCGGTTCGACGAAGCATCCCGCAAACACTATGCCGCCCTCTATGCCTTGCCCGGCGCCATGCATTCCGGCTTCGCCCAGTTCGCGGCCTTCGACCAGGATGCGATCGACAACCGCGCCTGGGCAGCCACGGGCGCAAAACTGGAAATGCCCATTCTGGCCGTTGGCGGTGAAAAGTCCTTCGGGCCGGGCATGGCGGCGGTCATGCGCACCGCAGCCACGCAGGTCAGCGAAGGCGTAATCGCCGATGCCGGCCACTGGCTGATGGAAGAACAGCCGGATGCCACCATCAAGATGATCGACGCGTTTCTCTCCAGCAGCGAGTGATGCGATCGTTAGACCAGACGCTTATCGTGGAACGCAAGCGTCGGCTAAGCAGCAATTCGGGTCGATCCTTGTGATGACCGTCTGAGCGCAGGAATCCGATCGTGAAAGTAATGATCCGAGCGATACACAGCGTATCGAGGAGGCCAAGATCGATTGCGGGATGGTCATGGGCAAGCATGACCTGATTCTGCCGAAACGAAAACGGCCCCTCCCCGCAAAACGGAGAGAGGCCGTTCATTTTAACAAACCGGTTAGCGCGGCAGAACGCTCGATCCCATCAGCGCTTCGTCGATGGCTCGTGCTGCCTGACGGCCTTCGCGGATCGCCCACACGACCAGCGACTGGCCGCGACGCACGTCGCCGGCGGTCCACAGCTTGTCGACCGAGGTCTTGTAGTCGCGTTCGTTGGCGATGACGTTGGTGGAGCCGCGACGGTCGACGTTGAGCGCCAGCTTGCCGTCGAGTTCGGACAGCACGCTGTCGGTTGCCGGACCGGAGAAGCCGATGGCGATGAAGGCGAGATCGGCCTTGATGATGAAGTCGGTGCCCGCGATCGGCTGGCGGCGATCGTCTACCTCGCAGCAGCGAACCCCGGTCAGCTGGCCATCTTCCCCGACGAATTCGAGCGTTGCCACCTGAAACTCGCGGATCGCGCCTTCGGCCTGGCTTGACGAGGTGCGCATCTTGGTTGCCCAGAATGGCCAGACGGCAAGCTTGTCTTCCTTTTCCGGCGGCTGCGGGCGGATGTCGAGCTGGGTCACCTTGACGGCACCCTGACGGAACGCGGTGCCGACGCAGTCGGACGCGGTATCGCCGCCACCGACGACGACGATATGCTTGCCACCGGCGAGGATCGGCTCGGCGGCCCAGGCGACGCTGTCGATATTCTCGCGACCGATGCGGCGGTTCTGCTGCACGAGATACGGCATCGCATCATAGACGCCATGCAGATCCGTGCCGGGAATCCCGGCCGGACGCGGGGTTTCCGAACCGCCGCAATAGAGCACGGCATCGAATTCTGCGGTCAGTTCCTCGACCTTTTTGTCGACGCCGATATTGACGCCGTAGTGGAAGGTCACGCCTTCGCCGGTCATCTGCTCGACGCGCCGGTCGATGAAGTTCTTCTCCATCTTGAAATCCGGAATACCGTAGCGCAGCAGACCGCCGGCCTTGGACTCGCGCTCGAACAGATGCACGTCGTGACCAGCGCGGGAAAGCTGCTGGGCCGCCGCCATGCCGGCAGGACCGGAGCCGATGACGGCAACCTTGCGGCCAGTCTTTACGGTCGCCGGCTGCGGCACGATATAGCCGAGCTCATACGCCTTGTCGGCAATCGCCTGCTCGACGGTCTTGATCGCGACTGGCGCATCTTCGAGGTTGAGCGTGCAGGCTTCCTCGCACGGCGCGGGACAAACGCGACCGGTGAATTCCGGGAAGTTGTTGGTGGAATGAAGGTTGCGGATCGCCTCCTCCCACTTGTTGTTGTAGACGAGGTCGTTCCAATCGGGGATCTGGTTATGAACAGGGCAGCCGGTCGGGCCGTGGCAATAGGGAATGCCACAGTCCATGCAGCGGGCCGCCTGTTTCGTCACTTCCGCATCCGACATCGGAATGGTGAATTCGCGGAAATGGCGGATACGATCGGACGCCGGCTGGTACTTGCCAACCTGCCGGTCGATTTCCATGAATCCAGTGACCTTGCCCATGTCTACTTCCCTCAATCTCGTTGTTCTTGTCGTAACGCCCCTCATCCGCCTGCCGGCACCTTCTCCCCGTAAACGGGGCGAAGGGGTGGCGCCGCACCGTCTCGATGTCCCCTCGCCCCGTTTACGGGGAGAGGGTGCGCCGAGCGAAGCGGAGGCGGGGTGAGGGGCAGCTGCGGTTCACTCCGCAGCCACGCCCATCCGCATCCGTTCCATTTCCACCAGCGCACGGCGATATTCGACCGGCATGACCTTGCGGAATTTCGGACGGAACTCGCTCCAGCGGTCGAGAATGTCCTTGGCGCGGGTGGAACCGGTATAGTGCATGTGGTTGGAGATCAGCTGGTAGAGCCGCTCCTCGTCGTGACGCGTCATGTCTTCGGAAACGTCCACGCGTCCCTTGTGCATGATGTCGCCGCCGTGATGGTGCAGCTTTTCCAGCATGTCGTCTTCTTCCGGAACCGGCTCCAGTTCCACCATCGCCATGTTGCAGCGCTTGGCGAAATCGCCCGTCTCGTCGAGAACGTAAGCCACGCCGCCCGACATGCCGGCTGCGAAGTTGCGGCCGGTTTCGCCGAGCACGACGACGATGCCGCCGGTCATGTATTCGCAGCCGTGGTCGCCCACGCCCTCGACCACCGCGATGGCGCCCGAGTTGCGCACCGAGAAACGCTCACCGGCGACGCCGCGGAAGTAGCACTCGCCGGTCGTTGCGCCGTAGAGCACGGTGTTTCCGACGATGATCGAGTTCTCAGCGACGATGTTGGAGTTTTCCGGCGGCCGCACGATGATGCGTCCACCCGACAGACCCTTGCCGACATAGTCGTTGCCGTCACCGATCAGGTCGAACGTGATGCCACGCGCCAGGAACGCCGCGAACGACTGTCCGGCCGTGCCGCGCAGCGTCACATGGATCGTGTCGTCCTTCAGGCCCTTCTGGCCCCAGCGCTTGACGAGCGCACCGGAGAGCATGGCACCAACGGACCGGTCGACGTTCTTGATCGGCACTTCGAAGACAACAGGCTCCTTGCTATCAAGGGCCGCCTGCGACTTCTCGATCAGCTTGCGATCGAGAATGTCGTCGATCGGATGCTTCTGCCGCTCGGTCCAGTAGGTAGCAGACTTCGGAGCCTCAACCTTGTGGAACAGCTTGGTGAAGTCGAGGCCCTGCGACTTCCAATGCGCCAGCATGTCGTCCTTCTCGAGCAGCTCGGAAAGGCCGATGATCTCGTCGAACTTGGTAAAGCCAAGCGATGCGAGGATCTCGCGCACTTCCTCAGCCACGAAGAAGAAGTAGTTGATCACGTGTTCCGGCGTGCCCTTGAAGCGCTTGCGCAGAACCGGGTCCTGCGTCGCGACACCGACGGGGCAGGTGTTGAGATGGCACTTGCGCATCATGATGCAGCCGGCAGCAATGACAGGAGCCGTCGCAAAGCCGAACTCGTCGGCTCCAAGCAGGGCACCGATGATGACGTCGCGGCCGGTCTTCAGGCCACCATCGACCTGCAGCGCGATACGCGACCGCAAACCGTTCAGCACCAGCGTCTGCTGGGTCTCGGCAAGGCCGATTTCCCAAGGCGAACCCGCATGCTTCAGCGACGTCAGTGGCGAAGCACCCGTGCCGCCGTCGAAGCCTGCGACCGTGATATGGTCGGCGCGTGCCTTCGCAACGCCAGCCGCAACCGTGCCAACGCCCACTTCCGAGACCAGCTTGACGGAGATGTCGGAGGTCGGGTTGACGTTCTTCAGGTCATAGATCAGCTGCGCCAGATCTTCGATCGAATAGATATCGTGATGCGGCGGCGGCGAGATGAGGCCGACCCCCGGCGTCGAGTGACGGGTCTTGGCAACGGTCGCATCCACCTTGTGGCCGGGCAACTGACCGCCCTCGCCGGGCTTTGCACCCTGCGCCACCTTGATCTGCAGCATATCCGCATTGACCAGATACTCGGTCGTCACACCGAAGCGGCCGGATGCGATCTGCTTGATCGCCGAACGCTCCGGGTTCATCGAACCGTCGGCAAGCGGAAGATAACGATCGCTTTCCTCGCCGCCTTCACCGGTGTTCGACTTGCCGCCGATGCGGTTCATGGCAATCGCGAGCGTCGTATGCGCCTCACGCGAAATCGAGCCGAACGACATGGCGCCGGTCGAGAAGCGCTTGACGATATCGACCGCCGGTTCGACTTCGTCGAGCGACACCGGCTTGCGACCGGACCGTTCCGCCGACTTGATCTTGAACAGGCCGCGAATGGTGTTCATCCGCACCGCGCTCTCGTTCACCATTTCGGCGAACTCGCGGTAGCGATCCTGGCTGTTGCCGCGCACGGCGTGCTGCAGGGTGGCGACCACATCCGGCGTCCAGGCATGGCTTTCGCCACGCATGCGGTAGGCATATTCGCCGCCGATATCGAGCGAGGAGGCCAGAACCGGATCCTTGCCGAAGGCTGCGCGGTGGCGGGTGACGGTTTCCTCGGCGATATGATCGAGACCGATACCTTCGATCGACGTCGCTGTGCCGAAGAAATACTGGTTGACCAGCTCCGTGTTCAGACCGACGGCATCGAAGATCTGGCCGCCGCAATAGGACTGGTAGGTCGAGATGCCCATCTTGGACATGACCTTGAGGATGCCCTTGCCGACCGCCTTGATATAGCGCGAGACGATCTCGGAACTGTCCACTTCCTTCGGAAACTCGCCGCGCATGTGCATGTCGGTGAGCGTATCGAAGGCAAGATACGGGTTGATGGCTTCGGCACCATAACCGGCGAGAAGGCAGAAATGGTGGATCTCGCGCGGCTCGCCCGATTCGACGACGAGACCGACCGAGGTGCGAAGACCCTTGCGGATCAGGTGGTGATGCACGGCAGCCGTTGCGAGAAGCGCCGGAATGGCAATCCTGTCCGGTCCGATCTGGCGGTCGGAGAGAACGATGATGTTATAGCCGCCCTTGACCGCCGCTTCCGCACGCTCGCAGAGGCGATCGAGCATTTCCGGCATGCCTTCGGCGCCGCGCTCGATATCGTAGGTGAAATCGAGCGTCTTAGTGTCGAAACGGTCTTCCGTGTGACCGATCGAGCGGATCTTTTCCAGATCGCCATTGGTGAGGATCGGCTGGCGCACTTCCAGGCGCTTGGCGTTGGCGGCACCTTCATGGTCGAGAATGTTCGGCCGCGGCCCGATAAACGAGACGAGGCTCATGACGAGCTCTTCGCGGATCGGATCGATCGGCGGGTTCGTCACCTGCGCAAAGTTCTGCTTGAAATAGGTGTAAAGCAGCTTCGACTTTTGCGACATCGCCGAGATCGGCGTGTCGGTGCCCATCGAGCCCACGGCTTCCTGACCGGTCGTCGCCATCGGTGACATCAGAATCTTGGTGTCCTCGGATGTGTAGCCGAACGCCTGCTGGCGATCGAGCAGCGACACGTCGCGACGCAGCGCCCGCGGTTCGACCGGCTTCAGGTCCTCGAGGATCAGCTGCGTGCGATCCAGCCACTTTTCGTATGGATGGCGGGTTGCAAGCGTGGTCTTCAACTCCTCGTCGGAGATGATCTGACCCTTTTCCATGTCGATCAGCAGCATCTTGCCCGGCTGCAGACGCCACTTCTTGATGATGCTTTCTTCCGGCACCGGCAGCGTGCCGGCTTCGGATGCCAGAATGATGCGATCGTCGTCCGTGACGAGGTAACGCGCCGGGCGCAGACCGTTGCGGTCGAGCGTCGCGCCGATCTGGCGGCCATCGGTAAAGCACACGGCAGCCGGACCATCCCATGGCTCCATCAGAGCCGCATGGTATTCGTAGAAAGCCTTGCGCTCCTTCGACATCGACTGGTTGCCGGCCCAGGCTTCGGGGATCAGCATCATCATCGCATGCGCCAGCGAATAGCCGCCGCGCAGAAGGAATTCGAGCGCGTTGTCGAAGCAGGCCGTATCCGACTGGCCCTCGTAGGAGATCGGCCAGAGCTTGGAAATGTCGTCGCCGAACAGCGGCGATGACACCGACGCCTGACGCGCCGCCATCCAGTTGACGTTGGAGCGCAGCGTGTTGATTTCGCCGTTATGGGCAACCATGCGGTATGGATGCGCGAGCTTCCAGGACGGGAACGTGTTGGTCGAGAACCGCTGGTGCACGAGGGCGACAGCACTTTCAAACCGCGGGTCGGCCAGATCCTTGTAATAGGCGCCGACCTGATAGGCGAGGAACATGCCCTTGTAGACGATCGTCGTCGATGACAGCGATACCGGATAGAAGCCGGTTTCCTGACCGCCGAACTGATCGTAGATTCGGTTGGAGATGACCTTGCGAATGAGGAAGAGCTTGCGCTCGAAATCCTGATTGGTCGCAGCATCGCGGCCGGCGCCAATGAACACCTGGAGGTGATAGGGCTCGGTACCGGCAATATCCGGCGCCTTGGACAGCGAGGAGTTGTCGACGGGCACTTCGCGGAAGCCGATGAACTGCTGGCCCTCTTCGGCCGTCACATCGACGATGACCTTCTTGAAATGCTCGATCTGATCCGGGTCGCGCGGCAGGAAGAAGTGACCGACGGCATACTCGCCAGACTTGGGCAGGGTGATGCCCTGCTTCGCCATTTCCTCGCGGAAGAACTTGTCGGGGATCTGCAGCAGAATGCCGGCACCATCGCCCATCAGCGGATCAGCGCCGACGGCGCCGCGATGGGTGAGGTTTTCCAGAATGAACAGGCCATCCCTGATGATCTGGTGCGACTTCTGGCCCTTCATATGGGCGATGAAGCCGACGCCGCAGGCATCGTGCTCGTTGCCCGGGTTGTAAAGACCTTGTGCTGCCGGAATACCGGAGGCAATGAATGGCAGACGCTGTTCGACGCCCGAGCCAGCTTCCGCCGCGGTCGCGGTGGCGGGCAGACAGTGCACTTCAGGAACATTCTTCGTCATTGCTATTCCTCCTGTTGGCCACTCACGATCGAGCTTGCAAACGGCGTATTCTTCATTTCACCCGAAGAAATGCCTCGTCCTTTCAGGTGGCAGACTGCTGAAGCAGGAAGCCCTTGAGAGTGCGAAGCATACCCTTGAACACGTCGACGGTCACCGCTCGGAAGCGAAAAACCACCTTCAGTTCAAAAATTAGGACAACATTTCTGTCCTAATTCTCGAATTTTATGACATATGTGCCGCCTGTCTTCAATCCCCGGCCCACGAAAAAGTTAAAGCTAAACGACACTTGATTACTGGTTGCGATGCCAGCTTGAAATAATCTTGCGCCGCGAATGACAAAACTCGGCTTTGATTACGCGGCACGAGCAGACACCGCTCATTCGGCACGTTTCCCGATTGATCAACGGTCCAAAAGGCTTATGGTCCGCCTCGCTCAAAGCCCCGCATCTTATCCCACATCGCTTGCAAGGTAACGTCATGTTCTTCGCCTCGGACAACTGGGCTGGCGCCCATCCCGCAATCAATGAACGCTTGTCGAAGGAATCCACCCGCTTTTCCGCGGCCTACGGCAACAGCGAGCTCGACCGCTCGATCGAGGCTCGCTTCAACGAGATGTTTGAACGCGACGTCGCCGTCTTCTTTGTCGCGACCGGCACGGCAGCCAATTCGCTAGCGCTTGCCAGCGTCGCCCGCCCCGGCGGCCTCACCTTTTGTCATTCCGAAGCGCATGTGATCGAGGACGAATGCGGAGCACCCGACTTCTTCTCGGGCATGCGCATGGTCGCGGTCGAGGGACCGGCCGGCAAAATGCTGCCGGAAAACCTCGTGGAGCGCATCTCACGCTACCCGCAGGACGCCATTCACCACGGCCGCGCCGCCGCCATCACCATGACGCAGGCAACAGAAGTCGGCACGATCTATACGCTCGATGAAATCGACGCGATCGCAAAGATCGCCAAGGACAACGGTCTGCCGCTGCACATGGACGGGGCCCGCTTCGCCAATGCTCTGGTCGCGCTTGATTGCTCGCCCGCCGAGATGACCTGGAAGCGCGGCGTCGACGTGCTGTCCTTCGGCGGCACCAAGAACGGCTGCTGGTGCGCCGAGGCGATCGTGTTCTTCAATCCTGATCTCGCCAAGGATTTTGCATTCCTGCGCAAGCGCAGCGCACAGCTGTTTTCGAAATCGCGCTTTATCGCAGCCCAGTTCGACGCCTATCTGAAGGACGACCTGTGGATGGGTCTCGCCGGCCATGCCAACACCATGGCCGATCGCCTGCGCACTGGCTTCGGCGCGCTCAACAGCGCCCGGCTTGCCTGGCCGACGACATCGAACGAAGTGTTCGCGGTCCTGCCGAAAGCCTCAGCCAAGGCCGCCGAAGAACAGGGCGCACGCTTCTACAACTGGCCGGCACCCCGCGACATTCCGGAAAAGGTCAAGGCAGACGAAGTGCTCATCCGCATGGTCACATCGTTTGCGACCACTGAAGAGGACGTCGACCAGTTCCTGTCGATCTGCGCTTCCGCCTGATCGTCAGCCCTGCTTTTGTGGCGCAATCTGCGCCGTAATCAGGCTGGACAGGGCCTCGACCAGCGCGGCATCTGCGCCGCGCCTGGAAATCAGCACGAACTCGACATCCTGCAGCGTTGGCAAACGGTCCCCGGTGATCTCCTTGAGGCCTTCGGGCGCCATGCTGCGCGGCTGCACGAGCACGCCCATTCCCGCCCGCGCCGCAGCCGTCAGACCGCTGAGACTGCCGCAGGTGCAGACGATCCGCCAGGACATACCGGCTCCATCCAGCGCCTCTTGCGCCACCCGCCGCGTGATCGAGGGCGACGGGAAGGCGATCAGCGGCAGAGCATCGGTCCGGTCGATCATGCGCTCCGGATCCCGCGCCAGCCACACAAGCGGCTCGCGGTAGAGCAGACGCCCATGGGTTTCCCCCACATGCCGTTTGGCGAGAACCAGATCGAGATCGCCCGCGTCCTGCATCTGGTTGAGCACGGCCGACAGCGCCACGGTCAGCTCCAGATCGACCAGTGGATGCAGACGAATAAAATCTTCGAGAATGCCCGTCAGCCGGCTCGCAACCACATCCTCGGAAACGCCGAGCCGCAATCTGCCACGCAGCCGGCTTTCGCCGAACAGCGACGACACCTTGCTGTTCAGATCCAGCATTCCGCGCGCATAGCCCAGCAGCGCCTCCCCTTCCGTCGTCAGCCGCACGTGGTGCGTATCCCGCGAAACGAGCTGACGCCCGAGCGACTTTTCCAACCGCTGGATATGCTGGGTAACGGTCGATTGTCCGAGCCCCAGCCGCGCTGCCGTATCGGTAAAACTTCCCGTCTGCTCCAGCACGAGAAAACTGTTCAGGTGATGCAGGTTGAGCATGGTTATCCGACTTCACGATAGCTGTTAGTGTTTGCATTCAAATTCATGATAAGCGAAGACAGCCTCGACAAACAATGAAATCGTCGAAGGATTTTCCATGCGCCGCTACCTGCCGGATCGCTTCACAGTCATGCTCGTCTGCACCGTCATCCTCGCCTCCTTCCTGCCGATCCAGGGTGTATGGGCGGAATGGTTCGGGGTGGCGACAGACATCGCCATCGGCCTGCTCTTCTTTCTGCATGGCGCGCGCCTGTCGCGGGATGTGGTGGTTGCAGGCGTCCTGCACTGGCGCCTGCATCTGACGATCCTTTTGACGACGTTTGCGATCTTCCCGATCCTTGGGCTCATGATCGGGTTCGTTCCGGAAGACATCCTGCCGGCACCGCTCTACATGGGCATCCTCTTCCTCTGTGTGCTGCCGTCCACCGTGCAGTCGTCGATCGCCTTTACCTCGATGGCGGGCGGCAACGTGCCGGCGGCAATCGTTGCGGCATCCGGCTCCAACATCCTCGGCATGTTCCTGACCCCGCTTCTGGTCGGCCTGCTTCTGTCGACGACTGGCGACGCCGGCGTTTCGACCGATGCCATCCAGAAGATCGGTCTTCAGCTTCTGGCACCGTTCATCGCCGGCCAGATCCTGCAGCCGTGGATCGGCAACTGGATCCGCTCCAAGAAAAAGATCCTCTCGCCCGTCGACCGCGGCTCGATCCTGATGGTCGTCTACCTCGCCTTCTCGGAAGCGGTCATCGAAGGGATCTGGAGCCGATTTTCGGTGAGCGACATCGCCGCAGTCGTCGTCATCGACATGCTGCTTCTGACCGTCGTCATCTGCATCACCATGTTCGGCAGCAGACTGCTCGGCTTCAAGAAAGAAGACGAGATCACCATCACCTTCTGCGGCTCGAAAAAATCGCTGGCAAGCGGCGTACCGATGGCCAACGCCATCTTCTCCGGCCAGTCGGCCTCGATCGGCGCCATCGTACTGCCGATCATGCTGTTCCATCAGATCCAGCTGATGGCCTGCGCTGCGATCGCCCAGAAATACGCCGATCGCGCCAGGGCCAAGGAAGAAGCCCTCGCCAAGGTCGCCGCAGCCTGAAACCGGCGTGCAGACCTTAAGGTGTGCCAATCAGGGCCGAAGCTTTGGCCCTGATCAATCCCACGCAAAAAACGCCCCCTCCCGGCGTGGGAAGAGGCGTCTGTATGCTACCCGTGACTGGAGGTCATTGGGCTGTCATTACTCTCCGTGGCGGGTCAGTTGACCTGCTGCGGAGCGATCTGCGCTTCGATCGTCTTGACGCTGTCGGAAGCATCGGCCGCAATCGAGATACGGCGTGGCTTCAGCGCTTCCGGAATGTTGCGCACCAGATCGATGTGCAAGAGACCGTTCTTCAGCGAAGCGGTTTCGACTTCCACGTGATCGGCGAGCTGGAAGCGGCGCTCGAAGGCGCGCTTGGCGATGCCGCGGTAGAGATATTCGGTCTCGGCACCGGCTTCGTCATCGCTCTTCTCGCCCTTCACGGTCAGCGAATGGGCCTGGAATTCGATCGAGAGTTCCTTCTCGTCAAATCCCGCGACAGCCATCGTGATGCGATAGGTGTTGTCGCCGGTCCGCTCGATATTGTAGGGCGGATAGCTCTGGGCCTGATCGCCAAGGTTGCGATTGTCGAGCAGATTGAAGAGACGGTCGAAACCGACGGTGGAGCGGTAAAGGGGGGAAAAATCGACGTGACGCATAAAGTCCTCCATTGAAGCGACGTTGCGGTTTAGCTTTGGTGTCTCACCCCGTTCTGGCGATGAAGACCCCGTTCTGCAGGCCCTTTCGGCGCCTGCAGAGGAAAGATGGGAATTGATTTTCCGTCATTCAAGAGGTTTTTTGTCGGGGGAAATTCATCCGGTGACGGGCTCGGCTTTCTGGTTATAGGCCGGCAGGTCAGAGTTCTCCGCTCCGGCCTCGCCTCTATCCGCATCCACCATTTCAGATGATTTCACTTGACGTGGCGGCCCGGATCGCTTGAGCCTGTCGGCATGACTGACACGCCCCACGCCTCACAGACCCTGTTGCGATCGACCCCGGAAAATCCGGCGCCGGCCGATTACACCGCTGGCCATTTCACCGGTCACCGCGGCACGAAGCTGCGTTACGCGCTTTTCCGCTCACCGGTCTCACCGGCCCGCGGCACGATCGTGCTGCTGCAGGGGCGCAATGAGTTCATCGAGAAATATTTCGAGACTATCCGCGAGCTCAACGCGATGGGCCTGTGGGTCGCGACCTACGATCTGCGCGGCCAGGGCGGTTCCGACCGCGAGACACGGCATCTGAAAAAAGGCCATGTCAGACATTTCTCCGACTACCAGAAAGACCTCGACATCTTTCTCGAGCAGATCGTGCTTCCGGATGCACGCCTGCCTTTTTTTCTGATCGCCCATTCCACCGGCGCACTGATCGCACTGTCGTCGGCGCCGAAACTCGCCAACCGGATCAGCCGCATGGCGCTGCTGTCGCCCTATATCGGCTTTCAGGGCCAGGCCCTGCCGGAACGCATCGTCTGGCCGCTTTCGACGGTCATGCGCTGGACCGGGCTCGGCAAGATCCAGCTTGGCGGAGACAAACGCTTCATACCCTTCGAACGAAACGGCCTGACCGGCGATCGCACCCGCTTCGAGCGAAATCTCGGCCTCTACGCCGCCTATCCGGAACTGACAGTCGGCGCACCGACGGCCGGCTGGGTTCACGAGACCCTTCGCGCAGGCCGGCGTGTCTCGTCGCAGGCGCATCTGACACGGATCACCATTCCGACGCTGATCATCGCGCCTGTCCTCGATGGCGTCGTGCCGTATTCGGCGCAGGAGGAACTATCGCGAAATTTCCGCGCGGCACAGCTCATCACCATCACCGGCGGCCGCCATGAGCTGCTGCAGGAAAAGAATATCTACCGGGCCCAGGTGATGGCGGCGCTCGAGGCCTTCATGCCCGGTCTCGATGGCGGCATAGACCTTAGCGAAACCGCGGCCTGACCCGTCTTATCGGCGCGCCAGCAGCGCAAGCGCTTCGGCGTGCACGCTACGCGAACCGGCGGCGATGATATTGCCGCCGTTCTCCGGCCGGCCACCATCCCAATCGGTGATGATGCCGCCCGCCTGCTCGATGATCGGGATCAGCGCACCGACATCATAGGGCTGCAGATTATTCTCGACCACGAGATCGATATGACCGCCCGCCAGAAGGCAATAGGCGTAGCAATCGCAGCCATAGCGGAACAGCCGCACCTTCTCTTCGATCGAGCGGTAAAGGGCCAGATCCTCGCCCTCGAAAATATGCGGTGACGTGGTGAAGAGAACCGCATCGGATAGCTGTCCGCAGTCACGCACGGCAAGGACGGCCTCACCACCCGGGCCGCGATAGGTTGCGACCTTGCCATCGGCAAAATAGCGTTCGCCGGTAAACGGCTGGTCCATCATGCCCATCGTGGCCCGACCATTCGACTGCAAGCCGATCAGCGTGCCCCACAGCGGCACGCCTGAGATAAAGGCCCGCGTCCCGTCGATCGGATCGATGACCCAGACATGCTCGCGGTCGAGCCCGACATTGCCATGCTCTTCGCCCAGGATGCCGTGTTCGGGGAAACGCGCCTCGATCAAGGTCCGGATCGCGGTTTCCGCCGCCCTGTCGCCCTCGGTCACCGGATCGAAACCGCCGGCCAGCTTGTTGACGACGGAGACACCGGTGCGGAAGCGCGGCAGCGTCTGCTCGCGGGCGGCATCGGCAAGCGTATCGAAAAAAGCGCGATCAGGCAGCATCAACAACTCCGTCCCAGAAAAGCTGCCCCCGTTCTAAAGCAGGTCTTGACGCTTAGAAAGGCCTGAACCGTTCTTCGACTGACCAAAACGTGATCACTTCGCCAAATAATGATGCAATTTTCATCAAGTCAAATAATTGATTGACAAATGTGCATAACGGACGTAGCGTCTTCATACAGTCTTTGACTGTAAATACCCTCCTTGGGTGTTTCCTCCCTAGACTTAGCCGCGCTGTAAGCGCGGTTTTTTTTGTCCAAATACAGGGATGGAAGGATATCGCTCGATGAGCACGCAGATGTCTGCATGCTGCGGCATTGAGTTCTGTCAGGGAGTCGGCTACCTCGGCGATCGAAGTCAGCCTGATGCGGGGAAACTATTCCGCTGCGAGCGCAGTGTCGCCGGCCGAGAAATCAGCGACGAAGTCGGCCATCTGGCGCATGAAGAGCGAGAGTGCGGCGGCGATCGCATCAAATTCCGGCCGCTTCGAAAGCGTCCCCTCATCCACGTAAAGCCCGCGGTTGATCTCGATCTGCAGCGCGTGCAGGCCGCGCACGGGCCGGCCGTAGTGTTCGGTGATGAAGCCGCCAGCATAGGGTTTGTTGCGCACGGCGGCAAAACCCATCTCACTCAGGAAGCTGAGCGCTGCGCGCGAAATTTCGGCAGACGCGCTTGTGCCGTAACGATCGCCGATGATGAAGTCGGGCTTCACGTTCGAACCCGAAAGCCGGATATTGCCAGGCATCGAATGACAATCAATCAACACGCAGATGCCGAACCGGGCATGCGTGGCCGCGATCAGCCGGCGTAGGCAGGCATGGTATGGCTTGTAGATTGCCTCGATCCGGGACAGGCCCTCCACCACCGAAAGCTTGCGCCGGTAGATATCCATGTTCTCGGCGACGATGCGCGGAATGGTGCCGAGGCCACCGGCAACGCGCATCGATCCGATATTGGCGTAAGGCGGCAACGGACCATCGAACATACGCGGATCGAGTTCGAACGGCTCGCGATTGACGTCGAGATAGGCCCTGGGGAAATGGGCGGCCAGCAAGGGCGCGCCAAGTTCCGGCGCATCGGCGAAGAGATCGTCGACATAATGATCTGCCGAACGGCGAATCGACATCGAGTCGAGATTGCTGTCGGCAAGAAAGCTTTCCGGGTAGCACCGGCCGCTATGGGGAGAGTTGTACACGAAGGGAATGGTTTGCCTGGCGGGTTCCCTTACCTCGAAATGCTCAGGATCGCCGGCGTTGAAATCCATTCCGTTTTTACCATGTCATGAACAAGTCGGATGAGGTATGTTGCCAGTTGCCCGGCGGGAAGTCCATACTATGTAATCCCACCAAGGCTGCTTCGGCTCTTATTAAACGGATGTTTACCGTCAATTGAGAGTGTAGACGGCCATACAGCCACGACTCATAGACAGATAGCGGTCCCCGAGATGCTTCCAAAAATCCTTCTCGCCGAAGATGACAACGACATGCGCCGGTTCCTGGTGAAAGCGTTGGAAAAGGCGGGCTACAAGGTCATTTCCTTCGACAACGGCGCCAGCGCCTACGACCGGCTCCGCGAAGAGCCTTTCTCGCTGCTCCTGACCGACATCGTCATGCCCGAGATGGACGGCATCGAGCTCGCCCGGCGCGCGACCGAACTCGACCCCGATCTCAAGGTCATGTTCATCACAGGGTTTGCCGCCGTCGCTCTGAATTCTGATTCGAAGGCCCCGAAGGATGCAAAGGTTCTCTCCAAGCCCTTCCACCTGCGCGATCTTGTGGATGAAGTGAACAAGCTTCTGGCCGCGTAAGCCCGGTTTTCCGGCGGCTGTCAAAAAGACTTCACAAAACCGGAAAAAGCCTATTGACGGCACATCGGTTTCTGTGGTCTTAAGCCGCCCATCGGATGGGCGTATAGCTCAGCGGGAGAGCACTACGTTGACATCGTAGGGGTCACAGGTTCAATCCCTGTTACGCCCACCATCCTGATTAGCCGCAAGGCACGAAAGGCTTCCGGGAAACCGGAAGCCTTTTTCGTTTCAAGCCGTTAACCGACCGCATAACGTCCCGTCACCATTCTTCCATCCGTAACAATACCAATAGCGCGAGGCTTGCGGATGCGGGAGCTTGTGGGTCTGAGTTTGTGGCTGGCCTCTCGGCCAGTGGCACTCAGGCGGCCGGGGTCGTGTGGGGCTCTGGCCGCTTCAATAGCGCTTCACTTCCCGAATTTACCGCAAACAAAAGCCGCCCGTGGAAGCTCCAGGGCGGCTTTGCTGTTTTGATCCTTGGGGTCTTTCTTAGAAGACCACGGCGCCTGCCGTCAGTGCCAGAACCAGGAAGATCAGGAAGATCACGATAGCGATAAAGAACAGGATTTTCGCGATGCCCGCGGTGGCAGAGGAGACGCCGGAGAAGCCGAGGAAGCCTGAAATCACGGAGATGACGAGAAAGATGAGAGCCCATTTCAGCATGGTATTATTCCTTCATATTTGATGCGGGAACAACGTGACAAAAGGTTCCAGGTTCCAGCGCCGTGATGGCCGCGAAGAAATATTCCGGCAAAAATGTGAACTACGCGTCGGCAAGCAGATGCACTCGTCCCGAGATGCCGATCGACACCCGGTCGCCTGACGCAAGCAGCTCGCGGCCGGGGATATCCAGGCGGAAGGAAATCTCGCCCTCGGCGATACCGTCTCCGGCGAGTGTTATCCTCGCATCAAGCGATGGCCCGCAGAAAACCACGTCGCTGACCACAGCCGAGACCCCGTTGTCCGGCGCGTATTCGATCCGGCTGACGGTAAACTGCTCAGGCCGGATCATGATCTGCGCCCGGCCGCGATAGGTGACGTCCGCAACCTCTAGCCGGCCGATCGGGCTGTCGGCTATCCCGTCGCCGACCACGGCCGGCAGCACGACCGCTTCTCCGAGGAAGGTGGCCGTCGCCCGGTCGACGGGTTTCAGATAGACCTCGCGCGGCGTGCCGACCTGGGCGAATTTTCCCGCCCGCATCACGACCAGCTCATCGGCGAAGGCAAGCGCTTCCGCCTGGTCATGGGTCACGAGAATGGTGGTGACGCCGGCAGCAGACAGTACGTCGGCCACAGCCTTTCGGGTGGCGGTCCTCAGGCCCATGTCGAGCGCCGAGAAGGGTTCGTCCAGCAGCATCAGCCGTGGCCTGCGGGCAAGCGCCCTTGCCAGCGCCACGCGCTGCTGCTGGCCGCCGGAAAGCTGATCCGGCTTGCGGGCAAGCATCGCCCCGTCGAGTCCGACCATCTCCATCAGTTCCGCAGCCCTTGCCTGTTTGGCCGTGCGATCCGCGTCCATGCCGAAACCGATATTGTCGAGCACCGAGAGATGCGGAAAAAGGCAACCGTCCTGCGCCACGATGCCGATATTACGTCGGTAGGCAGCAACATGCGCGTCCGCATTGGACATGATCTCGCCGCCAAGCGTGATCGAGCCGGCGTCAGGAACCTCGAACCCGGCGATCAGCCGTAGCAGCGTGGTCTTGCCGCAGCCGGAAGGGCCGACGATGGCCGTGCGGCTTCCGCTTTGGGCTGCAAGGTCGACACCGGCAACGGCTGCGACGGAACCGTAGCTCTTGGCAACGGAGGAAAGGGTAAGCAGCGTCATCGCCCGGCGATCTTTTTTGACTGGTGGTGAAGGAGAAGGGTAAGCGGCAGCGAAAACAGGATCATCAGCAGCGCATAGGGTGCGGCTCCCGCATAGTCGATCTCGCTGGTCAGCGCCCAGAATGCCATGGCAAGCGTGCGCGTGCCGTTGGGCGCAAGCATCTGGGTCGCGGTCAGCTCGTTCATGATGCCGAGCGAGGAAAGCGCCATGGCAGATGCAGCGCCGGGCGCCGCCAGCCGCACTGTGGTGGACCAGAGCGCCCGCGCGGGCGAACGTCCGAGACTTTCGGCCGCCTGTTCCAGCTCTGCCGGCACCTGCGCGATGCTGGCGCGCAGGCTGACCAGCGCCCGCGGCAGAAACATGATGACGTAAGCGATGACGATCGTCGCCACCGTCTGGTAAAGCGGCAGCATCACCCGGATCGAGATCGTCACCAGAGCGAGCGCGACAACCACGCCCGGCATCGAGCTTGCGAGATAATAGCAGCCTTCGAGAAACCGACTGGAACGCGTCGGGCGGCGCACCGAAAGCCAGGCGATCGGCACGGCGGCAGCAGCCGTCGCCACACCGCCGATCACGCAGATCGTCAGCGTCTGGGAAAGGGCCAACCCGATCTCGCTGAATTGCCAGATATCAGCACCACCGGCGATCAGCCAGCGCCCGAGCGTCAGCACCGGCACGCCAAGCGAAACCGCAGTAGTCACGACCGGCAGCAGCAGGCAGGGATATCGCCAGACGCCAAGCGAGGCGCGCACCGGATGGCGGGCAACGCCCGACCCGATCCGGGCATAGCGACGGCGGCCCCGCACGGCGGCATCGACGCCGATCAGCACGAAGCAGCAGGCAACCAGCACCAGCGCCAGCATATGCGCTGCAACGCCGTTGTAGGTGGACTGGAACTGGTCAAGGATTGCCGTCGTGAACGTATCGAACCGGATCATCGCATAGAGCCCGTATTCCGACAGGAGATGCAGGCTGATCAGCAGCGCCCCGCCACACAGCGACAGTCTGAGTTGCGGCAACACGACACGCCGCAAGACCGCAGCAGGCGAAAGACCGAGAGAGGCCGCCTGATCCTCGAGCGCTGGATCGATCAGCCGAAGCGCCGCCGACACGGGCAGGTAGACGAAGGGAAAGTAGGTCACGACCGAGATCGCCACGCCCGCTCCAAGCCCGTTCAGCCGCGGCCACATACCGATCCAGGCATAGGACTGCACGAAGGCGGGAATAGCGAGCGGCACGATGGCAAGCCAGGCCCATAGCTTTGCGCCCGGCAGGTCGGTGCGCTCCGTCAGCCATGCAAGCGCTGTTGCAAGAACCGTCGCGACCGGCACCGTGAAGACGATCAGCGCAACGGTATTGAACAGGAGGTCGCTGACACGGGAACGGAAGATCAGCTGCGCTGCCGTTTCCCAGCCGGTCGCAACCGTTGCCCAGAACACGAACCCGAGCGGCGTCAGCGTCAGGGCGGCAATCGCAACGGCGATTGCCAGCGTCCAAGACGATCCGGCAAGGGGTTTCCCCGCAGGCTTCCGGCGCGGCCGGCTGGCAACCATGCTCTCGGTGGTAAACGTCATCGCGTGCTCAAGAAAGAAGAGACATCGCAGGTACGCCCTGCGATGTCCGTGCGCAACAGGATTCGATGGTGTTTAGAGAATGCCGGCGGCTGTCATCATGTCGGTGACCTTGGCATTGTTGAGGCTCGAAGGCTCGACCTTCGGCGCCTGAAGGTCGGCAATCGGAACGAGCGCCTTGTTGGAAGCCTCGTCCTTGCCGACGGCGTATTCGAACGAGGTGCCGTCACGCAGAATCTTCTGGCCGCCCTTGCCGGCAAGCCATTTCAGAAATGCCTGCGCCTGCTCCTTGTGCTTGGAAGAGGCCAGAATGCCACCGCCGGAGATCGACACGAAGGCGCCCGGATCCTGGTTCTTGAAGTAATGCAGCGCAACGTTCTTGCTATTTTCGCCGGTCTTCGCCTGATCGCCGAAATAGTAGTAGTGATAGATCAGCGCGCCTTCGAACTGGCCCGCATTGACGGCCTTCATGGCGGTGGAATTGCCCCGCACGGCGGTGAAGTTCTCTTTCATGCCCTTCAGCCAGGCAGCAGTTTCCGGCTCACCCTTCAGCTGCAGAAACGCGCCGACGATCGCCTGGAAATCGGCGCCCGATGGAGATGCGGCCCAACGGCCCTTCCATTCGGGCTTGGCGAGATCGAGCATCGATTTCGGCAGCTTGTCCTCGGTGAGCTTGGTCTTGTCATAGGCAAACACGGTGGAGCGCGCGGCAATTCCGGTCCAGTGACCGTTGGCCGGGCGGAACTGCTCGGGAACGAGATCGAGCGTTGCCTTGTCGACAGGCTCAAACAGCCCCTTGCCATCGACAAGCGCCATGGCCGGCGAATTTTCCGTCAGAAACAGGTCGGCCGGCGAGTTGGCGCCTTCCTGCACAATCTGGTTTGCCATTTCGAGGTCGGATCCGTTGCGCACCGTAATGACGATGCCGGTCTCTTCCTTGAAGGCCTCGACCCATTCCTTGGTCAGGCCCTCGTGCTGGGCATTGTAGATCGTCAGGCTGTCGGCGACCTGCGCGTTGGCCGGCATGGACAGAGCGAGTAGCGAAACGGCGAGCGAAGCTCCGGCCGAAAGAGCAGACACAATTTTCAAGTTTGCCTCCAATTCATAAGCGTCATCGCATCGATAGCCAAAGCCGACCTGCGTAGTCAAGTTTAAGAATCGAACGGGGATGGAGACCGATTGCGGCAAATGCCGGCGAATCAGGTAGAGCTGAAACGAACACATCAAGAACATGCCTCGGAAGCTGAATGTCGGTTGCTTATCTGGAAAAATTGAACGAGGCCCAGCGCCGCGCGGTCGAACATGGTTCGGACGTGCCGGATGGCGGCGCGGCGGGACCGCTTCTGGTGATTGCAGGCGCAGGCTCCGGCAAGACCAACACGCTTGCCCATCGCGTCGCCCACCTGATCGTGTCGGGCGCCGATCCGCGCCGCCTGCTGCTGATGACGTTTTCCCGCCGTGCGGCCTCCGAAATGGGCCGCCGCGTCCAGCGCATCTGCCGCGAAGTGATGGGGGCGAAGTCCGGCGTCATGACCGATGCGCTGGCCTGGGCCGGCACGTTTCACGGCATCGGCGCAAGGCTGTTGCGGATCTATGCCGAACAGATCGGCCTCGACCAGGAATTCACCATCCACGACCGTGAGGATTCCGCCGACCTGATGAACCTCGTTCGCCACGAGCTCGGCTTCTCCAAGACGGAGAGCCGGTTTCCGACCAAGGGCACCTGCCTTGCGATCTATTCGCGCGCCGTCAATTCCGAGACGCCGCTGGACGAGGTGCTGAAGACCTCCTTCCCATGGTGCCTTGCCTGGGAACCGCAGCTGCGCGACCTGTTCGCCTCCTATGTGGACGCCAAGCAGGCGCAGAACGTTCTCGATTACGACGATCTTCTGCTCTACTGGGCGCAGATGATGAGCGAGCCGCTGATTGCGCAGGATGTCGGCGAACGGTTCGATCACGTCATGGTCGACGAATACCAGGACACCAACCGGCTACAATCCTCGATCCTGATGGCGATGAAACCCGGCGGCCGCGGCCTGACGGTGGTGGGCGACGACGCCCAGTCGATCTATTCGTTCCGTGCCGCCACGATCCGCAACATCCTCGATTTTCCCGCGACCTTCGACCCGCCGGCCAACATCGTCACGCTCGACCGCAACTACCGCTCGACCACCACCATTCTGGCAGCCGCCAATGGCGTCATCGAACTTGCCCGCGAGCGGTTCACCAAAAACCTGTGGACCGACCGGCAGTCGGAGGAGCGGCCGCGTCTGGTCACCGTCAAGGACGAGACCGAGCAGGCGAGCTATATCGTGGAAAAAATCCTCGAGAACCGCGAAACCGGCATGTTGCTGAAGCAGCAGGCCGTGCTGTTTCGCGCCTCGCACCATTCCGGTCCGCTGGAAGTGGAACTCACGCGCCGCAACATTCCCTTCGTCAAGTTCGGCGGCCTGAAATTCCTCGATAGCGCCCATGTGAAGGACATGCTGGCGGCTCTGCGCTTTGCCCAGAACCCGCGTGACCGGGTTGCGGGGTTCAGGCTTCTGCAGCTCATTCCGGGTATCGGCCCGCAAACGGCGGCAAAGATCCTCGATGCGATCGCAGCCGATCCGGAACCGCTGGCAGCACTCCAGGAAATCCCCTCGCCTCCAAGGTCCGGCGAAGACTGGCCGGCCTTTGTCGAGATGCTTGGCGCCGTCAGGAAAAGCGAAGGCTGGCCTTCCGAAATCGGTCTCGCCCGCCAATGGTACGAGCCGCATCTTAGCCGCATCCACGAAGATGCCGACACCCGCAAGGCCGACCTTCTGCAACTGGAGCAGATCGCCTCGGGCTACGCGTCGCGCGAACGCTTCCTCACCGAACTGACGCTCGATCCGCCGGATGCGACGAGCGATCAGGCCGGCGTTCCGCTGCTGGACGAGGATTACCTGATCCTTTCGACCATCCATTCCGCCAAGGGCCAGGAATGGCGCTCGGTTTTCCTGCTCAACTGTGTCGACGGCTGCATTCCCTCCGATCTCGGCACCGGCACGACGGCCGAGATCGAGGAGGAACGGCGGCTTCTCTATGTGGCGATGACGCGGGCGAAGGATCATCTACATCTGATCACGCCGCAGCGATTCTTTACCCACGGCCAGCATTCCCAGGGCGACAGGCACGTCTACGCCTCGCGCTCCCGCTTCATCCCGGCAACGCTCCTGCAGTTCTTCGAAAGCACCGCCTGGCCGGTGGTGGCGCAGATGACGGAAGCCGAACGCCAAGCCCGCCACCAGATCCGCATCGACGTAACCGCAAGAATGCGCGGGATGTGGCGGTGACCCCCAGAGCGAACGAGAGCCCGCTGTCACACCGCGAACGTGGCGTGGGCTTATAGGCAGTACGCCCGACATTGGAGATTGCGTGGTGGAGAAATCGTCGCTGGAAGCCGCATTCTCGATGAAGGAACCCGTCATCGGCCTCCGATTTGCATCCGAAGACCTGACCGATTTCATCACGTCCGAGTCGAAATTCGCAGATTGCCGGTTCAACGACTGCGTCTTCGACGGCGCGAAGATCAGGGAATGCGAATTCATCGGCTGCAGCTTTTCCAACTGCTCCTTCAAGGAAGCCGAGTTTTTCAACTGCATCTTCGTCGATCGCGAAACGCAGGCAGGATCTGCGTGGAATTACTGCGACCTCAACGAGGCGAAGTTTAAGGCTTGCAACCTTTCCAACAACCGCATCGTCAAATGCGAGGCCTTCCTGCTCGAGATTACCGACTCGTCGGCTGTCGGTCTGCAGTTCGACGCCGAGGTTCATCGCAAGATCAGCAAGCGCATGATGTTCGGTGGTGTCGTTCTCCAGCGTTGCAAGCTGCAATACGCGGTGTTTGCGGCCGCAAGCTACGAAGAGAGCCGGTTCGAGAGCTGCGATCTCAGAGACTGCTCGTTTGTCGACAGCAATCTGAGCCGCGTCAGCCTGATGGGTTCGAGCCTCAACAATATCGATTTCACCGGCGCGACGCTTGATTTCGCCAACCTCTCGCAGGCGACCTTCGACGAGATGGATCTTGCAGCCATGGCGTCGTTCAAGGGCATGACTGTCAGCCGCGACCAGCACGAAAACCTGCTCCGCTCGATGGGAATTCTGACGTCGGGATAAGCAGCAGACACAACCGGTGGGCGGAAAGGCTTTCCTTTCAAACCGAAAAAGCATTAGAGCGACCGTTCTGCGTCGAAGGAGACTGAAGTGGACAGCAATCAATCGGCAAGGGCCTCGCGGGCGACGTCGTCAGCCCAGCCGGCCCCGTCGACGAAGAAGGCTGCAGCGTGGATGCTGACGTCGATCAGCCTGCTGCTGCTGATGGCGATTTCCGGCCGGATCATCACCCGCGAGATCGACGTCTTCCAGGTGATGGAAATGCGCTCGATCATCGCCTTCTTCATGCTTTTGCCGCTGGTGTTTCGCGAGGGCGGCTTCAAAGCCATGCGGACCACCATCCTGCCGGCCCATATCGGCCGCAACGTCGCCCACTATATCGGCCAGTTCGCCTGGCTGATGGGCCTGACGCTGATCCCGCTCGCGCAGGTCATCGCCATCGAATTCACCGCCCCGATCTGGGCAGCGCTCATGGCAGCGGCTTTCCTCGGGGAGAAGCTGACATGGCGCAAGGGTGCGGCGATCGGCTTCGGGCTCGCCGGCGTGCTTCTGATCCTGCGGCCAGGCGCCGCCCCGCTCAACCCCGGCCACCTGATCGTGCTGGGCGCTGCCTTCTTCTTCGCCATCTCCTTCATCACCACCAAGCTCCTGACGCGCACCGACAGCGCCACCAAGATCATCTTCTGGATGCTGATCATCCAGTCGATCATCGGGCTGATCCCGGCAATCAGGGTATGGACCTGGCCGTCCGCGGGGATCTGGCCGTGGATCTTCCTGATCGCGTTCACCGGGACATTCGCGCATTACTGCATGGCAAAGGCGCTGTCTTATGCCGATGCGACGGTGGCGATGCCGATGGATTATCTCCGCGTGCCGGCCTCGGCCCTCATCGGCTACCTTCTCTACGCCGAAGCCATCGACGGCCTGACCGCCGCCGGCGCAATCCTCATCCTCGCCGGCAACCTCTTCAACCTGCGACGCCCGAACGCCGGAAGAATCCAACAGACGCCGCCGTGAGATCGGTTTAGTCTTGTTCCTTGAATGCTGCGGGGATATCGCGCGCCGTGCAGGATGCGCTCAATTCTCACACCATCCTGGGACACGGTGTAGAACATCACGTACCGTTTGAAGTGGATGCAACGAAGCCCGGTCGCGCATCAGGAGCGGCGTCCGCCATATCTGGCTTCAAGCCGATCGAAGACGTCATCCGCCGGAATGCCCGGCCCACTCTCGATCCCGGTGCGTATATCCGCCTTCAGTGCGTCGAAGCCGGCCTTGCCATGCTCCTCCATCTCTTCGAGCAGGCGAAGGCTATCGCGCATGACTTCGCTTTCGCTTGCATAGCGTCCGCTTTCCACCAGCCTGCGCACGAAGCTTTCGTAATGGGGGCCGAGTTCATAACTGGAAGGCATAAGATCCACGCTTGTTTCCTCGAAATTATCAATCTCCGAGATCCACGTAAAGCGTGTCCCCTCTCATCCCTCACGCCGACTGATCATCGTTTCTCCAGCAACTCGATCTGGATCTGCTGCAGTTCCGCGAGCCGTTCCCACTGCTTGGCCATCTGGTGATCGATCTTTTCATGCAGCTGGCGGATTTCGAGTTCGGCTCGAAGGTTGACCATGTAGTCGTTTTCGCTGCGCAGCCGGTCCTTGTCCTCCTGCCGCCTCTGGCTCATCATGATGACGGGTGCCTGCAGGGCGGCAAGCGAGGACAGGACGAGATTGAGCAGGATGAACGGATAGGGGTCGAACGGATCGGCGGACAAACCGACCACGTTAAGCGCCATCCACAAAACCAGCACGGCTAAAAAGGACAGGATGAAGGTCCAGGAGCCTCCGAAGGCGGCGACCCTGTCGGCGACCCTTTCCCCGAACGTTTCCGCCTGGTCGATTGCGGCGGGCGCGCCCGCCTGAACCGTCAGCGTTCCCTTTTCGAAACTGTCGAGCACGCGGGCGTCAAGCTCGGTGATCTCGCCCCGCTCCTCTTCCAGCAGTGCCTCCACGTAGCGCCGCCTGAAGCGCGCCAGATCCTCGTCGCAGATCAGACTGTCGGCGCTACAGGTCTTTACCTCCTCCGCGATCATCTCGAAGAGATGCGGCCTTAGAGTGCCCGCCTTGTGAAGCTTCGATACCGCAAACGTGCGACCGCAGATGAGGCATTGCCCGGTTCTCCCTGTCGTTTGAGAAGCATGCTTACCCATTGTCTCAAGCCTCGTTCTTCGTATCGACAGCCAGGAGCGGCGCCAGATGAAATACCTTTGGTGAAAATCTGTCCGAAAACACGTCGGAGCGGCCGATATAGATCAGTGTCGAGCCGGTAAGCCCGGCCAGCACGTCGAGCAACAGCGCCTGCGTCTCCGGTTCGAGCCCTTCCAGGACGTCGTCCATGATCAGCCAGTCCGGCTTTCGAAGCACGGCATTGGCGATCTGCAGCGCCACTTCCTCGTCCTTGTCGAGCAGCCGGTCCCATCGCTCCACCTCGTCGAGTTTATCGACGAGCCGATGCAGACCGACTTTCTCCAACGCTTGCGCCAGCGCCGCGTCGGTCATGTCGGGAATGCCATCGCGCATGCCAGCGGGCCCAGTCGCCGGATAGGTCATGACCTCGCGCAGCGATGCGGTCGGCAGATAACCTTCCTGCGGCATCATGATCATCCGATCTGCGGCCGGCAGTCGGATCTCGCCCTTGCCCCAGGGCCAGATGCCGGACAGTGCCTGGAACAGAAGATGCCGGTCTGTCCCCGGATTGCCGTTGATCAGCACCCGCTCGCCGGGCCGGATGGTGAACGCGCCTTCGGCGACCCTGATGCCATGGCCGTCCCCGCCCTTGTCGGGTTCTCCGAAAACCGCAAGGTCGGTCACGGACAGCACGTCCTCCCCATCGCTTTTCCGGTAGGTGAGGACGGAGCCTTCCATCGCCGGCGTATCCATCGAAACCAGTGCGTTGCGGAACGAGGAGACACGGCCGAGCGTCGCCCGCCAGTCGGCGATGACGCTGAAATTTGCAACATACCAGCGCAGCGCCTGGTTGACCTGGTTGAAGGCGCCGACCGCCATCATCAGACCGCCGAACGAAAGATTGCCGGAAAAATACATCGGCGAGGCAATGATGATCGGCGCCACCAACGCCAGCCAGCCGAAACCGGCCGACACCCAGGTGAGGTTGGTGAGCGCCCAGGCAAGCTTGCGCAGCATGCCGAGCACGCCATCGATTGCGGTGTGAACGCGGAAAAGCTCGCTTTCCTCGCCGCGCGCAAGCGTGATCGGCTTCATGTTCTCGTTCGCCCGCACAAGGGTCGCGCGCAGATCAGCCTCGCGGGCATAGCGCTGCGCATTCAGCCGCGCCAGCCGGCTGCCGACAACGTTGCTCATGACGGATCCGAAAAGGGCGTAGAGGATCGTCGCCCACAGCATATAGCCGGGAATGACAATGGTACGACCTCCGATCTGCAGGCCGAAATCAGTCGAGATCGACCATAGCACGCCGATAAAACTTGCAAGAAGAATGGTCGAATTGACGAGACCGATCGACAGTGACGTCGTGTTTTCGGCCAGGATGCGGGTGTCCTCATGCAGTCTCTGGTCCGGATTGTCGGCGATCGCGCCGGCACCGGCAAGCTTCAGGGCCCGCCCCGGCGTCAGCCAGACATCGGCGAGATCGCGGGCCAGCCCTTCTCGCATCCGCATCGCAGCGATCTGGTTCAGCCATTGCTGGATGACGTTGAGCAGTGTCAGGAGCGAGGCGAGGACTCCGAACACCACAAGCTGGTGGAGGAATTCGGGCATGTCGCGCCGCGCCAAGGCATCGTAGAACGGTCCGTTCCACTCGTTCAGCCGATAGGTGGCGTAGGTGGTCGCGAAGATGACGCAGAGCAGCGCGGCCGTGAGCGCGAGAACGGGATTGCGCACCGGGGACGCCCAGAACGCCCCTGTCATCATTTTGAGCTGGCCAGACAGAGGAAGTTCATAGGGCTCCGCCTTATCTTGCGAATTCACCATCTGCCGCCGGCTCCTGCCTGTCTGTGTCGAGTCCTAACTACCACAAGGGAATTGCGAAGGTGCGAGAAAGGCGTGCCGTTCACGGCTGACCGGGAACAGCGTCGAGCGTCCCACGATCGAATGCGGACGTCCGCTCGTCACATCGCCTTGAACAGCACACTCGGATCGGTGAGGTATTTCGCAAAGATCGGCAGGCTGGCGCCGCCGATGGCGCGGGCGTGGCTGCCGACCTTGCCCTCGATGATATCGGGGATGATGACACCTTGCAGATCGAGCCGCTTGACGGCCTCGATCGTCTCGGTGACGATCCGCTTGCGCACCCATGACGGAAATCCGCCATCGATCACGGCAGCCCCGAAATCGATGATCGAGGCGCTGGCAATGATCGCCTGGGCAAGCGCTGCCGCCGTCTCGCCGATCCACAGATCGAGCGGCGCCCCGAAATCGATCCATTCGTCGGCCGAATACCAGAGCGGCTCCGGATCGATCCCCTTTTCCTTCAGCATGTTCTCGAGAACGAAAATCGAAGCGACGTCGAGCAACTGCCGGGTTGAACCGTCCCTGCCGCGCACCGGAAGTGGCGCGACGGCGCCGGCAGTCCCGGTTCGGCCGGAAAACACGGCGGAGTTCAGAACGATGCCGCCGCCGATAAATGACCCGATGAAGAAATAGACGAAGTCCGGATAGGATGGACCGATCCCGAACACCAGCTCCGCACCGCAGGCGCTGGTCGCGTCGTTCTGCAGGTAGACGGCATGCTTGGTCGAGGCGGAGACCTCCTGCTGCAGGTCGAAATCGCGCCAGAGGTCCATCGCGCCCGCAGGCGCGCCGACCTCATCTGCCCAGTTCCACAGTTCGAACGGCGCCGAGATCCCGATGCCGGCTATCCGCTCACGCTCGACCATGCTGAGCTGGCCCTCGAGCCTGCCGATCCCCTTGCCGATGATTTCGATGATCTTCTGCGGCACTGGGTAGGCATAGGTTTCGTGATGATGCATCCGGATCTGCCCGACGAAATCCATCAGCACCAGATCGGCGCTGCGCCGGCCGATTTTCACCCCGAAGGAAAACACGGCATCGGGATTGAGCCGCATCGGTACCGACGGCTGCCCCACCCGGCCGCGGATCGGTTCGCCGCGCAGCAGAAGCCCGTCCTTTTCGAGCGATCGCATGATCACCGACACAGTCTGCGCCGACAGTCCGCTGGCGCGGGTAATGTCCGCCTTCGACATTTCGCCGTGCATGCGAACAAGCGAAAGGACCAGCCTCTCGTTATAGGCACGCACGCGAACCTGGTTCGATCCGCCCGAAAAACTGCCGAGCGGCATCGACCCTGTCGCGGTACTTCCCGCGATCGACATTGGAACTCCTCCCGAAACTCGCCGTGGATCGTCATCTCCACGCATGCCGAATATGCCACCGTGGATAAATAATTCAATCGGAATTAATTATTGACAGCTCATGGAAAACTGGTCTTAATCCGGGCTGCAGAGGACATGGGAGGCTTGGAGACGGCGCTCGTCGAATTCGATGGCACCCGGTGTTTCTGAACATTTGCATCAATCGCCCCAGACCTGGGGAAAAGATCTCTCGGGAGGAGATATCATGAAGAAGACAGTGCTTTCTGGCGCCTTTGCGGCGCTTGTCCTCGGCGTTGCGTTTTCCGCTCCGGCGCACGCAGCCGGCGTCTCCGCCTGCCTCATCACCAAGACAGATACCAATCCCTTCTTCGTCAAGATGAAGGACGGCGCAACCGCGAAAGCCAAGGAACTCGGCGTCACGCTGAAATCCTACGCCGGCAAGATCGATGGCGATTCCGAAAGCCAGGTTGCGGCGATCGAAACCTGCATCGCCGATGGCGCCAAGGGTATCCTGATCACCGCGTCCGACACCAAGGGCATCGTGCCGAACCTCAAGAAGGCTCGCGACGCCGGACTGCTGATCATCGCGCTCGACACGCCGCTGGAGCCGATCAGCGCTGCCGACATGACGTTTGCAACCGACAACCTTCTCGCCGGCAAGCTGATTGGCCAGTGGGCCAAGGAAACGCTCGGCGACAAGGCCAAGGAAGCCAAGGTGGCCTTCCTCGACCTTACCCCGTCGCAGCCTTCCGTCGACATCCTGCGCGACCAGGGCTTCATGATCGGTTTCGGCATCGATCCGAAGGATCCGAACAAGATCGGCGACGAAGACGATCCGCGCATCGTCGGCCATGACGTGACCAACGGCAATGAAGAAGGCGGTCGCACCGCGATGGAAAACCTTCTCCAGAAGGATCCGACCATCAACGTCGTTCACACGATCAACGAACCGGCAGCAGCCGGCGCCTATGAAGCGCTGAAGGCCGTCGGTCGCGAGAAGGACGTGCTTCTGGTCTCCGTCGACGGCGGCTGCCCAGGCGTCAAGAACGTTGCCGGCGGTGTCATCGGTGCAACCTCGCAGCAGTATCCGCTGCAGATGGCGTCGCTCGGCATCGAGGCGATCAAGAAGTTCGCCGATACCGGTGAAAAGCCGAAGCCGACTGCCGGCAAGGATTTCTTCGACACAGGCGTGACGCTCGTGACCGACAAGCCGGTTCCCGCGATCAAGTCGATCGACACCAAGGAAGGTCTGAACAAGTGCTGGGGCTGATCCCCACCTGCATTTGAAAGATCAAACCACTACCCTCCCCGCAACGGGGAGGGCTTGATCCGGCGGCAACCGCTCAGACAATCCCTGCGTCCGCCGCAAGTCTTCTCCCACCGGGGTGGGAGAGATGGCCGGCAGGCCGGAGAGGGTCTCTAACTGTCGAGCGACAACGGAATTTCTCGGAGGAACATCCATGACCGAGCCAACGGCGGCATCGCCGCATCATGACTACGAAAAGGTTCTGAAGGACAGTTCGACCGACGTCGCATCCTTCGACGGCGACAAGAAAACGCCAGTCCAGAAATTCCAGCACTTCCTGCACACCAGTCCGTCGGCGGTTTCGCTGATCGTCCTCGTCGCAGCCCTGCTGGTGTTCGGCATCCTTCTCGGCGGAAAATTCTTCAACGCCTTCTCCCTGACGCTGATCCTGCAGCAGGTGGCAATCACCGGCATTATCGGCGCGGCACAGACGCTTGTCATCATGACCGCCGGCATCGATCTTTCGGTCGGCGCCATCATGGTCCTTTCCTCTGTCGTCATGGGCCAGATGGTCTTCCGCTACGGGGTTCCTGTTGAAATCGCCATTCCCTGCGGCTTCGCGGTCGGCGCGATTTGCGGCTTCATCAACGGCTTCCTGATCGCCCGCGTGAAACTGCCGCCCTTCATCGTCACGCTCGGCATGTGGCAGATCGTGCTTGCCACCAACTTCCTCTATTCCTCCAACGAGACGATCCGCTCGCAGGAAATCGAGGCGACGGCTCCGCTTCTGCAGTTCCTCGGCACGACGTTCAAGGTCGGCGGCGCCGTCTTCACCTTTGGCGTCGTCGCGATGGTGCTTCTTGTCGCGGCACTCTGGTACGTCCTCAACCAGACCGCCTGGGGCAGACATCTTTACGCAGTCGGTGACGATCCCGAAGCGGCAGAGCTTTCCGGCGTCAACGTCAAGCGCATGCTGATTTCGGTCTACGTTCTGGCCGGCACCATCTGCGCGCTTGCAGGCTGGGTCTCGATCGGCCGCAACGGCTCGGTTTCCCCGACGGTCGGCCAGTTCGCCAACATCGAATCGATCACCGCCGTGGTGATCGGCGGCATATCGCTGTTCGGCGGCCGCGGCTCGATCCTCGGCATGGTGTTCGGCGCCCTCATCGTCGGCGTGTTCTCGTTCGGCCTTCGAATGCTCGGCACCGACGTGCAGTGGACCTACCTCCTGATCGGCGTGCTGATCATCGCCGCCGTCGCAATCGATCAATGGATCAGAAAGGCAGCCGGCTGATGGCACGCGATCCGAACACTCAACCCATCCTCGCCGCCCGCGGACTGGTCAAGCGCTACGGCCGCGTGACCGCCCTCGACAACGCGGATTTCGACCTCTACCCGGGTGAAATCCTCGCCGTCATCGGCGATAACGGCGCCGGCAAGTCGTCGCTGATCAAGGCGATTTCAGGCGCGATCCGTCCCGACGAGGGCGAGATCACGCTGGAAGGCAAGCCGGTCCAGTTCCGCTCGCCGATCGAGGCCCGCGATGCGGGCATCGAGACCGTCTACCAGAACCTCGCGCTCTCGCCGGCACTGTCGATCGCAGACAACATGTTCCTCGGCCGCGAAATCCGCAGCAAGGGTTTCATGGGCAAATACCTGCGCAAGCTCGATCATGGCGCCATGGAAAAGTTTGCCCGCGGCAAGCTCTCCGAACTCGGCCTGATGACCATCCAGAACATCAACCAGGCGGTCGAGACACTCTCGGGCGGTCAGCGCCAGGGTGTCGCTGTGGCGCGCGCTGCGGCCTTCGGTTCCAAGGTGATCATCCTCGACGAACCGACGGCGGCGCTTGGCGTCAAGGAAAGCCGCAAGGTGCTGGAACTGATCCTCGACGTGCGCTCGCGCGGCATTCCGATCGTGCTGATCAGCCACAACATGCCGCATGTCTTTGAAGTCGCCGACCGTATCCACATCCACCGGCTCGGAAAACGCCTGACCGTCATCAACCCGAAGGACTACACGATGTCGGACGCGGTGGCTTTCATGACCGGCGCCAAGGTCCCGACGGAAGCCGTCGCCGCTTAGCGGAAATATCTGTGGCGCCCCTCACCCTAAACCTCTCCCCCCTCGCGGGGAGAGGGGACGTGCCTTGATTGAGGCGTAGAGCAAGCGGCTCGCGTCTTTCACTCCGCCTTCGGGGAGAAGGTGGCGGCAGCCGGATGATGGGCAGTCGCGGGCGGATGAGCCTACCCCGGCACGACCATCGAAAACCGAACGAAGCTCACCTTTCGACACGAGCGGGAAAACAGCCTGCCCCGCCTTGCATTCTTTTCATGCATTGCACAAACTCGCGGCAACGATGACGTAACGGCCCGTTCAACAAGGCCGGCAAGGGGCATAATGTCGATCAAGGCGAGCATCTACCACCTCACCCATTACAGCTATGACAGGCCGGTCCGCATGGGGCCGCAGATCATCCGGCTCAAGCCCGCCGCCCATTCCCGCACAAAAGTGCTGTCGCATTCGCTGAAGGTCACGCCGGAGAATCACTTCGTCAACCTGCAGCAGGACCCCTACGGCAACTACCTCGCCCGCTTCGTGTTTCCCGAACCGGTGACCGAATTCAAGATCGAGGTCGACCTCGTCGCCGACATGACGGTCTACAATCCCTTCGACTTCTTCGTCGAGGAAGAGGCGCAGGCCTGGCCGTTCACCTACCCGGCCGATCTCATCGAAGACCTGTCGATCTACCGCACGCCCGAGCCGCCGGAACCTGCCCTCGTCGAATACCTGAAGACGCTGGACATGTCGCCCGGCCAGCCCACCGTCGACATGGTGGTCGGCATCAATGCCCGCCTGCAGCAGGCGATCGGCTATGTCATCCGCATGGAACCCGGCGTCCAGACGCCCGAGCAGACGCTGACCTCGGCAATGGGTTCCTGCCGCGATTCGAGCTGGCTGCTGGTGCAGATCCTGCGCCATCTGGGCTTCGCTGCCCGTTTCGTCTCCGGCTACCTCATCCAGCTGACGCCGGACCTGAAGGCGCTCGACGGCCCCTCCGGCACCGAAGTCGATTTCACCGATCTGCATGCCTGGTGCGAAGTCTATCTGCCAGGCGCCGGCTGGATCGGCCTTGATCCGACATCGGGCCTGCTGACCGGCGAAAGCCACATTCCGCTGGCCGCCACGCCCCATTACCGCAACGCCGCGCCGATTTCAGGCGATTACTTCGGCGAGGCGAACACGTCGTTCGACTTCGCCATGAACGTCACGCGCGTTGCCGAACATCCGCGCATCACCAAGCCCTTCTCGGATGACAGCTGGGACGCGCTGAACGATCTTGGCGAACAGGTGGACCGCGTGCTGGAAGCCCAGGACGTGCGCCTCACCATGGGCGGCGAACCGACCTTCGTGTCGATCGACGACTTCGAATCCGACGAATGGAACACCGGCGCCGTCGGCCCTACCAAGCGCGAAAAGGCCGACGTCCTCATCCGCAAGCTGCGCGAGAAATTTGCGCCGGGCGGCTTCCTGCATTACGGCCAGGGCAAATGGTATCCGGGCGAAAGCCTGCCGCGCTGGACGTTCTCGCTCTACTGGCGCAAGGACGGCAAGCCGATCTGGAGCAATCCGGATTTGGTGGCCGAAGAAGGCCTCGACTATGGCAGCGGCGAACAGGACTCGCAGCAATTCCTGACGGCACTCGCAGCGGAACTCGATATCGGCGCAGAGATGGTCGTGCCCGCCTATGAGGATCCGGCCGAGTGGATCATCAAGGAGGGCTCGCTGCCTGATAATGTCGATCCATCCAATTCGAAACTCAAGGACCCGGAAGAGCGCAACCGCATTGCCCGCGTCTTCGAACGGGGCCTGACCAACCCGTCGGGTTATATCCTGCCTGTTCAGGCCTGGCAGTCGCATGCGAGAGGCGGCAGCATGGGCGCAAAGCGCTGGATCAGCGAAAAATGGAGCACCCGTCGCGGCAAGATCTTCCTTGTGCCCGGCGACAGCCCCGTCGGCTACCGCCTGCCGCTCGGCACGCTTCCCTATATCCCGCCATCGCAGTTCCCCTATATCCACGAGGCCGATCCCTCGATCCCCCGCACTGCCCTGCCCGACGTGATCGTCCCGCCCGGTCACGAAGCGACCGAAGGCCGCGCGATGCCGGAGCAGTCGTTCACGGCAGGCGACCCGGTCAATCCCGGCCGCGTCGAACAGACGCTCGGTGAAATTGGCGGCGCTGTGCGCACGGCAATTTCCGTCGAGCCGCGCGATGGCCGTCTCTGCGTCTTCATGCCGCCGGTCGAAAAGATCGAGGACTATCTCGAACTGATCGCTGCTGCCGAAAACGCCGCGACGAAGCTCGGTCTCGCCGTCCATATCGAAGGCTACGCGCCGCCGCATGACGAGCGCATCAACGTCATCCGCGTCGCGCCCGATCCTGGCGTCATCGAGGTCAACATCCATCCGGCCGCAAGCTGGAAGGAGACGGTCGAGACGACAACGGCGATCTATGAAGAGGCCCGCCAGAGCCGTCTCGGCGCCGACAAGTTCATGATCGACGGGCGCCACACCGGCACCGGCGGCGGCAACCACGTCGTGGTTGGTGGTGCCAACCCGAACGACAGCCCCTTCCTGCGACGTCCGGACCTGCTCAAAAGCCTCGTGCTGCACTGGCAGCGCCATCCGGCGCTGTCCTACCTGTTCTCCGGCCTGTTCATCGGCCCGACCAGCCAGGCACCGCGCCTCGACGAAGCCCGCCACGATTCGATGTACGAGCTTGAAATCGCGATGGCACAGGTGCCGATGCCGGGCCAGGGTGCCGCACCGCTGCCATGGCTCGTGGACCGACTGTTCCGCAACCTTTTGACCGACGTCACCGGCAACACCCACCGTTCGGAAATCTGCATCGACAAGCTATTTTCCCCCGACGGTCCGACCGGTCGCCTCGGCCTCGTGGAATTCCGCGGCTTCGAAATGCCGCCGAATGCGCGCATGTCGCTGGCGCAGCAGCTGCTTGTGCGGGCACTGATCGCCCGCTTCTGGAAAAACCCGGTTCAGGGCAGGTTTACCCGCTGGGGCACGGCGCTGGCGGACCGGTTCATGCTGTCCCATTACATCTGGGCCGATTTCATGGACGTGCTGGCGGACCTTCGCGAAAACGGCTTCGACCTTAGGCCCGAATGGTTCGAGGCACAGCTCGAGTTCCGCTTCCCATTCTTCGGTGAAGTCGAGTACGAAGGCGCCAAGCTGGAACTGCGCCAGGCGCTGGAGCCCTGGCATGTGATGGGCGAACAGGGCGCGATCGGCGGCACGGTGCGCTATGTCGACAGTTCAGTAGAACGCCTGCAGGTGCGGCTCGAAACCAGCAATCCGCAGCGCTATACGGTCGCCTGCAACGGTCGCGCCGTCCCCTTGACGCCGACGGGCATATCCGGTGTTTCGGTCGCCGGCGTGCGCTTCAAGGCCTGGCAGCCTTCGTCTGGCCTGCATCCGGTTCTGCCGGTCAATACACCGCTGACATTCGATATCTATGATACATGGTCCAGCCGCTCGATCGGTGGCTGCATATATCATGTTGCCCATCCGGGCGGTCGCAACTATGAGACCTTTCCGGTCAATGGCAACGAAGCGGAAGCGCGAAGGCTCGCACGGTTCGAACCGTGGGGACACACGGCGGGCAGTTATGCTTTGATGCAGGAAATGCCGTCGCCCGAATTTCCGCTGACACTCGACCTGCGCCGGCCACCCGGGATTTAAACGGACCGCCTGGGTTTTAACTGGAGTTGACAGCAAGCCATGTCCAACGGACCGGCAACAGAGCACGCCAAGGCGGAAGCCGCCATTGGCGAGACAGGCGTTGGCGAGATCGGCATTGACCCGATCCTCGGCTACGCGGCCTTGGCCGGCGTCACCGACGAGATGCTGGACGCCGAAGGTCGTATCAAGCCGGTCTGGGAGAACCTGATCGCGCATCTGAGCCGTCTCTCGGAAGCCGAGCTGCACGAACGGTTTGCCCGCGCCGATCGCTACCTGCGCGATGCCGGCGTGTTCTACCGCACCTATGCGGCACCCGGCAGCACGGCCGGAAGCGGCAGCGGCGAACGTGCCTGGCCGATCAGCCATATCCCGGTCCTGATCGCAGAAAAGGAATGGGAGGAGATCTCCCGCGGCCTCAAGCAACGCGCAGACCTTCTGGAAGCGATGCTTGCCGATATCTACGGCGACAACAAGCTGGTCGAGGAAGGCTTTCTGCCGCCGCAGCTTGTTGCCGGCAACCCGGAGTTTCTGCGCCCGCTGGTTGGCATAAAGCCGGTCAGCGGCCACTACCTGCATTTCTGTTCGTTCGAAATCGGCCGCGGTCCGGATGGCGACTGGTGGGTTCTGGCGGATCGCACGCAGGCTCCATCCGGCGCAGGCTTTGCGCTGGAAAACCGCGTCGCCACCACACGCGCGCTGTCGGATATCTATGCCGAAAGCCATGTTCACCGCCTCGCCTCCTTCTTCGGCGCCTTCCGCGATGCGCTGCAGAGCCACAAGCAATATCCCGACGACCGGATCGCGGTTCTTTCCCCCGGCCCCGCCAACGAAACCTATTTCGAACACGCCTATATCGCCCGCTATCTCGGTTTCATGCTGCTGGAAGGCGAGGACCTGACCGTTCTCAACAACCGCGTCATGGTGCGCACCGCGGCGGGTCTCAAACCCATCGGCGTTCTCTGGCGCCGCCTCGACGCCTCCTATGCCGATCCGCTGGAACTGAACCAGAGCTCCCATATCGGCACGCCCGGCATGGTGCAGGCCCTGCGGTCCGGGTCGCTGACACTCGTCAATGCGCTCGGCTCCGGTATCCTCGAAACCCGGGCGCTGCTCGCCTTCATGCCCGCCATCTGCCACCGCCTGCTCGGCGAAGAACCGATCATGCCGTCGATCGCGACCTGGTGGTGCGGCCAGAAGGCCGAGCGGGACCATGTGGCCAAGAATATCGGGCGGATGGTCATCGGCCCGGCCTATTCCGGCCTGCCCTTCTTCGACGACAACGGCCAGTCGGTGCTCGGATCGTCCTTGAGAGAGACCGCAAGAGAATCGATCGGTGAATGGCTGTCGAGCGAAGGCGCCAAGCTCGTCGGCCAGGAAGTCGTGACGCTGTCGACAACGCCTGCCTATGTCGATGGCAAGCTGGTCCCGCGTCCGATGTCGCTGCGCGTCTTTGCGGCGCGCACCGAAGATGGCTGGCAGCTTATGCCCGGCGGTTTTGCCCGTATCGGTTCGGGCGACGACGTGGCCGCAATCGCCATGCAGGCCGGCGGCACCGCGGCCGATGTCTGGATCGTTTCCGACAAGCCCGTCGACAAGCCGACGCTGCTGCCACCGGAAGAAAGCTTTACCCGCAACATGCCGGGTTCGCTGCCCTCGCGCGCCGCCGACAATCTGTTCTGGCTCGGCCGCTATATCGAGCGCTCCGAAGGTGCCTTGCGCATCCTGCGCTCCTGGCACCTGCGCTACGCGGAGTCAGCAGATCCCGACGCGCCGCTTCTGGTCGACGTCGACGGCTATCTGAAGTCGATCGATATGGACATGGCAAAGGCCGTGCCGGCGCCGCTTCTGTCCCACCTCAACAGCGCCATCTATTCGGCCAGCAACATCCGCGACCGCTTTTCGCCGGATGGCTGGCTGGCCCTGACGGACCTTGCCAAGACCACCAAGCGCTTCCATGAGACCGCACAACCGGGCGATGATGCCGCCCATGCCAGCACCATTCTTCTGCGCAAACTGGCGGGTTTTGCCGGTCTCGTGCACGAAAACATGTATCGCTTCACCGGCTGGCGTTTTCTTTCCATCGGTCGCTACCTCGAACGCGGCCTTCATATGACGCGGCTGCTCGCCCACATGTCCGGCCCGGACGCCCCGGACGGTTCGCTGGACATGCTGCTCGAAATCGGCGACAGCGTCATGACCCACCGGCGCCGCTACAACGTCAACACCGCGCGGCTGACGGTCGCCGACCTCCTGGCGCTCGATCCGCTCAACCCGCGCTCCATCCTGTTCCAGCTGGCCGAGATCCGCACCGAGGTCGAGCAACTGCCCAATGCCGTTTTCAACGGCCAGATGTCGCCCTTCTACAGGGAAGCGATGCGGCTGCATTCGGGCCTTGCAGTCATGACCCCCGAGGGCATGGACGTGGAAGTTTACCGTAAGCTTGAGCAGGAGCTTGAACGGCTTTCCGACATTCTCGCCCGAACCTATTTCAACTGAGCGGGAGAGGACACGCCATGCTTTACGACCTCTCCATGCACATGGGCTATGTCTATGACCAGCCGGCCTCGGTCGCACGGCATGTGATCCGGGTCCTGCCCCTGTCGCTGCCCGGCCGCCAGCGGCTGATTGCAGGCACGATCACCGTCACGCCGAACGCAGAGGAGAAAGCCACCTTCATTGATTTCTTCGGCCAGCAGGCGACCTCAATCCTGCTGCGCGCGCCGCATGAACGGTTCGACATCCGTATGCAGGCGCGCGTCATGGTCGAGACCCCGACGATCTCCGCGGATCTGTCGCCACGGCTCGATGGCTTGAGGCGGGAGCTTGCAGCGTATCTTAGCGTCGACGGCAGCTCGCCGCACAACCTGACCGGCGCAAGCCCTCGCCTGCCCGAAGATCCGCAGATTGCCGCCTATGCCCGCGACGTCGTCAAGCCGGGCCAGACGGTGCTGGAGATCGCAAAGGAGCTCTGCACCCGCATCTACGACGACTTCGAGTATGACTCCAAGGCGACCAAGGTCGACACAACCCCGCGCGAGGCCTTCAAGCTGAAGCGCGGCGTCTGCCAGGACTTTGCCCATATCATGATCACCGCGCTGCGCAGCCTCGGCATCCCCGCAGGCTATGTTTCCGGGTTCCTGCGCACTCTGCCGCCCCCGGGCAAGGAGCGTTTGGAAGGCGCGGACGCGATGCATGCCTGGGTCAAGGTCTGGTGCGGCGAGGCGGTCGGCTATGTCGAACTGGACCCCACCAACGACATCATGGCCGGCACCGACCATATCGTTGTCGCCTACGGCCGTGACTATTCCGATATCGCACCTGTCATCGGCGTGCTCAAAGGTTACGGAAATCGAAAGATCATCCAGGGGGTTGATGTGATACCGGTCAGATAGACCCGTTTTGGCGCTGAATCGTCGTGTTGGTTCAATTTTTAAAGGTTGATTTAGCGGTTCCTCCACCCGCTCCGCGCTATCAAGACCACGTGTTAGTGCAAATGAGTTGCGCGGTTACGGCACGGGGGTAAGTGCGATGACAGCATCAATTTGGACGCGGTTTTCCAAGAACCGCGACGGAAATTTCGGCCTTATGACAGCGGTGCTCCTGCCCATCCTCCTGGGTTCGGCGGGCGTCGCGCTTGATTTCACCAATGCCATGCAGATCAAGAGCAAGATGCAGGGTCTGGCGGATTCCGCGGCACTGGCAGCTGCCTCATCGATGGCCCAGAAAGGCATGAACGAGAAGGACGCCCAGGAACTGGCGACCGACTACCTTGCCGGCCAGATCCTTGCCAATGGCATAGACGCGAACGCCACACCTGAAGAAAAGGCAGCGCAGCAGGAGGCGATCCGCAAGGCCACCGCCGTCAGCGCCAAGACCACCAACAACAGCGCTTCCAGCAAGGGCTACACGGTGGCGCTCAACACCAAGTACACGATGAAGCTGAATCCGATCACCAGCATGATCGGCGGCCAGTCCATCACGCTGAATATTGCGGCCACGGCATCCAGCAGTTCGGAAACGACCAACGGCATCTCGATGTACCTGGCGCTTGACCGGTCCGGCTCGATGTCCTTTGTCACCAGCGACAGGAATACACTACGGTCCTACTGTGACAACTACACCAACGCTGACTGGCCGTCGGTCGCCTTCTACTGGCCCTGCTACATCCGCAAGATCGAGGCCCTGCAGACGGCGGCAACGGGGCTGTTCACGTCGCTGAAGACGTCCGACCCGAAAAACACGCTGATCCGTGTCGGTGCGGTTTCCTACACCGATGAGACGCAGTCTCCGACACCGATGACATGGGGCACGACCGAGGCTGCCAAGTACGTGGCGGCGCTTCCAAGCGTTCCGACCGGCGGCACCGATGCCAGCGGCGCGATGACCCTCGCACTGAATGCACTGAAATCGAGCAACACGACCGAGGCAACGGCGCATACGGCCAAGGGCAATGCCACCTTCAACCGCTACATCGTGCTGATGACGGATGGCGAAATGACCGGCAAAAGCGCCAACTGGAATCCGGCGCTGGACAGAACAGTGCGCAGCCAGTGCGAAACCGCCAAGGCCGACGGCATCAAGATCTTCACCGTTGCCTTCATGGCGCCGGACAAGGGCAAGTCGCTGCTGAGCACCTGCGCAAGCGCCAGCGACTACTATTACGAGCCTGAAGACATGACCGATCTCGTCAACGCGTTCGGCGATATCGCCAACAAGGCGGCAAAATCCGCGGTTCGCCTCACCAACTAGGCGGCAGTCTAAGTCTCTCGGAACGTTTGATTATTTGCAGAACCCCGTCCAACCGGCGGGGTTTTGCTTTTTTGCGATTTTACATGCCCATGACATATTTCAAGACCAATATCATTGCCCGTTGCAAGCGTTTCGTAACGGTGCATAACTGGTTTCCCAGATCTTCAACGAGGGTCCGAATCGGACGCAATTCTCACGCTTAACCAGAAAGTTAGCGCGACATGGACAAGACCTCTTCTAACGTCGAACTCCCCTTTCCGGCACCACGCAGCTCCCGGCCTGAAATCATGGCGGAGGAGATCATCGAGCGCCTGACCTATCGGATCGGCAAGGATGCGCAGGTCGCCAAGCCGCATGACTGGCTGACCGCAACGATCCTGGTGGTGCGCGACCGCATTATCGACCGGTGGATGGATTCGACCCGCAAGGTCTACAAGACAGGCGAGAAGCGCGTTTACTATCTATCGCTGGAATTCCTGATCGGCCGCCTGATGCGCGATGCCGTCAGCAATCTCGGCCTGATGTCGGAAATTCGCGACGCGCTGACATCGCTCGGCGTCGATGTGGCTGTCATTGCCGGCCTCGAACCCGATGCGGCCCTCGGCAACGGCGGCCTCGGCCGTCTCGCCGCCTGTTTCATGGAGAGCATGGCAACCGTCGAGATCCCGGCCTACGGCTACGGTATCCGCTACGTCCACGGCCTGTTCCGTCAGCAGATGGCCGATGGCTGGCAGGTGGAACTTCCGGAAACCTGGCTCGCCCACGGCAACCCCTGGGAATTCGAGCGCCGCGAAAGCTCCTACGAAATAGGCTTCGGCGGCACGGTCGATACCGTCGGCGGTTACGACGATGCGCCGCGCTATGTCTGGAAGCCGGCCGAACGCGTGATCGCCATGGCCTACGACACGCCGATCGTTGGCTGGCGTGGCAAGCGCGTCAACACGCTGCGCCTCTGGTCGGCCCAGCCGATCGATCCGATCCTGCTCGACGCCTTCAACGCCGGTGACCACATCGGTGCGCTGCGCGAAAGCAACAAGGCCGAAAGCCTGACCCGCGTTCTCTACCCGGCCGATGCCAACCCGGCCGGCCAGGAACTGCGCCTGCGCCAGGAATTCTTCTTCTCCTCCGCCTCGCTCCAGGACATCCTGCGCCGCCACCTGCAGCAGTATCCGGATTTCACCAATCTTCCCGACAAGGTCGCGATCCAGCTCAACGACACCCATCCGGCAATTTCGATCGGCGAGTTGATGCGCCTTCTGGTCGACATCCACGGCGTGGATTTCGACGAGAGCTGGGAGATCGTCCGCAAGACCTTCTCCTACACCAACCACACGCTTCTCCCCGAGGCGCTGGAAAGCTGGCCGGTACCGTTGTTCGAGCGCCTGCTGCCGCGCCACATGCAGCTCGTCTATGCGATCAACACCAAGATCTTGCTGGAAGCGCGCAAGCTGAAGAACTTCTCCGAAACCCAGATCCGTTCGATCTCGCTGATCGACGAGGGCGGCGAGCGCCGCGTGCGCATGGGCAACCTTGCCTTTGTCGGCTCGCATTCGATCAACGGCGTTTCGGCCCTGCATACGGACCTGATGAAGGTCACTGTGTTCCAGGACCTGCACACGCTCTATCCCACCCGCATCAACAACAAGACCAACGGCATCACCCCTCGCCGCTGGCTGATGCAGTGCAATCCGGGCCTCACTTCGCTGATCCAGGACGCCATCGGCGACAAATTCCTTGATGACACCGAGGCGCTGACAGATCTTGAGAAATTCTCAAGCGACAGCTCGTTCCAGGACAAGTTTGCGGCGATCAAGCGCACCAACAAGATCGCACTTGCCAATCTGGTCGGCAGCCGCATGGGCATCAGGCTCGATCCGTCGGCCATGTTCGATATCCAGATCAAGCGCATCCACGAATACAAGCGCCAGCTCCTCAACATCATCGAGGCGGTAGCGCTTTACGACCAGATCCGCTCGCATCCGGAACTCGACTGGGTGCCGCGCGTAAAACTGTTCGCCGGCAAGGCGGCGCCGAGCTATCACAACGCCAAGCTGATCATCAAGCTGGCCAACGACGTCGCTCGCGTCATCAACAACGACCCATCGGTGCGCGGTCTCCTGAAGATCGTCTTCATACCCAACTACAACGTGTCTCTCGCCGAGATCATGGTCCCCGCGGCCGATCTTTCCGAGCAGATCTCGACGGCAGGCATGGAAGCGTCGGGAACCGGCAACATGAAGTTTGCCCTGAACGGGGCACTGACGATCGGCACGCTCGACGGCGCCAATGTCGAAATGCGCGACCATGTCGGGGAAGACAACATCGTCATCTTCGGCCTGAAAGCGGACGAGGTGCAGAAGGTCCGCGACGAGGGCCACGATCCCCGCGCCGTTATCGACCAGTCTCCGGAACTTGCACAGGCCCTGAATGCCATCGCGACAGGCGTGTTCTCGCCGGATGACCGGTCGCGTTTCACAGTCCTGATGGACGGGATCTACAATCACGACTGGTTCATGGTTGCCGCCGACTTCGATGCCTATGCAGCAGCGCAGCGCAGCGTTGACCAAATCTGGTCGGACCCTAAATCATGGTATTCGAAGACTATTCTCAACACCGCCCGCATGGGTTGGTTCTCCTCCGATAGAACCATTCGCCAATACGCGTCGGAAATCTGGAGAGCCTGATGACAAAAGCGCCGCGTACGCTCGATGACGGGAGAGCTCCTGGAGAAATCCCGTTATCCGAGATCGAGGCGATTTTGGAAGGCAGGCATACAAACCTCTTTGCCGTTCTCGGCCTGCACAAGGTCGGGGACGTCTACAGGGTCCGCTGTTTCATCCCCGGCGCCGAGGCCGTCACGGCCACGGCGCTGAACGGCACGGAACTGGGCGAACTCACCTGCCGCCACGAAGCCGGTTATTTCGAAGGCATCGTCTCCGCCTCGCAACGCCAGCCCGTCCGTTACCGCGCCCGCCGCGGTGATGACGAGTGGGCGGTGACGGACCCCTACTCGTTCGGCCCGGTTCTGGGACCGATGGACGATTATTTCGTCCGCGAGGGATCGCATCTGCGCCTGTTCGACAAGATGGGCGCCCATCCCCTTAAGCACGAGGGCGTCGAGGGATATCATTTCGCCGTCTGGGCACCGAATGCCAAGCGCGTTTCCGTCGTCGGTGATTTCAACACCTGGGATGGCCGCCGCCACATCATGCGGCTGCGTCAAGACACCGGCATCTGGGAAATCTTCGCGCCCGATATCCTGGCTGGCACCCCCTACAAGTTCGAGATCGTCGGCAGCGACGGCGAAGTTCTGCCCCTCAAGGCCGACCCTTACGCCCGGCGCGCCGAAATGCGCCCGAAGACGGCGTCCGTCACCACGCCGGAACTGGTGCAGAAGTGGGATGACGAAGCCCACCGCGAATTCTGGGAAAAGGCTGATCATCGCCGGCAGGCGATCTCGATCTACGAAGTGCACGCCGGTTCATGGCGCCGCAAGCAGGATGGTTCGTTCCTCTCCTGGGACGAGCTTGCCGCCGAACTCATTCCCTACTGCACCGACATGGGCTTTACCCATATCGAATTCCTTCCGATTACCGAACATCCCTATGATCCGTCCTGGGGCTACCAGACCACCGGCCTCTATGCTCCGTCGGCCCGTTTCGGCGAGCCGGAAGGCTTTGCCCGCTTCGTCAACGGCTGCCACAAGGTCGGCATCGGCGTCATCCTCGACTGGGTGCCCGCCCACTTTCCGGTCGATGCGCACGGGCTTCGCCATTTCGACGGTACCGCACTCTACGAGCATGAAGATCCGCGCCAGGGTTTCCACCCCGACTGGAACACGGCGATCTACAATTTCGGCCGACTGGAAGTCCTGTCCTACCTCGTCAACAACGCGCTCTACTGGTCGGAGAAATTCCACCTCGATGGCCTGCGTGTCGATGCGGTCGCCTCGATGCTCTATCTCGACTATTCCCGCCGCGAGGGCGAATGGGTGCCGAACGAGTATGGCGGCCGCGAGAACCTGGAATCTGTCCGCTTCCTGCAGAAGATGAATTCGCTTTCCTACGGCAATCATCCCGGTGTGATGACCATTGCCGAGGAATCCACATCCTGGCCCAAGGTCTCGGCGCCGGTCCACGAAGGCGGTCTCGGCTTCGGGTTCAAGTGGAACATGGGTTTCATGCATGACACGCTGAGCTATCTCGCGCGCGAGCCTGTTCACCGCAAGCATCACCACAGCGCCATCACCTTCGGCATGGTCTACGCCTATTCCGAAAATTTCGTCCTGCCGCTCAGCCATGATGAAGTCGTGCACGGCAAGGGGTCGCTGATCGCCAAGATGGCCGGCGACGACTGGCAGAAATTCGCCAATCTGCGCGCCTATTACGGGTTCATGTGGGGTTATCCGGGCAAGAAGCTGCTGTTCATGGGCCAGGAATTTGCCCAGTGGAGCGAATGGAGCGAGGAGCGGTCGCTGGACTGGAACCTGCTGCAATACAGCCCGCACGAAGGCATGCGCCGTCTCGTCCGCGATCTGAACTTCTGCTACCGCTCCAAGCCCGCCCTGCATGCCCGCGATTGCGAGAGCGAAGGGTTCCGCTGGCTGATTGCCGATGATGCCGAAAACTCCGTGTTTGCCTGGCTGCGTATGGCGCCGGGGGAAAAGCCGGTGGCGGTGATCACGAATTTTACCCCGGTCTACCGGGAAAATTACCGTATTCCCTTGCCAAGCGAGGGCAGATGGCGGGAAATCCTCAACACCGATGCCGAGATCTATGGCGGCACCGGCAAGGGGAATGGCGGACGCGTGCAGGCGGTGAATGCGGGAGGAACGATCACCGCCGACATCACGTTGCCGCCTCTGGCGACGATCATGCTGGAATTGCAATAACGACCGGGAGGGAGAACCATGAACGACAAACGCATACAGCCACTCTCACGCGACGCGATGGCCTATGTCCTGGCCGGCGGCCGCGGCAGTCGCCTGAAAGAACTGACGGATCGCCGCGCCAAGCCCGCGGTCTACTTCGGCGGCAAGGCGCGCATCATCGATTTCGCGCTGTCGAACGCGCTGAATTCCGGCATCCGCCGCATCGGCGTTGCGACCCAGTACAAGGCGCATTCGCTGATCCGCCACATGCAGCGCGGCTGGAACTTCCTGCGTTCAGAGCGCAATGAAAGCTTCGACATCCTGCCCGCCTCCCAGCGCGTTTCGGAAACGCAATGGTATGAAGGCACGGCCGACGCGGTGTTCCAGAACATCGACATCATCGAAGGCTACGCGCCGGAATACATGGTCATCCTTGCCGGCGACCACGTCTACAAGATGGACTACGAGTACATGCTGCAGCAGCACGTGAACTCCGGCGCCGACGTCACCGTCGGTTGCCTTGAGGTTCCGCGCATGGAAGCCACGGGCTTCGGCGTCATGCATGTCAACGAGAAGGACGAGATCATCGATTTCGTCGAAAAGCCGGCCGACCCACCGGGAATTCCCGGCAATCCGGATTTCGCGCTGGCCTCGATGGGCATCTACGTCTTCCACACCAAATTCCTGATCGAGGCGCTGAAACGCGACGCGGAAGCCGAAGGCTCCAGCCGGGACTTCGGCAAGGATATCATTCCCTATATCGTCGAGCACGGTAAGGCCGTCGCGCACCGCTTTGCCGATAGCTGCGTCCGGTCCGATTTCGAGCGCGAGCCCTACTGGCGCGATGCAGGGACGGTGGACGCATACTGGCAAGCCAATATCGACCTGACAGAAATCGTGCCCGGCCTTGATCTCTACGACAAGTCCTGGCCGATCTGGACCTTCGGTGAAATTACCCCACCGGCAAAATTTGTGCATGACGACGAAAACCGCCGCGGTTCGGCAACATCCTCGGTCATTTCCGGCGACTGCATCATTTCCGGTTCGTCGCTCAACCGAAGCCTGCTGTTTACCGGCGTGCGTGCCAATTCCTATTCCAAGCTCGAAGGCGCGGTTGTGCTGCCGAACGTGCGGATCGGACGACGCGCCCAGCTTCGCGACGTCATCATCGACCACGGCGTGACCATTCCGGAAGGCCTGATCGTCGGAGAGGATCCCGAACTCGATGCCAAGCGCTTCCGCCGCACCGAGAGCGGTATCTGCCTGATCACCCAGGCGATGATCGACAAGCTCGAGCTGTGAACGGGATCCTCCGATGAATGTTCTGTCGGTCGCGTCCGAAGTCTTTCCGCTGGTAAAAACCGGCGGCCTCGCCGATGTGGCCGGCGCACTGCCGCTGGCACTCAAGAGCCAGGGCGTCTCGATGAAGACCCTGATGCCGGGCTATCCGGCTGTCATGCGGGTGCTGAAGGATGCAAAACTCGTCATGAGTTTCGACGACCTTCTCGGTGCCAGTGCCGATATCCTCGAAGTCACGCACCAGGGGCTAGACCTCCTGGTGCTCGACTGCCCCATGTTCTTCGACAGGCCGGGCGGCCCCTATCTCGATCAGACGGGCAAGGACCATCCCGACAACTGGAGACGCTTCGCGGCACTGTCCAAGGCGGGTGCGATCATCGCGCAGGACGGTATCGCGGGCTGGCGGCCCGACATCGCACATGTCCATGACTGGCAGGCGGCCATGCTTCCGGCCTTTATGCGCTACTCGGAAACGCCCGAAATCCCGACGCTGATCACCATTCACAACATCGCGTTCCAGGGCATGTTCGGCGCCGATATCTTCCCCTTTCTCGGTCTGCCGGACCATGCCTTTGCGATGGACGGGATCGAATATTTCGGCGGCATCAGCTATTTGAAAGCCGGGCTGGAGACGAGCTGGGCAATCTCTACCGTTTCTCCCTCCTATGCCGAGGAAATTCTGAGCGGCGAATACGGCATGGGGCTCGAGGGTCTGCTCTCCCGCCGCTCCGTGGATCTGACGGGTATCGTCAACGGCATCGACGCTGAAATCTGGGACCCGGAAACCGACATCAACCTGCACACCCGCTACGGTGCCGGAAGCCTCAAGAGCCGCGCTGCCAACAAGCGGGCGATCGAGGAGCGGTTCGGCCTCGTTGAAAGCGACGGTCCGCTGTTTTGCGTCATCTCCCGCCTCACCTCGCAGAAGGGCATGGATCTGCTGGCGCAGGAGATCGACAACCTTGTCGAGGCCGGCGGCAGGCTGGCGGTGCTCGGCTCCGGCGATCAGGCGCTCGAAACCGCATTTCACGCCGCTGCAGGCCGCCATCCGGGCAGCGTTTCGGTTCTGACCACCTATGACGAGCCGCTGTCGCACCTGCTTCAGGGCGGCTCCGATGCCATCATCATCCCCTCCCGGTTCGAGCCGTGTGGCCTTACCCAGCTCTACGGTCTGCGTTACGGCTGCATCCCGGTCGTTGCCCGCACCGGTGGCCTCAACGACACGGTCATCGACGCCAGCCCCGCCGCACTCGCTGCGAAGGCCGCAACCGGTGTCTCCTTCGGCCCGGCAACAGCCGACAATCTTGGCCGCGCCCTGCGCCGCGCCATCCGTCTCTACAAGGACCCTGATGTCTGGACGGAAATGCAGAAGCAGGGCATGAAATCCGACGTTTCCTGGGAAAGGAGTGCTGGCCTCTACGCCGCGCTCTATTCCGATCTACTTGCAAGAAAAGGCATTTGAGATGATCAAAACCGTATCGACCACGCCCTATCAGGACCAGAAGCCTGGGACCTCCGGCCTGCGCAAGAAGGTGCCTGTCTTCGCTCAGGAGAATTACGCCGAGAACTTCATCCAGGCGATCTTCGACAGTCTCGAGGGATTTGCCGGCAAGACGCTGGTGATCGGCGGCGACGGCCGCTATTACAACCGCGAAGTCATCCAGAAGGCGATCAAGATGGCCGCGGCCTCCGGCTTCGGCAAGGTCATGGTCGGCCAGGGCGGTATCCTGTCGACGCCGGCCGCCTCCAACATCATTCGCAAATACCACGCCTTCGGCGGCCTGATCCTGTCGGCCAGCCACAATCCCGGCGGCCCGAACGAAGATTTCGGCATCAAGTACAACACTGGCAACGGCGGCCCGGCGCCTGAAAAGATCACCGATGCGATCTATGCCCGTACCAAGGTCATCGACACCTACAAGATCGCTGATGCGGCCGATATCGACCTCGATGACGTCGGAACGTTCAAGATCTCCGGAATGGAAGTCCAGGTCATCGATCCGGTCGCTGACTATGCCGAACTGATGGAGCAGCTGTTCGATTTCGTGGCAATCCGTGCCCTGCTTGCGAGCGGCGTCCGCATTGCGATCGATTCGATGGGCGCCGTCACAGGCCCCTATGCCGTGGAAATCTTCGAGAACCGGCTTGGTGCGCCCGAGGGCTCGGTACGCAACGCGACCCCGCTTCCCGATTTCGGCGGTCATCATCCGGACCCGAACCTTGTCCATGCCAAGGAACTCTATGACGACGTGATGAGCAAGAGCGGCCCGCATTTCGGTGCCGCCTCCGATGGCGACGGCGACCGCAACATGGTCGTCGGCAAGGGCATGTTCGTGACACCGTCGGACAGTCTGGCGATCATCGCCGCAAACGCGACGCTGGCACCCGGCTACGCCAAGGGCATTGCAGGCATTGCCCGTTCGATGCCGACAAGTGCGGCGGCCGACCGCGTGGCGGAAAAGCTGAAGATCGGCATGTACGAAACGCCGACCGGCTGGAAGTTCTTCGGCAATCTGCTCGATGCCGGCAAGGCCACCGTCTGCGGCGAGGAAAGCTTCGGCACCGGTTCCGACCACGTGCGCGAAAAGGACGGCCTCTGGGCGGTTCTGTTCTGGCTGAATATCATGGCAGCCAGAAACGAGAGCGTCGCTGAAATCGTCAAGTCGCATTGGGCCGAATACGGCCGCAACTACTATTCCCGCCACGACTACGAGGAAGTGGATTCGGATGCAGCGAACGCTCTCGTGGCGGCCCTGCGCGAAAAGCTCCCGACGCTCCCCGGCCAGACCTTCGGCGCACTCAAGGTCGAATTTGCTGACGATTTCGCCTATCTCGACCCGATCGACGGCTCCGTTTCGAAGAACCAGGGCATCCGCATCCTGTTCGAAGGTGGCTCCCGCGTCGTGTTCCGCCTGTCGGGCACCGGCACGTCGGGTGCGACGATCCGCGTCTATGTCGAGCGCTACGAACCCGATGCCAGCCGTCACGACATCGAGACCCAGACAGCACTTGCCGACCTGATCGCGGTGGCAGACGAGATTTCGGATCTCAAGAAGCGCTCCGGCCGGGATGCCCCGACGGTGATCACCTGATCGAGGCTGCCGGGTGACATTGCCCCTCATCCGGCGACAGCAACCTTCTCCCCGCAATCGGGGAGAAGGATTTGCCGCAGCGACACGGGACCCTACTTCCACAGGACATGTCTCTTCTTCCCACCAAGCGGAGAGAAGGCAGGCTGATTGTCAGCCGCGAACGCAGGGTCGCTGGCGAAATGGATGAGCGATAAGGAACCAGATATGTCTTATGCACACGCTCAAAGACGCGGCGCTGTTCTCCTGGATAAGATGGCGGAATTCTCGGTCTGGTCGCAGCATGCGGAAAAGATCGAACTCTGCCTGTTCGATGCCGATGGCGAGACGGAAACCGCCCGCCACCCGATGACGCGCGGCGACGACAACCTTTACCGCATCGACCTTCCCTCGATCAGACCCGGCCAGCGCTACGGTTTTCGTGCGCATGGCATCTACGATCCGGATAAAGGCCTCTGGTTCGACCCGTCGAAACTGCTTGTCGACCCCTACGCCAAAGAACTCGACCGCCCCTTCGTCTACGATCCGAACCTCTCGCAGTTCAACTTCGACACGGCCGGCCTGGTGCCCAAGGCGATCGTCACGGAGCACGTCGCAGCCAAGATCGAGGCGCCGCGGTTTACTCCCGGCGGACTGATCTACGAAGTCGCCGTAAAACCCTTCACCATTCTTCACCCCGACGTGCCGGAAGATATCCGCGGCACGGTCGCAGCGCTCGCGCATCCAGCGGTCATCGCCCATCTCAAGAGGATCGGCGTCGACGCGATCGAGCTGATGCCAATCACCGCCTGGATCGACGAACGGCACCTCCCGTCGCTCGGTCTCACCAATGGCTGGGGCTACAATCCCATCGCCTTCATGGCGCTCGACCCGCGCCTCTGCCCCGGTGGCGTCCAAGAACTGCGCGACACCGTCGCCGCCCTGCACGAGGCGGGCATCGGCGTCATCCTCGATCTCGTGTTCAACCATTCGGGCGAAAGCGATCGCTACGGTGCCACGCTGTCGATGCGCGGGATCGACAACCTCTCCTATTATCGTCACGCGCAGGGTGAGCCCGGCCTTCTCATCAACGACACCGGTACCGGCAACACGCTCGCCTGCGACCATCCCGAAGTCCGGCGCCTGATCGTCGATACGCTGCGCCATTTCGTCATTCATGCAGGCGTCGACGGCTTCCGCTTCGATCTGGCACCGATCCTCGGTCGCACCTCGAACGGTTTCGACGCCGATAGCGAAACGCTGACCGCGATGCTCGAAGACGAGGTCCTGAAAGACCGCGTCATGATCGCCGAACCCTGGGATATCGGCCCCGGCGGCTATCAGCTCGGCAATTTTCCGGAAAAATTCCTCGAGTGGAACGACCGCGCCCGCGACGACATCCGCCGTTACTGGCGCGGCGACGAGTGGACGACAGGCGCGCTCGCCACCCGGCTTGCCGGCTCGTCTGACCTTTTCTCCGGACACACGCGCACGGTCAATTTCCTCGCCGCCCATGACGGCTTCACGCTGATGGATCTCGTGTCCAACGAGCACAAACACAATGAGGCGAACGGCGAAGACAACCGCGACGGTCACGGCGACAACATGTCCTGGAACAACGGCACCGAAGGCGTGACCCGCGACCGCGATATCCTCGCCGACCGTCGAAGGGACGCCGAAGCCCTGCTCTCGACGCTGTTTGCCAGCCGAGGCACGATCATGCTGACGATGGGCGACGAGGCCGGCCGCTCCCAGCGCGGCAACAACAACGCCTATGCGCAGGATAACGAGATCACCTGGATGGACTGGGCAACGCTCGACGAGGCGCTGGTCGAGCACACGGCAATGCTTTCAGCCCTCCGCAAACGGTTCTCCGTATTCTCCGAAACCAGCCTGCTCACGGGCGATGGCGATATCGAATGGATCTCGCCAAGCGGCCAGCCGATGCAGGTGTCCGACTGGGAAAACCCCGCCAATCCGGTCCTCGGTTTCATGCTGAAAACCGACGATGCAACGACCGGAAAAGCCACGCGGCTCGCCATCATCGTCAACCGCGGCCACACTCCCCAAACCTTCGCCCTTTCCGGCCCGAACTGGCGTTGTTATCCTGATAACCAGCCGTGGGATACGGCACTTGCCCCCCGGTCGGTCCGCTTTTGCATCGAAAATTGATGCACTGCAAAAACCTGTCGCCAAGTCCTTTAAAGCCTGTAAGAGTCCGCATCACAACCAACGGAAAGAGCAGCGCATGCGTGAAATTTCCCTCGCCGATGTTGCAGGACTGGTCGGTCAGGAACTGGGTGTTTCCGACTGGATTACCGTCAACCAGACAATGATCGACCAGTTCGCCGATGCGACGCTCGATCACCAGTTTATCCACGTGGATCCAGAGCGCGCCAAGGCCGAAAGCCCATTCGGCGGCACCATCGCCCACGGCTTTCTGTCGCTGTCGCTGCTGTCAGCCATGAACTACGAAACCATGCCGAAAATCCGCGAACAGACGATGGGGATCAATTACGGGTTCGACAAGGTCCGCTTCATGTCGCCCGTCAAGAGCGGCGCGCGGGTCCGCGGCCACTTCACGCTGGCCGACAGCCGCTTCCGCGGCGCCGGCATGCTGATGACCACCTACGAGGTTTCGATCGAGATCGAGAACGAGAAAAAGCCGGCACTGACCGCCACATGGATCACCATCGTCCAGTTCGACCCGAAGGATCGGCCGGAAGACGCCTGAGTTACCTCCCGTTCATCTCCTCTCGCGTCATCCCAATTCCAGCATCAGCAACCCGATGAGCGGCGGCAAGGCGGCACCGATGAGAAGGGGCGCCGTCCGGGATGCCGTCAGCCCCAGCGCAGAACCGGAAACCCCGGCCGCGATCAACCCGGCGATCGGCATCGACAGACTGCGGTCGATCCCCGGCACGAGCGAAGCCAGTAGCGCCGCAATGACCGCTACTCCGCCGACCAGAATGCCCTTCCACAGTTCGACACCGGACAACTTCGCCGCTACCGCGCCCCCGGCGATGGCGGCAGCGATCCCGAGCAAGACCCACTGAATATCCGGCCAACCAGCGTCCACCATAAAAAACCCTCCCATTCTGCAATGGGAGGGTGCGGTATTGTCGAACCCAATTCAAGTCAGGCGATGGTCGAAGAGCTAGAGCGCAGCGTCTTTCGCGCCCTCCGAGAGAAGGCCGAAGGCGTAGTCGGAAAACGACCGCCAGACTTCCATTCGGAACGCCTCCTCGCCCGTGCGCAGAAGCACCACTTCCACCTTGCCAAACAGCGTGCGCGAGCAGGCACCGACCGGAAAGACTGACAGCGACAGATCCTGCGGGCAACCCGTGTTGATCGCGGCCTCCGCACCCGGACCCGAAATCAGGATCGCGGTGTTGCGGTGAGACACGTCGGTCGCGGAATGCAGCACACCGGAATTGGCGGCAGCGGTCATCAGGCCGCTTTCGCTTTCGTCGATCACCAGCCACTCGTCCGGTCCGAGCCATAGCGCGGTGCGGCCATTGGCGGATGCGGACGTCTTCGGCCTGACCGGCAGATCGACGCCGAGCGAGCCTGAAAGTGCGGATACATCCTCCGCCTTCGCCCGCAGCGAAATGCGGCCGGCCGGAGCTGCCGGTTCGAGCCGGACGACGGAAGATCCGCCGTGAAAACCGGTCATCGGGACTACGCGCTGAGCCATTGCAAAATCAGCCATTGATGCGGCCTCCTTCCTTGTCGAAGAACACCATGTCGGTCATTTCCACCGAAATCGTCCTGTCGGCCATCGGCACGTAGAGCGTGCTGCCCATCTTTGCGCGTCCGCCGGCAACCAGCGCGATCGCGATCGATCGGCCGAGAGTTTCCGACCAGTAGGACGAGGTCACATGGCCGAGCATGGTCATCGGCTTCGGCTGGTTCGGATCGGCAACGATCTGCGCGCCCTCTTCCAGCACATCCTTCGGATCCTTGGTGAACAGGCCGACCAGCTGCTTGCGTCCCTCGCGCACAAGGTCCGGACGCTTCAGCCCTCTGATGCCGACGAAATCGGTCTTCTTCTTCGAGACAGCCCAGCCATAACCGGAATCGTCAGGGGTGACCGTGCCGTCCGTATCCTGGCCGACGATGATATAGCCCTTTTCGGCGCGGAGAACGTGCATGGTTTCCGTGCCGTAGAGGCAGGCCCCCATCGATTGCGCGCGTTCCCAGATCGCCTTCCAAACCGCCGCCCCGAAATCGGCGGGCACATTGACTTCGAACCCGAGCTCGCCGGTAAACGACATGCGGAACAACCGCCCCGGAACGCCCATGATCGTGCACTCGGCAACGCTCATATGCGGGAAGGCTTCGTTGGAAATGTCGAGCCCGTCGATGAGGGGCGCAATGATCTCGCGCGCCTTCGGACCCTGAACTGCGATGACAGCCCATTGTTCGGTGGTCGATGTCAGCCATACGTTGAGATGCGGGAATTCCGTCTGCAGATAGTCTTCCATATGCTGCAACACCCGCGGCGCACCGCCGGTCGTGGTCGTCACATGGAAACGGTCTTCTGCCAGGCGCCCGACGACACCGTCGTCATAGATGAACCCGTCTTCCCTTGTCATGATCCCATAACGGCTCTTGCCGGGTTTCAGCGTATCCCAGGCATTGGTGTAGAGCAGGTTGAGGAATTTCGCCGCATCCGGGCCGACCACCTCGATCTTGCCGAGCGTCGAGGCATCAAACACGCCGCCGACCTCACGCACGGTTCTGCACTCGCGGTTGACGGCTGCGTGCATGTCTTCGCCGCGCTTTGGGAAATACCAGGCCCGCTTCCAGTTGCCCACATCCTCGAACTCGGCGCCTTCGGACGCCTCCAGAGCATGCATCGGCGTCTTCCGGGCCGGATCGAACAACTCGCCGCGCGAATGGGCGATCAGCGTGCCGTAGGTGACCGGCGTATAGGGCGCACGGAACGTGGTGAGACCCACCTGCGGGATTGGCCGGTCGAGCATTTCCGACGCGATGGCGAGGCCATGCATGTTGGAAAGCTTGCCCTGGTCGGACGCCATGCCATTGGTGGTAAAGCGCTTGATATGCTCGATCGAATGCATGCCCTCGCGCACGGCAAGACGGATGTCCTTGGCGGTCACGTCATGCTGGAAATCGACGAACGCCTTGACCGCATCCTCCGGTCCCGCCCCTTCGGCCGCCCCGATCATGCCGCCGGTCCATTCGAACCGGTTTTCGCCCGAGACCACAGCTGCACCGCCGCCTGCGGCAATCGCCTCGTCGATCAGATCGGCGAGATCGTCGGTCCCGTTGCAGGCACCGACCGAGATGCAGTTCTGAGCATAGATATCCGGCAGGAACCGCTGGTTTGCCTCGTCGAAGCGCAGTTTTCCGCGAGACTGCGAGAACAGATGCACTGACGGAGTCCAGCCTGCCGAGATGAGCAGCGCGTCGACTTTGATCTTGCGCGCATTGGCGCCGCCATTGCGGGAGACGGTGATGGAGTTGATCCGCAGCCGGCCGGACGTGTCGGTCACGGCATGGCCTGTCAGCACGTCGATCCCGAGCGCACGTGCCTCGGCCAGCACCGCATCGCCCGGATGGCTGCGGCTGTCGATGATCGCCGCGATCGACACACCCGCCCGCTTCAGGTCGAAGGCCGCCTCATAGGCGCTGTCATGCGCGGTATAGACGCCGACATTGCGGCCGACGGCAACGCCGTGATGGTTGAGGAAGCTGCGCGCGGCAGACGCCAGCATGATGCCCGGCCGGTCGTTGTTGGCAAATACCATATGCCGTTCGATCGAGCCGGTCGCCAGCACGACCTTTTTCGCACGCACCTGCCAGAGACGCTCGCGCGGCAGATCCCGGCCCGGAAGCGCGACATGGTCGGTCACCCGTTCCACAAGGCCGAGGAAACCGTGGTTGTAATAGCCGAACACGGTGGTGCGGGTCAGCACCGTGACATTGTCCATCGCCTTCAGCTTTGCAGCCGTCGCCTGCGCCCAGTCGAAACCGTTCTTGCCGTCGATCACCGTGGAACTGTCGAAATGCAGCGCACCGCCGACTTCCGGCTGTTCGTCGACGAGAATGACCTTTTTGCCCGTCGCCGCCGCCGAAAGTGCCGCCGTCAGGCCGGCAACACCGGCGCCTGCAATCAGCACGTCGCAATGCACGTAGCGGCTGGCGTAATGATCGGGATCCGCTTCCTTCGGCGCTTCGCCAAGGCCTGCGGCGCGACGGATGATCGGCTCATAGAGTTTGTGCCAGGCTTCCCGCGGCCACATGAAGGTCTTGTAGTAGAAACCCGCGGCAAAGAACGGCGACAGCATGTCGTTGAACGCGCCGATATCGTATTTGAGCGACGGCCAGCGGTTCTGCGAGGCGATCTTTGCGCCATCGAACACTTCCTGCACCGTGGCGCGCACGTTCGGCTGACGGCGAGCGGCATCTCGCGACACGTCGAGCAGCGCATTCGGCTCTTCCGGACCTGATGTCAGGATGCCGCGCGGGCGGTGGTATTTGAACGAGCGGCCGAGCAGATGCACGCCATGCGCCAGAAGCGCTGACGCGACCGTATCGCCCTCCAGCGCCGTGTAGCTTTTGCCGTCGAATGTGAAGCGCGCCGTGCGAGCCGGCGTATGGCGTCCGGCGCCATTGATGCGGAATTCGCCCGAGTTGGAGGAAGAACTCATCTCGCGTCTCCTTCCGTAGCTTCCCAGGTTTCGACGGTCTTTTCTTCGGCGATCGCCGCAGCATGGCTTGCGACCGGGATCGGCTGTTTCGGCAGACCCGCCTTGTAGGTCATCAGGAACCTGTCGCTCACCGTATCGCGGGCCGCGTTGAAGAAGCGGCCGCAGCCGTGAATATGCCGCCACCGTTCATAGGTGAGACCCTTCTCGTTGTTGCGCAGAAAGAAGAACTCCGCGAACTCCTCGTCGGAAATTGCCGCGATATTCTCCGGCCGGGCAATATGCGCCTCGCCGGCCCAGCGAAATTCCAGTTCCGAGCGATCTTCTTCGCAATAGGGGCAGTGGATCAAAAGCATCTGGTCTATCCCCTCACTATCAGTGCGCGACGGCAGCGGCTGCCGCCTCGTCGATCAGGCGGCCCGTGCGGAACCGGTCGAGATTGAGACCCGAAGCCAGTTTATGCGGTTCGCCCTTGGCGATCAGATGCGCAAACAGGTTGGCCGAGCCCGGCGTCGCCTTGAACCCGCCGGTACCCCAGCCGCAGTTGACGAACAGGCCTGGAACGGGCGTGACACCCTGAATAGGCGACCTGTCCGGCGTGTTGTCGGTAATGCCGCCCCACTGCCGCATCATCTTGACGCGGCGGAAGATCGGAAACAGTTCGCAGATCGCATCGAGCGTATGGGTAATGATCTGCAGGCCGCCGGTCTGGGAGTATGAATTATACTGGTCGGTGCCGGCGCCGATCACGAGCTCGCCCTTGTCGGACTGCGAGATATAGGCATGCACCGTGTTCGACATGACGACGCAGGGGAAGATCGGCTTGAGCGGCTCCGAGACCAGCGCCTGCAGCGGGGTGGAATGAAGAGGCACGCGAACGCCCGCCATTTCCATGACGACAGACGAATGACCGGCCGCCGATACGCCGACCTTGTTGGCGCCGATGAAACCCTTGGAGGTCTCGACGCCCTGAACTTCGCCACCCGGTCCGCGGCGAATGCCGGTGACCTCGCAGTTCTGGATGATATGGACGCCGCGATCGGCCGCCGCACGCGCATAGCCCCAGGCAACGGCATCGTGGCGGGCGGTGCCGCCGCGGCGTTGCAGGGCGGCGCCATTGATGGCGTAGCGTGCCGTCTTCGAAATATCGAGAACCGGAACGAAGGCCTTCGCCTGTTCCGGCGTCATCCACTCGTTGTCGATACCGTAAAGTCTGTTGGCGTTGATGTGCCGCTTGAACGACTGCTGGTCATGAATGTTGTGCGACAGCATCATCACGCCGCGCGGCGAATACATGACGTTGTAGTTGAGCTCCTGGCTCAGGCCTTCCCACAGTTTGAGGGAATGCTCATAGATGTCCATGCTCTCTTCATAGAGATAGTTCGAGCGGATGATGGTCGTGTTGCGGCCGGTATTGCCGCCGCCAAGCCAGCCCTTCTCGATCACCGCGATATTGGTGATGCCGTGTTCCTTGGCAAGATAATAGGCGGCACCCAGACCATGACCGCCGGCACCGACGATGATCACGTCGTATGAGCTGCGCGGCTCGGGAGAGGTCCACTGCGCCTCCCATCCCTTGTGGGCGCGCAGTGCCTCGCGGGCTATGGCGAAAACCGAATATTTGCGCATGAGGCCGCTTCTCCTTGATCCGCCGGTAAGGCTCTTGGGTAGAACCATACCCATCGCAAATCAATATGCGCCGCAATGGCCGTTTTGCGACGCCTCAGAGGATTGTTTCGACACGCGCGGAAAACAGGCCCGGGAACCTCGGACGAAAGGCCCGGCCGACGTTCATGTGACGACGGCGGAGGGAAGATGGGGTCGTGACGTTAGAGCGACCGGCCGTTAACGCGGCCACAGGCTTCCTGTGAATTTTGGACAGACAGAAACCAGGGAAAGTTTCCCCGGTTTGTCATCGAGAGGCAAAATCAGGCCCGGAGCAGCACCTTGCCGGTGCGGCCGTGCTCGCCGGCTGCCTTGGCCGCCTTGGCGATGTCATCGAGACCAAAGACCTCGGAGACGGTGAGGGTCACGGTGCCGTTGGCGACGGCTTCGACGATCTCGCTGATATGGCTCTTCATCTTTTCCGCAGGAAGCTTGGGCGCGATCTTGGCGAGCCAGAAACCCTTGACCACAGCCTGCTTGAAAATCATGTCGCTGGCTGAAAGCTGCATCGGCGTTCCCGACATGAGTCCGAACGAGATCAGCAGTCCGTTTTCGCCAAGCACCGACAGCAGGTCTCCGGAGGCCGGGCCGCCGACGCCATCGACCCCCGCCTTGATCGCGGCTCCGCCCGAGAGCGCATTGACCGTCTCGCGCCATCCGGTCTGCGACGTCGAGACGACATTCTGGATGCCGAGATCCGCCAGTTCGCGCACCGCCTCGTCACGTCGGACGAGGTTGATGACATTGATCTGACGCGGCTTGGCAAACATCGCGAGCGTCTTGCCGACCGCACCATTGGCCGCGTTCTGGATGATCCAGTCACCTTTTTCGACACCCGCAAAATCGAGCAGTGTCAGGGCGCTGAGCGGCATCGAGATCAGCTGCGCGCCAGCCTCATCGGAAATCGAATCGGGCAGCGGCACGGCCGCCATGGCCGACGCGATATAATACTCCGCCCAGGTGCCCTGCCCTGAGGCCGCCACACGCTGCCCGACCTTCAGGTCCGAGACGCCCTCGCCCAGCGCATCGACGATACCGGTTCCTTCGGTGCCGGCGACGGCTGGCAGGTCGGGCTTGTAGCCGTAATCGCCGGAAACCGTCAGAAGATCGTGATTGTGGATCGCCGCCATCGACATGCGGATCCGGATCTGGCCGGGGCCGGGCTGCGGAATTGGGCGATCCTCGATCGACAGGACGGAAGACGGATCGCCGAAACTGGAATGAATGGCACTACGCATGAGATTTCTCCGTTCGGTCCCGCGTGGCTCGGCAGGACAAGGCTTGGGCCGGTTGGGAACAGGTTCCCGCATGGGCGCAAATCGACTATGGCTTGGTGGCGGATATAGGACATCGCTAGGCGGATATAACCCCGCGCGGAGCAGCGGCTGTAAAATTCTTGAGAAGCCCGCAGCCGCGGGTAGACTTTTGACATCTCCTCTGTTAAGTGCCTTCACCAATCGCTTCGGCTATCCGCCGGGCTCCGACATTCTCTCGCCTCGAATCCTGCAGATTCCCTGGCGATAACAAACCAAAGGAACGGGATTTCACGTGCAGGTACTTGTCCGCGACAACAACGTTGATCAGGCTCTCCGCGCTCTCAAGAAGAAGATGCAGCGCGAAGGCATTTTCCGTGAAATGAAGATGCGTGATTACTACGAAAAGCCTTCGGAAAAGCGCGCCCGCGAAAAGGCTGAAGCCGTTCGCCGCGTCCGCAAGCTGGCCCGCAAGCGCATGCAGCGCGAAGGTCTTCTTCCGGCAACGCCGCGCCCGGCAACCGCCCGTCCGGCTGCTCGTTGATCGGTCGTTTTTTCGACGTTTTCATGTGATTATGAGCGGTGGCGACATGGGCGCCGCCGCTTTTTTGATTCGGAACAGTCGACATTCCGACACGTTCTGCCGATCCTGACAGCCCGATACGAGGACATGCGCCTGATGGCCGCCAAGACTGCCGTTTTTTCCGATGGAACCCGAAACTCCGGCCATTCCTTGACCGTCGCCCCAATTCGCAAGGCCCTCGCTCCGATCGGTATCGTGGCAGTGCTCGCGCTGGCCGGCTGCTCGACGACCACGTCGACGGACATGATCAGCGTCGATCGCGCCCAGGGGTCGGAACAGAACATCTCGTCCCTGTCCTCCGTCATCAGCTCCAACCCGTCTGATCCGGAAGGCTACAACATTCGCGGGTCGGCCTACGGCCGCGCCGGCGAATTCAAGCGGGCGCTGGACGATTTCAATCGCGCGCTCCAGATCAATCCGCAGTTCTACCAGGCCTATGCGAACCGGGCGCTCGTCTATCGCAACATGGGCAAGCCTGTCGAAGCCGCGAACGATTACAACCGCGCGCTCCAGATCAATGCCAATTACGACGTCGCCCTGATCGGCCGCGGCAATATCTATCGCCAGGCCGGCCGCCTCAACGAAGCCTTCAGTGACTTCAACAAGGCCATCGATCTCGATACGACCGATGGTCGCGCTTACCACAACCGCGGCCTGATCTATCAGGCCCGCAATCAGCACGCGCAGGCGATCGACGACTTCTCCAAGGCGATCTCGCTCTCCTCCAGCTCGGCCGAGCCTTATAACGGTCGCGGTATTTCCTATCTCGCCATGAACGACGACGAGAATGCGTTTGCCGACTTCAACCGTGCCATCGAGCTGAACGACAAGCTTGCCGAATCCTGGGCCAACCAGGCACTGGTGTATGAGCATCGCGGCGACCGTGCCCGCGCCAACCGTTCGTTCTCGCATGCCGTCCGCCTGGACCCGAACTACAAGCCGGCCCAAGACGGCGCGGCACGTACGCGCGGCGGCAATAGCTAAGCGGAGCCATGACGATGCAGCAGTCCGGTCGCCATGATATCATCGTCATCGGCGGCGGGATTGTCGGCGCCTCGATTGCCTGGCACCTCACGGTGTCAGGCGCCAAAGTTCATCTTCTTTCTGAGAAACCGGGCGGCATAGCCACGCCGAATTCCTTCGCCTGGATCAACGCCAGCTGGGGCAATCCGCGCGCCTATTTCGACCTGCGCATGCGCGCCATCGCCGAATGGAAGCGCCTTGCGAAGGACGTCCCCACCCTGCCCCTATCTTTCGCGGGCGGCCTATGCTGGGACATGTCGCAGGCTGACCTGACGACCTACGCCAGCCAGCATTCCGGCTGGGGCTACGATATTGCTGAGGTCGATGCCGTTAGGATTGCCGCCATCGAACCGGCCTTGAACGACGTGCCTAACACCGCGCTTTACGCCGCGATGGAGGGTGTAGCCGAGCCGCAGGCGAGCGCCGAGATCCTCATCGCAGACGCCCAAAGACGCGGCATGCTCCTCATCGAAGGCGTCCGGGTCACTGCCCTCAGGCGCAATGGCGAAGGCAATGTCGCAACTGTGGTCACCGATAGCGGCGAATTCGCAGCCGGTGAGATCGTACTCGCCGCCGGCGCCGGCAGCGCGACCCTTGCCGCTTCTGTCGGAATAGACGTTCCGGTCGAAACACCACCCGGCCTCCTCGTCCACTCGACGCCGGTCGCGCCGATCCTCAACGGCCTTGTCATTGCGCCGGAACTGCATGTGCGGCAAACCGCGGAGGGTCGGCTCGTCGCCGGCACCGATTTCGGCGGCATGGATCCGGGTACCGATCCGGATGGCGCGGCGGAAGAGCTGTTCTGCAAACTGAAGCGGTCCGTCAAAGGCGGCGACAGCCTGGTCATGGACTTCTACACCGTCGGTTATCGCCCCACGCCAAAGGACGGCTTTCCGATCATCGGACGTGCCGAAGATCAGACCGGTCAAACCCTCACCGGCCTCTACATTGCCGTCACCCATTCGGGCATCACGCTCGCTCCGGCGATCGGCCTGTTCGCCGCCGGCGAAATCCTGGAAGGGGCGCAAGAACCGCTTCTCGCCCCCTACCGTCTGTCGCGCTTTAGCTGACAGCCCTCAGCGCCAGCCGAGCGCTGGCGCCACATGCTTCAGGATCGACTCGATGACATGGGCATTATAGTCGACGCCGAGCTGGTTCGGCACGGTCAGAAGCAGCGTATCGGCCTCGGCAATGCCCTCATCCTGGCGCAGCTCCTCGATCAGGGCTTCCGGTTCTGCCGCATAGGAACGACCAAAGATCGCCCGCGTGCTGTCGTCGATATATCCGACCGAGTCCTGCTCCTTGCCGCCGCGGCCGAAATAGGCCCGGTCGCGATCGTCCGTCAGCGCGAAGATTGAGCGGCTGACCGATACCCGCGGTTCGCGCTGATGGCCGGCCGCTTTCCAGGCGTCGCGATAGGCGCGGATCTGCTTTGCCTGCTGGATGTGGAAAGGCTCGCCCGTCTCGTCGTTCTTCAGGGTCGAGCTCTGCAGATGCATGCCCTTCCCGGCCGCCCAGACTGCCGTTGCATCGGAGCTTGCGCCCCACCAGATGCGGTCTCGCAGCCCTTCCGAATGCGGCTCCAGACGCAGCATGCCCGGCGGGTTCGGAAACATCGGGCGCGGGTTGGGTTTGGCAAACCCCTCGCCCTTCAGCACGTCGAGAAAGACTTCGGCGTGGCGGCGGCCCATATCGGCATCCGTCATCCCCTCGCCCGGCTCGTAGCCAAAATAGCGCCAGCCCTCGATCACCTGTTCCGGCGAACCGCGGCTGATGCCAAGCTGCAGGCGCCCTTGCGAAATCAGATCCGCCGATCCCGCGTCTTCCGCCATGTAGAGCGGGTTTTCATAGCGCATGTCGATGACGCCGGTGCCGATCTCGATCTTCGACGTGCGCGCACCGACGGCGGCCAGAAGCGGAAACGGCGAAGCCAACTGGCGGGCGAAATGGTGAACGCGGAAATAGGCGCCGTCGGCACCGAGTTCCTCGGCAGCGACGGCAAGATCGATCGACTGCAACAGCACGTCGCCCGCAGAGCGCGTCTGCGATTGTGGCGACGGCGTCCAGTGACCGAATGATAGGAAACCGATTTTCTTCATAAGAGGGCTCCGGCAATATGCGCATGAGAAGAGGTGTTGCCCCCTACATGGCATGCCGCAGCAGCATCCGTTAGGGCCCTGCCGCGAATTGGGCGCAGACGGATTGTTCGCAGATTGCGAACGAAGTCTGTGAAGATGGAATGAAATAGCGCCTGGAGTACCTGCCGGCAGGGTCGCGCGGGTGCAACGTCACACCCGCGCTCCGACAGAAACAGATCCGACTTAGCGCAGCAGGAAGACGCCAGCGATATTGAGGATGATGAAAACGATGAGGCCGCCGAGAAGTCCGGCGCCGCCGAAAAAGCCGGCCGCCATGGCGATCATCAGAACGACGGTAGACATCGTGCCCCATTTTGCAGCGGCCAGAAAACCCTCGTAGGTTTTCTCGTGCTCGCGATAATCCATGGGAGCACCGGTCTCCATAGGTCCGCTCTGGTGATTGTCCATCATCGATCTCCTTCAACGCCGCGCCAACGAGCCGATCACGGCGGGGTGGCGCGGTAGCCTCCTCCTCGCTCTTCGAATCCTTGGCAGATCACCGAAAAGCGCCTCTCGATCCAGATTACACACACCGCTTCAAAGCGCAATCGCGCCGCGCCGCGGCTGGTGCTTTAACACCTACTCGGCGAACGCCATTTCCTGAGAGGTCGGCCTTCCCGCGATCCTCGCGGTCGGCAGAACGGTGAGTGGCGGACTGTCGAACTGCGCTTCGTTGCCGAACATCATCCGCCGTTCATAGGCCTCCGACCGGAACAACGGGAACCGCCGCATCAACTGTGGCCTTACCTCCTTGACGCGTGACGCAAGAAGCGTGAGCTCGAAGCCGTAGATGCCGGCCATCGTTGGCGGCACGACGATATCCGCCAGGAAGATGCGCTTGTAGAACGAGGCATGCGGCGGGCGGATATGCTGCAACACCCGGTCGGCATCGAAATGGATGGCAGCCATGATGCTGGGCCGCAGCGTGATATAGGGGATGGTCGGCAATTCGGCGACGACAGCCGGATCGACCGCAAACCGGGCGGGATCGATCAGCGTCATCCCGGCATCGAGGAAAGCGTGGACCGCATCGGGAAACACGCCTGTTGACTGGCACACACGATGGTCAGGCGTCACGTAATGGACGCGGATCGTGGCGATCAGTTCTTCGTAATGATGAATGCCGAAGACATAGGCGTTGCGGTCGAAATCGATCTCATCGAGCATGTCCACCGCACCAACGGGGAGAACATCCTGCGCCTTGTAGGCTTTGTATCTTAATCTGGCGATATCTTCGAAATCTTCGGCGCTCTGAATGCGGCGGTATTCGATGTGGTCGAGAGATGCGAGGAGCTTTTCGGAAAATGGTGCTTCAGGAACAGATTGCTTTATCGGCATGTGAATTATCCATGGGACGTTAACCCAGGATTAACCGTGAACTGAGCCTTGATCGCAATCGCCGAAATTATGTTTAACAAATTTTAAACAGAAATAGTTAACCGCCAGCGGTAACCTTATGCCGCGGGTGCAAAAAATAGCCCGTAAAGATATGGGGAAGCGCGTCTACCCAGCCGCGCTCAGTGACCGCGGCGCGTCGTTCTTGCGGCCCGATACGGCACGACTACCTGCCTTGCTGAGAGCAACGCCGTTGACGCGCAGACTCTCCAGCGCATCGACCGGCACCGGCGGCGAGAAGATGTAGCCCTGAACCAGGTCCGCAAAATTGTGCTTGCGCACGAGATCCAGCTGTTCCTGGGTTTCGACGCCTTCGAGAACGATGCGGAGATCGAGCTCGCGTGAAAGATGCACGATGCCGCTCAAAAGCTTCATGCGGCGCGGATCGGTACCGATGTCGCGCACGAAGGCGCGGTCGATCTTGACGATATCGATCGGCAGGGAATCCAGATAACTGAGGCTCGAGAACCCGGTGCCGAAATCGTCGATTGCGATCGTCACGCCGTTGGCGCGCAACCGGCTGAGCGTCGCACTCACGGCGACAGGCTCCTCCATGAAGCAGCTTTCGGTTACTTCCAGATGCAGCCGTGCGGCAGGCAGACTGTAGCGCGCCAAAGTCTCGGCCACCATTGCCGTGATCGCACCGCCACGAAGATCCTTGACCGAGAGATTGACGGAGACCGCCATACCGCCCGACCATTCGGCGCAGTCGGCGCATGCCTTGTCGAGCACGAACCGGGTGACGTCCGAAATCAAGCCCATGCTTTCGGCAAGCGGGATGAAGATGTTGGGTCCGATCCAGCCGCGCTCGGGATGCGACCATCTTACCAGTGCCTCGCAGCATTCCATCTCGGACCCGTCCGGCCGGTACATCGGCTGGTAGACGACGGACAGATGGCCGTTTTCGATGGCATGGCGCAGATCGGTCCGCAGACGCTGCTCGGCCACATACCGACCATCCATTTCCGGCCTGAAGGTTCGAACCGTGCCGTTGCCGGTCGACTTTGCCTCGTTGAGGGCAAGGTCCGCCTTGATCTGCCAGGATTCCATGTCGAAATCTTCAGCGGGCAGAATGACGCAACCGCTGTTGAGCGATACCGAAAGACTAAGCCCGTCGACCCGGTAATCCCCCTCGAATGTCCGATGAATCTCGCGGATACGCGCCTCGATCGCGCAAGAACCGTCTTTGCCGGTCACCAGCAGAACGAACTCGTCGCCGACCAGCCGGCCGATCAGAACCTCGTCGCTCGCAAACGCCGCTGCCCGTTCGGCAATTGCTGCAAGAAGCTTGTCGCCCACCACGTGGCCGCGCATGTCGTTGACATGCTTGAACCCGTCGACATCAAGAATAGCAAGCCCGGCCCACATCTCCGGACCTGCATTTGCCAGCCGCCGTTTGACCTGTTCGGTGAAATGTCCCCGCGTCGGCAGGCCGGTCAGCGTGTCGAAACGAACAAGGTGAAGGATTTTCTCTTCGGCAGCGACCCTTGCGCTGACATCCTCGAAGATCATCACGAGACCGCCCTCGGAACGGCGGCTGAGCGAGAACTCCAGATAGGTGTCGTCATTGAGACGCAGCAGCGTCTTGCCCGCCTGCCCTTCCAGCAAGCCGCCGATCTGCGTCAGGATCTCGTCCGGAAACGCGTTTTCGCGGTCGCGCAGGGCGGCAATGAAACTCGCGCCCATCAGGTCTTCGGCATCGCCCAGTCCCAGCAATTCATGCGCGCGCCGGTTGACGACCTGCACCCGGCCATCGGCGTCCAGCATGATCAGCGCATGCGTCATGGTGCTGAGCGCACTGTCGAGCTGGTCGGCAACCGTCTTCATCTCGCGCGAAACGATGACGTTCTTGTAGAGAAATTCCCGCACCCCCGTCGCCATCGACTGGGTGGTCAACCCGAACGGCACGAGAAAGAGCGCCATCAGCGCAAGATTGATTTCGCCGGTCAGCACGCAGGCAATGATCAGCGGCAAGCAGCAGCCGGTCGTCTGCAGCGCAACCGCGCGAGCAGACCCGTAGTTGCGGCCGACGATCGACACCATCGACGCCATGGTGACCGCGATGCACATGAAGGCGGCCATCATGTCCCGCAGGACAAGAACCGCATAGGCGCTGCTGATACCGAGAAGGAAAGCAGTCGCCGCGGCGCCGTAGACATAGCGTGTTTCCCAGCTTTCGATCTCGTCGCGGGAAAGAACCGCACGGTCGAGACTGTCGAAGCGACGGAACGAGATGACCCGGAACGTGAAGACGGCCAAGAACACCGCAATCAGCATGATATAGAAGGTAGAGCCCGTCGTGGCAAAAATCACTGCGCACGACAGGATATGGACCACCATGCCAGTCCACAGCGTTCCACGATTTCTAAACAGCGATTCGACGAACGACAGATACACTTCTGTCGGCAGCGTTTGCGCTTCCGCATTCTTCATAGGGGCACATTCCCTTGCCATCAGACCGACAATGGAGAAAACGTTTTAAAAATTGATTGTTGTCGGAGTGCGACCCCTTGGATTGTGGGGGTTCGTCGAAAAGCGATCAATGAACGGTAACAGGGATTGCTGAAACTCTCCAAACTCAATTATGCGCTCTCGCGACCACCTTCGCAATAATATTTCGCGGAATGCCTGGAAACGGCATTTATGCGACCTATGGGGGTCTTTTCTTTTAATAAGCGTTCGTTTACATCGCCTCATTCGGGCAGAGGTAAAGACCTGCTGGGGAGCGAGTGAGTATGGCGGGCCTGTTGAAATTCAGCGCGTTAATTGACCGTGTCAGCGAAATCGTCGGAAAATTTGCGGGTTATCTCGTTCTGGCCTGCTGCCTGATCAGTGCCGGTAATGCCTGCATCCGCTATGCGTTCAACTACAGCTCGAATGGCTGGCTGGAAATCCAGTGGTATCTGTTCGCGTTTATCGTTCTCTTGGGCGCATCCCATACGCTTCGTCTCAACGAACACGTCCGCGTCGATCTGATCTACGGCGCCGTCTCGGATCGCAAGCGGTTGTGGATCGATGCGATCGGCCTGGTGATCTTTCTGATCCCGGCATGCCTCTTTCTGGCATGGCTGTCCTGGCCGTTCTTCTCCCTGTCTTTCATGCAAGGCGAAGTGTCTTCGAATGCCGGCGGCCTGATCCGCTGGCCCGTCAAATTCATCATCGTCTCGGGGTTCGTGCTCCTTGCCTTTCAGGGCCTGTCCGAGCTGATCAAGCGCATCGCCGGCCTCACAGGCACCCTCCAGGTCGACACGACCTACGAAAAGCCACTGCAATAAGACCGCGCCATTCCGGGGGGAAACCAAGCTCATGTTTGAATACGGCGTAATGCCACCGGCCATGTTTCTGGGCATGATCATTTTCATGCTCTACGGCTTTCCGGTCGCCTTTTCCCTTTCGGCGGTCGGGCTGTTTTTCGGCTTCCTGGGTATCTACACCGGTCATTTCGAATATGCGTTCATGCAGGCCCTGCCGCTGCGCATTTTCGGCATCGTCTCCAACGACCTGCTTCTCGCCATTCCCTTCTTCACCTTCATGGGTGCCATTCTTGAACGCTGCGGCCTTGCCGAGGACCTGCTCGAAGGCACCGGAAAACTGTTCGGCGCCATTCCCGGCGGCCTTGCCTATGCGGTGATCATCGTCGGCGCAATTCTCGGCGCCATCACCGGCACGGTTGCCGCATCCGTCATCACCATGGGTGTGATTTCCCTGCCGATCATGCTGAAATACGGCTACAATCCGCGTCTCGCGACCGGCGTAATCGCAGCCTCCGGCACGATCACCCAAGTCATTCCGCCGTCGCTCGTCCTCATCGTTCTGGCCGATCAGCTCGGCCGTTCGGTCGGCGACATGTATCTCGGCGCCATCGGTCCTTCGATCCTGCAGGTCGTCATCTTCCTGCTGTTCATTCTCTTCACCTCGATCGTCCGCCCCCAGGATGTTCCGGCGCTGCCGCCGGAGGCCCGCGGCGAACTCAATGCCGCGCTGGTGTTGAGAGTGCTGTGGGGCATGGTCCCTTCGGTCGTGCTGATCTTCCTTGTCCTCGGCACCCTGTTCATGGGACTTGCCACACCGACGGAAGCCGGCGCGCTCGGCGTCGTCGGCGCCATGGCGCTTGCTGCCATGCACCGCCGCCTGACCTGGGACCTCGTCAAGCAGGCCATGCATTCGACCATGACGATCACCTCGATGGTCGTCTTCATCCTCGTCGGTGCCACCTGCTTCAGCCTCGTCTTTCAGGGCATGAACGGCGGGCTCTGGATCGAATTCCTGCTGTCTCATATTCCGGGCGGCGCCCTCGGCTTCCTGATCTTCGTCAACATCTTCATTTTCTTCCTGGCCTTCTTCCTGGATTTCTTCGAGATCGCCTTTATCGTCCTGCCGATGCTGGCACCGGTCGCAACCGCGCTCGGCATCGACCTGATCTGGTTCGGCGTGCTGCTCTGCGTCAACATGCAGACCTCGTTCATGCACCCGCCATTCGGCTTCGCACTCTTCTACCTGCGCTCGATCGCGCCGAAGACTGTGAAGACGAAGGACATCTATCTCGGCGCCATTCCGTGGCTCGGGATGCAGCTGATCCTCGTCGCCATCATCATCTTCTGGCCGGAATCCGTCACCTACTGGCTGGACAAGGCTCCAGACGTCGATCTCAATACGATCAAGATCGAAATCCCCGGCTTCGGCAATGATAGCGGCAACAACCAGATGCCCAATTTTGGCCTGCCGCCGATGGATGGTGCGCCCGGTCAGGGCGGCGGCGCGCAACCTGCCCCCGGACTACCCGGCATGCCCAACTTCGGCGAGCCACCCAAGATCAACCCGTAACGGCTTCGTCTTGCCAGAAAACCGGTGCAGTAGTACATTGGAGTGGAGAGCAAAGCGCGAACTCTGCCCTCCGTTTGTTATTTGACTAGGAAATTGAGCCGGACGGACACTGACCAGCCCGTCCGGTATTTCCTAACCAGCAACGTAATGCTCAGTGGAAACCACATCGCATCACCTCCTGTTCGACGGCAAGGCTTTTGCCTAAAAGTCGGGGAAGCCCGTCTTCACCGATACTCCGGCTGGCCACGGAGTGCTCTGCTTCTGCTTCCGAACACTGCCATCATAGATAACAGCGTGTGATTGTCGAGCCGACGCAACCGGGCATACGTGCAGCGCGTCTATTGCGTGAATCCAGTCCGGCGCCATCCCTCAGCTGCAAAACAAAACCCCGGACCTTGCGATCCGGGGTACGTGTCGTAGCAACGCTATGGAAAGATCAGATCTTGCCGTTTCGCTGCTGGATCATCATGAACGTGTCGAATGTGTACTCCGAAAGCTGCATCCAGAGGTAACCTTCCTTCTTGAATGCGACCTGGTCGTCGTAGACCTTCTTGAAATCCGCGTTGGTTGCGGAAATACCTTTGTAGACGTCCATTGCAGCCGTGTAGCAGGCCTCGAGGATATCCTGGCTGAATGGCCGCAACGTCGTCCCCTGCGATACGATCTGCTTGATCGCCATCGGGTTCTTCAGATCGTATTTCGCCATCATGTTGGTATTGGCGAAAGCGCAGGCATCGGTCAGCGCCGACTGATAATGCTTTGGCAGGCTGTTCCACTTGTCGAGGTTGATGAAGGCATGGATTGTCGGGCCGCCTTCCCAGAAAGCCGGATAGTAGTAATACTTGGCCACCTTGTAGAAGCCGAGCTTGTGGTCGTCATAGGGACCGACCCACTCCGCCGCATCGATCGTGCCCTTTTCCAGCGCCGGATAGATATCGCCTCCGGCGATCTGCTGCGGTACGGCGCCGAGCTTTTCGAGCACCTTCCCGGCAATGCCGGCAATGCGCATCTTCACGCCCTTAAAGTCGTCGACGGTGTTGATTTCCTTGCGGAACCAGCCGCCCATCTGGGCGCCGGTATTGCCGGCCGGCATGCCGTAGATCTGATGCTTGGCATAGAACTCGTTCATCAGCGTATTGCCGTTGCCCTGGTAGAACCACGAGTTCGTCAGGCGCGCATTCATGCCGAAGGGGATCGCCGTGCCGATCGCAAAGGTCGGGTCCTTGCCGACAAAATAGTAGGAGCAGGTATGGCACATCTCGACCGTGCCAGCGGAGACCGCATCGGCCGCCTGCAGACCCGGGACGATCTCACCACCTGCAAACGGCTGGATCGTGAAATTGCCGTCGGTGGCGGCTGCAACATGCTTCGCGATATCGTCGGCGCCGCCATAAATCGTGTCCAGCGATTTCGGAAATGACGATGTCAGGCGCCAGTTGATCTTCGGGTTCTGCTGGGCAATGGCAGGTGTCGAAAGCGGAACAGCAAGCACTGTGGCTGCAGCGGCTCCCGCGCCGCCGACTGCCGTCTTTTTCAGGAATGAACGACGATCCATCAAAAATCCTCCCGGGTTGAACAGACCGCGAAGATGTCTCCTCCCATACCTCGCCAGTCCTAGATGAGGTAATCATGTTGCTTGAATGCTTGCAAGCAGACCATGTAACAATGACGGCGGACCAAGGTTAAACCGCATTATACTTTCGTCTTCCGCGATCGTCGTGGTTCACGCTGCACGGCGTCGCTACGGCTTGACTTCACCCCGCCTCCGGCAGCAATACGGGATGAGAACCACTGCCCCGCCTGGAGATTGTTCATGTCCGTTTCGCGCCGCAAGCCCATCGTCGCCGTCCCCGCCGATCTCAGGCAATTCGAGGGCGCTCTCTGGCACGCCACGCCCAACCAGTATGTCAATGCGGCGCTGAAAGTGGCCGATGTCATGAGCTTCATCGTTCCCGCCTTCGAAGAGGGCAACGATGTCGACACGATCCTCGACCGGGTCGACGGCGTGCTGGTCTCCGGCGCCGTCAGCAATGTCCACCCGTCGCTTTACGGCCGCGAAGCAACCGAGGCAGACGGCCCGTTCGACCCCGGCCGCGACGCCACCTCGCTGCCGATGATCCGCCGCGCGATCGAGCGCGGCATTCCGCTTCTCGCCATCTGTCGCGGCATCCAGGAACTGAACGTTGCGCTCGGTGGCACGCTGGCAAGCGAGATCCAGGATCAGCCGGGCAACTGGGACCACCGCAAGCCCGACCTGCCAGACCGCGACGCGATGTACGCGATCCGCCAGCCGGTCTTCGTCAAGGAAGGATCCTGCATCGCGGATTTCCTCGGATTTTCCGGCGAAGTCCAGGTGAATTCGCTCCACCGCCAGGCGATTGCAAAGACCGCTCCCCGCCTGAAGGTGGAGGCGACGGCCGCAGACGGCACGATCGAGGCGGTGTCGGTGATCGACGCGAAGAATTTCGCCGTTGGCGTCCAGTGGCATCCGGAATACTGGGCCGAAACCGACGCACCGTCGGGCGCCCTGTTCCGGGCGTTCGGCGATGCGGCCCGCGCCTATGCGGCATCGACAAGCGGTGCGACCAGCCCAACGGTTGCCCGCACCGCGTGAAGCAAACGCCCTCGCCGTGTTTGCCAGTTATCCTTTGACGGGGGTTTCCGGAACCGGGGTCAGCACGCGGCCATCCTTGAACCAGCCGATCAGGTTGTCGACGACAAGATCGGCCATCGCATTGCGGGTCTGAACCGACGCGGATGCGACATGCGGCAGAAGGCAGGTATTATCGAGAGCGATCAGCTCCGCCGGTACGTTCGGCTCGTCGAAGAACACGTCAAGCCCGGCCGCGGCAATCGTCTTGTCGCTGAGGGCGGCAATCATTGCCTCCTCGTCAACGCTCGATCCACGTCCGACATTGATAAACACGCCGCCCGGCCCAAGCGCTTCGAAGATCTCCGCATTGATGATCTTGAACGTATCCGGCGTCCCGGGCGCGATGCAGATCAGCGTATCGACGGCCTCAGCCATCTCCTTTAAGGACGGATAGTAGATATAGCCGACATCCGAGCGCTGGCTGCGGCTATAATAGCCGATCGTCACCTTGAACGGCTCAAGCCGCTTTGCGATTTCGAGACCGATGCGGCCAAGGCCGAGAATGCCGATGCTGCGGCCCTTCAGTGAAAACGGCGACAGCGGAAACGGCCCTTCGCTCGCCCAGCGTCCCTCGCGCAGATAGGTTTCCGCCTTCGGAAACTGGCGCAGCGTGTTGAGGAGCAGCGCAATGGCAGTATCAGCCACTTCGTCGTTCAGAACGTCAGGCGTGTTGGTAACGATGATGCCGCGCTCGGCAGCTTTCTTCGTATCGGTCCCGTCGTAACCGACGCCGAAGCTGGAGATGACTTCGAGATTGGGAAACGCGTCGATGACGGCAGCATCGCATTTGCCGGAAACCGCGATGCCACGCACGCGCGCCCTCGTCTCGGCGTCGACGGATGCCAGTTCGGCATGCGGAGCCGAGATGACCTCGAAACTGTCGTTCAGACGCTCCAGAACGCGCGGATGAATACGGCCCGGCACGAAGATGGTGGCAGGATTCTCAGACATGCAGCAACCTCTTTATGAAGAATAATCAGCGTGGACGAAAGACGCCGGTCGACTGGCGCAGACGCATTTCCGGCTTGATCAGATGGAGACCGTCAGGCTCATGGCTCCCGGCAAGACGATCGAGCAGTGCCCGCGCCGCTAAGCGCCCGACATCGGCCTGTCCGTTGGAAACGGTGGTCAGAGACGGCGTCGAGATCGACGCCTGTTCCAGATCGTCATAGCCGGTGACGGAGATATCGACGCCCGGCGTCAGCCCGGCGCGCGCAATGCCGTTCATCAAACCGATCGCCACCAGATCGTTCCAGCAGACCGCAGCCGTCGGCTTTTGCGGTAGGGACAGGAAATGCACCGCCGCCTCGAACCCGCCCTGCATCGAACGGGGTCCCGGAATGCGCAGGTTCGGATCGACCTCGATATTGGCTTTCAGCAGCGCGTTGACGTAGCCCTGGTAACGGTCGCGACCGGTCGATGTCTGGTCGGTGCCGCCGATCATGGCGATCGCCCGGTGGCCCAGTCCGATAAGATGGTTGGTGGCCAGCGAAATGCCATAAGCATCGTCGCCACGATAGGTCGGCAGGTCGAGGCCTTCCATCGAGCGGGCAACAAGAATGGCCGGCATGCCGTTTTCTTCGGCAAGCTTCATGTCCTCGATCGGCGTCCCGATCGCCGGCGACATGATCACCCCGTCGCCGCCAAGCTGCAGCAACGTCTCGATAAACGTGCGCTGCTTTTCGACCGAATCGTAATGGTTGGAGAGAATGAACGTGTGACGGCTGCGGTCCAGCTCGCTCTCGATGGCTTTCAGGATTTCACCGTAGAACGGGTTCATCACGTCATGCACGACGACTCCGATGATCCCGGAGCGCGAGGTGCGAAGGCTGGCGGCACGGCGATTGTAGATGTAGCCGAGGGCCCGCGCCTGTTCCTTGATCTTCTCGCGGGTATCGGCGGCGACAAGCGGACTGTCCCGGAGAGCAAGCGAAATCGTGGCTGTTGAAAGACCGAGACTTTCGGCAATCGTCGACAGTTTGATTTTCTGCGCCATCTAGCCCCGCGTTCTCATGCAGCCTGCATTCTTACGCAGAGCACCCGAATTAAAGTTTAAATAAACAATTTAATTCCTTGCGACAATCCTGTGACGGGATTTTTCGGACGAGCAGGTTGGCAAACGCAACCCTCAGTCGCGATCGCCCTCATCCGACTGAAGATTGTGCTCGACGGCTTTGAGAAGTTTGAGAAGGGTGCGAACTTCCTTGTCCGAAAGACCTTTGACCGCCAGTTCGCCGCACTCGGCCACCGCGCGGCCGATCTGCTCGACGCTCTTCAGACCAGTCTCCGTCAGATGCACCTTGGTCAGGCGACCATCCGTTCCATCCGACCGGCGCTCCAGAAATCCCTGCGCTTCCATGCGGCCGATCGTGCGGGTCATGGTGGGAGCCTTGACGCCCATGCGGTTCGCAAGATGACCCGGCGTCATGCCGTCTTCTTCGGAAAGCGCCAGGATCACCCCGTCCTGCCCGGCATAAAGGCCGCTTTCGACCAGACTGCGGGACAACGCGGTGCGCATCGACCGGGCGGTCTGTGTAATGACAGGCGCAAGGTCGGTTGCGGAAAGACCAGCGCCGTCCTTCTTCTTGCCCGACTTGGATTTCTTGTCGCCTTTTTTCTTGCTCATAGGCTCCGCCCGTTTTGCGTCATGGAAGTCGGCGCTATAACTATACCACGCCACCCTTATCGAAACCCGGAATTGACCGCCAGATGCCGCATCCCTTGCCGCGCTATCATGACAACGATGTTACGCCCCCGTCCACAGAAAGCGCTAAAAGAGGCGACTGGATCGCCGTTCTGCCGCTCGGCGCCCACGAACAGCACGGTCCGCACCTGCCTTTCGAGACCGATACGCTGATCGCACAGGGCCTTGTCGACCGCATTATCCCTGCCCTTCCGGCTGATCTTCCGGTGACGTTCCTGCCGGTAGAGCCAGTCGGCTACTCGATCGAGCACATGGATGTGGCAGGAACGAAGACGCTGGCCGCCGCCGAGGCCATCGACCGCTGGCTCGGCATCGCCGATGAACTTCACCAGCAAGGCATCCGCAAACTGGTGATGCTGAATGCCCATGGCGGCAACGCGCCGCTGCTGACGATCGTCACGACAGAGGCCCGCGTCCGTTTCAACATGCTGGCGGTGGCGACGAGCTGGACGCGCTTCGGCCAGCCCGAAGGCTGGATCGCTCCGGAAAACAAGGCAATCGATATCCACGGCGGCGATATCGAGACCTCCGTCATGCTGGCACTGTGGCCGGACCGGGTGAACATGGAGAGGGCCGAAAACTTCCCATCGCGCCAGACAGATTTCGCGAAAGACTTTCGTCACCTGCGCGCCTACGGCCCACATGCGTTCGGGTGGAAGATGTCTGACCTCAGCGCCAAGGGCGCCGCCGGCAACGCAACCGCCGCCACCGCAGAACGGGGCGAGCAGCTGGTGAAGCACGCGGTGAACGGCATCATCGAGTTGCTACGGGATGTGGCACGGTTTGATGTTGACGCGTTGAAGTAGCGCTGAGCCGCATAATGTGCGAGACTTGCGCACACGAAGGTGGTGTCTCATGACCCTCAACATTAGCAGTGAAGAAGCTCAGGCACTTGCGAAAGAGCTCGCGCAGATAGATGGAACGACAATCACGCAAGCGGTGGTCACCGCACTGCGGGAAACCATCGACAAGCGCGCGCAGCAGGAGACGCCAGGCGAGACAGCCAGCCGCATCCTTGCAAAGCACGGGCTTTCCTTCAAACAGACTCGACCCGTGCCCCCAGCTTCCGCCTATCACGATCTCGACCACGACCTGGATTGATCGCACATGTTTGTCGATGCTTGTGCGATCGTATCGTTGATGGCTGGCGAAGATACCGCGGAAGCCTATGAAAGGGCGTTGGCAAAATCGACACTGCCATTCACGTCTCCTCTCGCTGCCTGGGAAGCAATTATCGTGCTTTCTCGGCCCGACCAATTAGACTGCGCCTACGGCCAGGCAGAAAGCGCTGTCGTGGAATGGCTCGACGCGCGCGGCATTGATATCCGTGAGGCGGGCTCGCCGCGTGCGCTCTTAAGCTTTGCTGTCGCGGTGGCTCAGAAACATGGCATCGGTAAGCGGCACTTGAGCAACTTCGACTGTTTCCATTACGCGCATGCGAAAGTGGCCGGCGAGCCGCTTCTCACGCTCGACCAGCTTCTTCGGCAAACCGACGCGTCGACATTGCCTTGATGTGATCATATAACATTCAAAACCCCTTTGAACTCGCGCGGCCTTGCCCTTATATGAGGCCAACACGCTTCCGCGCTCCCCCGAGCGCTCCAGAACCCTTAGAGGTTTCCCATGACTGAAAACACCGCTCCCGTCGCTGCAAAGCCAATTCCTGTGACCGTGCTGACCGGCTATCTCGGCGCCGGCAAGACGACCTTGCTCAACCGCATCCTGTCGGAGAGCCACGGCAAGAAATACGCCGTGATCGTCAACGAATTCGGCGAAATCGGCATCGACAACGATCTGATCGTCGAGTCCGACGAAGAGATCTACGAGATGAACAACGGCTGCGTCTGCTGCACGGTTCGTGGCGACCTTATCCGTGTCGTCGAGGGCCTGATGCGCCGCCCGGGCCGCTTTGACGGCATTATCGTCGAGACGACGGGCCTGGCCGATCCGGTTCCTGTTGCCCAGACCTTCTTCATGGACGACGATGTTCGCGCAAAGACCGAACTCGACGCCGTCATCGCTCTGGTCGATGCCAAGCATCTGCCGCTGCGCCTCAAGGATTCCCGCGAGGCCGAAGACCAGATCGCGTTCGCCGACGTCGTTCTGATCAACAAGACCGATCTCGTGACGCCGGAAGAGCTGGCGATCGTCGAAGACGTGGTTCGCGCCATCAACCCGACTGCCCGTATCTACAACACCAGCCGTTCGGGGATCGATCTCGCCCGCGTGCTCGATCAGGGCGCCTTCAATCTGGAACGGGCGCTGGAAAACGATCCGCATTTCCTCGACCACGACCACGAAGACCATGTGTGCGGCCCCGATTGCGGTCACGACCATAGCCACGATCACCACGACCACGGGCATGACCATCACGCGCACGACCACGATCATCATGATCACAAGCATCATGACCACGGCCATCATGCGCATCACGATGCGATGTCGCCGATCCACGATATCACGGTGAAGTCTGTCTCCCTGCGCGGCGGCGAGATGAACCCGGATCGTTTCTTCCCGTGGATCCAGAAGATCACCCAGGCGGAAGGTCCGAACATCCTGCGCCTCAAGGGCATCATCGCCTTCAAGGGCGACGAGGAACGCTATGTCATCCAGGGCGTCCACATGATCGTCGAAGGCGATCACCAGCGTCCGTGGAAGGATGGCGAAAAGCGTGAAAGCCGCCTCGTCTTCATCGGCCGCGAGCTCGATTTCGAGAAGATCCAGAAGAGCTTCATGGCTTGCCAGGCTGAGGTTGTTGTCGCCTGATGCCAACCGTTGCACCTCTTGATATCGACGGTCATGTCGTCGCGGCTCACTTTCTCGGCGATATCCCGATCTTTGCTACCGCAGCCGGCACCATTCACCGCCTCGACGGCGGTGAAAAGGTAACGGACGCGCATCATGGCCTGTTGACCTGCATCCGCGATCCCTTCAGCGCCACGTTATTGAGTGGCGGCGAAGACGGCAGGGTGCAGCGCATTTCCCATGATGGCACCGTCAGCACGATTTCGGAAACGCCGCGTAAGTGGATCTCCGTCGTCGCCGGTGGACCTCAGGGTGCGGTTGCCTGGGCGCAAGGGAAATCCAGCTTCGTGAAGCTGTCCGACGGCACCGTCAAGGAAGTGAAGGAAGAGCGCAGCGTCGAAGCGATCGCCTTCGCACCCAAGGGCCTGCGGATTGCGGCCGCACGTTATAACGGCGTATCCTTGCATTGGGTCGGCACCAACAGTCCGATGCAGGATCTCGACTGGAAGGGTGCCCATACGGGCGTTACCTTCTCTCCGGACGGCCGCTTCCTCGTCACCATGATGCAGGAAAACGCCCTGCACGGCTGGAAGCTCGACAGCAAGTCGGGCGAAAGCCGCCATATGCGGATGACCGGCTATCCGGCCAAGGTCAAATCGCTGTCCTGGTCGGTCAAGGGAAAGTGGCTCGCCTCCTCCGGTGCGCCAGCCGCGATCGTCTGGCCGTTTTCGGCAAAGGACGGCCCGATGGGCAAGGCACCGATGGAACTTGGTACGCGCGCCAATATTATGGTGACGCAGGTGGCGTTTCATCCATTGGAAGAAGTGCTCGCCATCGGCTTTATCGACGGTATGATCCTCGGCGTTCGCATTGCCGACGGCAAGGAAGCGCTGCTGCGCCGGCCCGGTAAGGGCGCCATCACCGGCATGAGCTGGAGCGCCAGCGGCAAGCTGCTGGCATTTTCCTCGGAAGCCGGCGACTGCGGCGTCATCGACATTTCCGGCTAAGCCGGCAGTCCAATTTGCAATGAAACATGCGGGGCTCACACGGCCCCGCATGCTCGTAGCGCATGTCAGGACGACCTCTGCTATGCGAACGCTTGGCGCTTACGCTGACGCGACAGCGCCTATAATCTCGACGAGAAGGTCGTGCAACTGGTCACGGTAGCCGTTTCGGGCAGACGGACCGCTCTCCTTCGACGTCATCACCACGGTCATGTCGAGCGCGGGAACCACGTAGACCATTTGCCCGCCATACCCCCAGCCGAACTTCACATCCTGTCCGCCGATCTCACGCAGAAACCATCCGTAGCCATAGCCGTCGCCGGAAAAGCGCGAGTTCGTGCGTGGCATCCAGGATTGGTCGATCCAGCTCTGCGAGACCACCTGCCGGCCGCCCTTAGTTTTCCCGCCGTTGCGGTAGAGATCGCCGAATGCCAGCAGGGATGCCGCCGTCATCGCCATCTGGTTGCCGCCGAGATAGATGCCCTGCGGATCGCGCTCCCAGGCCCCGATGCGAAACCCGTCGACCGGCTCCAGCCAATCGCGCGCCAGTGCCAGCGTCGGCCGTTTGCCGACGCGGGTGAGGATAGCCGACAAGAGATGCGTCGAGGCCGTCGAATAGAGCATCTGACCGCCCGGCTCGCCGTCGAACGGTTCCGACAGCGCAAACCGCACCCAGTTGGAACTGCCCACCCAGCGCCCGTAATTCGGCCCCGACATGCGAGACAGACCCGCCTGCATGGAGAGAAGATTGCCGATGGTGACCTCGGAGAGACGCGGATCCGCATCGCGCGGCAGATCGGCCTTCAGGATCGAGGCGATTTTCTGGTCCGGCCCCTCGAGCAGCTTGCGATCGATCGCAATGCCGACAAGGCAGGAGATGATCGATTTCGACGCCGACTTGATGTTGGTCGAGGCGTTGAGGCCACTGCCGTTGAACGCTTCCCTGGCAATCGTCTCGCCCTTGCGCGACACCATCACGACCTTCAACGGCTCGAGGTCAGCCGCCCGGCCGAGCACGGCCTTCAGCGTCCGCGGCGCCTGCGCCACGCCAGTCCCGCCGGTTTGCTGCGCGAAGGCCCGCATGGATGTGAGGACGAAAGGAGTGGCAAGAAGAGCTGTGCGGCGTGTGATCATGGATGCCAATCTAGGTCGAGACCCGCACGCGACTATGGCCGAGCCCCGAGATTCACGCGAAGGTGACGGAGCGTGAAACCATTGCGCCACCCGTCGCCGGCCGGAAAACAAAAAACCCCGCCTCCTCTATGGGAAGACGGGGTCTATGGTTATTTCGATCAGCAGCGGCTCAGGCGAGCTTGCGCCCACTCGCAACGATCATGCCGGCTGCACCTTCGAGCCAACCGGCTTTCAGCTCGAGCGCCAGGAAGCGCGCGCGGTCGCAGGGGCCGGGCATCACCAGATGCTGGGTCTTGCCACCGAAGAAGCCGAAGCGCTCGTAATAGGCGGCGTCACCGACCAGAAGCACGGCGCCATGGCCACGATCATGCGCCTGGCCGATCGCCGCACGCATCAGGGCCGCACCGATTCCCTTGCCCTCATGCGACGAGCAGACGGCAAGCGGTCCAAGCAGAAGCGCGTCGATGGCGTTGCCTTCTGGCGAAATACCGGCCTCGATGTTCCACAGACGCACGGTGCCGATGACATGACCGTCCTCGTCGCGCGCAACGAGCGCCAGGCCTTCGGCCGGCACGCGGTTCTGGCGGATCTTTTCGGACGACTTCAAGCGTCGGTCGGCGCCCATGGCGCGATCGAGCAGAGTTTCACGAGCCACCACGTCGGCCGGAGTTTCGGCAGTGATGGTGAATGTGGACGCGGGCGCAAACAGCGCACGGACAGAATCAAGAACAGTGGCCATCCTGGCCTCCCGCACTTAAAACCGTTTCAAACGGTATCGGACGATCATTGTGAATTTGCGGCTCCCGTCTGGAGGTCGGGAACCGCGAAAGTAGTGACGCTTGTAACGCCTTAGATGACGTAGGCCTTGAGCGGATCGAAGCCGTTAAACGCAACCGCCGAATAGGTGGTCGTGTAGGCTCCGGTACCCTCGATCAGAACTTCGTCGCCGATCGAAAGCGAGATCGGCAGCGGGTACATGTTCTTCTCGTACATCACGTCGGCCGAATCGCAGGTCGGGCCGGCCAGAACGCAAGGCTCCATCGCGTCGCCGTCGCGCTCGGTGCGGATCGGGTAACGGATAGCCTCGTCCATGGTTTCGGCGAGACCGCCGAACTTGCCGATGTCGAGGAAGACCCAACGGTGGTTGTCGTTGTCCGACTTCTTCGACACGAGAACGACTTCAGCCTTGATGACGCCTGCATTGCCGACCATGCCGCGACCCGGCTCGATGATCGTCTTCGGCAGGTTATTGCCGAAATGCTTGCGCAGCGAAGCAAAGATCGCCTGGCCGTATTCTTCAGCCTTCGGCACGTCGCGCAGGTACTTAGTTGGGAAACCGCCGCCCATGTTGACCATCTGCAGAACGATACCCTGCTTTGCGAGCTGGCTGAACACGCGCTTGGCATCGGCCAGAGCCGCATCCCAGGCATCGACCTTCGTCATCTGCGAACCGACATGGAACGAGACGCCGTAGCTTTCGAGACCAAGCTGGTGTGCGTAGACGAGAACGTCGACGGCCATCTGCGGCACGCAGCCGAACTTGCGCGACAGCGGCCATTCGGCGCCTTCGCCATCGGTCAGCACGCGGCAGAACACCTTTGCACCGGGAGCTGCACGGGAAATCTTTTCGACTTCCTCATGGCTGTCGACGGCGTAGAGGCCAACGCCGAGCGCGAAAGCACGCGCAATGTCGCGTTCCTTCTTGATCGTGTTGCCGAACGAGATGCGCGATGCGTTTGCACCGGCATCGAGTGCCATCTGGATTTCGGCGACGGAGGCGCAGTCGAAGTTGGAACCCATCGAAGCGAGAAGCTTGAGGATTGCCGGCTCGGGATTGGCCTTCACGGCGTAGTAGATCGCGCTGTCCGGCAGGGCATGACGGAAGGCGTTGAAATTGTCGCGCACGACATCGAGATCGACCACGAGGTAGGGACCATCGGGACGCTGGGTCTTGATGAAGTCGAGGATGCGGGCAGTGGTCATGGTCAATCCCTTCCAAATCTCAAAGGCTCCGGCTTGCGAACCGGAGGACAAAGGACGGATGAACATGCGCCAGGATCCAGTCGGTGGAGACACCGGTTCCCTGACACGCTCAAACGCGCGGTAAGTGGATCAACGTTCTGCCAAGAACGAAAATCCGGCTTTGTCTGCCATGGATTGGAGGGAGGTCCCTACCGCACTTCCGGCAATGATGGTGTGCCTCTTCAGTAACCCCGGCTGTTGGAAAGCCGGGAGAGAACAAAAAGGCCCGCACCGTCGTTGCTTTAGATGTCCTCGCATTTCCCGGATGGCCGGAATAGCGACTGGAGGGGTTAGTTCCAGGTACCTTACCGATGACCTCACCAAATAGAGGGTCGGCGGACACCCACGGGCACGTGCGACTTTGGGCTGCACGGGGAATAAGAATATTCGCGGTCATAATCAAGCGGTATTTTGGGCCGGGGGGAAAATAATCAAAAGGCAGCCCCCGGTAGAATTTCCGCGAGGGCACGCGCACGATTCCACTGGTGGAACAGGCCAGCGTTGGCGATACTGGATGCCGACGGTTGGGAAGCAGACCACACATGGATCACCGTCCTCAACGGTGATCTCGCCTGAAATTCGGGAGCAGCTTCTGGAGCTGAAAAGCCCTGAGGCCCAGGCTCGGCTGGCAGCCGCGATCGCAAGCCTTGGTCCGGAAGAGGAACGTGAGATCCTAGAATGGATGGAGAGGGTTGCGGATTGGAATGAGGACGAGCCAGGCGGGCCGCGGCAGGAATGAAACGAGGCGACATCGTCACCGTTTCCATCTCCGGCGACTACGGGAAGCCGCGCCCGGCCATCGTGATCCAGACGAACGCTTTGTCGGATACCTATCCTTCGGTCGTCGTCTGCCCCACGACATCGACACGTCTTGATCTCGACTTCCGCATCCTTGTCGAACCCGATCGGGAAAATGGCCTGCGGCATCCGTCACAGGTCATGACGGACAAGTTCATCGGCGTCTCTTGCTTGAGAATTGGCAGCAAGATAGGGGCCTTCAGCCAGAAAGACATGCGTCGGCTCAGCACAGCGCTTGTATTTCTGCTTTCCCTGGCGGAGACAGAAGACTTCTGAGATCGGGAGCACCCTTCGCCCATGGACACACTCACCCGCATGCGCGCCTTTATCGACGTGGTCGAGGCCGAGGGCTTTTCGGCCGCCGCCCGTCGCACCGGCCGTTCCAAGGCGCTGCTGTCGAAATATGTCCGCGAACTGGAAGACGATCTCGGCGCGCTTCTTCTCAACCGGACCACCCGCCAGTTCTCGATGACGGAGGCGGGCCATACCTATTATCGCACGGCTGCCGATATCCTGAAGGAGATCGACAATCTTGCCGACCTCGTGCGCGAGAACAATGCCGATCTCAAGGGCCGCCTGCGGATCTCCGTGCCGCGCACCTTCATCGATGCGGATGTCGGCCAGTCGTTCATCGATTTCGCCAAGGCGCATCCGGACGTCCAGTTGGAAATCGTCGCCGATGACCGGTTTGTCGACCTGATCGAGGAAAATTTCGATCTGGCGATCCGAATCACCCGCCTGGAGGATTCCGGCCTGATCGCCAAGAAGCTTGCCGATTTCCGGGTCCATGCGGTCGCAACGCCCGATGTCGTGGCGCAATACGGGCCCCTTACGCATCCGCAGCAGCTGAACAAGGTACCGTTCATTATCGACACCAATTCGCGCTGGCACAACAATATCCGCTTCGTCGATCCTGATGGCTCGATGATTTCAGTCGCGGTCTCGGGCCCGATCGAGGTCAACAGTCCGCAGGCAACCTTGCGCGCGGCCCGCGCCGGTCTCGGCGTCGCGATCATCCCCGACTTCGTCGCCATGGCCTCGATCCAGTCGGGCGAACTCGTCAATCTGTTCGACGAATACATCACCCGTGAACGCGGCATCTATGCGGTCTATCCGCATCGCCGTTACCTCCCGGCCAAGGTGAGAAGCTTCGTGGATTTCCTCGCCAACTGGTTCCGCCAACCGCGCTGACCTGTAATTCTATAACGTCGAAGTCGAAATTCCGTCCCATTTCGGGGCCAGACCACAGCTTGCGGACGGACGAACGACACCCCTTTTGATTTGGCGCAGGTCCGGACGCAATGCCGCTGCGCAACTATGCTGGACCTGCTCGGATATGCGAAACAGACTTGCGACAATTCTGACGGCAGCGGCCCTGGCTGCACCCCTGGCCGTTCCCGCACCGGCTCTTGCCCATCCGCATATCTTCGCCGAGGCGCGGCTGGAAATTGTCGCAGGCGCCGATGGCACCGTGCAGGAACTGCGCAATGTCTGGCGCTTCGATGAAGTGTTCTCCTCGAGCGTGATTCTGGATTTCGACAAGAACGGCGATCTCAAGCTCGATCCGCATGAACTCGCCGAACTCGGCGAAACCATCCGCACCTCGCTTGCCGACTACCACTACTTCTCCACCGTGACGCTGGATGGCGCACAGATCGGCATAAAGAAGCCGGACGTCTTTCACACCACAATGCAGGACAAGCAGTTGATGCTGATCTTTGCGGTGAAGCCTGAAAAGCCCGTGCCGCTCAAGGGCAAGCTCACCTTCGGCATCTACGATCCCACCATGTACACGGCAATCGACTTCCCCACCGACAAGGATCTGGTGCTGAAGGGTGCCGCTTTCGAGAAGTGCCAGCACAAGGTCGTACGGCCCGATCCAGACGACGTGATTTCGCAAAACAGCGCGTCTCTGACAGATGCTTTCTTCAACGATCCGACGGGGACCGACATGACCAAGCTCTTTGCCACCCGCATGGAAGTGACATGCTGAGGAAAGCGTCGACCAGCCTGCTGTTTGCCGCTCTCGCGGCGGCGCTGGTCGCCACCGCCGCGCACGCCCAGTCGCCGCTCGGCGTCGGTGCAGCGGAACCCTCTTTCTCGGTGGGCGGGCCGCTTGCCCCCTTCTTCCAGTGGATCAACGCCTACCAGCAGGGCTTCTACCGCTCTCTGACCGGCGCGCTGCGGGCGATGCGCGAGGATCCGTCTGCACTTGTCGGCCTGATCGGCCTGTCTTTTGCCTATGGCGTCTTCCACGCCGCCGGCCCCGGCCACGGCAAGGCGGTGATTTCCTCCTACATGATCGCCAACGAAGTCGAACTGCGCCGCGGCGTCACGATCTCCTTCATCTCCGCGCTTTTGCAGGGCCTGGTCGCGATCCTCGTGGTCGGCGCTGCCTTCGTCCTGCTCCGCGGCACCGGCATCACCATGACCCAGGCCACCTGGACCATGGAGGTTGCAAGCTTTGCCATGGTCTCCCTGTTCGGCGCCTGGCTGCTGGTCAAGAAGATCCGGGCACTCCGCATGCGGGTCGTGCGCGCTCCAGACCGCGGCCGCACGGCGGCAGCGGCGACTTCAGCCGGCGGATCGACCGCCATGCTGTTCGACGGCTCTTCCAACGGACGACGCGCGACCGGTCTCAATTTCCAGGCGGTCGAGATCGACGACCACGCATTTCAGGGAGACAGCGACACCTGCGAGGCCTGCGGCATCAGCCACATGCCTGACCCGTCGACGCTCGGCGCCCGCAACTTCAACCTCAAGGAAGCTTGGTCGGCGATCATTGCTGTCGGACTTCGCCCCTGCTCCGGCGCCATCCTCGTCATGAGCTTCTCGCTTCTGAATGGCCTCTATCTCGGCGGCGTGCTGTCTGTCCTCGCCATGTCGATCGGCACGGCGATCACGGTGACGATCCTCGCAACGCTAGCCGTCGGCGCCAAGGATATCGCGCTCAAGTTCGCAGGCCCCGGCTCGCGCAGCGGACGACGCATCGGCCATGCGATCGAGATCGGCGGCGCCCTGTTCATCCTGCTGATCGGCCTTTCCCTGCTCGGCGCCTCGCTGCAGGGCTGAACGCTCAACCCGGCTGCGGCATCGCCTTGATGAAATCGATGAAGGTGCGCAGCGGAGCCGGCACCAGCCGTCGCCCTGGATAGTAGAGAAACGGCCCTGAGAATGAGGGCCACCACGGCTCGAGCACCTGCTCCAGCGCACCACTGTCAAAATGCGGCTTCAGCCAGTCCTCGAACAGCGCGACGATACCGGTGCCGGCAATCGCCGCGTCCACACCGAGATCGGACCCGCCACCCGCCTGCACGATCAGCTGCGCCGGTGGATCCACCACCACCTCTTCGCCATCGCGTTCGAACTCCCAGGGCGTCACCGGACGGTCCCTGAACCGGCTCCGGATGCAGGAATGCGCCAAAAGATCCCGTGGATGGTCCGGCCGGCCGCGCGCGGCAAGATAGGCTGGCGACGCAGCGAGTGCGAAACGCTGAACGCGTGGACCGATCGGCACGGCGATCATGTCCTGCTCCAGCCGCTCGTCATAGCGGATGCCGGCGTCGCAGCCGGCAGCGATGATATCGACGAAGCTCTCGTCGGTCATGATGTCGAGACGGATGTCCGGATAGGCAGCCAGAAACGCCGGCACGATCTGCGGCAGGACGATCCGCGCCGCACTGGCCGGCACATTCAGCGTCAACAGTCCCGCCGGCCGCCCCCGAAACCCGGCAGCCATGTCGAGCGCCGCTTCCATTTCCGATAGCGCCGGTCCCAGCCGGTCGAGCAGCGCCCTCCCCGCTTCCGTCGGCGTCACGCTGCGGGTCGTGCGGTTGAGAAGCCGGACGCCGATCTTCTCCTCCAGACGACGAACCGCGTCGCTCAATCCCGAAGCGCTGCCACCGGTCAGCCGGGCCGCATCGCGGAACCCTCTGGTCCTCGCCACCGCGACGAATGCTTCGAGATCACCAGCGTCGTATTTCATTGTCCGCCCTGCCGTACAGCCCGTTCGAATTGTAACCGATTATCGCGCGGGCTGGATAGCCCTATCTCTGCCTCACCGATAGGGAGTAAAACCATGACCAATCTTGAAAAAGCCGGCACCTATAAACTCGGCGACCGCGCCGTAAAGCGTCTCGGCTACGGCGCCATGCAGCTAGCCGGCAAGGGCGTGTTCGGCCCGCCGAAAGACCGCGCGGAAGCCGTTGCGGTGCTGCGCGAGGCCATCGAAGCCGGCGTCGACCATATCGACACCAGCGACTTCTACGGTCCGCATATTACGAACGAGATCATCCGCGAAGCGCTGCATCCCTATAGCGACGATCTCGTCATCGTCACCAAGGTCGGCGCCATCAGGGGCGACGACGCATCGTGGAACCCGGCCTTTTCGAAAAAAGCACTCACGAAGGCCGTCCACGATAACCTCAGGAACCTCGGTCTCGATGCGATGGAGGTGGTCAACCTACGCTCCATGCTGGATGTCCATGGCCCGGCCGAAGGCTCGCTCGAAGAACCGCTGACGATCCTTGCCGAACTCCAGCGCGAGGGCCTCATCAAGCATATCGGCCTGTCGAACGTGACGCGAAAGCAGGTTGAGGATGGCCGCAAGATCACCGAGATCGTCTGCGTCCAGAACCAGTACAATCTCGCGCACCGCGACGACGATGACCTCATCGATCATCTGGCGGCAGAAGGCACGGCCTACGTCCCCTTCTTCCCGCTCGGCGGCTTCTCGCCCCTGCAATCCTCGACGCTGTCGGATGTAGCAGCAAGGCTCGACGCAACGCCGATGCAGGTGGCACTGGCCTGGCTGCTGAAGCGCTCGCCGAACATCCTGCTGATCCCGGGCACCTCGTCGCGCGGGCACCTGCGCGAAAACCTCGCCGTCGCCGACATCGAACTGTCGGAAGATGTGATGGCGGAGCTGGAAGCGATCGGCGCCAAAGCGGCTTAAGGGCGAGCGGCTAGCTTTCCACACTCATCCCTGTGACAGGCACAGGGATGAGAACGTCTTCACGCTTGCGCCCGACCATACCCTGCAATTACTTCCGCCGCTGATACCTTGCTCGCAGCCAGAAGATCAGGAAGAAGCCGAGAACCAGCAGCGCGCCGACGAAAAACGCCAGCAGCGGCGAGTAATTGCCGATCCACAACACGATGGTCGGCATGAGATAGATGACCACCGCCGCGCCGAAGAGAATGGCGGCAGCCGCGATCGCCTGTGATTTCGCTTCTGGCGTCATGTGGTTTTCCCGCCGGCAAATTCGGCCCTCAGATCTTCCAGCCGCTTTTTCTGCCGGCCGGCATCGTCGAAATTATCGGGCGAGAGCCAGGCCTCGAACCCGGCCTTGATCACCGGCCACTCGCTGTCGATCATCGAGAACCAGGCCGTATCGCGGTTGGCACCGCGCGAGATGATGTGCTGCCGGAACACGCCTTCGAAGGTAAAGCCGTAACGCAGCGCGGTCACCTTGGAAGGCTCGTTCTCGTTGTGGCATTTCCATTCGTAGCGACGATAATCCAGCGTCTCGAACACGTGGCGAGCCATCAGGTAATGCAGCTCCGTCGACATCGGCGACCGCTTCATGGCAAGCCCATGCGCCACGGACCCCACCTCGATCACACCGTTCTTCGGGTCCGGCCGCATATAGCTCGCCATGCCGACAACCGCGCCAGAGGCGTTTTCACGCGCAACCAGCGTTACGAAGCCAAGGTTCGCATTCACATTGTCCAGCCACGCGCCAAACTCTTCGGCGTTCGAATATTGATCGTTCGGAAAATAGCGGATCAGCTCGTTGATCCCCTCGGCACCCCCAAGTGCATCCCAAAGATCAGCCAGATGCTTCTCCCGGTCATAGGGTTCGAGCGTCAAGAACCGTCCGGCCAGCGTGACGGGTGTCGGAGCGGAAACTTTGTAATTGGCGAGATCGCGCATTCGGGCGGTTCCAGCAAGCTGCGCAAGGGCTGCCTCGCAACCCCTGCAGATGAGGCCTCAAGGCTTAGGCCAGCGCCTGTCGAAAGGCAACCGGCCGAAGCTGATCGACGGAGCTCACAGCTGCGCTTCGATGGCGGCCTTGTCGACAATCGACCAGACCTGCACGATCTTGCCGTCGCGGAACCGATAAAAGACGTTTTCACTAAACGACACCCGGCGCTCATTGACCGGAAGCCCCAGAAACTCGGCCCGAGGCGAACAATCGAACAGCAACCGGCTGACCACATGCGGCGGATCGACGACCAGCAGATCAATGCTGAAGCGAAGGTCGGGAATATCGCTGAAATTCCCGACGAGCATGTCGCGGTAGCCGGACAGCCCGAGCGGCCGGTCGTTATGGATGACACCGTCATCCACAAAGTCCCCGAGCCGCTCCCAGTCCTGCCGGTTCAGGCAATGGATGTAATCGCGGTAGATGTCACCGAGATCGTTACCCATGTTCTCGCCCTTTAAGCGGGCACTTTTGCCGCGGTGACCGTGGCATCGATATGCTCGAGCAGAGCATCGGGCAGACCCAGGCGTCCCGCGAGAAGATCGAGGTAACCGCGCTCGGCCCGTGTATCGGGATCGATGGTCATGCGGGTCGCGGTGTAAAGCTCCACCTTCTGCTCCTCGGTGCGGGCAGCGGCGACCAGATCGTCGATATCGACGGGGTTCGCAAGCTCGTCGCGGATGAAGGCTTCCGCCTCGTCGCCGAGATCGACCTCATGCACCTTGTTCATGATATTGGCCCGCTCGGCCGCATCGATATGACCGTCTGCCTTAGCGGCGGCGATCATGGCGCGCACCAGGGTCAGGGCGAAATCGTTGGTCAGCTCAGGCGACTGCAGCGAAAACGGGCTGTCCGGCGGCGGCAGCGCGATAGGCTCTGCAGCAGACGGCGTCGGCTGAATCGCGGCCTGCGGCGACTGCCCGGATTTGTAGTTCTTGTAGGCGAGATAGCCGAGACCCGCGACGGCTGCGATGCCACCCACGGTCACCACATTGCCGGCAATCTTGCGGCCGGTCTTGGTGCCGAGAAGTGCGGCGGCAATGCCTGCAGACTTCAACGGATTGTTCTTCGCCATATCGCCGAACTGCCCAGCCCGGCCCTTCACGCTTCCCGAAAGACCGGGAACCTGCGAACCCAGGAACTGGTCAAGAAGCTTTTTTGCGTCGAACATCCGTATCTCCTACTGTTGAATTCGAACACGGAGATAGGAACGGCAGCCCAGGAAAACAATTTTCCCGCGCCGCCGATAACGAAAATGTCAGAACGGATTTAAGCCCTGAGCGCGAATGCCTCGGAGGCAAGCTTGGTGATGGCGGCCCAGTCGCCGGCTGCGACGAGTTCCTTCGGGGCTACCCAGGAACCGCCGACGCAGATGACGTTGGGGAGCGACAGGTAATCGTTGGCATTCTTCAGCGAAATGCCGCCGGTCGGGCAAAACAGCGTGCCTGCGAGTGGCGACGAAAGGGCCTTCAGATAGGCGGAGCCGCCGGCCTGTTCGGCGGGAAAGAACTTCATCACGTTGTAACCGGCTTCCCGAAGCGTCATCACTTCGCTGGCAGTCGCTGCACCCGGCAAAAGTGGGACCGGCGAATCCTTGGCGGCTGCCAGAACACCCGGAGATACGCCCGGCGAAACGATAAAGGTCGAGCCGGCCTTCACGGCGGCTTCCCAGTCTTTCGCGTTGAGGATCGTGCCGGCACCGACATTGGCGCCTTCGACTTCGGCTGCAACCGCCTTCACGGCGTCGAGTGCTGCCGGCGTGCGCATGGTGATCTCGATCGCCCGGAGCCCGCCGGCGACCAGCGCCCGGGCGAGCAAGACAGCCGACTTCGCATCGTCAACGATCAGCACCGGAACGACGGGCTGCAATTTCAGGATGGTCAGCAGCTTTTCAGTCTTGCTTGGGTTCTGGCCCGGATTCTGGTCAGCCATGAAGAACACTCCCTAAAACGATTGAAATTCCTTGCCCGGAAATAACGGTCGATCACGTCATTGTCGAGAACAAATCCCCCGATCGACGCAACCTCGGGCCCCTTGCCGACTTCTCTTAAGCACCCGGCCGAAGCACCGCTTTACCATGCTCTTGCCGATACTCTTGCCCTTGTGCATCTTTGCGCTACGGTACATCTCCACAACCAAGACGAGGCCCATGGGACAGGAAATCGAGCGCAAGTATCTGGTCAAGAACGATGCCTGGCGGAACGAGGTCGCATCCTCCTCGCGGTTCCTGCAGGCCTATATCGCCGTTGCCGCTGATCGCTCGGTTCGCGTTCGCATCATGGATGACGAGAAGGCCAAGCTGACGATCAAGATCGGCTCGGAATTGTTCTCGCGCTCGGAGTTCGAATACGAGATCCCGCTCGCCGATGCCAAAGACATGGCAGCAGGTGCCACCGGCATCGTCCTCGACAAGACCCGCTTCAATGTCGAGCATCAGGGCTACACCTGGGAAGTGGATGTCTATGAGGGCGTCTATAACGGCCTGGTTGTCGCCGAGGTCGAACTTCAAAGCGAAACCGAACGTCCGCCGATACCGGACTGGATCGGCGACGACGTCACCGGCGATCGCCGCTATTCCAATGCCGTCATGGCCAACCAGGATCTGAGCAGGGAGCTTCTCGATGGCCTATCGCCTGAGACCCGATAAGCCGTTTACCGCCGAATTCGTTGCGGTTGCCGAGCAGCAGCTGTCGAAGGCTGTCCGTTATCTCGCCGACAAGCCCGACGGAGAACACACGGCGATCCACGATGCGCGCAAGCGTTTCAAGCGCGTGCGGGCGCTGTACCGCCTGATCCAGCCGGATGCCAAGGAATTCAGAAGCCGGGAAAACACCCGGATCGGCGACATGGCCCGCAGCCTCTCTGCCGTGCGCGATGCAACGGCACTTGTCGAAACGGTCGATTATCTTGCCGGCCAGTCCACGTTGCCGGAAGAACAGGCAGCACTTGCATTTGCCCGCGACGCCCTTTCCAAACGCCGCGACGAGATTGCCAAGCACCAGGAAGACTTGCCCGCCCGCATGGCGACGGCGGTGATCATCTGCCACGAAGCCATCGACGCGTTGCACGGCCTCTCCCTCGACGACCGGCCGGAAAAGACCGCCAATCGGCTTGCCAAGGTCTGGAAGAAACAACGCCTGCAGGCGATCGCCGCGATAAAGGAATGCGAAGGCAATGCCCATGCCGAGGCATTCCACGAATTGCGCAAGAGCGGCCAGACCTACTGGATGCATCTTGCCCTCCTGCGCGACATCTGGCCGTCGGCGATGCGCGCCAAACAGGCCGAGGCGAAATCGCTGGTCGATCTCTTAGGTCACGAGCACGATCTTTCCGTTCTCTCGGGCCTCGTCAACGAAAGCCCCGACCTTTTCGGCGACAGCGACACGCTGGCGCGGCTACTCGCCGCCATCATCGCCCGCCAGCAGGCACTCCGGAAAGAAGCACTGCCGATCGCCCAATCGGTGTTTTCCGACAGTGCCGCCACGGAAAGCAAGCTTGTCGCACTCCTCTGGAAACACGCGGCGTCGTGACGACGACGCCCGATCCATTGCGCAACAGCGCATCTGGTTGTATGGGACCGGCATGACCGAAAGCCACCTTCTCCCCCGCCCCGAAGCCACGGGCGCATTTCTCGTTGCCGCGCTCTATCACTTTGCGCGGTTCGAACGATTTGGTGAGTTCCAGACGCCGCTGCAGGCCTTTTGCGACGCGCGCGGCATCAAGGGCACGCTGCTGATCGCGCGCGAAGGCATCAATGGAACTGTGGCGGGCTCCGACACTGATATCGCGGAGCTTCTGACGTTCCTACGCGCCCAGCCGGAATTCACCAGTCTGGAGCACAAGGAAAGCCGCGCGTCGAAAATGCCCTTCGTGCGCATGAAGGTTAAGCTCAAGAAGGAAATCGTCACGATGGGGGTCGAGGATATCGATCCCAACAGAATCGTTGGCACCTATGTCGAGGCGAAGGACTGGAACGCGCTGATCTCGGATCCCGAGACCATCGTCATCGATACGCGCAACGATTACGAGACTGCGATCGGCATCTTCAAGGGCGCAGTCGACCCCAACACCAAGACGTTTCGCGAATTCCCGGACTGGGTGAAGAACAATACCGGCCTGCACAACAAGCCGAAGATCGCCATGTACTGCACTGGCGGCATCCGCTGCGAAAAGGCAACAGCCTTCATGAAGCAGCAGGGTTTCGAGGACGTCTACCACCTGAAGGGCGGCATCCTGAAATATCTCGAACAGGTGCCGGAAGAGGAAAGCCTGTGGGAAGGCGCCTGTTTCGTGTTCGACGAGCGCGTCTCCGTCGAGCACGGCCTGAAGGAAGGCAACCACAAGCTCTGCCACGCCTGCCGCAATCCGATCACCGCCGAAGATGTCACCTCGCCCAAGTATGAGGAAGGCGTCTCCTGTTCCCATTGCTACGACAGCCGCACCGAGGAAGACCGGTTGCGTTACCGTCAGCGGCAGCTCCAGATCGCCCTCGCCAAACAGCGCGGCGTCAAACATATCGGTAGCTGAGCGTCCGCGAGAAGGATGGAGTAACCTGAAAAACATCCTTTTCGTCTGCAGCCAGAACAAGCTGCGCAGCCCGACGGCCGAGCAGGTTTTTGCAGAATGGCCCGGCATCGAGGTGTCGTCCGCCGGCACCAACAATGATGCCGAAAACTCTCTCTCAGCCGAATTGATCGAATGGGCCGACATCCTCTTCGTCATGGAACGGACCCACCGGGCAAAGATCCAGCAGAGATACCGATCGAAGCTCAAGGGCAAGCGGCTGATCTGTCTCGATATACCTGACGATTACGACTTCATGGATGCGGGCCTGATTGCAATCCTGAAGACAAAGGTGCCGCGGCATCTCTAGCCTGAGACGTTTTCAGGCAATCCGCTTTCCGTCCCGTCCCCGGTCGGTGCGGTAAATGACGTCGATCTCATGGGCTTCCATCGGCCGACCGAAGAAATAGCCCTGCAATTCATCACAGCCCGTCATCCGCAACTTCAACGCCTGGTCCTCGCTCTCGACGCCTTCCGCCGTCACCGGCATGCCGAGCGAACGGGCAAGCGCCACGGTCGCCTGCAACGTCTGAACCGCGTGGTCACCCTCGGACATCGCATGCACCAGCGAGCGATCGATCTTCATCCGGTCGAAACCGAACTGCCGCAGATATCCGACGCTCGAAAAACCAGCGCCGAAATCGTCCAGAGCAATTTCGACACCGAGCTTTTTCAGCCTGGCAATCGCTGCGCGAGCGCGGTCTGGGTTCTGGATGAAATACCCCTCGGTCATTTCCAGCGTGATGCGCGACGGATCGGTTCCGGTCTTGCGGAACATCGAGGCCACATGCTGCGAAAATTCGGGATCACGGAACTGGCCGGGCGAGATATTGACGGCAAGCTTGATGCCGGGCCAGTCGGCGATGCGCTCGCAGGCCCGGTGCATGACGAACAGACCCAGCTGGTCGATCAGTCCGCTTGATTCCGCAATCGGAATGAACACATCCGGCGGCACCGGTCCGTAACCCTTGCGGGTCCAGCGGGCCAACGCTTCGACGCCGATCAGCCGCCAGTTCGTTGCATCCACCACGGGCTGGTAGACGATGTTGATTTCGCGCCGCTCGATGGCGATCCGCAGGTCCACTTCCAGCCGGTTGCGCTCCTCGCGCTCGGCATCCATTTCCGGCCGGTAATTCTCGTAACGGCCGCGGCCGGTTTCCTTGGCACGGTACATCGCCATGTCGGCCCGACGGACAAGCTCTTCTCCCGGCACGTTGCCGCGCGGCGAGATGGCGACACCGATACTGGTTCCGATCACAGCCACCCGTTCGCCGATGACGAAGGGCTCGCCGAAGAAGCCGAGAATGCGGTCGCAGAGAACAGGTGCCACCGGAGATGCCCCCATCACCGGCAGAGCGATGGCGAATTCGTCGCCGCCGACGCGCGCCAGGATCGCCTCGCTGCCAACAAGCGTCTTCAACCCGGCCGCCACGCCGCGGATCAGCTTGTCGCCGGTCCCGTGACCATAGGCATCGTTGACCTCCTTGAAGCCATCGAGATCCAGATAGAGAAGCAAAACATGCGCGCCCTGCGCCCGGCTTTCGAGAACAAGGGCGTCGAGAGCGGTAAAGAAACCTGAACGGTTCAAAAGCCCGCTCAACCGGTCGCACATCGCGAGCCGTCTCGCATCGGCTTCGTCGCGCTTGAGCTGATTTAGGGTGATGCTGCCACTGACCACGAGCAGCAGGAAAAACAGCCCGACCATGGCAAGCGCGCCATAGACCAGAGGCTGCACCTGGGAGAAGCCGAGGTCGCCCGGACGCCGCGGCTGCCACGAAAGCTTGACCAAAAGCTTGCCGTGCAGGTTGCGAAGTTCGACACTGTTGCTGGTCTGATCGGTCTTGTCGATGAACCGCAAACCCTCGACAACATAGGTCCTTGCAAGTTCCGCCACCTTCTTTTCGTCCAGCTGGCGGGCAAAGACGAGAAACCGTCTCTCCGAGAGCGGCTTGTCGAGCGCGCCGGATTTTTCGCGCACCAGGGCGACGCCGACAGCCGCAACGCCGTCGCGTGTCTGAACAAAGCCCGTGGCTTCCGGCAGACCGTCGCGACCCGTGGACAGGACCCGATCGAACAAGGTCCAGAGCGACGTATCGAAATACTCTCGCGGGTTCCATTCTGCCGGACGTCCCTCCTGATAGGACATCAGCACGTTGCGCTCGGTGTCCATCACGATCGCGATATCGAACAGGCCGCTGTTGGACGTCATATCGCCGTAATTGCTGACAACCCAATCCTGGCCATCCGGGGCATAGACGAACTGGGCAGCATCATCCCATGCCGAATAATCGTTGAGGGTGGCCTGAAGCTGGGTTCGGAAGGTCTGCAGCGCGCCTTCGGTGGTCTGCATCGAGCGGCTGTCGTCATACCGGTTGGCATAATCTGCAATGCGGCCGACGGCCGTCAGAATGAAGACGGTCACGAGCGTGACGACGACTGCGAACAGGACAAGTTGCATCGCCACGACAGACCGACGGCCGGCCGGAACGGAACGCCGGAAATGTGACGGCATGAACAACAATAGCCCGCCCCTTCATTAAGGGGGCCACATTGGACGGCGATCTCTTCAGATATCGTTAACTTCAATAAGAAAAGCCGGTCTCCGCGGAGACCGGCCTCGATTAGATCACTTCACTCTGAGATCCTATCGTCTTTCGACGTGTTACCAGGACGGAATGACGACGCCCTTGAACGTGTCGAGCACGAACTGCTTCACCTCAGGGCTGTGATAGCTGTCGACCAGCGTCTTCACCCAGGCGGCATCCTTGTCCTTCGCGTTGATCGCGATGATGTTGATGTAAGGTGCCTTTTCGCCTTCCTTGGCGATCGTGTCCTTGGCCGGGTTGAGACCGCCCTCGACCGCGAAGTTGGTGTTGATCACGGCCGCGTCGACGTCATCGAGCGAACGCGGAAGCTGAGCTGCGTCGAGCTCGGCAAATTCGATCTTCTTCGGGTTTTCGGTGACGTCGGCCGGCGTGACCTTGAGGCCCTTGTCGGCATTGAGCTTGATGAGACCCTTGTCGGCGAGGATCAAAAGCGCGCGACCGCCATTGGTCGGGTCGTTGGGGATCGAAACCGTAGCACCTTCCTTCAGTTCGTCGAGGCTCTTCACCTTCTTGGAATAGACACCCATCGGGAAGTTGACGGTTGTGCCGACGGCGATCAGGTCGAACTTGCGGTCGGTTACCTGATTGTCGAGATACGGCTTGTGCTGGAAGGAATTGGCCTGAAGTTCGCCATCAGCCAGCGCCTGGTTCGGAACGACGTAGTCGGAGAATTCGAGGATATCGATGTTGAGGCCCTTGGGGGCTGCGATTTCCTTGACCTTTTCCATGATCTGCGCGTGCGGACCGGGCGTCACGCCGATCTTGATGTCTTCGGCAAAGGCCGATGCGGCAGTGAGCGCACTGAAGGCGGCCGCGAGAATGATGTTCTTCATGTCTGTCTCCTTGGATTTGAAAGAATGAATGGCTTGTTCTTGATCAGGTCTTGCGGTTGCGCCTGTCGAACCGTCGGGCAAGACTGTCGCCGGCGCTCTGGACCAGCTGAACCAGAACGATCAGCACCACGACGACGGCAAGCATGACTTCCGGCATGAAGCGCTGGTAACCGTAGCGGATCCCGAGATCGCCGAGACCACCGCCGCCGACCGCACCGACCATCGCCGAATAGCCGATCAGGCTGACCATGGTCATGGTGAGCGCGAGGATCAGGCCGGGCCGGGCTTCCGCGAGCAGCACCTTGAAGACGATCTGCATCGGCGAAGCCCCCATGGCGCGGGCCGCCTCGATGAGACCGCTGTCGATCTCGCGGATCGCCGCCTCCACGAGCCGCGCAAAGAACGGAATGGTGGCGATCGTCAAAGGCACGATAGCCGCATTGGTGCCGATCGAGGTTCCCGTGATCAACCGGGTAAACGGTATGATCGCAACGACCAGAATAATGAACGGCGTCGAGCGCGCGGCATTGACGATGAGGCCGATGACGCGGTTCGCCGCCGGTGCCGGAAACAGCTCGCCACGGCCGCTGGTGGCAAGAAAAATGCCGATCGGCAGTCCGATGGCCGAGCCGATCAGGCCGGCGATCGCCACCATCTGCAGCGTCTGGGTCAGCGCCTTGGTGAGAAGGTTGATGAGCATCTCAAGCGACATAGCCGAGCACCTCCGTCTTCAGGCCGGTCTCGGCATAGAATTGTTGCGCCCGCGCCATCACGGCCGGGTCGGCGGAATAGGAAACGACCAGCGATCCGAAAGGCTCGCCGGCGATCTCCTCGATCGCGCCCGCCAGAATGTTGACGTCGGCGCCCAGTTCGGCAACCAGACGTCCCGTCAGCGGCTTGAAAGCCGTGTCGCCGAAGAACACCAGCCGCACCAGCGCCCGGTCCCCCGCCGATGGTTGCCGTTTGATGCCGTTGCGCAGCCATTCCGGCAGGTTGAGCGAAGAGGCAAGCAGCGTGCGCGTCGTCTCGTGCCTGGGGTCGGCGTAAACCTCGAACGTGCGCCCGGCCTCGACGATGCGACCCGCATCGATCACCGCCACATGGCTGGCGACCGTTTTCACCACTTCCATTTCGTGCGTGATCAGAAGCACCGTCAGCCCGAGTTCGGCGTTGATGCGCTTCAGAAGATCAAGGATCGAATGCGTGGTCTCCGGATCGAGCGCCGAGGTGGCTTCGTCTGAGAGCAGCAGTTTCGGATCGGTCGCCAGCGCGCGGGCAATGCCGACGCGCTGCTTTTGCCCACCCGACAGCTCGGACGGGTAACGCCCGGCCTTGTCGCCGAGACCGACGAGATCGAGCAGAGGCCCGACCTTGGCCTTGATCGCCGCCTTGTCCACACCGGCAATCTCGAGCGGCAGCGCCACATTGTCGAACGCGGTTCGCGAGGACAGCAGATTGAAATGCTGGAAGATCATGCCGACCTGGCGGCGCAGCGAACGCAAACCATCTTCGCCGAGCCCGCCCACTTCGACGCCATCGACCACGACCGTGCCGGACGTCGCCTTTTCAAGCCCGTTGACCAGCCGGATCAGAGTCGACTTTCCGGCCCCGGATCGGCCGATGATACCGGCGATGGAGCCGCGGGCGACCGAAAAATCGATACCGTCGAGCGCGGTGAATTCGGGCTGCCCGGACGCACCGCCGAACCGCTTCACCACCTTTTCGAACGACACCATGGGCGCAGCATTCGCCACGTCAGGCGAAGCGGCATCGGCCACGGCAGTAACAAGTGTCATGATAAGCTCACACGTTCAGTCAGGTCATCCCGGCGACAAGGGTCGCCGTCTCAATTCATGCAGCCAAGCGGCACGTTCGATGACAGGTGACTTTGCGGAGCATTCGATCGGCTTTCAATGAAGCCGGGAGGCCTCGTTATTGATGGCGCATCAATGCCCCGCCTGCGCCACATTTTACAGGGATGAGATTTCAAATTCGGCGAAAACGAGAAAAAATCTTCTACGCAGCGCAAAATTAAGCCGGTGCGTGGTTACCCTTGGGGAACTCTGCAGCCAGATCCCGATACCATTTGCCGCTCTGCTTGATCGTGCGAACCTGCGTCTGATAGTCGACATGGACGAGGCCGAACCGCATCTGATAGCCCTTGGCCCACTCGAAATTGTCCATCAGGCTCCACGCGAAATAGCCCTTCATCGGATAACCGTCGCGGGCGAGATCCGCGACGACGCCGAGATGTTCGACATAGTAGTCAAGCCGCATCGTGTCATCGATTGTGCCGTCGGCGCCAAGATCGGTATTGTCGCAGGCACCGTTTTCCGTGACGTAGCATTCCGGCAGGTCGTAGCGACGGTAGAGATCCTCGACCAGCAATTTCATGGCGGGCGCATAGATCTCCCAGCCGATATCGGTCACCGCCGTTTCGACGAAGGGCGCAGGCTGCGTTGCCGGGAATTCCGCACCCTCAGCGGTATCGGCAAGAACGCGCATCGGCGTGTAATAATTGAGGCCCCACCAGTCGAGTTTCTGGTTGATGACGGCAAGATCGCCGTCTTCCACTTTCGGCATCCGATCGCCAAGCGCCGACATCAGCGACGCCGGATATTCGCCCTTGAACACCGGGCCGAAAAAGGCGCCGTTGTGGAAGTCGAAGGCACGCTCGGCAGCAGCGCTATCTTCGGCGCTATCGGAACCCGCAATGACGGAATGTGCGTTGAGGACGAGACCAACAGGCACATTCGGCGTCACATGCCGGATCGCTTCGACCGCCAGTCCATGCGCGAGATTGGTGTGGTGCATGGCGGCAAGGGCCGCCTCCATGTTGCGCTCGCCCGGCGCATGCTCGCCGTAGAGGTGGCTCAGCCACACCGAGCACCACGGTTCGTTGAATGTCGCAACCGAATCCAGCCGGTCCCCAAGACGCGCCATCACCACCTTGGCGTAGCGCTGGAAGGCGTAGGCAGTCGATCGCGCGGCCCAGCCGCCGTCGCCCATCAGCGCCAGCGGCAGGTCCCAGTGATAGAGCGTCGCGAAGGCCTTGATGCCGCGCGCCTTCAATCCGTCGATCAGCTTGTCGTAGAAATCGAGCCCCTGCTCGTTGATCCGGCCGGTGCCCTCAGGAATGATCCGCGGCCACGCCAGCGAGAACCGGTAGGCGGAAACGCCCATGTCCGCGATCAGATCGAGATCCGCTTCCCAGCGATTGTAGTGATCGCAGGCGATATCGCCATTGTCGCGGTTGTGAACCCGCCCCGGCATGTTGGAAAACGCATCCCAAATGGACGGCTTCCTGCCATCCGCCTTGGTCGATCCCTCGATCTGGTAGGCGGCGGTCGCAACGCCAAACGTGAAGTCACCCGGGAAGCGGGCTGCGAGAATTTTGGGATCAGTCATGAGGATGCCGCCATATGGAGGTGCGACCGAGACAATGACCCCGGCCGTCATAGCAGCGACGTGTACCCAAATGCCCGCCCGTTGTACAGGTATTGGAGCGCGAAAACCCGTTCAGCGCGACGAGCTCGTTCGCGATTATCGTCTTAAGTACGCTCTATACTATCTCTCATAGTGAAAACGGCACTGGATGATTTGAAGTTGCTGGGTGCTTCCTTTACCCGACACACAATACACCAGTCGATGCTCCCCAAGAATGCGCCTCGACCAAAACCCGGAGAGACTGCCCTTCAGCGGTTCCGGTTTTCCAAGCCCCTTGAAGGGCGATCTCTTCGTATCCCTGATCAGCTCGTTGATTTTCTCGACCATCGATTGATCGACGCTTTGCCAGTATTGATACTCTTCCCAGGCGTTTCCCGTCCAGAGAAGGTTCATGTCAGAGAGTCGGGTCTTTTTCGATCAGCTCTTCTCCGCGAAGCTGCGCAATACTCTCGCGCAGCCGATCAGAATTCGCTGGAGTGGAAAGAAGGTGCAGAGTTTCCTGCATGCTCTCGTATTCGCCCTCAGCAATCAGAACCAACGCCTCTGACCCCTGACGCGTGACCAGCAAAGGAGCGCGAGAGGCGATCACGTTGTCGAAGTGGGTCGCAATGTTCTGCCTAAACTCGGTCAAACGAACGTGGGCCACAATGCTCTCCTCTCAGAATGTACATATATCTGTACAGATTGAATGGAAATGTCAATATTGGGCTCCTGACACTGGAGGTAGATCCGGCCGCGGCGAGGGTTCCAACGCCTATCCGGGTGCCGCCACCTCTTCCCCAGGCCCCTCATCCGGCTGCGTCCTGCGGACCCTTCTCTCCGCAGTTGGGGAGAAGGTCCTTTGCCGCACGCGCCTTGCCCCGATCGAGCCACGTCCCCTCTCCCCGTCTACGGGGAGAGGGTTAGGGTGAGGGGCAGACGCCGCCCACCAAGTCTTTACACCTTCACCCAAGCACCATTGTTCCGAGACGACTCCACGCAGGCCTCGACAAAGGCGACGCCCTTCACGCCGTCGTCGACGGTTGGATAGATAACCGCCTCGTCCAGTTTCGCGCCCGTCCGGTGGGCGTGAATTGCCAGTGCCGCCTCCGTGTAGATCGTTGCAAAGGCTTCGAGATAACCTTCCGGATGACCCGATGGAATGCGGGAGACACGCGCAGCAGCGGCGCCGGAACCGGCGCCATTGCGGGTGATCAGCCGCTTTTCTTGCCCGAACGGCGTGAACCAGAGGTAGTTCGGATCGGCCTGCACCCATTCGATGCCGCCCTTGGTGCCGTAGACGCGGATCTTTAGGCCGTTCTCATGGCCCGGCGCCACCTGGCTACACCAGAGCATGCCCTTGGCCGGCTTCTCGCCGTGTCTTGCCGCGAAGCGCAGCATGACATGGGCATTGTCGTCGAGCCGGCGGCCTTCGACGAAACTGTCGAGATCGGCGGCAAGGCTGTCGAGCGTCAGCCCTGTGATGAAGCAGGCGAGGTTATAGGCATGCGTGCCGATATCGCCGGTCGAGCCGCCGGCACCGGATTGTGCCGGGTCGGTGCGCCACACCGCCTGCTTGGCGCCGGTCTGTTCGACCGCCTCGGTCAACCAGTCCTGCGGATATTCCGCCTGAACGATGCGGATATCGCCGAGAGCGCCGCTCTCGACCATCTCGCGGGCCTGGCGCACCATCGGATAGCCGGTGTAGTTGTGGGTGAGGATGAACAGTGCGCCGCTCTCGTCGGCTACCTGCTTCAGCGCCTTCGCGTCGGCAAGGTTGGAGGTCAGCGGCTTGTCGCAGATGACGTGGATACCGCGCTTGAGAAAAGCTTTGGCGGCATCGAAATGAACATGGTTCGGCGTGACGATCGACACCGCCTCGATGCCGTCCTCACGCTCCGCCTCGCGGCTCGCCATCTCCTCATAGGAGCCGTAGGTTCGGTCCGTATCAAGCCCGAGTTCCCGCCCCGATGCCGCCGATTTCTCCGCCGTCGAGGAAAGCGCGCCGGCGACAAGCTCGAACCGGTCATCCAGCCGCGCCGCCATCCGGTGCACCGCGCCGATAAAGGCACCTGATCCGCCGCCGACCATGCCGAGCCGGATACGGGGTGCGCGTGTCTGTTCGTCCTTGGCTTCGATGGTCACGATGATGTCTCCTTGGAAATTCATTGCGGGGAAAGTCCCCTCTGGCCTGCAGGCCATCTCCCCCACAAGGGGGGAGAGACCCCTCCGCAACGTCTCGGGTCATGACCGAAGGGTGCGGCAGGTTAAGCCCTCCCCTTGTGGGGAGGGGTTTCTATGAAAGCCCCAGCATCCGCCTGTTGGCCGCCTCGTCCGTGCCGCCGGCGGCAAAGTCGTCGAATGCATGTTCCGTCACGCGGATGATGTGGTGCTTGACGAATTCCGCGCCTTCGCGGGCTCCGTCTTCGGGATGCTTCAGGGCGCATTCCCATTCGACCACGGCCCAGCCGTCGAAATCGTTGGCCGCCATCTTGGAAAAGATCGCCCCGAAATCCACCTGACCATCGCCCGGCGAACGGAACCGTCCGGCCCGGTTCACCCAGCTCTGGAAGCCGCCATAGACGCCCTGCCGCCCGGTCGGATTGAACTCCGCGTCCTTGACGTGGAACATCTTGATCCGGTCTTTGTAGATGTCGATATTATCGAGATAATCCAGGCATTGCAGGATGTAGTGCGAGGGATCGTAGAGCATGTTGGCGCGCGGATGGTTCTTTACCCGCTCCAGGAACATCTCGAACGTGACGCCGTCATGCAGGTCCTCGCCGGGGTGGATTTCGTAACACACGTCGACGCCGTTTTCGTCCGCGTGATCGAGGATCGGCGTCCAGCGGCGGGCAAGCTCGTCGAAGGCGGTCTCGACCAGACCGGCCGGGCGCTGCGGCCAGGGATAGATGTAGGGCCAGGCGAGCGCGCCGGAAAAGGTGGCATGCGCCGTGATGCCAAGATGCTTCGAGGCTGTGATCGCCATCTTCACCTGCTCGACCGCCCATTCCTGACGCGCCTTCGGATTGCCGCGCACTTCCGGCGCAGCGAAGCCGTCGAAGGCGTCATCATAGGCCGGATGCACGGCGACCAGCTGCCCCTGAAGATGGGTGGACAATTCGGTCACTTCGACACCGTTCTGGCGGGCGACACCGGCGAACTCGTCGCAGTAATCCTTCGACGAGGCAGCTTGTCTGAGGTCGATCAGCTGGCTCGCCCAGGTCGGCACCTGCACACCGAGATAACCCTTGTCGGCCGCCCATTTGGTGATGCCGTCCCAGCTGTCGAACGGCGCCTTGTCTCCGGCAAACTGACCGAGAAAAATGCCCGGACCCTTGATCGTCTTCATGGTGTTTCCTTTCCGATATGCCGCCCTCGATGTCGGGCTCGGTGCGTTCCGCAAACTCTCCGGCATTCCTGTGCTTGTCACAGGAATCCAGTGACCCGATTTCCGTCGGGTCAGAGCAATTTTCTTCAGCCCAGCGACTTGGGCTGGCTTGAATCCCTGTCACGAGCACAGGGATGACGCGAGGAAAGAGGGCGTCTTGCGACAAACGCCCCCTCTCGCCTTGGTGATCTCAGAACGGCGAGTCGGCGAAGTAGAAGTTCTGCGCATTCTCCTTCGTCACCAGCGTGGCGTCGAGGATATAGTTGCCGCTGACCGGGACCTGATCGTAGAAGTTGGCCGCCGTCAGCTGCATGGCGGTTGCCACCATCGCCGGCGGATAGAGCACGTCGACCGGCATCATCTTATCGCCGTCCATGACGCGCTTGATCATGTCCTTGGAGCCGGCACCACCAACGACATACTGAATGTCGGTGCGCTTCGCCTGCTCGATCGCCTCCAGCACGCCGACGGCCATGTCGTCGTCCTGGCACCAGACCACATCGATCTTCTGATGCTTGGTCAGAAAATCCTGCATCACCTTGAAGGCGTCGTCGCGGCTCCAGTTGCCGTATTGGCGCTCCAGCACCTTCACCTTGGAACCGGCGATCCCCTTGTCGAAACCGTCCTGGCGCTGCTGGTCGATCGGGATCGGCAGGCCGCGGATCACGACAACCTGCGCTTCCGGCGTCTTCTCGGCGATGTACTTTCCGGCCACTTCGCCAAGCGCCGGGTTGTTGCCGGCCACGTAGAGATTGCGGATCGTGTTGTCGTTGACCGATGGTGCACGGTCGACCAGCGCCACGAACTTGCCGTCGTCCTTCACCTGCTGGATCGCGGTGACCAGCTGATCCGGATCGCTCGGCAGGATGACGAGCGCATCGATGCCCTGCACCGCCAGATCCTGCACCGCGTTTGCCTGGCTCGCCGGATCCGCCGAGGTCTTCACGATGACAGTGAGGCCCTTGTGCTCGGCCATCAGAAGTTTCGCGACGCGTTCGGCATGGAACACCACGCCAGCCGTCCAGCCATGGTCGGCCGCCGGAATGGACACACCGATCGTCACCTTCTTCGCCTCCTGTGCAAGCCCGAGGCTTGGTGCGGCGGCAACCGACGCTGCAAGTCCTGCAACGCCGAGACCGAATGTTCTTCTATGCATGTTCTCTCTCCCAGAGTTTAAGGGGTCATCCTCCCGAAACCGGACCCGCCCCAGAGGCCCGGCCAAACCATTGGTCTCAGCGACCCGAAACCCCTCCCCGCCCTGCCCACAAGGGGGCGGGCTTAACCCGGCAGCTAACGCCAACACTCGATCGAGGCAGGCGATTGCGGCGAGTCTTCTCCCCCCTTGTGGTGGAGATGGCCGGCAGGCCGGAGGGGTCCCGTAACAACCTCTTACTTTCGCATCAGCGACCTCTGCACCAGCATGGCAATGATAATGATCGCGCCCTGGATCGCCCCGATCAGATATTCCGACACGAAGTTCGACAGGATCATGATGTTGCCGACGATTTCCAGAATGAAGGCGCCGCAGATCGTGCCCCAGATGCGACCGACCCCGCCGCGAAGTGCCGTCCCGCCAACAACGACCGCCGTGATCGCCTGCAATTCCCACAGGATGCCTGTCGTCGCAGACGTCGATCCCAGCCGCGGCACGTAGATCATGACAGCAACAGCCACGCAGAGCCCCTGCACCACATAGGCGATGGTGCGCACCTTGTTGACCGAAATGCCCGAATAGCGCGCCACTTCCTCGTTCGATCCGACGGCGATCACATGACGGCCATACCGGGTGCGGTAGAGCACGAAGGCAGCGAGCGCCGCCGTCACGAAGATCACGATGATCGGGATCGGCACGCCGAACACGTCGCCGAAATAGACCGGCCGGTAGAGCTGCTGCAACTGCCGGTCCTTGAGCGTGATCGCACCGCCCTGGGAAAGCCACGTCGTCAGGCCGCGATAGATCCCCATCGTGCCGAGCGTCGCGATAAACGGCTCGATCCGCCCGAGCGTGGTGATAAGCCCGTTCGCCAGCCCGCAGGCCGCCCCCAGAACCAGCGCCACCGCCATGCCGGCCATCAGCATCAGCATCGGATCGGCAATCACGCCTGAGTTCATGAACAGGATCATCAGGCTGGCGACAAACGCCACCATCGCCCCGACCGAGAGATCCAGTCCCCCCGCCGAGATCACATAGGTCGCCCCAAGCGCTATCACGGCGATAAAGGCGCTGCGGGTGATGACGTTGGTGAGGTTGGCCAGCGACACGAAATTCGGGTTGGCGAAATAGCCGAGCACCAGAAGCAGCGCCAGCGCAACAAACGGCGCGATGGCCGCCATGTCCCAGTCGCGCGAAGTCTTCGGCGCCTTCGTCTCGGTTACGACCGCACTCATGCCGCCTCCCCCGCACCGACATTGACACCGGTTGCAAGCTGGACGATCTCGTTTTCCGTCATGTGGTCTCCCTGAACTTCGCCGACGATCCGGCCGCCGCGCATCACCAGGATGCGGTCGCAGATGCCGATCAGCTCCGGCATTTCGGACGAGACGACGATGATCGAGCGCCCTTCCGCGGCCAGAGCAGCGATGAATTTGTAGATCTGTTCTTTGTTGCCGATATCGATGCCGCGCGTCGGCTCGTCGATGATGACAACCTGCGGATCGAGCAGCATCATCTTGGCAAGCAGCAGTTTCTGCTGGTTGCCGCCGGAAAGCTGTCCTGCGAGGATCGTCTTCGTGCCGGTGCGGATGTCGAAATCCTCGATCGCCTTGTCGAGCGCCTGCGCCTCTCGCTTGCGATCGATCTGCAGGCCACGGATGAACTTGCCGAGCGAGGCGAGCGTCAGGTTGACGGTCAGGTCCTTGGTCAAGAGCAGGCCCTTGCCCTTACGGTCCTCGGACAGATAGGCGACGCCCGCCTTGAGGCTCGAATGCACGTCGGTAAACTGAACCGGCCGGCCCCGTAGCGTCACCTTGCCCTTGGCCGGTCGAAGTCCGGCCAGCCCTTCCATCAGTTCGGTGCGACCGGCGCCGATCAGCCCGGCAAAACCGAGGATCTCACCCTTGTGCAGGGTAAACCCGGCATCGCGCGCGTAGCCCGGCACATCGAATCCTTCCACCTGAAGCACCGTTTCGGGCTCAACGGCCGCCTGCCGGTCCGGGTAGAGCTTTGCCACATCGCGGCCCACCATCAGACGCGCCATGTCGGCCGGTTCCAGCTCGCTTGTCGGGTGCGAAGCGACCAGTCGCCCGTCGCGCAGCACCGTCACGCGGTCGGCGATCTCCTTTACCTCCGGCAGCCGGTGCGAGATGTAGAGCACGCCGACGCCCTTGGCGCGGATATCGGTGATGACCTTCAACAGCGCTTCGGTTTCGTGCGGCGTCAGCGAAGCCGTCGGTTCGTCGAAGATGACGATGCGATGCGGCACCAGCAGGACCCGCGCGATCTGCACCAGCTGGCGCTGCGCGATCGAAAGTCTTGAGACGATGGTCTCGGGATCGATATCGGCACCCAGATCGCGGATCGCGTCTGCTGCGCCCGCATTCATCGCCCGGTCATCAAGCGCGATGCCCTTTCGAACCTCGCGACCGAGATAGATGTTCTGCGCCACCGTCAGATCCGGTGCGAGAAGGATTTCCTGATGCACCAGCACGATGCCATGCTTTTCCGCATCGACCGGCCCCGAAAAGCTGACGACCTGCCCGTCGATCGCAAGTTCGCCGCTTGTCGGCTGATGGTTGCCGGCAAGGATCTTCATCAAGGTGGATTTGCCGGCGCCGTTTTCGCCGATGATCGCGTGGACCTCTCCGGCACGAACAGTGAGCGCGATATCCTTGAGGACTTCGACAATGCCGAACGTCTTTGAAAGGCCGCGCGCATCGAGCAGAGGCGCAGCCGTTTGCCCGGGCGCATCAACCATGCACCGGCCTCAAAATCTGAAGCGTCGTGAAGCAGCCGCAACGCGGCACGCCCACAACACCTGCCTCCTCGCAAGTGGTGTGATGCACTGAAATTCCTCCCTGAATTTCAGGCTATCGAAGAATTTGAGGTACGTAAAGCAGTTTCAGCTCATGAGCTTCGTTCACATTCGCGACACCACCGGGAGTGGCGTTAGCGGCCGCGATAGACGAATTCAGGCGGCTCGGCGCGGCTGTCGATCTCTGCCTGCTCGACCAGGAGATGGCGCATCGGCGACAGGATGCAGACCGGGTCGGTGGTCGCGGCGTCGCCGGCCAACGCCATCGCCTGGCAACGGCAACCGCCAAAATCCACGCCCTTGCGATCGCAGGACCGGCAAAGATCCGGCATCCAGCTGTCGCCCCTATAGGCGTTGAACGCCTGGCTGTCATACCAGATGTCGGTCAGCGACATGTCGCGCACGGTCTCGAAGTTGAGCGACGGAATGCTTTCGGCCGCATGGCAGGGCAGAACCTTGCCCGATGGCGTAACATTCAGGCCCGTGCGTCCCCAGCCGCCCATGCAGGCCTTCGGAAAGGTCGAGTGGTGATCGGCCGGCACGTAATCGATGACGATGATGCCTTCCAGCCGTTTGCGCGCTTCCTCAACAAAGGCGTTGGCGTGCAGCACCTGTTCCTTGGTGGGCATCAGCGCTTTGCGGTTCTTCTCGGCCCAGCCGTGAAACTGCACGGTGGCGATCTCGATGCGGCGCGCACCGAGTTCGACGGCAAGATCCAGCATGGCGCCCAGCTCGTCCATGTTCTGCTTGTGGCAGACGGCGTTGACGGTGAGCGGGATGCCGGCCGCATGTGTCCACTCGGCCACCGCGATCTTGCGATCGTAACCGCCTTTGTAACCACCCACCTTGTCGGCCAGAACAGGCGTCGCGCCCTGGATCGAAAGCTGCAGATGATCGAGCCCGGCCGCGGACAGCTCGGCGATGCGCTTCTCATTGAGGCCAATGCCCGACGTAATCAGGTTGGTATAAAGCCCGGCCTTGGCGGCCGCCGCCGTGAGCTCCACCAGATCGCGCCGCGACGCCGGTTCGCCACCCGAGAGATGCAGGTGCAGCACGCCAAGTGCTGCTGCTTCCTGAAACACCCGGATCCATTCCTGCGTGGAAAGCTCGGTGCTGATGCCTTCCAGCTCCAGCGGATTGGAGCAATAGGGGCAAGCCAGCGGACAGCGATGCGTCAGCTCCGCGAGCATGGCGATCGGTGCGGGAATGCGGATACGACCCGTCACCCCGTCCCGGTCGGTCCATTCGCTCGTTCTGTCGCTTATCCGCGCAATGCTGACATGCTCGTTCACGATTTCAACTCCAGCATGCGCCGCTTGGAAAACTCGTCGACGAAAGCAATCACGTCGACCAGGATCTGCTCCTTGGGCGCTTCGAATTTCACGGAGAACTCCTGCGCGATGGCATCGAGATCACGCTCGCCGTCGAGCGCGTTGACGATCATCACAGCGATCTCGTCGAGCGCCAGCGCCCGTTCCGGCGCAAGCAGCACCGTCTGGCCGCGCACCGGATCTTCCCGAAGCCGCACACCGCGGGCAAGCTTCGCAATCGTCTGCGCCGTGACGGTCACTGCGGAAGGTTCGCTCATTCCGCCGCTCCCCGCACAGGCTCTCTCAGAGCCGGCTGGTCGAGAGCGCCGATCACGCCCTCCTTGCCGTCCCATCCACCCGGCGGCAGAAGTGCCGGCGATACGTAAGCGCTCTGCAACGCATCGAGCTGCGCCCAAAGCACATCCGTCTTGAAGGTCAGCGCAGCGGCAGCCGCATCCTGCTTTTCCAGCGTGTCCGCATGGTCGAGCACGTAGTTGAGCCCGAAGGCGACATCGACCGGCGCCTCGTCCAGACGCTTGCGGAAATAGGAGAGCGCGATTTCATTCGCGAAAGCGTAGTGCTCGAGCAGACCGGCAATGCGGTTCTTGTGGATCGTCGGCGCGAACAGCTCGGTGAGCGAAGCGGCAACCGCATCAAGCATCGGCATGTCGCGCACAAAACGCACATAGGCATCGCAGGCAAACCGCGTGCCCGGCAGAACGCCCCGGTTGGACGCGACGTAATCCGGATCGAGCCCGACCGCTTCGGCAAGCTTCAGCCAGCGCCGTATACCGCCGCCCTCTTCCCGGCCGCCGTCGTGATCCTCGATCCGCTTGCGCCAGGCGCGCCGGATCGAAATGTCCTCGCAGCGCGACATGAAGGCTGCATCCTTCAGCGGAATACGGCTCTGGTAGTAGAACCGGTTGATCACCCAAGCGCGCACCTGCGTCATCGAGCATCCGCCACCATGCAGCATGCCGTGAAACGGATGCTTGTCGTGATAGCGCGCAGCACCGATGGCGCGCAGCCGGGCTTCAAAATCGGTTCTGTTCAGGGCAACATTCAGGGCGTCAGGCAAGTTCGATCTCCATGCCGTCATGGCCGACTTCGAAGCCGGCGTCTGTGACCGCGTCCCGCTCCGGGCCTTGGCGCCAGATCGGGTTCGTATTGTTGATATGAACATAGACCATGCGGCCTATGCCAAGCTTCGACAGGGCTTCCAGGCTACCCCCACCTCCGGCGTCGTCGCCAGTGATCGGCATATGCCCCATGCGCTGGCCGGTCTTGATGCCGGTACCGACGCGGATCATCTCATCATCGGTAAACACGGTGCCATCGAAGAACACGAGGTCGGCGCCGCTTATGCGCTCGCAAAGCCAGTCCGGAAGCGTCGCACAGCCCGGAATATAGTAGGCGCGCTTGCCGTTTGCCACGAACTCGACGCCGATTGTCTGCTCGCCTTCGAGACCAAGCTCAGGTTCGCCATCCTCGAGAAACAAGGCGACCTTTCCGGGCACTGCAAAGATGCGCGCCTCAAGCCCATCGAGCGGTGAAAAATCCTCGTCGAGACGGATCGTCTTGCGCGCCACGAAATCAGGATCCAGGACTCGGAAGACCGGGCTCGCATCGAGAACGGAGCCGATCGCGGCCGTCGAAAACAGTGAAAACGCCTGCTTCTCGCGGATCGTCAGGAGACCGCCGATATGATCCACATCGGCATTGGTGATGACGACGCTTTGGATCGGGCTGTGGCGGAGGGCTTTCGGATGAAGATGCGGCGTCTGCTGGATTTGCTGGCGAATATCCGGCGAGGCGTTGAAGATCGCCCAGGTCTCTCCGTCAATACTGACGGCGAGCGACGACTGCGTCTGCGGCTGAAGTCCCGAAGACGGATCGCGGGCGGCGGCGCAGTTGGAACAATTGCAGTTCCACTGCGGTAATCCGCCGCCGGCTGCAGAGCCGAGCACCAGAAACCGGAGACCGGTCATGGGTCCCGTGCTCTTCATAATTAAAACAGAACCGGCTCGCTGCCGTCTGCAGGTGCGTAACGGTTGATTTCCATGCCGCAGCTTACTTCGACAAACTTAGGTGCAGTCCACTTCATGTCATTCTCCTTCGTGTCGTTGGAGGCCTTAAGCCAGCCGCTTTCGCGACCGAGGCCCCGGCAGAACTCACGTTTGAAAGGGTCGCAGGATAATCCCGTTCGCCAAGCCATAACATAAGCACAGGATCAAACGTTTCCAGCCCCGAAATGTTGCGCGATTTCTCGCCATTCCGGGGCCGTTCACGCCTTTGTCACAAGGGGACGAGGCTGCTTGTCTCAGACGTAGCGGTTTATCACGTTTTCGAGATATTCCTGACGTCCGGACTTCGGCTCGGGATTGATCCCTTCCTTCTCGACGCGGGCGGCGATTTCGTCGAGCTTGTACTCGCCGCGCAGCATCTTTTGAGCCTCCGGGCTGTCCCACTTTTCGTAGCGCGCATCGAGCGGCGTCTTCAGTGCGCCGTCATCGATCATCTTCGCCGCAGCCTTCAGGCCACGGGCGCAGCAATCCATGCCGCCGATATGACCGATCAGCAGATCTGCCGGATCGAGCGACTGGCGACGCAGCTTGGAATCGAAGTTGGTGCCGCCGTTCTTGAACCCGCCGCCGGCGAGCACGTGGTAATAGGCCAGCGCCATTTCCGGCACGTTGTTCGGGAACTGGTCCGTATCCCAGCCCGACTGGTAGTCGTTGCGGTTCATGTCGATCGAGCCGAAAATGCCGAACGTATTCGCCATGGCGATTTCATGCTCGAAGGAATGGCCGGCAAGAACCGCGTGGCCCTGCTCGATATTGACCTTCACTTCCTTGTCCAGCCCGTGCTTCTGCAGGAAGGCGTATACGGTGGAAACGTCGTAGTCGTACTGGTGCTTGGTCGGCTCCTGCGGCTTCGGCTCGATCAGGATCGTGCCCTCAAAGCCGATCTTGTACTTGTATTCGACGACCAGGTTGAGGAAGCGGCCCATCTGGTCGAGTTCGCGGGTGAAATCGGTGTTGAGGATCGTCTCGTAACCCTCGCGACCGCCCCACAGGACATAGTTCGCACCGCCGAGACGCTTGGTGGCATCAAGGCACGTTTTGACAGTCGCCGCGGAAAACGCGAACACGTCAGGATCGGGATTGGTGGCAGCGCCCGACATATAGCGGCGATGCGAAAACAGGTTCGCGGTGCCCCAAAGAAGCTTGACGCCGGTGTCCGCCTGCTTCTTCTCGAAGTAGTCGACGATCTCGTTGAGGTTCTTCGTGTTTTCCGCAAAGTTTGCGCCTTCAGGACGCACATCCGCATCGTGGAAGCAGTAGTAAGGCGACCCAAGCAGATCGAAGAATTCGAATGCAACATCGGCCTTTAGCTTGGCTGCCTGCATGCTGTCGTCGAACCAGGGACGCTCGAATGTCTGGCCGCCGAAGGGATCGCCGCCCGGCCATGTGAACGTGTGCCAATAGGCAACGGCAAACCGCAGATGCTCTTCCATCCGCTTGCCGCCGACCATTTCATCCGGGTTGTAGTGCCGGAATGCCAGCGGATTGGTGCTGTCAGGACCTTCGTACTTGATCTTGGTGATATCGCCGAAAAAGCCTGTGCTCATGGTGGTTTCCTCCTTGGTAGAAACTTGGTTCTGGTAAGTGCGCCACGGTGAGGTACGTACCTCACTGTAGCAGGTAAAGCGTGGTTCGAGTTGCCCGACTTGGGGGAGGAGATGTCTCCTCCCCTTTGCCGGTTAGTTCATCAAGCCGCGAATTGCTGGATAGGCAGCCCGGTAGCGCTGGTATGCAGCCTCATAGGCGTCGTGAAGGCCGGCTTCAGGTTCGATCACCGCTTCCGTTTTGGGAGCGGAGCAGACGGCAACCGGATCGGCGCCGGTTGCAGCGATCAGTCCGAGCCGGGCAGCGCCAAACGCTGCACCGAAATCGCCGTCGGCTGGAATATCCACGGGAACGCCAAGCGAGGTGGCAATCGACGATAGCCAGTAGCGCGAGCGCGAACCGCCGCCGATCGCGGTCACGCGGGAGATCGAGGTTCCCGCGGATTTCAGCGCTTCCAGATTGTCGCGGATCGCAAAGGTCACGCCTTCGAGCACCGCCTGGGTCAGCACCGCACGGCTGCTCTCGTGCTCGAGCCCGAGAAATGCGCCGCGAATGACGGCATCGTTATGCGGCGTGCGCTCGCCGGAAAGGTACGGCAGGAAGGTGACGCCCGTCGGTGCCTTGAGGCCTTCGCCGAGTTCGGCGACCAGATCGGCGGCAGGCTTGCCGGACACTTTCGAATGCCAGTTCAGGGCATCGGTCGCCGACAGGATGACGCCCATCTGGTGCCAGGTCTTCGGCAGCGCGTGGCAGAACGCATGCACGGCACTTTCCGGCTTCGGCAGATAGGAGGCGTTGGCGGCAAACAGCACGCCGGATGTGCCAAGCGAGACGAACGCATGCCCTTCGGCGACGGTGCCCATGCCGCAGGCAGACGCCGCATTGTCGCCGGCACCGCCGGCAACGACGACATCGCCGGCAATTCCCCATTTCGACTTCAGCTCGCCCCGCAGGCGCCCGGCTTCCTCGGTGCCCTCGACCAGCGTCGGCATCTGATCCTCGGTAAGATCGGTCGCCGCCAGGAGTTCCGATGACCACTTGCGCGCGCCCGTATCGAGCCAGGACGTGCCGGCCGAATCGGACATTTCGGAAATGTGCTCACCCGTCAGCCACAGCCGCAGGTAATCCTTGGGCAGCAGAACCTTGGCGACCTTCGCAAAAATCTCGGGCTCGTTGTTCTTCACCCATGCAAGCTTCGGCGCAGTAAAGCCCGGAAACACGATATTGCCGGTGATGGCACGGAACCGCGGATCCGCATCGAGCGCCGCTGCCTCCTTAAACGAGCGTGTGTCGTTCCACAGGATGCAGGGCCGCAGCACCTTGTCGTCGGCATCGAGCAAGGTCGCACCATGCATCTGGCCGGAAAGGCCGATACCCTTTACTGCGGCAAGCTCCTTGGGAAACTTCGCCTTCAGCCCGTCGATCGCCTCTTCGCAGGCGCGGATCCAGTGAGCCGGATCCTGTTCCGACCAACCCGAATGCGGGCGCGATACGTCGAGCGACCCGTTCCCCGAGCCGATGATCGTCTGATCGCCGTCGATCAGCATCGCCTTGACGCCGGAAGTGCCCAGATCGAGACCGAGATACATGCTTGCATTCTCCTGTTGCTGCCGCGTTTCGGCAGATCTTTGTTTCATCACGCGTCGTGTCCGGTCCGTTTGATACGATCCGGAGCACGATTGCCTGTCAGGGCAGGTTATCCTTCAAGAATATGTCGATACGAATGCGCTCCTGCGCGGCGATCACGGGCAGCCCGTCCGCCTTTGCCTTCAAAACCCGGATCGCGCTTCGCACTTCATGACCCGCATCCTGGTTCAGCACCGCATCGACGACACCGTCGGCCAGCGCTGCCCGCGTCGAACGCGTCAGTTCATGCGCGATAATCACAGGTCTGCGTGCTTCCGGCAGGCTGCGCACAGCCTTGAGGATCCCGCGATTGCCGGCGCCGAGGCTGTAGAGCCCGATCACATCCGGATAGCGGCGAAACAGGCCCGTCACCAATTCCTCGGCAATTGCAGGATCGTCGCGCGCTTCGATCACGGGAAGGATGGCAAGCCGCGGAAAATCCTCCGATAGCACGGACAGAAACCCTTCCAGCCGCTCGCGGTGATCGCGCACCAGCATCGATCCGGCAACCATCGCCACCCGCCCGTCGCGACCGCTGAGAAACCTTCCGAGGAGATTGGCAGCGGTGCGCCCGGCCGCGTGGTTGTCGATCCCGGCAAAATGGTGCCGCTGCGAGCCCGGCAGGTCCGACACCAGCGTCACGACGGCAATGCCCGCCTCCCGCAACCGTGCGACTGCTGCCTGCACGTCGCTGCTTTCGACCGCCACGAACGCGACACCGTCAGGCCTGTCGGCAAGCACGCCGTCCAGCATGGTCGACAAGGCCTGCCCGTCGAAAGGCGGCACGTCGACGACGCGGATACGGGTTCGTTCGGCGCCGGAGCGACCAACCGCCTGCTCCACCTCTTCGCGCAAGCCGATCATAAACGAGTTGTCGTTCTCAGGCAGCACGAAGGTGAAGGCGTAAGTCCGTCCCTTGGCAAGGTTCGCAGCCGCCACGTCCCGCACGTAGCCGAGGACGGCGATCGCCTCCTCGACCTTCTCCTGGGTGATGCGCCGCACGCCCGGCCGACCGTTCAGCACACGGTCGACGGTCGCCAGGCTGACGCCGGCGCTACGCGCGATATCGTGTACGGTTGGCTTCATGCGGTCCTCCGCCGATCTTCGTAACGGAGAATTTGAGGTACGTAAATCAAATTTATTCGAACAACGCGCTGGATGAATCGCAAAGGGGCCGCCGCGGTTTGCGACGACCCCTCTGCAGGCGGTGGTTCTTAGAAATCTTCAGCGCGAAGTCCGCGATCAGTGGCCGCTACCACCGCCACCGCCCTGGGGGGCTGGCTTTTCGATGGCGGCAACGCCGAGGATCATCATCGCAAACAGCACGGTCAGGATCAGGAAAACGTCCGAGAATGACATCACCACGGCCTGCTTGGTCACCAGCTGCACCATCTGCCGGATCGCGCCGGTCGCGCCATCTAGACCGTAGGTGTTCAGATTGGACGCCATCGAGTCGAGCTGGTCGGAAGCGATCCGGTTGCCCCAGTCGAGATGCTCGCGCAGCCGCTCGTAATGCACGTCCTGGCGGTTGGACAAAAGCGTGCTGATGATCGCAAGCCCCACCGCGCCACCAAGGTTGCGGGTCAGGTTGAACAGGCCGGACGCCCCCCGGATGCGGGCCGGAGACAAAGTGCCAAGCGCGATATTATTGATCGGCACCATGCACATCATCAGGCCAAAACCGCGCAGGATCTGCGGGATCAGAAGCTCGTAGAAGTCCCAATCGGCGGTGATGCCGGTCATGATATAGGTGCCGGAGGCAAAGCTGATGAAACCGATCACCATCATCGCTCTCAGGTCCATCTTGGTCGACAGCTTGCCTGCGATCGGCGCCGTGACGAACATGGCAAGACCCGAGACGAACATCGTCTCGCCGATCATCTGGCTGTCGTAACCGCGGATGCGGCTGAGATAGACCGGGTAGATATAGGTGAGCCCGTAGAGCCCGATACCCATCACGAAGGAGAAGATCGAGCCGAACGCGAAGTTCCGGTTCGTAAACGCCGTCAGGTCCACGACGGGAAATTCCGAGGTAAAGGCGCGATAGAAGAAGACCAGGCAGCCAAGCCCCGATGCGATGGCACCGATGACGATCATGTGGTCGTTGAACCAGTCGTTGGAATTGCCCTCTTCCAGCACATATTCGAGGCCGCCGAGGAACACGCCCATCGCGGCAAGGCCCCACCAGTCGAACTTCTTGAACAGCGACAGTTCCGGCTTGTCGAAATCGATGAACCGCCAGGTCAGGATCGTCACGAAGATGCCGGGAATGATGTTGACCAGGAACAGCCAGTGCCACGAAAACGCGTTCGAGAGATAACCGCCGACCGTTGGTCCAATCGTGGGCGCAAGCGTCGCGATCAGCCCGATGATCGGCGAGACGAACGCCCGCTTCGATGGCGGGAAAATGGTGAAGGCTGCCGCAAACACAGACGGAATCATACCGCCGCCGATAAAGCCCTGGATCGCGCGGTAGACGATCATCTGGTCGATATTGGATGCCGTCGCCGCAAGCGCGCTCGCGGCCGTAAAGCCGGCCGCCGAGAACGCAAATAGATAGCGCGTCGAGACGATACGCGCCAAGGTGCCCGAGAGCGGGATCATGATGACTTCGGCAATCAGATACGACGTCTGCACCCAGCCGATCTCGTCCGATCCGGCCGAAAGGCCCGCCTGAATTTCAGACAGCGAGGCAGACACGATCTGGATGTCGAGGATCGACATGAACATGCCGACGACCATCGCGAAAAACGCGATCAGCCGGCCGGTCGGCATCTTCTCGTCCACCTTGGGAGCAGACGATGCCTGTGCCGCGGACGATATCGATCCTGCAGTTGTCGTTGCGCTCCCAGCCATGGGACCACCTCCGCCCCGATGGGGCTGTTAGGCCAAAGCCCAGTTACTTCTTGGGTGCGGTGCGGATGTCCACGTCGACGACAACGCTCAGACCCGCCCGAAGACGGCCGCTGTCGAGCGCATCCTGCGGCAGGGCGATCCTGACCGGAACGCGCTGGATGATCTTGGTAAAGTTGCCCGTCGCGTTTTCCGGCGGCAGCAGCGAGAATACCGAGCCGGAAGCCGGCGCAAGCGATTCTACCGTCCCGATGATCGGCTCCTCGCTATAGGCATCCACATGCACTTCCACCTTGGAACCGATCTCCAGATGCTGGATCTGCGTTTCCTTGAAATTGGCGTCGATATAGAGCTGGCGCGTCGGCACCAGCGCCATCAGCCGCTGTCCCGGCGAAACGAGATCGCCTTCCTGCACCGAGCGATTGCCGACAATCCCGTCATAGGGCGCCTTCAGAACGGTAAAGGACAAGTCGCGGGCCGCTTTGTCGCGCTGCAGTTCCAGCGTCCGGACCTGGCCTTCGGCTTCCTTGCGCTGCGCTTCAAGAATGGTGATGTTGGCTTCTGCCGACTTGATCGACGCATCGCCGCCGACAAGGTTGGCCTTGGCCTGATCGAGCGCAATCGTGGCGCTGTCGAGATCGGCGGTCGTGCCGACCGACTTTGCGGCAAGCTCGGTCTGGCGCTTGAGCGTGATCTCGGCACCGCGGACCGCTGCCTGCAGTGCAACCTTGGAGGCCTGCGCCTGGGCAAGGGTTGCCTGCGCACCTTCGACCTGTGCGTCGATGCGGGTCAGCGACAGCTTGCCGGTTTCGATGGCGGCATTGGCCTGATCAAGCGCGTTCTGGTAATCGCCATTGTCGAGCGTCGCCAGCACATCGCCGGCCTTGACCTGCTGGTTGGCGGCGACATTCACTTTCGAAACGAAAGCCGTGACCTTTGGGGAAATCGTGGCAATATCGCCTTCGATATAGGCATCGTCCGTCGACACCATGAACCGGCCCGTCGTCCACCACTGATATCCATACCAGCCGCCACCGGCGAGCAGCGCCAGCACGATGATCGGCAGGATAAGGCCGCGCTTGCCCTTCTTTGCGGGTGCGTCGGCCTTGGCTTCGGGCGATGGCGTTGCAACAGGTGCCGCAGGTTTCTCGGCAGCCGGCGACGCGTCGTCGCGCGCCGTGTCATCGGCATTCACATCTTCGTTTTTTACGGTGCGCAGCGCGCCGGCATTCTTGGAGGCCGTCATTGTCGTAACCATCTTTGAAAAGCGAAAACCGATCGAACCGATCAGTTCGGAGCGTTGACATAAAGCCTTCGATCACACATATCAAGACCACATCGAACCAATCGGTTCGAAAAAAACCGGAATGCTGAATTATAATGCCGAAACCGTTAAAGAGATCCGCGCCGCGAGACACGTCCCCCCGCACTGCAGGGCGTTTTGCTGCGGGCGAGGATCCGGCCAAGCGCAGCCAGATCATGGAAGGCGCGACGCGGGTTTTCATGAAGCTTGGTTTCGAAGCCGCAAGCATGAACGACATCACGCGCGAGGCCGGCGTTTCGAAGGGAACGATCTACGTCTACTTCCAGAACAAGGAAGATTTGTTCGTCGCCATGGTGGAACAGGAGCGCGCCGCTTTCCTCGCCACTGTTCGGTCCGTTCTGTCGACCAACGGCAACGTGGAAAAGAGCCTCTACGATTTTGGCGTCTCGTTCCTCAGCCACATGACGGAAGAGAAAATCATCACCGCGATGCGCACCGTGCTTGGCGTCCGCGAGCGTATGCCGGACCTGTGTCGGCGCTTTTTCCGCGGACCCGAAAATCTGCGCACCGTGATGCGCGACTTTCTCGCCCTCCACGTCGAGGCCGGCAGGCTGAATATCGACGATATCGAACTTGCCGCAGGCCAGTATATCGACCTCGTCAGCGGCGGCTATTTCAAGGTTCGTCTGTTCGGGTCCATGGAAGACGCCCCGTCAGACGAGGAAATCCACCGGACCATCCAAGGTGCAGTCCGCGTTTTCATGGCGGCCTATGGTTGTCATAACAAACCCGTGATCGATAATGGGGCTGATTCCGCCTGATTCTGGTCGGTCCATATTCAACCTACTCTTGTTTTTAATGGGTCGATCCCCAAATGCGGCGGGAAATTGCGCCCTTTGATTGAAAACAGGAGAGATGGATGGACATTGCAGCGCTGGTAGCAGACCCGACGGCCTGGGTAGCGCTCGTTACACTTGTGGTCATGGAAGTGGTGCTTGGCATCGACAACCTGATCTTCATCTCCATCCTCACCAACAAGCTGCCACCTGAGCATCGGGAAAAGGCACGCAAGATCGGTATCGGCCTGGCGCTGGTCATGCGTCTTGGTCTGCTCGGCACCGTTGCCTGGATCGTTCAGCTTACCAATCCGGTCTTTGAAGCCTTCGGTCACCCCTTCTCCTGGAAGGACATGATCCTGATCGCCGGTGGTCTGTTCCTCGTTTACAAGGCGACCAAGGAAATCCACCATTCCGTGGATGTGGTCGACAACAAGGAAGACATGGTCGGCGCCGGCAAGGAAGTCGTGCAGATGAGCTTCAGCGCCGCCATCGTGCAGATCCTGATCCTCGACCTGGTTTTCTCGATCGACAGCATCATCACCGCAGTCGGCATGACGCCGCATCTGCCGATCATGATCGTGGCCGTCGTCGCCGCTGTCACCGTGATGCTTCTGGCAGCAACCCCCCTTGCCAACTTCATCGAGAGGAACCCGACCATCGTCATGCTGGCTCTCGCCTTCCTGCTGATGATCGGCGGCACCTTGATCGTCGAAGGTTTCGGCGTGCACGTTCCGAAGGGCTATATCTACGCCGCCATGGCCTTCTCGGCCGGCGTCGAGGCCCTCAACATGTTCGCGAAGGGCGCCCGCGCCAAGAAAAAGGCCTCCGGCACGCTGCATTGACGTTGCCACAAACATTGACATGCAAAGGGCGCCCGCGAGGCGCCCTTTTTTGTGGTCGGCCCAAGGGCCTAGACCCGGCCGATCACCGCTCGGACAGTTCCCGGTCCAGCGCTTCGAGCAGCCGGTTATCGTCTGCGGTCACGTCAGGCGCGAAGCGTGCCTTGATCCGACCATCGCGTCCGATCAGAAACTTTTCGAAGTTCCAGACGATCTCGCCATCTTTGATGTCCATGCCGCGGCCGCGCAGGCGCGCCTTCATCGGACCGTCGCCGATGGTGGGCACCGGATCTGCGGTCAGCGCCTTGTAGAGCGGATGCTTGGCATCGCCCTTGACGGAAATCTTTGAGAAGATCGGAAACTTCACGTCATAGGTCAGCTGGCAGAATTCGACGATTTCCGTATCCGAGCCGGGCTCCTGCCCCATGAAGTCGTTGGCCGGAAAGGCTGCGATGACAAAGCCCCTGTCCCGCTTTTGCTCATAGAGTTTTTCCAACCCTTCATACTGCGTGGTCAGGCCGCATTTGGACGCGACGTTGACCACCAGCATGACTTTTCCACGGTATTCGGCAAGCGTCGTATTCCGGCCGTCGGCAAGCTTGACGGGGATGGCAAGGATATCGGTCATGACGGCTCCGGGGGCTTTGGCGCAGGGGAATTGGCGCAAACAACTGCAGTTGATATCGTCTACTTATGCGTCCACCACGGTTTGTCCAGCAGACACGCCCTGAGCGGCGATAGACGCCTTTTGCGAAACGTCATCAGACTTTGCAACATTTGTGGCACTGGGGCATTCTAGGGCACGATCTTATCACCACGCCGATCATCGCCTCTCGCTGCATCCCATTTCCAGCGCCCCCGGAGCCACATGACAACCCAGCAGATCCTTGCCTTTTCCGTCATCGCTGTGATGATGGCCGTCTTCATCTGGGATCGCTTCCGCTACGATGTGGTCGCCTGCTGTGCGCTCGTCGTGGCGGTGACGGTGGGGATCGTTCCGGTCGACCAGGCGTTTTCCGGCTTCTCGGATGATATCGTCATCATCGTCGGCAGCGCGCTGGTCGTTTCGGCAGGCGTTGCCCGCTCCGGCATCGTCGACATGGCGATCAAGAAGTTCTTCCCCAACCTCAACACGCTGCATACCCAGCTGGCACTGCTGATGATCGTCGTCGCCGTGCTGTCGGCCTTCATCAAGAATATCGGCGCGCTTGCCATCATGATGCCGGTAGCGTTCCAGTTCGCCCGCAAATCCGGCGCCTCGCCGTCGAAATACCTGATGCCGATGGCTTTCGCCGCTCTGCTCGGTGGCCTGATGACGCAGATCGGCACCTCGCCCAATATCGTCGTGTCGCGGATCCGCCAGGAACTGACCGGCGAATCCTTCACGATGTTCGACTTCACCCCGATGGGTGCGATCCTGGCGTTTGTCGGTATTACCTTCCTGTTGTTCTTCCACTGGCTGGTGCCCAGCCGCACAAAGCAGAATGATTCCCTCGAGGAAGCAGTCGAGATCACCAACTATACGTCCGAGGTGATTATTACCCCGCTGTCGACTGTTCTTGAAAAAACGGTCGCCGAGCTGTTGAAGATCGGCGACGGCGAGGTGATTGCCAATGCCGTCCTGCGCGGTCCATCGCGCATGGCACCGTTCCCGGACCTCATCCTGCGTGAAAACGATGTCGTGCTGCTCGAAGGCCCGTCAAAGGCGCTCGACCGGATGGTCTCCGGCGGCAGGCTGCAGCTTTCCGGCAAGCCGCTGATGGAAAACGGACAGGCCCAGGCCGATGTCATCTCCATCGAGGCGATCATCACCCAGGATTCGCCGCTCAAGGGGCTTTCCGCCAAGGAACTGGCGCTCTCCTACACCCGTGGCGTCAATCTTCTGGCAATCAGCCGGCATGGCGAACGCCTCAAGCAGCGTCTTGGCACCATCACCCTGATGGCGGGCGACGTGATCGTGTTGCAGGGCAGCCGCAAGAACATGCCGACGGTGATGCAGGACTTCTCGCTTTTGCCGCTCGCTCAGCGCGAAGTGCTGCTCGGCACGCGGAGGCAGGCCTTCATTCCACTCATCATCCTGGCACTGGCGATGGGCACGACGGCCGTCGGGCTTGCCCCTGTGCCGGTCGCTTTCTTCGCGGCCGCTCTCGGTATGGTGGTTTTCCGCGCCATTCCGCTGACCGATTTCTACAAATCCGTTGATGGCCCGATCCTCGTCATGCTGGCGGCGCTCATCCCGGTTTCGGATTCTCTGCGAACCTCCGGCGGTAGCGAACTGATCGCCGGATGGCTCGGCCAAGCGGCGGCGACCTTGCCCGCCTGGGGCGCGATCGGCCTGATCCTCGTCACCGCCATGGCCGTCACCCCCTTCCTCAACAACGCAGCAACCGTGCTGGTCATGGGGCCGATCGCCGCAAGCTTTGCCACCAATCTCGGCTTTCGCCCCGAGCCCTTCCTGATGGCGGTGGCGATCGGCGCCGGCTGCGATTTCCTCACCCCGGTCGGCCACCAGTGCAACACTCTGGTGTTCGGCCCGGGCGGCTACAAGTTTTCCGATTACCCGCGACTTGGCCTGCCTTTGTCGTTCCTGATCATTGTCGTCAGCGTCCCGGCCCTCCTCTATATCTGGCCGGTGAACTAGTCCTTTCCGCGCTCGACCCACCCAGGCTGACCCCGTCCCTTCAACGAGGGGATCGGGGCAGCCGTTTTCGCCAAAAACCTTGACGCTCCCGCCTGAATATGGCCTAAGCCTGCGCCAATCCCTATTCAAAGGCACAGGCTTTGCGCAGCCATGCGCGCCGTGGAAAGAGCAGCATCCATGATCAATCCGACCCCTCGCGTCCGCATCGCCCCATCGCCCACCGGCGAGCCCCATGTCGGCACCGCTTATATCGCCCTCTTCAACTACCTGTTCGCGAAAAAGCACGGCGGCGAATTCATCCTGCGCATCGAAGATACCGACGCGACCCGCTCGACGCTCGAATACGAGCAGAAGGTGCTGGACGCGCTGAAATGGACCGGGCTTACCTGGGCGGAAGGTCCAGATATCGGCGGTCCCTACGGCCCCTACCGCCAGTCGGACCGCAAGGACATGTACTGGCCGCATGCGCAGGATCTGCTCGACAAGGGCCATGCCTTCCGCTGCTTCTGCACGCCGGAACGTCTGGAGCAGATGCGCGAAGGCCAGCGCGCTGCCGGCAAGCCGCCGAAGTATGACGGTCTCTGCCTGAAATACTCGGCCGAGGAAGTTACCGAAAAGATGGCGGCCGGCGAACAGTCCGTCGTGCGCATGAAAATCCCGACCGAAGGCTCGTGCGATTTCACCGACGGCGTCTATGGCGATGTCTCGATCCCGTGGGATTCGGTCGACATGCAGGTCCTGATCAAGGGCGACGGCATGCCGACCTATCATATGGCCAACGTCATCGACGACCATCTGATGAAGATCACCCATGTGGCGCGCGGCGAAGAGTGGCTGGCATCGGTGCCCAAGCACATCCTTCTCTATCGCTATTTCGGCTGGGAAGCGCCTGTCTTCATGCATCTCTCCCTCATGAGAAATGCCGACAAGTCGAAACTGTCCAAGCGCAAGAACCCGACCTCGATCAGCTATTACTCGGCGCTCGGCTACCTGCCGGAAGCCCTGATGAACTTCCTCGGTCTGTTCTTCGTGCAGATCGCAGAAGGCGAAGAGCTTCTGACCATGGATGAGATGATCAGCAGCTTCGATCCGGAAGCCCTGTCCAAGGCCGGCGCCATCTTCGATCTGCAGAAGCTGGACTGGGTGAACGGCCGCTGGCTGCGCGAAAAGCTTTCGCCGGAAGAGTTCGTGTCGCGCACGCTCGAATGGGCGATGGAAAATCAGCGCCTGATCGAGGGTCTGAAGCACTCGCAGAGCCGCGTTTCCAAGCTCGGCGACCTACCGAACCTCGCAGGCTTCCTGCTCGCCGCCGACGTCAACCTGACACCGGCCTCCTTTGCTGGCCTCAAGACCTCGCCGGAAGACACGCTTGCCATCATCACCATGGTCCAGGCCGACATCGAAAAGATGATCGAATGGAACGTCGAGGCGATAGATGCCGAACTGCGCTCGGTTGCCGACAAGCTCGAAAAGAAGCTACGCGTCGTCACCCCGCCGCTGTTCATCGCCATGTCCGGCTCGCAGCGCTCGCTGCCGCTGTTCGACAGCATGGCAATCCTCGGCCGTTCGGTCGTGCGCCAGCGCCTGAAGATCGCCGCCGCCGTGGTGTCGTCCATGGTGGGTGCGCAGAAGTAATACCTGCGGCGACAGCTTCCCTCCCCCTTGTGGGGAGGGTTAGGGAGGGGCCTTTTCTTTCGCAATCCGGGATACCCCTCCCCGTCGCTGCGCTCCGACCCTCCCCACAAGGGGGAGGGTTAGCCGAGCCCGCCGCATCGGCGAACCAGAACAACCAGCCTCGAAGGCAAAAACCATGACCGAGAACACCAAGACCGAAACCGCCCTCTCCTCCGACGCCACAGAAGTGCGCGCCCAGAAACTGGCAAAGCTGCGCGAAACCGTCGGCGACGTCTATCCGGCGCATTTCCACCGCACCATGACCAATGCGGAACTGGCGGAAAAGTACAAGGATCTCGAGGCCGACGTCGAAACCACCGATGTCGTCACGGTTGCCGGCCGCGTCTTTTCCTCGCGCAATTCCGGCATGTTCATGGATATCCATGACGCCGGCGGCAAGATCCAGATCTTCTCCCACAAGGACGTGACGCCCGAGGAAGCCCGGGCGATGCTGTCGATGATCGATCTTGGCGACATCATCGGCGTCACCGGCATCGTGCGCCGCACCAAGCGCGGCGAGTTGTCCATCAGCGCCCGCGAAATCACCATGCTGACCAAGTCGCTTTTGCCGATGCCGGAAAAGTGGAACGGCATTGCCGATGTCGAGATCCGCTACCGCAAGCGCCACCTCGACATCCTCAGCAACGAGGAAAGCAAGCTCCGCTTCCAGCAGCGCTCCAAGATCGTCTCCGGCATCCGCCGCTTCATGGAAGACGACGGCTTCATGGAAGTCGAAACGCCGATGCTGCACTCAGTCTATGGCGGTGCCACGGCCGAACCCTTCAAGACCCACCACAACACGCTGAAGCTCGACATGTACCTGCGCATCGCGCCGGAACTGTTCTTGAAGCGCACGCTGGTGTCGGGCCTGACCGACAAGGTGTTCGAGATCAACCGCAACTTCCGCAACGAAGGCGTCTCCACCCGGCACAATCCTGAATTCACCATGATGGAATGCTACTGGGCCTATGCCGACTACGAGGACATCATGGACCTCGTCGAACGCCTGTTCGCCGACCTCGCCATGAAGATCCACGGCTCCACCGAATTCGCCTATGGCGACAAGCAACTGTCGTTCAAGGGCCCGTTCAAGCGCGTGCCGATGCCCGACGCCGTCAAGGAAGTCACCGGTATCGACTTCTTGAGCATGAAGACCGACGAGGAAGCCCGCACCGCCGCCAAGGCTGCCGGCTTCGAAGTCGAGAAGGACTGGACCTGGGGCGAATGCCTCGCCTTCATCTTCGAGGAAAAGGTCGAGGCCACGCTGATCCAGCCGAGCCACGTCACCCATTTCCCGAAGGACATCTCGCCCTTTGCCAAGGAAGTCCCGGGCGAACCACGCCTCGTCGAACGTTTCGAGACCTATTGCAACGCCTGGGAACTGGGCAATGCCTTCTCCGAGCTGAACGATCCTGAAGAGCAGCGCAAGCGCATGGTCGAGCAGCTCGAACAGGCCCACGCCCGCGGCGAGAAGGACAAGCAGCTCGACGACGAGTTCCTCGACGCCATCGACCAGGGCATGCCCCCCGCCGGCGGCCTCGGCATCGGCGTCGACCGCCTGATCATGCTGCTCACCAACGCCCCGTCCATCCGCGACGTCATCCTCTTCCCAGCCCGCCGCGCCAAGGCGGATTGATCAGACAGACCTGCTCCTCTCCCCTGAAACAGGGAGAGGGTCAGACTGCCGACAAACGCTGAAGAAGCTTGCTTGGCGAGAGCGATACCCCACTCTCCCTCATCCTTGCCCTTGCGGCGGTCATCCAGCGACACGACGTCCGTCGGGTCAAAGACTCTCTCAGCTCAAGGACTTGAGCTGACGGGATCCCCGCCAAAAGGGCGAGGATGAGGGGAGGTTGCCAACCGGATCGTTTCCAAAATGACATCAAGAGTTGTTTGACAAGACCTTTGTCAGCAACCTGACTCCTCTCCCTGAAACGGGGAGAGGATCAGTGGATCTTCTCGCAGGTTCCGACCATACGCACGCCTTGCCAACGGGGATCGATGGCAAGGGCCTCTCTGGACGATGGAGCAACCGATAGGTTGTTTTTTGACTAGGGCTTGCTGGCCGACCCAGCCTGTTGCGCCCGCAGCTTCTCAAGCCACGCGGCACCGGCCGCATCCGCGGCATTGGACCCGCCTGCTGCCGCGCCCGGCTGATCCGACGCGACCGTAGCGGCTGGCTCGGCGGCCTTGTCGTCATGCACGGCGTCGCTTGCTGAAGGCCCGCCGGAACGGATCTCGTCGTTGCCATCCTGCTTCGACCAGCGCTTGCCGCCCTCGGCAGAGGTGCGGGGCTCTGGCGCGGGCTCGGTCTTTGGCGAAGCCGGCTCAGCCGAGGCTTCGTCATGTGTGGCATCCGGCGCCGCGTCCGGAGCCTTGTCACTGGAACCGAAGAGCATCTCCTTCATGGAAGAGACAAAACTCTTCTCTTCGGTCGGTGCAGGTGTTTCTGCCGGCGCAGAGATAGGCTCACCCTTTGCGGCATGCTCTTTCGAACCCTCGGCTGTGTCATCCCCCGCTGCGGCTGGAGCTGGTGCATGACCATCCTGCTTCGAGTCGATTGGATGCTCGCCGCCTTGCGGTGCAGCGTGCCCCTCGCCGTCCGGCGCATGCGCGGCGGCGGCAGGCGCTGCTTCCTCTTTCGAACCGAAGATCAGGCCGGTCACCGAACTCAGGAGACCGCCGCTTTCCTTGGCGGCAGGTTCCCCGCCCTCGCCATGGCCCGCGGCCGCGGCCTCGCCATGTCCTTCGGCGGGCGCGCTGCCGTGCTCGCCTACCGGCGCTTCTCCTTCAGCGGCTGGTGCGTCGTGCCCACCGGAGGCTTCGCCATGTCCGGCAGGTTCATGCCCCTTGGCAGGCTTCTTGTCATGCCCCTTGGCCGCGCCGTGTCCTTCTGCGGCAGCAGCCTCGGCCGCGGCAATCGCCACGGGGTCGATACAATCGGTCTTGTCGGTGAGACTTGCTTCGAGATGCTCGATATCGGCGAGCGGCATGTCGATGCGCTGGCCGTAATACTCGCCCTTGGATGTCGCAGCACCCTCGACATAGAATGCGGAATAGGGTTCCCGCGCTGCGCCATCAGGTGCCTTGGAAACATCTGGAATGTAGACGACCTGCGCGCCGATCATGCGGCCGCGCATTTCGGCGCGGTCCTTCGGACCCGCCTTGTCGACCATCGCCACCTGCACGATGTCGGCCTTTTCCTTCTCCTGGATGGATTTTGCCACGCGCAATGCGGTGCGGATGCGGGCCATGCCGTCACCAACGCCATCCGCCGAGGCAACCTCGTCGGCATTCACATAGCGGCGCACCCAGGTGCGTCCGTCGCGCTTGGTCGTGAACGTCTGCAACACCGAACAGGTCAGGCCGTTGAGATCGGCGTAGGACGGGCCGAAAAGCTTTTCCTTGCCCACGAACACGGCCGCCGCGCCGCTGCCGGCGCAGAGCACGGAAATACCGCCGACGACCGCGAGCAGCTTCTTCGATAGCCGTATCTTCACGCGCCGAACTCCGGCATCTTCACCCCATCACGCACAACAAGACATGGAATACTCAAGCCGCAGTCTGCGCTACTCTGATTGAAGAAGCTTTAAGCCTGGGCTTTTCCTTCGCCCAACGCCTGTCCCGGAATGAGGCTCCCGAAGCGCATCCACGCTCCGGCCGGCACATCGCCCATCATGCCTGACCTTCAGACGACAAAAGGCCCGCATGACGCGGGCCTCTCCACCGGTCGTCGCTCGCTGTTGCGTCAAGCGGCCCTGCGTCCGCCGCCGGCACGCGGTGAACCCGTTTCGCGCATTTCGCCGCGCCTGTTGAGCTTGAAATGTCCGACCAGTTCCGACAACAGAGCCGCGCCGTTTGCAAGCTGGCGGCTGATGCCGGTCGTGTGCTCCACCATCGCCGCGTTCTGCTGCGTCATCCGGTCGAGCTGCGAAACCGTCTGGTTGATGTCGGACAGGCCACCCGACTGTTCCTGCGCCGCAGTGGCCAGCGACTGGACATTCTGGTCGATCGAGGCGACAAACCGTTCGATCTCGTGCAGCGCGGCGCCCGTCGCGTCGACAAGGCGCACGCCCTCCGTGACCTGCCGGCCGGAATTCTCGATCAGTCCCTTGATCTCCTTGGCGGCTTTGGCGGAACGCTGCGCCAGTTCACGCACCTCCTGTGCCACAACCGCAAAGCCCTTGCCCGCCTCGCCCGCACGGGCCGCCTCGACGCCGGCATTGAGCGCCAGAAGATTGGTCTGGAACGCGATCTCGTCGATCACGCTGATGATCTTCGTAATCTCGGACGATGCGCCTTCGATCCGCTTCATCGCCGTGATGGTTTCCTGCACCACGCAGGAGGACGTGGTCGCAGATTGCAGCGCCCCCTTGACCAGCTTGCGGGTTTCCTCCGCATTGGTGTTGGAGGACCTTACCGTCTCCGTCACCTGCTCCAGCGCCGCCGTCGTTTCTCGAAGCGACGCTGCCTGCTCCTTGGTGCGGGCGGACAGCTGGTCGGCCGCCACCTGCATGTCCTGGCTGCTGTCGTTGAGGCTGGAAGTCTGCTGCAGGACCCCCATCAGCGTCTTCTGGAACGCCCCGATCGAGGCGTTGAAGTCCCGGCGCAGCGGCTCGAATTCCACGATGAAGGGCGTATCCAGCGTCTGCTGGATATTGCAATCGGCGAGACGTGCAAGTCCGGTGCCGAGATCGTTGACCACCCTTACCCGTTCGCTCACATCCGTTGCGAACTTGACGACCTTGAACACCCGTCCGCTGTCGTCGATGATCGGGTTGTAGGATGCCTGGATATAGATCTTCTCGCCGGTCTTGGTGATGCGGGTGAACTGATCGGCCGAAAAGGTGCCGCGTCCGAGCTTCTTCCAGAACTCCTGATAGTCCGGCGAGCGCGCATAGTCGGGTTCGCAGAAGATAGAATGGTGCTTGCCGACGATCTCATCGAGACGGTAGCCGACGGCGGCACAGAAATTGTCGTTGGCGTTGAGAATCTCGCCTGTCGGCGAAAATTCGATGATCGCCTGCGCCCGCGACAGTGCCTCAAGCTTGCCCCGGTCCTCGAGCGCCCGCTTGCGCGCTTCCGTGATGTCGGTCGCAAACTTCACGACCTTGTAAGGCTTGCCGCCTTTCAGAATCGGATTGTAGGTGGCTTCGATCCAGATCTCGCGGCCGCTTTTGCCCACGCGTTTGTATTTCCCCTGATCGAACGCGCCGGTGGAAAGCCGTGCCCAGAACGCCGCGTAATCCGAGGAAGCTGCATCGGCCGGATCGACGAACATGCTGTGATGCCTGCCGACGATCTCGTCCAGGCGGTAGCCGAGCGCATTGCAGAAGTTTTCGTTGGCATCAAGTATGATGCCCTTCAGGTCGAATTCGATGATCGCCTGCGACCGATTGAGGGCCTTGATCACGGCGGCGTTGGACAAGATACGGCCAAAAGAAATCCCAGCCATCGATGCGCTCCAGCTTCAAAGTGATTTGTAGGCTGAAAGATCTAGGAGTTCCGGCTAAACGTTCGGTTAACCCTGTGCCTCGGCCGCGCACATTAGGAAAACGAAAAAGACCCGCACGAGGCGGGCCTTGTCATTGGAAAACGTTGAGGAAATCAGGCCGCGGCGCGGACCAGTTCCTTCTTCACGAGCTCGCGGAGCGCGCCGAGATCCTTGTTGAACGCCCGGATACCGTCCGAAAGCTTTTCGGTCGCCATCTGGTCTTCGTTGAGCATCCAGCGGAAGGTCTTTTCGTCCATCTTGATCGGCGCGGCCGGCTCGAACTTTTCAGGCGAAAGCTTGCGCTCGAGCGTGCCTTCCGCCTTGTCGAGCTCGTCGAGCAGGTTCGGCGAAATCGTCAGGCGGTCGCAACCGGCAAGAGCTTCGATCTCGCCGACATTGCGGAACGAAGCGCCCATGACGATCGTCGAGATGCCGTTCGCCTTGTAGTAATTGTAGATCGAACGCACCGAGACGACGCCGGGATCGGTCTCGGACGTGTAGTCCTCGCCGGTCGACTTCTTGTACCAGTCGAGAATGCGCCCGACAAAGGGCGAGATCAGGAACGCCTTGGCGTCCGCGCAGGCAACGGCCTGGGCGTGGCTGAACAGAAGCGTCAGGTTGCAGTCGATCCCTTCGGCCTGCAGAACTTCGGCGGCCTTGATGCCTTCCCAGGTCGATGCCAGCTTGATCAGGATGCGTTCGCGCTCGATGCCGCGATCCTTGTAGGCTGCGATGATCTTGTGCGCCTTGGTGATCGAACCTTCGGTGTCGAAGGAAAGGTCGGCGTCGACTTCGGTCGAAACACGGCCGGGGACAATCCCCGCAAGCGCCGCGCCCACGTCGATCGCCAGCTTGTCAGCCACGGCAACCGTGATCGCGTCGTCGCTGCCGCCCTGTTTGCGGCCCCAGGCTACCGTTTCCTGGAACGTGTCGGCAAATGCCGGCGAACCGATCGCCTTCAGAACGATCGACGGGTTGGTGGTGCAATCGACCGGCTTGAGGCGGGTCACCGCCTCGATGTCGCCCGTGTCGGCGACGACCGTTGTCATGGAACGAAGCTGCTCTAGTTTCGACGTCATCCGAATAAATCCTTGTTAAGCGAATACAAACGCTCGGGGCGTCGTATGGTTTCTGGATCGCTGTTGACCGGATAACAACCCTTCAGGGTAAAGAAGTCAAGACATTTGTCCTTCACAATTGACATATGTTTCACGTCAGCCCTATGGTCCTGAATGAAAAAGGACATCAGAATTTGGCCAAGCTGAGACGCGATACCCACACCGCATATTCGGAAGCGTCCTCCCTGCGGCTTCGCGCTGCCTGGCTCTACTACAACCAGGGCCTGACTCAGAAGGAGGTAGCCGAGCGGCTCGGCATCAGTCGCTCGACCGTCATCCGCCTGCTCGACGAGGCAATGAAACGCTCCGAAGTGCAGATCTGGATCTCGGAAGGCATCGACACCTGTGTCGAGCTGGCGACCAAGCTGGAACGCGCCTACGGACTGGATGAGGCGGTCGTGGTGCCCGCCCCGCGCGACAACAGCGCCGATGCGCTGGCCGGCGCCGTCGGTCTGGCGCTCGGCCAGTTCCTGTCGGAAGCAATCCAGAACGACATGACGATCGGCGTCGGCTGGGGCCGCACGATGACGGCAGCGCTTTCGAGCTTCCGCCCGCCCCGTCGCGAACGCTGCAAGGTCGTCTCGCTGCTCGGCGGCATCGTCGCTGTCCACCAGACCAACCCGATCGACTTCACCTGGCGCTTTGCCGGCCAGCTGGGCGCCGAATGCTTCATGTTCCTCGCCCCGCTTCTGGTCGACAGCGTCGCCACCAAGCGGGCGCTGATCGACAAATGCGGCCTCGATGCCGTCTATGACCTCGCCGAGAACCTCGATCTCGCCGTCGTCAGCTGCGGTGATATCGGCCCGCATTCGACCTCGCTGTCGGAAGGCTTCATTTCAGCCACCGAACTCGAGCGGCTGATCGCCGCCGGCTGCGTCTGCGATACGATGTTCAATTTTCTCGACGAGGAAGGCCGGTCGGTCGATCAGAAGCTCAACGAGCGGGTGATGTCTGTCGACCTCGATACGCTCGCCAAGGCAAAACACATCGTCCTCTCCTCCGGCGGCACACACCGCGCCATCGCCATCCGCGCCACCATCCGCCGCATCGGCTGCAACACCCTGATCACCGACGAAACCGCCGCAGTGGAACTGCTGCGGCTGGCGGAAGCGGATTAGGACCGCCCGCTTTCATCGCCGAATGCTGACGGGAGGTGCCTTTCGAGATCGACAGCGTCATGAAGCACGCGACCGATCCCGATAAGCGACGGTTCAAGATACCGGTAGAGAATGAAGTGGCGAGGCTGCACGACCAGTCCGCTTGCGTGCTTAGCCCTCGTCCGGCTATGCCTGAGATGGAAGCTGCGTATGCCTGCCCCAAGCTCCGCCCTATCGATTGAACCCGGTCGGGTCTTGCGACAAATCGCGAAAGGCAGTCACGAGAAGCTGTACGTCACGGCGCCTTGCGCCGCGTCCGAAGTTCTCATCCGTATAGGCAATGATCTTGATGATGTCGGCCTGGGCAGATAAGCCGCAGTGCATCGCCCACGATTTCGCTGGCGTTCTGATAGCGTCCCGTTTCCAGAAGCCGCTCGATCACCTGCTGGTGGTGCTCTGTCAGAACGACGTTGCATGTTGGCATGATGGCTCCTTGGAACTGGCCGAGATCCTAGCGCATTGGGCACGACCCGCCAACTGCCACAGGAGTTTCCCAGCCTCGGCCGCAACGACGTCAGAGGTCGATATCCGTTGTCAGCAATGCAATCCTGTCGCGCCAGGAATGGTGCTCGAGCCGCTCCCATGTCCTGTCCATGGCATAGGCCGACGAGATGACCGGAATACCGATATGGCCGAAGTAGAGGGAAAGCTGGCGCTCGGCGATCTCTTCGGACATGCCGGCGATCTCGCTGCTGTAGAGCCCGGCGGCAAGGCCGGTGCGGTCGGAACCCGAGCGGCAATGGATCAGGATCGGCTTCGGTGCGTCCCGCATCATCGTGACAAGCCGGTCCGCCTCCGCTTCGCTCAACTGCTTGGAAGCCGACATCCGGAAATCGAGATGCGTCAGGCCAAGCCTTTTTGCGGCGGAGACCTCCTCGGCATACCATCCGGCCTTGTCGTCCTCACCGCGCAGGTTGACGATGGTGCGGATGCCGTAGGTCTTTGCATAGGTCTCGATATCGGCGGCACCCGGCTGGGCAGACCGGTAGAGCTCGCCGTCGATCACCGTATGGAAATTGCCGCTGAGCTGCAGATACCCGAGATAGGCCCCCAAACCCAGAGCGGCAGCGAAAATCGCCGAGGCTCCCATGCGAAACCAGCTTCTGACGCGTGACTGTTCCATGCTGCCGTCCGTTGAAGTGCAGGATGGCAATCATTTCGGCCTGTTTGCTGACACGCACCTGAAGGACGGCAAGTTGTCGGGCGGACTGTGCGGCTCAGGCGTTGCCTGTCTCCCAGCCCAGGATCGCCCGTTTGCGGGTCAGACCCCAGTGATACCCGGTCAAAGCCCCGTTCTTTGCCACGGCCCGGTGGCAGGGCACGACGAAGGAGATCGGGTTGGCGCCGATTGCGGCACCCACCGCCCGGCTTGCCGTCGGCTGGCCGATATCGGAGGCGACGGCGGAATAGGTGACCGCCTTGCCGAACGGGATCTTCAACAGGCTCTGCCACACCTTGAGCTGAAAATCGGTCCCGATCAGAACGACATTTATCATTCCTTACATCCCTTATAACCCTCATCCCATCATTCATTTTTCATTCTACTTTAATATTTAAAAATTTTTCCATAAATTAACTATCACCCATCTCAAGATAGACACGACTTTTTTCAATCCTAAAGAACGACTATCATATCCTGTTTACCTCACTCACCTTTCTCAAATTTCTCCCCTTAATTCATCATCTTACATCTATCCTTTTCCATTCAACATTTCCTCACTTATGCCTCTTCCTATACATATATGGCGCTGCTTTCCGTATCTACTCTTCCACACGACCGGGCCCGCCGCTCCCGCCCTTTGCTCCGACGGCTCCTGGCGTTAGCCGAATAATCACTCCACAGCAGCCGTATAATCCTGTAGCACCGCCGAGTTATCGGCCTACCCAGTACGAAGGAGCCACAATAGCCCGTGTTCCAGTCGTCTGCCCGCTCACGCGTCACCCCGCGGGCCGACTGTCTGGGCCCCCCCCCCACCCCACACTGCCACAGGTGTCACGTCGATGCCGGGTGCGGACATGTCGGGCCTGGAAAGCGTAGCAAGAGCGTTCATGGCAGTCTCCCTGTGCCCTATAGATGCACGCTCGATCCCATCAGAGCCACCCGTTTCTTGTCGGGGTCACAATCGTCTCGTGACGGTCGCCAGCGCTCCGCGAAATGCCCTCGCAAAGCTCTCACGATCGTCCGGGTTCAGAAAGGAACCGATTTCGGTCTGCCGTCCCTCACCCGAGACCTGCATCGCCGTAATCCCGAATTCCTCGTGCCTGCTGACAGTAAATCGCGCCCAAAACGGGTTGTAGCGATGCTCCACCATCCGCCCCGTTGGTGAAAATTTCCGGATCGAAAGATTGGTCCTCGACACCGTGACTTCCTCGCGCTGCCGGCCGGAACGGTAGCTGAGTTTCAGCGCGCCATAGAGAAGCAGGAAATCAAAACCGAGGAACAGCCCGATCGGCCAGGCGCCGGTCGCCAGGAAGAAAAGGCCGTAGAACAGGCAGACGGCACCCGATATCGACAGCACGACAAAAAACCCGCGTCGGCCGAGCGACCGATAGGGCGTCAGTTCGGCCGCAAAGACCGGTTTCTCATCGATCGGCTGCGCGTTGATTTCCGTCATGGCGCGAGACTATACAGTGTCATGGCCCTTGCGAAAATCAAATCCACGAAAACCCCGGCGACAAAAAGCAGCATCTCCAAAGGCCGGAAGCCCAAGCGCTTCAAGCCGGCCTATACGCCTGACGAAATGGTGGAGATCTTCCGCCGCTTCTCGGTGCAGCGGCCGAAGCCGAAGGGCGAGCTCGAGCACGTCAATCCGTTCACGCTCGTGGTCGCCGTGGCGCTGTCGGCGCAGGCAACCGACGCAGGCGTCAACAAGGCGACCCGCGAACTGTTCAAGATTGCCGACACGCCGGAAAAGATGCTGGCGCTCGGCGAGGACGGCGTCATTGCCCATATCAGGACGATCGGGCTCTATCGCAACAAGGCCAAGAACGTCATCGCGCTCTGTCGCATGCTGATCGACGAGTTCGGATCCGAGGTGCCAAGCACACGCGTGGACCTGGTGCGCCTGCCGGGCGTCGGCCGCAAGACGGCCAACGTGGTCATGTCCATGGCCTTCGGCATTCCGACGCTTGCCGTCGACACGCATGTGTTTCGCATCGGCAACCGCTGCCTGATGGCGCCGGGCAAAACGCCGGATGAGGTCGAGGAGCAGTTCCTGAAAGTCATCCCCGACCAGTACCTGTTCCACGCCCATCACTGGCTGATCCTGCACGGCCGCTATACCTGCAAGGCCCGCAAGCCTGAATGCGAGCACTGCGTTATCGCCGATCTCTGTCGGTCGCCCGAAAAGACCTGTCCTTTCCCGGCGCCGCTGGTCGAGCTACCGCCTCAGGTGATCGGCGTCTGAAGCCGGAAGGACGGATCGCGCTTCGATACCTTCTTGTGCAGATGCACCATCAGCCCTGCTGCAAACAGCGGCGTCAGCAGGTTGACGAAGGGGATCGCCAGGAAGCCGGCGATCAAAAGGCCCGCCACGAACACGGTGGAGGAATGCTTCGAGCGGAAAGCCCGCGCCTCTGCCGGCGGCCGGAACCGCATCGCGGCGAACTCGAAGAACTCCCGCCCCAGCAGATACCCGTTTACCAGGAAGAACGCGATCAGGTTGACGCCGGGAATGAACAGCAAAAGCAGCGCGATGATATTGCCGATGATGACGATGCCGAGAAACTGGATCGACCCCAGGATCGCCTGGCCGAGCGGCATTTCCCGGCCCGGCACATCATCGGGATAGTCGCGCTTCTCGATCACCGCCGCCACATCGTCGAGGAACAGGCCCGCAATCAGCGCAGTAATCGGCGCGATCAGCAAGGCAAGCACCAGCGCCAGCCCGATACCGGCAGCAATCGCCGCAAACAGCGTCAGCCATCCCGTCCAATCCGGCACATCGGGAAAGAAGGCGGCAAACCACGGCCAGAGATAGAGCGCGAAGAGCTCGCGCAATCCGAACCACAACCCGATCAGGATAAGGAATGTCAGCCCCAGCGTCTTCCAGAAGGCCGATCTCGTTTCGGGCGCAAACAGGTTGATCAGCGATAGGCGTGCGGCGTCGAGGATCATCGGCGTCTCCAGGTTAGGCCCGCAGCATGTAGGTCAACCATCGCCCTGGAACAAGCGCCGGTGGATATAGGAATCTGGCCGCGAGAATCGTATACTCACCGGCAGACACCCGCACCGGGCGTGGTAGTGACGGAGATCCGCATGACAAGCCTGCTGCTCCTTGGCGCGACCGGATTGGTCGGCGGCCACGTCCTCGAACTGGCGCTCAAGGACGACCGGGTCACCCGCGTCGTCGCGCCCACCCGCCGGCCGCTGCCTCCGACCGCCTTGCCGGCCCATCCGAAGCTCGAAAATCCCATCACCGATCTCAGCAGCGGTCTGCCCGAGGCGGACTGGTGGACTGTCGACGCGGTCATTTCGGCGCTCGGCACCACGCGGGCAAAGGCGGGATCGGACGAGGCCTTCCGTCTGGTGGATTACGCCACGCCGCTCGGTGCGGCCCGGCGCGCGCATGAACGAGGTGCAACCCGTTTCTCGCTCGTCTCGTCCACCGGCGCCAATTCGAAGTCCAGCCTGCTTTACCTGCGCACCAAGGGCGAGCTTGAAGATGCCATCCGCGCCATCGGCTTTTCCACGCTCACCATCGTCAGGCCCAGCCTTTTGGGTGGCGACCGCAGCGAATTCCGGCTCGGCGAACGGCTTGCCAGCATCGCGCTGAAGATCGCCCATCCCATCCTGCCGCGACGGCTGCGCATCAGCCCGGCCCATGTGGTGGCAAAAGTTCTGCTGGATGCTGCAATCGGCGGTGAAAAGGGAGAGCGCATCGTCGAGGCGGATCAGCTTTCGGGCTGAGTTGCAGCTTAGTCCAGCGACCGCAGCTCTTCGCGGTGACGGATCATCGCAAGGAACCGCCGGTAGTCGCGCTCATAAAGGTCTCGTCCCGTGCTGGGTAGCCGCTCGCTGCCGCCGCTGTTCATCGCATGTCCGGCATCAAGCAACGAGCCGTGCAGACCGCCCGCGACCGCGGCAGCCATGGCCGTTCCGAGCAGAACCGCATCGCGGTTGTGCGGGATGACCACCTTGCAGCCCGTGACATCCGCATAGAGTTCCACCAGCAGCGGGTTGTTCACATGCCCGCCGGTCACGTGCAGCGTCTCGAACCGGTACCCAAAGTCAGCCATCGCATCGAGAATATGACGGATGCCGAGCGCGATCGACACGCAGGTCCGCCAATAGCGGCGGCAAAGCCCGTCGAAGGACGTATCGAGCGTCAGCCCGCTGATGACGCCGGTCGCATGCGGGTCCGCAAGCGGCGACCGGTTGCCGTGAAAGTCGGGCAGAATGTGCAGATCCGGCGCAATCTCCTCGCCGCCTGCCGCTGCACGCATCTCGCCGACGCGGGCAATGATCCGCTCATGCAGCTCGGTGGTCGGCTCGCCGCCGGCTGCGTGCATCATGACGATATGATCGAGCAGCGCGCCCGCCGCCGACTGTCCGCCTTCGACCAGCCAATGGTCGGGCAGTACCGCCTCGTAATATGGGCCCCAAAGGCTGCGACCGGGTTTCGGCTCCCTGGTGAAGGCGACGATGCAGCTCGATGTACCCCCGATCAGGGCAACGCTCGTCTCCAGCGACGAGCCTGGAAAGCTTTTCGCCCCAACACCGCCAAGCACGCCATAGGCACCCGCGTAAGCGTCGATCATTCCCGGCGCGACCTGAACGCCGGTATCGAGGCCAAGTTCGGCCGCCGCCTTTTCGCTGAGCGGTCCGATCGAGCCGCCGACACCGATCGTATCGTCCGGCAGACCGCCCTTCTCAATAAGGTCGTCGAGCCCGGCAAGCGCCAGATAATCCGCGCTCCAGCCCGGCGTCTCATGCGCCAGGTAATTCCATTTGGCCGTCAGCGTGCAGCGCGAACGCGACGCGGAACCTGTGGCTTTCCAGGTCAGGAAATCGGCAAGATCGAAGAAATAACCGGCCCGGCTCCAGCTGTCTGGAAGGTTCTGCTTCAGCCACATCAGCTTGGGCATTTCCATTTCCGGCGAGATCGATCCCCCGGCGAAATCGAGCACCGCATGGCCGCTTCTTGACAGCGTCTCCGCCTGACTGATCGCCCGGTGGTCGTGCCAGACAATCGTATCCTGATGCGCGTTCCCGCTGACCGAAACGCTCAGCGGTTCCCCATCGCGGTCCCGCGCCACAAGCGAGCAGGTCGCGTCAAAGCCGATGGCCGCCACCTGGGATGCAGAAATCCCAGCCTCGGCCAACGCCGCTTTCACGGAGATGCAGGTTGCGGACCAGATGTCTTCGGAGGAATGTTCGGCGTGCTTATCCCGTGGGCGGAACATCAGGATCGGATGTTTGGATTTCGCAATCAGCGTTCCGTCGCGGCCGAACACGCCGGCACGGGCGCTTGCCGTGCCGATATCGACCGCAACGAGAAAATCACGCATCCCGATTTGTTTCCTGTCCCTGTAAGTCGCGCAGACTGTCCCCGTCGCGTCCCGCCAGCCTGAAAGCCGAGCTTCAGGTGTTCGCGGAAACCGAACCGTTGCGATCCTCGATATATTTTTGGACAAGGTGGAGCAAATCCGGCATCGCGTCAAACACGACGTCGGGCGATAGCGCCTCGATCCGGTCACGGTATCCGGAAGTGTGGGTGTGCGATCCGCCGGTAAAGGCGAATGACGCCATGCCCGCCCGCTGGGCCGCCTCGATGCCCGCGGGGCTGTCTTCAATGACGATGCAATCTTGCGGCGCGAACCCCATTTCGCTTGCTGCCAGCAGGAAGAGGTCCGGCGCGGGCTTGCCGTTCTTCACCATTGTGGCGCTAAAGATATGGGGATCGAGCTTGTCGATCAGGCCGGTGATCGTCAGCGACAGCCGGATGCGGTCGGGATTGCTGGAGGATGCGACGCAGGCTTGAAGCCCGAGCGCCTCGAGCGTTTCGGCAATGCCGGGGATCGGCTTCAGCTCGGCCTTGAACAGGCTGTAGAGATCGGTGCGCATACCCTCGAGAAATTCCGGCCCGGTGTGGAAACCATATTCCTCGTCCATGACCTGGCGCATGGTCGCCAGGCTGCGACCGAGGAAGCGCTCATAGGCTTCCTCCTCGGCCATTTCGATACCGTGGCGGTTGAGCGCAGCCACCAGAACCCGCACCGACAGCGGCTCGCTGTCGACAAGGACGCCGTCGCAATCGAAGATCACGAGATGGCGTGGTTTGATTGCGCTAATTCCCGTCACGGTGTTCACCTCAATCCTTGACGAGCTGGTCGTCGAGATAGAGCTGCAGCGTCTTGGCCGTGCCCTGTGTCCAGAGCGTCTTCAGCGCATGCGCAAACCGCTTGCGGAACAACTCAGACGTCGAGACTTCGCCGAAGATCTCGTCGAACACCAGGAACGCATCCGGGTCGTCCTTGGCCTTGATCGCGGCCGCCTGCAGCTTCTCGGCACTCGTATCGTTGAACACGATCTGGCGACCGCTGTCCGACGTGCCCGCAAAATAGCGGCACCACAGCGCCGACACAAGCGACAGGCCGACGATGTCGAGGCCCTGGTCCAGCCTGTCGCGGGTCGATGGCAGGATGAACTTCGGCTGGCGGTTGGAACCGTCCTGCGCCAAACGCGGAATGGTGTCGCCGATCTTCGGGTTGAGGAAGCGGTGCTCGATCAGGTCGAAATAGTCGTCGAGGATGGTATCTGGAACCGGCGGCACGATCGGGATGATCTCTTCCTTCTCGAGCTTGGCAAGGAAGGCCCGGATCAGCGGATGCTCCATTGCCTCGTGCACGAAATGGATGTCCAGCAACTCGCCGGGATAAGCGATCGTCGCATGGCCGCCGTTGAGAATGCGCAGCTTCATCAGCTCGTAGGGCGCGACATCGGGCACGAACTGAACGCCGACTTCTTCAAGCGGCGGACGGCCGAGCGGGAAATGATCTTCCATCACCCACTGCTTGAACTCTTCGCAGAATACCGGCCAGTTATCGTCGATATTGTAGTCGTTCTTGAGGATATCGACTTCGCGCTGACCGGTGGCCGGCGTGATGCGGTCGACCATCGAATTCGGGAAGGCGACATTGTCGTGGATCCAGGTCGCAAAATCCGGGTCCGACAGCTTGGCGAGACCAACGACGGTGTTTTCGGTCACGTGGCCGTTGCCGGGAATGTTGTCGCAGGACATGATCGTGAATGGCGCAAGTCCGCGCGAACGGCGAAGCTTGAGGCCGGCAAGGATCAGGCCGAACACCGTCTTCGGCGCATCCGGGTTGCTGCCGTCTTCGACCATGGCCGGATGGGCCGGGTTGAAGTGACCGGACGCGTCGATGAAATAACCGCCCTCGGTGATCGTCATCGAGACGATGCGGATCGTCGGATCGGCCAGCTTCTCGATCAGCGCCTGCTTGTCGTCAGGCGCGATGATGTCGATCATCGGGGCGGTCACGCGGGCGCCGGTCTTGTTGTTGTCCTGCTCCACGACGGTGGTGAGGAAATCCTGCGCCTTCAGCTTGTCGCGCATGGCCGCATCGGACGGCATCACGCCGGCACCGATGATGGCCCAGTCGTGGCCCTTGCCGATGTTGAACAGGTCGTCCAGGTAGATCGCCTGATGGGCGCGGTGGAAGTTGCCGACGCCGAAATGTACGATGCCGGGGGAGAGCGTCTTCGGATCGTAGGCGGGCACGCCAGCGGTCGCTGCGGCATCCTTGAGAGTTGCCAACGAAAGCTTCACAGTCATTTTCTCATACTCCGATTGGCCTGCTGTTCAGGCCTTTGGGATCATTCAGGCCCGGATCGCAAGACCCTTGTCGTCGAAGCGATGCAGTTTGGTTTCATCCGGCGTCAGGTAGACGGTGTCGCCGTAGCTCGCGCCGAACTCGCCGCCGGCACGGGCCGTGATCGGGCCGATACCATCTACGTCGAGATGCAGAAACGTGTCGGCGCCCAGATGTTCGGCAACCGAAACCCTGCCGGTCCACAGACCGCTATCCTTGGAAAGCCCGATATGTTCGGGACGCACGCCCACGGTCTTGGCGTTCCGCGCCTTGGCGTAATCGCCTTCCAGCAGGTTCATCTTCGGCGAACCGATAAAGCCTGCGACAAACAGATTGCGCGGCGACTTGTAGAGCTCGAGCGGCGAACCGACCTGCTCGATATTGCCGCGGTTGAGCACCACGATCTTGTCGGCCATGGTCATGGCTTCGATCTGGTCGTGCGTAACGTAGACCATCGTGGTCTTCAGCTGGTTGTGCAGGTCGCTGATCTCCAGACGCATCGTGCCGCGCAGTGCCGCATCGAGGTTGGAAAGCGGCTCGTCGAACAGGAAGGCCGAAGGTTCGCGCACGATCGCACGGCCGATTGCCACGCGCTGACGCTGGCCGCCCGAAAGCTGGCCGGGGCGACGCTCGAGATAATCGGTGAGGTTGAGGATGTGCGCCGCATCGGCGACCTTCTTGTCGATCGCCGACTGCTCCATCTTCGCCATCTTCAGCGGGAAGGCGATGTTCTTGCGCACGCTCATATGCGGATAGAGCGCATAGGATTGGAACACCATCGCAAGCCCGCGTTCGGCGGGAGCAGCGTCCGTCACGTCGCGACCGTCGATCTTGATCTGGCCGCCGGACACGTCTTCAAGACCTGCAATGAGACGCAGAAGCGTGGACTTGCCGCAACCCGAAGGTCCAACGAACACGACGAACTCGCCGTCGTTGATCTCGAGATCGATCGACGGGATGACCTTGGCTTCGCCGAACGTCTTCGACACTTTGGAAAGAGTAATGCTGCCCATGAAAGTGATCCTTACTTAACCGCGCCAAACGTGAGGCCGCGAACGAGTTGCTTCTGGCTGAACCAGCCGAGGATGAGGATCGGCGCGATGGCCATGGTCGAGGCCGCCGAAAGCTTTGCCCAGAACAGACCCTGCGGCGAGGAGAAGGAGGCGATGAAGGCCGTCAGCGGAGCCGCGTTTGTCGTGGTCAGCTGGATCGTCCAGAACGCTTCGTTCCAGGCCAGGATGATGTTCAAAAGCAGCGTCGAGGCGATGCCGGGAACCGCCATCGGCGTCAGCACGTAGACGATTTCCTTCCACAGATTGGCGCCGTCCATCCGTGCCGCTTCCAGGATTTCGCCCGGAATTTCGCGAAAGTATGTGTAGAGCATCCACACCACGATCGGCAGGTTGATCAGCGTCAGCATGATGGTGAGGCCGATGCGGCTGTCGAGCAGGCCGAAGTTGCGGAACAGGATGAAGATCGGTAGCAGCACCGCCACGGCCGGCATCATCTTGGTCGACAGCATCCACATCAGGATGTCCTTGGTACGCTTGCCAGGTGCGAACGCCATCGCCCAGGCCCCGGGGATCGCGATGATCAGCGCGAGGATGGTGGAGCCGACCGACAGGATCACCGAGTTCATAAACGGCTTGAAGTAATCGCGCTGCGTCTGCACCGTGATGTAGTTCTCAAGCGTGCCCGATGGGATCAGGCTGAAGCCGGCGATCGCTTCCTGCTCCGTCTTCAGGCTGGTGATCAGCGCGTAGAGGATGGGGAAGAAGATCAGGAGCGCGACGACCCAGGCCAGGATTGTCCAGCCGATCTTCGCTCCGGTTGTTACTTTGCGAGCCATGATCGTTCCTCCTACTTGTCCAGGTTCTTGCCGACGGCGCGCATCAGGAAGAAGGCGACGATATTGGCAAGGACGACGGCGATGATACCACCCGCTGCACCCCCGCCGACGTCATAGCCGAGACGTGCGGTGCGGTAGATGAGGAAGGTGAGGTTGGTGGACGCATAGCCCGGGCCGCCATTGGTGGTGACCAGGATTTCAGCGTAGATGCCGAGCAGGAAGATCGTCTGGATCAGGATGACGACCGTGATCGCGCGCGAAAGATGCGGCAGCGTCAGGTAGATGAAGCGGTTGAAGAAGTTGGCGCCATCCATTTCGGCGGCTTCGCGCTGCTCGCTGTCGAGCGACTGAAGCGCCGTCAAAAGGATGAGCGTCGCAAACGGCAACCATTGCCAGGCAACGATGATGATGACCGCAAACAGCGGATACTGGGCAAACCAGTCGATCGGCTGAACCCCGAAGAACCGCGCGAGATCCGCCAGCACGCCGTAGCCCGGATGCATGATCATGTTCTTCCAGATCAGCGCGGCCACCGGCGGCATCACGAAGAACGGCGAGATCACCAGAATGCGCACGATACCCTGGCCGAAGATCGGCTGGTCGAGCAGAAGCGCGATCGCGACACCGCCGATGACGGTAATGCCGAGCACGCCGAGCACCAGCAGCATCGTGTTCCAGATCGACTGGAAGAAGGCCGGATCGGTGTAGAAATACTGATAATTGAAGAAGCCTGCGAAGCTCACGTTCTGCGGCGTCAGCAGGTTGTAGTTCTGGAACGAGTAGTACAGCGTCATTGCGAGCGGTACGGCCATCCAGACCAAAAGAACGATGACGGAGGGCGCCATCATCAGGCGTGCCAACGTCTTGGTATTTTGCGTTGCCATCTTTGAGGCCCCTCCCCGGAGGTAAGCGCGCCGCACGCGGCCAGAGGAGGACGCGAAGGCATGATCTTGTTTTTATAGGGTAGCGTGCTGGAACAGCGAGATGCAGTTCAGCATCCAATCGTCATCCTGTGATCTGCTGCCCGGCACGGATGCCGGACAGCAGTGTCTTGACCAAGCTTACTTGATGTAACCGGCGCGGGTCATGTCGCGGGTTGCCGTTGCCTGAGCGGCGGCAAGAGCGTCATCGACCGTGGACTGGCCGGCGATGACAGCCGAGAACAACTGACCGACAGTGGTGCCGAGAGCCTGGAATTCAGGGATCGCGACGAACTGGCCACCGGTATAAGGAACCGGCTTGACCGTTGGCTTGGTGATGTCGGCAGCGTCCATGGCAGCAAGCGTCGGAGCTGCGAAGGCAGCGGCCTTCTGATAGTCCGCGTTCTTGTAGAGCGAGGTGCGCGTGCCCGGAGGAACGTTGGCCCAGCCTTCCTTGGCAGCAACAAGCGTCGTGTATTCCTTGCTGGTTGCCCAGGAGATGAACTTCTGAGCCGATTCAGCCTTCTTGGACGATGCCGGAACGGCAAGGTTCCAGGACCACAGCCAGTTGCCGTGGTTGGCAACGCCTTCCTTGCTTGGGAAGAGCGCGTAACCGACCTTGTCGGCAACCTTTGAGTCCTTCGGGTTCGACACGAACGATGCGGCGACGGTCGCATCGATCCACATGCCGCATTTGCCCTGCTGGAACAGCGTCAGGTTTTCGTTGAAGCCGTTGGAAGAAGCGCCCGACGGGCCGGAATTCTTCATCATGTCGGCGTAGAAGGTAAGTGCTGCCTTCCATTCCGGCTGATCGAACTGCGGCTTCCACTTTTCGTCGAACCAGCGTCCGCCGAAGGAGTTGGTGAGGGCCGAAACGAAGGCCATGTTCTCGCCCCAGCCGGCCTTGCCGCGAAGGCACATGCCGCTGATGTCGGCCTTGCGGTCGGTCATCTTCTTGGCAGCGTCAGCGATGAATTCCCAGGTCGGGCTTTCCGGCATTTTCAGGCCGGCTTTTTCGAACAGGTCCTTGCGGTACATGATCATGGCGGATTCGCCGTAGAACGGTGCCGCGTAGAGCTTGTTGTCGACCGAAAGGCCGCCGCGGATTGCTGGCAGCAGGTCGTCCATGTCGTACTTGTCGCCGAGACCTTCGAGCGGCAGAAGCCACTTCTGCTTGGCCCAGATCGGAACTTCATAGTTGCCGATCGTGACGATGTCGTACTGGCCGCCACCGGCCGCGATATCGGTCGTCACGCGTTCGCGCAGAACGTTTTCTTCGAGCGTGACCCACTCGACCTGGATGTCCGGGTTCGCCTTGGTGAACTCGGACGTCAGGCCCTGCATGCGGACCATGTCGCCGTTGTTGACTGTCGCAATGGTGAGGGTTTCGGCAGATGCAGTCGTGGCCACAAAGGCCAGAGCTGAGCAGGCGCCCAGCAGAATAGTTTTCATAGTCATATCTTCCTCCCGAGAAGATGGAATGCGAGCATTCGCTTTGCTCATGGGCAATTACCCACATAAAGCTAGCGCAAGTCAATGGGAATTCATCGCTGCGATGCAACCGAAAGCGACAATTCACTGAAATTTCAGGCAGAATTCTATCTGCCGCGCTTAAGCAGTAAGCAGATACCGCGCTGCGGCCTCGTCGGTGATGATGCCGTTGAGCAGTCCGCCTTTCAGGGCTGCGCGCATGGCGACCCACTTCTTCTTGCCTTGGGCAATGCCAATGACACAGCAGGTCTCGCGCGACGGGATCGGCACGGAGGCCACCCGGCCGTTGACGGCACTGTCGAGCAACTCACCCTGCTGATCGTAAATCCAGCCGCAAATTTCACCCGCGGCACCGCGATCCACCAGCGACACCATTTCGTCGCGATCCAGAAATCCGTCGACGCAAAGCGGCGCATCGACGCCGAGTTCGCCGATCCCGACAAAGGTGACGTCGGCTTGTGCCCCGAGCGCAAGTGTCGAGCGCACGAGCGCCTGGTCATGCAGCGTGTCGCGCTCCTCGATGGAGGCACAAAGGACCGGCAGCGGCATGGGAAAATGCCGCGCCTTGATGGCATCGGCCATCGAGAAGATGACGTTGTAATAGGCGGCCGACCCGTCCGGCCCGATATTGCCGGTCAGCGACACGATACGGTGCTGCGGGCATTCCATCGGCGGCAGCTGATCGACAGCGGCTTTCAGCGTCCGACCTGTCCCGACGGCGATGATGATCGGATCCGGCCGTTTCAGCCAGCGCTCGATCTCGCCCGCCCCCGCTTCGGCGATACCGACCGTGGATGAACTGCCGCCCGGATCGCTCGGCACGATTTCCGCATGCTTGAGATCGTATTTCTTGCGCAGCCCTTCAGCGAGTTCGAGACAAGCGGAGATCGGATGGTCGAGCCGGACCTTGATCAACCGCTCGGCAACCGCAAGCGACACGAGCCGCTGAGCCGACTGGCGGGAAATGCCCATGGCATTGGCGATCTCGTCCTGGGTCCTCCCCGCGACGTAATAGAGCCAGCCCGCGCGCGCAGCATCGTCGAGCCGGCCTTGGGTGTCACTCCGCTTAGCCATGGCAGTAAATCTCCTCTGGTCGATTTGCTGACATGTTTTTTGAGGGGCTGTCAAATGGCGATGGTGCAACGACGCCCTCAAAGAGAGCTTTTGCTCAGCGCCTCGGAGAGGACGGTCTCCATCATTTGATAATTGCTAATTTGCGCCTGTTTCGAAGCCTCGATCCAACCTGCGGGATCGATTTTCGTCAGATCGAGCCAATGTCCGGCCTGTCCGCAAAGCTGTTTCAGATAATGTGCCTGCGTGCGGCCATTGCCCTCGCGGAACGGATGGACATAGTTCACATCACCAATGATCGGCGCGACTTTTGCGGCAAATTCCGATCTCTGGAGACCACGCAGATAATTGCCCGCCGTGATGCGTCGATGCACATCGGCCATGCCGGTCTCGATATACTGCCGGAACTGGAACTGGCTCGACCCTTTGGAAATCTCCACCGTCCGGATCTCGCCCGCCCAGTCGTAGACGTCCTGGAAGAGATGACGGTGGATGGTCCGCAGATGCTTCAGGTCGAAATCACCCGTGGGGATTTTCTGGATGCTGCGGATGGTGGAATATCGACGTTCCGCAAGGTCCAGCACGGCTGCATCGCGAATATCGAACTTGTTTCGTAACAGTCTGGTCCCCGGATAGACGTAAGGATCGTCACTCATCGGGTGTTCGGATCATCGGCTGGACGCCGCCGAAGCCTGCTCCTTCCCGTCCAGACCTGCTCGCCGCCTCAAGTCTCGACGCACGTAATCGAGCTGCTGTTCGACCGAAAAACCCTCCCGATTGAACATTTCGAACATGGCTAAGTCGTCAGCATCGAGGGGGTTACCCTCGATCATCTGCAGGTGCGCTGCTTCCAGTGTCCGCTGGCGGATATCATCCCTGTCGCTCATGCAGCCATCATACTGCAGATCGCGAAATCCGACAAATGATAGATGCGAGGCGGCGCCCCAGTTTGCGCCGCCTTCGCGTTCGTTCCGGGCCGTCCGACGTCAGGCCACCTGCACGACGTGGCCTGCGCCGACTTCGCGATATTCCCGCACCGGCGGCACGAAATCGACCGATCTGATCGGGCTCTTGATCTCTTCGGTGGAAAGGTTGCGCTTGATCCGGCGCCGTGACGGATCCGGCACCGGCACCGCCGACATCAGTTTCTTCGTGTAGGGATGCTGCGGGTTTTCAAACACCGCCGCACGCGGGCCGATCTCGACGATTTCGCCCAGATACATCACTGCCACCCGGTGGCTCACGCGCTCCACCACGGCCATGTCGTGGGAGATGAACAGGAAGGCGAGGTTCAGAGACTGCTGCAGGTCGAGCAGCAGGTTGCAGACCTGCGCCTTGATCGACACGTCCAGCGCCGACACCGCTTCGTCGGCAACGATCACCTTCGGATCGAGCATCAAAGCCCTGGCGATCGCGATGCGCTGCCGCTGGCCGCCGGAAAACTCGTGCGGGAAGCGCCGCATCATGTCGGCCGAAAGTCCGACCTTTTCGAGAAGGTTCGCCGCCTTTTCACGCGCCTGCGCCTTGGTGCCGAGCTTGTGCTCGATAAACGGTTCGGCGACAGCCGACCCCACGCTCATGCGCGGGTTGAGCGAGGCGAACGGATCCTGGAACACCATCTGGATCGACCGGCGCATGGTTCGAAGCGCATGCTGGTCGAGGCTCATCACGTCGTAGCCGTCCACCTGAACGGTACCGCTGGTCGGCGTGATCAGCCGCGTCACGGATCGTCCGGTGGTCGACTTGCCGCAACCGGATTCACCCACCAGCGCAAGCGTTTCGCCGGCATAGAGATCGAACGAGACCTTTTCCACCGCATGCACTGCCCCGGACTTGCGTCCGAGAAGGCCGGAATGGATGTCGAACCGCGTCGTCAGGTCCTTCACGTCGAGGATCGGCGTCTTGCCCTTGGCAACCGTGTCGAACACTTCGCCCAGAACCTGCTGTTCGCCTGTGTTGACATCGATCAGCGGAAACCGCATCGGCAGCTTGCTCTGCCCCATCGAGCCCAGCCGCGGCACGGCCGAAAGAAGCGCTCGCGTGTAGGCATGCTGGCCGCGGTGGAAAATATCGCCGGTCTGGCCGGTTTCCACCGCATCGCCACGGAACATCACGATCGTCCGGTCAGCCACTTCCGCCACAACGCCCATGTCATGGGTGATGAACAGGACAGACATGCCCTCCTCTTCCTGCAGCATCTTGATGAGATCAAGGATCTGCCCCTGGATCGTCACGTCCAGCGCCGTCGTCGGCTCGTCGGCGATCAGAAGCTTCGGCTTGGCCGCAAGTGCCATGGCGATCATCACGCGCTGGCGCATGCCGCCGGAAAACTGGTGCGGGTATTCGTCGAAACGGCTCTTGGCGTTGGGGATGCGAACCTTCTCGAGAAGCCGTATCACCTCCGCCTTTGCCTCGGCCTTGGAGATGTTGGTGTGAACCGTCAGCGCCTCGGCGATCTGCTTTCCGATCGGAAAGATCGGATTGAGCGAGGTCATCGGCTCCTGGAAGATCATCGAGATGTCGTTGCCGCGCACCCGCCGCATCTCCTCCTCAGGCAGACCGAGAAGCTCCTTGCCCTGCAGGAAGACCTGCCCCTCGATCCGGCTCGAATTCTTCTGCAACAGCCGCATGATCGACAGCGACGTCACCGATTTGCCGGAGCCGCTTTCGCCCACGATCGCAACCGTCTCGCGCGGTGCCACATCAAACGAGATGTTGCGCACAACCGTCTTCCATTCGTCGTTCACATTGAACGACGTCGTCAGGTTCTTCACAGACAGGACCGGAGTGACCGATCCGCCAGACTGTTCCATCGCAGGTCCGGAAAGCAGCATGCATGTTTCCTTGATTTGGGCGGCCCCGTCGCGACTGGTGGCGGCATCGCGAGGGGCCGGTCGGAAGAGGATACGATCAGGCGGCGAGCGCCGTTTCGGCAAGCGAAACCCAGTAGCTCACGCCATAGGGAATGGCCTCGTCGTTAAAGTCGTAGGCCGCATTGTGAAGATTGGCGGTATCGCCATTGCCGAGGAAGATGAAGGCACCCGGCCGCTGCTCCAGCATGTAGGAGAAGTCTTCAGCGCCCATATGCGGTGCCGCATTGGCGTCGACCTTGCCCTGGCCCGCCACTTTCGAGGCGATCCCGACAGCAAAATCGGTCTCGTTGTCATGGTTGAAGGTGACCGGATAGCCGCGATTGTAGACGACCTCGGCCGTAGCACCATGTGCGATTGCGGTTGCCTCAGCCACTTCCTTCAGGCGCTTTTCGGCAAAGTCGCGGGTTTCCGGTAGAAGCGTGCGCACGGTACCGGCCAGCGTCACGAAGGCCGGGATGACGTTGCTCGCCTGGCCGCCATGGATGGAAGCGACGGTGACGACGAGGGATTTGAGCGGATCCGTCTCGCGCGAAACGACCGACTGTAGCGCGATCACCACATGCGATGCGGTCAGCACCGGGTCGATCGAAAGATGCGGCTGGGCGGCATGGCTGCCACGGCCGGAAATGGTGATCTCGAAAGTATCGGCCGCCGCCATGATGCCGCCCTTGCGGATCGAGAAACTGCCGACCGGGAGCGCCGGTGCATTGTGCATGCCGTAGACTTCCTTGATGGAAAACTTGTCCATCATGCCGTCCTCGATCATGGCAAGCGCGCCCGCGCCGCCTTCTTCGGCGGGCTGGAAGATGACAGCAACCGACCCTTTGAAATTGCGGGTTTCGGAAAGATACTGCGCAGCACCCAGAAGCATTGCGGTATGTCCGTCATGGCCGCAGGAATGCGCCTTGCCCGGTGTTTTCGAAGCCCACGGCACGCCCGATGTCTCAAGAATCGGCAGCGCATCCATGTCGGCGCGGAAGCCGATAACCGGGCCATCGCCCTGGCTGCCCTTGATGATGCCGACGACGCCCGTCTTGCCGATGCCGCTCTCAACCACGTCGCAACCAAAGGCTTTCAGCTTCTCGGCAACGAAGGCGGATGTGTAGTGAACGTCGTAGAGAAGCTCCGGATTCTCGTGCAGATGGCGTCTCCATTCTGCAACCTGATCCTGCATTTCGGCGACGCGATTGATGACAGGCATTTGGGCAATCCTCTAGATTTATTAGTATTTCCGGTCTCGAAGGCTGCGATATTGCGACGGCTTCGTCGGAATTTGCAAGCGTCAATTTTCGCCCTTGAACACAAAATAGGCCTATGCTTAGATGGCTCAAAATTTGATCACCTCGGCATATTGCGGGTATCAAATGTAATATACGACTTACTTTTCAGGAGGATGCGGGAATTCTAATCTGCGACGCGCCAGGGAAGACAGGGCGCCATGCAGCTCGACGGCATCGACACCGGCAAACGGGCGATCCGGGCACTAAAATCGAGACAAATCAACATCAAGGGGAATAGCAGCATGAAGAAGTTGAAGCACCTATTGGTCGGCACGGTGGCCGTGCTCGCCCTGGGTGGCACCGCAGCCCACGCCGAGCGCGGCACTGACGGAGACCTGAAGGCCCTGTTCTGGCAGGCGGTTTCCACGCTGAATCCGTATCTTTCCGCCGGCACGAAGGAAGTCTATGCGTCCTCGATCGTGATTGAGCCCCTTGCCCGCTACGACGAGAAGGGTGAACTGGTTCCGTGGCTCGTGACCGAGATCCCGACCGTCGAAAACGGCGGCGTGGCAAAAGACCTTCTCAGCATGACCTGGAAGATCAAGCCGGGCGTCAAATGGTCCGACGGAACGGCGTTTACCGCTGAAGACGTGATCTTCACCTGGAAATACTGCACGGCGCCGGATGGCGGCTGCGCCCAGGCGGCTCAGTACGAAGGCGTCAAGAACGTCGAGGCGATCGACCCGAACACCGTAAAGATCACCTTTACCGAGCCCAAGCCCTACCCCTACTCGGCTTTTGTGGGCGCCCAGTCGCCGGTCATTCAGGCCAAGCAGTTCAAGGATTGCGTCGGCGCCAAGGCTCCCGGCTGCACGGCCGCCAACTTCGGTCCGATCGGCACCGGCGCCTTCATGGTCGCCGATTTCAAGCCGAACGACGTCATCACCTTCAAGGCCAACCCGAACTACCGCGATCCGGCAAAGCCAGCCTTCGCCTCGATCACGCTGAAGGGCGGTGGCGACGCTGCCTCTGCTGCCCGCGCCGTGCTTGAAACCGGCGAATACGATTACGCCTGGAATGCCCAGGTCGAGCCTGAAGTGCTGCAGACCATGCTCGCTGCCGGCAAGGGCCGTCTTGAAATTTCGTTCGGCACCCAGGTCGAGCGTATCAACCTCAACCACTTCAATGCAGATCCTTCGCTGGGCGCCAAGCGCTCCACCAAGGAAGCCGGCCCGCATCCGTCGCTCAAGGATCCGGCCGTTCGCCGTGCACTGTCGCTTGCCATCGACCGCGACATCATCGTCGAGGCCGGCTACGGCCAGTCCGGCAGGGCCACCTGCAACATCCTGCCCGCTCCGGAAGTCGTTGCTTCCACCAAGAACGACAGCTGGTGCCTGAAGCAGGATATCGAGGGCGCCAACAAGCTGCTCGAAGATGCCGGCTGGAAGAAGGGTTCCGATGGCATCCGCGCCAAGGATGGCGTACGCCTTTCCTACCTTTACTCCACCTCGACCAACTCGGTTCGCCAGGCGACCCAGGAACTGGTCAAGGCGATGTGGGCGGAAATCGGCGTTGATGCGGAACTCCGCAACGCGTCTGCCTCCGTCTTCTTCGGTGGCGACCCGGCAAGCCCGGACACGTTCCAGAAGTTCTATGCCGACGTTGAAATGTACACCAACAACTTCGATGGCACCGATCCTGAAAAGTACATGGCGGAATGGCTGTGCGACAAGATCCCCGGTCCGGCAAACGGCTGGCAGGGGCAGAACATCCCGCGCTACTGCAACCCTGACTACGACAAGCTGGTCAGCGAACTGTCCAGAACCGCAGATCTCGATAAGCGCGCAGCAATCGCCAAGCAGCTCAACGACATGCTGACCGAGGAAGGCGCACATATCGCGCTCGTCCACCGCGGTGACCAGTCGTCCTTCGCGCTCACGCTCGACGGCATCAAGATGAACTCCTGGGACAGCCAGGTGTGGAACATCGCAGACTGGTCGCGCAAGAAGTAAGGAGACAGCCGGCAGCCCTCAGCGGTTGCCGGCGCTCTGTCTCACGCTTCGTATGGCATGATCTTCCCGGGGCTCATCGGCCCGGGAAAATCTGATGCGGCACATCAGGACTTCGCGCCCTATCACCGCATTCTGCGGCATGATCCGGCGTCGTCTGGAGAAATTCGTACATGTTCACATACACGTTGCGACGATTGTTCTTCGCAATACCGACCCTGCTGATCATCAGCTTCGTCATCTTCGCGCTGCTCGATCTGGCACCAAACGATCCGACTGGCGACCTGCCCCTGACGATCCCGCCGGAAGTCCGCGCACAGATCCGTGCCTCGCTCGGCATGGATCAGCCCTTCCTCCTGCGCTATCTCTACTGGCTGCAGCAATTCTTCATCAACGAGCCGCTGAATATTCTCGAACGTCTGACAGGCTGGCAGTTCGGCGATGGTCAGCGCATGCGTGTCCTCTCCTGGGCAACCCGCAGCCCTGTCGTTGATCTCATCGTCCAGCGCCTGCCACAGACGCTCTGGGTCGTTGGCCTCGCCTATCTGTTCGGCATTCTGATCGCTGTTCCGATCGGCGTCATCTCCGCCTACAAGCAGTATTCGATCTTCGACCAGGTCGGCACCTTCGTCTCGATGGTCGGCTATTCGGTGCCGACCTTCTTCACCGGCGTGCTTCTGATCGTCATCTTCTCGTCCTACCTCCAGTGGTTCCCGTCGGTCTACGACACCAATCTGCAGGTCACGAGCTTTGCCACCTTCGTTGCGCAGGCAAAGCAGATGGCAATGCCGGTGGCGGTTCTGGCGCTTTACAACGCGTCGCAGATCACCCGGTTCGTGCGCGCATCCATGCTCGACAACCTGCATCAGGATTATGTCCGCACCGCCCGCGCCAAGGGCGTCAAGGAAAACGTCGTGCTGCTCGTCCACGTTCTGCGCAACAGCCTGATCCCGGTCGTGACGGTGATTGCGCTCGGCGTACCCACCATCTTCTCCGGCGCCATCATCACCGAACAGATCTTCCGCGTGAACGGGTTGGGGCAGTTGCTGATCGTCGCCGTCCAGGGCGCCGATATCCCTCTCGTTCAGACGCTGACCTTCATCTTTGCGGTGCTGATCGTACTCTTCAACCTGATCGCCGACGTTCTCTACGGCATTCTTGACCCGAGGATCCGGTATGACTGACGCGACAATCACCAACCCCGCGCCCGCCAAGGCATCATCTCCCACGCGCTCCGCGATGGCCGACATGTGGCGGCAGTTCAGGGCGCACAAGGGCGGCGTTGCCGGCCTCATCGTCTTCACCTTCATCGTTCTGGCTGTCTATGTCGGCCCCTATATCCACAGGGTCGCGCCCAACCAGCTGAACATCCGCGAGAAGAACCAGTGGCCGTCGCTGGCGCATCCGTTCGGAACCGATAATCTCGGCAAGGACATGCTGGCCCAGGTTCTGGCCGGTGGCCGCATCTCGCTTGCGGTCGGCATCACCGCCATGCTGCTCGCCCTCTTCCTGGGCACGCTGGTGGGGGTCCTCTCGGGCTACTTCCGCAGGCTCGATGGGCCGTTGATGCGGTTGACGGACCTGTTCCTGGCCCTGCCGCTTCTGCCGCTTCTGCTCGTGATCCTGCTTCTGTTCCGCGATACGCTGCGCGCAGCCTTCGGACCGGAGACCGGCATCTTCATCCTGATCGTGGTTGTCATCGGCGTCACGAGCTGGATGCACACGGCACGTATCGTGCGTGGCGATGTGCTTGCGGTCAAAAGCCAGGAATTCATCCTGGCGGCGAAATCGAGCGGCATGCGGGAATACCGGATCGTGCTGCGGCATATCCTGCCCAACGTCCTGTCCTCGATCATGGTGTCTGCGACGCTCGGGATTGCCTCGGCCATCATCACGGAATCGTCGCTTTCCTTCCTCGGCCTCGGCTTCCCGTCGGATTTCCCGACCTGGGGACGATTGCTGTTTGACGGCGCCAACTTCCTGCAGCTGACGCCATCACGCGTGCTGTGGCCAGGCCTTGCGATTTCTGCAACGGTTCTGAGCGTCAACTACATGGGCGATGCAATCCGCGATGCGCTCGATCCAAGAACCCTGAAGCGCTGATTTCAGCGCTTTAGATACGACCCGGAACGGCGGCGAAAGCCGCCGTTTTCCGTTGCGTCCTCCGCTCTCATTTTTTCTTCGATTTTTTGAAAATCTGCCGGAACCTTATTCCCGGACGCCCGTTCTACTGATGTCTGAAGGCGACCCCCCGTCCCCCGCCCTACAAAGAGCCTTCGGACATACTCTTCAATCCCCCTCGAAGAGAAGAACTGGCTCGGCTCCCTAGTGGAACCGAGCCAGCTCCGTTTTGGGCAGCCGCTATCGCCGGCACGACTTGTTCCCTTGTGACGTGAAAACATGGCGCCAAGCAACGAGCCCCGCATGGGGCTATCCCGTGGCTCGACATTCGCGAACAGCCCGATGCTTCGATCATCGGGCCTTCGCGTCATGTGGGGAATTGGTTGGCCCGACCTTCAGTCGCTGGCGCCTTCGAGCGGAAAGCTCAGGCGGTACTGAATGCGATCGTTGGAAATCACATATCGTGCCTTGCCGTTGACGGACGCAGGTACCACCCGTTCGAGAACGGTGCTGCCGAAATGCGATCGCATCCCATCCTCGCTGACGTCGACGCTGTCGTTTTCAATCAACGCCTCGTCCCAGACGATCTCAAGAACGTCATGCCCATCCACGTGCACCCGGTTGGCCGCCACTTCGATCGGCAGGCGGCTGCGCATGACGGAGCCGTGACTGACGGCGTTGACCACCAGTTCGTGCAGTGCCAGCCCCACATGCAGCGATGCATTGGGCGTCAGCAGCACGTTGTCACCGCCCATGCGGACGAGATGCTTGTTGTCGGGAAGATACTTTTCGGTCTGTTGCTGAACCAGATCGAACAGATAGGCGCCGCGCCAACTCGAATCGGTGATCAGGTCCTGACTCTGCGACAGCGAATAGAGCCGCCCCCGGAACTTGTGCAGGAAAAGATCGAGCGACCCCGAGTAGCGCGCCGTCTGCAGCGCGATGCTCTGGATGATCGCAAGCAGGTTCTTGGAGCGGTGACTGACTTCGCGCAGCAGGGCCCGGAGCAACCGCTCACGATGCCGCTCTTCCGACCGGTCATTGATCGTGGTGACCAGATGCAGGTTCCCGCCTTCGACGCCGACGGCCTGGACGCGGAATTCGAAGACCTGGTCCGAACCCGCCGTGACCTCGATATGGCCTTTGCGGCCAAGCTCGGTCATTTCCGATTTCAGCGTGTGGAGTTTCGCGGCCACGTCGTCGCCGAACAGGCTCGCATCGCTTGGCGCGTCTACGCCTTGAAGCGACCAGACCTGAGGCAGGTTGGCAACGAGAAGGTAATTCTGCTGGGTGTCCTGGATAATGATGCATGCGCCGAGATCAATCAGCGCTGGCATGAAAAACTCACGCAACTTGTCATCACTCTGACCAGCTTGCTGCCATGTCAGCGGATGCGTCACTTGGTAAACTCCGTTGCGACTTCCAGGCGAACGGAAGTCTGAATATAGACTTCCGCAACTCATTCAAGTTCAAAATCTTATAAAGTGTCGGTCTTGTCGAAACAACCCAACCCTTTGGTAATCCTTAGCTCTAACGAGACGTACCAACCAGGCCAAATCTCTTTTTCAATATCCGCAGGTAAGTATCCCACGGACGCTTTAAATCAAGGGAAGACATCGCTCGGCAACATAACGGGAAAGCAAGCGGGGCGTTCCGATATCCCAGAACGCCTCTCTTTGGGGTTTGTTCCTGCCTAAAACCGATCGATGGCAGATAGATCAGGCAGCAGCCTTAACCGCGTCATTGAAGAACAAGGCCTGGCTGATCAGAGCCTTCACCATATCCGGATTGAAAGGCTTGGTGACGAGGAAAGCAGGCTCAGGCCGCTCGCCGGTCAGCAGACGCTCCGGGAATGCCGTGATGAAGATCACAGGGACATTGGAGGACTTCAGGATCTCGTTGACCGCGTCGATGCCAGAGCTTCCGTCCGCCAGCTGGATATCGGCGAGAACCATCTTCGGCTGCGATGTCTGGAACAACGATACCGCTTCCTTGTGGGTACGGGCGATACCCGTGACGCGGTGACCAAGGTCCTGTACCATCTGCTCGATGTCGAGCGCGATCAGCGGCTCGTCTTCGATGATCATGATGTCGGTCGCGACCTGGCGGGAGATCTCGCGCGAGGCCTCGTCGAGAAGCTTGTTCACTTCACCAACGCTGATATCGAGAACTTCAGCCGCTTCCTCGATCGTAAAGCCTTCGACCGAAATCAGAAGGAAGGCATGACGGGACTGCGACGGAAGGTTCGAAAGGTTAGCCGCTGCACGCTGTTCCCAAGCAAACGGCGAGTCGATCGGCCGGATCTCGATTGAAGTGGAACCAAAAATTGCGACAAACAGTTTGTAAAGCGATACACGATCCTTAGACGACTCCGGAAAGATGGAGACGTCCGCGATCAGGGCCTCGAGGACCGCCGCGACATAGGCGTCTCCCGATGTCTGCGATCCGGTAACGGCCCGCGCATAGCGGCGCAGATATGGAAGATGAGACGCAACGCGTGAGGTCAGTGACATAAAAAAATACTCCCCGGGACCCAATGAGGGCAATTGACGGACTAATAACGTGGGTACTTAAAAAAAGTTCCGCAAGGGTGGAACTTTTTTTCGATCCGCGAATTCTGAGGTGACGATATCGAACAGGCCATTTGAGTGATGAGTGACGACAACACGAAAAAAGATGACATGACAACAAGCCAATCTCAAGAAGCAAGGCCTGGGTCAGTGTCTCCCAACGCCTCGATCTCTCGCAAACTGCGTGAATTTTATGACGCAGTCCAGGAGGAGGGTATCCCCGATCGCTTCCTCGATCTGCTCGAACGGCTCGACCATGCCGAGCGCAACGCCAAGTCGGTGGATGCGAAATGAGCAAGGAAGAAGACAACGACGATCGCATTTTCAAGCGCGACCTTTTGGCATCGCTGCCGAACCTGCGCGCTTTTGCCGTCTCGCTGACCGGTCGTCACGACAAGGCCGATGATCTTGTCCAGGATACGATCATGAAGGCGTGGGCGAACCAGAAGAGCTTTACGGCCGGCACCAACATGCGGGCCTGGCTGTTCACGATTCTGCGCAACGAATTCTACAGCCAGATGCGCAAGCGTGGCCGCGAAGTGCAAGACAGCGACGGCCTGTTTTCCGAACGCTTTTCCGTGCACCCCGAACAGTATGGTCGCCTCGATCTGCAGGATTTTCGTGCAGCGCTCGACAAGCTTCCGGACGATCAGCGTGAAGCGATTGTTCTCGTCGGCGCAGCAGGCTTTGCATATGAGGAAGCGGCAGAGATCTGCGGTTGCGCCGTCGGCACGATCAAGAGCCGTGTCTCGCGCGCTCGTACCCGCTTGCAGGAGCTGCTTGGCGTATCCGGCGAGGTCGATTATGGCCCGGATGCCGGTGACGCGGCCATCACGTCCCGCGCCTTCGGCGGCTGAACGTTCAGCGAAGTACATGTAAACTCATAGACGCCGCCTTCACGGGCGGCGTTTTTGTGTGTTTCGCGTAGCACCAAACAACTGCCCTCCCCTGTGTTTGCAGTATTTTGCATAGCACAGATCCATTCGCTCCGCGCGAGCGTCGACCAGAGCCTGATGACAATCCGACAAGACACAAAAAAAGCTGCCGGAACTTGTCCGGCAGCTCGATGATCGAAAGACGAGTAACGGCTGGTGTTACTCTCCAGGATTTGTAAAGCGACGACGCGTCCTGCCACCGCTCAGGGCGAGGAAGCCGAGGCCCCCCGCGATCGATGCAAACATCAGCGGCTTCGACTTCAGAAGAAGCGGAACCGCTGTGAGTGCTGCCGTCAAAGCCAGCGTCTTGCCGCTATTGGCGGCAACTGCCTGCTTCTTGCGCTTGACTTCCGCTCTCGCGGTGAGCGTCACCGAAAGGTAAAAAATCACGGCCAGCAGTAGTGCGCCGCCTGCAACCACCAGAAGCGCTATGGGAAGGCCCCAGAACTGCGACAGATGAACGGCAAGTGCCGCAACGCCCAGCACATAGGCCGTCAGCACGAAAAGTGCAGCGAGCCCATACAGCATGATGTTGCGCTTCAGCCGCTCCGTAAATGCCGCGATATCCATCGCGGCAAACGAAGCGATAAGGGGACCAAGGCCCATCATCTTTAGCGACGCGACAGAAGAGCGAAGACGAAGCCAACGCCGGCTGCGATCGCGATCGACTGGATCGGTGCCTTGCGGATCTTCGCTTCTAGGTCGCGCTCGAACGAGATCGCCTGCTCGCGGGCAGCTTCAACCATCTGCATGGACGCATCGGTCGCATCGGATGCGGCGCGACGGGCCTTGCCCTTCACTTCACTCGCCGTGCTGCTGCCGACGGCGCCGACGGTCTTGGCAAGCGACGAGATATCTTCGCGGAGCTGCTGCAGCTGCGCTTCGATGTCAGACGTCGTAGCAGCACCGGCAGCGGTGCGAGCGCGGGCAATTTCGGCATTCGTGGAAGTAGCTGCGGCCATGGAGATCTCCTGTTTCTACGGATCTTGGCGCCGCGCGGAAGGCGCGGGCTTTGCGGAAAGGTTCAAACGACATGCAAACTGTGAGGCTAGGCGAAGATCGGGATATCAGGCCCGGTCGTGTTCGAAAGGATGCCTCTCGCACATCATACTCCACCAGACGCAAAGTGCACGCATTCGTCTGCCAAAATGAAACGCGGCGAAACCGTGAAGGTTCCATCGCCGATTTTTGCGCTCGGACCTTCACTGGACGGGCAGATCAGGGCGTAAGTCTCGGCTCTGGCCAGTTGGTCACGCCGCCGGTCCACTGCTCAAACGCATGCGACAGCTTCAGAACGAGCAAGTCTGCGAACCGGGGCCCGACGATCTGCAGCCCGATTGGCATTCCGCTGCGGGAGAAACCGCAGTTGATCGAGGCGGCCGGCTGCTCCGACATGTTCCACGGCACCGTGTAGCCGATATGCTCGAACGGTTTCAGAGGATCGTTGGTCGGCGATGCCCAGTCGGCCGGATAGGAGACGATCGGGTTGGTCGGCGACAAAACCGCATCGACGCCGGAGAAGAGTCTCGCACAGGCCTTGCGCATCTCGTTCGTCTGGTTGAAACCGCGCACCGCCTCGACGCCGGAAACCGAAGCCCCGCCCTTTGCCCATTCGAAGATGTAGGGCAGGATCTGCGCCTTGCGCTCGTCCGGCATCGTCTCGATATCGCCCCAGAACCGCGCCCGCCAGAAACTGTCGAGCCCGTCCAGCATCGTCCGCGTCATGACGGGCGCAACCTCCACGATCTCGGCCCCCGCCGCCTCGAACCGCTTTGCCGCAGCCGTCACCGCCGCGCGCACCTCGTCGTCGAGAGAGATCCCGATGCCCGCATCCAGCATCAGGCCGATCTTCATCCCCCTGACGTCGATGTCGAGATCCAGCCAGTCGAAGGCGTTGGGCGGCAGCGATGTCGCGTCGCGCCAGTCGGCGCGCGACAGGGTCGCCATGGCGATCGCACTGTCGTCCACCGTCCGCGTCATCGGCCCGGCACAGCGCCCGACAAAGAACGGATCGACCGGAATGCGGCCCTGGCTGGGCTTGAAGCCGAAAAGCCCCGTCCAGCCGGCCGGCAGCCGGATCGAACCGCCGATATCGGTGCCGATATGCAGGGGTCCGAAGCTCGAAGCCGCAGCAGACGCGGCGCCGGCGCTGGATCCGCCGGGGTTCTGCGTCAGGTCCCAGGGATTGCGGCTCAAAGGGTGAAAGCTGGAAAGACCTGACGACAGCATGCCGTAATCGGGACATGTGGTCTTTGCGAAGATCACCGCGCCGTCCTCGCGCAGCCGTGCAGCGGCGGGCGCATCGCTGGCCGCCGCCGTCAGCTCCGTCGCGGCGGTCCCGAGCGGCACCGGATGCCCTTTCGTGGCGATCAGTTCCTTGATCGTCACCGGAATGCCGTCGAGCATCCCCAGCGTCTCGCCCTTCGCCCAGCGCTCGGTGGAGGCTTTCGCCTGTTGCCGTGCGCTTTCCGGATCGTAGAGGTAGAGCGCCTGAACTTGGTGTTCGAACGCCGCAACCCGTGCCTCGACCACCTCCCAGTATTCCAGCGGCGAAAGCTTCTTCTGCGCATAAAGAGAAAGAATGTCCCGGATCGTCAGTTTCAAAAGGGCGTTCATGAAAAGTCTTTCACTCAGGTCGTCGTTTAAAAATCAGGGTGTCGAGCGCGGATCGAGAAGGTCGCGCAGACCATCACCGAGCATGTTGAGGCCCAGCACCGCGATCGCGATCGCCAGACCCGGCATCAAGGCGAGCCAAGGCGCCTGTCCAAGGAACGTCTGCGAATCCGCAAGCATCCGCCCCCAGGTCGGGTTCGGCGGCGGCATGCCGAGCCCGAGATAGGAAAGCCCCGCCTCGGTCAGGATCGCGAGACCGAGCTGGATCGTCACCTGCACGATGATCTGGTTCGAAATATTGGGCAGGATGTGGACGAAGGTGATTGTCAGCTTCGAACGCCCCATGCCGATAGCCGCCGCCACATAGTCGCGCGTCCAGATCTGCCGGGCCGCGGCCAGCGTGAGGCGTGCGAAGACGGGCACCATGAACGTGGCAATAGCGATGACCGCCGTGAACCGGCCGGATCCGATAAAGGCGCCGAGCATCATCGCCGACAGGATCGGCGGAACCGCGAAGATGATGTCGCAGCCGCGCATCACGATCTGTTCGACCCAGCCGCGCCGCATCGCCACCACGGTGCCGACCGCCGTGCCGATCGTGGCGCCGATCGCCACCGCAAGCAGCGCCGTAGACAGCGAATTCCAGGCGCCGACCATCAGCGCGGAAGCGACATCGCGTCCGAACTGGTCGGTCCCGAGCAGGCCGAATTCGAATGGCGGCTTCAGCTTGTGGACGATGTTCATCTTCGACGGCGGATAAGGCGTCCAGACCAGCGAAAGCAACGCCACCAGAAACAGGAACAGCGTCACGACAAGCCCGGCAAGAAGAACGGGACGGCGCAGAAGTTGCCTCATCTCACCCCCACCCTCAGCCGCGGATCGATCACCAGGTAAAGAAGGTCGACGAGGAAATTGACGACGATGACAAGGGCTGAGAAAAACAGGACGACGTCCTGCATGACCACGATGTCACGCTGCGCCAGCGACTGGTAGGCAAGCCTTCCCAGACCCGGCAGGTTGAAGACGTTTTCGACCAGCACTGCACCGGCGATCAGAAAGGTGAACTGCATGCCGATCATCGTCACCACAGGCACAAGCGCATTCGGCACCGCATGGCGCCAGAGTGCCGCCCCCTCGCCCAGCCCCTTGGCGCGGGCGGTGCGCACATAATCCTCGTTCATCACGTCCAGCACCGCGGCCCGCGCAACGCGTGTCAACACGCCCGCCTGCGGCAGCGCCAGCGCGATCGCCGGCAGCAGCAGCGCTTGCAGCCCGGCCAGCAGTCCCGCGTCCCAGCCCGGAAATCCACCCGCCGGCATCCAGCCGAGCAGCGTCGAAAACAGGATGATCGACAGCAACCCCACCCAGAAGGCCGGCACCGCGATACTGACATAGGACACCGCGCCGACAATAGCATCGAACATGCCGTTATGCTTTTTCGCGGCCTGCACGCCGAGTGGCACGGCAATTCCGACCGACATCAGAACCGCCATCAGCGCCAACGGCAGCGTCACCGTCAGCCGCTCCGCGATCAGCCCCGCGACCGGCACGCCATAGGTATAGGACTGCCCGAAATCGCCCTGAAAAACACCCCATAACCAGGCGAGATAACGCACCGGCAGGGGCTGATCGAGCCCCATCTGGGTTCTGAGCGCCGCCAGCGTTTCCGGGCTTGCTGACGTCCCCAGCACAATCGCCGCGGGATCACCCGGCAAGAGATCCATGACGACGAAGATCAGCAGCGACACGACGAGAAGCGTGACGATGAGCGACAGGATGCGGCGGATAAGGATGGAGATCATGGGCCGCACCCTCCAACATCCACCATGCCTACGCCAGTCGCCCCTCCCCACCCTCCCCACAAGGGGGAGGGCTTAACCCAGCCGAACCGCCGGGCCACGATCGAGGCAATCGGGTGCCGCATACCTTCTCCCCCCTTGTGGGGGAGATGGCCGGCAGGCCAGAGGGGGATTTCAGTCATCCGCGATTAAGCCCCATCTTTCCCAAGGCCACCTCATCGCAAAGCTTAACGCCTCTCGCGTTGTCGGAAACGTCACCGGCGCAGATCACGGCGAGACGCATCGTCATTCTTGCCAGAACACCTCGGTCAGCACGTTCGATGGGATCGGCTCGTTCTCCCACAGCCCCTTCAGCTTCGCGTCCCATATGCCGAGCTTCGGCATCACGAACAGGAACAAGGCCGGGACGTCCTCTGCCAGGATCGTCTGCGCCTCGCCGTAGAGCTTGTCCTGTTCCGCAGGATCGGCGGTCGCCTCGACCTTGGCGAGGATCTCGTTGAAGGCGGGGTTCTTGTAGTGGAAGTAATAGGGGTCGCGGGCGTAGATATCGATGTCCATCGGCTCCGCATGGGCAACGATGGTCATGTCGTAGTCGCCGGCTTTCAGCACGTCCGATACCCATTTTGCGGGAAACTCGGTCGTTTCGATATTCATCGTGACGCCGATTTCGGCAAACATCGCCTGCAGGATCTGCGACGAGCGCTGCGCATAAGCCATCTGCGGCGCCTTCATGGTGAAGGAGAAGCCGTTCGGATATCCGGCCTCGCTCAAAAGCGCCTTCGCCTTTTCGGCGTCGTAGGGGTAGACGCCGGTTAAGTCCTTGAAGCCGCGGTCGTTCGGCGTGTAGTGGCTGCCGATCGGCGTGCCGTAACCCGACCATGCACCTTCGACAACGGTCGCACGATCCACCGCCATCATCAGCGCTTGGCGAACCTTCTTGTCGTCGAATGGCTTGCGCGAATTGTTCATGCCAGCCACGACCTTGAGCTCGGTATTGCCGATCACGGTCGTGAGCTTCGTGTCGCCCTCGAAGGAGGAGACCAGTTCCGGCGCGCCGAACTCCGGAAACGCGTCGACATCGCCGGCCTTCAGCGCTGCGGCCTGCGCCTGCGGATCGGCGATGAACCGGAAAACCGCTGTCTCGATCTTCACCGAAACGGACTTGTTCCAGTAATCGGCATTCTTCGCCAGATCGACCTTCGAGCCCTTCTGCCAGGACACGAACTTGAACGGACCAGTGCCGACCGGTGTGGTCTTGTTGTCAGCTGCGGATTTCGGCTCCACCATCACGGAAGCAGGCCAGCCGAGCCAGTAGAGCAGGCTGCCCGCCGGCTGCTTCAGCTTCAGCACCAGCGTTGCGGCATCGGGCGTCTCCACCGTCTCGATCGAGGCGAAATAGCGCTTCTGCGGATTGACGCTGTCGGCGCCGCGAGCCCGGTCGATCGCAAATTTCGCAACGGACGAGTCGAAGGCGACGCCGTTGTGGAAGGTCACGCCCTTCCGCAGTTTGAACGTATAGGTCTTCCCATCCGAGGAAATCTCCCAGCTTTCCGCAAGCTGCGGCTGCACCTTGCCGGCGCTGTCGACCGTCGTCAGGCCCTCAAAGATATTCTGCCAGCTCACCTGCCCGATCGCGACAGGGGCGGCAATCGTCGGATCGAGACCAATGGGTTCGATCGTCATGCCGATCGTGACCGACGTCTTTGCCGCGGCAAACGCCCCGCTTCCCATCGAGGCGGCAAGGCCAAGCGCAACAGACGCCGCAATCACGCTCCGGCGCGAAAACACACCCCAACCAGCAACCGTCTTCATGGCATTGTTCCCCTGCTTATTGATCTCTTAACCGCGATCTTACGGGCATTTCGCAGGTGCACAATAGCATTCTGCCGCCCGCCACAAGGATTAGCCGCGGCTGAAGCCTTCGCTCGCCACCAGCAGCTGTCGGGTGTAATCCGCCGAGAACTCGCGGTTTTCAAGCGCCTGCGCCGGCACGGTTTCCACCACCTTGCCGCTCTTCATCACCGCAAGACGGCCGCACATATGGCTGATCACACCGAGATCATGGCTGACCATCACGAACGTCAATCCGCGGTCGCGCTTTGCCTGCTCCAGCAAATTGAGGATTTCCGCCTGGATCGACGCATCAAGCGCCGAAGTCGGCTCGTCCAGCAGCAGGATCTTCGGTTCGAGGATGAGTGCCCGGGCAATCGCGATGCGCTGCCGCTGGCCGCCGGAAAGCTGGTGCGAATACCGGAAGCGGAAACCCGCTCCCAGCCCGACCTCATCCAGCGCGCGGGCAATCCGCACATCGACGTCGCTAAAACCGTGGATCGCCAGCGGCTCCAGCAGCAGCCGGTCCACCGTCTGGCGCGGATGCAGCGATCCGTAGGGATCCTGGAACACCATCTGGACAGTGCGGTAGAATTCCTTGGTCCTCGCCTGCCCCGAATAGGTCTTTCCCGCGACCGTCAGCGAGCCACTGTCGAACCCTGCCAGCCCGGAAACGGCGCGCAACAGCGTCGATTTCCCCGAGCCCGATTCACCGACGATCCCGAAACTTTCGCCCTCTTCCACATCCATGCTGACATGATCGAGTGCGGCAAAGTCGTCATAGGTGACGAGCATGTCTCGGATGGAGATGATGGCACTCATAGCGACCACTCCGGCTTGCGGTCGAGCACCGGCAGCGGATGCCGGTTTGAGCCTATCGTCGGCAGGCAATTGAGAAGCCCCAGCGTATAGGGATGGCTCGCCTTGGAAAGATCGGCAGACGCCAGTTCCTCCACCACCCGTCCGGCATACATCACCAGCACCCGGTCGCAGAAGGAGGAGACGAGACGCAGATCATGGGACACGAAGATCAGCCCCATGCCGCGCTCGGACACCAGCTTGTCGAGAATGTCGAGAACATCGAGCTGCACGGTCACGTCGAGCGCCGAGGTCGGTTCGTCGGCGATCAGAAGCTCCGGGCCGCAGATCAGCATCATCGCGATCATCACCCGCTGCCCCATGCCGCCGGAAACCTCGTGCGGATAGAGATCGTAGACGCGGCCCGGATCGCGGATCTGCACCGCTTCCAGCATCGCAATCACGCGGTCCTTGGCCTGCGATCCCGAGACCTTTTCATGGGTCTTCAGCGTTTCGACGATCTGCCGACCGATGGTCATGACCGGATTGAGGGAATATTTCGGGTCCTGCAGAATCATCGCGATCTGCTTGCCGCGAATGTGCCGCCGCTCCGATTTCGGCATCGACAGCAAATCGCGGCCTCTGAATTCCAGCTTGTTTGCGGTGATCTTCGCATGCCCCGCCGTCAGCCCCATGATGGCGCGACCGGTCTGCGATTTGCCGGAACCGGATTCACCGACAATGCCGAGACGTTCCTTGCCGAGCGTGAACGAGACGCCGCGCACGGCGCTCACCTCGCCGGTGCGGGTCGGAAACGTCACGCGCAGGTCGTCGACCGCAAGTAGCGGCGCTTCGGTGGTACCAGTCATGTTGACGGAAGGATTGCCCATCATCATTGGCCTTTCTCCGTCATTGTCCGGCCTCCTTCGGATCCAGCGCATCGCGCAATCCGTCGCCGAGCAGGTTGAAGCCGAGGCTGACGATCAGGATGGCGATACCGGGCATGGCGGCCACCCACCACTGGTCGAGAATGAAGCGGCGACCGGATGCGATCATCGCGCCCCATTCCGGCAGCGGCGGCTGTGCACCGAGACCCAGGAAGCCGAGACCGGCGGCGGTCAGGATGATCCCTGCCATATCGAGCGTGACGCGCACGATCAGCGACGACATGCAGAGCGGCATGACGTGGCGAAGCACGATGCGAAACGGCGAGGCACCCATCAGCTTCACCGCCGAAATGAATTCCGAGTTTCGAAACGTCATCGTCTCGGCGCGGGCGATACGCGCATAGGGCGGCCAGGACGTAACCGCGATGGCAAGCACCGCGTTCTCGATGCCGGGTCCAAGCGCTGCGACCAGCGCCAGCGCCAGAACGAGCTTCGGAAAGGCGAGAAAGATATCGGTGATCCGCATCAGGACCGCATCCACCCAGCCACCGGCATACCCGGACACGGTGCCGACGATCAGCCCGACCGGCGCTGCGATGACCGCGACCAGCACCACCACGAACAGCGTCAGCCGCGATCCGTAGAGCAGCCGCGAAAGGATATCGCGGCCCTGGTCGTCGGTGCCGAGCAGGAAGCCGGCCGAACCCGGCGGCAGCAGCCGCGAATTGCGCAGGTCGCCCTGCACCGGGTTATGCGGCGCAAGAACGTTGGCGAAGATGGCGATGAAGATCAGCGCCAGAATGATGAACAGGCCAAGCAGCGCCAGCCGGTTTTCGGAAAACTGCCGCCAGACCACATAGGCGCGGCCGACGCGGGCCTGATGACGGGAGGTCGGCCGGTCGGACAGAAGCCACGCCCGGCTATAGGGTTTCAACGGTTCAACTTCACTCATCGGCGCGTCCTCGGGTCGAGCGTCCGATAGAGAAGATCGGAAAACAGGTTGATGGCGACGAACACCATGCCGATCACAAGTGTGCCGCCCAGCACCGCATTCATGTCGGCATTTTGCAGCGAGTTGGTGATGTAGAGGCCAAGCCCCGGCCAGGAGAAGATCGTTTCGGTCAAAACCGAGCCTTCCAGCAGGCCCGCATAGGAAAGCGCGATGACGGTGATCAACGGCACGGCCGCGTTGCGTAGCGCGTGGAACCAGATGATCCGCGTTTCAGACAGGCCCTTGGCCCGCGCCGCGACCACATATTCCTGCGAAAGTTCGGTCAGCATGAACGAGCGCGTCATGCGGCTGATATAGGCGAGCGAGAAATAGCCGAGCAGGCATCCGGGCAGGATGATGTGACGGAACAGGTCCCAGACCACCTCCCACTCCCGCTGCCAGATGGCATCGACCAGAAAGAAGCCGGTCACGGACGTGAACGTGTATTCGTAGGCGATGTCGATGCGGCCGGGATAGGCGACCCAGCGGAGCTTCGCATAGAACACCACGAGCGACAGCAGTCCCAGCCAGAAGATTGGTACCGAATAGCCGATCAGGCCGATGATACGCACGATCTGGTCGGCGATCGAGCCCCGCTTGACGGCCGCCAGTACGCCGAGCGGCACGCCGATGACGGCGCCGATCAGCGTGCCGATCGTGGCAAGCTCGATTGTTGCCGGAAACACCCGGGCAATATCGGTCATGACAGGGTTCGTCGTCAGCACCGAGGTGCCGAAATCACCGGTCAGCGCCTGTTTTATGTAGATCCAGAACTGATGATAGAGCGGCAGGTTGAGGCCCAGTTCCTCGCGCACCCGCTCCACCACATGCGCGGGCGCGCGGTCACCGACGATCGCCAGTGCCGGATCGATCGGCACCACGCGGCCGATGAAGAACGTGACGGCCAACAGGCCAAGGAAAGTGGTCGCCGCGGTGATCAGAAACCGCAGCGTACCTTTGACAATGGAGGGAGCACGGCGCCTGTTGCGCCGTGTCACAGTCGTTACATCGGGAAGCGTCAAGGAAATCGTCCCCTATCGGCTATTCCTTCGAGACCGGAGCAACGAAGTTGGTGTCGAAGCTCGGGCCGAGCTTGTAACCCTTCACCTTGGACGAATAGCCGGCCACTTCCGTCTGCTGGAAGACGATCACGAACGGGCTGGTGGCCAGAACCTTTCTCTGCAGGTCCTCGTAGGTGGCAGCGCGCTTGGCTGCATCCTTTTCCAGAAGCGCGCCCTTGCTGGCGTCCGACAGTTCCTTCGGCACGTCCCAGGCATTGCGCCAGGCGAGCGTCTTCGTCGTGCCCGTATCGGCATTGTCAGGATTGACGGTAAACGTCTCGGCATTCGAGTTCGGGTCGAAATAGTCCGAACCCCACTGGCCGATATAGATGTCGTGGGTGCGGGCGCGGTACTTGGTCAGGGTCTGCTTGCCATCGCCCGGAATGATTTCCAGCTTGATATTGGCCTGCGCCAGCGTCTGCTGCACGCTTTCGGCAATGCCGGTCACCGGCTGCGTGTTGCGCACGTCCATGGTCACGGTAAAGCCGTCGGCAAGACCGGCCTTTGCCAGCAGTTCCTTCGCCTTTGCCACATCCAGCTTGTAGGGGTTTTCCGAGAGAGCGCCGAGCTGGCCCTTTGGCAGGAAGGTCTGGTGGATTTCGCCGATACCCTTGATCAGCGTTGCGCCGATCGCATCGTAGTCGACGAGATACTTCATCGCCTCCACCACTTCCGGCTTGGCGAGGTTCTTGTTCTTCTGGTTAAGGCTGAAATAGTAGACGGTGCCCTTCGGCGCTGAGGTGAGCGAGATGCCCTCCTTCTTCGACACGGAGTCCATGTCGTTCGGCTCGAGATTGCGGGCGACATCGATATCGCCGTTCTCAAGCGCCAGGCGCTGGCCGGAGCTTTCCTTCATGTGGCGGTAGATCACCCGCTTCAGCTTCGGCTTCTCGCCGTAATAATTGGGGTTGGCTTCCATCACGACGGCTTCGTTGGCGCGCCATGCGACCACCTTGAACGGGCCGGACCCCGCATAGCCGGTCTTCATCCACTCATTGCCGAAATCGGTGTCGAATTTGTATTCGGCCGTCGGGGTGACGGATTTCGCATGCTCCATCACCACCTTCTTGTCGACCACCGCGGTCACTGTTGCGGTCAGCACGTTGAGCACGAAGCTCGGCGCATAGGCCTTGTCGACCACGAAGGTAAACGTGTCGGCGCCGGATGCCTTCGCCTTTTCGGTGACGTTGTCAGCCTTCAGGCCGAACTGGGTCAGAAGGAACGCCGGCGACTTGTCGAGCTTCACGGCGCGCTCGAACGAGAAGGCGACGTCTTCTGCGGTGATCGGGTTGCCGGACGCAAATTTCAGGTTGGGCTTCAGCTTGAACGTATAGGTCATGCCATCGTCGGACACCGTCCAGCTGTCTGCGAGATCGCCGATCACCTTCGACGTGTCGGAAGGATCGAGCGTCACCAGCTTGCTATAGCTGTTGGCGGTCACTTCGGCCGCCGAAAGCTCGAAGGCTTCGCCCGGATCGATGCTGATAATGTCGTCGATCGCAAAGCCCTCGACCAGCGTATCGGCCGGCGTCGCGGCCATCGCCGCGCTTGAAAGACCATAGGGCGCGGCAAACGAAAGCAGCGACAGCGCTGCGGTCGCCGACAGCATTCGAAGAGTGTGGGAGCGAAGATGAAGCATGTGATTTCCCCTGTTCCGTACGTTGCGGAAGCCTGTTTCTAACCCGTTCGAAGCCCGTCTTCCGAGCCTATTCCTGCCAAGCCTTGCCCAGAACCCTCAACCAGTTTTCACGGCAAAGCTTTGCGAGATCCTCGTCAGCGTATCCCTCAGTTTTGAGGGCCGCAACCAGATTTTGATTGCCTGCAGCATCGCTGATCTGCTGCGGTATCGTGGCGCCGTCGAAGTCCGATCCGAGCGCCACGCAGTCGATCCCCATCCGCTCGACCATGTAGTTGATGTGGCGCACCATGTCGGAAAGCGGGGTCGCCGCATCGTCGCGCCCGTCGGGCCGCAGCATGGTCACCGCATAGTTCAGCCCGGCAAGACCGCCGCTTTCCTTGATCGCATCCATCTGCCTGTCCGTCAGGTTGCGGGCAACCGGCGTCAGCGCATGCGCGTTGGAATGGCTGGCGATCAGCGGCTGGTCGGTGGTCTTCGCCACATCCCAGAACCCCTTCTCGGTGATATGCGAAAGATCGATCGCGATCCCGAGCCGGTTGCATTCCTTCACCAGCCGGAAGCCCGCATCGGTGAGCCCCGGCCCCGTATCGGTCGTCATAGGAAAGGCGAACGGCACGCCATGGCCAAAAATGTTGTGGCGGCTCCAGACGGGACCGAGCGACCGCAGGCCCGCCGCATGGAACACGTCAAGATTGACGAGATCCGCATCGATCGCCTCACAGCCCTCCATATGCATCACGGCGGCAAAGACACCGTCCTCGACCGCCTTGCGGATTTCGCTGACGGACCGGCACAACCGCCAAGCCCCGGCCCGGTCGAGCCGCAATGCGATGGACGCCATTTCCAGTGCGATATCGAGCGACGGCGCATAGTCGAGCGGCGCTGCCAGCGGCGTCGCATAATGTCCGTCCACATCCGGATCCGACAGAACCAGATCGCCCGAGGGAATGTAGATGGCGCAGAGCCCACCTGCGAGACCGCCCTTTTTCGCGCGCGGCGCATCAATATGCCCCCCCGCCGTCCCCCCGGCAAACTCCGCCACCGGATCCCCACCAGCCTTCATGTTCCGCCAAAGCCGCAAAAGCACATCGTTATGGCCGTCGAACACCAATTGCATGATTTCATTCCCGATATCGTGATTGTCAGAAGCGTTGGGTGATCGCGATCCTATCCCGCCGGCCGTGTTTCGCAAGGTGGAAATGCGCTCTGATGCACCTGTCGAAATAACAGCCCGATCAATAGCTCCCCGCATTGCGGACGCGATGGCACTGGATTCCTGTGACAAGCTCCCTCATCACTTTGCTCGTCACAGGAACCCAGCCGCGCGAAGTCCTTCGCGTGAGAGAACACTTTTTGGACAGGCGTCACAAACCCCACAACCCCTCACCCGCCCTTACCAACATCGGCGTCCCAAACACCCCTACAACCCTCTCCCGCCACTCGGCGCCATACCCGTCGAGCCTGTCATGCCAGCGCACCGATTGCAGCATTGCCGCCCCGATCGCGACCGGTTCGATGCCCTGCGACGCCAGCAGCGTCAGACCGGCGACGATCGAGGTACCGGAGGAAATGACGTCGTCCACCAGCACCACGCGCTTGCCCGTGGTGAGCGGCAGCATGCGCGGATCCACATAGAGGCGTTTCACCTGGTCGGGTGTGGTGATCGACGACAGCGGCACGGACATCGTCTCGTCGTACCAAAATTTCCTGGAGGTCCCCAGCGGAACGTAGCGCGGCAATCCCAGCGCGCGAGCGACGGCTGAGGCGAGCGTTAGGCCAAGCGTCGGCAGGCCGACGATGACGTCGGGGCGGTAGGGTTCGAGTTTCCTTGCAAGGTCCGCCGCCAACGCATCCTGCACCTCGAAACTCGCCTGGTTGATGATCAGCGAGGCGAGTGCGTGTTTGCCGTCGGCGAGCGGCCGGATCGGCAGGCGCAGCTGTCGCCCGTCATCGAGGCTGACGGGAAAGAACCCAGAAAACGGCGCCTCGCAAGAAAACGTGCCCGCCGTATGCATCTCCTGCCAGAAGTCGTGCGGCTGCATGAACGCCCCTTATCCGAGAATTTCGAGAACGGGGCTTTCCAGCACCTTGCCTGTTGCGACATCGGCGATGCCCCTGTCGGTCTGGTGCGGACCGGGATTGCAGGCAAGCGTCGCGCCAAAGCAGGCCTTGAATACAAGATAGGGCGGCGTCCAGTCGACGATGCCGTCCATCGCGGCGCGGATGGCCCGAAAGCCGTCTGCTACCTCTTCCATCGGCGCTTCCGAGACGAGGCCCGAAAGCGGCAACGGCAGCAGCACGTCCACCTTGCCGTTGATCGCCACCGCCATGCCGCCGCCGGCAGAAATCACCGCATTGGCGGCAACGGCCATATCGACTGGATCGGCGCCGAACACGGTCAGGTTATGGCTGTCATGCGCAAGCGTGGTGGCAAAGGCGCCGCGCCATGTGCCCCAGCCGGTGAGGAACCCGACGCGGGTGCGGCAGTCCGCCCGACCGTGGCGGTGGGTCACGGCAATCAGCGTCGCACCGTCGGGCGGCACCACGAAACCATCGACGACATCGGCATCCGCGCTTCCCCAGCGGGTAAACCGTGGCCGGTCGATCGTGGCAAGGCGCACCTTCGTGCCCTCCGACCGAACCCGGAAATCGTCTGCCTGCAAAGGCTTGAGCTTGACCGAAGCCGTCAGCGGAGCCGGATCGGTCGGTTTGATCTCGACCGAAATCGCTCCGCGGCAGCCAACTTCCGTGCCGCTGGCCAGCACATGCCGGGCGCGAAATTCCGTGAGATCCTCAAAGATGGCGATATCGGCACGACGCCCGGCGGCAATCAGGCCGAGATCGGCGCGTCCGATGCGCTGGGCCGCGTTCAGCGTTGCGGCCTGAAGCGCCCATTCCGGCTTCATGCCGTAGCGCACCAGCCTGCGCACCACATCGTCCAGCCCGCCGCCATCGACGAGATCGTCCGGAAACACGTCGTCGGTGCAAAGCGTCAGCGTCTGCGGCAGACGGCCGAGTTCGCCAAGCGCTGCGACGAACTCCGGCAGAAGATGGTCATGGCTGCCGCGCAGCTCCACCGTCAGTCCGGCGCGCAGCTTGGCGATCAGGTCGGCGCCGGAAACAAGCTCGTGGTCGGAGGTGATGCCGGATGCCATGAAGGCATTGAGATCCGCATCGGCAAGCCCGCGGGCATGGCCGCAGACCAGCTTTTCCGCAGCCAGCGCCACTTGGACGATCTCGCTCATGCGCGGGTCGCGATCAATCACGCCGCGCATGTTCATCACTTCGGCCAGACCGGCGATCTTCGGCCAGTAAAGCATTTCCTCGATCGCATCAGCGTCGAAACTGGCGCCCGCCATTTCGAGCCCCGGCGCCGATGGCACGCAGGACGGCGCAAGAACCAGGCACCGCAGCGGCAGCGATTTGACCGCCTCGACCGCCCAGCACACGCCCTCGATACCGTTGACGTTGCCGAATTCGTGCGGATCCCACACGACGGTCGTCACCCCGCGCGGCAGCACGGTTTGTGCGTAGGTGGCGGGCGTTACCATCGAGCTTTCGATATGCATATGCGTATCGATCAGCCCCGGCGACACGAAGGCTCCGCCGGCATCGATCACACGGTGCGCATCGCTGCGGCTTGCCGGCGCGTGGACGCTGGCAATCAGCGGTCCGACAAGGCCGATATCGGCTGCGCGGAGTTCGCCCGTCACCATGTCGACCAGGGTGCCGCCGGTGATCAGGATGTCGAAAGGCGCATCGCCGCGGGCAGCGATCACGGCCCGGTCGCGCAAGCCCGCATCGGTAAACCCGTAGATGTCAGTCACGATGGTCTTCATCTCGCCGCTCATCACCACGTTGCCTCCGCCTTGAGGGTTTCAAGGATCGTATCGCGCGCCTTTTCGACGTCTATCTCGGCCGCATAGGATCCGTTGAAACCGCTAACCTTGGCCGCCCGGGTCTCCACCACGGTCCGCCCACGCGTCACGGTACCGGCGGTTTCCATGTCGATGCGCGCCTCGCGCCAGGTGACGTGATCCGGATAGGCGAAGGCGAAAGCGGCAACCGCATCGTAAAGCGCCATCGCCGGCCGGCCGCGGCTGGTGGCGATCTCGACGAAGCCGGCCAGGAGATCGGCCACCAGCGTCGCATTGCGTCCGCCGGCAGCCCGGATCGGCGCCACATCGTCTGGAAAGCACAAAACCTTGCGGCAGATATCGAGATCGACCATCCTGAGCGGGATCTGATGCGCAAGCACGATGGCCACAGCTTCCGGATCCGCCCAGGCGTTGAATTCGGCAGATGCTGTCTGATTTCCGGCCGTCAGGCTGCCGCCCATCCAGGTGAGATCGGTGATCTTGGCGGCAAGATCCGGCCGTGCCAGCGCAACGGCTGCGATATTGGTGAGCGGCCCCATTGCAAGGATCCGGCGCGCGTCGCCGTCGCTCTTTTCCAGCCACCGGCACAGCGCCTCGAATGCATCGTCGTGAAATGTGTCGGGAATGTCCGGCAGGTGCAGACCGGTGCTTGGCATGCCTTCATCGCCCAGCACGTCCTGCGCCGTTTCAAGCATGCCCATCACCGGAAAGGCGCGGCCCGCGTGAACCGGGAACGGCCAGACGAAGGCCGCACAGGCACCGGCCGCATTGCCGCGCACCCGTTCAATCGGTGCATTGCCGAACACAAGCGAAACCCCGTCCACGCCGAGGCCCGCATGCGCCGCGACCATGATCGCCGCGATGTCGTCGAACCCCATATCGGTATCGATCCAGATGCCCATGGCTATATCTCCTCAGGCAATGCGCGAAAGGTGCGCGGCCTTGTGTACCGGCAAGTCAAAGGACAGGTCCGAGCCGGACACATGCACCGGTTCGGAGGCATCCACCTCAGCCTTGATCGGACCGAGCGCGCTGTCCAGCAAATATTCGCGGGAATGGCCGGCAAACGATGTGCCGCGCACGGTTCCGCGAAACGGGCCGGTTCCAAGCGTCACCATGCGCGGACGCCAGGCGAGACCCGCAGCCGAAGGTGCCTCGGCTCCGGGTGCGGTCGAAAGCGGCACGCTGCCATTGGCGGTCTTCAGCGCGCCGCCTTCCAGCGCAAAGATGTTCTCGAACCCGACGAAATCCGCCACGAAGGAGGACGTCGGCCGGTTGTAGATATCTTCAGGCGTGCCGATCTGCTCGATCGCGCCGTTCTTCATGACGACGATCCGGTCGGCAAGCGACAGGGCTTCCGCCTGGTCGTGGGTGACGAAGATCATCGTCACGCCGGTTTCGCGCTGGACGCGCTGCAATTCGGTGCGCATTTCCAGCCGCAGCCGGGCGTCGAGATTGGACAGCGGCTCGTCGAGCAGCAGAACCTTCGGCTCCATCACCATCGAGCGGGCAAGCGCCACGCGCTGCTGCTGGCCGCCCGAAAGCTCGGCCGGCTTGCGGTCGGCAAATTTGGCCAACCCGACGGAAGCGATGCCGGACTGCACCTTGGCATCCAGTCCGGCGCCCTTCATGCCCTTCAGCCGCAACCCGAAGGCGACGTTTTCATAGACGGAGAGATGCGGGAACAGCGCGTAGGACTGAAACACCAGCCCGACGGCACGCTTGTTCGGCGCCGTGCGCGTCATGTCCTCGCCGTCGAGGATGACCTTACCGGATTTCACCGGCAACAGACCGGCGATTGCGCGCATGGTCGTCGTCTTGCCGCAGCCGGAGGGTCCGAGCAGCGCGATGAGTTCGCCGGGCCGGACCGACAGGTCGAGATCGGCAACGGCCACGCTGTCGCCATAGGCAAGCGTCAGCTTTTCAAGCGAGAGATAGGATTGATCAGACATAGCGGGAAAATCCGAGAAAGCGTTCAGCAGCAAAGACGATGCCGATGGACAGGAAGGCGAGCAGCGACGAGAGCGCCGCAACCGACGGATCGAAGACGATTTCCATATAGGCCATCATGTCGATCGGCAGCGTGCGCACGCCGGGACCGGACAGGAACAGCGATACGGGCACCTGATTGAACGAGGTGACGAAGCCGAGGATGAAGGCCGAAAGAATGCCGCCCTTGATGTTGGGCATGACCACCCGGAAGAAGGCACCGAGCCGGGACGAGCCCAAAAGCACCGCCGCCTCCTCGATATCCGAGCGCAGGTTGTCGAGGCTCGCCGAAACGACGCGCACTGCATAGGGCAGGATCAGCGCGGTATGGGCGAGAAACAGCGCAAGCGTAATGCCGACACCGAACGGCACGACCACGTAACGCAGCAGCGAAAGGCCGACGATGATGCCGGGCACGATGATCGGCGCGGAAACGATAGTGCGGATGATTTCTGCCCCCGGCAGCCGGTAGCGCGACAGCGCGTAGGATGCGGGAATGCCGAGCAACAGCGCTGCCGCCGTGCCGCCGATGGCGAGAAACATCGACATTGCGAACGAGGCGCGGAAACTCTCCACCGTGAAGACCTTGAGGATCCATTGCAGCGAAAAGCCCTGCGGCGGAAAGGCCAGCGTCTCGCCGGCCGAAAACGACGCCGCGACGATGATCAGGAACGGCCCGATCAGAAAGGTCGCGAGCAGAAACAGGGTGGCGGGGACGAACAGGCTGCGAGCGGTCATCGGGCGGCCCTTCTCTGCGTATTGCGCGCCGTTGCCACCCGCTTCAGAAGAAGGTTGGCGGCAAAGCTCATGACGATCAGGATGCAGGCGATGACGCTTGCGGCGACGAAATTGTTGCTGACGGCAACCTGCTGGTACATCAGCGTTTCCAGCATCAGCACCTTGGAACCGCCAAGGATCGCCGGCGTGATATAGGCGGTTAGGCAGCCGGTGAAGACCAGCGTTCCGCCGATGACAAGCCCTTCCTTGGTGAGCGGCAGGATCACCTTCCAGAACACCTGGAACCAGTTGGCGCCGAGCACTCTTGCTGCCGGAACCGCATCCTTCGGCATATTCTCGAGCGCCGAGATCAAAGAGATGATCATCAGCGGCAGGAACAGCTGCAACAGGCCGATAAAGATCGCCGTTTCGGAAAACAGGATGCGCAGCGGCGCCTCGCTCAGCCCCAGCGCCTGGAACGCCTGATTGACGATGCCGGTCCGGCCGAGAATGACGATCCACGCATAGGTGCGCGCCACCGGCGAAATCATCAGCGGCAGCACGACCAGCCCGGTCATGCGCCCCTTGGCGGCGGGCGACAGGCTGACGATGGAAAATGCCGCCGCATAGCCGATCACCGCCGAAACCACCGTCACCAGCGCGCCAAGCTTCAGCGTGCGCAGAAACACCGCCTGGTTGAGCGGCGAGGAAAAGAACTCGCCGTAAGCCGCAAGCGTCCAGCCGCCATCAAGGCTCCTGAACCCGTCAGACAGAAGGATCAGCACCGGCACCAGAAACACCGCCGCCGCGAAAATCGCGGCAGGCAACGCCAGTGCAAACGCCTCGGCCCGGTTTTGAAACATGCGTGGTCTCCGGTAATCGTCGGACTGTGTCTCGTCATCATTCCCGCGCGCTTCGCAAGCCGCGCCCTTTCAGCCCGGAACCCGGGCCGAAAGGTATGCGACGCCGCAAGACGCGCGTTTTGCTGAAGCTTACTGGCCGACCTTGTCGTTCCAGGTCTTGATCCAGCCCGCGCGGTTATCGAGAGCGATCGCAGACGGGATGAACTTGAGGCTTTCGGCGGTTGCCTTGCCGAAGGTGAGATTGCCGGCGACTTCATCCGACACCTTCACCTCGCTGTTGGCAGGGCTATCCACCAGCTTTTCGGCAAGCTTGGTCTGGATCTCGGTCGACAGCCAGAAATCCATGAACTGCAGCGCGAGGTCACGGTTCTTGGAGCCCTTGGTGACGACCATGACATTCATGCCGCCGGCCTGGCCTTCCTTAGGCGTCGCCCATGCCATCGGCAGGCCGAGCTTGGTAAACGGCGCCCAGGCGAAACGACCGGCCGGCGCTGCCCAGATCTCTTCCTGCTTCATCAGCTGCACCAGCTGCGAGGACTTCTCGTAGAAGGTGACGATCTCGTCCTTGTTCTCGCCGATCGTCGCAATCGGGGCGGCAAGGTCAGGCGTATCCTTGCCCAGCGCCTGGCCGAGCATGTAGAGCGTTGGTGCCGCGCCATTGGTAGTGATGTTCGGAAACGCGATATGGCCGACATATTCCGGCTTGAACAGATCCGCCCAGCTTTCGATCTTCATCTTGTCAGAGCGGTAGACGATCGAGTTGGCGTAGAACGTGTAGCCGACGCTCTTGCCGTCCTGGTTCGGATCCTTGGCGATGTCATAAAGCGCGTTGAAGCTCTTGAGCTTGGACGTGTCGATCGTGTCGGTCAGATCCTTGCGGGACGCAGACAGCGCATCGGCCATGGAGACGACGGCCATGTCGATGACCGGATTGGCCTTGTTGGCCTCCATCTTGGCCACCCGCTCAACGCTGTTGCCGGTCTCGACCACCAGCTTGCAGCCGCAGATCGCCTGGAAGGGATCATAGACGATCTGCTTGTACTCGTCCTGCGCCAGCGCATAGACGGAAATGGTCAGCGTCTTTTCCTGTGCCTGGGCAAGGCCCGTCGTGGCAAGCAAAAGCGTGGCGGATAAGGTAATCAGGGTCTTCATGGGTCATTCCCTTCCAAGGCTGGGGGATGCGGGTGAAAATTCGGGGCTAGAAACGGATGCGGTGGTCTGGCGGGCAACGAGTGTCATCGGCACGCGATCGGTCTTTGCAACGGCGGTGACGCCGACCGCGATGTTTGCGGCATCAGGCTCGGCCGCATCATCGCCGATCACGCCGACCAGCGCGCCGACGGCAATCTCTGCGATCGCCGCCATATCCTGGCGCACGGTGGTGAGGCCCGGCGAAACCACCGAAGACCAGACAAGATCGTCGAAACCGGTAACGCTTGCCTGCTGCGGAATGCGGATACCCGCCTGCTGCAATTCGGTCAGCGCGCGCAGCGCATGCAGGTCGCTCGTGGCGGCAAAGGCGGTAAAGCCGAGCTCGACCTTCTGCTTCAACCCAAGCGAACAGCCGGCTCCCGCCAGTGCCTCGAGCTTTTCGATCCAGATCGTCTCGAAGCGGGCACCCTTCGGCAGCCGCGATTTCATGCCGCCGATGCGGTCGTTCTGAACGTTCGAAAGCGGATTGGCGCCGAGCAGCACGAAATTCCGGTGCCCGAGCCCGACCAGATGATCGGCGACCACCTGCCCACCCTGCCAGTGATCGGAAGAAACCGTGTTGCCGGGAGTCGACGGGCTGTCGATGACGGCGACCGGGCAACCGAGGTCGGCAATGCGGGTGCCGAGCCGCGGCACGATGACGATACCGTCCACCTGGCGCTCGACCAGCCGCTGGATCGCAAGCGTCTGCATGGAACTGTCGCCACGGCTGTCGGCGATCAAAACGCCGTAACCGGCATCGGCTGCAGCATTCTCGATCGCCTGGGCGATTTGCGGGAAAAGCGGATTGGCGATATCGGGAAGCACCAGCCCGATGACGCGGCTGCGCCCCGTGCGAAGCGCCCGCGCCGTCACGCTCGGCACATACCCAAGCTCCTCGGCCTTCGCCCGGATCTTCGCCCCAAGCTCCGGAGAAACCCGCCCCTTGCCCGACAGCGCATTCGACACGGTGGCCGCCGACACGCCAAGGGCGCTCGCTATCGCAGTCATGTTCGAACCGGGGCGGATGGGAGCCATCGAGGCGCTCTGATTAATCGTTTAATCAGAAAAGCAGAAAACGGATGAGGAGTCGAGTCCCGCCGGACGGTTGCAAACTCACGCCCTGGGCGGCCAGAGCGAAAATCCGGCACCACAGCATGTGCTTGGGGCACACCCAGCGTAAAGCAGAGGGCTTGGTCTACAGAGGGGTCAATCCGCGGCCGAAGACATGGCTGGGGTGTCGCCTGCGGTCATGGCGTGCATCGTTGACCGCCGTCCTGTTCGCTCGAGCCTTGAAACCCGTTGGCGATATCGGCAAGCGTCACGCCGGCAAACCTCTTGCGCAGCAGCGCCTCCGCTTCGTTGAAGACGTCCGTCAAAGTCCCGTTGACCGCCTGTTCGATCGGACATCCCGGCATGTCGTAAGCTCGTCCAACCGCAAAGATAGACGGTTCTCCGACCGCGCGGTAGATATCGAGAAGCGTCAGTTCCTCGAGAGGACGCGCCAGCGTCCAGCCGCCACCATGCCCTTTTACGGAGCTGACATACCCTTCGTCGCGCAATCCCGCCATGGTGCGCCGGATGACGACAGGGTTGGCGTCGAGCATCTGTGCGATCATCTCGGATGTCATCGCCCCGTCATGTCGCCCCATATGGATCAACACATGCAGCATGCGCGACAGCCGACTATCCTGCCTCATGTTCTACTCCCTCGCGTTCTTTCCCCACCGACACTAGCACAATCGTCATTCACGATACAATCGAAGTGCCATGAGGCTTGACCCGTCTTTTCATGACACTTATGTTGTTGCGAGATAGAGGAGAAAGTCATGAGCGACACGATCTACGACGTCATCATCATCGGAGGCAGCTACGCCGGGCTGTCGGCAGCGCTTCAACTCGGCCGCGCGCGTCGAAAGGTTCTGATGATCGACGAAGGCCTCAGGCGCAATCGGTTCGCATCCCACTCGCATGGCTTCCTCACCCAGGACCATGTCGATCCCGCTGAAATTGCAGCCGAGGCCCGGTCACAGGTCATGGAGTACCCAACGGTGGATAGGGTCTCGGGTCGTGCAGAGACCGTTCAGCGCAACGGTGAGAAAGGCTCCGGAGCGGCTCATGTCACCGTTTTGGTGAGGGACACCTCTTACCGTTCGCGCCGGCTGATCCTGGCGCTGGGCGTACGCGACATTCTTCCCGACATCGCGGGGTTGAAGGAGCGTTGGGGCAAGAGCGTGTTCCATTGCCCCTACTGCCACGGCTACGAACTCAACCAGGGCAAGATCGGCGTCATCGCCGGCTCAGCGCTCTCGATGCACCATGCGCTGATGCTTCCCGATTGGGGACCGACAACCCTGCTTCTCAACCAGGCATTCGAGCCGGATAGAGATCAGCTTCAATCCCTCGCAGCGCGCGGCGTCGTCATCGAGCGCTCCCCCGTGAAGGCCCTCACCGATCACGCCGATGTGCAGCTTGTAGATGGAAGGACCCTGTCTTTCTCCGGCCTGTTCGCGCTTGCTCCCTTCGAGGTCTCCACCTCGATCGCGCAGCAGCTCGGCCTCGACATGGAACAAGGCCCCCTTGGCGCCACCATCAAGACTGATGCGATGAAGGAAACCAGCCTGCCCGGCGTCTTCGCCTGCGGCGACGCCGCGCGGCCGATGGCCTCTGTTGCACTCGCGGTCGGCGATGGAAGCCTGGCGGGCGTGGCTGCTCACCGGTCGTTGCTGTTAGCAACCATCAAGCATGAATAGATTCAGGGAGCGATGGATGGATTATGGTGAAGGGGCGGGACGCACCGTGCCGCCAACCTTCACCACCCCACCACCTCCTGCCCATACCGCGCCACCTCCTCCAGCAGCCACTCCCGAAAGGCCACCACCGGCCTGAAATCGCGTTTGCTGATGGGTGCCACCGCGTAATAGGCGCTGGGGCTTGTGACTTCATGCAGGAAGGCTTCGACGAGCTGGCCGCTCGCCAGTTCGCTGTCGATCAGGAACAGCGGCATAAGCGCCACGCCGAGCCCCGCGATCGCTGCCTGCGCAACGCTTGAGAACTGTTCAAAGCGCATCGCCTGGGAGGGTGCCGTGTCGATGCCAAGGCTTGCGAACCAGTGGCTCCAGGCGCCGGGCCGCGATGCCATGTGCAGAAGCGGCAGCCGCAGCAGGTCCTCGCCCGCGCGGATCGGATGACTGGACAGAAACTCCGGCGAGCAGACCGGCGCCACCATTTCGCTCATCAGATAGGTGCACTCGGCCCCCTGCCAGTCGGGCGTGCCCACATGGATCGCCATGTCGATGCCCTCGCGGTCGAAATCGAACACGCCGATGCGGGTCGCGAAATTCAGCGTCACCTGCGGATGCCGGGCGACGAATTGCGGAATGCGCGGCATCAGCCAGCGGGTGCCGAATGTCGGCAAGATCGCAAGGTTCAGCTGGTCGCCATGCCGTTTGCTCATGGCCGCGAGCGAGGCCGAGCGGATCTGCGACAGCGCCACGCTGATCGACTTGGCATAGTCCGCCCCGGTCTCGGTCAGCACCACGCCGCGGCTGGTGCGCTCGAACAGCGGCATGCCCAGCTGCTCCTCGAGCCCGGAAACCTGCCGGCTGATAGCCCCTTGCGTCAAGGACAGCTCTTCGGCAGCCGCCGAAAAACTGCCGAGCCTGGCAACGGAATCGAAGGCGGCAAGCGCCGAGGTGGACGGCAGAAGCTTTCGCGACAGGGTGAGCATGCCCTATGACTATAGATCATGACGGTTTGAGTAAACGGGTCTTGCCCTTCAGCGCCCCACGACGATAATCGCCAACAACAGAATTGCTGAAATCCGGAGGCCTCAGAAGCATGGCGTTTAACTGGAACGATCCCTTTCTCATCGAAGACCAACTGAGCGACGAAGAGCGGATGATCCGCGATGCGGCCGCAAGCTTTGCCAAGGCCGAACTCGCGCCCCGCATCAACGATGCCTATCTCGACGAGACCACCGACAAGGACCTGTTCAAGCTGATGGGCCAGACCGGCCTTCTCGGCGTGACGCTCCCCGAGGAATATGGCGCCGCCAACGCTTCTTATGTCGCCTATGGCCTCGTCGCCCGCGAGATCGAGCGCATCGACAGTGGCTATCGCTCGATGATGAGCGTCCAGTCCTCGCTGGTGATCTATCCGATCTTCACCTACGGCTCCGACGAGCAGAAAAAGAAGTATTTGCCTGGCCTCGTCTCCGGTGACCTGATCGGCTGTTTCGGCCTGACTGAACCGGACGCCGGCTCGGACCCCGGCGGCATGAAGACCCGCGCCGAAAAAATCGAAGGCGGTTATCGCCTGCGCGGCGCAAAGACCTGGATCTCCAACGCCCCGATCGCCGACGTCTTCGTCGTCTGGGCGAAATCGGAAGCCCATAACAACGAGATCCGCGGCTTTGTGCTCGAAAAGGGCATGAAGGGTCTCTCGGCCCCGAAGATCGGCGGCAAGCTTTCGCTGCGCGCCTCGATCACAGGCGAAATCGTCATGGACGGCGTCGAAGTGACCGAAGATGCCATCCTGCCCAACGTGTCGGGCCTGAAAGGTCCTTTCGGCTGCCTCAACCGCGCCCGCTACGGCATTTCCTGGGGCGTGATGGGCGCTGCCGAAGACTGCTGGTTCCGCGCCCGCCAGTATGGGCTGGATCGCAAGCAGTTCGGCAAGCCGCTCGCCGGCACCCAGCTCTACCAGAAGAAGCTCGCCGACATGCAGACCGAAATCACGCTCGGCCTGCAGGCATCGCTTCGCGTCGGCCAGCTGATGGACCAGCACAAGATGGCCCCGGAAATGATCTCCATCGTCAAGCGCAACAATTGCGGCAAGGCACTCGATATCGCCCGCCAGGCCCGCGACATGCACGGCGGCAACGGCATCCAGATCGAATACCACGTCATGCGCCACGCCCAGAACCTCGAAACGGTTAACACGTATGAAGGCACGCATGACGTCCACGCGCTGATCCTCGGCCGTGCGCAGACGGGAATTCAGGCGTTTTTCTGAGGCGGGGATTTGGTGAAACCGCAGCAAGCCCGGCCCGCTTTTGCGTGCCGGGCTTTTTTGTGCGGGATGGGGATGGGGGCTGGGGTGGAGGCGGAAGTTCGCTCCCAGCACAGCACTGTCGGATTTGGGGCAGGGAGGAGACCGTCCGCATCAGGCAAACACTCCGGTAGCTGCCGTTCGGCCGCAGCCTCAAGGTTACCTCGGGGGCAATGCCCCGATGGACTGCATACTGGTGCGCCCAAAGCGACCTTGCCTAGAAAACTAAAAGTGGTAGCGTCATGGCGGGGGGAATAATGGCTATCAGAAATCTTTCACTTGGCTCGCTTGTAGTAAATCGCGCCAACGACCGTCACGGCGAACTTGAAAACGAAACGGCTGCTATTGCTTGGCTCTTTAAAGAGCGCGAACAGCATATGCGTAATCTTGCGAAGGACATTGTAGATCGACAGGAGATTTACGAGGTTCCCTTGGTCTGTCCCGACAGTGATAAATTCGTAGTCTTCGACGGAAACCGGCGCGTGACATGCCTCAAACTCCTTGAGGATCATCGTCGGGCACCGACGGTTGAGCTTCAAGAGTTCTTCCGAGAGCAACGTTCTCGATGGACAAATGACTTTCCCAAAAGCATCCAGTGTCAGGTCGAAGCTGATCGGGATCGAATCGACGAGATCCTCTTTCGTCGGCATACAGGATCCCAAAACGGGGTAGGTCAAAGCACCTGGGACGACCGGATGAAGGCCATATTTGTGGCTCGCACTGGAAAGGGCAGCGGCACAAGCGTTGCGGACGAAATTGAGCAGCGACTGGCAAGCGCCAATCTTTTGCCTTCCCGGCAGAAATTGCCACGATCGACGCTCAATCGCCTTCTGTCAGCTGAGCCCTTCAGAAACCGCGTCGGCATCAGCATGAAGGGAGGGCGGTTCGAGTTTACCCACGATGAGACAGCGACCCTCCGTGCTCTGGCTAGGATTGCGAGTGATCTCGCGAGCCGAAAGGTCGTTCTTGGCCATCTTTGGGACGTAGATGGCAAGGAAGCATATCTCAACCGGCTGGATAGCGAAGGTGTTCTTCCCGGTCCCAGACAAGCTATTGCCGCCACGTCAAAAGATGCGCCGAAGCAGCTCAAAGCCAAACCTACCGCCAAGGCCGTTCCCACCATACGATCGACCCTCATCCCCCCCAAAGAATTCGGTCTGACATGGCCGGGTCGCCTCCAACGACACCATCAGATTTGGGAAGAGCTGCAGTTTCACCTCGACCTCAGGACGCACCCAAACGCAGTATCGGTTCTCCTCCGTGTCCTTATCGAACTCGCCCTGGAGAATTATATCAAATCGGCCGACGTGGCGGTCCATGACAACGACAAGCTTGCGATGAGACTCGAGAAGGTGGGCCAACATCTGCTGGCTGCGGGCCACATCGACAACAAACAGATGGATGTGGTCCGGAAGTTCAAACAGGGCGACAAACTCGTTTCGGCAGACACCCTGAACCGCTATGTGCACTCGCCCAATTTCGCACCGTCACCGGAACATCTCTCATCTATGTGGGACAGCTTGGCGGACGTAATCGTGCTCTGCCTGAAAGCCTAGCTACGCGGCTTTTGATTCGTTGATTCTTGCCTTTGAAATTTCGGCAGGGAAAGCTTCTGGCTTGCCTGCTCCCTAAGGAATTCGGCCATTCCCTCGCCATTGAACCAGTAAATGAAATCCACGGAGTTTCTGTCCGGGTTGTCGTCGCTGAACTCCGTAAATCCCTCCAGCAGCAAATCCAAGACATCGTTTTCACCAGTAAAATCGAACCACTCTCCCGAGTACCAGTACCTTGCGAAACCGGTATGTAGGCGCCGTTCGTGGTGAGACATTCCCCAAAACGGCTTTTGACCGATTAACGTCATGTCGGGCAACCAGGTCTTTGCCGCCTTCAGCCGGTTCTCATTCCGTTTGGACTTTCCGATTTTGTATTTGCCGTGGTTCTCGACAATGTAGATGTATCCCGGATCGACGCGGCTGATCTGCCAAACTGGTATAATTGTCCCGGCATCTTTGAAAATCATTGTACCGCTCCCCTGCGGGCGAACGTCCCAGCTTTGAATTTCGGCGAGAATCGACGATCAAATTCCGGGTGGAGTGCGTCGTAGAGCCAACTGAGCTGCCGGACGACTTTTCTCACAGCGGTGTTGAAGTCGCGTTGAAGTTCAACGAGTCCCTCCCGATAAAGTCGCTCAACAGGCAGCGCTCGGCCATTGGGTCCGACCGCACCATTGAAGCGGTGCTCAAAGAGACTGGCGACACGAAACACCTCGTCATCCGAGCTGAATCGTCGTTCAAGTCCATGGTGAAAACGACGGTTTCGCTCGCGACGCAATTCGCCTTGATCGTCAATCATGGCCATCAGATGAGCCAGAAGTTCTGGGGGGATCGAGTTCTTTTTCAGATTTTGCGCAGTGCAAGCTTCGAATGAGAGACCGCATTCGAAAACTTGGCTGACTAGGATCATCGAGCAATCTACCACCGAAATGTAGCGGGCAAGGAACACGTCCGCGCATACCGTCAGCCATTCGTAGCGCGAAACTGGAAACTGCTTGCAATTGTCAGGCATGCTTGATGGCCACAGCATGCCTCCGACCATGTTGAGTGACTCTACGCGTCGGGTCAGCATCGAGAGAACATGGTTGACGTCGTAGACATATTTGCAGTCGTCGTGGCTGGACAGATCCTGGTACGAGTCGAAGTCGAGCCCAACTATGGAAAGATCATAAATGCGGCCAACAAACTTGTGGACGTCGGAGGGAAGTACATATTGTTTGAGCAATCTGGTCGCCATTGAGCAAGCATAGCTCAAACCCTTGTACAAGTTAGGGGGGGGATAACAATAACCTTAGCTGAAAAGCCAGAGCAGTTCGAACTCGGCTGCGCAAAGGGTGACTTATCCTCCGAGAGCCGACGCCAGTATGCGCACGCCCGCAGGCTTAAAGCGCGGCTTTGGGAAATCGCAGAGGCCAGTTAAATGTCTTAAATGAGAGGGCACAGCTGTAACTCGCCATTCGTCCGCCAACGCCTGCCCCACCCACACCCCCCTCACCACCCACGCCAGTTTTCGTCATTGGCCATCCCCCACCCTTCGGTGTATCACAAATCGCTGCCGCCGCTTGAGGCGCTGGCGATGCATGAAGGCGCGCACGAAGAATGCACGGAACGGAAAAATCGGAAGCCGATCACCCGCACAGCGAACCCGAAGCGGCGTTCGATGTCGGCGATCGGCTCCGGCTGGTGCGCCAGGCGCACGGGCTGTCGCAGCGGGCCCTGGCGGTCAAGGCCGGCGTTACCCATTCGCTGGTCTCGCTGATTGAAAAGAACAAGGTCAGCCCCTCGGTCGCCTCGCTGAAGAAGATCCTGGAAGCGATCAACTATCCGATGACCGATTTCTTTGCGCTGACGCTGCCGCCCGTCGACCAGATCTTTTACCGTGCCGACGAACTGACGCCCTTGTCGACAGGCGCGCTGACGCTGTTGCAGGTGGGCGATGCCAAATCCCACAGCGTGCAAGTGTTTCACGAATTCTACGAGCCCGGCGCCGATACCGGCGAAACCATGCTCAGCCACGAGGCGGAGGAAGGCGGCGTCGTTGTTGCCGGCGAACTGGAAGTCACCGTCGGCACGCAGACCCGTATCCTGAAGCGCGGCGATGCCTATCTGTTCGACAGCCGCCTGCCGCATCGCTACCGAAATGTCGGACCTGTGCGCTGCGAGGTGGTCAGCGCCGTCACGCCTCCCTATCTATAGAGCACGCGGGGGCACGGCAGCTGATAACGCTGCCCGGTTTAATCGATATAAGTATGACTTATTCGATACCCGCCGTTGATTGTCTCCCGTCTTTGTCTTAACTCAGGCACCGGAACATTTGACACCTCTGCCGGCGGCCGGATGCACCTCCTTACCGCTTGCCCTTGCGCGAATTTCACGAACGAAAGTGGACCCTATGCAGACCTATCCCGACGTAAAGCTCTTCATCAACGGCGAATGGCGCGATGCGATCGCCGGCGAGACCATCGAAGTCACCGATCCCGCGACCGACGAAGTGATCGGCAAGATTGCCCATGCTCGGCATGCGGATCTCGATCTCGCGCTCGAAGCGGCCGACAAGGGTTTCAAGATCTGGCGCGACACCGCGCCCTTCGACCGTTCCAAGATGATGCGCAAGGCAGCCGACCTTCTGCGCGAGCGCGCCGATAGCATCGCCTTCATGATGACCCGCGAACAGGGCAAGCCGCTTGCCCAGTCGAAGATGGAAATCATGGGCGCCGCCGATACGATCGACTGGTTTGCCGAAGAAGCCCGCCGCACCTACGGCCAGATTATTCCGGCCCGTTTCTCCGGCGTCAACCAGATGACGATCAAGCTGCCGGTCGGCCCGGTTGCAGCCTTTACGCCGTGGAACTTCCCGATCAACCAGATCGTCCGCAAGCTGTCTGCAGCGGTTGCCACCGGCTGCTCGATCATCGTCAAGGCGCCTGAGGAAACTCCGGCATCGCCGGCCGAACTCATCCGCGCCTTTGCAGATGCCGGCGTTCCCGCAGGCGTCATCGGCCTCGTCTACGGCATTCCGTCGGAAGTTTCGGAATATCTCATTCCGCATCCGGTCATCCGCAAGATCTCGTTCACCGGCTCCACGCCGATCGGCAAGCATCTCGCAAGCCTCGCCGGCAAGCACATGAAGCGCGCCACGATGGAACTCGGCGGCCACGCACCGGTCCTGATCTTCAACGATGCCGATCTCGACAAGGCGATCGAAGTGACTGCCATGTCCAAGTTCCGCAACGCCGGCCAGGTCTGCGTCGCGCCGACCCGCTTCCTGATCCAGGACGGCGTCGCCGACAAGTTCCTCGAAGGCTTCGTAAAGGCTGCAGAAGCCCTCAAGGTCGGCAACGGCATGGAGGCCGGCACCACGATGGGCCCGCTTGCCAACGAACGCCGCATCCCTGCCATGGAAGCGCTGATCCAGGACGCCGTCTCGTCCGGCGCCGAACTGAAGACCGGCGGCAAGCGCATCGGCAACAAGGGCAACTTCTTCGAACCGACGGTTCTTGCCAACGTGCCGACGTCTGCCAAGATCATGAACGACGAGCCCTTCGGCCCGATCGCCATCGTCAACCGCTTCTCGACCTATGAAGAGGCCATCACCGAAGCAAACCGCCTGCCCTTCGGCCTCGCCTCCTACGCCTTCACCGGCTCGGTCAAGACCGCCCACGCACTCGGCCGCGAAGTCGAAGCCGGCATGCTGACCATCAACCACAACGGCCTCGCCCTCCCCGAAGTCCCCTTCGGCGGCGTCAAGGATTCCGGCTACGGCACCGAAGGCGGCTCCGAAGCCGTCGCGGCCTACCTGGAAACGAAGTATGTCAGCCAGATGAACTGATCGATTGATTGGTGAAATGCGAAACGGCCGGAGTGAAAGCTCCGGCCGTTTTTTTTGTTTTGGGGAGATGGTGTCAGCTTAGGCAGGCGTAGTGAGATGACGGGGTTCAAGCGCTCGAGTTGCTGCTGGAAGTCTCGTCCTGATACTGCTGCATAGTCTCCATGGCCTTCTCGAGCATCGAGAGCGCGTCCTCGTCGTTGCGCGAAATCGCTCCCTCGATGCCGACGCGAACCTTTTCCGTAAAATCAACGCGTTCGCCATCAGCGGAAGCGTGCAACTCGCCGGCAGTGCCGCCATCCACCGGAATTTTCATCGTCATCGCCATAAAGGGCAGGCCTTCATCAAGCGACATATTCCCGCTGCGGATCTGCTCATTGCTCCAGTCCTGCATTTCCTGGCGGGTCATGCTGGTAAAGTCAGTCTGTTCGGCGTCCTCTGCATCCGACGTGGACTCACCTGCCGTGGCAGTGCTCAGCGCGGCCAAAAACGAGGCCGAGGTGTCGTCGGAAGCCGCAGATGTCTGCGCGCTTTGGCTGGCGTAGAGGCGACTTGTTGATGTGTCGATTTTCATTGTAGCAATACCTTAAGTATATAACTGGTACTGCACTATCGAATGCAAAGCTTGCGCCAAGCATTTTGACGTCTCAGCCTTGTAGAGAGACATAAAACAATAATATTTTCGAATATTTTATAATAATGATATGAGAATTAGAAGAGTTGCTCTGAACTTAGCTCAACGTATTCATATTGCTTCTGCTTCCTTCTGGCGGAAAACACAAAATGGCAGGTCTCAGGATTTTCGGGCGCCGTTTTAGAGCGAAGTGCGTTCATCGAACGCACTTCGCTCTAGTCTTATGACGCCAAAGCATTTGATCCGCCTCAGGCTGCCGTCACCCTGAAGGCCAAATGCTCTCATCACAGCGTTGAGACGTTATGCGCCGTTATCGTATATCCAAATGGATCAACGAATGCGAAGTAGCGCCCGAACGGCCCGTCTTTGGGCGGGAATACTATCTGCACATCCCTCTCGGAAAGATGCGCGTGCAATTCGTCAGCGTCGTCACAACCAAACCAGATTGCGACGCCAGTTCCGAGCTTTACCGTGTCGTCAAAGCCCTCGATCGGCGTGCGAACGGCGAATGGAATAGGGTGCGCTTCGAAAACAACCGCGCCGGGAGGTGCTTTTGCCGAGGGCGTAAGCCCGACGACATCCCGATAGAAGGTGAGTGCGGCGTCCAGATCCTTCGTCTGGATGCCGATGAAATCCGGTCCAATTAATCGAGCCATAGGCTGCCTATCCTTTTCAATGAGACCCGCTATTATCAGGGTACTGATATCTAGTAGTATAAGGGCCCTGATATGTCCACTCTCATGGATCCACCGGTCGATGACACATACCGTTCGCTCGGATACGCGCTGAAGCGAGCGCAGCAAGCGCTGCGGGGCCATCTCGACAACCAGCTGAGAGATATCGGACTGACGACCCCGCAATATTCGGTACTGGCGGGGTTGGAATTCAGCGCAGGCTTATCAAGCGCGGACTTGGCCCGGCGCGCCTTCGTGACACCGCAGACGATGCAGTCCATCATAGCCACACTCGAACGGGACGGCCTTATCAAGCGCATGGCTCATCCGGTACGCGGACGGGTTCTCACAACCGAACTGACACCGAAGGGCCGGACCGCATTGTGTGCGGCCCATAAAATCGCCGCTGACGCCGAAACCATCGCCCGAAATGCCGTAGCACCTGACAACCCGGAGATCATATACGCGGCCCTGCTCCGTATAGCAGAGGCAATGCGTTAAACTCCTTGGTCGAACCTAACGCCCGGCCATAGCTCCCTGCCGCTCACTACCGCAGCCAAAGAGCCACCCACCTACCCCGCCGCGGCCTCACCATACCCCGGTGGCCCCACCGGCGAGGTCGCCCGCAAATTCCTGATGTCGCGGGCGGGTGGCGATCCGAACATTCTTGCGTATTCCCGGGTGAACTGGGACAGGCTTTCATAGCCGACGGCAAGTGCGACGGCTGCCACATCGCCCGGCCGTGCAAACAGCATGCCGCGCGCCTCGTATAGCCGGATCCGCTTTTGATACTGGATCGGTGACAGGCCGGTGCTCGTCTTGAAGCGCCGCTGAAAGGCGGATGGGCTCATGTTTGAAGCGGAGGCAAGCTCGTCCACGTGGAAGGTGGTGGCATAGTCCTTGCGCAGCCGGACCAGCGCGTTCCTGATCTGCGCGAACCGATCGTCGATGCTGGCGACTTGCCGCAGCACGGCGCCTTGCGGGCCGCGCAGCAATCGGAACAGAATTTCCCGTTCCAGCAGCGGTGCCATCACCGCAATCTCGTCCGGTTGCTCCATCAGGCGCAGCATTCTCAGCCAGGCGTCGATCAGTCTGTCGCTTGCGTGATTGACGCAAAAACTGGGCCTGTCGGACGACACAGCCGGGCCGGGATCGTCCAGCAGCAAGTCGGCTATCATCGCGCGATCGAAGGTGAGCCTGACCGCGAGATAGGGGCCCTTCACACTCGCATGAACGATCTCGCCGATGACAGGCAGCGCCACGGACGCGATGAATGTCTGCCCTGCGGTGTAACTGATCACCTCGCTCCCGATCAGCAGGCGCTTTTCTCCCTGCAGGATCAGGCTAACCAGAGGCTGATAGATTTCGGGAAACAGCTCGGTCGGTTCGGTCACCTTGAGGATGTCAACGCGGGGAATGCCCGTGGTCGTGAGCACGCCTGCAGCGCGTTCTTCCACAAACTCCTTCAACATCCTGATGGCATCGCTCATGAGCAGAGATGTGGCACGGCTTTCCCTCCAGAGCAACGCATAAGCAGGAATGTGCAAATTTGAGACCGGGTCGGACACGCGACGGAACTGGCTCCGGTCTATGGATACTGACCAGCGCCGCCTTGTCGCGATGCTGCGCGGGACACCATTTTATGAAGGAACATTCCAGATGGACATCAAAGACGCGGTTGTGATTGTCACCGGCGCTTCCTCGGGTATCGGCGAAGCAACTGCGCGCGCTGCGGCCTTGTCCGGCGCTCGGGTCGTTTTGCTGGCCCGCAGGAAAGATCGCATAGAAGCGCTGGCACGGGAGATCGGCAATGAGGCGTTGGCGGTGGTGTGTGATGTCACGCGCCCGGAGCAGGTTGAACAAGCCGTCCAGGCCGCCGCTCAGAAATACGGTCGCATCGATGTTCTGGTCAACAACGCCGGGCAGGGCCTGCATGCCACGATCGAAGATATCGGCATTGATGATTTCAAAGATGTGCTCGATCTCAACTGCGTCGCGCCGCTGGTCATGATGCGGGCGGTCATTCCCCATATGCGCAGGCAAGGTGCCGGCAGCATCGTCAATGTCAGCTCGGGCGCAACCCTTGCCACCTATCCGGGCTCGGCTGCCTATACCAGTTCCAAGGCAGCGCTGAACATGCTTTCAAGTGTGGCGCGCCTGGAGCTTGCCGATGCAGGTATTGCCGTCTCGATCATGCATCCGTTCATCACCGCGACCGAGTTTTACGGCGCCGTCAGGTCTGGGCTGGAATCGGCAAAGACACAGGAGATCCAAACCGCATCCTTCGCACATCCGCCCGACCGCGTGGCAGACATGATCCTTGAGCTTGTGCGGAGCGGCAATGCGCAAGCCGACCTCGTTCCGAAGGACTATGGCGGAAGCTTCGAGGGCTAGGGGATGTAACCTGCCCGCCAGATCTCCCAATAAACAAACGGGGGACGAAACCTCGCCCCCCGCTATCAACTACTTGCGCTTGTCGAACCCGCCCTTAGGGGTCGGCTTCTTGAACGGCTTGTCGCCGCCAGCCTTGTTGAACGGCTTGTCGCCCGGCTTCTTGGTGAAATTGGACTTTGGATTTTCGCCCCAGACTTCGTCGTCGACGCGGCGATCGACATTGGCGCCGGCGGGCTTGGCTTTCCAGTCCTTGCGCGGCGCATCGCCGTAAGGCTTGGCACCGGCCGGCTTGTCCTTGTTGAAAGGCTTGTCGCCGTAGGGCTTGTCTTTGTTGAACGGCTTATCGCTGCGCGGACCATCCTTGCTGAACGGCTTGTTGTCCTTGTAGGGCTTGTCGAGACGCGGGCCTTCGCGCTTGACGAAGCCTTCGTCATCGCCGCGCGAGAACTTGCTGAAATCCGGAACGCCATCGAGACGCGTCACGCGTACGCCGCGTTCCATCATTCCGTCCTTGCCGAGCTTGGCCATGAACTTGTCGGCATGGGCGGCGGCAATTTCCACGAAAGTCTCGTCGGCCTGCATCTTGATCGCGCCGATCTCGTGCTTGGTGAGATCACCGGCGCGGCAGATGGTGGGGATCAGCCAGCGCGGTTCGGCGCGCTGCTTGCGACCGACCGACAGCGAGAACCACACGGCAGCGCCGAAATCGCCACGCGGCGTCAGCGGCCGCGGTGCGGAATCGTTGCCGCCTTCGCGGGGCTTGCGGGTCTCGAGCGACACTTCGGTAATGTCTTCCGGCGCCGAATTCTTGCCGCGATAGAGGCTGACGAAGGCGGAGGCCAGCTTCGTCGCGTCAAAACGCGCCACCAGCTTGTCGATCAGGCCCTGTTCTTCTTCGTCCTTGGCGATCTCTTCGAAGATCGGATCGGCAAACAGACGTTCCTCGTCGCGCGCGGTCACCTCTTCGGCCGATGGCGGGCGGGCCCAGGTGGGCTCAACCTGCGCGCCGGCGAGAAGACGCTCGGCCTTGCGCCGCTGGCTGACCGGCACGATCAGGGCGCTGACGCCCTTGCGCCCGGCACGGCCTGTGCGGCCCGAACGGTGCAGCAGCGTTTCCGAATTGGTCGGCAGATCCGCATGGATGACGAGTTCGAGGCCCGGCAGGTCGATACCGCGGGCAGCGACGTCGGTTGCGATGCAGACGCGGGCGCGGCCATCACGCATGGCCTGCAGCGCATGGGTGCGCTCGGTCTGCGTCAGTTCGCCCGAAAGCGCCACCACGGAGAAATTGCGATTGGCAAGACGGGCATGCAGATGATTGACGGCAGCACGCGTCGAGCAGAACACGATGGCGTTCGGCGCCTCGTAAAAGCGCAGCGCATTGACGATCGCATGCTCGCGGTCCGCCGGGGTCACGACCAGCGCGCGATATTCGATATCCACATGCTGCTTCTGTTCGGATGCGGTTGCAATGCGCACGGCATTGCGCTGGTAGCTCTTGGCAAGCTTGGCAATGGCCGACGGAACGGTTGCCGAAAACATCAGCGTGCGGCGTTCGGCAGGGGCTGCCTCAAGAATGTATTCGAGATCTTCGCGGAAACCGAGATCGAGCATCTCGTCGGCTTCGTCGAGCACGGCCACGCGGATTTCCGTCATGTCGAGCGCGTTGCGGCGGATATGGTCGCAGATACGGCCAGGCGTGCCAACGACGATATGCGCGCCGCGTTCCAGCGAACGACGCTCGGCGCGGATATCCATGCCGCCGACGCAGGAGGTGATCACGGCGTCCGCTTCGGCATAGAGCCAGTCGAGCTCGCGCTTCACCTGCATGGCAAGCTCGCGGGTCGGCGCGATGACGAGTGCGAGAGGTGCCGCAGCCCGGCCGAATTTCTCACCATCGTCGAGCAGCGTGCGCGCCATGGCCATGCCGAAGGCAACCGTCTTGCCGGAGCCGGTCTGGGCGGAAACGAGCGCATCGGCGGTTTCAAGCGCGGGATCGAGCATGGCCAGCTGGACGGGGGTTAGCGTCTCATAGCCGCGCTTTTGCAAAGCCTTCGCGATCGCCGGGGCGGCGCCGTTGATATCGGTCATCAAATCTGTCTTTCGGATATGTCGGGCTCAAAGGCCCCATGGCTGCAACGATCGCAGCCGAACGTTTGCGCCGTCCCTATAGGCTTCGGCGCGAAAAGTCAAAGGATGGGTGGCCGCGGGGTTACGGTTGGTCGCGAGTAAATCTGTCCCTCACCCCGACCGATGTCAGGACGCGGAGCTGAGTTCGGCCCGAATGAGAGAGGAATGCCCTATCGTTTTATGCCCCGCCACGACCACTCCTGCGCCGCGCAGGAGCTCTGCTGCTGGCCGAAGGAAGAGTAATCGTCGTACGCTATCATTCCACATTCTCCTCGCAGCTCTTGGCACGACGCAGAAATTCTCTGTCAGTCCTTTTTTGTTGGCAGTTCATGCGCTCTCGCAATAATCTCTCGACGAAATATGCGGCAAAGAAGTCCGCCGGTTGTCATAGGAGCCACTATTGCAGAGCCTTAAGAATGGACGGTGGCTAAATCAGCCCGCAAATTCAGAAGCTTCGGATCTCGGACTCTCTGTCACGACTGACGCCAGCACGGATTTCTGGCGAGAGACACATTATGGCTTTGTCCGCGACAACGGCCACTTCTACGCATTCCAGACCGACGGCGACTTCACCGCCCAGGTTCGAGTCCAGGCCCATTTTGAGCATCTTTACGACCAGGCTGGCCTCATGGTCAGGCTTGACGAAAGACGGTGGGTCAAGACCGGGATCGAGTTCTCGGACGGCTATGGCCTCCTCGGCAGTGTGCTGACGGATGACGCCTCCGACTGGGCCACGGGACGATACGACGGCGACCCATCAGATTTTTGGATAAGAGTGACCGTCCAGAGCGGCGTTCTGAGAATCCAAGCGTCAGCCGATGGCCAAACTTGGCCACTCGTCCGCCTTTGCCCATTCCCAAAAGCGGATCATTATTTCGTTGGCCCGATGTGCTGTACGCCCGAAAGAGCAGGCCTGGAGGTAAGATTCAGTGAGTGGCAGATCGGTCAGGCCCTGGGCAAAAACCTCCACGACCTGTCATAGCCGCCAGAGCGCTTAAATTTCCGTGCCGAGAGCAACATACTGATCGAGACGCCTGAGCCATTTGCGCTCGATGGCCGCCTCGATGTCGATTTCGTTCGCCCGAAGATACAAAACGAACTGCCCGAACAAGTCGGCCGCTTCGTTTTCCAGGGCTTCGCGCGTGCCGCCTGAACCATCAGCATTTGGCTTCGCCCGACCGGCCATCAGGAGATGCTCAGCGGTCAGTTCGCCAAGTTCCTCGGTCAGCTTCAGAAGATACCAATCGGCGCTCCGTTCAATGGCATGGACTCTGGCGTAGAGGTCCCCGACGTGACCAATCCGGTCACTCAGCTCCTTGAAGGTCGCACTCATTCTGTCCTCGGCAATCGTAGAAAGACACAGTTTGTCGACGCTACCACCGATTTGCGACAGGACCGCTGCGATGACCGCAAGTGGCGGATTGTTGCAAGGGAGCTACCCGTTTCGCTCAGAAGACGACATCCGCTAGGAGAGCCAGTCATCGGCATCAGCTATCCACTGCGCGATCAAAGCCGGGAGTTCCATCAGACTCGTGATCATTCCGTCGGCCCTGACCGCCGCGCCATCCGGCCACACCGCTCCGTTCGGGAACCAGACCGTTCGCATGCCAGCAGCGTGAGCCCCTATAATATCTGCCTCCGGCGAATCGCCGACGAAAACGCATTTGCTTGCTGTGACAGACAGTCTCTTCGCGCCTTTGAGGAAGATTTCCGTATCCGGCTTCCTGCACCCTTCTTGTTCTGAAATGAGGTAGGCGTCTGCCAGCCGATCGAGGTTCAGCGCCAGCAATGACCTCAACTGTATATGGGTTTGGCCGTTACTGACGATGCCGATCTTTTTGCCTGATCGCCTCAGCTCCAGGATGACATCGCTCATCCCTTCGAAGGGCCGCGCATGACGCCAAGCGTTCGCTTCGTAATCGTCAAACAGGTCCTTGATCAGCCTTTCATCGGAATTGCCGATTTCGCCAAGCAGTGTGCCGTAGACGTCGAGCTTCGACACGCGTCCCCGGCGATCCAGTTCAAGAAACCGAGCAGCCACCTCGCTCAAGCTGGAGAAATCGCCGATATCGACGTTTGAAAACTGATGCTGGACAAAAGCGTTCAAGGACGACGATCTGTCGAACAATGTCTCATCCAAATCGAACAGCACGGCATCAATCATGCGACGTCCCAATTCCAAGGGGGCTAGGTACGTCTATGATCTAGGTTGTGCATACGTCGGGCGGATGACATTGGTTCGCGATCATCCGCAATGCCCGCGTCTCGCCGATGCCGACGTTTGGGACCCCACAACCTCTAAACCGCAAACACCTTCGCCCGCCGCAGCGTCACAAACCCGCCCTCGCCGGCTGAAACCTGGCGTTCCGGTTCCACGTCGAATTCCAGCTGTTTGCCGGTTTCCGTTACCGCCAGCACGCGGCGGCTGTCGGGGCGGTCGAGGACGCGGGAGATCGTTGCGGCGATGCCGGGTGCCTGCGCCGACCAGTCGAGATCGGCGGGGCGGGCGTAGAGCTCGGCCTTGCCGTCTGGTATCCCCAGTGCATCCACCGAAAGGCCGCCGGCATGGGCGCGGCCGTCGCGGACCTGGGCTGAGAGCACATTGGCGTCGCCCAGGAACTTCATCACGAAGGCCGATTGCGGATCGCGGCAGACTTGCTGCGGCGTGCCCTGCTGCACGATCTGGCCATCCTTCAGGATCACCACCCGGTCGGCGAGATCGAGTGCTTCCTCCTGGTCATGGGTGACGAAGATCGTGGTGATGCCGAGTTCGGAATGGATCTCGCGCAGCCAGCGGCGCAGGTCGTGCCGGACATTGGCATCGAGCGCGCCGAACGGTTCATCGAGCAGCAGCACCTTCGGATCGACCGACAGCGCCCGTGCAAGCGCCACGCGCTGCCGCTGGCCGCCGGAAATCTGCGCCGGGAAACGGTCGCCTAAACCATCCAGCCGCACCAGCCGCAACAGATCCGTGACGCGGGCATCGATCGCCGCCTTGTCGCGCTTCACCTTGGAAACCTTCATGCCGAAGGCGATGTTTTGCGCCACCGTCATATGCGGAAACAGCGCGTAATGCTGGAACACGAAGCCGACGCCGCGGTCGCGCACCGGAATGTCGGTCGCATCCTGATCGCCAAAATAGATGGCGCCGCCATCGGCATATTCGAGACCCGCCACCATGCGCAGAATGGTCGTCTTGCCGGAGCCGGAGGGGCCGAGCAGCGCCACCAGTTCGCCGCTTTCGATATCGAGCGACACGCCCTTCACGGCACGGAAGGTGTCGAAGGTTTTGACGACGTTTTCGAGACGGATCTTCATGCTGTTTTCTCTGACGGAATGGCGGTTTTGCGGACGCGGCCCGCACCCTGGCGCTCGAGCGCGACCTTGGCGATGATGGTAAGGACGGCGATCAACGCCAGAATGGAAGCCGACGCGAAGGCGCCCGCCGCCTGATAGTCGTGATAGAGCAGCTCGATATGCAAAGGCAGCGTATTGGTCTGGCCGCGGATATTGCCTGATACGACCGAGACGGCGCCGAATTCGCCCATCACGCGCGCATTGCAGAGAATGACGCCGTAGAGCAGCGCCCATTTGACGTTTGGCAGCGTCACCGAAAAGAAGGTGCGGAAGCCGGATGCACCAAGCGAAGTCGAGGCCTCCTCGAGATCGCGTCCCTGCGCCTGCATCAGCGGAATGAGTTCGCGGGCAACGAAGGGTGCGGTCACGAACATCGAGGCGATTATGATGCCGGGCACCGCAAACAGGATCTTGATCCCGTAGGCATCGAGAACAGGCCCGAACAGGCCCTGCAGGCCATAAACGAACAGATAGGCGACGCCGGCAACGATGGGCGAGACCGAAAACGGGATCTCGATCACCACCAGCAGAAAGCGACGGCCCCAGAAATCGAACTTGGTGATTGCCCAGGCGGCGGCGATGCCGAAGGCGGTGTTGACGGGAACGGCGATCAGCGCCGCCAGAACCGTGAGCATGATCGCGTGGAGGTTATCCGGATGAAGGATCGTGTCGCGATAGACAGCCCAGCCCTTCGAGAATGCCTCGACGCCGATGATGATCAGCGGCGCGACGATGACGAAGCCGACGAGCACCACCACGATGCCGATCAGCGTGCGGCGGAACAACGTGTTGTCGCCGACCCGCGGCGGTTTGCGATGGGAGGAAACAGCGCTCATGGTCTTATCCCTTCACCGTGTAACGCAGCGCCCGCGACTGCAGCCAGTTGGTAACGGCCAGCATCGTGAAGGCGGCGAGCAGCAGCACCGAGGCGATCGCGGCAGCCGCCTGGTAATCGTATTCCTCAAGCCGGATGAAGATCAGCAGCGCTGTGATCTCCGTCGACATCGGCTGGTTGCCGGCAATAAAGATGATCGCCCCGAATTCGCCAAGGCTGCGGGCAAACGACAGGGAAAGGCCGGCCAGCAGTGCCGGTGTCAGTAGCGGCAGGATGACCTTTGTAAAAATCGTCCAGTCGGAACCGCCGAGCGATTGCGCCGCTTCTTCGAGCGCCGGATCAAGATCTTCCAGCACCGGCTGCACCGTGCGCACGATAAACGGCAGCGAAGTGAAACACATGGCGATCATGATGCCGAGCGGCGTATAGGCAACCTTGATGCCGTAACCTTCCAGCACCGAACCGAACCAGCCATTGTTGGCAAACAGCGCCGTCAGCGCAATGCCGGCAACCGCCGTCGGCAGCGCGAATGGCAGATCGACCATGGCATCGATAATGCGCCGGCCCGGAAACCGGTAGCGGGTGATCACCCAGGCAAGCGATAGCCCGAAGAACAGGTTGAACACGGTGGCGCCCAGCGCCGACAGCACGGTCACCCGGTAGCTGGCAAGCGCCCGCGACGAGGAAACGATCCGCCAGTAGTCTTCAGGCCCCAGGCTCGCGGCCTTGATGACAAGCGCCGCCAGCGGCAGCACGACGATCAGGCCGACATAAAACAGGGTCACGCCCAGCGATAACGGCAAGCCAGGCAGGACATTGCGTCGTCTCAAATGATCAGTTCCTCGTTTTCAACTGCAACAAAGTCTTCAACAGCAAGAACCGGCGGACAAGTATCCACCGGTCTGGTTTCGCAGTTCTTTAGCGTCCCTCATTCCTGTGGCGGCCACGCAGGACCCGACGCGTGCCGGGGTGAAGGGTTTTTCAGCCTAAGGACTTAGGCTGGCTGGATTCCTGTGACAAGCACAGGAATGAGGGAGCGAAGGTGGCAGTCATTGCGAGACAACTCACCTCAGCCAAGCAACAACAGCCACTCAACGGCTGCCGTAGAGCTTGTCGAGCGTGCCGCCGGAGGCGAAGTGTTCGGATTGGATCTTGGACCAGCCGCCGAACACGTCGTCGACCTTGACGAGGCGGATTTCGGGGAACTGGCTCTTGAACTCGGCCGCGACCTTTTCGTTATGGACGCGGTGGCCGAATTCGGCGGCGATCTTCTGGCCTTCCTCGGTGTAGAGGAATTCCAGATAGGTCTTTGCCAGCGCTTCCGTGCCATGCTTCTTGGCGACCTTGTCGACGACTGCGACCGGGAATTCGGCAAGCAGCGAGACCGACGGAATGACGTTTTCGACCTTGTCCTTGCCGAACTGCTTTTCGATGCCGCGGGTTTCGGCCTCAAAGGTGATCAGCACGTCGCCCTGGCCGCGTTCGACGAAGGTTGTCGTGGCGGCGCGGCCACCGGTATCAAACACCGGCACGTTGTCGAAGATCTTCGTGATATAGGCTTCGATCTTTTCCTGGTCGTCCTTGAACTCTTCCTTCGCCCAGGCCGTTGCCGCGAGATAGGTGTAGCGGGCGTTGCCGGATGTTTTCGGGTTCGGGAAGATCGCGTGGACGTCGTCACGGGCGAGATCACCCCAGTCCTTGATATTCTTCGGATTGCCGGCGCGCACAAGGAAGGCCGGGAAGGAATAGAAGGGCGAGGCGTTGTTCGGAAACGTCTTGTTCCAGTCCGCGGCAACAAAACCCTGCTTTGCCAGGAAATCGACGTCGGTCGACTGGTTGAAGGTGACGACGTCAGCCTCGAGCCCCTCGACGATCGAGCGTGCCTGCTTGGACGTACCCGCATGCGACTGATCGATCGTGACGCCCGGATGCGCCTTCACGAAGGCCTCGTTCTCGGCCACGAACAGCTCGCGGGCGACGTCATAGGAAGCGTTGAGCAGTTTCTGCTCCTGCGCAAACGCCGGCTGCACGAAGAGGGCGGCAAGTGCCGTGCCGAGAATAAGAAGGCGGTTCATCAGTGTCTCCGGAATGGGAAGTTGAGGCGACACTACCGGGAGTATCGGTAGACCGCGAGGAACCGCCCTCTCCTGCAGGTGATACACGGAGAAATTTCATCCATTTATCGCAGCATTCGGCGATGGTTTTGCCGGAAGGCGCCAAAGCGCAGTGGATCGCCCCGATCCGGGGGCAAAGAGGATACGGCTGTTTTGGGCCGTGAGGACGAAACGGGCAGCATGTTTTTGTTAAGCCCCTGAAAGACAAGCGAAGAAAAATTCGTCGTAGCCTTTTTCATCCTCACGCCTGAAAGCCACGCGATAATGGCGTCGTCATCGGATGGGAAACCGTTTTCGCGAACCGGTCCCCGACGGTTCAGCGCTTCTGAGGACGAAGCTCGGTTTCCGGTGATGGTCGAACGACATGCGGTCTCTCGGGAACTGACATCTCCCGAAAATATCGCAGGAAACTCGATCGGGGCAGGCAGATCATCATCTCCCTCATACCCACGATACCGCTGCCTGCCCCACTCCCGTTTCAACCATGCCGGTTTCGCCGGTGTGGACGGTTTTGCTGCTACAACCGATGATCGGCAAACAGGACCGGGTGATCGGCTGCAAGATAAGGAGCAAGATCGGCTTCCGTCACCTCGGCAAGGCTTGCCGGTTGCCAGCGCGGATTGCGGTCCTTGTCGATCACGGCGGCCCGTACGCCCTCGTAGAAATCATGGTGTTTCAGCAGTTCGCAAGCGGCGGTAAATTCCCGCTCCAGGCATTCGACGAGGCTTGAACTGTCACGGCCGAGCCGCAACAGTTTCAGCGTCAGCTTGAGGCTGGTCGGCGAGCGTTTCGACAGAGTCTCGAGGGTTCGGGCGGCGAATTCTCCCGTCTCGCGGCTGAGCGCCGCGAGGATCTCCTCGACCGTATCATGCGCAAAGGTTCGGTCGATTACGTCACGGTTCTGCGCAAGCCTGCCACCTTCGGCGGACACGGTGAAACCATCGATCACGGCTTGGATTGCCTCAGCCTCTGAGCCTCCGGGAAGCTGTCCAAGTGCGGCGACGAGATCATCCAACTTCTCTGATGGCACGAACGAATCCGCCAACCTGGCATGGATCGCATCGGCACCGTCAACCACGTCACCGGTCAGCCCCATCCAGGTTCCCGCCTCGCCGAGCGCCCGGGGCAAAAGCCACGTCGCGCCCACATCCGGCACATAGCCGATCCCGGTTTCAGGCATGGCGAGTTTCGTGCGCTCGGTAACGATGCGGTGGCTGCCATGCGCCGAAATGCCGACACCGCCGCCCATCACAATCCCGTCCATCAGCGCCACATAGGGCTTCTCGTAGCGCGAGATGCGATAATTAAACGGCATCTCCTCCCGCCAGAACCGCGTCACCTCAGGGTCGGACGCCCGCCCTGCCTGATGAATGGCCCGGATATCACCCCCCGCACACAGACCACGCTCGCCCTCGCCCCTGATGATCACGCAGGAAATATCGGTATCGGCAGCGCAGCGGTCGAGTATCTCGTCCAGCGCCCGCACCATGGACAGGTTGAGGCTGTTCAGCGCCTTCGGCCGGTTGAGCGAGATCACCGCGGCAGACCCGCGGCGACTGAACAGCACCTCGGCTTCAGTTGCAGGTTGCACTGGATTGGCCATTGTGTCCTCCATCCTCTACCCCACCCACCCTCGTTCCTGTGCTTGTCACAGGAATCCAGCCGACACGCATCTGCGTGGCGAAAGAGGGTTTGCAGCCCCAAGGACTTGGGGCAGCTGGATCCCTGTGACAAGCACAGGGATGAGGGAGATTATGGCGCTGTCCCACCGGGAAAGCCCCTCACTCCGCCGCCATCGGCATATCATGCTTGTCCTCGAACAGCTCGCCCTGGTTGGCGGGCGTCTCGGACTTGTTCTCGTTCTTCGCCTTCGGCTCGCGGCCGAAGAAGAGGGAGTAGCCGGCAGGCAGCACGATGATGGTGAGGACGGTGGCGACGAGGATGCCGCCCATCATGGCATAGGCGAGCGGTCCCCAGAACAGGCCGCGCGAGATCGGGATCAGTGCCAGCACCGCCGTGAGCGCGGTCAGCATGATCGGCCGGAAACGCCTGACGGCGGCGCCTACGATCGCTTCCTGGCGATGCATACCCGCCGCGATATCCTGGTCGATCTGGTCGATCAGGATGATCGAGTTACGGATGATGATGCCGAGCAGCGCGATGACACCGAGGATGGCGACGAAGCCGAACGGTGCACCGGTGATCAGAAGCGCCATCGCAGCACCGATGATGCCGAGCGGACCGGTCGACAGAACCAGCATCGCCTTGCCGAAATGCTTGAGCTGCATCATCAGGAGCAGCATGATGACAAGCAGCATGATCGGGGCCTTTGCCGCGATCGAGGCCTGGCTTTCGGCCGCATCTTCGGCGCCGCCCTGGATGTCCACGGAATAGCCGGCCGGCAGGGCCGCGCGCAGGTCGGCCATCGAGTTATAGAGGTTTACCGAGGCCTGCGTCGGCTCGACGCCGTCAGGCAGGGTTGCCTTGACGGTAATCGTCGGCAGACGGTCGCGACGCCACTCGATACCCTGTTCGAGGACAGGCTCGACACGGGCCACCTGCGAAGCTGGCACAAAAGTGCCGAGATCGGTCGGAATATAGACTGACTGGACGGCGGCCAGCAGGTTGCGGGTGGCATCCGGCTCGCGCACCACGATCGATACGGTCTCCTCGCCATCGCGGAAGTCGCTGATCGGAGCGCCTGACGTTGCGGCCTGCAGCATCTGCCGAACCCGCTGCGACGAGACGCCGAGCGCACGCGCGCGGTCCTGATCGATGACGAGCTTCATGCCCGCGACCGGCTCCATCCAGTCGTCGTGAATGGCGCCGAAATCCGGTTGGCTTTCGTACCGCGCCTTGACCTGGTCGGCGATGCGGCGGACCTCCGCCTTGTCCGGGCCAACGACGCGCATCTGCACGGCCCAGCCCGTGGGCGGGCCGAGAAAGAGACGGTCGACCTTGCCGCGCACCGTCGGGAATTCTTCGGCAAGGATCTTGCGCAGCTTGACGATCATCCGCTCGCGTTCTTCGAGACCGTTCGACATGATCAGGAGCTGGGCGTAGTTCGGGTTGCGCAGCTGCTGGTCGAGCGGAAGGAAGAACCGCGGCGCACCCTCGCCGATATAGGTGGCGACAAAGCTCTTGTCGGGGTCGTCGAGGATCCGGTCTTCGAGCGCCTTGGCCTGACGTTCCACTTCCTTGATCGCGGTGCCCTCCGGCAGCCACATGTCGACCAGAATTTCCGGTCGCGATGACTGCGGGAAGAAGCTCTGCGGAATGAACTGAAACGACCAGAGACTTGCCGCAAACGCGCCGAGCGTGGCGATGAGCACGATCGCCTTGTGGCGCACGGACCAGCCAACCGCATGGCGCACGCTGCGATACATACGCGTGTCATAGGCATCGTGATGATCGCCGCTGCCCGCATGGCTGCGCTGCTTGAGGATCATGTAGCCGAGCCACGGGGTGAAATAGACGGCCACGAACCAGGATACGACGAGCGCGATGCCGACGACGTAGAACAGCGACCGTACGTATTCGCCGGCGGTCGAATCCGCGAAGCCGACCGGGATAAAGCCGGCGGTGGTGATCAGCGTCCCGGTCAGCATCGGGAAGGCGGTGGAGGAATAGGCAAAGCTTGCCGCATCGAGCCGCTCGAACCCCTCCTCCAGCTTTCTTTCCATCAACTCGACGACGATCATCGCATCGTCGACGAGCAGTCCAAGCGCGATGATCAGGGCGCCGAGCGAGATACGCTGCAGCTCGATGCCGAGATAGAACATGATGGCAAGCGTTGCCGACAGAACCAGCGGAATGGCGATCGCAATCACGATGCCCGAGCGCCAGCCGATCGAGATCAGCGACACGACCAGCACGATGACCAGCGCTTCGAGAAGCGCCTGCGTGAACTCGCCGACGGCTTCGGTGACGACCTCAGGCTGGTTGGAGATCTGCTCCACCTGAACGCCGACCGGCAGCGTCTCCTCGAAGCGCTTGTAGGTTTCCTCCACCGCATGACCGACGTCGGTCACCTTGTAACCGTTCGCCATCACCACGCCGAGCTGCACGCTGTCATGGCCGTTGAAGCGGAACTTGCGCTGATACGGGTCCTCGAGACCTTCCTTCACCGTGGCGATATCGCCAAGACGGAAGACCTGGTCGCCGGCGCGCAGCCGCAGCGCCTTGATATCATCTGGCGTGGTCACGCCACCCTCGACCGAGATCCGCACCGAACGGTCCGCGGTTTCCACCGAGCCGGACGCATCGACATCGTTCTGGCCGGCCAGCGCGGTGCTGATGTCATTGACGGTGAGGCCGCGCTCGGCAAGCGCCTGCGACGACACGTCGATGAAGATCTTCTGCGGCTGGTCGCCGAGGATCGTTGCCTTTTCGACGCCGGGCGTGGCCAGCAGCATGTCGCGGGCCTGGATGGCGTATTGCTTCAGCTCCGGATAGCTGTAGCCCTCGCCGGTAATGGCGTTGAGGGTGATATAGGTATCGCCGAACTCGTCGTTGAAATAGGGCCCGTAGATACCGGACGGGAGATCCTGGCGAATGTCGCCGATCTTCTTGCGCACCTGGTAGAAGGCATCTGCAACGTCCTGCGCATTCGTGTCGCCCTTCACCTGGATCGTGGTGATCGAGATGCCGGCGCGGGTGTAGGATTTGACCCAGTCGAGATGCGGGGTTTCCTGCAGCTTGCGCTCGATCTTGTTGACCACCTGGTTCTGCATGTCCTCGATCGAGGCACCCGGCCACTGGGCCTGCACGACCATGACGCGGAAGGTAAAGTCCGGATCTTCCTTCTGGCCCATGTTCATGATGCCAAGCGCACCCATGACGATGATGAGACCGAACAGAAAACGCGCGATGCTGGGATGGCCGATGGCCCATCGGGACAGGTTGAAACTGCCCTTTTCCTTCTGCTTTTCCAGCGGATTGGCCTGATGATCGGAACTCATGATCTTGATCCTCTAACCGGAAATATCAGGGCTGGACGGAAGCGGTGGACTGGCTCGACACCGAGCCGAAGCGTGTCGCGACCGTTTCCGGCAGCTTCACCTTCATATCGTCCTTCATGAACTGGGTGCCGGCCGAGACGATGAGATCTCCTTCGGCAAGACCTTCCGAGATGCGCACGCCGTCATCGGAAAAATCCGCCACCTTGACCGGACGCGACGCGACAATTCCCTTGCCGCGATCAACCACCCAGACGATCGGCTGGTCACCCTTCTTGGAAAGCGCTGCAAGCGGAATGGCAAAGGCCTTGACCGCGTTGCCGGCGACAGCCTCGATCGATGCGGTCATGCCGAGCAGGATCTTCGGGTCGGCCGGAAGGCTCACCCGCACCGCGAACGTGCGTGACTGGGCATCGGCGCTCTGCGCGACTTCACGCACCTTGCCGTCGATCACGAGATCGGCAGACGACCAGATCCGCGCCTTGACCCCGTCGCCCGGCTTGAACTGCGAGACATCCATTTCCGGAACCGCGATCTGGACTTCCTTCTCGCCATCGACGGCGACGGTGACGACGGAGGTGCCGGTGCTCACCACCTGGCCGCGATCGGCGCTGACGGCCGTGACGATACCGTCGCGGTCGGATTTGAGTTCGGAATAGGCAACCTGATTGCGGGCCTTTTCGAGCGCAGACTGCGCTGAATCCCGCTGTGCCAGGGCCTGCTCGCTGCTGAGCTGCGCCTGTTCCAGCTGCGATTTCGACGTGACGTCCTTGGCCGCCAGCGTTTCCGCGCGGCGAAGCGCCAGACCGGAAATCTCGACCTGCTTGGTGGCCGATGCGAGATCGGCTTCGGCGCTGCCGAGATCAAGCTTGTAATCGGTGGAATCGATCCGAGCGAGCACTTCGCCCGGCGTGACGCGGTCGCCTACATCGACAAGCCGCTCGGTGATCTTGCCCGCGACCCTGAAGCCGAGATTCATTTCGGTGCGGGCACGCACGGAACCGGAATAGACGAGCTTGCGGCCCTCATCCGGCGCACCGATCTGCGTCACCTTGACCGGCCGCACGATCTCCGGCGCCTCGGCCTTTTTCTCTTCGGAACATGCCGCGAGCGAAAGAAGCGCCGCAGCGACTGCAACGCCTTTCAAGGCGGAAGAAAAATGACGGGCTGCGACGAAAGACTTTCCTCGGAAAGACATGATCCCACTCCATAAGGCGGGTTACGGTGAGCGCGACAAGCGCAGGTTCTTATTTCAGCGCCCTGAGGGCGAAGTCGACGACATCGGCCGGCGTGGCGCGCCGGGTTTCAAACAGACATTCGGCAATGATCTGCGGGTGACACAGCGTAACCGTGCAGTCACAGAGGCATTCTGCGGCAAGCTCGGCGTCCTGAGCGCGGAACTCTCCCATTGCAATCCCCTCCTCTACGAGGCCTGCGACGATCGCTCGAAGCTGCATGATATGGTCTTCGATCACCGACCACTGTTCCTCGATCGCCACGACAACCATCTCGTGGACCTTGTTTTCGTGCAGCAGGGTCTCGACCGTGATGCGGTGCTGCTGAAGAAAATGGTCGCGCAACCGTTCACTGGCGCTGACGGCGCGTTTGGCATTCTCCCAGGCAACGGCTCGGCTCGCCTCGAGCATGCGGTTGGCAAGCGCCTTGTGGATCTCGGATTTCGACCCGAAGAACCGGTAGATATTGGCCGGTGACATGCCGAGATCCTTGGCGATGTCGGCCACTGTCGTCTTGGCGTAACCGTAATGCTTGAACAGTCGCTCGGCCGCTTCGAGGATGCGGACCACGTTTTCCTGGCGTGTATCCTCGGGAGTGCTGACGGGAACGTCCATAACGTAATAGCTTTCAATTAACGACTGACGAATTTCATTTTTCGTCACTATTCATCTTTAACCTCATTGTGTCAAGGCACTCGTATTTTTCTGCAATGCAAGGCATGGTGGACCCACTGGCGCCTCGAGACGTAAGCTCGGGGTACATCGCATATTGAGTTTGGGCGGTGGGAAAGTTGAAGACCGTGCAGGAAGGCCATCAGGTATCCCCGTTTAACGAGGAGCGGTATCGGCTTCTGATTGATTCCATCACGGATTACGCGATCTACATGCTGGATCCGAAAGGCCACATCGCCAGCTGGAATCCGGGCGCCCGGCGCTTCAAGGGGTTCGAGGAATCCGAAATCCTCGGCCAGCATTTCTCCAGATTCTATACGGAAGAAGATCGGCTTGACCATCTGCCGGAACGCGCACTGAGGATTGCCGCGGCGGAAGGCCGGTTCGAGAACGAAGGCTGGAGGGTTCGCAAGGACGGCAGCCGTTTCTGGGCGCATGTCATCATCGATCCTATCCGCGACGGCGATGGCCAGCTCCTCGGCTTTGCCAAGGTCACCCGCGATCTCACCGAGCGCAGGAATGCCGAAGCAGACCTGAAACGCAGCGAGCGGCAGTTCGAGGTCCTGGTGCAAGGGGTCAGCGACTACGCGCTCTACATGCTCGATGGCAAGGGCAATGTCAGCAACTGGAACCACGGTGCCGAACGCATCAAGGGCTACAGCGCCGAGGAGATCGTCGGCGAGCATTTTTCGACCTTCTACACGGTGGACGACCGCGCCGCCGGCGAACCGACAAAAAATCTTGCAACGGCCCTGCGGGACGGCCGCTTCGAGGGCGAGGGTTGGCGCCACCGCAAGGACGGCACCCGTTTCTGGGCGCATGTGATCATTGACGCGATCCGCGACGAGACTGGAGAGCTGAAAGGGTTCGCCAAGATCACCCGCGACATCACGGAAAAGGTCGAGGCGCAGAAGGCGCTGACCGTCGCCCGTGAGGATCTGTTCCAGGCGCAGAAACTGGAAGCGATCGGCCAACTGACTGGCGGCATCGCCCATGACTTCAACAACCTGCTGATGGCGGTGCTGGGAAGCCTCGAAATCCTCAAGAAGAGATTGCCGGACGACCCGTCGCTGATGCCGCTTCTGCAAAACGCCATTCAGGGCGCCGAGCGCGGTGCAGCGCTGACGCAGCGCATGCTGGCCTTTTCGAGGCGGCAGGAACTCCACATGGCCCCGATCGGCGTTGCCGGTCTGATCGATGGCATGATGAATTTCTTCGAGCGTTCGCTGAGATCGGACCTCACAATCAGAACCGACATTCCCGACAGCCTGCCCCCGGTTCTAAGTGACGCGGTGCAGCTCGAGAGCGCGCTTCTGAACCTCGTCGTCAATGCCCGTGACGCGATGACAACAGGCGGAACCGTGACGATCACCGCCATTGATGTGCACTTCGCGCAAGGCGACGACAAGCTCCAGCCGGGTCACTACGTCAAGATCAGCGTTTCCGATACGGGCGAAGGCATGGATCCGGAAACGCTTGCCCGCGCCACCACACCGTTCTTCACCACCAAGGGCGTCGGCAAGGGAACGGGGCTCGGCCTGCCCATGGTGCAGGGCCTGACCGAGCAGTCGGGCGGCCGGCTTTCGATCGACAGCGAAGAGGGCAAGGGAACCACGGTTTCCCTGTTTCTTCCCGTTGCCCGTCTTGAAGACTGCCCGGAGGAGAAGAAGCCCGCCTCGGATCTCCCTGCGGCGCGACCGAAGGAGAGGCTGACGGTGCTCGCCGTCGACGACGACGCGCTGGTGCTGATGAACACATCCCTGATGCTGGAGGATCTCGGCCACACGGTGATCGAGGCCCATAACGGCCGCGAGGCGCTGGATGCGCTAGCCCGCACGGATACGATCGATCTCGTCGTCACGGACCATTCCATGCCGGGAATGACCGGAAGCGAACTCGCGTCGGAGATCAACCGCCAGTGGCCGGGCCTGCCGGTGGTGCTGGCCACCGGCTATGCCGAACTGCCGCCCGGCGAGGACGACCGCCTGCAACTGCCGCGATTGCCGAAGCCGTTCTCCCAGAACCAGCTGGCGGACGTGATCGCCACCATGCTCGGAAGCGCGAGCTGAACCAACGGCTGTGCGCCGCGTTGTATCTCCTGATGATCCGCAGGTGCCGCGCGAGGGTCGTTTCGCCCTCATCTCCTGCTGGACGCGACGACATCAGGGAGAATGTCACATGGTATTCAAACATCCGCAGTTTAACGAAACCGCGCCGGAGATCGAAGTCGAGTTCCCGGCTTACGCCCAGCTGGAAGGCAAGGTCGCCGACGCGCTTGCCTCGGCGGGCGGCATTGATGCAAGCGAAGTGACCGTCACCGTCACCGGAACCTCCATTGCCCTGGCAGGCCGGGTCGCCGACGCCCGCGAGATCGCCCGCGCCGAGGAAGTGGTCCGCAGCGTTGAAGGCGTGACCGAGGTGCGCAACAGCATAACCGCCGAAGCCGGCAGCCATCTCACCTGAGGGTTCGAAAGCCTTCAATGCAAAAAGCCCGGAAGCAGATGCTTCCGGGCTTTTTTGCTGGCTGAGAGCAGGCCGCCTGAGCGACTGCCGCTTAACGCGGCAGCGCGTAGGCGATGACGTAGTCGCCGGGTGTGGTGCCGACCGAGCCGTGGCCGCCGGCGACCATGACGACGAACTGGCGTCCGTCCTCGACCGCGTAGGTCATCGGCGTCGCCTGACCGCCGGCCGGAAGCCGTGCTTCCCACAGCGTCTTGCCGTTCTTCAGGTCATAGGCACGCAGGTAGTTGTCGACGGCGGCACCGAGGAAGGCAACGCCACCCTTGGTGATCATCGGGCCACCGATGCCGGGAACGCCAACCTTGAACGGCAGCGGCAGCGGGGTCATGTCGTGGACAGTACCGTTGCGATGCTTGTAGGCGGTCTTGCCGGTGCGAAGATCGACGCCGGCGACATAACCCCATGGCGGTGCCTGGCAGGGAATGTTCAACGGACCGAGGAACGGACCCATCAACACGCCGTAAGGTGCGCCATCATTGCGGTTGAGGCCCTGTTCCGAACCCTTCTCGTCCTGACCCTTGGCCGGGATATCCGCACGCGGAACCAGCTTGGAGGTAAAGGCGAGATAGGTCGGCATGCCGAACATCACCTGGCGTTCGGGATCGACTGCGACGGAGCCCCAGTTGAACGTGCCGAAATTGCCGGGATAGATGATCGAACCGTTGAGCGACGGCGGGGTATAGCGACCCTCGTAGTTATACTGGTGGTACCAGATGCGGCACACCATCTGGTCGAGCATCGAAACGCCCCACATGTCGCTTTCCTTCAGCGGCTCCGGCTTGAAGGAGACGGCCGAGGTGGGCTGGGTCGGTGCGGAAAAGTCTTCCGGAATGGCACCCTTCGGAGCAGGCTCTTCGGTGATCGGGAAGATCGGCTCGCCAGTGCGACGGTCGAGAACGTAGATGTCGCCCTGCTTGGTGGGTCCAACCAGCGCCGGCACCACGGAATTATCCGGGCGCGACAGGTCGATCAGCACCGGCTGCGCCGGCACGTCCATGTCCCACAGGTCGTGATGCACCGTCTGGCGGACCCAACGGTCGGCACCGGTATTGATGTCGAGCGCGACGATCGAGGACGAGTATTTCTCGACGCTTTCCGAACGGTTCATGCCGAGCTGGTCGGGCACCTGGTTGCCGAGCGGAATGTAGACGAGGCCGAGTTCCTCATCGACCGAGAAGACCGACCAGCTGTTGGGCGAATTGGTCGTGTAGGTCTGGCCCTCGGCGATCGGCTGGGTCTGGCTCGGATTGCCCGAATCCCAGTTCCAGATCAGTGCGCCGGTGTTGACGTCGAAGGCGCGGATGACGCCGGACTGTTCCTGCGTCGAGTAGTTGTCGTTGACGGCGCCGCCGATGATGATCTTGTTGCCGACGATCGCAGGCGGCGATGTGGAATAGTAGTAGCCGGCCGGATTGTGCTGCATGCCGGTTTCCAGACGCAGCGTGCCGTTTTGTGCAAAGGCCGGGCAGACCTGACCGTTGGCCGCATCAAGCGCGATCAGACGGGCATCGGATGTCGGGAGATAGACGCGCTCGGCGCATGCGGAACCGGCAGCGGCTGCCTGATCCTTGTAATAGCTGACGCCGCGGCAGGTCTGGTGCTGGCGGTCCGGGTTCATGCCGGAATTCGGGTCGTAGCGCCATTTCTCCTTGCCGGTCGTCGCATCGAGCGCGATGGCGAGATTGTGCGGCGTGCAGAGATAAAGCGAGCTGCCCACCTTGAGCGGCGTGACCTGATAGGTCGTCTCGCCCACGTCGTCCGGCCGCTTCACGTCACCGGTCTGGTAGCGCCAGACTTCCGTGAGGTTGGCAACGTTGTCCACATTGACCTGGTCGAGCGGCGAATAGCGCTGGCCATAGGGCGTGCGGCCATATTGGTGCCATTCGCCATCCGGCACATCACCGCCGAGCTTCGGGGCGGCTGCGACCGACTGGTCCGGCAGCTCGCCGCTCTGGTCGTAGGGGTCGAAGAACATTGAGGCGACGGCGACGACCACGGCAATGACCGAGGCGATGGCCAGCGGTACGGCACTGGCGCTGTATTGCATGCCGGATGGGCTGAGAAAGCCGAGCGGCTTGCGGATCCACGGGGTCAGCAGCCAGAAGCCGAGGACGATGATGAGACCGCCGCGCGGGCCGAGCTGCCACCAGTCGAAACCGACTTCCCAAAGCGCCCAGACGAGCGAAACGATGACAATACCGGCATAGACATGCAGTGCCGCGCGTTTCCGAAGGAAAAGCAGAATGGCGGTCAGCACGAAGGCAAGGCCGCAGATGAGATAATAAACGCTACCCCCCAGCATGACGAGCTGTCCGCCGCCGATGGCGAGAGCGAGCCCGAGCAGGGTGAAGATGATGGCGGTGATCTTGAGAGCCATGGTGGTTTCCGTTCCGAACTGAAGACGGGCATTATAGGTGGCAAGCCGGACATTCAGCCGGTGTCGCGTGGTAATCTAGCGCTCTCCGAAGATGTTCAAGATACGATACGGAATGCCAGCCGTGCAGAAGTGCGAGAACAAACGGGCGCTCTGCTCGTTCGGGAAGAGAACGCCGCAGCGATCGACGGCGACCCACTCAAACAGGGATTGCAAGCACAGCCATGGCATATGAACTCTACTACTGGGACGGCCTGCAGGGTCGCGGCGAATTCGTCAGACTGGCGTTGGAAGACGCCGGTGCGGACTATCGCGACGTGGCGAGAACCACGGACGGGTCCGAAAAGATGATGAATTACCTGAAGGGTAGCAAAGCCTATCCCGACCTGCCATTCGCTCCGCCGTTTCTGAAAGACGGCGAGATCGTCGTCTCGCATGTCGCCAACATCTTGCACTATCTCGGCCCGAAGCTCGGGCTTGCTCCCGATGACGAACGGTTGCGTGTGTTTGCGCAGGGTCTGCAGCTGACGATCACCGACTTCGTGGCCGAGGTTCACGACACCCACCATCCGATCAGCACCGGGGACTATTACGAGGATCAGAAGCCGGAGGCCAAGGCGCGCACAAAGGCGTTTCTTGCGCAGCGGGTGCCAAAGTTTCTCGGTTATTTCGACGGCGTGATCGGATCAAACCCGACCGGCGAAGGCTGGGCTGTCGGCGGCGCCATCACCTATGTGGACCTGTCGCTCTTCCAGATCGCCGAAGGGTTGACCTACGCTTTCCCGCGAGCGATGGCATCGCTGGACAGCCGCTATCCGAATGTGGCGAGACTTCGCGACGCCGTTGGGAAAAGGCCGAGGGTCGCTGCCTATCTCAAATCGGACCGCCGCATCGCTTTCAACGAGAACGGCATCTTTCGCCACTATCCCGAACTCGACGAGGATCCGGCATAGGCGCTTTGGCGCCTTGACGTTTCTGGCTAGATAAATGCGAAGACAGGAGCGACCGTGGCTATCATGATCGCGGTCGCGATCAGTACGAACTTCATGTCCTTGCGCTCCTGAGCATTGATGGCTGCCTCTTCGGGCAGCCGCGTTTGGATGACGAGCGGGGTTATCTTGCTTCCTCCCCCAGTTCCTGAAGGATCTGGTGCCGTGCGCGATTAAGACGGCTCTTGACCGTTCCAACAGCGCAGCCGCAGATTTCAGCTGTTGCCTCGTAGCTCTCACCGAGAATGGCAACCAGCGTCAGTACCTCGCGGTAATGGGGAGGCAGCTTTACGAGAGCGTCGCGAACTTCCTTCGCCCTGATTGCCATTTCCTGCGAAGCAGCTATCGGCGTATCGCCAGACACGTTTTCTTCGAGCCCTGGAGCCTCGCGGCCTAAAATCTTGGATCGGGTATAGAACGTGTTGCGCATGATGGTGAAGAGCCAGGACTTCAGCCGCGTGCCGCGCTCGAACTTGTCGAGGTTGGCCAGCGCCTTCATCAGCGTTTCCTGCACGAGATCGTCGGCATCCGTCGTATTGCGGCAGAACGTACGCGCGAAGGCACGAAGCGCCGGTATAAGCTTCACGATATCTGCCCGCGCAGGATCGCCATTCAACTGTGATTCAGACACCGTTGCCTACCTCTCCCAAGTCTCGACGGCCGGATTGACTTCTGCAAACGCGTGCCCCTTCATTTTGGTTCCGCCCTCTCAACCCCACCCGGAGATTGCCGGCAGATCACCTTGAAAATATGGGGCTCTTGCCGGCCTGCCGGAACAAACTGAAGCAGCAAGCCGTTTTTTCCGCATCATCGGCAACACCAAGGAGGGAATGTCATGAGCTTTACCGACAAAACCAACGACAACGACCAGAACAGCGCACAGAGCGACGAGTGGAAGGCCAACAAGGCTGAGCAGTCGGCGCGCGAAAAGGGCAGCGACGCTGACCTCGAACAGCAGCTCGACGAGGGCCTGGAAGATACGTTTCCGGCGAGCGATCCGGTCGCCGCAACAATAACGTCCATTCCGGCCGGCACCCCGGAGCCGCCGAAGAACTGATACCGACCCGGACCATTGGAACAAAGTGGGCGGCCTCCGAATAGGAGGTCGCCCTTTTTCATTCTTCGCTGTGACTTTTTCGGGATATCCGAAATTAATCTTATTGGTATAAGAGGTTTCTAAAGGGCTCGGGAATGCGGGCGAAAGCGTCCGGCAGAGGGTGTTTTCGGTGGCGGTGACGTCAGAGGTCGGAATGAAGAAGCAGAGCAAGCCGGTGGAAGAAAAAGACGCGAGTTTCGGACGCAGCGTCAACCGCAAGGTTTCCGTTCTGTTGGCGGAGATCGAGAAGGAAGACGTGCCCGATCGCCTGCTCGGTCTTGCCCTGCAGCTTCAGAAGGAATTGTCCGAAAAGCTCGACGGTAAAGGCAGCTGACCGCCTGACCTCGAGATGAGCGCCCGCCGGCGCATGCGCGAACATCTGATCTGCGGACCAACCGCAAGCTGTCGCCCCATCTCGACCTTTTTTCACAAATATGTGAGGAACTTTCAGCTTCTGCTTTGGTTCATTGGGTGCGAATTCGACTCTCAAGGAGATCCACCATGGCTAAAGACAAAACCCTCGAAGACCTGTTCTACGAAACGCTGAAGGACATCTACTACGCCGAGCGCCAGATCGTAAAAGCGCTGCCGAAAATGGCCCGCGGTGCCCAGGATCCGAAGCTGAAGGCCGCTTTCGAGACCCATAAGGAAGAGACCGAAGGCCAGATCGAACGCCTGAAGCAGGTTTTCGAACTGATCGGCAAGCGCGCTCAGGGCAAGACCTGCGACGCGATCGAAGGCATCCTGTCCGAAGGCGAGGAAATCCTCGAAGAATTCAAGGGCACATCGGCTCTCGACGCCGGCCTTCTGGCCGCTGCACAGGCAGTCGAACACTATGAGATCAGCCGTTACGGCACGCTGCGCACATGGGCGACCGAACTCGGCCTGAAGGACGTGGCAAAGCTTCTCGACGAGACGCTTGCAGAAGAAAGCAAGACCGACGAAGCGCTGTCTGCACTGGCACAGTCCACCGTCAACGCCGCTGCCAAGAAGGCAGCCTGATCGCCACAGCGACAAACGCCCGATCACCAGATCGGGTGTCTCCTCGCGAACGTGACGCCAGAAAAACGAAAAAGTCCGGCACATGCCGGACTTTTTTGGATTGATTTGCGGTCTGCGACATCGGCGCGCGGACTATGGCCAAAACAAAAACGCTCCGCAGTCCCACAGGATTGCGAAGACGTATGAATGGCGTGGCAGCTAAAAATGGTGTCAATCAGCTATGGTAAGCGGCTTTCGGGATGCCGGATTTCGGCAGCATTTCAATCGGAGCCATCTTTCCATCGACACCAAGCCTGCGGAAAACTCCGGCATGGAATCGTCCACGCCGCAGCAGTTGGACCTTCGCCGCCTCCACGGCAAGTTCCACTGTATGGAAGTACGAAGTTGAATGTACCCCGTCAATTACATAGACCCAGCCCGTTGCGTCTGGAACAATATCGCAGTAGTTTTGCATTGCAGCGTCTCCTCCCGGCGGTCTCTAACGCGTAACTCCTCGAATAGTTCCGTCCGGTCGGTTGTTTGTGCCAACACGATTTGAATCAATCGAATTTCTGTCGTGAAATCCATGGAACTTATTCCCAACAAGGTCGTTTCGGCTTTTGGGTGAATGGAGACAAAGATGGCTGATTCCGAACAAGACTGGATCAAGCACCGCGCGTATGCGCTCTGGGAGGAAGAGGGGTATCCTTCAGGCAAAGATACGGAGCACTGGGAGCGCGCCAAACTGGAGTTTGCGACGCTGAAGCCGACTGCGTCGGCACCGGCCGCCCACGAACAGCCTGAAGCATCCGCGCCGAAACTGCCCACCGCAAATACCAAGGTATCCACCGCCAAAGCAGCCAAGCCTGCCAAGTCAGCGGCGGCGGGGTCCGAAAAATCGAAAAAAGCGCTCGCCTCCGAGGCCTCAAGCGAAAAGAAGTCCGTGCCGGTTTCTCCGGCCCCGGTTCCCGCGGGCAAACAGCCTGCCAAGAAGCGGTCCCGATAGGCCGGGCTGGCCTTTGACGCCAGCCGGGTCACGCAGACAAGAGCGGACATGACGGGCCGCGGCAGTCTCTGCCGCGGGGTAATCATTACATCTGAAAGACGGCAATGGCTTTTGCGTATTCGTGTATTTCTCTGACTGGTTTTCCCATTTCGGCGGTCGCTGACACAGGTCTCCCCTCCGGCACTGATGTGAAATGGCATGGACAAGGGTGGGAGTTGGCATGATGGACGCGTACGGCCCCTTGGATGGCCCCATCGAAATAGCATCAGTTGATGACCCGGTTGCCAGTCAGAGTACTGACCGTTCGCACTCGTCGGACGCCGTTCTCGGGCGTAGCACGCAGCGGAGCCTTGGGGGACGCAGTGGGGAAAATTTCGCGATGAAAGTATTGTCGGTCACCTCGGAAATCTTCCCGCTGGTCAAGACCGGCGGATTGGCCGATGTGACAGGATCGCTGCCGAAGGCGCTTGCTGCCCTCGGGATTGACACCATAACGCTCATTCCGGGTTATCCCAAAGTGATGGCCCAGGTAAGCTCCGGCGTGACGCCGCTTGCTCTGTTCGACGATCTGCTCGGTACCCGCGCGTCGCTGCTGCATGTGAAAATCGAAGGCCTGAACCTGTTCGTGCTCGACGCGCCGGAACTCTATGACCGGCTTGGCGGACCTTATGTGGACGAGCATGGCAACGACCATCACGACAACTGGCGGCGCTTCGCAGCTCTGTCGAAGGCTGCGGCGGAAATCGCCGGTGGGCTTCTCCCGGGTTTCGTACCCGATGTCGTTCATACCCATGACTGGCAGTCGGCGATGACGTCGGTCTACATGCGCGAAATGGGCTGCGCCATTCCGAGCGTGATCACCATCCACAACATCGCGTTCCAGGGCCAGTATTCCGCAGACATCCTTCCCGCGATCGGCCTTCCCAGCTCGCTGTTTTCAATCAACGGGATCGAATATTTCGGGGGCATCAGCTACCTGAAGGGCGGCCTTCTGACCGCCGACGCCATCACCACGGTCAGCCCCACCTATGCCCGGGAGATCCTCACGCCGCGTTTCGGCATGGGCCTTGACGGTGTCCTGAACGAGCGCGTGACCGTGTTGCGCGGCATCGTCAACGGCACAGACCTCGACATCTGGGACCCGGCAACAGATCCGCATATTCCGCGCAATTACGATGTCTCCTCGCTGAAGCGCAAGCGCGACAACAAGACCGTATTGATGGAAAAGTTCGGGCTCGACCCTGAAGGCAACGGACCGATCTTTTCCGCCGTCAGCCGCCTCACCTGGCAGAAGGGTTTCGACATGTTCGCCGATACGGCGGACGAGGTCATCCACAATGGCGGTCGTATCATCGTGTTCGGCCAGGGCGACAAGGATATCGAACAGGCGCTGCTGGATACGGCTGCGCGCTATCCCGGCAAGATGGCCGTCCACATCGGCTACGACGAACCGACCGCGCATCTCATCCATGCCGGTTCGGACGCGATCGTGCAGCCCTCGCGGTTCGAGCCCTGCGGCCTGACGCAGCTTTACGCGCTTCGCTACGGCACCGTGCCCGTCGTCTCGCGCACAGGCGGGCTGTCGGAAACCATCATCGATGCCAATGATGCAGCGATGTCGGCACGGGTTGCGACCGGCTTCCAGTTCCACCCTGTGACGACCGACGGACTGCGTCTCGCGCTGCGCCGGGCCATGCACGCCTACCAGGAACCGAAAATGTGGGCCCGGTTGCAGAACCAGGCGATGAAGGCGAAATTCTCCTGGGAGCGCAGCGCCCAGCAATACGCCACCGTCTACACCAACCTGGTGCGCAAGGCCGGCAACTCCTCCGCGGATCGACGAGCGAGCTACTGATCCGGCAGGTGCCGTGATCGGCACCTGCGTCGTTTGATTCCTTGACGAACACGGCGCACGGCGCACACAGCGTTCGGCTAACGAGAACCGCAGGTCTCAGACCGACCGCGTCAAACCACCATCCACCTTCAGGTTCTGCCCAGTGATGTAACCGGCGCCCTCGGATGCCAGGAACGCGACCGTTGCGGCGATTTCCTCGCTTGTGCCGTAGCGCTTCATCGGCACGCTGTCGCGCCGGTCATCGGTTGCCGGCAGGCTGTCGATCCAGCCGGGCAAAACGTTGTTGATGCGCACATTGTCGGCCGCGTAGGTATCTGCAAAGATTTTCGTATAAGCGGCGAGCCCGGCGCGAAACACCGCCGATGTCGGGAACATCGCGGACGGCTCGAAGGCCCAAGCGGTCGAGATATTGACGATCGAGCCCGACTTCTGGGCCTGCATGATCGGCGCCACCAGCCGCACCGGACGGATGACGTTGAGCAGATAAACATCGAGGCCGGTATGCCACTGGTCGTCGGTGATCTCGACGATCTGCGCACGCGGTCCGTGGCCGGCGCTGTTGACGAGCACGTCGACCCGTCCCCATGTCTCCATAGTCGCATCAACGAGCCGCTTGAGATCGTCGTTGGACTGGTTGGAGCCGGTGATGCCGAGTCCCCCGAGTTCCTGCGCCAAGACCTCACCCTTACCGGACGAGGAGAGGATCGCTACCTTGAACCCATCGGCCGCGAGCTTTTTCGCAGACGCCGCTCCCATACCGCTTCCGCCCGCTGTGACGATCGCTACCTTTTCTGCCGACATACTGTGCTTCCCTCCCTGCATCGTGGTGTGAACAGAGACATAGCATGAGGAAAAGCTGTCATCGAATGAGTTCGGCTGAAGGCTGGTGAGTTCTGCCCTTGGGGCATACCACCCAAACGAAAAACCCCGCCGGAGACCGGCGGGGCTTGGAGATCAGAGTATTCAGGCTGCCATCACGGACGGCGGAACAGTGCCAGGCTGCGGCCTTCGAGTTCGAAGTCCCATTCCTTGGTGATCACGAGACCCTTCTTGGAATAATCCGATGTGGTCATCTCCAGCACCCAGCCACCTTCGCCGAACTGCGGGATCTGGAACGGCACGTTGCCTTCGAACGGGTTGAACAGCAGCAGCACGTCGTGCCAGATGCCTTCCTCTTCCTTCAGGTCGCCACGGCCAATGTAGAGACCGATCGTCGAGCCTTCGTCCCACTGTTCGGACGTCTGGAAACCACCGCCGGCGTTGAACCACTTGATGTCCATGCCATCGCGCCAGTTCTCGCGGCGCAGCAACGGCTGCTCGTGCCGGAGCTTGATGATCTGGCGGGTAAACTCGCGCAGCTGCTCGTTGCTTTCCGGCAGGTTTTCCCAGGCAACCCAGGAGATCTCGCTGTCCTGGCAGTAGCCGTTGTTGTTGCCGAGCTGGCTGCGACCGAACTCGTCACCGGCCAGCAGCATCGGTGTGCCGTGCGAGAACATGAGCGTGGCGAGGAAGTTGCGCTTCTGGCGCTCACGCACAGCGTTGATGCCCTCGTCTTCCGTCGGGCCTTCCTCACCGTAATTGTAGCTACGGTTGTCGTTATGGCCGTCGTTATTGTCTTCGCCGTTCTCGTCGTTGTGCTTCTCGTTGTACGAAACCATGTCGTTCAAGGTGAAGCCGTCATGGGCGGTGATGAAGTTGACCGATGCCCAGGGACGACGACCGCGCTGATCGTAAAGATCGCCGGAACCGAGAAGGCGCGCCGCAAAGTCCGTCGAGACGTTGTCGCCCTTCCAGTATTCGCGCACCGTATCGCGGTACTTGTCGTTCCATTCGGCCCAGCCAGGCGGAAAGCCGCCGACCTGGTAGCCGCCCGGACCGATATCCCAAGGCTCGCCGATCAGCTTAACCTTGGAAAGGACCGGATCCTGCGTGATGGCATCGAAGAAGCCACCGCGCTCGTTGAAGCCTTCCGGCTCGCGACCGAGAATGGTGCCAAGATCGAAGCGGAAGCCGTCGATGTGCATGGCTTCAGCCCAGTAGCGCAGGGAGTCGGTGACCATCTGCAGTACGCGCGGATGCGAAGTGTTGACGGTGTTACCGGTGCCGGTGTCGTTGATGTAGTAACGATGCTGGTCGGGCATGGTGCGGTAGTAGGAGAAGTTGTCGATGCCCTTGAACGACAGGGTCGGTCCAAGCTCGTTGCCTTCGGCGGTGTGGTTGTAGACCACGTCGAGAATGACCTCGACGCCGGCATCGTGGAAGTTCCGCACCATCTCGCGGAAACCCTGGATGCCCTTCGGCCCGAAGTAGCGCGAGGCCGGCGAGAAGAAGTTGAGGGTGTTGTAGCCCCAGAAATTCTTCAGGCCACGATCGAGCAGGTGCTGGTCGTCCGGGAAGGAGTGGACCGGCAGCAGCTCCACCGAGGTGATGCCGAGGTTCTTGATGTAATCGACAGTCGCCTTGTGGCCCATGCCTTCGTACGTGCCGCGCAAGTCGATCGGAACGCCGGGGTTGAGCTGGGTAAAACCCTTCACATGCGTTTCATAGAGGACTGTCTGTGGCCAGCTGATCTTCGGACGGTTGTTGTCGTGCCAGTCGAAATTCGGGTCGATGACAACGCCCTTCGGTGTATAGGGACCGCTGTCGCGTTCGTCGAAGGTCAGGTCCTTGTCTTCGGCAAGGAGGTCATAGGCAAAGTGTGCCTCGTTCCACTCAACGTCGCCGAACAGTTCGCGTGCATAGGGGTCGATCAGCAGCTTGTTGGGGTTGAAGCGATGGCCGTTTTCCGGGTCATAGGGGCCATGCACGCGGTAGCCGTAAAGAGCGCCGGGCTTCAGGCCGGGGATATAGCCGTGCCAGATCTCGTGGGTGTATTCCGGCAGCTCGAGGCGGGCGATTTCCACCTTGCCGCTCGGGTCGTACAGGCAAAGTTCGACGCGCTCGGCATGCGCCGAGAAAATCGCGAAGTTGACGCCATCGCCGTCGTAATTTGCACCCAGCTGCAGCCAGGAACCCGGGTGAACGACAAAGTGGCTCGATTTCGTATCCATATTTCCCCGCTGGTCATACCAATTGAAACTTTCGCCTATAGAAGGTGCGAGGCTGCAATTCGTTCCAGAGGCCCTGCAATTTAGGAGGTTTCGCAAGTTGCCCGCGAAATTTTGAGGGCGGCACGCGTTTCCGGATGGGCCGCCTCCCCTATCTCTCTGTTGGTACCCATAACAACAGGGAGAAGACCATGACGATCATGCCCCCGGAAGAGCTCGAAGGCCGGCTGAACGCGCATCGCGAACTGATGATCGATCTGATCGCTGCAATGATTGGCGGCGAGCTGACGACCACCCGTTTCGTGCAGCGGCTGCGTGACGACGCTACATTCAAGGACAACGAGGAAGATCCCGGTTTCTCCCCCGATGGTGCCTTCGCGATCGAAAACGCCATGGCCCGCGAAGTGCGCTCGGTGCTGGAAGCGGCACGTGCAAGGGCAAAAGCCGACAAGAGTTGATCAAATTTTATGAATAAGGCCGTTTCGCCGCATTTGTGGCCATTTCGTGGAACCATGATTCCGTATCGCAGTTGATAGGCTTTAGGAGTGTGGCGGGAGGCAATCATGGTCAAGGAATGGATCGAGGCTGCAGGTTTCGTGATGGTCATTGCGGCCTGTTACATGATGGTCGTTCCGATCTAGCGATCGACAGATCATCCGATTGATTGACACCAGCGACGCATAACTGTGGCTGGCCTCTTCGCTGACGCCAACTTTTTATCGGCGAGACTTCCTGTGAGCTTGGCGCGTTCGAGTCGTTCAGTAACGTACTATTACATCGTGTAAGATCTGGAACGAAATGACACCGGTCGGGTTGGACATCCAGTGACCGGGCGAAAAACCTTGTGTTCACGACGGGAGATCCATCATGCATCACGTTCTGACAATGCTGAAGAACCGGTTCCTTTCGCATCGCAGCTTCGGCCATCAAAAGCATCTTGCGGCCAAAAGCCCGCAAGAGCTTAGGGTCCTGGTGCCCGATGCCGTCGTACTGCCGCTTCCCAGAACAGCGCGAGAGGAGATCAGTGTCCCCGCGTCTATCAATGGCAGGGATCTCTCGACTGGCCGCCTGTAACCGGGCCGGCCACGACAACAGTCCATGACAATAAAAAGGAGTGAAACATGGCTGACATGAAGTCCGCTTCCATCCTGATTCTAGCAACCGACGGCTACGAGCGCTCGGAGCTCCGGTTTCCGCTCGATGAACTGCGCAAACGTGGTGCCGACGTGAAGATCGCTTCGATCAAGTCTGGAGAGATCAGAAGCTGGGACGAGACCGACTGGGGTGACTCTGTCGCGGTCGACCTTGAAGCGAAGGACGTCAAGGCAAGCGATTTTGATGCGCTGGTTCTGCCCGGCGGACAGATCAATCCCGATGTGCTGCGCAAGGATGAAACGGCGATCAGCGTCGTGCGAGATTTTGTGGCGAGCGGCAAGCCTGTTGCTGCCATCTGCCATGGTCCATGGCTGCTGATAGAGGCGGATGCCCTGCGTGGCCGCAAGGCGACATCCTACCCGTCGATCCGGACCGACGTTCGCAATGCAGGCGCGTCCTGGCAGGACGAAGCCGTGGTCTGCGATAACGGCATCATCACATCGCGGTCACCCGACGACCTGCAGCAGTTCGTCGACAAGATCGTCGAGGAAGTCAACGAGGGCCGTCACAACAGACAGGCCGCTTGATTGCAGAATGACTGGTAACGAAAGCCCGCTCCGCCATGGTCGGTGCGGGCTTTCTCTTGTCTGCGTGCCACGAGATCATACGCTGGCTGATGGAGCGAGAACCGGTCCGGTCAGGTCTGTTCCTGCTTCAGGAATGCCAGAAGCCGGCGCTCGTTCATGCGCAGACCACGGCGGCCGTCCGTCGGCAGGGTCTTCGCGTTCATGATCTTTTCGAGCGGCGAGACATCCTCGGCAAGGCTCAGGATCTGCGGATGGATATAGCTGGTGCGGCAGACGGCTGGCGTGTTGTGCAGCGCTTCAGAAGCTGCGTTGCACAATGCCTTGATCTTGGGACGGTGGCCGTCCTCAGCCATTGTATTCCAGGCTGACATGAAGGCTGCGAGGCTTCCGCCCCACGTGCGGAACGTCTTTGCCGTGACCGGAAAACCGGCGGCCTTGGCAAGATACGCGTTAAGCCGGCCAGAATCGATCGGTCGCGGCGTACCGTGTTCATCGGGAAACGAAAACAGCTGGCGTCCCGGGAGGTCGGCGACGTCTTCCAGGATACGTTGGAGACGCGGATGTTTCAGCGTGTGCTGCACCCGCTTGCCACCCTTGGCGGTGAATTTCAAAAGGATACCGTCACCGGACAAAACCATGTGACGCTTCAAAAGCGTCGTTGCGCCATAGGTGCGGTTTTCCTTGGCGTAGGCGCGGTTGCCGACCCTCAGATGTGTCATGTCCATTAGCGCCACAAGCGCGGCGATCACCGCCTCGGACTTGTCGAGACCATGCGACAGATCGCGGGCAGCTCTGGACCGGATGCGCGGCAAGGCCTCGCCAAACTGGGCAAGCTGGTCGAACTTTCGCTCGCTGCGGAAATTCTGCCAGTCCGTGTGATAACGATACTGCTTGCGGCCGCGGCTGTCATAGCCGGTTGCCTGCAGATGGCCGCTGGCATCGAGACAGATCCAGACGTTTTCGTAGGCTGGCGGCAGGCCGAGTGCGGAGATGCGGGTATGGTGGTCATCCTCAACCAGCAAGCCGCCATCCGGCAACCGGTAACTGAACCCCTTGCCGCGTCGTTCCCGCCGAATGCCGGGTTCGGTATCGTTGACATAGGTGAGGCCGATCGTCTTGAGAGACTCGACGTCAATTTCAATGGTGCTGACTAACGTATCCATAACCGCTAAACTGAGATGGATATCGCTTCGTTCCCACGCGTTGAAACACCCAGAGAACTTAAAGAGGGACGTCGCGCAAGCCTTCCGAAGCGTCCGGGCGCTCCAGGTTGGCACGCGGTACCGTCATCCGCCAGACCAGGCCGCCGGGCCGGAAATCGATATCGACAGTGCCGCTGAATGCAGCGGTCGCGTGGCGCTTGATGATGGTCGTGCCGAACCCGGTGCGGGTGGGCGGCTTTACCGTCGGGCCGCCGCTTTCTTCCCAGACCAGAAGTAGGTTCACACCACGGCTCTCGCCGTCTGCATCCGAGACGGTCTCCTCGGCGATATCGCTCCATGAGATCCGTACCGTACCATGGGGTACAGACAATGCGCCGTATTTGACGGAATTGGTGGCGAGTTCATGCAGCACCAAGCCGAGATTCTGAACTGCACCCGCCTTCAGCACAAAATCCTCGCCCTGGATCTGGACGCGGTCCGCCGCTTCCGCAAACGTGCTCATGTGGATCTCGACGACCCGATGCATCGGAACACCGCCCCATTGCTCTTCGGCGAGAGCCTCGATCGATTTCCCCAGCCCCTGGAGGCGGGTGCTGATTGCCCTCTGGAACTCGTCCATCGGCGTATCCTTGCGTGCCAGCTGGCGCATCATAGCCTGGACAAGCGTGAGGATGTTCTTTGTCCGGTGAACCAGCTCGTGCAGGATGAGATGAATACGGTCTTCCGCCTGGCTCCGGTCGAACGAGGCGTTCGAAAGCGCGACGGCGATCTGGTTCGCCTCGGTGATCTTGGTCTCCACCGGCGAGACGATTTCGCCCTTGCCGATCCGTTCGGCCATGTCGGCGATCTGCCTAATCGGGATCCGCAGCTGCCAGGCGACGAGGTAGGCGACGACCATGGCTATGGCGAGAAAGACGATGCCGCCCGCAACGAGCTGCCGCCAGGTGGAGATAATGTTTTCCTGCGCGGACGCGATCGGCCCCCAGACGACGGTCTTCCAGGCCCAGCCGGTAATCTGCGCATAGCCGTACATCTTTTTGCCCGCACCATCGACATCTTCGATCGTGCCGCGAAAACCGGTCATCAGCCGAAGAGTTTCGCTGGGAAACCTGGCGCCCTCCGCCATCTTTGCGGCACCGACCGAGGTGACAACCTGACCGCTGCCATCGAGGACCGCGGCAGACCAGCCATCCGGCAGGCCATCGACGGACAGTAGCTTTTGCAGATCCTCGGCATTCTGCGTGATGATCATCGCAGCGCCCGAGGCGTTTGTCTTCTCAGACAGCGGCATCGCGACGTTGAAGACCCACTTTCCGCTGGTCGTGCCGCGAAACATGCTGGAGGCTTCCGTCAAGCCGCTGCGCAGCATGGATTCGAGCGCTGGCATGTTGGCGGTCTTGCCGAGCGGCGTATCGAAGGGGACGCGGGTATTCAGCCGAAGCTGTCCGTCCCGGTCTGCGACGATCACGAAAAGCTTGGTGGAACGCAGGCTCGACCGGGTCCGCTCGTGGAAGGCGCGAAGGTCACCGGACTCCAGCTCGGGAGAACTGACCAGCAGGCGCAGCGTCGTTGCCATGTCCTGCAGCTCGCGGTCGACCGCACGAGCGATCATCTGGGCGTCTTCTGCCGTATTCGAGGAGAGCATGTCCCGTTCGTGCTCTTCCAGCTGCAGCATGAGAAAGGCGCCGAAGACAAGCAGCGGTAAAGCCACGCCCACGACGAGCGCGATCAGATAAGCCCCGATCGGTGCCGTCGGGAAGAGCCGCGCAAACCTAGCCATCCCGCACGACCGTTGCGCGGGAAGGTTGGCAGGCAGCAGAGCCGCCGCGCTGGTGATCCATTCTTAGCCCCGTCCCTTGGCTTTGAAAGCAACGCCATGAGTTCTAGCGGCTTTTGGAACACTGGCCAAGGACTTGGTGATGCGGCCGTCACCTTTCCGTCGAATATTCGAATATTCAGTGCCGCGAGATCGCCGCAAGCAGCGACGTTGCCGGCATGACCAGCGGCCCAGTTCCATCGGCAACGACGGTTTCCGGCACCCGGTGGATCACAAACCCGGAAATGCCAGGTGCTTCGACCTCAGACGCGCTCAGATTGGCACGCAGTTGCACGAGACGATCCGACAGCTGCCAGTCGATTGCGATTGTCTCCGGCGCCGAGGCAAGAACGCGACCGACGCTGTGAGGCATGCCGGAAAGCCCTGGAACCACGTGCTCGCGCCGCTTTCCGATCAGATCCCGGATCTTCCCGTAGGCGGCAGAGCCCTCCGCCGTGTCGCGATGCTCCCAGCGCAGTTTCGATTTCTCGAACGCTTCCGGCGCATTCGGATTGTCCAACTGCCAAGGTTCTGTGACGCCTTCCGGCAGGCCGCTGAATTTTTCCGCCTCGATCAACCGGTTGGCCCAGGTGGTCATGGCGATGTCGCCCTCGTAATCGGCAAAGAACGCGAACGGCTGCACTTCCCCATATTCCTCGCCCATGAACATCATCGGCACCTGCGGCGACAGAAGCAGCATTGAAGTCATGACGTCGAGAAGCCCCGGCTCCGACAGGGAGATCAATCGTTCGCCATGGGCGCGATTGCCCACATGATCATGGTTCTGCAGGAAGTGGATATACGAAGTGAGCGGCGAAGATCCGCCCGCGTCCGCGTCTGACCTCGCGTCTTGCTCGTCATCGTCCTGCGACGGCATGCCGCCATGCGCGAGGCAAGCGGCGAGCTTGGCGACCGGCTGCGCGGCAAAAGGTCCGGCATGGCCCACGGCCTCGCCTGTCGCGATCACATGTGCGGCGTGGTAGGCGTCGTTGTTCCATCCGGCCACAAACGCATCCGGCGTACCGCCACGTTCCGGGTTGCGCAGGATGGCGCGATGGTCCTCCATCACGAGATGGCGCCGCCGACCCGTCGTTTCGGAATGAACGCGCTCTGCAAGTTCGACGAGAATGTGCTTCTCTGACGTTTCATCCAGGATTTCGTCCACCGCATCGATGCGAAGGCCATCGAGATTGAACTCTTCCAGCCAGTAGAGCGCGTTTTCGATGAAGAAAGCACGCACGGCTGGTTGGGCAAAGTTGATCGACGGACCCCACGGCGTGATAAACTGCGGATCGAAGAAAGACGGGATGTTCGAGACGATCAGGTTTCCAGCCGGGCCGAAGTGGTTGTAGACGACATCCAGCATGACCGACAGGCCGACCCGGTGGGCGGCATCGACGAAAGCCTTCATGTCATCAGGCGAACCGTAGGCGTGGTGCGGGGCATAGGGGAGCGCGCTGTCATAGCCCCAGCCGCGATCGCCCGGAAATTCGCTGACCGGCATCAGCTGAATGACAGTGAAGCCGAGATCGGCAAGGTCGGCGAGACGAGACGCTGCGGCGCGAAACGTGCCCTCGGACGTGAAGGTGCCGATATGCATCTCGTAAATCACAGCCTCTTCCCAGGCATGCCCCTTCCAGGCCGGCATGTTCCAGCGGTAGAAGGCCGGATCGACGATCATCGAGTGGCCATCGACGCCACCGTCCTGCGCTCGCGATGCGGGATCAGCGAAGGCCTTACCGTCGGGCATGACGAACTGGTAGGGCGTGCCGGGCTCGACGCCTTCGACGGTCAGCGTGAACCAGCCCTGCCCGGCCGGCAGCATTTCGCGGTTGCGGCCAGCGATACGAAGGCGCAGGCGCTCGATGTCCGGCGCCCAGAGGCGGAACAGAACGCTGTTTTCGCCGACATGTTCGGCGCCCCAGGATTTGGGGAAGGATCGGCGCACGGGCGCGCCGGACGAGACGTGGCCGGACGCGGTCCGGCGCGAATCGTAGGGCGTGAAATCGCGGGTCAGCGACATGGCATCTCTCCCTTGTTTCAGTCACAAGGGAAACACGGGGCGGACAGGAATAGTTCCCTATTGCCCCGTAACGACCGGATTCGGGATAGGAAAATTGTCTTTTGTCAAGTCAATTTTCTGGCCCGATCATGGACTTAGCCGATGCGGTTGCCGCTTTCCGGATCAAACACGACGGCCTTGTCGAGATTGAAGGCGAAGCGGAATGTCTGGCCAAGCGTGACCGGTATTTCGGCGCGAGCGCGTCCCGTGAAATTGACCCCGTCCATCCGACCGGTCACGAACGTGTCGGAGCCCGTCGGCTCGACCATAGTTACCTGCGCATCAACGAATGCAATCGCATGCGCCGTCGGATCGGCAAGGCCGGAATCGGTGATCGCTTCGGGGCGCAGGCCGAGAATGACATCCTTGCCCGCGGGCAAAGCAGACGTCACTGTTGGCGGCACGGCAACCGTCGTCGAACCGCCGAACAGGGCGACGCCGCCGGAGACGACCTTGCCCTTCAGCATGTTCATTGCCGGCGAGCCCATGAAATCGGCGACAAACAGATTGGCCGGCAGATTGTAGATTTCGGCAGGCGTTCCGACCTGCTGTACGATGCCTTCCTTGAGGACGACGATCTTGGTCGCAAGCGTCATCGCCTCGATCTGGTCGTGGGTGACGTAGACGATCGTGGCGTTGGTGTTCTGGTGCAGCGCCTTGATTTCCGCCCGCACCTCGACGCGCAGCTTCGCATCAAGGTTGGAAAGCGGTTCGTCGAACAGGAACACGCGCGGCTTGCGAACCAGCGCCCGGCCCATGGCGACGCGCTGCCGCTGGCCGCCGGAAAGCTGGCTCGGGCGGCGCTTCAGAAGATGCTCGATCTGCAGGGTCTTTGCCACGCTTGCGACGGCCGTTTCCCGCTCCGCCTTGTCGATGCCGCGCATCTCCAGCGCAAACGCGATGTTCTCCTCCACAGTCATGTTCGGATAGAGCGCGTAGGACTGGAACACCATGGCGATGTCGCGCTTGGACGGATGCAGGTCCGTCACCACCTCGCCATCGATGACGATGTCACCCGATGTCGGCGGCAGCAGGCCGGCAATGGCGTTGAGCAGCGTGGACTTGCCGCAGCCGGACGGGCCGACCAGCACCAGAAAGCCGCCCTTTTCCAGATCGATGTCGATGCCCTTGAGGATCTCGACATTGCCGATCTTCTTGCGGATATTCTTGATCTCGAGAAAGCTCATGTTGGATCAACCCTTGACTGCGCCGGCCATCAGGCCACGCACGAAATAACGTCCGGCGACGACGTAGACGAGCAGCGTCGGCAATGCCGCAAACACGGCGGCGGCCATGTCGACATTGTATTCCTTGACGCCGGTGGAAGACGAAACGAGGTTGTTGAGCGCCACCGTCATCGGCGATGCCTCGCCCGACGAGAACGAGACGCCGAACAGGAAGTCGTTCCAGATATTGGTGAACTGGTAGATGACCGTGACGACGATGATCGGGCCGGAGCTTGGCAGAAGAATGCGCCAGAAGATCTTGAAGAAGCCGGCGCCATCCATCATCGCAGCCTTGACCAGCTCGTCCGGAAACGCCTCGTAATAGTTGCGGAAAAACAGCGTGGTGAAGCCGAGGCCGTAGACCACATGGACGAACACGAGGCCGGCGGTGGAATTCGACATACCCATCGCACCCAGCAGACGCGCCATCGGGATCAGCACCGCCTGGAACGGGATGAAGCAGGCAAACAGCATCATGCCGAACACCAGCTTGTGGCCGGGAAAGCGCCACTTGGTGAGAACATAGCCATTGAGCGCGCCGAGCAGCGTCGAGATGGCCACAGCCGGAACCACCATCTTCAGCGAGTTCCAGAAATAGCCCTTGATGCCGACGCAGGAGACGCCGATGCAGGCCTCGCCCCAGGCCTTGACCCAGGCGGCGATGGAGGGATCGGACGGCAGCGCCAGCATGTCGCCGCCGCGGATCTCGTCGAGCGACTTCAGCGACGTGGTCAGCATCACATAGAGCGGCAGCAGATAGACGGCGGCAAGGATGATCAGTGCGCCATAGATGAAATAGCGGACGGTGCGGACCGACCCGGCGCTGACATTTTCAGGGATCGCGCTCAATGGTTCTTCTCCCGAAGCTCGGAATAGAGATAGGGGACGATGATCGCGGTAATGCCCATCAGCATCATCACGGCGCTGGCCGAGCCCACATTCATCTGGTTGCGGGTAAACGTGTAGGAATACATGAAGGTGGACGGCAGTTCGGTGGCATTGCCCGGCCCGCCGCCCGTGAGCGCGATGACGAGGTCATAGGACTTGATCGCCATATGCGCGAGCACGATGAAGGCCGACAGGAAGACCGGACGCAGCATGGGAATGATGATGCGGCGATAGATCGACACGGTTGACGCGCCATCGATCTGGGCGGCCTTGACGATCTCGCCGTCGATACCGCGAAGACCCGCCAGAAACATCGCCATGATAAAGCCCGAGGCCTGCCAGACGCCGGCGATGACGACGGTGTAGATCGCCATCTTGGGGTTCACCAGCCAGTCGAACTTGAAGCTTTCCCAGCCGAGATTGTGCATTGTGTTCTCAAGCCCGAGGCCCGGGTTGAGGAACCACTTCCAGGCCGTGCCTGTCACGACGAAGGACAGCGCCATCGGATAGAGAAAGATCGGCCGAAGGACGCCTTCGGCGCGGATGCGCTGATCCATCAGGATCGCGATGAAAAGCCCGATCGCGGTGCAGAGCACGATATAGAGCACGCCGAATATGGCGAGGTTCTGCATCGCCACATACCAGTTGGGCTGCGACCAGAGCCGGTAATAGGCATCGAACCCGCCCCACTTGTAGATCGGCATCATCTTCGACGTGGTGAACGACAGATAGACTGTCCACAGAATGAAGCCGTAGACGAACACCAGAATGATGGCAAAGGACGGCGCCAGAACGAGCTTCGGCAAGCCATTGCGCAAGCCATCGGCCATGGACCGCCGCGGCCTGGTCGGCGTCACCATCGGAGCCGGTTCGATTGTCGTCATGGGGGATCTCCGGATGCGAATAGAGACGTTTGAAGGTGCGCCAACAAAAAAGCCCCCTCTGGCCTGCCGGCCATCTCCCCCACAAGGGGGGAGAAAACCTGTGGGCACCCACCGACCAAATCGGGCCCAGACAGTGCGGCTGGGTTAAGTCCCTCCCCCTTGTGGGGAGGGGTTTGGGGCGGGGTTTTTTTGACTACTTCGCGGCAGCAACCGCTTCCGGCAGGCGCTTCAGCGCGGCATCCGTTGTCAGCTGGCCATTCAGATGCTGGGTGATGACGTCAAGCATGGCTTCCTTGACAGCGGCCGGCTGCGCATAACCATGAGCAAGCGAGCCCATCAGCGTGCCCTTGGACGAGGCTTCCGCCAGATCCTTCATGCCCTTCTTGGCGCAATCGTCGAACTTTTCGTCCGAGACGTCGGTCCGGGCAGGCACGGAACCCTTGACCGTGTTGAAGGCGATCTGGAACGCGGGATCTTCGACGGCGGATGCCATCTTCATCTGTGCGTCCTTCTGCTCTTCACCCACGTCGAACATCATGAACTGGTCGGCGTTGAACAGGACGGAGCCCTGCGTGCCGGGGAAGCGCATGCAGACGAAATCGGTGCCGGGGGTCTTCTTGGCGCGCAGCCATTCGCCCTTCGACCAGTCGCCCATTTCCTGAGCGCCGGCCTTGCCTTCGATGACGAGCGCGGTGGAGAGGTTCCATTCGCGGCCGGAGAAGTTCGGGTCGAAATAGGTGCGAAGCTTCGACATATCGTCGAACACCTTCTTCATCGTATCACCCGACAGCGCCGTCGGATCGGCGTCAAGCACGGCCTTCTTGTAGAAGTCAGGACCGCCGACGGAGAGAACCACGGCTTCCCAGAGCGTGCCGTCCTGCCACGGAACGCCGCCATGGGCGAGCGCGGTGATGCCCTGCGCCTTGAAGGCGTCGAGCATGGTGAACAGCTCGTCCATATTCGTCGGCTGCTTGCCGCCGGCCTTGTCGAAGGCAGCCTTGTTCAGCCACAGCCAGTTGGTGGAGTGGATGTTGACGGGGGCAGCAACCCAGTGGCCATCATACTTGGAAAACGCCTGCAGCGCTTCCGGAATGACCTTGTCCCAGCCTTCCTTGGCGGCGAGATCGTCAAGATTGGCGGCAACGCCCATCTCGGACCAGTCGCGCAGGTCGAAACCGAGCAGCTGGACGGCGGTCGGCGGATCGCCGGCGGTCACACGGGCGCGCAGCGCCGTCATCGCGGCAGAACCGGCACCACCGGCAACCGGCATGTCTTTCCAGCCGATACCCTGCTTGGCCAGGTTTTCCTTGAGCACGTTGAGCGCCGCGGCTTCGCCGCCGGACGTCCACCAGTGCAGAACTTCAACCTGTTCGGCTGCCTTTGCGGCGCCAGCGGTCAGCGCAATCATAGCCGCACCGGCGGCCAGTTTGCCGATCAAACGAATAGTCATTGAAATATCTCCCTCAAAGCCGGGCTCCTCTCCGGACATCGATTTATAACGATATAACTGATGTAAGTGTCAACCCCGTAGGGGACAGAATTTCGGTGATGCTAAATATCCGGCATCAACCTGTTATAAAACGATAAAAGCGATCTTTCCCGTTTGCGACGGTGAAGAGTTGATTTGCACTTGCCGAATTTGCGGCGTTTTGCAACGATACAAACGGGGCGCCTGGAGGGGTGCTGGAGGAGACAGGAATGCCGCTTGACGACCGGGATGACCGGGGTGAGGACATCGACCCGGATACGCTGCAGCAGGGACGCCCGGCGCGGCCGCACGCGAACCGCTTGCCCCGCGATACAGCCCAGAAGAAACCGACGCTGAAGACCGTCGCCGAACTGACCGAGCTTGCGGTCACGACCGTGTCGAGGGCGCTCTCCGACGATCCCCAGATTGCGCTCGAAACCCGCATCCGCGTGCGCCAAGCGGCCGAAGATGTCGGCTATCTGCCGGATCGCGCGGCGCAGCGGTTGCGCACCGGACGCACCAACGTGATCAGCCTCGTCCTTGATCCGCACGAGGAAATCCTCGGCTACGGCACATCGATGATCCGCGGCATGAGTGCGGCACTGCGCGGCACCAGGTACCACTTGGTGATCACGCCGCATTTTTCAGACACGCCGCAGATCGATCCGGTCAAGCATATCGTCCGCAACCGGATGGCCGACGGCATCCTGTTCAGCCGCACCGAAGCCGCCGACGAGCGGGTGAAATTCCTGATGGAACAGGGTTTTCCCTTCGTGTGCCACGGCCGCACCGAGCTTGCGACGCCGCATCCTTACGTGGATTACGACAATTACGCCTTTAGCTATCGTGCCGCGAAAAGCCTGATCAATGCTGGCTGTCGGCGGCTGTTCATCATCCTGCCGCCCGCCCAGTTCACCTTCGCCCATCACATGCGCCACGGCTTCATGACGGCGGTGCGCGAGGAAGGCGTCGCCTTCGAGATTTCCGACCGTGTCTCGCTCGACAGCAAGTCCGACGCGATCCGCGACCATGTGGCGGAACGACTGGCGGCCGACGACGCGCCCGACGGCTTCATCTGCGGCGGCGAGGTCTCCGCCATGGCCGTGATGTCGGCAGCCTACGACACCGGCCGCATCATCGGCCAAGATGTGCGCCTGGTCGCCAAACAGACGTCCGGCCTGTTCGACCAGGTCCGCCCCCGCATCGAAACGATCTACGAGGACCTCGCGGAGGCGGGTCGTCTTATGGCCGCGCTGCTTCTGAAGCAGATGGGTGGAGAGGTGCCGGTCGAGGAACTGCAGGCGCTGCAGACGGTGTGATGCTGGGAGCCGCGGCGGCCCAGACCACCCCTCATTTTTGTGATTGTCACAGGAGGCCAGCCGCCACGCGTCCGCGTGGCGAAAGGAGTCTTTACACCCCAGGGACCTGGGCTGTCGGGATCCCTGTGGCAAGCACAGGAATGATGAGGAAAGGGAGCCGTCCCCCTCTCCTCCTCCAAAAGTTGCTACCCCTCAATCCTCCTCAACGAACACCTCTTCGCGCTTCTTCCGGACGCTGGGCAGGAAGACGACGATGAGCACAAGTGCGGCAAGCGCGAGCAGGCCGGCGCTGATGGGGCGGGTGATGAAGGTGGTGGCGTCGCCGCGCGAGAGGATCATTGCGCGACGCAGGTTTTCTTCCAGGAGCGGGCCAAGAACGAAACCGAGCAGAAGCGGTGCCGGCTCGCAGCGCAGCTTCAAAAGCACGTACCCGAGCAGACCGAAGAAGGCGACGGCATAGAGATCGAAGACGTTGGAATTGACGCTGTAGACCCCGATGGCGCAGAACGCCATGATGATCGGGAAGAGCACGTAATAGGGGATCGTCAGAAGCTTTACCCACAACCCGATCAGCGGCAGGTTGAGGATCACAAGCATCAGGTTGCCGATCCACATGGACGCGATGATGCCCCAGAACAGCGCCGGCTGTTCGACGGCAACGTTCGGACCTGGAACGATGCCCTGGATGATCATCGCGCCGACCATCAGCGCCATGACCGGGTTGGCCGGAATGCCGAGCGTCAGGAGCGGGATGAACGAGGTCTGTGCACCCGCATTGTTGGCCGATTCCGGCCCGGCAACGCCGGCGACCGCGCCGTGGCCGAATTCTTCCGGATGTTTCGATACCTTCTTCTCGACCGTATAGGACGCAAATGCCGCAAGGATCGCGCCGCCGCCCGGCAGGATGCCGAGGATGGAGCCGATCGCCGTGCCGCGCAGAACGGGGCCGACCATCGCCTTGAAGTCTTCGCGCGACGGCATCAGGTTGGATACCTTCGCCATCAGCACGGTGCGGGTCTTTTCGCTTTCGAGATTGCGCAGGATTTCAGCGATACCGAAGACGCCGACCGCGACCGCGACGAAGTTCAGACCGTCGGCATATTCCCGTATTCCGAGCGTGAAGCGCGGCGTGCCGGTGTAGATATCGGTGCCGACGAGGCCAAGCAGCAGGCCAAGGCAGACCATGGCAAGCGCCTTGATGATCGACCCGTGAGCAAGCGCGATCGACGAGACGAGACCGACGACCATCAGCGAGAAATATTCCGCCGCACCGAACTGCAGGGCGATCGAGGTCAGCGGCGGCGCGAAGATCGCCACAAGAAAGGTGGAAACCGTGCCGGCAAAGAACGATCCGATGGCAGCGATGGCCAGCGCCGGTCCCGCCTTGCCCTTGCGCGCCATCTGGTAACCGTCGATGGCGGTGACCGCCGACGAAGATTCGCCGGGCATATTGATGAGGATGGCCGTGGTGGAGCCGCCATACTGCGCGCCGTAGTAGATGCCGGCGAGCATGATCAGCGACGACACGGGTTCGAGCTGGAAGGTGATCGGCAACAGCATGGCGATCGTCGCCGTTGCGCCGATGCCGGGCAGGACGCCGATCAGCGTGCCAAGCAGCACCCCGATGAGGCAGAAGAACAGGTTCTCGATCGACGTGGCGGTGGAGAAACCGAGGGCGAGATTGTTGAATAATTCCATGAACCGAGCCCCTTACATGCCCAGCCACGGCCCGAACCGCCGGAACGGCAGACCAAGACCATAGCTGAAGACGAGAACCGAAAAGACCGTGAGCAGAGCCGCCAGGATGACGGCCATCAACGGCTTCATCTTGTGCGAGGCGAATGCCGCGATCAGCGCCGTAAAGAAGATCGCCGGCACGAAGCCTAAACCGCGCACGGTGAGACCAAAGAAGATCGGTGCCGGCAGGATGAAGGCCATCCCGCGCCAGGCAAGCGCACCCACCGGTTCGCCGTGAACGCGAATGGCCTGGAAGACGATCACGCCGCCCAAGAGCACGAGAACGCAGGCGAGGATGAACGGAAAATAGCCCGGCCCCATGCGAAGCGCCGTGCCGAGTTCCAGTTCGATCGATTGATAGGCAAAGAACAGGCCGGTCAGCATGAGCGCCAGCCCGCAGACCAGATTGGTCCTGTCGATATTGAGTGAATTCATGATGGCTCCGAAATATTGGAAGAGCTCTGTGGATCTGCGCCGCGGGTCGGCATGGTCGCTAGCAGGAGTGTCGCTTGCAGGAGTGTCGCTTGTCGGTGGGGTCCTTGCAGACGTTCGCGCCGATCAGCGGTCGATCTGAGCGATCAGCTTGCCGGCAATTTCTCCCCCGCGGGGGAGAAGGACGAAAGGTTGCGGGCTCCAAGGCCGATCGAGCAGAACCCCTCACCCTGCCCAGAGAGGGGCCAGGGTGAGGGGCAGTGCCGTGACGTGAGATCAGTCGGCGTACTGGCCGGCTGCCTCGATGACCGGCTTCCAGCGGGCGATTTCGCTTTCCAGCTTGGTCTTCAGCGCCTCAGGCGTGGCGTCGGCTTCCGGCGACGGCTTGGTGCCGAGTTCGCCGAAACGGGCAACGACGTTCGGGTCTTTGAGTGCCACCTTGAGTGCCGCCGACAGCTTGTCGTTGGCTTCCTTCGGCGTGCCCTTCGGCGTGTAGATGCCGTGCCAGATGCCCACTTCCATCTGCGGATAACCGGCTTCCTTGACGGTCGGCAGGTCCTTGAGGATGTCGAGGCGGTCAGCGGAGGTGACGGCGTAGGCCTTTACCGTGCCGCCCTGGATCTGCTTTGTCGTATTGGTGGTCTGGTCGCACATGATATCGACCTGTCCGCCGAGGAGATCGGTCATGGCCGGGCCGGTGCCCTTGTAGGGAACGGTCACGAGCGGTGTTTCGATCGAGCTCATGAACAGCATGCCGCAGAGATGCGACGCAGCGCCGATGCCGGCATTGGCAACCGTCACCTTGTCCTTGTTGGCCTTGGCGTATTCGATCAGGCCCTTGAAATCGGTGGCTTCCATGTCCTTGCGGGCGAGAAGCGTCATCGGCACTTCCGTGACGAGGCCGACATATTCGAACGCGTTCAGCGTGTCATAGGCGAGCTTGCGATAGAGCGTGGCGCTGGTCGCCATGCCGATATGGTGCAGGAGGACGGTATAACCGTCTGCTTCCGCATTGGCGACGCGGCCGGCACCGAGCGAGCCACCGGCACCGCCGACATTCTCGACGACGATCTGCTGGCCGAGATCGCGCGACATGGATTCGGCCACAAGACGCGCAACCGTATCGGTCGGGCCACCGGCCGCAAACGGTACGATCATCGTGATCTGGCGTTCCGGATAGCTCTGCGCATTGGCAGAAGCCGAAAACAGCGACATGGCGGCAAGAGCCGTTGCGCCGATCATGGCGTTGACGATTTTCATGGATTGTCCTCCCGAGCGTGAAAATCAGCATGCAAACTGAGTGCTGGCGACAGTCCTCCCTCGCCAGCGTGGTGCCATTTGCAGTGGTGATTTCGCTGGCCGCAATCGGGCGGGAGGCAGCACCGCTAAGTTTATCGCTGGCGTGCAATGCAGCATGGGTGGATTAGGGAACAATCGCGCCAAAGCCTGGGTGGAAATCCACCCAGCACGGGGTTTCGCAGGTGTTTCGTCACCCGTTCAATCGTCCTGCAGCATCTGGTCGGCCGAGATAAGGCGCTTGTCGAGCCCGTGTTTCTGCATCTTTTCGTAGAGCGTCTTGCGCGAGATGCCGAGCGATTCGTAGACGGGACGCAGCGCGCCGCCATGGGCCGCAATTTCGCCGGCGATCAGATTGCGCTCGAATGCCGCCACCTTGTCGGCTAGCCGTCCGGCCGGATCACGAAGCCTGCCGTTGGAATCCGTCGACGGAAGATCGAGACCCAGCACCAGCCGATCGGCGGCGTTGCGCAATTCGCGGACGTTGCCGGGCCAGGCCTGGTCGCCGATCGTCGCGATCACATCGACGGGAACGTCGAGATCGTCACGGCCATAGCGGGCGGAAGCTTCGCGGACCAGCTGCAGAAACAGGAGCGCGATATCGGCCCGACGCTCCCGAAGTGACGGCACATGGATGGTTGCGACGTTGAGACGGTAGAGGAGATCGGCCCGGAACCGGCCGGCTGCGACCTCCGCCTCCAGATCCACCTTGCTGGTGGCGATAAAGCGGACGTCGAGGGCCACGGTTTCGTTCGAGCCAAGCCTTGTGATGACGCGCTCCTGAAGGACGCGCAGGAATTTCGCCTGCAGGTCGAAGGGCATCGAGCCGATCTCGTCGAGCAGGATCGTGCCGCCGCGGCCATGTTCGAACTTGCCGTATCGCGGCCTGATCGCGCCCGGAAAGGCGCCCGCCTCGTGGCCGAACAGTTCGCTTTCGATCAGCGTTTCCGGAAGTGCTGCGCAGTTGATGGCGATAAACGGCCGGTTGGCGCGCGGGCTGACATCGTGCAGCGCCCGCGCCACCACTTCCTTGCCGGCACCGGTCTCGCCGATGATCAGCGTATCGGCATCGGTGGCGCCGATCGCGCGGATCCGGTAGCGCAGGTCGACCATCACCTGGGTGCGGCCAGGCATGCGGGTTTCCAGATCGTCGCGCTTGCCGGCCACCGCCTTCAGCCGGCGGTTTTCCATGACCAGCGCGCGGCGATCGAGCGCCCTGCGGATGACGCCGGCCAGATGCTGCGGCGTGAACGGCTTTTCCAGAAAATCATAGGCGCCCTCGCGCATCGCCTTCACCGCCAGCTGCACATCGCCGTGGCCGGTGACGAGAATGATCGGGATCTCCGCATCGAGCTCACGCACCCGCTGCAACAGCGTCATGCCGTCTGTTCCGGGCATGCGGATATCGCTGACGATAACGCCCTCGAAGCCGAAACCGGCAAGCTCGAGAACATGATCGGCATTGGAAAAGGTCTGCACCGAGAGCCCGAACAGTTCCAGCGCCTGAGCGGTGGACCGGCGCAGCTCCTCTTCGTCGTCAACCAGCAAAACCCTTTGCGCCGCATCCCTTGCTTCGCTCACTCGGCAGCCTCCATCAGGTTTTCATCGGCAATGTCGAGCTCGATGGTGAACACGGCACCCCCATCGGGATCATCGGTGACGGAAAGGCTACCACCGAAATCCTTGACGATGTTGTAGGAGATCGACAGGCCGAGGCCGAGCCCCTTGCCGATGCCCTTGGTGGTAAAGAAGGGATCAAAGATGCGCTCGCGGATCGACGCCGGCACACCCGGCCCGCCATCGCGCACCTGCACCGTGACGGTATCGTGGGTTCTCGACGCCGAAACGGCGATGCGGCGGTCGGCAAGTCCCTCGACGGCATCGGCCGCATTGCCGATCACGTTGACCAGAACCTGCTGCAGACGGATGGAGCCGGCCCTCACCTTCGGCAGGTTTGCGGGGATATCGACGACGAGATCCGCATCGGCCGCCTTCAGACGCGCCGCGACGATTTCCAGTGTGTCGTCCATCACCTCCTGCAGCGAGACGGCACCGAGCTTCTCGTTCGGCTTGCGGGCGAAGTTGCGCAAATGCTTGCTGATCGAGGCCATGCGATCGATCAGCGCCGATATGCGTCTAACGTTGTCGCGGGCCTCTTCCGTGCGGTCGAGGTCCATCAGCACGCCGGCCGTCTCCGCATAGGTTTTCGCGGCCGCAAGTGGCTGGTTGAGCTCGTGCGACAGTGCTGCCGACATCTGGCCGAGACCGGCAAGCTTGCCTGCCTGAATGAGATCCGCCTGGGTCTGGCGCAGCCGCTGTTCGGTCGCCCGGCGCTCGGCCACTTCCTCCTCGATCTGGGCGTTGACGCGGGCAAGATCGGCGGTGCGCTCGGCGACCCTGTGTTCGAGCGCATTCTGCGCTTCCGCTTGGAGATGCATGCGCTCGGCAAGCCGCGCCCGGCGCTGCAGGATGACCGCAAGCCCGAGGACGGCGAGACACAAAGATAGAAGCAGGGCAGCGACGGTCGTCTTTGCCTGGGCATGCACGGACCCGGTATCCATCAGCACGCTGACGGTCCAGCCGGCGTCGGGCATCGGTTGCGACACGACGAGATATTCCCGGTCGCCACCGTTGTCGGCAATCGTCATCACCTCGTGACCGGCGAATTCGCCGCGCCGAACCGGCAGCTCGCGCAGTTTCGCATCCGCATAGCGCCGCGAGGTCTGGGTGCGGGCGATGCGCCCCGGCGACAGCGGCAGGGTCGTGGCATAGAGCCATTCCGGCCGGCTGGTCATGAAGATGATGCCCTCGGGGTCGGCAACGAAGATGCGGTCTTCGGTTCCCTGGTCGGTCCCCTTCCCCCAGCTGTCCTCGACCAGATCGATATCGACCTTGAAGACGATGACGCCGCGGATCACCCCGGCGATCTCGATCGGCGACGAGAAGTAGTAGCCGCGTTTGAGCGACGTGGTGCCGAGCGCATAAAAGCGCGACTGGCGGCCCTTCGCGGCTTCCTGGAAGTAGGGACGGTAGGAAAAATTCTCGCCGACGAAACTGACGTCGCTGTCGTAGTTGCTGGCTGCAATGGTCTGCCCGTCCATCGTCATCAGATAGATGTCGGAGGATTTGAGGAGCGCGTTGGTGTCTTTCAAATAGGCGTTGGTGGCGGCCTGCAGGGTTGTGTTGGACGGATCGAGCACGAAAGCCTCGACATTCTGCTGGTCGGCGATCAGGGCCGGCAGCGCCTCGTAGCGCTTCAGGTGCCCGTCGAGACCGGAAACGGCAAGCCTCAGCGTGGTGTTGGCCTGCGCCTTCGCCTCCTCCATGTAGCCGCTCGCGATCATGCCAGCGCCCTGGACATAGATGCCCAGACCGATCATGACCGCCACGCCCGCCGCTGCAAGAATTGCGTATCTCACCAGATGCCGGGCTCCTCCTCCCAACTCGCTTGGTCGTCACCTTAAAATCCGGCACTGGCGAATTCCACTAAAACTTGCGAAGACTTGATTTCACCGGCATCCGTCGGCGGCGGCAAAGGGAATCATCATGAGTTACATGCTTGCACTCGTCATCGGCGCGGTGGCCGGACTTCGCGCCATGACGGCACCCGCGATCGTCAGCTGGGCGGCCGGTCTCGGCTGGCTCGATCTATCAGGCACCTGGCTCGCCTTCATGGGCTCCAAATGGGCCGTGCTGATCCTCACGCTGATTGCCATCGTCGAATTCATTACCGACCAGCTGCCATCGACGCCAAGCCGGAAGGTGCCGCAGCAATTCGGTGCACGTATCTTGACCGGCGCGCTCTCGGGTGCTGCGATCGGAATGCCCTACGGCTACTGGCTGGCCGGCATGGTATCCGGCATCATTGGCGCCGTGATCGGCACGCTGGGTGGCGCCGCAGTGCGGGCAAAGCTTGCCGCCCATTTCGGCAGGGATGCACCGGCCGCTTTCATCGAGGATGGCGTGGCCGTCGTCGCAGCCCTGATTGTCATCCTGCTTTTGCCGGGAACGCCGGCCGCCTAACGGAGATCTGAGCATCATGCAGACATTCGACGCGATCATCATCGGCGCCGGCCAGGCCGGGCCATCGCTTGCCGGACGCTTCAACGACGCGGGCAAGACCGTCGCCATCGTCGAGCGCAAGCATGTGGGCGGCACCTGCGTCAACACCGGCTGCAAGCCGACCAAGACGCTGGTGGCCAGCGCCTATGCGGCGCATCTCGCGCGCCGCAGCGCCGATTACGGCATCGGCATCGGCGGCGAGGTGACGATCGACATGCCGGCTGTCATGCGGCGGGCGCTGAAAGTGACGATGGACAGCCGCGGCAGCAATGAAAGCTGGCTGGAGAAGATGCCCCATTGCACGCTGATCCGCGGCCATGCCCGCTTTGAGAGCGCTAACACGATCCGCGTCGGCGACGAGTTGCTGACGGCGCCGCAGATCTTTCTCAATGTCGGCGCGCGCGCCACCATTCCCGATTTCGAGGGCGTCAACGACATCCCCTACATGACCAACAGCGACATCGTCGGGCTGGACCGGGTGCCGGACCATCTGGTGATCATCGGCGGCAGCTATATCGGGCTGGAATATGCTCAGATGTATCGCCGCTTCGGCGCGAAGGTAACCGTCGTGGAGCGCGGCGAGCGTATCGTCAGCCGCGAGGATGCGGAGATCTCGCAATCGATCCACGAGATGCTGGAGGCCGAGGGGATCGTTATCAGAACCGGCGCCGACTGCATCCGCTTCAGGAAGACCGACGACGGTATCGCAGTCGGTCTCAGTTGCGACGAAGGCGAGCCTGAAGTCATCGGCTCCGACGTGCTGCTGGCGGTCGGACGCCGTCCCAACACCGACGATCTCGGGCTCGACAAGGCAGGCGTAACGCTCGATGAGCGCGGCTACATTGAGGTGGGCGACGATCTGTCGACCAATGTCGAGGGCATCTGGGCGATGGGCGACTGCAACGGCCGCGGCGCGTTTACCCACACCGCCTACAATGATTTCGAGATCGTTGCGGCCAATCTGTTCGATGGCGAAAGCCGCAAGGTCTCCGACCGTCTGCTCGGGTATGCGCTCTATACCGACCCGCCGCTCGGCCGTGTCGGCATGACCGAACACCAGGCGGTGAAGGCTGGCCACAAGGTTCTCGTCGGCACGCGGCCGATGAGCCAGGTGGGACGCGCCGTGGAAAAGGGCGAGACGATCGGCCTGATGAAGATCGTGGCCGATGCGCAGACGAAAAAGATCCTGGGCGCCGCCCTTCTCGGCACCGGCGGCGACGAGGCGATCCACGGCGTGCTGGACATGATGAATGCCGGCGCGACTTATGATGCCCTGCGCTGGGCCGTGCCTATCCACCCCACCGTTTCGGAACTGTGGCCGACCGTGGTCCAGTCGATGAAGCCGGCAGGCTGACGAAACCATCCGGAATGACGGGCGTTCACGCGCTGCGGCGCGCTCGCTGACAATCCCGTCATTACAGGAATTTAACCTTCTCCCTCCCTTTGCAACGAGGGGGAGTTTGCTTAGACTTGACCCATCGTCGGCACAATCGAAGGCCGCCGGCGACGGGAAGACATCAGAGCGATCTCCCCCAACATCCATTCCACGACGGGAGGCCACAGATGAATACACCTGCATTCAATGCGGCGATGGAACCGCGGGAACTGGATTTCCTGCAGCACGTCTTCGATGCCGCCTGCGCCGAACGCGGCTTGTCTGGCGAAAGCACGGCGGCAAAGAACCTCGCGGCCGAGATCATCGATCTCTACCAGCACGGCGCCTGCGACGAAGGCGCCCTGCAGCATCGGCTGGACTTGTCAGGTCTTCTGAAAAGTCAGGACTGAAGCAGAGGCGTCTACTACCGCTTCGCCTGGAGATCCCGCTCGTCGCGCATCAGGAATATCCGCGTGATGCTGTCGATATTGTCGTTCAGCCATTCCGCCATGTCTTCTTCCTCGGACAGGATGTGTTCGAAGACTGCGACGGCTTCCGGTTCGTCCAGTTCGTCAGCGGCAGCAATCAGCACCTTGTAGGTAGCGATTTCCGTGTGCTCGAATGCGAAGGCAGTCGTCATCGTCTTGATGACCTCGTCGCTGACCAGCAATCCGCCGACACCTTGGGCCGTCGCGGCAAGCTTGGCGGTCATGTCCTTGAAGGTCGGCGTCGTCACGGCGAACTTCTCCAGCATCTCGGTCAGCGCCGCGACGTGGCCGCGGGTTTCCTCGAGATGCTCCAGAACGCGGTCCTTGAGATCCGGGTAGCTTTCGATCCGGCGTGCCTGCGCTGTCAGAAGCGTGACTGCCTGTTCCTCCATTGCATGGGCATTGCGTAGCCAAGTAATGAAATTGTCCCGCGCATGCGTCATGTTCACGTCCTCCTCGTTACGTCTTCCCCCGGGTCGATTTGGTACGCAACGACTGTAAACCCGTCAACGTCCGCGATGTTCCAGCGTCCCTGGAACATCCTGCAGCTTAGCGCGTTAATGGGCCACGCAATTGACGGGGGTCAAAAGGTGGACGTGTCTAATTTTTCTTCAAAAACTTCGCCGAGCCAGACAGGCTCTTCCGCACTTTCGTCCTGGCGCCGGTCGGAGCCATCCGGCCGTGCGATCATTCGACCCGGCCGCAACGTCTGGCGCAGCGCCGAGGCCGAGCGCGTCGGCTTCCTGATCGATGGCGAGGAATACTACCAGCGCCTGGACGACGTGTTGAAACAGGCCGAACGGTCCGTGATGATCCTCGGCTGGGACTTCAACCCTGGTATCAAGCTGCGTCCGCGCGACCCTGATTGCCCGACGCTTGGTGCCACGCTGCGCCGCATGGTCGAGGAAAAGCCGGAACTGGAAATCCGCATTCTCGTCTGGGGCATGGGTCCGGTCTATTCCGGCAAGAGCCTGAAGATGTTCGGCAAGATGGACTGGAACGACCATCCGCGCATCGAATTGCGCTTCGATTTCGAGCATCCGCTGCGTGCCAGCCATCACCAGAAAATCGTCGTGGTCGACGATAGGACCGCCTTTGTCGGCGGCATCGATCTGACCGCGCGCCGCTGGGACGACCGTGGGCATGCCTGCATCAACCCGGCTCGGACCTCCCCCGACGGCACGATCTATGGTCCCGTTCACGACATGCAGACGATCGTCACCGGCGATATCGCCCGGCTGATCGGCGACGTGACGCGCCGGCGCTGGAAAAAGGTGACGAAGATCGAGCTCGAACCGGTCACGGTTGCGGGCGAAGCCGCCTGGCCGCAGGATCTCGAACCCAATCTCACCAATTGCCGCAGCGGACTTGCGCTGACCGAACCCTGGAAATGGAAGGGTCGCCGCGGTCATCGCGAGGCGATCAAGCTTACCCATGATGCGCTGAAGGCAGCCGAGCGGCACCTCTATATCGAGACGCAGTATCTCGCCTCCTTCGGCGTGGCGCGCACACTTGCCCGCAAGCTCAAGGCGGCGCAGGGCCCGGAAATCGTCATCATCGTGACGCGCGAATCCCACGGCTTCCTCGAAAAGCTGATGATGGGCAACAACCGCACCCGCCTTATTCGCCGCCTGAAGCGCGCCGATCGCTACGGCCGGCTGCGGATCTACTACGCCACGACGCCGGATGCCGATGGCAACGATCGCGAGATCATCGTCCATTCCAAGCTGATCGTCGTCGACGACCGCTTCGTGCGGGTTGGCTCGTCCAACCTCAACAACCGGTCGGAAGGGCTCGATACGGAATGCGATATCGCGCTCGAGACCGTCGAGGCCGCGTCGCAAAAGGCAATCCTTGATCTGCGCGACGATCTTCTGGCCGAGCATCTCTGCGCCAACAAGGAAGATGTCTCGCGCATCATTCAGCAAACCGGATCGATGCTGGCGGCGATCGACATCCTGAACGTCAACCCACGTTGCCTGCGGCCTTTCGAGGTGGATACGCTGAAGGGCGAGATCACCTCGCTGTTCGGCACCGGTATTGTCGATCCGAAACAGCCGTTCTGGCCGATCCCGGAGATCAAGTCCGGGATCAGGAAGCTGTTTTCACGCCTTTCCTTCCGCCGCGCGGCCTGAATAGGCACTTCCCTGACGCCGGTAATAGGCCTCGCTTGCGATCAGCACCGGTACGCCGATCGCGAGCGGCACGAAGAAGTAGAGGACGCGGAAGGCGATCAGTGCCCCGATCGCCGATGTGCCCGGCAACAGGTTCAGCATGACCGCTTCCAGCACGCCGAGACCGCCCGGCACGTGGCTGACCAGCGCGCCGAGATTGGCGGTCACGTAGGCGCTGGCGACCTGCAGGAATCCGACATCGGTAAACGCAAGCAGCAGCTGGCGGATCGCGGAGGCGACACAGAGGAAATTCAGTGTGCCGACGATGATCTGGCCGATCGCGAGCGACAGATCCGGCGGCGTGAAACGCCAGGAGCGGACGGGCAACGGCCGGCGCACGAAAGCGCAAAGCAGTAAATAGGCAGCCGGCACGGCCAGACAGGCGACGCCGATGGCGGCCCTGTCTCTCCTGCCAAGGCCGAAGAAGTCGTCCGATCCATTGACATCGAGCAGCATGGCAATGCCGCCCAGTGTGGCAAGCCCCAAGCCAACAGTCGCGCCGCAAAACACGATGACCTTGGCGATGTCCTGAGGCTGAAGGCCCCAGCGGGAGTAGAACCGGTAACGGACCGCGCCGCTGCTGAGCGCTGCCATGCCGACATTGTGGCCGATCGACAGGCTTGTGAAGGATGCGAGTGCCGTCTTATAGTAGGCAAGCGGCTTGCCCGCATAGCGCACGCCAAGCGCATCGAACATGCCAAGGCAGGCATAGGAGAGAATGACGAAGCCGAACGCGGCCACCAACCGAATGCCGGCGATGGACAGCACGGACTCCTCGATTTCGTCCCATGTGTAGCGTTGCAGGCTGCGGTAGACGAGGAGTGCGGCAAGGCAGACCGCGGCAACCACAAGACATTTGATGAGGGGCCGCCAGATCTTCATTCCATCTCCATTCATGCTGTGCAGGGTGGAACGAAATGACTGTCCAAGGTGTTCCCGCGCTATGATCGATGCGCTTCCCAAACCGCCCTCCAACACCTCGCCTCAAACTTCCTCCCGGCGCCGCCTGAAAATCCTGAGCTACAACGTGCATAGCTGCATCGGCACCGATCGACGGCTCGATCCCGCGCGGATCGCCGACGTCATCTCGGAGTTGAAGCCTGATATCATCGGCCTGCAGGAACTGGATGTCGGCCGCTCGCGCACCGGTGGCGTCGATCAGGTCGATATCATCGCCCGCGAGGTGGAGATGGACTACCATTTTCACGCGGCGCTGCATGTGGCCGAGGAACGTTACGGCGACGCCATTCTGACATCCCTGCCGCTGAAAGTGATCAAGGCCGACATGCTTTCCTCGATCGGGGAGCAGCGCGGCGCAGTCTGGGTGGAAATCGACGTCGGTGGCAAACCGCTGCAGGTCTTCAACACCCATCTCGGACTCCGCGGTAAAGACCGGATGGCGCAGATGACGGAGCTGACGGGCCCGGACTGGCTCGGCGGCCTCGAGAAGGAAAACCCGGCGCGCATTCTGATCGGCGACTTCAACTCGACACCGCTCACGAGGACCTACCGGCATGCGGCCAAGCGCCTGACCGATGTGCAGACGGCGCTTGTCAAACCTTGGCGGGCAACGTTTCCGTCCCGCTTTCCGCTGCTTCGGCTCGACCACATCTTTGTTTCCGACAGCATCAAGGTGATCGATGCCGAAGTGGTCTCGACACCGCTGACGCGGCGGGCATCCGACCACCTGCCGTTGTTGGCGACGATTGAAATCTAGTTGAGCAACCGCTCCGACCGTCTGGCTTCCTTGAGCAGCCGGACGACGTCCTGATCGGTGGTTTCCGGGAAATCCTCGTAGTGGTCACCCACATCGCCGAATGATGGCGGGATCGACAGGCAGACCACGTCTTCAACCTTGTCCCTGATTGCATCGAGCGTGTCCTGCGAGGCGACCGGTACGGCAAGGGTAATGATCGCGACACCCAGCTGCCTGAGCGCGTGGATGCTGACCTCCATCGACCCGGCATCGGAAAGCCCCTCATCGATCAGAATGACGTGACGGCCGGCAAGATCGTGCTCGTCGGCGTGATCCTCGCCGAAATACATCCGGTGATGGCGGTCGACCTCGGCGATCTGATGCTGCCGCTCCGTGTTAAGATAGCCAGGAGGCAGGGGAAAGCGCCGCACGCTTGCCTCGTCGATATGGACGATTGGTTCTTTGGCGTCGACAACGGCGCCGATGTTAAATTCCGGGTGGCCGGGGGCAGCGATCCTGCGCAGGATCAAGAGATCGAGATGCAGTCCAAGCCGCTGCGCCACTTCGAACGCCACCGGCACGCCGCCGCGCGGCACGGCGACCACCACGGGATCGCCGGCGACAGAGGACAAGGATTGTGAGATTTGCAGTGCCTCGGCCAGCTGCCGGCCGGCATCACTGCGATCGGCAAACTCGGGCGTTGCCGTTTCCGCTTTGCGGGCCTGCACCCGTTTCCAGAAATGACCCAATCCCAGCATCGCATCCTCCTCCCAGGCTTCGATCCGTTCTTGCGGTGTAACCGACAGGATATCGGATCGTTCCGGGCAAGAAAAGGATTTCACACTTTCTGCGGGAACAAACCGCCAGGGGTTCGTGTTCACGGACTTGTAGGTCGCATCCATCAGCGCGACCGGCAAAGTCACAATCTCCCCAACTGGCGCTTCCCTCGGGAAGCGCCTTTTTCACGTCTGCCGTTCTGCTCCGTTACCTTCGGGAAAGCGCCACAACGTAACGCGCCGGGACCTTACCGGGATTGAAGAAGACGCAGTCGGCGGGCGGCCCCAGCATGAGACAATCGCCCTCCTTCAAAGAATGCAGCACCGTGCCTTCGATGAAATCGAGCGCGCCCGCGAGAAGCCAGATCTGCTGATGCTGGAAGGCGAAGGCGGAGGCCGGATAGGGAACGCGCACGGCAGGCGGCAGCAGAACCTCGATCAGTTCGAGCGGCGCATTGGGCGGCGACAGGGCCCGGCGGGTATAGCCGGTCTCGGGATCGGTCCAGACCGGCTGGCCGGACTGGACGCGCAGCCGCTCCTCCCCGCCTTCCGCCAGTGCCAGAAGCACCGACAGCGGCAGGCCGAAGGCGCCGGACAGCCGGCCGAGCACGGCGGCCGATGGACTGGCCTCGCCACGCTCGATCTTGCTGATCATCGCCTTCGACACGCCGGAGCGTTCGGCGAGGTCCGCAAGCGACCATTTGCGTGTCTCGCGTTCCGTTCTGAGACGCGATGCAATGGCATCTCCAACATCTGCTTCCATGGCTTTATCCGCTTGCCTCCGAACGATCGTCTTCTATAGTGGACGATAGGAACTTATAAGAGACGCACCAGATCTGCAACGCGGGGGAATGCTCTTTGCGCGAAATCCGATTCAACGCCTTCGACATGAACTGTGTCAGCCATATCCAGCACGGATTGTGGACGCATCCGCGCGACCAGTCCAACCGTTACACCGAGCTTGCCTACTGGACGGATTACGCCAAACGGCTGGAGGCCGGCCTGTTCGACGGGATTTTCCTGGCCGACGTGGTGGGCGTCTACGACGTCTACGGCGAAAGCCCGGATGCGGCCTTGAGGGGCGCCGTGCAGGTGCCGGTCAATGATCCGATGCTGCTGGTGCCGGCGATGGCCGCCGTGACCAAGCACCTATCCTTCGGGGTCACCGCGAACCTCACCTACGAGCAACCCTTCCTGTTTGCGCGGCGCATGTCGACGCTCGATCACCTGACCGGTGGTCGCATCGGCTGGAATATCGTGACGGGCTATCTCGACAGCGCGGCCAAGGCGATCGGCCTCGATGCGCAGATGGCGCATGACGACCGCTACGATCTCGCCGACGAATATATGGACGTGATTTACAAGCTGCTGGAAGGCAGCTGGGACGACGATGCCGTCGTGTTCGATCGCGCCGCCGGAGTCTATGCCGATCCGGCCAAGGTTCGAAAGATCAGCCACGAAGGCCGGCAGTACCGGCTGGACGCGATGCATCTTTCCGCCCCCTCCCCGCAGAGAACGCCGGTTCTCTATCAGGCCGGCTCTTCCACCCGCGGCCGCGCCTTTGCCGCCACCCATGCAGAATGCGTCTTCGTCAACGGCCAGAAGATGGAGGGTGTGCGCGACCTCGTCGACGACATCCGCGCCCGGGCGATCAGCGGCGGCCGCATGACGGAAGACCTGAAGGTTTTCGTCGGCGCGACGATCATCACCGGCCGTACGGAAAAGGAAGCGCGGGAAAAATTCGAGGATTATCGAAGCCACGCCAGTTCAGAGGCGGCACTTGTGCACGCCAGCGCATCGCTCGGTATCGATTTTGCGCGCTACGATCTCGACGAACCGATCCAGACCGGCAAAAGCGATGCCATCGTCTCCAATGTCGAGGCGATGACCCGCAGCGCGGGACCGCAATGGACGAAGCGCAAGCTGCTCGACCAGATGATTCTCGGCAGCCGCCAGATGCCGATGGTGGGCTCTGCCGAGCAGATCGCCGACCGTCTCCAGGAGTGGATGGAGAAAGCCGATGTCGACGGCTTCAACCTGTCGCGCACCGTGGTGCCGGAATGTTTCGACGACGTGATCGAGCTGGTGATCCCCATTCTGCAGGAACGCGGCGTCTACAAAACCGGCTATCGCGAGGGCACGCTGCGCGAAAAACTGTTCGGTGCACCGAGATTGCCGGCCCGGCATGTGGGCGGTCGTTACCGGACGGGAAACAAGGATTGAGTCCGATCACCCATGCCGCGCCATTTGCTCCGGCGCGGCGTATTTGCTAGAGGCGGCCCATCCTAATCCTCGAACATGAGGCCTATTCATGCGCTATGCCACGATCACCGACCGTCTCGCCCATCTCGGTTCAGGCCGCTGGGCGCTGCATCTGACCGCAAGGCGCATGAAGGCCGAGGGGGAGGACGTGGTCGAGCTGACGATCGGCGAGCCTGACGTCGTGCCCGACAAGGCGCTGCTGGATGAAGCCGCGCGCGCCATGTATGCCGGCCGCACCCGCTATTCCAACGGAAGAGGCGAGCCGGATACGCTGAAGGCGCTTGTTGCGAAATATTCGAAACGCCGCAGCAGCGTGACGGAAAAGAACTTCCTCTGCTTTCCAGGCACCCAGAGCGCGCTTTACTGCGTCATGACCGGTCTGGTTGGCGCTGGCGATGGCGTGCTGGTCGGCGATCCGCTCTACGCGACCTATGAAGGCGTGATTGCCTCCACCGGCGCCCATATGATCCCCGTGCCGCTGCGGCCGGAGAAGAAATTCCACATGCAGCCGGACGATCTGGAACGGGCGGTGACGCCTGAAGCACGCGTGCTGCTTCTGAACACGCCGCACAACCCGACCGGTGCGGTTCTGACAGCCTCCGAAATCGCAAGGATCGGCGAGATCTGCCGCAAGCACGATCTCTGGATCATCTGCGACGAGGTTTATGAACAGCTGATCTTCGACGGCACCAGCTTTGCCTCACCCTTTGACATGGCGGAACTGGCGGAGCGCACGATCGTGGTCTCGTCCATCTCCAAGTCGCATGCGGCACCCGGTTTCCGATCCGGCTGGGCAGCCGGTCCGGAGGAATTTTGCGAACGTCTGCTGCCGGTGTCTGAAATCATGCTGTTCGGCGTGCAGCCTTTCATTGCCGACATGACCGCCATGGCGCTGTCTGAAAACTTCCCGACAGCCGACGTGATGCGCGCCAATTATCACAGGCGCGCCGCGATCGTCGAAACTGTGCTGAAGGGCAACAATCTGGTCAAGCCGATGATGCCGGAAGGTGGGATGTTCATCCTGCTCGACGTGACGGCAACAGGCCTCGGTGGCGAGGAATTTGCCTGGGAACTGCTGCGCGAGGAAAAGGTGGCAGTCATGCCCGGCACGTCCTTCGGCGATCAGGCGGCAGGCTTTCTGCGCATATCGCTGACGGTGCCTGATGATGTGCTGGAGGGAGCGATCCGCCGCATCGGCGAACTCGCCGGCCGGATCGCGGCGCGCGAAGAAGCGCCGCCGCATATCCAGTAGTCTCTCACCCGCGGCGACCGCGGGTGGAAGTCTCAGCCGCCGATGTCGCCGGCGTCGGCCTCATGATCGCTCGGGACGCCGGAGCCTTCGGCTCCAGCCGCCTTGCGGGCGCGATTGAGTTCGACGGTTGCCTCATCCGTCTTGCGCACTGACCCATCCTCGCCGGTACCAAAGCTCTTCTCGACCTTGTGGTCAGCCTGTACATCCTCAGCCGCATCGGCGGCCGGGTGGATGCTATCCCTTGACTGTTCGGAAACCTTGGGCTGGCTGCTGCCGAACCGGGTCGCTTCCTTGGAAGCCGTATCGGCTGCGGGGTCGACGTCTTTGTGGTCTGACATAGCAAGTCTCCCTTGTTCCCAAGGAGAACACGGGCCGGCCACCATCGTTCCATCCGAACTGGGAGGCCCAATCCCTGATCTAGGCTCCCTCGCCCTTCTTCGCTTTGAGCGCGTCCAGCGCATCGGCATTGTCTCGACCCCAACCGTAGAGCAGATCGATCAGCTCGACGAAACGCTTGCCGAGCGGCGTCAGCGTATAATCGACTGCCGGGGGCACCGTGCCATAGACGCGCCTGATGACAAGACCCGAGGCTTCCATGTCGCGCAGGGTCTGGGTCAGCATCTTCTTCGAAATGCCGGGCAGGCTGCGCAGCAGAACGCCGGTCCGCGCACAGCCCTCCAGCCGCGTATCGAGCACATGCAGGATCATGCTCGTCCATTTCGAGGAGAAAAGGTCGAGGACGCGGCGCGGTGCGCAGTCTTCGCGCCATTCGTTGTCTGGTGAGCCTGGCTGCATGATCTGTTTCCCATCTGGTTACGTCAGGGTGCCTATGTCCCATTCGGGTGCCTTCTGGCACAGTCTACCGCAAGACACTAGATCACCGTCAGAACGACAGGAGCAATTATGACGAAAAAAGCATTGATCGTGGGCGCAAGCGGCATCGTCGGCAGCGCAACAGCAAAGGTTCTGGGTGACGACGGCTGGCAGGTTCTCGGCCTTTCGCGCACACCGCAGCAGCAGACTAACGTGACACCGGTGGCCGCGGATCTTCTCGATCCGGCCTCGCTTTCGAAAGCGCTGGCGGGTCTTGATCCCTCGCATGTGTTCATCTCGAGCTGGCTGCGACAGTCGACCGAAGCCGAAAACATCCGCGTTAATTCGTCGATGGTACGCAACGTCCTCGACGCGCTGTCTCCGGCCGGTTCGGTGAAGCACGTGGCGCTGGTGACGGGCCTCAAGCATTACCTCGGCCCATTCGAAAACTACGGCAAGGGCGCCCTGCCGCAGACGCCGTTCCGCGAGGAACAGGGCCGCCTCGAGGTCGATAATTTCTACTACGCCCAGGAAGACGAAGTGTTTGCGGCAGCCGCCCGCGACGGCTTTACCTGGAGCGTCCATCGCCCGCACACGATCGTCGGCAAGGCTGTCGGCAATGCCATGAACATGGGCACGACCCTTGCCGTCTACGCTGCCATCTGCAAGCACACCGGCCGCCCCTTCCGCTTCCCGGGCGTCGAGATGCAGTGGGAGGGTCTGACCGACATGACCAGCGCCAACCTTCTTGCCCGCCATCTCCTCTGGGCTTCCACGACACCGGGTGCAGCCAACGGCGAATTCAACGTCGTCAACGGCGATGTCTTCCGCTGGAAGTGGATGTGGAGCCGCATTGCCGCCTGGATCGAGCTGGAACCCGCCACCTTCGACGGCACCGTACAGCCGCTCGAAAAGCAGATGGCCGAGGATGCCGCGATCTGGCGCGAGATTGCCGAACGCCACAATCTGGCCGAACCGGACATGAGCCGGCTCGTCTCGCCGTGGCATACGGATGCCGATCTCGGACGCCCGATCGAAGTCGTCACCGACATGTCGAAAAGCCGCCGTCTCGGCTTCCTCGAATACCAGCCGACCGACGATGCCTTCTTCGATCTGTTTGAAGATCTGCGCGCAAACCGTCTGATCCCGTAAGGAAGCGGAGCGCCGATACGTTGGATCGGCACTGAGAATAACGGTGCCCGGGGATTTCTTCCCGGGCGCTTTACGGCTTCATGGTTCCCAGTTGAACTTCCTGATTCAATGCTCTTTCAACCAAGCCATTAGCTCTTCCTGAAAAGCCTTATCTCCGATTTTGAGCATATCAATATAAAGGCCGGGAGCGAATTCGTCGTAATACTGCTCCGGGTTGCGCGTCGTGATGATGAAGTACATCTCCCATGTTGCCAAAAGAATTGTTTCCATGGTTTCTCCCTCGCGGCCAGCATTGGATACGCCAAACTCGGCCAAAGCCCTCACGAACCAAGGATGATGCTCTTTCGCCTCCAATAGCCATCGATCGATCCGCGCGGCATCGCCAGGGCTCTCTATTCCTTCCCCGATTTGTGACATCATCAGATTGAACATTTTGGAAGAAGGAGGCCATCGACGCTTTGGCTCCTGAACAAAATTCAAATGGCAGGTCCTACAACGAAATCGCTGTGTGCCCCGCACCATCCCGTTCTTCACAGCATCTCTGCTATGGCACTCGGGACAGTGATAATCCTCGTGTTCATTGTTAGCATCCACCTTATTTCCGCTCCCGCGAAGGGCGCCTGCGCCAGCTTCTCAACTCCCGCAGAAGCGAGCTGATTGCTGCGATCAGACCGGTGGTGGCTACAATAGCTGCAGTTAGCGAGAACAAATCCAATTGCCACTCCTGATGGCTGTTCGATATGCACCTTAGGATATGACTTGCCGCCTCATCTGCAACGATGAATTTCATGCAAAATTAAGAGATAGATGGAGCGCGAGAAAAGTCTTGACGCTTCAGAATTCGGACAAAATTGGCTCGATAGCATGCCGATACCCATCTGCCACGGCATCCTGCGACGGAGGGCAATGTCTTCCTTACCCCGTCCGTTTATCGTCTTCCGCCGCCGGCTCCCAGCCGAACACACTGCGTCCGCCCCATTCGTGCGAGCGGGAAAATTCGCCGGCGACGATTTCCTTGAGGTCGGGGCCGGTCACGTATTTTTCGAGCTGGCGGGCTTGGTCGTCGAGGCGGCGCAGTGCCTGCATTTCCTCGTCGCGGCCAAGCCTTGCCTTGCCGACGGCCGATTTCATCACCCTGATCGTCTCGTCATAGACCCGGATCGGCACCGGGAACGGATGCCGGTCCTTGCCGCCATGGGCGAGCGAAAAACGCGCCGGATCGGAAAACCGGCAGGGTGCGCCGTGCACGACTTCGGCGACCATGGCGAGCGCCGACACCGTGCGGGCGCCGACGCCAGGCGTCAGAAGCAGATCCTCGAAATCCCTAGGCCCACGGTCTGCAGCAGCCGCAAGCGTGCCGTGCAGGCGCCTCATGTTGACGTCCTCCTCGCGGACGTCGTGATGATTGGGCATGATGAGATGCGGCAGCATCGGCTGCGACAGATCCTTCTTGCGCTGCCGGCCCGGATCGATCGCGATCACTTCGCGCACGATGCGGTCGGGACCGAGCGATGCGAGCAGATCGAGCTGGCCGTGGCGCGAGGCCTCTGCCCGGTGATCGGCGAGGTTGACGATGTCGCCCTGGCCGCGGCCCTCGATCGCCGCATGCGGCGAATCCACGAAGCTTTTCAGGCCCTGCGACTGCCAGTGATAGCGGCGCGCCTGCTTCCGGTCACCGTTCATGCCCTGCTGGACGACGACCCATTTGCCATCGTCGGTGACGATGAAGCCGTGCAGATAGAGGTCGAAACCATCCTGCACTGCGGCGCTGTCGACCTTGGCGACGAGCCGGCTGGTCTTGGCAAGCGCGAAGCCATCAATGCCGACGCGGTTGCCGATGGCGATCAGTTCGTCCGGCGTCTGCCGCGAATTGCGGCCGCGACCGCCGCAGACATGAATGCCGAGTTCGCCCGACATCGGCGTCAGCCCGCGTTTGAGCGCGCCGATGACGCTGGTGGTGATGCCGGACGAATGCCAGTCCATGCCCATCACCGACCCGAAGGATTGAAACCAGAACGGATGCGCCAACCGGCTGAGCAATTCGTCACGGCCGTAATGCAGGACGATGGCTTCGGTAATGACGGCACCGAGCTTGGTCATGCGGTCGCCCAGCCACCGGGGAACCCGGCCACCATGAAGCGGAAGATCGGCGCTGCCTGCTCGTTGAACCATGGTTCCTTATAGAGCCGGTCGGGCCGTTACGACAGCGAAAAGTTCCGCAAACGTTCTTCCAGAAGACCGATGGTTTCGACATCCGCATTGGCGAAGGCAAACCGCAAATAGCCATCCTGGCCTTGCCCGAAATAGACGCCGGGGATGCAGCTGATGCCGGCGCGTTTGGCAAGCTGTTCGGCCACTTCCGCCGAGCCCCTGCCCGGGAAGGGATGCCGCACGAAGGCGAAATAGGCGCCGATCGCATCGAGCTTCCAACCGGAGACGCTGCGCATGACGGTTTTCAGTGCTTCGGCGCGACGGCCGATTTCCTGGCGGTTTTCTTCGCGCCAGGCAACGAGCAGCGGCAGCGCTTCGGCAACGGCTGCCTGGGCGGCTCTCGGCGCGCAGATCTGCAGATTGTCCATGATCTTGGCGATCTGGCCGATCGCCGCCTCGCCGGCGGTGATGGCACCGAGCCGATGGCCGGGAATGCAGAAGGATTTGGAAAAGCTGTAGAGGCTGATCAGCGTTTCTTCCCATCCGGACTGCGAAAACAGGCCATGGGCACGGCTTCCGGCTTGCGGCAGGAAATCGCGATAGGTCTCGTCGAGGATCAGCCAGATGCCTTTGTCCTGGCATAGCCTAAAGATCGCCTCGAGCAGCGACGCAGGATAGATGGCCCCGGTCGGATTGTTGGGCGACACCAGCGCCAGCGCCTTCACCCCATCCGTCATCGCGGCTTCGAGCGAGACCAGATCCGGCAGGAACCCGTTTTCGGAAGAACAGGGCACGAAGGCGGTGCCGATGCCCATCATCGCAAGCGTCGTCTCGTGGTTGAAGTAGAACGGCTCGGTCATCAGGATGGTGCTGCCGGGGCCCGCAACCGTCATCGCCGCGCAGACGAAAGCCTGGTTGCAGCCGGAGGTGATATGGATGTTTGCCTCGCCAAGTGCTGCGCCATAGATTTCCGCGACATGGCTTGCATAGGCGGTGCGCAGAACCGTCTCGCCCTCGATCGGGCCGTAGCCGGTATAGGCCTTGGACGACGCCATCTCGCCCAGAAGCCGTAGCATGTCCGGATGGGCAGGATAGCCGGGGACCGCCTGTGATAGATCGATCAGCGGCCCCAGAGCCTTGTCATAGGCACGACCCCAGGCCGCGACGGCTGGAACCGGTGGCAGGGACAGTTGTTCGATCAAGGGATTGAAGCGGGCATTCAGGCGCGGATGGGTGGCGGGCATGGGGTCTCGACGAAATCTCGGGCGGGGGAGTCAGGAATTGATTGCCCTTGTTGTTTATCAGATTATCCTCGGAGGCAAGGAGAACCACTTATGGACGACAATCTTCCGCAGGATTCCAAGCTCACCAGCACCAAGCGCAAATGGGCCGATGAGGGGAAATTCCTGACAGGCCGGCATGCGCGGCCCGATACCGATCGCCTGCCTCCCGGCCAGCATCTGGTCAAGAACTGGCCGGTGCTCGATCTCGGCCAGCAGCCCAGCATTTCGCCGGCGCAGTGGAAGCTCGACATCTACGGCCTCGTCAACAAGCCGACGACCTTCAACTGGGAAAGTTTCCAGGCCCTGCCGCAGACCGAGATGCGCTCCGATATCCACTGCGTGACGACTTGGTCGCGCTACGACAACGACTGGAAAGGCGTTTCCACCCGCGACCTGCTAGATGCCGTTGAGCCGACCGACAAGGCGACCGCAGTGATGCTGACCGCCTATGACGGCTACACGACCAACGTTCTCCTCTCCGATTTCGCCGTGGCCGACGCACTCATCGTCACCCACTGGGATGGCAAGCCGCTGACCGAGGAGCATGGCGGACCGGTGCGCCTCGTCGTGCCGCATCTCTACTTCTGGAAAAGCGCGAAATGGCTGAAACGGATCGACTTCCTCGGCATCGACAATGCCGGCTTCTGGGAAAAGAACGGCTACCACATGCGCGGTGACCCTTGGGCCGAGGAACGGTATTCGGAGGATTGAGCGGCGCCGGCCTATCCGTTGCTTTGCCTCAAAGAATATGCAACGGAAAGTTGATCACCATTCCGTTGCTCCAGGAATTTTCATGCGTCCGATAGCCCTATTCTTACTGAGCTTTCTCGTTGTCGGCTGCAGTCCTGGCGAAAGAATTGGAGAGGTCCTGATCAGGACAGATGCGGCGGGAAAAATGGCCACAGTTTCCATGAGGAAATCGACTGGAAATCCCAAGGCAGATGCCCGCCTCATGCTATTTGCACGTACTACGTTTCCTTCAAGAGTTCCGGATGCAAAGCCTAACCACAGCTACATCCATGCGGTCGTTGGTGATCCGAAAACAAGTTCTGGCGACGTAAGGGTGTGGGGACCTCTTGGGTTGCGGTAACACCGCAAACGAGGGTTCAAGCCAGCCGATACCGCAAAGTGTGAGAAGGGCTGCCGCCAGAGGCGACAGCCCATAAGATCACATCAGTTTTTCCAGCGTGATCGGCAGGTCGCGGATGCGTTTGCCGGTCGCGTGGAAGACGGCGTTGGCGATTGCCGGGGCGACGCCGACGATGCCGACTTCGCCTACCCCTTTGCCGCCGAGCGTGGATGCGTCGAGATCCGGCACGCCCACCGAGATCACCTCGATATCCGGAATGTCGGCATTGGTCGGCACCAGATAGTCGGCCATGTTGCTGTTGATGGTGCGGCCGTTGCGCGGATCGACGACACCTTCCTCCAGCAGCGCCTGGCCGATGCCCATGATGATGCCGCCCTTCCACTGGCTTTCCACCAGCTTCGGATTGTAGAGACGGCCGCAATCGAAGGCAGAGACCATCCGCGACACCCGGATCGTCCCGAAATCCTCATCGATGCGGACTTCGACGAAATGAGCAGCCCAGCTGTGCATGGAGAGGTCGCCCGAGGTCGGCCCCTGCACTTTCGCCATGGTCGTCCAGGCCTGTTTCTGATCATCGGGCGTCTGCGCGTTTTCGGCAAGCGTGTTGCGACGGATCTCCAGCGCGTCGCGGCCGAGAGCCTGCATCAGCTCCTGCAGCGACAGCGAAGGTCCACCGCCGCGCGAGGCCTCGATCCGCCCGCCAACCAGCGAGAGCGTGTTGGCGCCGGTATCGCGGAACGGCGAGCCGGTCTCGTTGAGCGCAAGGCCGATCAGCTCGTCGCGGGCTGCAATCGCTGCCTTGTGCACGGCACCGGTGATGGATCCCGCCAGCATCGATCCGCCGGCAATCGATGAGCCGGGCATGCGGCTGTCACCCAGCAGCACATCGACCTGGGAAACCGGCACGCCGAGTGCTTCGGCGGCCGTCTGGGCAAGGATCGTATAAGTGCCCTGCCCCATATCGATCGAGCCGCTGACCACCTCGACGCGGCCGTTCGCGAGCACGCGGATCATCGCTTCGGACGGTGCCCGGATGACCGGGAACGTGCCGCAGCCGATGCCCCAGCCGATCAGCGTCTTGCCGTCCCGCATCGAGCGGGGCTGATGGCTGCGCTTTTCCCAGCCGAAGGCGGCAGCCCCTTGCGTCAAGGCTTCGCGCAGCATCCGCGTCGACCAAGGCTTGCCCGACTGATAGTCGTGATCGGCATAGTTTTTGAGCCGCAGTTCCAGCGGATCCATATCGAGCTTGTAGGCAAGCTCTTCCATGGCGCTTTCGATGCCGTAAGCGCTGGGGTTCTTGCCCGGTCCCCGAAGCGCGCCTGGAGTAACGGTATTGACCGGCACGACGCGCGACTGGGAGGAGAAGTTTTCCACCTTGTAGAGGATGGGGGTCGCTGCCCCCGTCTGTTCCGGGTAATCCATATAGACTGATGTCTCTGTCCTGCCGCTATGGACGATCGCCTGCAGCACGCCGTCTTCGGAGGCGCCGAGCGCAATCGTCTGGCGGGTTGCCGCACGACCGCCATAGCTGGTGAAGTTCTGCGGCCGTGTGACGGCAAGCTGGACCGGTCGGCCAAGCTTTCTCGCCGCCGCAACCGCCACCGCGCCATAAGCGAGCGGCTGGCCCTTGGAGCCGAAACCGCCGCCGATATAGGGCGAGATGATCCGCACCTTTTCATAGTCCATGGCGAACCATTCGGCATACATGCGGGCCATGCCATGCGACCACTGGCTGGGCTCCCAGATCGTCAGCTCGTCGCCGTCCCACTTGGCCGTCAGCCCGTGCGGCTCCATGGCGCAGTGGTATTCGCGCGGCGTGCTGTATTCGCTTTCGATCCGGACCGGCGATGCCGCAAGGGCGGCCTCTGCATCTCCCCAGCCGATGGTGAGATTGTCCATCAGCTTGCCTTCGCCAGCCGCCGGATCGTCGATGCTCATGACCGGCGACGTTTCTTCATAAGTGACGACAACAAGCTTTGCGGCTTCTGTCGCCTGTTCGCGGCTTTCGGCAATCACGGCTGCAATCGACTGGCCGTTGAACTGCACCTCGCGCGGCAGCGGATGATAGGGCTTGTCTTCCGGCCGGTTGCCCTGCCAGTCGGCGGACACGCGCAGTCCGAGATCGTCTTCCGGTGTCAGCACCATCAGGACGCCGGGCGAGGCGAGCGCTCTGGTCGCATCGACGCTGACGACGCGGCCCGCAGCGATCGTGCTCTGCACGAGGGCCGCGTGGGCAAGGTTGTCGATCGGGTATTCCAGCGCATAGGTGGCAGCACCTGTGAGCTTGAGGCTGCCTTCGAACCGGGTCAGACGTCCGCCGACCATGCCGTCTGAGGCATCGCCGTGTTTGCGGGGGGGCATAATAGTCATGCGAGACCTCCAGATTTGTCCGTCGAGACCGTCTCGATCGCCCGGGCAACGACCCGCGGCACAAGATCGATCTTGTATTGATTGTCGCCCTGGGCAACGGCGCCCTCCATGGCAAGCAGGCTTGCCGTCTTGATGGTGGCATCGTCGAGCACTTTGCCGATCAGCGCCTGTTCGACGGCGCGCGCCCGCCATGGCTTGGTGGCAACGCCGCCGAGCCCAACGCGGATATCCTTCACCGTGCGACCATCGTCTTCCAGTTCCAGACCGACGGCCGCGCTTGCGGCTGCAAACTCGTAGGACTGGCGATCGCGGACCTTCAGATAGGTGGAGTTTTTCGCGGCAGCGCTTTTCGGGATCGACAGGCCGACGATCATCTCGCCGGGCTGAAGCACTGTTTCCCTGTCCGGGGTATCGCCGGGCAGGAGGAAGAACTCATCAAACGGAACCGTGCGGGACCCTAGATCGACGACCGCATCGAATGCGACCAGCGCCACAGCCAGATCGCCCGGATTGGAGGCGATACAGTGCTCGCTGGTGCCGAGAACCGCATGGTTGCGGGTGATGCCGCCAAGTGCCGAACAGCCGGAGCCGGGATTGCGCTTGTTGCAGGCCGGAAACGTGCCGGGATCGCGGAAATACGGACAGCGCGTGCGCTGCATCACGTTACCGCCGATCGTCGCCATGTTGCGCAGCTGCGCCGACGCCGCCAGCAGGAGCGATTCCGAGACAGCCGGCATTTCCGCCTGGATGCCGGAATGATCGGCCACATCCGACATGCGCGAAAGCGCGCCGATGGTGACGGACTGGGGTGTGACCTCGATGCCGGAGAGACCTTTGAGATGGGAGATATCGACGACCGTTTCCGGTTCGGCGACGCCGCATTTGGCAAGATCGATCAGGGTCGTGCCGCCGGCCAGAATGGAAGCCCCTGCCTGCAGCACCGCCTGGCGGGCTTCATCGAGGGTGGCTGCACGAAGATAGGAAAAATCACGCATCGGCCATCTCCTTCGTTGCAGGAACGACGGCCTGCGCCGCCTGGCGCACCGCAGCGACGATGCTGTTATAGGCGCCGCAGCGACAGAGATTGCCGGACATATATTCGCGGATTTCCGCATCCGATCCCGCATGGCCCTCACGGATGCAGGCGACTGCCGACATGATCTGGCCCGGCGTGCAATAGCCGCACTGAAAAGCGTCCTGCTCCAGGAATGCAGCCTGAACCGCATGCAGGGTTCCGTCGGCAGCGGACAGTCCTTCGATCGTTTCTACCTGGCGGCCTTCGACCTGGGCCGCCAGGGTGAGACAGGATAACACCCGTCGGCCATCCACATGGCAGGTGCAGGCGCCGCACTGGCCCTGGTCGCAACCCTTTTTGGTGCCGGTGAGAACAAGATGGTCGCGCAGCGCATCGAGCAGCGTCACGCGCGGCTCGACATCGAGGTCGTAACCCTTGCCGTTGATATCGAGGTTGAGGTGAATGGTTCGTGTCATGACAGGCTCCTGCAATCTTCACGAAGAGAATTTCAAAGAATTAGGCTGGACCGGCCGTCTGGCGAGGGCATGGGTCCCTGATATCGTCTAAACGCGCGCCGCCGATCGCGGTCGATAAGGCGGAGCGACATCTTTCGACATGACATCCGGCCGCCTTCTGATCTGAAAAGACATATGCGCCGCCTCAAACGGAGGCAACTCCGTTTAAACTAGCCGCTCGCTGAGATCAGTCAAGGCTGGATTTCGAAAACATCCATGTCAGGATGCCCCGAACCAGAATTACGACGTCAGAGAGCCTAACCACTGGAACAGGATTTCGGGCTTTGGCCACGCCGAAAAATGCACAGACCCCGGCTCCGAAACTTCGCGCGGACGCTCGCCGCAACCGCGACAAGCTGGTCGAGGTGGCAGCGCAGGCATTTGCGGAAAAGGGCGTCGAGACCTCGCTGGAAGAGATTGCCCGCCAGGCCGGCGTCGGCATCGGCACGCTGTATCGGCATTTCCCGACCCGCGAACATCTGGTGGAACTCGTCTATCGCCGCGAACTGACGGCTCTAGCGGCAGCGGCGGACGAACTTGCCGCCAACCATCCGGCCGACAAGGCACTGGAGCTCTGGATGCTGCGCTTCGTCGGCTATATGGCGACCAAGCGCGGCATGGCCAACAGCCTGAAAATCATCGCCAGCTCCAACACGACACTGTTTGCGGAGGGGTTCGGGACGATACGGCAGGCGCTCGACCGGCTTCTCGTAAACGGCCGCGAGGCAAATCTCATCCGCAGCGATATCGGCCAGGCGGATCTGATGCACGCCATGTCGAGCATCTATTCCATTCCCGACTCCCCCGAATGGCGCGCCAGCGGCAATCGCCTGATCATGCTTTTGATGGACGGCCTGCGGGTTCGAAGCTGACGGCGTGAAGCGCGATCTAAAACAACTGTTGACGAGAGGAACAGTTGTTTATACACCGTGATCCTTCACGGGAAGCCACGATGGACGATCTGACCAGCCAGGAAGCCGCCGTTCTCGGCATTATCAGGGACAATCCCTTTGCCGGACAGCAGGAGATTGCCGAGATGCTGGGGCTCGCCCGCTCCACGGTGGCAGCGCATATCGTGCAGCTGATGCAGAAGGGGCATGTCCTCGGCCGCGGCTATGTGATGCCGCAGCCGTCACGCGCGATCTGTCTCGGCGGTGCCGTTCTCGACCGGAAATATCACGCGAAGCAGGAGATCGTGCCGGGTACGTCGAACCCGGTCGACAGCACCCGCTCGATGGGTGGCGTCGCCCGCAATGTCGCCGAAAACCTCGCCCGTCTCGGCACGCAAACCGGTTTCATCTCGATCGTCGGCGACGACGAGGGCGGCCGCACGCTGATGACCTATATGCGCGAGCGCGGCATCGACGTCAGCCAGATGATCATCAGCACCGAGCGACCGACCGCCGAATATGCGGCCATCCTCGATCCGCGCGGCGATCTTTCGCTCGGTATCGCTGACATGGGCATATTCGATCTGCTGCGACCCGAACATCTCGACCGCGTCTGGCCGCATCTGGCGTCGGCAAGCTTCGTGTTCTCCGACTGTAACCCGCCCGCCGAGACGCTGGCAGCGCTGATCACGCGCAGGCGCGACGCACGCTTCCGGCTGGCGATCGATGCGGTCTCCACCGTCAAGGCCATGCGCCTGCCGAAGGACCTTTCCGGTATCGACCTCTTGTTCATGAATATCGACGAGGCGAACGCCATTCTCGGCCTCTCGGCCCGCGAGACGATCGACGACGCGCTGAAGGCAGCACGTGGCCTGCAGGCAGCCGGCGCCCGCGAGGCGGTGGTGACGATGGGGGCAGCCGGCATTGCCGTTGCCGGCATCGACGCATCAGCCAGTTTCGAAGCAGTCGAAGCCAAGGCGATCGACATGACAGGCGCCGGTGACGCGATGATTGCCGGAACCCTGCACCGGGTGATCGCCGGCGACGACATCCACACCGCTGCCCGCATCGGCGCGCTGGTTGCGACGCTCACCACCGAAAGCGCTGCAAGCGTCCACCCCGAACTCTCCGAGGCCTTTTTGCAGGCCCATATGCATCGTTTGTCCTGAAGCACGCGAGTGCTTCCAGTGTTTAATCCCAACGCAGGTCCAGACGCAAAACCGCTGCATGGCTTTGCCGGAACTGCTTCCAGAAAGGAAATCCCATGTCTTTGCTGAAGCCGAAACTCAGCCAGGAAGTTGCAGACGCTCTCGCGAAGGGCGGCGCCATCGTGGCGCTCGAATCGACCATCATCACCCATGGCATGCCCTACCCGGCCAATCTGGAAACGGCGCTGTCAGTCGAGGCAGTCGTGCGTGAAAACGGTGCCGTGCCTGCCACCATCGCCGTCATCGACGGTGAACTCCGCGTCGGTCTGGAACGGGACGAGCTGGAAAATCTGGCTCAGGCCAAGGGCGTGGTAAAGGCCTCCGGCCGCGATCTCGCCGTTGCCATGGTGCGCGGCCAGACAGCGGGTACGACAGTGTCCGCAACGATGCTTCTGGCAGACCTCGCCGGCATCGAGATCTTCGCAACCGGCGGCGTCGGCGGCGTGCATCGCGGTGCTGAACAGACATTTGACATCTCAGCCGACCTGACCGAGCTTGGCCGCACCAGGACAGCCGTCGTCTGCGCCGGCGTGAAATCGATCCTCGATATCGCAAAGACGCTCGAATATCTGGAAACCCAGCGCGTGCCGGTCATTGCCTACGGCACCGAGGACTTCCCGGCCTTCTTCACCCGCCAGAGCGGCTACAAGGCCGATCACCGGCTGGATACGGCAGAAGAGATTGCAAGCGCCATGCATTTCCACCACCAGCTCGGCACCGGCACTGGCCTCCTGATCGCCAACCCGATCCCGGAAGAAGCCGCCCTGACCCCTGACTTCATCGACGGCACGATTGCCGATGCGGTGCGCGAAGCAGATGAGCGCGGCATCGGCCGCAAGGAACTGACCCCGTTCCTGCTCGCCCGCATCAACGAGCTGTCGAAGGGCGAAAGCCTGAAAGCCAATATCGAGCTGGTCCGAAACAACGCCCGCCTCGCCGCCAAGATGGCCGTGGCCTATGCGGCGCTGAAGAAGGGCTGACATCACGTGCGGCGGGGTGCGACAGCATCCCGCCCTCTAACGCCCCCGTAGCGGAGCTGGCCGCTATCGGCGAACCTGTCCCGGCCCGCAAGCCTCCGCCATCACCAGGCGCCCGAAAGCGCATTCCCCAGCAACGGTACGCTCTTTCCCGGCTCGCTCGCGATGGACAGTGACTTCGGCATCTGCTTAGGCGACTTCCGGAACCAGTTTGCGGCAACCGAGGCGAGATCACCGATCATCGCGTGCTTGTGCCAATCCGCGAAGCGCCTTGCGCTTGCTTGCGGCTCCGACTGATAGAAGAAATCGCCGGATTGCTCGAGATCGTTGATGCTGAAGCCATGGCCGAAAGAGGCCTCTGGAACATCTTAGAGGGCACCCGAAGCTCGGACGCGCTCTGCGAAAACGCCGGCGCCATGAAATCGATCGCCCAGCCGTCGGCCTCCACCCAGCAATGAAAATTCTCGCCAGCACCCGTGACATACCCGTCTTCGCGCTGGTCTGCGAAGAGGATGCGGGTGCCGCCGAGATTGTAGGCGGCCAGCCCGCTTTTCGGCGTGGCAGTCACACCATAATGCTGGCGCAGGATGAACGCCCCGAACGTGCTGAAATACATCCCGGCAACGGCGGTGTTGGCGTTCTCGTTTACGAGCAGGCTGTTGATGACCCGATAAATGCGGTGATAGTCGCTCTGCTTGATCAACATGACCCGTAACCTACCCGTTCCTGATGTGGCACCCTGCCTAGGCGGCCAGCGCGGCAATGTAAACTGCAGCGTTGCAGTGGGGCCGGACAGCCTGAGCTTTGAACCGGATTAGGGTCAATTTTCTGATTGACCCTTATTATGGTAAATTATAGCGCCTCGGCGCCCCACTCCACCATCCCTGCCCTACCATTCACCCCTTCATCTCACCCCAGCTTCGCCAGCAGCGCAGCACCGGTGCGGATGCCGGCGTGGAAGAGGTCGAGCTTGAGGTTTTCGTTCGGGGCGTGGTTGGCCTGGTCGGCATTGGCATAGGGCACGACGAAAGCAGGCTTGCCGAGGATTTTGGTGAAGACGTAGTCCGGGAGGCTGCCGCCGAGGCTTGGGTAGAGAAGTGGCTCGACGCCGCGGGCAGCGACGATCGCCTCGCGGATCACGGATGCGAACGGGCTGTCCATCGGGGTCTTCGACGGCAGCATCGAGTTTTGCGGCACGAACTCCACATCGGGCGCGTATCTTTCCACATGCGCCCGGACCTTTTCGAACACATAGTCCGGTGTCAGGCTCTCGACGAGGCGGATATCGCATTTGGCATAGGCTTCGCTTGGAAGAACCGTCTTTTGCCCCGGCCCGCCATAGCCGCCATGCAGACCGTTGATGGTGAGCGTCGGCTGGAACATCAGCCGCTCGTAATAGGGACGATCCAGCGGCTCGTCGATCGCGGTCATTCCGAGTTCGGCCTTGATCTTGTCTACATCGAGCGGCAGCGCTGCCATCGCCTGCAGTTCGAGATCGGTCGGCGGCACGACGGGATCGTAGATACCATCTATGGTGATCTCGCCGCGATCGTTCTTCATCGTGGCGAGAAGATGCACGAGCTTCCAGATCGCATTCGGCATGACGCCGCCGAAATTGCCGGAATGGGCATCGCGGTTGGCGGTCTTTGCGCGCAGCTCGAACGAGGCGACGCCGCGCACGCCAAACGTGACGACCGGGCGGCCGCTGTCATGCAGCGAGCCATCCGAGGTCACGATGAGATCGGCATTGAGCTTGTCGGCATGTTCGGCGACGAATTGCGCCATATGGGGACTGCCGATCTCCTCCTCGCCTTCGAGCAGGAAGATCACATTGCAGGGCAGTTCGCCAACCACCTTGAGATAGGATTCAATCGCCAGCAACTGGGCGAAATGCTGGCCCTTGTTGTCGCCAATGCCGCGCGCGTAGATGCGGCCGTCGCGGATCTCGGGCTCGAAGGGCGGGCTTTTCCAGAGGTCCAGCGGCTCGGGCGGCTGCACGTCGTAATGGCCGTAGAGCAGCACGGTCGGCTTGCCGGGCTGGTTCTCCATCCGGCCGATCACCATCGGGTGGTTGCGGGTGGTGATCGCCTGGGCCTGCATGCCGAGACCGTCGAGGATGCCGACGAGGATATCGGCAGCTTCCGTGATCCCCTCGTTGGAGGCGCTGATCGACTTGTGCTTCACATAGTCCATCACCCGTTCGACAAAACTGTCGCTGTTGGCATCGATATGGGCAAGAACGCGGGCAAGATCGGTGTTTTCAGATGTCATGCTCAAGCTCTCATGCCGGTTCGAACAGGGTCTGGATCTGCATTTCCGGCACCAGCACGAGGCCTTTGTCGGTAATGCGGATATCCGGAATGACCGACAGCGGAATGAGGTTGAAGCCCATATAGGCGATCGTGCATTCGGCCTTTTCCCATTCGAGCTTCAACGCCTTCACCTCGTCGGCGACCTCGTGGACGCGCTTGTCGGACAAAAGCCCGGCGATCGGCAGCGGCACCATGGCGGTCACCTTGCCATCCATCACCACGCAGACGCCGCCCTGGACCGCTTCGATGGCATCGAGCGCCACCTGCATGTCGCGTTCATTGGTGCCGGCGACAATGATATTGTGGCTGTCATGCCCGACCGACGAGGCGACGGCGCCCTTCTTCAGGCCGAAGCCGTTGAGCAGACCGTGAGCGACATTGCCCGGCGACTTGCCGTGACGTTCCACGACCGTGACGAAGCAAAGGCCGTGGCGATCGAACTGGGTCTGCCAGTCGTTGGCCGGCTCCAGCGTGACGGTGACATGGCCGAGCGTGATGCCGGGCAGCTCCGTCTTGATCGTGTGCGCAATGACGGTCTCGGTCGGCAGTTCAGGCGTCAGCTTGAGGTTCTTCGGCAGCTTGACCGTATGATAGGCGGCTTCCGGATAGCGATAGGGTTTGGACAATGCCTCATTCAGAACAGGCGTGATCTTCTTCTGGTCCACGACCAGTTCGCCGCCATACCAGGTGCTGATCGGCTCCAGGTTATCGGAGAGGAGCACCAGATCGGCACGCCGTCCGCCGCCAAGACCGCCGATCTCGTTTTCCATGCCGAAGCGGGTGGCGCCATGCAGCGAGCCCATCGCCCAGGCCTGTTCCGGCGTCATGCCGTATTTGACCGCCTCGCGGGTCACCCAGTCCATGCCGAATGCGAGCAGATCCTCGGCGTCGCGGTCGTCGGTGCAGACGGCGACGCGCTTGTGCGAGGCGCCAAGCTCGGTGATGGTCTTGATCGCCTGCGGCAGCGAATGCCAGGGCGTGGTGGGCGGGCCGCCGCGCAGGAACAGCCAAACGCCGGCCTCCAGCAGATCGTCGGCAATATCGCGGTCGATCGCCTCATGGGTGTCGGTCACGCCGGAGGCGGCATAGGCCGCGACGAATTCACGGCCATAGACATGGCCAGACACGGGCCGGCCGCGCGAGAGAGCAGCAGCGAGGATCGCATGGCTGCGTTCGTCGCCCATCGCGACGGGCACGAAATCCATCTTTTCGCCGAGCGCCACCGCTTCCGGCCATTTGTCGAACAGCGCCGCGATCTTGTCCGGCGTCAGGTCGCCACCGGCGGTTTCCAGTTCCGGCGAGGTGGCGGGAACGGTGCTCGGCACCGTCAGGAAGATCGACAGCGGCGCCATGCGCGCGTCTTCCAGCATCGCCTCGACACCGGCGACATCCATGACATTGCCGATCTCGTGGCTGTCGCAGAAGATCGTGGTGGTGCCATTGAGAAGGGCAGCCTCCGCATAGGCGCAGGCCGTCACCATCGAGGATTCGATATGGATATGCGGATCGACGAGGCCAGGCGCGAGAATGCCGCCCTTTGCGTCGTAAATCTTGGCCGATGTTCCCTTGTAGGAACCGGTGGGCTTTACCGCGGCGATACGGCCGCCGGAGAGCCAGATTTCCCGCCCGGGCAGGATGCGCTCCGAATAGGTCGACAGCATCCGTGCATCCCGGATGACCAGATCAGGCTCGCGCCGTGCCGACGCGACGTCGGCGAGCAATCGCGTCATGGATGCCAGCGGGTGAACGGAGAAACGGTTGAGAGTGCTCATGAAATTCGGCCTCGCGGATCATCGGACTGGGGACATGGTAGGGAATTTTGTTCCCGCACGGAAGCACGCATTGGCGCTAAAGGCACACGGCAACCACTGAAACGTGAAAGGCCGCCGGTTCCTCAGGGAGCGGCGGCCTTCGATCAGTCTTTCGGAACGTGCCGCAACTTAGCGCGGCACGCCGGGAATGGCATCCTTGTAATAGGATGAATAGCTTGAATGCAGGCGCTCTGGCGCGCCCGGATCGGCATATTTGCGCAGCTCGCCCATCTCGGTCTTGTTGAGAATGACGCCGATCGTCTTTGCGGCAATCTGCGGTTCCGACTGAAGCACGCTCTGCACGGCCTTGACCGGCGTGACACCCCATTCGGTGACGAAGATGAAGCCGTCGACATAGGGCTCGAAGGCCTTCGCATCGATAACAGGGATCAGCGGTGCCAGGTCGACGATGATGACGTCAAACGTGTCCTTGATGCTTTCGAGGAACTGGCTCATGCCGGTCGAGGCGAGAAGCTCCGATGTATGGGCAAGCTGGCGGCTGCGGGTGGTCATCGGCAGGATCGTCAGGCGCGAGCGGCGGTCGACGCGGGCGGCAGCCGTCCACGGAACCTTCTGCAGCACGACGTCGATCAGGCCGACATCCGGTTCGCTCGCCAGCATCTTGGAAAGACCCGGATTGCGCAGATCGCCATCGATGACCAGCGTGCGAACGCCGTTGGACGAGATCAGGCCGGCAAGGTTTGCCGCAACCATCGACTTGCCTTCGCCGGGAAGGCAGGAGACGACGCCGATGACAGAGCATTTGCGACCCTGCAGCACGATATCGGCGGCAAGCTTGGCATTGCGCAGCGTTTCGGCAAACTGCGAGCGCGGTGCTTCGACGGCGACACGCATCTTGCGGCGAAGCGCGATCGGATCACCCTCCGGCAGGATCTGGCCGTCGATCGCATCGGCCGGCTTGTCGGAGCCGTTGTCGTCGGTCTGGGCGCTGCCGATCTTCGGGAGGTAACCGAGAAAGCGGACACCGAGCTTGTCCTGCACGTCGGCGCCGGTGCGGAAGAAGCGCTCGCGAAATTCCAGAAGCGCTGCAAGTGCGCCGCCGAGCAGCAGTCCAAGCACGACGGACAGAGCCATGGTGAGCGTCTTGCGCGGGCTGGACGGCGAGATCGGCACGCCGGCTTCCGAGATGACGCGGGCCTTGGCGATCGGCAGCGACTGCAGCTGCGACGCCTGTTCGAACCGCTGCAGATAGGACTGGTAGAGCGTCTTCAGCGCATCGGCACGCTGCTGCAGCTCCTGCAACTGCACCATGGAGACATTGGCATCCTGGTTGCGGCCGGCGACGCTTTCGATGCTGGCGCGCAACGACTGCTCGCGCGAGCTTGCGACATCCAGCTCGTTGCGGAACGAACCGGTCAGCTGCTGCAACTCGCGCAGGATCTGTTGCGCCAGGTCCTGCTTTTCAGAGCGGAGCGCTACTGCCTGCGGGTGATCGGCGCCGAACTGCTCGACCACGCCCTTTTCACGATCGTTGACCGTCGTGTAGCGCTGGCGAAGGTTCTGCAGCACCGTGTTGTCGGTATCGCGGTTGGCAACGACGGCGTTTTCGACGGCTGCTTCCGAGCCCTTGTCGATGATCACCTTGTACTGGTTGTAGCGGGCCTGGGCGCTGGCTACTTCGGCCTGCGCCGAGATCAGCTGGGTATTGAGATCAGACAGCTGCTGGGCGGACATCAGCTCGCCGCGTGGCGATACGAGGCCGTTGTCGCGCTTATACTGCTCGACCGTCAGCGATGCCTGCTGTGCCCGGATATTGAGGTCGTTCAAACGCTCCTGGAGCCATACGGAAGCGCGCTCGGTCGCGTCGAAATTGGCGTTAAGCTCTTCCGTGAGGAAGGAACTGGCATAGGTCTTGGCAAGCTGGGCGGAAAGAACCGGGTCTGGCGAGCGGACGGAGAGCGAGATGACCGAGCTGCGTCCGACGCGCTCGACGGTGATCGACTGCTGAAGGATGGCGGCAGCCTTTTCACGGCGCCCGGCGCGCACCTGGTCTTCGCTCGGCAACGGGCCGCCTGATGACACCAGCGAGACAACGCTTTTCACCATGTCCTTGGCAAGATCGACCGGCGATTTGGGCGGATCGACGATCAGATCGTTTTCCGCAAACTTGCCCTTGTCGACGACGCTGAGCGCCAGCGCCTTGGATTTCAGGATCTCGACCGAACTGGACATGCGGTTGTCGATCTGCTGCGCGGTCTGGCCTTCGGTTTCCTCTTCCGCATAGCGGGACAGGTTGTCGTCCACCAAAATCTGCGTCGCGGCCGTGTATTTCGGCTGCGCGGTAAACAGATAGGCTGCCGCAAGCGCGACCATGGCGACCACGCAGATGATGATCACGCCAAGCCGACGCATGGCTGCCGACCACAGCTTGTCGAGGTCGATGAACGTGTCAGTTTCTTTTTGCTCGTTCGGGAAGATGTTCATCGGCCTATAATTAACCTGGTCCATGGCTTTGTCCGCTTTCCGGAATTGTCGAGAGGAACGGCAGAAATGGGCTGCCGTTCCTCGGGCTTTGGTCTGACTGCTAGGCTGGAGCGGCCCTTAAGCCGCCTTGACCTTCGTTTCGTGGTTGGCGAGAAGCTCCTTGACGGAGCGATAGATCTCCTCGCCCATATCGCTCCGCAACATCGCGAAGGCCACATTGGCTTCGATGAAACCGCGCTTGGAACCGCAGTCGAAGGTCCGTCCAGTATAGGGCTGTGCGTGGAACGGCTGCTTCTGCAGCAGTTTCTGCATGCTGTCGGTCAGCTGGATCTCGTTGCCGGCTCCGCGTTCCTGGCTTTCCAGCAGTTCGAAGATCTGCGGCTGCAGGATATAGCGACCATTAAGGTAATAGTTCGACGGTGCATCGGCAGGTGCCGGCTTTTCGACCATGCCGGTCACTTCGAAGCCGTGCTGCTTGCTTTCGCCGATCGCGACGACGCCGTAGCTCGACGTCTCCTCGGGCGCGCACTGCTCGACGCCAAAGACGTTGCCGCCGACTTCCTCGTAGAGATCAACGAGGCCTGCCATGCAGCCGCGGGCGCCATAGGACACCATATCTGGCAGAAGCAGCGCGAAGGGCTCGTTGCCCACCAGTTCGCGGGCGCACCAGACGGCGTGGCCGAGACCGAGCGGAACCTGCTGGCGGGTGTAGCTGACGGTGCCGGCGAGCGGCAGCATCTTTTCGAGCTGCGTCACCTGAACCGTCTTGCCGGCGCGGGTGAGGCTGGCGATCAGTTCGGGATTGCTGTCGAAATAGTCTTCGATCGCAGTCTTGTTACGGCTGGTCACGAAGATGATGTGCTCGATACCGGCCTGCATGGCCTCATCCACCGCATATTGCACGACGGGCCTGTCGACGATCGTCAGCATTTCCTTTGGCATCGCCTTGGTAGCCGGCAGGAACCGTGTTCCATTGCCTGCAACCGGAATGACCGCCTTGCGAACAGGTCTCATTTCCATAGTGTCGTTGTCCTTTCCGGGACGCCCCCGCCCCGTCGATCGGATTGTCAAGAAACGCCGGCAGCTCTTGCGAACCGGCGCATACGGACGGCAATCGGCATGCGCAGGTGCTTGAGCGCCCGCGGGTTGTCGATTGCCGTTTTCAGAATCCCGCCGAATGATCGTTTCTTGATCTCGTCGACGAGTGTGAGGAAGGAGGCCGCTTCGCGAATGCTCTGCGTGCGGCGGCGCTGGGCGGTCATTGCCCGCGGCTCGAGAGAGAAGCGCTTAAGGAACTTCTCGTCGCCGGCAAGCATCGCTGTGAGATGTTCGGGTTTGAGCACCCGCGAGATCGAACCGTGGCGCAGATGGTAGACGTAACCGGCCTCGGGCTCGATGGCGCAGATGCCGCCGCTCGCGATCGCAGAGGCAAGTAGGATGTAATCCTCGCCGATCCGCAGGTTTTCGTCAAACCGCAGACCGTGCTCGTTGAGGAAATCGCGGCGGAAGATCGGCTTCATATAGCCGAAATTGAAAGTGCTGCCGAAGATGATGTTGGACTGGATGAAATCGGCGAGATCCAGCACCTTGCGCGTCTCGAGATCGGCGCGCGAAAACATCGCCGTGGGCTGACCGCCCTCGAGCGGGACGACGTCGATATTGTCGACCACGATCCGTGCATCCATCGCCTCGGCGCGTGCGATCATCCGCTTCAGGCGCTGCGGATGGATGGTGTCGTCGGCATCGAGCACGGCGATCCAGCGGCCAGTTGCGGCGTCGAAACCGGCATTGCGTGCGGCCGCCGGTCCGCCATTGGCGGGCTGGACGATGAGCTTGACGCGATCGTCGCGATCCCGGTAGCGAAGCGCAAGCTCGCGCGTGCCGTCGCTGGAGCAGTCGTCGACGACGATTACTTCCAGGGACACGTCGACCTGGGAGAGCGCGCTATCGATCGCGCTTTCCAGCGTCTCCTCAGCATTGTAGGCGGCGATGACGAAGCTGACTTCGGGTGCGGTGACAACGGAAGTCATGTGGCCTCCACCATGCCGTACTGGCGGATCTCGCGCATGCCGAGCGTCCCCATGACCGAACCGGCGTGAAGTGCTGCGCGCAGGGCATAGCGTGTGCGGGTGACGGGAACGGCAACCGCTCCGACCGTCACCACGGCGCAATAGGCGAATTTCATCGCAGCGATTGCGGCCTTCTTGATCCGCGACAGACCCGCACTCTTTGCCGCAACGATGCGGCCATGGGTCTGGCCGGAGCGGAAGCGGCGCTTGGCAAGCCAGGAGAAGCTGGCGCGCTTGTGCGGCACCGGCTCCTCCAGCATGGCCTCGCGGGCAAACTCGATTTGTCCGCCGGCATCGGTCAGCTGGGTGAAATAATGCGTATCTTCGCCACCGCTCTGGCCAAGCGACAGCGCGAACTTGCGGGCCGCGAGCTTCGGCGAGCGCATGTCGAGCAGAACGTTGCAGGTATAGCCGGTGACGATACGGCCATCGACCCAGACGGGATTGGTCGAGTGGAAATCACCGCTGCGCATCCAGGCCGGAACATCATCCGGATAGATGGCGCGCACGGGTCCGAGGACAGCATCGGCCGACGTCGCCTCGGCGCGGTCGACAAGCGCTGCAAGCCAGCCAGGACCGGCTGTCTCGTCGTCGTCGATAAAGGCCAGATAATCGGCCTGGCAGGCAGCAAGGCAGGCATTGCGCGCAATCGAGATGTTCGATTTCGGGCAGTGAACATACTGGATCTCGAAGGGTGAGACGGCTTTCAGCCGCTCCACCAAGGCTTGCGCACTCGGCTCCGCGTCATTGTCGGCGACGATCAGCCGGACCTGCGTGTGTTCAGGCACGTCGAGCGCGAACAGCGACCGCAACGTGACCTCCAGTTCCGGGCGCCGATAGGTGCAGATGCCGATATCGATGCGGAGCTTGCCGCTGCCAGCCACGATCATGCACGCCTCCTCGATTTGATGCCGATCAGTTCCAGCCAGAAGCCTGCAGACCAGGCAAAATGCATGATCATCGCCGACACCGCAGCAAGCGGACCGAGCGGGTTATTTTGGCCAACAGCCATCCAGACGCCGTAGCCGAGGCAGGCGACCGCCCAGACAACCAGCGGAATTGCCGCCCACCAGTAGAGGACGGCAAGCACGGCGCCGATCACGACCGGTGCGACCGCCAGCGGAATGGCCTGGCGGATCTTGGGGATCGACCGATGCTTCAGAAGGTTCTTTGCCCGGCCCCGGCCATAGCCGAGATACTGCCGGAACAGCGCCGAGGCGGTGGAGCGCGGATAATAGGTCATGTAAGTCTTGCCGGTCATCCAGATGCGAAAGCCGGATTGGCGAAGGCGGAAATCCAGTTCCGCATCCTCGTTATGGCTGAAGCTCTCGTCGTAGCCGCCGACAGCCTGAAACGCGAAGATGCGCATCAGGGCGTGGTGGCCGTGATCGACCCACTCGCCGCCGCCGCCGGCCCGGTGCTTGGAGCCGCCATTGCCGAGCTTGGAGTTTTGCGCCGCAGCCGTTGCCCGCTGGAACAGGCCAAAGCCAACCGTTTCCATGCCGACCACGATGGAATCCGCCTCAAGCGACACCGCTTCCTGCAGAAGCGTCCGGCAATAATCGTCGGGATAATCGCCATGCGCGTCGATGCGGATCAGATATTCGAACTCCGCGCCGAAGCGCTGGACCGCGAGATTGATCGCCGCACTCTGGATGCGCTTGGCATTGTGCATCAGCGCCACGTTCGGCAGTTCCTGAGCGACGCGAAGGACGATCTCCTGCGTGCCATCCTTGCTGCCGCCATCGGCAACGACGATCATGTCGCTGGCCGAGCTACGCTGCTGGTCGAGCTTGCGCAAAAGCGGCTCGATGGTCTTTGCCTCATCCAGGCACGGGACGACGATCAGTGTCCGGATCAAGGACAGGTCGCCAGTGGAAACATCGGCATTCGAAGGCACACGCATGACCTATCTCACCTCACGACTGCACGGTTGAAATGGCCGGTACCGACGGTACGGCCAGCGAAATATTGCGATTGAGGCCCGCAAGCCTGTCGACCAGGGCGCGGCAATCGTTAGCATCAGTAACCCACTGGCTGCGATCGACGGCCGCAAGCCGGGTAAACCGATCGAGGTAGAGTGCGTCGGTCATGCCCGAGAACAGGATTTCCAGATCCGAAGGCGTCGCGTTGTCGAGAAGGATGCCGATATCGCGCTTAGCCACAAAGCGGCCGGTCTCGGTGCGCGCCAGCGCGATCGGAACCGCGCCATGCAGCCCGCCTTCATAGAGGCGGTTCGGCAAAAGCCACTCGGAGTTCAGCCCTTCCTCGAAGAAATCAATTGCCCAAGTGAACTGCACCTCATTGTAGATCGAAGCCAGATCCTCCGGATTGCGGTAGGGACCTTCGAAACGCAGGAACGGCGCGTTCTTCACCTGCGCATCGAAATCGGCAAACTCGCTATAGGCCGGCCGTCCGCGGATGATGACCTCGACCCCGCCGTTCATCTTTTCGGCGAAGGCCGTCAGGATATCGAGCGACTTGCGGCAGCGGATCGCACCGAACCAGCCGATCTTCCAGGGCTCACCCTGCTTGGGCAGACGCGGTTGCGGCTTTGCGACGGACGCTTCGCCCAGCTGCAGAACCTTGTTCTCGAGCAGAAGGACCGGAAGATCGAGCCCGGATTTCGGCTTGAAGAAGTTTTCGACAAAGGCCGGCGAGCTGGTGATCAGCAGCCGGGCCGACTTTGCGAAATGCCGCTGCACGGCACGCAGCACCCGCCCCTTCACACCCTCGTCAAGCAGCAGGCGGTGGATATCGAGACATTCGTAGACGACAGGAACGTCGCCGCCGAACAGCGACGCGGCCCCCTCGGCGAGAACCAGCATTTCCAGATTGCGGGCGATGATCACATCCGGCATCGGAACGCCGACAAGCCTCTTTTGCAACTGCATCCGGGCAGCAATCACGGCCTTGATGCGCTGGCTGAACTGTCCGTCCTGCGTTGAACCGAGATCGATGGAGCGCACGCCTTCCTCCTGACCCAGCAGGTTTCCCGCGCGCCTGAAGCCTGCGACCGTGACGCTGGCGCCGCCGGTTTTCAACGTCAGCACCCGCCGGCGAATGGCCGGGTCGGCAAGATCATGGGCCAGATAGAGAACCTGCAGTGTCAAGTCGTTCAACTCCGTGTCGAAGATCAGTCGAGCGTGCAAAGCACGGATTGCAGGAAAGCACAGTCTTCGCCGAGCGCCGTATAGGCGATGCGGTCGATTTCCATCGTGGTGGGGCCGGAATAGGCGAACGGGCCCATCCAGGATTTCAGCGTATCGCTGCCCCACAGGCTCAGAAAGATCTTCTGGGCGTTCTGCGGGATCTTCGACGGGTCGGTGACTTCCTGCACAAGCTTGCCGTTGAGGAAGTAGCGCAACCGCTCCGGCTCCCAGATAAAGGCGTAGTCGTTGAAGCCCTTGTCCGCGCCACCGGCGACAGGAACGATCTTCTCGTTCTTGCCCTTGCCATTGATGTACTGGTTGAGCTGAACCTGATCGACGTTCTTGCCGAGCACCTCGAAGTCGATCTCGTCCCAGGGCTTTTTGTCGGTCGGGCCGATATAGGTGAAGAAGGCTGAGTTGAGGCCAGGACCGGTCGCCGACTTGTAGCGCGCCTCATAGGTACCGTAACCGAACCGCGCGCGGGTCTGAACCTCGCCGCAGACGTTCTTCCGGTCCTTGTTCTGGCGCTCCTCGAAGGTGAGCTTCAGATTGCCGCCATCCGTCGTGACCTGGCGCTGTGACCAGGTGCAGTTCTGATGGGCGCCGTTGTTCCAGCCGTTCGATACGAACCAGAACGACCGGTCGAGCCGATCGAAATTCTCGACGAAAGACGTGCCCTTGGCATCCGGCTGCGGCTTGCCACCCGGATGGGGTTTGGTATCAGCACGGTGCTTTGCGGCCGGATCCTGCGCTTGGGTCGCCGGAGCTTCGGGGGCTGGCGGCGCCTGGGCATAAGCTGGAGCGCTGGCGAGCACTGCCAACGTGGCAAATGCCGTTGCAGCGGCCCGGAAAGCGGGTCGAATCTGTCTGGCTGGTGCCGTCATGTTTCACCTCTTCTTTGGGTCAGGGCGGGCTCGCGACCATGCGCGGAATGCACGGACGAATTGGAGTTTTCGGTCTGCGCGAGCTTAGCCTTGCGGCCGCGACTGCCGGTCAGCGTCTGGTAGAGGCCGGGCATAAGACGCGACACCAGCGCATTCGAAATCACTAGGATCACGAGGGCCGAGGAAATCGCGCCGACATAGAACAGCGGGTAAAGCTGATCGCCCGCAATGCGGTTCCAGACCATCCACATCACCACGAGCAGCGGGTAATGGGCGCAGAAGATCCAGAAGCTGAGGCTGCCGGTGGCGGCCAGCCGTTTGCCGAGCGTCGAGCGGATAGCAAGTGCCGACATCAGCCAGAATCCACCGGCACCGATAATCGACAGCGCGTTGCGCAGAAGCTCAAGCGACCAGGAATAGTCCGGTCCCGTCTGATAAAGCGCGATCGACAACAGGACGGCGGCGGCTACAACCAGCGCCGTTCCGGGAACGGCGAAACGGTCGAGCGCCGAGAGATCGATCCGGTTCAACGCGAGGAAGATGCCGAAGGTAAAGGAGAACAGGATCGACTTCTTCAAAACGATGAAGAGCGTGAGATCCGGCAGGATCGCCACCACGAACAGGATGACCAGCGTCGGCACCGCAGCCTTGCGCACGAAGAAGGCAAGGATTGGCGACAGGGCGATGCAGACGACAAGGTCACGCAGGAAATAGAGCGGGATGTCGACGGGAAAATTCTCGCTCGCAAACGCATAGTTCGCCAGTTCACGGGAGGATGCATTCCACAGGTCCGGGAAATACCCGATGCCCATGCCGGCGCGCTGCACCAGAAGGACGACGGCGAACAGGCCGAGGTTCCACAACAGGAACGGCACAAGCACGGTCCGCGCCTTGGATTGCATCACCTTGCCGTAGTCGAAAGCATCCCAGCCACGGCGAAACAGCAGATAGCCGGAAATCGCGCTGAGGCACGGCACGCCGATACGAAACAGGCTGTCGCCAAAAAACACGCGGAGCCAATCGAAGAAACCGTTCTGGCCGAGGAACGGGCTGGTCTGCGGATCGAACGGGACGTGGACGAACACGATGCCCGAGATCAGAAGGATGCGCATCAAACTGATACGGGAGGAAATGGTTTGATCAACAGTCAAACGAACTACCCTTTTTGGGCGGCGCCTCCCGTCACCACCGTTTCAATCAGAGCAGACTTTGAGCCCGCATTTTCGAGTGCCAAGGATCAGGTGCAGTTTGGCACAAAATGTGGCGGCGCAGCGAAAAGCCGGGATCCGCCCGGCCCGCAGCGGCATCCCCTTACCCGTTCCATTCGCGAGTTCTACTTTCGCGAGTGCTGAAACGCTATGGATTCCGGGGGGATCACTGATTTCTTATGCTGCACTGCACAACAGAGAAAAAAATCAATTCGTCGTGAAAATAACTTCGACCTCAGACGACACTCAATCAAATCGGTTCGCATCCTCGCCCGATTGCGGCGCGATTAAGGCGAAAATGCGTCTCAACGATGAGGCAAGGGCATCCTTCGTTATGCAGGAGGTGCGTCCGCAACCGACCCACCACGACGCCGCTTGACCATGCCGATTATTTTTTTGACGAGCGCCCTTTCCGTCACGAGGAACATGGCGCCGTAGAGCACGCCGCCCACGACAGCGCCAACGAGGAGCTGGAGATAGGGACTGGTGAGCTGTGCTTCGAAGGTGGAAAGGGTCAACCGGACCCCGACGCCCATGACGAGCGAGGTGAGCATCGACCGGCTGCTGGTCATCAGACCCCAAAAGAACGGAATGCCGTCGACCCGGAACACGGCCCAGGAATAACCGACCAGCGTGATGGCGTTGACGACGCAGAGCGCCACCATTGCATCGACAAGGTTGCCATAGGTGGCACCGAGGATGATGGCGAGTGTCGTTGCAACGGCCCGCAGCACCGCCGACCAGAACAGCACCCGGCTTTGGCCGGTGCCCTTGAGATAGGGTATGAACGTGCTGCAGGGCGTCACGATCGCCTTCGACAGCGCGAGCAGGCCAAGCACCGGCCAGGCATAGGCCCATTGCGGCCCGAACAGCACCAGCATCGCCGGTTCCGCCACCGCCCACAGCCCGAACATGGCCGGCGCCAGCACCACCGTCATTACCTGAGTGGACAGCATCAGGGCGTCGGTGCGGCGCTTGCGGTCGTCGCCCATCAGGCTGAAGGCGGGGAACAGCACGCCCATTACCGCCGACAGCACGACCTGGTTCGGAATGCTGGCAAACCGGTTGGCGGCCGAATAGGCGCCCGCATCGGCAAGCGTCAACATCCGCGCGATCACCACCATCGGCGCCTGGAAAGTCACGAAATTGGCGATCTCCGACCCCATCAGCCCCGAAGAATAGCGCACCAGCGGCCCCATCCGATCCGGCTTGATGACGAAACGCGGCACATAGCGCGTGATCGAGTAGAGGCCGACAAGCCGGATCACCGCCGAGGAAAACAGCTGCACGACCAGCGCCCAGATGCCGAACCCCATGAAGGCAAGCGCCAAGGCGACCAGCGCCGCCGTGGTTTCCGACACCGTGCTGAGGATCGCGTCCTTGCTGAAATTCATCTCGCGGGCGAGCAGCGAATAGGCGACATCGGCCGTCAGCTGCAGCGGAATGAGAAAGGCCATGATACGCAGGAGATCGGCGCTCTGGGCCGCACCCATCCAGCTGCCGATGCCGTTTGCACCGAGGAAAAGGATCACCGACATGATCAAAGACATCGCGAGATTGGCCCAGAAAACGGTGTGCACCGTATCCATGCCACTGTCCCGATCGACGATCAGTGCCGACGTCAAACCGGCACCACCGATCATCGCCAAAAACTGTACGACGGTGAGTGCGACAGCCACCGTTCCGAAATCTTCCGGGGTCAACAGTCTTGCCAATATCGGTACAGTGACAAATTTCAGCCCGAATGTGGCGGTCTTTGACAGCACACTCCAACCGACATTTGTCGTGATCGTCTTCACGCCTTGGGTTGGGGCCATCTTCGAATTCCTATTGTTGGATACTGATTGAGAGCCAGCGTGAAGCCGCAATCCAAGCCGTCGAGGCGGCTAGCGGTTTGCAATTCTTGAAAAAAGCAGGGGCAGAAACATGGCGACATTCACCGTAATTATTCCATTTTATCAACGGGAACCGGGTATCCTTACCCGGGCCCTGCAATCTGTTTTCAGCCAGAGCTTCGTGGATTTTGATATCATCGTCGTGGACGACGAGTCACCCCATAACGCAAAAATCGAACTTCGGGACGCCGATCCGACCTGGCTCGAGCGCATCCGAATCATCGAACAAAAGAATGGCGGGCCGGGGGCGGCGCGCAATACCGGGCTGGACGCGGTGCCCGCCGAAACGCGTTTTGTGGCGCTTCTCGACAGCGACGACGTGTGGCTTCCGGGTCATCTCACCAACGCATTCGAGAGCATGAGCCGCTTCGGCGCCGAGTGCTACTGGGCCTCGATGCAGGCGAGCGAAGAGTTCTATTACCACTTCGGCATGGCGCAGCTGGAGAAGACCGAAGGCGGCACGCGCCTATCGGAAAAGCCGCTCATCATCGAGCTTCAGGACCTGGCAAGCGTCATGCTGCGCAACTGGAGTTTCCTGCATCTCACCTGCATGGTGATGTCCCGCCCGGTCTTCGAGGCTGTCCGCTTCGACCCTGAATTGAGACTGGCTGCCGAAGACGTGCTGTTCTTCTGCGACTGCATCCTGAAATCGAAACGGACGATCCTGTGCGACGAGCCGGGCGCTGCGCGCGGCATGGGTATCAACATTTTCCACTCGATCGACAACCAGTCACCGGAATTTCTGCGCCAGCAGTTCAACACCTGGGTGGCGCTCGATACGCTGGAACAGCGTTTCAGCAACAGGCCGGGCGACGTCGCGTCGATTGCAGGGTATAAGAACACCGCAAGACGGCAGGCATTGTGGAGCCAGGCCGGGCGGATGAAGCGGCGCCAGAGCCCGGAATTCGGCCTGCTGGCCAAGTGGGTGATGCGCGATCCGGCACTCATCCGCGCGGCCTTCGAACTGGGCGCAGGGAAACTCGGCATGGGTGCGCGCGAGCGCTCGGCGACGTAAACTTCGCATTCTTTACAAAGACTTCACTCCCATCAGGAGGCTTGCATGCAACCTTATTACTGGGCATCCCACCACGGCAATTTCGGCGACGACCTCAATCTGTGGCTCTGGGATTATCTTCTTCCGGGCTTTCGCGACGTCCACGCCGATACGATGCTGGTCGGCGTCGGTACCGTTCTCAACCCCGTCCTGCTTCCGCCCGGGCAGAAGAAACTGGTGATCGGCAGCGGCTATGGCTATGGCGAGGCACCCGATATCAATGATCCCGAATGGGACGTGCGCTGCGTGCGCGGACCATTGACGGCGGCGAAGCTCGGTCTTCCCCTCGACAGAGGGATCACTGACCCCGCGGCCCTCATCCCCGATATGCCGGAATTCCAGAACCTGCCGAAGATCCACAAGAAGACCTTCGTTCCCCATTGGGAATCGGCGGAATTCGGCATGTGGCAATCGGTCTGCGAGCCCGCCGGACTGACCTGGCTCGACCCGCGCGGCGAGGCGAAATCGGTCATCCGGGCGATTGCCCAGTCCGAGATGATTGTTGCCGAATCCATGCACGGCGCGATCCTGGCCGATGCGTTCCGGGTGCCGTGGATTGCGGTGAGCACATCCAGATCCATCAACAATTTCAAGTGGAACGACTGGGCACAGTCCGTCGGTGCGACCTACAATCCGCACTTCGTGCCGGTTTCGACGCGCGCCGAGGCAGTGGCCAAGAAAACCAAGTTCTGGGGAATGAGCTTCGACGGCGGCGGCGGCCAGCAGCCGGCCCATCACGAACCCGCAAGCGCGGATGCGTCGGTGATGACGCGGACGTCTGCGCCGACAGCTCCTGCTCAGTCAGGCCTTCGCGGCATGGCGAAGCAGGTCCTTGCGGCACCGTCGATCCTGGCGCTCTGGCAGGCCAGCCGGACCGAGCCACAGCTCAGCCCGGATGGGATGCTCCAAGACAAGAAGCAGCGTTTTCGCGCTGTTCTGGACGAGATCCGCCGCGACTACTTCTGAACGGCGGCAGGGTCCGCTGCGGCCGGAACCCCGGCAAGCAGATAGCGCATAGCATGCGGCGTGGCGACCGGAACCGGTCCGCCACGTCTTGCCTCCATCTTGTCCAGCAGGATCGCCTGCGCGACATAGGGCAGGAACTGCGGCCGGCCGAACATGTAGCTAGCGGCTGCGACAATCCCCGAATTAGACTTGGTATCAAGGAAGGCGCGATGCTCGTAGCGTTCCCGGATGTGGTCGCGGTGACGGGTAATTACCGCCCTTGCCTGCGTCGGCAGAAGCGGATCCGACAGGATCGCCTCGTCCGCTTCGTATAGCGTTTTCAGATCATGGGTGCGGTGGCGGCTGCTGAGCGAATCGGCCCTGACGACGGCGCCGTAGCCGCAATGCTCGATCACCTTGTAGCGCGCACCCTTGGCCAGAGCCCGCAGATAGAGATCGTAATCCTCGCCAAGCCTCAGGCCCTCGTCGTACCGAAGACGATGGGCATCGAGGAACGAGCGACGAATAATCGGCTTCAGAAACCCTGTCTCGCCGCGCGGCTTTCCGCGCTCGGAAATATTGCCCTCGACGAATTCGATGAGCGAGATCGTCCGCGCCCTCGATTCGAACTTTTGGGGCGGCACTGCGGCGGCAGGATCGGAGATGAAGGCGATGTTGTCGGCCAGCATGTCCCAGTCGCCGAGCGCCAGCATTGGCTCGAACCGTCCGGGAAAGAAGAAATCGTCCGCATCGAGAATGGCGATCAGCGGCGCACTGGAAGCGGCGATCGCCCGGTTTCTCGCAGCAGACGGGCCCTGGTTCTTCTCCAGCGAGATGATCTGCAGCCGCCCGCTGCCATCATCCACACTGCGGGCAGCGCCGGCCGTGTCGTCGCTCGAGCCGTCGTCGACCACGACGACTTCGCTGACAAGCGCTTCCTGCAAGGCGGACCGGACGGCAGTGGCGATCGTGTCTGCTGCGTTCTTGGCTGCGATGACGACGCAAATCGTCTGAACATCGGGGTGGGCCGTTGCGCTCTCCATGAGACTGTCTCCATCGTTCGTCGTGCGAGGACCTGAACGCAGGAAGATGGCCTCCATATGGAAGCACTGCAACAAAAACCGAAATGGGACTGAGAGCGCCGGCTAGATATCCCGGGCAGGCAGGTGTGACGTCACGTCGGACGGAAGGTTGGACACCTCTCTCGAGCGCGCAGCGACGGCGGTATCTGTCCGACCCCTGCTGCCCGCGAGCTTCTCGCGGTGAACGAGGTAAACGATGCCAACGAAATAACCCACCTGGATAATAACCGCGCAGAGGAGCGTGTGTATAAATGCTGTGTAGACGGACCCGCTGATGAAAAAGGACGCGAGCGCGAAAACGACCAGGACGCAAAGGATACTTATAAATACGCGCGGCGCATACATGATCGCCCTCCCGAGCAGCTTATAGTTCTTGGCTTCTAGACGCAGGCTCCTCCCTGCACCGTCACGATAGGACCGGCAGTAGTCGGATGCAAGCAATACAGCATCTGCTATGCCGAGTATTAATGAAACTTTCGTAAGGTTTGCCGGTTCCCTGCCCCGCCATGGCAGTTCCTTGCGATTAGCGTGAATGGTTTCTTACCTTGGTACCACAGCCCCCAATCGCATTTCCGCCACAATTTGGACGTGAAGCTCGCCGTCTGGAACATTCCGCTGCTGGATGTCGCAGAGTCGGGGTCACCGGCGTTCAACTTTTGTTACAAAGGTGACGAGACTCGACGAAGCCATATTGCGCTGCATCATTGTATTGCGGTGCGAAATGCGTAGGCCTTTGGTCTTATACGCAAGCTACTTCCCGCCCCTGTTCAAAGAAGCAATCACAGGTTTAGCTCTGGACTGGCCCTGCGCAGAAGCCCCCCAATACGTTAATGGCACGGGTATTATTCTAACTCCGGGTATAGTTGCCAGAAAAGAACAGTAGACCCGGGGTGGCTATTCAATCGATTGTAAAAAAATCGGAGTGATGATCGGATTTCGGCGCGCGTCGACCCGCATCGGGACAGCGCTCCCGGAAAAAATTGGCTGGCATCAAATTCCGAACACAGACTTATTATCAAATTGTCGACGAAAAGACCCGCCGAAAGGCATCACCGACTATCGCAAAACCTAAATGGAGTTACCCTCTATGAAGTCAGCGACACGTTCGGCTAGTTCGCCGTTTGTAGACTCCGACCAGGCCTTCGGTACCCTCCCGATCGGTGGCCTCGCTAAACGCAGCTTCGATATGACCGCAGCTGCCTGCGCGCTGATCCTGTTCAGCCCGCTATTTCTGATGATCATGGCCCTGGTGAAACTCACCGACAAGGGCCCGGCCTTTTATGGCCATAGCCGCATTGGCCATAACGGACGCATTTTCAAATGCCTCAAGTTCCGGACCATGGCGACCGACGGCGACGAATTGCTGCGCAACTATCTGCGTGACAATCCGCATGCCGCGGAAGAATGGCGTCTGACGCGCAAGCTGAAAGACGACCCACGCGTGACTTCGGTTGGCAAAGTCCTGCGCAAGCTCTCTCTCGACGAGCTGCCGCAGTTGCTCAACATCGTGCGTGGCGAAATGAGCGTGGTGGGACCGCGTCCGGTCGTGGACGAGGAACTGAAAGTCTATGACGCCTTTGCCGTCTACTACCTTCGCACCCGTCCTGGCCTCACAGGCCTGTGGCAGATCAGCGGTCGCAACGATGTGTCATACGAGACCCGCATCGCTTTCGACACGCAATACGTCCAGAACTGGTCGCTGGTTCGCGACATCGCCATCATTGCAAAGACCATCCCTGCGGTCTGCTTTGCCCGCGGCAGCTATTGATCTGAGTTTCTTTTGATAGCCTGAGAAATCCTGGTCGGTCACCGGCCGCAAGAAAAACCAAGAACAAGTCACCAGACGAACTCAACAGTCGAAACAAGCGCAAGCCGACCTCCCACGGATTTGCGTTTGAATGCGATTGAAGGACCCGTAGATGTTGAAGAACGATCATTCGAAAAGCGGTTCGCCGGCGCTCCTTTTTGCAGCCGGCGCCCTGCTGCTGAGTTCAGTCGCGCCAGTCCTGGCGCAGGACAAAGCCCCGAAGACCACACAACAGACCTCCACTGAGGCCGAAACCGCAACACCTGGCAAGGCTGCGGCACCCAAGACCCCTGCAGCGGCTGCCGCAAGCGGTCCCGCCAGCGGCGGCTATAAGCTCGGCGTCATGGACAAGCTGCGCATCCGCGTGGCCGAATGGCAGCCGGCCGATGGCACGGTGCGCGACTGGGACGTGGTCGGCGGCGAATACACGGTCGGCCCGTCCGGGGCGCTGTCGCTTCCGTTTATCGGCGATCTCGACGCAGCCGGAAAGACGACCGCCGAAGTTGCCGGTCTGATCGGCCAGCAGCTGCGCGACAAGTTCGCACTTCGAAACCTGCCCTCTGCCTCGGTTGAAATCAGCCAGTACCGGCCGGTCTATCTCGCAGGCGACGTCACGACACCGGGAGAGTTTCCCTATTCCCCGAACCTGACCGTGCTGAAGGCGGTAAGCCTTGCCGGCGGCTTGCGCCGTTCAGATGCTGGTCAGCGCTTCGCCAAGGATTTCATCAACGCGCAGGGCGACGTTGCCGTCTACGACAACCAGCGCGGCCGCCTGATTGCCCGCCGGGCACGGCTTGTGGCCGAGGTTTCCGGATCGCGCGATCTGCCAATCCCGGCGGAACTGAAAGACGTGCCCAATGCCGCGCAGCTGATTGCCAGCGAGACATCGCTGATGAAATCGCGCCGCGACCGCTATGAGCTGCAGCTGCAGGCCCTCAACGAGCTGCGCAGCCTTCTCGAAAGCGAAGTGAAGTCGCTCGCGCAAAAGACAGAGACGCAACAGCGCCAGCTCGATCTCGTGTCGGAAAACCGGGACAAGATGTCCCGGCTCACCGAACAGGGTCTGGCAACCAGCAGCCGCCTTCTGACCATCGAGGAGCGCACGGCCAGCATCCAGTCGACCCTGCTCGACATCGACACGTCGACCTTGAAGGCAAAGCAGGATATCAGCCAGGCGAACCAGGACGAGATCAACCTGCGCAACGACTGGGAAGCAGACCGGGCAAAGGAGCTTCAGGATACCGAAGCGGAACTTGAAAAGCTCGGCCTGCAGCTGACCACCAGCCGCCAACTGATCTCGGAGGCAGTTGCACAGTCTGCCGAGGCGCTGCGCTTCGACCCGAGCAAGACAGCCGCGACGATCAAATACACTGTCGTGCGCGACGAAGGCGACGGCCCCAAAGAAGTGGCCGTCGACGAGAATGCCCGTCTGATGCCGGGCGACGTGGTGAAGGTGACCTCCGAACTGCTGATGCAATAGGGGTAACCGGATGAAGATTGCCAAGTCGTCCCTGATCGACCCGGAGAAGAATGAGATCTACGGGATTGCCGCCGTCGCGCTGTCCTTTTTCGTCTTCGCCTATTCGAGCAGGTTCGGGCAGATCTCGATCCTTGCCTATTACGGCGTATGGTTCCTGCCGGTCGTGACCGACTACCGACGGGTGCTGGGCCGCTATTCCCGTTTCCTCTGGATCTTCTCGTTCGGCATCTTCTGCTTCATCTCCGCTTTCTGGTCGCCAGCCTTTGGCGTGTCGCTGCGCACGGCCATCCAGTATCTGACGCATATCGTCTGCGCATTGATTGCCATGCGGATGCTCAGCACCAAGACGCTGTTGCGCGGCGGCCTGATCGGAACCGGGATCGTGCTCGTCTATTCGATCCTGTTTGGCACCTATCTGATGGACGCGATGGACAATACGTTCAGCTTCGTCGGCGCATTTTCCTCCAAGAACCAGCTGGGTTTCTTCGCGTCGCTCGGCGTGATCTTCTCCTATGCGGCGGTGATGCTGTTTCGCATGCGCGGCATCTGGATGATCGGTGCCGGCGGCGGCGCGCTTCTGTCGGCCTATTGCTTGCTCGCCTCGCAGTCTGCGACCTCTGTCATCACCACGGCCGGTGTCGTTGCGCTCTGCATCGGCCTGCAGGGGTTCATGTTCTTTTCGCCGAAGCACCGACGCGGCTTCTTTGCGATTGCGCTCGTGTTCGGGCTTGCCGGCATCGTCGGTGCGCTGCAGTTTGGCGCGATGGATGCGATCCTCGGCGTGTTCGGCAAGGACTCGACCCTGACGGGCCGCACCTATCTGTGGCAGCAGGGCATTGCCGCCGCTGCACAGTCTCCCATCATCGGCATGGGCTACCAGGGATATTGGGTTCCAGGCGCCTCCGAGGCCGAACGCCTCTGGCAGGAATTCTTCATCACCGGCCGCAGCGGTTTCCATTTCCACAACACCTATATCGAAAGCATGGTGGAGACTGGAATCATCGGCACGGGCCTGCTTGTCTTCATCCTGATCGCCTGCCTCACCGGCCATCTGAAACGGCTGCTGACCATCTCGCGCACGCCGGAATCGCTGCTGTTTGTCGGCCTGTCGACCCTGCTTGTGATTCGGTCCTTCGTGGAGATCGACATCCTCAACCCATACCAGGTCGGGTCTTTCCTGTTCTACTTCATGGCCGGTCGTCTGACGCTGGCGGTGAGGCCGGTCAAGGCAAAGGCGGACCGCCCTCAATACGGTTTCATGCCGAATTCACCCACGGGGCCCGAGCGCGGGCAAAATGGCGAACCGGGCATTCCGGCAGGCTGACACGCCCGAACGGGCGTCGAAGGACGTGAAGACAATGCCTACTCTCTATTCGATCCAGTATCTGAGAGCCTTTGCGGCGCTGGCCGTGGTGCTGTTTCATGCCGGCGAGAAAAGCGGCCTGCACTTCACCATCGGTGCGGCGGGTGTCGACGTGTTCTTCGTCGTCAGCGGCTTTATCATGATGGCGATCAGCGACGCCCGCTCGGCAAGTCCCGGCAACTTCTTCAAAAACCGGCTGCTGCGCATCGTCCCGATCTACTGGGCGGCGACGCTTCTGATGATCGCCGGCGCCCTTGCCGGTGCGTTCCCGAATCTCGTGCTGAGCCTGCCGCATGTGCTGGGCTCGCTGCTTTTCCTGCCTGTCGCCTCGCCCAGCACCGGCGCACTCTGGCCGGTCCTCGTGCAGGGCTGGACGCTGAACTACGAGATCTTCTTCTACGCCGTGTTTGCGCTCACCCTGTTTGCGCGTCCATCGGCCCGGCTTCCGCTGCTGGCGCTGGTGTTCGGAACGCTGGTCGCAATCGGCCTCGTCATGCCGCCCGAAAATCCGTCGCTCGCCTTCTACACAGCCCCGGTCATTCTGGAATTCGTCGCAGGTGCAGCGCTTGCGAAACTCTGGCAGCGCGGCGCAGTGCCTCCGGCCCCGATCGGCTTGGCGCTGATCTGCCTGTCGATCGCCGGGTTCGCGGCAATCCAGATTTTCAAGCTCGAATTCGATGCATGGTCCTGTGGACCGCTTGCGATCATGCTGGTGACCGGCGCGCTCAGCCTTGAAAAGAGCCGCTCCGTTCCGAAGATCCCTGCCCTCGCCTATCTCGGCGATGCGTCCTACTCGATCTACATCTGGCATACGTTTGCGGTGTCGGTTGCGGTCAAGATCCTGTCTTCCGCAGCCCTGCCGCCTGCCGCGGCAACCACGATCGCGGTGGTCGCCGGCACGCTGATCGGTGTCCTCGCCTATGAGGCGCTGGAACGGCCGATGCAGGCACTGGTGAGGGGAAAGCGGACAGGCCTGTGGCGTTTTCCGGCGAAGCAAACGGAGAGACGGCCGATCCCCTGACCGGCCGTCCTTTCTTCGTGGTGAGCCGCTAACTCAGGCGTATTGCGGCGGATCGTCGTTTTCATCCGGGTTCGGCACCGGATCTTCATCCGGCAACCTGTCGGGCTCCGGCTCACCGATCGGAGGGACCGGCGGAGCGGGTGTTGGCGGGATTGGGCCGGGTACGGGTTCAAATGGATCCTGGGCCATGGGCACTCCTCTCTCTGTTGACTAAAGGGAACATTGCAGCCTCAGGCCGCCATGCGTTCCTCGACCGCACGCCAGTTCACGAGCTTGTCGAGAACGGCACGGATATGCTCCGGCTTGCGGTTCTCGTAATCGACGTAATAGGCATGTTCCCAGATATCGATGCCGAGATAGGCGGGGCGACCGACCGCGATCGGGTTATTGCCGTCTTCATAGCCGATCAGCGCCAGCTTGCCGGCATCGTCACGGGTAAGCCACACCCAGCCGGTCCCGAACACGGTATCCGAGATATCGACGGCGCGCTTGATGAAGCCGTCATAGTCGCCAAACGTCTCGTTGATCGTCGTCGCAACCTCGCCCTGCGGCCGGTTCGGACCACCGGGAACGAACTGATCCCAGTAGGACACGTGGTTCCAGGCCTGGGCGGCGTTGTTGAAGATCTTCGCGTCCACATCGGCATCGGACTTCGCCGATTCCACGACGATTGCTTCCAGATCCATGTCGGCATATTTGGTGCCGGTCGACAGCGTGTTCAGCTTGTCGAAATAGGCCTTGTGGTGCTTGCCGTAATGCAGGCCCACGGTCTTTGCCGAAATGACCGGTGCCAGATCGCCCTCGCCGAATGGCAGCTTCGGCTGTGCAAACGGCGCGGCGGCCCGTGCAATATTGGGAATTGGAAACACCGCAGCGGCCGCTGTGAAAGCGGTTGCGGTGAGAACGGTTCGACGGTTGAGTTCCATGAATTGAGCTCCTTCCCTGTTGTCTCTGGAAGGAACAACCCCTTAGGCGCCCATCGGTTTCCCGATTTCGCCGATTCCGCCTGACAATTGCGTGTTGCGGAGCACGGACGTCATGCGTCCGGCACGTTGTCCTTGAGCTCTTTGATCCAGATCCGGCCGTTGCCATCCGACGGCGCCCGCCAGTCGCCGCGCGGCGACAGCGATCCGCCGGATGTCACCTTCGGCCCGTTCGGCGATGCGGAGCGCTTGAACTGGCTGATTGTGAAGAACCGGAACAGGAACGTCTCCATCCAGCGCTTGATGACGGGCAGATCGAACTGCCGCTTCTTCTCCTCCGGGAAATGCGACGGCCAGGCACCGGCGCCGGCGTCCTTCCAGGCCTGCAGCGCCATATAGGCGATCTTCGACGGCTTCAGGCCGAAACGGGTGAGATAGTAGAGCGTGAAATCATGCAGATCGTAGGGGCCGATCTTGTCTTCCGTGCTCTGCATGGCGCCATCGGCGCCCGCCGGCACCAGTTCCGGCGAGATCAGCGTGTTGAGGATGCGCTGCAGCGTTGCATTGGTTTCGTCATCGAAGCTCTCGGCCTCGATGACCCAGCGGATGAGGTGCTGGATGAGCGTCTTCGGTACCGAAGCGTTGACGTTGTAATGGCTCATCTGGTCGCCGACGCCGTAGGTCGACCAGCCAAGCGCGATCTCCGACAGGTCGCCGGTGCCGAGCACAAGCGCGTTGCGCTGGTTGGCAGCGCGGAACAGGAAATCGGTGCGCAGGCCAGCCTGCACATTTTCAAACGTCACGTCATAGACCGGCTCGCCACCGCTGAACGGATGTTTGAGATCGTGCAGAAGCTGGGTGGCAAGCGGCTTGATGTCGACCTCTTCGGCCGTAATGCCCATGCCGCGCATCAGCGCCCAGGCATTCGACTTCGTGTCGTCGCCGGTGGCAAAGCCCGGCATGGTAAAGCCGAGGATATCGGTGCGCGGCCAGCCGAGCTGATCATAGGCCTTGGCTGCGACCAGCAGCGCATGGGTCGAATCAAGGCCGCCTGAAATGCCGATGCAGAGCCGCTTGATGCCGGTCGATTTCAACCGCTTCATCAGGCCTTGGACCTGGATGTTGAAGGTTTCGTAGCAATCCTGGTCGAGCCGCTTCGGATCTGATGGCACGAACGGATAGCGCTGGATGGCCCGCTCCAGATCAAGCGTTTCTTGCGGCCGCTCGAAGTCGAACAGGACGCGCCGGAACGTCTTGCCTGCCGTCAGATGCAGCGTTGCGGCATCGTTGAACGTGCCGGTGCGCATTCGCTCGAGACGCAGCCGCTCGACATCGATATCGGCGACGCACATCTGCGGGCCGGCCGGAAACCGCTCGGTCTCGCCCAACAGATCGCCCAGTTCGTAGATGCAGGCCTGGCCGTCCCAGGCGAGATCGGTGGTGGATTCGCCGGGGCCTGCGGCCGAATAGAGATAGGCCGCAAAGTTGCGCGCCGACTGGGTGGCGCAAAGCAGCTTGCGCATCTCCGCCTTGCCCACGGTGATGTTGCTGGCCGACAGGTTGGTGAGGATCAGAGCACCGGCCATCGCGCCGAAATCGCTCGGCGGCGCTGGCAGCCAGACGTCTTCGCAGATCTCCACGTGGAAGATGAAATCGCGGATATTTTCAGCGGCAAACTGCAGATCGATCCCGAAGGGCACCGATTGTCCGGCAACCGAAATCATCATGTCGCGCACGCTCCGGCCGGATGCGAACCAGCGCTTCTCGTAGAATTCGCGGTAATTCGGGATATGGGTCTTCGGCACCACACCGAGAATGCGGCCTGCATGGATGACGACGGCGCAGTTGAACAGACGTCCTTCGTGACGCAGCGGTGCGCCGACAAGAAGGACGGGAAGCAGCGCCTTGCTTTCCTCGACGATCGTTGCAAGCGCGCTTTCGACCGCATCGAGAAGAACGTCCTGGCCGAGCAGGTCGTCGATCGAATAGCCGGAAATGCCAAGTTCCGGAAACACCATCAGCGCAACGCGGCGCGCGTGACCTTCACGGGCGAGGTCGAGCGTCGCACGCGCGTTGAAATCCGGGTCGCCGAGTTCGCAGACCGGCGTGCAGGCGGCGCCGCGAATGAAGCCGTGGCTATAGGGCGAATGGAAGTTCATCTGGCACTCCGAAGGCATGGTCATTGGCTGCGATCGTGACGTCTCGCATTTGCGACTGCCCGAGACGCCTACCTAAATCATTGGCCTGTATAGCACCTCTGTAAACACGCGCCAGCATAGGGACATCAGAATCGGGTGACGTTGGAAATGGCGACGGCGATTGGCAAAATCGAATTTCCGTGACAGCTTGTCCGAACGTGTGACCGCACACGGTTTTTCCCGCATGCAATTTTTCAAGAAAGCCAAATTCAAACGTCATATTTTGGAGCGTTGTCATGTCCGTACTGGATGATCTTCTTCGCCAGAAAGCTGAGATCGAGGCACGCATTCTCGATGCCCGGGCGCAGGAAATCGATCGCCTCAAGCTGGAATTTGCCTTCCTCGCGCTCAAGCTGCGGGAGCTGAACGGTCTGCCGAAGCCGCTTGTGGACCTGTTCACCGACAAGGGAGGCACGTTCAATTCGTTCCGGGCGCTCAACGTCAAGAAGCCATAGCCGCCAGCGTCAGAGGACCCTGCAATGGACCTGGCGCAGCTTGCGAAAGACTTAGCTGTCACAGAGCGGACACGACTGAAGATACTGCGTTCGGGCTTCACCGTCAGCGGACACAAGCTCTGGACGGATGAGGAAGACCTGATCTGCCGGATCTTTCATCCCGATTACTTTGCCATAAACCAGGTTCTGCATGCCCGGTCGAAAAAGGCCATACAGACACGCTGCCAGAGACTGGGTCTTGCACCACGCCGGCAGGCCTGGGGATGGTCGGCCCGGCAGAAATTGCGCAGGCTCTATCCCGACGCAGACCGGAAAGAGATCTGCGACGCGTTTCCGGGCGTCAGCTGGGACCGGATCCAGGCGGCGGCCCGCTATTACGGTTTTCGCCGCAGCCGGAAGCCCTACAAGCTGACAGGCATTCCGGCGCTCGATCAGCTGCGAAGCCGCTGCTACGCGATCCGGTGGATCATGCGCGATATGGATGAAGAGGCCGGCACCGGCCAGTATTTCCAGACCCGCGGATACAAGAGCCGCTACCCGGATTTCAAAGCCATCGACAAGGGCGTCCGGGCGCTCGGCGGCCATCTGGAAGTCCGCTGGGACGACGCAAAAGGCGGGCATGTCCCGCCGGACATACCCGCCTTTCAAACCAGCCTTGGGAGGCTAACTCGTTAGGTCGTTCAGGCTGCGGCCTGGGCGCTCGCATTGAGCGGGATCTCGACGTCGATCTCCAGGATAGTGCAATGTTCGTCGCGATCCATCTTTACCGTTACGCGGTCGGCGTCCAGCTGGACGTGCTTGGCGATGACGGCCAGAATTTCCTCGCGTAGCACGGCGACCAGATCGGTGCCGACAACCATGCGTTCATGAGCAAGCAGTACCTGGAGACGCTCGCGGGCCGCGGGCGCCGATTTCGGCCTGTTGAAAAGGCGGAACATGTTCATGCGGCCTTCCTTCCGAAGATCTTGCCGAAGAGACCGCGCTTTTCGCCCGGGATGGTCATTGGCAGGACCTCGCCGGCGAGACGCCGCGCGGCATCGAAATAAGCCTGGGCCGGAGCGCTCTTGGCGTCGGCCAGCGTCACCGGTGCACCGATGTTGGAGGCACGCAGCACATCCATGCTTTCCGGAATGATGCCGATCAGCGGGATCGACAGGATTTCCAGAACGTCGTCCACCTTCAGCATGTCGCCACGCTCGGCACGGTTGACGTCGTAGCGGGTCAGCAAAAGATACTTTTCCATCCGCTCACCGTTTTCGGCCTTGAGCGTCTTGGAATCGAGAAGACCGATGATGCGGTCGCTGTCGCGCACCGAAGAGACTTCCGGATTGGTGACCACGACGGCCATATCCGCATGGCGCATGGCAAGCGTTGCACCGCGCTCGATGCCGGCAGGGCTGTCGCAGATGATCCAGTCGAAGTAGCGCTTCAGATCGGCCATCACGCGCTCGACGCCTTCGGATGTCAGGGCATCCTTGTCGCGTGTCTGCGAGGCGGGCAGCAGGAACAGGTTGTCGAGGCGCTTGTCGCGGATCAGGGCCTGCGGAAGCTTCGCATCGCCCTGGATGACGTTGACGAGGTCGTAGACGACCCGGCGCTCGGCACCCATGACGAGATCGAGGTTACGCAACCCGACATCGAAATCGACGACGACGACCTTTTCGCCGCGGCTGGCGAGCGCCGCGCCGAGGGCCGCGGTCGAGGTCGTCTTGCCGACCCCTCCCTTGCCCGAAGTCACAACTATGACTTTCCCCATACCAATCTCTCCTGTGTCCTGCCGGCCCGTTATCATTTGCTTTTTTTCATTTCTTAACTGAGCGTTTCTGCCATGATGATGTCGCCGTCGAGCCAGAGCTGGACCGGCTGCCCGCGAAGGCTTGCGTCCATGTCCTCGGCCATCTTGTAGATGCCGTCGATCGCGACCAGTTCGGCCTCGAGCTTGCGGCAAAAGATCCGCGCCGTTGCATTCCCCAATGATCCAGCCATGACTCGGCCGCGTATTGCGCCGTAGACATGCACCGAACCGCCGGCGATCACTTCGGCACCGGAGGCAACCGAACCGATTACGGTCACGTCACCTTCCGCGAAGATGACCGACTGACCGGAGCGAACCGGCTCGTTGATCACCAGCGACTGGATGACCGGCCGGACTTCGGCAACCTTGATCGGCTCGTTGCGGAGCTGACTGTCGGTATCCGTTTCCGGCTGCTGGGCACCTTGCTTGGTAGCAGCGCCAACTTGTCCGGAGCTTTCTTGAGCCGACTTATCCTCGGACTTTTCCGGGACTTCGAAATCGGATGCAGCCTTGCCGCCCCGCATCGCCGGCGGCATGCCGGGGCCAAGCATCGACGGGCGAGCGCCTTCGATACCCATGATCCGGACATTGCGTTCGGCCAGTTGTTCGAGCAGGTCCTTCAGCTCGATCTTGTCGATCGAAACCTCGGAAATATCGAGCACGACCGGCCGGTCGAGAAAGAAGCCGGCCGAGCGGGCAGCCAGATCGTCAAGGCGCGCGAGCCAGTTGTCGAGCGGCAGATCGGGGGACAAGACGACCGCCAAAAACGAGCGGCCCTTGATACGGATTGAGCGAGCGTCTGTTAGCACTTTGGTCATCTACGTAAACAAATCGTTGACGTTAGATGTAGCGCCGGGGTGGTTAACAAAAGGTTAACGCACCCCTCCAAAGCTTTAACGAAGACCCCTTCTAGGGCAATTTCAGCCCCGCCGTTTCGGCAGCCTCGATCGCCTCGTCATAGCCGGCATCCGCATAGCGGATAATGCCGAGCGAGGTGTCGTTGGTGATCGAATGTTCAAGCCGTTCGGCGGCTTTTTCCGTGCCGTCGGCAATGATCGTGACACCGGCAGATGTCATGTAACCCGCATAGCCACCACCGCCCGAATGGATGACGACGAGATCGGCCATCGACGCACACATCGTCATCGCGTTGATCAGCGGCCAGTCGGCGATCGCGTCCGATCCGTCCTTCATGTTCTCGGTCATGATATTGGGATGCGCCATGGCGCCTGCATCGAGATGGTCGCGCGAAAAGGCAATCGGCCCGGCAAGTTCGCCGCTTGCGACCAGCGCGTTCACGGCCAACGCGAGCTTGGTGCGTTCGCCATGCCCGAGCCAGGCGATGCGTGCTGGCAAGCCTTCGAAGGGCACGTTTTCGCGCGCCAGCCGGATCCAGTTGGTGACGATGAAATTATCCGGGAAAAGCTCGAGCACGAGATCGTCGATGCGGGCGATATCGCTTTCCTCGCCCGACAGCGCCATCCAGCGGAACGGCCCGATCGCCTTGCAGAAGAGCGGCCGCAGATAGGCTTCGGTAAAGATCGGAATGTCGAAGGCGTTGGCAACGCCGCCTTCGCGTGCCTGGGTGCGGATGAGGTTGCCGTTGTCGAACACTTCCGCGCCCTTTTCCTGCAGGCTCAGCATGGCGCGGACATGATCGGCGATCGAGGCACGGCTCGCCGCCATCAGCTGGCCCTGCCCCTCCTTGCGAAGCCGGCGGACTTCCTCAAGGCTCATCCCCTTCGGGACATAGCCATAGACGAGATCATGCGCCGAAGTCTGGTCGGAGACGATATCGGGCACGATGCCGCGCTTGACGATCTGCGGGTAGATGTCGGCGGCATTGCCGACGAGACCGATCGAGACCGCGCGTTTTTCGACAACCGCCGCATCGATCATCGCGAGCGCCGTATCGAGATCCGGCGCGACCTCATCGAGAAAACCGATCTCGCGGCGTTTGGCGACCCGCTCCGGATCGATATCGACCACCAGGATCGCAGCGCCCGCCATGCGACCGGCAAGCGGCTGCGCGCCACCCATGCCGCCGAGGCCAGCCGTCAGGATGAAGCGACCGGCAAGCGAGCCGCCGAAACGCTTCTCGGCGATCCGCATGAAGATCTCGTAGGTGCCCTGAATGACGCCCTGGCTGCCGATATACTGCCACGCTCCGGCCGTCAGCCCGCCCCAGCAGATCAGGCCCTTTTCCTGCAGTTCATAGAAATACTCGGCCTTCGCCCACTGCCCCACGATGTTGCAATTGGCCATGATGACGAGCGGCGCCCTGTCATGGGTCTTGAGCAACCCGACCGGCTTGCCGGACTGGATGATCAGCGTCTGATCCTCGTCCATCGTCTTCAGTGCTCTAACGATCGCCTCATGCGCCGCCCAGTTGCGCGCCGCCTTGCCCAGCGCCGCATAGACGATCAAATTGTCCGGATCCTCGCCGACTGAAAGCACGTTTTCCAGAAGCCGCAGCAGAGCCTCCTGCCGCCAGCCCTTGGCGCGCAGGTCAGGCCCGCCGGGGATCGGGAATTTCGGATGGCGCGGATTGGGCTTTGGCATGGCGTGATCTCCTGTCTCGTGAGGATTGCCTCACCCAATGTAGTGCCGGGCCAAGAAAGCCCCCCTCTGGCCTGCCGGCCATCTCCCCCACAAGGGGGAGAAAACCAGCGGCACGGTCCCTGCCCCAATCGAGGCACGTCCCATCTCCCTGCTCGCGGGGAGAGGGTTAGGGTGAGGGCAGCCACCCCCTCTGGCCTGCCGGCCATCTCCCCCACAAGGGGGGAGAAGATCTGTGGCACTGTCGCGTCCCAAAAAGGCTGTGACGGTGCGGCAGTTAAGCCCCTCCCCCTTGTGGGGAGGGGTTTGGGGCGGGGTCTTATTCCGCCCTACCCCAGCGCATAATCCGCAATGCTGATCCCCAGCGCCGTCTCGCAGATCGGGTAGACCGACGGGTCCTTGACGCTCGATGACAGCGGAATGAGCGTCTTTGGCACATGCAGCAGAAACACCGGCATGCCAACCTGCAACTGACCGACGCTCATCGGTTCGCCCTGCGGAGAGAGCGTTGCGATGATATCAGGAAAGGTGGCGAGGCGGTTGCCGCCGGCATCGTCCACCGCCATAAACTCGTTCATCACATGCAGCGTGATCGCCCCGTCGCCTGACCCAAGAGTGATCGTGCCGACATCGAAGGCTTCCTTCGTATAGACCACCGATTTGGCCGTCACTTCAGCCTCTCCCAGTATCGTGCCGCCGGTCGTCCTGAAGATCGCGTCGATGATGGCAGATCCGCCCTTCGCATCGGCCTCGATGATCGCCTCGCCGAGCGTCAGCGCCAGACTGATGCCGCCGAGCGCAGCATTCTTGCGCACATAGGAGGCGCGCAGCGGATTGCGGCAGGAGGCGATGAAGCCGCCGGACATGTCCGAGGCGGTGCGCAGGATCGGCGAGACCTTGGCGGTGGCGCCGCGCACGACGAGTTCGATATAGCGGTTTTCCGCCCGGTTGCCGCCGACTGCCGTCTGGATCATGTGTTCGGGCGAATTCGCCATGCCGATCGAGCCCATGTCGCCGGTCGGATGGGCGCGTACGTCGCCGACGGCATCGAGCACCTTGGTGCCGAGGATGGCCGATGGTAGCCAGCCGTTAAGCGTCGAGGACTTGCCGTTCTGGCCGATCATCAGCGCCGCAACCTTTTCGCCGAGCGCATCCTGCAGCAGCTGCACCGCCTTCACATAGTCGATGCCCTGCATTTCCCAGGCGGTGGTCGAGGCCGGTGCGCCGATCGCGGCAGCCGTCGCCACCCAGTCGTCGTCGGACAGCTCGTCGATCGTCACGAGTTCGGGCCGGCCGACCGAGACGGCGGCATAGCCGAGCATGCGTCCGTGATCCGACCAGCCACCGCCGCCCGCCGCATAGACCGAGCCGCCGCGAACCGCCGCCTCGACATCCTTCTCCGTCAGTATGCGACCCATGCCCTTGCCCCTATTGTTTGTCGAGTGCCAAGACCGCCTCGTAGAGAACGGCAGCGCCGAGCGCGATATCGTCGTTGTCGGACCATTCTTCCGCCGCGTGGCTGCGGCCATCCTTGCTGGCGATAAAGATCATCGCAGCCGGCGCCACCTTGGAGAGAAACGCCGCATCGTGACCGGCGCCGGACACCATCGGCCGGCTGGTCGCGCCGATCCGCTGCGCACTTTCGGCAAGCACACCGGTCACCATGTCAGACATTGGCGTTGGCGCCGCATATGAAACCCGCCGCGGGTCGGCGATCGTCACGCTGCGCTCAGTCGCGGTCTGTGCGCAAAGCGCGGTGACGGAAGCGACGAATTCATCCATCACGGCGTCATCGACGGCACGCGCATCAATCAGCATGCGGACATGCGAGGGGATGACGTTTGCAGCGTTCGGCTCCATCGAGAACTCGCCGACCGTGCCGGCGAAATAGCTTTTGCCCGACGCAAGCTCCCGGGCGATCTCCTCGATGCCGAGCACGACTAGAGACGCGGCCCCCAGCGCATCAAAGCGGGCATTCATCGGGGTGGTGCCGGCATGATCGGCACGGCCTTCCACCAGGATCTCGAAACGGGAAATGCCGGTGATGGCGCCGACGATGCCGATATCGACGTTTTCGCGCTCCAGCACCGTGCCCTGCTCGATATGCAGTTCGAGAAAGGCCTTGATATCGGTGCGCGTGAACACGGTGTCGGGATCACCGCCGACTTGACGGATGCCGTCCGCCAGCGTGACACCATCGGTGCTGCGCTCCAGCCATTCCGGCGGGCGAACGCCGGTCAGGCCGCGACTGCCGATGCAGGACACACCGAAGATCGACACTTCCTCGGCCAGAAAATCGACGATTTCCAGATCATGTTCGAGCGCGATGCCGGCATCCTTGAGCGATCGCGCCACTTCGAGACCCGCGATGACCCCGGCAATGCCATCGAACCGGCCGCCGTTCGGCACTGTATCCGTATGCGAGCCGAGCATGATCTTGCCCTTGCCCTCCACCGTTCCCTTGCGGCGCCCGGTCAGGTTGCCGGCGGCATCGATCTCAGTTTCGAGCCCGGCCTCGCGAAAGATCCTCTCGACATAGGCGCGGCCTTTGAGAAACATCGGCGTGAAGGCCCGCCGCGTCCAGGGCCTGTCCGGTTCGGTGATATCAGCCAGCGCCTCGATATCGGCTGCGATCCGGTCAGCGTTGACGGCGAGATTGGAGGTCATGCGATCAAAAATCCTGAAGTGAAAGGTTGGCCGGGGGCCGCACAAACCGGCCGTTGCCGGGCTGCGCCAGCACCGTCGATCCGTCATAGGCGAGTGCGCCGCGAAGATAGGTTCCGGCCACCTTGTAGGGCAAGGTCATTCCGTCATAGGGCGACCACCCGACAACGTTGTTGCCGGTCTTCGACGCGTCGAACACATGCTCTTCCGCCGTCAGCACCGCGATATCCGCGTGTTTGCCGACTTCAAGCGCGCCCTTGACGTGATCGATGCGGAAATGCCGGGCGGGATTGAGCGCCATCAGCCTCGCGGCCCAGGTGAGTGACACACCGCGTTCGAGTGCGCCCTTGATAAACAGCGGCACCATGGCTTCGAGACCCGGCAGGCCGGAGGCATTGGCAAGCATGTCCGGATTGGTCTTGCGGTCGAGCGACCAGCTGACGTGATCGGTGGAGAGAAGCGTGACATTGCCGGCCGCCAGATGTCGCCAGAGCTTTTCCACCTCCGCCCGCGGCCGGATCGGCGGATTGCATTTCGACTTGCCGCCGAGCCTTCTCGCATCGGTTTCCTGGTCGAGCGTCAGGTAATGAATCAGGCATTCGACCGTGGCGCGATGCCCCTGCGCGCGGTATCCGGCGGCGATCTCGTAACCACGACCAAGCGAGCAATGCACCACATGGACCGGACAGCCTGTGGCGGCACCGATCTCGTAGATCTCGGCCATGGCCAGAAGCTCGGTCAGCGGCGGACGCGACATTTCGTGGGCACGGTAATCGGTGATGCCGGAGGCCTTCACCTCGGCCATCGCCCAGCGCACATATTCGTCATTCTCGTTGTGGACGCCGGCCGTCAGGCCGGTTGGCGCGATGGCGGCAAAGCACTTGGCCATCAGCGGCGCGAAGATGCGCGGAAAGCGTTTCGGATCGGTCCCGAAGGTGGAGAACTTGAAGGCCGCGACACCGGCATCCACCTGTTCGCGGATGCGCACCGCGCCCTCCTGCGGATCGACCGTGCCATAGAGCGCAAAATCGACCCGCGCTTGGCTTTCCGCATGAGCAACCTTGCTTCGCACCGCATCCGCTGAGCAGACCAGATTGCCCTCGTCATAGGGCATGTCGACAATGGTGGTGACGCCGCCGGCAGCTGCCGAGCGGGTCGACCAGATGAAATCCTCCTGGTTTTTCTGTGAAAGCGAATGCACCTGCGCATCGACGGCACCCGGAAGGATCAGCGACGCGCCGAGATCGTGGCTTTCGCGGGCGGACGGCATCTGGCCCTGGCCAACAGCCGCAATGAGACCGTCGCGGACTGCCACATAACCTTCGGGAACGATGCGGTCGGCAAGGACCAGCGTGCCTTTCAGAACAAGATCGAAATCCGACATCGGCCTGTCTCCTTGAGCCTTGAGGCGCGTTCGATCGGAACCGCTTCAGGGCAGACTAGGAGAATTTGATTGGCAGAGGGATATCCCATATCGTGAACGCACGATATCATTGCTGTCATCCTCTTATATGCTCACCCGGAAGCCGCCATGGACCTTGCCTCGCTGCTGATCGCTCATCATGTGCTGGCCTTGGGCGGCATCCGGGAAACGGCGAAGGTGCTGGATCGGCCGGTCTCGAGCGTCTCTGCGGCACTGGCACGGCTGCAGTTTCATATTGCGACGCCGCTGACGACGACATCAGGCAACCGCATCCAGCCAACGCTTGAGGGCGTCAGGATCGGTCGCGATCTGCAGCGAGCGGCCATGCTGGTCGGCGAGCTCTCGGGTCTCGGCGACAAGGGCGGCACGCCCGAAGACGGAGCCCGGCTTTCCGTGCCGCTTCTGGCGCTGCAGCGTTTCCTCGTGGTCGGTCGCAGCGGCAGCATAAGGCGGGCGGCGCAGGAGATCGGCATCGGCCAGCCGCAACTGACGCGGCAGATCCGCAGCCTCGAGCGGGATCTCGGCCTTCCCCTTCTCGACCGGGCAGCCGCCGGCGCTGTTCCCAACGCGGACGGGCACCGGGTAATCGCTCTCGGAGAGGAACTGGAAGCGATCTGGCTGAAGATTTCCGATCATGCCGGCGACCGTTTCCGGCGTGCCGCATCGACGACCCGCGTCGGCTCGGTGACGCCGCTTGGACGCGAAAGCCTGATTGCCCGGATCCTTGCAAAACTTGCCGCCGACTGGCCGAAGCACATGCCGCGACGGCCGCTTTATATCTCCAGCACCAATGCCGAGGAGTTGCTGTCCGGTATCACCGACCGGACCTACGATCTCGTGCTGGTCGACACGCTCGACATGCCGCCCGGCGTCGAACACCGGGTGATTTCGCGCAGCGGACTTGCCATGGTGGGAGCAGCCGACGTGATCGCTGACCATCGTGGCGACCTGCGGCAATTGCTGTTGCGTCATCCGATCGCGCTGCCGAGCCTCAAAAGCGGGTTGCGGCAGAAATTCGGGACGCTGACCGAGGACATCCTGACTGCGGACGAACGGGCGGCACTGTCCTTCGTCGAGATCGATTCCATTCCCGTCATCGCCAATCTCGTCAGCGATCACGGCTATATCGCGCTTCTGCCGCTCTGGGCCATTCCGCAGCCGGACGAGAGGATGGCAGCGATCGCGCTTCCCGACGCTTACGACATGCATCTGTCGCTTGCGTGGAAAAAGGGAGCGGCCGCCGAGACGATTGCCCGCACGGCCGAACACATTCTGGGCTCGATGACTTTTCCGGTTACAGGACGAAATCCACCAGCAGCTTGATGTTGAGGGCGCCGATGACGATGGCGATCAGCCAGGCAAAGGCGCGCAGCCAGAGAGGTGCGACGAAGACGCCCATTTTGCGCTTGTCGGACGTGAACATCACCAGCGGGAAGACCGCGAAGGACAGCTGCAGGCTGAGCACGACCTGCGTCAGGATCAGAAGCTCCGCCGTGCCGCCATCGCCGTAAAGGATGGTGACCGCTGCCGCCGGAATGATGGCGATGCCGCGGGTGATCAGCCGGCGCACCCAGGCTGCCAGCCGGATATGCAGGAACCCTTCCATGACGATCTGGCCGGCAAGCGTCGCCGTCACCGTCGAGTTCAGGCCGCAGCACAGGAGCGCGATACCGAACAGTGTCGGCGCGATGGCATAGCCGAGAACAGGTGAGAGAAGATTATGCGCATCGCCGAGTTCCGCCACCGCCGTATGGCCGTTGGCATGAAAAGCGGCGGCCGCCAGAATGAGGATCGATGCGTTGATCAGAAGCGCGAACATCAAGGCGACGGTGCTATCGATCGTCGCGAACTTGATCGCCTCCCGCTTCTCCTCGACGCTGTCTCCGTAATTGCGGGTCTGGACGATGCCGGAATGCAGATAGAGGTTATGCGGCATGACGGTGGCGCCGAGAATACCGAGCGCCAGATAGAGCATGTTGGGATTGGTGACGATCTCGGTGGTCGGCGCAAAGCCGCGGATCACCTCGCCCCAGTTCGGATCGGCCATGGCGATCTGGATGGCGAAACAGGCGGTAATGACGCCCAGCAAGCCGATGACAAAGGCTTCCAGGAACCGGAAGCCAAGCTTCTGCAGGTAGAGAATAAGGAAGACGTCGAGCGCGGTGATGAGAACGCCGATTTCCAGCGGAATGCCGAAGATCAGGTTGAGGCCGATCGCGGTGCCGATCACCTCGGCGATATCGGTGGCGATGATGGCGATTTCGGCAAACAGCCAGAGCATGTAGGCGACGGGACGCGGGAAGGCATCGCGACAGGCCTGTGCCAGATCGCGGCCGGAAGCGACCGCCAGCCGGGCGCAGAGCGATTGCAGCACGATCGCCATGATGTTCGAGAGGAGCGCAACCGACAGAAGCAGGTAACCGAACTGCGAACCGCCGGCGAGCGACGTCGCCCAGTTGCCCGGATCCATATAGCCGACCGCAACGAGATAACCGGGACCGAAGAACGCGAACGCCCGCCGGAGCTTCGATCCCTGTCCGCGCACCGGGATCGAGCGATGAACATCCATCAGCGAGGCATCACCGCCGCTTTTCAGCCAGCCGCTGGAATTCATTCGGGATCGGATATCCATCGTCGATCGTGCTCTCGTTGTTGCAATTGCAATTCATTCGCACATAAAGATCGTAGTTGCAAATTATTCGCAATAAGAAATCCGGAAACAGGGAAACTGTTCCGCGCAGTTTCACATTTTGCGAAACAGCGGTATTTCAGCCATGCTGGGGAGATCTGGTTGCTTCGCGAAACGTGAAGCAGGACCGGTTGATCGGAGAACGACATGGCGAATGATAACGGCATCCGCGAGAACGAGGTTCAGGTGACTCCGCCGGAGGCGAACGATGCGGGGCTGATCTTCATCGGACGCATTTCGACCCCCTGGACCGCACGCAGCGAAACGCCGCGTCAGGGCAGCCATACCGGACCAATCTGCCGGATCGAGATCTTCGAGCCATGGGTTGCGGCCCTGAAGGGCGTCGAGACATTCGAGAGGCTGGAAATCCTCTACTGGCTGCATCAGGCGCGCCGCGATCTGGTTCTGCAGAGCCCGGCGAGCAGCGGCAAGGTGCACGGCACGTTCTCGCTGCGCTCACCGGTCCGGCCGAACCCGATCGGGACGTCGATCGTGGTGCTCGAAGGTGTCGAGGGAAATGTGCTTCTGGTGCGCGGCATGGATTGCCTCGATGGCACGCCGCTTCTTGATCTCAAGCCCGACCGGAGCCTGTTCAAGCCGATCGTGTCGCCGCAGCCAGGCGAAGCCGAGCCTGACAGTAATGCACCGACGGCGCACTACTGTCAGAAAGCGTGACGATCAGCCCTTCAGCGCAGGGCTGAAACGGATCAGGCTGAGGATTTCGAACAGCATCTGGGCGCCCGCATGCGCCGTGTTGGTGGTCGTATCGTATTGCGGCGCCACTTCGACGACGTCGCCGCCGACGAAATTCACACCCTTCAGCCCATGCAAAATATCGAGCGCCTGGCGGCTCGTCAGCCCGCCGATTTCAGGCGTGCCGGTGCCCGGCGCATAGGCCGGATCGAGGCTGTCGATATCGAAGGAGAGATAGGTCGGGCCATCACCGACAATCTCGCGCGCCTTGGCGATGACGGCGTCGATGCCCATTTTGCCGATCTCTTCGGCATGAATGACGGTCATGCCGCTTTCGAAGGAGAACTCCCAGAGATACTCGGCTGCACCGCGAATGCCGATCTGGATGACCCGTGTTGGATCAAGCACGCCATCGAGAACCGCGTTGCGGAACGGGCCGCCATGGTGGAACTTGGTGAGATCGTAGGCGCCGCCCGTATCGCAATGCGCGTCGATATGGATCATCCCGACCGGCCGGTCGCGGCCGACCGCCTTGAGGATCGGATGCGTGATCGAATGGTCGCCGCCGACCGACAAGGGGATCACGCCCGCATCGACGACCTTGTTGAAATGCGCCTCGATATCGTCATGGCTCATCTCCAGCCGGTAACGGCTGCGGAACGGCACGTCGCCGATATCGGCCACCTTCACCTCGAAGGTCGGCGCTGTCTTCAGAACGTGGTTATAGGGACCGACGCGCTCGATCGTGCGTAGCGCCCGCGGCCCGAAGCGGGAGCCCGGACGGTTGGTGACGCCGAGATCCATCGGTACGCCGATCAGCGCCACCTGAAGATCGCCGAAATCCGGATTGTCCGCATCGATGTGGACAAGCGGCGCATCGAGAAGCGTCGGAACGCCCGCATAGGGGGCTGAGCGCGTGCCGCTTGCGGAAAAGATCCGGTCGGCAACCGCGCGAAATTCCGGATCATGGATGCTGCCGCCGTGGCCTTCGCCGTATTTTGCTCGAAGCTCTTCCAGCTTTTTTGTGTCGAACGTCATGTCGGTTTCTCCAGGTCTTTCTTAAAGCTCTGCGCGGGCCGCTTCCAGCGCGTCGAAATGGTCCGATATCTCGGCGCCCGTGGCAATCCAGACGTCGGTTCTGCTTTGCACATGGATGAGGAAATCGCGCAGCAGGTGCCAGCGCATCGGCCGTCCCGAAACCTGCGGATGAAGGACCAGCGTCGTGACGCCGCCCCAGGTATGGGTCGCCTCGAATTCGTCGATCCACATCTGCAGCACCGCGTCGCGTCCGAAGATCGGCCGTGAACTGGTGCGGCTCGTCATACCGAAATTCCAGTCGTCGAAGGCGAAGTTGACCGGGATCTCAATGAGGCCGCGCTCGCCGCCATGATCCGCATGCCGATAAGGCAGGATATCGTCGCGGAAGGAGCTCGAATAGCGCATGCCGGATTTCGAGAGATAGGCGAGCAGTTCCGGGAAATTCTCACCTGATGGCGCGCGGTAGCCGATCGGCCGCACGCCGAGCACCTGGTGCAGCGCCTCATAGCCGCGATCGATTTCCTCGAAGGCCTCGTCCAGCTTGTCGCGGTCGGGCAGCTTGTGGAGATAGCCATGATGGCCGATCTCGTGGCCGGCCTTGAGGATCGCTTCGCACTGGGCCGGATGCGCCAATGCCGTCCAGCCGGGAATGAAAAACGTCGCCGGCAGCGACAATTCATCCATCAGCGACACGATTTTCGAAATGCCGACGCGCGCGTCGTAGCCGCCATGCGACGTCGTCACCATGCGGTCGACATTGGAAGGATTGTTGCCGATCCAGGCGGTTTCCGCATCCACGTCGAAGCCGATGAAGACTGCGCTTTTCGCGCCGTTCGGCCAGACCATGTCGGGTGTGGCAGGCGCCGGATTGAGCGGACGGGGGGAAAGGTCGAAGGGCATTATAAAACCTCCGGTCGGGAAGAATGCAAAGCCGGGCCACCGCTGAACAGATAGCCCGGCTTCCGATGCAAAACGGACTGGTCCGCCGACCGTCCGGCCTGAAGGAGATCAGGCCGGAGGCACCCGTTCTGCGACACGTGAAAGATTACTTCTGGGCTTCGCTGTTGACGTAGATGCCGTCGAGGGCAGCCGATTCCAGGTTCCACTTGGCAAGGATCGTCTTGTATTCGCCGCTGGCCATCAGGGCCTTCATCGCGCCGATATAGGCGTCACGCAGTTCGGTGTCCTTCTTGGAGAAACCGATGCCCTGGTAGATGGCAGTGAACGGCGCGCCGATCGAAACATACGCACCCTTCTCGAGCGTCATCAGGTAGGGAACGGTTTCCGAACCCTGGACGGCGGCATCGACGCGGCCCTGCTTCAGCTGGGTGCGGGCATCGGCTGAACCTTCAGTGCCGACGACCTTGACGGCCGGCAGGCCCTTGGCTTCGCAGTTGGCAGCGCTCCACTTTGCCGTTTCGTCCGGGAAGGACGTGCGGCGGCTCATGCCGACATTCTTGCCGCAGAGATCGGTTTCGGACTTCAGTTCGTCCTTGCGGGCCGCCGTCGTATAGAACTGGGCGCCGGACTTCATGTAATCGACGAAATCGAGAGCGTCGCGACGCTTCGGCAGGTCGCTCATGCCCGAATGGATGATGTCGACGCGGCCGGTGGCAACCGAAGGGACCATCTGTTCAAAGCCGATATCCGACCATTCGACAGTCACGCCGAGCTGCTTGGCAAGCGCCAGGCCGAGATCGATATCGAGGCCCATCAGCGTGTTGGTGGCCGGGTCCTTGTATTCCATCGGCGGATAGTTCGGCGTGTTGGCAACGACGATCTTGCCGGCGGTCTTGATACGCTCCGGCAGGGCCTGAGCTGAAACCGAGCTGGCCGCAGCAACGGCTGCGAGGGCGACGATTGCGAATGTCTTGGTCATGATATCCCCTGTTCTCTTGTTTTTGGTCGACTGGTTGAACGTGAAGGCGGTCAATTATGGACTGCCCGGATGAATTCCGCGGTGCGCGCGCTTTTCGGCGCCGACAACACTTCCGAAGCGGGGCCGGTTTCGACGACCTTGCCCGCTTCCATGAACGTGACGGTGTTGGCAACGTTGCGTGCAAAACCCATTTCGTGGGTGACGACGATCATGGTCATGCCGGACGCAGCCAGATCCTTCATCACGTCGAGCACTTCCGATACGAGCTCCGGATCGAGCGCCGATGTCGGCTCGTCGAACAGGATGAGATCAGGCTGCATGCCCATGGCGCGGGCGATCGCGACGCGCTGCTGCTGGCCGCCGGAGAGTTCCGAAGGGTAATGGTTCGCCTTGTCGGACAGGCCGACGCGGGCGAGAAGCGCGAGCGCATCTTCGCGCGCCTTGGCGGCCGGCTGCCCGAGAACCTGGACCGGTCCTTCCATGACGTTTTCGACAGCCGTCTGATGCGGAAACAGGTTGAAGCGCTGGAACACCATGCCGATGCGGCGACGCTGGCGGGAAATTTCCTTGTCCGCCAGTTCATGCAGGTTGTCGCCTTCGCGGCGATAGCCCATCAGCTCGTCATTGACCCAGATCGCACCTTCGTCCATCCGCTCCAGCAGGTTGATGCAGCGCAGGAACGTGCTCTTGCCGGAGCCGGAGGGGCCGACGATGCAGGCGACTTCGCCGCGCCGGACTTCCAGGCTCACCTTGTCGAGCGCCTTGAATGCATCGAAGCTCTTGGTGACGTCGATTGCCTTGACCAGAATATCTTTCGTCATGTCCAACCTCACATCGATGCTCTGATAGACTTCGATCCGCGCCCGTAATAGCGCTCGATGCGCTGCTGGATGACGGACAGAACGGACACCACGACGAGGTACCAGAAGCTTGCCACCAGCAGCAGTTCGAGAACGCGGGTGTTGGCGTAGTAGATGACCTGCGCATTGTGTAGGATTTCGGAAAACTGGATGACGCTGGCAAGCGAGGTGAGCTTGACCATGCCGATCACCTCGTTGCCGACAGGCGGCACCATGACGCGCATGGCCTGTGGCAGAACGATGCGGCGCAGCATCTTCATCTGCGTCATGCCGATCGTGCGCGCCGCTTCGTACTGGCCGCTGTCGACAGACAGAAGACCGCTGCGCACCACTTCCGACGTGTAGGCACCCTGCTGGATACCGAGACCGAGCATGGCCGCCACAAACGGCGTCATGATATCGACGGTGCGGAATTCGAACAGGCCGGGAATGCCGAGCGTGGGAAAGATCAGCGCCAGATTGAACCACAGCATCAGCTGCAGCAGTGCCGGCGCGCCGCGGAAGATCCACAGATAGCCGATGGCGATCCACGACAGAACCGGGTTGCCCGAGATGCGCATGATGGCGATGACGACGCCGAGCACGATGCCGATCGCCATGGCGGCAACCGTCATGACCAGCGTGTTGACGAGGCCCTGCAGGATGACGGGCGCAAACAGGAAGTCGCGCACATAGGACCATTCGATCTGGCCGACGCTGAAGGCGCGGATAAGCGCTGCCATCAGCAGGATGACGATGCCGGCGGCCACGTTGCGGCCGATATGCCGCTTCGGCACCAGCTTCAGATGGGCGACCTCGTATTTTGCGCTGTCGTCTGCAGCAACGGTCGTGGGTGCGCTCATCGTGTGCCAGCCTCCGCAGCGTTTGCGGCAACTGTCGTCTTTGCGCCGATCTCTTCCAGCGCGAACTGACGGCGGGCGTCGATCGCTGCCTCGAACCGGCCGATCTGGTCGCGCACCGCAGCGGGTGCCGTGCAGCCGTAACCGGTGCGGCTGGCAAGCGCATGTTCGAGCGTGATCGCCTCGAGCAGGCCGGGGCCGAGACGCGGATCGATCTTCGGCAGATCTTCGACGGTGAGCCCTTCAAGATCATGACCGCGCTCTTCGCAGTAGCGCACGACGGCGCCGGTGATTTCGTGGGCTTCGGCAAAGGTGACGTTCTGGCCGACCAGCCAGTCGGCCACTTCCGTTGCCAGCGTAAAGCCGCGCGGCGCTTCTGCTCTGAGTTTCTCGACGTCGAACTCCAGTGTCGCCACCATGCCGGCAAAGGCGGGCAGGATGAGCTGCAGCGTATCGATCGTCTCGAACAGGACCTTCTTGTCCTCAGCGAGATCGCGGTTATAGGCGAGCGGCATCGCCTTCATCGTGGCAAGAAAGCCGGTGACGTTGCCGATCAGCGTGCCGGACATGCCGCGCGTCAGCTCTGCGATATCGGGGTTCTTCTTCTGCGGCATGATCGACGAGCCCGTGGAATAGCTGTCATGCAGGCGCACCCAGGAGAACTGCTTGGAGCTCCAGATGCAGATTTCCTCAGCCAGACGCGACAGGTTGACGCCGATCAGCGAAGCGATGAACAGGAATTCGGCGACGATATCGCGCGACGCGACCGAGTCGATCGAGTTCTCGGCAGCTGCCGAGTACCCGAGCTCAAGTGCCGAGAGATCCGGCCGGTTGACGATGCCGGAACCGGCAAGCGCTGCCGCACCGAGCGGCGACCGATCGAAGCGGCGGTCGAAATCGCCGAAGCGCTCCAGATCGCGCAGCAGCGACTGGGCATGCGCCATCAGGTGATGACCGAGCACGACGGGTTGCGCCGGCTGCAGATGGGTGAAACCGGGCATGACGGTTTCGACATGGCGTGCCGCCTGCTCGCGGATCGCGTCCTCGACCTCGATCAGGCCGGCGGAGAGCTCGCGTGCCATGCGACGGAGATAGAGACGGGTATTGTTGGCGGTCTGGTCGTTGCGTGACCGGCCGGCGCGCAGCTTGCCGCCGAGAGCGCCGAGACGGGCCATCAGCAACCGTTCCAGAAACGTATGCACATCCTCGTCGCCGGCGACAGGGGTTTCACGGCCTGCCGCGACATCGGCCTCGATCGTGTCGAGCGCCGAACGGATGGCCGAAAACTCGGCCGCATCCAGCACGCCGGCGCGCTTCAGCTCGGACGCATGCGCCCGGGAGCCGGCGATGTCTTCGCGGTAGAGGCGGAAATAGGAGGCAGGTGCCCGTGAAAGATTGGCCAGAGCTTCGGAAGGGCCGGACTTGAAACGTCCACCCCAGAGCTGTGCGGATGCCGACATGAGCAAACCCTTCTGTTCAGATAATGGGCAGGGATCCCATGTGCACCACGAATGGGCAAGCGAACTTATTTCCTTGGCCCTATGACAAAAACGACTAGCGCGAAACGGCGCGCTGGCGATAATGGATCGAACGCATCCCGACAAAACAGCGAGACCCTGATGGAGCAACGTCGCAGGCGCCTGCCGTCCACCGCATCGCTTCAGGTTCTGCTGGCGGTGGCCGAACGCGGATCGACGAGTGCTGCCGCGGAAACGACGGCGCTGTCCCAGAGTGCTGTGAGCAAGCAGCTGCTGGCGCTGGAGGAATTGATCGGCAGCCCCGCCTTCCTGCGCACGCCGCGCGGCATGGTGGCAACCGAGGCCGGCCGCATCTATATCGACCACGCGCGCACGGCCCTGAAGGCCATGGAGGATGCGGCCCTGCTGGTCGCACGGCTGAAGCCCGGCCCGGGCGTGCTGCGCTTGCAGGTCCTGCCGATTTTCGGCGATCGCTGGCTGTTGCCGAAGTTTCATCTGTTTGCGGAACAGCATCCTGACATCGAGGTGCAGTTCACGACCTTCATCTCGCCATCGCAGTCTGAAGTCCCGGACGGCATTTTCGAGTTTGCGGCGACGCCACAACACCGAGACAACAGCACCTATCTCTTCGGTCAAGACGTGCTTCTGGTGAGCGCACCGAACTATTTCGCCAAGGCCGGAACGCCTTGTGACATCGACGACCTTGCCGAACACGTGATGCTCGAACATCCCCAGACGCCGTTTCACTGGCAGAATTTTGCCGCCCATCACAACCGTGACGGCGCCACCGTCCGCCACATTACCCGCTTCGGCTATTACACGATGGTGATCCGCGCCGCACTTGCAGGCCAGGGCATGGCCCTGATCCCGCGCGGCCTGATCCTCGACGAGATTGCTACCGGCAGGCTCATCAATCCGGCCGGCCTCGGTTACCGGAGCGATTTCGGCTACTGGTTCAGTACGCCCCATATCCATTCCAGCCCGTCCATGCTGACATTCAAGACATGGCTGACCGCGCAGCTGGGACCTGAACTGGATCGCCCGTAACCGCGACTGTCCACAGCCAGATCTGGCACACCTGCCCCATGCCCGCACGCTTCTGTCGCAAAAAAGGACGGCACGAACAGTCGCGTCCAGAAATGGGAACAGCTTGTTCAGCCCTCCAGCGGTTCGCGCTGTGCGGTGCAGCATCGACGCGGTAGCCTGAAACAGGGAGCTCTGACGAAACGGAGGAGAAGACCAAAGGTCAACGTTTTTCAAACAGGAGACACTTTGATGACCAAAACCGTTTTGAACGCCCTTGGCGAAACTTTGTATTACAGCGGCACATCCAAAGCCTGGATTTCGGCGACGGGTGCCGGCACCGCACTCTCAGGCACAGCGGCCAATGACTCCATGTACGGCGACAGCGCCGTCAACGTGACCATGAGCGGCGGCGCCGGCGACGATGTCTATTATCTCTATTCCAGCATCAACCGGGCCGCTGAAGCGGCAGGCCAGGGCATCGACACGGTCGATACCTGGATGAGCTACACGCTGCCGGACAATATCGAAAACCTGCGCGTCACCGGTGACAACCGCTTCGCCTTCGGCAACGATCTCGACAACATCATCTCGGGCTCGTCCTCGCGCCAGACCTTCGATGGCGGTGCGGGGAACGACGTGCTGACCGGTGGCGGCGGGGCCGACACATTCATCGTCGCCAAGGGCAATGGCAGCGACCTGATCACCGATTTCAGTGCCGACGACAAGATCCGCCTCGATGGCTACAGCTTCACCTCCTTCGAACAGGTGGGCAACAGCCTGACCCAGGAAGGCGCCAATCTGCGGCTTGACCTCGGGGACGGCGACAGCCTCGTGTTTGCGGGCACGACAGCCGATGACCTGTCTGCCGACCAGTTTGCGCTCAGCCTCGACCGCTCGGTCCTGACGAAGACATTCGGCGACGAGTTCAACGCGCTTTCCCTGAATAACGGCACGAGCGGCACGTGGGACGCAAACTTCCACTGGGCGCCGGACCAGGGCAGTTCCCTGCCGACGAATGGCGAAAGCCAATGGTACGTGAACCCGCTTTATGCGCCGACCGCCGGCTACAGCCCGTTCTCGGTCTCAAACGGCGCGCTGACGATCACCGCCAAGAATACGCCGGATGCGATCTCGGACGCGGTCAACGGCTACGACTACGTGTCTGGAATGTTGAACACCTATTCGACATTCTCGCAGACCTACGGCTATTTCGAAATGCGCGCCGACATGCCGACCGACCAGGCGACATGGCCAGCCTTCTGGCTGCTGCCGGAAGACGGATCGTGGCCACCGGAAATAGACGTGGTGGAAATGCGCGGCCAGGACCCGAACACGGTTCATGTTTCCGCGCATTCCAATGAGACCGGCAAGCAGACCACGCAGACGTCTGCGATCAGCGTTCCCAGCACCGAAGGCTTCCACACCTACGGCATGCTGTGGACCGAAGAGGAAATCGTCTGGTATTTCGACGACGTGGCGATTGCCAGCGCCGAGACACCGTCAGACATGCATGACCCGATGTACCTTCTGGTCAATCTGGCCGTCGGCGGCGCGGCCGGGAAGCCGGGCGATCTGTCCGGCGGAGCCAAGATGGTCATCGACTATATCCATGCCTACGAAATCGACGACGACGCAGCGCCTACGTCGTCGATCTCGAGCGCTTCGGACGACGGCCTCGTATAGGCCGTCTGCTGCTGCCGCATGATGGCGGCCGCACCAAGCACCACGTCTGCGACCTGCAGCAACTGCTTGGCAAGCGGCGTCGAATTGCGCCAGATCATGCCGATGCTGCGGGCCGGTGGCGGTGAATCGAACCGCGAAATGGAGACCCGCGCGGAGCGGGTCTCGACCGGCACCGCCATTTCCGGAATGAGCGTGACGCCGATGCCGGCACCGACCATCTGCACCAGCGTCGACAGCGAGCTTCCCTCCATGATTTCCCGCGACAGGATCTCGCGCGGGCGGTTCGACCCGATGCCGCAGAAGGACAGCGCCTGATCGCGGAAACAATGTCCCTCCTCAAGAAGGAGAAGCCGCATTTCCTTGAGCGCATCCGGCTCCGGCACCGGCTTCGCCCCATCCTCACGGCTGCGCACCAGCACGAATTCCTCGTCGAACAGTTTGAGCTCCGTCAGTGAAGGCTCGGAGACGGGCAGCGCGACGATCGCCACATCGAGCCCGCCCTGCATCACTTCCTGCACCAGTCTGGTCGTCTGCGTTTCGCGGATCTCGACCCGGATCCCGTCGAATGCCCGGTTGAGCTCGTTGATAACAGATGGAAGCAGATAGGGTGCAACGGTCGGGATGACGCCGATGCGAAGCCGCGACAGAAACCGGTCCCGCGACGCGCGCGACAGATCCGCGAGTTCGTCGGCTGCCCGCACGATGTCGCGCGCCCGGAGCGCAAAAAGCTCGCCGAACGCGGTCAGCCGGACGTCGCGCGTGCCCCGGTCGAACAGGGCCCGACCGACCTGATCCTCGAGTTCCTTGATCTGCATCGACAGCGCAGGCTGAGAGATGGCGCAGGCTTCAGCCGCCTTGCGGAAACTCGCGTCGCGCGCCAAAGCCTCGAAATAGCGGAGCTGTTTGAGAGTAAAATTGGTCATAAGGTGAAATTATCGCAACCATCAGGAAATCCAACTTAAATTTATCGAAATGTTCCTGTAGGACTTGAGACACCGGGTTGCGACACACAATCCTCCCCTTTTCATGCAATGCACGACAGACAATCTAAGGAGAATGTCATGGACACGAAAACTGACACTGCGGGCAAGTGTCCCGTTGCACATGGCCAGAACCCCCAGGGCAATACGCCCCGCGGTCGCTCGAACCGCGACTGGTGGCCAAGCCAGCTGAACGTTCAGATTTTGCATACCCACACGGCACTGGCCAACCCACTGGGCAAGTCGTTTGATTATGCCGAAGAATTCAAGACGCTCGATCTCGACGCCGTGAAGCAGGACCTTCACGCGCTGATGACCGATAGCAAGGACTGGTGGCCGGCCGACTTCGGTCATTACGGCGGCCTGTTCATCCGCATGGCTTGGCACAGCGCCGGCACCTATCGCATCACCGACGGCCGCGGCGGCGCCGGCATGGGCCAGCAGCGTTTCGCACCGCTCAACAGCTGGCCTGACAACGTCAACCTCGACAAGGCCCGCCGCCTTCTGTGGCCGATCAAGCAGAAATACGGCAACAAGATCTCCTGGGCCGACCTGATGATCCTGACCGGCAACGTCGCGCTGGAATCAATGGGCTTCAAGACCTTCGGTTTCGCCGGCGGCCGTGCCGACGTCTGGGAGCCGGAAGAACTCTATTGGGGTCCCGAAGGTAGCTGGCTGGGCGACGAGCGCTATAGCGGCGAGCGCGAGCTGGCCGAACCCCTCGGCGCCGTGCAGATGGGCCTCATCTACGTCAACCCGGAAGGCCCGAACGGCAACCCGGACCCGCTGGCCTCGGCCCGCGACATCAGAAGCACGTTTGCCCGCATGGCGATGAACGACGAGGAAACCGTGGCGCTGGTCGCCGGCGGCCACACGTTCGGCAAGACCCATGGCGCCGGTGATCCGTCGCTGGTCGGAACCGACCCGGAAGGCGGCGAGCTGGAATCCCAGGGCCTCGGCTGGGCGAGCAAGCACGGCACCGGCATGGGCGCCGACACGATCGGCAGCGGTCTCGAAGTCACCTGGTCGCAGACGCCGACCCAGTGGAGCAACTACTTCTTCGAAAACCTGTTCGGCTTCGAATGGGAACTGACGAAGAGCCCGGGCGGCGCCCATCAGTGGCAGGCAAAGAACGCCGAAGCTTCGGTACCCGACGCGCATATCCCCGGCCGCAAGCATGTCCCGACCATGCTCACCTCCGACCTGGCGCTGCGTTTCGACCCGATCTACGAGCCGATCTCGCGCCGCTTCCTCGAAAACCCGGCTGAATTTGCCGACGCGTTTGCCCGCGCCTGGTTCAAGCTGACGCACCGCGACATGGGCCCGAAGGTTCGCTACCTCGGCCCGGAAGTGCCAGCCGAAGACCTGATCTGGCAGGACGTCATTCCGCCGGTCGATCATCCGCTGATCGACGATGCTGACATCGCCAACCTCAAGGAAAAGGTTCTGGCAACCGGTCTTTCGGTTCAGGAACTGGTGTCTACCGCCTGGGCCTCGGCGTCCAGCTTCCGCGGTTCCGACAAGCGCGGCGGTGCCAACGGTGCCCGCATCCGTCTGAGCCCTCAGAAGGACTGGGAAGTCAACCAGCCGGAACAGCTTGCCAAGGTTCTCCGTCAGCTGGAAGACATCCAGACCGCCTTCAACACGGCCCATGCCGGTGCAAAGAAGGTCTCGCTTGCCGACCTGATCGTGCTGGCTGGCGCTGCCGGCGTTGAAAAGGCGGCGAAGGCTGCTGGTCACGATGTCGTCGTGCCCTTCTCGCCCGGCCGGATGGATGCCTCCGAGGCGCAGACCGACGCCCTGTCGTTTGCAGCACTCGAGCCCCGCATCGACGGTTTCCGCAACTACGTGAACGAAAAGCGCACGCAGTTCATGCAGGCGGAAGAAGCACTGGTCGACCGTGCCCAGCTTCTGACGCTGACGGCACCGGAAATGACCGTTCTGGTCGGAGGCCTTCGTGTTCTGAACGTCGGCACACCTGAGCACGGCGTGTTCACGAATGCCAAGGAAACGCTGACGAACGACTTCTTCGTCAACCTCCTCGACATGGGCACCGTCTGGGCACCTGTTGCCGGCGAGCGTGGCGTCTATGAAGGTCGCGACCGCAGCACCAGCGCGCAGAAGTGGACTGCCACCCGCGCCGACCTCATCTTCGGCTCGCATTCGCAGCTGCGCGCGATTGCCGAGATCTATGCCCAGGCCGATGCCAAGATGAAGTTCGTCAAGGATTTCGTGGCCGCATGGGTGAAGGTGATGAACGCAGACCGTTTCGACCTGCGCGCCTAAAAACAAACCGGCCGGACGCACCACCCGTTGCGCCCGGCCGATCTCTTTCAGGCGTCAGCGCTGGCTGAAGAAAGCCGAGAGAGCATCGATATCGTCGTCCTGAAGATATTTTGCAGCATTCACCATCAGATGGCTCGATGCCGTGCCGCCACGAGCGCCGCCTCGAAACAGATCGAGCTGCTGCTTCAGATAGGCGGCATTCTGACCCGACAATTTCGGATAGGCAGGGTTCGCACCGTCCTTGTCATGACAGCCGAGACAGACGGGGATCTTGTCCGCTGACCGTCCCTTTTCGGCAAGCTCGCGGCCTCTTTCCACAAGCGCCTGGTCCTTCGGCGGCATATCGCGTTTCGGACTTTGCTGACCGGCATAGTAGCGCGCCAGTTCCGGCAGGCTTTCTTCCGGGAGCGTGCCGACTGCGACACCCATGATGCCGCTTGGCCGCCTGTTGTCGTGATAGGCCTTGAGGCTTTCCAGCAGATAGGTCTCCGACTGTCCTGCGAGACGCGGGATTATGCTGCCATCGTTGAGCTTTGCTTCCGCATGACAGCTTTCGCAGGTGATCGGCAGCGGCGACACTTCGCCCGCGGTTCCCATGCCGTGCAGACCTGATGCTGCGATATAGGCCTTGCCGTCCATCTCAGGCAGTTTGCGCAGAAACGCCACCATCGCCCAGACTTCGTCGTCACGCGTCTGCACCGGCCAGGCCGGCATGCCGGTAAAGCGAACGCCGTGCTTGACGATCTCGAACAACTGCGCGTCGGTCCAGGTCGGCACGACTACTTTCAGATCCGGCGGCGGCGGAAGCATCGACAGCACGGCATCGGACCGGCCCTGTGCCGGCGACCCGTGACAGGTGGCGCATCCGCTTTCGAAATGGCCGGCAGCGGCCGGCACCAAAGCCGGATTGTCGAGCGGTGGCGGATCGACGGACATTGAGGCAGTGCTGACCGAATTGCGCATAACCCAATGCAGGAACCAGTCGGTCGCCGCCCAGTGTCCCGTCGAGGCGCGCACGCTGATCAGGCCCGACCACGCGACGCCGAGGCCGAGGATAGGCGCAAGGATGGCAAGAATGATCAGATGCTTCCAGCGGATCGTCATCATGCGTTCCCCTCAAGCTCAGGAGCCGGATCATGCCTCAGCATGCCGGCGAGCAGCGCCACGCCGCCTGCAAGATAGACGATAGCACCAACCAGCAGCATCACCACACCGCCTGTCTGCTGATCGGCGAGTGCGGTGAGCGGTATACCGAAACAGCTCACCTCGCCCGCGCCGTAAAGCGGCCGCGGCGAAAGCGACAGGAGCGCGCCGAGCAGCGTCATATGCATCGAGGTAAACAAGAGGCCGAACGTGCCGGCAAGTCGACGCGCCTCGCGTCCCGATGCCGCACCGCCGAGACAGGAGAGCCACAGCGTCAGCCCGGCCGTGAGAAATACCATCTGCTCGAGAGCGGCGAACGGGACCGACCCTTCCGATAGCTCGCGCATGGCCGGAATATGCCAGCCCCAGACGGCAAACAGTTCCAGCACCGAGGCGAGCATCGGTGTGAGCCAGAGATGACCGGCCGTGAAATCGAAGCGGCTTCCGGACATGCCAAACGCGATCAACGGCGACGCGATGGCAACCACACCCATATGCGCGACCATGTGCACCGAGAACGAGCCACGATCGGAAAACGGCAGGATGCCGAACCACAGCAGACCGAGGACCAGCGCTCCCGAGATCAGCGCAAGGCGTTTCATGGCTGGCACTCCGCAATGAAGATCAGCGGAATGGCCGCATAGACGACCGACACGAAGCTCAGGCCCGACAGAAGCAGCGTTGCAAACCCTTGGAACAGCGTGCGCGACGAGCGCGTCGGTTCGTCATGCGGCGCGTCCTTGGCACCGAACCCCCACTGGCGCCAGGCGAGATAGGCCGAAAGCACGATCATCGCGAGCGCGGCGAGTGTCACGACGACAAGCACGATCCGGACCGTATCGAAGCTGAACGACGCCGGCAGACGCTTGGCGCAGAAAACCGCGACCGTCGCATAGCAGATGATGAAATGCAGCGCCCAAACCACGGGCGCCGTAAACAGGGTCCAGAGAGTTTCGACCTCGCGGGGGATAACGCTCTTCATGATGCCACCAGCGGAAAGAGACCGAGCACGCCGAACGTGACGACGGCGGTAAACGCCATGAAATGCCAGTAGAGCGTGACGTTGCGGATATCCTGATCGTATTCGCCTGTCATGTTGCCGGTGAGGCTGCGGGCAAGGCAGTAGAGCTGCATCACGACGCCGACCACGCCGTGGATGACGGTCCAGAGGGCAATCACCCAGACGGTGGCCGGATAGACGTTGGAAGTCGGGTCCATGCCGGTAAGATATGGACCGGCGAGACCGGCAAGCGAGGCGGCGATGGTAACGGCTGCGGCTGCAACGAGGGCAAAGCGGCAACCCGTTGGGCCCTTCTCGTTCAGCTGCCGGGCCAGCATCGTCAGGCCCCAGGCCGCTAGATAAAGCAGTAGTGCCACCATCGGCCAGAACACGCCGGGCCCGGCACTGACGCCGGTATAATCGTCATGCACCGTCCAGTAGAAGAAATAGCCGAAGATCAGGCTGGCAAAGGCGGTACCGTCACCGACCATAGTGATGAACATCGCCCACCATCCGACGGACGCGGGGCCTGAAACATAGACCGGCAGGCTGAGGCCCAGCCCGACATCGGTTTCAGCCGTCTCCGGAATCTGTGCCGTGCCCGTCCACAGCCAGTAGATGATTGCGATAAAGGTGATGATGGCGCAGATGATGGTGGGGATCCACCAGTGGAAGGTGAGCGCGATAAACACGCCACCCAGCGACAGGGCGGCTATGATGGTGACATAGGACACACCGCCGACGCGCAGGCACTGCAGCGGCTTGGCATCGAGCACCGACGTGACCAGCGTCTCACGCCTGCCGGATTTCGCATCCGGCAGATAGAACCGGCCAGCCTCGATATCGGCCTGCAGGTTGGGCTGGTCCCATAGCGGATAGCGGCTGGTGATGATGGGCACGGAGCGCATGCCCCAGCTCTCATCCGGATCGTTGGTCCATTCCAGCGTGCCGGAATTCCACGGGTTGAGATTGCGCTCTGCCGGCTTGGGTTTCGGGCGGAAGATGTCGATCACGAAGGTGGCGACACCGGCTGCAAAGATGAAGGCGCCGATGGTCGAGACGAGGTTGAAAATATCCCAGCCGAATTCTTCCGGGTAGGTGAAGACGCGTCGCGGCATGCCCCGCAGCCCGGAAAAATGCATCGGGAAGAACGCGGTGTTGAAGCCTGTGAACATCAGCCAGAACGACACCTTGCCCCAGGTATCCGACAGCTTTTTGCCGGTCACGAAGGGGAAGTAATAGTAGATGCCGGCGACGATCGGGAAGAACATGCCGCCGATCAGCACGTAATGCAGGTGGGCCACGATGAAATAGGTGTCATGCGCCTGCCAGTCGAACGGAACGAGGGCCACCATGACGCCGGTCAGCCCGCCGATCACGAAGATGATCAGCCCGCCCGCGCCAAACAGCATCGGCACCGAAAAGATCACCCGGCCCGCAAGCATGGTGGCGATGAATACGAAGATCTGCACCCCGGTCGGGATCGCCACCGCTTCCGATGCCGCCGAGAAGAAGGCGAGCGAAATCTGCGGCAGGCCGGTCGCAAACATGTGGTGGACCCACAGCCCGAAACTCAGGAAACCCGTACCGACAGCCGCCAACACGATCCAGGAATAGCCAACGATCGGACGCTGCGAAAATGTCGGCACGATCATCGCCATCAGCGCGATGGCCGGCAGGAAGACGATGTAGACTTCCGGGTGGCCAAAGATCCAGAACAGATGCTGCCAGAGCAAGGGATCGCCGCCGCGCGATGGATCGAAGAACGGCCAGTTGAACATCCGCTCCATCTCGAACAGGATGTCGCCGGCAATCAGCGGCGGGAAGGCAAACAGGATCATCCCCGCGACGATCAGCAGATACCAGGCAAACATCGGCATCATGTTGATGCGCATGCCGGGCGCGCGGCATTTCATGATGCCGACGATGATCTCGACGGCTGCGGCAATCGATGCCACCTCGATGAAGGAGAGGCCGAGCAGCCAGATGTCGGCGCCGATGCCGGCATATTCCTTGTCGGTGGCAAGCGGCGGATACATGAACCAGCCGGCATTGGGTGCCGCGTTGAAGAAGATCGAGCCGCAGACGAAGATGCCGCCGAGAAGGAAACTCCAGTAGCCGAAGGCCGACAGCCGCGGGAACGGCAGTTCGCGTGCGCCGAGCATGGACGGCAGAAGAAAGATCGCGATCGCCTCGAAGATCGGCACCGCGAACAGGAACATCATGACCGTGCCATGCAGGGTGAAGACCTGGTTGAACAGCTCGGCCGACATGAAATCGTTGTTGGGAACGACGAGCTGCATCCGAATCAGCAGTCCGAGAACGCCGGCAAACAGCATGAAAACGAATGCGGTGACGCCGTACCAGAGCCCGATCTCGCTGTTGTTGACCGACGTCCAGTAGCGCCAGCCTTTGGGCGTTTCCCAGGTGTCGCGCAGCCTCTTTTCCTGGGCGGCGCGCTCCTCGGGCGAGAAATTTCCGAGTTCAACGCTCATCGAAGCCCCTTCAGATACTGTGCAATGCGATCGGTTTCGGCTTCGGGCAACATATTGTAATGCGGCATCCGCACGCCCGGCTTGACGCCGGCGGGATCGCGCAGGAAGCGGGCGATATCGGCGGTGGAATTGCCAAGCGTGCCGGCACCGACCGAACCGCGCTCGCCGAATGCAGTCAGATCCGGGCCGATGACGCCGCGCGCCTCGGTGCCTGAAATCGCATGGCAGGCTGAACAGCCGTTTTTCAGAAACAGTGCCAACCCCTCGGCATCCCCGCCACCGGACGCGCTGCGGCGGGATGCGAGCCAGGCGTCATAGGCCGGCTTTTCCATCACCTCCACGGTAAAGCCCATCAGCGCATGCGAGGTGCCGCAGAATTCGGCGCAGACTCCGCGATAGGAGCCGGGCTTGTTGCCCTCCAGCGTCAACACGTTGCGACGGCCGGGGATCATGTCCATCTTGCCGCCGAGCACCGGGATCCAGAACGAATGGATGACATCGGGCGAGGTCAGCTGAAACGCCACCCGCTCGCCGACAGGCATGCGGATCTCGTTGGCGGTCTCGAAGGCGACAGAGCCGTCCGGATCGAGATAACGGACCCGCCACCAGTACTGCTCGCCGGTAACATCGATCTGTTGCAGCCCCTCACCGCCTCCCGAGAAAAACGGACGGACATTCGGCATCAGCCACATGGCGTAGGATAACAGCGCGCCGAGAACGATGCAGGGCATCACGGCGCCGCCCCAGAGGATCAGCTTTCCCGCCCCCTGTTCGGAATGGGCGTTCTTCTTGCGCGCCGCATAAAACAGAAGCGCCACGACGCCGACCCAGATTACCGCGCCGCCGATCAGCATCGCGAAGAACAGTGTCGCGACACCCGCGGCTTCCCGTCCCGCGGGATCAAGCACCGACTGCACGCCGGAGCAGGAAACCATCAGCGGACAGAGGAGAATTAGGGAAAGGACTGCTTTCGCCGCAGGCAGAAGGGCGCGGACGATGACATCGTCGAAATAGGTTTGAGATCGGGTTGGCCGGCTGTCGCCGGTCACGCGGTCATCGTTCATTCTGCTCTTCACCCCCGGCTCGAACAGGCGCAATGCATGACTTCTAATTTTGTTCCCACCCCAAACGAAATTTTTTTACCCGGTGGAAACGATAAGCGTTAAGGGCCGCGTCGCATCGAACTTCATGACAACCGCTCGCGAAAAGGAACTATCGCCCTCTGGCTCCGTTACGTCATCTTCGTTGACGATCCCGCCGTCAAGCAAGGGAGCAGGTTGATATGAGTGCACCACGTGCCAACTGGAAAGGTCATATCAAGTTCGGCGAGGTGAGCTGCCCTGTCGCGCTCTACACAGCGGTTTCATCGTCGGACCGGATCAGCTTCAACATCCTCAATCGCAAGACCGGAAATCGCGTGCGCCGCGAGTTTGTGGACAGCGAGACAGGTGACCCCGTCGAGCACGACGACCAGGTGAAGGGCTACGAGACCGGCAGCGGCAAATACGTGGTGCTGGAACCCGAGGAAATCGCCGCCGCTATCCCCGAGAGCGACAAGACACTCGATATCGACGCGTTCATTCCATGCTCGGAAATCGACGACATCTATTTCGACAAGCCCTATTATCTCGCGCCCCAAAAGCTCGGCGAGGAAGCCTTTGCGCTTCTGCGCGACGGCATGAAGGAGGCGGGCGTCGCAGCGATCGCCAGCACCGTGCTTTTCCGGCGGTTGCGGACAGTGCTGATCCGTCCCCACGGCGACGGGCTGATCGGCACCACGCTCAATTTCGATTACGAGGTCCGCTCGACGGACAAGGCCTTCGAAGACGTGACAGAGGTCAAGATCGACAAGGAGATGCTCGAACTCGCCTCCCATATCATCGGCACCAAGAAGGGTAGCTACGACCCGACCAAGTTCGACGACCGGTATGAAGAAGCGCTGGCCGAACTGGTGAAGGCGAAGCTCGAGGGCAAGAAGATCCCGAAGCGGAAGGCCCCGACAGCCTCCAAACCATCCGATCTTCTGCAGGCCCTGCGTGAAAGCGCCGGCATGGGCGGCAAGTCCGGATCAACGGACAAGCCGAAGGCAAAGACCAAGGCGAGCGCCAAGCCGAAATCCGCCAACACCAACAAGACGCCGCGCAAGACTGCCAAGTCAGCACCATCATCCTCGACAAGCACGCGCCGCAAGGCCGGTTAAGGGAAACGACAGCCATGGCGATACGTCCCTACTGGAAAGGCTATCTGAAGCTTTCGCTCGTCACCTGCTCCGTCGAGATGACACCGGCGACCTCGGAAAGCGAGAAGGTGCGCTTCCACACGCTTAACCGCGAAACCGGCAACCGGGTGCAGAGCCACTACGTGGACTCGGTGACCGGCAAGCCCGTGCGTGATGACGATGAAGTCAAAGGCTATCAGCGCGGCGAAGACGACTACGTGATGCTGGAAGACGAAGAGCTCGACAATGTCGCGCTTGAAAGCACCAAGACGATCGACATCTCGACCTTCACGCCTCGCGCCGAAATCGACTGGATCTGGCTTGATACCCCCTACTATCTAACGCCCAACGAGAAGGTCAGCGAAGAGGCATTCTCGGTGATCCGCGCCGCGATGGACAGCCAGGAGATGGTCGGCATTTCGCGACTGGTGCTCGGACGGCGCGAGCGGGCCGTGATGATCGAGCCCCGCGGCAAGGGCATCGTTCTCTGGACTCTACGCTTCGGCGACGAGGTGCGCGAAGCCAAGGACTATTTCGACGGACTGGACAAGGCCGAGCCCGAGAAAGAAACGCTGCCGCTGATCCGCAAGCTGATCGAACAGCAGACCCGCCCCTGGGACGCGAAATTCGTGACAGATCCGGTGCAGGACAATCTGCTCGACATCATCAAGTCGAAGAAGAAGCAACGCCGCCCGGCACCGAAGAAGGCCGAAAAGGAAGAGTCGGAGAAGCCGAGCAACGTCATCGACATCATGGATGCGCTGAAACGCTCGCTGGCGGCAGACAAGCGGAAGAGCAAGTAAGGCGACGGCTGGTGGGGAACGGCAGCCTTGGACTGCTCGCGAACGCTTAAGAAGTTTGTTTGACCGGAGCGGTACCCCAACCTTCCTCATCCTCGCCCTTGTGGCGGGGATACAGCGACCCGACGTCCGTCGGGTCAAAGACTCTCTTCAGCTCAAGGACTTGAGCTGACTGGATCCCCGCCACAAGGGCGAGGATGAGGGGAGTTTGGGACTGGCCTCAATTTCCCAAGTGACTGCAGAGTTGTTCGATAAAGCGTTCTTAGCAACCTGCGACCGACCGCCTACCGCCGACCTATCGTCCCCCTCAGCCCCGAGCCTCAACCTTCTTCAATCGCTTGATCGCCTCGGCAAGCGGCCGTTCGGCGTCGCAATAGTCCTTCCACGCCTCGGTTTTCGCAATCAGCGCCGGCACCGTATGAATGGTGAAGCGCTGCGGGTCGAGGTCGGCTTTGACCTGGGTCCAGGTGAGCGGCATGGAGACCGTCGCACCCTCGCGCGCACGCGGCGAAAGCGGCGCGACGGCTGTCGCCATGCGGTCGTTTCGCAGATAGTCGATGAAGATGCGGCCTTCACGCAGCTTCTTCGACATCTTGGTGAGATAGAGATCGGGATCGTCCTGCGCCATCAGGTTGGAAACCCGGTGCGCGAAATCCTTGGCTTCATCCCAGGTTAGTTCCTTGCGGCCGCCCGTCTTCAGCGGCACGACCACGTGCAGGCCCTTGCCGCCCGTCGTCTTGCAAAAGCTCATCAGCCCCAGTTCGTCGAGCCGATCGCGGATTTCCCGCGCCGCCTCGACTACCTTCGGAAAGGCGACATCGGGAGCGGGATCGAGGTCGAAGACGAGCCTTCCGGGAACCTCGGGCTTGTTCGGCTGGCAGTTCCATGGGTGCAGTTCCAGCGATCCGACCTGCGCGAGAGCTGCCAGTCCCTCGATGCGATCGACCTGCAGATAGGCCTTCTTGTCGCCATGGACCTTGACCAGTTCCAGAAGGTTCGATGTGCCCTGCATGGCATGCCGCTGGAAGAACTGCTCGCCGCCGATCCCGTCGGGCGCGCGGATGACCGAGCAGGGCCGACCCTTGATGTGCTCTATCATCCAGCCCGCGACCGATTCGTAGTAATGGCCGAGATCCTCCTTGGTAACAGGCGTGTCACCGTTCTGGGCATCGCTTGGCCAGAGCGGCTTGTCGGGATTGGAGAGCATCACGCCCATCACTTCCGCCTTGCCGCCCCTGCCGCGCGGCACCTTCGTGGGTTTCGCGCCGCTGGCGGTCTTTTCCGCCTTTGGCTGCGGCGTCTCCTGATCCGGTGAAGCCGGCTTTTCCGCCTCAACTTCATCAGCCGGCTTGTCTTCGCGCAGGCCCTTGAATGCCGCCTGGCGCACCTGACCATCATTGGTCCAGCCCGCGAACTGGATCTCGGCAACCAGCTCCGGTTTCACCCAATGCATGTCCTTGGTCTTCTTCGGCGCTCCGATACCGGTAAACGGACTTTTCTCGGCTGAAAGTGGTTCGAGCTTGGACATCAGATCCGCAGCCCTGCCCGCACCAAAACCGGTTCCGACGCGTCCGACATAGACGAAATGGTTGTCGCGATAGACCCCGGCGAGAAGCGAGCGGAACTTGCCTTCGGTTGTCGCATAGCCGCCGATCACCACTTCGTGGCCGGCCCGGCACTTGGCCTTGACCCAGGTGTCGCTTCGCCCCGACCGGTACGGCGCGTCCGCCTGTTTCGAGACGATGCCTTCGAGCGAGAGACGGCAGGCGGAACGCAGAACCGCATCGCCACCGGTTTCGAAATGGTCGACATAGCGGATCCGTGCACCGGGTTCCGCTTCGGCAATCACCTGCGACAGCCGCGATTTGCGCTCGTCCAGCGGCATGTCGCGCAGGTCCTGCCCCTCGTGGAAAAGGAGATCGAAGGCGAAATAGACGAGGTCGTCTGTCTTGTCTTCCGAAAGTGCTGCCTGCAGCGCTGCGAAGTCAGGCGCGCCGTCATGATCGAGCGCGCAGATCTCGCCGTCGATCACCGTATCCGGCAGAACTGCGGCACCCTTGCCGATCTGCGAGAACCGATCCGTCCAGTCGAGCCCCTTGCGGGTCCTTAAGATGGTTTTGCCGTCCTGCACGCGCATCTGAACCCGATATCCATCGAACTTGATCTCGTGCAGCCAACCGGCTGCCGACGGTGGACGGTCGCGGATCTGGCAGAGTTGCGGCGCGATGAAATCCGGCATCTTCACCGAAGCAGGCTTCGCCTTATCTGCACTCTTGCCCTTATCTGCGGCCTTGTCCTCCGCCTTGCCGCGCCGTTCGTCAGCCGCCAGTCCTTCGCTACTGTCCCACACCGCATCCGCATCGACCGCGCCGCTGGTCAGCATGAAAGGCTTCGGCTTGCGTCCCTTGCCCGCAGCGATCGTTGCCATGTCGCGACCGGACGCGACCGACGTTTCGGCCTCCTTCAGAACCGCATCGCCGTCCTTGTCGACCGAGTGATCGTCGTGGTGCTTGATCAGCAGCCAGTTGGTGCGCTTGCCGCCATCGCGGTCCTTTTTCATCCGCACCAGCACGAAGCCGCCCTGCAGCCTTTCGCCATCCAGGATGAACTTGAAATCGCCCTTGGCGAGCGCCTTTTCGAGTGGAAGCGCGCCGTCGACTTCCCAGTATCCCCGATCCCAGAGCATGACAGTTCCGCCGCCATACTCGCCTTTCGGAATGGTCCCTTCGAAATCGCCGTAATCGAGCGGATGATCCTCGACCTCGACCGCAAGGCGCTTGTCCTGGGGATCGAGCGAGGGTCCACGGGTGACCGCCCAGGACTTGAACACGCCATCCATTTCCAGCCGCAGATCGTAATGCAGCCGCGTCGCATCGTGTTTCTGGATGACGAAGCGGCCACGCTTGGACGGCCGCACTTCGGCGGCGCCGCTCGGCTCCTTGGTCTTCTTGAAATCACGCTTGCTGCGGTAGGTTGAAAGAGTATCGGACATGGAACGCTCCCGGCACGGCTAGGGAGTCCGAATGTCCCACCGGCGCAATGGTTCCACAACGCACGGTGGATGGATCGAAGACCCTCGTCTTGCTGCATAACTCTCTTTTCGATACAAACGCACTCAAGGTTCGACAGCAGGGGATACGCCACCATGAGCACCCAACAGAAGCCGGTCTTCACGGCCGACGACGTGGCGCGGGCAGAGAGCTACAAGGCGCGCGACTATCCTGACAATGTCGATCCGAAGGTGGAAGACCTCGTCCGCCAGATGATCTCGGGCTTTGCGGACAAGTGGACGGTGGTCATCCTGGATACGCTGTGGGACGAGGGTGTTTTAAGGTTTTCCGACCTAGCCCGCCGCGTCACCGGCATCAGTCAGAAAATGCTGACCCAAACGCTTCGGCGCATGGAGCGCGACGGTCTTGTCATCCGGAAGACCTATGCCTGCGTGCCGCCCAAGGTGGAATACAGCCTCTCGCCGCTCGGCCTGACGCTCGGGGCTGCCTTTTGCAATGTGTGGATCTGGGCGGTCGAGAACCACGATGCGGTGGCGAAGGCGAGGACGGAGTTCGACGGCGAAGGCTGAAGGCGCCAACGATACCGGCGCCTCCAGAGATTGCAGCCGTCAGCTCGGGTTGATCATCGCAAAGACCTGGTCGAAATTGCCGGTGGCTTCGGCCGTGCGCTGCCGCATCACCCGCTGAACCATCACTTCTGACGGCGTCGGATCGGCGCAGAGCAGCCCGACGGACTCAGACACGAAATCGGCAAGCGGCATGGCTGTCGCGAATTTCGACTGGCCGGGCGTCAGCTCCGTCGCCACCTGCGGTGGGGCAAGCTCCACCACGGCGATCTTGGTGCTGCGCAACTCGTGCCGCAGGCTTGTCGTCCACGAGTGAATAGCCGCCTTGGTGGCGCTGTAGGTCATGGAATCGGTGCGCGGCACGAAGGCGAGGCCGGAGGAGACGGTGACGATCGCAGCTTCCGGCTTCTGGCGCAGATGCGGAAGCAGGGCCGAGGTGAGCCAGATCGGCGCGAGAAGATTGGTGGTGATGGTGCGCTCGGCGACATCGACGTCGTAAACGTCAGCGAGCACGTTCTCACGCTCCATGATGCCCGCATTGTGGATGACGACGTTGAGATCCGGATGATCCTTCACGACCGATGCGGCAAATGCGTTCAGGCCGTCCTTGTCCGTGACATCGAGCTGGTATCCGGAAAGCGCCGGATTGTCCTTCAGCGTTTCATTCAGACTCGCCTCGTTGCGCCCGGTGACGATCACCTTCGCGCCGTGTTCGGAAAGGGCGATGGCGAGACCGCGGCCGATGCCGGAATTGCCGCCGGTGATCAGGATTGTTGCTTTCGTGAAATCCATTTGCATTCTCCAATGCTGCTGATGCGCTTCAATATCATCCATAGTAACTTTTAGTAAGAAGGCACCTTTTCGTAAGAAATGGGAAATCGGATAGGGCCATCACGGCAATGTGCCGCACAGGGCCTGCCTGACAAGGGGCGCACGGTTTACAGGATGGCCGGTTCTGATTTACAGCTGCGCGCGAAATCTCGTCGGGAATACAAGGATAAGCCGATGGCGCTGACAGCTTCCACCACCCATGCCCGCAAGGGTCTCGGCCATGCGGTCATCGTCACGCTCGGCATGGCGGCAACCGTCGGCACGGCGCTCGGCTTCCAGTATCTCGGCGGCTATATTCCCTGTGCGATGTGCCTGCTGCAGCGCGAACCCTATTACTACGCAATTCCGGTCGGCATTCTTGCCATGGGCGCTCTGGCGTTCGGCATGCCCGCCTGGATCGGCCGCACGCTTCTGATCCTGGTCGGCCTGATGATGCTGGTCGGCGCCGGAATGGGCGTCTATCACGCGGGCGTCGAATGGGCCTTCTGGGAAGGTCCCGCAAGCTGCGGCGGCGGCGCGGGTGTCACGACCAATGCCGGCAGCCTTCTCTCCGATCTCAACACGGTGCACGGACCATCCTGCACGGAAGCAGCACTCCGCGTGCTCGGTCTGTCCTTTGCAGGCTGGAACGTGATCGCCAGCGTCATCCTCGCGGCCGTCGCCTTCATCGGTGCCAAGAAAGCCGCGTGAGCTGTAACTCTTACGGCTGCAGCTCGGAATCCCAGTAGAGATAGTCCATCCAGCTTTCGTGCAGATAATTGGGCGGAAACAGCCGGCCGTTGTTGTGCAGGTCCTGCACGGTCGGCGCGTAAGGCTTCTGGTGCGGGAACATGCCGGCCTGCGTGGGAAGCTTGCTGCCCTTGCGCAAATTGCAGGGTGAACATGCCGCGACAACATTCTGCCAGGTCGTTTCGCCGCCATGGGCCCGCGGAATGACGTGATCGAAGGTCAGATCGTCATGATCGCCGCAATACTGGCACTCGAACTTGTCGCGCAGGAACACGTTGAAGCGGGTAAAGGCGGGATTGCGGGTCGGCTGGATATAGGTCTTCAGGCTGACAACGCTTGGCAGTTTCATCGAGAAGCTCGGTGAACAAACCGAATGATCATATTCGGCAATGATGTTCACACGGTCGAGGAAAACCGCCTTGATCGCGTCCTGCCAGGACCACAACGACAAGGGATAATAGCTCAGTGGCCGATAGTCAGCGTTCAACACGAGCGCCGGTAAGGCCTGCGGGGAGACTGCAATCGTCAAATGACGCTCCTAACGGATTCGGCATCTATCACCTCTATATTAGGACCGTTGTTACAGGATTGTGAAGCCCTTTAAATACAGGCGGCTCCGTCACTCAAACTTCACAAAATCGGCGAGACGTCGCGCTTGGTCCTCACCCCGTAATAGGACCAGAAAAGCCTCGTCGCGACCGAGCGCCAGGGACGCCAGATGAGCGCGATGGCGGCGAGCTGCTTTTCGGTCGGGCGCGCTTCCATGCCAAGCCCGTCGGCAACCGCTGCCTGCAGCGCCACGTCGCCAGCGGGGAAGAAATCCGCGTGGCCCGCGGAAAACATCATGTAGCACTCTGCCGTCCAGGGACCGATGCCGGGAAGTGCGATCAGCTGCCGTGTCGCCTCGGATGCCTCCAGTCCCGCGATCGCATCGAGATCGAAGCCCTTCTGCGCAATCGCCGTCGCAAGATGCGTGAGCGTCGCAGCCTTTGCCCGCGATAGACCGAAGCTCGCGACAACCTCTGGATCAAGCGCTGCAAAAGCCTCGGCTTCGGTGGCACGAACAGCCGCCATGCGCTTCCAGATCGCGTCGGCGCTCGCCCGCGAAACCACTTGCGAGACGATGATGGAGGCAAGGCCGGCAAAACCCGGTTCGATCAGCCGCAGTGGCAGCTCGCCGGACATCTCGATGATGGGGGCAAGGCGCGGATCGGCGATCACCAGTTCGGCGAGCCCCTCATTGATATCCGATCGGTCGCGGATGATCCGCACGGTTTTCTCCATGGTTGCGCATCACAAATCATGGCAGAAGGAGGCATGCCAGCCGCCCAAATCGCCACCGATCCTGATAGACCAATCTTGCGTTTCGCGCCAAGCCCGAACGGACTGCTGCATCTCGGACATGCGCTTTCGGCGGTCCTCAACCACGAAATGGCCCGGGACATGAATGGCCGCTTCCTGCTGCGGATCGAGGATATCGACCTTGCTCGCTCGACGCCTAACTACGAGGACGCCATCTACCGCGACCTTCACTGGCTTGGCCTTTCCTGGGAAGAACCGCCGCGCCGCCAGTCCGAGCATTTCGAGACCTACCGTGAAGCACTTGCTGAATTGATGGAGATGGGTCTCGTCTATCCGGCCTTCATGACGCGCGGCGAGGTGAAGGCAAGGGTCGCAGATTTCGAGGCCGATGGCGCGACATGGCCGCGCGACCCGGATGGGTCAGCGCTCTATCCTGATCATGACCGGTACCTGAGCGAGACCAAACGAAAGACGCTGATCGAAAGCGGCATCCGCCACAGCTGGCGGCTCGACATGGACAAGGCGCTGGCGAGAGTTTCGGACGCTTTGACATGGCGGGAGATAAGCGACGGCGCCGAAAAGCTCGTTCCGGCCGATCCGGCAGCCTGGGGCGATGTCGTCCTGTCGCGCTCCGATGCTCCGTCGAGCTACCATCTCTCCGTCACCGTCGACGACGCGGCGCAGGGCATTACCCACGTGGTGCGCGGCATGGATCTCTATCACGCAACCTCGGTTCACAGGCTTCTGCAGGAACTGCTCGGCCTGCCGCAGCCGATCTACCACCATCATCGGCTGATCCTTGGCACAGACGGGCGAAAACTGTCGAAAAGCGAGGGATCAACCGGGCTTGCGGCCCTGCGCGACGCGGGTCTCAGCCCGCTCAACATTCGCGGCCTCCTCGGCCTTAAGGGCTAGAGCCGAAGCATCGCCACGGCGGCGACGCTCTTTCCGGACGCGGGAGAAGACCGAATAGATCCGGTACTTCATCAGCGCCGCATTGAACTCCGCTCCCAGCATGAAGATCACGCCCACCATATAAAGGAAGATCAGCACGATCATGATCGACGCCAGACCCGCATAGGTCGCTGCGTAATTGGCGAAGGTCGAAAGATAGGCCGCGAAACCGAACCCAAAGCATGTCCACAGAAGCACCGTCAGCGCCACGCCCGGCATGATGTCGATCAGCCGGCGATCTCCCGCCGGAAGGTATTTGTGCGACCCGAGCAGGCCGATCATCAGGAGAAACGCCGTGCCGACGAGACCCCAGTTGGCAGCCGCGTTGAGATCGCTGATCAGCCAGGGGAAACGGGTCTGGGCAAACCGCGATGCGACGGGCACTGCCAGCAGAAGAATGCTGATGACCGCAAAGATCACCACCGCCAGGATGACATAACCCAAACTGGCAAGACGCGTCACATACCAGGGCCGCGTCTCGGTGACCCGGTAGGCGCGGTTGAGCGAGATGCGCAGGGCCTCGACGCCGTTCGACGCAAAGTATGCAGCGGCCAGCACCGACACGGTCAGCAACCCGCCGCGCGGTATTTCCAGCACCCGCTGCAGTTCAGACGCGATCGGATCGGCGACATCGGCCGGCCATGTATCGAACAGGAGATGTACAGTCGTCTGCGAAAACCCGCCTGCACCGAGAAAGCCGGCAAGTGCCGTGCCGAAGATCAGGAAGGGGAACAGCGCCAGAAGGCCCGACAGCGCCACGTGGCTCGCCATGGCCCACCCATCATCCTCCGAGAAATGCCAATAGGCATCCCAGAGCACCTTGAACGCCAGTCTCGGCCACCTGACCGGGGAGTTTTCTTCCAAAGGCGGCATCTCCCTGAGGGCTTCGGTGGAGGATGAGTTGAGGCTTATGACAAAATATGGAAGGTAGGCGGCAACTTGTACAGAGAGACCTTAACGGTATGCAATCGGCATGACAGACGGAAGAACGATTATCGTGACAGGCTGTTCCTCAGGGATCGGCGCTCATTGTGCCCGCGCGCTGAAATCCGAGGGATGGCGGGTGTTCGCGACCGTGCGCAAAGAGGCCGATCTGGCAGCGCTGGATGAGGCCGGCATCGAAGCCCTGGTGATGGACTACACCAAGCCTGAAACGATCGCGGCGTTGGTCGACACCGTTCTCGCCCGCACCGGCGGCCGCATTGATGCGCTCTTCAACAACGGCGCCTATGGCCAGCCAGGTGCTGTGGAAGACCTTTCGACCGACGTGCTCAGGATCCAGTTCGAGACCAATCTGTTCGGCTGGCATGACCTGACGACCCGCATCATCCCTGTCATGCGGCGACAGGGTCATGGACGCATCGTCAACTGCTCCTCCATTCTCGGCATCGTTCCCTATCGCTACCGAGGCGCCTACACCGCCTCGAAATTCGCGCTGGAAGGTCTGACCGTGACGATGCGGATGGAGCTTTACGGAAGCGGCATCCATGTGAGCCTGATCGAGCCCGGACCGATCGACACGCAGTTCACGGCCAACGCGCTCGCCAAGGTCAAAGAGAATATCGACCTGGTCAATTCGCCGCATGCCGAACAATACAAGCGGCAATTGCAGCGGCTGGACGGGAGCGGGCCGGTCAACCGCCACAAGCTGGGTCCGGACGCCGTTCACACGGTACTGAAGCATGCCTTGACCGCCGACAACCCGAAGCCACATTATCTGGTGACGAAGCCGGCCAAGCAGGGCGCGTTTCTGAAACGTATCCTGCCGGCAGCGCTCTTCTACAAATTGATGCAACGGATCGACTGATCGCCCGCAAGCGGAAAGCAAAATCTCAATGGCCACCTTTACCACCGTTCTGACCGTGATCGTCATCGGCCTGGTCGTGCTCGTTTTGATCAAGGGCCTGTTCAACATGGTGAAGGGCACCGATGCCAACCGGTCGAACAAGCTGATGCAACTGCGTCTGCTGCTCCAGGCCGTGGCCGTCATCCTCATCATGTTCACGCTCTGGCTGACCGGCGGCGGCCGGCCGAGCTAGAGCAAATGCCGAACTAAGGAAATTACAGTCTTCATGGTCAAGCTCAACAAGATCTACACGCGCACCGGCGACGACGGGACGACAGCACTGGTATCCGGCCCGCGGCGCGACAAGCACGACATCAGGGTCGAGGCCTATGGCACGGTCGACGAGGTCAACTCGACGATCGGCATGGCGCGGCTTCATACGGCAGGCATGGGCGAAGTCGATCAGATGCTGTTCCGCATCCAGAACGACCTGTTCGATCTGGGTGCCGATCTTGCCACGCCCGACACCGGCGAAAAGCCCGAATACGAGCCTCTGCGGATCATCGAAGCGCAGGCCACACGCCTGGAAACCGAGATCGACACGCTGAACGCCGATCTCGAACCGCTGAAATCCTTCGTGCTGCCCGGTGGCTCGCCGGCATCCGCCTATCTGCATCTCGCCCGCACCGTATCGCGGCGTGCCGAACGGCTGATGGTCGAGCTTTCGCGGCATGAGGCGATCGGCCCGGCTGCGCTCAAATATATCAACCGCCTGTCGGATTTCCTGTTTGTCGCCGCCCGCGTCGCCAACGAGAATGGCAGGACAGACATTCTGTGGGTACCCGGCAAGAACCGGTAGGCGAAAACGCGACCAAGGCGCGACGGACGGGAGGGGAGGAAGCGACGCATGTTCATTCCGCTGCATGATGCCGTCGCGCTAAAATACATCCGTGTGCAATGGGTGACGATCTCGCTGATCGCCGCCAACATACTCATGTGGGTATTCACGACGCTTGCGCCTTCGGAAACGACGGAGATCGCCTCGCTGGGTCTCGGCTTCATTCCGGCGATCATCTTCGACTATGCGGTGCTAGACCCCTCTGCCATCCTCGTCCCCGAAGACGCGACCTTCGTCACCTACGCCTTCCTGCATCTGGATTTCTGGCACCTTGCATCGAACATGCTGTTTCTTTGGGTGTTCGGCGACAATGTCGAGGACGCGCTGGGGCATGTACGCTTCCTGATATTCTACCTGCTTTGTGCCGCAGCCGGCGCGCTTGTGCACGGCCTCGTCGGCCCGATGTCCGAGGGGCCGCTGATCGGCGCATCGGGCGCGATCTCCGGTGTCGTCGCCGCCTATTTCCTGCTGCATCCGCGCGTCCGGGTATGGGTGCTTGTTCTGTTTCGAATACCGCTGCCGCTGCCAGCCTTCGTGCCGCTGACCCTGTGGATCGTTCAGCAATTCGTGATGCTTTGGCTCGAAGCCGATAGTGCGGTGTCCTGGGGTGCGCATGTCGGCGGAATTCTGGCGGGCGCCGCACTCGTCATCGTGATGCGGCGCCGGGGCGTACCTCTGTTCGACCGCGAGATCGTCACGCCGAAGGCGGTGCTGCACAGGCAGAGCATATCGCAAGAGACGCGACCGGCCGAATAGGCCTATGAGAAAACCGCAACCCGGATGGGATAATCCACGTTGTCATCAGGGCAAAAATGGGTATCCATGTCGCCCACTGACAAATGGATACGCCGCAGATGTCGCAATCTGCGGCTGGAGAAAAGTCAAGGAAGGACCCCATGAAGATCCTGGTGCCTGTAAAGCGCGTCGTCGACTACAACGTGAAGATCCGCGTCAAGCCGGATGGATCCGGTGTCGAGCTTGCCAACGTCAAGATGTCGATGAACCCGTTCGACGAGATTTCCGTCGAGGAAGCCCTGCGCCTGAAAGAGGCCGGCAAGGCCGAGGAAGTGATCGTCGTGTCGATCGGTCCGGCAAAGGCCGAAGAAACGCTGCGCACCGCCCTTGCGATGGGCGCCGATCGGGCGATCCTGATCGAGACTGACGAAACGGTCGAACCGCTTGCCGTTGCGAAGCTCCTGAAAGGTGTCGTCGACGCCGAACAGCCGGGCCTGATCATCGTCGGCAAGCAGGCGATCGACGACGATTCCAACCAGACCGGCCAGATGCTGGCAGCCCTGCTCGGCACCGGACAGGCAACCTTTGCCTCGAAGATCGAGCTTTCCGCCGACAAGGCTGTGGTTACCCGCGAAGTTGATGGCGGCCTGCAGACCGTCGAGGTCAAGCTTCCAGCCGTCGTCACCACCGACCTGCGCCTCAACGAGCCGCGCTATGCGTCCTTGCCGAACATCATGAAGGCGAAGAAGAAGCCGCTCGACAAGAAGACGGCAGCGGATTTCGGCGTCGATATCGCCCCTCGCCTCAAGGTTCTGAAGACCGAGGAGCCGGGCGGCCGCAAGGCAGGCATCAAGGTAAAGTCCGTCGAGGAACTGGTCGGCGCCTTGAAGACCGCCGGCGTGATCTGATTTTAGGGAGATAAACTCATGGCCATTCTTCTTCTGGCAGAACACGACAATGCCAGCCTAAACGACCAGACCGCCAAGGCGCTGACGGCAGCTTCGCAGATCGGTGGCGAGGTCCACGTTCTGGTCGCCGGTTCGGGCGCGCAGGCCGCAGCCGATGCGGCAGCGAAACTCTCCGGCGTTTCCAAGGTTCTGCTTGCCGACGACGCAAGCCTTGCCAACAGCCTTGCCGAACCGCTTGCAGCACTGATCGTGTCGCTGGCCGGATCCTACGATGTCATCATGTCCTCGGCGACAGCGTCCGCCAAGAACGTCATGCCGCGCGTTGCTGCGCTGCTCGATGTTGCGCAGGTTTCCGAGATCATCGAGGTGATTTCGCCGGATACGTTCCGTCGCCCGATCTATGCCGGCAACGCCATCCAGACCGTCCAGGCAACCGATGCCAAGAAGGTGATCACCGTGCGCACGGCATCCTTTGCGGCAGCCGGCGAAGGTGGTTCTGCTTCCGTGGAAACCGTGGCAGCCGCAGCAAACCCTAACGTCTCGTCCTTCGTCTCCGATGCTCTTGCCTCCTCGGACCGTCCTGAACTCGCATCCGCCAAGATCATCATCTCCGGTGGCCGCGCACTCGGGTCCTCGGAGAAATTCCAGGAAGTCATCCTGCCCGTCGCCGACAAGCTGGGTGCGGCCGTTGGCGCATCGCGCGCAGCGGTCGACGCAGGCTATGCGCCGAACGACTGGCAGGTCGGCCAGACCGGCAAGGTGGTTGCACCGCAGCTCTACATCGCGGTCGGCATTTCCGGTGCCATCCAGCATCTGGCCGGCATGAAGGATTCCAAGGTCATCGTTGCGATCAACAAGGACGAGGAGGCACCGATCTTCCAGGTGGCCGACTTCGGTCTCGTCGGCGATCTCTTCGAGATCCTGCCGCAGCTCGAAAAGGCCCTGTGAGGGCGACCGGCTTTTTCGCACCGCAGTTCGGCGACGCGAAAATGCTGGCAAAAAACACGCTAGCAGACTAGAAAAATGCCGGGCTGTCTCACGCAACCCGGCATTTTGCTGTGAGACGCCGTACGGTTATGATGAATGCGAGACGCGGGCGAAAACCGCACCCAGGGAGCGAGTGAGATCATGAAGAATATCGGCGTCATCGGCGCAGGCCAGATGGGCTGCGGAATTGCACATGTTTCGGCGCTCGCCGGCTATCACGTGCATATCTATGATCTCTCCAAGGACCGGATCGAAGGCGCACTTGCAACGATCAATGGCAACCTCGCCCGCCAGGTTTCCAGCAACAAGCTTTCCGACGACGATCGTAACGCGGCCCTGTCCCGCATCACCGGCTCCGCCGACGTCAACGACCTCGCACCGATGGACATGGTCATCGAAGCCGCGACCGAAGATGAAAGCGTCAAGCGCAAGATCTATGCGCAGGTCTGTCCGGTTCTGAAGCCCGAGGCGCTTCTCGCCACCAACACTTCGTCGCTGTCCATCACCAGGCTCGCCGCCGCGACCGACCGTCCGGAACGCTTCATGGGCATACATTTCATGAACCCGGTGCCGCTGATGAAGCTGGTGGAACTGGTGCGCGGTATCGCCACCGACGAGCCGACCTTCCGGGCCGCCAAGGAATACGTGGTCGCCCTCGAAAAGACCGCCACCGTTGCCGAAGACTTCCCCGCCTTCATCGTCAATCGCATCCTGCTGCCGATGATCAACGAGGCGATCTATACGCTGTATGAAGGCGTCGGCTCGGTCGAGGCGATCGATACCGCCATGAGGCTTGGCGCCAACCACCCGATGGGACCGCTGCAGCTCGCCGATTTCATCGGCCTCGACACCTGCCTGTCGATCATGCAGGTTCTGCATGACGGCCTCGCCGACAGCAAATACCGCCCCTGCCCCCTTCTCGTGAAATACGTCGAAGCCGGCTGGCTCGGCCGCAAATCCGGCCGCGGCTTCTACGACTATCGCGGCGAGGTTCCAGTCCCAACGCGGTAAGTATCAGCCTTGTGGCGGTCCGCTCCTCACCCGCTTGACTGCACGCTAGAAGCGGTCGGCTGAGGCGAAGGGCAACACATTCATCCGCACCCCTCAAGCGCCCTTGGCGGCTGTCACCAGCGCCTTCGCATCGTCGCTGTCCCAGGCCGCGGGGCCGTTCATGGCGCCGATCAGGCATCCCTTCTTGTCGAGGATCAGCGTCGCCGGCAGGCCGAAGGCGAGGCCTTCTTTTTTCAGGGAGTTGAAAGTGCCCATCGAACTGTCGCGGTAAAAGCCGAGCTTGTCGATCTTGTACTCTTCAAGAAAGGTCTTCGGCTTCTCGTCGGTGCCCGTGTCGATGTTGATGGCGACGACTTCGAAATTATCGCCGCCCATTGCCGCCTGCAACCCGTTCAGCGCCGGCATCTCTTCGCGGCAGGGTACGCACCAGGTGGCCCAGAGGTTGAGCAGCACCGTTTTTCCGGCAAGATCGGCCGTGGTCATGTCCTGTCCCGCCGGTCCCTTGAAGGACAAAGATAGCGGACGCGGCGGCTGCGCCTCGACCATGGCGGCAACCTGGCCCTTGGAAAAGGCACCGACGGACTTCGCCAGTTCGGCCGAGCCCTCGCATTGGCCGGCCGACGGGGAGAGTGAGGCCTCTGCCGCCCCATCCAAACCCCCACCCGAACCATTGCCAGACCCCATGTTCGTCACGTATACGGCGACGGTGCCGGCGACGATCCCGAGGACGGCGGCAATCAGGATCAATCGGACAGACGGAAGGCCAAGCGGTCTTTTGGACGTCATCAACTACTCCAGGACTGAATTCATGGCCGACACGAAGGACGCGACATCTTCCAACCAGATGTGGGGCGGACGCTTCGCTTCCGGGCCGGATGCGATCATGGAGGAGATAAATGCCTCGATCGGTTTCGACAAGAAGCTGTTCGCCCAGGATATCCGCGGTTCGATCGCCCATGCGACGATGCTGGCGGAACAAGGCATTATTTCGCACGAAGATAAAGACAAGATCGTTTCCGGCCTGAACACGATCATGTCAGAGATCGAAAACGGACAGTTCCAGTTCTCGCGCAAGCTTGAGGACATTCACATGAACATCGAGGCCCGGCTGGCAGACCTGATCGGTCCAGCCGCCGGTCGCCTCCACACCGCCCGTTCCCGCAACGACCAGGTCGCGCTCGATTTCCGCCTCTGGGTCAAGGAAGAGCTCGTCAAGACCGAGAAGATGCTGACGGCCCTGATCGCCGCGTTTCTCGACCGCGCCGAAGAGCATGCGGATACTGTGATGCCTGGCTTCACCCATCTGCAGACGGCACAGCCCGTCACCTTTGGCCATCACTGCATGGCCTATGTCGAAATGTTCGGCCGTGACCGCGCCCGCGTTCGCCATGCGATCGAGCATCTCGACGAAAGCCCGATCGGTGCTGCGGCGCTTGCCGGCACGCCCTACCCGATCGACCGCCACATGACGGCGAAGGCCCTCGGCTTCCGAGAGCCGACCCGCAATTCCATCGACACCGTCTCCGACCGCGATTTCGCGCTGGAATTCCTGTCGCTGGCTGCCATCTGCGCCGTGCATCTGTCGCGTCTTGCGGAAGAAATCGTCATCTGGTCGACGCCGCAATTCGGCTTTGTGCGCTTGTCTGACGCGTTTTCGACAGGCTCCTCGATCATGCCGCAGAAGAAGAACCCGGATGCCGCCGAACTGGTGCGCGCCAAGACCGGCCGCATCAACGGTTCGCTGGTCGCGCTGCTGACCGTCATGAAGGGTTTGCCGCTCGCCTATTCCAAGGACATGCAGGAAGACAAGGAGCAGGTATTTGACTGCGCCGAGAACCTGGAACTGGCGATTGCCGCCATGACCGGCATGATGCGCGACATGACCATCCGCGCCGACAAGATGCGCGCCGCTGCCGGTGCCGGCTTCTCCACCGCGACCGACCTTGCCGACTGGCTGGTTCGCGAAGTCGGCCTGCCCTTCCGCGAAGCGCACCATGCCACCGGCCATGCCGTGGCGCTGGCGGAGAAAAAGGGATGCGACCTCTCCGACCTCACGCTTGAAGAACTGCAGGCAATCAATCCTGCCATCACCGACAAGGTCTTCGACGTTCTCTCGGTAGATGCATCGGTCGCAAGCCGCGTCAGTTTCGGCGGAACGGCTCCCTCCGAGGTGCGCAAGCAGATCGCCTGGTGGCGCGAGAGAAACTGACGCCTGCACGACGAATGAAGCGGCAAGGATACTGCACAAGCGTGCGGAACTTCGCTATGAAGTCTGCGTGACCGTGCCGGAGAAGGAAGAGAATGTCGAAATCCCTGGTGAAAATCGCCCATGTCAGCCTGATCCTGGGCGTCGTCAGCCTCGTTGTCGCCGGTTGCGGCCGCAAGGGCGACCTCGACCGCCCCAGCACGCCCGTCGAACAGCAGAACATCCGCAAGAGCAGCAAACCCGGTGACGCCAACAAGGAACCGGTTGCCGAGCGGCCGTTCGTCCTCGACCCGCTTCTGTAGTTCCCAGACCCCTTCAGTTTTCCGAGTTTTGACGTGAATCATTTCCACTACATCGACGGCGTCCTTCACGCCGAAAACGTCGCCATCCCGGAAATCGCAAAAGCCGTCGGCACGCCATTCTACGTCTATTCGACAGCCACGCTGGAGCGCCATTACAAGGTGTTCGCGCAGGCGTTTTCCGATGTGGATGCGATGGTCTGCTACGCCATGAAGGCGAACTCCAACCAGGCAGTCCTCAAAACCCTGGCAAAGCTCGGCGCCGGCGTCGACGTCGTCTCGGGCGGCGAGTTGCGGCGCGCGCTGGCGGCCGGCATTCCCGCATCCCGCATCATGTTTTCGGGCGTCGGCAAGACCGTTGCCGAAATGGATCTGGCGCTCGAGGCCGGGATCTACTGCTTCAACGTCGAATCCGAGCCGGAACTGGAAGTGCTGAACCTTCGCGCTCTCAAAGTCGGCAAGCGCGCGCATGTCTCCTTCCGCATCAACCCGGATGTGGATGCGGGCACCCATGCCAAGATTTCGACGGGGAAGAAGGAAAACAAGTTCGGCATCGCTTACGACCGGGCCCGTGACGTCTATGCCCATGCGGCAACGCTTCCCGGCATCGAAGTCACCGGCATCGACATGCATATCGGCAGCCAGATCACCGAGCTCCAGCCGTTCGAGGATGCCTACCGGCTCCTGCGCGAACTCGTCGATGTCCTGCGCGGCGATGGCCACACGATCAGCCACGTCGATGTCGGCGGCGGTCTCGGCATTCCCTACAAGGACGACAACACCCCGCCGCCGCTGCCGGATGCCTATGCGGAAACGATCAAGCGGCAGCTGCGCACGCTCGACTGCAAGATCGTCACCGAACCCGGCCGCCTGATCGTCGGCAATGCCGGCATTCTGGTGACCGAGGTCATCTATGTGAAGGATGGCGGCGAAAAGACCTTCGTGATCGTCGATGGCGCGATGAACGATCTGATCCGCCCGACACTCTACGAAGCCTATCATTCGATCCGCCCCGTCGTGGTACCGCCGGCCGATGCGCCGCGGATCAAGGGCGACGTTGTCGGTCCCGTCTGCGAGACCGGAGACTATCTGGCGCTCGACCGCGAGATGGCGGAACCGAAGCCCGGTGACCTGATCGCCGTCGGTTCTGCCGGTGCCTATGGCGCCGTGCAGGCCGGCACCTACAATTCCCGCCTGCTGGTGCCGGAAGTGCTGGTGAAGGGCTCCGAGTTCCACGTGATCCGCCCGCGCGGCTCCTATGATGACCTGATCGGACTGGATTCCGTGCCTGCATGGCTCGGCTAGCCCCGCGCAGAAACGTTCACTTTTGCGGCAAACCGCCTGGAAATATCGGGGCCGGCATGTCGCCGCCCTCGTCTTCGCCACAAACATTGTTATGTTGATAGCTTGATTTGGGCCGCCACGATCGGAGACGGACCGCATGAGCTTGATCCGCAAAGGTGCATTCGAAACACATCCGGCGCTCGCAAGACGCGTTGCGCTGAAACGGTCGTTTGCCCGTTTCGTGCTGTTTTCCGAACGCCTTCTGCCGAAGCTTCTGGCCCCGCTCGCGGTCGTCGCCCTGTTCTTCTCCGTCTCCTGGTTCGGCCTTTTTCGCGTCACGCCCGATCTGCTGCGCTGGATCCTGCTCGGCTTTTTTACCTTCGCGTTCCTGACCTCTCTCCTTCCCTTGGCGAGACTTCGCTGGCCCGATGCCGCCGATGCGGACCGGTTGCTGGAAGATCGTAACGGCCTGCCGCACCAGCCTGTCGCCGTGCAGGAAGACCAGCCGGCGTTCGAGACGCCGTTTGCGCGAGCACTGTGGAAGGAACACCAGATCCGCATGGCCGAGCGGATCGCAGCGCTCGATACGGGCATGCCGCGCCCGGATATTGCCAGCCATGACCGTTTCGCGCTGCGCGCCGTACCGGCGCTCGTGTTTGCCGTGGCGCTCGGCTATTCCTTCTCGAACGGTGGCGGTTCGCCAGCCGACGCATTCCGCCCGGCTCCGCTGGCTGCAAGCACCAACCCGGACCTGCGCATCGACGCCTGGCTGACGCCGCCATCCTACACCGGCCGCGCCCCGATATTCCTGACCGGCCGCGACACGGCGCCCGCAGCCGCGGGCGATACGGCCGGCAACACGGCATCTGTGCCGCAGAATTCCGGCCTGACCGTGCGCGTAACCGGTGGCGAGGGCGAGGAAGCGGTCGTCTTCACGCCGAAATCCGGCGGAGAGCCGCTGACGCTGATCACCGAGGAAGCGCGCAAGGCGGCTGAAGACGCAAGCAAGCAGGCACAAGGTAAGGCACCAGGCACGCCATTGCCCGAGGGCCAGCAGGCCAAGCCGCAGCCACCCGTCAAACAGCCGCAGACCGCACAGACAGTGCCGCCGCGCAGCTACGCCTTCAATGTGGACGAAAGCGGCGAACTCACCGTCAACGGCCAAACATGGACGTTCGACGTCATTCCCGACCGGCCCCCGGAAATCGCTTTCGATGGCCAGCCGAAGCGGTCGGTCAATGGCGCGCTCGAAATCGGTTTCCGCGGCAAGGACGATTACGGCATCCGTGAAGCCCATGCGCTGATCGAGCCCGTCGGACCGGTTGACCCGGCCGCCACGCCGCTCTACCCGGCGCCGGAATACCGCCTCGACCTGCCGCGCCAGAACCGCGGCCAGGAGGTGAAGGCCCTGACCAGCCGCAGCCTGATCGAGCATCCGCTGGCCGGAAAGCGCGTCAGGATTACGTTGATTGCCAAGGACGGCGCGGGCCAGACCGGCCGCAGCCCCGCCCATGAAATGGTAATGCCGGGCCGCGGCTTCTCGGAACCGCTGGCGGCCGCCGTTGCCGAACAGCGCCAGGTTTTCGCGCTCGACACCCGCCAGGTGCCGCGCGCGATCGAGCTCAACGACGCGCTGGCGATCCGTCCCGACGAGACCATTCCGAACCTTGGCCACTTCCTGGCAATCCGCTCGGCCCGTGAGCGCATGAAGATTGCCCGCAACGAGGAACAGCTGAAGGACGCAGCAGACTACCTGTGGGAAATCGCGCTCGGCATCGAGGACGGCGATCTTTCGGCCGCCGAACGCCGGTTGCGCGATGCCCAGCGCAATCTCTCCGAAGCGCTCGAAAAAGGTGCCGGGGATCAGGAAATCGCTGCCCTCATGAAGGAACTGCGCGAGGCGATGCAGCAGTTTATGAACGAGCTCGCGCAGCGCATGCAAAACGCACCGCCGGGCCAGCAGAACATGCAGGCGCAGAATGTCATTCGCCAGCGCGACCTGCAGAACATGATGGACCAGATCGAAAACCTCGCTCGATCCGGCAATCGTGACGCGGCCAAGGAAATGCTGTCGCAGATGCAGCGGATGATGAACAACCTGCAGGCCGGACGCCCGCAGCGCGGTCAGCAGGGTCAGCAGCAGCAAAACAGTCAGATGCGCCAGCAGATCGACAAGCTCGGCCAGATCATGCAGGAACAGCAGCGGCTGATGGACCAGACATTCAAGCTGGACCAGGCATTGCGCGATCGCATGCAGCGCGGCGACCCCGATCCGCAGAGCGGCGAACAGGGCGAGCAGCAGCAGGGCCAGAACGGCCAACAGGGTCAGCAGGGCCAACCGGGTCAGCAAGGCCAGCAGGCACAGCGCGGGCAGCAGGGCCAGCAAGGTCAGGGTCAGAACGGCCAGGGCGGCGAACAGAACACCGACCAGATGACAGCCGAACAGCTGCGTGAGGCGCTGAAGAACCTGCGTGCCCAGCAGGAAGGCCTCGGAAAACAGCTCGGCGAGCTACAGCAGGCGCTGAAGGGCATGGGCATGGACCCAGGCCAAGGCTTCGGGGAGGCCCAGAGTGAAATGGGCAGCGCCGGCAAGGCGCTCGGTGACGGCCAGGGCGAACAGGCCGTCGAAGGCCAGGGCAACGCACTTAACGCGCTTCGCCAAGGCGCCCAGAGCATGATGCAGCAGATGATGCAGGCGATGCAGCAGGGTCAGGGCCAAGGCGAAGGCCAGCAGGACGGCCAGGGACAGGGCATGGCCAACCAGGGCGGCCAGAACGGTCGCGATCCCCTGGGTCGCCCCCGCGCAACGTCAGGTCCGGACTTCGGCGATCAGGTGAAGGTGCCCGACGAAATCGACGTGCAGCGCGCCCGCGAGATCCTTGATGCGATCCGCGAGAAGCTGGGCAACGCCCTGTCCGGCGATGCCGAGCGGCAGTATCTCGAGCGGCTGCTCGAGATCCGCTAAATCCACCTGCGAGAGATCAGGCCGCGCAGGAAGTCTGCACGGCAAGCGCCATGGCGACAGCCTTGCGGATTTCTGGCAATGCGAAAGGCTTCTGCACCACATCGACGATCTTCGACGACAGGTCATCGGCGCGTTCGCGCTGTTCGGCATAGCCGGTCATCAGCAGGATCTTCATGTCGGGATACTGGGCGGCGGCTTCGTGCGCCAGCGCAATGCCATCCATGACAGGCATGCGTATGTCGGAAAGCAGAAGATCGAACGCGCCCTGCTCGAGCTTTTCGAGGCCTTCGGCGCCATCGCCGGCCTCATGCGTCTCATGGCCATCCATCCGGAGAGCGCGCGCAACAAACATGCGCAACGTGTGTTCATCCTCGGTAATAAGGATCTTGGCCATAGCGATCATCGCTCCCATTTTGTGTATCAATCCGGGAGCAATTCACCAGAGTTTGGTTGTCGAGGAGTAAACAGGCGAGGCTCAAACCGCGCCATGGTTAACACCTTGCGACCGGATGGCGGCAGATTTCTGCCCCCATCCGAACCAAAATCAACTCACGCGTCGCCAGTCACGACGCCGACGAAAGGCAGTTCGCGGAACGCGTAGGCGACGTCCATGCCGTAGCCGACGACGAAGTAGTCGGGGCATTCGAAGCCGACGTAATCCGCCTCAAGCTCTTCCTTGCGCTTCACCTTCTTGTCGAGAAGAACGGCCAGCGAAACATGGCGGGCGCCGCGCTCATAGAGCAGTTCCTTAGCGAATTTCAGCGTGCGGCCGGATTCCAGGATGTCGTCGATCAGAAGAACATCGCGGTCCTTCACGTCGCTGTCGATATCCTTGACGATGCGAACGCCCTGCGAGACCGTGCCGGTGCCGTAGCTCGAAAGTGTGATGAACTCCACTTCCGGTGCAAGGCCCGTCTCATGCAGCGCGCGCAGAAGATCCGCTGCGAAAATGAACGAGCCCTTGAGGACGGCGATGACGAGCAGATCCTTCGTGGGACCGGTCGCGATCTGCGCTGCGATTTGGTGATTGCGCTCGGCGATCTGTTCGGCAGTGAAAAGCGGCTCGATGTTTTTGCCGCGGACGACGGGCATACGGATACTCCTGATAGATCGGAAGCGCCGCGATAGCACAATCAGAGGCGGGACGCATCCCGTTCCGCAAAGGTCAGGCGCAAATCCGGGAGTTTTCCGCCGGGATGCGGCACCCGCGCAGAAAACCCGCGGCTGTGGCCGGCAGCAATGGCGGAAGCCGGCGGGGCAATCAATGTCGAGGCGACCAGCGTGTCGCCAGCCATGAATTCGGCCCGGATCGCGGGCATGGTCTTTGCGTCACTGGTCCGGTTCTCGACGATTCCGTTGATCAGTAGAACCCGCATGCCATCCGCATCGCGTGGCGTCATGGTGATGTGAGTGATATCGAGCGATGGCTCGGCTTGGGCTTCTCCGCTGTCGTTGAACAGGAACGAGAAGCCACCGGCACTCGCAAAGACCAGCACGAAAGCGGCAGCCACAAGAGCGCAGAACAGATCGGCCGAAAGCGTATTCAGCACGCGCTCGACCTTGCCGACGAAGCCATTCGGCACCGAGGCCGGAGCACCGGATCTCACCCTCTCTGCAGGCTTGCCGGTCGCCCGGTTCTTGGTCCTGTTGTCTGAATTGTCGTTGTGCGAACGCGGTCTGGACCGCTGCCACCCGCCATCAGTCACGGGCACGAACTGCGCATCCACCACGGGACCACGCGCCTTCACCCGGCCCTTGGGGCCTGTTGTGATTTCGGGCGGCAGGATGTCCATGCGGACAATCGTCTTGCCGGCGCGGCTGCTGAACGTGTTCATCGGACCTCTTCGGCGCCGCTTGTCCCCCGATATCGAAAGAGGCGGCCATTGAAACGAATCCCCCCTAGTCGTAAATTAGATTGGTTAACCGTTTGCAAACAGCGCCCGAAATAAGCCCTTTTTGACCGGCGCTTACCTTTCGTTTACCTTCATCGTTAAGAGATGGTCAGGTGCGAATCTGAAGGGTTCAGGGATTTGGTCTTCCGTTGATTCATTTCGAAAATGTTGGATTGCGATACGGCATGGGCCCGGAGATTCTCCGGGACATGACGTTCGACATCCCGAAACGGTCATTTCAGTTCCTGACCGGCCCATCGGGTGCCGGCAAGACGACGCTTCTGCGCCTGCTTTTCACCTCGCTCTACCCCACCCGCGGCATCATCCGCATGTTCGGCCGTGAGCTGTCGCAGATCCCTCGCAGCGAGCTGCCGATGCTGCGCCGGCGAATCGGCATCGTCTATCAGGACTTTCGCCTGCTCGACCATCTGACCACCTATGAGAACGTCGCCCTGCCGCTTCGGGTGCGCGGCAAGGACGAGGCGTCCTATCGCAATGACGTGATCGAGCTCCTCAAATGGGTCGGCCTCGGCGAGCGCATCAATGTGCTGCCGGCCGTCCTGTCCGGCGGCGAGAAGCAGCGTGCGGCGATTGCCCGTGCGCTGATGGACCGTCCGGAAATACTGCTCGCCGACGAACCTACCGGCAATGTCGACCCGCCCATGGCCCGCCGGCTGCTCAGCCTGTTCCTCGAGCTCAACCGGCTCGGCACCGCCGTCGTCATCGCGACGCACGATCTGGCGCTGATGGATCAGGTCGATGCACGGCGGATGATCCTCACCGAAGGGCGGCTTGATATCTATGAATGAGCCGCGCCCTCCCAAGAAGACCAAACCGGCTAAGACGGAGAAAGCACCGGCACCGGCAAACGCTTGGCAGGAGAAAGGCGCCGAGACAGCGACCGACCAGGGTCCGCGCCGCGCCTCGATGCGCGTGCGCCCGACAGCCCCGATCCTGCCTCCCTCCAATATCCAGGGCAATGCGCTGATGGTGGTGATCGCCATCATGGCCTTCCTCGCATGCCTGACGCTCGGCGGGGTCAGCATGGTGCGCGCCACCGCGGCCGGCTGGCAGAGCGAGATCGCCCGCGAAATCACCATCCAGATCAAGCCGGACGATGGCCTCGACATGGATGCGGCGCTGAAGAAGGCGCGCGATGTCGCACTGACCTTTGTCGGCACCCGGGACGGCACGATCATGGATGACAGCGCCACCGCGCGGCTGCTGGAACCTTGGCTCGGCACCGGCCTCGACCTTGCCGACCTGCCCGTGCCGCGGCTGGTGATCATCACGATCGACGAGCAGAACCCGCCCGATTTCGCAGCCATGCGCGACCTCCTGAAGACCGAAGTGCCGCAAGCCTTTCTCGATGACCACCGTACCTGGGTGGACCGGCTGGTTTCGATGGCGCGCACCACGGTGCTGATCGGCATGGGTGTGCTGATCCTCGTCTTTACCGCGATGATCCTGACCGTCGTGTTTGCCACCCGCGGCGCCCTGTCCGGCAACCGGCATATCATCGAAGTCCTGCATTTCGTCGGCGCCGAAAGCGGTTTCGTCGCCCGCGAATTCCAGAAGCATTTCCTGAAGATCAGCATCAAGGGATCGGCAGCCGGCGGCGCGCTGGCCGCACTGCTGTTTGCGGCCGCCAATCTGTGGCAGTCGAATTCGCGCGCGACGCCCCAGAGCGAGCAGGCGACCGCCTTGTTCGGATCCTTCACGATCGGCTTCGGCGGCTATCTCGGGATCTTCGCGACGATCCTGGTGATCGCCCTTCTGACGACGCTGACCGCCCGCCTGACGGTGATGAAAACCATCGACGAGATCGACCTGATCCGCTCCGATCCGGCACGGGCGGATGGCGCGCCGAAATCATAACCCGCACGTGTTTTTTGAAGTGAACCCGTTGTGGGGCTAGGCGACAACGAAATCTAGGTCTATCAACGAAATCATGACACTCGGCCAGACCCCTCCCGATGTGACGGACGACCGGACTTCGGACCGGAGACGAAGGGCTTTGCTCTCGCGCCGGAGCACGTTTAGACGAATAGCAAGACGGATCGTCATGGTGGCGTTCATCTGCGTTGCGATCGTCGTCGGCGGTTTCCTCTGGTTCGCGGACGCGGTCACATCGTTGCGAGCGCCCGATGGCGTCAAGGCCGATGCAATCGTTGTTCTGACAGGTGGATATCTGCGCATAGAACAGGCGCTCGGTCTGCTGCGCGACGGGGCCGGCAGGCGGCTTCTGATTTCCGGCGCGCATCCATCCACCACGCCAACGCAGATCCGCAAGGTCACGCAGGCCTCGCCCGACCTTTTCAAGTGCTGCGTCGATATCGGTTATGATGCGATCGATACGATCGGCAATGCCAACGAGATCTCCCGCTGGATCCACGACAAAGACTACAAATCCGTGCTCGTCGTGACCAACAACTACCACATGCTGCGCAGTCTGCACGAACTGCGCCGCGCCGATCCCGCGACGGAATTCATTCCCTATCCGGTCATCAATGCAGATCTCGCCCGCCGCGCCTGGTTCGCCGAGCCGGATACTCTGCGCACGATGCTGTCGGAATACGTCAAGGTGGTGCTGGCAACCATTCGCGACTGGGTGGGCATGCAGAAGGGCAGCGGGCTTCGAACCGACGGCGATCCGACCGGGTCGGTGCCGAAAAAATCTCCCTGATCTGAGCAGGCCGTCGATCTCGCGCTTTTGTCCGCTCGAGTTCTCGTGTAGGCAACGGGCAGTCTGCAAGAAAGCCCGTTCCATGCTTCTCATCCGCTCCGTCGTGTTCAATACCGCCTTCTACGCCAACATGATCCTGCGGATGATCGTGTTTGCTCCCTATTATTTCCTCGCATCGCGCAAGGCCGCATTCAGCGTTCCCAAGGGCTGGGCTTCGTCCAGCAACTGGCTGATGGGCAAGATCGTCGGTACCACTTTCGAAATCGAGGGCCTCGAGAACATTCCGGAAGGCGGCTGCATCTTTACGCCCAAGCACCAGTCTGTGTGGGACACCTTTGCGCTGATGCCCCACTATCCCGACCCGGTCTATATCCTGAAGCGCGAGCTTCTGTGGATCCCGTTGTTCGGATGGTACCTGGCCAGGCAGCGGATGATCCCGGTCAATCGCGGCGCCCGCGGCAAGGTCATGGTCGAGGTGATGAAGCGCACCAAGGAAGAGATGGCGAGCGGCCGCCAGCTGATCATCTACCCTGAGGGAACCCGTCGCTCGCCTGGCGCCGAGCCGGACTATCGTTACGGCATCGCCCGCATCTATCGCGATGCGAAGGTTCCGGTCGTCCCGGTCGTTGCCCATTGGGGCCTGTTCTGGGGACGCCGCAAGCTGGTAAAATATCCGGGCCATTTCAAAGTCCGCATCCTTCCGGCCATCCCGCCTGGAATGGAGCCGGATGCCTTCTACAAGCACCTGATCGAAACGCTGGAAACCGCAAGCGACCAGTTGCTGGTCGAAACCGTGGCGGCGAACCCGCATCTGCCGCTGCCGCCGACGGCGTCGAAACGTCTGGCGGAACTGAAAGCGCAACAAACGCCGGTTTGAGCGGGGAACTTCAGCCCGCAAGCGCTGCGGCAACCCCTTCCAGCCACAGGTCGCGAATACCGATCTGGGCGAGATGCTCGACGGTGTTGAACACATAGGCATCGTTTGGGCCGGACTGGCCGGCCGCCTGACGCACGATGCCAGCTGCTTTCTCGACATCCATCGCACCGGCATATTGCCGGTGCGAACGATCGACCACATAGGTGACGGCCTTCACCTGCCGCCCGTCCATCAGCGTGATCGGCACGATCTTTTCGAGATAGACATTGGTGACAAGTTCGCGACGACGCAGATACTCGATCGCATCGTCCCATGCGTCACCTGCCACCCGGAAGGCCGCACCCCTGCACGATCCGCCACGATCGAGCCCCATGACCAGACCCGGACGATCCGGCGTTCCACGGTGCACTGTCGACCAGATGCACAGCGACCGGCGAAAGCCGTAAACGCGGGCCTGCGCCTTCTCTTCGAACGGAAAGCCCGGGTTCCACATCAGCGATCCGTAGCCAAACACCCAAAATTCGTCCATATCGCACGCCATGCCGTCATCGAGATTTGCGAAAAGACCTTTGGGAGAACAACATGGCAGCGTCAAGCCGAAGCGGCGTCAGCAGAAAACTATGGATCCTGGCGAGTGCCGTCATTCTGGCGATAGCCCTTTATACGGCAGGCTGGTTCTATGCCGCATCGGTCCTGAAGCAGAACACGCTGGCGCTCCTGGGCAGCCAGCAGAAGCGCGGCATCGTCGCCGAATGCACCGATGCCGAATATCGCGGCTATCCTTTCCGGATAGGCCTGTTCTGCTCCAAGGTGACGGTGGATGACCGTGAAAACGGCATTTCGGGCACGTTCGGCGCTTTGCGCTCGGCAGCCCAGGTCTATGCGCCTGGTCACATCGTCTGGGAACTCGACGCACCCTCTGAAGTCCGCACCAGCCATGGCTTCTCCGTATCCACCACCTGGAAATCGCTGCAATCCAGTATCGCTGCCAAGCTGAAAGGCGTCGAGCGGGCGTCGATGGTCATCGAGGGCTCGCGCGCAAGCGTCGTTTCCGCGACGAACACCCAGCCCTTCGACATCACCACCGACCGGACGGAAATCCATCTGCGCCAGAACGGCGACGATCTCGATGCCGCGATCTCGCTCGACGGCACCTCGACGACAGCCGAGGGCGTGGCAGAGCTTCTGCCCAAGCTCAACGCTCTCGTGGACGTGACGCTTGCCGGTCGCGCCGGCATGATCGACGGCAGCGATCCGAACGGCACGGCACTCTACAATACCAAGGGCGAGCTTCGTTCCCTGAAGGCCGATCTTGGCGAGGGACGGGTTGCCACTATCTCCGGCCCCTTCTCCTTCGATGACGAAGGGCGCATGTCAGGCAAGCTCAAACTGCGCGTGGAAAAGATCGACGCGTGGCAGCAGAGCCTCGGCGAAGTGTTTCCGGATCTCGCATCGACCATCAAGACCGCGGCAAACATGCTGGCAGCGCTCGGCGGTGGTGAAAATGCCTCACTCGACATCACCATCCGGCGCGGCAAGGTTCTGGCCGGCGGGCTGATCGAGATCGGCGAAATTCCGCGGATCTAAGACAATCGGCCTGCTTATTTCCTCACATCCAGTGCGTGCCGGCCAAAGTCCGGCGCGTCCACATCCTGGCCGGCCTGAACGATGGAGCGGCGGATGGTGCGGGTGCGGCTGAACAGTTCGAACAGCTTGTCGCCCTCGCCCCAGCGGATCGCGCGCTGCAGGTAGGCCAGATCTTCCGAAAACCGGGCCAGCATTTCCAGGATCGCATCCTTGTTGTGCAGGCAGACGTCCCGCCACATGGTGGGATCGGAGGCCGCAAGACGCGTGAAATCGCGGAAACCGGAGGCGGAATACTTGATGACTTCCGATTCGGTGACCGTTTCCAGATCATCCGCCGTGCCGACGATATTATAGGCGATGATATGGGGCAGATGCGAAACGATCGCGAGCACCTTGTCGTGGTGTTCGGGATCCATCTCGTCGATGCGCGAACCGAGCGCCACCCAGAAGGCCTTCAACTGATCGAGCGCCGCCTGATCTGTTTCGGGAAGCGGCGTGAAGATGCACCAGCGATCGCGAAACAGACCCGGAAAGCCCGCATCCGGACCGGACTTTTCGGTACCGGCCAGCGGGTGACCGGGAATGAAATGCACGCCATCAGGCATATGCGGCGCCATCTGCGCGATGACAGACGCCTTGGTCGAGCCGACATCGGTGACGATCGCGCCCGGCTTGAGGCTGCCCGCGATCTGCTTGGCGACCGCTTCAGACGCACCGACAGGAACGGAGACGATGACGAGGTCGGCATCCTTCACCGCATCGGCTGCAGAGGCTGTGTATTCCGTGCCAAGCTCCAGCTCTTCCGCCCGCTTCAGCGTCTCGCTACTGCGTGTCGAGATGACGACGTGATTGGCGAGCCCGAGCTCCTTCACGTCGCGCGCAATAGATGAGCCGATCAGGCCGATGCCGATCAGAGCGATCCGATCGAACTGCGGATGGGTCATGATGTCGGTCCCGTTGCTGTCAGCGTGCCAGAAATTCGCCGAGCGTTTCGATGACGCCGCGATTGGCCTCTTCCGAGCCGATCGTCATGCGCAGCGCGTTTGGCAGGCCATAGCCCTTGACGACCCGCAGGATATAGCCACGGCTGGTGAGGAACGCATCGGCATCCGGCGCACGCTTGCCGTCCACATCGGGGAAATGGATCAGCACGAAATTGGTGACCGACGGCGTCACCTTGAGCCCGAGCGTTTCGAATGCGTGGGTCAGCTTGTCGAGCCAGAGCGTGTTGTGCTCGACGGCCTTTTCGACGAAAGCCCGATCGCGGATGGCCGCAGCACCTGCGGCAATCGCCGGCGCATTCAGGTTGAACGGTCCGCGGACGCGGTTGAGCGCATCGAGAATGGCGGCCGGGCCGTACATCCAGCCGATCCGCAGCGCCGCAAGACCATAGGCCTTCGAGAAGGTCCGGCACATCACGACGTTCTTGCTGTTCGAAACGAGCTCAAGACCGGCCTCGTAATCGTTCTTCTTCACGTATTCCGCATAGGCCGCGTCGAGAACGAGGATGACGTTTTTCGGCAGGCCGGCATGCAGGCGGCGGATGTCGGAAACCGGGACATAGGTGCCGGTCGGATTGCCCGGATTGGCGATGAACACCATCTTCGTGTTTTCCGTCACAGCCGCGAGGATCGCGTCGACATCGACGGTGCAATCCTTCTCCGGCACTTCGATCGCCTTGGCGCCGGCACCGGTGATCTGGATCTTGTAGACCAGGAACCCGTGCTGGGTGATGATCGCCTCGTCGCCGGCACCGAGATAGACATGGCACAGCAGGCCGAGCAGTTCATCCGAACCATTGCCGCAGATGATGTTGGCAGCGTTCAACCCGTGCACCGAGCCGATCGCTTCGCGCAGCGCCAAGGCCTGGCCATCCGGATAGAGTTCGAGGTGACCGGCTGCCTCGCGAAAGGCTTCGATCGCAGCGGGGCTCGCACCAAGCGGCGTTTCGTTGGACGAGAGCTTGAACACGCGCGCAACGCCGGGAGCATGATCCTTGCCGGGCACATAGGCGGCGATATCCAGAATGCCTGGACGCGGAACGGGCTCACTCGCAACGATGCTCATCGATTGGACCTTCTCGGTAATGTCTGTGGGCAGGGTATGCTCAGGCATTAAAGCTCAAAAGGCCCAATGTCGAGCCGGTTTTAAGAGCCTTTGGGTGTCTCGGGCTGCGTCCGCGTCGTCGGCACGCCGCGCGGTGCCATGACCGGCACGAACACACGTCTCGACGCGCGGGCTGCCACCGGCAGACCCTGATACAGCCGCTTTTGCGCCTCCAGCACTATGACGCCGGAAAACACCGGCCAGAAGCGGCGACCGATACGATCGAACACCTGCCGCATCTTCATGATCGTCCGCGCCTTCGACGGCGGGAAAAACAGTGCCTCTGCGCTGGCGCCTGGCGTGAAGTTCGTCTCGCGCATCAGCGTCGTCAACTGCCCGCGCGAATAGGGGCGACCGGAGCCGAAGGGCGTATGTTCCATGCGGGCCCAGACGCCGCGACGGTTGGGAACGACGATCACCAGGCGCCCGCCTGGCGCCAGCACCCGCCAGATTTCCTTCAGCGTCTCACGCGGATTTTCGGCAAATTCCAGCGAATGCACCAGCAGCACGCGATCGACCGAACTGTCCGGCAGCGGCAATTCCTCGTCGAACACCAAAGCCGTGCTCGAAAGCTCGCCCGGCGGCCAGTTCACCGCCCCCTGCCCGGCCGGCATGAAAGCGAAGGTGCGCTCGGTATCGGCCCGGAAGTGATCGAGATAGGGTACCGCGTATCCAAGCCCGACCAGACGCTCCTCCGGCAGGCGCGCCCAGAGCGACGACAAGGCCACGACGATCGACTGCTCGGCAAACCGGCCAAGAGCAGAATGATAGAACTCACGCAGATCGACGATATCGACGGACAAGATTAATTGCTCGCTGAAGGTGGTTGGACTTCAAGGCACCAGTCTCTACATTGTCTGCCAAGTGGAATTGAGCAAGAGGTGAGGCAGAATGAAGCCGTTGGAACTCGAAGTTTTTCCCTGCCGGAGCGATAATTTCGGCGTTCTCGTGCACGATCCGGAAAGCGGACTGACTGCGTCAATCGATGCGCCGGAAGAAAAGCCGATCATCGACGCCGCCGCCCGTCGCGGCTGGACGATCACCCACATCTTCACCACCCATCACCACACCGACCATGTGGAAGCAAACCTTGTGCTGAAGCAGAAGTTCGGACTGGAGATCATCGGCCCCGTCAACGAGGCGGTGGCGATCCCCGGCCTCGACCGGACAGTCGCAGATGGCGACGAGTTCCATTTCGGCGACCATCTCGTTCGCGTCATCGAAACGCCAGGCCACACGGCCGGCCATATCTGCTTCCATTTTCCGGACGACAAGATCCTGTTTGCCGCCGACACGCTGTTTGCGCTCGGCTGCGGCCGCCTGTTCGAACGCTCCGCCAGCGACATGTGGTCTTCACTGCAGAAGCTCGCGGTTCTGCCCGATGAGACGGCGATCTATTTCGGCCATGAATACACGCTCTCCAACGCCCGCTTCGCGCTGACGATCGATCCGGACAACGAGCGGCTGAAGACCCGCGCCGCCGAGATCGAAGAACTGCGCGCCGACGGAAAGTTCACCATTCCGACGATGATGGGCCTGGAAAAGGAAACCAACCCGTTCCTGCGCCCCGCCGATCCCGCGATCCGCCGCAACCTGATCATGGAAGGCAAAACCAACGAGGAAGTGTTTGCCGAAATCCGCAAGCGCAAGGACAATTTCTAAAGCGATGTCGCCACAAGAGATCATCACCACGCTCGGCATGCAGCGCCACCCGGAAGGCGGCTGGTATGCGGAAACGTTTCGCGATGGAGACGGCACCGGGCGCGGTGCCTCGACGGCGATCTACTATCTGCTGCAGGCCGGCGAAAAATCGCACTGGCATCGGGTGCGCGACGCAGCGGAAGTCTGGCACTATTATGCCGGCGATCCGTTGCTTCTGAAGATCTCGGATGGAAAGACCGTCGAGGAAATCCGGCTCGGTGTGGATCTATTGAACGGAGAGCGCCACAGGCGGTAGTGCCGGCCGATGTCTGGCAGGCAGCAGAACCCCTCGGCGCCTATACGCTGGTGGGCTGCACGGTCGCGCCAGGATTCGAATTCGCGAGCTTCGAGATGGCAGCGCTTGGCTGGGAGCCGGGTTAAGGGCGCCGGGAAAGGATCGGCTTATTCAGCAGGAGGAATCTTGCGTTTGCGCTCTTCACTCTTCACGAAAAAATACGCGTAGGCAGATCCAACCGCCGCGATCGAGAGCGGCAAAACGATGAATGCATAGATCTGCAAGCCAGTCATAGCAGCCTCCGTAAAATGAACCTTCCTACGAAATGTAGTATGCCTGCCGTGAAAAGCCAACAGGGGCCGGCGATTGAAAGCACCCATAAGTTCCCGACCGAGCTTGCCGGCGCATAGATCGCCGCAGCGATAGGCGCGAAGACGCCGACTGTCAGGGAGGACGTTGACGCACGATCAAATGCGTTGGCGACATACTTCACGCGTTCGTTGTCTGCCGCCGACATACCTTACTCCACCGGAAGCCGAACTGGTTTCCTCGGCCGCAGCATATCACGTGCAGCAAGCACCGCTCCACCGGTGATCAGTACGCAGGCCGCGAGAATACGCCAGTCCGGTTCGGCAAAGCCGGAAAGCACCAGGATCAAGGTCGAGAGCAGAGGCGCGGCATAACTTGCGGCGCCGATCACCTGTATATCGCCGTTCTTCACGCCGTAATCCCAAGCGTAGAAGGCAGCGCCAACCGGCAGCAGGCCAAGGCCGACGACCGCCGCCCACTGGCTGGTGTCCGCCGGCCATATCGTGATCTCCAGCGCCAGATGGCACACAAGCGACAAAAGCGATGTGGCGAGGCAGAACCCCGTCACCACGTCGGTCGAGACACGATCGAAGCTGCGGGTCAGCAGCGAGTACCCCGCCCAGGTGAAGGCGCAGATGAAGGCTGTGCCATAACCCAGCGTATAGGCACCGTCGAACGACAGGCCGTTGCGCGAGACGATGGCAATCGTGCCGCAAAGCCCGGCAACCGCACCGGCGACGTGGTACCAGCGCAGCCGCTCGCCCGGCAGGAGCGCCGAGCCGACGACGATGAGCAGCGGCCAGAGATAGGCGATCAGTCCCGCCTCGACGGCCGGCGCATTGCGCAGCGCCGTGAAGTACAGAAAGTGGTAGCCGAATAATCCGCCGATCCCGATGATCCACACCTTGGCGGGCTGTTTGAGCAACCGGATGCGCTGCGGCCTGAAGGCGAACAGGATCAGCCCCGGCAGACTGCCGATCGCAAACGTCATAGCGTTCATCTGGAAAGGCGGAACCTTGCCGGACGCCGCCGTCATCAGCGCCAAAAGCGACCACATGAGAATGGCCGTAAAACCGATCAGCGTCCCCCGGATCTTCACTATGCCTCCTTCGGCATAAGCCGATCTTCTAATCGCCGATCTTCACGGCCGTCACGTAAAGCGGCCCCATCCTGGTCGGGATACGGGCATAGACGGGAGCATATACATTTGCTCCCTCGGCCTTGGCAAACCAGATTTCCATCGGCGTCTTGCGCAGATACTCGATATCTGTGCGTCCGCGACGGAACCCGGATTTCGGCGTGTAGCGGATCGAACAGACGATGGCCTCTCCCTTGAACCCTTCCGCCGCAAACGGCTTGGTGCCCATCGGTGACAGCACCAGATCCATGCGCGATTCACCGTCATAGATCGGCAACCGGTTCGGGCAGATCTTGGCATCCGCCGGAAAGATCAGCCCGCTCAACGGGTCGAGCACGGCGCGAAGATCCTTGTCCGTCACGGGCACCCAGTTTTCCCGGTTGCGACGCGGCGGCGGGGTGATCTTCGTATCCGTCACATTGCCGTTGCTGTAGGAGATATCGTAGACGCGCTTCCGCTTTCCGACATTGTAGACAAGATTGTAGCGGTCGGCCTGAAGCTTCTGGCCCTCGATGCGACCCGTCACGCTGGTTTCCGCAGAAACCTTGCTGATGATATCGGCGATACCGGCGGATTTGAACGTGCCGTTGATCTTGTACTGCCCGCCGTCGAATTCGCTCGAAAAGCTCGCCGTCGCGATCGGCAATATCCCGAGCGTGATACTGTATTGGCTGACCTGCCGCGTTTCGGCCGCCATCGAAGGCGTTGCTGCACCGAAACTCACAAGAGAGGACAGGGCGACGGCTAGATATGTGCGAGAAAGCATGAACGGCCCTGACGGATGAGATGGAAGCGACTTGCCTGACGAGTGTGACTGACCATAATGGCAAGAAAACAGCGACGCGCCAGCCGCAAAAGCACCAAGCGACGCCTTGAGAGTCCGAAACGCAAGGTTTTGGCTTGACGCGCCGGACCTCACTGACTATAGAACCGCAACTTTCCAATCAGGACCAATTGGATCGGCATGTCGGGCATTGCCCGGAAATTGCTTCCGATTGCAGAATAGAACAAAGGTGTATCCCATGTCTCGTGTATGCGAACTGACCGGCAAGGGCGTAATGACCGGCAATAACGTCAGCCATGCCAACAACAAGACCCGTCGTCGGTTCCTGCCGAACCTGTGCCAGGTCACTCTGATCTCCGATTCGCTCGGCCAGCGCTTCCGTCTGCGGGTTTCCGCTCACGCGCTTCGCTCCGTTGAGCATCGCGGCGGTCTTGACGCTTTCCTTCTGAAGTCCAGCGAGACTGAGCTGTCCATGCGCGCTCGTCTTCTGCGTCGCCAGATTGCCAAGAAGACTGCAGAAGCAGCGACTGCTGCTGCTTAATCAGCACCTTCGACATCACCGGCTTTGAAGAGGGCTTGACCGGATAACGGGACAAGCCCTTTCTCATGGTCATATCCGCAACTGGTGGCATACCCCAGGATAAAAAAATGCAAGCGAAACGCTATACCCTTATCTATGCCCTGCTGATGGCAGCGGTCGTCGTCGCCTCGAACTTCCTCGTACAGTTCCCTGTCACAGGAAGCCTTTTCGGAGTAGCCCTTGGCGATCTCCTGACCTGGGGCGCTTTCACCTATCCCTTCGCCTTCCTCGTCACTGACCTGACCAACCGCCAGTTCGGGACGACAATCGCACGCCGTGTGGTTCTGGTCGGCTTTATCTTCGGCGTAACGTTGTCGCTCTGGGCATCCGCTCCGCGCATCGCCATCGCCTCGGGCACCGCCTATCTGGTCGGCCAGCTTCTGGACATCTCGGTGTTCAACCGCCTGCGTCGCCAGTCCTGGTGGCAGGCGCCGCTGGCAGGCTCCCTGCTCGGATCGGCGCTTGATACGCTGCTGTTCTTCTCGCTGGCCTTTGCCCCTGTTTTCGCCTTCCTCGGCGCCAATGACGACTTCGCCGTCGGCTGGTCTCCGATTCTGGGCGCACTCTCGACCGAAGCCCCGCGCTGGGTTTCCTGGGCGCTCGGCGACCTCGTGGTCAAGATCCTCGTCGGAATCGTGCTGTTGCTGCCCTATGGCGCGCTGATGACCGTGTTGCGGCCGATGCCGCAGGTCACTGCAAAGACCGTGTGACATAATCAAGGGGAGCCTGAAGCTTCCCTTTCTTATTCCGCGAGCCGAAATTCCAGCATCAGGTTGCGCTGCAGGAAGTTGCCGTTGTCGTCCGAGACGAGGATGAGATGCGGGCGGCCGTCCGGCGCTGTGATCACGTCCAGCCCCTCCATATTGTCGACCGCGTAGGTCATGTCCGCTTCCAGCAGGACTTCGCCGTCGATTAGGGCACCCGGACGGATCTGCGCGCCATCGAAGCGGCGGATGCGCATGCCGAGGCCGCCGAGGAAGCTGAAACGGCGCTCCAGCAGCAGAAAGTCGCCGTCAGGCAGAAATGCGCCATCGGTCGCGTCATAGGGGTCGTGACGGACGATCTTGAAAACGCCCTTCAGCGGTCCTTCGAGAATGGCCGCAAACATGTTGCCGTTCTGATCGAGGCTGTGTTCCGTGACCGTCACGAGCGAGCCCTTGAGCGGGCTGTCTTCAGGCGAGAGTGCCAGCGTTTCCATGCCGGCATTCATCCGCAATTCCCTACGGGGAAAGACGAAGTCTATGGTGCGCGTCGGGCCTGAAGCCTCGAAACCAGGATCCGGATAGGTCTCGATCCGGTGCAGCTGCTCGAAGCTCACCACCGCCTCGCCCTTACGCAGGGCAAGACCCTCCGCATCCGAATGGAACTTCGACCCCGGCCGCCCGCCTCTGTAGAGCAGTGGCGACACCTGCAGGCGGCTGAGACCCGAGAGACGGCCCTCCGCATCCCGTTCGATCTGCCCGGTCAGCCAGTGACCGGTATCGAGCACCGAAACAAAACTCTTACCGTCCGGCCGGAATCGGATCGCCGAAAGCGATTGCAGCATGCTGTCGTTTGAGGAGAACTGCAGCCCGCCCAGAAATTCGAGCTTGCCGAAACGGGTGGCGTCAGAGCCCGTCTTGAAACGGGAGATGGTATGGACGCTCGCCTCTATATCAGGACCTGCGGCACCGGCCGGCAGAGCGAACACTACGGTCGACATCAGTGCCGCAGCAACGGCCACGCGCAAGGACTTCACCGAAGCCCTCAGCCTGCTCGTCGCATGCGGGCGCCACGCGCGCCACGGGCGCCCTGTGCCGACGACTTATCGGCAAAGAGTTCGGCCAACTGCTCGGTCATCGCACCTGCCAACTCGTCTGCGTCGACGATGGTCACGGCATTGCGATAGTAGCGCGTCACATCATGGCCAATGCCGATCGCCAGAAGCTCGACAGGCGACTTGGTCTCGACCTGTTCGATGACGGCGCGCAGGTGCCGCTCCAGATAGTTGCCCGGATTGACCGACAGAGTCGAATCATCGACCGGCGCACCATCCGAGATCATCATCAGGATCTTGCGCTGTTCCGGCCGCGCGATGAGACGGTTATGCGCCCACATCAGCGCTTCGCCGTCGATGTTTTCCTTAAGCAGGCCTTCGCGCATCATCAGTCCGAGATTGCGGCGCGAGCGGCGCCACGGAGCATCGGCGGACTTGTAGACGATATGGCGCAGATCGTTGAGACGGCCGGGTGTCGCCGGCTTGCCGTTCGCAAGCCAGTTCTCGCGGCTCTGGCCGCCCTTCCAGGCTTTGGTGGTGAAGCCGAGGATCTCCACCTTCACACCGCAGCGTTCCAGCGTGCGCGCAAGAATGTCGGCGCAGGTTGCCGCAACCGTGATCGGACGGCCGCGCATGGAGCCGGAATTGTCGATCACCAGCGTCACGACCGTATCGCGGAACTGCGTATCGCGTTCCTTCTTGAAGGAAAGCGGCTGCATTGGGTCGATGATCAGGCGCACGAGGCGGGCCGGGTCGAGATAGCCCTCCTCCAGGTCGAAATCCCAGGAGCGGTTCTGCTGCGCCATCAGGCGACGCTGCAGCCGGTTGGCCAGACGGCCGACGGCGCCCTGCAGATGCGCGAGCTGCTTGTCGAGGAAAGCGCGCAGCCGGTCGAGTTCCGCTTCGTCACACAGCTCTTCGGCGGTGATCTCCTCGTCGAACTCCTGCGTGAAGATGTGATAATCCACCTTCTCGTTGAAATCGTCGAACGGGCTGTTCGGGCGGCGGGTCTCGCCTGGGGTCTCGGAGTGATCGTCGCTTTCGTCGGACATCTCCTCGTCCGACATTTCGGCGCCGTCCATCTCGCCTTCGTTCATGTCGTCGTCGGCAACATCGCTCTGTTCGGCGGGCGCGGCATCAGAGCCGGCTTCTTCCTCGACCTCCTCGTTCTCGGTCTCGCCGCTGCTCGGCTGTTCCTCGTCGTTCTGGTTGTCGATTTCCTCCGGCTCGCTGTCGTCGCTCGCGAGATCCTCGGCCATCTGCATGGATGACAGCATGCGGCGCACGACCTTGGAGAAGGCCTGCTGGTCCTCGATGACATTTCTCAGATTGTCGAGATCGCCGGACGCCTTGTCTTCGATGAACGGACGCCAGAGGTCGAGCACCTTGCCGGCGCTTTCGGGCGGCTTAACGCCGGTCAGTTTCTCGCGCACCAGCATGGCGATCGCCTCGCCGATCGGTGCGTCTTCCTGACGCTCAATGCCAGTAAAATTCGCCTTGGCGTATTTTTCCTGATGCATCGAGTTGAGGTTGGAGGCAACGCCGGTCATCCGCAGCGCGCCGATCGATTCGATCCGGGCCTGTTCGACCGCATCAAACACGGTGCGCGCATCAGACCCCTGCGGCGCCAGATTGGCATGCATGGCCGTGTCGTGGCAGGCAATCCGCAGCGCCATGGAATCGCCGAGGCCACGGGTGACGGCCAGTTCATGGGCCGTCGGGCGCCTGGAGATCTCAGGCAGACGAATGCGATCTCCGGCAAGGCCGGGCCGCTCGTTGGCGAACGACACCTCGACCTCGCCATTGCCGGCAATCGACCGGACGCAACCGGTGATCGCCCGGCGCAATGGCTCGGTATCGACCATGCCGCTGGACTTGGGCTTTAGATTGTCTCCTCGACCTGACATGGCCTGCATTTCCTTCGCTTGGCGCGTTAGGTCACGCCCCTGACGACGTTAAGCGCCGAGAACCATGTTGGCGGCGCTTTCCTTGAGCTCGACACCGAAGGCGCGCTGATACTGTTCAGCCACCAGCGTACGCTCGAGCTCGTCGCACTTGTTGAGGAAGGTGATGCGGAAGGCAAAGGCGACATCACCGAAAATCTCAGCGTTCTCGGCCCAGGTGATGACCGTACGCGGGCTCATCACGGTCGACAGGTCGCCGTTGATAAAGGCCGAGCGGGTCAGATCGGCGACGCGCACCATTTTTGATACGGTTTCGCGACCTTCCGCCGTCTTGCCGAACGACTTCACCTTCGCGGCAACGATATCGACTTCCTTCTGGTGCGGCAGGTAGTTCAACGTTGTCACGATCGACCAGCGGTCCATCTGTGCCTGGTTGATCTGCTGGGTGCCGTGATAAAGGCCGGTCGTATCGCCCAGACCAACCGTGTTGGCGGTCGAGAAGATGCGGAATGCCGGGTGAGGACGGATGACGCGGCTCTGGTCGAGAAGCGTCAGGCGGCCCGACGATTCCAGCACGCGCTGAATGACGAACATCACGTCGGGACGGCCTGCATCGTACTCATCGAACACAAGTGCGACATTGTGCTGGTAGGCCCAGGGCAGGATGCCGTCCTTGAATTCGGTAACCTGCTTGCCGTCCTTCAGGACGATCGCGTCCTTGCCGACGAGATCGATACGGCTGACGTGGCTGTCGAGGTTGACGCGCACGCAAGGCCAGTTGAGGCGGGCGGCAACCTGCTCGATATGGGTTGATTTGCCGGTCCCGTGGAAACCGGACACCATGACGCGGCGGTTATGGGCAAAGCCTGCGAGGATAGCGAGCGTCGTGTCGCGGTCGAACAGGTAGTCCGGATCGAGGTCCGGAACGTAAGGGTCGCCGTGGCTGTAGGCCGGAACCCTCAAATCGGTATCAATGCCGAAAACATCCCGGACAGATACTGTGGTGTCGGGAAGGTTGGAAATGTCTAAGTCGATCTTGCTCATCATAACTCCAGGGCACGGGCAAATGCCCGGCCTTCATCCTCGCTGCCATATGTTTTTACGGCTTAGCAGAAACCCGCCTGCTTCAACAACTGGTATGCTTGAATGACAGCGCGAAAACGGTCTTCAGAACCGCGGTCTCCGCCATTGGCATCCGGGTGGTGCTTCTTGACCAGTTCCTTGTAGCGCCGCTTGATATCGGTCGAATTCGAGTTTGCCGCCAGTTCCAGCGTATCGAAAGCCTTGGCTTCCAGCGTTTTCAGCTTTCGTCCCTGCGTTTCGAACCGTCCGCCGGTGCCCGCACGGGCCTGGGAAACAAAGCCGAACGGATCTTTGAAACGCTGCTGCGCGTAAGCAGTTCCGCTGGCGCCGCCTGCACTGGAGCGCGCGCTCGAATGCAATGGCCCGTCTTTCGCCGCCTTGTTGACGCCAACCGTCCAGGTGGGGCGATGACCGGTGATCGCTTCCTTCTGGTAGCGCGCAATCTCGCCATCCGACAGGCCGGAGAAATAGTTGTAACCCTTGTTGTATTCCTTCACATGCTCGAAGCAGAACAGGAAGAACTGTCCTTCCGCATTTCGACCCACGGGCGCACGGTGGACGCCGGGATTGTTACACCCGTCCCACTGGCAGGTCGGAGCCTGCGCAGCCGTTTCCTGCTGCCTGTTCCGGCGCGTCCGGATACGGTCGAAATATTTGGAATCGAGTTTCATAAGGCTCCTATTATGGGGCCGCCGAGAAGACGGGACAAGAATTGACAAACCGGTTTGTTGCTGGTTTCTGAGATGCCCTTCTGCGTCGCCCTGTCTGCCATCAAAGGAAGCCGAACATGACCGTAAGAGCCCGCATCGAAGCCACGCTTCGCGACAACCTTGCCCCCGACCGGCTCGAGGTGATCGACGAGAGCCAGCATCACGCCGGACATCAGCCGGATATTACAGGGACAGGCGAGACCCATATGCGGGTGCGGATCGTGTCTCCGGCATTTGCGGGAAAGAGCCGTCTCGACCGGCACCGGGCGGTGAATGCCCTGCTGAAGCCCGAACTCGACGCAGGCCTGCACGCGCTGGCGGTGGAAGCCGCGGCACCGGGCGAAGCGACGCGCTGGTAGCGGAGACCTATTCGCCTGGTAGAGCCGTCTCAACTGCCGGGCGGATTCTGAGCCGCGTGATGCGGTTCTTCTCGCGCTTCAGGACGATGAAGCGCTTGCCGTGGAAGGTGAAGGCCTGACGCTCTTCGGGGATCAGCTTTGATTCGTGGATGACGAGACCGGCGATGGTCGTCGCTTCCTGATCCGGCAGGCTCCAGCCGAGCGCCCGGTTGAGATCTCGGATCGGCACCGAGCCATCGACCAGGATCGAGCCGTCGGCTTCCTGGCGCACGCCACGGACCTCGATATCATGCTCGTCTGCGATATCGCCGACGATTTCCTCGAGAATATCCTCCAGCGTGACGATGCCCTGCACCTCGCCATATTCGTCGACCACGACGGCGAAATGCACCTTTCGCTTCAGGAATGCGGCAAGCTGGTCCTTGAGGCTGGTACTATCGGGCACAAACCACGGCCGCTGGGCGATCTTCACAACATCGACAGGGGCCCCGTCGGCCTCCACGTCGGCAAGTGTGCGCAACAGGTCCTTGGCATGCAGCACACCGATAATGTTTTCGGTCGAATTGCGCCACACCGGCATGCGGGTATAGGGGCTTTCCAGCACGGTGCGCACCAGAACCTCAGGCGGATCGTCGGCGTTCAAGGCGCGCATGACGGTGCGGTGCCGCATCACGTCGGAGACTTCGAGCTCCTGAAGCTCGAACAGACCGCTCAGCCGGTTACGGTCCCGCTGCACCGGATCGCGGTCCCGGTGGCGTGCTTCGAGGGCCGAATGCAGATCGTCCCGGTCCGCAAAAATGAGCGTTTCCGGCGACAGGGTCAGGCGGGACATGCGAAGCAGGCGGCGGATGACCGCGTTCAGCAAGCGCGATGGCAGGCTGCGTTTCGCGCTCATCGGCTCCGCTTTTCGTCAAGAAAGCTCAGCACTTCGGAAGACGGTACATCGTCGGCAACAAAGGACTGGCCGATCCCGTGGGTGAGGATGAAGGTGAGCTTGCCGCTCTTCACCTTCTTGTCCTGCGCAATCGCATCGAGAAGCCTCTGCGTCGGCGGCAATTCGCCTGGAATGTCGCTGATCCGGGTCGGCAGGCCGACGGCTTTCAGATGCGCCTCGACCCGGCTGGCATCATCAGGGCTTGCAAGGTTCATGCGGGCCGAAAACTGGTAGGCCAGCACCATGCCGATCGCGACGCCTTCGCCATGAACGAGGCGCTTCCCGTCATAGTCGACGGCGGCTTCCAGCGCATGGCCAAATGTGTGACCGAGATTGAGAAGCGCGCGACGGCCGGTCTCGCGCTCGTCTTCGACCACCACATCGGATTTCGACTGGCAGCTTCTGGCAATCGCCTCGATCCGCTCGGGCTCGCCTGAGAACACGGCCTTCCAGTTCTTTTCCAGCCATTCGAAGAAATCCGGCTGGTCGATCAGCCCGTATTTGGCGACCTCGGCATAACCTGCGCGAAACTCTCGCTCGGACAGCGTGTCGAGTGCTGCGGTATCGGCGAGAACCAGATCCGGCTGGTGGAAGACGCCGAGCAGGTTCTTGCCGTGACGGGTGTTGATGCCCGTCTTGCCGCCGACGGACGAATCCACCTGCGCCAGAAGCGAGGTCGGGATCTGCACGAAGCGCACGCCGCGCCGCACGATGCCTGCCGCAAAACCCGCGAGATCGCCGATCACGCCGCCGCCAAGCGCGATCACCGCATCGTTACGTTCGATCCGCGCCGACAGAACCATGTCGCAGACGGTTGACAGGTGTTCGAGGCTCTTGGTCTTTTCGCCGGCCGGCAGCGTCAGCGACACGGCTTCGATACCGTCGGTCTGCAGACTGTCCATCAGCGCTTCGAGATAGAGCGGCGCCACATTTTCGTCCGTGACGATGGCTGCACGGCGACCTTTCAGCCGCGAGGTGATCTCGCCGCCGGCGCGCTCGATGAGGCCGGGGCCGATCAGAATATCGTAGGCGCGCCCTTGGAGCGGCACATGCACCAGGCGTTCGGAAGCACGGGAGGTTTCGTTCATGGCATGTCACCTGTCTTTGCAAGGCCGGCCTTGGGAAGCCCGGCCAGCGCTTTTAGCACCTCGTTGACCATCACGTCCTTGCGGACATTATGCGACAGCACGGTGAGATCGGCTTCGGCATAGATCGGGTAGCGCTGGATCATCAGGTTCTCCAGCGTCTGCTTCGGGTTTTCGGTTTTCAGAAGCGGGCGGTGATCGCGCCGGTTGACGCGCTCCCACAGAACATCCAGATCCGCCTTCAGCCACAGCGAAACGCCGCCGGCCTTGATCTGCGCGCGGGTCGCCTCGTTGATGAAGGCACCGCCGCCGGTGGAGACCACCCGCGGTCCCTGCTTCAGCAACCGCTCGATAACCCGCGTTTCCAGCGCCCGGAATTCCGTTTCGCCGTATGCGGCAAAAAGCTCCGAGATCGTCATGCGGGAGACTTTTTCGATTTCCGCGTCGGTATCGACGAAGGGCACGTTGAGAGCCTGGGCGACCAGCTTTCCGATCACCGACTTGCCCGCTCCCATCAGGCCGACAAGGGTCAGGTTGCGGCCACCGAGTGCCGCGCTCGCCCGCTGCTTGAGCGACTGTTCCGCAATGGATGCAACTTCGTTCATCGTCTCGTCCGTTTGCGAAACGGTATCGACAAATGCGGGATGGGCGTCAAGCCGCGCGGCGCCTGAAACACCGCCCTCACCGTTTCTTCTTGTCGATCTATAAACATTTACGGATATAGTGCAGCGCAACGAAGCGGAGTTCTCGATGCCTACCCTGTTCCGGTTTCTATTCGTGCTCGCGGTGATCGCTGGCATCATCTACGGAAGCATGGTGGCACTGGTCTTTCTGGTGGAGCCGCGCGAACGCGATGTCACCGTGCGCGTGCCCTCCGAACGGCTGAACCCGCCCGCCCAGAAGCCCTGACCGCCTGACAAGGATAGGACGAACCAATGGCCGACCTGTCTCGCGCTCACATCGAAGCCTTTCTGGAAATGATGAGCGCCGAACGCGGTGCGGCGATGAACACGCTCTCCTCCTATGAACGCGATCTGGAGGACATGCATTCCTTCCTCGCAACCCGCAAATCGACGCCGTCGTCTGCGCAAAGCGGCGATCTGTCGGCCTATCTCGGCCATCTCGGCAAGCAGGGCTTTGCCGCGTCCTCGCAGGCAAGGCGCCTTTCTGCCATGCGGCAATTCTACAAGTTCCTCTATGCCGAAGGCCTTCGGACCGACGATCCGACATCCATTCTGGACGCCCCGAAGAAGGGCCGTTCGCTGCCCAAGATCATGACCGAGGCAGACGTGACACGTCTCTTAAGTCTTGCCATCGAGGAAGCGGCACAGCCGGGACCCGATCAGATTTCCCGCGCCCGCATGCTGGCGCTACTCGAGCTTCTGTATGCAACAGGGATGCGGGTGAGCGAACTCGTCTCACTGCCGGCAAAGGTGCTGGACCAGGAAGGTCGGTTCCTGATGGTGCGCGGCAAGGGCAACAAGGAACGCTTGGTACCGCTGTCCCGCTCGGCGATCGCCGCGATGAAGGTTTATGGCGAAATGCGTGCCAGCCGCGAAAAAGATGCGGAGAGCATCTGGCTCTTCCCTTCCAGCAGCAAGGAAGGTTATCTTCCCCGCCAGGTTTTTGCCCGCGACCTCAAGGGACTGGCGGCGCGGGCGGGCTTAAAAACCGCTGCGATCTCGCCGCATGTGATGCGTCACGCCTTTGCAAGCCATCTTTTGGCAAACGGCGCCGACCTTCGAGTGGTACAGGAACTGCTTGGACATTCAGACATTTCCACCACTCAAATATACACCCATGTCCTGGAAGAACGGCTTCGCCAGACGGTGCAAACACATCACCCTCTTGCAAAACAGGCCAAAAACCGGGATTAGAAGCGCCAATCGAAAATTGGAACGCTACGTTCCTCAAGAGAAAAACAACCGGAAACCGGATCTCATGCAAACGTATCTCGACTTCGAAAAGCCAATCTCTGACCTCGAGGGCAAGATCCACGAGCTCAAGAAGCTCACGGACGAGAATGAAAGCATCGACACGACCGACGAGATCACCCGCCTTGAAGGCCGGGTGAAGGAAGCGGTCAAGGACATCTATTCCAAGCTCGGCGCCTGGGAGAAGACGCAGGTTGCCCGCCATCCGCAGCGCCCGCACTTCGTCGATTATGCCGAAAAGCTGTTTACCGATTTCACGCCGCTTGCCGGCGACCGCAATTTCGGTGAGGACGCGGCGATCCAGGCAGGCCTTGCCCGTTTCAACGGTATGCCTGTCGCGCTGATGGGCCAGGAAAAGGGTCACGACACCAAGAGCCGCCTGAAGCACAATTTCGGCAGCCCGCGTCCTGAAGGCTATCGCAAGGCGATCCGCATCATGGAAATGGCCGACCGCTTCGGTCTTCCGATCATTTCCCTGATTGATACGGCAGGCGCCTATCCGGGCGTCGGCGCGGAAGAGCGCGGCCAGGCGGAAGCCATCGCCCGCTCGACGGAAATGTGCCTTGGCGTGAAAGTCCCGTTGATCTCGATCGTCATCGGCGAAGGCGGCTCCGGCGGTGCGATTGCCATCGCCACCGGCAACCGAGTCTACATGCTCGAGCACTCGATCTATTCGGTGATTTCGCCTGAAGGTGCAGCTTCGATCCTGTGGCGCGATTCGACCCGCGCCCGTGAAGCTGCGACTAACATGAAGATCACCTCCGACGACCTGAAGGGTCTCGGCATCATCGACGAGATCATTCCGGAGCCGATCGGCGGCGCGCATCGCGACCCGGAAACCGTTATTGCTGCCACCGGCAAGGTGATTGCTTCGGCTCTGGAAGAACTTGGAAAGCTCTCCGGCATCGAGTTGCGCAACCAGCGCCGGCAGAAATTCCTCGATATCGGCCGCAACCTGTAGGATTAGGCGTAAAACCGATCGTCTGCCCCTGAAATTGCCAAAATCGCCGGTATAGGACTTTGGCAATTGCCGGTGTGCGGTGAAAACCGCGGCGGTTTCGCTAGACAGCCGCGTGCAAGCGTTTAAGAAGATGTAAAGCTTACCGTCTTATTGATCGTGTCTCGTACGGTTTTGTTCGCCATTCCTGATATGTGGTTTGTCTCGATGCGCCTGAAACACATCGCCTTCGCCCTTCTTGTCGCAACGGCCCTGACCGGCTGTAACGATACGCTGGACTCTGCAAAGATCGATCTCTCGACCGTCAAGAACAAGAAGGAGCAGCCTCTTCCTTCCAGCATCGTTGCCGAGATGCAAAAGAGGAACATGCCGCGCCAGTCGCCGATCATGATCCGCATCCTCAAGGAAGAGGGTAAGCTCGAGATCTGGAAGGCGAAGGCCGACAACCGCTTCGACGTCATCAAGAGCTATGACATCTGCGCCTGGTCCGGAAAGCTCGGACCGAAGGTGAAGGAAGGCGACCGTCAGGCGCCGGAAGGCTTCTACAGCCTGACCCCTGCGCACCTGAACCCCAATTCGCAGTATTACCTCGCCATCAACACCGGCTTCCCAAACCGCTACGACGCCGCCAACGGCCGCAGCGGCACCAATCTGATGATCCACGGCGCCTGCTCGTCGTCGGGTTGCTACTCCATGACCGACGAACAGGTTCTGGAAATCTACGCCTTTGCACGCGACGCCTTTAAGGGCGGCCAGACCTCGATCCAGCTGCAGGCGCTTCCCTTCCGCATGAGCGCGGAAAACATGGTGCGCCACCGCGACAACCAGAACTATGACTTCTGGAAGATGATCAAGACCGGCTACGACAATTTCGAAGTGACGAAGCGCCCGCCGGAAGTGAACGTCTGCGAAAAGAAATACGTCTTCAACCAGCAGGCGGACAGCAACGGCAAGTTCGCACCGGCCGCCGCCTGCCCGACCATGTCGACGCCGCCGACGCTGGTATCCGCACTGTCGTCCTATTCCAAGACCTACGAACTCGCCTATCAGAAGGCGATGGACAAGTATGACGGCAAGGTCTGGTACGAACCGACGGAAGCCGAGCGCAAGGCCGTCGTTGCCGGCAAGCGCAAGGGCCGTGAACTCGCCTATGCGCCGACAGGCACCTCGCTGGAAGCCGGCAAGCTGCTGAGCCAGTCGGAATTCAAGCAGATGATGGAAAAGCGCATGGCCTCGGGCGGCGAGAAGCCGGCGACCACCGTGCTTGCCTCCGCTAGCCCGACGTCTGCCCGTACAGCCTCGATCAACGAGCGTATGATGGTAAAGCAGGACCGCCTGCCTGCAACGACGACCGGCTCGATTGCCAATACGCAGTTGCGTGGCGCCCAGACCGCCAGCGTTCCATCGGCGCCGGCACCACAGGCTGCAACGCCGACCGTTCAGACAGCGCAGGGCACGACCGTTGCCGTTCCTGTGCCGGAACAGAACCCGCTTGCCTATACGGCAACACAGCCGGTGACCGAGACCGCCAAGAAGCCCGCCTGGAAGTTCTGGTCCAAGGACTGACGCCAGTGCCTGGGGAAGCCCTCGGAGAGACCTATGATCTTCGCGGGCTGAAATGCCCCCTGCCCGTGCTGAAGACCCGCAAGCGTCTGAAGTCCATGGAGACGGGCGCGTCTCTTACCCTGGAAACCACCGATCCGCTTGCAGGCATCGATATCCCGCATTTCTGCAGCCAGGACGGCCACGTCCTGCTCTCGTCCGAGCGGACCGAGACGGGCCACAGGTTCGTGATCCGCAAGGGTTGATTGCGCAACAGCATCAAATCGAAAATTGGAACTGGCGATGCAGCCTTAGAACTGCATGCCCGGCACGGCCAGCGGATTGTCTTCGAGCGCCGCACGATCCGGACGATCGATCTGCGGCTTGCCCGTGAAGGCCGCGAAAAGATCCTGCACGAACGCCTCCGGCAGATCCTGGGTGATCAGCACCATGCGCGTCAGACGATCGGAGCCTTCAGGCCATTTCGCCAGCCGTTCCGGCGGATGGAAAATGCTCTGCACGCCGTGCAGCACCAGCGGACGCTCGAGATTATCGGACATCGCCACGATCGCCTTCATGCGCAGAAGCTTTTCGCCATGCGCCGAGCGCAGCAGATCCACGAACATGCTGAGCGCCATCGGCTCGATCGGCTTGTCGTGGACGATCGAGAAGGAGCGAATGTTGGCGCCGTGCCGGTTTACATCGTGATGATGGTGGCCGTGATCATGAGGATCGTGCTTATGGTCGTGATGGTCGTGCCCGTGCCCGTGCCCATCGTGCCCATGCCCATGAGCCTCATGCGCGTGATCGTGCGCCACTTCTTCCCGCAGCCAGCGGCCGACATCGGTGATCTTTGTTTCCGGATCGTAGAGCCCGTTGACGAGGATCGCGGCGGCACCGGTGCTTTCGTCATCGCCATCGACGATGGGTGCCCGCGGGTTGAGCGCGCGCAGCCGGGCCCGCAGCGCGTCGCTCTCCTCCGGTGTGGACATGGAAAGCTTGGAGAGAACCAGCCGGTCGGCGACCGCAGCCTGCTTGACCGCTTCCGGATGACGATCGAGCGTCGAGATACCGTTGACCGCATCGACAACGGTGACGACGCCGTCGAGCTCGAAATTCTGCGCGATGACCGGGTTTCCCATGACCGACTGCATGACCGGCGCCGGATCGGCAAGGCCTGTCGTTTCGATGACCACCCGGTGGATCGGCTTCAGCCGCCCGGTCTGCACGCCGTCCATCAGCGTGGCGAGCGTATCGATCAGCTCTCCGCGCACGGTGCAGCACAGGCAGCCGTTGGAAAGTTCAAGCAGCGCATCGCCGGAGCTTTCGACCAGGAAATTGTCGATGCTCACATCGCCGAATTCGTTGATGATGACGGCCGTGTTGCTGGCGGCCGGATCCTTCAGGATCCGGTTGAGAAGCGTGGACTTGCCCGCCCCCAGAAAGCCGGTGAGGATGGAAACCGGAATGCGACCGCTAAAGGACATGTTTTAGTACCTTAAAGTTCAGCCCGCTCTTTAGAGATTGGCTGGGCGCGGCTGCGGGATCGGCACGGACTTTGTGCCCGTATTGGCATCCGGCACGTCTTCGCCGCCGAGGATGAGGCTTGTCACCGCATATTGCGGTGGCCGCGTCATCTCGTGGATAAAGGGCGAATGCAGAACGGTTCGCCCGGCATCGTCGCGATTTTCACTGCGGACTTTGGCAGCCTTCGGATTGCAGATCTCGGCGCTGACATCATTCACCTCGGCCGTGTTTCCATAGGGCGGCAGCGAGGCGAGCGGCACGCCTTCGTTTGCCTGGGAGGTGAGCCCCTGCTGCAGAAGGTTCGCAGTATCATCCGCCCGGCCGGCGAGACTGTCGGACCCGAGCACGACCGAAATCACCGTGCGGCCGTTGCGGGTGGCCGAGCCGATCTGGTTGAAGCCGGCGGCGCAGATGAAACCGGTCTTCATGCCGTCGGCCCCATCAAAGCGGCCGATCAGCGTGTTGAAGTTCGGATACTGCTTCTTGCCGGTATCGATGCCTTCCAGCGAGAAATAGCTCTGGTACTGCGGAAATTCCCGCTTCAGCGCCAGCGTCAGCACGGCGAGATCGCGCGCCGTGGTAAACTGGCCCTTGCCCGGCAAGCCATGCGGATTGATGAAATGGCTCGATGCCATGCCGAGCCCCTGCGCTTCGGAATTCATCATTTCCACGAACTGGTCGAGCGAGCCACCCACCGTTTCGGCGACGGCCACGGCGATATCGTTGGCAGACTTGACGAGAAGGATCTTCATCGCATTGTCGAGCGTCAGCCGCGTGCCCGGTTTGAAATACATCTTGCTGGCCGGCTGGTCCGTCGCCTTCTTGCTCATCACCACCTGGGTTTCGAGCGAAAGACGGCCGCTTTTGATCGCCTTGAAGGTGACATAGGCCGTCATCAGCTTGGTCAGCGAAGCCGGATACCATTTCAGGAACGCATCCTGATGGGCGATGACCCGCCCGCTCTTCACATCGACGATCAGCCGCGGATTGGCCGCAGCGCTGCCGGCGGAAACGAGGAGGCCTAGTGCCGCAATGGCGGAGACCACCCGAACGGCGGTCGCGGATTTCAGATGCAAGAATGACAAGAGCGTTCCTCGTCGCTGGAGCCGGGAATGAAGGCCCGAAACGTTTGGCGCATATGTGGCCACTGTGGCCAAGCAATGGCAAAGATGATTGATTACGTCAATCAGGCGAGGCACACTCCCTTCGGGAGGATGGGTCACAACCTTATGAACAGCAGCAGCGACAGGAAATCCGAATGCCCATCTTGAACCGAGCCGCCGAACTTCAAGGCGAAGTCAGCGAATGGCGCCGACACCTCCATCAGACCCCCGAAATCCTCTATGACGTCGTTGAGACCGCAGCCTTCGTAGCCGCTAAGCTGAAGGAATTCGGCGTCGACGAGGTCGCGACCGGCATCGGCCGCACCGGCGTTGTCGGCATCATCAGGGGCAAGGGCGCCGCGGGCTCAGGCGCAGGGAGCAGTGGACGCACGATCGGTCTGCGCGCCGACATGGACGCGCTGCCGCTGACCGAACTCACGGGAAAGACCTGGGCCTCGAAAACCCCTGGCAAGATGCATGCCTGCGGCCATGACGGGCACACGTCCATGCTGCTGGGTGCTGCAAAATACCTTGCCGAAACCCGCAATTTCGAAGGCTCCGTGGCGCTGATCTTCCAGCCCGCCGAAGAAGGCGGCGCCGGCGCGCTGGCGATGATCGAAGACGGCATGATGGAGCGCTTCGGCATCGACGAAGTCTACGGCATGCACAATATGCCGGGCATTCCGGTCGGCCAGTTTGCCATCCGCAAGGGCGGCATCATGGCCGCACCCGACCGCTTCACCATCACCATCAAGGGTCGCGGCGGCCACGCGGCCCAGCCTCACAAGACGATCGACCCGATCTTCATCGGCTCGCAGCTGGTGGGCAGCCTGCAGGCAATCGCCGCCCGCAATGCGGACCCCGTCCAGTCGGTGGTGATATCAGTGACCCGCTTCGATGCCGGAACGACACACAATATCATCCCCGACAACGCGATCATCATGGGCACCGTGCGCACGCTGAACGAGGACACCCGCGATCTCGCCGAAAACCGCATCCGCCAGATCGTCGAAGGCTTGGCAAGCGCCCACGGCGCCGGCTGGTCGATCGACTATGAGCGCAAATGCCCTGTCACCTCCAACCACGACAGCGAGACCGACCACGCAATCGGCGTCGCCTCATCGATCGTCGGCGCCGCCAATGTGGATGCCAACGTCGAACCGACCATGGCCGGCGAGGACTTCGCCTTCATGCTCAAACGCCGCCCCGGCGCCTTCATCTTCATCGGCAACGGCGATACGGCAGCGCTGCACAACCCCAACTACGACTTCGACGACGAAGCCCTCGCCTACGGCATCTCCTACTGGGTCAAGCTCACGGAGCAGCGCCTGTCACCATAACCCGCAGAAAAACACTTGGCTAAACGCATCACCTTTTGTATGGGTTTTGCCGAGTGGTCCCATAGCTCAGCAGGATAGAGCGCAAGATTCCTAATCTTGAGGCCATTGGTTCGAATCCAATTGGGATCACCATTATTTGCAGGACTTATGGGACGTCCGCGTTCCCGCGTTCCCACAACCCGATCATTCGCTGGCTGATTACGGCCGAGTTCGCTCAACCGTTACCCGCGACGTGATGTGGTGCTGCACAGTAAGAACTGCTCAGCACCACAACCATCCGCTACCGTCGAAATACGCAAACTCAGAACCGCGGCGAGAACTCGTAGTTGCAAAGGATTTGCTTCGACCCAAGCCATCGTAACTGCTTTGCTGCGGCCATGCTCAACGTCTCGATTTTGGCCAGGCTTGAATTTTCGCATGGCTCTTTCAACACACAATAGAGCGCCTGCAAAATTCATCAAACAGCGGATCAACTAAATCCCGACCTCGACGAAATTTATACTGTTTAGCTCGAATTTATTTAACGTTGCCTCGAGACAAGATTGAAGATCGGTGTCCAAGGCCATTCTGATTGCGCTGATCATCTCTGCCTCGAAAGCATCGATGCTGTCGTAAGCGATCAGGTTGGACGACGAAGCCGCCTTACACAGCACTTCGACAACGCGTCTTTCGTTCGTGAGGCCCCTCAATGCTCCGGCGCAGGCGACCACGGCATCATGGTAAGCTGCGTACCGGGAACCCGGCCACGCTTCGATCAAATACTTCGCCGCCTCCTTCGTGCTTTTGATACGCACAAAGGTCTTGGTTTCCTCCCGCAACTCGATGGTGACGACGTTGTCCCATTCAGCCATGGCTATGCTCGCCCGATCCGCAAGTAGAGCTAATTTAGCGGGCAATACTTGAGCGGGGCTGGTGACTGTCGTGTGGAAAAGAGGACCTGGCGATGTAGTAGATCGGCGCCAATGTACGAGATTGACTTGAGGTCGATACCTATAGAAAGCGGGTACTTGGCCAACGTGTGGCGCCAGCAGGCCAAACTCTTATACCAGTGCACGATGTCTACATACTGCGCCACGCCGATCATTTACAGAAGGCCCGCTCCCGTAGCTGAGAACGCGAACTTTCGGAAGGATGTCGCGTTTCTGCCTACGAATATTCCGTGTTCCCGGGATTACGTTCTCGGAGATTTCGCCGTCCATTCGGGATCACCAATTCCGCACCCTCCTCGTCTATACTTGCGGCGTGGCCTGCTTGCTGCCGCGGTTTGTGCGAAATGGGCGGGTCGCCCCCTTGAGCACGAAACCGAGAATGCCGGCGGCGACCCAGCCGGCGAAGAAGCCACCGCCGGCCCAGGTGAGGCCTGCGGCGTCGATCGGCACGGCCGGCACATAGTCGCGCCATGTGTTGGTGAATGTCATGGGGTCGGCGTTGCGCATCACCACGAACGGCTTGATCGGCAGCGAGGCCTTGATCAGTTCATCCTGCTGCGTCAGCAAAGTCTCGTAACGCTGAAAGATGCCGCGCATCGTGTCGCCTTGGTCGCGCAGGAAGGTTTCCGGCGAGCTCGAATAGACGTTGAGCGCTTCTTGCCGGCCAAGACCGTGGTGGTTGGCCTGGGTGTCGAACTGGGTGATCATCACCTTCAGCTCATCGAACGCGCCGCCGATGCGCTGGCGGTATTGCTGGGCAAACTCGGGCGCCTGAGAGAAAAAGAGGCCGCCCAGTATCGCTGCAGCCATCGTCAGCATTCGTCCGAACATCAGCATCGCATCACCCCGTTCGTGGACCCCTTTCACAACGGGAGATACCTGGAAAGGTTGCGGGCAGGAATACTGGTGGCATTTTGAGGCGCCTCAAAGTTGCGCTTTACCCGCTGCGCCGACCTCGTCGATCTGAAAACCCAAGGCAAACGGTTCAGGTCTTGCGGACATGCTCCATACGGAAGCCGAGGCCCATCAGTCGTCCCGAGAGATGGGCGAGAAGCGGAAAGCGGGCGATGCCGCGGATAAAAGCTGGCGGGCCTTTGCGTTTTTGCGCATCGACCTCATCGCTGCGGCGGCTCGAGCGCATCATCAGCTGCAGTTTCTGCGTGGCGCGCGTCGGAAAGCTGCGGCGCTTTTCCACGGCCGCGAGATCCGCATCCGAGAGCCTGTTTTCGCGCAGCGGCTTTGCCAGAATGTTTGCCGTCGCCACCGCATCCTGGATGGCAAGGTTGACGCCAACGCCGCCGATCGGCGACATCGCATGCGCCGCATCGCCGATGCAGATCAGGCCGCTGCGCCACCATTGTGTCAGCCGGTCGATCCGTACGGTCAAAAGGCTGACGTCGTCGAAGGAGGAGATCTCCGCCATCCGCGCGGCCGGAAGCGGCGAAACGTCCACCACTCGCTGACGAAAAGCCTCGATGCCTTTTTCGCGGATGTCTGCATAGGTCGTGCGACGGACCACATAGCCGCATTGCCAGTAGTCACCCCGGTCGATCAGCACCAGACCCTGGCTTGGACCGGCATGCCCCATCACCTCGTTCGGGTCATCCTTCTGCTTGGAAAGCTTCATCCACAGGACTTCGCTCGGCTCTCCGAAGCTTTCGACGGTGAGGCCGGCCTTGTCCCGGATGATGGAATTGCGGCCATCGGCCCCGACGACGAGTTGCGAGCGGATGGTCAGCGGACCATCCGGCGTTTCGACGCAGAGGCCGGCAATTGCGTCCTTCTCCTCGATGAGCCCGGTTACCTTGGCATCCATGATCAGCTTGAAATTGGGATAGCTTTGCGCCTGCCTTGCCATGAAATTCAAAAAATCCCATTGCGGCATGAAGGCGATGAAACGGTTCTTGACCGGGAGACGGGAGAAATCCGCCATGGTGATCGTCTCGCCGCCCATCTGCGCGGAAAGCTTTGGCGCCCTTGTATGCGGCAGTGCCAGAAAGTCATTGATCAGGCCGAGCTCTGTGATCACTTCCAGCGTCGAGGGATGGATGGTATCGCCACGGAAATCGCGCAGGAAATCCGCGTGCTTTTCGAGCACGACCACATCGACGCCGGCCCGCGCCAGAAGAAAGCCCAGCATCAGGCCCGCCGGCCCTGCCCCGGCGATGACACACTGGGTTTCGATCGTCTGGGTCTCGATCGTCTGCATATCCGTCATGACCTATCGGGTTCTTCGAAAGTTCGGAGTTGAGCGCTTACACTTGTGAGCCGCCGCTTTCTATTTTAGACCAGCGGTCACCGTAAAGACAGGACATACCATGGCCGAAACCGGCAAGCGTCGCATCAGCATTCTTGGTTCCACCGGCTCGATCGGCGTCAACACGCTCGATGTCGTGAGCCAGCTTGGCGGGCGCGACGCATTCGATGTCGTGGCAATTACCGGCAACGCCAATGTCACATTGCTGGCCGAGCAGGCGATAGCCTGCGGTGCAGCGCTGGCCGTAACCGCCGATGATGCCCATTACGACGCGCTGAAATCGGCACTGTCAGGCACCGGGATCGAGGTCGCGGCAGGACGCGCGGCGCTGATCGAAGCGGGTGCACGACCATCCGACCTGGTGATGGCGGCAATCGTCGGGACTGCCGGCCTTGCGCCGACGCTTGCTGCTGCGGAGCGCGGAGCAGACATCGCCCTTGCCAACAAGGAGTGCCTGGTTTCCGCCGGCGAACTCTTCGTTCGGGCGGTGGCCGAGGGCGGCGGTCGGCTGATCCCGGTCGACAGTGAGCACAGCGCGATCTTCCAGTCGCTGGAAGAAGACCAGCACCATGCAGTCGAACGCATCGTTCTGACCGCGTCCGGCGGACCGTTCCGGACATGGAGCCGCGAGGAGATGGCCGGCGTCACGGCAGAGGTTGCCCGCGCCCATCCCAACTGGTCCATGGGACTGAAGATCTCGATCGGCAGCGCCTCGATGTTCAACAAGGCGCTTGAAATCATCGAGGCGAAGCACCTGTTTGATATCAGGCCCGACCAGATCGAGGTGATCGTGCATCCGCAATCCATCATTCATTCCATGGTGGGTTACCAGGATGGATCAGTCATTGCACAGCTCGGCAGTCCGGATATGCGCACCGCCATCGGCTATGCGCTGACCTATCCCGAACGGCCGAAGCTGAATGTAGAGAGGCTCGATTTCGCCAAGCTCGCACGGCTGGATTTCGAGGCGCCGGACGAGGTTCGGTTTCCGGCACTCAGGCTCGCCCGCACTGCGCTGGAGCGCGGCGGCGCGCAGGGCGCGATCATGAATGCCGCGGAAGAGATGGCATTTCGTGCCTTCTGCGCCGGCAGGATCGGCTTCCTCACCATGGCGGATGTGGTCGAAGACGTGATGGACGCGATGATGGGTCACGCTGCCACAACGATGGATGCCGTGTTTGCAGCAGACGCTGAAGCACGCCGCCGTGCCGACGAAATCATCGACAAACGGGAAATGGCCGCCTAAGCGCCCAAAGCCATCGGCTACGGCGGGACGGCCGCGTGATCAGACAAGTTCATTGCGTGATGTGAAGACGGGGCGACTTGGAGCGCCCGGCATCCCCGTGACACGCACGGGGATGAGGCAAACGTCGTGTCAGGCGACTTGGCGTGCCAATGCGCAGCGCGACCACAGCTGATGCAGCGAGCTGACCAGATGTTCCAGATCCGCATCCGTATGCAGCGGCGTCGGTGTGATGCGCAGGCGCTCGGTCTTTTTCGCAACCGTCGGATAGTTGATCGGCTGGACATAGACGTCGCAGGTGTCGAGAAGGATGTCGGAGATCCACTTGCACTTGGCCGCATCGCCGACCATGACAGGCACGATATGGCTTGGGTTGTGCATATGCGGGATGCCCTGCTGATCAAGCATCATCCGCAGCTTCTTGACGCGATCCTGGTGACGCACGCGCTCGAACGGGCTTGCCTTGAGGTGGCGGATCGATGCGATCGCGCCGGCAGCAAGTGTCGGTGGCAAAGCCGTGGTGAAGATGAAACCGGATGCGAACGAACGGATGAAGTCGCACAGCGCCGTCGATGCTGCGATATAGCCGCCCATGACGCCGAAAGCCTTGCCAAGCGTACCTTCGATGATCGTCAGACGGTCCATGAGGCCTTCGCGTTCGGCAATGCCGCCGCCGCGCGGGCCGTACATGCCGACCGCATGAACTTCGTCGAGATAGGTCATCGCACCGTATTTGTCGGCGAGATCGCAGATCTCCTTGATCGGCGAGATATCGCCGTCCATCGAGTAGACGCTCTCGAACGCGATCATCTTGGGCGCCTTCGGATCGGCTGCCGCAAGCTTTGCTTCCAGATCGTTCAGATCGTTATGCTTCCAGATCACCCGGTCGCATTTGGCATAGCGGATGCCCTCGATCATCGAGGCATGGTTCAACGCGTCGGAAAAAATGATCAGACCGGGGATCTTCTGGCCAAGCGTACCCAGCGTCGCCCAGTTGGAGATATATCCGGACGTGAACACGAGCGAGGATTCCTTGCCGTGAAGGTCCGCGAGCTCCTGCTCCAGAAGAACATGGTAGTGGGTGGTGCCAGAAATATTCCGGGTGCCTCCCGCACCCGCGCCACAGTGATCAATGGCCTCGTGCATGGCCTCGATCACGGCCGGGTTCTGGCCCATGCCGAGATAATCGTTGGAACACCAGACGGTAACCTCCCTCGGTCCCTCGGGCGTATGACGCGTCGCGCGCGGAAAACTTCCGCGATGCCGCTCGAGATCGGCGAACACGCGGTAGCGGCCTTCCGAATGAAGTCCGTCCAGTTCGCTTTTGAAAAATGCCTCGAAATCCATGTCACACTCCAGAACCTACCCCGGTTTTGGGTCCGGTTTCGCCATGCGTCAAGCCCGAATAGGTCAATTTGCCCCGACCTGCGGCGAAAAGTCCGATTTTTTGGAACAATTCCAATGAAGCGAAACTACCATTGAAATCTGCCAAAATCGTTACGAGTCAGGCGACCCCGAAAAGACGAAAGACTTTCCGAACAATCGGCTCGATCTGGCGTGATGCGACTTCCCCCACCTTCTCATCATTCCCCAAGTCGGCCAGCCGATCAATCCCCATTTCATACCGGCGAAACCTGACTGAAAGCGGATTTTTGCCACAGCCATCGAAGAATGAGATCAGAATGTGTCTTGCTTATATGGACTATTTGAAGAGCCGGCCTATTGTTCATCGGATGCACAAAAGCCCGGCGTGCGCACCTGCAAGGGTTTCGCCGGACACAATCAACCGGCAGGAACTACTCAGGAGGAATTCATGAAAAAGGCTTTGATGCTTCTCGTGCTCGGCGCATCTCTCGCGAGCTGCACCGCGACTGAAAAGGGTGCCGGTATCGGCGCTGCATCCGGCGCCATCATTGGCGGCGCAGTCACCGGTAACGTCCGCGGCGCAGCCGTTGGCGCAGCCATCGGCGGCGTTTCCGGTGCGGTCATCGGCAACGTGTCGGAACAGCCGGGCCAGTGCTATTATCGCGATCGCTACGGCCGTCGCTACATCGACGATTGCCCGCGCCGTTACTAATCGGAGCGGCGCTCGACGAGCACCGCAAGACTGTGGCCCTGGAGCATGCTCCAGGGCTTTTTCATTTATGAAGACATACTTATCGACGAGACGGGGGTACCCCGTTAAACAATTTGCGGCTACACAAGACCAGGAGCTGGTCATGATGGCCGGGGCGGTGATAAGTCGGCAATAAGTTAGCGTATGCAGAACGTAAGCAGCGGGCGGAAGAAGATGAATTACCGGAGGACCGGTTCCGTCGCAGCGATTGCGGCCGCCCTTCTTTGTTCGCCTGCGCTCATCGAGAGCGCCTACGCTTTCAAGCTTTTCGGCATTACACTGTTTGGCGACGACGAGGACAAGGTCGAGGTGATCGACCCGGTCCGCTACGACGCGACTCTGGAAGCCGGTGATGCGGACAAGAAACTCAAGGATCGCCTGGAAACCGCGGCATCGCTGATCGCCGACAAGGACGAGCCTGTATCCGGTGATCTCGGCATCGTCATCAAGGCCCGCGAAGACCGGGACCGCCTGGTTGCTGTTCTCTACGAAGAAGCCCGGTATGGCGGGGTCGTCCGTATCTCTGTTGCCGGAACGGATATCGACGCGCTGCCACCCAACCCCACCTTCGACCACTCATCACCCGTTCCCGTGACGGTTCAGATCGAACCCGGACCGGTTTTCAAACTTGGCTCGGTGCGGTTCGACAAGGATGCGGCCGGTCGTAACCCCGCGGACTACGATCTGGAGCCTGGCGGCGAAGCCGGCTCGCGCGTGATTCTGAAAGCCGGCGAAAAGCTGCTGGTCGACGTCAAGGCAGAAGGTCGTCCGCTTGCCAAGCTGACCGAACGGCAGGTAACCGCCGACCATCGCACCAACACGGTCGATGTCGTGCTTGGCGCCATCTCGGGCCCGATCGCACCGTTTGGCATGGTCACGGTCAAAGGCTCGCGCACGGTCGACCCAGCCTTCATCAAACGCTATTCCCGCCTCGACAAGGGCGGCCGCTATTCACCGGTGCAGCTGAAAAAGGCCAATGACCGGCTGCGCGAGCTCGGCGTGTTTTCGAGCGTCACGATTCAGGAATCCGATGCCCTTGCGCCGGATGGATCGCTGCCGCTGATGATCGAGGTTTCGGACGGCAAGCAGCGGTATTTCGGCTTTGGTGCCGAATACTCTTCGCTCGATGGAGCGGGTCTCTCGGGTTACTGGGGGCATCGCAATCTGTTTGGCCAGGCCGAATCGCTGCGCGTGGAAGGCAAGGTCTCCGGCATCGGCGCAACGACCGACGTCACCACATTCGACTATTCCGCCGGTATCGTCTTTACCAAGCCGGGCTTTCCCGTGCCTGAGGCAACGTTCGAATCGCGCCTGGAAGCCAAGAGCGAAAATCCAGACGATATCTACGACGCGCAGTCGATCGCCTATTCGGCCGGCTTTTCCTACGAACTCAACGACACCGACAAGCTCACCGCCGGCGGCGAAGTCGCGTATATTCTCGCCGACGATGCCTTCGGAAAGAATGAGTACCTGACGTTCAGCGTACCTGTCGGCTTCGAACGCGACGCGCGTGACAACAAACTGGACCCAACCGGAGGTTACCGCGCAACGCTTTCCGCCAAGCCTAGTTATGAGTTCTTCAATCAAAGCATTTTCTCGTCTTTCGAGGGCTCGATTTCCGGGTATCTCGGTTTGGGTGCAGAGGATCGGGTCGTGTTTGCAGGCAAGCTGAGTGCGGGGACGCTGGTCGGCGCCGACGAGCTGCAGGACATCCCAGCCACCAGGCGCTTTTATGCCGGCGGCGGCGGATCGGTGCGCGGCTATTCCTATCGCGAAATTTCGCCTTATAACGGCGATGACGAAGCGCTGGGCGGACGATCCTACACTGTGGCCTCTTTTGAAATGCGCGTAAAAGTGTCAGATAGCATCGGCATCGTACCGTTTCTCGACGTCGGTACGGTTTCGACCGAAATCGTGCCTGATTTTTCTGATATAAGAGCTGGAGCGGGGATCGGGTTGCGTTACGCCACTCCTTTCGGGCCGATCAGGCTGGACGTCGCGCTTCCGTTGCGACGCTATGACGACGGTAGCCAGTATGGAATTTATGCCGGCATTGGCCAGGCATTCTGAAAGGTAAAGTTGCCAGCATGACGCTTTTCGTTCGCCTGCTGAGATGGGTCTTCAAGGCCGCGATTGCCGCGGTCGGGGTCCTTTTCGTCATGGCGCTCGGCGTCGTCCTGTTCGTTGCATTGACGCCGTTCGGCGGAAACATTGCGGCAGAGCGGATCTCGGCGCTGGTGTCCACCCCGGACCGCAAGGTCAGTTTCTCTCGACCGGAAGGTCTGCTGTCGGGTGATCTGCGCATCGACAGCCTGACGCTGTCGGACAAGGACGGTGCCTATGCCGAAATCGGCGGCATCGAGGTCGACTGGTCGCCATCGGCGCTGGTCTCCGGCGTCTTCCGCGCAGACCGGGTTTCCGCAACGACCGTGAACTTCATTCGTCCGCCGCAGCCGGATGCGACCATAACGACGCAGAGCACGACAAAGTCGTCCGGCTCGCCGCTGCCGGTCGGCATTCGGGTCGCGCAGATAGATCTGCCGGATATCAACCTGTCGCAGGCCCTCTCCGGACGCGATTTTGCGCTGTCGGTGAAGGGCTCGATCGATGCGACCGGCCCCAACATCTCGCTCAAGCTGGAAGCAACCCGCAAGGACGAGATGGATGCGAAGGCATCCGCCGATATCGTCTACGCACCGTCGGAAAACCGCCTGCAGCTGAAGGCCTCGGTCTCCGAACCGCAGGGCGGGCTGCTCGCCCGCCTGTTGCGCCTTCCCGGCGCTCCTGCCGTCGCATTGGGGCTGGATGGCGAAGGACCTCTCTCGAACTGGGCCGGCCGTCTTGTCGGCAATGTCGATGGCGCACCTGTCATCTCCGTGGACGGCAAACATGTCCTGGTCGACAACGGCGCCCACCGCGTGGAAATCATCGGTGGCGGCCAGCTTGCAACGCTGATGCCGCCAGCCTTCCGGTCGCTGGTCGAAGGTACAACGGACATCAACGTCGCCGCCATCTACGCGCCTTCGGGTCGCGTCGACATCCAGCGCGGCGACCTCACCTCCGGCGCCGTGAAGATTACCGCCAAGGGCGCATGGGACCCGAACGGCGACAACAGCCTGACGGCCGGCGTTTCCGGCACCAAGGGCCCGGTCTCGATCGCGTGGCCGATCAACGGCCAGGAGAGCCGCTTCTCCATTGATACGATCAATTTCACCCTGACCGGCGCCGCAGCCTCTGCCCGTTTCAATGCGACGGCAGCGCTGAATTCCGCAGAGCTTCCGCAAGGCCGGTTCGGCCAGGTGAGGCTACAGGCTGAAAGCGAGGATCTCGACCTGATCCAGCGGGCCGGCAGCATCCGCAGCCGCCTCACGATTGGTCAGATGAGCTTCGTCAATCCCGACCTCAACCGTGTGATCCGCGGGCCGCTGACGCTCGACGCGCCACTTCGGCTGGCACCACCGGCCATCGGCCTGGATGCAGCGACGCTCGAAAGCGCCGGCATCAGCGGTACGGTCAGCGGCGCATTCGATACGTCGAAGCAGACAGTCACCGGCAATTTCCGCATTTCGACCAATGCCTCGGTCCTGCCGCCGTCGCTGGCACCGAAGTTTGAAGGCGCAATTGCCGCCGAAGGCTATGTCGACGCCTCCTCGGCAAACCGCATCAGCCTGGAAAACGTCACGCTGAAATCGAACGCACTCGAAGCCCGCGGCAACGTGCTCTATGAAAACGGCACGCTGGTCAGCCACCTTGCCGGACGCCTTCCGGACATCAAGCGCTGGCTGCCGGATGCCGAAGGCGCCGCAGGCTTTGACATCACGACCAGCGGCCCCACCACGGCACTGGCCGTCAAGGCCGTCGTCAACTCCGCCGAGGCAAGGCTCGTCGGCCGCAAGCTCGAAGATCTGAGCTTCACGATCAATGGCACCGCCAATCCACAGGCGCCGCAGGGCACGATCGTCGCCAAGGGCACTCTGGACAGCCAGCCGATCCGCATCAATGCCGATGTGCAGTCGGCGAACGGCCAGACGTCTGCCCCCAATATCGTCGCCGAAATCGGCCCGAACCGCCTGAACGGCGCACTGACCTTCTCGCCGGAATTCCTTCCCACCGGCGAAGTCACCTTCAACTTCCCCGATGTGGCACTTATGGCCGCACTCGCAGCCCAGCAGGCGCAAGGCGACCTTCGCGGTTCGGCGACCTTTGCCAATGTCGACGGCAAGGCGAGCGCTGTCGTGAAGGCCGAAGGTTCCTTGCTGAAGCGAGGTGCTATCGAGATCGCCCAACCCAAGGTCGACCTGACGATACCGGACCTAAAGGCGATTGCGGCTGCCGGTTCGATCAGTGCGGCGCGCATCGGCAGCGGCACCAACGTCATCGATAACATGCAGTTGGGTATCACCCACGGTGGTACGACGACGGACTTCAAGCTGTCCGCGACCTACGACAATGCGCCACTCGAGGGTGCCGGCGCGATCCAGACCGCGGACGGGCTTGCTGTCGAGATCAACAGCTTCAATGCGACTCCGCGCAAGATCCCCGTACGCCTCGCTGCCCCAACCCGGATCGTTGTCGAGAACGGCAACGCGCGGTTTACCGACTTTACCATTGCCACAGGCAACGGCCGTCTGTCTCTGAACGGGACCGCCGGCACGGCGCTTGATCTTTCCGCCAAGATCACGTCCCTGCCGGCCAGCCTGATCAACACGTTCGTACCTTCGATCAATGCAGCCGGCGTCATTTCCGGCACGATCAATGCAACGGGCACGACCTCTGCCCCGGCGATCAAATATGATTTGGAATGGAGTGATGCACAGCTTCGCCAGATGCGCGACGCTGGCATCACACCCTTTCGACTCCAGGCTGCCGGAAGCTTCGCCGACCGTACAGTCACACTAGACCGCACCCGTCTCACGGGATCCGATGGTCTGGAACTGACCGCCGACGGACGCGTGATCCTCAACGCCGACGGCGCGCCGGCGCTCGACATCAATGCCAGGGCCAGATCTGTCCCGGCCAGTCTCGCGAATGCCTTCGTACCGGGCCTCGGCGCAAAAGGCGCGATCTCCGGGACCGTGGTGGCAACCGGAAGTCCCCAGGCGCCGGCCGTTCGTTACGATCTGCGTTGGGCGAACGCCTCCGTCAGCCAGTCGACATCCGCAGGCGTTGCTTCGGTGGATGTGACTGCCAAGGGTACCTATGAGGGTACGCGCGTAACCGTCGACCTCGGTCTTACCGGCGGCGGCGGTATTTCGCTCACCGGTGGCGGCGCTGTCTCGCTCGAAGGCGACAAGGCGCTGAACCTTGAATTCGATGGGCGCTTTCCGTTTTCCATACTCGCGGGCCAACTTGCCGCCCAGGGCTTCGTGCTGACAGGCACCGGCAATGTCGATCTCGGCATTCGCGGAACGGCCAAGGCACCGCTTCTCTCGGGCAGCGTCACCTCCTCAGGGGCGAAGTTCGTCGATGCCAGGCGCAATCTCGCCATCAACAATCTCGCTCTCAACGTTCGGCTCGACGGCACCCGCGCCACGATCGAGCGGCTGGGCGGAACGCTTGCAAGCGGCGGCACCGTCGCCGTGACAGGCTCTGTAGAGACGACCGAGGGCTTTCCGGCCGATCTGCGCATCGTCCTCAACAAGGCGAGCTATGCGGACGGAAACCTGTTTGCGGTCACCGCTGACGGAGATCTCACGATCAACGGCCCGCTGCTGTCGGGCCCGGCGCTGAAGGGCAAGGTGTCGCTGACCAAGGCTGCAATCACCGTGCCGGCCCGGCTTCCGTCATCACTGTCATCGATCGATATCCGCCACCGCAACGCCCCACGCGACGTTGTGCGCCAGATGGAGGAAATCCGGCCGAAAAGCGCAAAGGGTGCCAGCGAGCCGATTGCACTCGACCTGCAGATCCTGGCACCGAACGGTATCTTCGTGCGAGGCCGCGGTATCGACGCCGAGCTCGGCGGCGACCTGACGATCAGGGGCGACGCAGTCACCCCTGTCATTTCCGGTGGCTTCGACATGCGTAGAGGCCGTATTGTCATCCTGTCAAAGCGGCTGGACTTTACCGAAGGCAAGATCACCTTCGGCGGCGGTCTGGTACCGATCCTCGACATGGAAGCAAACACGAGCTCCGGCCAGACGACGATCACGGTGAACATTACCGGCGTTGCCAACGATCCGACGATTTCCTTCTCCTCCGCCCCTGCCCTGCCGCAGGACGAGGTTCTGGCACGACTGATCTTCAACCAGTCGATGTCGCGTCTGTCGCCGCTGCAGATTGCACAGCTGGCCGATGCCGTGACCCAGCTTGCCGGCGGGGGCTCGACGTCGCTGCTCGAAAAGCTGCGCAGCAACCTCGGCGTCGATGACCTCGACATCAGCACAGACGATACGGGCCAGACGACGGTATCGGTGGGGCGCTACATCAACAAGCGCACCTACTTCCAGGTCGAGCAGGGCGGCCAGAACGGCGCTCAGGCCACCATCAATCTGGATGTCGGGCGTGGCGTCAAGCTGAAGGCCGGCGCCGGCAGCGAAGGCGGCACCGCAGGCGTATTCTACGAAAAAGAATACTGACCAGGTGACGTAGAGCCACCCACAGCCCACCAGACGGGAAACATCCGACTGCCCCGAACGTGGCCGGCAACCGGGCGCAGCAAGAGCTGCCCTGCCTGCGGAGACATGCCAGAACATTAGCGAACTGGTGAGCAAGTTTAGAATTGCGAAATACTCTTCGCATACAGTTAGCGAATTGAAACTTGCCATACGGTTTGCAGCACCGTTGCGGAAAGGTCAGCAGCGCCAGCTGAAAGCCTTGAACCGGACCTGCCGCTGTCGCCGTAAAGGCCTGCACGAACCGGGAAGAACTTTGATGTCCGCGACGATCAACTCGAAGACTTACAGTGGCGATACGCTTGAGATCATCGCCTTCCGCCTTCACGATCAGGAGTTCTGCGTGAAGACCACCACCATCCGCGAAATCCGCGGTTGGGCCCCGTCGACACCGCTCCCGCATGCACCGGCCGACGTCATCGGCGTCATGAACCTGCGCGGATCCGTCATCCCGATCATCGATCTGGCCTTCAAGCTGGGCATGAAGAGCACTGTCGCCAACGAGCGGAGCGCGATAGTCGTCGCCGAGGTGCATAACATGGTCATCGGCATGCTGGTCGATCGCGTGTCCGACATCCTGACCATTCCCGCAAACACGGTTCAGCCGGTTCCGGAAGTCTCCGCTTCGTTCGACAAGTCATTCTCGGAAGGCATCATCGCCAACGAAAACGGCATGATCTGCTTCCTCAACCTGTCAAAGATGTTCAAGGGCACCGAAGTAGAAGAACTCGCTGCCTAAACCATCCCCGCGATTTGAACAAAGGCCGCATGACTAAGTCATGCGGCCTTTGTCGTTTGCTTCGTAATACTTGCTCACAATCAGGTTTCATCCATCACTTTTTAATATTTATGCTTTCTAATATTATCCCGGGGCGACGACCATCCCGCTGTTGGGAAAAGGCGTCAAAAGTACGCAGCCAAGTGTCCGACGCGGCGCGGCAAGGGGATAATCATGCTGGGATTGGGTAAAGCCGGGGATGTGGCGCGGATCTTCGACGCCATATCGCGTTCGCAGGCCGTTATTGAATTTGATCTGACCGGCACCATCCTGGATGCCAACGAGAATTTCTGCCAGGCGCTGGGGTACACGCTCGCAGAAATAAAAGGCAAGCATCACCGCATTTTCTGCGAGCCCGCTTTCGTTGCGTCCGACGAATACCGCTCTTTTTGGAAAGACCTCGCTGCCGGCAAGTTCGAGGCGCGGGAGTACAAGCGTATAACCAAATCAGGCGGGGAAATCTGGATCCAGGCCTCCTACAACCCGGTCATGCGCAACGGCAAACCATACAAGGTCATCAAGTTCGCGACCGATATCACGGCCACGAAGCTGAAGGCAGCCGACGACGCGAGCAAGCTTTCGGCAATAAGCCGGTCGCAGGCCGTCATCGAATTCACACCACAGGGCGAAATCCTCGACGCCAACGAAAATCTCTGCAACGCTGTCGGCTACGATCTGGCCGAGATCAAGGGACGCCACCACCGGATGTTCTGCGAGCCTGGCTATGCGGCGTCACCTGCCTATGCGGAATTCTGGAAGAAGCTGTCGGAAGGCGAGTTCATTGCCGACGAGTTTGTCCGCTACGGAAGGGGTGGCCGCGAGATCTGGATCCAGGCCGCCTATAACCCGATCCGCGATCTCAACGGCAAGGTCACGAAGGTCGTCAAGTTTGCAACCGACGTGACGCCGCGCATGAACGCAATCGGCATGCTGAGCAAAGGCCTGCGCAATCTCGCGGACGGCAAGCTTGACCAGTCACTCGATACGCCCTTCGTGCCGAGCATGGAAACCACCCGAAGCGACTTCAACGAGGTCGCCGCCAAGCTGACCGATGCCATGCGCACCGTGGCGCAGAATGCAGCCGGTATTGCCGCGGCTTCAACCGAAGTCCGTGACGCATCTGGAGAGCTCGCAAAGCGCACCGAGCAGGCGGCAGCCGCACTTGAGCAGGCCGCAGCAGCCCTTGAGGAAGTGACGCGCACCGTCACCGATTCCAGCAGCCGCGCCGACGAGGCCGGCAAGCAGGTCAGGGCCACCAAGGAAAATGCCGAGCAATCCGGCCTTGTCGTGCGCAGTGCCATTTCGGCGATGGACGAGATCGCCGCATCGTCGAACGAGATCAACAACATTATCGGTGTAATCGACGACATCGCCTTCCAGACCAACCTCCTAGCCCTGAACGCCGGTGTCGAGGCGGCGCGCGCGGGTGAAGCGGGCAAGGGATTTGCCGTGGTTGCTCAGGAAGTGCGCGAACTCGCTCAGCGTTCGGCCAAGGCCGCCAAGGAAATCAAGACTCTGATCAACACCTCGGCACATCAGGTCTCCAGCGGTGTCGAACTGGTCGGGCGTACCGGCCGATCACTGCAGGAAATCCTCGTGCAGGTGGCAAGCATCCATGAAAATGTCGGCGCGATCGTCGAGGCATCCCGCGAACAGGCAACCAGCCTGCGAGAGATCAGCAGCGCGGTCAATCACATGGACCAGGCGACCCAGAAGAACGCCGCGATGGTGGAAGAAACCACCGCCGCCAGCTATTCACTGGCCAACGAGGCCGATAGCCTGAAGGCTCTGCTCAGCCAATTCGATATCGGCTCCGTCACCTCACAGGTCCGCAGGCCGGAGTCGAACTATACGCCGGCAGCAGCCAACGTGGCGCCGCTGCGCATGGTTCAAGGCCATCTGAAAACCGCCGGTGGCTGGGAAGATTTCTGAGACACACCCTCAAGAGCAGCCGGGGCGGCGTTCAGGCAACCTCGGCTTACTCGAAACGGATCCGGTGCGGATGCGTGAAGATCTCGAAATCCTCGCCGCGTGAGAGTGCGACAAGGGTCATGCCTGCGGCGCCCGCCGTGCGGATGGCCAGTGCGGTCGGCGCCGATATGGCGATCAAGACTGGGGCACCGAGAATGGCGGCCTTCTGCACCATTTCTACCGAGATGCGGCTGGTAACGACGACGACGCCTTCGGCGCCCGTGCGGCCTGCGCGCATCACGGCGCCCGCAAGCTTGTCGAGCGCATTGTGCCGACCGACATCCTCGCGCACCGCAACCAGTCCCTCGCCGAGGACGTAGAAACCGGCTCCGTGAACCGCGCGAGTCTGGGCATGCAACGGCTGGGCGGAATTGAGCGCGTTGCTGGCACGCGCAATGTCAGCGGCTGACAGAAGCATGTCGACACCGGAGACATCAGGCACCGGACGCATCGCCTGCTCGATCGATTCGATGCCGCAAAGGCCGCAGCCGACGGGTCCTGCCATATGGCGTCGTCTGGCGCGCAGAGCATCTTCCTTGTCTTCGGCAAGCGTGACCTGAACATCGAGACCGTCGCCCTCCTGGAGCACCTCGATCCCTTCAATCTCGGCGATGGAAGCAATGATGCCTTCCGTCAGCGTGAAACCGGCCGCGAAGTCCTCAAGATCGGCAGGCGTGCCCATCATCACCGCCTGGGTTGAGCCACCGTAGGAAAAGGCGATCGGCACCTCTTCGGGTACGAACCGGCTCGTTTCCTTGACGAGCCCATCGCGATAGGACGTTTCAGCCAGCGAAACGGTCGGCGCGATGCCGCCCTTGTGTTCATCATTCAACGTGGACATCAGGACTTTCCGAGCAGGCGCGCCTCGTGGAGCAGCGCTGAAACCAGTGGCGTATTGGGTTCGCGATGCGGAGCGACAAGACCAACCGTATGGCTGACATGCGGCTCCACGATCGGAATGGTGCGGATATTCTGCGAGAAACCGAAGGACTCGGCCACGTTCTGCGGCATGATGCTGGCCCAGCGACCGGTACCGACATGCGCCAGCAGCGTGACCATCGAATTGGATTCAAGCATCGGCCTCGCCGTCACGCCGGCTTCCGCGAGGTGCTGGCTTATAATCCGGCGGTTCTGCATATCCGGCGTCAAAAGGCAGAGCTGCAACCCGGCCATTTCGGTCCAGGTCACCTGTTTACGGTCGGAAAGCGGCGTGCCGTCGGCCGTGACAAGATTGTAGCTTTCTGAATAGAGCGGAATGCTGACGACACGACCGAGCGGCTCGTTGTGGAGATAGGTAATGCCCGCATCGATCTCGAAGTTGTCGAGCTGTGTCAGGATCTGCAGCGATGTGCGGGACACGACCGAAAACGTTACATCCGGATACCGGGTCTGGAAGGGTCCAGTCAGGCTGGGCACCATGGCAAGCGCCGTCGGGATGACGGCAAGACGGATGTGGCCCGCAAGACCCTTGCGGGCGGCGCGCATTTCCTCGCGCATCGTGCGGGCATCGCCCACAATGCGTTTTGCCCATTCCAGCACGCGCTGTCCCTCGGGCGTCAGGCCCTGATAGCGCGACCCGCGCACCACGAGCTGGACGCCGAGACTGTCTTCGAGGTGCCGGATCGCCGCCGACAGGGAAGGCTGGGCAATGCCGCATTCCTCGGCCGCGCGACCGAAATGGCCTTCCCGTGCCAGCGCAATGAAGAATTCCAGCTTGTCGATCAAAGCCCGCTCCCACACGATATGGCTCTGAATTGCCGGAACTTCCGGCGCCACATCCTATCAAATCACTCTGCCGGCAACTTATAGCGGCAAAAGAAATCGAATGCGCAGGAGATTTCGGCGTCGTCAATCACCTCTTCGTTGGTCGACGCTGGTAGACCGCAGGCTCTGCGAACTCAGGGTGCAGACGGCCCGGGATCAGGCAATCCGGGTTGCCGCGAGACGATCCTCGTCCAGCACGATGCCGAGACCCGGCGCATCGCCCAGTTCCAGCCAGCCGTGACTGTGCTTCAGCGGCGAAGCCATTGGATAATCCCGCCGCGCCCCGCTCCATTCCGGATTGTCGTAAGGGTATTCGAGGAAAGGCGCATCCCCCACGCCGGCAGTCAGATGCGCGTTGGCGAGCACGCCGATTCCGTTGGTCCAGCTGTGCGGCGTAAACGTCACCCCCGCCTCCCGCGCCTGATAGACGAGCCGCCGGCAACCGGTAATGCCGCCCACCAGCGCAACATCCGGCTGGATCACGTCAAACGCACGCTCCTCGATGATATCGCGGAACTCCGAGAGCTCGCGGGTCATCTCGCCGCCCGCGATCCTCACCGACGTCGCCTCCTTCAACGCTCGCATGCCCTTGCGGTCGGACCGGAACAGCGGTTCTTCCATCCAGTAGATGTCGAGCCTTTCCAGTTCCTTCGCAACCGCAAGTGCATCCTTGAACGTCCATGGCAGTGTCGTATCCCAGGGCATGCGCCAGCCCTGATTGCAGTCGACCATCAGTTCCATCCGATCGCCGACGCGGGCACGGATCGCTCCCAGCGCCTTGATGTCATCCCGCCAGCCGGAACGACCGCCGGCAGACGACGAGAAGCGCACCTTCATGGCCGGAAACCCCTCCTCGACGTAACGCTCCGCCTGATCCGCCATCGCCTGTGGATCGCGCAGCACGCCCGAGGATGCGTAGAGGCGCACCTTGTCCGACCGCCCTCCGAGCATGCGCCAGACGGGCTCTCCATTGATCTTGCCCGACAGATCCCACAGCGCCAGATCCAGCGGCCAGCAGCGGCCATAGTGGAAGTTGATATGCGAGAGCACCTCGTAATGCCGCTCCAGATGGCGTGGATCCTGGCCGATGAAGAGGTCCTCGTGCCCCTCGAAACCCTTCATCAGGTCGCCCGACCCGATCCCCTCCCGGCCCTCGTCGTCCTTGACGCGCACGATGGTGGCGTCGAAATGCCGCCGCGCCCTGCCATCCCAGCTCGCCTTGAAGGCTGGATCGAGCGGCAGGCGATGATGGGTGATCTCGATCGATGCGATACGGCTCATGGCTTTCCTCCGCTGATGTTCCGGACTGACGAAGACCCCTCCCCACCCTCCCCACGAGTGGGAGGGCTTTAGCCCCGCGGCACCCTCGAGGATCAATTCCAAGTGAGCGAGTGCCGCGCTGTATCTCCCCCTTGTGGGGGAGATGGCCGGCAGGCCAGAGGGGGTCTTCCTACCCGAACTGCTGCCAGATGGTCTTGTAGTCGCAGTATTTGTCGATCGCATGCACCGAACGGTCGCGTCCGAAACCGGATTGCTTGAACCCACCGAACGGCGTCGAGAAATTCGCCATGTCATAGGTGTTGATCCACACGGTGCCCGCATGGATCGCTTCCGAAACGCGGTGGGCGCGGTCCATGTCTTTGGTAAACACCGCGCCAGCCAGACCATAGATCGTATCATTGGCAAGCCGCAGCGCCTCCTCCTCCGTATCGAAGGGGATGACGGCAAGCACCGGGCCGAATATTTCCTGCCGCGCCAGGCTCATGTCGTTGGTCATGTCGATAAAGACGCCGGGCGAGATGTAGAAGCCCCCCGTTTCGGAAAGCACCCGCTCGGCTCCGAAGACACGTTTGGCACCCTCCGTCTCGCCGGCAGCGATCATGCCGAGTACTTTTTCCATATGCGCTTCGTCGATCAGGGCGCCGATCTGGGAGGAAGGCTCGAACGGATGCGCGAGCGCGATGTCGCTTGCCGTCACCGCCTCGATCTTGGCAATCAGCTTCTCCTGAACCGAGCGCTGCACCAGAAGCCGGGTCGAGGCATGGCAGGTTTCGCCGGCATTGTAGAAGCATCCCCAGGCGGCAGCCGAGGCGGCGGCATCAAGGTCCGCATCCTCGAACACCACGATGGGCGACTTGCCGCCGAGCTCCAGTGCCACCCGCTTGACGTTGGATTGGGCAGCATACCCCATGATCAGCTTGCCGACTTCGGTCGAACCGGTGAACGCGATCATGTCCACATCCATATGCAGCGCCAGCGGCTTACCCGCCTCTTCGCCGTAGCCGGTGACGACATTGAACACGCCGGGGGGAAGACCGGCCTCCACCGCCAGTGCCGCAAGCCGGAGCGCCGAGAGAGACGATTGTTCGGCCGGTTTGAGGACGACGCTATTGCCGGCCGCGATTGCGGGACCGAGCTTCCAGGCATCGATGATCATCGGGTAGTTCCAAGGCGTGATGACCCCGATCACGCCGAGCGGCACCTTTCGCACCAGTGCCCGGGCATTCGGCCCGGTGGGTGCGACCTCATCATACTGCTTGTCGATCATTTCGCCGTAATACTGGATGCCATCGGCGCAGAGGCGGACATCGACATTGAGCGACGCCAGAACCGGCTTGCCGACATCGAGCGTTTCGAGCACCGCAAGCTCTTCGGCGTGGGCTCGAATGAGGTCTGCCCAACGCAGCATGATCTTCTTTTTCTCGAGCGGCTCTCGTTTTCGCCACACACCGCTCTCGAAGGCGGCGCGGGCAGATAGCACAGCCGCATCGATATCCGCGCCAACCCCGCGCGCAAGCGGCGTCCCCGGCTTGCCGTCCATCGGACGCGGACGGGTGAACGTCTCGCCTGATAGTGCCGGGCGGTAGTCGCCCTCGATGAAGAGGCGGCCTTCAAGCTTGAGCGTGGAAAGCGCGCTTTCCCAGTAATCGCGGGTATAGGTCGTGGTCATCAGAGTATCCCTGTTCCTAAAGCGTCTTCGGCAGCGCCATGATCGTGTTCGCGAAGGCATCGATATCGGCGTCGGATACCTCGCGCACGGTCGAGCGGCGCATCGGCTGGTTTTCCGCCGCCCGCATTTCGGCGGCGAGGTCTGACGCTGAAAAGGCGTCGAATGCCCTCGGCAGCGCGCGCTGTACCCCGCAGCGATCCATGAGATCGGTAACGAACCCGGGCAGCGCCTGCACATCGGCAAGACCCAGCACATGGGCCGAGTCATTCAAGTCCGGCGTACCGGCATCGCACAGCCACGAAAGCGTCGCCTCGAAACCGAGCGCCGTTGCAAGCCCGTGATGAACCGGCGCAAGCCCGGCCAGTGCGTGACTGATATTGTGGGCGACAGCCGTACCGCAATTGTCGATCGCAATACCGGCATAGCAGGAGCCGAGCAGCACCTTGCCGCGCGCATCGAGATTGCCTGGAGCCTTGACGGCCGTTTCCAGCGAACCTCCCACCAGCCGCATGGCCTCATGGGCATAGAGTTTCGCGCCGGCATGGGTGTTGCGGTTCGTTGCCGCCTCGAAAGCGTGAATAAAGGCATCCATGCCGCACCACGCCGTCAGGTGCGGCGGAAGCGAAATGGTGAGCTCCGGGTCGAGGATGACGAGATCCGCCTTGGTCTCCCCTCCCCAGATCCACAGCTTCTTGCCTTCCGGCCCGGCAAAGATATTGGTCGCTGATGTTTCCGAGCCGGTTCCCGCCGTCGTCGGCACCATGATTTTCTTCAGAGGGTTGCTTGGAAGCGGATTAGCCGCCAGCGCATAATGCATCGGGTCCTCGCCGGACGCGGCGCAGCAGGCCGCGATCTTAGCGATATCCAGCGCCGATCCACCACCGATGCCGATGACGAGATCGGAACCGCGGGCGAGTTCGCTTGCAGCGCGAAGATGCGTGAGTTTGGGCTCGCCCGAGAAATCACAATAAAGTCGCGGCTCGATCCCGGCGGTGACCAACTCATCCGCAAGTGCTGCGGCGAGCCCGCTCGATGCCAGGAACCCGTCCATGACAACGGTTGCGATCGCCACGTCCTCGAATCCTCTGACAGCGGAGGCGAGATCGCGGAATAGCCCCGTGCCGAAGCGGATGTCTGGAACTGACGAAGTCGAGAACTGCATGATGGAGACACCCCGGACAAGATCACGTGGCGACAGTGTGCATCACAATTTGAACTCTTCAAATCCATCGGTTTTTCGGGCTTACTGATGACTTGAGATCATGGAGCGTGAAATGCTGGACAGAATTCCGCTCGAAGCCTTCCGTGTCTTCGATGCCGCATGCCGGTTCATGAATTTCTCCCGCGCGGGCCGTGAGCTCCACATCACCCAGGCCGCCGTCAGCCGTCGTATCCAGGGGCTGGAAGAACAGCTCGGCGCTAAGCTTTTCACCCGCCGCGGACGCAATCTAGCGCTGACGCCAGAGGGAGACCGGCTTGCCCAGAGGGTGCGCGCTACGTTGGAATATCTGGAGGAAAGTCTGGAGCCGTTCCGGGGCGGTGGCCGCGAAACCATCTCGATCGCCGCCAGCAGCTCGGTGTCCCATCTGTGGCTCGGCAAGCGCCTGAAGGATTTCGACAATGAAAGCCCATCGGTCTCCGTGCGTTTACTGACAACCGACGTGCCGTCGGAACTGGCATCTGAGGCCAACGACCTCGTCATCCTCTATGCCGCCGGCGAACACCCGCGGTGGAACCTCACTTTGTTGATCCGGGAAAGCCTCGTCCCCGTCGCCTCCCCCGCCTATGTGGAAAGACGGGGGCTCGATGCAGCCTCGCTGACAGCAGACGCCATGACCCAGTTGGACCTGATCGATTACGAGCGGGCCAACGCCCACTGGATTTCGCTAAGGCAATGGTTCGCGCGGTTGCCGAAGCCACCGAAGGCTGCGATCAAGCCGCGCCTGTCCTTCTCAACCTACTCACTGGCGATAGATGCCGCCCTGCGCGGCGAGGGCGTAACGCTTGGCAGCAGAGGATTGATTGCCGAGGAGCTCGCGTCCGGAACACTGGTGGAACTTGGCACGGCCCAGCTCGATACGGGCTATGGCTACTATCTCGGCATGCCGCGCTACCGCTCGCTCACCCCGGGCGCCGCACGTCTCCACCAGCACCTGCTCGGAAACCCATAGGCACCGAAAGCGCTAAAACGCGAAAGGCGGCCCGATGGACCGCCCTTCGTAAATTATATCGAACTCTGAAAAATCAGGCCGGAACGACGATACCGTTCAGATGCGTCAGTTCGGAGAGGAACTGTTCGAGCTTGGTCTTGTGCTCGTCGCTGTTGGCGTTGTCGATGGCAGCCTGCGTGGCATCGATGCGCTTCTGCAGCGTGTCCTGGTTCAGTTCGGTGACCGGCACAGCGGATTCCGCGAGCAGCGTACAGCTGTCCTGAACGATATCGGCAAAGCCACCGAAAACGACGTATTTGGTGACCTGACCCGAGGCAAGCTTCACGGACACGACGCCCGGCTTGATCGTCGTCATCGTCGGCGCATGGTTGGCAAGCACCGTCATTTCGCCAAGCGTTGCCGGGATCACCACTTCGGAGACATTCTCCGAAACGAGCAGGCGCTCGGGCGATACCAGTTCAAATTTGAAAGCGTCGGCCATTAAGGTCCACTTCCCTCGAGTGTTTCAAGCAGGAATGGCGCGCCGGATCATGTCCCGCGCGCCGTCTTATAGGATCAAGCAGCTTCGGAAAGCTTCTTGGCCTTTTCAATCGCTTCTTCGATCGAGCCGACCATGTAGAAGGCAGCTTCCGGCAGGTGATCGTATTCGCCGGCAACGAGGCCCTTGAAGCCCTTGATCGTGTCTTCGAGAGCAACCAGCTTGCCCGGCGCACCGGTGAAGACTTCGGCGACGAAGAATGGCTGCGACAGGAAGCGCTCGATCTTGCGGGCGCGCTGAACGGTCATCTTGTCCTCTTCGGACAGTTCGTCCATGCCGAGGATGGCGATGATGTCCTGCAGAGCCTTGTAGCGCTGAAGCGTCGTCTGAACCTTACGAGCGATCTCGTAGTGCTCTTCGCCGACAACCAGCGGGTCGAGCATGCGCGAGGTCGAGTCGAGCGGATCCACAGCCGGGTAGATACCCTTTTCAGCGATAGAGCGCGACAGAACCGTCGTTGCGTCCAAGTGGGCGAACGAGGTTGCAGGAGCCGGGTCGGTCAAGTCGTCGGCGGGAACGTAGATGGCCTGAACCGAGGTGATCGAACCCTTGGTCGTGGTGGTGATGCGTTCCTGCATCTGACCCATGTCGGTCGCAAGCGTCGGCTGATAACCAACGGCCGAAGGAATACGGCCGAGAAGAGCCGACACTTCGGAACCTGCCTGGGTAAAGCGGAAGATGTTGTCCACGAAGAACAGAACGTCCTGGCCTTTGTCGCGGAAGTCTTCAGCGATGGTCAGACCCGTCAGAGCGACGCGAGCGCGCGCACCCGGAGGTTCGTTCATCTGGCCGTAAACGAGAGCTGCCTTCGAGCCTTCGCCGCCGCCATGCTTGTTCACGCCGGATTCGATCATTTCGTGGTAAAGGTCGTTGCCTTCGCGGGTACGTTCACCCACGCCAGCAAATACCGAGTAACCACCGTGCGCCTTGGCGACGTTGTTGATCAGTTCCATGATGAGAACGGTCTTGCCAACGCCGGCGCCGCCGAACAGGCCGACCTTACCGCCCTTGGAATAGGGAGCCAGCAGATCGACGACCTTGATGCCGGTTACCAGGATCTGGCCTTCGGTCGACTGCTCGACGTAGGACGGTGCTTCCTGGTGGATGGAGCGCTTGCCCGACGTGATCAGCGGACCAGCTTCGTCGACCGGCTCGCCGATGACGTTCATGATGCGGCCGAGCGTCTCAGGACCAACCGGAACGGTGATCGGAGCGCCGGTATCGGTAACGCGCTGACCGCGAACAAGACCTTCGGTCGAGTCCATGGCGATGGTGCGAACCTGGTTTTCACCAAGATGCTGCGCGACTTCGAGAACGAGGCGGTTGCCGTTGTTCTCTGTTTCAAGCGCGTTGAGGATCGCCGGCAGTTCGCCGTCGAACGCCACGTCGACGACAGCGCCGATAACCTGGGTCACTTTGCCGAGGGACGTGCCCGTTGCGGTAGCCATGATTATTACCCTCTTTCTTTACCTCAGAGCGCTTCCGCGCCCGAAATGATTTCGATGAGTTCCTTGGTGATCTGTGCCTGGCGCTGACGGTTGTAGGAGAGCGTCAGCTTGTTGATCATGTCACCGGCATTGCGCGTCGCGTTGTCCATTGCAGACATCTGCGCGCCATAGAAGGAAGCGTTGTTTTCAAGAAGTGCACGGAAGATCTGCACTGCGATGTTCTTCGGCAGCAGGTCTTCCAGGATTTCCTGTTCGCTCGGCTCGTATTCGTAAAGTGCGGCAGAACCGGCATCCGGCTGTGCTGCATCCCTGACGTCGAACTTTGCGGGGATGATCTGCTGGGCAGTTGCCACCTGCGCGATAACCGACTGGAAGCGCGCAAAGAAAAGCGTCGCAACGTCGAATTCGCCGGCGTTGAACAGCTCGAGCACCTTGTGGGCCACTTCGTCGGCCTGGACGAAACCAAGCTGCTTGACTTCGCGGAAGGTCACGTAGTGGACGATGTTGTCCTTGAACGTACGGCGAAGCACGTCGTTGCCCTTGCGGCCGACGGTCAGGATCTTGACCGTCTTGCCCTGTGCAATCAGCTTCAGTGCATGCTCGCGTGCCAGACGGACGATCGAGGAGTTGAAGCCCCCCGCCAGACCACGCTCGCCGGTCGCAACGATCAGGAGATGAACCTGATCCTTGCCTGTCCCGGACAAGAGAAGCGGTGCTTCGGCATTGCCGGCATTGGCAGCCGTGAGGCTGGCCAATACCTTGGTCATACGCTCCGCATAAGGACGGGCAGCCTCGGCCGCCTCCTGTGCACGGCGCAGTTTCGCAGCGGCGACCATTTTCATCGCCCTGGTGATCTTCTGCGTCGCCTTGACGGAGGCGATCCGGTTTTTCAGATCCTTAAGTGAAGGCATCCGTTATCGGTCCTCGATCTAGATCCGTTTTAGGCGAAAGACTTGGCGTAGCTGTCGAGAGCTGCCTTGAGCTTTGCCTTCGTGTCGTCGGAAACCTGCTTCTCGCTGCGGATCGTTTCGAGAACCGCCTTGCCTTCGGAACGAAGGTAGGAAAGCAGACCCTGCTCGAACTTGCCGACATCGGAAACCGCGATCTTGTCGAGGTAGCCGTTGACGCCCGCAAAGATCACCGCAACCTGTTCTTCGGTCTTCAGCGGCGAGAACTGCGGCTGCTTCAGAAGTTCGGTCAGGCGTGCACCGCGGTTCAGCAGGCGCTGGGTCGAGGCGTCGAGGTCGGAGCCGAACTGCGCGAACGCAGCCATTTCACGATACTGGGCAAGCTCGCCCTTGATCGAGCCAGCAACCTGCTTCATCGCCTTGATCTGCGCGGCCGAGCCAACGCGGGACACCGACAGACCGACGTTCACGGCCGGACGGATACCCTGGTAGAACAGGTCGGTTTCAAGGAAGATCTGGCCATCGGTGATCGAGATCACGTTGGTCGGAATAAACGCCGAAACGTCGTTACCCTGGGTTTCGATGACAGGCAGAGCCGTCAGCGAACCGGCGCCACGCTCGTCGGAGAGCTTGGCAGCGCGCTCGAGAAGACGCGAGTGCAGATAGAAGACGTCGCCGGGGTAAGCTTCGCGGCCCGGAGGACGACGCAGCAACAGGGACATCTGACGATATGCAACGGCCTGCTTGGAAAGGTCGTCATAAGCGATCAGCGCGTGCTGACCGTTGTCGCGGAAGTACTCGCCCATCGCGCAACCGGCGAACGGAGCAAGATACTGCATCGGTGCAGCGTCGGATGCCGTCGCAGCGACGATGATCGAGTAAGGCAGTGCGCCGCGTTCTTCAAGAACCTTGACGAACTGGGCAACCGTCGAGCGCTTCTGGCCGATGGCCACGTACACGCAGAACAGCTTGTCGTTTTCCGGGCCGTTCTCGTGAATGGCCTTCTGGTTCAGGAACGCGTCGAGAATGATCGCGGTCTTGCCGGTCTGACGGTCGCCGATGACGAGCTCGCGCTGGCCGCGGCCAACCGGGATCAGAGCATCGATGGCCTTGAGGCCGGTCGACATCGGCTCATGAACCGACTTGCGTGGAATGATGCCTGGAGCCTTGACGTCGACGCGCGAACGGCGGGTCGCGTTGATCGGGCCCTTGCCGTCGATCGGGTTGCCGAGCGCGTCAACGACGCGGCCGAGCAGTTCCGGACCGACAGGAACGTCAACGATGGCGCCGGTCCGCTTGACGGTGTCGCCTTCCTTGATGTTACGGTCGGAGCCGAAGATAACCACGCCGACATTGTCGGATTCGAGGTTCAGCGCCATACCGCGGACACCGCCCGGGAACTCGACCATTTCACCAGCCTGGACATTGTCGAGGCCGTAAACGCGAGCGATACCGTCACCGACGGACAGAACCTGGCCGACTTCAGAGACTTCGGCTTCCTGGCCGAAGTTCTTGATCTGGTCCTTGAGAATTGCGGAAATTTCCGCTGCACGGATATCCATCAGCCGACCTCTTTCAATGCAAGCTTAAGGGTGGAAAGTTTGGTGCGAAGGGACGTATCGATCTGACGCGACCCGACCTTGACGATCAGGCCACCGAGGATCGACGGATCGATCGTAACGGCGATTGTCACATCCTTGCCGGTGACGCCCTTCAGCGCCGACTTAAGTTCAGTTTCCTGCGCTGGGGTGAGCGCGTGGGCAGACGTTACCTCTGCGGTAACCTCGCCACGATGCTCGGCAGCGATTTGACGGAAGCTACGGATCATGCCCGGCAGAGCAAACAGACGGCGGTTGCCGGCAACGACCTTGATGAAGTTGAGAACAGCACCTGTGATGCCAGCCTTTTCGGCAACGGCTGTCACCGCGTTCTGCTGATCGTGGGCGGAAAACACCGGGCTTGCAACCAGACGCCGAAGGTCTTCGCTCTCATCCAGCAACGCCTGAAACCGATCGAGATCGGCGCTGACTTTATCGATGGAACCGGTTTCGAGCGCGAGCTCAAAAAGCGAAGAAGCGTAACGCTCTGCGACACCGGAAATAAGCGGGGACGTGTCAGCCACGGGCACAGTTTCCCTGAATTGCCATCCAAGCGCTGCGCCCTTTTTTAGAGGATCAGCAAGACCTTGAAAATATTTGATTTTTAATCAGAACCAGCGGGGCCTCCACCCCACCCTTTCCGACTTTCGCGGTCCGTCTAGCATAGGATGTAGGGACTCGCAACACGGGAGAGGCGGGAAAACGCCCCTGGGACTAGAGCTTGAGTCGTTTTTATGTCGGACACCGCTGGAATTGACCGCGTCTGAGATGAACGCTCTTGATTGGAAAGCTCAGAGATAGCCGAAGACATAGGCGAGCGGGCCGGCTGAAAGGACAACTTGTAGTAGGAAAATCAGCGTGTTTTTCACAGTTGCGCCACGATCGAAAGCAAACGAGACCAGCCTTCCGAATGCCCCCAGACCAAGCACGATGCCGAGCACCATATAGAACCAGTCCTGGGCAAAGATGATCGGCACGACGCCGAGGCCGACATACTGAGCGCCGGCGGCCCGCACCGATCCGTAACCCTCCGGCCGGACATCGCCGACACGGAACGCCGAAAGCCGCAGGCAGGGGCCGGGAAACAGGAGGATGAGGAGCCCGATGAGAGCCGTCGCGGCAGCGCAGACAAACGCCAGCTGCTCGCCGGTCTCGGTGGGGAAATACAGTTCCATGGAATCCTCGAATCGTTCTTGTGCGGCGATTTTATCGAAAGCGGTAAACAACTCGCAAAGATAGGATCAGAGAAAACTCTGAGGATCGATATCGAGCTGGATCTGCACCGTACCACGGACCTTCGGGCCGGCAGACATCATCGCCTTCAGGAAAGCCTGCATGTCGGAATTGCGCCGTCCGTGCACCAAAAGCCGGAATCGATGGCGGCCGCGTACCAGCGCGAGCGGCGCTTCAGCTGGACCAAGCACGGAAATCCCGGTCACCCTTGGTGCGGCCGCGCGCAATCCCCGTGCATGGGTTTCCGCATCGGCGCGCGTATCGGCCGAGACGATCAGCGACGCAAGCCGCCCGAACGGCGGCAGGATCGCCTTTTCGCGCTCTGCGATCTCACGCTCGTAGAACGCGCCCGCATCGCCTGAGACGATTGCCTGCATGACGGGATGCTGCGGCTGGAACGTCTGGATCAGGCCATGGCTCTTCAACCCTGTTCGCCCGGCGCGGCCCGTTACCTGGCTGAGCAACTGGAACGTCCTCTCGGCCGCCCGCGGGTCGCCGTTCGACAGGCCGAGATCCGCATCTACGATGCCGACCAGCGTCATCAGCGGAAAGTTATGACCCTTCGCCACCAGCTGAGTGCCGATCACGATATCCACATCGCCCTTGGCGATCGCATCGAGCTCCATCCGCAGCCGCTTGACGCCGCCGAGCAGGTCCGACGACATGACAATCGTGCGCGCTTCCGGGAAATGCTTCTCCACCTCTTCCGCGATACGCTCCACGCCCGGCCCGCAGGCGACGAGGTGATCGAACGTTCCGCATTCCGGGCAGGCTTCTGGCGTATGTTCGTGATAGCCGCACTGATGGCACTGGATCTGGTTTCTGAAGCGATGCTCCACCAGCCAGCTCGAACATTGCGGGCACTGGAAGCGATGGCCGCAGACCCGGCAGAGCGTCAGCGGCGCATAGCCGCGACGGTTGAGAAACAGCAGCGACTGCTCGCCGCGCTCAAGCGCCTTCTTCATACCGCGCAGGAGAATCGGCGAGAGGAACCCGCCGCGTTCCGGCGGATGCCGGCGCATGTCCACCAGATGCAGGTCCGGCAGCGCCGCATCGCCAAAGCGGGTCGGCAGGTGGACCGTAGTATAGCGCCCAGACAACCCGTTGACCTGGCTTTCCACGGATGGCGTTGCCGACACAAGCACGATCGGGAAATCGCCGATGCGAGCCCGGACCACCGCCATGTCGCGGGCATTGTAGAAGACGCGGTCCTCCTGCTTGTAGGCAGGGTCGTGTTCTTCGTCGATGACGATCAGTCCCAAGTCCTCGAATGGTAGGAACAGAGCCGAACGGGCCCCGGCAACAACCCTCACCTCGCCCGTCACGACGCCGCGCCAGACCTTTTCGCGGATACGGGGGGAAAGATCCGAATGCCATTCGGCAGGCTTTGCCCCGAACCGCTGCTCGAACCGATCGAGAAAGCTCGACGTGAGTGCGATTTCCGGCAACAGGATCAGAACCTGCTTGTCTTGTCGGACCGCCTGGGCAATCGCCTCGAAATAGACTTCCGTCTTGCCGGACCCGGTGACGCCATCGATCAGCGAGGCGGCAAACCCGCCGGCGCTAACCGAAGCGACGATCTCTTCGGCCGCTCCCTTTTGAGGTCCCTCGATGCGGGGCGCAGTATAATCCGGGTCAGGCCGTGCCACGACAGGCGGCGGCGGCAGGAAAATCGTGTCGAACACACCCTGCTTGATCAATCCGTCAACGACGCTCAGGGAAACGCCGGCCGCATGCGCAAGGCCGCTGCGGGTCCAGGGCGCTTCCTGCTCTTTCGCAAGGTCCAGCACCCGGGTTCTGGCCGGTGTCAATCGCGCCGGCTCGCCGCCCACAAAGCGCAGACCCTCCACCATTGGTTCCGGATCGAGCGCTGCCGGCGCCCGGATCGCCATGCGGGCCACGAAACCCGGCGGCGACAGCGTGTAGGCCGAGACCCAGTCGACGAAATCGCGCATCTCCTTGGAGAGCGGCGGGCAATCGAAAGCGAGCGTGATCGGTCGAAGCTTCTTCGGGTCGAGCGTGCTGTCGTCTGCGCCATCCCACACGACGCCGATCATCTGGCGTGGGCCGACCGGCACCTGCACGACCGAACCGGGCACAACAGTCAGTCCCTCGGGCACGGCATAGCTATACGGACCCGGCACCGGCAAAGGCACCAGGACCGGCACGACGGCCGCGACGGGCTTATCGAGGAGCGGACCGAACAGGTCGGACGAATCTGTGTCCATGGCGGGACCATGCCCAAAACCGGAACGAAAGGGAACCGCTGTTTGGCGCTCCCGCCGTTGACGACACACATCGCGGCGTGAAATTTAGGTTGTATCGTAAATAAAAATTAACTATAGGTAGAGTCCTAACCGGAGTGGGGGCTACGGATGTTCTGCAAGTCGATGACGACGCTTGTCGTGCCTGCTATTCTGCTGGCCGGCTGCAATATTCATCCTCTGCCAGAGGATTTCTCCAAGCCGGATACGACCTACCAGATTGTCGCCAAGGTGCGCTGCGAGGCGCGCGATGCCATCCGCGAGATCGCCACGGAGCTACTGTGCGAATACGGATCCCCGGCGGAGAAGCAGCTCTCTGCAGAGCTTCTAGCCGGGACGGTAACCTATGCCGATGCTTTCACACGCCGCTACAGCCCGGACATCAGTCTCTATTTCGACCGCTATGCCAAGTCGTTCATCGCGTACGACTTTCAGCTCAACATGACGGAAATGGACAGCCACGGGTTTTCGTTGGGCCTGCTCAACCCGTTCTCGAACGGCACCCGCAGTCTCGGACTGGGCAGCAGCGTCGATCTGTCCCGCCAGAACAACCGCAGCTTTCGTGTCACCGATGAATTCGCGAAGCTGGCGACTGAGGTCAACGACCTATACTGTGCCCCGAAAGCGAGAAGCGGCAACCTCATCTACCCGATCGTCGGACGGATCGGCTTGAAGGAAACGCTCGAGACATTCGTATGGCTCAACGAGAAAGGCAATCTCAAAGCCCCGAGCGGCACCGACGTGATCACCATGGCCGATACGCTGGAATTCTCGACCACGCTGAAGGGAAATATCGATCCGAAGATCGAGCTCAACCCGGTGACCTCCGGTGTCACGATATCGAGCCTCGGCATGTGACCTGAGACCCAATCTCCCTCCAGTTTTCGGGAGAGTCTTGGATTTTTAATCTGGCCTCATGCGGCCTGTTTTTCCATGGCCATTTTCATTGCGAATTCGCTGGGGGTGATATTGCCCAGCGACGAGTGCGGTCTGTTTCTGTTGTAATCCTCCTTCCATGCAGTGATTGCGGCGCGGGCCTGAGCGAGCGACGAGAACAGCGTCTCGTTCAGGCACTCGTCGCGGAAGCTGCCGTTGAAGCTTTCGACGAAGCCGTTTTGCATCGGCTTGCCGGGGGCGATGTAATGCCATTCGACCTTGCTCTCCTGGCACCATTTGAGGATGGCCATGCTGGTCATCTCCGTCCCGTTGTCCGAGACAATCGTCCTCGGTTTTCCGCGTCTGGCGATGAGACTATCCAGTTCACGGGCAAGCCTTGCGCCTGACAGGGATGTATCGGCGACCAGGCATAGGCATTCGCGGGTGAAGTCGTCAACGACGGCCAGGACCCGAAAGCGGCGACCGTCGGTGAAGGCATCGCTGACGAAGTCCAGGCTCCAGCGCTCATTGGGACGCGAGGGCAGAGCCAGAGGACGCCTTGTCCCCAAGGCTCGCTTCCGGCCGCCGCGCTTGCGCACCGTCAGCTTCTCCTCCCGATAAAGACGCCGAAGCTTCTTCAGGTTCATGACGATCCCCTGCCGGTCGAGCATGACGTGGATACGGCGATAACCGAAGCGGCGTCGTTCAGATGCCACCTTCTTCATCGCCTCACGAATGGCCGCATCGTCAGGCCGCACGCTGCGATATCGCATGCTCGACCGATCCACCGACAGAACCTCGCACGCCCGACGCTGGCTCACCCCATGCTGCGCACAGACATGAGCCACCGCATCCCGCTTCACATCGGGCGTCACCATTTTTTTGCAGCGACATCCTTCAGGATCGCATTGTCCAGCATGGCTTCGGCGAGCAGTTTCTTCAGCTTGGCATTCTCGTCCTCAAGCGCCTTCAGCTTGCGCGCATCGGACACGTCCATGCCGCCATACTTCGCCTTGTATTTGTAGAAGGTTGCGTCCGAGATGCCGTGCTTGCGGCAGACGTCCGCCGTCTTCGCGCCCGCCTCCTGCTCCTTCAATATCCCGATGATCTGTTCTTCCGTGAACCGTGAACGCTTCATTCGTCCGTCTCCTTGATGTGACGGACTCTACCAAAATCTGGAGGAAGGTCAGGGGCTCAGGTCACATGACGAATTCCGCGTCGCGCATCCACAAGCACCGGCTGCTGTTTGCACTCTCCATGCCGACGCTGACGGAAGAGGAAGAGAAAGAGAAAGAGAAACTGAGACAAAAACCGAAGCCGCAGAAGATGACGCCGACGGCGCCCGCGCGGCCGAGGCAACAGCCTGCGACATCGGCAGTGTCTGCGACCGAAGAGCGGGCGATCAAAGAGCTCGATCGCCAGCAGTATCTACGCCTGAACCGGGGCCTGGAGCGCTTCCTCGAGGACTACTGATTGTGGCACAAACTGCGCATCGCCGTCGGCTGCGAGACCGAAAACCGTATGCCGCTCCAGCGCCTTGGTGACCTCGACGACGTCACCCTCCAGCTGGTCCGGTTGGATCATGTGCCCGATGGTGAAATCGAACTGGTTGCCCTTCTTGTTGAGGAGCTCATGGAACACCGTCATGTCGCGCAGCTCGGTCGACCATTTGGCAAGCCAGTAGAACAGCCCGGAATTGCGTGCCGTCATGTGGACAGGCAGGATCGGCAGATTGTATTTGCGAGCAAGTCCGACGGCCGAGGTCTTCCACGGACGCTCGTTCAGCCGACCATTTTCCCAATAGGCGATGCGCCCGGATGGGAACAGGATCATCACCTTGCCCTCCTCGACCGCCTTGTTGGTGAGAACCAGCGTCTCGCGGGTCTTGAGCTTGCTCTTGTGATCGTCGCGCCATTCGACGGGAATGATCATTTCGGCAAAACGCGGATTGACCCGCACCGCATCGCGGTTGGCAAACACCATCAGGTCCGGACGGCGCGACTTCAACAGGTCGAACACGGCGACGCCGTCGGCAATGCCGGTCGGATGGTTGCTGACGAGGATGAAACCGCCCTTTTCGGGGATCCGCTCCTCGTTTTTGACCGAAAGCTTCAGCTTCAGATGCGCGCTCAGATATTCGAAACACTGGTAGCCGGACTTCGGCGCAATGTCGTCGGCGAACTCGATCGCCCGGCCGTAGCGCAGCAGCGTGTAGAGAAACGGACGCATGACCGGCCAGAACGGACTGCCGACGATCCGCTTGCCCCGCTCGGCGATGAGCGTATCGACGATGTGGCCCGGACGCCCTTGAGATACGCGTGCGATGGCTTCGGCGACCTGGCCGAAGCTCGTCATGGAATCACGGCGGTCCATTAAAACTCCTTGAAGCGGGTCCCCACTGAAGCAGGCCCGCATGATATTACAATGGCAGAGTTACTGCGCCTTTAGGGATTCCGTAACGTTGCTGGGAGCAATCTGGGGCGGCATGCCACGGAAATCAACGTCGCCCTCATGAACGAACTGCTCATTATCGCTGCCCCCGATCTCCTCGAGAGGCGCCGCGAATGGCTGGAAAGCCTGAGTGGCGAGCGCCGGCTCTCGCCCAACACGCTCGACGCCTATGAGCGCGACACGCGGCAATTCCTGACTTTTCTGACCACGCACCTCGCCGGACCGCCGACGATTGCCGATATCCATACGCTGCGTCCGGCAGACTTGAGAAGTTTTCTGGCTGCACGTCGCCGCGAAGGCTCCGGTGCGCGTTCGCTCGGCCGTCACCTCGCGGGACTGCGGTCGTTCCTGCGGTATCTGGAGCGCAAGGGACTGGTGAACGCCGCAGCAGCCGGTGCCATCCGTGCCCCGCGCCAGCCGAAATCGCTGCCAAAGCCGCTGACTGACACCCAGGCTCTGAACATCGTCACCTCAGAGGCGCAACTACACGAGGAGCCGTGGATCGCGGCACGGGATGCAGCCATCCTGACGCTGCTCTACGGCTGCGGCCTGCGCATTTCCGAAGCGCTGGGCCTGACGCCCGCCGATGTCGACGCAGGCGCAACCTCCCTTCGCATTCTCGGCAAAGGCGGCAAAATGCGCATCGTGCCGCTGCTTCCGGTCATCCTCGAAGCGGTCGAGACCTATAGGAAACTCTGCCCCTACCACCTCGCCGCCGATGCCCCGATGTTCCGCGGTGCGCGCGGCAAGACGCTTCAGCCGGCGATCATCCAGCGCGAGATGCAGAAGCTCAGAAGCGCGTTCAACCTGCCGGACAGCGCCACGCCGCATGCGCTGCGCCATTCGTTTGCGACCCATCTTCTCGCCGGAGGCGGCGATCTGCGCACGATCCAGGAACTGCTGGGACATGCCAGCCTTTCCACCACGCAGGTCTATACGGGCGTCGATACGTCGAGACTGCTCGAAGTCTACGACCGCGCCCACCCAAGGGCATGAACCCATCCTTAACCACATCGGTTAAGCAGCTGTTCGAGCCGTGCCGCTAGGGTGATCCCAACAATTGGGACTGATGACATGATCCGCAGCATTTTCGCCGGCACAATCCTTCAACGCGCCCAGACGGCGGCGCTTTGGTTGCTTGCCGCCCTGCACGTTCTGCTGCTGGCCTCGGTCTGTCTCGTGATCACATCGCTTGCCGCCCGCGCAGAAACGGCGGCCTGCACCGGGCGGGACCTGATCGCGGAGATGAAGGCCAACGATCCGGCCGCCTATCGGCAGGTTGTCGCAGAGGGCGAAAAAATCCCCAACGGCCGCGGCATCTTCTGGAAAATCGAGAAAGCCGGCCTCCCCCCGTCCTACCTTCTCGGCACCATGCATGTGACCGATCCACGCGTTCTGAAAATGCCTGAGGGCGCAGATGCCGCGCGCGCGGATGCAAAGACTATCGTCGTCGAGTCGGACGAAGTGCTCGACGAGCAGAAGGCAATGGCCGGCATGCTGTCCAAGCCGGAGCTGACGATGTTTACCGATGGCACCTCGATCGAGAGCCTGCTGACGAAGGATGATCTCGCACTTCTCAGCGATGCCCTGAAACAGCGCGGCGTGCCGCTCGCTGCCGTCTCAAGAATGAAGCCCTGGCTGCTGATGGGCCTCGTCTCGATGCCCGCCTGCGAGATGGCCCGCAAGACCCAGAACACCCCTTTCCTCGACAAGCAGCTGGCGCTGGATGCGGCGAAAGCCGGCAAGTCGGTGAAGGGGCTTGAGACCTTTGCCGAGCAGCTTTCGACGTTGGCTGCCATTCCGGTCGATATCCACATGAAGTCGCTGATCGAGGCGATCAAGCTCGGTCCCAAGCTGGACGACGTGTTCGAGACGATGACCGGGCTCTATCTGTCCGGCGACATGGGCATGACCATCCCCTTCCTGAAGACCGTCGTGCCTGAGGGCGAGGACGATGATAGCGGCTATGCCGAATTCGAGGAACTGGTGGTGCGCAAGCGCAACCTGCTGATGGCCGAGCGCGCATCCCCTATCCTTAACGAAGGCAGCACCTTCATCGCCGTCGGCGCACTGCACCTGCCGGGCGTTGACGGTCTCGTCGAGCTGTTGCGCAAGCAGGGTTTTACAGTCACCGCTGTGAACTGAGCCCTCTGGCGAGGGACGTACACCCGTCAACCGGACACAAAAAAACCGGCCCTGTTACGGGGCCGGTTTTCCGATGCGATATTGTCGCCGATCACATATGGATCGGCTTGGCAAAGGTCGCGAGTGCGGCTTCCTTCACGGCTTCCGACAGGGTCGGGTGAGCGTGGCAGGTGCGGCCGAGATCTTCGGACGAACCGCTGAATTCCATCAGTACGGCAATCTCGTGGATCATGTCGCCGGCGCCGAAGCTGACGATGTGGCCGCCGAGAACGCGATCGGTTTCCTTGTCGGCGAGGATCTTGACGAAGCCGTCGGTGGCGAGCATCGCGCGGGCGCGACCGTTCGCCGTGAACGGGAACTTGCCGACCTTGTAGGCGATGCCTGCAGCCTTCAACTCTTCTTCCGTGCGGCCGACCGATGCCACTTCCGGCTGGGTGTAAACGACAGACGGAATGACGTCGTAGTTCACGTGACCGTGCTGGCCGGAGAGGATTTCTGCGAGAGCGACGCCCTCGTCTTCAGCCTTGTGGGCCAGCATCGGGCCCTTCACCACGTCGCCGATCGCGTAAATGCCGGCAACATTGGTCTTGTAGCCGCCGTCGATTTCGACGCGACCGCGATTGTCGAGCGCAACGCCTGCTTCTTCGAGGCCAAGGCCTGCTGTGTATGGCTTGCGGCCGGTGGAGATCAGCACGACATCGGCTTCGAGGCTGACGGCATCGCCACCCTTGACCGGCTCATAGGTGACCTTGGCGCCGGTTTCAGTCTTCTCGACGCCGGTAACCTTGGCTTCGGTGCGGATGTCCATGCCCTGCTTGGCCATCATGCGCTGGAACTGCTTGGAAACGTCCGCGTCCATCGAGCCGAGCAGCTTGTCGAGATATTCGATCACGGTGACCTTGGCGCCGAGACGCGACCAGACCGAACCGAGCTCCATGCCGATGACACCGCCGCCGACAACGATCATGTTGGCCGGGACCTTGTCGAGCGTAAGACCGCCCGTCGAGGAGACGATGACCTTCTCGTCGATGTCGACATTGACGCCCGGGATGCCGGCGATGTCGGAGCCGGTGGCGATGACGATGTTCTTCGTCTCGATTTCCTGGATCTTGCCGTCTTCACCGGTGACCGAAACCTTGCCGGCCGAGACGATCTTGCCGGTGCCGATGAAGCCGTCGATCTTGTTCTTCTTGAACAGGAAGGCAACGCCGTCGGTGTTCGACTTTACCGTCGCATCCTTGTGGGCCATCATCTTCGAAAGGTTCAGCGTGGGTGCAGGGACCTCGACGCCGAGTTCTTCCACGCCATGCGCCACATGCGCAAACATTTCCGAAGCATGCAGCAGCGCCTTGGAGGGAATGCAGCCGATGTTGAGGCAGGTACCGCCGTAGGTGGAGCGCTTTTCGACGACAGCGACCTTGAGGCCGAGCTGCGCCGCCTTGATTGCGCAGACATAGCCGCCCGGGCCGGATCCGATTACGACAACATCATAAGCCATCAGACTATCCTTTTGATTGAGCAGGAGGCGGTCACACGAACAGTGCGATCATCATCAGCGCGAGGCCGACGAGGCTGACCAGCCATACAAGCGAGCGGACATACGGAATGCCCTTGAGATAAAGTGGAATGTAGACGATCCGCGCCACCAGCCAGACCGCAGCCCCGAACAGACCGAAGCCCGACGAGTCACCCGTGAGGATCATCGCCAGGAGAAGTCCGACAAAGGCAGGATAGGTTTCCTGGTAGTTTCGCGAAGCGCGGGCCGTACGACCGGCCATCACGCTCTTGGGTTCGTTGTCGCCGTCACGCGGACCGGCATTCCATGCCGTGCCGCGATCCTTGGTGGCGAAATTTCCCTGCAGCAGAATATGCACGAGAAGCAGGACGACGCTCAGGCACAGAAGTACCAGAAGATAGGTCGCATTGGCTGAAGCGGCGTCCATTATGCTCTCCGCAAATTACAGATCGAGAACCAGACGTTCCGGATCTTCCAGGCTTTCCTTGACGCGAACCAGGAAGGTGACCGCTTCCTTGCCATCGACGATACGGTGATCGTAGGACAGTGCCAGATACATCATCGGACGGATCACGACCTGGCCGCCGATCGCAACCGGACGCTCCTGGATCTTGTGCATGCCGAGGATACCCGACTGCGGCGCGTTGAGGATCGGCGACGACATCAGCGAACCGTAAACGCCGCCATTGGTGATGGTGAACGTACCGCCCTGCATGTCTGCCATCGACAGCGTACCATCGCGGGCGGCCTTGGCGAGACGGCCGAGTTCCTTTTCGACACCGGCGATCGAGCGCTGGTCGGCATCGCGGATGACAGGAACGACGAGGCCCTTGTCGGTGCCGACGGCCATGCCGACGTGGCAGTAGTTCTTGTAGATCAGGTCAGTGCCGTCGATCTCGGCGTTGACGGCCGGCAGTTCCTTCAGCGCGTGCGTGACCGCCTTGGTGAAGAAGCCCATGAAGCCCAGCTTCACGCCGTGCTTCTTCTCGAAAACGTCCTTGTATCGGTTGCGAAGGTCCATCACAGCCTTCATGTCCACCTCGTTATAGGTGGTGAGCATGGCGGCGGTGTTCTGCGCATCCTTGAGGCGCTTGGCGATCGTCTGGCGCAGACGCGTCATCTTCACGCGCTCTTCGCGCGATGCATCGTCAGCCGACGAAACCGGGCGCGGAGCTGCCGGAACCGAAGCCGGAGCAGCCGGGCCCTTGGAAATGGCAGCGATCACATCGCCCTTGAGCACCTGACCGCGCTTGCCGGAACCGTCGACATCCGAGGTGGAGATGTTGTTGTCGGCAGCAACCTTGGCGGCAGCCGGTGCTGGCGGCATGGACGAGCCACCGGCAGGCGCTGCGGCGGCAGCAGGTGCCGGGGCAGCAGCTGCGGGTTCGGCAGCCTTTGCCGGAGCGGCTTCCGCCGGCTGTGCAGCCGGTGCGGCAGTGCCGGCACCAGCACCGCCGGCCGAGATCTGGCCGAGCAGTGCGTCGAGGCCGACGGTCTCGCCGTTCTGGGCGACGATCTCTGTCAGAACGCCGGAGGCTGGAGCTGGGACTTCGACAGTAACCTTGTCGGTTTCCAGTTCGACCAGCGGCTCATCGGCCTTGACCGTGTCGCCGACCTTCTTGAACCAGGTGCCGACGGTTGCCTCGCTAACGGACTCGCCGAGGGTAGGGACGCGGATTTCGGTGGCCATGATCTATTTTCCGTGTTTGTCAGATATCGTTTCGGAGCAATTGGTGGAGACGGCTGATAAATCAGCCGCCGAGAGCGTCTTCGAGGAAGGCTTCCAGCTGTGCCAGATGCTTGGACATCAGGCCGGTTGCAGGCGATGCTGCCGCCGGACGGCCGGTATACCGGACGCGCTGATACTTGGCATCGATATGCGCCAGAACCCATTCGAGATACGGATCGATGAACGACCACGAACCCATGTTCTTCGGCTCTTCCTGGCACCAGACCATTTCCGCATTGCGGAAGCGGCTGAGCTCGTTGATGAGCGCCTTGGCCGGGAACGGATAGAGCTGTTCGATGCGCAGCAGATAGATGTCGTCGATGCCGCGCTTTTCGCGCTCTTCCAGCAGATCGTAATAGACCTTGCCCGAACACATCACGACGCGACGGATCTTCGCATCCTTCTGCAGCTTGATCGGACCGTCCTTGATCATCTCCGCGTCGTCCCACAGCAGGCGGTGGAACGAGCTTTCGCCCGCCATTTCCGCCAGCGTCGAGGTTGCGCGCTTGTGGCGCAGCAGCGACTTCGGCGTCATCAGGATCAGCGGCTTGCGGAAGTCGCGCTTCACCTGACGGCGCAGGATGTGGAAGTAGTTTGATGGCGTCGTGACGTTTGCGACCTGCATGTTGTCTTCGGCGCACATCTGCAGCCAGCGTTCCAGGCGAGCGGAGGAGTGCTCCGGACCCTGCCCTTCGTAGCCGTGCGGCAGAAGGCAGACGAGACCCGACATGCGCAGCCACTTGCGTTCGCCCGATGAAATGAACTGGTCGAACACGACCTGCGCGCCGTTGGCGAAGTCACCGAACTGGGCTTCCCAGAGCGTCAGCGCGTTTGGACGCGCCAGCGAGTAGCCGTATTCGAACCCGAGCACCGCTTCTTCCGACAGCATCGAGTTGATGACTTCGTACTTGCCCTGGCCAGCCTGAAGGTTGGAAAGCGGGATGTAGCGCTCTTCGGTTTCCTGATCGTATAGAACCGAGTGACGCTGGGAGAACGTGCCGCGTTCGCAATCCTGACCCGAAAGACGGATCTTCGTCCCTTCGACGGTGAGCGATCCAAACGCCAGCGCTTCCGCCATGGCCCAGTCGATCCCTTCACCGGTCTCGATCATCTGCGCACGGTTATCCATGAAACGCTTGATCGTACGGTGGGCGTTGAAGCCTTCCGGAATGGTCGACAGCTTGCGGCCGATCTCTCTCAGATCCTTGATCGGCATCGCGGTCTTGCCGCGGCGCTGCTCGTCCGCATTGTCGGCGGAGCGAAGACCCGACCACTGGCCGTCAAGCCAGTCGGCCTTGTTGGGCTTGTAGCTCTGGCCGGCCTCGAACTCTGTTTCGAGATTGGCGCGCCAGTCGGCCTTCATCTTCTCGAATTCGCCTTCGGTGATGACACCTTCGCCGATCAGACGTTCGGCATAGATCTCCGCCACGGCCTTGTGCGCGCGGATGACCTTGTACATCTTCGGCTGCGTGAACGCAGGCTCGTCGCCTTCGTTATGGCCGAAGCGGCGGTAGCAGAACATGTCGACCACGACCGGCTTGTGGAACTTCATCCGGTATTCGATGGCGATCTTGGCCGCGTAAACGACCGCTTCCGGATCGTCACCGTTGACGTGGAAGATCGGCGCCTCGATCATCTTGGCAACATCAGACGGATAAGGCGACGAACGCGAGAAGCCAGGATTGGTGGTAAAGCCGATCTGGTTGTTGATGATGACATGCATCGTGCCGGCCACGCGGTGGCCGCGCAGACCCGACAGGCCGAGAATTTCAGCCGTCACGCCCTGGCCGGCAAAGGCTGCATCGCCGTGCAGCAGCAGCGGCAGAACCTTGGCGCGCTCGGACAGCGGAATGATGTTGTCCTTGTCCCAGACCTTGGTCAGCATGTCCTGCTTGGCGCGGGCCTTGCCCATGACGACAGGGTTGACGATTTCCAGGTGAGACGGGTTGGCGGTCAGCGACAGGTGAACCTTGTTGCCGTCGAACTCGCGGTCCGACGAGGCACCCAGATGGTATTTCACGTCGCCCGAACCCTCGACTTCGTCGGGCTTGAACGAACCGCCCTTGAACTCGTGGAACACGGCGCGATGCGGCTTGCCGAGGACGTTGGTCAAGACGTTCAGACGACCGCGGTGGGCCATGCCGAGGATGACTTCCTCGAGGCCTTCCTGACCCCCGCGCTTGATGATCTGCTCCAGCGCCGGGATGAGCGATTCACCGCCATCCAGGCCGAAACGCTTGGTGCCCTTGAAGCGCACGTCGAGGAACTGCTCGTAGCCTTCGGCTTCGACCAGCTTCGAAAGGATCGCCTTCTTGCCTTCAGGCGTGAACGTGACGCCCTTGGCGGGACCTTCGATACGCTCCTGGATCCAGCCCTTTTCCTCGGGGTTGGACATGTGCATGAATTCGACGCCGATGGTCGAGCAATAGGTGCGCTCGAGGATCTCGATCATTTCGCGAACGGACGCGTATTCAAGGCCGAGAACGTTGTCGATGAAGATCTTGCGATCGTAATCGCTCTCTTCGAAGCCGTAGGACTTCGGCGACAGCTCGTTGTAATCGTCGACCGGGCTCGCGATCCCGAGCGGATCGAGCTTGGCGTGCAGATGGCCGCGCATGCGGTAGGCACGGATCATCATGATGGCGCGAACGCTGTCGCGGGTCGCCTGCAGAACGTCGGTCTGCTGCACCGGCTGGCCGGTCACTGCAGCGGATGCTTCCGCCTTCGCCTTGACCTTGGTCTCGATCGCCTTTTCGACGATCGGCCAGTTGCCGTCGAGTGCCGAGATCAGATCGCCATTGGCGGGGATCGGCCAGTTCGAACGTTTCCAGGAGGCGCCCTGCGCGGCCTTCCTGACATCTTCGGGGCTGTCTGCCAGCGCCTTGAAGAAGGCCTGCCATTCCTCGGAAAGCGACGTTGGATCACTTTCGTAGCGCCCATAGAGCTGCTCGATATAGGCAGCGTTCGCACCATCGAGGAAAGACGTGATGAGGAACTGTTCGTTGGCTTCTTGCCGTGCCATTGCTTCCCGCGGGCGCCGCGCCCGCCTCCTGACCTGATCGGCACCGGATGAATTGACCGGAAACCGCATTCTCTGACGTATGGCTCGATACCGCTGCGAGCGGCGCCGCTCTTTAGTAAACCTACCTCGGGTAGACCTACCCTGGAGCGACTTACCCGCAGGTCGCATGCAGCAACCCGCGGGTCATTTGATGTCTGGTCCATCGCCGTCTATCTATCGGCGATGGGTGACCTTTATGTGGCGTTAGCCCTTGAGGACTTCAACCAGCGTCGTGCCGAGACGTGCCGGCGAAGGCGAAACCTTGATACCGGCTGCTTCCATGGCAGCGATCTTGGATTCCGCATCGCCCTTGCCGCCGGAAACGACAGCACCGGCATGGCCCATGGTGCGGCCCTTCGGAGCGGTCCGGCCGGCGATGAAGCCTGCCATCGGCTTCTTGCGGCCCTTCTTGGCTTCGTCGATCAGGAACTGTGCCGCTTCTTCTTCAGCCGAGCCGCCGATTTCGCCGATCATGATGATCGACTGCGTGGCTTCGTCTGCGAGGAACATTTCCAGGATGTCGATGAACTCGGTGCCCTTGACCGGATCGCCGCCGATGCCGACAGCCGTCGTCTGACCGAGGCCTTCGTTGGACGTCTGGAACACGGCTTCGTAAGTCAGCGTGCCGGAGCGCGAGACGATACCGACCGAACCCTTGCGGAAGATCGAGCCCGGCATGATGCCGATCTTGCATTCTTCCGGCGTGAGAACGCCCGGGCAGTTCGGGCCGAGCAGGCGCGAGTTGGAACGGTCGAGGCGAGCCTTGACGCGAACCATGTCCATGACCGGAATGCCTTCGGTGATGCAGGTGATGAACGGGATCTCGGCTTCGATCGCCTCGATGATCGCGTCAGCTGCACCGGCCGGCGGAACGTAGATCACGGACGCATCGGCGCCGGTCTTTTCCTTGGCTTCGGCGACGGTCGCATAGATCGGCAGGCTTTCGCCCTTCGAACCGGTCCAGGTTTCGCCACCCTTCTTCGGATGGATACCGCCGACCATCTGCGTGCCGTAGTAGGCAAGCGCCTGTTCGGTGTGGAACGTTCCGGTCTTGCCGGTCAGGCCCTGAACCAGGACCTTGGTATTCTTGTTAACGAGAATAGACATTATCAGGTCCCCAAATTAGGCTTTGATCGCCGCGACGATCTTCTTGGCAGCATCGTCGAGATCGTCAGCAGCCGTGATCGCAAGACCCGATTCGTTGAGGATCTTCTTGCCCAGCTCGACATTGGTGCCTTCGAGGCGCACGACGAGCGGAACCTTGAGGCCGACTTCCTGAACCGCTGCGACAACGCCTTCGGCGATGACGTCGCACTTCATGATGCCGCCGAAGATGTTGACGAGGATGCCCTCGACCTTCGGGTCAGCCGTGATGATCTTGAAGGCTGCAGCGACCTTCTCCTTGCCGGCGCCACCGCCAACGTCGCAGAAGTTTGCAGGCTCTTTGCCGTAAAGCTTGATGATGTCCATGGTCGCCATGGCGAGACCGGCACCGTTGACCATGCAGCCGATGTTGCCGTCGAGCGCCACGTAAGCGAGGTCCCACTTGGAGGCTTCGATTTCCTTGGCGTCTTCTTCCGACTCGTCGCGCAGCGCCTTGACGTCGTCATGGCGGAAGATCGCGTTGCCGTCGAAGGACATCTTGGCATCGAGAACGCGCAGGTGATCGTCCTTCATGACGATCAGCGGGTTGATCTCGAGGAGCGCCATGTCCTTCTCGTTGAAGGCCTTGTAGAGCAGCGGGAACAGCGACTTTGCATCTTCCGCAGCAGCACCCGACAGTTCAAGCGCCGAAGAGATCGCAGCGATGTCTGCTTCAGTCACGCCGGCTTCCGGATCGATCGCGATCGTGTGGATCTTCTCGGGCGTGTCGTGAGCGACAGCTTCGATGTCCATGCCGCCTTCGGTCGAAACGACGAAGGCAACGCGGCCGACCGAGCGGTCGACGAGCAGCGAGCAATAGAGTTCGCGGGCAATGTCTGCGCCATCTTCGATATAGAGGCGGTTGACCTGCTTGCCGGCATCACCGGTCTGCGCAGTTACCAGCGTGTTGCCGAACATTTCCTTGGCATGGCTCTTAGCTTCATCGATCGAGAAAGCCAGGCGAACGCCGCCCTTGGCTTCCGGTCCGAGTTCCTTGAACTTGCCCTTGCCGCGGCCACCTGCGTGGATCTGGCTCTTGACCACGTAAAGCGGACCCGGCAGCTGCTTTGCAGCAGCTTCGGCTTCTTCTGCGGAGAAGATTGCAACACCTTCCGCAACCGGTGCGCCATAACCCTTCAGGAGGGCCTTGGCCTGATATTCATGAATGTTCATCGACGTATCCTTAAATCCGTGCGCCCGAAGGCGATTACTTCAGCGCAGGCGCGATATTGATGCAGGCTTCGCAGAGAGCCGAAACAGCGCCGACCGACTTCGCGAAGGCAGCTTCTTCGTCTTTGTTGAATTCGACTTCGATGATCCGCTCGATACCACCGGCACCGATGATCGTGGGAACGCCGACATACATGTCCTTCACGCCGTACTGGCCGGACAGGTAAGCAGCGGCAGGCAGAACGCGCTTCTTGTCCTTGAGGAAGGATTCGGCCATCTCGATCGCCGAAGCAGCCGGAGCGTAGTAGGCAGAACCGGTCTTCAGCAGGCCGACGATTTCAGCGCCACCGTCACGGGTGCGCTGGATGATTTCTTCGAGACGCTCGGCAGTGACCCAGCCCATCTTGACGAGATCGGTGAGCGGAACGCCGCCAACGGTCGAGTAGCGGGCGAGCGGCACCATCGTGTCGCCGTGGCCGCCGAGAACGAAGGCCGTGACGTCCTGGACGGAAACGTTGAACTCTTCCGACAGGAACAGGCGGAAACGAGCCGAGTCGAGCACGCCGGCCATGCCGACGACCATGTTCTTCGGCAGGCCGGAGAACTTCTGCAGCGCCCAGACCATCGCGTCGAGCGGGTTGGTGATGCAGATGACGAATGCGTTCGGGGCGTATTTCTTGATACCGGCGCCGACCTGTTCCATCACCTTCAGGTTGATGCCGAGCAGATCGTCGCGGCTCATGCCGGGCTTGCGGGCAACGCCGGCAGTGACGATGCAGACATCAGCGCCTTCGATGGCGGAATAGTTGCTGGCACCGGAAAGCTTGGCGTTGAAGCCTTCGACGGGACCGGACTGGGCAATATCGAGGCCCTTGCCCTGCGGGATGCCGTCAGCAATGTCGAAGAGGACGATGTCGCCCAGCTCCTTCAGGCTGGCAAGATGTGCCAGCGTGCCACCGATCATGCCCGAACCAATAAGTGCAATTTTCTTGCGCGCCATCGAAAAGCTTCCTCTCAAGACTTTACCTGCGTCAAGTCATAGCAGGTTCACGTGCGGCGCCACCGATAGCGCCATATCGGAAAAATCGCAATCGATTATTTCGGAGTGATATTTTTCAATCGGTTAGATACCAATTACCTTACGTAAACGTAAGAACTTCTGTCATGAAAGTGTCAGGCTTCTTGACGCTTTGCGTTGTGCAGAGCGAGGTAATCGGCGCTCCGCATCTCCCAGAGACGGGAAATTGTTCGATCGAACTCGAACCCCTCGGTGCCGCGCTTCTCCAACAAAAGCTGATCCGGTTCGCTCGCGGCCGAGACGTAGAGTCTGACCGAATGGTCGTAGAACGCATCGACGAGATTGATGAAGCGCTTGGTTGCGTTGCGCTTTTCGGGTCCGAGCTGCGGGACGTGCTCGATGAAGACAGCGTCAAAGCGATCGGCGATCGCCAGATAGTCCGACGCGCCTAGCGGTTTTTCACACAAGTCCGAGAAGCTGAACCGTGCAGCCCGGCCGGACGCCAGCGGCACCTTGATGGTGCGACCTTTCATCGGCAACTCGACGGGGCTCGCCTTCTCGCCGTCGATCACCTGATGCCAGGTGTTCTCGATCGCCAGATCCGCTTGGGGGCTGAGAGGCGTCACATAGACGGGCAGGCTCGCCAGCTTCTGCATCCGGTAGTCGGTTGGCGAGTCCAGCGTGACGACATCCACGTAGCGGCCGAGCAGCGCGATGAACGGCGTGAACAGACCGCGGTTGAGGCCATCCCTGTAGAGATCGTCGGGGGCTACGTTCGATGTCGCGACGAGAACGCATCCAAGGCCGAACAATTCCGTGAACAGACGTGCAAGGATCATCGCATCGGTGATATCGGTCACCGAGAATTCGTCAAAGCAGAGAAGTTCCGCTTCTGCGAATAGGGCCGCAGCGATCGGCGGCACCGGATCTGCCTGTTTCGTCTCGCCGCGTTTCAGCTTTTGACGGTGCTCGTGGATACGTCCATGCACGTCGGCCATGAATTCGTGAAAGTGCAGACGCCGCTTTTTTGCGATGGATGCCTTCTTGAAGAACATGTCCATCAGCATGGTCTTGCCGCGACCGACGCTGCCATGCACATAGAGCCCGCGGATTTCCCGCGGCTTGCCGCCACCGCGGGCAAACAGCCAGCCGAGAGCACTCGTCTTCTTGGCTGGCTTCGTGTCTCTGAAGCATTTGAGAATGTGGTCGAGCTTGGCGGCCACCTGCATCTGCGCAGTGTCCGGAGTCAGCACCCCGGACGCCGCCAGTGCCTTCAGCTCTTCACCGACGCTCGATGTGTAGTCCGGGATCGGCTCCACCCTGCCGCCTCCGCAGACCGTTTACCGGCTGAGACCGAGAGGCTGGCCCGAATTGGTGGTGCCGTCGAAACGGGTATCGCCGCTCTTGTAGACGCGGCCGATGACGTCGCCGGCGCGGTTCTTGAACTGAACCATCTTGCCCGACACTTCCCACGAACCCATCGTCGTCAGTTCGCCGGAGCAGCCACGGGTGCCGCCGCGCGATCCGCTGCCGAGATTGGTGAGCGTCAGGAACATGTCGCAGGACGAGCCGCCATTGGCAACGCGCCAGTTGCCGACCATCTGCTGCTTGGTAATATCGAGAGCATTGGCAGGCGCCGCAGCATTCGGATCGACGGATGCCATCTGCTGGCCACCCTGAGGCGCCGTCGGATATTGGGCTGCACCACCCGGAGGTGGAAGCTGGCCGCCCTGCACACCCTGAACAGGCTGTGCCTGAAGCGGCGCGGGCCGGGAGGGCTGTGCTGGCAGATCAGCATAAGAGGAGGTATTGGACGTCCGCTGGCAACCGGCAAGAGCCAGCGCAAGAACAACGCCTGTCGCCACATATCTGAACTGCATCACAAAACTCCTGCTTTCAGCCGCATCTCTGCATGGAACTGATCCATTCAATTGAGACGGAATTACCGTAAAAGGACTTAGTTAATCAAGTCATACCGGCGCTATTTGGCGAAGGCACGACAACTGTCACGATTACGCGAGCTGTTTTAATCGAAAAATCCCGACCGTGCGTCTGCAGGGTCGGGATACTGTAAGGTTTTACTAGACGCGGCGCTCGACCATCATCTTCTTGATTTCGGCAATCGCCTTGGCAGGGTTCAGACCCTTCGGGCAGGTCTGCGCGCAGTTCATGATCGTGTGGCAGCGATAGAGCCGGAACGGATCCTCGAGATTGTCGAGGCGTTCGCCCTTGGCTTCGTCTCTGGAGTCGATCAGCCAGCGATAGGCCTGAAGCAGAACAGCCGGACCGAGATAGCGGTCGCCGTTCCACCAGTAGCTGGGACAGGATGCCGAGCAGCAGGCGCAGAGAATGCACTCGTAGAGACCGTCGAGCTTCTGGCGGTCGTCGTGGCTCTGCTTCCACTCCTTGGCAGGCGTCGGCGAGACGGTCTTCAGCCAGGGCTCGATCGAGCGGTGCTGGGCGTAGAAGTTCGTGAGATCCGGAACCAGGTCCTTGACCACAGGCATATGCGGCAGCGGATAGACTTTGACCGTTCCCTTCACGTCGTCCATGCCCTTGGTGCAGGCAAGCGTGTTGGTGCCGTCGATGTTCATGGCGCAGGAACCGCAAATGCCTTCGCGGCACGAACGGCGCAGTGTCAGCGTCGGGTCGATATTGTTCTTGATGTAGAGAAGACCATCGAGAACCATCGGGCCGCAGTCGTCGATATCGATGTAGAACGTATCGATGCGCGGGTTCTGGCCGTCATCCGGGCTCCAGCGGTAGACGCGGTATTCCCGGACGTTCGTGGCACCATCCGGCTTCGGCCAGACCTTGCCTTCGGTCATCTGGGAATTCTTGGGCAGAGCGAGTTCAACCATGTTCCAGTTTCCTCAGATCAATACACGCGCGCTTTCGGCTCGATCTTGTAAGGATCGATGCCGTCGGCGATCAGGTCCGTGTGGACCGGGCGATAGTCGAGCTTCACGTCGCCCGCGTCGTTGACCCAGGCAAGCGTATGCTTGCGCCAGGTCACGTCGTCGCGGCCGGAAAACGCGCCGTCCGTATAGTCCTCGCGTGCGTGAGAACCGCGGCTTTCCTTGCGCGCTTCGGCGCCGTAGACCGTGGTGATCGCGTTCGCCATCAGGTTATGCAGTTCGAGCGTTTCGACGAGATCCGAGTTCCAGATCATCGAATGGTCGGTGACCTTCACGTCGCGCATTTCGCCCCAAATTGCCGACATGCGCTTGCAACCGGATTCCAGCGACTCCTGTGTGCGGAACACGGCGGCATCATCCTGCATGGTGCGCTGCATCTTGTCGCGCAGGATCGCCGTCGGCGTGGAGCCGCTGGCGTGGCGCAGGCTGTCGAAGCGGTCCATGATCTTGTCGCAGGCGGCCGTGTTCAATGCCGGGATTGGTCCGACGCGGTCGATCACCTGGCCGGCGCGGATGGCGGCAGCACGGCCGAACACGACGAGATCGATCAGCGAGTTGGAGCCGAGACGGTTGGCACCGTGCACCGAGGCGCAACCCGCTTCACCGACGGCCATAAGGCCGGGCAGGATGCGTTCCGGGTTGTTGCTGTCGGCATTCAGCACCTCGCCCCAGTAATTGGTCGGGATGCCGCCCATGTTGTAATGCACCGTCGGCAGAACCGGGATCGGCTCGCGCGTCACGTCGACGCCCGCAAAGATCTTGGCGCTTTCTGAAATGCCGGGAAGGCGTTCGTGCAGCACGGCCGGATCGAGATGGTCGAGATGCAGGAAGATGTGATCCTTGTTCTTGCCGACGCCGCGACCTTCGCGGATTTCAAGCGTCATGCAACGCGAGACCACGTCACGCGAGGCCAGATCCTTCGCGGAGGGCGCATAGCGCTCCATGAAGCGCTCGCCCTCGGAATTCACGAGGTAGCCGCCTTCGCCGCGTGCACCCTCGGTGATGAGACAGCCCGAACCATAGATGCCGGTCGGGTGGAACTGGACGAATTCCATGTCCTGAAGAGGCATGCCGGCACGCGCCACCATGCCGCCGCCGTCGCCGGTGCAGGTATGGGCGGAGGTTGCCGAGAAATAGGCGCGGCCGTAACCGCCGGTCGCCAGAACCACCATCTTGGCGGTAAAGCGATGGATCGTGCCGTCGTCGAGGTTCCAGGCAACGACGCCTGTGCAGCGACCATCATCCGACATGATCAGGTCGAGCGCGAAATACTCGATGAAGAATTCCGCGTTGTGCTTCAGCGACTGGCCGTAGAGCGTGTGCAGGATGGCGTGGCCGGTGCGGTCAGCGGCAGCGCAGGTGCGCTGCACCGGCGGGCCTGCACCGAAGTTCTGCATGTGGCCGCCGAACGGGCGCTGGTAGATCTTGCCTTCTTCGTTGCGCGAGAAAGGCACGCCGTAATGTTCGAGTTCGTAAACGGCCTTGGGTGCTTCCATGACCATGTACTGCATGGCGTCAACGTCGCCAAGCCAGTCGGAACCCTTGACGGTGTCATAGAGATGCCACTGCCACGAATCGGGTGTCATGTTCTGCAGCGAGGCGGCAATGCCGCCCTGCGCTGCGACCGTGTGCGAACGGGTCGGGAAGACCTTGGTGATGCAGGCCGTCTTGAAGCCCTGTTCGGCCATGCCGAGCGTGGCGCGCAATCCTGCACCGCCGGCACCCACGACGATCACGTCGTAGGAATGGTCGACATAGGTATAGGCCTTGCCGGTCTGAGAGGCGCCTGGAGCGATGGGGGTGACGGATGCCATGACGGATTATCCTACGAAAGCGATCTTCAGAACGGCGAACAGACAAAGCCCGGCGATCAGGATCGAGAAGAATGTGTTGAGCATGACGAACAGGACCTTCGCGAACTCGCTGTGCACGTAGTCCTCGATGATGACCTGCATGCCGAGCTTCATGTGGATGATGCCCGAGATCACGACAAGGCCCATGACAACAGCGACGAACGGGTTCGACAGCGCCTCGACCACTTCGGCAAACGGCTTGCCGGCATAAATGATCATGAAGATCACGAAAAAGGTCATCAACGGCACGTTGGCGACGGCGGTCATCCGCTGGCGCCAGAAATGTTCGGTACCGTCTTTGGCGGAGCCCAGTCCGCGGACCTTACCGAGCGGGGTGCGCATATCCATGGAAGCTGTTCCTTAGCGAACGATGAAGCCGACCACCCAGACCAGCACGGTCAGACAGAGCGATGCGATGATGTTGGCGATGGCGAGCTTGGTCGAAAATTCCTTCTCGAAGCCACGGCCCAAGTCCCACATGAAGTGGCGGAAGCCGCCGAGCATGTGGTGGATCAGCGCCCATGTATAGCCGAGAAGAACCAGCTTGCCGGGAATGCTGCCGAGCGCCCAGTTGGCCCAGTCGTAGTAAGCCGGGCCGCTTGCTGCAGCGATCAGCCACCACGCGACAAGGATCGTGCCGAAATACAGAGCGCCACCGGTGATACGGTGAACGATCGACATGACCATTGTGGGGATTGGCTTGTAGATTGAGAGATGCGGCGACAGAGGCCGGTTGTTAGTCACATTCGCCATCAGAACCTCGCGGCGTCGTAATGCGTCAAAGAGCGGGAGCCCTTGGCAATGCACGCTGCCGAGAAAATGTGCATTGCATCATTCGCGTGGTTTAATCTTGGAATTCCCCAACGACAAGAACAATTCTAAACGATCGAGAATTTAATCGATTGTGTTTTTCTCAAGGTCTCGGGTTTTCCAGATCGCGGCACGATATCTGGCAAACCCGAACAATTGGTTTCTTGCCAGAAACCCGCTTTCGCTCCATGTTAATGTTTCGTTAACCTGTGTGTCGCGGAGTTCGTCATGATCAGTCACCGGATCAAGCCCCTTGTCATCGCCGCAGCAGCGCTCGTAGCCTTCGCATCGGTCGCTTCTGCGGCAGATCGCAGGCATCACCATCAGGGCTATGCCGACCGTGGATACGACAGAGGCCATCGCCACCAGTTCGTCGAAAACAATCGCTGGGATCGCCAGGGTGACGGACGACGCAACCGTCCTGCCGAGATCAACCGGATGACCCGTACTTACGCATCGGGTCGCTTTGATCGGGGCTCGTCATCCTTCACGCGCGGGATTGATACTTATGCAGGTTCGATCCAGGCATACTCGGTCCCGGGCAATGGGACCTATCTTGTGCGCGACGATATCTACTGGCCGCAGCAGGAACGCCGCAGTGTGGCACTCGCCCCGAAAGCCAAGGTGATCGATGTGGCGCAGGAGATGGGCGGCAACGCGGTGGCCTCGAACAAATCCTGCTCGTTTGAAGCCGGCGTCTGCGTCATTCGCGGCGGCCGATAGTCGTCTCAGGCGAACTGCCACACGGTCGTCTTTTTGACCTCGCTGTCTTCAAGTGCCCGGGTGACGGGTACCTGGTAGACGGCCATCTCGGTAAGCCGATCCTTGGGGCAGTAGCTCCTGCCGGGATCACCGACCAGAACGACCTTTCCCGCTTCCGATAACCGGGTAAACCACGGTATCAACAGATCGGCCATGCCGCGATCGTAGAACACGTCGCCGGCGAGCAGCACATCCGCCTCGATCTCTCGCCCGATCAGATCTTGCGACGTGAAGGATATAGAGACGTCGTTCTCTGCAGCGTTGAGCCTCACCGCCGCTTCCGTCCAGGGATCGATATCGGCGGCGAGCACGTGGGCTGCAGCAGCCTGTTTTGCCGCAATCGCCACCAGCCCGGATCCCGATGCGAAATCCAGCACCCGCTTGCCGGCAACTGTATCGGGATGATCGAGAATATAGCGGGCGAGCCCCTGCCCGCCGGCCCAGGCAAAGGCCCAGAACGGCGGCGGCAGACCGATTGCCTGCAACTCTTCCTCGGTCTTCAGCCAGAGGTCATGCGCCTCGGTCGCCAGATGAAGCCGGATCTCCGGAACATGCGGCGGCGCGGTCACATCCGTGTTGGCGAGGATGAAGGTCGCAGGGTCGGTTTTCAAGGACGCGTCAGTCCGGCGAGCGGGGCGGGTTCTTGACACCACCCAACCGGCAGATCTCGAGATATTCCTCTTCCGTCACCGGCTGCACCGAAAGCCGCATCGAGGTGACCAGCGCCATCTTTTCGAACTGCGGATTGGCTTTGATATCCTTCAGTGTGATCGGCTTCGGCACGTCCTCGACGGCGCGAATATCGACGCAGTCCCACTTCGGATCGCCCTTGGCCGAGGAATCCGGATGCGACAGCGCGCAGACTTCGACGATGCCGACGATCTCCAGCCCCTCGTTCGAGTGATAGAAGAACCCCTTGTCGCCAATCTTCATGGCCCGCATGTTGTTGCGGGCCTGATAGTTGCGCACGCCGGTCCATTCCTCGCCAGCTTTTCCCTTGGCCTTCTGCTGCTCCCAAGACCAGACATCCGGTTCGGATTTATAGAGCCAATAGGCCATGGTTATCTCACTCCGCAGGCTTGTTGATCGTCCAGTTCCACGGCTTCACATCGACCGTCTCGAACAGGCCGGCGAGGTAATAGGGATCGGCCTCGGCAAGCGTGCGGGCAGCCGCCATATCGGCGGCTTCAACCACGACCAGGCTGCCATTCGGCTTGCCTTCATCGTCCAGGAAAGGACCGGCAAACTTCAGCGTGCCGTCGGCATTCAGCTTGTTGAGATGTTCGAGATGGACCGGACGGGTTTCCATCCGGACGTTGAGATGGCCGGGCTTGTCGGTGCAGAGGAAGGCAAACAGCATCGTTCTCTCCTTGGGTTGATCTATTCCGTCGTGATCGGGCGGGTCATCAGGCGTTCCATCGCGTCAGCCACGCCAAGCCGTCCGTCGATGATCGCGGCAACGGCCTCCGTCACCGGCAGATCGACGGAGTGGGTCTGCGCGAGCTGGGCAGCGACCGACGCGGCAAAGGCGCCTTCGACCAGCGGTCCGCTGGACGCCGATGCCGGCTGCCCCTGCCCGAGCGAAATGCCGAAGCGCAGATTGCGGGACTGGTGGCTGGTACCGGTAAGCACCAGATCGCCGAGACCGGACAGGCCCCGCACCGTATCCGCCTTGCCGCCCATCGCCTCGACCAGACGCGACATTTCCGCAAGTCCGCGCGAAATGAGCGCGGCACGGGCCGAATCACCAAGGCCTGCGCCCTCGACGATGCCGCAGGCAATCGCCAGCACGTTCTTCATCGCCCCGCCGAGCTGCACGCCGATCCGGTCGGACGAGGCGTAAAGCCGGAAGGTCCGGCTGGACAGCACGGTCGCCAGACGCTCCGCGAGCAGTTGGTCCTCCGCCGCAAGCGCCATCGCCGTCGGAAGCCCCCGCGCGATGTCGAACGCAAAACCGGGACCGGAGAGAACCGCGATCTGGTGATCTGGAAGCGACGTTTCCAGCACGTCCGTCAGCAGACGGCCCGACATGCGGTCGATGCCTTTGGCACAGGTAACGACCGCCGCATCCTTTGCGAGATATGGACCGTAATACCGCGCCGCATCGCTCTGCGCCTGCGACGGCATGGCAAACAGCACGATGCTCGCCTCCGAGATGGCGTCGGGTTCGGCTGAAAATTCGAGATCATCCGGCAGCTGCACGCCGGGAAGTGCCGCATCATGCACCCGGTCGTTTTGGAGATCGGCCATCAGGCCGGTATTGCGGCCGATCAGCGTTACCGGGTGACGACCTTCGAGCGCGATGACGGCTGCCAGTGCCGTGCCGAAGGCGCCGGCCCCGATCACGACGATCCGTTCCTGCGGCATCTCTGCCCCGTTCATGCCTTGGCACCCCGTTTGCCGGAGCCAAGCAGCGTCTGCGCATTGGCATCCAGCGGCCAGCGTGAGCGCGGCGCGACATCCATCCCGTCGAACGGCATGTCTTCGGCCAGACGTTCAAGCCCTGCCCAGGCGATCATGGCCGCGTTGTCGGTGCAAAGTTTCATCGGCGGCGCAATAAAGCGAAATCCGTGTTCGATGCAGAGCGCCTGCAGCGTGCGGCGGATCTCCTGGTTGGCGGCAACGCCGCCCGCAACCACCAGCGCAGGACCGACATCCAGATGGCCAAATTCCTTGGCAAACCGCGCAAGTCCACGCCCGATCCGGTCGCGCAGCGTTCGCGAGATCGCCTTCTGGAACGAGGCGCAGATGTCGGCGATATCCTGCTCGGACAGCGGCGCGATCTCGGTCGCGGCCTGACGCACGGCGGTCTTGAGACCGGAGAAGGAAAAGTCCAGCCGGGCTTCACCAACCAGCGGCCGCGGCAATTGAAAACGATCGGGATTGCCCGTCAGCGCCGCCTTCTCGACGGCCGGACCGCCCGGGTATGGCAGGCCAAGCAGCTTTGCCGTCTTGTCGAAGGCTTCGCCCAGCGCATCGTCGATCGTGGTGCCCCAGCGCTCATAATCGCCGACGCCGCGCACAAGAACCAACTGCGTATGGCCGCCGGAGACCAGCAGCATGAGATAGGGGAACGACAATCCGTCCGTCAGCCGCGCCGTCAGCGCATGTCCCTCGAGATGGTTGATCGCCATCAGAGGCTTGCCGGTGGCGCGCGCAATCGCCTTCGCCGTCATCAGCCCGACGATCAGTCCGCCGATCAGGCCGGGACCGGAGGTCGCCGCCACCGCATCGATCTCATTGAGCGAGACGTCGGCGCGCGAAAGCGCCTCCTCGATCAGGCCATCCAGCGCCTCCACATGGGCGCGCGCCGCAATCTCGGGCACGACGCCGCCATAGGCGCTGTGTTCGTCGAGTTGCGAGAACACGACATCGGAGAGGATTTCGCCACGACCGTCCTCGTGGCGCACGACAATGGCGGCCGCGGTTTCGTCGCAGCTTGTTTCAATGCCGAGGATGCGAAGAAATGCCGCCATGACCTATCGTTGATTGAAGAGGAAAACAGGTTTACGAGGGCTTCCGGTAACAATGGAATGACGCGGATGCAAACAAAACCTTTCCGGATAGGAACGCGGGGCAGCCCGCTGGCGCTCGCCCAGGCGGCCGAAACCCGTGCACGGTTGATGGCAGCCCATGACCTTCCGGAGGAAATGTTCGAAATTGTCGTCCTGTCCACGACCGGCGACCGCATCACCGACCGCGCCCTGAGCGAGATCGGTGGCAAGGGCATGTTCACGCTGGAACTGGAAGAAAAGCTCTCATCCGGAGATCTCGACTTCGCGGTCCATTCCTCAAAGGACATGCCGACCAAGCTTCCGGAGGACCTTTACATCTCCGCCTACCTGCCCCGCGAGGATATCCGCGACGCCGTGATCGGCCGCACGGCGCCGAGCCTCAAAGCCCTGCCAGATGGTGCGACCGTCGGAACCGCATCGCTTCGGCGCCAGGCGCTGGTGCGCCGTCTCCGTCCCGATATCCAGGTCGCGATTTTTCGCGGATCGGTCGGCACGCGCCTTCGCAAGCTCAATGAAGGCCATGTGGACGCGACGCTTTTGGCGTATGCCGGGCTGAAGCGGCTGGCCCGCGAGGAAGTTGCGACCGAACTGCTCGACCCCGTCGATTTTCCGCCAGCGCCTGCACAGGGCGCGATCTGCCTCGAGAGCCGCATCGGCGACACGGCCATCGATGACCTGCTGAAAGCCGTCAACGACTGTCCCACCTTTGACGCGGTCAGTTGCGAGCGCGCGTTTCTGGCAGCCCTCGATGGCTCATGCCGGACGCCGATTGGCGGCTACGCGATCTGCGACGGTGATCATCTGAAATTTTCAGGCCTGATCCTGACGCCGGACGGATCGACCGAACATGCGGTCGACATCAGCGGCCGACGGGCGGATGCGGAAACGCTTGGTCGCCAGGCCGGAGAAACCGTCCGCGCCGCTGCCGGACCGGGCTTCTTCGAAGGCTGGGTCTGACGCCATGCGGGTCATCGTTACCCGCCCTGACCATTCCGCCCGGCGAACCGCAGCACGGCTCGAAACCCTTGGCCATCAGCCGGTCTTCCTGCCGCTCACCCGCGCCGAGCATCACCTGGAGATCGCCCGAGAAGCGCTGTCCGAACCCCATTCCGCACTTGTCGTGACCAGCGCCGAAGCCGTTCGCGTGCTTGGCGAACTTGGACACGAACTCCGGCATCGCCTGTCCACGCAGATATACGCCGTCGGCGAAGCGACCGGCGAGGCAGCACGCACCCTCGGCTTTACCGATATCCGCTGCGGCGATGGCACCGGGCATGATCTGGTGGAGAGGATCGCCCAGGATGTCGGCGAAACATCCAGTCTCCTCTATCTTGCCGGCAATCCGCGTTCGCCGGATTTGGAGGACGGGTTACACGCCCGCGACATCGCCTGCAAAACGATCGAGATCTACCGGATGGTCAAGGTCGGCTACCGGACCGAGATCATCGAACCACTTCTGACCCGTCCGGCGGCCGACGCAGTCCTTCTCTATTCGCGCCACAACGCCGCGCTGTTCTTCGAACTCGTGCAGCCGTTTGCAGCCTCGATCGAACATTTGCAGGTCATCTGCCTCAGCAAAAACGTCGCTACCGCGGTGCCTGAAAAATTTCATCCTGCTATCTTCGTCGCTGAAACACCCGACGAAGACGCACTTTTCGCGTTTCTTTCACCATAGTGCCAAGCCAAATTCTCTCGCTCCCCTTTCCTTACCCTGCCCCACCAACTACTTTCCCTGAGCAGATGCGAAAAGAGGTCGAGATGGTAACGGAAAAACCACCCCGCCGATCGATGGCGGAGAAAGAACCGGTCACGATCGACCTGACGGCCGATGGCGCTGGCGTGGTGGCCGAGCCCGTGCGCAGCAATGACAGCGACATCCCGGAAACCGCTTCGGAAAAAGTCGAAGCTTCTGAGACGACGGATGCCATCCCGCTGGCCGGCGAGCCGGTGACATCGACCGTGCCTGAAGAGACCGACACCCACGTGACCGGCGAGCCGGATAGCTCCCATGGGCGAGACGAGCCAGGTGTGACGGGAACAGCCGATCCGGTTGTGACCGAGCCGGACGCACCGATTGCGACAGACGCTGCTCGTGACGCTGCCCCCTCGCCGACCGAGGAATTCACCCCGTCGCCCACGCCCGGTTTTGACGAACCTGCCGCTAAGCATGAAACCTTTGACAAGGCATCGGACGCCCAGCAAGCCACCCGCTCCGGTGGGACCTCGGCGTCCACGCTGATTGCTGCCGGCATTTTCGGCGGCATCGTCGCGCTTCTGCTGGCGGGCAGCATGCAGTATGCCGGTTATCTTCCATCATCGACCCCCGCAGCATCCGGCTCGACCGAACTGTCGGACGAAATCGAAGCTCTTCGCCAGGATATCCAGACGCTGCGCAGCCAGCCGGCGTCTCCCGATACGGAACTCGCAAGCCGCGTTCAGGCGCTGGAAAGTTCTGTCGCGCAGAATTCCGGCGGTCCGACCGAAGAAAGCTTGAATGCCCTCCAGCAGCAGCTGGCAGATACCAAGGCTGCGGCAGCCACGCAGACGGCCGAGCTTTCCCGTCGGCTGGAAGCGGCCGAGGCCCAGATCAACGATCGCGGCCCGGAACAGCAGGTTGCCCGCGCCGTCGCTGCTGCCGGATTGAAGGCCGCCATCGATCGTGGCGGCTCGTTCGAGGCAGAGCTTCAGGCCTATACGAACATTGCCGGCGACGATCCCGCGATCGCCGAGCTCAAGACATTCGCCGCAGACGGCGCGCCGTCGCGTGAACAGCTGCAGAGCGAGTTTCCCGCCGTCGCGGATGCGATCATCCAGGCGTCTGTGCCTGCAGATCCCGACCAGGGCATTGCCGGCCGGCTTCTGTCCTCCGCCATGTCGGTGGTCAAGGTTCGCCGCGTCGGCGATGTCGAGGGTGACACGGTCGACGCGATCGTATCGCGCATCGAGGACCGGTTGCGCAACGGCGACCTGCAGGCTGCCGCCCAGCAGTGGGATACGCTGCCGGACGCCGCGAAATCTGCGTCTACCGACTTCAAGCGCAAGCTGGATGCGCGGGTACAGGTTGAAAATCTCGTGAGCGGAACTCTTTCGCGCGCGCTTGCTGGCACGAAATCAGGCTCTTAAGGCTGAAGAAGAAAGAAACGGATGATCATCAGGCTCTTCATTTTTCTTCTCGTGGTTCTGGGCCTCGGCTGGGGCTTTTCCTGGATTGCGGATCGCCCCGGGCTGATTTCCATCACCTGGCAGGACCATCTGATCGAGACCAGCATCATGGTGGCCGCCACGATGGTCGTTGCGCTGATTGCGGCTGTCATGATCGTCTGGTGGGTCATCGGCGTCATCTGGACATCGCCGCTATCGGTACGTCGCTATTTCCGTACCCGCAAGCGTGACCGCGGCTATCAGGCGCTCTCGACCGGCCTGATCGCAGCCGGTGCCGGCAATGCCGTTCTTGCCCGCAAGATGAGCATCCGCACCCGCGGCCTGCTCAGCGCCGATCAGGAACCGCTCATTCACCTTTTGGAAGCGCAGGCGGCCCTGATCGAAGGCCGCCATGCGGACGCACGGGCCAAGTTCGAACAGATGTCCGAAGACCCGGAAACCCGTGAACTCGGTCTTCGCGGCCTTTACATGGAAGCACGCCGTCTCGGCGCCAACGAAGCTGCTCGCCAGTATGCCGAAAAAGCCGTCGAACATGCGCCCTACCTGCCCTGGGCAGCCCAGGCGACGCTCGAATCGCGCAGCCAGTCCGGCCGTTGGGACGAGGCCATCCAGCTACTCGATCAACAGCGGGCGGCAAGCGTGCTGGAACGCGGTGAAGCCGAGCGCTTGAAAGCCGTTCTTCTGACCGCCAAGGCAGGCGAACGGTTGGAAGGCGACCCGAACGGTGCCCGCGAAGATGCAAAGGCCTCTCTCAAGCTCGCCAAGGGCCTTGTGCCCGCCGCGATCATTGCAGCCAAGGCCTATCTGCGCGAAGACAATATCCGCAAGGCAGCAAGCATCCTCGAAAGCGCCTGGAAGATCGAGCCGCATCCCGATGTCGGCCGCACCTATGTCCGCGCCCGCAGCGGCGATAGCACGCTTGACCGTCTGAAGCGTGCCGAAAAGCTCGAAGCGCTGCGTCCCAACAACATCGAATCGCTGCTGGTCGTCGCGCAGGCAGCTCTCGATGCCCAGCAGTTCCCCAAGGCGCGCGCCAAGGCGGAAGCTGCAGCCCGCATGCAGTCGCGTGAGGCCGCCTATCTCCTGCTGGCCGATATCGAGGAAGCGGAAACCGGCGATCAGGGCCGCGTCCGTCACTGGATGGCGCAGGCTCTGCGCGCCGGCCGTGACCCTGCCTGGGTTGCCGACGGTATCGTTTCGGACAAATGGCTGCCGCTCTCGCCGGTCACAGGACGTCTTGATGCCTTCGAATGGAAAGTCCCGTTCGGCCAGATCGAAGGACCCGTGGAAGACGGCACCCTGGCCGCAGACGAGGCGATCGCAACGCTTCCGGCAATCACGATTCGCGAAGACGTCACGCCGGCTGTCGAAACACCGGAAAACGAGAGCATCAATCAGGTTGTTGCCGACATGCAGCCCGTTGTAGTGCCTCAGGAGGACTTAGCTGTTGCAGCAAAAACACCTACGGCCACGAATGTGACAGCGGAGCAGCCCCCGGAGGCAGAAAAGCAGGACGAGCCCGTTCCCTTTTTCGGTCGTCCGCCCGATGATCCCGGTGTCAAGGACGCAAGTGCCGAGAAGTCTCCCACGAGGCTGAGGCTTTATTAGAAAAACCGGAGAAGGCCCAGATTACATATGCTCGATCGCATCCAGGCCTTCCTCCACACGCTGACAGCCCCGCACCATACGGATGAATTTGCGCCCGACGACCCGCGCGTAGCCTTCGTGGCGCTCTGTTTCCAGGTCATGGAAGCCGATGGCAACATGTCCGAGGAAGAGCAGCAGAAATTCCGCGATCTGATGCGCGATCGTTACGATCTGAGCCCGGAAGGGTTGCAGTCGCTGATCGAGGCGGGCCGGCAGGCTGGAAGCGAAGCCGTCGACTATTACCGGTTCACCTCGGATCTCAGAAAGCATCTGGTTGACGAAGAGGACCGGATCGAGCTTCTCGGCATTCTCTGGGATATCGTCTATGCGGACGGGCAGCGCAGCGAGATCGAGGATCATGTGATCTGGCGGATCGCCGATCTCTTGGGCGTCTCTGCCCGTGATCGGGTTCTCCAGCGGCAGGAGGCGGCCGCGCGCACCTCGGCTCATCCGGCCGCAGGGGAAGAGGAAGAAAAGGTCTAGCCAGGAACGCTCCAGGACGTGACGTCATGAGAACCCCTTCCCGCCCATCCTCCAAACTCCCGATCCTCGCGATCCTGCATCAGGAAACCTCCTCCGCCGGACGCGTCGGCCAGATGCTCGTCGACAAGGGCTTTGCGCTGGATATCCGCAGGCCCGCTCTTGGCGATCCCCTCCCCGACACGATGTCCGGCCACGCAGGCGCCGTCGTCTTCGGCGGTCCGATGAGTGCCAACGACCCGGACCCCTTCATCAAGACGGAAATCGACTGGATCGACGTGCCGTTGAAGGAGAACAAGCCCTATCTCGGGATTTGCCTCGGCGCCCAGATGCTGGTGCGCAATCTCGGCGGCCGCGTTGGGCCGCAGAAGGGCGAAGTGACCGAGATCGGCTGGTATCCGCTGCGCGCCACCGAACACGGCCGGCTTCTCATGCACTGGCCGAAAATGGTCTACCACTTCCACCGCGAAGGCTTCGACGTGCCGCGGGGCGCAAAGCTGCTCGCGGAAGGCGACGCCTATCCGCATCAGGCGATCCGTTACGGCGAGAATGCCTGGGGCGTCCAGTTCCATGCGGAACTGACCCGCGCCATGATGCATCGCTGGGTGGTGCACGGCGCCGAACGCTTCGGCATGCCAAATGCCCAGCAGGGAAACCAGCACTTGGAAGGACGGATGATCTTCGACCACGCGTTGAAGGACTGGCTGTGGACCTTCCTCGACATCGTCTTCGATCGACCCGCCGCCGATGCGAACCGACCGGCAGCACCTGCCTACCCCGCCCAGGGCAACGGATAACTCAGCGCTGCGGTGCTTCCAGATTGTCGATCTTGCGCAGCTTCGGAAAGCCGATCGACCAGATGACGGCGACCGCCAGTGTGCCGATACCGCCGATCACGACGGCAGGGACCGCGCCGATCGCGTGCGCCATGGTGCCGGCCCGGAACTCGCCCAGCTCGTTGGATGCGCCAACGAACACCATGTTGACCGCATTCACCCGGCCGCGCACCTCGTCCGGCGTCCAGAGCGCGATCAGCGTCTCGCGGACATAGACCGAGATCATGTCAGCCGCACCCATCAGCATCAAGGCTGCGATGGAGATCCACGGCGTGGCCGAGAGGCCGAAGATAAGCGTTCCGAGACCGAACAGCGCCACGCCAATGAACATCGCTGTACCCGCGTGGTGGCGGATCGGATGGATGGCAAGCCAGACCGCAACGCCGATCGCGCCGATGCCGGGCGCCGCGCGCAGCAGGCCGAGGCCCCAGGGACCAAGCTCCAGCACGTCGCGGGCAAAGATCGGCATCAGCGCCACGGCGCCACCGAGCAGCACAGCAAACAGATCGAGCGAGATTGCACCAAGCACGATCTTCTCGCCGGCGATGAAGCGGAAACCGGCCAGCATCTCGTCCCAGCTGACTTTCGAGGCAGGCGTGCGCTGCGCCGGCTTCGGGATCATAAACACGAGGATGGCGGCAACCGTCATCAGAAAACAGGCGACCGAATAGGCCGCAATCGAGCTGGCGCCGTAGAGTAGCCCGCCGAACACCGGCCCTAAGATCGATGCCGTCTGCCATGAGGATGAATTCCAGGCGATGGCGTTGGGAAGATCTTCTTCCGGCACGAGGTTCGGTCCGAGCGACTGCACCGCCGGCCCCATGAAGGCGCGCTCGATGCCGAAGACGACAAGGATCGAAAACACCAGCCACGGCGTGAATGAGTCGGTGATGGTGAGCGCCAAAAGCGCCGCCGAACACAGTCCGCCGACGACCATGCAGATCGCCATGATCATGCGTCGGTTGTAGCGATCGGCGACCGAACCCGTCACCAGGATCAAAAGCAGCGACGGCAGAAACTGGAAAAGCCCGATCAGACCGAGATAGAGCGGATTGCGCGTCTCGTCATACATCTGCCAGCCGACGGAGACGCTGACAATCTGGATCGCGAAGGCTGCGAAGAACCGGCTGAGAAAGAAACGCGTATAAGCTGCGTGACGAAAGGCGGCGAAGCGATCACCCGATGTGGGTATGGACATGGAACCTGTACTTTCAGCGAAGCCGGAAACCCACGATATGCACACGCCGCCGTTAAACATCCTGCGACGCGGGCCATAGACGGCACTTGCCCGTTAGTTCGCCAATGTCTACATGTCTGTCAACAAAGAAATGGAGACGTGAATGCTCGCCCTGTTTCAGACCATTGACTTGGCCTTGAACCTTTACACCTGGATCCTGATCGCCAGCGCCATCTTTTCATGGCTCTTCGCCTTCAACGTGATCAATTCGAGCAACCAGTTTGTCGATGCGATCGGCCGGTTTCTCTTCAATGTCACCGAGCCCGTCCTCGCGCCGATCCGCCGGGTCATGCCGAACCTCGGTGGTATCGACATTTCGCCCATCATCGTGCTTCTGATCATCTTCTTCATTCGCTCGCTGATGTGGACCTCGATCTATCCTGCTCTCGCAGGCTGAAGCCAAAGACTTTCAGCACGGACACGGTCGGCCCGCGCTGGGAAATTTCCCGCGCGGGCCGTTTTTGTTTTGGGCTTACGAGCGGAAACAAAAAATCCCCCGGCTCGAGACGAACCGGAGGATTTTGGAAGCGGTCAGCGGTAAAGATTACTTCTGAGCGTTGAAGCGTTCGATCGCCGCGACGATCATTTTCTTGGCGACGTCAACGTCCTTCCAGCCTTCGATCTTCACCCACTTGCCGGGCTCCAGATCCTTGTAATGCGTGAAGAAGTGCTCGATCTGCTTCAGCGTGATCTCTGGCATATCGGTGTAGTTCTTGATCTTGTCGTAGCGCTGGGTCAGCTTCGGAACCGGCACGGCAATGATCTTCTCGTCCTTGCCTCCGTCGTCTTCCATCACCATCACGCCGATCGGGCGGACATTGATGACGCAACCGGGTACCAGCGGGCGGGTGTTGCAGATCAGAACGTCGATCGGATCACCATCCTCGGACAGCGTATGCGGCACGAAGCCGTAATTGCCTGGATAGGTCATCGGTGTGTACAGGAAACGGTCGACGATCAGCGCGCCGGCTTCCTTGTCCATCTCGTACTTGATGGGCTGGCCGCCGACAGGTACTTCAACGATTACGTTGACGTCTTCAGGCGGATTCTTGCCAACAGAAATTGCATCGATGCGCATAGTCTTCCCCGATGAGGTTTACGAACTTGTGAACCGTCGATAGCGGGAATTGGCTGGCAAGGCAACACAGGTTTGCCGCCAAGGTTAAGTCGTGGCGCACCTTTCCGCCCCGAAGTCAGTGCCAGACGAAACCAATCTTCTTCAGGGACTTTCCGTCGAAGTCCTCCATGCCCTCTGCCAAATCCGCCCCGCCATGGGATCGCAGAAAGCGGACGGCATGCTCGCTGTCTTCCAGGCACCAGACGACCAAGCCCTTGCAGCCAAGCGATTTCAAAAGCCTGCGGCTTTCGCCGAACAGGCGGCGGCCAAGGCCGACGCCCTGATATTCCGGGCGGAGGTAAATCTCGTAGATCTCGCCGTCATAAGGAAGCGCACGGGCGCGGTTGAGGCCGATCGTCGCATAACCCGCGATAACGCCACCGATATCCAGAACCAGAAGCGTCGCCGGCCCGCGGACGGCCTTGCGCCACCACCCCTCGCCGCGGCGCTCCAGCATCTGGATCAGCGGCTTGTGCGGAATGAGGCCGGCATAGGCTTGCGACCATGCCTGGCGGTGCACCTCGGAGATAGCCGGGGCGTCTTGCGGCTCCGCACGCCTGACATCGATCGATAACGTTTTCATAACGCGATTCTAGGTCCTGCCATGGGCTCTCCGCCATTCCCGAGACCGGGGTAAAGTGGATTGCCCACAAGCTTCTCATGTGGACGATGGCAAGGAGGTTAACGCATTTTTTACCTTCGCCACAAGCGTGGCCCAGACCAAGCCACAAAAAAACCCCAGCATTTCTGCCGGGGTCTTGGATGGTCTTAGGAGGCGCGCTGTTAGAGAGCGGCCTTCGACTTGTCGAAGCGCTTGCGGTCGTTTGCGTCGAGATAGATCTTGCGCAGGCGGATCGACTTCGGCGTGACTTCCATCAGCTCGTCGTCCTGGATCCAGGACAGCGCGCGGTCGAGCGTCATGCGGATCGGCGGCGTCAGGCGAACGGCTTCGTCCTTGCCGGCCGAGCGGATGTTGGTCAGCTGCTTGCCCTTGAGAACGTTGACTTCGAGGTCGTTGTCGCGGGTATGGATGCCGATGATCATACCGGCATAAACCTTTTCGCCTGGCTCGATGATCATCGGGCCACGGTCTTCCAGGTTGAACATCGCGTAGGCGACGGCTTCACCGGACTGGTTCGACAGGAGAACGCCGTTGACGCGACCGACGATCGCACCCTTGTAAGGCTGATAGTCGTGGAACAGACGGTTCATGATCGCCGTGCCGCGCGTGTCGGTCAGAAGTTCCGACTGGTAGCCGATCAGGCCGCGGGTTGGCGCGTAGAATACCAGGCGAACGCGGCTGCCGCCGGACGGACGAAGCTCGACCATCTCGGCCTTGCGCTCGGACATCTTCTGCACGACGATACCGGAATGCTCTTCGTCAACGTCGATCACGACTTCTTCGATCGGCTCCAGCGTCTGGCCGGTTGCTTCATCCTTGTGCATGACGACGCGCGGACGCGAAACGGCAAGCTCGAAGCCTTCGCGACGCATGGTCTCGATCAGAACGGCGAGCTGCAATTCGCCGCGGCCGGAAACGAAGAACGAATCCTTGCCGTCCGACTCTTCGATCTTCAGCGCAACGTTGCCTTCGGCTTCCTTGAACAGGCGGTCACGAATGACGCGGCTGGTGACCTTGTCGCCTTCGGTGCCAGCAAGCGGGCTGTCGTTGACGAGGAAGGACATGGTGACGGTCGGCGGATCGATCGGCTGAGCCGTCATCGCTTCGGTGACCGCAGGATCGCAGAACGTGTCGGCAACCGTACCCTTGGAAAGGCCGGCGATCGCGACGATGTCACCTGCATGGGCTTCTTCGATCGGCTGACGCTCGATGCCGCGGAATGCGAGGATCTTGGAGATACGGCCGGTTTCGACGGTCTTGCCGTCCTGCGACAGAACCTTGACGGCCTGGTTCGGCTTGATCGAGCCGGATGCGATGCGGCCAGTGATGAGACGACCGAGGAAGGGGTTGGCTTCGAGAAGCGTACCGATCATGCGGAACGGGCCTTCGCCGACATTCGGCTCCGGAACGTGCTTCAGGACCAGATCGAGCAGTGGTGCAAGACCTTCATCCTTCGGACCTTCTGGGTTGACGTTCATCCAGCCATCGCGACCCGAACCGTAGAGGATCGGGAAGTCGAGCTGCTCGTCGGTGGCGTCGAGGTTCGCGAACAGGTCGAAGACTTCGTTGATGACTTCTTCGTGGCGACCGTCCGGACGGTCGATCTTGTTGATCGCGACGATCGGGCGAAGACCGACCTTCAGCGCCTTACCGACCACGAACTTGGTCTGCGGCATCGGGCCTTCCGAGCTATCGACCAGAACGATGGCGCCATCCACCATCGACAGGATGCGTTCGACTTCGCCACCGAAGTCGGCGTGGCCGGGGGTGTCGACGATGTTGATGCGAACACCCTTCCACTCGACCGAAGTTGCCTTGGCGAGAATGGTGATGCCGCGTTCTTTTTCGAGGTCGTTCGAGTCCATCATGCGCTCGACGGTGCGCTGATTGTCGCGGAACGAGCCGGACTGCTTCAGAAGTTCATCGACAAGGGTCGTTTTGCCGTGGTCGACGTGCGCGATAATCGCGATATTCCGCATAGCCATTTTTAGATCTCGGATGTTTCGGGGCGCAGATCGACGGACCGCACCTATTTCGTTGGCGCGCTCATACCCTGTTTTTCGCAAATGCGAAAGGGGGCGAGCGCGATCTGCGATCAACGCCCGCTCTTCATCTTTCCGCGTGGATGGCTTTTGTCAGCCGTCTCCGCCCGAAAGCTCGGCCATGATGGAGAGCCCACGCTTCTTCAGCATCGCAGTCGGATCCGGCAGCTTGCCGCGGAAGGCTGCATAGGCTTCCTCCGGATCGATCGAGCCGCCGACCGAGTAGATATTGTTCTTGAGCTTGCGCGCCGTCACCGGATCGAACGGGTTGCCGACCTCCTCGAACGCGGCAAAGGCATCCGCATCAAGGACTTCCGACCACATGTAGGAATAGTAGCCGGCCGAATATCCGTCACCGGCAAACACGTGCTGGAAATGCGGCGTGGCATGGCGCATGACGATCGAAGCCGGCATGTCGAGCTCGGCCAGCACCTTGGCCTGCACCGCCATCGGGTCTTCGACCGTGCTTTCCTGTGTGTGGAAAGCCATATCCACCAGCGCCGACGAGGTGAATTCCACCGTCGAGAAACCGGCGTTGAAGGTCTGCGCGGCAAGAACCTTGTCGAGCAACTCCTTCGGCATCGGCTCGCCCGTCTTGTAATGGACCGCATATTTCTCGAAGATTTCCGGCACCGTCAGCCAGTGTTCGTAAAGCTGCGACGGCAACTCCACGAAATCGCGCGAGACGCCGGTGCCCGATACCGATGGATAGGTCACGTTCGACAGCATGCCGTGCAGCGCATGGCCGAATTCATGAAACAGCGTGCGCGCATCGTCGAGCGATAGAAGCGCCGGCTTGCCTTCGGCAGGCTTCGCGAAATTGCAGACATTGTAGATGATCGGCAGCTCACCCTCAGTGCCGTTCTTCAGCGTCAGCTTGTGCTGCGACTGGAACGAACTCATCCAGGCGCCGGAGCGCTTCGAGGAGCGGGCGAAATAATCGCCGAGGAAAAGCGCTTTTAGATTGCCGTCCTCGTCATGGATCTCGAACACGCGGACATCAGGATGATAGACCGGCAAGCCCTTCACCTCGACAGCCTTGATGCCGAACAGCCGCTCGGCCACATCGAAGGACGCCTCGATGATCTTCTCGATCTGGAGATAGGGCTTCAGCTCACTCTCGGAGAAAGAGAACGTCCGCTCGCGCAGCTTTTCGGCGTAGTGGCGCCAGTCCCAGGGCATGACCGGATGATTGCCGCCCGCTTCCGAGATCAGACCTGAAAGACTTGCCTCTTCCTCCAGCGCTTTGGTTCGGGCCTTCTGCCAGACCTGGCCGAGCAGACCGTTCACCGCCTTCGGTGTCTTCGCCATCGTGTTGTCGAGCTTCAACGCGGCGTAATTCTCATAGCCGAGCAGCTTGGCCTTTTCGGCCCTCAGCGCCAGCGTTTCGCGAACGATCGCGACATTGTCCCGCTCGCCGCCATTTTCGCCGCGCGCCACCCAGGCCTTGAACGCCTGTTCGCGCAGATCCCGGCGGGTCGAGAAGGTCAAAAAAGGCTCGATGATCGAGCGCGACAGCGTGACGAGATAGCCTGAGCCCTCGCCGCGCTCCTTGGCAGCTTCCGCCATCGCTTCTTTCACAAAAACCGGCAGACCCTCGAGATCGGCTTCTTCGGTCAGTTTCAACGACCAGCCTTTCTCGTCGCCGAGAACATTCTGGCCGAAACTGGCGCCGAGACCGGCAAGCGTCTCGTTGATGCTCGACAGCCGCTTCTGCTGGTCCTCAGGCAGATTGGCGCCTGATTTGACGAACCCCTTCCAGTGACGTTCCAGCACCCGCTGCTGCTCGACCGTCAGATCAAGGTCGTCCCGCTTCTGCCAGAGTGCATCGATGCGTGCGAACAGTTCGGCATTGGTGCCGATCTTCGAATAGTGGCGCGACATCTTGGGCGCGATTTCGCGTTCCAGCGCCTGGATCGTATCGTTGGTATGCGCACCCGCCTTGCCCCAGAAGATCGAGGAAACACGCGACAGCTCGTCGCCGGCGATTTCCAGCGCAACGATCGTGTTTTCGAAGCTGGGCTCATCGGAATTTCCGGCGATCTCAGCAATTTCCGCCTCGTGCAGGGCGATGGCGGCATCGAAGGCCGGTGCAAAATTTTCGTCCTTCACCTGATCGAAGCGCGGCAGGCCATGATGCCCGTTCCAGTCGACAAGCGCTGAATTCGCTGAGAAAGTTGCCATTGGGTCGTCCTTCAGTGTGCTGCTTCGATATCGGGTCTATGTAGGTAGAGCGACCATATATAGGCCCGCACGGCAAGGGCTTCATCCGTCGAAGCCGATTTTTGGAACGGACATCGTGCCGAAATGGCCCCGTCATGCGGTTTCCGGGCTTTTCGATTTGCCTCGTCGGGGAAAGATAGTAAGGCAGCCTTATGAAGCTCGCGATTGAACAGTGCCCGACAACACCCGGCCAGGACGTGCATGGTGAAACGCTTGGCTTTCTGATCGCCGATGCCGCGAGGCTTTTGCGCACGGCTTTCGAACGTCGCATCGCCCAGGCGGGCCTTGGCCTCACCGCCGGCGAGGCAAGAGCGTTGATCCATATCGCGCAAGTCGACGGAAGCCGCCAGCTCGACATCGCCTTGCGCATGGGCGTCGAACCGATGACGCTTTGCGCCTATCTCGACAGGCTGCAGGCGCTTGGGCTCGTTGAGCGGCAGCAATGCTGCGCCGACCGGCGGGCAAAGCGCATCATGCTGACATCGACCTCCGCCGACATGCTGGCTGCAATCCAGCAGGAACTGCGCGCCATCATCACCTGCGCCACTGAAGGCTTCGATGCCGAAACCGCGACACGCATCGCAGAGGCCATGAAAATCTTCAACGGCAACCTGCAAAGCTTCAATTCTTCTCAGGCCGACATTGATGACGGCTGATACGCAGGCCGCCTCCGCAACGACACCGCCCAACAGGATGACCGCGCTGCGAACCACGCTGCTCGGCGCGCTGCTGACGGCGATCGGCCCGGTCTCGATGGCGATCTACACGCCGGCCATGCCGGAACTCGTGAAAGCCTTCGGCACGTCGGAAGCGGCAATCAAGCTCAGTCTGACGCTTTACTTCGGCGGCTTTGCCGTCGCACAGCTCCTGGCAGGACCGGCCTCAGACGCATTCGGTCGCCGGTCCGCGAGCATCGCATTCCTGCTGATCTATCTCGTCGGCTCGCTGATGGCGGTCTTTGCGCCCTCGGTCGACTGGATCCTGGCCGGACGGCTGGTGCAGGGGATCGGCGCTTCCGTCGGCATGACCGTTGCCCGTGCCGCGGTTCGCGACCAGTTCGTCGGTTTTGAAGCCACCCGAATCATGAACATGATCGGCATCATGCTGGCGGTGGGTCCAGCAATCGGCCCCACGATCGGCGGCCTGTCGCTGTCGGTATTCGGCTGGAAATCCGTCTTCGTGCTGATGGTCATCTTCGGCGTTATCGTGCTTGCAAGCTGCCTGCTGTTCCTCAAGGAAACAACGGTTCCCGACCGAAGCCGGCTCAGACCCTCGACCCTTGTCGCGACCTACGTTTCGCTTCTGAAGGACCTGCGCTTTCTGCTTCCTTCGCTTGTTCTCGGCGGCGCGATCGGCGCGCTCTACGCCCAGGGAACGATGCTTCCCTTCGTGCTGATCGGTGAAGTGGGGCTGACCCCGACGCAGTTCGGCCTCGGCATGCTCATCCAGACCGGCGCTTTTCTCAGCGGGTCGATTGCACTGCGGCTTGTGTCCGGGCGCATCAGCGGGCCGACGACGGTGGTGATCGGGCTCATGTTCAGCGGTATCGGGGGCACGATGATGGCGCTTTCCGTATATCTGCTGCCGCCATCCTTCCTGTCGATCATGCTGCCGGTCGGCGTCTCCACCTTCGGCATCGCGTTCATCTCGCCCTACACAGTGACGGTCGGCCTCGCCCCATTCCCGAAGACGGCAGGCTCCGCTTCCGCACTGATGGGTTTCATCCAGATGGGCGGCGGCTTTGTCGGCGGCCTTCTCGCCGCTTTTTTCGGCGACCCGCTGACGGCGATCGGCACGATCATTCCCGCCATGGAATATATCGCCGTCGGCAGCTACATCGCGTACCGGATGATCAACCGCCGCCAATGACAAAAGCCCGCCTCCGTTTTCGGAAGCGGGCCTCTAAGACTAATCCGATGCGAAGGCGCTTAGCGGAGTTGGTTGCGCTTGGCGAGCGTACGCAGGCGCAGAGCATTCAGCTTGATGAAGCCGGCTGCATCCTTCTGATCGTAGGCGCCCTGATCGTCCTCGAACGTGACCAGCTGGTCGGAATAGAGCGACTTCGCGCTCTCGCGGCCGATGACCATGACGTTGCCCTTGTAGAGCTTCAGCGTCACTTCGCCTTCCACATGCTCCTGGCTCTTGTCGATCATGGCCTGCAGCATCTCGCGCTCCGGCGAGTACCAGAAGCCGTAATAGATGAGCTCGGCATATTTCGGCATCAGCTCGTCCTTGAGGTGCGCTGCACCCCGGTCGAGCGTGATGGATTCGATGGCACGGTGAGCGGTGAGCAGGATCGTGCCGCCGGGGGTTTCGTAGATGCCGCGCGACTTCATGCCGACGAACCGGTTCTCGACCAGATCGAGACGACCGATACCGTTGTCGCGTCCATAGGTGTTGAGGGCGGCAAGCAGCGTTGCCGGAGACATCTCGACGCCGTTGATCGAGCAGGCATCGCCCTTGCGGAAGCCGACCTTGATGGTAGTCGCCTGATCCGGTGCAGATTCCGGCGAAATCGTGCGCATATGCACGTATTCGGGAGCCTCGACCGCCGGGTCTTCCAGAACCTTGCCCTCGGAAGACGAGTGCAGCAGGTTGGCATCGACCGAGAACGGTGCCTCGCCCTTCTTGTCCTTGGCAACCGGGATCTGGTTCTGTTCGGCAAACGTCAGAAGGTCGGTGCGGCTCTTGAACGCCCAGTCGCGCCAAGGCGCGATGACCTTGATATCCGGGTTGAGCGCATAGGCCGACAGCTCGAAGCGGACCTGGTCGTTGCCCTTGCCGGTGGCGCCATGCGCGATCGCATCGGCGCCGGTCTTGCGGGCGATCTCGATCAGATGCTTGGAAATCAGCGGCCGGGCGATCGACGTGCCAAGCAGGTAGACGCCTTCATAGACGGCATTGGCGCGGAACATCGGGAAGACGAAGTCGCGGACGAATTCCTCGCGGACGTCCTCGATATAGATCTCCTTGATCCCGAGCATCTCGGCCTTCTTGCGCGCCGGTTCCAGCTCTTCGCCCTGACCGAGATCGGCGGTGAAGGTCACCACTTCCGCGTTGAGTTCGGTCTGCAGCCATTTCAGGATGATCGAGGTGTCGAGACCGCCGGAATAGGCGAGAACGACCTTTTTTACGTCTTTCGGAAGTGCCATGTCGAATTGTCCGTCTGCGGGTGGTGGCGGTTGGATCAACCGTCGTGTCTGGGATGGCGCACTTTTAGCGAGTTTCAAAAGCCGCGCAAGAAAAACCCGGAAAGGATCGCGTCAGAGATGGCGCGACAGGTTCATGCGCTGATGGAGGATGCGGATGATCACGATCTGGGTTTTCGTCTCGCGATAGATGATAAAGTGAGACCGATAGGTCAGCGCCAGATACCCGGTCTTGATCCCGCGCACATGCCGGCCGCGTCGTTCGCCCGCAGCGAGGATCCGGCACGCCTGCCTCAGGCTGAAGGTATAGTCCTCAGCCTGTTCGAACCCCCAAAATTCTTCCGTATGATCGTAAATCCCATCGATATCGGCGACGGCGTTCGGCGCAAAAACCAGCGCCTTCATGGCTGCAGGCGCCGCGCCCGCTTCTGCTCTATGAATTCATCGAAATCAAACGGCTCTGGCTCACCAGAATCTTCGCCTTCTTGGATTGCCGCGCGGATGGCCTCCAGCGAGGCCGCGTCGCTTTCCTGCAGCATCCGCAGAGCGTCCTCGATCACTTCGCTGGCGGAGCCATATCGTCCGTCTTCGACCTGCTTTTCAACAAAGGCGGCCAGTCTTTCGTCAACTTTGATAGATCCAAGTTCGCCCATCATGCCGGCTCCGGTTCGGTCTCGCGTCATGTTGACGGATCTGCTGTAGCATACCATATCGCGCCGAGCCGTTGAACACCTTTGGGTCTCAGAACAGCCCGAACCTTCGAACGCCAAAACCTTTCAACAGAAGCGTTAAAGAGGAGACTTTCCATGTCCATCACTCACCCTGCTCTGAAGAAAGACAATGTCGCCGTCGTCACCGGCGCCGCCTCCGGTATCGGCCTTGCCGCTGCCAAGGAATTTGCGAAACTTGGCATGTGCGTCGTCCTCGCGGATCTCGAGGGCGACCGGCTGTCAGAGGCCTGCCGCGAGGTGGCCGCCCTTGCCGACGATGGCGAGGCCGATATCGTGGCAATCGGCACCGACGTCTCGAAGCCGGCGGAGATCGAAGCTCTGGAACGTGCCGTTCTGCAGCGCTTCGGCCGGGTGCACGTGCTCATGAACAATGCCGGCATCCAGCCCGGCAGCAGCCTGTTCGGCCCGCAGGTCAACTGGGACAACGTTCTGGCCGTCAACCTGATGGGCGTCGTCAATGGCAGCAGAACCTTCGGTCCCCGCATGATCGCCCATGGCGAACCGGCGCTGATCATCAACACCGGCTCGAAACAGGGCATCACCACGCCGCCCGGCGATCCCGCCTACAATGTCTCCAAGGCCGGCGTAAAAGCCTTTACCGAAGCCCTGCAGCACGAATTGCGCAACATGCCCGAATGCAAAGTCAGCGCCCACCTTCTCATCCCCGGCTTCGTCTATACCGGACTGACCAAGGGAGACCGCACCGAAAAGCCCGATGCCGCCTGGACCTCAGAACAGACGGTGCAGTTCATGCTGGAAAGTCTCGAACGCGGGGATTTCTACATCCTTTGCCCGGACAACGACGTCGACCGCAAGACGGACGAGCGGCGTATGGCCTGGGCGATCGGCGACATCATCGAAAACCGTCCGCCTCTGTCGCGCTGGCATCCGGACTTTGCGGATGCATCAAAAGAATTCATCAGCGGCAGTTGATCGACAGGTTTGGCAGGACTTCGAAAGCCGGATAAAAAGCGACAACCGTCATCCGGCTTTCGAGGACACTTAATGGAATTCCTGCCAAGCCTTGCATCGCTTCTGGCCTTCACCGCAGCCGGCTTGCTTCTGGCGCTGACGCCTGGGCCTGATATGACGCTGTCGATCAGCCGGGCGCTTGCGCAAGGGCGCAGATCGGCACTGTTCGTGGTGCTCGGCACCAGTCTTGGCGTCGTCTGCCACACGCTTCTGGTCGCCTTCGGAATCTCGGCGCTGATTACCGCATCGCCCACCGCCTTCTTCATCCTGAAAACCGGCGGCGCCGCCTATCTGCTGTGGCTGGCGATCCAGGCGATCCGCTTCGGCTCCAGCTTCTCCGTCGAAACCGTGGAGCGCGCAACGGCAAGCCCGCTCGCAAATATCTCGATCGGCTTCTGGGTGAATATCCTCAATCCGAAGGTGATCATCTTCTTCATGACCTTCCTGCCGCAGTTCGTGACGGCGACAGATCCGCATGTGACGGGAAAACTGGTCTTCTTCGGGATCTTCTTCATCGCCATCGGCATGCCGGTGAACCTGATCGTCGTGCTTGCCGCCGATCGGCTTGCGAACTGGCTGCAAAGAAATCCGAAAGTCCTGCGCGGCCTCGACTACACCTTCGCCGGCGTGTTCTCGGTCTTCGCCGTGAAGATCTTCATGACGCAGTCGAGATAAGGTCGCCCTTTCGTTTCAACTACCTTCGCTTCGCGTCGAAGGACGACTCTTCTCTTACTCCCCCTGGCCGCGGGTGGGCGGGGCACCAATTCCGATGTCGGACTGTGGGCCATGCGGGTATTCGACGCTGTGGGAATGGGTGGTCTTTTCGGCCGCCGCCGGCCCGGAAAAGCCTCCGGCACCATAGAAGGCGAGATGCAGGCCCCAATAGCCACTCATGAAAACCACGATGGCGACAGCCAGCCCGGCAGGGATGGCCGAAAGCTTTTGTTTCAGTCCGGGCAGCAGCCCGTCTGCCCGGTTCTGGTCGCAGGCAACCGCCACCAGGATGGCGGTGATCAATCCGTGGCCGATCAGGTCGATACGCCCAAACGGCAAGACGGCCGAGGTGAAGATGACGATCATTGCGATGGCCGAAAGGCGGCGGATAAGCGCGGTCCAGAGAAGACCGAAGCCCATGGTGAATTCGGCGATACCGGCCATGGGAATAAAGACATCGCGGGGCATGCCCATCGTGAGAAAGGGCTTTTCCAGCACCAGCGGATAGAACCATTCGGGATAGGCGAATTTTTCGAGGCTCGACCACATGAGCGCGATGGCTAACCCCCAGCGCAGCACTTCAAAACGGTGGACACGCCAGTCGTCTTTCATCGGCTCGATGATCAGGTAGGCGGCAACGCCGAGCCCGAGCGCCAAATAGTCGAACAAGTGGAAGAGATCGTAGTCCCGCGCCGCGAGCAGCCATAGGGCAACAATTCCAAGGCCGGCGAAAGGCATGGTCCGCCGCGAGAAGATCAGGGCAGCGATCAGCAACTGCAGCCAGGACACCCATTCGGCAGGCGTCTTCAGGTCCGGCGTCAGGTAAACGCCACCCGTGGCAAAGATCGCGACGAAGAACGAGGCAATGACGACGCGGACATAATCGTCGATCCTCGCCCAGAGCGGCGAGGTAAAGCGATCAAGCGCTTCGAAGATCAACGGTCCAAAACGGCTAGTTTCGATCGCCCGGGCTGCGGCGAAACAAACGAGAACGAGTGCGATCGCTACCCAAAACCAGATATCACGCAGAACAGTTTCGACCGGCTGCAGTGGCGCACCCACGATGTAGGGTGCGAACCATTTCACATGCGCTTCTGCGGTTGTGGAAATTAAGGCAGCAACTATCGTTCCGCCTGTTAGTGAGACATAAAATGCAGACTTCCTAATGGGATGCTGAAACATGGCGGCATCTTCCGGTTGCACCTGGATGAGCCACATCGATATCAGATTATTGCAGTCTGCATATGACCCCTACAACGGAATCAAGCGCATTTGCGCCGCGCCAGGCGGCATTTTTGCCGCCCCTCGAGCGCTCGGTGTCAGAAACGAAAGGACTGATGAGAGGTTTCCAGGCTTCGAGCCGGTTCAGCCAGCAATCGAAGCCCTCCCGGCGTCAGTCGTCTTCGCCGTGACCGGCGATCATCATGGCTTCGAAGGCGAGACGCTCCGTCTTGCGCATGCGCTCCGATTCCGACTTCAGCTGACCACAGGCGGCAAGGATGTCGCGGCCGCGTGGCGTGCGGATCGGCGAGGCATAGCCGGCCTGGTTGATGAAATCGGCAAACTTGGTGATCGTCTCCCAATCCGAGCACTGGTAATTGGTGCCGGGCCACGGGTTGAACGGGATGAGATTGATCTTCGCCGGAATGCCCTTCAGCATCTGGGTCAGCAGCTTGGCATCCTCGAGGCTGTCGTTGACGTCCTTCAGCATGACATATTCGAATGTGATGCGACGGGCGTTGGACAGGCTCGGATACTGGCGGCAGGCTTCCAGCAGTTCCTTCAGCGGATACTTCTTGTTGATCGGCACCAGCATGTCGCGCAGCTCGTCGCGCACCGCATGCAGCGAGATCGCCAGCATCACGCCGATCTCCGTGCCCGTCCGATAGATTTCCGGCACGACGCCCGACGTCGACAGCGTGACACGACGCTTCGACAGCGAAAGCCCGTCGCCGTCTGTCGCGATCAGCAGCGCCGTCTTGACGCTTTCGAAATTGTAGAGCGGCTCGCCCATGCCCATCATGACGACGTTCGTGACCTTGCGGTCGCCAGTCGGCACGAAAGCGCCGGGCGGCGTGTCGGCTCCTGGAAAATCGCCCAGCCGGTCGCGCGCCAGAAGCAACTGGCTCAGAATTTCCTCGGCCGTCAGGTTGCGCACGAGGCGCTGGGTGCCGGTATGGCAGAAGGAACAGGTCAGCGAACAGCCGACCTGGCTCGATATGCAGAGCGTGCCACGGCCCTCTTCGGGAATGTAAACCGTTTCGACCTCGACCGGACGACCGGCACCGCGCGGCGGAAAGCGCAGCAACCACTTGCGGGTGCCGTCGTTGGAAATCTGCTCTTCCACCACTTCGGGACGCGCAATGGTGAAATGCGTCTTCAGCATTTCGCGCATGTCCTTGGCGACATTCGTCATCGCGTCGAAATCCGACACGCCGCGAATGTAGAGCCAGTGCCAGAGCTGGCTGACACGCATGCGCGCCTGTTTTTCCGGTATGCCCTTTTCCCTCAGCGCCGCGCTCATATCCTCGCGCGACATACCGATCAGCGACGGCTTTTCACTGAACAGGTCCGGATTGGCGACGAGCGGCTTCTTGATGGCGACAGGCGCAAAGGCCTCGGAGACCGACATTTCTTCATATCCCGTTCGAATAACATGCCTTCGCCCAGCGCAGGTTTCGCGCATCGCCGTGGCATGTCTTTCTGTGAAATCGTGGCGTCCCGGGTAAGCGACGTTCCGAGGAACGGTCGCGCAGGACTAATCTTGACGGGCGCTTTATCATCAAAACGACGCCACGTCACTATTCTTCGTCAAACGCAAAAGGCCGGTCGATGACCGGCCTTCCAATGCGGTGGTGGCAATCTCTGCTTACTTGCAGGATTCGACCTGCTTCAGAGCTGCTGAAATGCCCTGCAGCGAATAGGCGTAGGACGTCTTGGTGCCGCGACCGGATACGGCGCTGACGCTCATCTTCTGACCGGTGCGCATCGCTGCAACGAGAGCCGGTTCTTCGGCGGCGTTCTCGACCCAAGCGGCCTTGTCCTTGGTGAACATCGTGAAGTTCTTGTTGTCGATCGTCACGGTGACCTTGGAATTGGTCTGCATCGTGTAGCCCATCATCGCCTGCGGTTCGTAGGAGATGTTCTGGCCCGGGCGCTGCGACACGATGAAGAAGATATCGCCGTGATCGACGCTTGCAGGCTCCTTGGTCGTCGGGACGGACAAGACGTAGCAGACCGTAGCCGCGCCCTGCTTGTAGGAATACGCACCCCACGCCTTGAACTGCTGGATGCGGTTCGGCGTCTGGGCGGAAGCGGTACCCGTGCCGGCGCCAAGTCCTGCGCCAATTCCGGCGAGAGTAAGCGCCAATGCGATTGCGACGGTTCTAGCGGCCATGATCTCCTGCCAATTTTCGTAATTTCAAGGGCCCGAGCCGGGCCAGTACGGACATGCCTTCTCGGCGTCATGTCTGGGCGTCATATGCGGCGTCCCAACGGTCGGGTCCCATTTTGACTTCATTCCGGTTACCAAAGAGTCAACACTATCGGTTGGATGCTGAATATGTAGTGAACCGGGATGTGGTCGAATGCGGCGCAGGGTTGCGTTTGATGATGCCCGTTCCAGACGTCGGGTTTTCTGGGCGCATCACTCAACAACGATTTGGGCAAGAGTTTGTCCGTCCGATGACGCAGGCCGCAGCACTTTGAAACTACGTATAAATCCTGCTTAAAACCGCTACCCGTTTTTCTACCGATACGGTAGGATAGTCGCAAAGCTGACGCCTACTCACAAAGAAAGCCTACTGCCGGTTAGATGCTAGGGGACGAGAGAGACCGCTTCGCCCGCCTGGTCAGGGCAGTGGCTGCAACGCGTGATCAAGACGCGTTCACTGCGCTTTTTGATCATTTCGCGCCACGCCTGAAATCCTGGCTGATGAAGCGCGGCATGAATTCGGACGAGGCAGAAGAACTCGTCCAGGATGTCATGACCATCCTTTGGCATCGTGCCAGCCTCTATGATCCCGCAAGATCAAGCCTGTCGACCTGGCTGTTCCGGGTCGCACGAAACCGCCACATCGATGCAAAGCGCCGCGCCCGAAACCGCAAGTTTGACGGCCAGGAGACATTTCTTGCCTTGGCGGAGGTACCGGGCGTCGACACCTTGTTTGAAAGCAAGGAGCGCGACGAGAGAGTCCGTGATGCCCTTTCTCAGATTCCGGACGAGCAGATGAAGCTGGTGCGGGCGGCCTTTTTCCTGGGTCAGTCCCATTCCGAAATCGCCGCTTCGACCGGGCTTCCGCTGGGCACCGTAAAGTCGCGCATCAGGCTGGCGTTCGAGCGCCTGCGGCGAGCACTGGAAGAGACTTCACCGAACTGAAGCGGCGGGGCGGCCGGATCAGCCGCTCGTCTTCATTCCGGCTGCAATATCGGGGTGATCGGCAAGCGCGCTGTCTGCTGCGTCGTAATGTCCGTCGTTGATATGGCCCTGGATCATGCGCAGGGCCGCAGCAAGAACCGCGATATCATCGCTGAAGCCGACGACCGCAAAGAAATCCGGGACGATGTCGATGGGGAGAATGAAATAGGCGAGCGCTGCCAGCAAGGTCCCGCGAACGCGCAAGGGTGTTTTTCGGTCCACGGCGCAGTAATAGGCGGCGACCAGATCGCGGCTGAATGGAATTTGCCGCGCGGCTCGCCGCATCGTCGGCCAGAACCTGGCACGCACCTGCTTTTCCCGGCGATCCTGCGTTTTTTCGTCGCCGGGCAGAAGGATCTCGCCGATCTTGACGTCATCCACGCTCATTCCGTCACTCCAGATGCTCGCTTCAATGCATCAGCATATGGGAATGCCGGTGTGAAGTTCAATTCCGGGGCGTGACGATCCGTGCGCGAAATGCCTCGTCCATGGCTCGCGCCAGCTTAAAATCACGACCTGTCAGCCCCTTCTTCGCATGGGTGGTGAGTTGCACCTCGACACGCGAATAGCTGTTGGACCAGTCCGGATGATGGTCGAGTTTTTCAGCCGCCAACGCGCATTCCGCCATGAACCCGAAGGCTTGGCGAAACGACGCAAAGACAAAGCTCCTCGTGATCGCGTCGCCATCAGGGCCCATCGTCCAGCCATCGAGAGTGGCGATCTCGCGCTCGATCGCTTCTCTGTCCAGCACCTCATAAGCCATCAGCATACCTTCGCCAGAGACTAGAAACGGTGCTCGGCTGTTTCCATCTCGTCCTGGGCATAGCCGTAGCTGAGCTCGCGCAGCGGGAAGATTTCCTCCGTCAGGTAGGGCCCGCCACCGCAGGATTCCTTGGAAGACATCAGCACGAAACGCGGAACGACAAAGGGCGCGGTGTGAAAATTCCCGCGCCCTGAAAGGTAATGTACGACTTCATCGAGTCGGCAGTGTTTGAGACGTGCCAGAGTGACATGCGGCGTGAATTTCCGCGGATCCGGCGCCAGTCCGAGACGCTGGCAGATCCGCTCGGTTTCCCCCTGCAGCGCGTGAAGTTCGGGCGACGGGGAGACACCGGCAAAGATCGAATGCGGCTTCTTGGACCCGAACGAACCGATACCTGTCAGCTTTAGCTGGAATTCCGGACGGTCGATCCGGTCCAGCCGGTCGACGATCTCGTCTGCGGTCCGTCCGTCGATATCGCCGATGAAGCGAAGGGTGATGTGATAGTTCTCCACATCGATCCACCGTGCGCCGGGGATGCCGCCACGGAGCAGCGACAGGCTCATCGCGACATTGCGTGGAACTTCGAGGGCGATGAAAAGTCTCGGCATAGGGACCTCCTCGAATCTTTTGCAGATGCTAACAGCGGAACATGCAACTCGCTTCCGCGCAAGATATTATTTTTGCTGACTACCGATGTCCCCAAGGAAGGCTTCGACCGAAGGAAGGCTCTTTTCGACCATGGCCGCGACACCCTTTGCGTTTGGATGCATGCCGTCTTCGAGCTGCATTCCGGCAACAGTGGTCACGCCATCGAGGAAGAACGGATAGAGCGGCAGCGCGTGTTTCTTGGCGAGCCTTTCGTAGATCGGGTTGAACTTCTGCGCATAGTCGCTGCCCATGTTCGGCGGCGCCATGATGCCAACCAGATAGATCGCAATGTTGCGCGCCTTCAGCCGCGTGATCATCGCATCGAGGTTCTTTTCCGTCTGCTCGGGTGCGATGCCGCGCAGCGCATCATTGGCGCCAAGCTCAAGGATCACGCCATCAGTGCCATCTGGAACCGACCAGTCGATGCGTCCAAGCCCGCCGGAACTGGTATCGCCGGACACGCCGGCATTGTTGATCGCCACATTGAGGCCCTTCGCTCTCAGCGCTGCCTCGAGCTGGGCGGTGTAGGATTCTGCCGGCGCCAGTTGGTAACCGGCCATCAGACTGTCTCCAAAACCGACGATCTGGAGGGTCTTGTCCTGGGCAAAAGCCGGGGCTGCGGTCAGTGCTGCCAGTATCATGACGAGGAATTGAAGCGGTCTTGCTTTAAAACGCACGATCGGTCTCCTAGATTTGGGCTTAACCGCAGCGCGGCATGAATTGCTCTTGAAGCCTATATAGGACGGTCTGCATTGACTAAAACCATCATCACGCTGCGAAAAGCCGATCTCACCCTCGGCAGCGCGGCGGCATCCGTTCACGTTTTGAAGAGCATGGATCTTGACGTCGACACAGGAGAAGCGGTCGGCATCGTTGGTCCCTCCGGTTCCGGCAAATCGACACTGCTGATGGTGCTGGCCGGCCTTGAACGCCTCGACAGCGGCGAGATCGTCATTAACGGCCAGGCGCTTCACAACCTTTCCGAAGATGCGCTGGCGGATTTCCGCGGCCGCAATATCGGTATCGTCTTCCAGTCGTTTCACCTCATCGCCAACATGACCGCGCTCGAAAACGTCGCGGTCCCGCTGGAGCTTGCAAATGCGAAGGATCCGTTCGAGATCGCCCGCCGCGAGCTGACAGCCGTTGGCCTGGGTGAACGCCTGCACCATTATCCCGGCCAGCTCTCCGGCGGCGAGCAGCAGCGCGTGGCGATCGCCCGCGCGCTTGCCCCCTCGCCCGCCGTGCTGATCGCGGACGAACCGACCGGCAATCTCGATACCGAGACCGGGCGCCAGATCGCCGACCTTCTGTTTTCCAAGCAGGCCGAGCGCGGCATGACGATGATCCTCGTCACCCATGACATTTCGCTCGCTGCCCGCTGCTCACGCCAGATCCGCGTCCGCTCCGGCGAAATCATCGACGACGGAGCAGGCGCTCCGGCCGTTCAGGTCGCATCCGTATGATGGTCGCGGTCCCTCGGCTGAAAATTGCACTGCGCCTGGCATTGCGGGAAATTCGCGGTGGCCTTAGCGGCTTCTACATCTTCCTCGCCTGCATCGCCCTTGGCACCGGCTCCATCGCCGCCGTCAATTCCGTTTCGCGCGCCATTACCGAAGCGATTGCCGGCCAGGGCCAGCAGCTGCTTGCAGGCGATATTCGTTTTGAGCTGAACAACCGCGAAGCGACCGAACAGGAACGCGCCTTCTTGAGCGGGCTCGGCGAAATGTCTGTCTCAACCGGCCTGCGCTCCATGGCCCGCAAGCCGGATGGATCCGAACAGGCGCTGGTCGAGGTCAAGGCCGTCGACGGCGCCTATCCACTCTACGGAGAGTTTAAGGCCGAGCCGGCCGCGCCCCTGCAGGAACTCGTCGCCAAACAGGGCGAGACCTTCGGCGCACTGGCCGCTCCGCTTCTGCTCGAGCGCCTCGGCATCAAGACCGGCGACGAACTGTTGCTCGGCAATATCAGGCTCGTCCTGCGCGGCACGATCGCCTCGGAACCGGACGCGGTGTCCGATGGCTTCGGCTTTGCGCCCCGCCTGATGGTCAGCCGGGAAGCGCTGCAGGCGTCGGGTTTGATGGCAAACGGCAGCCTTGTCGAACACGCCTACAAGATCAAGCTGCGTGATCCTGCCAGCCGAACCGGGTTGGCCGATCGCGCCAACCGCGAATTCCCGGCCGCCGGCTGGTCGATCCGAAGCAGCGACCGCGCTGCCCCGTCGCTTACCGAAAACGTCGAGCGCTTCTCGCAATTTCTGACGCTGGTCGGCCTCACCGCACTGATCGTCGGTGGTGTCGGCGTGGCGAACGCCGTGCGGGCCTTCCTCGATGCCAAACGCACCACGATCGCCACGTTCAAGTGCCTCGGCGCACCCGCAACCGTTGTCACGCTGATCTACCTGTTCCAGATCATGGTTCTGGCAGTGATCGGCATTCTGGCCGGCCTCGTCATCGGCGCCGTTTCGCCCATCGTGGCACTGCGCTTTCTCGAAGGCGTGCTTCCGGTACCCGATGGCATCAACATCTATCCGTCGGCGCTTGGGCTTGCCGCCCTGTTCGGTCTGCTGATCACCTTTGCCTTCGCCATTCTGCCGCTTGGACATGCCCGCGAGGTCCCTGCCACAGCTTTGTTCAGAGAACAGAGTTTCGACACGGGCCGCCTTCCATCCTGGCCGTATCTGGCAGCGGCCGGCGCAGCACTCGCCGCTCTCGCGATCCTTGCGATCTTCTCCTCCGATAATCACTTCGTTGCGTCGGTCTTCCTCGGCGCGGTCGCCTGCGCCTTCGTGCTGCTGCGGCTTGTGGCAGCGCTGATCGCGTGGCTTGCCCGTCGTGCCCCGCGCGTCAGTTCGCCGGCCTTGAGGCTGGCACTCGGCAATATCCACCGTCCCGGCGCCCTGACGCCCTCGGTCGTGCTCTCGCTCGGCCTCGGTCTGGCACTCCTGGTGACGCTGGCGCTGATCGACGGCAACATGCGCAACCAGCTGACCGGCAACATCGCCCGCAACGCGCCGAACTTCTTCTTCGTCGATGTCCAGAGCGCCGAAGTCGATGGTTTCCGCAAGCTGCTGCAGGAGCAGGCACCCGGCGCCAAGCTGTTCGAGGTGCCGATGCTGCGGGGTCGCATCCTCGCCTTCAACGGTCAGGATGTCAGTCAGATGAATGTTCCGGCAAAGGGCCGTTGGGTTCTGCGCGGCGATCGCGGCATCACTTACGCCAAGAACAAGCCGGAAAGCTCGACCCTGACGCAGGGTGAATGGTGGCCGGCCGACTATGACGGCGAGCCTCTCGTTTCATTTTCGGCGGAAGAGGCAGGCGAACTCGGACTGAAACTCGGTGATACGGTCACCGTCAACGTGCTCGGCCGCAACATCACCGCCAAGATCTCCAGTTTCCGCAACGTCGAATGGGAATCGCTGTCCATCAACTTCGTCATGGTCTTCTCGCCCAACACGTTCCGCGGCGCGCCGCATGCCTGGCTTGCGACCCTCACCGATCCATCGGCAACGGCGCAGCAGGAAGCGACAATCCTGCGCTCCGTCAGCAATGCCTATCCGACCATCACGAGTGTTAGGGTCAAGGATGCGATCGATATCGTCGACCAGTTGATCGGCCAGCTGGCAACCGCGATCCGGGCAGCTGCCGCCGTGGCGCTGATCGCTTCGGTGCTGGTGCTTGCCGGGGCGCTCGCGGCCGGAAACCGCGCCCGTACCCACGATGCCGTGATCCTGAAGACGCTGGGCGGAACGAGATCCATGCTCATTCGTGCCTTTAGCTACGAATACATGATCCTCGGCTTCGCCACCGCCGTGTTTGCGCTTCTGGCCGGCGGCGTATCCGCCTGGTTCATCGTGTCGCGCATCATGCGCCTTCCCTCGACCTTCCTGCCGGATGTGGCGATCATCACAGTTGTGGCCTCGCTGGTGCTGACCGTCGGCATTGGGCTTATCGGCACATGGCGGGTGCTCGGCCAGAAGGCGGCGCCGGTCCTCCGGGAATTGTGATCGGGAGCTTTGGGATCCATTGCGTTCCTTCCCCCTTGTATAGGCGTGGTTATCGCCTCATATTTGATGGTAGGCTTGCTGGGCTCCGCAGCGGCGCCTGGGTCTGACCGTTAGGGCCCGACACCGTGACAAATTCCGGAGCTTGAAGAGGATACTATGGCTGACTTCAACAACTATCAAAACCGAGCCGCCCAGACGGGTGCGCAGTCCGGTGCGATGATCGATGAAGGCCTGCGCGCCTATATGCTCAAGGTCTACAACCTGATGGCACTCGGCCTGGCGATCACCGGCATCGCGGCGTTTGCGACCTGGCAGATGGCCGTCGCCGATGGCCAGCTGACCCCCTTCGGCCAGCTGCTGTTTGCAAGCCCGCTGCGTTGGGTCGTGATGCTGTCGCCGCTCGCTGTCGTGTTCTTCCTGAGCTTCAGGATCAACAAGATGAGCGTAAGCGCCGCGCAGGCAACATTCTGGGGCTACGCCGCCCTGATGGGTCTTTCGCTGTCGTCGATATTCCTGGTCTTTACCGGCCAGAGCATCGTGCAGACGTTCTTCGTGACCGCAGCTTCGTTCGGCGCTCTGTCGCTCTACGGCTACACGACGAAGAGAAGCCTGTCGGCAATGGGCTCGTTCCTGATCATGGGCCTGTTCGGCCTGATCATCGCCTCGATCGTGAATATCTTCCTGGCGTCTTCGGCACTCGGCTTCGCGATCTCCGCGATCGGCGTGCTGATCTTCGCAGGGCTTACCGCCTACGACACGCAGAAGATCAAGGAAATGTACTACGACGCGGATGATGCGACGGTCATGGGCCGCAAGGCGATCATGGGCGCCCTGACGCTCTACCTCGACTTCATCAACCTGTTCACCTTCCTGCTTCAGTTCATGGGCAACCGTAACAACTGATCCACGGAGTGGACGACAGACCAGACGACACACAAGAAGGCGGCCGCAAGGTCGCCTTTTTTGTTGCCCGCCGGGAGGCTGCGTCATAAGGCTTGCTGCCTCACCTCAAGCCCCAAGTCCTGCCATGCTCCTGCACCTTCGCGACGTCACAACCGACGACCTGCCCGCCATCACGGCCATCTACCGGGACAGTGTGCTGAACGGCACCGCAAGCTACGAGATCACCCCGCCTGATCTGAAAGAGATGACCGCGCGCTTCCACGCCATCCGCGAGAAGGGCTATCCTTACATCGCCGCCATCGACGACGCCGGCGTCCTCATCGGCTATGCCTATGCATCCGCCTTCCGCACGCGGCCGGCCTATCGCTGGCTGGTAGAGGATTCGATCTATCTCTCTCCGGGGGCGCGTGGAAAGGGTGCCGGCAAAGCACTGCTGCAGGAACTGCTCAGCCGCTGCACAGCGCTCGGCTTTCGCCAGATGGTGGCCGTGATCGGTGGCGCAAGCCCCGCATCCGTCGCGGTCCACAAGAGCCTAGGCTTCGAAATGACCGGTACGCTGAAAGGCACCGGCTTCAAGCACGGTCAGTGGCTGGACACGGTCCTGATGCAGATTGCACTCGGCGAGGCTAAGGATACACCGCCTGACCCGACGGTCTATCCCGGTTCGCTGTTCACCGAGTGAACCAGTTCAGTCGATGAGCTTCAGCGCCTTGTCGAACACTTTCAACACCTGTGGCAGCTCGTGACCACGCTTCAGGATCACGCCGTTCGTGTTGATGACGGAATAGGCACCCTGCTTGTTGGCAAGCTTGGGGTTCTTCTCGATCCTGAACAGCGGCAGCTCTCCCGATCGCTTGAAGATCGAAAAGACGGCCTTGTCCTTCAGGTGGTCGATCGCGTAATCCTTCCACTCGCCCTCGCCCACCATCCGACCATAGATCCACAGGATGGAGTCGAGCTCTCGACGGTGAAATGTCACGGGCGCAGGATCGAGGCTCTGTCGGTATTCGCTGAGATTGACGACGACGGCAGCATCGTGAGGCCGGTGGCCCCTCGGAAATTCAGGCTGATCGGTCATCAAGACTCCCAATCATAGATGTCAAAGCAGTGACAGTGTGCCCCGACATTTTAGAAATTGCAACGCTGCCATACCAGGTTACCGGCTGCCGCGATGTTTTCTGAGAAAGCCGTATTTCGGTCAAAACAGCGCCCGAATTGCAAGCGAGATTGCAGATGTTGGTTTGGCGCGTTCTTTAGCGCCATTTGGCCCGGTTCGGTTCGCTGACCCTTACCCCCAGCCCCCCAGTGGATTTGGACCGGGCCGCCAACAAACTTCCCGTCGAAAAGAATGAGCGCGCGGCGCTCCGCGACCAGCTTGCTGGTGAGCGGTGTTGGTATGCCCTGTCAGTCGTCCAGCTTCTTGCGCCCGGCCATCAGGATTGTTGCGCCGATGATCTCGGCCGGCTCGCCATTCGGGCCCGATGCCTGAAGCAGGATTGCGCAACCGTCCTTCTTGGACTTGCCCATCAGCTTGCCTGGCAGCTTCAGCGACATGGTCTGGCCGTTCCACATGCCAACGGACTGCACGTCGTAGACGCTATGCCAGTAATCCATGTTCTTGCCGCTGTTTTCGCCCTTCGTCACCTCGACCTGCTGCTTCTTCGTGAAGTAGGCGACGACGACTTCGGCCTCGGCCGGTATCTGTGCATTGCCGGCGCCGATCTCGATCTCGATCTCGTCTCCGTGCATGGCAGCCGAGACGGGAACAACCAGCCCCTCTCCCTTGCTGCGCATACCATCGACCTTGGAGTTGATGCCGACCAGGTCCGTACCTTTGACATGGTCGCGACCGTTGATGATGGCCTGCGGCGTGTACACGCCGCTGCGGCCCATCGTCTTGGCATAGCCGTACTGACGCTCGGTATTCTCTTTGGAGGCAAGCGTATCGGTCCAGCCGAGATAGTTCCAGTAGTCGACGTGATAGGACAGCGCCACGACGTCGCCCTGGGCCACAAGCTGGCTGAACGTGGTGTCCGCAGGCGGACAGGAGGCACAGCCCTGCGAGGTGAACAGTTCCACGACGCCCTTCGGGGCCTTCGATTCCCCTGCCGAAGCCGAGCCTGCTATCAGCAGACCGGCAACGAGGACCATGGAGCGAAAACGAAGCAGCATGAATGGCAAACCCTTTGATAGGTTGTTTGTTATCCACGATTGCGAGGGGCAATCAAGGCCATAACGGTGGGACGCCGGATAAGTAACCGCGGCACCGGTTCAAGAGGAAGTCACGAACGGGTGAGGATCCGACATGTGATCGCTCTCTGCGATCGCGTGTCCGGCCCGTTCCGCCTGTTAGAAAAAGCTCAGCAATCCCTGGGTCAGGTAGACCGCGCCGACGCCGGTCACCACCCATCGGGTCCAGCTCCGAAAATTGGCGTCCGTCATCTTTTGCAGGATACCGTTGCCCGCCCGTGCGCCGAGGATGGCGATCGGCGCGGCGATCAGCACCGCCACCATGTCAACGGTCGGAAGGTTCGAAGCGGCATCCCAGTAGAAGGCGATCTTTGCCAGATGCGAGATCGTCTGGATCGACGCCTTGGTGGCGATGACCTTGCGCCGGTCCATCTCGGTGCGAATGAAGAAGATATCGACCGTCGGACCTGCCACGCCGACGCTGATCGTCATCCCACCCGACAGCAGCCCAGCCAAAAACGCATGCGAGGGACGCGACGCATCGAGCTGCAGTCGGTTGACCGGTATCCAGACGAGAACAGGCATCAGGCCGACACCGATCAGGACCACGATCAGGCTTGGCGTATAGCTCGTCAGAAACAGGATGAGGGCGGAAACCGCCACACCGGAACACAGGATCGAGAGGATCTTCCAGTCGATATAGGCGCGGGAGAACCAGGCGCGGGATCCGTTGGAGACCATCTGGATGACGCCCTGGATCGCGATTGCCGTGCCGACCGGATAGAGAAACAGGAGCACCCACAAGAGGATCAGCCCGCCCGCCATGCCGAAAATCCCAGACAGAAGCGACGTCAGGAAAACCGTAACGGCCATGCCGATGAAAATGATGAGGGACAAGGAATGAAGACCTTAACGTCGGTGGCCAAGGCGAAATGCTCACCACCGCATCCCCGACCTGGTCAGGGAATTTAGCGTACAGCCCAGGGATCCGGGCTGACGAAGTCTTGCGACAAGCGCAGCCACGAGGGAGAGCCGATCGCCACAAAAAAATTCCACCCGCCGGTCTGACCGGCGGGTGGATGATGTTTATTAGGCGACCAGGTCGCGAAGAACGGTCTGCAGAATGCCGCCGTTGTTCATGTAGATCACCTCGTCCAGCGTATCGATGCGGCAGAGGATGTTGATTTCCTTCACCGAACCGTCGCCATAGGTGATCTTTGCGATCTTCCATTCGCGCGGCTTGATATCGCCTTCGAGACCGACGATCTCGACCGTCTCGTCACCCTTGAGGTCGAGCGAGGCCCAGGTCACGCCCTCTTCGAAGACGAAGGGAACGACGCCCATGCCGACCAGGTTGGAGCGGTGGATACGCTCGAACGACTGCGCGATGACCGCCTTGACGCCGAGCAGGTTGGTGCCCTTTGCAGCCCAGTCACGCGAGGAACCATTGCCGTATTCGACGCCGGCAAAGATGACCAGCGGCGTGCCTTCATCCTTGTACTTCATGGCCGCATCGTAAATCGACATCTCTTCCTTGGACGGATAGTGGATGGTGTAGCCACCTTCCTTGCCGTTCGGGCCGAGCATGTGGTTGCGGATGCGGATGTTGGCGAACGTGCCGCGCATCATGACTTCATGATTGCCGCGACGCGTGCCGTACTGGTTGAAGTCGGCAACGGCGACGCCGTTTTCCGAAAGGTAAGCACCGGCTGGCGAAGCCGCCTTGATCGAACCGGCCGGCGAGATGTGGTCGGTGGTGATCTTGTCGCCGAACAGGCCAAGGACGCGTGCGCCGTGGATGTTCTTGAGACCGGTTCCCGTCTTGCCCATGCCGACGAAATACGGCGGGTTCTGCACATAGGTCGACTTGTCGTCCCATGCATAGGTGTCGCCGTCAGGGATCTGGACTGCCTGCCAGTTCTCGTCGCCCTTGAACACGTCCGCATACTTGCTCTCGAACAGTTCGCGGGTGACGTATTTCTGGATGAACTCCTGAACTTCCTTGGAGGTCGGCCAGACATCCTTGAGGAATACCGGCTGGCCATCGCTGCCGATGCCGAGCGGTTCCGTGGTCAGGTCCTTGCGCACCGAGCCGGCCAGCGCATAAGCGACGACGAGCGGCGGCGAAGCCAGGTAGTTGGCCTGGACGTCAGGCGAAATACGGCCTTCGAAATTGCGGTTGCCGGAAAGAACGCCGGCAGCAATCAGACCCTTGTCGTTGATCGTCTTGGAGATCGGCGCCGGCAGAGGACCGGAATTGCCGATGCAGGTCGTGCAGCCGAAGCCGACGAGGTTAAAGCCGATCGCATCGAGCGAATCCTGCAGGCCGGACTTGGCGAGATATTCGCCAACAACCTGCGATCCCGGTGCAAGCGACGTCTTTACCCACGGCTTGGACGTCAGACCCTTGGCGACTGCGTTGCGGGCGAGAAGGCCAGCCGCGATCAGCACCGACGGGTTGGATGTGTTGGTGCAGGACGTGATGGCGGCAATCGCCACATCGCCATGACCGAGATCGTAATCCGTGCCTTCAACCGGGTAGCGGTTTTCAAGCTGGCCCGGCTTCTTGTAGTCGGTGTCCATCGAGCCAGCGAAACCGGAGGCGATGTTCTCGAGCGAGATGCGACCTTCCGGACGCTTCGGGCCGGCCATCGACGGCACGACGTCGTTGAGGTCGAGTTCCAGCGTGTCGGTGAAGACCAGCTCGGCACCGTCGGTGTCGCGCCACATGCCCTGAGCCTTCGAATAGGCTTCGACGAGCGCGATGCGCTCCTTGGTGCGGCCGGACATGTGGAGGTAGCTGACGGTTTCGGCATCGACCGGGAAGAAGCCGCAAGTCGCTCCGTATTCCGGACCCATGTTACCGATCGTCGCACGGTCTGCGACCGGCATGTTGTCCATGCCTGGGCCGAAGAATTCGACGAACTTGGAAACCACGCCCTTCTTGCGCAGCATCTGCACGACTGTCAGCACGAGGTCGGTCGCGGTGACGCCTTCCTTGAGCTTGCCGGTCAGCTTGAAGCCGATGACTTCTGGCAGAAGCATGGAGACAGGCTGGCCGAGCATCGAGGCTTCCGCTTCGATACCGCCGACGCCCCAACCGAGAACGCCGAGACCATTGATCATGGTCGTGTGCGAATCGGTGCCAACGCAGGTGTCCGGATAAGCGACGGTTTCGCCGTCTTCTTCACTGGTCCAGACCGTCTGGCCGAGATATTCGAAGTTCACCTGGTGGCAGATGCCGGTGCCGGGCGGAACGACGCGGAAATTCTTGAACGCCTGCTGTCCCCACTTGAGGAAGCGGTAACGCTCGCCGTTGCGCTCGTATTCGAGCTCGACGTTGCGGGCAAAAGCAGTCGGTGTGCCGAATTCGTCGACGATGACCGAGTGGTCGATGACGAGATCGACCGGAACCAGCGGGTTGATCTTTTCAGGATCGCCGCCGAGTGCCTTGATGCCGTCGCGCATGGCTGCGAGATCGACGACTGCCGGAACGCCGGTGAAGTCCTGCATCAGCACGCGGGCTGGACGATAAGCGATCTCAGCCTCGGCCAGACCCTTGTTGTTGAGCCATTCGGCAACCGACAGGATCTGGTCCTTGGTAACGGACTTTCCGTCTTCGAAGCGCAACAGGTTTTCAAGCAGAACCTTCATCGAGAAGGGCAGCTTGGAAACGTCCGGCAGACCATTCTGCTCGGCTTTCGGAAGGCTGTAATAGACATAGTCCTTACCGCCTACGGTAAGGACGGAGCGACAATTGAAACTGTCGACAGATTTAGCCACGGATAAACCCCGCTGATGTAAGAGCCAACACGCGCGTGCGGACGCCTATGCACTTCATGCACATCAGGATGCGGGTACGACCATTTCCGCTGTCCGCACGAAAGGACTTTTGATGATCCTCAAGTTCGGCGCTAGATGAAAATCACGCCGGCCGCTGGCGTGTTGCGATGCTTATAGATAATTTCTAAGAAGCGTTCCAGACACTTTGACGCAGGTCGCCAAACATTTTTTGGCAGCGGTGTGATCGAAGGCTTAATCCGGCCCGAAAAGGCATAGACCATATGCGGCTGATTGCCGAAAATCTGAGCGCCCGGCGCGGCGAAGATCTGATCTTCCAGGGCGTCTCCTTCGCACTGTCTGGCGGCGAAAGCCTTGTTCTGACGGGGAAAAACGGATCGGGCAAATCCACGCTCCTGCGCGTCGTGGCAGGCCTCCTGCGCCCCGAAAGCGGCACCGTCACATGGCAGGCAGAGACTGCTGACAAGGGCATGCGGGCAGCCGAAGCCTGTCACTACCTCGGCCACCGCAATGCCATGAAAACCGAGCTTTCGGTGCATGAGAACCTGACATTCTGGCAGCAGTTTTTCGGCCAGTCCCCGCAGGGAAAATGTCTTCCGGTCGAGGAAGCGGCCGATGCGGTCGGGCTTTCCGACATAACCCATCTTCCGTTCGGATATCTTTCCGCCGGCCAGCAGCGGCGCATGGCATTTGCCAAGCTTCTCGTCTCCTTTCGGCCGGTCTGGATCCTCGACGAACCGACGGCAGCACTCGATGTCAGCGCGGAACGTGTGTTCACCGGCCTTATCGAATCACATCTGCGAAATGGCGGCATCCTGATCGCCGCCACGCACCAACCGCTCGGGCTGGACAACGCCCAGGAATTGAAGATGGCGGGTTTTGCCGGTTTTGCGGAGGAGGTCTGGTGATGACCGCTCTCCTTCTGCGCGACCTGAAGCTTTCCGTCCGTGCCGGCGGTGGCGCGCTGATCGGCGTCCTGTTTTTCATCACGGTTGTCGCCGTCATTCCCTTCGGTGTTGGTCCCGATCTCAACCTTCTGTCGCGAATCGGCCCGGCGATCGTCTGGATCGGAGCGCTTCTCTCCGCCCTGCTCGGCCTCGACCGGATGTTCCAGACCGACCGCGAGGATGGATCGCTCGACGTGATGCTGATGCAGGAACATCCGCTGGTTCTGACCGTGCTCGTCAAATGCCTCGCCCACTGGATCGGCAACGGCCTGCCGCTGGTCATCGCCTCGCCGCTGCTTGGCCTGTTCATGAACATGGACGAAGTGGCGATCGGCGCCACCATGCTGACGCTTCTGGTCGGTACGCCGGCGCTCACCTTCATCGGTGCCGTTGGTGCCGCTGTTGCGGTCACGCTGCCGCGCGGCGGACTGCTTGTCTCGATCCTCGTCCTGCCGCTTGCCGTGCCTGTGCTGATCTTTGGGGTCAGCGCCTCCTATGCGGCGGTGGAGGATCCCGCTCCATTCCTGCCACCTTTTCTGATACTGGTGGCAATCACGATGTTTTTTGCAGTGCTTGGCCCCCTTGGCGCGGCACTCGCTTTGAGAAACGCCGACGATTGATTAGATGGAACCTCTTCTCGCCCTGAAGTAGAAAAGCCCAGATGTCCGAAAGCCTTGCCATCACCAAACTCAGCGATCTCGCCAACCCGACCCGGTTTATAGGCCTGGCGTCGCGCCTCCTACCTTGGCTGTCGGCGGTGACCGCGATTCTATTTGCAGCAGGCCTCTATCTGAGCTTTGCCGGCGAAGGCGACTATCAGCAGGGGCTGACGGTTCGCATCATGTATGTGCATGTGCCCGCGGCATGGCTTTCGATGATGTGCTACACGGTGATGGCGCTTTCAGCGATCGGCACGCTGGTCTGGCGCCATCCGCTGGCGGACGTTGCCCACAAGACTGCTGCCCCGCTTGGCGCCGCTTTCACGCTGATCGCGCTTGCCACCGGCTCTCTCTGGGGCAAGCCGATGTGGGGAACCTGGTGGGTCTGGGACGCGCGCCTCACCTCCGTCTTCGTGCTTTTCCTGATGTATCTCGGCCTGATCGCGCTCAACCGCGCCATGGACGATCCGGGCAAGGCCGCCCGCCTTTGCGCCATCCTCATCCTCGTCGGCTTCGTCAACATTCCGATCATCAAATTCTCGGTCGACTGGTGGAACACGCTGCATCAGCCGGCAAGCGTCATTCGCATGGGCGGATCGAGCATCGACGCGTCGTTCCTGCGGCCGCTGCTTGTCATGGCACTCGCCTTCACGATGCTGTTCTTCACCCTGCACATCGCTGCCATGCGCAACGAGATCTGGCGTCGCCGCGTGTCCGCGCAGCGCCGGATGGCAGCAAGAATGGCAGGCGACAAGCCAGGCCTGACGATCGAGAAGAGCACCTGACATGAGCCACACATTCTATATCGCCATGTCCTATGGAATTGCCGGCCTCATCTCGCTCTGTCTGATCGGCTGGGTCTGGCTCGATGGCCGCGCCCGCCGCCGGGAACTTGCGCAGCTCGAAGCAGCCGGCATCCGCCGCCGCTCGGCAAAGGCCCCGGAAGGCGGCAAGGCATGAGCGCCGAACCCTCGTCCTCGCAGGACATCCAGCCGAAGCGCCGCGGTCTCGCCCGTTACGCCTTCGCGCTCATCCCGCTTCTCGCCTTCGCAGGCTTTGCCGCAGTCGCCGGCAAGATGCTCTACGACCAGGATGTCAACGGACGCGACATCTCCGCCATTCCGTCAGCCCTGATCGGCAAGAAAGCGCCGTCCCTGGCGCTGCCGCCTCTCGAAGGCTCGCAGACCGCGGCGCTGACCTCCTCGGCCATTTCCGGCAAGCTGACGCTGGTCAATGTCTTTGCCTCCTGGTGCGTCCCCTGCCGGCAGGAACACCCGATCCTGAAGCAACTGGCGGAAGACAACAGGCTCACCATCGTCGGCATCAACTACAAGGACCGCAACGACAACGCGCTGCGCTTCCTCGGCGAGCTCGGCAACCCCTACAAGGCGATCGGCATCGATCCGAACGGCAAGTCCGCGATCGATTGGGGCGTCTACGGCATTCCGGAAAGCTATCTGGTAGGCCCCGACGGCACCATCCTCTATAAGAAGGTCGGCCCCTTCGACACCCGCAGCGTCACCCAGGATCTGCTACCGGCAATCGAGAAGGCGGCAGCGGGAAAAGGCTGAGCCAGTACTTGTTGGTTCTAAACCTTGCTCAACCCCTCACAGCGCGTTTTGCCAAACCTTGATGGCATCCACCGGCCAGACCAGCATCAGCACATTCAGTGTCAGGTTGTCGCGGATCAGCCAGCCGGTGAAGAGTTCGAAGAACAGGGCGATGCACACCGTGAGCCAGACGGGCGCACGCGCGGCAAAAAGGAAGCCGAGCGCCATGAACACCGTGTCCATCGCCGAGTTGAGGATGCTGTCGCCCGAATAGCCAAGCGCCATCGTCGCGGTCCGGTAGCGGTCGATGATAACAGGCGAATTCTCGGCGATCTCCCACGCGGCCTCGATGAGGACAGCGAGCGAGAACCGGGCCGGCACCGACGCACGGCGCAGGATCAGCCATCCGAGCCCGTAGAACAGAAAACCATGGATGATGTGGGACGGCACATACCAGTCGCCCAGATGCTGCGAATTGCCCGACGAATTCACCTCGGCCTCGAACAGCTTTATGTAGCCGCATTCGCAGATCGGGACGCGGCCCATCGCGTAGAGAATGAGGATCTGCGCCACAAACAGCACCAGCGCTGCGACAAGCCAGCGTCGTCCGGATGAACCGCTTGAGGGCAGGAGCCCGGCAGTCACACTTCGGAACCCGTTTTCGGCTCTTCGACGGAGTGGCGCATGATCAGCGGCATCTGCGAAAGGGTGAACAGGATGGTGATCGGCATCGTGCCCCAGACCTTGAAGTTGACCCAGGCCTCGTCGGAGAAATTGCGCCAGACCACCTCGTTGAGGACGGCGAGAAACAGGAAGAAGATCCCCCAGCGCAGGGTGAGCTTTCTCCAGCCCTCTTCATTCAGGTTGAAGGCGGCGTTGAAGACATAGCCGAGCAGCGACTTGCCGAAGAAAAGCCCGCCGAGCAGCACCACGCCGAACAGCGTGTTGACGATGGTCGGCTTCATCTTGATGAAGGTTTCGTCCTGCAGCCAGATCGACAGCGACCCGAATACCATAACGACCACGCCCGAGACAAAGGGCATGACCGGCAGGTGCTTGAAGACGATCTTGGAGATCACCAGCGAGATCACCGTGGCAACCATGAACAGCGCGGTTGCCACCAGAAGCGGGCCGCCGACGGCCGAAAGTGCCGGGAATTTCTGCACCAGCCATTCGCCGCGCAGGTTGCCGAAGAAGAACACCAGGAGCGGCCCGAGCTCCAGCGCCATTTTCAGGCCCGGATGCTTCTTCTCGTCCTTGGTCGGCTTGGTGTCGCTTTCAATCGTCTGCATGGGGTCCAACTTCAAAGCCAGTGATTGCCTGGAGCAAAATCGTTTCTGTGTGTCATCAATGCGGCGCGGGCGCCAGCCCGGCAATCGCTTCGGCGAAATCCTTGGCCTCGAAAGGCTCGAGATCGTCGACCCCTTCGCCGACACCGACGAAATAGACCGGCAGCTTGTGCTTGGCGGCGATCGCGACAAGGATACCGCCGCGCGCGGTGCCGTCGAGCTTGGTCATGATCAGACCGCTGACGCCGGCAATATTGCGGAAGATCTCGACCTGGTTCATCGCATTCTGGCCCGTCGTCGCATCGAGCGTCTGCAGCACCGTATGCGGCGCGTCCGGATCGAGCTTGTTCAGCACGCGAACGATCTTTTCGAGTTCCGCCATCAGCTCGGTCTTGTTCTGCAACCGGCCGGCCGTGTCGATGATCAGCACGTCCGACTTGTTGGCACGCGCCTGCTCGAAAGCGTCATAGGCAAGGCCTGCCGCATCGGCGCCGAGCTTGGTGCCGATAAACTGAGATCCCGTCCGGTCGGCCCAGATCTTCAGCTGTTCGATGGCAGCGGCACGGAACGTATCGCCGGCCGCCAGCATCACCTTAAGCCCCGAGCCCGAAAGTTTTGCCGCAAGCTTGCCGATCGTCGTCGTCTTGCCGGTGCCGTTGACGCCGACGACGAGAATGACATGCGGCTTGTGGCTGAGATCGAGCTGCAGCGGCTTGGCGACCGGCGTCAGCACCTTGGTGATCTCCGCCGACATGATGCGCGACACATCCTCGCCGGTCACGTCCTTGCCGTAGCGTTCGGAAGACAGCGTGCCGGTGATCCGCATTGCGGTCTCGACCCCAAGATCGGCCTGGATCAACAGGTCCTCGAGATCCTCGAGCGTCTGGTCGTCCAGCTTGCGCTTGGTAAACAGCGCCGCAATCTGGCCGGTCAGCTGCGACGAGGTCCGTGACAGGCCTTCGCGCAGACGCTGGAACCAGGTGAGTTTGGCAGGCGGCACGATGGTGACGGTTTCCGGTGCCGCACTGGCAGTGGAAAAGCCCCTGGGCAGAACCGGCGCCTCGATCGGGGCGGACGTGACGTCTGCCGCCGCTTCGGCTTCGAGCAGCGACAGCGGCACGATACCGAGTTCGGAGGTTTCCTCGACACCCGGGAGAATGGCGGCGTCGTTCTCTGCGTCAGCCTCTGAAACAGGCTCGTCGACGTCAGCCATATCGGCCGGCGCATCCGACGCCGGTCCGCCAGCGGTCTCCATCTCGATCGCGGCCACCGGATCGACAGCAACGACGGGCAGATCTTCCGCGCGCGTCTTGGGTTCCAGCTCCGCCTGAACGGCATCCGCTTCTGTGATCGGTGCCGGAGCGCGATCTTCCACCTGTTGTTCGGGGGGGACGTCGCCGAAGGTGAAGACGCGTTTGATGAAACTCAGTGCCATAAGAAATCCGTTCCGGTCAGGCCGCCCGCTCTGTGGCGGGAGCGGCCATGACCCGCATGTCGAGATGTTTGCCGTTATGGCCAGTTATCATAATGCGCTGGATGTCCCGGGGAACCAGCCCCGGCACAGCAACCAGCGAAAAGTTTTCGGTATGCGCCAGGCCGTTGTTTTCAACGATGACGATCTGTTCGGTCCCCACCATGCGGTCGAGATGGGCTTTATGCAACGCCTCACCCGTCGCGCGAAGCCTTGCGGCGCGCTCCTTGACCAGTGCCCGGTCGAGCTGCGGCATCCGCGCGGCCGGCGTTCCGGGACGCGGGCTATAGGGGAAAACATGCAGAAAGGAAATGCCGGCGTCCTGCGCAAGCGTCGCCAAATTTTCAAACATCTCTTCCGTCTCGGTCGGAAACCCGGCGATCATGTCGGCGCCGAATGCGATTTCGGGCCGCAGCCGGCGGGCCTGTTCGACAAAGTCCAATGCTTCGCGGCGACTGTGGCGGCGTTTCATCCGCTTCAGGATCATGTCGTCGCCATGCTGCAGCGAGAGGTGCAGATGCGGCATGAAACGCGGCTCGTCGGAGATCAGATCCCAGAGATGATTGTCCGCCTCGATACTGTCGATCGAAGACAGCCGCAGCCGCAGGATTTCAGGCACCTGCCTTAGAAGCGTCTTGGCAAGAAGCCCGAGCGTCGGCTGGCCGGGAAGGTCACCGCCGTAGCTGGTGGCATCGACGCCGGTGAGCACGATCTCGCGATACCCGCCTTCGACAAGCCGGCGCGCCTGTTCGACGACGGCACCCATCGGAACCGAACGGGAATTGCCGCGACCGTAAGGGATGATGCAGAAGGTGCAGCGATGGTCGCAACCGTTCTGGACCTGGATGAAGGCGCGCACATGACCATCGATATGGCGGATCATCTGCGGCGCCGTCGCCTTGATGCTCATGATATCGTTCACGCGCAGCTTTTCTTCAGAAGACACGCCGAAATCCGGAAGCGCGCGATAGGATTGGCTGTTCAGCTTCTCCTCGTTGCCGAGCACCATGTCCACTTCGGGCATCTCGGCAAATGTCTGCTTCTCGGTCTGGGCGGCGCATCCCGTGACGACGATCCGGGCATGGGGATTGTCACGACGCACGCGGCGGATCGTCTGGCGGGCTTGGCGCACCGCTTCCGAGGTCACAGCACAGGTATTCACCAGCACGGCATTGTTGAGCCCGGCCTTTTCGGCCTCCGCCCGCATCACTTCCGATTCGTAGGTGTTCAGCCGACAGCCAAAGGTGATGACCTCGACGCCACTCAATGGACCTTCGCCCCTTGGTAAGCGCCCTGCCCGACTTCCTCGTCACGCGAAAATTCACCGGTGACCGGATCGACCTTGCCGGACCATTCCCATTCCGCAGGGCCGGTCATCACCACGTGATCGTCTTCACGCCACTCGATGACGAGCGGCTGCCGGGTGGGCGCTGAGGCAACGTCGATGGTCACGGTGCGACCCGTGCGGCCGGTGCGCGCAGCGGACACGCCGGCGGCACAGGCGGCGGAGCCGCAGGCAAGCGTCAGCCCCGCGCCGCGTTCCCATGTGCGGGTGCGCAGCGATGTTTCCGATGTCACCTGCGCCAGCGTGATATTCGCCTTTTCCGGAAAGATCGGATGGTTTTCGAGAAGCGGTCCGAACCGTTCCAGATCGAAGTTCATGGGATCGCGATCAACCCAGAAGATCGCATGCGGATTGCCGATCGCCATTGCGGACGGCGAATGCAGGATCGGCGCATCGATCGGGCCGATCTGCAGCTCGATCCGGCTGGTATCGTAGAATTCTTCAGACAACGGGATCTTGTCCCAGGCAAAGGCCGGCTTGCCCATATCGACCGAGATCGTGCCATCCTCGTGCTCACGCGCATTGAGAATGCCGGCAACCGTCTGGAAGGTGAAAACCTTGCGGCCAGTCTCGGAGCTCAAGGCCTGCACGACGCAGCGCGTGCCGTTGCCGCAGGCCTGGGCCTTGCTGCCGTCGCAGTTCAGGATGTCGATAAACGCGTCGGTACCCGCTATCTTCGGATCGTGGATCGCCATGATCTGGTCGAACTGGGTCGCAGCATCCGCGTTGAGCGCAACGGCTGCTTCCGGCGTGACCTTGTCGGCGCGACCGCGCATGTCGATGACCAGGATCTTGTTGCCAAGCCCGTTCATGCGCGCAAATTCGACCTGTTCTGCCATGATTGCCAACCCGTGCGGTAAATTACCGGTCATCGGCCGTATATGGCGGAAATCGCCACGAATTGCCAGTAGCGCGCGCAACTTGTGCGGCGAGCGCCATTCTCCGATCGTGTCATCCGAAGATCTGGTCGACCAGCGCATGCACCCGGCGGAACGCCGCCCTGGCGCCTTCTGCTGCCTCGAGTTCCTCCGCCTCGGTCAGCAGAAGCTCGTTATAGGCCGAAACGAAGTTGCGCCAGTGCAAGCCGCGGCCGTCCGTGTGGCCGGCCAGATGCCGCGCACCGAAATCGTCCGACAACCCGAGCTTGGCCGCTTCCTTGCGCAGGAAGGCTGCGCCGAGATTGGAGCCTTCGGCGACATAGAGCCAGCCGAGCGCGGTCGCAGGGTTCAGGGGGCCGGTCGTTGATCCCAGCTGTTCCGGCACGCCGCCGAGATCCGCGATGTCGTGGCGAAGCGCTTCCAACCGGCAACGCTCGGTAAGGCCGGGCAGCAGCCGGTTGAGTTCGGCGGCCGCGTAGAGCGGCGCGACATCGGCGTGGAACCGATGCTGCACGTCGAGAAACAAGGCATAGCGCTCGCGATTGGCGAATGGCTCCGCCCGCATGATCCGCTTGTCGAGCGTATCATGCGTGCCCGCTGTCTGCGCCTTGAGGCGCTGGATGCGAGTAGCGTCCGTCAGGCGGTCCAGTTCGATCTGCATATCTTGCCCCATTCACTCATGTTTCCGCATCAAGCAAACTGTGGAGTGGCTCGTCAAGCTCCGTCACGCCGGAACGTCGAAAACCTCACCTGCCCGCATCGGCCGGAATCGTTCACGCGCAATACCACGACTGTCGAGCGCCGCAAACAGCGCCTCGACCGGCTGGTCGATGCCCTCGTCCGTCAGCTTGACCGTGCCCCAGTGATGCCCGGCAACAAAGGAGGCTCCGCAAAGCTGCATCCCTTCGACGGCTTCCTGCGGATCCTGATGCTGCGCCTTCATGAACCAGCGCGGCTCATAGGCGCCGAACGGCAGGTTCGCGAGGCGGAAAGGACCATGCTTACTGCCCGCGGCGCGATAGTTGACGCCCTCGTGAAATCCGGTATCGCCCACATGATAGACCTTGCCGGCCGGCGTTTCAAACACGAAGGCCGCCCACAACGCCTTGCGCCGGTCGCCGAGACCCCGCGCCGACCAGTGATGGCAGGGCTCGCAGTGAAACACGACGCCGGGCGCGACAGTCTCGCTGCCGCCCCAGTCCATGACCGTGATCTTCGCATCCGGAACCTTCGAGCGGATGATCGCATCATTGCCGAGCGGCGTGATGAAATGCGGCTTGTCGCGGCCCTCAAGCACCCACAGCGTCTCGAGATCCATGTGGTCGTAGTGATTGTGGGTAACGAGCACGATATCAATCGGCGGCAGATCACCGATGCGGATACCCGGCGGATTGACCCGCTTGGGCCCGGCGAAGGAGACCGGACTGGCACGCTCCGACCAGACCGGATCGGTCAGAATATTGACGCCGGCAACCTGGATCAGCAGCGACGCATGGCCGACCATGGTGACGACAAGACGATTGCCGGTCACGCGCGTCTCCGGCACGGCCTGCGGAAACGGGCTGGCAAACGTGTCCGGCCAGGGAATATTGCCGTTGCCGAACTTCCAGCGCAGGAGATCGAGAGTTCCGCGCGGCTCCTCTCCGCCGGGATTGAAGAAATGCGTTCCGTCGAAGTGATCGGATACCGGCCCGGAATAATAGCTGTTGGCTGCCATGGCACCTCTTGCGGTCAACCCGCCGGCAAGGGCTACCACTGCGCCGATCCCGGACCATTTGAGAAAATTGCGACGTTTCATGAGGTCTGTTCGATCACCAGGGTTTGCAAGAGCTGCGCCATCAAGGCCACCTCTATCTAGGTTCGCATATATCCCCTATAGAATACGGCAATTCGCGCACGGGCGGAAGCTTGCGGCAACATCAGATCTCCGGCATCTCGTCAGCGGACGCCCTCGCCCGCGGCAAAACCCCGGCGCGCCTTGACTTCCACCCCCATTTCCTGTTTAAGCCCGGCAATCTGCTGACAAGTCCGAGAACTTGGAGCCGCCGACCGGGAGCCGAACTATTCGGAAACCCGGAGGTCAACACCCGACAGCGCGTGGCGCCCTCGGGTGCTATTTGGCTTTGCGTACTCCTTGGTGCCTTGTATTTGCCGGCGAAAGAACCGACGTTTTTGGGCACCCGGAAACGAAGAAGGAATACACGATGTTCGAAAACCTCCAGGACCGTCTTGGCTCCATTCTGAATGGACTGACCGGCCGTGGCGCATTGAGCGAAGCGGATGTATCCGCCGCCCTGCGCGAGGTTCGCCGTGCGCTTCTGGAAGCCGACGTGGCGCTGGAAGTGGTGCGCGCCTTTACCGACAAGGTTCGCGAAAAGGCCGTCGGCGCCGAGGTTCTGAAATCGATCAAGCCCGGCCAGATGGTCGTCAAGATCGTCCATGACGAACTGGTCGAAATGCTCGGGACCGAAGGCGTCGGCATCAGCCTGCATGCCGCGGCCCCTGTTGTCATCATGATGGTCGGTCTGCAGGGTTCGGGTAAGACCACGACCACAGGCAAGATCGCCAAGCGGTTGACCGACCGCGAAAAGAAAAAGGTGCTGATGGCGTCGCTCGATACGCGACGTCCGGCAGCTCAGGAACAGTTGCGCCAGCTTGGCGTCCAGACCGGCGTCGATACGCTGCCTGTTATCGCCGGCCAGTCGCCGACCGATATCGCCGCGCGCGCCGTGCAGGCTGCAAAGCTCGGCGGCCACGACGTCGTCATCCTCGACACCGCCGGCCGCACGCATATCGACGAACCGCTGATGGCCGAAATGGCGGAAATCAAGCGGAAGTCCAACCCGCATGAAATCCTGCTGGTGGCCGACAGCCTGACCGGCCAGGACGCCGTCAACCTGGCGCGCAATTTCGACGAACGCGTCGGCATTACCGGCCTCGTTCTGACCCGCATGGATGGCGATGGACGCGGCGGTGCAGCGCTTTCGATGCGCGCTGTCACCGGAAAGCCGATCAAGCTGATCGGTGTCGGCGAACGGATGAACGAACTCGAAGAGTTCCATCCCCGCCGCATCGCCGACCGTATTCTCGGCATGGGCGACATCGTCAGCCTGGTCGAAAAGGCAGCCGAAAACATCGACGCGGAAAAAGCCGCGGCGATGGCCAAGAAGATGCAGTCGGGCAAGTTCGACCTGAACGACCTTGCCGACCAGCTGCGCCAGATGAAATCGCTCGGCGGCATGGGCGGCATCATGGGAATGATGCCCGGCATGGCCGGCATGAAGGACAAGCTTGCCGCATCCGGCATGAGCGACAAGATGTTCGACCGCCAGATCGCCATCATCGGCTCGATGACGAAGGCCGAACGCGCCAACCCGGATATGCTGAAGCACTCCCGCAAGAAACGCATCGCAGCCGGCTCCGGCACGGACGCATCCGAAATCAACAAGCTGCTGAAAATGCACCGCCAGATGGCCGACATGATGAAAATGATGGGCGGCAAGGGCAAGGGCGGCATGATGAAGCAGATGATGGGCGGCCTTGCCGGCAAGATGCGTCTTGGTGGCATGGGTGGCGGAATGGGTGGAATGGGCGGCATGCCCGATCTTTCCAAGCTCGATCCGAAGCAGCTGGAAGCCCTGCAGAAGCAGGCCGAAGCTGCCGGCATGAAGCCTGGCTCCATGCCGGGTCTCGGCGGTGGAATGCCGGGTCTTGGCGGCGGAAAGCTCCCCGGCCTCGGCGGCTTCCCGGGTCTTCCCGGCCTGCCTGGCAAGAAGAAGTAAGGGGAGGACACGATGGTTGACCCTGAAATCAAGGCAAAGCTTTCGAGCTACCGCCAATCGATCGACAATATCGATGCGGCACTGGTGCATATGCTGGCGGAACGCTTTCGCTGCACCAAGGAAGTGGGCGTCCTCAAAGCCCAATACGATTTGCCGCCGGCAGACCCGGCGCGCGAGGAATACCAGATCGAACGCCTTCGCCGCCTGGCGAAGGATGCCCATCTGGATCCGGATTTCGCCGAGAAGTTCCTGAACTTCGTCATCACCGAAGTCATCCGGCATCATGAAGCCATCGCCGCCGAACACGGCGGTAAGGAAACAGCTTAAACCAATAACGACACGGCCCGCCGGGACGGCGGCCCAGACAAACCTAGGAGTGAATACAATGCCCTTGAAGATCCGTCTTGCCCGTGGTGGCTCGAAGAAGCGTCCTTACTACACGATCGTCGTCGCTGACGCCCGTTCGCCGCGTGACGGCCGCTTCCTGGAAAAGGTCGGTTCGTGGAACCCGATGCTTGCCAAGGACGACGCAAAGCGCGTTGAAGTCAACGTAGAGCGCGTTCAGCATTGGCTCGACAACGGCGCACAGCCGACCGACCGCGTTCTGCGCTTCCTGGCAGAAGCCGGCGTTGGCCAGCGCGATGCCAAGAGCAACCCGGAAAAGGCAAAGCCGGGCAAGAAGGCTCAGGAACGCACTGCCGAGCGCGCAAAGAAGATCGAAGACGCCAAGGCAGCTGCTGCCGCGGAATAAGATCTGCCTCTTCTCAATCAACGGGTGGTGCGGCAACGCACCGCCCGTTTTGCTGTTTTCATTCAGCCGAGACTGTTTTCATTTCACTGTGTTGCGCTTAAATGGGCGCGAAGAAACCGGAGCCTTCCCGCATGACCAAGCTCGAAAACCCAGTTCTGATGGCAACGATCGGCGCTGCCCAGGGCCTGCGGGGCGAGGTGCGGGTGAAATCCTTTACCGAGGATCCGATGGCGCTCGGCGACTACGGCAATCTTTACACCGCGGACGGCCGGGTCTTCGAGATCCTCGATATCCGCGAGGCGAAAACCGTCGTCATCGTCCGCTTCCGCGGCATCAACAGCCGCGAGGATGCAGAAGCGCTGAACGGCATCGAGCTGTTCGTCGACCGTGACAACCTGCCGGACGAGGAACTGGACGACGACGAATTCTACTACGCCGACCTAGAGGGCCTGGAAGCGGTCGACAAGGACGGCAAGAGCTTTGGCACGGTCAGCGCCGTGTTCGATTTCGGCGCGGGCGACCTTCTGGAGCTGAAAGGCCTCGGCCGTCGTCCGTCGCTCATTCCGTTTACCGAGGCAGCCGTTCTGGAGATCGATCTCGAAGGCGGCAAGATCCTGATTGATCCCGAAGCCGCAGGCCTCATCGAAAACCCGGACGAAGACGGCGCGAACTCGAATTTTCCGCGTAAGGACAAGTGACCGCGATGCCGTTTCGCGCCACGGTGCTCACCCTCTATCCGGAAATGTTTCCCGGCCATCTCGGCTTTTCCCTCTCCGGAAAAGCGATGGAACGCGGGCAGTGGTCGCTTGAGGCGATGCAGATCCGTGATTTCGCCGAGGACAAGCACCGCACCGTGGACGACACGCCGGCCGGCGGCGGCGCCGGCATGGTGCTGCGGGCGGATATTCTCGGCAAGGCGATCGATTCCCTCGCAGATGACAACCGTCCCCGCCTGCTGATGAGCCCGCGCGGAAAGCCGCTCAGCCAAAAGCGCGTTCGCGAGCTTGGCGAGGGCGAGGGCGTGGTGATCGTCTGCGGACGTTTCGAAGGCGTCGACCAGCGGGTGATCGATGCACGCCAGCTCGAGGAAGTGTCGATCGGCGACTATATCCTTTCGGGCGGCGAGCCGGCCGCTTTGACGCTGCTCGACAGCGTCGTTCGCATTCTGCCGGGCGTGATGGGCAATGCGCTGTCCGGCACCCACGAAAGCTTCGAGCACGGCCTGCTCGAACACCCGCACTATACGCGTCCACAGGTCTTCGAAGACCGGGAAATCCCCGCTATTCTGACCTCCGGCAACCATGCCGCGATCGAGAAATGGCGGCTCGAACAGTCGCTGCGGCTTACTCGGGAACGCCGCCCGGACCTGCTGAACGAAAGCTAGCCGGTGACGAAATAGTAGACGGTCAGGCCTGCGCCGACCGCCACCACGCACCAGCGCAGCACTGCCTGCGGAACGCGTCGTGCGAGCCACACGCCGCAATAGCCGCCGAGCGCGCCGGCCGGCATCATGATGATCGTTTCCGGCCAGGCAATCACGCCGCCGCCGACGAAGACGACGATCGCGACGCCGGCAATCAGCGCCGCCAGCATGTTCTTCAGCGCATTGAGATGGTGATAGCTGCCGCCGGTCGTCAGCCCCAGCACCGCCAACATCATGATCCCCATTCCGGCCCCGAAGAACCCACCATAGATCGATGTCAGGAACTGACCGATGACCGAAAGCGGCGAGTTGGCAGGGCGCTCGGACGAGGCTTTCGGCTTCAGCCACGGGCCTGCCGCAAACACGGCGGTCGCAGCGCCCAGGAGCCACGGCACGACCTGGCGAAACGCGTCATTGTCGAGCGCCAGCAGGATCAACGCTCCCAAAATCGAGCCGATGACGGAGACGATTGCGAGCGCCAAAGCACTTCGCCAGTGCCTGGCAATCTCGCGGCGATAGGCAAGCGTCGAGGTGACATAGCCCGGAAACTGCACGATCGACGATGTTGCGTTGGCCGCGATCGGCGGCACGCCGGCAAGCGTCAAGGCGCCGAAAACGAGAAACGTTCCGCCGCCGGCAATCGCGTTGGCGGCACCCGAGAAAAAGCCGGCAGCGGCCAGCAGCACCGCCATGGTGATCGACATGAATCCTCCCGAATTCTTTTCGGTCAGCCTTTAGACCTGCTATAGAGAGGCAGCAAGCGGCGAAAACGCCACCGATCGCCACAAAATTGCGGCATGCCCGATGACAAGCGCATGCCTTTCGTGTAATGGCGCGAACGGAAATGGGAAAACTGTCCCGTCTGCCAGCAACAAAGAATGGCGAAACGCTCTGCCGCAAGGCAGATCCAGAGGCTTTGACCAACGGATCCTAAGAGCGCTCTGGCTGTTTCAGAAAAACCTGAGGTTTGACACATGAACATCATCCAGCAGCTTGAGGCCGAACAGGTCGCCAAGATCGAAGCCAAGCGCTCGCTTCCAGAATTTTCCCCGGGCGACACCGTCCGCGTCAACGTCCGCGTGACGGAAGGCACCCGTACCCGCGTACAGGCCTATGAAGGCGTTTGCATCGCCCGTTCCGGCGGCGGCATCAACGAAAGCTTCACCGTTCGCAAGATCTCCTACGGCGAAGGCGTCGAGCGCGTATTCCCGGTCTACTCGCCGCTCGTCGAAGGCGTCGAAATCGTTCGCCGCGGTCGCGTCCGTCGCGCCAAGCTGTACTACCTGCGCGATCGTCGCGGCAAGTCGGCTCGTATCGTCGAGAACACCGGCACGCGTGCACGCAAGCTGAACGAAGCCGAGCGCGCTGCAGTTGTCGAAGAAAAGGCACGCATCGAAGCTGAAAAGATCGCAGCAGCACAGGCTCTCGCCGCCGACAAGGCAGCAGCAGAAGCCGCTGAAGCGAAGGCTGCGGAAGAAGCAAAGGCTGCAGAAGCAGCATCTGCTGAATAAGATTTCCCTTCATGGGATGAGAAAAGGCGGCCGGTTGGCCGCCTTTTTTATTGCCTGCGATTGCCCTCGGGCATTGATATCGACCCCACTGCAGTTGCGTCTGCAAAGGCAAACCCAGCGATCTTCGTCTGAGGGAATGGTTGTGCTTGTCTTCCCGCAGAAATTGGTGAGATTTGGCTGAGATATTTCTCTTGAGGATCGCCCCATGCTGAAAAGACGTTTTGTCATTGCCGCCCTCGCAGTTGCAAGCCTGGCACCGGTCACTGCTTTTGCGCAAAACCTGCCGGACCTGAAGGCCCGATCGGTCGTCGTCGTCACCGAAAACGCCTACCCGCCCCTGCAGTTCGTCGATCCGAAGACGGGCAAGGCGATCGGCTGGGAGTATGATGCGATGAACGAGATCGCCAAGCGGTTGAATTTCAAGGTCGAGTACCAGAACGTCAGCTGGGACGCGATGATCCAGGCCGTGTCCGATGGCCAGTACGACATCGGCATGACCGGCATCACCATCAAGGATGAACGCAAGGCACAGGTCGACTTCTCCGATCCCTACCTGCGCTCCGAACAGTTCATGCTGGTGCGTGGCGACGAAACCCGCTTTGCCGATGAAAAGGCCTTTGCGGCCGTAGACGGCGCACTGATCGGCGCCCAGCCGGGCACATCGCCCTTCTACACGTCAGTCTACAGCATCCTCGACGGCAACGAGCAGAACCCGCGCATCAAGCTGTTCGAGACCTTTGGCGCAACCGTGCAGGCGTTGAAAGGCGGCGACGTCGATCTCGTGCTGACCGACAGCGTCGCGGCCAAAGGCTATGTCGACGCGTCGAACGGCGGGTTGAAGGTGATCGGCGGCCCGCTCGGAGCCGAAGATTTCGGCTTCATCTTCAAGAAGGGATCGGATCTCGCAGCGCCCGTCAACGCCGCGATCGCCGCGCTGAAAGCCGACGGCACGCTGGATGCCCTGAACAAGAAATGGTTCCTCGACTACAAGATGGGCCAGTGACCACCAAGATGGCAGTCCCTGCGGACAGGGTCGAAACCTGATGACCTTTCAGACCCTGCCGACATCGGGCGGCGATGGTGATCGTCCGTGGTGGCTCGCAGCCGTCGTCGTCATAGGCCTCGCGCTCGCAGCCGTGATCGTCGTCAACGATCTCTATGCCCAGGTTTTCGCCACCGTCTCGCGCGGCATCTGGGTGACGGTGTTCGTGACGGTCACGGCCTTCGTGCTTGCCACCGCTCTGGGGCTGGCCATCGCCCTTGCGGGCCTTTCCGATCGCCTGGCCCTCCGGCAAGCGGCGCGCTTCTATGTGGAAGTCGTGCGCGGCATCCCGATCCTGGTGCTTTTATTCTACATTGCCTTTGCCGGCGCACCGGCGATCGTCGGTTTTTACAATGTCCTGATCACGCCATTGGTCGACGGCGGCTGGCTGGAGCCGATGCAGGTCCGCGATCTGTCGCTGATGTGGCGAGCGATCATTGCGCTGACGATCGGCTATTCCGCCTTTATCGCCGAGATCTTTCGCGCCGGTTTCCAGTCCATCGATCGCGGCCAGGTCGAAGCGGCCATGGCGCTCGGGCTGACGCGGGGTCAGCGCTTTCGCCTTGTCGTGTTTCCGCAAGCGATACGGGTGATCTTCCCACCCCTCTCGAACGACTTCGTTGCCATGGTGAAGGACAGTTCTCTCGTTTCGGTTCTCGGCGTGGCCGATATCAGCCAGGCCGGCAAGATCTATGCGTCCGGCTCGTTCCGGTTTTTCGAAACCTATTCGATCGTCGCCTATATCTACCTGATCCTGACGATCGGCCTGTCGATTGCCTTGCGGCAGGTCGAAAAGAAGATGCGGGAACAGGGGATCAGAAAGGCAAGCCGCCGATAGTGCGGCGCAGGACGTTTCCTTTGCGAGCCGTCAGGAGGACCTGAGGACGAACCTGTCGCGGCCGGATGCCTTCGCCTCGTACAGCGCTTCATCCACGGCCTGCAACAGGCTGAGGCGATCCGACCCTGCATGCGGTGCGAGGGCAGCACCCACGCTCAGACGTGCATTGACGATATGCCTGCCCACGGCAAACGGGCTGCGGAACCGTTTCACGAGGCGTTCCGAAAGACCGGCCAGCGCATCGGCATTGGCAAGGTTCGGAACAAAGACGGCGAACTCGTCGCCACCCATCCTGACGGCAATTTCCTGGACACCGAGGCATTCGGTAATGCGTTGCGCCGCCTGCTTCAGCACGTCATCGCCCGCGGGATGGCCGAGCGTGTCGTTGATCGTCTTGAACCCGTCCATATCCATGTAGAGAACGCCGACAGTCTGGTGCGCCGAAAACGCATCGGCCAGCATGCCGTCGACGATAGAGACCAGCGCCGCGCGATTGTAGAAACCGGTCATCGGATCGGTGATCGCGGCCAGCCGCAGCTTTTCCTCGGCAAAGCCCATCACATGATTTGCCTTCTGAAGCCGCAAAAGACCGCTCGCCACCTCGGCGAAATGCATGAGATTGGCGATCTCCCGGTCGCTGAATTCGCGCGGCTCCGTATCGAGAAGGCAGAAGGCACCAACGGGAAGACCTGGCTCCAGCGCGACCGGCGCACCAGCATAGGACCTGAAACCCGGCTCGCCCAGCACATAAGGAAGATCGCGCAGTTCCGGATGGCGGGCAAGATCGGGAACCACCACGACCTCGTTGTCGAACACGACACGGGAGCAGATCGAGATGTCGCGCGGGCATTCGCTCGTTCGAATGCCAACTTGGCAGGCCACCCGATGCCAATCGGCGTCGACGATGTTGACGGCCGCATAAGGCGTCGTGAACACATCCTTGGCAAGCTTCACCAGCGCCTCGAGCTCCGGCGTGGAGGGTCCGTCGGCGGAAATCAGGGCCCGCACAGAGAGCAGGCGTTCAGCCTCGTTGTCGGGAAGCTGCGCTGGCAAAGCCATTCTCGTCTCCTCTTTCAGGCCCGGGAGGCGCTGCAGACCGGCCCCCCATGAGGGGGTTCCTTTAGTAGCGTTCTCGCATGTACGTTTTCTGGAGGCAATTGCCGAGAATTCAAAAAACTGCTACACCCTTTGCCATGGGATCGAAATTCGGATGTCTCGCGAACCGCATGATCGTGCTGCAGGACCACAAGCGTCTGCCGTCACGCTTTTTTGCGCGCGTATCCGGCGCTCTATGCAGCCGACTTAGCTGACCGGGCAGACATGTCCGGCGCGGCCTAAGATGCCGCCTCTATTTCCCCACCCATTCTCAATCTTATTGGACCGCAGCCATGAGCGCACCTCGTACTTTGTATGACAAGATCTGGGACGACCACGTCGTCTCCCGCGATGAAAACGATACCTGTCTTCTCTATATCGACCGTCACCTGGTGCATGAGGTGACGAGCCCGCAGGCCTTCGAGGGCCTGCGCCTTGCCGGACGCAAGGTGCGCTCGCCACAGCGCACGCTCGCCGTCGTCGACCACAACGTGCCGACCTCGCCTGACCGTCACCTCGGGATCAAGAACGAGGAGAGCCGCATCCAGGTCGAGGCGCTGGCGGAAAACGCCAGGGATTTCGGCGTCGAATACTTTTCCGAAAGCGATGTCCGCCAGGGTATCGTCCATATCGTCGGGCCGGAACAGGGTTTTACCCTGCCAGGCATGACGATCGTCTGCGGTGACAGCCATACCTCGACGCACGGCGCCTTCGGTTCGCTGGCGCACGGCATCGGCACGTCGGAAGTGGAGCACGTTCTGGCCACCCAGACGCTGCTGCAGACCAAGGCCAAGAACATGCTGGTGCGCGTCGACGGCAGACTGCCCGCCGGCGTCACGGCAAAGGACGTCATCCTGTCGATCATCGGCGAAATCGGCACGGCCGGCGGCACCGGACACGTCATCGAGTTTGCCGGCGAGGCGATCCGGTCGCTCTCCATGGAAGGCCGCATGACCGTCTGCAACATGACGATCGAAGGCGGCGCCCGTGCCGGCCTGATCGCGCCTGATGAGACGACATTCGAATATATCAAGGGCAAGCCACGGGCGCCGAAGGGCACCGCCTGGGATATGGCCGTCGATTACTGGAAGACGCTGCATACTGACGAAGGCGCTCACTACGACAAGGTCGTCGTACTGGATGCCGCCGCCCTGCCCCCGATCGTTTCCTGGGGCTCCTCGCCCGAGGACGTCACCACGATCGAAGGCACGGTGCCGGATCCGGACCAGATCAAGGACGAGAACAAGCGCACCTCCAAATGGCGCGCGCTCGAATATATGGGCCTGACGCCGGGCACGAAGATGACCGACATCACCATCGATCGCGTCTTCATCGGCTCCTGCACCAACGGCCGCATCGAGGATCTGCGCGCTGCGGCAAAGATGGTCGAAGGCAAGACCGTGGCGCCCACTGTCTCGGCCATGGTCGTTCCGGGCTCCGGCCTCGTCAAGGAACAGGCGGAAGCCGAAGGTCTCGACCGGATCTTCAAGAATGCCGGTTTCGATTGGCGCGAGCCGGGCTGCTCCATGTGCCTTGCCATGAACGACGACCGCCTCAACCCCTATGAACGTTGCGCTTCGACCTCGAACCGCAATTTCGAGGGCCGTCAGGGCTCCAAGGGCCGCACCCACCTGGTCTCACCGGCCATGGCAGCAGCTGCCGCCGTCGCCGGTCGCTTCGTGGATATCCGCGACTGGAAATAGGCTGAAGGCTCTTCATGCCAGACAAGCGAAGCCGCTGGATGTGAAAGCATCCGGCGGCTTTTTGCTGCGATGAGCAGCGCTCACAGCCGGTTCAGGAAAACACGTTTGACCTTTCGGGACGCGCCAATACGGTAGATTTTTAAGGAGATCGGTACGGCAATGCCTGTCTGCCCGCTCCGTCTTTTGCCGCGGGCCGGAAGGATCGCCAAGCAATGAGCCCGACCGTCATCGCGCTGGCGCTTACAGCCGCCGTCATGCATGCCAGCTGGAATGCATTCCTGCGCTCGGGCGCCGACAGGCTATGGTCGATCACCGTGGTGGGCATCACGGGCATTCTCGCCGCTCTCCCGGTCATGCTGTGGTTTCCATGGCCGACGGCCGCAGGCCTCGGGTTTATCCTCGCCTCATCGATGCTGCAGGTGGCCTACAGCATCTTCCTCGTCTTCGCCTACCGGCTGGGCGACCTCGGACAGGTCTACCCGATCGTGCGCGGCTCCGTGCCGCTTCTTGTGTCACTCGGCGGCTTCCTGATGATGGGACAAACGCTCACCTCTTCCCAGATTCTCGGCGTCATCCTGGTAGCGGCTGGCATCATGAGCCTCTCGACTGGCAGCCAGCGCGCGCCGACCACGTCCATTTTGTGGGCGCTGCTGACCGGCCTAATCATCGCCACCTACGCGACGGTTGATTCCATCGGCGTACGCTATCTGGCCGATCCGGGTGCCTATGCCGCCTGGGTGCTGTTCACCTATGGCGTGCTTCTGATTGTCGCGTATACGCTGATGCGGGGCCGCTTGCGCCTGGACATCCGCGAGCGGGAAACCCGCAAGGCCCTGCTGGCCGGCATCTTCGTGCTGATCGCCTATGGCGTCGTCATCATCGCCTACTCCATGGGACTGCCGGCCCTATCACCGCCATCCGCGAAACGAGCGTGGTCTTCGCGATGATCATCGGTAGGCTGTTCCTCGGCGAGACACTCACACCAAAGCGCATCGTGGCAGGGCTCATCGTGGCGGCCGGTGCGATTGCCATCGGCCAGTAACTCAGACGACCCTCACCCCATCACCCTTACAAGCGTCCCCTTGCGCAGAAACGGCAGCAGCCGCTTCATGTCGCGCGGGTGAACCGCGACACAGCCGGCTGTCGGCTGGTAGCCTGGGCGGATCAGGTGGAAGAAGATGGCCGAGCCGCCGTGGCGCTTGCGCGAGGTGATGTTCCAGTCGAGCACGAGGCAGATATCGTAGAGCTCGTCGGCCCGCTTCATCTCCTCATGACTGGGCTTGAACGGGGCCTTCACCAGACGGTTGTAGGCCGGGTGCTTCGGCTCGTCGCACCAGAGCATGTCGCGGCCGATGCGGCGAAGCGGAAGCCGCGTGGCCGGCACCGAAAGACGGTCGCCGCGGATGAAGCCGCTGATGATCCGCATCGCGGCAATCGGCGTTCCTCCGTCGCCTTCGCGCTTGAAGGCGGTCGTTCCGGATCGCCCCAGTGCTGCCTGAACGGTGATCCCGCCGCATGTCACGATGGCACGCCGGCGGTCACGCGGCGCGGTACGAACCACGACGACGGGTCCGGTTTTGTGATCTTTCTCGCGAAAACGATGCATTTCACTCACAAGGTTTTGCTTTGAATATGATTTCGTTTGAATTCATAGCGGGTTGGGTTTTACATCGAAGATCCCTAGATACGTCTTACAAACGCAATAGGCGCTACGGAAGGCAAGAACTGCATGGCGAGAACGATACTGCTGGTCGATGACGACGATGATCTGCGCGAGACCCTTGTGGAGCAGCTCGGCTTCTACGACGAATTCTCGATTTTGCAGGAAGCCAATGCAACCAAGGCGGTCAATACCGCCAAGGCGACCCAGGTCGATCTTTTGATCATGGATGTCGGTCTGCCGGATATGGACGGCCGCGAGGCGGTCAAGGTTCTGCGCAAGAACGGCTTCAAGGCCCCGATCATCATGCTGACCGGCCACGACACCGATTCCGACACGATCCTCGGCCTCGAAGCCGGCGCTAACGATTATGTGACGAAGCCGTTCCGCTTTGCGGTTCTGCTGGCGCGTATCCGCGCCCAGCTTCGCCAGTACGAACAGAGCGAGGACGCCACGTTCACCGTCGGCCCCTATCTGTTCAAGCCAAGCCAGAAGCTTCTGACCACGGATGACGGCAAGAAGATCCGTCTGACGGAAAAGGAAGCGGCGATCATCCGCTATCTCTATCGCGCAGGGCTGAAGGTCGTCACACGCGATATTCTTCTGGAAGAAGTATGGGGCTATAATTCCGGCGTTACAACGCATACACTGGAAACCCATGTCTATCGTCTGAGACAGAAGATCGAGCGCGACCCCTCGAATGCTGAGATTCTGGTGACGGAAAACGGTGGATACAAGATCGTTCCTTAACCCCGAAGACCGCAAACCCGTAAAATGGCACTGTCCGACGATATCCGGCTTCTGTCGCAAGTGCCGCTTTTCAGGGAACTGGATGGCGACCAACTGCGGCTGATTGCGTTCGGGGCGGAACGACGCTCGACATCCGGCGGCCAGGAGCTGTTTCGCGAGCGTTCCCCCGCCGAATCCGCCTTCATCGTCTGCAAAGGCAGTTTCGACCTCTACTCGACCACCCGCGACGGCAGCGTTCGTCTCGACAAGACGGTCGGGGCCGGCACGCTTCTATCCGAGCTCGCGCTGGTGACCATGGTCGAGCGCAAGTTCACGGCAATTGCCGCCGAGGATTCCGAAACGCTCAGGATCGGCCGATCCCTGTTCGAGCGCCTGCTGGAGGAATATCCCCACGTCGGTCGTCTCATCGAAAACCGCATCCGCGACAACATCGTCAACCTCGCCAAGGCAGCACTCGCCATGCAGCACCGGTTCCGCTGAGACGACTGCTCCTTAGAACTTGAACACTGCCGTCACCGGAACGTGGTCCGATGGCTGGGTCCAGCCTCGGGCTTCCTTCAGCACCTCGATCCGGTCTAGAAACGGCCCAAGGTCCGGCGATGACCAGATATGATCGAGACGGCGACCCTTGTTGGCGGCTTCCCAGTCCTTGGCGCGGTAGCTCCACCAAGTGTAGATCTTTTCCGGCTCCGGCGTGTACTGGCGCATCAGATCGAGCCAGCCGCCCTTGGAGATGATCTCCTTCATGCCCTCAGTCTCGACCGGCGTGTGACTGACGATCTTCAGAAGCTGCTTGTGCGACCAGACATCGTGCTCCAGCGGCGCGATATTCAGATCGCCGACGAGGATCGACGAAATGCCGGGCGTCGCATCGACCTGCAAAACCTTCATCTCTTCGACGAAATCCAGCTTGTGACCGAATTTCGGATTGATCGTCCGGTCCGGCTCGTCGCCTCCCGCCGGCACGTAGAAATTATGCACGCGGATGCGCTGGGAACCCGTCTCGAAAAGCGCCGAGATGTGCCGGGCATCGCCGACATTGCAGTAATTCTGGCGGTGATCTTCCGACAGCGGAATTTTCGAGGCGATGGCGACGCCGTGATAGCCCTTCTGGCCGTGCACGATGATGTGCTCGTAACCGAGGTCTCTCAGCGGCTGGTAGGGGAATTCAGGCTCCTGGCACTTGATCTCCTGCAGGCAGAGAATGTCCGGCTGGTTGCGGGTAATGAACTCCTGCACGATCGGCATGCGAAGCCGGACCGAGTTGATGTTCCAGGTGGTGATGGAGAATGTCATGCCTGCCCTCGCTGATGGGCATCACCTCTAGGCAATTTCGGATAGCAGTAAAAGCAAAAAGGGCCGCGTTTCCGCAGCCCTCCAAAAGCGATCCGTCTCGGCGGATGGGTCTTATTTCACCTGATCGTAGGGGATGGTGAACACTCTCTCGTCCATCGCCACGCCGTTGCGGACGTTATAGACCATCACGGACGTATCCTTGTTCTGGGCGTCGGTGATCGTCCACTGGCGAAGGTCGAAGGTCTTGGTGTCGAACATCATGGTGATGGTCGAATCGCCGAAGATCGACTTGTTGCCGAGCACGATCGTCGTCAGGTCGGTCTCTTCACGCACGCTGCGCACGGTCGCGGATGTCAAATCGATGCGCTCGGACAAGAGCAGGCTGAGCGGCGTCTTCGACAGCGGGTAGATATCCCAGGTCTTGAGCTTGACGTTGCCCACGACCACGTTGCGGCCATCGGCAATCACGCGCAGCGGCGACGGATCCTCGAAGTTGAAGCGCAGCTTTCCGGGGCGTTCGATAAAGAACTTGCCGCCGGTCTGTTCGCCGCGTGGCCCGAACTGAACGAACTCGCCCATCATCGTCTTCACCGACGAGAAATGGTCGGCGATCCGCTGAGCCGAGGCACCGGCTGCGGCCTGCGCCAGAACGGGCTTGGCCGCTCCCGCAACCAGCAGCCCGGCAACACCGCCGGCAAGGCCGAGCGAGAACTGGCGACGGCCGAGAAGTCCGGTCATGCTTTTGGAAAGAGTGGTCTTTTGTTCTGTCATTCTGGTCTCCTTCCGTGTTTCTGTTGTGGAAACACGGCGTCTTGATGGCCGCTTGCGCCGGATCACGAACCCCTGAAGACCGCTTTACCGGCCTTACCGATCCAGCACATCCGCTTCGGTCGGCACGAGGATCTCGCGCTTTCCGGCATGGTTGGCCGGGCCGATCAGGCCCTCCTGCTCCATCCGCTCGATCAGCGATGCCGCACGGTTGTAGCCGATGCCGAGACGGCGCTGGATGTAGGATGTGGAGGCCTTGCCGTCTTTGAGCACAACCGCCACCGCCTGGTCGTAAGGATCGTCCGAGTCGGAGAGGTTGGAAGTGCCAGCAGGTCCTGCGCCCTCGCCATCCTCGTCGTCATCAGCCGTGATAGCTTCGAGATATTGGGGCGACCCTTGAGTTTTCAAGTAGGCGACGATCTCTTCGACCTCGGTATCGGAGACGAAAGGCCCGTGGACACGCTGAATCCGACCGCCGCCCGCCATATAGAGCATATCGCCCTGACCCAGCAGCTGTTCGGCACCCTGTTCGCCGAGAATGGTACGGCTGTCGATCTTCGACGTCACCTGGAAGGAAATACGGGTCGGGAAGTTGGCCTTGATCGTGCCGGTAATGACGTCGACCGAGGGGCGCTGCGTCGCCATGATCACATGGATGCCGGCCGCACGCGCCATCTGCGCCAGACGCTGGACAGCGCCTTCGATATCCTTGCCGGCCACCATCATCAGGTCGGCCATTTCGTCGATGATGACGACGATATAGGGGATCGGCTGCAGGTCGAACTCTTCCGTCTCGTAAACCGCCTCGCCGGTCTGGCGATCGAAACCGGTCTGGACGGTACGGGTCAGAACCTCGCCGCGTTCCATCGCCTGCTCGACGCGCGAATTGAACCCGTCGATATTGCGCACGCCGATCTTCGACATCTTCTTGTAGCGCTCTTCCATCTCGCGGACGGTCCATTTGAGCGCGACAACGGCCTTCTTCGGATCGGTGACGACGGGAGACAGAAGATGTGGGATCCCGTCATAGACGGAAAGCTCGAGCATCTTGGGGTCGATCATGATCAGGCGGCACTTCTCCGGCGTGTAACGATAGAGAAGCGAGAGGATCATCGTGTTGATCGCGACGGATTTTCCAGAACCGGTGGTACCGGCCACGAGAAGATGCGGCATCTTGGCGAGATCGGCGACAACAGGCTCGCCCCCGATCGTCTTGCCGAGTGCCATGGCAAGCTTTGCCTTGCTGGTTTCGAAATCCTTCGAGCCGATCATTTCGCGCAGGTAGACCGTTTCGCGAATGCGGTTCGGCAGCTCGATCCCGATCGCGTTGCGGCCGGGAACGACCGCGACACGGGCGGCGATGGCGCTCATCGAGCGGGCGATATCGTCGGCAAGTCCGATCACGCGGGACGACTTGATGCCCGGCGCAGGTTCCAGTTCGTAGAGTGTCACGACAGGGCCCGGGCGGACGTGGATGATCTCGCCCTTGACACCGAAATCTTCCAGCACGCCTTCCAGCATGCGGGCGTTCTGCTCCAGCGCGTCAGCAGACAGCGAAGCATCGCGGGCAATCGCCTTTGGTTCGGCAAGCAGGTGCACGGAGGGCAGTTGGAACCCGTCGGCAGAGATGAACGAGCCCTGCGCATCGCGACCGACGCGAGCGCTGGGCTTGGGAGGCGGTGCCGCCGGGACGACGCGCGGAGAGCCGTTGCCAGCAGATTTCGACCCGCGCGCGGCCGCGAAATCCTCATCGTGGTCGGCAAGGATCCCGGCCGGGCGACGTGGATTGTCTGCCGTATCGAGCGACGAATCATCGTCGTCATCCGCGTCATTGGAGGACATCGGCGGCGCAGATACGATCCGGCGTGGCGACAGGACCCGCTCCGGTGCGCCATCGAGCGACGGCTCCATCCGGCTTCTGCCACCGGCAGACGCCTGCTTGGCACGAACCGGCTCGTTCAGGGTGCCGAATTCGTCGTCGTTGAAATCGTAGGGCTGGTCGAAACCGACACGGGCGCGGGGCTTTGCGCCAGTCAGCCGCCGCAGGCGCGCCTGAGCGATATACCAGTAATGGGCCAATGCGCCGAACGCCAGGAAGCCCCCGAAGAGGCCATTGTCGTCGCCGTCATCGTCCTCATCCTGACGGTTGCGCGCGGAGACGGCGGCCACGGGCGCATCGTCGTCATCGCTTTCCGTCTCGACGGCTTCGCCGACAAAGCCGGACGCAAACAGCATCAGCCAGATGCAGGGAATGGTAAAGATGCAGCCGAGCACGGTTGCGACCATGCCTGTCGGATAGGCGCCGACGAAGAGAGCCGGGAAGCGCAGGATCATGTCGCCAATGACGCCGCCGATGCCGTTCGGGATCGGCCAGGTCGCCGGCGCCGGAAAGCAGCCGAGCGTTGCCGATGCCAGAAGCGTACCGCCGCCCCATGCTGCAAGCCGCGCCGGAATGCGATCGTAACGACGCCCGGAAATCAGAGCGAGCGCCAGGGCAAGGATTGGAAGCAGCGCAAAGATGCTCGCAAGTCCGAGGAACTGCATCATCAGGTCGGCGAAGGCTGCGCCCGAAAAGCCGAGGATATTGGCAGGCGGGTTGTCGGTGGCGTAGGAGAAACTCGGATCTGCGACATTCCACGTGGCAAGGGCTGCCACCGCCAGCGCCAGCAGCGTGAAAATGCCAAAGCCTGTCAGCGCAAGCGCCTGTCGCCAGACAAAGGCTGTGAGTACCAGGCGGGTGGATCGATTTGCCATAGCCGCCGAACTGCTTCTGCCCATCTTGTCTGCCCGCCGTCCTGAAAAACCGCCTGTTTCATGAACCGGCAGGTTTCGGCCGGTCACGCAATTCCAGGCAGAATACCCCCGCGATGGTTAACGCGACTTTAACCAAGATTGATCGGCTGGAATTCGCTTGGCAAAACGCAAAAGCCCGGACCAGAGGCCCGGGCTTGAGTGATGGTCATCAGAGATTGACGCTGCCTTCGAGAGGCAGTTGCAGCCCCTTACGAGTGGTAGGCAGCTTCGCCGTGCGAGGCGAGATCGAGACCTTCGCGTTCTGCTTCCACGGTGACGCGCAGGCCGACGACGAGATCGACGATCTTGTAGATGACCAGCGAGCCGATACCGCACCACGCGATGGTGACGAGAACGGCATAGACCTGGGTCATGAACTGACCGCCCATCGTGACGCCTTCGGCATAGCCGATACCGCCGAGCGAGGCGGATGCGAAGATGCCCGTGGCAAGAGCGCCGAACAGGCCGCCGATGCCGTGGACGCCGAACACGTCTGCCGTGTCGTCATAGCCGAACTTGTTCTTGATGACGGCAACGAAGAAGTAGCACAGCGGCGAGACGATCAGGCCCATGACGATGGCGCCCATCGGACCGGCAATGCCGGCAGCCGGCGTGATGGCGACGAGACCGGCGATCATGCCCGAGACAGCACCGAGCAGCGAAGCCTTGCCGCGGGTGAAGGTTTCGACGACGCACCAGGAGAGGACGGCTGCAGCGGTTGCAACAAAGGTGTTGACCGTTGCGAGCATTGCGCCGCCCGAAGCTTCGAGGTTGGAGCCTGCGTTGAAGCCGAACCAGCCGACCCAGAGCATTGCAGCGCCGACCAGCGTCAGCGTCATCGAATGCGGAGCCATCATGTCCTTGCCGTAGCCGGTGCGCTTGCCGACCATGATCGCACCGATCAGACCTGCAAGACCTGCATTGATGTGAACGACGGTGCCGCCGGCAAAGTCAAGCGCGCCCCAGCCGAAGATCAGGCCGTTTGCGTCCCAGACCATGTGGGCGATCGGGAAGTAGACGAAGGTAACCCACAGGATGCAGAACAGGATCGAAGCCGAGAACTTGATGCGCTCGGCGAAGGCGCCAATGATCAGTGCAGGCGTCAGAGCCGCAAAGGTCATCTGGAACATCACGAAGATGAATTCCGGAATGACCACGCCGTCGGAGAAGGTTGCAGCCGTCGAGTCCATGTTGACACCCGACAGGAACATTTTCGCCGTACCACCCCAGAAGGCGGAGGTGCTGCCGCCGAAGGCAAAGGAATAGCCGTAGGTCACCCAGATGATCATGATGGCGGCACCGGCAACGGTGCACTGCATCAGGACCGACAGCATGTTCTTGGTGCGGACGAGGCCGCCGTAAAACAGGGCGATGCCCGGCATCAGCATGAACAGCACGAGAAGCGTGCAGATGAACATGAACGCGGTGTCGCCCTTGTCGGCAACCGGGGCGGCAGCCGCGGCGGCGACTGCCGGGGCGGCAGCGTCCTGCGCAAAGGCGACGGCGGGCGCGGCGAAGGCCGCAGCCGCGGCACCGAGGCGCCCGAGAGTGGAAAATTTAGTAAATTGCATAGCTTGAAGACTCCCCTGTCAGCCGTTCTTACAGCGCTTCAGTATTGGTTTCGCCGGTGCGAATGCGCACGGCCTGCTCGATCGAATAGACAAAGATCTTGCCGTCGCCGATCTGGCCGGTCTTGGCGGAAGAGGCGATTGCTTCAACGGCTTTTTCGACGAGGTCGGTCGGAACCGCGATCTCGATTTTCAGCTTCGGCAGGAAGCTGACCGCATATTCCGTCCCACGGTAGATTTCCGTGTGTCCCTTCTGGCGTCCGTAGCCCTTTACTTCGGTCACGGTAAGGCCCTGGATACCGACAGCGGTGAGGGCTTCGCGCACCTCATCCAGCTTGAATGGCTTGATAATGGCCATTACAATTTTCATCTGGCTTCCCATCCTTTGTTGCTCGGCTCGGGGCCGATTCTCCTGGATCACTGCCTGATCAAGAGCAGCGACTGACATGACACATTCAAGGGTCATGCCAGTTTGAGAAGCCAGATTAAGCTATTGATAAGAATGACCCTTTCAGAACGTCGCCAAATAACGGGCAACGCGCCGGCCAAATTGCGGCGAAAACTTGTGCAGTTTTCTCAAAATGCCCAAATATTATTCATTTGCTCTTTTACGAATCAAACCTTCTTGCGCGACGGATGCGACGAGCTCGCCGGATCGACTGTAGATTGCGCCGCGGGTCATGCCGCGCGCGCCGGATGCGCTGGGACTGTCCTGCGAATAGAGCAGCCAGTCGTCGAAACGGATCGGACGGTGGAACCACATCGCATGGTCGATACTCGCGGCCTGGATGGTTGGATCGAAGATCGAGGTGCCGTGCGGATAGAGAGAGGCATCGAGAAGCGTCATGTCGGAGAGATAGGCAAGCAACGCCGCCTGGATCGTCCGGTCGTCCGGCACCGGGCCGGTGGTCCTCACCCAGATATCCTGGCGCGGCTCCAGCTTCTCCTTGGACAGATAATGCGCAAGCGATGTCGGCCGCATCTCGATCGGACGCTCGCGAGACCAGTAGCGGCGCACGGCTTCGGAGCCGTGCTTCAGGAACATCTTCTTGAATTCGCTTTCCGGCATCAGCTCTTCCGGCATGGCGACGGGCGGCATCGACATCTGATGGTCGTAACCGCCTTCGTCGATCTGGAACGAAGCGGACATCGAAAAGATGGCATGCCCATGCTGGATGGCGACAATCCGTCGCGTGGTGAAGCTCGACCCGTCCCTGATTCGCTCCACTTGGTATATGATCGGCACCAGCGGATCTCCAGGCCGCAGGAAATAGGCATGCAGCGAGTGCACGAAGCGATCGCTGGCGACCGTCCGCTGTGCCGCAACCAGCGCCTGGCCGATCACCTGTCCGCCGAACACTCTCTGCCATCCCGTGTCGGGGCCGGTCCTGCCGCGAAACAGGTTCTCCTCCAGCTTTTCGAGGTCGAGTACGGTCAGCAGTGCGCTGATGGGATCGATTGGGGTAGAAGAACTCGACATTAAGACGGACTCCGGCGGTAGGAAGCGGGCACTTGATGATCTATATCTAAGGCTAAGCGTTTCGAGCTCAAATGGAAACGCCACGAAGTGTTTGACGTGCTCGGGAGTTTTGCAATGCTGGACATGCTGGTTGTGGGTGGTGGTTATGTGGGCCTTGCGGCGGCGGTCGCGGTCAAGCAGGCGGCGCCGCATCTGGAGGTCCAGGTCGTCGAGGCCGCACCGGCCGGTGTCTGGGAAAAGGACGAGCGCGCCTCCGCGATCATCGCGGCCGCGAGCCAGATGCTCGACATTCTCGGCACCTGGGACGAGATCTTGCCGCATGCCCAACCCATCAACCGGATGATCGTCACCGACAGCCGGACATCCGATCCGGTCCGCCCGGTCTTTCTCACCTTCGACGGCACGATCCAGGCAGGCAAGCCCTTCGCCCATATGGTGCCGAACGTTGCGATGGTGCGCGCCCTGCGCGGCGCCGCCGAACGGCTCGGCGTATCGATCCGTCACGGCCTTTCCGCCACCGGCTTCGAGACGACCGCAACGCATACGACCGTGAAGTTTTCCGATGGCTCGACCGAGGAAACCCGCCTCCTCGTTGCCTGCGACGGCGTGCGCTCGAAGCTGCGCGACATGGCCGGCATCCGCACTGTCAACTGGACATACGACCAGTCCGGCATCGTCGCGACGGTTGCCCATGAACGCGACCACGAAGGCGTGGCGGAAGAGCATTTCCTGCCGTCCGGCCCGTTCGCCATCCTGCCGCTCACCAACAATCGCTCGTCGCTGGTCTGGACGGAGCGCACCGATGCCGCCGAGCGCCTGATGGCATCGGACGACTTGATCTTCGAGGAAGAGCTGCAGCGGCGCTTCGGCCACAAGCTGGGCGAGATCCGGCTGGTCGGCGGTCGCAAGGCCTATCCGCTCAGCCTCACCCTGTCGCGTGCCTTTGTCGCACCGCGCTTCGCGCTTGCCGGCGATGCCGCCCACGGCATTCATCCGATCTCCGGCCAGGGCCTCAACCTCGGCTTCAAGGATGTGGCAGCGCTTGCCGAGACCGTCGTCGAGGCGGATCGCCTCGGCCTCGACATCGGCTCGCTCAATGTGCTCGAGCGCTACCAGTCGTGGCGGCGTTTCGATACGTTCCGGATGGGCGTGACGACGGATGTGCTGAACCGGCTGTTTTCCAACGACGTCACGCCAATCCGCATCGCCCGCGATTTCGGCTTGGGCGTCGTGGAGCGGCTTCCGAAGATCAAGGATTTCTTCATCGGTCAGGCTGCCGGAACGACGGTGAAGGACAACCCGAAACTGCTGAGCGGCCGATCGATCTGAAGGTTGCTCACGGCTCGATCTGAAGGCTAGTCCTCGAGCTTGCGGGCTTCCGACATGAGCATGATCGGGATCCCGTCGCGGATCGGATAGGCAAGGCGCGCGCCTTGCGACACGAGCTCGTTGTTTTCGCGATCGAGTGACAGCCTGCCCTTGGTCAGCGGACAGACGAGAAGATCGAGCAGTTTCGGATCCACCTTGCTGAGTTTTTCGTCCATGACCGGCCTTTGCCCTACTGCAGCACGTTCGCTGTCCCCGATCCCTGCGCAAGCAGGATCTCGGTGATTGCGATCAACGTATCAGCCCGGCTCTTCAGATCCGGTGCCTCCAGAAGCGCCTGCTTCTCGGCAGGACCGAAGGGCGACATCATCGACAGCGAATTCACCAGCGTCCGGTTTCCGGCCCGCTCGATGCTTTCCCAGTCCGCCTCCAGCTTGTTGGCGTCGAGATAGGCCTTGAAGACCCGCAGCAGTTCCGGCCGGTTGACGGCTTTTTCGTCATCCTCGTCGGTCAGATCGGACAGGAAAGGCGCGTGTCTGAATTTGCGGAACGGATGGCCGCCACCGATCTCATCGAGCAGCCTGAAGCGGCAGATCCCGCTGAGCGAAATGATGTAGCGGCCATCGCCGGTTTCGGCAAAGGACGTGATCCGGCCGGCGCAACCGATCGACGACAGCGCCGAGCGCCCGCCGCCGAGCGGCTCGTCCGGTTCCATCAATGATGGCTGCACGATGCCGATCAACCTGTCGCCCGCAAGCGCTGCATCGAACAGGGACAGATAACGCGGCTCGAAGATATTGAGAGGAAGCTGGCCTCCCGGCAGGAGCAAAGCCCCAGTCAGCGGAAAGACCGGGATCGTTTCCGGAAGATCCTCCCGCTTCAGATAGCGCGCGTTTCCCACATGCATTGGTCCGATACCTCCCAGACCACATTCACCGGACAAAAATGTCTGTCCGAATCTGGCCGTTGTCCAAACCTGGCCGTTCAGCCAAACCTATAAAACTAATGTGGGGCATCGTCGCCGGAACGCAAGGCTGCGATCCGGCTTAGCGATCAATCGGCAACACAATCAGGAGAACAGGATCGACGAAAGACGACGGCGCCCGGAAATCGTAGCCGGATCTTTCGGGCCCCAGACCTCGAAGAATTGCAGCAGCTGGCGGCGCGCGCCATCGTCGTCGAACGTACGGTCCTTGCGCATGATGGTCAGCAGATGATCGGCCGCCTTTTCGCGTTTGCCCTGGACGTTGAGGATCTTGGCAAGGCTCACGCGGGCCTCGTGATCGTCGGGGTTGGCGGCAAGCTGCTGCTCGAGTGCGACAGGGTCACCCAGTTTGCGGGCTTCCTCGATTTGCTCCAGCTTCTTGGCGACCGCCTGTATTGCGGGATCGGCAGCCATCTCTTCGGGCAGGGAGGCGAGCATCTCGCCGGCGCGGGGCGTTTCGCCCATGCCGATCAGGCACTGCATCATGCCGGCCGCAGCCTTGGGGTTTTCCGGGTCGGCCTGCAGCACGGCGCCGTAGAGCTGTGCGGCACCCTGGATATCGTCCTGTCCGAGCAGGGTTTCCGCATCGCCGAGCACCGCCTCGATCTCGGCCGCCTGGTCCATGCCCTCTGGACCTGCGACCTTTTCGATGAACTCGCGGATCTGGCTTTCCGGAATGGCACCCATGAACCCGTCGACCGGACGGCCATCGGCAAAGGCGATCACGGCCGGGATCGACTGGATCCCGAGCTGTCCCGCGATCGAGGGATGGTCGTCAATGTTCATCTTGACGAGCCTGACGCGACCCTGGGCTTCGTTGACGACCTTTTCGATGACGGGCGTGAGTTGCTTGCACGGACCGCACCAGGGCGCCCAGAAATCGACGAGAACCGGCTGGCTGCGCGATGCCTCGATCACGTCCTTGCCAAAGCCTGCGGTCGTCGTGTCCGAGATATAGCTACCGGCAGCAGCAGGGGCAGAGGAAGGCGCGGGCGCTGGGGCCGCAGCAGGCGTCGAACCGAAGTTCACCGTCGCGTTTTGGCCGCCGTAGTTACCGGCGCCATAGGAGCCACCATAAGGATTGTTCGTGCCGCTCATGAAAGTGTTCTCCCGGAAAAAGTCCAATCGGCACACGGCCGATGCGCATTATGTCTTACTCTGAATTGCAAAGATCGTATGTCAGCCCGTCACTTTCAAGACAAGCGGCGTATGGCCCGTCGCCTCCAGAAAGCGGATAAGATCGTCGCGACCGATCGACGTCGTCGCATCGTTTGAGAGTGGATGGCCATTGATCACCTCTTCGCGCATGAGGTCTTCGTCGAGCACGAACGTGACGTTGTTATCCGTGTCGTTCAGTGCTCCGAACACGGTGACGGAGCCTGGCACGACGCCGAGAAATTCCAGCATCTTTTCAGGATTGCCGAACGAGACGCGACTGGAGGCCCCGATCACCTTGTGGACGGTCTTTAGATCGACGCTGGCGTTTTCTTCGACCGTGATGACGAAGAACTGGTCCTTCTTGTCTTTGACGAACAGGTTCTTGGTATGCCCGCCCGGGATCTCGTCACGCAGACTGGCTGATTCCGATACCGTAAACACCGGTGCATGCGCTTTCGTCTTGTGGGCAATATCGAGGCTATCGAGAAAGGCGAACAGGTCTTCTGCAGTTTTTGGCATGATCGATCGTGGCTGCTCTTGAGGTGTTGGCCCCGGCCGGCGGGGTAAGGATGGCGGACTATAGACAGATTGTTCGGACCGGCCAAGATGCACGCTTTGGCGCAAACCCTTGTTTCGCAGGGGCTTTCGAAGCTCATGAAAAATTCTTCATCGAGATCGTCATTTCCCTGTTGCATTTGAAAAAAGTCTGGGCCATATACCGCCCGTCGCCGGCAACGAGCGGCACCGACGATCCAGACTACCACCGGGTCGACGGTTTATGAGCGGGTGTAGCTCAGTGGTAGAGCACAACCTTGCCAAGGTTGGGGTCGAGGGTTCGAATCCCTTCGCCCGCTCCAAATTCTCCCTTCAGACGAAAAAACGAATAACGGTATTGGTACCCAGTAGGGTACCTCGTCTATTATCGTCATTCGCTGGCTGCCTGCATCCTCGCAGCCAGACTGAGGCCGCCTTTCGGCAGCCTCAGCCCTCATCGCCTCAGCTCTTCGAAAACACGTAGTCGGTTTCCTGGCGCAGGGTTTCGCCCGGGCGAAGCACTGCATTGGGGAAAGTCTCGTGGTTGATTGCATCGGGCCAGACCTGGGTTTCCAGGCAGAAGCCGGCGTAAGGCGCGTAGGGACGGCCTTCCATGCCGGGCACCGGCAAGGCGAGCTTGAAGCCCGCGTAGAACTGGATCCCCGGCTCCGTGGTGCGCACTTCGAGCTGCACGCCGGAATACAGGCTGCGGGCAAGCGCGATCGAGCGCTTGGCGGTCCTTTCCTCCGAGAGGCAGTAGTTGTGATCGAACGGCACCTGCTCGCCATCGGCACCGGTCCGCTGGATCGGACCCATCTCGCTCAGGTCGAACGTGGTGCCAGCAAGCGGCATCAGGACGCCGGTCGGCACCATCCTTTCATCCACCGCCGTCAGCTCAGCCGCGGCGATCATCATGTCGTGGCCGAAAATGTCGGGACGACCGTCGAGATTGAAATAGGAGTGCTGGCAGACGTTGGCGGGCGTCGGCTGGTCGGTCACCGTGTCGTAGATCACCGAAAGCACCCCGTCTTCCATCAGCTGGTAGGTCGCAGTGACGGTGCAATTGCCGGGATATCCGGCGCGTCCGTCCGGGTCGGTGATCTGCAGCACGACTCGGTCTTCCGCGTGATCGACGATCGACCAGATGCGCCGGGCGATACCGTCGGATCCGCCGTGCAGATGGGTTACGCCGTCTTCGTTGAGTTCCAGCTGGTATTCTGTGCCGTCGATCGAGAAGCGGCCATCGCCGATGCGATTGGCACAGCGACCCGGCGTGGCGCCGAAATAGGGCGAGTAGGCCTCATAGTCTGCGAAATTGTCGAACCCCAGCACCAGAGGCGGCTCGTGGCCGGCAAGCCGCAGATCCTGAATAACGGAGCCCCAGGTAAGAACCTGGGCTGTCAGCCCGCCGCCCGACAGCGTGATCCGATGCACCGCCTCGCCGCTCTTCGTCGTGCCGAAAATCTCGAATTCATGACCCGTCATAACCCATCTCCCGAATGTTTGCGGCAAACTGCGTGATTTCGATCAAAGCTGCAACGAGGCCAGCGGAAAATTCCGTCAGGCTCTCATCCAGCAAGGATGACGGGGCAGAAACCGGTCTCGGTCACTCGGTGCCGATTTTTTCGACGTCGTAAGGCGTCGTCTGGTAGATCTCGTTAATCCAGTTTCCAAACAGCAGATGCGCATGACCGCGCCAGCGGTTGAGCGGAGCCAGCGTATCGTCGTTGTGCGGAAAATAGTCGTGCGGCATCTTGATCGGTATGCCGGCATCGACATCGCGGAAATACTCGTCGGCAAGCGAGGTGGAATCGTATTCGACGTGGTTAAACATGAACAGCCGCCGTCCGGCCCGCTCATGCACGAGGCAGAGGCCCATTTCGTCTGATTCCATCAGGATCTCGAGGTCACTGCCGGCCTTTTCAACATCCTCCCGACGAACTTCCGTCCAGCGCGACACCGGCACCTGGAAATCGTCGGAGAAGCCGTTGAGGTAGACGGAGGCCGGCGACAGGTTGCGGTGGCGATAGACCCCAAACGCCTTTTCCTTCAGCCCGTGCTTCGGAACGCCGTGGAAATGATAGATGGCGGCCATCGCCCCCCAGCAGACATTCATGGTGGAATGCACGTTGGTGGTGGTCCAGTCGAAGATTTCCTTCATCTCCTGCCAGTATGTGACGTCCTCGTAGGGCAGGGTTTCCACCGGCGCTCCCGTGATGATGAAACCGTCGAACTTGCGGTGCTTCACCTCTTCCCACGTCTCGTAGAACGACAGGAGATGATCTTCCGATGTGTTCTTGGCCTTGTGGCCGCCGATGCGGACCAGCGAAAACTCGACTTGCAGCGGCGAAGCGCCGACAAGGCGCGCCATCTGCACTTCGGTCTTGATCTTGTTGGGCATGAGGTTGAGAAGCCCGATCTGCAGTGGCCGGATGTCCTGCCTGACCGCCATCGTTTCGGTCATCACGCGCACGCCCTCGGAAACGAGCGTGTTGAAGGCAGGCAGCGTATCGGGGATCTTGATCGGCATCTCTTCAACCCAAAAACAAAAAGCCGGCACGAAGAATCGCAGCCGGCCCGTGGGAAGTTTTTGAAACTCTTCTCGCGGCCCTTTAGCGACTTTTTTTACGTGGCTGCAAGCCGGCCGGCCAAATCACCACGGAATTTCGACTTTTCAAATAATCCCTGCCACGCCCGCCGTCAATGGCAGCAAAAATGACCGCTTTCGCACGAACAGTGCGACACGCGCCTTTCCCTTGCGAGCCGCTTTAGGATATGGGCATGGGCAATGGCCAACTCGACCTTCACGATCCTGCTCGGCGGTGACCTCACCGTAACCGACCGACTGCAAAAGGCAGTTGCCGCAAGCCGCTTCATTGCGGCCGACAGCGGCATGCGCCATGCAGAGGCGCTGGGTGTGATGCCGGAGCTCTGGGTGGGCGACTTCGATTCCTCCGACGCCGCCCTGATCGAGCGCTTTCCGGATGTCGAGCGCCGGACCTATCCGCCTGAAAAGAACGAGACGGACGGCGAGATTGCGACGGCTGAAGCGATCGAACGCGGCGCGACGCGGTTGATCCTGATCGGCGCACTGGGCGGCGAACGATCCGACCACGCGCTCCAGCATTTTCTACATGCGATGAGCCTTGCCGAACGCGGCCATGACGTTCTTCTGACATCCGGCGAGGAAGAGGCTGTGCCGTTTCTCACCGGCACGATGACGCTCGACCTGCCGAAGGGCGCGCTGTTTTCCGTCATCGGTTTTACCGGCCTTGCAGGCCTCGACATTCTCGGCGCGCGCTATCCACTCAAGGATTACGCACTGCCCTTCGGTTCCTCCCGCACCGTGTCCAACGTTGCAGAAGGGCCGGTCCAATTCCATTTACGTGACGGCAGGGCGATGATCCTTGCCCGTCCAAACGATTTTTCCGGAGCATAGACGCCGCATGGCACCGCCTATTCTGAAACTCGACGATATCGTTCTAACCTTCGGCGGCACGCCGCTTCTCAACGGAGCTGCGCTGCAGGTGGAGCCCGGCGACCGCATCTCCCTCGTCGGCCGCAACGGGTCGGGCAAATCGACGCTGATGAAGATCGCCGCCGGCATGGTGGAAGCGCAGTCGGGCGAGGTTTTCCGGCACCCCAATGCGACGATCCGCTATCTCGAACAGGCGCCGGATTTTGCTGGTTACAAAACCGTGCAGGCCTATGCGGAAGCGGGGCTTGGACCGGGCGACGACCCCTACCGCGTCACCTATCTGCTGGAGCATCTGGGCCTGACAGGCGAGGAAGACCCGGTCAGGCTTTCCGGTGGCGAGGCGCGACGTGCAGCACTTGTCCGCGTCATGGCACCGGAACCTGATATCCTGATGCTGGATGAGCCGACCAACCATCTCGATCTGCCGACCATCGAATGGCTGGAAGACGAGCTGCGCAAGACCCGTAGCGCACTGGTCGTCATCAGCCATGACCGTCGCTTTCTCGAAAAGGTGTCGAACGCCACAGTCTGGCTCGACCGCGGCACCTCCCGCCGCCTGTCGCGCGGTTTCGGCCATTTCGAAGCCTGGCGCGATCAGGTTCTCGAAGAGGAAGAGATCGAGCAGCACAAGCTCGGCAAGGCGATTGAGCGTGAAGAACACTGGATGCGCTACGGCGTGACCGCAAGGCGCAAGCGCAACATGCGCCGCGTCGGCGAGCTGCAGTCCATGCGTGCCGACTACCGCGGCCACAAGGGACCGCAGGGCTCCGTTCAGGCCTCCGTCGCCGAAGGCCGCGAGTCCGGCAAACTGGTGGTGGAAGCGGAAAACATCACCAAGACCTATGACAAGCCGATCGTTGCGCCATTCTCGATCCGCATCCATCGCGGCGACCGCATCGGTCTTGTTGGCCCGAATGGTGCTGGCAAGACGACGCTGCTCAAGATGTTGACGGGCCAGCTCGCCCCCGACGGCGGCTGGATCAAGCTCGGCACCAATCTCGAAATTGCCACGCTTGACCAGAAGCGCGAGGACCTCGACCCCGCAGATACGCTGTCTCACTACCTGACAGACGGCCGCGGCGAAACGCTGCTGGTCAACGGCGAACAGCGGCATGTCGCGGGCTACATGAAGGATTTCCTGTTCCAGCCGGAACAGATCCGCACGCCGATCAAGAACCTCTCCGGTGGCGAGCGCGCGCGCCTGATGCTGGCCCGCATGCTGGCAAAGCCGTCGAACCTTCTGATCCTCGACGAACCGACCAACGACCTCGACATCGAGACGCTGGACCTCTTGCAGGAAATCGTCGCGGGCTATGCCGGCACCGTCATTCTCGTCAGCCATGACCGCGACTTTCTCGACCGGACCGTGACCTCGACGATCGCTCCGGTAGATCCGGATTCGCCGGATGGACGATGGATCGAATATGCCGGCGGCTATACCGACATGCTGCAGCAGCGCAAAGGCATGGCCGACGAAAAGCGCCGCGCCGATAAGGCGGAAAAGGCGAAAACGGACAGCACTGCTCCGGCTGCCACCAAGACAAAGGGCAAGCTCTCCTTCAAGCAGAAGTTCGCGCTGGAAAACCTCCCCAAGGACATGGCCAAGGCGCAGGACGAGATCGCTACATCCGAACGGAAGATGGCCGATCCCAAACTCTTCGCCAAAGACCCGTCGGCGTTTTCAAAGCTCGCCGCAGAGACGGCAAAACTACGCGATCGTGTCGCCAAAATGGAAGAAGAATGGCTGGAGCTTGAGATGCTCCGAGAACAGATTGAAGGATAGTTAAAGAATTCCTATACTTAACAAATAAATATCCACCGTTTTATTTGTCGCGAGCCGGAACAAACATTCCCCGCTGACGTTGGCATCCATCAAGTGGTCGAAATGCGTAGTGCGGTATGAATGCCGACATGCCGACCAGATGGAAACAAAACGGTTAGGAATGTCCAATGCTGACTAATGTGATGCGTCGTCGGCTGGCGAGTGATGCAATGGAACAGCGCGTTCTGATCGTCGAGGACGAATTCCTGATCGCGCTTGATGTTGCCGAGACTGTCGAGAGCATGGGTCTCAAGGTTGCAGGCTTTGCCAGCGCCCGCAAGCACGCCCTGTCGCTCGGCGCATACGCCGATATCGCGCTGGTCGACGTCAATCTCTCCGACGGCCGGACCGGTCCGGAAATCGGGCGCGAACTCGCTGCCGAATACGGCCTGACGGTCATCTTCATGACGGCCAATCCGGAAGACGTGAAAGACGGCGTCGAAGGATCGCTCGGCGTTCTGACCAAGCCGGTCATGCCGCATGTGGTGGAGCAGACGATCGACTATGCCATCGCCAACCGTCTCGGCGGCATGGCGATCGTGCCGCGTGACCTCAAGATATTCCGCAACGACTCCCAGTCAGGCTACGCGCTCAACGCGTGAACCTTGTTGCCAAAGAACTACTAGCAAGAAAGCCGTCCGGCACGCCGGGCGGCTTTCTTGCTATCGAGACTGCTATCGCACGACGCCCCTCGGTCCTTGGCCCTGAACGCAAGACGGCAGCGGTTCGACACCACTTGCCAGACAATTCCTTCACCGTTACATCTACTCCCGCTCTAACGGGGTGCTGCGCGGTAACGTGCGGCTGAGAGGCTTTCAGCCAACCCGCGGAACCTGATCCGGCTAACACCGGCGGAGGGATTAGACGGCTCACGATCAGCGCCTATTCCCCTTGTAGATTGATTTTGAAGGAGGCGTTGATGCGCAAACTCTTGCTATCGCTCACCGTGGCTGCGGCCACCATCATCCTGTCACCGGCCGCAAGGGCCGAGGACAAGGTGCTGACCATCTACACCTATGAAAGCTTCACCGCCGACTGGGGCCCCGGCCCCAAGGTGAAGGCGGCTTTCGAAAAGACCTGCGCCTGCAAGGTCGAATTCGTGGCTGTCGCCGATGGCGTCGCACTTCTGACCCGGCTGAAGCTGGAGGGTGAGACGACCAAGGCCGATATCGCGCTCGGGCTCGACACCAACCTGATTTCCGAGGCCAAGGCCACCGGCCTGTTCGAACCGCATGGACTGCAAGTATCCTCCACAAACGGCGGCATCAGCGTTCCCGGCAATTACGCCGACGATACGTTCCTGCCCTATGACTACGGCCATTTCGCCGTCGTCTACGACACGAAGACCATCAAGAACCCGCCGAAGAGCCTGAGGGAACTGGTGGAGGGCGATCCGTCGCAGAAGATCGCGATCGAAGATCCGCGCACCTCGACACCCGGCCTCGGCCTGCTTTTGTGGATCAAATCCGTCTATGGCGACAAGGCGCCGGAAGCCTGGGCAAAGCTCAAGGGCCGCATCCTGACCGTCACCCCCGGCTGGTCTGAAGCCTACGGCCTGTTTACCAAGGGCGAAGTGCCGATGGTGCTCTCCTATACGACCTCGCCCGCCTATCACATGGTGGAGGAGAACGAGAACCGTTACCAGGCGGCTGATTTTTCCGAGGGACATTACGTTCAGATCGAAGTGGCCGGCATGCTGAAGGGCGCCCGTGACAAGGATCTCGCCCGTGACTTCCTGAAGTTCATGGTGTCGCAGGGCTTCCAGGATGTGATCCCTACCACCAACTGGATGATGCCGGTGACGAAGACGTCGCAACCGCTGCCAGACGCTTTCGGCAAGCTGGTTCAGCCGGAAAAGACATTCCTGATGGGATCTGACGAAGTCGCGAAGAACCGCCAGGCATGGATCGACGAATGGCTGAACGCCATGAGCATGAACTGATCGGCTGAACCGGGCATGCTGCTGACCGCTGCCGAGCGAAGACGAGGGATTTCCGGCGGGGTGATAAGCCTCGGCGCGATCGCGCTTTTCGTCGGTATCGCGGTCTCGGCCCTGCTGTCCTGGGACGCCCCTGAAACGCAGGGGCGATTGTTCTCGGCCTATACCGGCCGCATCCTGCAGTTCACGCTGTGGCAAGCGGCGCTATCGACCTTGTTCTCTGTGTGTCTGGCGCTTCCCGTGGCGCTGTCACTGGCAAGACGGCCGCATTTCATCGGCCGTATCTGGATCGTGCGGCTGATGGCGTTGCCGATGGGTCTGCCGGTTCTGATCGGTGCGCTGGGTCTGATCGGCATCTGGGGGCGCCAGGGCGCGGTGAACGGCCTCCTCTCGACATTGGGACTGGAGCAGCCGATCAGCATTTACGGCCTGACCGGCATTCTTCTGGCCCATGTGTTCTTCAACCTGCCGCTGGCCGCCAGACTGTTTCTCGTGGCGCTTGAACGGCAGCCGGCGGAATACTGGCTGCTGTCCACCAGCCTCGGCATGAAGCCCCTGTCGATCTTCCGTTTCATCGAAGGCCCGGCCCTGATCCGCGTCGTGCCAGGCATTGCCGGGCTGATCTTCATGCTCTGCGCCACCAGTTTCACGCTGGTCCTCATCCTCGGTGGCGGGCCGGCGGCAACGACACTGGAAGTAGCGATCTACCAGTCGCTGCGCTTCGATTTCGATCCGCCCCGCGCCATCGGATTGGCGGTGCTGCAGATTGCGGTAACCGGCCTGATCCTCGCCGCCCTCGCGTTTCTCCCCGCCCCCGACGGCACACATGTGACCGCCGGCCGCGCCACCCGCCGCTTCGATGGACGCACATGGGGCGCAAGGCTGTGGGACGGCTCGACCATCCTCGCTGCGACCCTGTTTCTCGTCCTGCCGCTTGCCTCGATCTTCCTAGCCGGCATCAAGGCCGATCTCTGGCGGCTGGCCTCAAGCCCCGCCTTCCTCAACGCGGCCTATACAAGCCTGTCGATCGCGCTGCTCTCCGGGCTTTTGGCCGTCAGCGCTGCGTTGGCGATCATCCATTCGCGCATTGCCATAAGGGATCTCCGTCATCCCGGCATCCCGGCGCGCGGGCTGGCGGCGATGCTGGGTGCGACGTCGTCGCTGGTGCTGCTGGTGCCGCCGGTCGTGATCGGGACAGGCTGGTTCCTGCTGCTTCGCCCGTTCGGAGATGTCTCGCGTTTTGCCCCCGCACTGGTCGCGGCCATCAACATGCTGATGGCCCTGCCCTTCGTGATGCGGGTGCTGGAACCGGCGATCGAGGATCATCGGCGACAGACGGCACGGCTGGCCGCGAGCCTTGGAGTAACAGGCTTTTCGAGACTGCGGCGGATCGACCTGCCCTTCCTGATCGGCCCTGCCCTGACGGCACTGTCGTTTGCCATGGCGCTCTCGCTCGGCGATCTCGGTGCTGTGGCCCTGTTCGGATCCTCGGAACTGACGACCCTGCCCTGGCTCGTCTACAGCAGACTATCCAGCTACCGAACCAACGACGCCGACGGGCTTGCCCTGCTTTTAGGCATGATATGTCTGGCGCTCACGATCCTCGGAAGTCTGAGCCGCCGAAAGGGATACGATGGCTGACAGCATCCGCCTGGAAAAGATCGCGCTGCAACTCGGCACCAAACGGTTCAGCTTCGATATTGCCATGACCGACGGCGCGATTACCGCCGTGACCGGGCCGTCTGGTTCGGGGAAATCGACCCTCTTGAACCTGATCGCGGGCTTCGAGATACCGGAGTCCGGCCGCATCCTGATTGCCGGCGAGGACGTGACCCACGCCCATCCCTCAAAGCGGCCGATCTCGCTGGTGTTCCAGGACAACAATCTGTTCGCTCACCTCGATCTCGTCACCAATATCGGCCTCGGTGTCGATCCGTCGCTGAAGCTTTCGCGTGAGGACAGGTCGAGAATATCGCAATCACTCGAACGTGTCGGGCTTTCAGGCTTCGAGACACGCAAACCGGGAACGCTGTCCGGCGGCGAGAGGCAACGCGCTGCCTTCGCGCGGGTGCTGGTGAGAAAGAGGCCCGTTTTGCTGATGGACGAGCCGTTTGCGGCGCTTGATCCCGAACTCAGGGCTTCGATGGCATCGCTGCTTCTGGACCTGCACCGCGAAACCGGCAATACGGTGGTGATCGTCAGCCACGACCGCGCCGAGGTTCAAAAGCTTGCCGATGTGGTGGTCGCCGTCGACGATGGCACGATCGTGAACTCCGCCGCAAACACGGCTATTCCTTACGCCCGCTAGAGGCCAGTCGACGGAGCGTCGTCACGAATAGAGACAGGCGAAAACCAACGTTATCGCAGTGCCACAATTTGGTCTTGCGGCGATGTCATCGCCTTGGTTTATCAGAAGTCAATTGCAAACGCGCCGGCTGAACCTATCTCTTTTATCTGTGCATGCGATGCGAAAATCGGTACGAAGCGAAGGTGAACAGGACTGACGGTGCAGAAGACACGGATCAAAACACGCGAGGACGCGACACCCGGCAGGACCGGGCAGACCAGCGCACCGCGCCGTTGGAGACGCTTTGCCGTCGTGTTGCTCGCAGGTGCAGCACTCGCAGGCTGTCAGTCCGTGTTCGACCAGGCCTATACGCCGAACGTTTCTCCATCAGACTCGCCTCAGATCGTCGACGAAGTTCAAAAGAACGATCCGCGGGCGCAGATGGGTGCACGCGAGCATCCCCGTATCGTTGCAAGCTATGGCGGCGAATATCGTGACGCAAAGACCGAACGGCTGGTTGCCCGGATTGCCGGTGCGCTGACCGCTGTTTCGGAAAATCCGACGCAATCCTTCCGCATCACTATCCTCAATTCCCCGGCGATCAATGCCTTCGCCCTGCCCGGTGGCTATCTCTACGTCACGCGTGGACTGCTGGCGCTCGCCAACGACGCTTCGGAAGTTGCGGCCGTGCTGTCGCACGAGATGGGACACGTCACCGCCAACCACGGCATCGAACGCCAGCGGCGCGAGGAAGCTGAAGTAATCGCCAGCCGGGTGGTCGCCGAAGTTCTGTCGAGCGACATCGCCGGCAAGCAGGCGCTTGCCCGCGGAAAGCTGAGACTTGCGGCGTTCTCCCGCCAGCAGGAACTGCAGGCGGACGTGATCGGTGTGCGGATGCTGGGCGAAGCTGGCTACGACCCTTACGCCGCTGCGCGCTTCCTCGATTCGATGGCGGCCTATGCGCGCTACTCGGCGGTTGATCCCGACAGCGACCAGAGCCTGGACTTCCTGTCCAGCCACCCGAATTCCGCCCAGCGCGTCGATCTGGCCCGCCGGCATGCCCGCAATTTCGGCCAGGAAGGCGTCGGCGACAAGGGTCGCGACTATTTCCTCGCCGGCATCGACGGTCTTCTCTATGGCGACAGCCCCCAGGAGGGTTATGTCCGCGGCCAGACCTTCCTGCACGGGGGCCTTGGAATACGCTTCGACGTTCCGCCGGACTTCCGCATCGACAACAAGGTCGAAGCCGTGTTGGCGACGGGACCAGGCGAGACCGCGATCCGTTTCGACGGCGTCGCCGCTGGCGACACCAGCAGCTTGCCCAACTATCTGACCAGCGGCTGGGTGGCAGGGCTTCAGCCGGAAACCGTGCGCGAGACAACCGTCAACGGCCTGCCGGCCGCGACCGCACGCGCCTCCGCCGAACGCTGGGATTTCGATGTGACCGTGATCAAGGTCAACGACCAGATCTTCCGGTTCCTGACGGCGGTTCCGAAGGGCAGTCCAGCACTCGACACGACCGCACAGATCCTGCGCAACAGCCTCCGCCGCATGACACAGCCTGAAATCGCGTCGCTGAAGCCGCTCCGCGTTCGCGTCGTGAGCGTTGGGCCGCAGGACACGATGGCATCGCTGTCGAGCCGGATGATGGGCACCGACCGCAAGCTGGACCTGTTCAAGCTGATCAACGCCATTCCGGTCGGCGCGACGTTGTCGCCGGGCCAAAAGGTCAAAATCATTTCGGAATGAGGCTTGTATAAAAGCTTCAAAGCGCGAAGGCCGTTTCAAGGGCCTGCGCGCTTTGAAGCATCGTATCGAGATGTCGCGACCGCCAGAGCGGTGCGGGCAAAGTGTGCTTAGGACACAAGCGCCATCTGCGGATTTGCGGTAACGAGTGCCGACTTCAGCTTCTCGATCGCGCGGCTTTCGATCTGGCGCACACGCTCCTTGGAAATGCCGAGCTTGGCGCCAAGCGCTTCCAGCGTCGCACCGTCGTCAGTGAGCCGGCGGGCGCGGATGATCATCTTCTCGCGGTCGTTGAGCTTGGTGAGGGCACCCTGCAGCCATTTCAGGCGACGCTCGCCATCGATCATCCCCGAGACCTGTTCGTCCGGCAGTGGTTCGCCGCTGGCCAGCATGTCGAGGCGTTCGCCACTGTCGGCATCACCGGAAATCGTTGGAGCCTGAAGCGACGAGTCATTGCCGGAGAGACGGGCATCCATGGTCTGCACGTCGGAAACGCTGACGCCGAGGGCGACGGCAATTTCCTCATGGATGGCCTGGGCCGTGAGGTTGGAGTCGCCGCGGGCAAGTTTTGCGCGCAGGCGGCGCAGATTGAAGAACAGCGCTTTCTGGGCTGAACTCGTACCACCGCGTACGATCGACCAGTTGCGCAGGATATAGTCCTGCATGGAGGCACGGATCCACCAGCTGGCGTATGTGGAAAAGCGGACATCGCGGGCCGGTTCGAACCTTGCCGCAGCCTCGAGCAATCCCACATAACCTTCCTGAACGAGATCGCTCATGGGTAGACCGAACCCACGGAATTTCGACGCCATCGCGATGACGAGACGCATGTGGGCGAGTGCAATCTGGTTTCGAGCACCCTGATCCTGGCGGTCTTTCCAACGGATTGCCAGATCACGCTCTTCCTCGCGGGCGAGATACGGAGCCGACATCGCTATCTTGATCATTGTGCGGTCTGCGGACATGGCTGTCATAGTGTTCTCCGTGGTGCCGTGATCGACAAAGGGCAGAACCAAAAAAAACGCTGAATTGCGGGATTACCGATATTCCAGCCTTGATTTTTGCGAATTTCTGCCGATGTCCCTCAAGTGTCTCGCGGAGGTCTTGGACCGGTTAGGCAATCGCCCCGCTATTGGTTAGGACGGAGAACACGCCGCACGATGCAGCATTAAATTCGCCGTTCCGGCGGGTTAACGCGCTTGTGTTGTAAAGGTTCCAACAAAAAACCCGGCACTAGGCCGGGTTTTTGGTGTTGTCTTTCAGAGACAAATCAGGCTGCTTCTTCTTCCTGAGCTTCATCTTCCTCAACTGTCTTGCCGCGCTTGGGACCCTTGGCAAGGTTGACCTCGATCAGGCGAACGGCTTCCGTATCGGACATCTTGTTGACGGCGGCAATTTCGCGCGCCATGCGATCCAGCGCCGCTTCATACAGCTGACGCTCGGAATAAGACTGCTCGGGCTGGTTTTCGGCGCGGAAAAGATCGCGCACCACTTCTGCAATGGAGATCAGATCACCGGAATTGATCTTGGCATCATATTCCTGTGCGCGACGCGACCACATCGTGCGCTTCACGCGGGCCTTGCCCTGGACCACCTTCAATGCACGTTCGACGAAATCCGTCTCGGAGAGCTTGCGCATGCCGATGCTCAAGGCCTTGGCGACCGGAACCTTCAGGCGCATTTTGTCCTTTTCAAAATCGATCACGAAAAGCTCGAGCTTCATGCCCGCGACTTCCTGTTCTTCGATAGAGGTGATCGTGCCGACGCCATGCGCAGGATAAACAATCGATTCACCAGTTCTAAAGCCCTGGCGTGCGGGAGAATTCTTTTTCAGTTGGGTCGTCATTCGATTCACAAACTCCCTTTGACTCACCCGTTTTATCGGGTCTGGGGAAACCGGGTCTGTCAGGCCCGGATGAGACGGGGGAAACCGTCGGGTCACTCCATACTGATCCGACAACGCGCGCAAAAACAGACCAACTCGCGAAACGGCGACGACAACATCAAAGTGTTGCAATGTCACGGGGAACGCGGGGAGCGATCTGTTTCTTTCGTGATGTTTTTCGGGCACGCGAGTGCCACCTTGTGGAACAGTGAGTAAGCTCTACCACAAAAAAGTGCGGAAATCAATAATTTGCTTTTATTCTTGCAAGCCGCGTGACAGTCGGACAGTGCCCAACCAAAAGACAGCTGATTCGAGCGGGTGACGGGCGCACCGTCACCATCCAGGTTTAATCGCCGGAACCTGGCTCCGCCGAGAAGTACTTTTCATACTTGCCTTCTTCGCCGTCCATTTCCTTGGCCTCCGGAAGCGGATCCCGCTTCACGGTAATGTTCGGCCAGATCTGCGCGAAGTCGGAGTTCACCTTCAGCCACTTGTCGAGACCTGGTTCCGTGTCAGGCTTGATGGCCTCAGCCGGACATTCAGGCTCGCAGACGCCGCAATCGATGCATTCGTCCGGGTGAATGACCAGAAAGTTCTCACCTTCGTAGAAGCAATCGACCGGGCACACTTCGACACAGTCTGTGTATTTGCAGCGGATGCAATTGTCTGTCACGACGAATGTCATGCGAAACTCCGAATATCGCAGATTGCGGCACGCTGCCGACGAAAGGTGCGGCAGGCGAAAAGCCGGCAGACTTCAGCACTAAAGGAAGTCATGCTTTTCGAGTGTCACCTAATGCCTTTGCTGCAACTGCGCAAGAATAAACCGTGCGTAAAAACCGGGTCTTGAGGGCGGATTTTCTAAACCTAGTTTTCGCCCGCTTCGGGAAACAGGCGTTCGGTCTCCCGCCTTTCCTTCTTCGTCGGACGCCCCGAGCCCGGCAGGCGTTGCGCCTGCTCGAACGCCGTCAACTTCTGGCGTTCCTCCGGAGGCGGCGTCAGATCTTCGTAGAGAAGCCGCGCCTCTTCGAATGGACCCCGCCGATCACCACCGGACTTGACCACCAGAACCACATCGCGCCGTTCCAGCTTGATGTCGAGGCGGTCCCCGGTCTTGACCTGATAGCTTGGCTGAGACACCAGCGCGCCGTTGATCCGGATGCAGTTGGACTGGATCAGCGACTGCGCGATGGAGCGTGACTTTGCCATTCGCGCGAAAAAGAGCCACTTGTCGATGCGCTGTCGCGAACCTGCATGCAGCTCTTTTTCAACCATGCGCCTACTTCTTCATCTGCTCCTTGAGAGCAGCAAGCTTGGCAAAGGGCGAATCCGGATCGATCGGCTTTTCCTTGCGCGGTGGCTTGGCCTCAAAGCGAGCGGGCTGTGGTCCCTTGTTACGGTCCGGACGATCGTTACGATCTCCGCGCTCGGGACGATCGCCCCGGTTTTCAGGACGACGGTTGTTGTTGTCGCGGTTCGGACGACCACCGTCACGGCGCTCGCCATCCCGACGACCATCGCGGCGGCCTTCCTTGGGAGCGGCTTCGCCCTGGGGGCGGGCTTCCTGGGTGCGGCCTGCTGAGGCAGCACCGGCATTGCGCTGACCCTGGCCGTTACCACGGCGATCACCCTGCTGTGGCCGACCACCCTGGCGCTGGCTATTCTCGCGACCGCCACCCGGGCGCCACAGGAGAACAGGCTTTGCTTCTTCGGGTTCGACGGCAGCGGCAGCTTCAGTCGAGGCGGCTGTCTCGGCCTGAGCGTCCGGCTCGGCTGTTGCAGGTGCCTCAACGGTTTCAGCTTCCATGGAAGCGGCGACGTCAGGCGCTGCAGCTTCTTCACTCGCAGCGTCTTCTGCAGGAGCAGCAGCCTCAGCAGACGCCACAACCTCAGCGGAAGCCTCGGTTGCTTCAGTTGCTTCGACCTGATCGCCTTCGGCAGTCGGTGCGGCCTCGTCTGCTGCAGCCGTTGGCGTGGCAGGGGCAGCCGCAGCTGGCTCCTGGCCAGCCAGGAATGCCTGCGCCTCTTCAGGCTTCACGGCATCGGCGCGATAGCCGAGGCCTTTCAGAATTTCTTCCATATCGTCAGGCGTTGCGCCGAGGATCGACAGCATGGCTGTCGTCGTCACGAAGCGGCGACCGTCATAGGCGCCTTCCGGACGCGGGCTGGAGCCCGGCTTCCACTGCAGCAGCGGACGGATGAGATCGGCCAGACGCTCGAGAATGTCGATACGAACGGCACGCTTGCCGAGGAAGCGGAAACCGGCGAGCTTGTAGAAGGTACGCTCGAAAGCAGGATCCGCGACGACCGATGTGCGGCCGGCAGCAAGCGCCGGAATGAGATCGCCGTAACCCGGCTTGTCGATGCCGTCGTTCTTCAGCGCCCAGAGAAGCGTGATAAGCTCGGCCGGAGCAGGCTTCAGCAGCGCCGGCATGAACACATGGTAGGCGCCGAAGCGGATGCCGTAGCGGCGCATCGAAGCGCGCGCATCCTGATCGAGCGTCTTCACGTCTTCGGCAACATCGCGCCGGAACATGACGCCGAGGTTTTCGACCAGCTGGAAGGCCAGGCCCTTGGCGAGACCCTGCAGGTCTTCAGCGCGCGACAGATCGTCCAGCGGCTTCAGCACGGTCGCGATATGATGGTTCACGAAACGCTCGATGCGCGCAACGACGTGTTCGCGGGCATTGCCGGTCAACTGCTCGTCGGCAAGCAGGATCAGGCGCGGGCGCATGATATGGTCGCTCGACGCAAGCCGGCCGACAGGTTCGCCGAGCCAGCGCACGGAACCGTCCGAGCCGACAGCAAGGTCGTTGTTGCCGGATGCATAAAGCCGCGCGGCGCGTGCCTCGAACTCCAGCGCAAGCGCCTTTTGCGCGGCACCCTGGACGGCCTTCGCATCGGGACCCTCCGTGCCGGCTATAGGCGTGAATCGGAATCCAGCCAATTGCCCCACATGATGGCCTTCGACGAAGACATCCCCATTCACACTGATTTCAGCTTCCAGCATCGCATTCTCTCTTAGGCGCTTCATGAGCACAGATGTCCTGCGATCAACAAAGCGTTTCGTCAACCGTTCATGTAACGCGTCCGACAACCTATCCTCGATTTCCCGTGTCTTTTCTTGCCAGTGTGTCGGATCGGCAAGCCAGCCAGGGCGGTTCGAAACATAGGTCCAGGTACGGATCTGCGCGATTCGGGCCGACAGGGTGTCGATTTCTCCGTCGGTCCGGTCGGCGCGGCGAACCTGTTCTGCCATGAATTGCTCGTTCACCGTGCCGAAGCGCACAAGATCCGAGAAAAGAGTCGAAATGAGGTCTGCGTGTTGCGCAGGGGCAATCCGCCGATAGTCCGGCAGAGCGCAGGCCTCCCACAATTTTTCCACCCGCTCCGGCGTTGTCGCCGTATCGCGGATTTCTGCGTAGCGCGACAGATAGTCGAGCGCCTGGATATCGATTGCCGGCAGCGCGCGGGCAAGCCCCGCCACGGTCGGCGGCCGGTCGAGACTGGCACGCAGAGCGGCAAGCGAGGAATAGTCGACGCTTTTCGTGCGCCACTGCAGCACTTTCACCGGCTCGAAATGATGACCCTCGATCCGCTCGACCAGTTCGTCGTCGAACGGCTGGACCTGCCCGGTGACACCAAAGGTTCCGTCACGCAGGTGGCGGCCCGCACGCCCGGCAATCTGCGCCATTTCGGACGGATTGAGATTGCGGAACTGATAGCCGTCGAACTTGCGATCCTGAGCGAAGGCAACGTGATCCACATCGAGATTGAGGCCCATGCCGATCGCATCGGTTGCGACGAGATATTCCACATCGCCTTCCTGATAGAGAGCGACCTGTGCATTGCGGGTGCGCGGGCTCAAGGCGCCAAGCACGACAGCCGCACCACCGCGCTGGCGGCGGATCAGTTCGGCGATCGCATAGACCTCTTCCGCAGAGAAGGCGACGATCGCGGAACGCTGCGGCAGGCGGGTGATCTTTTTCTGACCGGCATAAAACAACTGCGAGAGGCGCGGCCGTTCGACCACGGTGATCCCGGGAAGCAGCCGTTCGAGGATCGGCCGCATGGTGCCGGCACCGAGCAGCAACGTCTCCTCGCGTCCGCGAAGATGCAGGATGCGGTCGGTGAAGATGTGCCCGCGCTCGAGATCGCCGGCCAGCTGTACCTCGTCGATGGCGACGAAGGCGGCCTTTGTCTCGCGCGGCATCGCCTCGACGGTGCAGACGGAAAAGCGCGCCATATGCGGCGTGATCTTTTCCTCGCCCGTGATCAGCGCGACATTGTGATAACCGACCTTCTCCACGACACGTGTATAGACCTCGCGTGCAAGCAGGCGAAGGGGCAGACCGATGACGCCGGAACCGTGCGCAACCATGCGCTCGATGGCATAATGGGTCTTGCCGGTATTGGTGGGGCCTAGCACGGCCGTGACGCCGCGGCCGCTGAGAATCATGGGCTGAGAATGCAAAGCCAGTTCCTGCTTATCCGCCGATGCGATCCTCCACGGAAACGCAATCGCAGTATCAGATGGCCATGCTCGACGATAAACGCAAGCCGATATGTTGTCCTCGACAAGGCGAGACCACGATTTCCAGGATCAACATGCGTACGATACGCAAGCCAGTTTCGTTCGAACAAACGTGAACGAATCGGCGACGATTGCGGATTCCGGAGCGTTCCCGATCTGTTTCGAACATTACCCGGCTTTCCGACGCATGGCGAAAGTGTAACCCGTTAACCACACCCCACGGGCAAGCAAGTGGTGAGTGGAACAAAAGTTCCCATGCTACGTTTTCTCGGCAATCCCAACCGGACATGTCGAGCCGGTAGGTCAGCGGAGTACAAGCCTATGCTCGGAACCATCCTACTTATCGTACTGATTTTGCTTTTGATCGGCGCGCTGCCGAATTGGGGGCACAGCCGGAACTGGGGTTATGGTCCGTCCGGCGGTCTCGGCCTCGTTGTGCTGATTATCATCATCCTCCTGCTGATGGGCAGGATCTAAAAGCGGCGAAGCCGCACGTTACCAAGGGAAGGAAAGTGACATGAAAAAAGTTTTGCTCGTCGGCGCTCTCGTCGGAATGCTGGCATCCTGCACATCCACTGAAAAGGGCACTGCAATCGGTGCTGCTTCGGGCGCCGTTATCGGTGGCGCTGTGACCAACAGCTGGGGTGGCGCTGCAGTCGGCGCTGTCGGCGGCGGTCTGGTTGGCGCTGCTATCGGCGAATCGCAGAAGCGCAACGGTTACTGCGTCTATCGCGACCGTTATGGCCGTACATACGAAGCGCGTTGCCGCTAAGTCCTGCGTTTAGTCGCAGAATAGAAACCGGCGTCCCATGGGCGCCGGTTTTTTTGTATCCGCTTACCCGGCGAAATACTGACCGCCATTTGCGCTGAGCGTCGAGCCGGTAATGAATCCGGCTTCTTCAGAGGCCAGAAACAGCACGCAGCGGGCGATTTCTTCCGGTTCGCCCAACCGTCCGACAGGTATCTGCGGGATGATCTTTTCGTCCATCACCTTTTGCGGGATGGCACGCACCATGTCGGTGCCGATATAGCCGGGGCAGATCGCATTGACGGTGATGTTCTTCGAGGCCCCCTCTTGAGCCAGCGCCTTGGTGAAGCCGAGATCGCCCGCCTTGGCGGCAGAATAGTTCACCTGCCCCATCTGGCCCCTCTGGCCATTGATCGAGGAGATGTTGATGATGCGGCCGAAGCCGCGCTCGCGCATGCCGGGCCAGACCGGATGGGTCATGTTGAACAGCCCGGACAGGTTGGTATCGATGACCTCCTTCCACTGCTGTGGCGTGATCTTGTGAAACATGCCGTCGCGGGTGATGCCGGCATTGTTGACGAGGACGTCGACAGGCCCGAGCTGCGCTTCGACTTCAGCGATGCCCTTCACGCAGGCATCGTAATCCGACACGTCCCACTGGAACACCGGAATGCCCGTCGCCGCGTGAAACTCAGCGGCCTTTTCGGTATTGCCCGCAAAATTTGCGGCGACCGAATAGCCTGCCGCTTTCATCGCAGTGCTGATCGCAGCCCCGATGCCGCGCGTGCCTCCTGAAATCAACGCGATACGCGCCATGTAAACTTCCTTTCATACCGTCGCCGCCGTCAGCGTAACGGAACTGCTTACGCCGATAACGTGGGCAGCTGCCACCGAGTGCTAGAGCGCTTCCAGACACATGGCGACGCCCATACCACCCCCGATGCAGAGCGTCGCAAGCCCCTTTTTCGCGCCACGGCGCTTCATTTCGAACAGCAGCGTATTGAGAATTCGCGCACCCGACGCACCGATCGGGTGACCGATGGCGATCGCTCCGCCGTTGACGTTGACGAGCGACGGATCGAGGCCCAGATCCCGCGTGACCGCGCAGGACTGTGCGGCAAACGCCTCATTCGCTTCGATCAGGTCGACATCGCCGATTTTCCAACCGGCTTTTTCCAGCGCGCGACGCGAAGCCGGGATGGGGCCAGTTCCCATGATCTGCGGATCGACGCCGGCGGTGGCCCAGGAGACGATGCGCGCGAGCGGCGCAATGCCACGACGACCGGCTTCGTCCTCCGTCATCAGCAACGCCGCGGCTGCGCCATCGTTGAGGCCGGATGCGTTGGCGGCAGTCACTGTGCCTTCCTTATCGAAGGCCGGCCGAAGCTTCGCCATCCCCTCCAAAGTCGCACCGGCACGGATGTATTCGTCGTTTTCGACGCGAACATCGCCCTTTCGGGTCTGGATCAGGAACGGAACGATCTCGTCCCTGAAGCGGCCAGCAACCTGCGCTGCCTCCGCTTTGTTTTGCGAGGAGACCGCAAACTGATCCTGTTCCTCGCGCGACAACTGCCACTGGCGGGCGATGTTTTCAGCGGTGATGCCCATGTGATAGCCGTAGAACGCGTCGGTCAGGCCATCCTTGATCATCGTATCGATCATCTTGAAATCACCCATCTTCACGCCGCCGCGCAGATGTGCGCAATGCGGGGCCATCGACATGGATTCCTGGCCTCCCGCGACGATGATTTTGGCATCGCCGAGCGCGATCTGCTGCATGCCGAGTGCGACGGCACGAAGACCGGAACCGCAGAGCTGGTTGACGCCCCAGGCCGTCGCCTCCTGCGGCACCCCGGCCTTCATCGCCGCCTGGCGGGCGGGGTTCTGTCCCTCGCCGGCAGGAAGGACCTGGCCAATGATGACCTCGTCCACTTCACCCGCCTCCACGCCACCGCGCGCCAGCACCTCCTTGATCACCGCGCCACCGAGTTCGTGTGCGGGGACGTTTGCAAATGCGCCATTGAACGAGCCGACGGCCGTTCGTGCTGCGGCTGCGATAACGATGGATGGATTGGACATGATGTCTCCTCTTTCCGTTTCTTGGCACCGAGACTGGCAAAGCCTGTGCGCCCTGTCAAACGCCCGGTTTTCGCCCGAAAAACCCGATTTTTCATCGATTTGCTGCGCAGCATGGTGATCCATCGCGGCGCACAAATCGATTGTCAGTTGCGCCAATTTAAGCTTACATTCGAGGCGGGAGAAGATGCCAAGCACTAATAATCGCGCGAATGGCGAAGTGGAGGGAAATCATGGCAAAGACCGAAGGTGACGTGACGATCAAGAAATACGCTAACCGGCGTCTCTACAACACCGGAACAAGCACATACGTGACGCTCGAAGACTTGGCTAAAATGGTCAAGAAGGGCGAGGTATTTACGGTTCAGGATGCCAAGACGGGCGAGGACATCACGCACTCGGTTCTGACCCAGATCATTTTCGAGCAGGAGTCGAAGACCGGAAACACGCTTTTGCCGGTGTCCTTCCTGCGACAGCTGATCTCCTATTACGGCGATCAGATGCAGATGGTGGTGCCGACCTTCCTCGAACACTCGATGAAGACGTTTACGGACCAGCAGGTGCAGATGCGCGAGCAGATGACGAGTGCGTTCGGTGACACGCCGATCGCCAAGAACCTGCACCTTCCGATGCAGATGATGGAAGAACAGGTGCGGCGCAATACGGACATGTTCCGTCAGGCCATGCAGATGTTCGCGCCCTTTGCCGGTGCCGCGACGCCGCACCAGTCCGCCCCACCATCGGGCAAGAAGGCGGAAGCCAAGGACATCGACGAACTGAAGGAGCAGCTCCGCGCGCTTCAGGGTCGTCTCGACAGCATGAGCACCTGAACGGCACCTGCTGCGGGAAGAAACGCGCCTTACCGAGCGCGCAACAAAAAAGGCCGGCAAAGCCGGCCTTTCAAGCAATCATCAGAAAAGCTTATGCGCTTTCCTTCGGCGTCAGAACCTGACGGCCGCGGTACATACCGGTCTTGAGATCGATATGGTGCGGACGGCGCAGTTCGCCGGAGTTCTTGTCCTCGACAAATGTCGGGGTCTTGAGAGCGTCAGCAGAGCGGCGCATACCGCGCTTCGACGGGCTCGTTTTTCTTTTAGGTACAGCCATTTTCGTTACTCCACTTCGTGCAAAACAGGGATTTCCGGCCGGAACTGAGGCCGAACATTCCATGTCTCGATCTCGGAAATTTGGCGCGCTTATACATGCCAACCGGGTACTTGACCAGTCCCTGCAGGGATATTGGCGGGATTTTTTCGCAAACCACGCCGAAACACCTCAGGCCTCGTCTTCTTCGACGATTGCTGTCTCCTGAAGGGCCGCTTCCTGCCATGAAACCCAGGCCGGATGCGACGTCATGGCCTCCATATACGCAAGCGTGTCGGCGTCGTCTACCAGATCATAGACCGCAAAGCGATTGACGACCGGCGCAAACATCGCGTCCGCGGCGGTAAAGTCGCCAAACAGGAACGGACCGCCGGATTTTGCCCGCAGTTCCCGCCAGATCGTGGAGATGCGCGCGACGTCTTCCATCACCCCATCGGCAAGCTCGATACGCCGCTTCGGCCGGCGAAAATTCATCGGGCAGGCATTGCGCAGCGCGCGAAAGCCCGAGAGCATCTCCATCGAGATGGAACGGGCGACGGCACGATCCGCAGAGGATGTCGGCCAGAGCCCGCTCTCCGGAAACAGCTCGGCTGCGTATTCGATGATCGACAGCGACTGCCAGACGCGCACGTCGCCATGATGCAGCACCGGCACCTGGGCATTGGGCGAGATCGTCTTGTAGCGTGGATTGCCTGCCGGATAATCGAACGGGATCAGCACTTCCTCGAAAGGAACGCCGGCAGCTGTGAGCGCAATCCAGGGCCGGAAGGACCAGGACGAATAGTTCTTATTTGCGATATAGAGGACGAGTTTTTCCATCGGCGCGGTTTCCATCAGGTCTCGGAATCGAAAATCATCAGTTCGTGGAAATGGTTCATGTCCTCGAACGAGCAGAATGCCGGCGGCCGCAATTCCAGCACCGGGGCCGCGCGCTGGATCTCAGCGGTCACCTCGTCGAGCATCGCCTGCCAAGCCGGCAGCGCTGCATCCGACAGGCGCTCGATCACATAGGCAAAGGTAATGTGGAACGCATAGTCGTCGTGATCCGGATGGCGATAACCGAAGAGCCGCGCCAGCGCATCGCGCCAGGCCTTCATCGCCTTGCGGTCATGCTCGGACTTCCCCTCGACCACGAGACCCGACGGCTTGGCGCTTTTCACGGTGACCTGGAACGGATCCAGCGTCGAGAAACCTTCGAGCCGAGCCGCCATGATTTCCGTCATATCCTCGATCGGCGTCTCAAGCGGCATATCGTCCGGCCAGAAGCGAGGCTTGCGGCGGTATTCGATGACACCCTGAAACAGCGTCATGTGGAGGCTGGTGATCGGTGTGAAGAGAAAACGCTCGGCTTCCGGCATCTCGAGATAGCGCGCGCGTGCCGACACAAGCAGCGCCTGCGTTGCCGATCCTTTTTCCAGATGGCAGACGATCGTGTTGCCGGGCTCGGGCAGAAAGCCGCCTCGCCGTCCGTAACGCGTTCCGAGCCGCGGCGGCGGTTTTGGATTGTGCGTCGCCGAGTATCTGAGGAGATCTTGCGAAATCAGTCTGGCATCCATCGGCGGTCCACTTTCTGCGTAAACGCACTCACAAAGCGTGCTCGATGCGCTCTTAAGCCAGCGTCGATACTGACAGATGACATGAGGGACGTTTAACGCTTAGTTTTGACGTCACCCATAAATGCATTTGATGTAATCGCTGGATGCGCGCGCGCGCCGTTCCACGACACCGGCCAGCCGCTGCATTCCGCGGCCGGGCTTGCTGGCGACCCGCGTGTGCGGATTGGGAAGTGCGACGGCAAGCAACGCGGCCTGCCGGGCACTGAGCTTGGCAGCTGGCACCTTGAAATGATACTGCGCGGCCGCTTCCGCACCATAGATGCCAGGTCCCCATTCTGCGACGTTGAGATAGATTTCCATCAACCGCCATTTCGGCCAAATGAAATCCTCAGCCAGCGCCAGCGGCAGTTCCAGCCCTTTACGGATGAAGGAGCGGCCGTTCCATAGAAACAGGTTTTTGGCCGTCTGCATCGGAATGGTGCTCGCGCCACGCGTTGCCTCGCCGTCCAGTGCATCCTGCACGACGCCGCGCATCTGGCGCCAGTCGACGCCGCCGTGGAAACAGAACTGGCCGTCCTCCGACATCATCACGGCCCGCACGAGATTGGGCGAGATGTCCTCGATATCAACCCACTGGCGGTCATACCCGCGCAGAAGAAACAGTTCCGACAGCATGAGGGTGGACACCGGCCGCGTGAATGGCAGCGCATAGACCGGGATGAGAAGATAGGGCAGCGCCACCAGCGCAATGACGAACAGGATGACGCGCCGGAGCCACGTGGTGTTAGGCAGGCGAAACCGTCGTGCGGGCCTCACGGGTTCGTCTTCTTCGGCATGCTGTTCAGGTGCGATATCCAAGGTGCTTCTACCCGCCCGTTTAAAGTTTCATAGCCGGTGGCGCTTTCGAAGGCCAGTCCACCGGCTGAAACTTCGGCAATGCTGGTAAATCGACATTGCCTGTATCGTCGCCTCATGCCAAACAGCCCGGCATGAACACGACCGATCCTGCATTCGAAAGAGGGTTGAAAGACAGCGCAGTCGCCACCGAGGCGCTGCTTGTGTCGCTTCTTTCGGACGAAACGCTGCCCGACGAAGTCACGCGCCCGGCCCATCTGATGGCCGCGATGCGCCACGGCTCGCTCAATGGCGGAAAGCGGCTGCGGCCGTTCCTGCTGCGCGAAAGCGCCCTTTTGCTGGATGGAAACGAACAGGCCGCCATGCGCATCGGCGCGGCGCTCGAATGTCTCCACTGTTATTCGCTCATCCACGACGACCTTCCCGCCATGGACGACGACGACCTTCGCCGTGGCCAGCCAACGGTGCACAGGGCATTCGACGAGGCGACCGCGATCTTGGCCGGCGACAGCCTGCTGACCTACGCCTTCGACATTATCGCAGCGCCTGAGACCGCGCTGCCGGACCGGGCAAAGACGGAACTTGTTCTGGCCCTTGCCCGCGCAGCCGGTTCCGGCGGCATGGTGGGTGGCCAGGCGCTCGATCTGGCTGCGGAGAAATCGGCACCGGACGAGGCCGGCATCACCACGCTGCAGGCGATGAAGACCGGCGCGCTGATCCGTTTCGCCTGCGAGGCAGGTGCCATCATCGCCGGTGCAGATCAGGAACATCGTCAGCGCCTCAGAAAATTCGGCCAGGTCATCGGGCTTGCTTTCCAGCTCGCCGATGATCTTCTCGACATCACCTCCGATGCCGAGACCATGGGCAAGGCGACCGGCAAGGATGCCGCCCGCGGCAAGGGCACGCTGGTTGCCATGCATGGCACAGGCTGGGCGGAAGAGAAGCTCGATGCGCTGACGGCAGAGGCCGTCGACCTGCTTGCGCCCTACGGCGAAAAGGCATTTATTCTGCAGCAGACGGCGCGCTTTATCGCCAGCCGTCAGAACTGACGAGACGGGACAACGGCAAGCCTCCCGGATCAGACCCGAGGAGTAAAGTATGCCGGATGTATTCGCCTACCTGCCCTATATCTGGCCAGCCTATCTCGCCTATCTCATCGCCGTCCTCAGCCCCGGACCTGCCAATTTCGCCATTATCGGGATGGCGATTTCGCATGGCCGTCGCAACGGCGTGATCCTGGCACTGGGCGTCTTCTGCGGCTCGCTGACCTGGGCCTGCGCTGCCGCACTAGGGCTCGCCGCAGTCCTGCGCAGCTACGCGATCGCGCTCGAAATCATGAAGGTTCTCGGCGGGCTCTATCTGATCTATCTCGCCTGGAAGGCATACCGCTCGGCGCGGACCCCGGATATCGAGACCGCATCGAGCGAGAGCAGGACGTCCTATACGGCAAGGCAACTCTGGCTGCGCGGCTATGCCATCCACGTCACCAATCCGAAGGCAATCTTCGGCTGGCTGGCGATCATTTCGCTCGGCCTGCCCGCGGATGCACCACCTTCGGCGATCATGCTGATCGTCGGCATCTGCTCGAGCTCGAGCCTGGTCATCTTCACCGGATATGCGGTTCTGTTTTCGACCCGCCACGCGCTTCGCGGCTACAAGGCCGCGCGGCGCTGGATCGAAGGCACCATGGCCGTCTTCTACAGCATTGCCGGCGTGAAACTGCTGACGAGCCGGATCTGACCGGCTCGTCTACTTTCAAGCGAACTCAGCCCTGCTCGATCGGCGCGATCGCGACTTCGACGCGGCGGTTCTGGGCGCGACCATCCGGCGAGGCGTTGGAAGCGACTGGCTGCGACGGGCCGTAGCCCATGGTCGAGACACGGCGTTGATCGACGCCGCGACCACCGAGATAGTTGGCGACCGAGACGGCACGGCGTTCCGAAAGCGCCTGGTTGTGCTGCAGGCTGCCGGTCGAATCCGTGTGACCGTTGACGTCGATATAGGTCTTGCCGAACTTGTTGAGTACGATCGCAACCGAATCGAGCGTGGCATAGAACGGCGGGATCACCTGATCCTGATCGGTGGCAAAGGTGATGTTCGACGGCATGTTTAGAATGATGCGGTCGCCGTTGCGGGTCACCGATACGCCGGTTCCCTGCAGCTGCTGGCGCAGTTCGGCTTCCTGGCGGTCCATGTAATTGCCGATGGCGCCACCGGCGAGGCCACCGATCGCAGCGCCGATCAGCGCATTGCGGCCCTTGTTGCCGCCGCCGATCAACAGACCGCCGACCGCGCCGAGACCGGCACCGATGGCAGCGCCACCAGCCGTGTTCGACATTTTCTGCTGACCCGTATAGGGATCGGTCGTCGTGCAGGCAGAGAGATACGTCGCGCAAGCTGCGACGATAGCAATTTTTTTCAACATATGAATCAGTTTCCCCGTCGTCCGTAGTACCCCTCATTTACCATGAAATACGGCAATAGCGAGGAGAGGCAGCGGCAGCCGGGATAAGGAATTATCCCTATCCGGGAATGACGCTTACTCGGCGGCGGTTTTCTGGCCGAAGCGGTTCTCGATGTAATCGATCACCAGCTTTTCGAAATCCTGAGCGATATTGGGGCCGCGCAGCGTCATCGCCTTCTGACCGTCGATAAAGATCGGGGCGGCAGGCGTCTCGCCAGTGCCGGGCAGCGAGATGCCGATATCGGCATGCTTGCTTTCGCCGGGGCCGTTGACGATGCAGCCCATGACGGCGACGTTCAGCGCCTCGACGCCCGGATACTTTTCGCGCCAGATCGGCATGTTCTTGCGGATATCGTTCTGGATGTTCTGGGCCAGCTCCTGGAACACCGTCGACGTGGTGCGCCCGCAGCCGGGACAAGCGGCAACCACCGGAATGAACTGGCGGAACCCCATGACCTGCAGGATTTCCTGCGCAACCTGCACTTCGCGGGTGCGGTCACCATTCGGTTCCGGCGTCAGCGACACCCGGATCGTATCGCCGATGCCGTGCTGCAGGACATAGCCCATGGCGGCCGACGAGGCGACGATGCCCTTGGTGCCCATGCCGGCCTCTGTCAGGCCCAGATGCAGCGCATGGTTGGAGCGCTCGGCCAGCATCGAATAGCAGGCGATCAGATCCTGCACCTGGCTGACTTTTGCGGACAGAATGATCCGGTTGCGCGGCAGGCCGATGCTTTCCGCAAGCTCGGCCGAAATCAGCGCCGACTGGACGATCGCCTCATGCATGACCTGGCGGGCAGACAGCGGCGAACCGGCTTCGGAATTGCGGTCCATCAGCGTCGTCAGAAGATCCTGGTCGAGCGAACCCCAGTTGACGCCGATGCGAACAGGCTTGTCGTAACGGATCGCCATCTCGATGATGTCGCCGAACTGCTTGTCCTTCTTGTCCTTGAAACCGACATTGCCCGGGTTGATGCGGTATTTTGCGAGCGCCTCGGCGCAGGCCGGATGATCGGCCAGCAGCTTGTGGCCGATATAATGGAAATCGCCGATCAACGGCACGTCGAGGCCGAGGCGCAGCAGACGCTCGCGCACCTTCGGCACGGCGGCAGCGCTCTCGTCGCGATCGACGGTGATGCGGACGATCTCGGAGCCTGCCTTGTAGAGCGCCGCAACCTGCGCAACGGTCGCATCCACATCCGCCGTATCGGTATTGGTCATCGACTGGACGACGACGGGCGCACCACCACCGACGATCACACCGCCGACATCGACGGCAACCGTGGCGCGGCGGGGCTTCGGGTCATATTCAATCGGTGCGTTCATGGGATCGTCTCGTTGCCTTTGCCCTGGGGCTAACTGGGGGCATAAACCGTCTTTCAGGTGGCGTATGACCGCCGGCTTGTCAACCAGCGGCCATGAATAGTTGGGTCAGTGATGCGCGCCGTCCGCATGCCTTGCAAGGTTCGAGAGAAGCAGCGTCACCAGGATCAGCACCGACAATCCCGCGAAAATGCTGCCAAGTCCCGTATGCTCAGCGATAAAGCCGATTGCCGAAGGTGCAACGAGAATTCCGGAATAGCCCATCGTGGTGACCACGGACAAACTGACGCCCGCTGCCATGCCCGGCAGATTGCCGGCCGCGGAAAACAGGATCGGCACGATGTTCGAAATGCCGATGCCGGCGATAGCAAAGCCTGCAATGGCCATTGTCGAACTGGTCGCAAAACCGATCGTCAGCATGCCCAGCATGGCGATGACGCCGCAGACCCTAAGCGTATTGACGGCACCGAACCGGTCGCGGATGAGATCGCCGGCAAAACGCATCGCCGCCATCGTGAAGGAGAAAGCCGCAAAGGCGAAGCCGGACAGCGTCAGCGAGGCCGACAGCTCGTTGCGCATGTAAAGCGCGCCCCAATCAAGAATGGATCCCTCGGGGATCATGCAGAACAGCGCCATGATTCCGAGCAGCCAGGGAAGCGGTGACGACGGCAGGCGGCGTCCGGCCCCGGCCGCCCTCTCCTCCGGATGCGGCGCATCCTGAAGCACCATTTTCCAGGCGACGGCGATCATGACGGCGGCGACGACGGTTACGAAAAGCGCATGCGGAAGAACGCCGATCCGTTCGAGAAGAAAGCCACCGGTCGAGGCGCCGAGCAGGCCGCCGAGGCTCCAGAACGCGTGGCAGGATGACATGATCGCGCGGCGCATGCCTTTCTCAGTCGCAACGGCATTGGCATTCATTGCCACATCCATCGCGCCGATCAGGCCGCCGAACAGAAACAACGCAACCGCTCCGCTCCAGATGCTGCCAATCAGCGACAGCAGAAGAAGCGTCGGCGTCAGCAGGACCGCGGTGACCTTGGAGACAATGCTCGATCCGAACCTTGCGATCTGGCTGCCGGCGATCGGCATCATCACGATGGAGCCTAACCCGAAAATCAGGATCATCACGCCGAGCGACTTTTCGCTCAGCTCCAGACGTGCCGCAAATTCCGGGATCTTTGGCGCCCAGGCACCGATCATGAAGCCGTTCATCAGAAACAGCAGCGATACGCCGATCCGCTCCGGTGTGATGAAAGCACGTCGGGTCTTGGCTTCCGCCGGCGAAGACAAATCGTTCATCAGGTTGCTTCCTCCAGGCGCTGAGATTTATTTAAATCGATTTAGATTGCAATCTTCCGCGCTCAGCATGAGTTTCACGATTTATGTCTCCGGTTCACGCTTGTCACCCCTTTAGCAACGACGGATGGAGCGCGACGAAGCTGATTGCAATCGCTGCAGAACGCCTTAAGCATTCGGATATGCAATGATATGAGGCGTCGGTATCCGGCGTGTGACTTTCTTGAAATCCAGCATCGGCAGCGGCATTCTTCTCGTCAGTACCTCCTACTTCGTGTTCACGCTTCATGATGCGGTGATCAAGCTGCTGGTGGTCGATGTCGGCGTCTGGCAGATCATTTTCTTCCGAAGCCTGACGGTTCTGATCGCCTGCCTCGTCATCGGGGGACGCGGTTTCATCCCGCGCGTTGTCCGCTCGCCGATCGTGCGGCCGATGATGGTGCGCAGCGTGATCCTTCTCGCCGCATGGGTTTCTTTCTACACCGCAGCCAAGTCCCTGCAATTGGCCGAACTGACGACGATCTATTACGCCAATCCGATCGTCGCCACCCTGCTTGCTATTCCGGTTCTGCGCGAAAAGGTGCCCGCGGTCCGCTGGGTGGCGATCATCCTCGGCTTCGTCGGCGTGGTGATTGCCGCAAATCCGGCCGGGTTGACACTTTCGCTCCCGGTCGGTCTCGCACTCCTCGCGGCAATCCTCTGGGCCATCGGCAGCGTTCTCTTGCGCAAGACGGCGATGAACGAGAAGACCCTTGTCCAGATGACGCTCACCAACTTCTTCTTCGTGGTGATGACCTTCGTCATGGCCGTGCTGACATGGCAGCCGGTCGATCTGAAAAGCGGTGCGCTTCTGGCGCTCGTCGGCATTCTCGGCGGCACCGCCCAGGCGACGCTGTTCGAGGCGATGCGACGGGCGCCGGTCTCGGTGCTTGCCCCGTTCGAATATTCCTCGCTGATATGGGCGTTCGTGCTGGGCTACGCCATCTGGCAGGACATTCCCGCAAGCAATGTCGCCGCCGGTGCCGCACTGATCTTCTGCGCCGGACTGCTGATCGTCGCCAGCGAGCGGCTGGCGGCGAGGCGCTATCGCCTCGCTCAACCTGCGGACGGATCGGACGGACCGGCGGGCGCCTGAGCCGTCAACAGTTTGACCCGTCAGGCCCCGTAGACGACGAGCAGATCCTTGGCGTCGATCTGGTCGCCGGCCTTGACCAGCACTTCGGCAAGCGTGCCGTCTTTTTCGGCGTGCAGCGCGGTTTCCATCTTCATCGCTTCGATGGAGACAAGCACGTCACCGGCCTTGACCGCCTGACCCGACGCCACGAAGACGCGGGAAATGACGCCCGGCATCGGCGCGCCCAGATGCAGGGGATTGCCGATATCGGCCTTTGCCCGCACAGCCGAACCGCTTCCGCCATGGGCCCGGTCCGGAACCTTGATGCGGCGTGGCTGCCCGTTCAGTTCGAAAAAGGCGGTGACCATGCCCTGCGCATCCGGCGCACTCGTCGCCTGGTTGACGATAACAAGCGTCTTGCCGCGTTCGATATCGGCAAACAGCTCTTCGCCATCGGCAATCCCGTAGAAATAGGCATGCGTCGGCAACACGGAGACCGGACCGTAGGTGTCTGACGCCAAGGCGAAGTCGGTGAACACTTTCGGATACATCAGATACGACGCGAACTCGAAGTCGTCGACCTTGCGCTCCAGCTTGTCCTCGATCGTCTTGCGCTCGGCATCGAGATCGGCGGGGGCAAGCAGCGAACCGGGAACGTCGGTATAAGGCTGATCGCCTTTCAGCGCTTTTTTCTGGAGCGCCTGCGGCCATCCGCCCGGAGGCTGGCCGAGATCGCCCTTCAGCATCGACACGACCGAATCCGGGAAGGCGATGTCCTTGGCCGGGTTTTCGACGTCGGCCACGTTCAGATCCTGGCTGACCATCATCAGCGCCATGTCACCGACCACCTTGGACGATGGCGTGACCTTGACGATATCGCCGAACATCCGGTTCACGTCCGCATAGGTCTGGGCGACCTTGTGCCACTTGCTCTCGAGACCGAGCGAGCGGGCCTGTTCCTTGAGGTTGGTAAACTGGCCACCCGGCATTTCATGCAGGTAGACTTCCGACGCCGGACCCTTGAGATCGCTCTCGAAGGCCGCATACTGGCCGCGCACCGCTTCCCAGTAGAACGAGATCTTGCGGATCCATTCCGGATCGAGCCCGGTATCGCGGTCGGTTCGCGACAGCGCCTCGACGATCGAACCGAGGCAGGGCTGCGACGTGTTGCCCGACAGCGCATCCATCGCCGCATCGACGACATCGACGCCGGCATCGACAGCCGCAAGCACGGTCGCAGCCGAGATGCCCGACGTGTCATGCGTGTGGAAGTGGATCGGCAGCGAGGTCGCTTCGCGTAGTGCCTTGAAAAGGACGCGGGCAGCCGCGGGTTTCAGCAGGCCGGCCATATCCTTCAGCGCGATGATATGAGCGCCGGCCTTTTCGAGTTCTTCCGCCAGTGCGACGTAATATTTGAGGTCGTATTTCGGGCGCGCTGAATTCAGGAGATCGCCGGTATAGCAGATCGCGGCTTCGCAGAGCCGGTTCTCCTCGTTCACTGCGTCCATCGAGACGCGCATGTTGTCTACCCAGTTGAGGCAGTCGAACACGCGGAAGACATCGATGCCGCCCTTGGCGGCCTGTTGGACGAAGTATTTCACGACATTGTCGGGATAGTTCTTGTAGCCGACGCCGTTTGCGCCGCGCAGCAGCATCTGCAGCAAGATGTTGGGCGCCGCCTCGCGGATCAACGCCAGCCGTTCCCACGGGTCCTCGGTCAGGAACCGCATCGACACGTCGAAGGTGGCACCACCCCAGCATTCCAGCGAGAACAGGTTCGGCAGCGCGCGTGCATAGACCCCGGCCACGCGGGCGATGTCATAGGTCCGCATGCGGGTAGCGAGCAGCGACTGGTGGCCGTCGCGCATCGTCGTGTCGGTGATCAGCGCCCGGCTTTCGCCCCGCATCCACTCGGCGAATTTCTTCGGGCCGAGTTCATCCAGCTTCTGCTTGGTTCCAGCGGGAATATCGCCATTGATATACGGCAGAACAGGCTTTGCAGCCTTTTCCGACGGGGCCGGACGACCCTTGGTTTCCGGATGACCGTTGACGGTGACGTCGGCCAGATAGGTCAGGAGCTTGGTGGCGCGGTCGGCGCGCTTGACCTGTTCGAACAGTTCCGGCGTCGTATCGATAAACCGCGTCGTATAGGAATTGTCGCGGAATTTTGGGTGCGTGATGATGGCTTCGAGGAAGGTGAGGTTCGTCGCCACGCCGCGGATGCGGAACTCGCGCAGCGCCCGGTCCATGCGGGCGATCGCTTCCAGCGGCTGCGGTGCCCAGGCGGTGACCTTGACCAGCAGCGGATCGTAGAAACGGGTGATGATCGCACCCGTATATGATGTTCCGCCATCGAGACGGATGCCGAAACCCGACGCCGAGCGATAGGCGGTGATGCGGCCGTAATCCGGAATGAAATTGTGCTCGGGATCCTCGGTGGTGATGCGGCACTGCAGCGCATGGCCGTTCAGCCGGATGTTCTCCTGGGCCGGTACGCCCGATTCCGGCGTGCCGATGGCAAAGCCGTCGAGGATGTGGATCTGCGCCTTGACGATATCGATACCGGTGACGACTTCGGTCACCGTGTGTTCCACCTGGATGCGCGGATTGACCTCGATGAAGTAGAATTTGCCGGTGTCGCTATCCATCAGATATTCGACCGTGCCGGCGCCGACATAATTGGTGGCGCCCGCGATCTTTAGCGAATAGGCGGCAAGTTCGGCCCGCTGGTCCTCGGAAAGATAAGGCGCCGGGGCGCGTTCCACGACCTTCTGGTTGCGCCGCTGGATCGAGCAGTCGCGCTCGAACAGGTGCACCACATTGCCGTGGGTATCGCCAAGGATCTGGCTTTCCACATGGCGGGCGCGTTCGACCAGCTTTTCGAGATAGACCTCGTCCTTGCCGAAGGCCGCTTTTGCTTCGCGCTTGGCCTCGACGACTTCCCTGGCGAGGTCCTTCGGATCGCGGATGGCACGCATGCCGCGACCGCCGCCGCCCCAGGACGCCTTGAGCATGACCGGATAACCGATCTCCTCGGCCATCTTCGCCACGACATCCATATCATCAGGCAGCGGTTCGGTGGCAGGAACTACGGGCACGCCGACCGAAATGGCAAGATTGCGCGCCGCCACCTTGTTGCCGAGCTGGCGCATCGTATCCGGACGCGGGCCGATGAAGATGATGCCCGCCGCGTCGCAGGCATCGACGAATTCGGGGCTTTCCGACAGGAGGCCGTAGCCTGGATGAATGGCATCGGCGCCCGAAAGCTTGGCAACCCGGATTACCTCTTCAATCGAAAGATAGCTCTCGATCGGGCCCATATCCTTGTCCAGATGGGGACCGCGACCGACCTGATAGCTTTCGTCCGCCTTGAACCGGTGCAGCGAGAGCTTGTCTTCCTCGGCCCAGATCGCCACCGTCTTGATGCCGAGCTCGTTGGCGGCGCGAAAGACGCGGATGGCGATTTCAGAGCGATTGGCGACGAGAATTTTCGATATCGGCAAGACAAGCCTCCCCAGGTGCCTCGAATGGTGCACCGCAAGAGATCAACATCTCCCGCATTAGGCAAGGGCTATTTGGTCGATAGCCGGCGTCAAGGACGCTTCAGGTCACCAGCCCATGGCGAAATGCCATGGCCACCACATGCTGTCGGTTCTTCGCTTTCAGCTTTTCCTGGAGGCCGTTGATATACCAGTCGACCGTGTGGTTGGAAATGTCGAGCGAACGCGCGATCTCGTGCGATGTCATGCCGTCGGCAAGGAGCGCCATGACTTCCATCTCGCGACGGGTGAGCTGGGTATCCAGTCTGGCCGAGGCTTCGAGCGCCGTCGCGTCGCCGGCGATCTCCAGCAGTCTCCAGAAAATGCGCTTGGCGGCCGTGTCGAACAGTGAGATCTCGGTCGGCGATAGATCGATCGGTTTGCCGCCGATGATCATGTTGCCGAGAAATCCGTTGCGTCCATGGATCGGAAACACGTAGCCGTCGTCGAGACCATGGCGGCCCGCTTCCTGCATCATCCGGTCCATCCGCGAACGATGCGGATCGGACTTCAGGGCAAGGATCGAATCGCGCCAGCGGAACGGGCGATGGGCCGCATTCAGCATCCGCATGACAGGGTCGATGACGGTATATTTGCGCGCGCGATAGACCTCGACCCAGCTGTCCGGCCAGCGGGAGATCAAGGTCATTCCCTCGGGATCCGTTTGCCCTTTTCTCAGGACGATTGCATAGAATTCGAAACCGTAGGTTTTGAGGAGTGACGCAAGATTGTTCGCCACTTCCTTCGTCGTTCGTGCCTCTTCAACCAATACAAGCAACTGCACAACAAATTGGATGCTCAAATTCGCCCCCAGACCGTCTCCCCGACGATCGGCTTTATTCTTATAAAACACCGACGCCGGCATAGAACCCGACCGCCCGCTTAACATAGTTATCATTTATACCACGTACATGCCGAAATCTTGTGATTGACGCAGCGATCAGGATCGGCATCAGCATACCGCATCGGTAACCTAACTACGGGCGAACCCTTGCTCTCACTGGATTATTTTCGGAAAAGAAGTTCACCGGCTAGGTTCGTCTCGGATTCGCCCTGTCCTTGCCATAACTATGCTGCCAATCGTTTCATGCCTGCACTTCAATAGGAGTTGCGCCCGTTGACGCTCTTCCAAGTTTACGCCCGAGCTTTGCAATATCTGACGAAGAACCGCTGGCGGGTCGCCGCGGTCGTCGTCGCCAACATTATTCTGGCCATCATCACGATTGCCGAACCGATCTTGTTCGGTCGAATCATCGACGCGATCTCCTCCAAGAGTGACGTCACCAACGTTCTGCTTCTGTGGGCGGGCTTCGGGGTCTTCAATACCGTCGCATTCGTGCTCGTTGCACGCGAGGCCGACCGTCTGGCCCACGGGCGCCGCGCTTCGCTGCTGACGGAGGCCTTCGGACGCATCATTTCGATGCCGCTGTCCTGGCACCACCAGCGCGGCACGTCGAACGCGCTGCATACGCTGCTGCGTGCCTCCGAAAGCCTGTTCGGTCTGTGGCTGGAATTCATGCGAACGCATCTCGCGACCGCCGTTGCAATCCTGCTGCTGATTCCGACCGCCATCTCGATGGATTGGCGCCTCAGCATCGTGCTTCTCATTCTGAGCATCTTCTACTGGATCATCGGCGTTGCCGTGATGAAGCGCACGAAGGAAGGCCAGGCCGCGGTCGAAACCCATTACCACCAGGTTTTCAGCCATGTCAGCGATTCGATCAGCAACGTCTCTGTGATTCACAGCTACAACCGCATCGAAGCCGAAACTTCGGCCCTCAAGAACTACACCAAGGATCTGCTGAAGGCGCAGTATCCGGTGCTGGACTGGTGGGCGCTGGCCGGCGGCCTCAACCGCACGGCGTCGACGGTCTCGATGGGCGTGATCCTTGTGATCGGTACCATGCTGGTGCAACAGGGCAAGATCCGCGTCGGTGACGTCGTCGCCTTTATCGGCTTCGCCAACCTTCTGATCGGCCGCCTCGATCTTCTGCGCCAGTTCGCAACCCAGATTTTCGAAGCCCGCGCCAAGCTCGAGGATTTCTTCGTTCTGGAAGATTCCGTCGAGGAGCGCGCCGAACCGACGGATGCACGCGATCTGGGAGATACGGTCCGGGGCGAAGTGGAGTTCCGCGACGTCTCCTTCGGCTTCTCCAACACGAGCCAGGGCGTTCACGACGTATCGTTCATCGCGCAAGCGGGGGAAACGATTGCGATCGTCGGCCCGACCGGTGCCGGCAAGACGACGCTGATCAATCTTCTGCAGCGGGTCTATGATCCGCAGCAGGGCAAGATTCTGATCGACGGCGTGGATATCGGCACCATCACCCGCAAGTCACTGCGCCATTCCATCGCGACCGTGTTCCAAGACGCGGGCCTGCTCAACCGCTCGATCAGCGACAACATCCAGCTGGGACGAGAAGGTGCAACGCGGGAAGACATCGTCCGGGCGGCAGAAGCGGCCGCTGCGGCCGAATTCATCGGAACGCGTCTCAATGGCTACGACACGACGGTCGGCGAGCGTGGCAACCGCCTGTCGGGCGGAGAGCGCCAGCGTATTGCCATCGCCCGTGCGATCCTCAAAAACGCACCGATCCTCGTTCTCGACGAAGCAACCTCGGCGCTTGATGTGGAGACGGAACAGCGCGTGAAGGCGGCGATCGACAAGCTGCGTCAGAACCGCACCACGTTCATCATCGCGCACCGGCTCTCCACCATCCGCGACGCCAACAAGGTCATCTTCCTCGAGGGTGGGCGGATTGCCGAAATGGGCACCTACGACCAGCTGAGCCGCAGCGGCGGCCGCTTTACGTCGCTCCTCACCGCCAGCGGCATCGTCATCGACGAGGACGAGGAAGGCCACAAGCTCCCGGTACCCGCCGAGCACGCCTAAGCTCTCGACCACTTATACCGATCGAACATCAGACTCCTCGCCTCCAGAAATGGAGGCGGGGGTTTTTTGTGAGGTAATGCGGGAGCACCGCTTTTTCGCGTGAGCTTCTGCCTACGCGGCTTTGCAAGTGCTTGCCATACAAAGCGCGTGAGCGGCGCGCGGGTTGGGTCCTGACCTGTTCCTGCCGGGATCCATGCCGCGCATTGTGAGCGGCATCCCGATCGGCTGGCACGATACGTGGACATCAGAGCAGGACATCGCCCCTCCCCCGGATCGGCCGACACGTCTCCTCACCGGGCACAAACCAACAAAAAACCCCGCTGCCATTGCTGGAAGCGGGGTTTCTGTTTGGGATACCATCAGGACGTTCGACGTCCGGTGGGATCAGCTTTCTGCGGGCGGAGCCGGCAATGCGCTGGTCGCTGGCGCCGCAAGGTTCAAGCCGTTGACCGGATCGACAGCGACGCCACCGATCGACGCCTTGCCGTCCTTGACCACAATCTCGTGGGTGACGCCATCGAGGGTAAGTTCGGCGGTAAAGCCATCCCAGCCGCTTGGCAGGACCGGATCGACATACAGCGTGTCGCCGGCACGACGAATGCCGAGAATGCCTTCGACCGCGGCGCGGTAGAGCCAGCCGGCGGAACCCGTATACCAGGTCCAGCCGCCGCGGCTCTGATAGTCGCCGGCACCGTAGACGTCGGCTGCAACCACGTACGGTTCGACGCGGTAGGTTTCGGCGGCATTCCGGTCAAGCGCATGGTTGATCGGGTTGAGCATCTGGAAGCACTTCCAGGCATCGTCGCCGCGCTTCAGCCGGGCGAGCGCGAGCACGACCCAGATTGCACCATGGGTATACTGGCCACCGTTTTCACGCACACCGGGTGGGTAGGCCTTGATGTAGCCCGGATCCCTGCGCGTGTCCTGGAAAGGCGGGGTGAAGAGGCGGATGATACCCGCATCCTCGTCCACGAGCTTGTCCATGACCGCGTTCATAGCCTGCTCGGAACGATCCGGCCTGCCTTCGCCAGACAGCACACTCCAGGACTGGCCGAGCGAATCGATGCGGCATTCGTCGCTCTTGGCCGAGCCGAGCGGAGAACCGTCGTCGAAATAACCGCGGCGGTAATACGCCCCGTCCCAGCCATCCGATTCCAGCGCAGCCTTCAGCGTATCGATATGCTTGCTCCAGCGATCGGCACGCGAACGATCCTTGCGGGCTTCCGCATAGGGCAGGAAGTTTCGAAGCGCAGCCGCCAGGAACCAACCGAGCCAGACGCTCTGACCACGACCGGCCATGCCGACACGGTTCATCCCGTCGTTCCAGTCGCCACCGAGAATGAGCGGAAGATCCAGGTCTCCGGTCCGCTCAACAGCGAGATCGAGCGCGCGTGCTGCGTGTTCATACAGATCGGCTACCTCGTTGGAGATCTCCGGCTGGATAAAGGCGTCGTGCTTGTTTTTTTCCAGCATCGGTCCGGTGAGGAACGGCAGCTTCTCATCGAGCATCGACAGATCGCCGGTCACCGACACATACTGGTGGATCGCGTAGGCAAGCCACACCACGTCGTCGGAGATCGTCGTGCGAACACCGGCGCCGGTGTTGGGAAGCCACCAGTGCATGACATCGCCTTCGCGGAACTGCCGCGACGCCGCATTGAGGATCTGCTTGCGGGCAAGCGACGGCTCATGCAGCAGGAACGCGAGCGTATCCTGCAACTGGTCGCGGAAGCCGAAGGCACCCGATGCCTGGTAGAAGGCGGTACGGGCCATGATGCGGCAACCGAGTGCCTGATAGGGCAGCCAGTGATTGACCATGTTGTCGAGCGACTTGTCCGGCGTCGAGATCTTCAGGCGGCCGGTGAAACCGCTCCAGAAGCTACGGTTCCCCGCAAGGATATCCTCGAACCGGTCGCCGCGAAGTGCCAGTGCAAGGCTTTCCGCCTCCTGCTTCGTTGCAGCATCGCCGAGGAAGAAGGTGACCTCGGTCTCTTCGCCCGGCGCCAGTTCGACGTCGTAGGCAAGTGCTCCGCACGGGTCGCCGTCGAGATCGAGCGAGCCGCTGAGGCTTGAACCGGAAACGACCGCTGCCGGCAACTGAACCGAACCGAACTTGCCGACAAACTCCCGACGGCTTGCCGTAAAGCCCGACGGTGTCTCGTGCATGCCGAGGAAGGCAAAGCGCGAGAAGTTGATGCTGAACGGGTTGGTCGCAAACAGCGTGCCCGTCGCCTCGTCACGGCTGGACAGGATGAATGGCGAGGTCTTGGCAGGATTGGTGCCCAGCAGCCATTCGACATAGCCGTAGATGCGCAGCTTCTTCGTTTCCGAACCGGTGTTGCGCAGCTTCATATGCGAAAGCTTTGCGGACCGGTTCCGGTCCACCGTCTGGGTCAGCGACAGCTTGACGCCATCTTCCTCGGTCGAGAACACCGAATAGCCGAGGCCGTGACGGGTTTCGAACACGGTTTCTGGACGACGCGACAGAGCCGCGAACGGAGTGACCACGGTGCCCTTGTCGATATCGGCCACGTAGAAGCCTTCGCCGGGACGGTTGATGACGAGATCGTTGGTCCACGGCGTCATCTGGTAGTCGCGCGAGTTCTGCGCCCAGGTAAAGCCTGCGCCTTCCGCGGAAACGTGGAAGCCGAAATTGTCGTTAGAGATGACGTTGATCCACGGATGCGGCGTCGACTGACCACCGTTGAGGCGCACGACATATTCGCTGCCATCTGCGGAGAAGCCGCCAAAACCGTTCCAGAACTCAACTCCGGCCGGACCTTCGCTGGTCTCGACGGGAGCGGAATAGATCTCGCCATTTAGCAGCGGACGGCGATCAACCTCGATCTCCTGATCCTTCGGCGGGGCGAAGATCGTGCTGGTCCGGTTCAACTGATCGCTGATGCGGCCGTTGCGCGCATGAAGCACGACGCGGGACGCGGCAATCAGACCATCGGCGCCGGCACCTTCGATCAGGTCGCGGCGCAGCGTGAAGACGTGCTGGCGTCCACCTTCCTGACCCATGCGGGCAGACATGTGTTCGATCGACGTCTGTACTTCCTGGGCACCCTCGGTTGCCCGCTCGTTGAAGATGACGAGATCAGACACAACGCCGCGCGAGCGCAGGTACTGCTGCGCAAGGATAGCTTCCTTGGCAACCGGCATGTCGTTTTCGTCATTGATGCGCAGCGTGAAGATCGGCAGGTCGCCGGACACCGCCGACGGCCACAGCCCCGACTGTGCCTGCATGCCGGCCTTCAGCGTCGGCTGATCGGCGCGAAGCTGCATGTCCGGATAGACCAGATAGCGGGCGAGATCCTGGAAGGCTGCGGCATCCTGCGATGTAACGCCGAGATGGCGCATCTGTACCTGCGTGCGGGTCCAGGCCTGGGTCAGTTCGTTCTGGAAGGTTTCGGCATGACGATAATGTTCGATCGCCTTGTCGAGATCCTCGCGCCGGGGAGCAGCGATCGTCCAGAAGATAACGCTGACCTTCTTGCCCGCGGGCACACGAACCGTGCGGCGCAGCGATAGGATCGGATCGAGCGTGAAGCCGTCGGTGTTGGACAGCGACGCACCCGGATCGAAAGCCGCAGCTTCCGACAGCGTGCGACCCCGGCCGAGGAACTTGCGACGGTCGGTCTCGTATTCGGTCGGTCGCGAAGACCCGGCATTGTCGGCGGCAAGATGTGCCACGATCATGTCGGGATCGCTGAGGTCGCGCTTGTTGCGCCAGGCGCGGATGACGTCGCCACGCTTGCCGATCTCGGTGCGGATAAACATGCGCGAGAACACGGGATGGCCGCTGTCGCCATCGTCGCCGGCAATCACCGGCTCCATGTAGGAGGTCACTTCGATGAAGCGGTCCTCGTCGCCCATGTTGAGCAACGTCACGCGGCGCCCTTCGGCATCGTGTTCGGTGCCGACGATGACTTCGACCGTGCTGGTGAGCTCGCCGACCGTCTTGTGGAATTCGGCCTTTTCGTCACCGAACACCGTCTTGGTCTGCTCGCCTTCGGCGCGGCGCGGTTCGGCCGTGGTGGACCACCACTCGCCGGATGTCGTGTCGCGCAGGAAGATGAACTGCCCCCAGCGGTCTTCGGTCGGATCCGCCTTCCAGCGGGAAACCGAAAGGTTGTTCCAGCGCGAATAGCCGGAACCGGTCGCCGTCAGCATCAGCGAGTAATGGCCGTTGGAGAGCAGAACCAGTTCGCGGTCCTTGGTGGCCGGGTTGGTGACCGTGCGGATTTCCGGACGCAGCAGTTCGCCGCCGCCGGTACCTGGCTTTTCCTCGTGCTTGGCGCTCATCACTGGAATGTCGCGCGGTGCCTTTTCCTGCAGCAGCAGTTCCGCCGCTTCGATTACAGGATCGGCGTGGAAGAGTTCGCGCAGCAGACCGTTCATGACGACGTTGGCGACGGCTGCGATCGACATGCCATGGTGGTGGGCATAGTAGTTGTAGACGACCGCACAGCGCTTGCCTTCCGGCACGCGGGTCGGCGTGAAGTCGACCGCATCATGGAAGCCGTAGATGCCGAGCGCGCCAAGCTTGCGCAACTCGTTGAGGTTTTCGACGGCCGCGATCGGATCGTACTGGCTGGCGAGGATCGAGGCATAGGGTGCGATAACGGCATTCTGGCCGAGACCGCGCTTCAGACCGAGCGTCGGCACACCGAAGTTGGTGTACTGATAGTGCATCTGATGATCGAGCGCGTTGAACGCGGCTTCCGAAATGCCCCATGGCGTGCCGAGACGGCGGCCGTGGTTCATCTGTTCCTTGACGATCAGGTTGTTGGTCTGGTTGAGGATACCGCCCTGGCGCTCCTGCATGACGAGCGGCGGCATCAGGTATTCGAACATCGAACCCGACCACGAGACGAGCGCACCGCGCGCGCCGATCGGCACGACGTGACGGCCAAGCTTGTACCAGTGCTCCGTGGGCAGATCACCCTTGGCAATCCCGAACAGGCTGGTGAGACGCGCTTCGGACGCGAGAAGGTCGTAGCAGGCCTCGTCGACCTCGTTGCTTTCGACCCGGTAGCCGATCGACAGAAGGCGGCGGTCCTTGCGGAACAGGAACTTGAAGTCCATTCCGAAGGCGATCTTGCGGGCACGGTCACGCAACACGGCGAGACGGTCGCGCAGTTCCTCGATATTGCCGTTGTCGAACGTGCTGTCGCCGATATGCGCTTCGCACACGGCAACCAGCGACGCTGCCCACTTGGTCACTTCCTCGCTCTGCGCGGAACGCACTTCATGATCGAGATTGTGCGACAGCTTCTGGATGTCGCGGGCAAGCACCGACAGGTTGATGATGCGGATCGAGGCAAACTCGTGCTCGCGCTTGACGGCGGCAAGCGCGTTGGAGAAGCCGATGATACGCTCCTCAAGACGGCGCCGCAGCGGACGCACGGTCTTGCGATCGTCCGGCAGGGCTGTCAGCGTTTCTTCGAGAATGCCGACGACATCGCCGAGACCATCGAGATTGCCCTGGAGATGCGCAGAAGGCGCTTCCGCCCAGACACGGCAGGCCGACGAAATGGCGATCAGATGGCCCGCGAAATTGCCGCTGTCGACCGACGACACATAGCGCGGCATCAGAGGCTTCAGGGTATCGGTGTGATACCAGTTGTACATATGGCCGCGGAACTTGTCCGCACGCTCGACGGTCGCAAGCGTCTGCTCGATCCGCTCGATCGTTTCGGTAAACGAGATCCAGCCGAAATGTCGCGCCGAGACGATCGACAGAAGGTAGACGCCGATATTGGTCGGCGACGTCCGCTTGGCGATCGAGGGATTGGGCTTTTCCTGGTAGTTGTCAGGCGGCAGGTAGTTCTGCTCGGCCGTGACGAAGGTTTCGAAATAGCGCCAGGTCCGACGCGCGATCTTGCGCAGCTCGATCGAGACGTTTTCCGGTACGAACAGCTTGTCTTCGGTCTCAGCGGACTGGCTGACATACCAGGCAACGAGCGGCGAGAAGATCCACAGGATGGCGAACGGAATGCCGACCAGGAACGCGTTGTCGCCCGGAAGTGCCGCAAGGATTACCGACAGAACGGCAATCGCCGGCGCATGCCACATGGCACGGTAGTAATCGGTAGGGCTGCCCTGGGCGCCGGACTGGATCGAGGCCGCGGTCTTCCATTCCAGCATCAGCTTGCGGCTGACGAGCAGGCGATAGAGCGAACGGGCGATCGCATCGGTCATGATGCAGGCGGAATCCGCGATGAACACGATGCGCAGTGCGACTTGCGCATTGGTGGAACGCACATCCGACCAGACCGAATAGAAATGGGCGCTCGTGACATTGTCGCTGGAGCGCGGCAGAAGGTTGGTGAGAAGCGAGATGGTGGGCGCCACGAACAGCGAGAAGATCAGCAGGATCTGCCAGATCAGCGCACCGAGCGGATCCATGAAGTACCAGCCGAGAATGGAGGCGAAGAACCATGCGATCGGGGTGAGCGACCGGCGCAGGTTATCGAGCATCTTCCAGCGGCCAAGGGCGCTGACGCCCCGCTTGGCTTCAAGAATGTAAGGCAGGAGCTGCCAGTCGCCACGCGCCCAGCGATGCTGGCGCGAGACCTCGACCTCGTAGCGAACCGGGAAATCCTCGACCAGCTCGACATCGGTGATGAGCGCGCAGCGCGAGAACGAGCCTTCGAGAAGGTCGTGCGAGAGAACGGCGTTTTCTTCGATACGGCCCTTGAGGGACGTCTCGAACGCGTCGACGTGATAGAGGCCCTTGCCCGTGAACGAGCCTTCGGCCGTCAGGTCCTGATAGACATCGGAGACCGCAAAGACATAGGGATCGAGACCGCGGCCGACCGAAAACACGCGCTGGAAGACCGAGGCTTCCTTGCCGGTCGTCAATGACGGCGTCACGCGCGGCTGCATCAGACCGTAGCCGCGCACGACCTGGTGCGTATCAGGATCGATGACGGGACGGTTGATCGGGTGATGCATTTTGCCGACCAGCTTGGTCACCGCATCGCGGATCAGGCGGGTGTCGGCATCGAGCGTCATCACATACTGGACATTCTCCGGCACCATGTTGGCGCCCTGGAGATAGGTCGTGTCGCGGTCGCCGCGCAGAAGCAGGTTGAGTTCGTGCAGCTTGCCGCGCTTGCGCTCCCAACCCATCCAGGCGCCTTCGTTCGGGTTGAACAGGCGGCGGCGGTGGAGGAGATAGAAGCGCGTCCCCGCCTCTTCCATGTAGCGGGTATTGAGCGCTGCAATTTCGCGCTTGGCATATTCGAGGATTTCAAGATCGGCTTCCTGTTCCTCGAACTTGGCATCGCGCCAGTCGCTGAGGAGCGCGAAATAGATCTCGCCCTTCGGGTTGGCCAAATAATGGACTTCCAGATTGCGAACGAGTTCATCGACCGTGTCGCGGTCAGCGATCAGGCAAGGCACAACAACCAGCGTGCGCGCCTCCTCCGGAATGCCTTCCTTGTATTCGTATCCGACAAGCCGGGCCGGTTTGACGAAATAGGTCACGACCGTATTGAACAGACCGGTCGCGCCTTCCGACGCGGGCAGCGCGAACATCAGAAGCAGGAAGAAGACGACCACCAGCGGAATGGCAGCCGCCACGAGGAAATAGCCGGTAACGGCGAGCGCCAGAAAGGTGAGAAGCATGACTGGGCCGCCGATGGCGAACCAGCCGAGCTTGCGGTAGGCGCGCACAGCCCGCTGCAGAAGCGGCGGCTGGTAGCCGACGGCCGTCTCCAGCTCCTTGCGGCGGCGCCCGACGATGAAGGCGCCGATATTGGTTTCGCGCTCGTCCGGATTTTGCGCCCTAGCCGCGATCGCAAGATCAACGGCAGCCTGGGTCACCTCGGCTTCGCTGCGCTTGGAAACGCGGGCGATCTTTTCGATGCGGCTGCGGAAGGCATTGCGCGAGCCGAAATCGAGCGCTTCGTAATCCGTATGCTCGCGGAAGATCTTGTCGATCTGCGAGACCTCTTCGAACCAGACGCTCCATTCCGTATCATCGATCAGGCGCAGGCTCTTGATGATGTTGCCCATCGTCACGTTACCGGACGACAAGCGGCTCTGTTCCGCCTGCATCACGGTTTCGACAGCCTTGCCGGACGCGACCAGCCGCTTCTCAAGCCATTCGATCGCAAAGCCGGAATTCTGCGAGGCATTGCGCAGGCGATAGAGGAATTGGCTTGTGAACGTGTTGTCGTCGGTGAGGCCTTCGAGGCTCTTCAGGAGCTCGGCACCGGCAGTCTCGTCGTTCAGACGAATGATCTCGTCGGCGGCATCGTTGGCGCGGCGGCGCATGTTGCGCGAGCGATCAACGCGGCTGGCGATACGACGCAGGTTCTCAATGAGAACGAAGCGGATGAACGATGGCAATGCCCAGAGTTCGCCGATCTCCAGCGGCTCGTCGGTCTGGTAACCCTCAACCATCTCGGCCAGCGTTTCGCGCGAAATGCTGCTGTGGGTGTGCGCCACATAAAGCCATGCCAGCGAGAGAACGCGCGGGATTTCCTGGCTGCCGATCTTGGTCGTCGGCAATTGCTTGAAGAATTTCTTCGGGAAGTCGCGGCGGACTTCCTGGATCGCTTCCTCGACAATGTAATAGTTGTCGAGCAGCCATTCGGCGGCAGGCGTGATCGAAGCACCCGCATCGACATCCTGCGCGGCGGCGCGATAGACCCTCAGAATTTCCTTCTCGTTTTCCGCGTGGCGCGTGAAAAACTCGAATTTCATGAAGCCCGGCAGATCGGCTGCACCTTGCCGACCCAGCGTTTCTCCACATTGCCGAAGATCATCAGCCGTAAAATACGTCGCGCGGATCGAATCGTTATGATCGATCTGCTTGCTTTCCGTTTCGCGGGTAGAAGCCGAAGGCTGAATATCAGGGGACATGGATGAACTTCTGAATGAATTTCGTTTCACGAACTAAGATGCGAAGCATGAGATAGAGAGCGATCCTTATATTGCAAATCGTGGATCAATCGCTATCGCATCTGCTCACGCAGTAAGACATTGTCGGCTCTAGGGCCAACAGCCTGAATAAATGCTGAATGCGAGGCTGTTCATTTGCCTGAACGATGATGGCACTGCTAAACGTGAACGATACGAGTGAGCAGCTTGGACGCGTTTGCAGGCAGATAGGGTGATGGAACGATGACGATCAAGTTTACCAACGACATGAGCGAAGTTGTGGCAACCCGCCGCTTTCTGCATCAGCATCCCGAACTTGGCCTCTCAGAATTCACCACTTCGGACTATATCGCGGCAAAGCTTGAGGAATTCGGTTACGCCGTCACCCGCGGACTCGGCAAGACCGGCATCGTTGCGACCCTGAAGAACGGATCGAGCGATCGATCGGTCGGCATTCGCGCCGATATCGACGCGCTTCCGATCGAGGAAGAAACCGGCGCGGACTATGCCAGCCTCAACAAGGGCGTCATGCATGCCTGCGGTCACGATGGCCATACCGCCATGCTTCTGGGTGCCGCAAAGATACTCGCACAGCGCAAAAACTTCGACGGCACACTCAATCTGATCTTCCAGCCGGCCGAAGAAAATTTCGGCGGCGCCAGGCTGATGATGGAGGACGGACTGTTCGATCGCTTTCCCTGCGACGCCGTCTTCGGCCTGCACAATGACCCGAGCCTGCCCTTCGGCAAGATCTTCGTCAAGGAAGGGCCGATCATGGCGGCGGTCGACGAATGCCGTATCGTCGTCAACGGCCGCGGCGGCCACGGCGCCGAACCTCAGGATGCCGCAGACCCGATCGTCGCCGGCGCCAGCATTATCATGGCGCTGCAGACTGTCGTTTCCCGCAACATCCATCCACTCGATCCGGCCGTCGTCACGGTCGGCGCCTTCAACGCCGGCATCGCCAGCAATGTCATCCCGGAGCGGGCAGAAATGGTTATCACCATCCGGTCCTTCGACCCTGCCGTGCGAGACAAGCTGGAGGAACGGATCCGCGGTGTAGCAGTTGGCCAGGCGGCAAGCTACGGCATGACAGCGACGATCGAATATACCCGTGGCTACGACGCGACCGTCAACCACAAAGCAGAGACGGATTTTGTCAGGGACCTGGCGAAGAAGGTTGTCGGCCCGGAAAACCTTGCAGAAATCGAACGGCCGATGATGGGCGCCGAGGACTTCGGTTACTTCCTCGCAGAGAGGCCAGGCACCTATTTCTTCTTAGGCACCGCAAGAACCAAGAACGATCCCCCGCTCCATCATCCGAAATTCGACTTTAACGACGACGCCTTGCCGATCGGGACGAATTTCTGGGTGGAACTGGCCGAAGCCTATCTGCCGACGACACAGGGCTGAAACAGTAAGCCTTCCGATCCGGGCGCGGATCGGAAGGCTTCGTTGCTATTGAAACCTTCAATTTCGGATACGTGTCAGGCGAGAATACCGAGCGTAACTGCCCCGATGAACACGAAGGCGGCAGTCACAAGGCCTGCATATGCTACCCACTGCCACCTGCTGACGACGCCCGCGGCGCGGTGAGGGAATGCCCGAGTATGATGCTGGATCGGCTGCATGCGAACCTCCCGGTTTTGTGTCTCTTCCCATGTAGTTTAGCTTAACTCTACCAAGCTGATAGAGATAACTTTCTCCTGAGCACCACGTTCCTTGGAAAATACTTTTTTCTTAATGCCCCAACGTGCCGGTTAACGGTTTATTATGCCTGCGGCCTAAAACGAGACCTCAGGCGGCAAACCTGTCGAGCGCCAGGCGGAACACGTCCGGGTCGATATTGCCGCCTGAGCAGACCGCAATCACCGTCTCACCAAGGCTCTCGCCATGGAAAAGCGCTGCCGCCAGCGCAACCGCGCCGCCCGGTTCAACGACGATCTTCAGACGGTTGAAGGCAAGTGCCACCGCATGCAGCGCTTCATCTTCCGTCACCACTATGCCCGGGCCGCAGAGACGCGACATGATCGGAAAGGTAATCGTGCCAGGCTGCGGCGTGACGATCGCGTCGCAGAGCGAACCCGATTGCGTGGCGTTCTTCTGGATCGTTCCGCACGCAAGCGAACGGGTCACGTCGTCAAAGCCTTCAGGTTCGCAGGGATGCACGGTAAAGCCCGGTGCACGTGCTTCGAGCGCCAGCGAAATCCCGGAGATGAAACCGCCCCCGCCGGTCGGCACCAGAACACTGGCCTGCGTGATCCCCTCTTCCGAAGCCTGTTCGGCGATTTCCAGACCTGCCGTCCCCTGCCCGGCGATGACAAGCGGTTCGTCGAATGGCTTGATGAGGGTCAGGCCTCTTTCGCTCGAAAGCTGCCGGCCGATCTCGTCACGATCCTCGCTGGCGCGATCGTAGAGCACCACTTCGGCGCCGTAGGCCCGCGTGTTTTCAATTTTGATGCGCGGCGCATCGGCGGGCATGATGATGACGGCCGGAATGCCATGCATCCTGGCCGCCAGCGCCACGCCCTGCGCATGGTTCCCGGACGAAAAGGCGATAACGCCCTTCGCGCGAACGTCCGCCGGAAGATACGAAATTGCCGACCACGCGCCACGGAACTTGAACGAGCCGGTCTGCTGCAGGCATTCGGGTTTCACGAAGATGCGCCGCCCGGCGATGTCATCCAGAAATGACGAGGACAGAAGCGGCGTGCGGCGGGCATGGCCGGAAAGACGGCCGCGCGCGGCTTCGATCATAGCAATATCGGTCATCGGGAAATCCTTGGGGACGAACAGGCGAGACCCCGAACCTATTCGCCGATACTGCAGGCGTAAAGATGCCGAGGACCGACAAGTGCCGCTATCCTTCAGCCGTTGAACCGAGTTTCACCACCGTCTTGATTGGAAGATGGTCGGACGCGAGCCGCGCAAGCGGCGTGTCATGGGTCACGACCCTCTCGATCAGGCCCGGCCGGTTCGCCATGATCCGATCGAGTGCCAGCACCGGCAGGCGCGACGGAAAGCTTGGAACCGCCGGCGGCAGGCCGAATACGGTAGCGAGTGTGTTGAGCGCCGAGCGGTCACCCAGCCGCCACTCGTTGAGATCGCCCATCAGCACTGTCGGATGCTCGTCGCGGGAGCCGACGATGTCGAGCAGCATGCGCGCCTGCTGCTGACGCGACCGGTTGAGAAGACCAAGATGCGCCGCAATCACGCGAAGTGTGCTGCCATCCTTCATCTCGAGTTCGGTGATCAGCGCCCCGCGCGGCTCCAGCCCCGGCAGTTTGACCTGATGCACGTCGCGGACGAGACCTTCGCGGAAAAAGATCACATTGCCGTGCCAGCCATGCGCCTTGGCGACGCCGGAGATCGGCACCGGAAGCAGCCCCGTTTCACGCTCCATCCAGCCAAGATCAAGCAGTCCCCGACGTTCGCCAAACCGGCTGTCCGCCTCCTGCAGAGCAATCACATCCGCGCCGATTTCGCGGATCACGTGAGCGATACGGGCCGGATCGAACTTGCGGTCGATGCCGACGCATTTATGCACGTTGTAGGAGGCGATCAGCATGCCGCTGTCTCTGTCATGCACGGAATGAACGCCTTCGCCCCGGTTCTTGCGGGCCTTGATCGATGCCAGGATGCTGGCCGGAAGGTTGGGACGTTTCTGATGCATGATATCGCGCTTCGGTCTTGCCGGTTTAAAGATAGGGCGATCCCAACCAAAGAACTTTCTCGATCAGGCGAACGGGAAACGGCCGTGATCTCAGGCTGTGAAGCGTCACCTCGGTCGAAGAGGAAATCATCAAGTCTATCCTTCGTTCCAAAGTTCGCGCAAAAGCCTCGTCCAGCACTTCCAGATCCACCTCGAAATTTAGCCGCAGCGAACGCGGATCGAGATTGGACGACCCCACATAGGACCAGCGGCTGTCGACGGTCAGAAGCTTGGAATGATTGAAGGCGCCGCTTGCCCGCCAGATACGGCAGTAGTTCTTCAGCATCTGGTCGAACTGCGCCGTCATCGCACGATCGACAAGCGTCAGGTTGTTCGCGCCGGGCACGACGATATCAACCCGCACACCGCGCCTTGCCGCCGTAACCAGCGCGGTAATGAGTTCCCGGTCCGGCAGAAAATACGGCGACACGATGCGGATCGATGACCGGGCGACGGAAAATGCGCCCATCAGCATCTTGTGGTTGGTCTCGACGCTGCGGTCCGGTCCGGTCGAAACGACCCGGGCAATGACCGCCTTGCCGGGTTCCGCCGCGGGCGCGACAAGCTCCCACGCGTCATCTTCCAATGTCTCGCCCGTGGTGAACTGCCAGTCGGCTGCGGCAACGGCAAAAAGGTCGGCCACCAATGGCCCGGTAACCTTGAAATGCGTATCGAGCGAAAACCCATCGCCATTGAATTCGCTCGAGAAACTTTCGCGAATGTTGATGCCGCCGGTAAACGCGACGCGGCCATCCACGACCAGGATCTTGCGGTGGGTTCGAAGGTTTGCGTAAGGCAGCCGCAAGCCGACAATGACGTTGCCGTTGAAGACGCTGACCCCGACGCCGCCATCGCGCAGCATGCCGAGTACGCTTGGAACCGAGTAGCGGGCGCCGACCGCATCGATCAGCACACGCACTTCCACACCCCGCTTTACCGCAGCAATCAGGGCCTCGACAAACTGGCGTCCGATCCTGTCCCGATCGAAGATGTAGGTTTCCAGAATGACGCTCTTCTTCGCCTTGCGGATCGCACCCAGCATGGCGGCATAGGCGGCGTCGCCGGTATCCAGCGAAAGAATTGAATTTCCGGATGTGAGGTGATGGGAAGTCACCCGGTCTCCCAGCGTCTTCATCGCGCGGAACCGGTGACCAAAATCCTTGATGATCAGTGCATCTGTCGCGTCGTAGGAGGCAAAATGCGCCCACTCGCGGCCCTGCAGCAGGGCACGGCGATCACTGATGACCGTTCGGCGGATGCGATTGACGCCGGCAAGCATATAGAGCGACGCGCCGATGATGGGCGACAGGACGATGATGCCGACCCAGCCAATCGCCGAGCGCACCTCTTCCTTCGTCATGGCCGCATGGATAGCGGCTGCCGTGCCGGCAACGAGCGAAAAGACGAACAGGATGTGCGGCCAGTAGGTATGGAAGAGGTCAAGCATGAGGCGAATATATGCGCCCCATCGCTTTGGGCAATCGGAGCCGGACAAAGGTTAGCCCGGCTCCTGATGACATCAGGCGTCGAGCTGCTTTTTCAGCACGTCGAGCGACGCTTCGAATGTGTCGAACAGCACGTCCAGCTGTGACTCATTGATGATGAGAGGTGGGCAAAGCGCCAGCGAGTCGCCGATCGCACGGCTGATCAGCCCCTTCTCGACCATGATCGAAAACAGTTTCGGGCCGAGCTGACCGGTGGCAAACCCTTCGCGCGGAGCAAGTTCGAGTGCACCGATGAGACCGATGCCACGCGCTTCGATCGCCAGCGGATGACCTTCGAGTTCCTTCAGGCGCGACTGGAATTTTGGCGCAAGCGCCCGGACGTTTCCGACCAGATCGCGCTCTTCGATGATCGCGATATTCTCAAGCGCGACGGCTGCCGCGACCGGGTGGCCGGCGGCGGTGACGCCGTGTCCGAACGTGCCGATCTTCGCGGATTCGTCCGCGATCGGGGCGTAGACGTTCTCGTTGATGAGAAGCGCCGAGATCGGCTGGTAGGACGAGGAGATCTGCTTCGACAGCGTCATGAAATCCGGCTGCAGATCGAAAGTCTGCGTCCCGAACATGTTGCCGGTGCGGCCAAAGCCGCAAATCACTTCGTCGGCGATGAACAGGATGTCGTATTTCTTGAGGATGGCCTGGATGGCCGGCCAGTAACCGGCAGGCGGCACGATCACGCCGCCAGCACCCATCACCGGCTCGCCGATAAAGGCTGCGACGGTTTCGGGGCCTTCGCGCAGGATCAGGTCCTCGAGTTCCTTGGCACACCGTTCGACGAAGGCAGCCTCGCTCTCGCCCTCAAGCTTGAAGGCGCGGTAATGCGGGCAGGATGTGTGGAAGATGCCGGGCAGCGGCAGATCGAACGACCGGTGGTTGTTCGGCAGACCGGTCAGGCTCGCGGAAACGGCGGTCACGCCGTGATAGCCCTTGATCCGGGAGATGATCTTCTTCTTCTCCGGCTTGCCCATGGCGTTCGACCGGTACCAGATCATCTTGATGGCCGTATCGTTGGCTTCCGAACCCGAATTCGTGAAAAACGCCTTCGACATCGGCACCGGCGCCATCTGCACCAGCTTTTCGGCAAGCTCGATCGACGGGCTGTTCGCCCGCGATGTGAACGTATGGTAATAGGGCAGCTTGCTCATCTGCCGCGTGGCGGCCTCGACCAGCCGGTTTTCACCAAAGCCGACAGCGACGCTCCAGAGGCCGGACATGCCTTCGATATATTTCTTGCCGTTGTTGTCGTAGACGTAGATGCCTTCGCCGCGTTCCATCACCAGCGCACCGTCGCGCTCCAGAGCGCGGGCGTTCGTGTAGGAGTGCATGTGATAAGCCTTGTCGCGGGCTTCCATGGAATTGGGCTGTACCGTCACGAAGGGCCTCCTCTGCACCTGACTGATTTTGGCGTCATTCTTACGGCGAAACGCCGATCTTGGACAGCGCAAAACACTGTCCAAGAACTTCTCCGTTCGAAATAGTTGACACGACGGATTACATGTTCACTTCACCGTCATTGCGGCGACCGGCGGCTCGGTACCGGCAGGCATCGGGCTGATATAGGCCTGGCCCTTCAGCCGCTTTTTCAGGTCCGCCCAGGCGGCCTCGCGCAGCTGCTCGCTTTCCAGCGCCGCAAGACCCGTGGCGGCCATCGCTTTCGCAACAGACACCATGCCCTTGTGGGCAAGCTCGCTCTTGCCTTGCGCGACGACCTGCCAGGTATGAAGCTGGGTTCCGATGGCAAGCGTTGCGCCATAGGCCTGAACGGTCGGCACCACCCAGCTGACATCGCCGACATCGGTCGAGCCGCCCATCTGACGAAGCTCGCCATGCGCCGGAAGCACGAAATCCGCCAGGGGAACATCGCGTTCGTCAAGCCGCTCCTGGCGCCAGCTCGCCGCAATATCCTCCGGCGTCAGCGTTGCACGGATCTTGGCCGCAAATTCCTGGTCGGCGGCTTCAAAAGGCGGCGGGCCGAGGCTTTCCCAGATATCCTGCATCGCGTCCATCAGCGGTGTGTTGACGACGAGGTTGGAAACGCCGGCAAGGATCGTGCTTTCCACCTTCGTTTCGGTCATCAGCGCCGCACCTTCCGCGACCTTCTTGACCCGCTCGATCAGAGGCAGCAGGCCCGGCAATTCGGGTGCGCGAATGACGTAGCGAACCTTGGCATGCGCCTGGACGACGTTTGGCGAAATGCCGCCGCTGTCGAGAACCGCGTAGTGGATCCGGCAATCGGATGGCATGTGCTCGCGCATATAGTTGACGCCGACACTCATCAACTCGACGGCATCGAGCGCACTGCGGCCAAGTTCCGGAACCGCCGCGGCATGCGCCGCACGCCCGGTAAAGGTAAAATCGACACGGCAGTTGGCAAGCGATGTCTCGCGCTGGACGCCTGCGAAATTGCTGGGGTGCCAGCTGATGGCGATATCGACATCTTCAAACGCACCGGACTGCACCATGAACGCTTTGGCAGCCCCGCCCTCTTCCGCCGGGCAGCCGTAATAGCGCACGCGTCCCGACGTTCCGTTGGCTTCGAGCCAATCCTTGAGAGCCGTTGCGGCAAGAAGCGAGGCGGAACCGAGAAGATTATGGCCGCAGCCATGGCCGTTTGCGCCGGCAGTGATCGGATCGTAAGCGGTTTCGCCCGCCTTCTGGCTCAACCCTGCAAGAGCGTCGAACTCCCCGAGAAAGGCAATCACCGGTCCACCTTCCCCAGCCTCGCCGATCAGCGCGGTCGGAATGCCGGCCACGTTATCGGTGATCCGGAACCCTTGCGTTTCCAGCATTTCCCGATGCGCTGCCGCGGACAGGGTTTCCATGTAGCAGGTTTCCGGCGTCTCCCAGACGCGGTCGGACAGCTCCCGGAAAACCTCGGTCTTGCGGTCGATAAGAGTTAAGATGTGGGGAAGATTGGAATTTACGGTCGTCATAATATGCGCCTCGATCAAGCATTCGGTCCTGAAGGCGCCAAACCCTAACCGTTTCCCGCCCAATGACAATGGACCGGCAGCTTAAAAAATAAGCGCGGCTGAAAAAATCAACATGCCGCGCTCGGCAACGCAACGCGTGAAACTTGGTATCTCGACAAGTGCATCATAATCGCTATGCTCGCGCCCGACGTCACAGGAAGACCAAGGATACCGCAGAAGACGATAACAATTTTGCGTAAATAAGGCCGACGCCGTGAGTTCATGCTCATGAAAGCCGAATACTTGGAAATCCGTCGTCAATTCGAGAAAACATGGGTTGAGTGCCGAAAAGGTATCGGAGATCCGTCGAAGACTGAAGAATACGGTCAGCAAACAAAAGATTTGCGACCAGGAGGTGAGACACACAAGCAGGATTGACGCGCACGTAAGCGTATCATCAAATTCAAAACACGGCCTAGCCTGGCAGTTAGCCGGCTCAAGGTCATTGGGAGACCGATATGAAATACAAGCTCGCCCTTGCCACAGCCCTGCTGTCGGCAACAATTTTCGCAGGCGCTGCGAACGCCAAGACCTTCGTGTATTGCTCCGAAGGTTCGCCAGAAGGCTTCGACCCCGGCATGTACACCGCCGGCACGACGTTCGACGCTTCGGCCCACCCGATCTACAACCGCCTGCTCGAGTTCAAGCCTGGAACGACGCAGCCGGAAGCCGGTCTTGCCGAGAGCTGGGACATTTCGTCCGACGGCACCGTCTACACATTCAAGCTGCGCCCGAACGTGAAGTTCCAGACCACGGAATTCTTCACCCCGACGCGCGCGCTGAATGCCGATGACGTGATCTTCTCCATCGGTCGTCAGATCGACGAGAAGAACGCCTGGAACAAGTACATCAACGGCGCTTCCTGGGAATATGCCGACGGCATGGGCTTCCCGAAGCTGATCAAGTCGATCGAAAAGGTCGATGACCTGACCGTGAAGATGACCCTGAACCGTCCGGAAGCACCTTTCCTCGCCAACTTGGCCATGCCGTTCGCTTCGATCCTGTCGAAGGAATACGCAGACAGCCTCGACAAGGACGGCAAGAAGGAACAGCTGAACCAGAACCCGGTTGGCACCGGCCCGTTCACCTTCGTCGCCTACCAGCAGGATGCCATCATCCGCTTCAAGAAGAACGCCGATTACTGGGGCACCGCGCCGAAGATCGACGACCTCGTCTTCGCGATCACCAGCGACGCTGCCGTTCGTTACCAGAAGCTCAAGGCCGGCGAATGCCACCTGATGCCTTTCCCGAACGCCGCTGACGTCCAGTCGATGAAGTCGGACCCGAACCTTCAGGTTCTGGAGCAGGAAGGCCTCAACATCGCCTACCTCGCCTACAACACGACCCAGGCTCCGTTCGACAAGCCGGAAGTGCGCATCGCGCTCAACAAGGCAATCAACAAGAACGCGATCGTCGACGCCGTCTTCCAGGGCATGGCAACGCCTGCAACCAACCCGATCCCGCCGACGATGTGGTCCTACAACAACTCCGTCAAGGACGACACATACGATCTCGAAGCCGCCAAGAAGATGCTGGCCGATGCTGGCGTCAAGGACCTCTCCATGAAGGTCTGGGCGATGCCGGTTTCGCGTCCCTACATGCTGAACGCGCGCCGCGCCGCTGAAATCATCCAGGACGATTTCGCCAAGATCGGCGTCAAGGTCGAGATCGTTTCCTACGAATGGGCAGAATACCTGCAGCGTTCGAAGGCAAAGGACCGCGACGGTGCTGCCATGCTCGGCTGGACCGGCGACAACGGTGACCCGGACAACTTCCTCGACACCCTGCTTGGTTGTGACGCCGTCGGCGGCAACAACCGCGCTCAGTGGTGCAACAAGGAGTTCGACGAACTGGTGAAGAAGGCCAAGGTCACGTCCGACATGGCCGAGCGCACCAAGCTTTATGAGCAGGCGCAGGTCGTCTTCAAGAAGGAAGCACCTTGGGCAACCCTCGATCACTCGCTTGCTATCGTCCCGATGGCAAAGGGTGTGACCGGCTTTACCCAGAGCCCGCTTGGCGACTTTACGTTCGAGACCGTCGATATCGCTGAGTAATCCAGCCTAATCACAACTTTTTGCCGCGGGGAGCGTTGCGTTTCCCGCGGCATTTTCTTATGAGACGCCCAAAAATGCGGCGCGACGCCGAAATGGCTCGGTTCGTGGCTTGACACGGTTTGAAATCGACCGGAGCCCCTTCCACAAAGGCTTACAATGTTTGGTTTGCTACTGCGGCGCCTCGCCGTGCTGATCCCGACCTTCCTCGGGGTCTCGATCATCGCCTTTTCCTTCATCCGGCTCCTGCCGGGCGATCCGGTCATGCTCTTGTCCGGTGAGCGCGTCATGTCGCCCGAGCGGCATGCGCAGATCAGCGCCCAGCTTGGCATGGACCGCCCGATGGTCATCCAGTATTTCGATTATCTCGGCGGCGTGCTGACGGGTGACTTCGGCTCCTCGATCGTCTCCAAGAAGCCGATCCTCGACCAGTTCTGGGCGCTGTTTCCAGCGACCGTCGAGCTGTCCATCTGCGCAATGATCATCGCCGTTGCGCTCGGCATTCCCGCCGGCGTCATCGCCGCCATGAAGCGGGGTTCGATCTTTGACCAGGGCCTGATGGGCATCGCGCTGGTCGGCTATTCGATGCCGATCTTCTGGTGGGGCCTGCTGCTGATCATTCTGTTTTCCGGCACGTTGCAGTGGTTCCCGGTTTCGGGTCGCATCTCGCTTATGTTCTACTTCCCGCAGGTCACCGGCTTCATGCTGATCGACTCGCTGCTGTCCGGGCAAAAGGGTGCCTTCTCCTCGGCCATCAGCCATCTGGCGCTGCCGTCGATCGTGCTTGCCACCATCCCGCTTGCCGTCATCGCCCGCCAGACCCGCTCGGCCATGCTGGAAGTGCTGTCCGAAGACTACGTGCGTACCGCCCGCGCCAAGGGCCTGTCGCCGTTCCGCGTCGTCGGCGTGCATGCGCTGCGCAACGCGATGATCCCGGTCATCACCACCATCGGTTTGCAGATCGGCGTCATGCTTGCGGGCGCGATCCTGACCGAGACGATCTTTTCCTGGCCGGGCATCGGCAAGTGGATGGTCGATAGCGTCTTCCGTCGCGACTACCCGGTCATCCAGGGTGGCCTGCTTCTGATCGCGGCGATCATCATGACGGTCAACCTCATCGTCGACCTCATGTACGGCCTCATCAATCCCCGTATCCGCCACTGATCCGCCGAGATAAGAAGGAGAAAAATCCCATGGCAGATGCAATAACCGCCAAGACGCCAGAGATCGTCACGACCGGGCAGATGCGCCGCCAGATGCTCAAGGAGTTCTGGTTCTACTTTTCCGAAAACCGCGGTGCCGTCATCGGCCTGTTCGTTTTCATCGCTCTCGTGGTCGTAGCCGTCCTCGCTCCGGTGATTGCCCCGCATTCACCGTTCGAACAGTATCGTGACGCCGTGCTGCGGCCGCCGGTATGGGCCGAAGGCGGCAGCTGGAGCTTTCTTCTCGGAACAGACCCTGTCGGTCGCGACATTCTTTCGCGCCTGATCTACGGCGCACAGTATTCGCTGTTCATCGGCCTGTTCGTGACGACGCTGTCGCTGCTCGGCGGCATTCTCGTCGGCCTGATCGCGGGCTACTATCGCGGCTGGATCGATACGGTGATCATGCGCCTGATGGACATCATCCTGGCGTTTCCGTCGTTGCTTCTGGCGCTGGTTCTGGTCGCAATCCTGGGGCCCAGCCTCACCAACGGCATGATCGCGATCGCGCTCACCCTGCAGCCGCATTTCGTGCGACTGACCCGCGCCGCCGTCATGGAAGAGAAGACGAAGGATTACGTCACCGCTGCCCGCATCGCCGGCGCCGGTCCGATCCGTCTGATGTTCCGCACCATCCTGCCGAACTGCACCGGACCGCTCATCGTCCAGGCGACCTTGTCCTTCTCGAACGCGATCCTCGATGCAGCAGCGCTGGGCTTCCTCGGCATGGGCGCACAGCCGCCGGCGCCCGAATGGGGCACGATGCTGGCCGAAGCACGCGAGTTCATCCTGCGCGCCTGGTGGGTCGTCACCTTCCCCGGCCTTGCAATTCTCATCACCGTTCTTGCCATCAACCTGATGGGCGACGGCCTGCGCGATGCGCTTGACCCGAAACTGAAGAGGTCCTGATCATGGCGCTTCTGCAAATCGACAATCTCACCGTTGAGTTCGAAACCGCGACCGGCTGGTTCCGGGCCGTCGACGGCGTCTCGATCACGGTCGAAAAGGGCGAAGTGCTCGCCATCGTCGGCGAAAGCGGCTCCGGCAAGTCCGTTTCGATGCTGGCCGTCATGGGGCTTCTGCCGTGGACGGCGAAGATCACCGCCGACCGCATGCTGTTTGAAGGCAAGGACTTCCAGAAACTGAGCCCTGCCGATCGTCGCAAGCTGATCGGCAAGGATATCGCGATGATCTTCCAGGAGCCGGTGGCAAGCCTCAACCCTTGCTTCACGGTCGGCTTCCAGATCGAGGAAGTGCTGCGCATCCACCTCGGCCTCGACAGACAAGCCCGCCGCGCCCGCGCCATCGAACTGTTCAAGCTGGTCGGCCTGCCGGACCCCGCGGAACGGCTGAACAGCTTTCCGCACCAGATGTCGGGCGGCCAGTGCCAGCGCGTGATGATCGCCATCGCGATCGCCTGCGACCCGAAGCTGTTGATCGCTGACGAACCGACGACAGCACTCGACGTCACCATCCAGAAGCAGATCCTCGACCTGATCATGGACCTGCAGACCCGCACCGGCATGGGCCTGATCATGATCACCCATGACATGGGTGTGGTTGCCGAAACCGCCGACCGGGTCGTGGTGCAGTACAAGGGCCGCAAGATGGAGGAAGCCGATGTGCTTTCGCTGTTTGAAAACCCGCAGAGCAACTATACCAAGGCGCTTCTCGCAGCCCTGCCGGAAAACGCGACGGGTGACCGACTGACCACCGTCTCCGCCTTCTTCGACGGCAATCCGGACCAGGTTTCGGGAGTGAATGCATGACCGATATGACCAACACCGACATCATGCTGGAAGTGCGCGACATCAAGCGCGACTACGAACTGCCGGCTGGCTTCATGAAGCCGAAAAAGACCGTCCATGCGGTCAAGGGCGTCTCCTTCAAGCTGGAACGCGGCAAGACGCTGGCAATCGTCGGCGAAAGCGGCTGCGGCAAGTCCACGCTTGCCCGCATGATCACCTTCATCGACGAACCGACGGCCGGCGAACTGATCATCGACGGCCAGAAGATGGATACGCGTCCGGGCCACCTGACATCAGAAATGCGCCAGAAGGTGCAGATCGTGTTCCAGAACCCCTATGGCTCGCTCAACCCGCGCCAGAAGATAGGCGACGTTCTCGGCGAACCGCTGGCGATCAACACGTCGATGCCGGCATCCGAGCGGCGCGACCGCGCAACCGAGATGCTGATCAAGGTCGGCCTCGGTCCTGAACACTACAACCGCTATCCGCACATGTTCTCCGGCGGCCAGCGCCAGCGCATCGCGATCGCCCGTGCGCTGATGATGAACCCGAAGCTTCTCGTGCTGGACGAACCCGTCTCGGCGCTCGATCTTTCTGTTCAGGCACAGGTTCTGAACCTGCTGGCCGACCTGCAGGACGAGTTCAACCTCACCTACGTCTTCATCAGCCACGACCTTTCCGTTGTGCGCTACATCGCCGACGAGGTGATGGTAATGTATTTCGGCGAGGCGGTCGAATACGGCACCCGCGAAGAGGTGTTCTCCGCGCCGAAGCACGAATACACCCAGACCCTGTTCAAGGCGACGCCGCGCGCCGATGTCGAATCGATCCGCGCTCGTATTGCTAAGAAGAAGGCTGCCTCGGCCGCTTGAACGCCTAAGATGCACTGATAATGCCGGCAGCTGTCGGCATTATCACGGAATTGAGCTTGAAGTTGACGCAGAGAGAAATCTCTCGCATCAGAAGTCATGCAAGAAGAAACCTCTGCCAGCTCGCCGGAAAACGGCGAGCGTCATTGTGGCAGGGTGGGAGTAGCGGCATGGCATTGTTGAACTTGTTCAGAGGCAGGCAGCAGGACAAAGCGCCGGAGCCCGCCTTGCTCAAGTCCCTAGTCGAGGGATACTCGATCGAGGTGATGCCGCGAACCGCGGCCAAGATCGACGACTTCACGACGCTGCTGCCCGCAAACACCCGGGTCTATATCGCCCATATCGATGGCACACCGATCGACGATATGGTGAAGACGGCCAAACGGCTGCGTGAAGATGGCTTCGAGGTCATGCCGCACATTCCGGCCCGCAGCATCGAGAGCCGCGCCATGCTCGACGACTGGGTAAGCCGATATCACAACGAGGCAGGTGTGGACCAGGCGCTCCTCCTCGGCGGCGGTCTGTCGCGTCCTGCTGGCGCTCTCAACAGTTCGCTGCAGCTGATCGAGACCGGCATCTTCGACCGTCACGACTTCAAGCGCCTGCATGTCGCCGGCCATCCCGAAGGCAACAGGGATATCGACCTCGACGGCACGACAAAGCTTGTCGACGAAGCCTTGAAGTTCAAGCAGATCTATTCCGAAAGCACCGATGCGAAGCTTGCCATCGTCACCCAGTTCGCCTTCGATTCGCGGCCGGTGATCCTGTGGGCGGAGCGCATCGCCGCAACCGGCGTCCGCATGCCGATCCATCTCGGCGTCGCGGGACCGACCAAGCTTCAGACGCTGATCAAATTCGCCCTCACCTGTGGTGTCGGCCCGTCGATCAGCGTCATCCAGAAGCGGGCCATGGACATCTCCAAACTCCTGGTACCCTACGAGCCGACCGAATTCCTGACTGAAATCGCCGACTACAAGGCCCGCAACCCGCAAAGCTTGATCGAGCAGATCCACGTCTTCCCGCTGGGTGGTATCAGAGCCAGCGCGGAATGGATGAACGAGCGTCAACCTGCGCTGGCTGAAATCCGCGCGATATAGTCTTTTGCCGAGCGCGCGACGATCGCCTGGCCGTTGCCGCGGATATCCTGTTTGGCGAAGGCTCCGTAGATCCGCTCGAACGGCCAGGCCGCCAGCCGTTCCGCGACATCCGCCACCTCAGCTGCGCTGAGCGGCATCATGTTGGGATAGCTCCACATAAAGGAAACCCGGTCGGCCCCCGGCGTCACCTGCACAATGTCACCGGCCAAGAGCACGCCTGTTCCATCCGGCGCTGTCCAGTGCATCACAGTTCCGCCAGCGAAATGACCGCCGGCATGTACAAGCGTCGCGGAAGAAGACAGGACGAGCGCATCCTCGTCCCACAGGCGGACGTGATCGGACGGACGCTGGATCCACTGGCTGTCCAGAGCGTGGATATAGATCGGGCAATCGAAGGCCTCGGCCCAATCTTGCATGGTTGAGTAATAGTGCGGATGGGAGATCGCGATGGCGCTCAACCCGCCCAGCGATTTGACCAGCGTCTTCGTCGCGTCGTCGAGGAGCGCGATACAATCCCAGAGAATGTTTCCGGACGGTGTCTGCACCAGAAGCGCCCGCTGGCCGATAGCAAACGCGGGAACGGTACGGATGGAAAGGAGGCCAGGCTCGAGTTCGAGCCAGCTATTGGCATGCCCCTGCGCAAGCTTTTCAGCGGAAACCCACGCCTGGCCGGAAGCCGGGACATATTGCCGGTCGTCGAGGCAGATCGGGCAAGATGCGGGTGGTTCGGCACGATCGGGATAGGATGTGCTACAGGCATTGCAAAGAAAAACCGTCATGAGCCCCCCGCTCCGGATAACCGCGATCAATCGGTTATAGACGAGAACGGACTTCCCGATAGAGGCTGGGAGCCACATTCCGGTAAAGCGGCAAGAGCAGCCGGCCTCATTCACGCTTTCCCAACGCGGCCGCGATACGCTGTAGCGATGTTGCGGTTGCCGGGAGGCTGTGATGACGGAAGCAAAGCCTGTGCGGCTCTTGAACCTCGATCTGCTCCGGCTGGTCTCGGCCCTGCTCGTCCTGTTCTTCCACTACGGTTTTCGCATGCGGATCACCGGAGAAGGCGCCGGGATCGGCTTTCCGGAGCTCGCGCCGATAGCCAAGTGGTTCGATATCGGCCTGCTGATCTTCTTTGCCATCTCCGGCTACGTCATCATGATGTCGGCAGAAGGTCGATTGGCCTTTGATTTTGCCGCTGGACGGGTTGCAAGGCTCTGGCCGACATTCGTCGTCTGCGCCACCATCACCGCCGTCGTCCTGTCGATCTGGCCGGTCCCGGCGCTCAGTGCCCCGACGGTGCGGCAATGGCTGGCCCATCTCGTGATCCTGTCGCGCGTATTCGGCCAACCCTTCCTCGACGGAGCATACTGGACGATCGCCTACGAGATCATCTTCTACGGCTGGATCTTCGTCGCTCTCGCAACAGGCCTGTTGAAGTCGCACTGGCGTCTCATCGTCACGGTCTGGCTTGCCATTTCGGTGCTGAACGAGACAGCGCTGCAAAGCGTCGTGCTGCAGAAACTGCTGATCACCCAGTATTCAGGCTATTTTGCCTTCGGATTGGCGCTGTTTCGGACGCGACTGGAAAACTCCCGGGCAAGCTTTGCAGTGCTCAGCCTCGCAGCCGGCTGGGCCATTGCTGCACCGTTCATAACGGAGCCGGAATTCATTTCCCTGTACGGTTTCGGGAGAAATACCGCGGGCCTGGCCGCGATGGGGCCGCTGGCGCTTGCGGCCGTGACGATCGCGATCTACGCGCCGACACTGCCGATCAAGAGAGAGCTCGCGATCTCGCTCGGCGGGCTGACCTATCCGCTTTACCTTCTGCATCAGAATATCGGCTATGCCGCCTTTGCCAATTTCGGCACGTCGGACAATCGCTTCGCCATTCTGGCTTTGTTGATTGGGGGATTGTTGGCTGTCGCGATGATCATCGCAAGAACAGTTGAGCCTGCCGCGAGACGGGCGATCATTGGGCTTTCAAAGCCCGTTCAGGCCAGCCTGACGCGACTGCGCGCCCGCTTTGCCTGAGGGACCCCGCGGCGGAAAAACCGCCGCAGGGTCTTGTGCACTCAGCCGTTGATGTAAGGCATGACTTCCAGAACGCCGCGGTAGATCATCTCCAGCGAAACGTAGAGGATGACGACCAGACCGACATAGGCAATCCAGCGATGCTTGTTGAGCAGGCGGGCGATGAAGCTTGCCGCGATACCCATCAAGGCGATCGAAAGAATGAGGCCGAAGATCAGCACTTCGGGATGTTCGTGTGCGGCACCGGCAACGGCCAGAACGTTGTCGAGCGACATGGAAACGTCGGCGATGACGATCTGCCAGGCAGCCTGGGCGAAGGTCTTGCGTGGCGCACCGCTGACGGACGCGTTCTCGCCTTCCTCGACGGCCTTCGAGACGACATTTTCGGCATCGTCCTCATGGCTGTGCGGGGTGCGCAGCTCGCGCCACATCTTCCAGCAGACCCACAGAAGCAGGACACCACCGGCAAGAAGCAGGCCGACGATCTGCAGAAGCTGGGTCGTGGCAAGCGCAAAACCGATACGCAGCACGGTGGCGGCAATGATACCGATCAGGATCGCCTTGGCGCGCTGATCCTTGGGCAGTCCGGCGGCGGCGAGGCCGATGACGATTGCGTTGTCACCCGCCAGAACAAGGTCGATCATGATTACTTGCGCGAGGGCGGACAGTGCCTCCGGCGTAAAGAATTCCATCATTTGGTACCCGATCTTTCAATACGGAGCACCCATGTCGTGGAGAGGGGCGACGAATTACGGGCGGAAATTCACCGCTATCCATTCGATTGCCGTCAAGGTCGAGTGACGACCCCCACAAACACCAGGCACCTGAAGTTGAACAATCCAGTCCGACATCACAGTTCCTGCGAACTGCCAGAGGGGCCCGGTCCTGGTGCGCTGAGATTTATCTTGGGAGCCGCAGAAATCAAGCCCCAACTCACGAACCAGCTCACGGGAGTGTGATTTCTTCGCGGGAAAACGGCGTCTACTTGGTCAGCCGCTTGTGGAGGCTCTCAAGAATGAGCTTTCCAAGCCCCTCGTAATCTTCATCGAAATGGTGTCCGCCTTCGATGCCGACCGTCTCGATACCCTGCGGTTTCAGCGTCGGGCAAGGATCGTCGTCTTCGTCGGTACCATAAAGGCACTGCACGACATGCGGATCGATCTTGGCGATATCGGAAATGCTGTCGCCGTTCTTGCCCTCACCGGCAACACCAAGCCAACCGGTAACGGAAATCTCGAAATCGACCTCTTTCGACAGCGCCAGCAGCGAAATCTGTTTCACCCTCGCTTTGGTCGCAGCCGGCAGGACGTTGAAGGTCGCCGGCAGGATGTCGGCTCCGAATGAATAGCCGATCAGCACCACGTTTTTCACGTTCCACTGGCGCCGGTACGTGTCGATGATCTTGACGAGATCATCCGCCGTTTCCTGCGGCGTGCGTTCCTTCCAGAAATACCGCAGCGAATCCACCCCGACCACAGGCACACCCTGGGCCTGCAGATAACCGCCGAGCTCGCTGTCGATATCACGCCATCCGCCATCGCCGGAATAGACAACCGCCATCGTGTCGAGTGTCGGTTTCGTCTCCAGGACCGTTACTGGCAGATCGAGTTGATCGCTATTGCCGTCGCCTTCAATCGCAGTATCGAGAAGATCAGCGAGCGCTTCAGTTGCAGGCGCGGATACATCCTTAAGCTCAAGATCCGGCCATCCAGCCTTGAGGCTGTTGGCGTGGTCCTTGCCGGCGGCATCGGCCGCATCGGTCAAGCCGATCGTCACGTCGGCCGGCAGCTTTCCATCGGTAAAGCCGTAGATCGTCCGGTCTCCAGCCTTTTCCTTGGTCGCGGGGGTGCAGAGAACCTTTTCGAGCGGAATGCCGGCCGTCGGATCGACTGCGATGGCTTTCGAGATTGTCGCAAACGGGCTCTGCGCGATCATGCCGAGCGCAAGCGCCGCGCCATCCCTGATTCCGGCAATGATCGGATGCCGGTAACTGGCATTGCCGATCCGGCGCTGCACCTGCTGCGACAGGTCTTCGATATCGGAAACCATGTAGATGCAATCGCCGTCATCCTTGGCAAGCGACGCGATGTAGGAGGGATAATCGATACCGACCACCGCCGCCCCCTGATCGACAAGCGCCTTGGCTTGACTCTCTTCCTCGGCACCCCAGCCTGCGCCCTTCGAGATCAGGAAGACCATCGCCTTCAGATTCTTGTCGGCGGGCAGAGTGATATGCGGCGAGACGATCATGCCGGTCTTGTAGTCATCCGTCTGCGAACCGGTTTGCTCGGAAGCAGGCTGCTGGGCGGAGGCGAAACCGGCGCCGGCCAGCAGAATGCCGACGGCGAGAATTCGGGACAGCATCATCATTTTCCGACCACTCCTCTCAAGCCCCCACCGATCAGCAGCGTCGCATCCACCATGGCGATGGCAGGACTGACGCTTGCCACCGCAAGATAGCGCGGTTCCCAGTGCGGGTGAAACTTGGTTTTGAATGCCTTCAGGCCTTTGAAATTGTAGAACCGCTCGCCGTGTTCGAAGATCACGCTGCCGATCCGGTCCCAGACAGGGGCGGCTTCCCTCTGTGCCATGCCGGAAAGCGGCGCCATGCCGAGGTTGAAGGTCCTGTAGCCGGCAGCCTGTAGATATTCCATGCAGCGGACGAACAGGAAATCCATCGAGCCTCTGGGCGCATCCGGCGCAAACCGCATCAGGTCGACGGTTGCCTCCTGCTTCGTTTCGGTCAGCGACAGCGTCGCAAAGGCAACGATCTTTCCCTGCGTGCGCAGCACCGCCACCGGCTGGGATGCCACATAGGCATCCTGGAAGGCACCGAGCGAAAACGTCTTCTCGCGTGTCTCGTGGGCGGCGAGCCAGGTATCGGACACCCGGCGCAGATCCTCGATCGAACTCATCACATCCGGCTGCTCGATGACGTCGAATTCGAGCCCCTCGCGAAGCCCCTTGTTGACGGCCTGACGCAGACCCGCAAGACGACTTCCCTTGAGATCGAAGCGCTCCAGATCGACGATCGCCAGTTCTCCGAGCTTGACGGCCCGCATGCCAGCATCGGCGCAGTAAGGCAGAAGTGCCGGCGAAATCTGGTAGAACACGGCCCGTCCGCCCTGAGCCCTCGCTTCTTCCACGAAGCTCCACACCAGTTCGGGGATTTCCTCCGCCGGGCCGACCGGATCGAACAAGGCGATCCAGGAACGACCCTGGATGCCGTACATGATGAAGGCCTTGCCGTTTGCGGAAAACATCAACCGCTTGTCGGCCATGCGTACGACATTCGCGTCCGCGACGTCCTGCTGCCGAACGATCGAGATCGCCCGCTCCAGCTCCTCCGGCGTGGAGTGCGCCGTGCGGGTCGCAGCCGGGCGCAACAGGCTGGCAATCGCGATCGTGCCCGCAACGATCGCCACACCCAGGATCGCGCGAAGCCCACGCGGCGCTTCTGCCGAAAACTCGAACTGCCACCAGAGCTCGCGGCTGTAATCCACCTCGCGATAGACGAACAGAAGAACTGTTATCGCTGCCGCCACCAGCACCAGCATCGCCACGACCCATGCAGGCGTCAGCACCTGCCGGAGGAGTGACGCCGGACGGGTGAACTGCCGGGCGCTGAGCAACAGGCCGGCGAGCAGAATGACCAGAAAGATCGCTTCAAACACCGCGACCGCACGCACGAAGGCGAGCAGCAAAGCCAGCGCGGAACAAGCCGTTGCCGTCCACCACGCCCCGTCGAGCCTCTGGCTCACACCGCGGGCCGAAGCAAAAAGAACGATGCCGAGAATGCTTGACAGAAAATGCGCACCTTCGACAACCGGCAGCGGCAGATAGTTATAGAGGAAATCGAGATCCGAATCCGGCGTCGGTGTAACGCCCGAAAACACCAGCATTGCACCAGCGATCATCGCGAATGCGGCAAGCAGCAGGGGCGCCAGACGGAATTCCAGCTTGCGCAGCGTCGAGGCGACCGGATGGTTAGAAAGCTGCTGCACCTCCATACCGATCACGAACAGCGTCGCGACCAGAAGCGGCAGCACGTGATAGATAACCCGGTAGAGAACAAGGCTGCCGAGAACCTGATCGATATCGACAGTGCTTCCGAGCGCCGCAACGATGATCGTCTCGAACACGCCCAGCCCCGCCGGAACGTGGCTGAGAACGCCAGCACCGACAGCCGTGGCATAGATCGCCAGGAACGACGGCCAGCCGATATCCGTCTGCGGCAGAAGCACGTAAAGAACCGACGCCGAGGCAGCGATATCGAGCGCCGTGATCAGGAACTGCTGCGACGAGGTTTTCGTATCGGGAAGCCGCAGCTTCAGCCTGCCCAACGCCACTTCGCGGCCATTCCAGCCGGCAACGACAAGCGCTGAGAGCACCACGATGATCGCAACCGCAATGCCGCGCACCCAGCCCTCGCCGATGCCGAGCAGGCTGCCGATCCGAGGCGCCGTGACAAGCGATGCGATCGCAGTCACCCCTAGCAGGCCGATCCCGAAGGCGAGCGTGACAAAGGCGATCACGCGGCCGATGTCGTCGGGGCTGAGGCCCAGCCGCGAGTAACCGCGAAACCGGATCGCGCCGCCGCTCAAGGCACCGAACCCGGCTGTGTTGCCAACCGCGTAGGCGCTGAACGCGGTCATCGCGACCGGCACCGGTGGCAGCTTCTTGCCGATATAGGAGAGTGCGTTGAGGTCGTATCCGGTCAGGGCAACAAAACTCAGCGCGGTGAAGAAGATCGCGAGAAGGATGGACGATGCCTTCGTGGCCGCAAGCGCTGCAAGCACGTCGTCATAACTGACTTCGGTAGTCAGATCGTAGATCGCAAACGTCGTGAAGCCGAAGACCACGAGGATGATGAAGGGAACGAGATAGCCGCGATAGTTTTCAAACGTCTCGCGGAGGCCGGTCTTCTGCTGATCTGTGGACATCAATGGTCATGCCGGTTGTTGAAGCATTGCCGGGGATTTCTCCCCGAACGAGCCGGGCAGCTAAGGCGACCCGATCGCGGCAATAATATGTCTGTGTTGCCGCCCTCATTACGTAGGCGCTCGCCTACTTTCAATAAGGGTTTAGCGCATCGGCGTCGCAATAAAAAAGGCGGAAGCTGAAGCTCCCGCCTTTCGCTGTCTCTCTGTGATGAGGGTTCAACGGCGCTGGTTGTAGACGTCGACGCAGACGGCGCCGAGCAGAACCAGACCCTTGATGACCTGCTGATAGTCGATGCCGATGCCGAGGATCGACATGCCGTTGTTCATCACGCCCATCAGGAAGGCGCCGATGACGGCACCCGTGACCTTGCCAACGCCGCCGTAAGCCGAGGCGCCGCCGATGAAGCAGGCCGCGATGACGTCGAGCTCGAAGCCCGTGCCTGCCTTCGGGGTCGCGCTGTTGAGGCGAGCGGAAACGACGAGGCCGCCTAGCGCTGCCAGCACACCCATGTTGACGAAGGTCCAGAACACCAGACGCACGGTCTTGATGCCGGACAGCTCGGCTGCGCGGGCATTGCCACCGACCGCATAGATCTGCCGTCCGATGATCGTGCGGTTGGTGAAGAAGCCGTAGGCGACGATCAGCACGGCCATGATGATCAGCACGTTGGGCAGGCCGCGGTGCGACGAGATCAGGTAGGCGACATAGCCGATGGCAGCCATGACAAGGATGTTCTTGCCGATGAAGAAAGCCATCGGTTCGGATTCGACGCCATGCTCGACACGCCGTGCGCGGCTTCTGAAGTTCTGCCAGACCATCAGGGCGGCCAGTACCAGGCCGATGATGAAGGACGTCAGATAAAGGCCGCCCGTCGAGGAGATCAGTTCCGGGATGAAGCCGGAAGACAACTTCTGGAAGGTCGGATCGAAGGGACCGATCGACCGGCCGCTAAGGACCGCGATCATGAACCCGCGGAAGACCAGCATGCCGGCAAGCGTCACGATGAAGGACGGAATCCTGAAATAGGCGACGAAATAGCCCTGCATTGCGCCGATCACGCCACCGAGCACGAGGCAGATGATGCTCGCCGTGACAAAGTCGAAGCTGTACTGCACCATCAGCATCGCCGCGACCGCGCCGACGAAACCGGCGACCGAACCGACCGAAAGGTCGATGTGGCCGGTCACGATCACCATCAGCATGCCGAGCGCCATGATGACGATATAGCTGTTCTGGAGAACGATGTTGGTGATGTTGAGCGGCTTCAGCAGAACGCCCCCCGTTGCGACCTGGAAGAAGATGACGATCACGACCAGCGAGATCAGCATCCCGTAGTCACGAAGATTTTCCTTCCAGAAACCTGTCGCCGCCTTGGGAGCGGTAATTGCTTCCTGCGGAGTGCTCATAATTATCTCCCCTTGCGGCGCATGATAGCGCGCATGATATTTTCCTGCGTTGCCTCTTCGCCGGCGACTTCGCCGACAAATTCGCCCTCGTGCATGACCATGATCCTGTCGCAGATGCCGATGAGCTCGGGCATTTCGGACGAGATCACGATGACTGCCTTACCGGCATCCGCAAGTTCGTTGATGATGGAATAGATTTCGTACTTGGCGCCGACATCGATGCCGCGTGTGGGTTCGTCCAGGATCAGGATGTCCGGGTTGGTGAACAGCCATTTCGACAGCACGACCTTTTGCTGGTTGCCGCCGGAAAGCTTGCCGGTTTCCTGGTAGACGTTATGGCTGCGGATCCGCATACGGTCGCGGAATTCCTGGGCAACCTTCATTTCGCGGATGTCGTCGATCACGCCGCGTGACGAAACGCCGCCCAGGTGCGCGAGCGAGACATTCTTGCGGATGTCCTCAGACAGGATCAGCCCGAGATGCTTGCGGTCTTCGGTGACATAGGCAAGGCCCGCCTTGATCGCCCGGTGCACGTCCGAGGTATCCGCTGGCTTGCCATGGATCTTCACGGTGCCGGAAATATCGCGGCCATAGGCGCGACCGAACACGCTCATCGCGAACTCGGTGCGGCCGGACCCCATCAGGCCGGAGATGCCGACGACTTCGCCGGCCCGGACCTTCATGGACACGTTCTTGACCACCTTGCGGTTCGAATGCTGCGGATGGTGGACGGACCAGTCGTCGACCTCGAAGATCACCTCGCCGATCTTCGGCTCGCGCTTCGGGTAACGGCTTTCGAGATCGCGGTCCACCATGCGGCGGACGATCTCGTCCTCGTCGACCGGACCTTCGTGACAGTCGAGCGTGCCGACCGTACGACCGTCGCGCAGCACGGTGATGCGGTCCGCAACTTCCGAGATCTCGTTCAGCTTATGGCTGATCATGATCGAGGTAATGCCGTTGCGGCGGAATTCCTTGAGGAGTTCGAGCAGGGCTGCGCTGTCGGTTTCGTTGAGCGAAGCGGTCGGCTCGTCGAGGATCAGCAGGCGCACGTCCTTGGACAGTGCCTTGGCGATCTCGACCAGCTGCTGCTTGCCGACACCGAGGTTGGTGATGAGGGTTTCGGGCACCTCGGCAACGAGACCGACCTTGGCGAGCAGGGCCTTCGTGCGGATGTAGCGAGCATCGCGGTCGATCACTCCGTACTTGGATGGCGCGTTCGCGAGAAAGATGTTCTCGGCAATCGACATCAGCGGGATGAGCGCGAGCTCCTGGTGAATGATGATGATACCGAGCTTTTCGGAATCGTTGATGTCGCGGAAGTGGCGTTCCTCGCCGTCGAACAGGATCGAGCCTTCGTAGGAACCATGCGGGTACACGCCCGAAAGCACCTTCATCAGCGTCGACTTGCCGGCACCGTTTTCGCCGACAAGGGCGTGAATCTCGCCTTCCTTGACGGTAAAGCTCACGTCCGAAAGCGCCTTAACGGCGCCAAAACTTTTTGAAATGCCGCGCATTTCCAAAATAGGCGGTTTATCCGCCGACAATACAGGATCAAGCATGAGAACTCCTGGAATAGGAAGCCGCGCGACGCTTGCGCCGCGCGGCCAGAGACTTACTTGAGCTGCGATTCCTGGTAGTAGCCAGTGTCTACGAGGATCTTCCAGTTCGTCTTGTCGACGACAACTGGCTTCAGCAGGTAGGACGGAACGACCTTCTTGCCGTTGTCATAGGTCTTGGTGTCGGTGACAGCAGGTTCCTTGCCGTTCATAGCGGCATCAACCATGTCCACGGTGACCTTCGCAAGTTCGCGCGTGTCCTTGTAGATCGTCGAATACTGTTCGCCGGCGATGATCGACTTGACCGAAGGCACTTCCGCGTCCTGACCGGAGACAACCGGCATCGGCATGTCGCCGGAACCGTAGCCTACGCCCTTGAGCGACGAGATGATGCCGAGCGAGATACCGTCATAGGGAGACAGAACGCCGTTCAGCTTCTTGTCGGAATAGGTCGAGGACAGGATGGCGTCCATGCGAGACTGGGCAGTTGCCGGATCCCAACGAAGGGTCGCGACCTTGTCCATGCCGGTCTGGCCGGAGCCGACCTTGAGCGTGCCCTTGTCGATCAGCGGCTGAAGGACGCTCATCGCACCGTTATAGAAGAAGAAGGCGTTGTTGTCGTCCGGCGAACCGCCGAACAGTTCGATGTTGAACGGGCCCTTTTCGGTATCGGCCTTGAGACCCTTTACCAGCGAGGTTGCCTGCTGAACGCCGACCTGGAAGTTGTCGAAGGTCGCGTAATAGTCGACATTCGGTGTTTCGCGGATCAGGCGGTCATAGGCAATGACCTTGATCTTCTGATCGGCAGCCTGCTGCAGAACGTCGGACAGTGTCGTGCCGTCGATCGATGCAATCACGAGAACCTTGGCACCCTTGGTGACCATGTTTTCAATCTGCGACAGCTGGTTCGGGATATCGTCTTCAGCGTACTGAAGGTCCACGTCATAGCCACGTTCTTTCAGAACCTTGACCATGTTGTCGCCATCGGCGATCCAGCGGGCAGAAGACTTGGTCGGCATCGCGACGCCGACGAGACCCTTGTCTGCAGCAAACACAGGCGACGCGAGCGCGACACCTGCGAAAATTGCAACCGTGGTCATGAGTTTCAAAATTTTCATAAGTAACTCCTCCGTTTCAAGCAGCTCACAATTAAGCTGCCGTATTATCCGGGAGAGGCTCCCCGCCTCCCCTCACGACCTTTTTCAGGTCAGTGATTGTCGCGCGGCAGACCTTCGGTCTGCGCAATGCGCTGGTATTTGACAGCCGGTTCGAGAACCGCACCGGTTTCCATCTGCCCGACGATGCCGCGCTGAATTTCCTGCCACGGCGTCTGGTGCTTCGGATAGCGATAGCCGCCCTCGGCGTCCAGAGTGCTTCGACGTTGTGCAAGCTCATCATCCGAAATCAGGATGTTGGCTTCGCCGCGACCGAGATCGATGCGCACACGGTCGCCGGTCTTCAAAAGTGCAAGACCACCACCTGCTGCCGCTTCCGGAGACGCGTTGAGGATCGACGGGCTGCCCGACGTGCCGGACTGGCGTCCATCACCGATGCAGGCGAGCGAGCTGATACCCCGCTTCAGAAGGTAATCGGGAGCGCGCATGTTGACGACTTCGGCAGCGCCCGGATAACCGATCGGACCGGCACCGCGCATGAAGAGAACCGAATGCTCGTCGATCTCGAGCGATGGATCGTCGATGCGGTGGTGATAATCTTCCGGACCGTCGAACACGATCGCACGGCCTTCGAAGGCTTCCGGATCGTTCGGATTGGAGAGGTAACGCTCGCGGAACTCAGGCGAGATAACGCTGGTCTTCATGATGGCCGAGGAGAACAGGTTGCCGCGCAGAACGCGGAAGCCGGCCCGTGCCTTCAGCGGTTCGTCGTAACGCTTGATGACCTTGTCGTCCTCGATGATCGCACCGCGACAGTTGTCGCCGATCGTCTTACCGTTCACCGTCATCGCATCTTCGTTGATGAGGCCCTGCGTCATCAGCTGGTTGACAACAGCCGGAACACCGCCGGCATGGTAATAGTCTTCACCGAGATATTCGCCGGCTGGCTGCAGGTTGACCAGGAGAGGCACTTCCTCGCCATAGGTCTGCCAGTCGTCGACCGTTAGTTCCACGCCGGTATGGCGGGCGAGCGCGTTCAAGTGGATCGGCGCATTGGTCGAGCCGCCGATCGCGGAATTGACGCGGATGGCGTTGATGAAAGCGTCCTTGGTCAGGATGTCGGAAGGCTTCAGGTCTTCCCTGACCATTTCGACGATGCGAAGGCCAGTGAGATACGAGACTTCCTGGCGGTCACGGTAAGGAGCCGGGATGGCGGCCGAACCCGGCAGCTGCATGCCCAGCGCTTCGGCCAGCGAATTCATCGTCGTTGCCGTGCCCATTGTGTTGCAATAGCCGGTGGATGGTGCCGAAGACGCGACAAGCTTCACAAAGCCCGCGTAATCGATCTCGCCCTTGGCCAGAAGTTCGCGTGCCTTCCAGACGATCGTCCCGGAACCGGTGCGTTCACCGCGGAACCAGCCGTTCAGCATCGGGCCGACCGACAGGGCGATGGCTGGAATGTTGACGGTGGCAGCAGCCATAAGACAGGCTGGCGTGGTCTTGTCGCAGCCGATCGTCAGCACGACGCCATCGAGCGGGTAACCGTAGAGAACTTCGACAAGGCCGAGATAGGCTAGGTTGCGGTCAAGGCCCGCGGTCGGGCGCTTGCCGGTTTCCTGGATCGGATGCACCGGAAATTCGATGGCGATGCCGCCCGCTTCGCGAATACCTTCGCGCAGACGGTTGGCAAGCTCGAGGTGGTGGCGGTTGCACGGCGACAGGTCCGAACCGGTCTGGGCGATGCCGATGATCGGCCGGTCCGACTGAAGTTCGGCCTGGCTGAGACCGAAGTTCATGTAGCGCTCGAGATAGAGCGCGGTCATGTCGACATTGTCAGGATTGTCGAACCAGGCGCGCGACCGCAGCTTACGCGCGTCCTGGCGGCGCTCTCCGGTTTCGGCGATTTCACTTGAGGGCGCGTTTTCCGAATTGCTCATCTTCAGTCCTCGAATGCTTCAGTTTCAATGCGCCGGCCAAGCATGAAGGCATCCGCCACATGCACCAGCGGTGAGAAATCCGTATCGCTGTCACCCTTGGTGACGAGCGCCACGAAATCCCGATACAGATTGCGATATTCGCGATCTTCCTCGACGATCTGCGCCTCGCCGTCGACGATCAGGCGGCTGCCGCCGTGAGTGAGGACGATCGTGCCCTCTTCGGTCTCGACCCGGATGTCCCAGGTCTGCGGCCCCGTCTGACGCCAGTCGAATTCGGCCGCCACAGGCAAGCCGCTTTTCGTTTCGAAGGCAAGGCTTGCAGCGATCGGCGCGGCACGATTGGCCGGGAAGGTCAGTTCGGAGCGCACGAGATGAAACGTTTCGGGCATGATCCGCGTGACGATCGACAGAGCATTGATGCCGGGATCGAAAACGCCGAGACCGCCCGGCTCCCAGATCCACGCCTGACCCGGATGCCAGTGGCGAACATCTTCCTTCCACTCGACCGAAACGCTTTTCAGCGTCCGCTCGGCCATCAGCGCCCGTGCAGGCTCGACAGCCGCGGCAGCGCGGGAATGCCATGTTGCAAACAGGCTGAGGCCTTTTTCCCTCGCCAGCGTTTCCAGCGCAAAGACTTCCGAAAGCGTTGCGCCCGGCGGCTTTTCGAGCATTACATGCTTGCCGGCTTCAAGCGCCGCCTTTGCCTGCTCGAACCGGCCCTGGGGCGGCGTACAGAGAGAGACGGCGTCGATTTCGACGCCGGAGGCCAGCAGCTCGTGAATATCGGCAAAACACGCGACATTTTCGAGCGAGGCGTTGCGGCTGGCGACTGCGACGAGATCGATCCCGTCGGTCGCTTCGATTGCGCCGAGATGCTGGTCCCTGGCAATCTTGCCAAGTCCGACGATAGCGAGACGAATGGGGGTCATGGCCACCTCAGAGCGCCTTGATCGCGACAGGCGTTTCCGCTGCCACAGCCAGACGGTTCACGAGCGGAAGCTTGAACGGCGCCGCATCGATCTCGAACACATCGCCGGCTTCGGTCTTGATGCCATGCGAGACCGACAATGTCGCCGTGCCGAAGAAATGGACATGCAGATCGCCCGGCTGGCGGAACAGGTCGTATTTGAAATTGTGGTATTCGAGGTTGGCGATCGAGTGCGACATGTTCGCTTCGCCCGACAGGAACGGCTTTTCGAAGATCACCTCGTCACCGCGACGGATGCGCGACGTGCCTTCGACATGATCAGGCAGCTCGCCGACCAGAAGTTCCGGTCCGAGCGCTGCCTGGCGCAGCTTGGAATGGGCAAGCCAGAGATAGTTGCCCTTCTCGGTCACGTGATCGGAAAATTCGTTGGAGAGACAGAAGCCGAGGCGGAACGGCGTGCCGTCGGGGCCGATCAGATAGATCGCCGCCAGTTCCGGCTCCTCGCCGCCATCAAGCGCGAACGAGGGAGAAACGAGATCTTCGCCGGTTGCGCGCAGCTGCGTTCCATTGCCCTTGTAGAACCATTCCGGCTGAGCACCGACTTCGCCGTCCTTCGGCTTGCCGCCCTCGACGCCCATCAGGAACATGCGCATGGAATCGGTCGGCTTTTCTTCCGACTGCGCTGCCTTGTGCATCTTGTCGCGACCATCGGCGGAACCGAGATGCGTGAGGCCGGTGCCGGCAACGATGAAATGGGCTGGATCGGGATGCGAGACCGGCAGACCAAGACGTCCGCTCTGCGCGGCAACGTCGAGGTCGACTTCATCACCAAGCCCGAGTGCTTCGATCTGCTGCGCCAGACTCAGGCCTGCTGCAATGGCCTTCTGGGCAAGCTCGTAGGTTGAGGAAACGCCATTGACGACGCGCGGAGTATCTCCGCTCCAGGCGACAACCTGAACATCGCCAGACAAGCTCGCAACCTGAAGAATTCGCAACATATGCCCTGCCATCCGATAAGTCTGATAATATTGAAGCGCAGTGTCTCCCGAAACCGCGCCAACCCCTCCCATCAGATCACGATCCGATGCGTCATTAATACGACTATTGGATAACGGGACGTACTGTCAAGAACGAGATGGCTTCAGAGTGCCATCATCGTAAACAAGGGAGAATTCTAAATAGCGAGTGGAATCATATAGATAAATGAGGATCTCGCAAAATCGCGTTTCGAAAGCGTGATTTTTCGCAATTTTGCGTCTTGCAAAAGTATGATTATATGCCAAACCTTCGACCGTCAGTTTTCTTATCATCTCTGGGAGGATTTAAGATGAAGAGAGCACTATGGGCGGCTACCGCCATTGTTACCGCATGCCTAGCGTCGAGCGTTTCCGCAAAATCCCTGACAATCGGCTTCTCGCAGATCGGATCTGAATCCGGCTGGCGCGCTGCCGAAACGACAGTGACGAAGCAGCAGGCCGAAAAGCGCGGCATCACCCTGAAGTTTGCCGATGCGCAGCAGAAGCAGGAAAACCAGATCAAGGCAATCCGCGGCTTTATCGCCCAGGGCGTCGATGCGATCCTGATCGCACCTGTCGTTGCCACCGGCTGGGACGCAGTCCTGAAGGAAGCCAAGGAAGAAAAGATCCCTGTCATCCTTCTCGACCGCGAAATCGATGCACCGAAAGATCTCTACCTGACGGCCGTCACCTCTGACCAGACCTTTGAAGGCAAGGTTGCCGGCGACTGGCTGGTGAAGGATGTCGGTTCCAAGGACTGCAAGGTCGTGGAACTGCAGGGAACCACCGGTTCCTCGCCTGCCATCAACCGCAAGAAGGGTTTCGAACAGGCTATTGCCTCGCATTCGAACATCAAGATCGCGCGTTCGCAGACAGGTGACTTTACCCGCACCAAGGGTAAGGAAGTCATGGAAAGCTTCATCAAGGCAGAAGGCGGCGGCAAGGGCATCTGCGCCGTTTACGCTCATAATGACGACATGGCCGTCGGCGCGATCCAGGCCATCAAGGAAGCCGGGCTGAAGCCGGGCACCGACATCAAGGTCGTCTCGATCGACGCCGTTCCGGATATTTTCCAGGCTATGTCGAAGGGTGAAGCAAACGCGACTGTGGAGCTCACGCCGAACATGGCAGGCCCCGCGCTCGACGCACTCGAAGCCTACCTGAAGGACAAGAAGGAACCACCAAAGTGGATCCAGACAGAATCGAAGCTGTACACGGCTTCTGATGACCCGATGAAGGTGTACGAAGCCAAGAAGGGCCTCGGCTACTGATCTCCCGCCGCCCGATCTAGCTCTCGACCGAGCCGGGCAGTTTTCAACCGGGGCAGCTTTTTCAAGAGCTGTCCCGGCCTCCACTTATGCGGGCTGGAGCATGACAGACATACAGACTTCCTCAGAAAATTCGTTCTCCGCCACAGACCGAGAACGTCTCGATGACCCGCTCATGGAAGCAAGGGGCGTCGGCAAATCCTTTCTCGGCGTCACCGCGCTTGAGGGCGTGGACTTCACGCTGCAGCGGGGCGAGATCCATGCGCTGCTTGGTGAAAATGGCGCCGGCAAATCCACGTTGATCAAGATCCTGACAGGTGTCTACACGCGTGACCGCGGCGAGATGCGGCTGGATGGCCATGACGTGACTCCGGCCAACGTCGCGGAAGCGCAGGCGCTCGGCATCGGCACCGTCTACCAGGAAGTCAATCTTCTCGAAAATCTCACGGTGGCCGAAAACCTGTTCCTCGGTCGCCAACCAAGCCGCTTCGGGTTCATCGACCGACGCGAGATGCGTCGGCGCGCGAAAGCGCTTCTCGCGAGATACGGCCTCGATATCGACGTCGATGCGCTTCTCTCCTCCTATTCCGTCGCGATCCGCCAGATCGTCGCGATTGCCCGTGCCGTCGATCTTTCCGGCAAGGTGCTTGTTCTCGACGAGCCGACCGCAAGTCTCGACAGCCAGGAAGTCGAAATGCTGTTCGTCGTGCTGCGCAGGCTGCGCGAACAAGGTCTCGGCATCATCATCATCACCCACTTCCTGAACCAGGTTTATGCAGTGGCCGACAGGGTCACCGTGTTGCGCAATGGCAGGCTGGTGGGCAGCCGGGCGCTGGCCGAACTGCCGCGTCTCGAACTCATCTCGATGATGCTCGGCCGTGAGCTGCAGGACATTACCCGAGAGCATCAGGCCCACGAAGAAACCGTCGCCCCAACCGGCGAGGCGCCCATTCGTTTCGCCGGCTACGGAAAACGCGGCAGCGTCGCCCCGTTCGATCTCGACATCCGCCCCGGTGAAGTCGTCGGCGTCGCTGGACTTCTCGGGTCTGGCCGCAGCGAAACGGCCTTCCTCCTTTTCGGCATCGACCGCGCAGACAGCGGTACAGCCAGCATCGACGGCAAGGAGATCGCCCTCTCCTCGCCGGTGGCGGCCATTTCGAACGGGTTCGGCTTCTGTCCGGAAGAACGAAAGACGGACGGCATCATCGGCGACCTTTCCGTGGCCGACAACATCGCCCTGGCACTGCAGGCCCGTCAGGGCTGGGCAAAACCGATCTCGTCGCGCGAGCGCCGGGCCCTAGCTGAAGGGTTCATCAAATCCCTGGACATTCGCCCCGCCGACGCGGAGCGGCCTATCAAGTTCCTCTCCGGCGGCAACCAGCAGAAGGCTATCCTCGCCCGCTGGCTGGCGACCGAACCACGGCTTCTGATCCTCGACGAACCGACCCGCGGCATCGATATCGGCGCTCACGCGGAAATCCTGAAAATGATCGAGCGGCTGTGTGCCGAAGGCATGTCGCTTGTTGTGATTTCCTCCGAACTGGAGGAACTGACGGCGATCGCCCACCGGGTCATTGTTCTTTCCGACCGCCGCCACGTGGCGGAACTCACCGGCAGCGACGTCAACGCCGACAATATCATGCAGGCGATTGCCGCACCGAACCGGACGGAGGCCGCCTGATGAACCCGATAACCCGTCGCCTCAAGCGACTTGCGCCGCAGCTGATCGCGCTTGCGATCATCCTCGGCATGATCACGGCGATCGCGCCCGGCTTCCTGACGATCTCGGTCCAGAACGGCCGCGTCTATGGCAGCCTCATCGACATTCTGGTGCGCGCCGCACCGGTCGCACTTTTGACCATCGGCATGACGCTGGTCATCGCGACGCGCGGTATCGATCTTTCGATCGGCGCCGTCATCGCCATCTGCGGTGCCGTTGCCGCAACGCTGATCGCCGATGGATATCCGATCCCGGTCGTCATCGTCGTATCGCTCGGCATCGGCCTCGTCTGCGGTCTCTGGAACGGCATTCTCGTTGCCCTCCTCGATATCCAACCGATCATCGCAACGCTGATCCTGATGGTGGCGGGACGCGGGATTGCCCAGCTGATCACAGAGGGCGTCATCCTCACCTTCAATGACGACACGTTTTCGGCGCTCGGATCCGGTTCCTTCGCCGGCATTCCGATCCCGATCTTTCTCTGGCTCGGCACCGGCCTTCTCGTCGGCCTGCTGGTCCGCCGCTCGGCACTCGGCTTCCTGATCGAGGCAACCGGCATCAACCGGCGTGCCGCAACGCTTGCCGGTGTCAAAGCCCGCTTCCTGCTGTTCTTCGTCTATGCGATCTCGGGCCTCTGTGCCGCAGTCGCCGGTCTGATCGTGACCGCCGATATCCGCGGCGCCGATGCCAACAATGCCGGTCTCTGGCTTGAACTCGATGCGATCCTCGCGGTCGTCATCGGCGGCACGTCGCTGAACGGCGGGCGCTTTTCGATCACAGCGTCGCTGATCGGCGCGCTGATCATCCAGTCGATCAACACCGGCATTCTCGTTTCCGGCTTCCCGCCGGAATTCAACCTCATCATCAAGGCCGGCATCATCATCATCGTGCTGACACTGCAATCACCCGCCGTCATCACCATGCTTGGCTTCTTGAGGTCGCAGCCGAAAGCCAGCAAGAACCCGGTTTCCAAGGTTGAAGGAGCGGCAAGATGATCCACACCCGCAACCTTCCCTTCGTCACGACGCTTGCCATCTTCGTTATAGCCTACGGGCTCTGCATCCTGCAGTTTCCAAACATGCTGTCGACGAGGGTGATCGGCAATCTGCTGACAGACAATGCGTTTCTCGGCATCGCCGCTGTCGGCATGACCTTCGTCATTCTGTCAGGCGGCATCGATCTCTCGATCGGCTCGGTGATTGCCTTCACGAGCGTGTTCGTGGCCGTGGCCGTCGGCTCGCTCGGCCTGCACCCGCTGACTGCCTTCTTAGCCGTTCTCGTCATCTCCACCCTGTTCGGCAGTCTGATGGGGGCGATGATCCGCTATCTCGGCATTCCGCCTTTCGTCGTGACGTTGGCCGGCATGTTTCTGGCACGCGGCGCCGCCTACCTGATTTCCACGGCGTCGGTACCGATCAGCCACGAGATGATCGACGCGATCCAGGGTTTCTACTTTCGCTTTCCCGGCGGCGGGCGGCTGACGGCGCTTGCGATTTTGATGCTGCTCGTCTTCATCATCGGCGGGTTCATTGCCGGAAGGACGCGGTTAGGCGCGAATGTCTACGCGATCGGCGGCAATATCCAGTCGGCGGAGCTGATGGGCGTACCCGTCGGCTCCACGACGATCGGCATCTATGCCCTGTCAGGCTTCCTGTCGGGCTTGGCCGGCATTGCCTACACGCTTTATACCTCGTCGGGTTATTCGCTGGCCACCGTCGGCGTCGAACTCGATGCGATTGCAGCCGTCGTCATCGGCGGTACGCTTTTGACCGGCGGCGTCGGGCTTGTAGCCGGCACGTTCGTCGGCATCCTTATCCAAGGCCTGATCCAGACTTACATCGTCTTCGACGGAACCCTGTCGTCCTGGTGGACGAAGATCGTCATCGGCATCCTCCTTTTCGTGTTCATTGTGTTGCAGCGCGGTATCATCTGGTATTCAAACCGGCGATTGGCCGAGAGTCGGCTTAAGGAGATCTAGTTTGAGTTTGCTGGAAACGACGATTAACGGGCGAAAGCGCCGTAGCAACCACGCAACGGTGGTCGCTGGGCTTGGCCGCGGGATCGTTTCCGGCACGTTCCCCGAAGGCTCTCTCCTGCCCGGCGACACCGAGCTTTCCGCACGGTTCGGCGTATCGCGCACGGTGTTACGCGAGGCGATGAAGACGCTGTCTGCCAAGCGGCTGGTCGAAGCCAAGGCGAAGGTCGGTACCCGCGTCCTCGACAGTTCGAGCTGGAATTTCTTCGACGCGGATGTCTTGAGTTGGCGTTTCGAGACGAGTCTCGATTACGAATTCATCGAGCATCTGGCCGAAATGCGCACCGCGCTTGAGCCGGCAGCGGCGGCGGCGGCGGCTTTGAGGGCAACGAGCGACGACATCGTTTCGCTTTACGCGATCGCTGCCAAATTCGACAATCTCAACCACACGCCGGAATCAATCGCCAACGTGGATCTCGAATTCCATCTGGCCATCGCCCGCATGTCCGGCAATCCGTTCATGCGTTCGGCAAGCGCTTTGATCGAGGCGGCACTGGCGATTTCCTTCCAGCTGTCGTCACCGGCCGCGTCGCCGGAAATGATCGACGAAGTCGCCTCCAACCATCTGCGCATCGCCCATGCCATCGCGTCCCGCGATCCGCAAAAGGCGATGTCGGCGATGCGTCATGTGATCGACGTCGGCAAAATCCGCATCCGCACGTCGCTGGATGCTGCGGAGAACGTGCCAGGCAACAAGACCGCCGAGCTGCGCTTCCCAGATTCTACCCGAGTTCCAACGTCGTGACCCCGAAGACATCGGATGTCTGCGCTGACGGCGGCAAGCCGCGATACATTCGGGCTGTCGTAAAACCTTTTTGGAATCCGGCTTCTGAAAGATAGTCCGAAAATTCCTGCTGCGGCGCCGGCACATCGATATGCACGGTCTCGCCTCCGGTTTCCGCGACGAGGCTTTGCAGTAGCGTGACGGCTTCGGTCGCACCCTCGGCGAAAAGCGGACCGATCTTGAACCCGTCGCTACATTTGCGGCAGACGCCATATCCTCTGATCTCTCCATCATCGATCAGGACCTTCGTCGACCTCGGCGGCTTCAGCCACTCGGAAAGAAACGCCTTGCGGACTTGCGGGAAGACGCTGCCATCGTAGTGGATGATAGCCGGCAAATTACCAACGTTGACATCGGTCACGCCGGCAACGGCGGTACCTTTGAGGCGGCCACTCCAGCGTATACTCTCGTAGAACGGCTCGAACCCCATGCTGCGATAATTCTGCTGTTGCTCCGCAACGCCATCGAGACCGATCGTGCGTCCCTCCAGATGGGCCATGCCAGCATCCCATACACGCCGGCCCATACCCTGCCCGCGAAAATCGGGATTTGCGATATAGAGGCCGATAAACCCGAAGTCATGGCCGTATCGCACAGCGGAGATGCCCGCTGCTAGTACGCCATTGACGAAACAGCCGATGAACCCCTCGGGATCCGCCGCATGAAAGGCCGCCGCATCGGCAAGCCCGGGGTTCCAGCCTTCCGCTCTCGCCCAGTCGAGAAGGCATTCAAGCTCCGAAAGTGCCAGCGTCCGGATGACGGCTGAGCCTGTCATCGCGTCGCAAGCCTGCTAGGCGCAAAACCCTCGAGAAGCCCCGCATACAGCTTGTTGACCGGCGTCGCATAGGCGCCGTTTTTAGCTGTCGACAGGCCGAGTGCCACCAGCATTTCCGCCTGTTTGACGGCAGCCGCGACACCATCCACGACTGGCACCCCGAATTCGGCCCGCAGCTCTGCGGTGAGGTCTGCCATGCCGGCGCAACCGAGCACGATCGCCTCGGCCTTGTCTTCCTTCAAGGCTAGCGCGATTTCTAAGCGAAGGCGCTCGCGCGCGTTGGATGTCGGATCTTCCAGCGACAGAACCGGGATATCGGCGGCCCGCACCTTGCAGCGGCCAGACATGCCATAGCGATGGACGAGATGTTCGAGCGGCAGGCGTGAGCGCTCCATGGTCGTCACGATGGTAAAGCGTTGCGCGATAAAGGCGGTGGCAGAAAGCGCCGCTTCGCAGATGCCGATAACCGGAATGTTTGCGAGAGCCCGCGCCGCATCGAGCCCCGTATCATCGAAACAGGCGATGATCGCCGCGTCGGCACCGGCCTTTTCACCCTTGGCAAGCTCGACCAAAAGGCCGGGGACCGCAAACACCTCATCATAATAGCCTTCGATCGACACCGGCCCCATGGACGAAGTGACGGCATGGATTTGCGTGCCGGAATTGGCAACGCGGGCGGCGCTGTCGGCCACGGTTGCCGTCATGCTGGCGGTGGTATTGGGGTTGACGATCAAAATGCGCATCGTGTGGGATCAGCTCCGCAGGCGGCGACGGTTGATATAGACGATCAAGCCGAGCGTTCCGGCAATGACCAGGAACGAGAACACCGTCGTCACCGTCCCCAGCGCATAAAGCACCGGCGTCGTGACATTGGTGGTCATGCCGTAGATCTCGAGCGGGAGCGTATTGTACGTGCCAGCTGTCATCAGCGTGCGGGCAAACTCGTCATAGGAAAGCGTGAAGCCGAACAGTCCGACGCCGATCAGGCTGGGTGCGATCATCGGCAGCACGACATTGGAAAACGTCTGCCAGGACGAGGCGCCGAGATCGCGCGCAGCCTCCTCATAGGCCGGCGAAAAGCGGTTGAACACGGCAAACATGATCAGCACGCCGAACGGCAGGGTCCATGTCAGATGCGCGCCGAAGGCAGACGTGTACCAGGTAGGCTCCAGCCCGAACTGCTGGAAGACGACGCCGATGCCGAGCGATACGATGATCGAGGGAACGACGAGACTGGCCACCGCCAGGTAAAAGAGCGCGGTAGCCCCGGCAAACTTGCGGCGAAAGGCAAGGCCCGCCAGGAGTGCCACGACGACCGTGACGATCATCACCATCACCCCGAGTGCTGTGGACCGCCGGAATGAACCGCCGAAATCGCCGACCGCCTGGGTCTCGAACAGGTTGACGAACCAGCGGGTTGAGACGCCGTTCAGCGGGAACGTCAGACCACCGTTCGGTCCCTGGAACGACAGGATCAGCACCGCAGACAGCGGGCCGTAGAGAAACAGCACGAAGATGGCGAAGAATAGGGCAAGAAAATAGAATTCGCGGCCGCGCTTGTCGCTGTGCATCTCAAAGCTCCCCCATCTTCACAGTTCTTTGCGGATATCGACGATGCGCAGGATGCCCGCGACCATCAAGAGAACGAGGACCAGAAGAACCACCGCATTGGCAGCGGCAGCCGGATATTGCAGCAGCGACATCTGGTTCTTCATCATCAGCGCCACCGACGCGCTCTGGCCCCCGGACATGACCTGCACGGTGGAAAAATCGGCCATGACCAACGTCACCACGAAGATCGTGCCGATCGCCATGCCGGGTTTGGCCAGCGGAATGATGACGTTGGTCAGGATCTGAAAGGACGAGGCACCGGCATCACGCGCCGCTTCGACCAGCGATTTATCAATGCGCATCAGCGTGTTGAAGATCGGCGTCACCATGAACAGCGTGTAGAGATGCACCATGGCAAGCACCACGGCAAAGTCAGAATACAGCAGCCACTGGATCGGCTCCGGCACGATGCCGGCACTGACAAGCGCGCTGTTGATCAGCCCGTTTCTCCCGAGAACCGGGATCCACGAAATCATCCTGATGATGTTGGATGTCAGAAACGGCACGGTGCAGACCAGAAACAGCACCATCTGCATCGCCGAGGTGCGAATGTGGAAGGCGAGAAAATAGGCGACCCAGAATCCGACGAACAGCGTGATCGCCCAGACGATCGCCGCAAATTTCAGCGTGTTGAGATAGGTCTTCCAGGTGACCCAGGATCCGAGCGTCTCCACATAGTTCATGGTCAGAAAGTCGGGATACATCTGGGCGAAATCGTAATCCCAGAAACTGACGATCACGATCATCAGGATGGGAAGCGCCAGGAAGAAACCAAGGATCAGCGTCAGCGGCGTCGCCTGTAGATAGGAAACGAGGCCAAGCGGGATGCGAAAGCTGCGGGCTTTGGGCATTTCCGGTTTCACCGCGTCCGCGGATGTGATCGTCGCCATCGGTGTTTCCTGCCTTCGTCGAAAGATGGAGCGGTGCCGCAAGTCCCCCTACCCCTTGGGGGGAGGGTGGCCGGCAGGCCGGGAGGGGTTTTGAAGAAAGGCCCCTCCCTAACCCTCCCCACAAGGGGGAGGGAACTTGTCGTACCTGCCGTTACGCCGCGATGAATTCGTTCCAGCGACGAACCATGTAGCGGTCCTCGTCCATCACCGAATTCCAGCAGGCCACATGGCCCATGCGTTCCTCGAAGGAGCCGCCATCGCGCACGGCACCGGCCTTTTCCATGACCTTGCCATCGGGCGCGACGATATCGCCCTGAGCTGCCTTGCCTTCGATCCAGTAGCCCCATTCGTCGGCCGACATATGTTCCTTGGCCGTGTCCATGGCGGCGGAATAGTAACCCTGGCGGTTGAGGTAGGCACCGACCCAACCGGATGTGTACCAGTTGATATATTCATAGACCGCATCGAGCTTGGCGCCGGAAAGATGCGCGGCAAGACCGAGACCGCCGCCCCACGAGCGATAGCCTTCCTTGAGCGGCTGATATTTGCAGGCGATGCCCTTGGAGCGGACGGCGGCAACGGCTGGCGACCACATCGACTGGATGATGACTTCGCCCGACGACATCAGGTTGACGCTTTCGTCGAACGACTTCCAGAAGGCGCGGAACTGGCCCGCCTGCTTGGCCTTGATCAGGAAATCGATGGTCGCATCGATCTCGGCCTTGGTCATGTTGCCCTTGTCGGCATACTTGATGTTGCCCATGGCTTCCATGATCATCGCGGCATCCATGATGCCAATCGACGGGATGTTCAGGATCGACGTCTTGCCCTTGAACTTCGGGTCCATGATATCGGCCCAGGTGGAGATTTCACGGCCGACCAGATCCGGACGAATGCCGAGCGTATCGGCATTGTAGATCGTCGGCATCATGGTGAACCACTGGGTCTCTTCCTTGGCGAACTTCTTGTCGCCCGCCTTTTCGACGAAGCCGACCGTATGCGGCGCCGTGCCCTGGGCGATCACGCTGTCCGGCTTCAGCTTGCCGTTCTTGAACAGCGGCACGACTTTGTCGTAATATTTCAGCTTCTTCACATCCATCGGCTGGATGACGCCTGCCGGATAGACCTTCTTGAGGATCCAGTATTCGATGTCGGCAATGTCGTAGGAGTTCGGCTGCGTGACGGCGCGCTGGGCAGCGGCATCCGAGTCGGTTGCGGTCATCTCGAGCGTGATGCCGAGATCCGCCTTGCACTTTTCGGCAATCGCATTGAGGTTTGAAACGCCGGTACCGAACTGGCGGATCGTGATCGGGTTCTGCGCCCAGATGGTCGGGAAGCCGGTAATGGCCCCCGAACCGGCAGCAAGGCCGGCAGCGGCAGATGCGGTCTTCAGCAGCGAGCGGCGCGAAAGTCCCTTCGCGGTCTTTTGAATTTCAGTCATTCCCATGTTCTCCTCTAGTTGATTATTGTGAGTGGGATCAGTGCTTGAGGCGCCCGAGGACAATCGCGTCCTCCCGGCCCCAGCATAGGGGGATCGCCTCTCCGACCTTGACCGGATTGGCGAAGAAATCGGTGTCGGAGAGGATCGCGGTAAAATCCTCGATGCCGGCGCCGTTGACCGACAGCTTCACCGAGGAACCGCGATATTCGATATTGGTGATAGACCCGGTAAAGCCGAGGCCCGTTTCGGATGGCTGGCCGATCCGGACATGATCGGTGCGGATGGCGATATCGGCCTGATCGGTCAGGTCGCCATTGTCGCCGACGGCCAGAAAATCGGCACCGGCTGGCACGGACAGCATCAGTTCCTGGCCATCGCTCTTGGTAACGCGACCGGAAATCACGTTGTGATCGCCCATGAACTTCGCGACGAAGGCTGTCGCCGGCTTTTCGAACACGACGCGCGGATGAGCCGCCTGCTCGATGCGACCGTCATTCATGATGACGATGATATCGGCAAGCGCCATCGCCTCTTCCTGGCTGTGGGTCACATGCACGAACGTGATGCCGAGCGAGGTCTGCAGTTTCTTCAACTCCGCGCGCATGCGGATCTTCAAAAACGGATCGAGCGCCGAAAGCGGCTCATCGAGCAACAGGGCTTCGGGATCGGTGATCAGCGCACGCGCCAGCGCCACGCGCTGCTGCTGACCGCCGGAAAGCTGGGCCGGGCGGCGCGTCGCATAGCCTTCCATCTGCATCAGCCGCAGCAGGTCCATCGCCTTGGCACGGCGGACATCCTTGTCGACGCCCTTCATCTTCAGGGAGAAAGCGACGTTGTCGACGAGATCGAGATGCGGAAACAGCGCGTAGGACTGGAACATCATCGCCGTGCCGCGTTTGGCGGGCGGAAGATCCGTGACCACCGTGTTGCCGAGCCGCACGTCGCCCGACGTGATGCTCTCGTGTCCGGCGATCATTCTCAGCGTCGAGGTCTTGCCGCAGCCGGACGGGCCGAGCAGGCAGCAATAGGTGCCGGCCGGGATCTTGAGACTGATCGCATGGACCGCCGTCGTCGTCCCATAGGTCTTGGTGACGGAGGCGATATCGATTTCGGCGGCCTTGCTCATGCGGTGCTCCCTGCTTCCAGAATGAGATGCATCCGCCGTGCCAGTTCCGATAACCCTTTGACCGCACTGGAACATCGGTTTGCGCTGAAAGAACCGTCTGAGTGCAGTGCGCAAAAATCATGCGATCGATGCCGATCCCATGCGCAAATCGTATGCAATCCTGCCCGTGGATCGCAGACATCCGATCTGGCAATCTCGATGTGGCTGGAGTAATGGAGATTAACGGGATGTGGTGATGAGTATCAGCGAGCAGATCATTCTCAGCGAGACGACGCCGGAAGACCGGTCTATGGCGATACGCGAAGCGCTGCGCAACGCGATCATCGACCGTCGCCTGGCGCCGGGAACCAAGCTTTCGGAAGCCGAAGTCGGCTCGCTGTTCGACGTCAGCCGCACCGTCGCCCGCGCCGCACTGCAGATGCTGACCTTTGAAGGCTTGGTGAAGACCGAGCGCAACCGCGGCGCCTTTGTCTCCAATCCGTCTCCCGACGAAGCGCGGCAGATCTTCGCGTCGCGCCGGCTGATCGAGCCCGGCATTGTCGCGGCCGCGCTCGAGCGGATCACGCTTGAGGACATCGAGCAGTTCCGGCGCCAGCTTCAGGAAGAAGAGCGCTACATGACCGAGCGCGGTCCGGCCGCACGACGCGCGGAGATCAAGGCTTCAGGAGATTTCCACCTGATGCTGGCTTCCGTTGCCGGCAATTCCATTCTGCAGCGCTTCATGGACGAATTGATAGCCCGCTCTTCACTGGTGATCGCGCTTTACGGACGCTCAGGCGTGTCGAGCTGCGGCCACAGCGAGCACTTCGCCATTCTCGATGCCCTCAAGGATGGTAACGGCGAACGGGCAGCCACCCTGATGCTGCACCATATCGATCATATCGAGGCCGATCTCGACCTGCAGGAGAAGCAGGGCCTCGGATTGAAAGACGCGCTCGCGATCGGCTGATCGATCAGTATCTGAACACTTACCAAGGTTCTATATTGCGGTGCGAAAGCGCGTTGACTCTGTTTGGGAAGCTCTGTCTATTTGTTCCATGCTTGGCCGGTTCACTCCGCCGAGCCAATAAACGGGAACAGCAATCGGCACGCGTATGCCGATAACGTGGAGACATCACCAATGCTGAAGAGACACCTGCTGAAGGCCGCCGTCGGCGCCGCGCTTCTCGTAACCACGGCACTTTCCGCCCATGCCGCAGATGACGCGCTTGCCCGCATCAAGGCGGCCGGCGTCATGAAGGTCGGCACGGAAACCGCCTTTGCTCCATTCGACTTTATCGATGCCGGCACGCATACGGGCCTCAACGTCGATTTCTTCGCAGAACTCGGCAAGGATCTCGGCGTCAAGATCGAATGGGTCGAGCTGCCCTGGGATGGCGTCTTCCCGGCACTGGAAGCCGGCAAGTTCGATTTCGTAGCCGGCCCTGCCACCATCACCAAGGCACGCCTGGAACGCTTCAAGATGACCGCGCCGATTGCAGAGGCAACCGTCGCCATCCTGAAGAAAGCCGGCGATACATCGATCACCAAGCCTGAAGACATTGCCGGCAAGGCCGTCGGCGCCGGCAAGGCGACCGCGCAGCTTGCTCAGCTGCAGCAATATTCCGAGACGCTTCCGACCAAGGTGACCGCCCGCGAATACGTTTCCTTCAACGATGCCTATGCGGATCTGGCTGCCGGCCGTATCGTGGCCGTCGCAAATTCCTTGCCGAACATCGCCTTCGTTGCAAAGCAGCGCGCAGGCGTCTTCGAAGTTGTCACGCCCGCCTTCGGCAAGAAAGCCTATTTCGGCTTCATCGGCAAGAAGGACGCCGACAGCGCCAGCCTCGTTGAATACGTCAATTCCGAAGTCATCAAGATGAAGAAGGACGGGCGCCTGGCCAAGCTGCAGGAAAAGTGGTTCGGCACGACGTTCGATACGCCGGACGAAGTGAAAGAACCTGCGTTCTAAGACACCTTGCGAACGGGCAGGATAGGACAGCTCCTGTCCTGCCCGCTTCAATCCACTGCTCCATCCGCCCGCCGCATTCCCCGGGCGAGACGTGACGACAGATGACGTTCAAACTATTCACGCTTCTCCTGCAGGCGGCGGTGTCGACCATCGGCATCAGCCTGGTCTCGATTGCGATCGGATTCGTCATCGCGATCCTGCTTTCGGCCGCGACCCTGTCCGGCAAGACAATCTACTCGGCTCCTGCAAGACTGTTCGTCAGCTTCTTCCGCGGCGTGCCGCTGCTTGTCCAGCTGCTGTTGATCTACACGCTGCTGCCGGCGATCGGCCTCAACGTGCCAAGCATCGTCGCGGCGATTATCGGATTGTCGCTCTGCACCGCGGCCTATCAGGCGGAAAACCTGCGCGGCGGCTTCTCCAGCGTGCCGAAAGGGTTGATCGAGGCAGCTGAAGTGACGGGCTTCAATCCGCTGCAGATCTTTGCGCGGATCCAGGTCCCAATCGCTCTTCGGTTGACCCTCCCGACGCTGGTCAACGAATCGATCATGATCCTGAAGGCATCGTCGCTTGTGTCTGTCGTCGGTATCATCGAGCTGACAAAGATGGCACAGGATCTGGCCTCCAGCACCTACCAGCCGATCCCAATCTTCCTCAGTGCCGGACTGGTCTATTTCGTGATCTGCTCGACGATCGCGCTTCTCGGTCGCTACGCGGAAAGATCCATGGCGAGGACCTCCGCATGATGTTCAATCCTCAGGTCATCATCGAAAAGCTGCCCGAACTCGGCAGCGGGCTGTTCGTCACGCTTCTGCTCTGGATCGCCGGCATTGCCGGTGGCGTCGTCATCGGCTTTCTCGTCGCAACCGCCCGCCGCTTCGGTGGGTTCGCCACCAACGCAGTCCTGGGCTCCGTTGTCGAAGTGCTGCGCGGCACGCCCTTCCTGATCCAGATCTTTCTTCTCTACTACGGCGGTCCGTTCGTCGGCCTGATGCTGGATCCGATCCCCTGCGGCCTCATCGGTCTGACGGTCTATAGTGCCGCCTATTACAGCGAGATTTTCCGAGCCGGTTTTGCCGCCGTGCCTGTTGGCCATGTTGAGGCTGCCGGCTGCCTTGGCATGACGCGCCTGCAGACGATCCGCCGCATCCAGATCCCGGAAATGGCGCTGATCGTGCTGCCGCCGGCAGTCAATCTCTCGGTCATCCTGCTGAAGGAATCCGCCGTTCTGTCGATCATCACCGTGCCGGAACTGACGGCCACCGTCAGCGCCATCGGCTCGCAGCAATATGCCTATCTCGAGGCGATCTTCATTCTCGCTGTCGTCTACTGGGCACTTGTCGAGCTGACCGACCGGCTTGGCCGCGCCGCCGAATACCGGCTTTCCCGTTTGAGGTTTTTGAAAGCATGACCCTACCCGCCATCACCATCCGCAACCTGGTCAAGCGGTTCGGAGAGACGACCGTTCTGCAGGATATCAATCTCGAAATACCCGAGGGCAAGGTTTCCTGCCTGATCGGCCCTTCCGGCTCCGGCAAGAGCACGCTTTTGCGATGCCTGGCGTTCCTGGAAGAATCAACCAGCGGCATGATCACCATCAACGGCGAGGCGCTCGGCTTTTTCGAAAAGCCCGACGGCAAGCGCGAACGACTGCCCCCGGCGCAGATCCGCACTGTCCGCGCCCAAACCGGCATGGTCTTCCAGCAGTTCAATCTCTGGCCGCACATGACGGCGCTCGGCAATGTCAGCGAAGCCCTGAAGATCGTCCGGAAGCTGTCGAAGGCAGACGCCGAGGAAAAGGCCATGGCGCAGCTGCGCAAGGTTGGCTTGGAAAACCGCGCCGGCCATTACCCGTCGCAATTGTCCGGCGGCCAGCAGCAGCGCGTCGCCATCGCCCGGGCCCTGGCACTCGAGCCGAAGATCATGCTGTTCGACGAAGCGACATCAGCGCTTGACCCGGAACTGACGGGCGAAGTGCTGAAAGTGATGCGGGATCTGGCCGAAGAGGGCATGACCATGGTCGTCGTGACCCACGAGATCGGTTTTGCCGCGACCGTCGGCCAGCAAATCTCGTTTCTCGACCATGGCAAGCTGCTGTTTTCCGGCCCGCCCTCGGAGGTTTTTGCCAAGCCGCGCCATCCGCGGCTCGACCAGTTCCTCGATACCTATCTCGACCGTGGCGCCAGCATGCTCATCTGACGAGCCGTCAGAACCGCCGCGTCGGGCGGTCAAGCACGGTGCGGCCCATCAGGCTGGCGGTCAGATCCACCAGCAGGGTGGCGGTACGGCCCCGTTCATCGAGGAACGGGTTGAGCTCGACCAGATCGAGGCTCGTGACGAGACCGCTGTCATGCAGCATCTCCATCACCAGATGCGCCTCGCGGAATGTCGCGCCACCCGGCACCGTGGTGCCGACGGCGGGAGCGACCGAAGGATCGAGGAAATCCACATCGAGGCTGACATGCAGCAGGCCGCCCGCGGCCTCGACCTTTTCAATGAAGGAGCGCAGCACGGCACCCACACCATGTTCATCGATCGCGCGCATATCATGCACCGTGATGTCGCTTTTGTTGATCGCCGAGCGCTCCTGCGGATCGACGCTACGGATGCCGATCATGCAGACATTGGCCGGATCGACCGGATGCGTCAGGGGCGGGAAATAACACTCGAAACCCGGCTGACCCGTGAAATAGGCGACGGGAACGCCATGCAGATTGCCGCTGCCGGTCGTTTCCAGCGTGTGGAAATCCGTATGCGCATCGACCCAGAGAACGAAGAGCGGGCGCTGCTTTTCCGCCGCGGTGCGTGCCAAGCCCGCGACGATACCGGCCGACATCGCATGATCGCCGCCGAGAAAGATCGGCATGCCCTCGGCACTTTCGCGGTGGGCGATCTTCGTCAGCAGTTCGACCCAGGCGACGATCTGAGGCAGGCGGCGAACCGCCGTGTTGGGATGGGTGATATCAGAGACCGGCGGCAGCGCCAGATTGCCGAGATCGCTCACCTGATGGCCGAGATCGGCGAGCGCGCCGGCAAGGCCTGCGGTGCGCAACGAACTCGGCCCCATCTCGCAACCGAGCTGGGATGCTCCATCCTGAAGGGGAACGCCGATGAGTTTGCAATGCATGCTGTTTTTCCGTCGCTGACCGAATCTCGGGGGCTCAAGACCTACCATGGAACACGGCCGATAGGCAGCAGCCACCCTCATCCGTAAGAAAATCGGGGGGAGGAAGGAGCGGGTAAGGGGTATCCCGCTCCCTCCGATGTCAGAGTGCTGCGCGCTTGTCGTGGCGGGCAAGGCGTGAAAGCAGATAGTCCACCTCTGCCTGGGCGGCCGGCGTCAGCATCTGGGCGGGCTTGCGCTGCGCATCGGAGGCAATCACGCCACGGCGCTTGAGGACGTGCTTCCGAACCGCGAGACCGATGCCGAGCTGCTGCTCGTAGCGGATCAGCGGCAGATGCGCGTCGAACAGGTCATGCGCCTCGTCGCGCTTGCCGGCAGCAAAGAGGTCAACCAGCTCGGTCAGCATATCCGGGAAGCCATAACCTGTCATTGCGCCGTCAGCACCACGCTCCGGCTCGAAATCGAGGAACATGCCGCCATTGCCGCAGAGAATGGAGAACGGCCGCAATTCACCGGCCTTCTGCATGGCGCGCAGCTTCGAAATCTTCTCAAGACCTGGCCAGTCCTCATGCTTTAGCATCAGGCAGGAAGGGTGGTTGGTGATGATCTTGGCAACCACGCTGGTCGCAATCACCGTGTTGAGCGTCAGCGGATAATCCTGCAGCACCCACGGCACGTCTTCGCCGACCGCTTCCACCGCGCCTGCAAAATAATTGATAGTCTGGTCGTCGGTCTTGGCGCCCTGCCCCGGCGCGATCATCACGCCTGCGGCACCCATGTCCATGGAGGAGCGAGCGAGCGACCGCATGGCGGCGAAACCGGGCGCCGACACGCCGACGATGATCGGCACCTTGGCACGGGAAACCACCCGCTTGATGATCGCCCGGCTTTCATCCGCCTCCAGCTTCGGCGCCTCTCCCATGATGCCGAGAATGGTAATGCCGGTGCAGCCGCTCTCCTCATAGAAATCGGTCAGCCGATCGACGGAATTGAAATCGATCGAACCATCGTCGTTAAACGGCGTCGCGGCAATGGCGTAAACGCCCTTGGTTTCAGCATTGAATGTCATGAAATCTCCTCTCAGTATCGAACGAGCTGCAGGGTAATTCGCGTCAGGACCTCCGGTAATAGCAAAGGCCTGTCCGACTCCGGCTGTTCGACCGGTATCATGATGTGGACGAAGAACACCATGCCCGCCATCCCGATCGGCGGAGTTACGGTTTGAAGCCGTCCTCCGTCACCGATCTCAAAGCGAATCAGACCCGTTTGCCACCCTGGGCAACGAGACGTCCACCCTTGAACACACGCCTGTTGCGGGGGAAAGCGACGACCGCTTCCGGAATATTGGCAGCCGAAAGCGTCACAAAATCCGCCTGCGCGCCAATCTTGATGCCATAGCCCTCTATCCTCAGCGCCTTTGCTGTTTCCGAAGTGACGATGTCGAAGGCGGCTGTCAGTTCGTCGTCGGTGTAGAAGCCCGAGCGATATCCGATGATTTCCGCGCGGTGCAGCATGTCGCCATCGCCATAGGGCCACCAGCTGTCGCGAATATTGTCGCTGCCGCTGAACACGGTGACGCCTTCTCGCCGCAACAGAGCGACCGGCGGGAAATTGTGGTTGCCCGGCGCATTGGTCATGATCGAAACGCCGCTTTTCGCAATCGTTGCGGCAATTTTGCGCGCCGCGTCAGCGTCGAGATCTCCAAGCCCATAGGCATGGCTGATCGCGACATGGCCCTGCATGCCGAGCGCCACCGTGCGGGCGCAAATCTCCTCGATGGTAAACGCGCCCATGCTGCCGGAATCGTGGAGATGAATGTCGATATCGACACCGTGCTTTTCGGCAACGCCGAAGACCACATCGAGATGGCCGGTGACGTCACGATCGAAACTGGCTGGATCGAGACCGCCGACCAGATCGGCACCCAGCCCGATGGCCTCGTCCAGCAGCGCCGGTGTGCCGGGGCTCCTGAGGATGCCGCTCTGCGGAAAAGCCACCAGCTGGAGATCGATCACATCCCTATAGTCCTCGCGAACCGCCAGGATCGTCTCCAGCGATTTTAACCCGACCGAACCATCGACCATCACGTGGCTGCGCATGGAAAGCGTGCCATTGGCGATGCAGAGATCGAGCTGATCGTGGGCCCGCTTGTCCATCGGCGCCGCGGCGGCCATGTTCTCCGCCTGGAAGGTGACCCGCTCCTGCACGTCGAAACCGTTGGTGCAGGGCCGATGCGGCATCCATTTATCGCCGTAGAAGCTCGTATCCAGATGGATGTGCCCTTCGACAAAACCCGGAACCAGCAACTCGCCGCCGATGTCGATGACCTCGGCAGAAGGAGTAACCGAGCCTGCGGCTTCAATCGCAGATATCCGCCCCGACTCGACGTGAATATCGCGCAGAACGCCCTCCGCCAGCCTGGCATTGGTGAAAACCGTCGTGCTTTTGATCATGGGCTTCCTCAAATTCTAGCATCGTTTACAGCGTCAGGTCGGCGGCAACCCCCTGGTTTATACGGCTTATTGCCCGCTATGCGACCAATATCCGATCAAGATAACGGAGTTAGGTGTCGCGGCAGGCTTGCTCGCCAGAGATATCAATGCTTAAGATACTTTGCGTAGTCGGTGGCAAGAAAATTTGGCGTTGATACGGGCCGGGCATCACGGTGTTCATGGTGCTGGGGTTGATAGTGAAGCGGTGGCGCTATAGTTTGCCCATCGCAATTTCGCGGATTACATAGGAAACAGGTTTCTCATGGCGACAGGTACGGTTAAATTCTTCAACGACGACAAGGGCTTCGGCTTCATCACGCCTGAGAATGGCGGCCAGGACGTGTTCGTTCACGTTTCTGCTCTGCAGCGCGGCGGCTCGCTTCGCGAAGGTGACAAGGTCAGCTTCGAAGTCGGACAGGATCGCAAGACCGGTAAATCGAAGGCTGAAAACGTCTCGGTTCTCTAAGCGACGATAAAAAGCGCCTAGCCTGCTTTAGGGTGGGCTAGGCACATTCTGCGGGTTAATCCATCGGTTGTGCCGCCAAATATGGCTGGAAACCGAACCAGGTCTCACCGGTTCATTCGGCTGAGATCTAGTGCACGGTTGCGAATGATCGCCTCCATCGCGAAAAAGCCCGTCACCGTCGCGAGATCGAAATTCGTGATGAGCTTCTGATAAAATGCGTCATACCCGGATATTCCGCGGGTCACGACCTTGATCAGATAATCCCAATCTCCCCCGATCCTGTAAAAGTCGATCACCTCCGGCAGGCGATCGACATGACTGCGAAAATCGTCAGCCCATTCCTTGGAATGGTGGCGTGTGCGAATCATCACAATGACCGTCAGATCGAAGCCCAGCAGGTCGAGATCGATCTCGGATCGGGCATTGCCGATGATCCCGCTTGCCTGCAGACGCTGCAGCCTGCGCCAGCATGCATTTTGCGAAAGTCCGACATGCTCTGCCAAATCACGCTGCGATAAGGCCGAGTTGCGTTGCAGGCTCGTGAGGATCCGTAGATCGATTTCATCGAAATTCAGGTCTTTCTCGATCATGTGACACAGTTCCTGGCATAATCAGCGCAAATACGGTGAAGAATTCAGACCCTGCTTCAGTTTATAATCGCAGTCAACTCGTCAAGGAGATCGACAATGCGCCAGCTGGCTGACTGCATGCCACGAACCGAACCCGAAACTGCTCTTCAGGGATTTCGTCGCAGTCTGGCTGTCGCCGATCCGATTGCAGCACTGACCTCGGGAATGATTGGCGCATCCGCCAAGGTGGACGGGCCATACGGCCTGAAGGATCTCATCTATGCCGATTATGTGGCGTCAGGACGGGCGCTCCGGCAGGTGGAAACCTTCGTTCTTGAAGAGGTCCTGCCTTACTATGCCAACAGCCATACGGAAGCGTCCTTTTGCGGAGCGATGATGACCCGCAAGCGCCGTGAAGCGCGTGCCACTATCGCCGAATGCTGTGGCGCCGACAGCCGCCATGCGGTGATCTTTGCCGGATCCGGTGCAACGGCCGGCATCAACCGCCTGGTCAAGTTGCTCGGCGTCGAGGATGCAGTCACTACCGGCAAACCCGCACGGGTCATCATCGGCCCCTACGAGCATCATTCGAACATCCTCCCCTGGCGGGAAAGCGGCGCTGAGATCATCGAAATTCAGGAAGGTTGCGATGGTGGCCCTGACCTCATCTTCCTGGAAAAGGCTCTTGAAGACAGCAGGGACGTTCTGACGATCTGCTCGTTTTCGGCCGCATCGAACATCACCGGTATCCTGACGGATATCGAAGCGGTCACCCGGCTCGCAAAATCGGCAGGCGCAAAGATCCTCTGGGATTTCGCCGGCGCAGGTCCCTATATCCCAATCACGATGACACCGGCCGAAGGCGCCGAGATCGACGCCATCGTCGTATCACCCCATAAATTCCTCGGTGGCCCCGGTGCCTCCGGTATCCTCGTGGTCAGACGCGATGCAGTCGACACTACAAAACCCTCTTGGCCAGGCGGCGGCACCGTCAAATTCGTCTCCCCGACGGGCCACGATTACAGCGACAATATCGAAGCGCGCGAAGAAGCCGGAACCCCCAACGTCATCGGCGATATCCGCGCTGCACTCGCCTTCTTGGTCAAGCACGCAATCGGCCTTGAGAGAATTGCGAGCCTGAACGAGGATTTCACCGCGCGCGCATTCGAGGCTTGGCAGGGCATTCCCCAGATCGAGCTGTTGGGCTCGATGAGTATGTCGAGACTGCCGATCTTTTCGTTTCGCATCAGGGATGGAAAGGGTGGCTATGTGCATCAGCAGCTGATCACCCGCATGCTTTCCGATCGCTTCGGCATACAGGCACGCGGCGGCTGCGCCTGCGCCGGCCCCTATGTCCACCGGCTTCTGTCGATCGATGACGAGCATTCGGAGCGGATCAGGCAATCGATCCGGAACGGCAACGAAATCGAGAAACCGGGTTTCACCCGGCTCAATCTGAGCGTTCTCCATTCCGAGGAAAAAATCAGGTTCATCCTTGAAGCGGTGATCCAACTCGCCCGGGATGCCCCTTCCCATACAGCGTCATACATGGTCGATCGCAGCCGGGCGATATTCTCGCCCCTCGCTCAACCGTTGGAGGCGACGGCATAGGCTTTTGCCAAACGCCTACCATTTGGCGTGCCCACCCGGCCGCCTTGCGGGTATGACCCCCGTGACATAGCGCAACCTACCAGCGGAGGATGACGCTTTCGTGCTCAAGTTGATCAGGCGCTGGTCATGATTCCTGGCTCCGAGGGTGAGGCGAACTCATTAAGAGTTTCGCGGATAGCGCGCGTACCGCCAGATCAGCCTTTGCAACGTCAGCGCGATCGGGCCCTTCGCGCGCGCGTTTTTCTTTTTTGAAAACCATTTGACTAAATACGTGAGCGCTGACACACTTTCGTCATTCGGAGACATTCGAAATGGCGCTGCGCGGTACCAACCAGGAATCCGGAAGGCCCTACAACAGACGGATCGTCTTGGAAGCGATCCGCCTGACTGGTCCGACGACGCGTGGCGAAATTGCCGAACGGGTTCACCTCACCGTACAGACTGTCTCTACCATTGTCCGGGAACTCGAAGAACAAGAGCTCATCGTCTCGGTGCGCGAAAAGCCTCGGGGCCGCGGTATTCCGCCCTCGAAGCTGACCGTCAATCCGGAGGGTGGGCATGCGGTCGGCATTCACCTGACGCCGCTTGGCATCGACGTTGCCTTGGTCAATCTGCGCGGTGATGTCGTCGAGAGCCGCCACCGCAGCGCGTCCAACCCGACGCCGGACGAAGCCTTCGCTCTGATTGGCGAGATGGTGGACGAACTCAAGGCAAGCCCATGCCGCGGCCGCCTGCTGGGCGCCGGACTGGCTTTGCCCGGGCCGTTCGACGTGGAATCCATCAGCTTCGTTGGCCCGACAACGATGACCGGCTGGAAAGACGTCGACATCAATTCCCGCCTCACAGAGGCGACAGGTCTGCCGGCCTTTATGGAAAACGACATGGCGGCAGCGGCGCTCGGCGAGCAGCTCTACGGTCTCGGACAACAGATTTCGGATTACTATTACCTGTTCTTCGGCGTCGGCCTTGGCGGCGCGATGATGCATGACGGGACAGTGATGCGCGGCGCCTGGGGCAATGCCGGCGAAATCGGCCATATCCCCGCCGTTCCGGATGGCGAGCCCTGCCCCTGCGGCAACAATGGCTGCCTTGAGCGCTATCTTTCGCTCGAGGCCTTCACTCGGCGCGGCCTGCCCGAGGCAGAATGGGTCCGCGAGATCGCGCCGATCTTTCGCAATGCCATCCGCACGATCGAAAACCTTTTCGATCCAGAGACTGTCGTGCTCGGTGGCCTGGCGCCGCAGTCTTTGATCGAGCAGCTTGCCGCACTGGCCGACGGCCTGAGCAATTCGGTTTCCGCCCGCACCAACCGCCCGCATCCACGTGTCGTCGTCGCCAGTGACTGCCAGCATTCGGCACTCCGAGGCGCAGCCGCGCTAGCCGTTTTCGGCGTCCTGTCGCCGCGCTTCGGCCAGATGTTCGAGACTTCAGAGAAGGGGACTGTCGAATGACCGAAAAACTGCTTGTCCTGAATGATATCCGCAAGAATTTCGGCGCGATCGAAGCGCTCAAGGGCATCAGTTTCTCGATCGGAAAGGGAGAAGTGGTCGCCCTTCTTGGCGACAACGGCGCAGGCAAGTCCACGCTTGTGAAGATCATCTCGGGTGGTCTGCAACCCACGTCAGGTCAGATGCTCTTCGAAGGCGAAGAGTTCGAGGCAAAGACGCCTGCCGAGGCCAAGGCAGCCGGCATCGAGACGGTCTACCAGGACCTGTCTCTCTGCACCAATGTGGACGTCGTCGCCAATTTCTTCATGGGCCGCGAGATCACCCGCAAGATCGCGGGCATCCCCTTCCTCGATGAACGTGCGATGGAGGAAATCACGACCAAGGCACTGACCAGTGCCGGCACCCGCATTCCCTCCATGCGCACCAAGGTCGAGCATCTGTCCGGCGGCCAGCGGCAGGCGATCGAGCTCAACCGTTTTGCCCATTGGGGTGGCAAGCTCCTCTTGCTGGACGAGCCGTTCGCCGCACTTGGGGTCGAACAGACGCGGCGGGGATTGGACATGATCCGCCATGTCGCCAGCCAGGGCATCGGTGTCGTCATCATCACCCACATCATGCAGCAGGCCTTTCAGGTCGCAGACCGCATCGTCGTCATCCGCCACGGCGTCGTCGCCGGCGATGTCGACAGAACCAAGACAAGCCCGGATGCAGTGATCGAAATGATCACAGGGCAAACCCTCACCGGCGCCGGACCGGTGGGCAAACAATGACAAGGGGTCCGGCGTAAAACTGGAGAGAACGATCATGAGACGAATAATGCTAAGCTTGCTGAGCGTTTTGGTGCTCGGCCTTTCAATGCTCACAACGGCGGCCGCACAGTCCAAGGGTACGGTCTATTATCTTGTGCCGACACTGCTCGACGAATTCCAGACAGGCTCGGTCAGCGCCTTGGAAATGTTTCTGAAGCAGACCGGCTACGAGATGAAAACCCTTAACGCCGACAACAAGACAGACGCACAGCAGTCGCAGATGAACGACGTCATCGCCTTGAAGCCGGCGGCGATCATCCTCGCCGCTGTCGACTTCAACGCATTGAAACCATCCATCGAGGCAGCCCGTGCGGCCGGTATTCCGGTCGTCGAGTTCGACCGTCAGGTCACCTCGACCGTGTCAGACTTCACCTCGGTCGCCGGGACGATCGAGATCGGCCATGTTGCCGCGCAACAGGCTGAAGCGATGCTCAAGGCCAAGAATGGCGACGTGAAGGGCAAGATCCTGCAGGTTCTGGGCGACCCTGGCGATCCCTACACGCTCGATATCCAGAAGGGCTTCGAAGAGAAGATGAAGGCCTTCCCGAAGGTGACCATCATCTCTGTGCCCGCCATGCAGTGGGAAGCCAGCAATGCAGGGACGATCGTCTCCGATCAGATGCTGGCCAATCCCGATATCAACCTGATCTTCCTGCATGCAGCCCATCTTTCGGTTGCAGCCGTCGCCTCGCTTGAGTCCGCTGGCAAGAAACCAGGTGACGTCATGATGATGAGCTCGAACGGCGCTCCCGTCGGCCTCGATCTGATCCGCAAGGGCTGGCTCAATACCGAAGTCGAGCAACCGCTTTATGCCCAGGCGGCAGCCATTGCCATGTTCATGGACAAGATCGTCGGCAAGCAGGAAATCAAGGCCGGCGACTATGACGTGCTTGGCCTGAAAGGGGTCGTGACGAAGGAAGCCTGGGGGCCGAACATCAAGATCCCGGGTGCGGCGATCACCAAGGAGAATGTCGACAACCCGGCCTTCTGGGGCAACATGAAAGCGCCGACAGCCTCGATCAAATCCGTCGAATAACAACCCTTCATCCGGGGTCGAAAGACCCCGGACTCCTCCCCTCAAGTCCGGATTTGCCGCATGACGCCCCGTACGCGCAAAAGTCTAGAATCTGTACTCGATAACCTCGTCTGGTTCATGCTCATCGTTGTGCTTGCCCTGTTCTCGGCCCTGATCCCGAACTATTTCCAGATCGGCATTTTCACAAACATCATCGAAGCGTCGAGCGTGCTTGGCGTGATGTCGATCGGCCTGGCTCTGGTGATCATCGCCGGCCATATGGACCTTTCGGTGGAATCCGTTGCCGCTTTGGCGGCCATGGCGGTCGGCATCCTTTTCTGCTCGGCAGGGATCGGCATGGGGATCAAGCTCTCACCGCAATGGCTGATGATCCCAGCGTCACTGCTCGTTGCCTGCGGGATCGGCGCGTTGATCGGTCTCTTCAACGGTTTCCTTGTCGTGAAACTGAAGATGAGCGCCTTCATCATCACGCTTGCCTCCTTCATTTGGGTGCGCGGCATCGTGCTGGCGGTTTCCGGCGGACGCTCCGCCCAGGATCTGGATCCGGCCATCCGCTGGTTCGCTATTGAGCGTGTGGCTGGCATTCCGCTGTCAGCCTGGATTGCGATTGCCTGTTTCGTGGTCTTTTCGGTGCTGATGGCCAGGACGCCATTCGGCCGGCACCTGGTAATGATCGGCGGGAACGAGACCGCCGCTTACCGCGCCGGCATTCGCGTCACCCGCAACCTGATCATCGCCTTTGTACTGGCAGGCGCCATCGCCGGCCTGGCTGGGTGGCTGCTTGCCATACGCACATCAGGCGCCACGGCAAACCTCGGCGTTGGGCTGCTGTTCAACGCCTTTGCGGCAGTCGTCATCGGTGGTGTCAGCCTCAAGGGCGGTGTCGGTGCGCTGCCCGGCGTCTACGCCGGAGTGCTGCTCCTCTCGTCCATCAACACCGCCATCAACCTGATGGGCCTGCCGGCAAACTATACCCAGGTCATCCACGGCTTCCTGGTGCTTGCAGCGGTTCTTCTCGATACGTTCAAACAAAGGCTCCGCCAGAGGCTCGCATGACAGACAGATTGAAAGACAAGGTGGCGCTGGTCATCGGCGCATCGCGCGGCATCGGCAAGGCAATCGCCGTCCGCTTCCAGGAGGAAGGCGCAAAGCTGGTGCTGGCTGATTCCGAGGCCGACGACGGCAAGGCGGCAGCTGATGATCTCGGCATCGACTTCGTCCACACCGACATCTCGAAGATGGAAGACGCCGTTGCCGCGGTCGAGTTCACACTCGAACGTCACGGGCGGCTCGACATCATCGTCCAGAACGCCGGCATCTATCCGTGGCAGCTCATCGAGAATACGTCTCCGGAAGACTGGGACAGCGTGATGGGGGTCAATCTGCGCGGATGCTTCAACGCCGCACGCGCCGCGCTGACGCCGATGAAAAAGCAGGGCTCGGGGCGTATCCTGTTTACGTCATCCATCACCGGCCCGCATGTTACAAGCCCGGGCCACGGCCACTACGCGGCGAGCAAGGCTGGCATCAACGGCTTCATTCGCTCAGCGGCGCTGGAGTTCTCGTCCTACGGCATCAATGTCAATGGCGTCGAGCCCGGCAACATATTGACGGAAGCGATCCAGCTGCATCGTAGCGCCGCCTTCATCAAGAACATGGAGGACGCAATTCCGCTCGCCCGCCTCGGCTCGCCGCGCGACGTTGCCAATGCCTTCCTGTTTCTCGCCTCCGACGATGCGAGCTATGTGACCGGCACCACCATCGTCGTCGATGGCGGGCAACTCCTGCCGGAAGGCGCGGACTTCAGGCTCCTGCCATCCTGATCATTTCCAGCATCCGGGACCAGCTCTGTGTCGATCGTCGACGACCTATCCGTCATCCGTTTGCCGACGGGATGCGGCCAACCTCGGCCAAGGCAGAGCGGGTCGCCTGATGATGTCGCCTTTGCCGATAGGCATGGAACTGCGTATCGGCAATGACGCCCACGAGAATGACCGCACCCATCACCGCGAAATTGAGCGACGAGGGAATGCCGAGCAGGTTGACGAGGTTCTGGAGGACCTGAAGCAACACAACCCCAAGCACCACCCCGACGATCGAGCCTTCCCCACCCCGCAGGGAAAATCCGCCGAGGACCGCAGCCGCGATGGCATAGAGCTCGTAGAAATTCCCATGCGACGAGGGCTGGACGGACTTGGTGTACATGGCGAAGAAAATGGCCGAGACGCCCGTCAGAAAGGCACAGAGAACATAAGCAGTGACGATCACGCGCTTTGTATTGATCCCGCAATAGCGAGCCGCCTCCTCGTTCTTTCCGACGGCCAGAAGATGACGTCCGAAAACGGTTCGGTGCAGGAGAAACCACGCAAGCACCGCAAACACGGCAAAAGCCATGACGGAGTGGGGAACGCCCGCTGTTCGTCCGACGAACAGATATTCGAGCATGGGAAGGTCCGTCCCGAAGCTAAAGCCGGCTGTCCCGTCCCGGGTGTAGAAGCGCGCTATGCCTCGGTAGATCAGCAGACCACACAGTGTGACGACGAAGGGCTGTAGCTTGAGCCGTGTAATGAGCCAGCCATGCAGCAATCCGATCACAACCGACAGGACCAGAACGATCGCAAAGGCGACAGGCCAGGGAACACCATGGGAGGCAATCAGGTCGATAAAGATGACGCCGAGAAGGGCTATGACGGAGCCGATCGAAAGTTCGATCCCTGCGGTGACGATGACGAAGGCCTCGGCAATCGAAAACAGTCCGAACAGTCCAATCAGATTGGCTGTGTTGGCAAGATTGACCGGTGAAATGAAACGCGGATTGACCAGTGTGACGATGGCACCCACGGTCAGAACGAGGACGGCAAGGCCGATGTCTTTCTTGTGCATGCCAATCTCCTATCCGACCGCCAGACTGAGGATCGCTTCTTCGGACAGATCCGCCCGCGACAGGATGCCGGCAATGGCCCCGCGCCGCATCACCGCCACGCGCGTCGAGACGCCGATGACTTCTTCCATATCGGACGAGATCATCAGCACCGCGGCTCCGCCCTCCGCGAGATCGCGCATGAGCCGGTAAACCTCAGCCTTCGCTCCGACATCGATGCCTCTCGTCGGCTCGTCGAGAATGATCAACCTGGGATCGAGCCCGAGCCACTTTGCCAGCACGACCTTCTGCTGGTTGCCGCCCGACAATTCGCTGACTGCACGGTCGAGCCGCGGCGCACGGATCGATAGCCGGCTGCGGGATCGATCGGCGATCTCCATTTCGGCCCCGCGATCGACGAAGCCAGCGGTCGCGATCGCCGAAAGGTTCGGCATCACCACGTTTTCAGAAAGAGAGAAGTCGAGGAACAGTCCCTCACCCTTGCGGTCTTCCGGCACCAAACAGACGCCGGCGGCGATTGCTGCCGGTACCGATCCGGATGCGACCGGCTTGTCGTTCATCTCGACACGACCGCCCTGGACGGGATCGATGCCAAAGATCGCGCGCGCAAGTTCCGTCCGGCCTGCGCCGACCAGACCGGCAAGCCCGAGAATTTCACCGCCTCGAACCTCGAGATCGACCGGGGCCTGCGGATAGGCTTCGGTTCTGAGATTTCGTGTCCGAAGCACTACCGGCCCCTGCCTTACATGCGGGGGCGTGTAGAATTGCGTCACATCGCGGCCGATCATCAATCGCACCATGGCATCTCGATTGATGCTGCCGCTTTGCAGCTCCCCGGCATTTCGACCGTCCCTGAGCCCAACCACCCGGTCTGCGACGGCTTCGACTTCGGCAAGGCGATGGGTAATAAACAGGATGGCCACTCCATCTGCGCGCAACCGGCGCACCACATCGAGCAACCGTTGGGTTTCCGCAAGCGTGAGGCTCGATGTCGGTTCGTCGAGGATCAGAAGGCGGACATTGGTCGAGAGCGCCTTGGCGATTTCCATCAGCTGCTGGTCCGCCAGCGAAAGTTCCGAAGCCTGGGTGGATGGCTGAAAGCGAGCGCCCAGCATGTCGAGCAGTGGTTTCACCCGCCTGGCCATGGCCGCATGGTCGATAAAACCGAAGCGGCGGCTGCGCGGCTCACGGCCCAGGAGAACGTTGCCCGCCACATCGAGATTGAAAAATGGGTTGAGCTCCTGGTGCACGAACGCGATGCCACGGGCCAAGGCCTCGGCGGGTGTCAGATGGGACGCCGTCTTCCCATCGATGACGATCTCACCTTCATCGGGCACGATCGTGCCCCCAAGCACCTTCATGAGCGTGGATTTTCCAGCACCGTTTTCGCCGATCAACCCGACAACTTCACCGCCCCGGATGCCGAGCGACACCTGATTGAGCGCCACAGCGCTTGGATAGACCTTGGTGATGCCGATGAGATCAAGAGATATGCGGGCGGCAGCTGTCATCTGGCGTGAACCTCGAATGCGTTGAGGGCCAGCGCGCAGCCCGAAAGATCCGCGCTGGCCGCGTCCAGGCGCGTATTACCCGCCCATCCGCGCCTTGAGCTGCTTCTCGAACGCATCGACATTTGCCTTGTCGATGACTTTGGTTGGCACGATGATCAATCCATCTGCCGGCACTTTCGACTTGTCGCCCTTCAGGTACGCCGCCATCAGCTTCATCCCCTGGTAGCCCCATTGATAGGGGTCCTGAACGACCGTGCCTGCAAACTGGCCTTGCCGCACGGCTCCCAGCGTTATCGGATCTTCATCGAAAGCGATTACCGTGATGTTCCCGAGCTTTCCGGCCGCTTTCAACGCTTCATAGATCTTCGGTGGATTGTAGGAATAAAAGCCCACCATGCAGGTAATGTCCGGATTTGCCGCGAGGACATCGTCGACATTGGACCGCGCGCGGGCAAAATCGACGTCATCGCCCCTCACATCGACGAGTTCGATTGACTTGCCCTTCACGGCCTGGCGAAAACCGTCGATCCGCTCCCTGGCGTTATCAGCGCCAAGAAAGCCGACAAATCCCATACATTTACCACCCTTGGGGAGAGCCTTGACCGCAATCTCCCCCGCCTGAATGCCGGCCTGGGTGTTTGACGAACCCAGATAGGCGATGCGCTTCGACTGCGGCGCATCGCTGTCCGTCGTGAAGAGCGGAACCTGAGCTGCGACGCGGTTGAAAGCATCGACGGAATTCTTCGGGTCAGCCGACGAGATCATGATTGCGTCGGTCCCCGCAGCCACGAGGTCATCCATCAGGGCGTTCTGCAGTGCGGCCGTTCCCTGCGTGGGATAACGGAACTGCAACTCGAAATCCGGAAGCTCGGTCTGCGCCGCCTTGACCCCGGCCTCGGCCAGCTTCCAGAAATCGGAAGCGGCGTTGACGACGAAGGCGAGTGCCTTTTTCTCTGCGGCGACCGCTGGCATAGCCACCATGGTCGCCATGGCCACGAGGGCCGTGATCGTAATCCTTTTCATCTTGTCCTCCCGCAACCCACTCCTCCAGGGCTGCTCCAGGTTGAAGGGCGACAACCGAGCGATGCAAAGCCTCAGCCCGGTTATCGGGTCCGTTTCAGCGTCTGCGCCATGGGCGCCACGGCGCGTCAGTTGGTCTTGCAGAAACCGGGATCTTCGGCGTTGCAGATGTCGAGGCCGGTAAACAGCGGATCATCCACCTTCTCGCCTTTGATCAGCTTAATCATCACGTCGGGTGCCTTGTAGCCCATCTCGAAGGGCCGCTGACCTACCTGTGCATGGCTGCGGCCCTCACGGAAAGCCTGGGTCTGCGGTGGCAGCGTATCCCCCGCCACGATCACCAGTTCCTTCGACTTCAGCTTGCTCATGACCTGGTCGGTGACCTGGGTATAGGCCTGTGGCGCGAACTGTGCCCACCCGCCGATCAGGATGAAGGCATCGAGCTTGGGATGGGCTGTAAAGACATCCGACATCTGCTGATTGGCGAGGTCCGCCTGGTCGTTGGTATAGACGGGGCATCCCTCGATTTCAGTCCAGCCGTTCTGTCCGCTCAGCCGCTTCACGTCCTTGGCTCCCGCAATCGTGTCACGGAAACCCTGGGCACGCGCATTGATGTTGGCGGCACCAACATTGCCGAGTTGCAGACACACCGTGCCACCCTTCGCCTTCAGCTTCTTCGTCTGCTCGGCCATCTTCACACCCATCAGATAATTGTCGGTGCCGAGATAGGTCTTGCGCAGATCATGGTCTTTCTCGAGGAAGTCCGCATCGACGGTCATGACGGGAATTTGCGGCGCGATCTGGCGCACGCGGTTCGCCATGGCCGGCGCGTTCGACGGCGAGATTGCAATCGCTGCAACACCGCGCGTCAGCAGATCGTCGACAATCTGGACCTCACCCGCTTCGTCGGCCGAAGAGGCCGGTCCCGTATAGAGGCACTCGTATTCGCTCTTCGGATTTTCCGACAGCCACTTCTTGCAGCCCAGATTGATCTGCTCGAAGAACGGATTGTCGAGCCCTTTGACGACGATGGCGAGTGTCTTTTTGCTCTCCGCAGCGCTCTCGCCGGCCAGCAACATGAGAATAGGTATTGCAGTGAATGCCAAATATCTTGTTTTCATTGCCTTTCTCCTCCTCTAAATCGCCGGCGAAACCCTCCTGCTCAGCCGGGATACCAAATGATGCGCGGATCATTTTCTGCACGCCTGTAGCTCCAGGCACGCTCGACAAGTCCTTCGACATCGATTTCCGGTTGCCAGCCGAGAACCATCCGGGCCTTTGAATTGTCGAGCCAGTTGCTGTGAAACGGTGTCGGGATGTCGCGGCGCTGCCGATCGCCGGAAGCCTCCAGGATATCGGCCAACGCGCCGTAGTCGACCGGCTGGTCCATGGCGACGTTGAACAGTTCTCCATACGCAGCCGGATTGTCCAGCGCGGCGATCATCGCATTGACGAGATCATCGACATGAAGAAAGCTGCGCTTGAGATAGGCGCCGCGACCATCCCGCATGGCAGGTACGGCCCGGTTCTTCCGAAGCGCGTCGAGATCATCCGCTCCCATCATCGCCGACCACGGCGGCCCGCCGAACTGATCAGGACCGACCTCCATTGCGTAGCGGAAGTCGTCCTTTTCCATGATCCACGGAGCGCGAAGTGTGGTCCAGTTGAGACCCTCCTGGATCCCGAACTGTTCCACCATGGTCTCTTCCAGCACCTTGGTCAGGGCATAGACGCCGCGATAGGCTCGCCTCGGCGACTGCTCCGTGATCGGTGCACTGTAACCATGAAAAATGTGCCCCACCACACAATCACCGCTCAGCAGCATGAACTGCTGTTTCGCAGCTGAACGGCTGAAACCCTCCAGCAGGAGGTAAAGCCCCTTGAGAGCAACATCGATGGCCTGATCTGGCGTCTCTTTGACGGCCGCCAGGTGCAGCACATGCGTCACACCCTCGAGCGCCTTCCCGACAATCTGCGGATCTGCCATGGACCCCTTCACGACGGAGACACGGGGACCGGGTTCCAGAGCCCGGTTGTTGCAGAGCGCGACGACATTCCATTTCGCAAAGCGCGGATTGGAAAGGAAGGCGGGAAGGAAGGCTTGGCCCACCTTTCCGGTGGCGCCCGTCACGAGCAACCGCATCACCGCCCCCTTTTCGCTTTCAGGTTGAATAATTAATATTTGGTTATAATATTAAGTCAAGCATTATTGATACCGGTTTACGAGCCGGCAACCTGCAGGCTATGGTGCCAACAGAATGCCATCGTGGGATCAGCCGAGGGAGGGCGGAGCGTGTCACGGCTTTCATTGCATTCAATTTCAAAGAGTTACGGCGCAATACAGGCGCTGTCGCGTGTCAGTGTCACCGTCGAACCAGGGGAGGTTCTGGGACTGATGGGGGACAACGGCGCCGGCAAGACGACGCTTGTCAAAATTATCGCCGGCAACTTCCCACCATCGACAGGAGAGATCCGCGTTGATGACCAACCGGTGACCTTTCACAACCCACGCGACGCACAGCGACACGGCATCGAGGTCGTCTATCAGGACCTTGCGCTGTGCGACAATCTCTCGGCTGCCTCCAATGTCTTCCTGGGGCGAGAGACCATGCGCAGCCTCGGGCCGCTGCGCTACATCGACTATGCCAAGATGAACCGCGTCGCAGCGGAGCTGTTCCGGCAACTGAAATCGGAAACGAGACCACGCGATTTGGTGCGCCGCATGTCCGGTGGCCAGCGCCAGGCGGTTGCGATCGCCCGTACGCTGCTATCCGAGCCCAAGATCGTCATCATGGACGAGCCGACCGCTGCAATCTCCGTCCGCCAGGTGGCCGAGGTTCTCGATGTCATTCGCAGGCTGCGTGATCACGGCATCAGCGTCATTCTCATCAGCCACCGCATGCCCGACGTCTTCGGTGTTTCGGACAAGATTGCGGTGCTGCGGCGCGGCGAACTCGTCGCCAGCAAACGCGCCGATCAGTCGTCGCCCGAAGAAGTGACAGGATTGATCACCGGCGCCATCGAAGCCGCTTGAAAGGAGATCGCCATGACCACATTGGATGACGTGATTGCCCGCAGCGAGCATCGAAGCTGGATCTCACGCGTATCGAGCCGGCAGCTGTTCTGGGTCTTTATCGCTGCGGTCCTTGCCTGCCTCGCGCTCAGCATTCTAACGGACAGCTTTGCAACGGAGCGCAATCTCTTCAATGTTGCGCGCAACTTCGCCTTCGTCGGCATCATCGCGATCGGAATGACGACCGTAATCGCCTCGGGCGGCATCGATCTGTCGGTGGGCTCAACCGTCGTGTTGAGTGCCATGGTGATCAGCGTCACCATGGAAGGTGGCATGCCCTTCCTCCTCGCCTTTCCTCTTGCGCTGCTTTCAGCCCTCCTTGTGGGCGTACTGAACGGCGTGCTTGTCGCCTATGCCGGAATGCCACCCTTCGTCGTCACCTTGGGCACTCTTTCGGCCGCTCGGTCCCTGGCCATGGTCCTGTCGGACAACAAGATGATCTGGAATTTCGGCCCCGACCACGACCTGTTGATCTGGGTCGGCGGCGGCTCGACGCTGGGCATACCCCACCCTCTTTACGTCCTCGCTGCACTAGCCCTTGTAATGTCGCTGGTCTTCAGGTGGACCCGATGGGGGCAGCATCTGCTTGCGATCGGCAGCAATGAGAACGCCGCCATCCTGACCGGCATCCCCATGCGGCGCATGAAGGTGAGTATCTATGGCGTGTCGGCTCTCACCGCCGGGCTCGCCGGCGTTCTGATGGCTGGATGGCTCGGCAGCGTGACCACCAATCTCGGCCAAGGCATGGAGCTGACGGTGATTGCCGCGGCCGTCATCGGTGGTGCCAATCTGGCCGGTGGCGAAGGCAATGCGCTCGGTGCGGTCGTTGGAGCACTGTTGATAGAAGTTATTCGCAACTCTCTGATCCTGCTCGGCATCTCGACATTCTGGCAAGGAATGTTCATAGGTACCTTCATTGTGGTTGCCGTAGCCTTCGACCGTGTCCGGCACTTTCGATCCTGACACGGCACCATCCCCCGGAAACCACGGTGTCCGACATGGAGAATGCCTTGAAACCGACGATGATGGACGTGGCTGCGCTGGCAGGCGTATCTCAGGCGACCGTTTCCCTCATTCTCAATGGCAGTTCCGGCGCCCGGTTCACCGAAGCCACCCGCAAGCGGGTCTTCGACGCGGCGGATCAGTTGGGCTATCGTCTCGCGAACAAGTCATCAGCCAGTTCCGGACCCGGCAGTGCGCCCGCCAACAAGGTAATCGTTTTTGCCGTCGACGAACTGACCACCGATCCATGGATGGCCCTTGCCTACGAAGGTGCCCGCGAAAAGGCACTCGAACTCGGGATTATCGTCACTCTTGGCGTCTTCCGCAAAGGCGAGGACCCGGATGGCGGCATCTTTTCGATCTGTGACGGACAGGCACTTATCGGCTACATTTTCGGCACTATTTTGACCCGCAAGATCGATCCGCCGGAACCGCTTCTGAAGGTCCCCTCTGTGCTGGTCAACTGCTACGATCAAGAGCGTCGGCTTCCGTCCATCCTGCCGGGAGACGTCGCCGGCGGCCGGGCGGCGACGGAACGGCTGATCAGCGCCGGGCGCAAGCGGATAGCCCTGATCAACGGCCAGGAAGGTCTCGACAATCCGCGCGACCGCTTGCGCGGATACAAGCAGGCTCTTGCCAGCAACGATCTCTCCTACGACCCCGACCTCGTGCACTATGGCAACTGGGAACCGCCGTCCGGATACGAAAAGACGCATGCGCTGATGAAGCTGAAGGATCCCCCGGACGGGATATTCTGCGCGAACGACCTCATGGCGCTTGGCTGTATCGAAGCGCTGAACGAACTCGGCAAGTCTGTCCCGGAGGATGTCTCCGTCGTCGGCTTCGACAACAGAGACATTGCCCAGTTCACGATGCCGCCGCTGACAACCTTCCATCTTCCGATGTTCGAGATGGGCGTGATGGCCGTCGAGCTGCTTTCCGATATGGCTGGCGGGCTGACCAGCAATCACGACCAGTTGAAGGTGGAGTGCCGACTGGTCGCCCGCAGTTCCGCCTGAGCTCAGACTGGCCTGCGGCAAGGTTCGCGGCCAATGGAATGACTTGCTGAGCAGAAAGGACCGCCGGCACGTCAGCCGATCCCGAGCTCCAATGCGGCGTCTGTCGCCCTTCTGGCAAGTTCCTGAAAATGCGCCACCCGGCCGCTGGTTGACCTGAAACAGATGCCGACCTGACGGGTCTCACTCCAGCCCTCGATTTCCAGGAGATGAACGTCCTCTGCGTTGCGGAACTCCGCCTGCGCGTAGAGTTCGGGAAACAGCGAGCAGCCCATGCCGATCGACACCATTTGTCTGATCGCGTCCAGGCTGGTACCGGCATAGTCGTCAATGACAGTCGCGCCGGACGCCTTCGCCAGTCGCTGAACGCTCTCGAGCAACTGGTGTCCGCTTCCAAGCGCCAGCAGACGCTCGCCTTTCAGCTCTTGAACGGAGACAGCCCGACGTTTTGCAAGCTGATGGTCAGCGGGAACGCCCAGCAGCAGCCGCTCCCTGCCGATCGGCACGAACATCAGGGGCCGCTCGCCGAACAAGGGGCCGAGGCCACAGTCGAGCGTTCCTTCCGCGACAGCGGTTTCGATCGCAGCAGGACGATCTTCGACGATGTAGATCTTCAGATCGGGGTATTGTTTATGCAGGGACGGTAGGAACCTGGGCAGGAAATACGGCCCGAAAGTCGGCGGCGTGCCCAGCCTGATGACGCCGCCAAGCGCTGCGCTGTGCTTTGCGACGGTCTCGAGCAGATCGCCCACTGCGGCAAGCGCCACGCGGGCACCATGCACAAAACGTTCCCCGACCGGCGTGAGGAGAACCGTCGTCGACGTCCGCTCGAACAGCTGGACGCCCAGATTTTCTTCCACGATCCCCACTTGGACGGAGAGTGTTGGTTGCGAGACATGGCATTGCTTCGCGGCCTTTCCGAAATGACCGCATTCAGCAAGCGCGACGACGTATTCGAGTTGGCGAAGACTGGGGCGAAACGGCATGCTCAATAGTCGATCACTATCGAGACGATTTCAACAATCAATTGGCGCAATGACGATGGGATCGCCAGATCAGTCTTTGATCAAAGAGGAGGTCGAAGATGGAACTGGCTTCGACCTCGAAAGGCCATCGCGGCGCTCCGACTGAAACGCGCAAGCCCTCTTGATCACGATCCAGTTCCATCCGCTGCCGCGGGTCCTGCGCCCGCGGTTTACTCCTTGTGCCCCTGTCCGGGCCCCTCTGGCGAGAGCTGCCGGTCCTCTCGCGATGTCGGACGCCGCATCCACCGTGAACGACCGGCTGGAGTGTTCACATGGACTTTGCATTCTTCTTCGCAGACTGGCTCGGCAAGCCCGTCTGGATGTGGCTCGGTTTCCTTTCGATCGTGGTTTCCCTTTTGGCCTTGGACCTCGGCGTTCTTCACCGCGACAACCGCGAGATTGGTGTCCGCGAGAGCCTGATCCTGTCTTCGATGTATATCGCGCTCGGTCTTGCGTTCGGCGGCTGGATCTGGTGGCAGCTCGGCGATGAGCAGGGGATGAACTACCTGACGGGCTTCGTGGTCGAGAAAACGCTGGCGCTGGACAACGTCTTCGTCATCGCGCTCATCTTCTCTTTCTTCGCAGTGCCGCGCAAATACCAGCACCGCGTCCTCTTTTGGGGCGTGCTGGGTGTGATCGTTCTGCGCGCCATCATGATCGGACTTGGCGCGACGCTGGTTTCGAACTTTTCATGGGTCCTCTATCTCTTTGCCGCCTTCCTCGTCATCACCGGCATCAAGATGCTGTTGATCGGCGACAAGGAACCCGAGATCGGCAACAATCCCATTGTCGGCTTCATGAGGCGCAGGTTTAACGTCACGGAAGAGCATCACGGTCAGGATTTCTTCGTCAAGAAGCCCGATCCCACGACCGGCAAACTGGTCTGGTTCATGACGCCGCTGTTCATGGCCCTCGTCATGGTCGAAATCGCCGACGTGATTTTCGCGGTCGACTCCGTCCCTGCGATCTTTGCGATCACGACCGATCCGTTCATCGTCTACACGTCGAATGTGTTCGCGATCCTCGGTCTGCGCGCACTGTATTTCGCACTCGCCGCGATGATCCATCGCTTTCGATACCTGAAGCCGGCGCTCGCAATCGTGCTGATCTTCATCGGCTCGAAAATCTTCGTCGCTGACCTCCTGGGTCTCGAAAAGTTTCCCGCTTCACTCTCGCTCGGTATCACCTTCGCGATCATCGCCTCCGGCGTTATCTGGAGCTTGGTGAAGACACGCGATACACGTGCCGGCAATACGGTCTAAGGGGCGGGACTGTTAGCCACAACACGCCCCAGCCTTGCAAGGCATCAATCGAGACAGCCGGAACGCTGGTAACAAACCGATCGCATCCGGCGTCACCCGTCTTTGGCGGACACGGCGTATCGGCCGTCGATGCGGTTCGGTCAGGCTACAAACGCAAAACACCCGCAGCTTATGGCTACGGGTGTTTTTCGATAATGATGATTTGGTTGCGGGGGCAGGATTTGAACCTGCGGCCTTCAGGTTATGAGCCTGACGAGCTACCGGGCTGCTCCACCCCGCGCCAAGCGAATTTGGCATTGCCAAATTTCGCGTCTGCGTAAACCGCGTTGCGGTTTACGTGTAGTGCCGGAGCAAATCCGAAGGATTTGTCTCCTTTGAGGGACGCACCGGCTACAGACCGAACGTCCCATTATTTCGTTAAACCCCAGCAACGACAAAAGGCCGCTTTGGGAGCGGCCCTTGGTTTGGCCAGGGGCCGGTTTGTTATGTGTGAGAAGATTGTTTGGTCCATCCTTATGGATGGCATTGCCTTTAATAGACCTGGCAGCGACCTACTCTCCCGCGTCTTAAGACGGAGTACCATTGGCGCAGGGGTGTTTCACGGCCGTGTTCGGAAAGGGAACGGGTGCAGCCACCCCGCAATGACCACCAGGTCGATTAAGGGCAATGTATGCGTGGCAATGGGCGACCATTGCAACGCTTTATCGAGAAGCTGGCGGAGGCGAACCCCCTTTTGTCTTAGTTGAACACGTCTTTTGTTTGCCGGCTGGTTTGTCGGAGCAAAGCTCCGCAAGGCCAGAGGCCGTCGCGCCTGTTGGCGCGGCCCGTCCGGAGCGTTTTTTCGCGCGTCAGGACAAAACAGATGTCATCATCAAGGTGCGCAGCACCTTGATGAGCATAGTCAATGAGAACGATGAAGCCAATCGGGCTATTAGTAAGGCTAAGCTTCATGCATTACTGCACGTCCACACGCCTCCTATCAACGTGGTCGTCTTCCACGGCCCTGATAGGGAATACTCGTTTTCAGGTGGGTTTCCCGCTTAGATGCCTTCAGCGGTTATCCCTTCCATATATAGCTACCCTGCTATGCCGTTGGCACGACAACAGGTCCACCAGAGATATGTCCATCCCGGTCCTCTCGTACTAGGGACAGATCCTGTCAATATTCCTACACCCACGGCAGATAGGGACCGAACTGTCTCACGACGTTCTGAACCCAGCTCACGTACCGCTTTAATTGGCGAACAGCCAAACCCTTGGGACCTGCTCCAGCCCCAGGATGCGATGAGCCGACATCGAGGTGCCAAACAACCCCGTCGATATGGACTCTTGGGGGTCATCAGCCTGTTATCCCCGGCGTACCTTTTATCCGTTGAGCGATGGCCCTTCCACGCGGGACCACCGGATCACTATGACCGACTTTCGTCTCTGCTCGACTTGTCAGTCTCGCAGTCAGGCGGGCTTATGCCATTGCACTCGACGACCGATTTCCGACCGGTCTGAGCCCACCATCGCGCGCCTCCGTTACTCTTTCGGAGGCGACCGCCCCAGTCAAACTACCCACCATACACTGTCCCGGATCCGGATAACGGACCGCGGTTAGACATCCATGACGATAAGGGTGGTATTTCAAGGATGGCTCCACGAGAACTGGCGTCCCCGCTTCAAAGCCTACCACCTATCCTACACATGCCGACACGAATGCCAGTGTAAAGCTATAGTAAAGGTGCACGGGGTCTTTCCGTCTAACCGCAGGAACCCCGCATCTTCACGGGGAATTCAATTTCACTGAGTCTATGTTGGAGACAGCGGGGAAGTCGTTACGCCATTCGTGCAGGTCGGAACTTACCCGACAAGGAATTTCGCTACCTTAGGACCGTTATAGTTACGGCCGCCGTTTACTGGGGCTTCAGTTCAAAGCTTGCACCTCTCCCTTTAACCTTCCAGCACCGGGCAGGCGTCAGGCCCTATACGTCGTCTTTCGACTTCGCAGAGCCCTGTGTTTTTGATAAACAGTCGCTACCCCCTGGTCTGTGCCACCCCTTTCCACTTGCGTAAAAAGGGGTCACGCTTCTTCCGAAGTTACGCGTGCAATTTGCCGAGTTCCTTCAACATAGTTCTCTCAAGCGCCTTGGTATGCTCTACCTGACCACCTGTGTCGGTTTCGGGTACGGTCTATACGGTGGAGCTATTTCCTGGAACCGCCCCGCTGCACATCCAATCCAATAAGGAGGTACAACTTACGCGATCCGTCACTACCACCAGGCCCACGAATATTAACGTGGTTCCCATCGACTACGCATTTCTGCCTCGCCTTAGGGGCCGGCTAACCCTGCTCAGATTAACTTTAAGCAGGAACCCTTGGTCTTTCGGCGAGGGGGTCTCTCACCCCCTTTATCGTTACTCATGTCAACATTCGCACTTCCGATATCTCCAGAGGCCCTCACGGGTCCTCCTTCACAGACTTACGGAACGCTCCGCTACCACATACACTTGCGTGCATATCCTCAGCTTCGGTGCATGGCTTTAGCCCCGTTACATTTTCGGCGCAAAGACCCTTATTTAGACCAGTGAGCTGTTACGCTTTCTTTAAATGATGGCTGCTTCTAAGCCAACATCCTGGTTGTTTTGGGATCCTCACATCCTTTCCCACTTAGCCATGACTTGGGGACCTTAGCTGG